>NZ_ATWJ01000001.1 GCF_000421185.1 Ornithinimicrobium pekingense DSM 21552
CACCGGGGGCGGCACGACGCGGCAGTAAACAAAATAAACTATGGCATCAATAATCTGACACGCTGTTGAGTTCTCAAGGATCGGACGCACACCGCCGTTCCGCCACCTTCAGTGGCTTCCCGTCCGGGGCAACCTCTCCAGCCTACCCGATGCTCTGCCCGCCTTCCAAATCCGTGTCCGGACCGGGTCGTGGGGGCTTCGCGAGGATTCGCTGGTGCGCTTCCCGCAACTGCGGGGCAGCGAAGAAGAACTATACGCCCCTGCGGACGTGGAGTCCAAATCGGCTCCGGGCCCGGGTCCGCCGGCGGCGCCAGCGAGCCTGTCTGCGCAGGTCACAGCCTTCTGCCCGCTGCCCGGCGGCGGCGCGCCGCCCCTCAGCCGGCCCCGGCCTCGACGGTGATGCCGATCTTGCCGACCAGCTCCCCGCTCTGCATCCGGTGGAGGGCGTCGCGCGTGCGCTCAAGGGGGTAGGTGCTGTCGATCTCGGGGCGCAGCCCCGTGCTGGACACGAAGCGGCACAGCTGGCGCAGCTCGGCCAGGGTGCCCATCGTGGACCCCACCACGCGCAGCTGCCTGAAGAAGATCTTGGTCAGCTCGGCCCTGGCCGGGGCGTCACCCGAGGTGGCGCCGCAGATGACGATGGTGCCGCCGGGGCGCAGCGCGTTGACGGAGTGCGACCAGGTGGCTGCGCCGACGCTCTCCAGCACAGCGTCCACCCGGGCGGGCAGCCGCGCGCCCGGCTCGAAGGAACGCTCCGCGCCCAGTCCCTCGGCGCGGGACCGCTTGGTCTCGTCCCGGCTCGTCACCCAGACGGTCAGCCCGGCGGCCACCCCGAGCTGGATCAGTGCCGTGGCCACTCCCCCGCCGGCGCCCTGCACGAGCACCGTGTCCCCCGGGCGTACGTCGGCGTTGCGGAAGAGCATCCGGTAGGCGGTCAGCCAGCTCGTCGACAGCGCCGCGGCCTCGACCGCGCTGAGGTGGCCGGGCCGAGGGACCCAGTGACCGTCCGGCACGACGACCTGCTGGGCCAGGGTTCCCTGGTGCAGCTCGGAGAGCAGGGACCGGCGCGGGTCGAGGGTGATGTCGTCTCTCCACCCAGGGGTCCCGGCGACGACCGGAAGAACCACGACCTCACCCAGCTCTGGGTGCCGGGCCACGGCGTCGCAGCCCAGGGTCATGGGCAGCCGGTCCTCCGGCAGCCCCACCCCGCGCAGCGACCACAGGTCGTGGTGGTTGAGCCCGGCCGCGACGACGGGCAGCACCGTCCACCCCTCGCGCTCCTGCGGTGCTGGGCGCTCACCGACCACGAGCCCGGACAGCGGGTCCTCGGCGGAGACGGTGGCGGCGTAGGCGGCGAGCATGGCCCCAACCTAGCCTCAGGTCTCGAGCCGGCGCACGGCACGGCTCTCCGCGTCCCGGGCTGCGAGCGCCCGTTCCCCCTGGGGGTAGACGATCTCCTCCAGGCACAGCCCGTGCGCGGCCATCACCTGCACCCCGGGGTCGCGGTGCCGGGCCTGCAGCACCTGGCCCGGCCACCCGACCGGACGTCGACCCTCCCCCACGGGCACCACGGCCCCCACGAGTGCCCTGACCATGCTGTGGCAGAAGGCGTCGGCCTCCACCACGCCGACAAGGGTCCCGTCGGCCTCCCGCCGCCACCCGTAGGCCAGCAGCGTCCGCACCGTCGTCGCGCCCGCTCGGGGCCGGCAGAACGCGGCGAAGTCGTGCAGCCCGGTCAGGGAGGAGGCGGCAGCGTCCATGGACCCCACGTCCAGGGGGCGGCGCCAGACCACCGTGTCGCGGCGCCGAAGCGGGTCGAGGAGGTGGGGCTGGTCGCAGACGCGGTAGGTGTACCTGCGGCGCAGCGCGGAGAAGCGCGCGTCGAAGACGTCCGGGACCGGGACCGCGGCCCGGACGACGACGTCGGCGGGCAGGACTCCCCGCAGCCGGCTCACGAGCGCCACCCCCGGGGGGCGGTCGGAGCGGCCCGGCACCGCACCCCATACCTCGGGCTCGACGTCCAGGTGGCAGACCGACCCCCTGGCGTGGACACCCGCGTCGGTGCGTCCGCCCACGGTCAGCCGAGGAGGGTCCGTGCGCAGGACGGTGCCGAGCGCGGCCGAGAGCGTCTCCTCGACGGTGCGCAGACCCGGCTGGCGGGCCCAGCCGGAGAAGTCCGTCCCGTCGTAGGCGAGGTCGATCCTGATACGCACCCGTCCATCCTGCCCTGAGGGCGGCCGCCAGGGGCGCCACCCCGGTTCGGGCGTTCCGGTGCACGGCAAAGGCCGCTCTCCCCGTCGGGGAGAGCGGCCTTCGTCGGGCGCGGCGTCCGGGGACGCCCCGGCTCACTTCGAGGTGTTGTCGTCCTCGTCCGCGTCGTCGGCCCCGCCGGAGACCATCGCGGCCTCGGTGGTGTCCTCGGCGGTCTCGTTGTCCTCGACCTCGGTCACCTCGCCCGCGGCCGCGACGTCGGCGCCCTGCTCGGCGGCAGCGTCGGCGGCCTCCACCTCGGCCTGGGTCTGGTCGACCTCCGCCTCGTCGGTGGTGGTGGGCTCCTCGGCCGCCAGCTCGGCGTCCGTGATCGGGGCCTCGGACGCCTTGCGGCCCTTGGCCGCGCGCTTGGTGGCGCCCTCGGCCTGGGTGACGACGGCCTTCTTGGCCACCGGCTCGCGGACGAGCTCGATCACGGCCATGGGGGCGTTGTCGCCCTTGCGCGGCGCGATCTTGGTGATGCGCGTGTAGCCGCCCTCGCGGTCGGCCATGTCGGGCGCGATCTCGGTGAAGAGGCGGTGCACGACCCCCTTGTCCCGGACGGTGGCCAGGACGCGGCGGCGGTTGTGCAGGTCGCCGCGCTTGGCGAAGGTGACCAGGCGCTCGGCCAACGGGCGCAGGCGCTTGGCCTTGGCCTCGGTGGTGGTGATGCGGTCGTGCTCGAAGAGGGCGGTCGCCAGGTTAGACAGGATCAGACGCTCGTGCGCCGGACCGCCGCCGAGGCGCGGGCCCTTCTTGGGTGCAGGCATTTAGATGACTCCTCGCGTGAAGTAGATATCAGTACTGCTCGTCCTCGACGAACGCGGCGTCGCCCTCGTCGTCGTAGGACCCGTCCTCGTAGCTCGCCGCGCCCTCGAACCCGGGCGGGCTGTCCTTGAGCGCGAGGTTCATCTCGGCCAGCTTGTCCTTGACCTCGTCGATGGACTTGGCACCGAAGTTGCGGATGTCCAGCAGGTCGGCCTCGCTGCGACCCACGAGCTCACCGACGGTGTGGATGCCCTCGCGCTTGAGGCAGTTGTAGGAGCGCACCGTCAGGTCCAGCTCCTCGATCGGCAGCGCCAGGTCGGAGGCGAGCGCGCCGTCACCGTTGGACGGCCCGATCTCGATGCCCTCGGCCTCGACGTTGAGCTCGCGGGCCAGGCCGAACAGCTCGACCAGCGTCTTGCCGGCCGAGGCCATGGCGTCACGCGGGGTGACCGAGTTCTTGGTCTCCACGTCGACCACGAGGCGGTCGAAGTCGGTGCGCTGCTCCACACGGGTCGCCTCGACCTTGTAGGTCACGGCCAGCACGGGCGAGTAGATGGAGTCGACCGGGATCCGGCCGATCTCCTGGTCGCCGAACTTGTTCTGGGAGGCCGAGACGTAGCCGCGACCGCGCTCGACGGTCATCTCCATCTCGATCTTGCCCGAGTCGTTCAGCGTGGCCAGGTGCAGGTCGGGGTTGTGGATCTCCACGCCTGCCGGCGGCGCGATGTCCGCCGCGGTGACCGCGCCGGCCCCCTGCTTGCGCAGGTACATCACGACGGGCTCGTCGTGCTCGCTGGAGACGACCAGGCTCTTGAGGTTGAGGATGATCTCGGTGACGTCCTCCTTCACCCCCGGGATGGTGGAGAACTCGTGCAGCACGCCGTCGATGCGGATGCTGGTCAGCGAGGCGCCGGGGATGCTCGAGAGCAGGGTCCGGCGCAGGGAGTTGCCGAGGGTGTAGCCGAAGCCCGGCTCGAGCGGCTCGATGACGAACCGGGAGCGGTTGTCGGCCACGACCTCCTCGGAGAGGACGGGACGCTGTGCGATGAGCACTGTTTTCTTTCCTTTCCATGGGCGACCGCTATATGACGCCCAGTGATGGGACCGGCCTCCCGGCCGGTCGCACGCCATACCTCTGTCCGTACGGCGTGCTGGTGCCCCCGGACAGCCAGGAGCTCGCGCACGAGGCGAACCCCTGGCCGTGGGGGTCTGGGGGCAGAGCCCCCGGCGATCAGTTCTTCGAGTAGAGCTCGACGATCAGCTGCTCGGTGAGGATCGTGTCGATCTGCTCACGCGTCGGCAGCTGGTGGATGAGGATCTTCAGCGAGCCGGGCACGACCTTCATCCAGGCCGGGACCGGGCGGTCGCCGAAGGTCTCGCGGGCGAGCTGGAAGGGGAAGGTCTCGACCGACTGCGGGCGGATCTCGATGATGTCGTACTGCGAGACGCGGTAGGACGGCACGTCGACGCGCTGGCCGTTGACCAGGAAGTGACCGTGGGTCACCAGCTGGCGGGCGGCGCGGCGGGTACGGGCCAGGCCGGCACGGTAGACGACGTTGTCGAGACGCGACTCCAGGATGATCAGCAGGTTCGCGCCCGTCTTGCCGGGGCGGCGGGCCGCCTCGGCGTAGTAGCGGCGGAACTGCTTCTCCATGACGCCGTAGGTGAAGCGGGCCTTCTGCTTCTCCTGCAGCTGGGTCAGGTACTCCTTCTCCTGCGAACGGCGACGGCCGTGCTGCCCCGGGGGGAACGGACGCAGGTCGAAGTTCTTGTCGCCGCCGACGAGGTCGACCTTGAGCCGGCGGGACTTCTTGGTGATGGGGCCGGTGTAACGGGCCATGTTTCTCTCTCCCTACCTTCCGGTGCTCAGTTACGACGCTTCTTGGGCGGACGGACCCCGTTGTGCGCCTGGGGCGTCACGTCGGAGATCGCGCCGACCTCGAGGCCTGCGGCGGTCAGCGAACGGATCGCCGTCTCCCGGCCCGAGCCCGGGCCCTTGACGAAGACGTCGACCTTGCGCATGCCGTGGTCCATGGCACGACGAGCAGCGGCCTCGGCGGCCATCTGCGCGGCGTAGGGCGTCGACTTGCGCGAGCCCTTGAACCCGACCTGGCCCGAGGAGGACCAGGCGATGACGGCACCGGTGGGGTCGGTGATCGAGATGATGGTGTTGCTGAACGTGCTCTTGATGTGAGCCTGCCCGAAGGCGACGTTCTTCTTCTCCTTGCGGCGCACCTTGCGCGCGCCGGCAGCCTGACGGCTCTTGGGGGGCATGTGGTTTCTCCTAGCGGAAGAGCAAGAAATCTGGTGTCCGCAGGTCTGTGTCGTGACGGCCGAAGGCCGGTGCCTTGGCCCCGGACCACCGAGCGAGGTGGGTTGTCCTGGGGAAGGTGAGCACAGATGCGGGGGTAGTCGGGGGCAGCGCCCCCGACCGTGATTACTTGCCGGCCTTCTTCTTGCCGGCGACGGTGCGCTTGGGTCCCTTGCGGGTGCGCGCGTTGGTCTTCGTGCGCTGACCGTGCACCGGCAGCCCACGGCGGTGCCGCAGGCCCTGGTAGCTGCCGATCTCGACCTTGCGGCGGATGTCGGCGGCCACCTCACGGCGCAGGTCACCCTCGAGGCGGTAGCTGCCCTCGAGGTGGTCACGCAGAGCGACCAGCTGCTCCTCCGTCAGGTCCTTGACGCGGACGGACGGGTCGACACCCGTCGCCTCCAGCGTCTGCTCGGCGCGGGTGCGGCCCACGCCGAAGATGTAGGTGAGAGCGACCTCGACGCGCTTGTCGCGCGGCAGGTCGACACCGATGAGTCGTGCCATGTGGCAGTGCTCCTTGGGTCTTGCGAGAGTCTGGTGCAGCACCGGTCCGCATCTTCTGGTGGGCCTTCGCCCGCGGTCCCCGGCTCTCGCTGCCGGGGGTGACGTCCCGTGTCGACGGGGGTCGGGTGCTGCTTCTTCATGGTCGTGCGTATGGAGTTGTGTCGCGCTGGGTGCGCTGCTCGCTGCTCGCGAGAAGCCTGCGGCGCGTGCGGTCGCTCTCTGCTCAGCCCTGGCGCTGCTTGTGGCGCAGGTTCTCGCAGATCACCATGACCCGACCGTTGCGGCGGATCACCTTGCACTTGTCGCAGATCTTCTTCACGCTCGGCTGAACCTTCATGGCCTGCCTGCTTTCAAAGGATCTGGGATGGACTTGCTGGGCACAGTGACGGACCCCCTTCGACACAGGGGGCCCGGTGGGGTCAGCGGTAGCGGAAGACGATCCGGCCGCGAGTCAGGTCGTACGGGCTGAGCTCCACGACAACCCGGTCCTCGGGGAGGATCCGGATGTAGTGCTGACGCATCTTCCCGGAGATGTGAGCCAGCACAACGTGACCGTTGGTCAGCTCGACCCGGAAGTTTGCGTTCGGGAGGGCCTCGACAACCGTGCCCTCGATCTCGATGACGCCGTCCTTCTTCGCCATGTCCTCCACTTTTCGCGTGACTTCACTGCATCGGCCCCGACAGGGCCGACGCACCATGCTACGGGACGTGGCAGGGCAAAGGCCAATCCGCTCAGCCGGGAAGGGGGGCGAACGGGGCGCCGCGGGCCGCGAGCTCGGCCGCTCCCCCGTCGTGAGCCGTCAGCACCCACAGGCCCGCGTCGGTGACGGCGACGGTGTGCTCCCAGTGGGCCGCACGGCTGCCGTCGGTGGTGACCACGGTCCAGTCGTCGTCGAGGGTGCGCGTGTCGATCGTGCCGAGGGTGACCATCGGCTCGACGGCGAAGGTGGCACCCGAGGGCACCGTGGGGCCGGCGGAGCCGATCGCGTAGTTGGGCACGCTGGGGTCCATGTGCATCTCCCGGCCGATGCCGTGGCCGACGTAGTCCTCCAGGATCCCGTAGTCCAGCACGCTGCCCTCCGCGCGCCGGCGCTCCAGCGCCTCCTCGAGCGAGGCCTCGACCGCGTCGCCCACGGCATACAGGCGCTGCCCCGCACGCAGGGCCGCGAGCCCGTCCCACAGAGAGGTCTCGGTGTCGTCCATGAGGGCCAGGTCGGCGGCCGAGGCCCGGTCACGACCGCCGACGACCAGCGTGATCGCCGCGTCCCCGTGCCAGCCGTCGAGGATCGCCCCGCAGTCGATGGAGACCAGGTCGCCGTCCTGCAGCACCCGGTCCCCCGGCACCCCGTGCACCACCTCGTCGTTGACGGAGATGCACAGGCTGCCGGTGAACCCGTGGTAGCCGAGAAAGCTGGGCAGGGCCCCGGCGGAGCGGATCGCCTCCTCGGCGAGGCCGTCCAGCTCCCGGGTCGAGACGCCTGCGACGGCGCGCTCGCGCGCCAGGGCCAGGGTGTCGGCGACGACCAGCCCGGCCCCGCGCATGGCGCGCAGCTCGTCTGCGGTCTTGGACTCGATGCGCGCACGGCGCCGGAACAACGACATCAGGTCTGCGGTGGTATGGCGCTCAGGCGCGGGAGGCCCGGGAGAGCGCGGCCTCGATCCGGGCGGTGACGTCCTGCACCGAGCCCATGCCGTCGACCTGGGTGAGCAGGCCCCGCTCCCGGTAGACCGCCGCCAGCGGGGCGGTCTCCTCGGCGTAGATGCGCATCCGCTCGCGGATGACGTCCTCGGTGTCGTCGGCGCGTCCCTGCTCCACCGCGCGGGCCAGCAGACGGGAGACGACCTCGTCGGTGTCGACGGTCAGCTCGACCACCGCGTCGAGAGCGTGGCCCGACCCGGCGAGCATCGTGTCCAGCGCCTCGACCTGCCCGGTCGTGCGGGGGTAGCCGTCGAGCAGGAAACCCTGGGCCGCGTCGTCCTCGGCCAGCCTTTCGGCCACGATCGCGTTGGTGATCTCGTCGGGCACGTAGCCGCCCGAGGCGGTGATCTCCTTGACCTGCAGCCCCAGCGGGGTCTGCCCGGCGATGTTGGCGCGGAAGATGTCGCCCGTCGAGATCGCCGGGATGCCGTGGGCCTGCGAGACGAGGGCGGCCTGGGTGCCCTTTCCGGCACCGGGGGGACCGAGCATGATCAGGCGCATCAGCGGAGGAACCCTTCGTAGTCGTGCTGCTGGAGCTGGGACTCGATCTGCTTCACCGTCTGCAGACCGACGCCCACGATGATGAGGATGGAGGCCCCGCCCAGCGGGAAGTCGGTCACCTGCAGCATGTTGAACGCGATGAGCGGGATGAGCGAGAGCACCGCGAGGTAGAGCGCGCCCGGGGTGGTGATCCGGTTGATCACGTACTCGAGGTACTCGGCCGTGGGCCGACCGGCCCTGATGCCGGGGATGAAGCCGCCGTAGCGCTTCATGTTGTCGGCCACCTCGGTCGGGTTGAACGTCACCGACACGTAGAAGAACGTGAAGAAGATGATCATCGCCGTGTAGAGCAGCATGTAGACCCAGTGCGTGCCCTGCCCGGACATGCCCATCGACAGGTAACGGTCGATGAAGGTCACCCATCCCTCGGGCTGCTGCGTCGGGTCGACCGGCCGGTTGAAGTTGGCGATGAGCTGCGGCAGCATCAGGATCGAGCTGGCGAAGATGATCGGGATGACGTTGGCCATGTTGAGCTTGAGCGGGATGTAGGTCGAGGTCCCGCCGTACTGCCGGCGCCCGACCATCCGCTTGGCGTACTGCACCGGGATGCGGCGGCTGGACTGCTCCACGTAGACGACCGCCGTCATGATCGCCAGGCCGAGCAGCATGACGATGACGAACGTGGTGACCGACTGCTGGTAGATCACCGACAGCGAGGAGGGGAAGGTCGCCGCGATCGAGACGAAGATCAGCAGCGACATGCCGTTGCCGATGCCCTTCTCGGTGATGAGCTCCCCCAGCCACATGATCAGGCCGGTGCCCGCCGTCATGGTCAGGACCATCAGCACGAGGGTGCCGACGCCGTCGTCGGGCATGATCGTCGTGCAGGTGCCGCCGAACAGGCGCGCCGGCTCACGGGCGATGACCACGAGCGTCGAGGCCTGCAGCACCGCCAGCCCGATCGTCAGGTAGCGGGTGTACTGGGTCATCTTGGTCTGACCCGCCTGCCCCTCCTTCTTCAGCTCCTCGAAGCGCGGGATGACCACCGTCAGCAGCTGCACGATGATGGCAGCCGTGATGTAGGGCATGATCCCGAGGGCGAAGACCGACAGCTGCATCATCGCGCCGCCGGAGAAGAGGTTGGCCATCCCCAGGACGCTGCCGGCCTGGGTCGCGAACTGCTGGCACTGCTGGACCAGCCCGTAGTCGATCCCGGGGCTCGGGACGTGCGT
This sequence comes from Ornithinimicrobium pekingense DSM 21552, assembly GCF_000421185.1. Classification (GTDB taxonomy): domain Bacteria; phylum Actinomycetota; class Actinomycetes; order Actinomycetales; family Dermatophilaceae; genus Ornithinicoccus; species Ornithinicoccus pekingensis. Next base: position 9,266 of record NZ_ATWJ01000001.1, read on the forward strand.
GCCGAGCCGGTAGATCGCCATGATGCCGAGCGTGAAGAGGATCTTGCGGCGAAGATCCGGCGTCTTGAACGCACGCACGAAGGCGGAGAGCATTCGGTGGTCCTCCTGTGGTCCCCCGCCGCCCGCTCACGAGCTGCGAGATGTCGGCGCCGGGGAGCGGGCTTGATCGCAGACGACGATAACACTCGCCGCACTGCGTACGGAACGACGGACGACGTGAGGCCCCGGGTCGCGGTGCGCGACCCAGGGCCTCACGGCATACGGTGGCGGCCTGGTGGCTCAGGCCTCGGTGACGGACCCGCCCGCAGCCTCGATCTTCTCCTTGGCGGAGGCCGAGAACTTCGTGGCGGTGACGTCGACCTTGACCGCGATGTCGCCCTGGCCCAGCACCTTGACGGGCTGGTTCTTGCGGACGGCGCCCCGGGCCACCAGGTCCTCGACGGTGACGGTGCCGCCCTCGGGGAACAGCACCCCCAGCTGGTCGAGGTTCACGACCTGGTAGGTGGTCTTGAACGGGTTCTTGAACCCCCGCAGCTTGGGCAGCCGCATGTGCATCGGGGTCTGCCCACCCTCGAAGGTCTCCGGCACCTGGTAGCGGGCCTTGGTGCCCTTGGTGCCGCGACCGGCGCTCTTGCCCTTGGAGCCCTCACCGCGACCCACGCGGGTCTTGGCGGTCTTGGCCCCCGGGGCGGGACGCAGGTGGTGGACCTTCAGCGCCTTGGTGTCGCGCTCGCTCATGGTCAGTCAACCTCCTCGACGGTCACCAGGTGGGCGACCGTGCGGACCATGCCACGGAACTCCGGGCGGTCCTCCTTGATCACGGTGTCGCCGATCCGCTTCAGGCCCAGGCTGCGCACCGTCTCGCGGTGCATGTGCTTGGTCCCCACGGTCGACTTGACCTGGGTCACCTTCAGACGGGTCATCATGCACCTGCCTTCTCGGCACGCGCGGCGGCGCGGGCCCGCAGCATGGCGGCCGGGGCGACGTCCTCGACGGACTTGCCGCGCCGGGCCGCGACGGCCTCGGGCTGCTCCAGGCCCTTGAGGGCCGCGACGGTGGCGTGCACGATGTTGATCGCGTTGTCCGAGCCGAGCGACTTGCTCAGCACGTCGTGGATGCCCGCGCACTCCAGCACGGCGCGCACCGGACCACCGGCGATGACACCGGTACCGGCGCTGGCCGGCTTGAGCATGACGACGCCGGCGGCGTCCTCACCCTGGACCGGGTGCGGGATGGTGCCGGCGATGCGGGGGACGCGGAAGAAGTTCTTCTTGGCCTCCTCGACCCCCTTGGAGATCGCGGCCGGCACCTCCTTCGCCTTGCCGTAGCCGACGCCCACGGTGCCGTCACCGTCGCCCACCACGACGAGCGCGGTGAAGCTGAAGCGGCGGCCGCCCTTGACGACCTTGGCGACGCGGTTGATGGTGACGACGCGCTCCAGGTACTGGTTGCGGTCGTCCTCGCGGGAGCCGCGGCCGCGGTTGTCGCGGTCACGGTTGTCGCGGCCGCCCCGACGGTTGTCGCGGGCGTCACCGGCGGTGTTGCTGTCGCCGGAGCCGCGGCGCTGGAAATCACCAGCCATGGTCAGTTCCTCTTTCCGTTGGTCGGGGTGGTCACAGGGACAGTCCGCCCTCGCGGGCGCCGTCGGCGATCGCCGCGACCCGGCCGGCGTAGCGGTTGCCACCCCGGTCGAAGACGGCCGCGTCGACCCCCAGGGCCTTGGCTCGCTCGGCGAGGAGCTCGCCGACGCGACGGGCCTTGGCGGTCTTGTCACCGTCGAGCGAGCGCAGGTCGGCCTCCATGGTGGACGCCGAGGCGATGGTCCTGCTCTGGGTGTCGTCGACCAGCTGGACGAAGACGTGACGCGAGGAGCGGTTCACCACGATGCGGGGACGCTCACCGGTGCCGGTGACCTTCTTGCGCAGGCGCAGGTGACGGCGGTTCTTGGCCGCGGTCTTGCTCCGGGCGCGCTTGACGATCTGTGCCATGGCTTACTTACCAGCCTTTCCGACCTTGCGGCGGATGTGCTCACCCTCGTAGCGCACGCCCTTGCCCTTGTACGGGTCCGGCTTGCGCAGCTTGCGGATGTTGGCAGCGATCTCGCCGACCTGCTGCTTGTCGATGCCCGAGACCGAGAACCGCGTGGGGTTCTCGACCTGGAAGGTGATGCCCTCCGGGGCCTTGATCGTGATCGGGTGCGAGTAGCCGAGGGCGAACTCGAGGTCGGTGCCCTTGGCCACGACGCGGTAACCCGTGCCGTGGATCTCCAGCTTCTTGGTGTAGCCGTTGGTCACGCCCTCGACCATGTTGGCGATCAGGCTGCGGGTCAGGCCGTGCCGCGAGCGCGACTCGCGCTCGTCGTCAGGTCGCGAGACCTGCAGCGAACCGTCCTCGGCCGCCTCGACCGTGATCGGCTCGGCCACGTCGAGCGCGAGCTGGCCCTTGGGACCCTTCACGGTCACGGTGGCGCCGTCGATGGTCACGTCGACGCCTGTGGGGATGGTGATGGGAAGTCGTCCGATACGAGACATCTTCTACGTTCTCCTTTCGTACTTTCCTCGGATCACCAGACGTAGGCGAGGACTTCCCCGCCTACACCCTTCTCGGCGGCCTGACGGTCGGTGAGCAGGCCGGAGGACGTGGAGATGATCGCCACGCCCAGGCCGCCCAGCACGCGGGGCAGGTTGGTGGACTTCGCGTAGACGCGCAGACCCGGCTTGGAGACACGGCGCACACCGGCGATGGAACGCTCGCGGTTGGGGCCGTACTTCAGGTCGATGAGCAGCGTCCTGCCAACCTCGGCGTCCTCGGAGGTCCAGGAGGCGATGTAGCCCTCGGACTTGAGGATGTCGGCGATGTTGGCCTTGAGCTTTGAGTACGGCATGGCGACCTGGTCCTTGTGCGCCGAGTTGGCGTTCCGGATCCGGGTCAGCATGTCCGCGATCGGGTCGGTCATGGTCATGGGGCTTCGTGCCCTTTCTCATCGCGGTTTCGTTCCCCGGGCGGGGCGACGGCAGCGCCGTCTCCCCCTTCGGGGACCGACCTTCGATGTTCCAGGTGGAAAGTGGTCTGTACTTGTGGCTTAGCGTGCCCGGGCGGCTGCCCGGGTCACCAGCTGGACTTGGTCACGCCGGGCAGCTCGCCCCGGTGCGCCAGCTCGCGCAGGCAGATCCGGCACAGGCCGAACTTGCGGTAGACCGAGTGCGGGCGGCCGCACCGCTGGCAGCGGGTGTAGGCGCGCACGGCGAACTTCGGCTTGCGGTTGGCCTTGTTGATCAGCGCGGTCTTGGCCATGCGTCAGTTCTCCTTGAACGGGAAGCCCAGGCGCTTGAGCAGCGCCCGACCCTCGTCGTCGTTGGTGGCGGTGGTCACGACCGTGATGTCCATCCCGCGGACACGGTCGATCCTGTCCTGGTCGATCTCGTGGAACATCGACTGCTCGTTGAGGCCGAAGGTGTAGTTGCCGTTCCCGTCGAACTGACGGGGCGAGAGACCACGGAAGTCGCGGATGCGCGGCAGCGCCAGCGCGAGCAGCCGGTCCAGGAACTCCCACATGCGGTCGCCGCGCAGCGTGACGTGCGCGCCGATCGGCATACCCTCGCGCAGCTTGAACTGCGCGATCGACTTGCGGGCCTTGGTCACCGCGGGCTTCTGCCCGGTGATCGTGGCCAGGTCGCGGATCGCGCCCTCGATCAGCTTGCTGTCGCGAGCCGCCTCACCGACACCCATGTTGACCACGATCTTGACCAGACCGGGCACCTGCATGGTGTTGGCGTAGCCGAACTCCTCCAGGAGGGCCGGCTTGATCTCGTCGGCGTAGCGCTGCTTCATCCGCGGGGTGGCGCGCACGCCCGTCTCCGCGGTCTCGTTCATCGTCTCAGTCATGAGGCTCACAGGTCCTTACCCGAGCGCACCGCGACACGGGTGCGCACCGTCTTGGTCCGACCCTCGCGCTCCTCGGTCTCGACGCGCGTCTTCACCCGGGTCGGCGTCTTGGTCTCGGGGTCGACCACCATCACGTTGGACACGTGGATGGGGGCCTCCTGGACCTGGATGCCACCGGTGTTGACGCCGCGGTCGCCGCCGGCGCGGGTGTGCTTGGTGATGCGGTTGACGCCCTCGACCAGGACCCGGTCGGTCTCCGTGTAGACGGCGATGACGCGGCCCTGCAGGCCCTTGTCCTTACCCGCGATGACCTGCACGAGGTCGTTCTTCTTGATCTTCATCTTTGCCATGGCTCAGATCACCTCCGGCGCGAGCGAGACGATCTTCATGAACTTCTTGTCGCGCAGCTCGCGGCCCACCGGGCCGAAGATGCGGGTGCCCCGGGGGTCACCGTCGTTCTTGAGGATGACCGCCGCGTTCTCGTCGAAGCGGATGTAGCTGCCGTCGGGACGACGACGCTCCTTGCGGGTGCGCACGATGACCGCCTTGACGACGTCGCCCTTCTTGACGTTGCCGCCGGGGATGGCGTCCTTGACGGTGGCCACGATGGTGTCCCCGATGCCCGCGTAGCGGCGACCGGAGCCACCGAGCACGCGGATGCACAGGATCTCCTTGGCACCGGTGTTGTCGGCGACGCGAAGTCGCGACTCCTGCTGGATCACTGTTCGTTCTCCTAGGTGTCAGCTGGTTCTCGCCCCGCCTGCTGCGGGGCCGAGCCTGGCCGAACGTCGAAATGTGTTCTGCGTGGGGTACCCGGGGGGCCGAAAGCCCCCCGGGAAAGTGTTACTTGGCCTTCTCGAGGATCTCCACCACGCGCCAGCGCTTGGTGGCGCTGAGCGGGCGGGTCTCCATGATCAGGACGCGGTCGCCGACGCCGGCGGTGTTGCCCTCGTCGTGCGCCTTGACCTTGTGGCTCTTGCGCAGGACCTTGCCGTAGAGCGCGTGCTTGACGCGGTCCTCGACGACGACCACGACGGTCTTGTCCATCTTGTCGCTGACCACGTAGCCCTGGCGGGCCTTGCGGTAGTTGCGGTCACCGCCGTGGCCCAGCGCGGACTCGGTCGGCTCGTGCGCCTCGGTGGTGGTCGCGGTGCTCTGGGTGTTCTCGCTCATCAGCCCACCTTCTCCTCGCTCTGTGCGGCCTCGCGGCCGATGCCGAGCTCGCGCTCGCGCATCTCGGTGTAGATGCGTGCGATGTCCTTGCGGACGGCACGCAGGCGGCCGTGGCTCTCCAGCTGGCCGGTCGCGGACTGGAACCGCAGGTTGAACAGTTCCTTCTTGGCCTCGGCCAGGGCGTCGGCCAGCGGGCCGTCCTCGAGGCCGCGGAGCTGCTCGGGGGTCAGGTTCGCAGAACCAATCGCCATCAGATGTCACCACCCTCACGGGAGACGAAGCGGGTCTTCATGGGCAGCTTGTGCATCGCCAGGCGCATCGCCTCGCGGGCGACGTCCTCCGACACGCCGGAGAGCTCGAAGAGAACTCGCCCCGGCTTGACGTTGGCGATCCACCACTCCGGCGAGCCCTTGCCCGAGCCCATGCGGGTCTCGGCGGGCTTCTTGGTCAGCGGGCGGTCCGGGTAGATGTTGATCCACACCTTCCCGCCACGCTTGATGTACCGGGTCATCGCGATACGGGCGGACTCGATCTGCCGGTTCGTGACGTAGGCCGGCTCCAGGGCCTGGATGCCGTAGTCGCCGAAGGCGACGGTGGTGCCGCCCTTGGCCTTGCCGCTGCGCCCCGGGTGGTGCTGCTTGCGGTGCTTGACTCGACGGGGAATCAACATCAGGACTGCTCTCCCTCGGTGGTAGCGGGGGCGGCGTCGGCCGGAGCAGCGCTCACCGAGGACTCGGCGGGCTCCGTCGCGGCGGGCGCGCCGGACGGGGCGTCGTCGCGGCGGGGGCCACGGCCACCACCACGGCGGTCGCCACGGTCACCACGGGGGCCACGGTCACCGCGGTCGCCACGACGGCGGTCACCACGCGGTCCGCGGTCGCCGGCGGCGGCCTCCTCGCGGGCCAGCTCCTTGGCGGTCAGGTCGCCCTTGTAGATCCAGACCTTCACGCCGATGCGGCCGAAGGTGGTCCGGGCCTCGTAGAAGCCGTAGTCGATGTTCGCGCGGAGGGTGTGCAGCGGCACGCGGCCCTCGCGGTAGAACTCCGAGCGGGACATCTCCGCACCGCCGAGGCGGCCGGAGCACTGGATCCGGATGCCCTTGGCCCCGGCGCGCAGCGCCGACTGCATACCCTTGCGCATCGCGCGACGGAAGGTCACGCGCGCGGCGAGCTGCTCGGCGATGCCCTGGGCGACCAGCTGGGCGTCGACCTCGGGGTTCTTGACCTCGAGGATGTTCAGCTGAACCTGCTTGCCGGTGAGCTTCTCCAGCTCCCCGCGGATGCGGTCGGCCTCGGCGCCGCGGCGGCCGATGACGATGCCCGGGCGGGCGGTGTGGATGTCCACGCGCACACGGTCACGGGTGCGCTCGATCTCGACCTTGGAGATGCCGGCGCGGTCCATGCCCTGCGAGAGCAGGTTGCGGATCGCGACGTCCTCCTTCACGTAGTCGCGGTAGCGCTGACCCGGCTTGGTCGAGTCGGCGAACCAGCGGCTGCGGTGGTCGGTGGTGATGCCCAGGCGGTAGCCGTTCGGGTTGATCTTCTGCCCCATCAGCGGGCACCTCCCTTGGTGGTCGTCGGCACGGCGCTCACCTTGACGGTGATGTGCGACGTCCGCTTGTTGATGCGGCTGGCGCGGCCCTGGGCGCGCGGCCGGAACCGCTTCATGGTCGGGCCCTCGTCCACGTAGGCGGCGGAGACCACGAGCGCGGTCTCGTCGAACGCGGTGCCGGTCTGGTCGGCCGAGAACCGGGCGTTGGCGACGGCGCTGTTGAGGACCTTGAGCACCGGCTCGCTGGCGCTCTGCGGCGCGAACCGCATGAGCGCGACCGCCTCCGGGACGCGCTTGCCGCGGATCAGGTCCACGACACGGCGTGCCTTCATGGGCGTCACCCGGACGAACCGGGCCTGCGCCTTGGCTTCCATGGTGCTTCCTTCGTTGATGGTCGTGCTCATCGACGCCGGCCCTTCTTGTCGTCCTTCTCGTGACCCTTGAACGTGCGGGTCGGAGCGAACTCACCGAGCTTGTGGCCGACCATCGACTCGGTCACGAAGACCGGGACGTGCTTGCGGCCGTCGTGCACGGCCAGCGTGTGGCCGAGCATGTCGGGGGAGATCATCGACCGGCGGGACCAGGTCTTGATGACGTTCTTGGTACCGGCCTCGTTCTGGGCGTCCACCTTCTTGGCGAGGTGGTCGTCGATGAACGGGCCCTTCTTCAGGCTGCGAGGCATGTCTCGTTAACTCCCTGCTTAGCGCTTCTTGCCGGTCCGGCGACGACGCACGATGAGCTTGTCGCTGGGCTTGTTGGGCTTACGGGTGCGGCCCTCGGGCTGGCCCCACGGGCTGACCGGGTGACGGCCACCGGAGGTCTTGCCCTCGCCACCACCGTGCGGGTGGTCGACCGGGTTCATGACGACACCGCGGACGGTCGGGCGCTTGCCCTTCCACCGCATACGGCCGGCCTTGCCCCAGTTGATGTTGCTCTGCTCGGCGTTGCCGACCTCGCCGACCGTCGCGCGGCAGCGCGCGTCGACGTTGCGGATCTCGCCGGAGGGCATGCGCAGCTGCGCCATCTTGCCCTCCTTGGCGACCAGCTGGACACGGGTGCCGGCGGAGCGGGCGATCTTGGCCCCGCCGCCCGGGCGCAGCTCGATGCAGTGCACGACGGTACCCACCGGGATGTTGCGCAGCGGCAGGTTGTTGCCGGGCTTGATGTCCGCGGACGGGCCGTTCTCGATCACGTCGCCCTGGCGCAGCTTGTTCGGCGCGATGATGTAGCGCTTCTCGCCGTCGGTGTAGTGCAGCAGCGCGATGCGGGCGGTGCGGTTGGGGTCGTACTCGATGTGTGCGACCTTCGCGTTCACGCCGTCCTTGTCGGCGCGACGGAAGTCGATCACACGGTAGGCGCGCTTGTGCCCGCCGCCGATGTGGCGGGTGGTGATCCGACCGGAGGCGTTACGCCCACCGGTCTTGCTCAGCGGCCGGACCAGCGACTTCTCCGGGGTGGTTCGGGTCACCTCGACGAAGTCCGCCACGCTGGAGCCGCGGCGGCCCGGCGTCGTCGGCTTGTACTTACGGATAGCCATGTTGGTTTGCAGTCCTTAAAGTTCTCGTCCTCGACCTCTCCGGCGCTCTACAGCGTGCCGAAGATGTCGATGGAGCCTTCCCGGAGCGTCACGATCGCGCGCTTGGTGTCCTTGCGGCGGCCCGTCCCGAACCGCGTGCGGCGGGACTTGCCCTGGCGGTTCATGGTGTGGACCGACTCGACCTTGACGCCGAAGATGTTCTCCACGGCCTTCTTGATCTCGGACTTGTTGGCGCGCGGGTCGACCAGGAAGGTGTACTTGCCCTGGTCCAGCAGCGCGTAGGACTTCTCGGAGACGACCGGCGACAGCAGGATGTCGCGCGGGTCCTTGTTGAGAGCGGGGGTGCTCACTGGGTGACCTCCTCGGTGGTGCCGGTGCTCCCGGTCGCGCGCGTCACGTACGCCTCGAGGGCGGCCTGGGTGAAGACCACGTCGTCGGCGCACAGCACGTCGTAGGTGTTGAGCTGGTCGGCGAACAGCACGTGGACCGCGGACAGGTTGCGCAGGCTGCGCAGCCCGATCTCGTCGGCCCGGTCGATGACCACGAGCAGGTTCGGACGCTCGGTCAGCGCGGTGAGCGCGTTCCAGGCGGTCTTGGTGGACGGGGCGTCGCCCTCGACCACGGCGGTCAGCACGTGGATGCGGCCGTGGCGCGCCCGGTCGGAGAGGGCACCGCGCAGGGCGGCGGCCTTCATCTTCTTGGGCGTGCGCTGGGCGTAGCTCCGCGGCTGCGGGCCGTGGACCGTGCCACCGCCGGCGAACTGCGGGGCGCGGGTCGAGCCCTGACGGGCGCGGCCGGTGCCCTTCTGGCGGTAGGGCTTGGCGCCACCGCCGCGGACCTCGCCGCGGGTCTTGGTGGAGTGCGTGCCCTGACGGGCCGCGGCCAGCTGCGCCACGACGACCTGGTGGATCAGCGGCACGTTGGTCTGCACGTCGAACAGGTCGGCGGGCAGCTCCACGGTGCCGGCGTCACCGCCGGTCGGCTTGGTGATGGTGACAGTCGTCATCTCGTTCACGCCCCCTTGGCAGCCGTGCGGACCAGGACGACGCCGCCGCGGGGGCCGGGGACGGCACCCTTGATCAGCAGCAGACCCTTGTCGGCGTCCACGGCGTGGATGGTCAGGTTCAGGGTGGTCTGTCGCACGCCGCCCATGCGGCCGGCCATGCGCAGGCCCTTGAAGACGCGGCCCGGGGTGGCGCAGCCACCGATCGAGCCCGGCTTGCGGTGGTTGCGGTGCGCACCGTGGGAGGCGGAGACGCCGGCGAAGTTGTGACGCTTCATGACGCCGGCGAAGCCCTTGCCCTTGGTGGTGCCGGTGACGTCGACGGTCTGGCCGCCCTCGAAGGTCTCCACAGTGACCTCCTGGCCGAGCTGGTACTCGGCCGCGTCGGCGGTGCGGAGCTCGACGAGGTGGCGGCGCGGCGTGACGCCGGCCTTCTCGAAATGGCCCTTGAGCGGCTTGGTGACCTTGCGCGGGTCGATCGCCCCGAAGGCGATCTGCACCGCGTCGTAGCCGTCCGTCTCCGCGTTGCGGACCTGGGTGACCACGTTGGGGTCGGCCTTGATCACGGTCACGGGGACCAGGCGGTTGTCAGCGTCCCAGACCTGGGTCATGCCGAGCTTCTCGCCGAGGACACCCTTGACGCTGCGCGTGGTGGTAGCAGTCATTGGTCGGTACCGGTCCTTACAGCTTGATCTCGATGTTGACGTCCGCCGGCAGGTCGAGACGCATCAACGAGTCGACCGCCTTGGGGGTCGGGTCGACGATGTCGATGAGGCGCTTGTGCGTGCGCATCTCGAAGTGCTCGCGGCTGTCCTTGTACTTGTGAGGCGACCGGATGACGCAGAAGACGTTCTTCTCCGTCGGGAGCGGCACCGGGCCGACCACGGTGGCGCCGGCACGGGTCACCGTGTCAACGATCTTTCGCGCCGAGCTGTCGATGACCTCGTGGTCGTACGACTTAAGCCGGATGCGGATCTTCTGTCCCGCCATCGCTTGTCTGACTCTCTCTCGTCGTCCTACTGAACATTCATGGCCGTCTGCAGCTGGCATCTCGCCGACCCCCGAGGTCGGGCGTGTCGCCCTGTCCGCGTGGGTGCCCCGTGTCAGGATCGTGCTCACAGGGCTGTCCGACGCCCGGCTGCAGCCGGGGCTTGCGCTGCCATCGCCCGCACCCCCGACCAGCGCACAATGGTGCATCTCGGCGCAGTCGTCGGCGCGTGCTGGACGGCTGGTGACGCGCACATGGGTGCGCGCCACGCGTCAAGCAACCTGCCTAGTGTGCCACGGAACGGGCGAGCCACCCAAATCGGGGCCAGGACCCCCTCCCGCTCCCCCGGCGGGACCCGGCCTCAGGCCTCCTGCTTGATCGCCGAGATCTCGAACTCGAGGGTCACCTTCTCCGAGATGAGCAGGCCGCCGGCGTCCAGGGGCATGTTCCAGTGCAGCCCGAAGTCGCGCCGGTCCAGCCGCCGGGTGGCCTCGAACCCGGCACGCAGGTTGCCCAGCTGGTCGCGCTGCACCCCCAGCAGCGCGATCGGGATGGCGACCTGCCTGGTCACGTCACGGATGGTCAGGTCCCCCACCACCATGAAGCTGTCCTGGTCGACCTCGTCGACCGTCGAGGAGCGGAAGGTGATGTCGGGGTAGGTCTCGACGTCGAAGAAGTCGGGGCTGCGCAGGTGCTCGTCCCGCTGGGCGTTGTTGGTGGTGATGCTCGCCGCGGACAGGCGGACCTCGACCGAGGAGGACGCAAGGTCGCCGGCGTCCAGGACGATCACGCCCGAGACGTCGGTGAACGTGCCCCGCACGGTCGTGACCATCGCATGTCGCGCCGAGAACCCCACCCGCGTGTGGCCCGGGTCGAACACCCAGGTCCCGCTCAGCGCCGGGTCGATGTCGGGCATGGCCCCTCCTTGGGCTGCGGCGGCCCCTGCGCGGCCGCCCCTGCGGTCCTGAGCCTACCGCCGCCGCTGCCGCTGCGGGGGGCCCGCCCGGCGAGCGGCACCGTCGCGACGTCCCGGCCCAGGACGCGACGCGGCAGGGCCCCCGCCACCTCGCGAGGAGGTGACGGGGGCCCTGCCGGCCGGAGACGTCTAGATCACTTGAGGATCTTGGTGACGCGGCCGGCGCCGACGGTGCGGCCACCCTCACGGATGTTGAACATGAGGCCGTCCTCCATGGCGATCGGCTGGATCAGCTCGACGCGCATGTCGGTGTTGTCGCCCGGCATGACCATCTCGGTGCCCTCGGGGAGGTGCACGACGCCGGTCACGTCCGTGGTACGGAAGTAGAACTGCGGGCGGTAGTTGTCGTAGAACGGGGTGTGCCGGCCACCCTCGTCCTTGGACAGGATGTAGGCCTGGGCCTCGAACTCGGTGTGCGGGGTGATCGAGCCCGGCTTGACGATGACCTGGCCGCGCTCGACGTCCTCGCGCTTGGTGCCACGCAGCAGCAGACCGACGTTCTCACCCGCGCGACCCTCGTCGAGGAGCTTGCGGAACATCTCGATGCCGGTGACGGTGGTCTTGGAGGACTGCTCGCGGATGCCCACGATCTCGATCTCCTCGTTGACCTTGAGCACACCGCGCTCGATGCGGCCGGTGACGACCGTGCCACGACCGGTGATCGTGAAGACGTCCTCGACCGGCATCATGAACGGCTTGTCCAGGTCGCGGACGGGCTCGGGGATGTACTCGTCCACGGTGTCCATGAGCTCCAGGACGGAGTCGACCCACTTCTGCTCGCCCTCGAGGGCCTTGAGCGCGGAGACGCGCACGACCGGCAGGTCGTCGCCCGGGAACTCGTAGGAGGACAGCAGCTCGCGGACCTCCATCTCGACGAGCTCCATGATCTCCTCGTCGTCGACCATGTCCGACTTGTTCAGCGCGACGACGATGTAGGGGACGCCGACCTGGCGCGCCAGGAGGACGTGCTCCTTGGTCTGCGGCATCGGGCCGTCGGTGGCGGCGACGACGAGGATCGCACCGTCCATCTGCGCCGCGCCGGTGATCATGTTCTTGACGTAGTCGGCGTGACCCGGGCAGTCGACGTGCGCGTAGTGACGCTTCTCCGTCTGGTACTCGATGTGCGCGATCGAGATCGTGATGCCGCGCTGGCGCTCCTCCGGAGCCTTGTCGATGCTGTCGAAGGGCGACGCCTCGTTGAGGTCCGGGTACTTGTCGTGCAGGACCTTGGAGATGGCAGCGGTCAGCGTCGTCTTGCCATGGTCGATGTGACCGATGGTGCCGATGTTGACGTGCGGCTTGCTCCGCTCGAACTTGGCCTTAGCCACTGGTGTCCTCCTGTTGGACTGTGTTGTGCGATCGTCACCGGCTGGGTGCCGGCACGACACTACGGGGGTGTTGATGGATGGTGCTGCTCGGGTCCATCACTCCGCGGGGCGGAGTGAGTTCAGCTCACTCGCCGCGGACCTTCTTGATGATCTCCTCGGCCACGTTCCGCGGAACCTCGGCGTAGGAGTCAAACTGCATGGTGTAGTTGGCGCGACCCTGCGTCTTGGACCGCAGGTCGCCAACGTACCCGAACATCTCGGACAGGGGCACCACGGCCCGGACGATCTTGGCGCCCGCGATGTCCTCCATGGCCTGGATCTGGCCACGACGGCTGTTGAGGTCGCCGATGACGTCGCCCATGTAGTCCTCGGGCGTGCGGACCTCGACGGCCATCATCGGCTCGAGCAGGGCCGGGTCGGCCTTGCGGGCGGCCTCCTTGAAGGCCATCGAGCCGGCGATCTTGAACGCCATCTCCGAGGAGTCGACGTCGTGGTAGGCGCCGTCCAGCAGCGTGGCCTTGACGCCGACGACCGGGTAGCCGGCCAGGATGCCCAGGTTCATCGCGTCCTGGATGCCCTGGTCGACCGAGGGGATGTACTCCTTGGGCACGCGGCCACCGGTGACCACGTTCTCGAAGGTGTAGAGCTCGCCCTCGGCGGTGTCCATCGGCTCCAGGCTGATCTGGATCTTGGCGAACTGCCCCGACCCGCCCGTCTGCTTCTTGTGGGTGTAGTCGAACTTCTCCACCTTGCGGCGCAGGGTCTCGCGGTAGGCGACCTGCGGGGCGCCCACGTTGGCCTCGACCTTGAACTCGCGCTTCATCCGGTCCACGAGGATGTCGAGGTGGAGCTCGCCCATGCCGCCGATGACGGTCTGGCCGGTCTCCTCGTCCAGGCGGACGGTGAAGGTCGGGTCCTCCTGCGCCAGCTTCTGGATCGCGGTGCCCAGCTTCTCCTGGTCGCCCTTGGTCTTGGGCTCGATGGCCACGTGGATGACCGGCTCGGGGAAGGTCATCGACTCGAGGATGATCTGCTCGCTCATGTCGCAGAGCGTGTCACCCGTGGTCGTGTCCTTCAGGCCGATGACCGCGTAGATGTGGCCTGCGGAGACCTTCTCGACCGGGTTCTCCTTGTTGGCGTGCATCTGGAACAGCTTGCCCAGCCGCTCCTTGCGTCCCTTGGTGGCGTTCATCACGGGCTGGCCCGCGGTGATCTCGCCGGAGTAGACCCGGATGTAGGTCAGGGTGCCGAAGAAGGGGTGCGTGGCGATCTTGAACGCCAGCGCCGCGAACGGCTCCTGGGCGTCCGGGCTACGGGTGATGACCGTCTCCTCGTCGCCGGGCTTGTGACCCTCGGTCGGGGGCAGGTCCAGCGGGGAGGGCAGGTAGGCCACGACCGCGTCGAGCAGGGGCTGGACGCCCTTGTTCTTGAACGCCGTGCCGCAGAAGACCGGGTTGACCTCGCCGGCCAGGGTGAGCGCACGCACACCGGCGTGGATCTCCTCCTCGGTCAGCTCCTCGCCGCCGAGGTACTTCTCCAGCAGCTCCTCGTCGGACTCGGCGACCTTCTCGACGAGGGTGTTGCGGTACTCCTCCGCCTTCTCCTGCAGGTCCGCCGGGATCTCGACCGTCTCGTAGTCCTCGCCCAGCGCGGTCTCCTTGGGCCACACCAGGGCCTTCATGGTGACCAGGTCGACCATGCCGACGAAGTCGGACTCCGAGCCGATCGGCAGCTGCATGACCAGCGGGGTGGCGCCGAGGCGGTCCACCATCGTCTGCACGGAGAAGTAGAAGTCCGCGCCCATCTTGTCCATCTTGTTGATGAAGCACATGCGCGGGACGCCGTACTTGTCAGCCTGGCGCCACACCGTCTCGGACTGGGGCTCGACACCCTCCTTGCCGTCGAACACGGCGACCGCGCCGTCGAGGACGCGCAGGTTGCGCTCCACCTCGACGGTGAAGTCCACGTGCCCGGGGGTGTCGATCAGGTTGATCTGGGTGCCCTTCCAGAAGCTGGTGACGGCGGCGGAGGTGATGGTGATCCCCCGCTCCTTCTCCTGCTCCATCCAGTCGGTGGTCGACGCACCGTCATGCGTCTCACCCATCTTGTGCTTGACACCCGTGTAGAACAGGATGCGCTCGGTGGTCGTCGTCTTGCCGGCATCGATGTGCGCCATGATGCCGATGTTGCGGACCTTCCTCAGGTCCGTCAGGACGTCCTGTGCCACGGTCTCTCTCTCTGCTTGGTCTGCTTAGAAGTCAGGTGTGCCGTGAGGCCGGCGGGGGCGGCCCGGGCGGGCGCTGCGGTGCCGTGCACCGCATACCTGCGCCCGGGCCCGCCCCTCGGTCACCAGCGGTAGTGCGCGAACGCCTTGTTGGCGTCGGCCATCTTGTGGGTGTCCTCACGGCGCTTCACCGCGGCGCCCAGGCCGTTGCTGGCGTCGAGGATCTCGTTCATGAGCCGCTCGGTCATGGTCTTCTCACGACGCTGGCGCGAGTAGCCGACCAGCCAGCGCAGGGCGAGCGTGGTCGAGCGGTTGGGCTTGACCTCGATCGGCACCTGGTAGGTCGCACCGCCGACACGGCGGGACTTGACCTCGAGGGCCGGCTTGACGTTGTCCAGCGCGCGCTTGAGCGTCTGCACGGGGTCGGTGCCGGTCTTGGCACGGCAGCCCTCGAGGGCGCCGTAGACGATGCGCTCGGCGGTCGACTTCTTGCCGTCCACGAGGATCTTGTTGACGAGCTGGGTGACCAGCTGGCTGCCGTAGACCGGGTCCTGGATCAGCGGGCGCTTGGGAGCGGGGCCCTTACGAGGCATTACTTCTTCTCCTTCTTGGCGCCGTAGCGGGAGCGGGACTGGTTGCGACCCTTGACACCCTGGGTGTCCAGGGACCCGCGGATGATCTTGTAGCGGACACCGGGAAGGTCCTTCACGCGGCCGCCGCGGACGAGCACGATCGAGTGCTCCTGCAGGTTGTGGCCGACGCCCGGGATGTAGGCCGTGACCTCGACGCCGCTGGTCAGACGCACACGGGCGACCTTGCGCAGGGCGGAGTTCGGCTTCTTCGGGGTGGTGGTGTAGACGCGGGTGCAGACGCCGCGGCGCTGCGGGTTGCCCTTGAGGGCTGGGGAGTTGGTCTTCTTGACCTTGTCCTGCCGGCCCTTGCGGACGAGCTGGTTGATCGTGGGCACTGATTCTCCGTCAGTCGAGTGGTCGTGCGGTCCCCCGGCTCGCGCCGGTCTCCCGCTCCTTGGCTTACGCGCGCCACGACCCCGCGAGGGGCTGGGACACGCTGCTCTCCCCTGCACTTCCCGGCCGGCCTGCCCGTGATGCATGATGAGCCTGCACGGGGTGGGCCGGGCGGACTGCCCGGCGAGAGGTGGGGTCGCGGTCGGCGGACCGACCGCGAGCATGCGGGACCTAGCCCACACACGGCTCTCCAGACTACCGGCAGGCCGTGGTCCCGGCCAAATCACGGCGGAGGGGCCGCCCGCGCGACGACGGCAGTCGCCGCCGCCCGACGCGCCAGGGGCGGGTATGCCGTGTGCACGGCATACCCGCCCCTGGCGGTGGTCACGCGGCCGGACCCTGCGGCCCGGCCGGATGCGTCAGTAGCGCTCGTCCATCGGCAGGTCCTCCAGGCGGACAGCCTCTCCGGTGCCCTGCCCGAACGCGCCGGCGTAGTCGAAGTCGTCGTACACGGGCACGGCGTAGGCCTCGGCCTTGGCCTCCTCGGTCGGCTCGACCGTGAGGTTGCGGTACCGGGTCAGGCCCGTACCGGCCGGGATCAGCTTGCCCAGGATGACGTTCTCCTTCAGGCCGAGCAGCGGGTCGCTCTTGGCCTCCATCGCGGCCTCGGTGAGGACGCGGGTGGTCTCCTGGAAGGAGGCCGCGGAGAGCCAGGAGTCGGTCGCCAGCGAGGCCTTGGTGATGCCCATGAGCTCGGGACGGCCCGAGGCCGGGCGCCCGCCCTCGGAGACGACGCGACGGTTCTCGGTCTCGAAGCGGCCGCGCTCGACGAGCGTGCCCGGGAGCAGCTCGGCGTCAGCCGCCTCGATGATCGTGATCCGGCGCAGCATCTGCCGCACGATGACCTCGATGTGCTTGTCGTGGATCGACACACCCTGCTGGCGGTAGACGTTCTGGACCTCGTCCACCAGGTGCTGCTGGGTGGCACGCGGGCCCAGGATGCGCAGCACCTGCTTGGGGTCGATGGCGCCCGAGACGAGCTGGGTGCCGACCTCCACGTGCTGGCCGTCGGTGACCAGCAGGCGCGAGCGCTTGCTGACCGGGTAGGCGTGCTCGTCCGAGCCGTCGTCCGGCGTGAGCAGCAGGCGGCGGGCCTTGTCGGTGTCCTCGATCTCGATGCGGCCGCTGGCCTCGGCGATCGGGGCGACCGCCTTGGGCGTGCGGGCCTCGAAGAGCTCGACCACACGGGGCAGACCCTGCGTGATGTCGTCACCGGCCACACCACCGGTGTGGAAGGTCCGCATCGTCAGCTGCGTGCCGGGCTCGCCGATCGACTGGGCCGCGATGATGCCGACGGCCTCACCGATGTCGACGAGCTTGCCGGTGGCCAGGGAGCGGCCGTAGCACTTCGCGCACGTGCCGACCAGCGACTCGCAGGTCAGGACCGAGCGGACCTTGACCGACTCGATGCCGGCCGCCACGAGGCGTCCGATCACCACGTCGCCCAGGTCCATGCCGCCCTCGGCGAGCACCTCCCCGTCCGGCCCGGTGACGTCCTCGACGAGGGTGCGGGCGTAGACCGAGGTCTCGACGTCGTCGTGCGGCCGCAGCCCGCCGCTCTCCAGGCGCACCGCGATCGGCATGACGAAGCCACGGTCGGTGCCGCAGTCGTTCTCGCGGATGATGACGTCCTGGGAGACGTCGACCAGGCGACGGGTCAGGTAGCCCGAGTCGGCGGTCCGCAGGGCGGTGTCCGCCAGACCCTTGCGGGCGCCGTGCGTGGAGATGAAGAACTCCAGGACCGACAGGCCCTCGCGGAAGTTCGACTTGATCGGGCGCGGGATGATCTCACCCTTGGGGTTGGCCATCAGGCCGCGCATGCCGGCGATCTGGCGCAGCTGGAACCAGTTACCACGCGCACCCGAGGTCACCATCCGGTAGATGGTGTTGTCCTTGGGCATCGTGGTCTCGAGCTCCTTGGCGACCTCGTTGGTCGCCTGCGTCCAGATCTCGACGAGCTCCTGGCGACGCTCGTCGTCGGTGATCAGACCACGCTCGTACTGCAGCTGGACCTTGCTCGCCTTGGCCTCGTAGCCGGAGAGGATCTCGGCCTTGCGGGCCGGGGTCTGCACGTCCGAGACCGCCACCGTGGTGCCCGAGCGGGTCGCCCAGTGGTAGCCGATGTCCTTGAGCGAGTCGAGGCTGGCCGCGACCTGGACCTTGGTGTAGCGCTCGGCCAGGTCGTTGACGATGCCGGACAGCCGCTTCTTCTCCACCACGTCGTTGACGTAGGGGTAGTTCGGCGGCAGGGCGTCGTTGAAGATCGCCCGGCCCAGGGTGGTCTCGACCTCGAAGGAGGCCACGACCCCGTCCTGCGCCACGACCGCGTCCTCGGCCAGCTCGAAGCCCAGCGGCGGGGCGGTGCTGGTCAGCCGCAGGCGGATCGGGGTGCCCAGGGCGATCTGGCCGGCGTCGAAGGCCATCTGGGCCTCGGCGACGCTCGTGAACGAGCGCAGGTGGGTGTTGCCGTCCTCGTCGGTCAGCACGTCGGCGCTGCCCGAGCCCAGGGGCGACTCGGAGGTCAGGTGGAACAGGCCGATGACCATGTCCTGGGTGGGCATGGTGACCGGGCGGCCGTCCGCCGGCTTGAGGATGTTGTTGCTCGAGAGCATCAGGATCCGGGCCTCGGCCTGCGCCTCCGCGGACAGCGGCAGGTGCACGGCCATCTGGTCGCCGTCGAAGTCGGCGTTGAAGGCGGTGCAGACCAGCGGGTGGATCTGGATCGCCTTGCCCTCGACCAGCTGGGGCTCGAAGGCCTGGATGCCCAGCCGGTGCAGGGTGGGCGCGCGGTTGAGCAGCACGGGGTGGTCGGTGATGACCTCCTCGAGCACGTCCCACACCACGGACCGGCCGCGCTCGACCATCCGCTTGGCGGACTTGATGTTCTGCGCGTGGTCGAGGTCGACCAGGCGCTTCATCACGAACGGCTTGAACAGCTCCAGCGCCATCTGCTTGGGCAGACCGCACTGGTGCAGGCGCAGCTGCGGGCCGACGACGATGACCGAACGGCCGGAGTAGTCGACGCGCTTGCCGAGCAGGTTCTGGCGGAACCGGCCCTGCTTGCCCTTGAGCATGTCGGACAGCGACTTCAGCGGGCGGTTGCCCGGACCGGTCACCGCACGGCCACGACGGCCGTTGTCGAACAGCGAGTCCACGGCCTCCTGCAGCATCCGCTTCTCGTTGTTGACGATGATCTCGGGCGCGCCGAGGTCCAGCAGCCGCTTGAGGCGGTTGTTGCGGTTGATGACGCGGCGGTAGAGGTCGTTGAGGTCGGAGGTCGCGAAGCGGCCACCGTCCAGCTGGACCATCGGACGCAGGTCCGGCGGGATGACCGGGACGGCGTCGAGCACCATGCCGGCCGGCTCGTTCTTGGTCTGCTGGAAGCTGGTGACGACCTTGAGGCGCTTGATCGCGCGGGTCTTGCGCTGGCCCTTGCCGGTGGCGATGATCTCGCGCAGCGACTCGTTCTCGGCGTCCAGGTCGAAGCTCTGCAGACGCTTCTGCAGGGCGGCCGCACCCATGCCACCCTCGAAGTACATGCCGAACCGGTCACGCATCTCGCGGTAGAGGATCTCGTCGCCCTCCAGGTCCTGGACCTTGAGGTTCTTGAAGCGGTCCCAGACCTGCTCGAGGCGCTCGATCTGCTGGTCGGCGCGGCGGCGGATCTGGTTCATCTCCCGCTCGGCGCCGTCCTTGACCTTGCGCCGGGCGTCAGCCTTGGCCCCCTCGGCCTCCAGCTCGGCCAGGTCGGCCTCGAGCTTCTTGGCCCGCTCCTCCACGTCGGAGTCGCGGCGGTTCTCCAGCTGCTTCTTCTCGGTCTGGATCTGCGCCTCGAGCGAGGGCAGGTCGGCGTGCCGCTGCTCCTCGTCGACGTGCGTGATCATGTAGGCCGCGAAGTAGATGACCTTCTCCAGGTCCTTCGGGGCGAGGTCGAGCAGGTAGCCCAGGCGCGACGGGACGCCCTTGAAGTACCAGATGTGGGTGACGGGGGCGGCGAGCTCGATGTGGCCCATCCGCTCGCGGCGCACGCCGGCGCGGGTCACCTCGACGCCGCAGCGCTCGCAGATGATCCCCTTGAAGCGGACGCGCTTGTACTTGCCGCAGTAGCACTCCCAGT
The DNA here is from genome assembly GCF_000421185.1 of Ornithinimicrobium pekingense DSM 21552. Lineage (GTDB taxonomy): Bacteria > Actinomycetota > Actinomycetes > Actinomycetales > Dermatophilaceae > Ornithinicoccus > Ornithinicoccus pekingensis. Next base: position 29,073 of record NZ_ATWJ01000001.1, read on the forward strand.
CCCGGGTGGGGCCGAAGATCTTCTCGCAGAAGAGCCCGTCCTTCTCCGGCTTCAGGGTGCGGTAGTTGATGGTCTCGGGCTTCTTGACCTCGCCGTGGCTCCAGGCGCGGATGTCCTCCGCGGTGGCCAGGCCGATACGCAGCTCGTCAAAGAAGTTGACGTCCAGCACTGTGTGCTTCCTTTTCCTCGGTATGCAGTGAAAAGTTGAGTTAGGAGGTGGTCGCCGGGCGGGGCGGTCGGGCTCCGCCCGGCGACCTGACGTTTCGGGAGCAGGCGCTCAGCGCGCCCCCCCCCGACTAGACCTCTTCGACCGAGCTGGGCTCGCGGCGCGACAGGTCGATGCCCAGCTCCTCGGCCGCGCGGAACACCTCGGTGTCCGACTCGCGCAGGTCGATGTGCGTGCCGTCGGAGGAGAGCACCTCGACGTTCAGGCACAGCGACTGCATCTCCTTGATGAGCACCTTGAAGGACTCGGGGATGCCGGGCTCGGGGACGTTGTCGCCCTTGACGATCGACTCGTAGACCTTCACGCGTCCGGTGACGTCGTCGGACTTGATCGTCAGCAGCTCCTGCAGCGCGTAGGCGGCGCCGTAGGCCTCCAGCGCCCAGACCTCCATCTCACCGAAGCGCTGGCCACCGAACTGCGCCTTACCACCGAGCGGCTGCTGGGTGATCATCGAGTAGGGGCCGGTGCTGCGGGCGTGGATCTTGTCGTCCACGAGGTGGTGCAGCTTGAGGATGTACATGTAGCCGACCGAGATCTCGTCCGGGAACGGCTCGCCGGAGCGGCCGTCGAACAGCTTGGTCTTGCCCGAGCTGCCGATGAGCCGCTGGCCGTCACGCGTCGGGGTCGTCGAGTCGAGCAGACCGGAGATCTCCTCCTCGCGCGCACCGTCGAACACCGGGCTGGCCACGCGGGTGCCCGGGGTGGCCTCGCGGGCGTCGGAGGGGATGAGCTCGGCCCACTCCGGCTCGCCGTCGATCTTCCAGCCGCGGGAGGCGACCCAGCCCAGGTGCAGCTCGAGGATCTGGCCGATGTTCATCCGGCCGGGCACGCCCAGCGGGTTGAGGATGACGTCGACCGGGGTGCCGTCCTCGAGGAAGGGCATGTCCTCCACGGGCAGGATCCGGGAGATGACTCCCTTGTTGCCGTGGCGGCCGGCGAGCTTGTCACCGTCGGTGATCTTGCGCTTGTTGGCGACGTAGACCCGGACCAGCTGGTTGACGCCCGGGGGCAGCTCGTCGCCGTCCTCGCGGTCGAAGACCTTGACGCCGATGACCGTGCCGGTCTCACCGTGCGGCACCTTCATCGAGGTGTCGCGGACCTCACGCGCCTTCTCGCCGAAGATCGCGCGCAGCAGGCGCTCCTCCGGGGTCAGCTCGGTCTCGCCCTTGGGCGTGACCTTGCCGACGAGCAGGTCGCCGTCGCGGACCTCGGCACCGATGCGGATGATGCCGCGCTCGTCCAGGTCGGCCAGCACCTCGTCGGAGACGTTCGGGATGTCCCGCGTGATCTCCTCCGGGCCCAGCTTGGTGTCGCGGGCGTCGATCTCGTGCTCCTCGATGTGGATCGAGGACAGGACGTCGTCCTGCACGATCCGCTGGGAGAGGATGATCGCGTCCTCGTAGTTGTAGCCCTCCCACGGCATGAACGCCACCAGCAGGTTGCGCCCCAGCGCCATCTCGCCACCGTCGGTGGCGGGACCGTCGGCGATGAGCTGACCCTCCTCGACACGCTGACCGGTGTCGACCCGGACCTGCTGGTTGTAGCAGTTGCCCTGGTTGGAGCGGGTGAACTTGTCGATCTTGTAGGAGATGTAGGTGCCGTCGTCGTTGGCGACGGTGACCAGGTCGGCCGAGACCTCCTGCACGACGCCCGCCTTGGTGGCGCGCACGACGTCACCGGAGTCGAGGGCGGCGCGGTGCTCCATACCGGTGCCGACCAGCGGCGCCTCGGCGCGCACCAGCGGCACGGCCTGACGCTGCATGTTGGCGCCCATGAGCGCACGGTTGGCGTCGTCGTGCTCGAGGAAGGGGATCATCGCGGTCGCCGCCGACACCATCTGGCGGGCGGAGACGTCCATGTAGTCCACGTCACCGGCCGGCACGTCGACGGCCTCGCCGTCACGGGCCCGCACCAGCACGCGCTCGTCGAGGAAGGTGCCGTCGTCGGCCAGGCTCGCGTTGGCCTGGGCGATGACGAAGCGGTCCTCCTCGTCGGCGGACAGGTAGTCCACCTCGTCGGTGACCTTGCCGTCGCGCACGCGGCGGTAGGGGGTCTCGACGAAGCCGAACGGGTTGATCCGGCCGTAGGAGGCCAGCGAGCCGATCAGACCGATGTTGGGACCCTCGGGGGTCTCGATCGGGCACATGCGGCCGTAGTGCGAGGGGTGGACGTCACGGACCTCCATGCCGGCGCGGTCACGGGACAGACCGCCCGGGCCCAGCGCGGACAGACGACGCTTGTGCGTCAGCCCGGACAGCGGGTTGTTCTGGTCCATGAACTGCGACAGCTGGCTGGTGCCGAAGAACTCCTTGATGGAGGCGACGACCGGCCGGATGTTGATCAGCGTCTGCGGCGTGATCGCCTCGACGTCCTGCGTGGTCATGCGCTCGCGGACGACACGCTCCATGCGGGACAGGCCGGTGCGGACCTGGTTCTGGATGAGCTCGCCGACGCTGCGCAGACGACGGTTGCCGAAGTGGTCGATGTCGTCGACCTCGACCAGCGTCGGGCCGGCCGCCATGTCCAGGTTGTCCTGGCCGGCGTGCAGCGCGACAAGGTACTTGATCGTCGCCACGACGTCGTCGATACCGAGGACGGACTCCTCCAGCGGCGCCTGCAGCCCCAGCTTCTTGTTGATCTTGTAGCGGCCGACCTTCGCCAGGTCGTAGCGCTTGGGGTTGAAGTAGAGGTTGTCGAGCAGCGTCTGCGCGGCCTCCTTGGTGGGCGGTTCGCCCGGGCGCAGCTTGCGGTAGATGTCCAGCAGCGCCTCGTCCTGGCCGGCCGTGTGGTCCTTCTCCAGGGTCGCGCGGATCGACTCGTAGTCGCCGAACTCCTCGAGGATCTGCGCCTCGCTCCAGCCGAGGGCCTTGAGCAGCACCGTGACGCTCTGCTTGCGCTTGCGGTCCACGCGCACGCCGACCTGGTCGCGCTTGTCGATCTCGAACTCCAGCCACGCACCGCGGCTGGGGATGACCTTGGCCGAGAAGATGTCCTTGTCGGAGGTCTTGTCGAGGGAGCGCTCGAAGTAGACGCCGGGGGAACGGACCAGCTGCGAGACGACGACGCGCTCGGTGCCGTTGACGATGAAGGTGCCGCGCGGGGTCATGAGCGGGAAGTCGCCCATGAAGACCGTCTGGCTCTTGATCTCACCGGTGGAGTTGTTGATGAACTCCGCCGTGACGAAGAGCGGCGCGGAGTAGGTCATGTCCTTCTCCTGGCACTCCTCGACGGAGTACTTCTGCTCCTCGAACCGGTGGTCGCGGAAGCTCAGCGACATGGAGCCGGAGAAGTCCTCGATCGGGGAGATCTCCTCGAAGATCTCCTCCAGACCGGAGGTGGTGGGGATGTCGTTGCGTCCCTCGGCCTGGGCCGCGGCGACGCGCGCCTGCCAGGCCTCGTTGCCGAGGAGCCAGTCGAAGCTCTCGGTCTGGAGGGCGAGGAGGTCGGGTACCTCGAGGGGCTCCCTGATCTTTGCAAAGCTCAGACGGCCGGAAGCCGTACGAGCGGTGGACACAGTCTTCTTCGCAGTGCGCGAGGCAGCCAAGGATTGGTCCTTCCACGGGCCTGTTGGGCGGCTAGTTCGGGCGACCACCAGCGCCTGCCTCGGGTGCAGCACGAAGTCGCGGGGTCAAGATCACGTCGGCCGGCGGGGGTGACGTGCGCGTCAACGTTCAGCGGTGAGCGGGAGCAGGTGCAGGGCAGCGCAAAGCGACAGCATACACATCGCGCGCCCCCAAGTCCAACCCGCTCGACCGCGCCCCACGTCGGGTGCCTGGTCCTCCTCCGGGCCGCAAGCCCGTGGTCCGTGGACCGCCACTGCCGTGGGAACTGTTCTGTTCGCAGATACTGTGCGCCTTTCGGGCCCCCGCGTCAAGCGGACCTGCCGCGACGCCCCGAAACGCACCGCGGGCGGGGCCGCGACCAGCTGTGCCGGTGCGACCCCGCCCGTGGCGAGGAGAGTCCGGGCCGCGCGGTGCACGGCCCGGACGGGCTCACTTGAGCGTGACGGTGGCGCCAGCGCCCTCGAGCTGCTCCTTGGCCTTGTTGGCGGCGTCCTTGTCGACCTTCTCCAGGACCGGCTTGGGAGCGCCGTCGACGAGGTCCTTGGCCTCCTTCAGGCCGAGGGAGGTCAGCGCGCGGACCTCCTTGATGACCTGGATCTTCTTGTCACCGGCCGACTCGAGGATGACGTCGAACTCGTCCTGCTCCTCCTCGGCGGCGGCGTCGCCGCCGCCGGCGGCCGGCGCACCGGCGGCCGCGACGGCGACCGGGGCGGCGGCGGTGACCTCGAAGGTGTCCTCGAAGGCCTTGACGAACTCGGACAGCTCGATCAGGGTCATCTCCTTGAACTGGTCAAGGAGCTCCTCGGTGCTCAGCTTCGCCATGGTGGCGTCCTTTCTACTTCTTGCCGTGAGTGGCGTGTCGGGGTTGTGCCGGCCGTCGGGTGCGAGGCACCCGGACGGTCAGCTGTCGTCGCCACCCTCGGCGGCGTCAGGGGTGGCCTCGGCGGCAGCCTCGGCCGGTGCGGCGTCGGCGGGTGCCTCGGCCACGGGGGCGGAACCGCCCTGCTCCTCCACCTTCGCGCGCAGCGCGTCGACGACCCTGGCGGTCTGCGACAGCGGAGCGGCGAAGAGGTAGACGGCCTTGCTCAGGTTCGCCTTCATGGCGCCGGCGAGCTTGGCCAGCAGGACCTCGCGGGACTCGAGGTCCGCGAGCTTGGTGATCTCCTCGGGGCTCAACGGCTTGCCGTCGAGAACACCCGCCTTGATGACCAGGGCCGGGTTGGCCTTGGCGAAGTCACGCAGGCCCTTGGCCGCCTCGACCGGGTCACCGGTGACGAAGGCGATGGCCGTGGGACCCACCAGGTGCTCGTCGAGGCCGTCGATCCCGGCCTCGGCAGCTGCCCGCTTGGTCAGCGTGTTCTTCACCACGGCGTAGGTGGCGTGCTCGCGCATGGAGCCCCGCAGCTGGGTGAGCTGGCTCACCGTCAGTCCGCGGTACTCCGTGAGCACGGCCGCGCCGGAGCTACGGAACTTCTCCGTGAGCTCGGCAATGGCTGCAGCCTTCTCGGGCGTCGCCATACTGGCCTCCTTCGTCACGTGGTGCCGGCTACCCCCGGGTAGACACGACAAGAGCCCCGGCGCAGGCGCACGGGGCTCCGTTCTCTGCTCGCGCCGGATCGTCTCCGGCGCCGCAGCGGCTCGCATCTCACCTGCGCTGGTCGCCCCGTCGTGGGAACCTTCGGCCGACGCTTCCTGGGGCTCGTGGCACCAGGGCACGCCGACGACCGGCGGTCATTGGGTATGCGACAAGGCTACGGCATACCCGCGCCTGCCCCAAATCCACGGGGCCGGGCGTCTAGGGTCCCACCCATGGGCATCACCGACGTCAGCGGGGTCCGGCTCGGGCACGTCACGCTCGACGGCCCCGGCGAGGGCGTCCGCACCGGCGTCACCTGCGTCCTCCCCCACCGCCGGGACCTGCTGGAGCACCCGGTGGTCGCGGCGGCGCACGTGGTCAACGGTTTCGGCAAGCCGGTCGGGCTGACCCAGGTCGTCGAGCTGGGGGAGATCGAGACGCCGGTGATCCTGACGAACACCCTTGCCGTCGGCGCCGCGCACGAGGGCGTGGTGCGGTCGGTGCTCGCCCGCTCCCCCGACGTCGGGCGGCCGCGCACCGTCAACCCGGTCGTGCTGGAGTGCAACGACGGGCGCCTCAACGACCTGCGGGCCCTGGCGGTCCGCCCGGAGCACGTGACGGAGGCGGTCCGCCGGGCAGAGGCCTCCTCCGACGGCGCGCCCGTGCAGGAGGGGGCCGTGGGCGCGGGTCACGGCATGGTCGCGTTCGGCTGGAAGGGCGGTGTCGGGACGGCCTCGGCCCGGGTCGTCGACGGAGCCCGGGCCGGCACGCTCGGCTGCCTGGTCCTGACCAACATGGGCCGCCCCGAGGACCTGGTGGTGCACGGTCGGCCGGTGGCCGAGCGTCCGGCCGGCGTCACCCGGCCCGCCGACGGGTCGGTCATCGTGCTGCTGGCCACCGACGCGCCCCTGGACGCCCGCCAGCTCGGACGCCTGGCCCGCCGCGCGCAGAACGGCCTGGCCCGCACCGGGGTCCTCACCGACCACGGCTCCGGGGAGCTCGTCCTGGCGTGGTCGACGGCGACGCCGCGGCACCGGCGCGACGGGGACTGGCTCCGGCCCTGGTTCTGCGCCGTGGCCGACGTGGTGGAGGAGGCGGTGCTGTCCTCGATGCGGCACGCGCGCACGGTGACCGGCCGGGACGGGCTGACGGTGGAGCGCTGCCCCGCCCTGTGAGCGCGGCAGCTGCCCCGCGCCGGGGTTGGCGCCCTGTGCCGGGGAAGCTTCCCCCGCGCGAGCCTCCGTCGACAGCATCTGTGACCTCCACGCGCGATCTGGCGAGGACCGGCGACGCATCGTGGGGCCGGACACGGCGACGCCCCCGGCGACCAGTGGTCGTCGGGGGCGTCGGACGCCGGTCAGGAAGCGCTCGCTCCGCGCCGGCCGTCAGGTGCAGGTCACTCCGCGTCGGCGGCCGCCACGCTGCCCACGCGCGAGGGGTCGAGCGGGATGCCCGGCCCCATCGTGGTGGCCATGGTCGCCTTGGTGACGTACCGGCCCTTGGAGGCCGACGGCTTCAGACGCAGGACCTCGTCGATGGCGGCACCGTAGTTCTCCACCAGCGCGGCCTCGTCGAAGGAGGCCTTGCCGATGATGAAGTGCAGGTTGCTGTGCTTGTCGACGCGGAACTCGATCTTGCCGCCCTTGATGTCGGTCACGGCCTTGGCGGTGTCCATCGTGACGGTGCCGGTCTTGGGGTTCGGCATGAGGCCGCGGGGGCCCAGCACCTTGCCCAGCCGGCCGACCTTGCCCATGAGGTCGGGGGTGGCGACGACGGCGTCGAAGTCGGTCCAGCCGCCGCCGATCCTCTCGATCAGGTCGTCGGAGCCGACCCAGTCGGCCCCGGCCTCGCGGGCGGCCTCGGCCTTGTCGCCGTTGGCCAGCACGACGACGCGGGCGGTCTTGCCGGTGCCGTTGGGCAGGTTGACGGTGCCCCGGACCAGCTGGTCGGCCTTGCGCGGGTCGACGCCCAGACGCAGGGCGACCTCGATGGTCGCGTCGTACTTGGTGGTCGCGGTCTCCCGGGCCAGGCGCACAGCCTCGACCGGGGTGTAGAGCTTGTCGTCCTCGATCTTCTCGGCGGCGGCCCTGTAAGCCTTGCTGCGCTTCATGTCTACTCCTCGTGGTGATGGTGGAGCTGTGGTCGGACGGGCCGGCGCAGGCCCTGCCACAGGTGGGGTATGCCGTTCTCCGCGCGGGTGCGTGGGCTCCGGCCACCCCGACCGGCCGTGCCGTCCGCCCGCAGGCGGACGGCATACCCGGTGGTGCGTGTCGTCACTCGACGGTGATGCCCATCGAGCGAGCGGTGCCGGCGATGATGCGCTTGGCCATCTCGACGTCGTTCGCGTTGAGGTCCTGCATCTTCATCTCGGCGATCTCGGTGAGCTGGGCGTCGGTGAGCGTCGCGACCTTGGTCTTGTGCGGCTCGCCCGAGCCCTTCGGGACACCGGCGGCCTTCTTGATCAGCTCGGCGGCCGGCGGGGTCTTGGTGATGAAGGTGAACGAGCGGTCCTCGTAGACCGTGATCTCGACCGGGATGACGTTGCCACGCTGGGACTCCGTCGCGGCGTTGTAGGCCTTGACGAACTCCATGATGTTGACGCCGTGCTGACCCAGCGCGGGGCCGACGGGGGGCGCGGGCGTGGCCGCACCGGCCTGGATCTGCAGCTTGATGAAGCCGGAGACCTTCTTCTTGGGGGGCATGGTGCCTCTTCCTTCTCGTTGTGGGCCGACGCCGTGGGCGATGACCCGGTTGCATCCCCCAGGACGGCAGTCCTGGGGAGGTATGGAGTTGCGCGGGCGCGAGCCCGCTCCCCCGGCGTGCAGCGCCGCCCTCGGGGCGGAGCCCCGTTGCGGGGGGCAGTCGGGGGGCAGAGCGAAGCGGAGCCCCCCGACCGACTAGATCTTGGCGACCTGGTTGAACGACAGCTCGACGGGGGTCTCGCGGCCGAAGATCGAGACCAGCACCTTGAGCTTGTGGCTCTCGGGGATGATCTCGGAGATCGTGGCGGGCAGGGTCTCGAACGGGCCCTCCATGACGGTGACCGACTCGCCGACCTCGAAGTCGACCTGCGGCTGCGCGGCGGGCGCCTGGCCCTCGCCACCGCCGGCGCTGCGCGCGGCGGGGGTTGCGGCCGGCGTCTCGAAGGTCGGGGCGAGCATGCTGACGACCTCGTCGATGCTCAGCGGCACCGGCTGGTGGGCGTTGCCGACGAAGCCGGTGACGCCCGGCGTGTGGCGCACGGCCCCCCAGGACTCGTCGGTCAGCTCCATGCGGACGAGGACGTAGCCGGGCATCCGGACGCGGCGGACCAGCTTGCGCTGGCCGTTCTTGATCTCCGTGACCTCCTCCATGGGGACCTCCACCTCGAAGATGTAGTCCTCCATGTTGAGGCTGGTGATCCGGGTCTCCAGGTTGTGCTTGACCCGGTTCTCGTAGCCCGCGTAGGAGTGGATGACGAACCAGTCGCCGTACTTGCCGCGCAGGACGGTCTTGAACTCCTCGAGAGGGTCGGTGACCGTCTCCTCGGCGGGGGCGTCCTCCTCCGCGTCGTCGTCAGCCAGGGCCTCGGCCGGCTCGACGCGCACGTCGTCCTCGCCGTAGACCTCGTCCTCGACAGGGTCGGAGCCGGCGTCACCGTCGAAGCGCTCGGCCGCCTCGAGGTCGGCCTCCGCGACGGACAGGTCGGACTCGTTCGACTCCTCGACGGAGGGGTCGGCGGCGCCGTGGCGCTCGTCGAACTCATGGGTCTGGTCGGACATGCCCTACTTCCTGATGGTCTGGCTCGGTGCCTCACGCACCGTGGTGTGCTCGCGGTGGAGGTCAGTTCCCGAAGACGAGACCCATCAACCACCGGAAGATCTGGTCCAGGCCGAACACGTAGCCCATCACCGCGCACACGAACACGAAGACGACCACGGTGTAGGTGATCAGCTCCTGCCGCGTGGGCTGGACAACCTTGCGCAGCTCGGCCAGGACCTGCTCGACGAAGCTCGCCGGACGGGGCGGCTGACCGGAGCCGGGCTGGCTACGGGCGACACCCTCGGTGTCGTGGGCCGGATTCGCCACGGGTTGCCTTCCTCGAGCGGGTATGTGGTCACGACCGTCGCGCCGGCGGCGCCGTGGTCGTTCGCGCAGGGCATGAGGGACTCGAACCCCCAACCGCCGGTTTTGGAGACCGGTGCTCTACCAATTGAGCTAATGCCCTTCACCGGGTGCCCTGTGCCTCTGCTCCGTGCTCCGTCTGCGTTGGGGGCAGGCTTGCGCACGGTGCGAACACCCGAACAGGCAGTCTACGTGAGCCCCGACGCAGGTGCAAAGATGGTCCGCGTGAGCGACCAGACCCGCACCCGTATCTCCCGGCGCATCGGCTCCATCGCCGAGTCCGCCACCCTGGCCGTCGACGCGAAGGCCAAGGCGCTGAAGGCCGAGGGGCGCCCGGTCATCGGCTTCGGCGCCGGAGAGCCCGACTTTCCCACACCCGGGTACATCGTGGAGGCCGCCGTGGCAGCGGCCGCCGACCCGGTCAACCACCGCTACTCCCCCGCCGGCGGGCTGCCGGACCTCAAGGCCGCCGTCGTCGCCAAGACGCAGCGCGACTCCGGGTATGCCGTGGAGCCGGCCCAGGTGCTCGTCACCAACGGTGGCAAGCAGGCGGTCTACAACACCTTCGCCGCGCTGCTCGACCCCGGTGACGAGGTCATCCTCCCCACGCCCTACTGGACCACCTACCCCGAGGCGATCCGGCTGGCCGGCGGGAGGCCGGTCGAGGTGTTCGCCGGGGCCGACGCGTCATACCTGGTGACCGTGGACCAGCTCGAGGCGGCACGCACCGACCGCACCAAGGTGCTGCTCTTCTGCTCCCCCTCCAACCCGACCGGGGCCGTCTACCCGCCGGAGCAGGTCGAGGCGATCGGCCGCTGGGCGCTGGAGCACGGGATCTGGGTGGTGACCGACGAGATCTACGAGCACCTGCTCTACGACGGCGCGCAGGCCCCCTCGATGCCGGTCGTGGTCCCCGAGCTCGCCGACACCTGCGTCGTGCTCAACGGGGTGGCCAAGACCTATGCGATGACCGGCTGGCGGGTGGGCTGGATGGTCGGCCCCAAGGACGTGATCAAGGCGGCGACGAACCTGCAGAGCCACGCGACCTCCAACGTCGCCAACGTCTCCCAGCGCGCGGCCGTCGCGGCGCTCAACGGGTCGCTGGACGCCGTCGAGGAGATGCGCACCGCCTTCGACCGGCGCCGCCGCACCATGGTCGAGATGCTGAACGCGATCGACGGCGTGCGCTGCCCCGTGCCGCAGGGGGCCTTCTACGCCTACCCCTCGGTCGAGGGCGTCCTCGGCAAGGAGATCCGTGGCCGCCGGCCGCAGACCTCCGCCGAGCTGGCCGCGCTCATCCTGGACGAGGTCGAGGTGGCGGTGGTGCCGGGCGAGGCGTTCGGCCCCAGCGGTTACCTGCGGCTGTCCTACGCCCTGGGCGACGACAACCTGACGGAGGGCGTGGGCCGCATCCAGTCGCTCCTGGGTGAGGCCCGCTGAGCCGAGACCGACACGACGCAGTGAAAGTCGCCCGGTGCAGGGGAAGCTTCCCCCGCACCGGGCGACTTTCGTCGTCACCGGCTCCGGTGGAGGTCAGTCGGTGCCGAACTCCATCGCGGCCCAGTCGAGGGCCTCCTCCTCCTCGTCGGTCGGCCCCACGCCGCCGGCGATCGACTCCGCGCCGCCGGCCTCGAGGTGCCCGACGAGCTTGGTCGTGGCCATCCCCAGGGCGGAGACCCCGGCGGCGTCGCCGTTGCCGAGCAGCCCCATCGCGACGTACTGCTCCAGGCGGGCGCGCGAGTCGGCGATGTCGAGGTTGCGCATCGTCAGCTGACCGATCCGGTCCGTCGGGCCGAAGGCCGCGTTGGCCACCCGCTCCATCGACAGCTTGTCCGGGTGGTAGGAGAAGCTGTCGCCGGAGGTGTCGACGATCGAGTAGTCCTCACCACGGCGCAGCCGCACCGTCACCGACCCGGTGACGGCCGAGGCGACCCAACGCTGCAGGGACTCCCGGATCATCAGCGCCTGCGGGTCGAGCCAGCGGCCCTCGTACATCAGCCGGCCCAGCGCCCGCCCCTGCTCGTGGTAGGCCGCGATCGTGTCCTCGTTGTGGATGGCGTTGACCAGCCGCTCGTAGACGATGTGCAGCAGGGCCATGCCCGGCGCCTCGTAGATGCCGCGCGACTTGGCCTCGATGATGCGGTTCTCGATCTGGTCGGCCATGCCCAGACCGTGCCGGCCACCGATCTCGTTGGCCTTCATGACCAGGGCGACCGGGTCACCGCCGAGGTCGTCACCGTTGATCGCGACAGGCCGGCCGTCGCGGAAGGTGACCGTCACGTCCTCGGGCTCGATCTGGACCTGCGGGTCCCAGAACCGCACCCCCATGATCGGCTCGACGATCTCCATCCCCGTGTCGAGGTGCTCCAGCGCCTTGGCCTCGTGCGTCGCGCCCCAGATGTTGGCGTCGGTGGAGTAGGCCTTCTCCTTGCTGGCCCTGTAGGGCAGGTCGCGCTCGGAGAGCCACTGGCTCATCTCGTCGCGGCCGCCCAGCTCGTGCACGAACGCCTCGTCCAGCCACGGCTTGTAGATGCGCAGCTGGGGGTTGGCGAGCAGGCCGTAGCGGTAGAACCGCTCGATGTCGTTGCCCTTGTAGGTCGACCCGTCGCCCCAGATGTGGACGCCGTCGGCCTTCATCGCCTGGATGAGCATGGTGCCGGTCACGGCACGGCCCAGCGGGGTGGTGTTGAAGTAGGTCCGCCCCCCGGAACGGATGTGGAAGGCGCCGCACGCGAGGGCGACCAGCCCCTCCTCGACCAGCGCCGGCCGGCAGTCGACCAGCCGGGCGACCTCGGCGCCGTACTCCTGCGCGCGCCCCGGGACGCCGTCGATGTCGGACTCGTCGTACTGACCGATGTGGGCCGTGTAGGTGCAGGGCACGGCGCCCTTCTCTCGCATCCAGGCGACCGCCACGGAGGTGTCGAGACCGCCCGAAAAGGCGATCCCGACGCGTTCACCGACAGGGATGCTCGTCAAGACCTTGGACATGAGGAGCAGTGTATGCGGTCAAACGCATAGATATTCAATCCGCAGTTCAGAGAGGTGTCGGTGATCGCGTGCCGCTACTCGTCGCCCTTGAGCTGGAAGCGCTGCAGCCGCCAGCCGGCGGCACCGACCCCGACGACCAGCACGACGACGGCCGCGACGACGGCATACCCCAGGCCCAGGTCGGCCACCGGCAGGTCGATGTCGGCGACCGGCTCGGTGAGCCGCTGCGTGAAGGACTGGACCGAGACGTAGCGGATGCCGGTCAGCAGCGAGCCCATCGCCCGCTCCAGGATCAGCGCGTAGACCAGGCCGGCGATCATCCCGTGGCGGGTGGCGGCGGACATGAGCGTGAACAGCGCGGTGTAGAGCACGGCCCCGATCGCCCCGGCCGCCGCGGAGCCGAGCACCCAGCGGCTGCTCACCCCGCCGGCCAGGGCCGCCCCGGCCAGGCCACCCGAGCTCAGGACGACCGACACCCCGGCGGCCGTGAGCCACTTGGAGGCGGCCACGACATACCGGGAGACGGGGGTCGACAACAGGTAGACCACGGATCCGTCGTCGATCTCCGGGCCGAGCACACCGTTGGCGGCGAGCAGCGCGACCAGCGGCACGACGACCGCCAGGCCGACCTCGACGAGGATGAGCCGCGCGCTGACCGGCTCGCCGGTGAGCATCCGCACGACGGCGGCGAGCAGCACCAGCAGCGCGGGGAGGGCGACGAGGACCAGGCCGCGGCGCTGGCCGACGAGGCCGCGCAGGGCCAGACGGCTGATGGTGGGGTTCATGACTGCACCAGGTAGGTGAAGACCGACTCGAGCGACTCGTCGGTGGGGGTGAGCTCACGGACGGTGATGCCGGCCCCGCGTGCGAGCGTGGGCAGGGCGCGGGCGAAGGCTCCCATGTCGGTGACCTCGACGTGCACCTCACTGCCGCCGGCCGGTGCCTGCAGGCTGACCCCGCGCACGCTGGGCTGGCCCATGAGGGCGGCGGCCAGGCGACGGTCGTCGCTGCTGCGCACCGTGTAGTGGGTGGGCCGGTCGGTCATCAGCCGGCGGATCGCGCCGAAGTCGCCGCTGGCCGCGTGCCGCCCGGAGACGACGACCTCGACGTGCCGGGCGATGTGCTCGACCTCCTCGAGGATGTGGCTGGAGAAGAGCACGGTGCGGCCCTGCTCCCCCATCCGGGTCAGCAGGTCCATCAGGTGCATCCGCTGCCGCGGGTCGACCCCGTTGAACGGCTCGTCGAGCAGCAGCACCTCCGGCTCGTGCACCAGCGCGCTGGCCAGCTTGGCACGCTGGCGCATCCCCTTGGAGTAGGTGCTGATGGCCCGGTCCGCGGCCTCGACGAGGTCGACCTCCTCGAGCGCGCGCTGGGTGGCAGCCCGGGGGTCGCGCAGCTTGTGCAGCTCGGCGTTGGCCTGCACGAACTGACGTCCGGTCAGGTAGGCGAAGCTGACCTCCCGCTCGGGGACGAGCCCCAGGCGGGAGTAGGTCGCCACGTTGCTCCACACGTCCTCCCCGTCGAGCCGGACGGTGCCGGCGGAGGGTGCGAGGAAGCCGGACATCATCGAGATGAGCGTCGACTTGCCGGCACCGTTGGGACCGAGGAGGCCGGTGACACCGGGGCCGATGGTCATCGTGACGTCGTTGACGGCGACGACGTTGCCGTACCAGCGGCTGACGCGGTCGAGGACGAGCTCGGTCATCGTGACCCCTTGCCCCGGTAGCGGCGGACGAGCAGGAGCAGCCCGACGGCGGCTGCGGTCAGCGCGACGAGCAGCATGCCGGCGGCGGTCGCCGCGTCGTCCGGCGGAGCCTCGAAGGAGGTGGTGGCCTCACCCAGGCCGTGCTGGACGGCGTCGACGAGCACGAAGGGCGAGAGCAGTCCCAGCCAGGTGGCGGCGGTCTCCTGGCCCTGCTCGTTGCCGACCTCCTGCAGCACCGCGGTGACGCCGAGGCCGAAGAGCAGGACCACGATCGACCCGCCGATCGCCAGCCCGCGGCGCGTCGTGAGGCTGGACACGACGGCTCCGACGGTGGCGAGCAGGACCGCGAGCAGGACGGCGCCGCCCATCGCCACCAGCCAGCGCGGCAGCTCCTCGCCCACGTCCGTGCCGGCCGCGAGACCACCGACGAACATGATGACCAGCGGGGTGACGACGAAGGCGAGGATGGCCGCCACCAGCGAGGCCCAGCGCACGAGCGCGAAGGTGGCCGGGCCGAGCGGCCGGGCGAGGTAGAGGCTGATGACGCCCGAGCGAAGGTCGCGGGTGAACAGCACGGGCGCCTGCGCGGCGACGAACATGATGACGAACAGCGATGTCACCTGCTGGTAGCCCGCATAGTTGAGCAGCTCCGAGTCCAGCCCGAGGAAGCTGATGATGCCCACGAAGACGATGGCCGGCACGAGCGCCATGACCAGCAGGGCGAAGGGCAGCACCTTGGCCTTGCCCGACCTGCCGAAGCCGAAGGTGGACAGGGCACCGTGCCGCAGCAGGCCGGTGATGATGCCCCACCTGCTCACCCGGGGCCCGCGGTAGGGGCGGTAGCCGATGTCGTGGATGACACCGGCGCGGTCCTCGGTGGTCATCGGGCTGCCTCCTCGCGGAAGACGTCCTCGAGCCGGCCGGTCTGCGGCTGCACCCGGACCAGGCCCAGGCCCAGGTCGGCCGCGGTGTCGCGCACGAGGTCCCGCAGGGCGTCGTGCACGGCGGCCGCCTGCTCCTCGGGTATGCCGTCGCGGCGGTCGGGGTCGATCTCGATCAGCGCCCCCCGGGCCCGGCAGCTCACACCGCGGGCGGCGAGCGCCTCGCCCATGCGGGCCTGTGCCGGCGTGCCGTCCGGCGCCGCGTCGCCGATGACCTCGACGAGGACCACCCCCGTGTCGCCCAGGAAGGACTGGGTCGCCTCGGAGCGGAGCAGGTGGCCGGAGTCCAGGACGACGACGTGGTCGCTGATGCGCTCCAGCTCGCCGAGCAGGTGGGAGGTGACGAGCACGGGGATCCCGAAGTCGTGGCCGATCCTGCGCACCAGCGCCAGCATGTCGTCACGCGCCGCAGGGTCGAGACCGTTGGTGGGCTCGTCGAGCATGATCAGCGCAGGGTCGTGCACCAGCGCCTGGGCGAGCTTGGCGCGCTGCTTCATCCCGGTCGAGTAGCCGCCCATGAGCCGGTAGCGCTCCTCGGCCAGCCCCACGTGGCGCAGGACGTCTGCGGCGCGCTCGCGGGCGGCCGCCGCAGGCAGGCCGGAGACCTGCCCCATGTGCACCACGAAGTCGATCGCGCGCATGTCCGGCGGCAGGCAGTCGTGCTCGGGCATGTAGCCGACCGCGGTGCGGATCGCCTCACCCTCGGTGCGGATGTCGTGCCCCAGGACACGTGCGTCGCCGGAGGTCGGGCTGAGCAGCCCCAGCAGGATTTTGATGAGGGTGGACTTGCCGGCACCGTTCGCACCGACGAGCCCGGTCACCCCCGCGTCGACGTCGATGGTGAGGCCGTCGAGGGCGGCGACGCCGCTGCTGCTGCCGTAGCGTTTCGTCAGCGCCTCTGTCTGGATCACCCCCATGACCGATCACCCTAGTGAGCGGTGCTGGGCTTTGGCTGGGGTGCAGGCCCCCGTGTCGCGCGGGGGTCAGCCGGCGCGGGATATACATGGAGGCACCATGACCGCCCCCTCCTCACCCGCCTCCAACGTGACCGGTCGTGCCCTGCACACGCTGCCGAAGGCCCACCTGCACCTGCACTTCACCGGCTCCATGCGCATCACGACGCTGCGTGAGCTCGCGGACAAGCATGGCCTGCGGCTGCCCCCCGCCCTGACGACGCAGTGGCCGCCCGAGCTGAGTGCCCGGGACGAGCGGGGCTGGTTCCGGTTCCAGCGACTCTACGACGCGGCACGGGCCTGCGTGCGGGACGAGGCGGACATGCGACGGATCGTGCGGGAGGCCGCCGAGGACGACGCGGCGGAGGGGTCTCGCTGGCTCGAGATCCAGGTCGACCCGACCTCATACGCCCCGTTCGTGGGCGGCATCACGCCCGCGATCGAGATCGTGCTCGACGAGGCCCGCGCCGCGAGCGCCGACACGGGCACCCAGGTGGCCGTGGTCGTCGCCGCGAGCCGGATGCGCCATCCGCTGGACGCGCGGACCCTGGCCCGGCTCGCCGCCCGGCACGCCGGCGTCGGGGCGGGGTCGGTGGTGGGGTTCGGTCTGAGCAACGACGAGCGCCGAGGCATGACCGAGGACTTCGCGGCCGCCTTCCGGATCGCCCGGCGGGCCGGTCTGGCGAGCGTCCCCCACGCCGGTGAGCTCCTGGGCGCCGACCACGTCGAGGTCGCCCTCGAGCACCTCGCCCCCGACCGGTTGGGACACGGCGTGCGGTCGGTGGAGGACCCAGAGGTCCTGCGCCGGGTGGTCGAGGAGCAGGTCGTCCTGGAGGTCTGCCCGACCAGCAACGTCGCGCTGGGCGTCTACGGCTCCGCGGCCGAGGTGCCGCTGCCCCGCCTGCTCGCCGCGGGTGCCCTGGTGGCCCTCGGCGCCGACGACCCGTTGCTCTTCGGCAGCCGCCTCGTCGACCAGTACTCCCTCGCACGTGAGGCCCACGGTCTCGACGACGCCGCGCTCGCCCAGCTGGCCCGCGGCTCGATCGAAGGATCCCAGGCACCGCCCGACGTGCGGGCGCGGCTGCTGCAGGGCGTCGATGAGTGGCTCGGGGAGCCCCAGCGCGCCATGACCGTCGACCGTTCCGCGGTCAGCGGGGCGGTGTGCTCGGCCCGGGACGCCGTCTAGGGCGGGGATACACGCGCCTCACGTGACATTGGTGCACCACCTGCACCAAAGGGTCGGCTGGTGCACCACCTGCACCAAAGGGTCGGCTGGTGCACCACCTGCATCAAAGGGTCGGCTGGTGCACCCTGTGTGCCACGGGGTCGGTTGGTGTACGGAGCACGCCAATGTCACCTGTAGCCGTCCACACGTCCCCTCGGACTCACGGCTTGTCCACAGCCGTGCTGCCAGCCGTGGCACCGAGCCGCACCGCCCCGGATGCTCGGCGGATGGGAAAGAGGAGCGGCCTAGCGGGGGCGCGGCGAGATGTCGGGCTGGCCCTACGAGCACACCGACGGGAACGCGGGGAGAGCCAGCGGGCGTACGCCCGCAAGCGGCGGCTGAGCAGAGATGTCCTTGTCCGGGCCGAGGTGGATGCCGGCGGGCTGCGTCTCGACGCTGTGATGCAGCTCCTGGAGGGGACAGGGTTCGGGCTCGCCGTTGTCCGCACCGACCAAGCACCACCTGCGATCGGGTGGGACCTCACGGACCTGGAGGCGCGGACCCGTCGCGGCAGCCGTTTCCCGGCCCACCGCCAGGTGCGCCGGAGCGTCCGGGGACCGCTGTGGTGGCACTACCACGAGGTCCTGGGCGGTAGGGGGCTCGGCCCGCAACCGGCGTGGACCGCCGAGGGGTTCATCCCGCCGGAGGGCACGCGCTACGGCAAGGAGCCACGACCCTACGAGGAGGGCGAGGGGCCGCGCTGGCCCTACTAGGACCTGGGGGCCCGATTCGGGCCATGCGGCTCGTCCCGGAGGTCAGTCCCCGGCCAGCGGTCGCAGCGCCGCGGTGATGGTCACGTCCTGCGGGTCGAGCCACGGCGCGACCGTCTCCAGCACCGCGTCGACGGTGGCACGGTCGGTGACGACCACCTCCACCTCGAGCCGGCCGGAGACCCCGCCTGCCCCTGCGGAGAGCAGGCGCAGCTCCGCGAAGCGGTCGCTGAGCGCTTCCTGGGCGGCGCGCATCGCGGCCTGGGTCGGCAGGTCCAGCTGCTCGACGCACAGGCCGCCCTTCCAGACCGTCCGCAGCTGGGCGAACGCCGCCTCCGGGTCGGAGGTGACCACCACGTTGAACAGGCTCGAGCCGTCGGACACCCAGGAGGTCACGTAGCCGTCCAGCCCGTCGAGGGCGACCGCCACGCGCTCCTGCGCGCCGAGGTCCCCGGACGCCGACCGGTCGCCGTCGATATAGGGGTCCTCGCAGAGCTGCTCGAACGAGACGTCGCCGGGACTGGGCACGGCATACCCCTCGGGCGGGTCGGCCGAGACGGGCCGAGAGAGGGTGAAGGAGCCCTGGTCGCCTCCCCCGCCGGGGTCGTAGGTACCGACGGCCCACCACGCCGTGTCGGTCCAGGTGACGCCACCCGAGCGCTGCGGCGCCACGTCGTCCCAGGAGAAGTCGCCCTCGAGCACCGGCCCGCCGCACTGCGGCGGGAGGGACTCCGCGACGCCACCGACGCAGATCTCCACCGGCCGGTCCGGCGCCGACTGCATCAGCAGACCGTGGGCCACGAGCTTCTCGCCCGGCTCGACCACGACCGGGCCGTCAACGTGGTCCGACGAGCCCTGCGACGGCCCGGCTCCCGGCGGATTCGCCGTCGTCGCCCCGCATCCGGAGACAGCCAGCAGTGCGCCGACGAGAGCGGCGTGCCAGGCGCGAGTGCTGAGCCTCATGCCGAGATGACGCGCCGGGGGTGTGGAGGGTTCCGCCGCTCAGAGCTCCAGACCGACCAGCACCGGCTCGTTGACCAGCCGGACGCCGAACGCGTCCTCGACGCCGTCACGGATCTCCCGTGCCAGGGCGAGGACGTCTCCGGCGCGGGCAGACCCGCGGTTGGTGAGCGCGAGCGTGTGCTTCGTGGACAACCCCGCGGGCCGGCCGTCACGGGTCGCGTAGCCCTTGCCGAAGCCGGCCCTGTCGATCAGCCAGGCGGCGGAGGTCTTGACGAAGGAGCCGTCCTCGGCGGGGAACTCCGGCGGCACCGGGCCCTCGACGCCCAGCCTCGCCGCCGCCCGGTCCCGCAGCGACGCCATCTGCTCCCGGGTCAGGATCGGGTTGGTGAAGAACGAGCCGCAGCTCCAGGTGTCGTTGTCCGGCGCGTCCAGCACCATGCCGCGCTGCCGCCGCTGCTCCAGCACCGCCTCGCGGGCCTCGCGCAGCGGGACCCTGGCACCGAGCTCGACGCCCAGGCCGGAGGCGAGCGCCGCATACCCGATCGGCTGGGAGAGCTCGGTCGGTCGCAGCGAGAAGGTGACCGAGAGCACCACGTAGCGTGGTGTCACCGCGCCGGCGGGCGCGTCGGGGCCGAGCATCGACTCCTTGAGCACCGAGTGCCGGTAGGAGAACCGCAGGTCTGTGGCGAACATCGTGCGCACGCGGGCCTCGGCACGGTCCCAGACCCGCACCCGCGAGATCGTCTGGGCGACCTCCTGCCCGTAGGCACCGACGTTCTGCACCGGAGTGGCACCGGTGGCCCCGGGGATGCCGGAGAGCGCCTCGATGCCGGACCAGCCGTGCTCGACGGCGTGGGCGACGACGTCGTCCCAGACCTCCCCGGCGGCGACCGTCGCGGTCACTCCCCCGCAGGCGCTGTCGTGCGGCACCTCGATGCCGGTGGTCCGGACGAGCACGACCGTGCCCGGGAAACCCTCGTCGGACACCAGCAGGTTGGACCCGCCGCCCACGACGAGCAGCGGCTCGCCCGCCTCGTCGGCCTCGCGCACCGCCTCGATCAGCTCGTCCTCGGTCGTGGCGGTGACGAGCCTCCGGGGCGGCCCGCCGACCCGCATCGTGGTCAGCTCGGCCAGCGGCCGGGTCACAGGCGGACCACGGCCTGGCAGCGCCCGAGGACCTTCTGACCGCCGCTGGTGACGGTGAGCTCGAGGGTCTGGGTGCCGGCCTCCTCGTCCACCTTCCGCACCGTCCCCTCCACGAGCACCTCGACGGTCCCTCCCTCCGGGACGACGACCATGCCGGTGAACTTGGTGGTGCACGACAGGATCCGTCCGGGGTCGCCCCCGACGTAGGCCGTAACGACGTCCATGGCCGCCCCCATCGTCCACATGCCGTGCGCGATGACGTCGTCCAGCCCCACGGAGCGGGCGACCTCGGCGTCCTGGTGGATGGGGTTCTGGTCGCCGGACGCGTCGGCGTAGTCGACGAGGCGGGCCCGGTCGACCGTGACCGTCTGGCTCAGGGCCGCGGTGCCGGTGGTCTGCCCGCTCATCAGCTCTCCCCCCGCACGACGATGGTGGAGGTGACGGTGGTGACCGGCTGCCCGTCGTCGTCGGCCAGCTCCACGCGCGTGGTGACCATGCCGTGGCCGCCCGCCTCGCGGACCCGGTCCACGTGCAGCACTCCCGTGAGGACGTCGCCGGCGACGATCGGCCGGTGGTGGGTGAAGCCCTCCTCGCCGTGCACGACCCGGGAGAAGTCGATGCCCGCGGCCGGGTCCTGCACCAGCTGGGCCTCGCACTGCTGGGCAAGGCGCACCGCGAAGGTCGGTGGGGCGACGACGTCGGGATAGCCGAGCGCCTGCGCGGCCTGCGGGTCGCGGTGGGCCTCGCCGGTCGAGCCGATCGCGTCGGCGAAGCTGGTGATCTCCTCGCGGCTGACCGTGAACGGGCCGGCCGGCGGGTACTCACGGCCGGCGTAGTCGGGGTTGAGGGCCATGCGCGCCAGCCTAACCGGGTCGGTGCGCCCGTCCCGGCCGACCGTGCGCGTCCCCGGCGGCGCACGGCATACCCCGACGACGACGAAGGCCGCCACCCGGTGCGGGTGACGGCCTCGTGGAGCTGACTGCTGTCAGCGGGTCTCGCGGTGCGCGGTGTGCTTGCCGCAGCGCGGGCAGAACTTCGCCATCTCGAGCCGGTCGGGGTTGTTCCGACGGTTCTTCTTGGTGATGTAGTTGCGCTCCTTGCACTCCGTGCACGCCAGGGTGATCTTCGGACGGACGTCCTGGGACTTGCCAGCCATGGGGCAACCTGCTCTCGAAAGGTGGTGTCTGGTTCGTGCGGGATGTTCTCGGTAGCGGGAGCGGGGCTCGATCCCGCGACCTCACGATTATGAGTCGTGCGCTCTAACCAGCTGAGCTATCCCGCCTCGGGAGGCGACCCGTGCGGGCCAGCCTGCCAGAGCCCCCAAACGGAATCGAACCGTTGACCTTCTCCTTACCATGGAGACGCTCTACCGACTGAGCTATAGGGGCGGGCTGTGACCCCACGCATCCGGTGCGGACCCGCGGGCAGCGAGAAGCAACCTTACACGACGGTGCCGGACACCTCCAAAACGGCCTGACCGGCACCGTCGCCAGGGTCGGTCAACCGCTTCTGACCTGCATCGACAGGTGGATCCGGCTGCCGTCGCGGGAGGTGACGGCGAGGGCGCCGGAGCCGTCCCGCACGCCGCCGCGCAGCACCACCGTCGAGGGCAGCAGGATCGCCTTGACGAACTGCGCGTCGACCACGTAGCGCTCCGGGAGGCGGGGCTCGACGGCGGCGAGCGCGCGCGCGTGCGTCCACATGCCGTGGGCGATCGCCCGGGGGAAGCCGAGGGCCTTCGCCGGCAGCGCCCCGAGGTGGATCGGGTTGGCGTCGCCCGCCACCCGGGCGTAGCGGCGACCCAGGTCGGCCGGCAGGCGCCAGGTGGCCAGCTCGGTCCGCGGTATGTCGTCCTCGCGCCCCCCGGGCGGGGGCGCGGTGCCGTCGCCCTTCCCGCGGGCGAGGTAGGTGCTTCGGCCCTCCCAGACGACCTCGTCATCCACCCTCGCCTCGCCGACGAGGTCGACGGTGTGCCCCTTGCGGTGCGGGGCCAGGCGCTCCGCCCACGAGCTGAGCGTGAGCTCCTCCCCCACCGTGACGGGCCGGTGCAGCGTCATCGTGTTGGCGACGTGCACCAGCCCCATCATCGGGAACGGGAAGTCGCGGCCGGCCATGAGCGCGACCTGCAGCGGGAAGGTGAGCACGTGCAGCCACGTGGCCGGCAGCCGGTCGGAGAGGACCGATCCGGTGACCTCGCCGTAGTCGGCCAGCCGCCGCACGTCCTGCGCGACGCCGGTGAGCACCAGCCGCCGGTCGGGCAGGCTCCCCCGGGCACCGGGGCGTCCCGCCGAGGTGGCCAGCCCGGTGACGAAGGACCGCGCGACCGAGGGGGCGGAGGCGAGCAGCCGGACGTCGAGGTCGGTGGCGGCGGGCCGGCCGGCGGCCGGTGGGGGTGCGCCCATGCTCAGGCCCCCATCATCAGCTGGCCGCAGACCCGCAGCGTCCGCCCGGTGACTGCGGCGCTGGCCGGAGAGCTCAGGTAGCAGATCGCCTCGGCCACGTCGAGGGGCGTGCCCGCCTGCTGCAGGCTGTTGAGCCGCTCGCCCATCGTGCGGGTCAGGAACGGCACCTTGCCCCACATCTCGGTGGCGATGACCCCGGGCGCGACGGCGTTGACCGTGATGCCCCGCGCGGTCAGCCGCGGCTCGGCGGCCATGGCGCGGACCAGCCCGATGACCCCCGCCTTGGAGGCCGCGTAGTTCGTCTGCCCGCGGTTGCCGGCGAAACCGGTCGTCGAGGAGACACCGACGATGCGTCCGCCGTCGTCGAGCCCGCCGGGCAGCTCGGGGTCGAGCAGCACGTCGTTGATCCGGATCTGCGCGGCCAGGTTGACCTCCAGCACGCTGCCCCACCGCTCCTCGTCGAGGTTGACGAGCAGCTTGTCGCGGGTGATGCCGGCGTTGTGCACGACCGTGTGGATCCGGGCGCCGTCGCCGAAGCGCTGCGCCACGTGCGCGGCGATGCGTCGCCCGGCGTCGGGCGCGGTGATGTCGAGCTGCAGGGCCGTCCCGCCGATGCGGTTGGCGACCTGGGCCAGGCCCTGCCCGCCGGCCGGGACGTCGACCGCCACGACGGCCGCCCCGTCCCGGGCGTAGACCTCGGCGATGCTGGCCCCGATCCCGCGCCCGGCACCGGTCACCACGACGACCTGCCCCTCGAAGGGGCGGGCGGAGGTGACCTCCGTGACCCTGCCCTCCTCGGCGTGACCGACGTGCAATACCTGGCCGGAGACGTAGGCCGACCGCCCCTCCAGCAGGAAGGACAGCGTCGAGGCCAGGTCGGTCGGCGTGGTCGGGGCGTCGGTGAGCAGGTCCACCCGCACGAGGTTGGCGGTGGCGCCCTTGCGCAGCTCCTTGCCGACGCTGCGCACGACGCCCTCGATCCCCTGCTGGACCGCCACCGCTGTCGGTCCACCGGCGGTGTCGGGCTCCAGGCCCACCACGACGACGCGGCCGGAGCCCTCCAGCGCCCTGAGGGCCGGGCGCAGGACACCACGCAGGTCCTCCAGGTCGGCGACGGCGGTGGCCGCGGTCGCGTCGACGACGACCGCGCCGACCGTGCCGGGGTAGGGGGCGGGCACCTCGCGCGTCCGGCCCTCGTCGTCGGTCTGGCTCACCCGGGTGTGCGGGGTGTCGACCAGGGCCTCCTCGACCGGCAGCCCGAGCAGCTCCAGCGTGCGGCGCACGAGCGAGGGTGAGCCGCCGGCCGAACCGACGACGACGGCACCCGTGGGCAGCTCGCGGCCGCGCCGCAGCCTGGCCGCCTGCGGGACGCCGAGCTGCTTGGCCAGCGGGTTGGTGGTCAGCATCTGCATGAGGTCGGCCATGGTCAGCACCCTTCCAGGATCGCGACGACGCCCTGGCCGCCGGCGGCACAGATCGAGACGAGGCCACGGCTGCCCGGGCCCTCCTCGGCGAGCAGCTTGGCCATCGTGGCCACGATCCGCCCGCCGGTGGCGGCGAAGGGGTGGCCCGCCGCCAGCGAGGAACCGTGGACGTTGAGCCGGCTGCGGTCGACGGCGCCGAGCGGGGCGTCCAGCCCGAGCCGGTCGCGACAGAACTCCTCGGACTCCCACGCCGCGAGGGTGGCGAGCACGGTGGAGGCGAACGCCTCGTGGATCTCGTAGAGGTCGAAGTCCTGCAGCGCCAGGCCCTGGCGCTCCAGCAGGCGGGGGACGGCATACGCCGGGGCCATGAGCAGGCCCTCGTCGCCGGAGACGTAGTCGACCGCGGCGACCTCGGCGTCGACGAAGCGGGCCAGCACGGGCAGGTTGCGCTCGGCCGCCCACTCCCGGCTGCCCAGCAGCACCAGGGCCGCCCCGTCGGAGAGCGGCGTGGAGTTGCCCGCCGTCATGGTCGCGCCCTCGCCCTTGCCGAAGACCGGCGACAGCGTGGCCAGCTTCTCCACGGACGTGTCGGGCCGCAGGCCCTGGTCCCGGGAGAGCGTCAGGAAGCCGGTGGCGAGGTCGTCGAAGAAGCCGGAGTCCCAGGCGCGGGCAAGGTTGTGGTGGCTCGCGGCGGCCAGCTCGTCCTGCGCCTCGCGGGTGATCCCCCACTCCTTGGCGGTGCGCGCCTGGTGCTCGCCCATCGACAGGCCGGTGCGGGGCTCGGCGTTGCGGGGGGACTCGGGCGCCAGGTCGCCGGGGCGGATGCCGGCGAGCGCCTTGACGCGCTGCATCGGCGTCCTCGCGGCGTTGGCGCGGATCAGCGCCTTGCGCAGGCCCTCGCCGACGGCGATCGGCGCGTCGCTCGCGGAGTCGACGCCGCCGGCGATGCCGGAGTCGAGCTGGCCCAGCCTGATCTTGTTGGCGACCTGGATGACCGTCTCCAGGCCGGTGCCGCAGGCCTGCTGCAGGTCGTAGGCGGGGGTGGTGGGTGCCAGCGCCGATCCCAGGACGGACTCGCGCGTGAGGTTGAAGTCGCGGGAGTGCTTGAGCACCGCGCCCGCCGCCACCTCACCGACCTGCTGGCCGGCCAGCCCGAAGCGGGCCACCAGGCCGTCGAGGGCGGCGGTGAGCATGGCCTGGTTGGACGCGGCGGCATACGCCCCGCCGGCCTTGCCGAAGGGGATCCGGTTGCCGCCGACGACGACGGCGTCGCGGGATGTCGGCGAAGTGGTCTGGTCGGACAAGCGAGGCTCCTAGGGGTGTGCCCGGCGCCCGGCGGCGACGGTCGGGAGGTATCCGGTACCGACTGTAGCCGATACGGCTCGTACGCGGTACCCTGTCCGGCATGACGCCCGCCTCACCGCTGACCGGCACGACCGGAGCCGTGCGCGACGGCCGCGACATGCGCTGGGAGGCGCACCGCACCCAGCGGCGCCGCCAGCTCGTCGAGGCGGCGCTGCGCGCGATCCGCCGGCACGGCGCGGGCGTCGGCATGGACGAGATCGCGGCCGAGGCGGCCACCAGCAAGACCGTGCTCTACCGGCACCTCGGGGACCGGGCGGGTCTCTACCGCGCCGTCGTGGCGGCCGTCGACGAGACGATCCTGGCGGACCTGTCGCAGGCGGGGTCGGGCGGCGGGGACGTGGTGGAGCGCATCGGCCAGATGGTCCGCTCCTACCTCGGCCTCGTCGAGCGCGACCCGGAGATCTACCGGTTCGTGGTGACCCGGCCGCTGGAGACCCCGGAGGGGGACGCCGGCGACCCGGTACACCGCATCACCGACCGCATCGCCGACCAGCTCACCGACGCCCTGCGCGACCACCTCCGAGGCGTCGGCGCCGACGCCGACCTGCTGGCCCCGGTGTGGGCGCACGGCATCGTCGGCATGGTCCGCAACGTCTCCGACACCTGGCTGGCCAGCCGCGCCGACGGCCGGCCGCACCTCGGCGCCGACGAGGTCACCGGGGCCGTGGTCGCGCTGATCCGCCCCGCCCTCTCCCGCCCCGACGCCATACCTGCACCAGCACAGCCCACCGCACCCTCCGGAGGACGACGATGACCACCCAGAGCCCGACCCACTCCCCCGCCGTCCAGACGGACGTGCCGCTGCCCGCCGCGGCGACCGAGGCCGCCACCCAGGTGGCGACGAGGGAGCAGATCACCGACCTCGGCGAGGGCCTGCGGCACGCCACCGGGGGCCGCTACGGCCCCGTCCGCGACCTGGCGCGGGCGAGCGTGCCCGCCGACCTGATGGTGCGCGACCCCTCCCTGTCCATGCCGGAGGCCCGCGAGTGGACCCGCCAGGCCCTGCGCCGCCTCGTCGGGCTCGGCATGGCGGGCAGCGGTTTCCCGGTCGCGCAGGGCGGCCTGGACGACCCGGGCCGCTCGTGCATCGACTTCGAGATGACGGCCCACGGCGACCTGTCGCTCACCGTGAAGTCCGGGGTCCACTTCGGCCTCTACGGCGGCGCCGTCACCGCCCTGGGCAGCACCTGGCACCACGAGCGCTTCATCCCCGCCAACCTCTCGTTGGAGCAGGTCGGCTGCTACGCCATGACGGAGTTCGGGCACGGCTCCGACGTCGCCTCGCTGGAGACGACCATCACCTACGACCGGGACAGCGACGAGCTGGTGGTCCACTCCCCCACGCCGTCGTCGGTCAAGACCTACATCGGGGCCGCGGCCGAGGACGCGCACATCGCCACCGTCTACGGCCAGCTCGTCGTGGACGGCACCTCCCACGGCGTGCACGTCGTGCTCGTGCCGCTGCGCGACGAGGCCGGCGCCGCGCTGCCGGGCGTGACGCTCGGCGACAACGGCTCCAAGGGCGGGCTGCTCGGCGTCGACAACGGCACCATCCGCTTCGAGCAGGTGCGGGTGCCGCGCTCGATGCTGCTCGACCGCTACGGCGGGATCGACGACTCCGGCGCCTACGTCTCCGACATCGAGAACGACAACAAGCGCTTCTTCACCATGCTGGGCACGCTGGTCCGGGGACGGATCTGCGTGGCCGCGGGCGCGGCGGTCTCGGCGCGCAAGGCGCTGTCCGTCGCGACCCGGTATGCCGTGCGCCGGCGCCAGTTCGGGGCCCCGGACCGCCAGGGCGAGGTGGTGCTGCTGGACTACCTGGCCCACCAGCGCAAGCTGCTGCCGGCGATCGCGACGTCCTACGCCCACATGTTCGCCCTCAACGAGATCGTCGAGCGCCTCCAGGAGCTGCACGAGGCGCCGGAGAAGGACCAGGTCGCCCAGCGCGAGCTGGAGACCCGTGCCGCCGGCCTCAAGGCCGTGATCACCCGGTTCGCCAACGACACCAACCAGGTCTGCCGCGAGGCGTGCGGCGGCGCCGGGTACATGGCGGAGAACGGCCTGACGGTGCTGCGCCAGGACGCCGACGTCTTCGCCACCTTCGAGGGCGACAACACCGTCCTGCTGCAGCTGGTGGCCAAGGGCCTGCTCACCGGGTACAAGGAGACGTGGGGCGACCTCGACATGCGGGGCATGGTGCAGTTCGCGGCGCGCTCGATCGGGGGCCAGTTCGTCGAGGCGACCGCGGTCCGTCCCCTGGTGGACCGTCTCGTGGCGGCCGCGGCCCGCCGCTCCGAGGACGAGACGCTGCTGGAGCGCGGCTGGCACCTGTCGATGTTCGCCGACCGGGAGAAGCACGTGCTGGAGACCCTGGCCAACCGGTTGCGCAAGGCCAAGGACGGCGACGCCTTCGAGGCCTTCAACAACGCCCAGGACCACGTGCTGCTCGCCGCCCGGACCCACATGGACCGCGTCGTGCTCGAGGCGTTCGTGGCCGGCATCGACGCCCTGGAGGAGGGGGAGGTCCGCGACGCCCTCGAGCGGCTGTGCACCCTCTACGCGCTCAACTCGATCGAGGCCGACTCCGGCTGGTTCCAGGCGCACAACCGGATGTCCGCCGCCCGCGCCAAGGCGGTCACCGCGCAGGTCAACAAGCTCTGCGGGGAGCTGCGGCCGGTGGCCGTCGAGCTCGTCGAGGGCATGGGTGTGCCCGAGGCGTGGCTGGGCTCGGCGATGCTGACCGAGCCCGAGCGCTGGACGCCCGGCTCGGCGGACTGACCCGCCACGCCGGAAGGGGGTACCGGCCGGGACGCACGCAGGTCTACCGTCAACTCGTGACCTCGTGGTCGTCCAGACCCGGGGCACGGGGACCGGGAGGAACCATGCGAACGTCATACCTCGTCGCGCTGTCCGTCTCCGGGGTGCTGGCCGCCAGCGCCCTGCCACCCGCCGTCGCAGCCCCGGCCGGCACCCCCGAGGACGGCGCACCCGCCCCGACCGAGGCCACGGCCGAGAAGGTCGCCTCGAAGGTGCAGCGGCCCCAGGGCCCCAACCCCTACCTCGCCCTGCTGCCCGACGGCGGGCAGACCGCGGACTACGGGGCCTGGACGGCATACATGGCCGCGCAGGCCCACGTCCGGTCGCTGCAGCGCCAGAGCACGGTCACCACCTTCGAGGCGCAGCAGCAGGGCCGCCAGCCACGCGGCCCGCTGGTCTACCAGGAGCTCGAGGCGGAGGGTGTCCGCGGGGGCAACGACACCCTGGCCACCGCAGAGCGGGTCCGCGGACTGGGCACCGACCGTCGGGAGAGCGCCGCGGCGCAGGTCCTGGGCTGGCTGGCGTCGACGGAGGGTGAGGTCGCCGTCCTGCCGCCGAACGCCGAGGACGACGGGTCCATCCCGCTCGCCCGGGACACCGGTGTCGGTGAGACGGTCAGCGCGGTCACCACGACCGGGACCGTGGGCGACGGACCGCACGGCTCTGCCGGCACCGGCACGGGCGACCTCGACGCCTACGCGGTCTCGGGGCTGGCCGGGCAGGTGCTGACCGTCGACATCGTCACCCCCGAGGGGGACCTCGACCCCATGCTGCTGCTCTTCGACGCGGAGGGACAGCTGGTGGGCTTCAACGACGACACCGCGGAGGGCCTCGACAGCCGCCTCACGCTCGGGGTCCCCGCCGACGGGACGTACTACGCGTTCGTCGCCGGGTTCCCCACCTTCCCGCTCGACCCCTTCGACAGCGCCAGCGGTGACGGGGCGGGGTCGGAGGGGCCCTACGAGCTGAGCATCACCCAGGTCGAGCAGGACACCGACGTGTTCGCCGTCGACCTCGAGGAGGGCGACGTCCTCGGCCTGTCGGTCTCCGGGAGCGCGACCGTCCTGGACGTCCTCGAACCGGACGGCACGCTCGTGCACGGCTCGGAGCAGGACGCGAGCTTCATCTACCCGTTGGCCTCGCCCCTGCCGGGTGGGGGCAACGCCGTCAACGACCACGTCGCGGACGTGGACGGCCGTCACTACGTCGCCGTGCGCGGCACGGGAGGCGCCTACGACCTGACGGCCGAGGTCTACCGCCCCGGGCTCGAGGGACAACGGCGCGAGCAGACGCTGTTCCTCGACTTCGACGGCGCACGGGTCAACACCGCGATCTGGGGCGGGCCGGGCGTGCGCCAGCTGAGCCCGCTCACCTCCTTCCTCGACGACTGGGGACTGTCGCAGGCGGACTACAAGCCCCTCGTGCGCGAGATCGTCGCGACCGTGCGGGAGAACCTCGAGCGCGACCTGCGGCGCAGCGGCCTGGACGAGGACGTGGAGATCCGGATCCGCAACAGCCTCCAGCACCGCGACCCCTTCGGGCAGGACAACGTCAGCAGGGTCGTCGTCGGGGGCACGATCGCGGAGTCGGGTGTCGACACCATCGGCATCGCGCAGTCCATCGACCCGGGCAACTTCGACCAGGAGGAGACGGCCCTGGTGCTGCTCGACGTCCTCAGCAGCGACCCCGACGTCTTCGGCGACGCCTCGCTCAACTTCTACCTCGCGCCGCAGAGCGACAGGGTCGGCTTCGTCGGCCAGGCCATCGGCAACGTGACCAGCCACGAGGCGGGCCACTTCTTCGGCGACTGGCACGTCGACCAGTTCAACGACGTGCTCAACCTGATGGACCAGGGCGGCAACTTCCCGCTGCTCTACGGCGCCGGCCCGGACGGGGTGGGTGGCACCGCGGACGACCCGGACGTCGACTTCGGGGAGGACGTGTTCGTGCCCAACGAGGGTTTCCGCGGCGTCCAGGACACCCTCACCCGCGTCGCTGCCGTCCTGCCGGACTGACCGCGGCGTCCCACGGTCCCGTGGGACTGTCGAGCATGTCGGCACTCCCACGGGACCGGGCGCCCCCGTCAGGCCAGGGCGGCGTCGGCGATGACCTCGGCCAGCCGCCGCGGCTCGCTCCACATCGGCCAGTGCCCCGTCGGCAGGTCGATCATGGTGAGGTCGCGGTAGTCCGGCAGCGCCGCCAGGAAGTTGCCGCCCTCCTCGGCCCAGGCACGGTAGTCCTCGCTGGACCAGGACGTGGCCACGAGGGTCATCGGCACGTCGTGCCGGCGGTCGTCCGAGAGCGACACCGGCTCACGCAGCGCCGCGCCGGGCTGCGGCACCGCCCGGTGGCGGAAGGTGCGCAGCTGCTCGTCGGTCAGCCCGCGCATGGAGCCCTGCGCCAGCTCGTCGTCCCACTGCGCCGTCACGGGGTGGTCGTCCCCGTCGAACCCGGCGTCCATCGCGAACCCCTCGCCCGCGGGCGCGGTGTCGACCCACACCACGTGGGCGACCTGGTCGACGTGGCGGTCCAGGGCCACGGTGGCGGGCGCGGCCGCACCGCTGTGGGCCACCAGCACGACGCGCGAGCCCTCGGGCGCCGTCGCGACCGCGTCCTCGACCGCGCGGACGTGGTCCTCGAGCGTGACCGCCCCCCGGTCGGGGTGGTCGGGCTCGAGGCCGGGGAGGGTGAGCGCCGTCGCGGTCAGGCCCCGCTCGCGCAGGTGCGGGAGGACGTCGTCCCAGGCCCAGGCGCCCAGCCAGAAGCCGGGGACGAGGACGACATGGGTGGGGCGGGCCGAGGCGTCGCGGGAGGTGACCTGGTCGGGTGAGGAGTGCGTCATACCCCGAGCCTGCCGGGGAATGCGGACAGCAACGGTCCGCGACCCGGTGGCAGGGTAGGGGCATGAGCGATCCCACGGCGCGCGTCCTGCAGCTGCTCGGGCTCCTGCAGGCCAGGGCCATGTGGACGGGCGAGGAGCTGGCGGAGCGGCTCGGCGTCACCACCCGCAGCGTGCGCCGCGACGTCGACCGGCTGCGCCGGCTGGGCTACCCGGTGCGGGCCAGCACCGGCCTGGGCGGGGGCTACCAGCTGGGCGCCGGGGGCAAGCTGCCGCCGCTGCTGCTGGACCCCGACGAGGCCGTCGCGGTCACGGTGAGCCTGCGGGTGGCGGCGGGCGGCTCGGTGACCGGTGTCGAGGAGTCGGCGCTGCGCGCGCTGGCCAAGCTCGACCAGGTCCTGCCGGCCTCGCTGCGCGGTGAGGTCGAGGCGATCAGCCAGGCCGTGGTGGCCGTCGAGGGCGTCTCCGTGCCGGTCGCGGCGGCCCTGCTCAGCACCGTCGCCCGTGCCTGCCGCGACCGGGTGCTGCTGGACTTCGCCTACCGCGACCGGGCCGGCGGGCGGACCACCAGGCGCGTGGAGCCCTACCGGGTCGTGACGATGGGTCGGCGCTGGTACCTGCTCGCGCACGACAGCGGCAAGGACGACTGGCGCTCGTTCCGCCTCGACCGCGTCGACGCCGACACCGTCCACGCGACGACGTTTCGCTTCACACCGCGCCCGGCGCCGGACCCGGTGGAGTACGTCCGCCAGTCCGTGCTGCGCTCCCCCTACAGGTATGTCGCACGGCTGCGGCTCCACGCGCCGCTGGACGACGTGGCGGGCAGGGTCCCGCAGAACGCCGGCGCCCTGACCGACCTGGGCGACGGCACCTGCGAGCTGGAGACCGGCGCGGAGACGCTGGACTACCTGGCGATCGAGACGCTGTGGCTGGGGGTGCCCTTCGAGGTGCTCGACCCGCCCGAGCTGCGGGACAGGGTGCGGGAGCTGGCGGGCCGGCTGCACGAGGCAGCCGGCCCGGCCGACCCCTGACCGCAGGGGCTCAGCCCCCGGCGGCCTCGGTGACGACCTCGGTGAGGGCGTCGGTGATGACCTTCAGCTCCTCTGCGGTGATGGTCAGCGGCGGGGCCAGGCGGATCGTCGAGCCGTGGGTGTCCTTGGCCAGGACGCCCTTCCTGGCCAGCCGCTTGCAGGCCTCCTTGCCGCTGAGCAGGTCGGGGTCGATGTCGATGCCGGCCCACAGGCCGCGGACGCGGACCTCCTGCACGCCCTTGCCGATGAGCGCCTCCAGGGACTCGCGGAACTGGCCCTCGAGGGCGGCGGCGTTCTGCTGGTGCTCACCGGTGGCGAGCAGGTCGCAGACCGCCTTGCCGACAGCTGCGGCCAGCGGGTTGCCGCCGAACGTCGAGCCGTGGGTGCCGGGGGTGATGACCTCCATGACCGCCGTGTCGGCGGCGACGGCCGAGACCGGCACGATGCCGCCGCCGAGCGCCTTGCCCAGGGTGTAGATGTCGGCCTCGACGTCCTCGTACTGGCAGGCCAGGGTGGTGCCGACGCGGCCCAGGCCGGCCTGGATCTCGTCGGCGATCATCAGCACGTTCGTGCGGGTGCACAGCTCGCGCAGGCCGGGCAGGAAGCCCTCCTTGGGGATCTTCACGCCCTGCTCGCCCTGGATCGGCTCGACGAGCACCGCGACGGTGTCGTCGTCGATCGCGGCCTCGACGGCGGCCAGGTCGCCGTAGGGCACCGACTCGAAGCCCTGGGTGTAGGGGCCGTAGTGGTCGCGGGCCTCGGGGTCGTCGGAGAAGGAGATGATCGTCGTGGTGCGGCCGTGGAAGTTGCCGTCCATGACGATGATCTTGGCCCGCTCGGCCTGGACGCCCTTGACGAGGTAGCCCCACTTGCGGGCGATCTTCAGCGCGGTCTCGACCGCCTCGGCGCCGGTGTTCATCGGCAGGATCATGTCCTTGCCGACGAGCTCGGACAGCGCCTGGCAGAACGGGCCCAGCTGGTCGTTGTGGAAGGCGCGGCTGGTCAGCGTCGACCGGTCCAGCTGGTCCTTGGCCGCCTGCACCAGCGCCGGGTGGCGGTGGCCGAAGTTGAGGGCGGAGTAGCCCGACAGCGCGTCGAGGTAGCGGTTGCCCTCCACGTCGGTGACCCAGATGCCCTCGGCGTGCTCGACCACGACCGGCAGCGGGCTGTAGTTGTGGGCGGCGACCTTGTCCTCGAGGTCGATGAAGTCCTGGTTGGTGGTCAGCTGCGTCATGCGGTCATCCTAGGGGTGAGGCGGGGCAGGGCCGCACGGCCACTACGCGTAGTCATGCGGGGTCGCGCAAAAGTATGCGCCATCTCCGGGGGCGCGGATCAGCTCACGTCGAGCGCGTCGCCGGCCTGCTCGGGCAACAGCAGGTATGCCGCGAGCGCACCGAGGGCGAAGGTCGCCCCGAAGATCGCGAAGAGGCCTGCGTCGCCCCACCAGCCGAGCACGACCGGCACCGACAGCGGCGCCACGACGGAGGCGATCCGCCCGAAGCCGGCGGCGGCGCCCGCGCCCGCGCCGCGGATCGTCGTGGGGTAGATCTCCGGGGTGACGGCATAGAGGGCACCCCAGGCACCGAGGTTGAAGAAGGACAGCGCCATGCCGGCGGCGAGCACCTGCCCGGTGCCGTCCGCCAGCCCGAAGAGCCCTGCCGAGGCGGCCGAGCCGAGCAGGAAGGTCGCCAGCGTCACGCGCCGGCCCCAGACCTCGACGAGGAAGGCGGCCACGGCATACCCGGGGAGCTGGGCGAGGGTGATGACCAGCGTGTAGCCGAAGGAGCGCACCAGGTCGTAGCCCTGGGCGTAGAGCAGGCTGGGCAGCCAGATGAACGCCCCGTAGTAGGAGAAGTTGACGCAGAACCACACCAGCCAGATGCCCGCGGTGCGGCGACGGTAGGCCGGGGACCACAGCTGGCCCGGCGTGCGCGGGGCGGCCGCGGCGACGGGGCGGCTCGGCTGCGGCTCGACCCCCGCGGACGCCTCGAACCGGCGGACCACCGCCTCGGCCTCCTCGACGCGGCCCCGCCGCTCCAGGAACAACGGCGACTCGGGCAGCCCCCACCGGATGACCACCGCCCACAGCGCCGGGACCAGGCCGATGGCGAAGGCCCAGCGCCAGCCCTCCTCGAAGCGGGGGACGACGAAGAAGCCGATGAGCGCGGCCAGGACCCACCCGACCGCCCAGAACGACTCGAGCGCGACGACCATCCGGCCGCGGATCCGCGTGGGCGACAGCTCGCTGACCAGCGTGGAGGCCACGGGCAGCTCGGCCCCCAGGCCGATGCCGACCAGGAAGCGCAGGACCAGCAGCGCCGCCAGGCCGGTGGCCAGCGCCGAGGCCCCGGTCGCCAGGCCGTAGACGAGCAGGGTGACGGCGAAGACCGTGCGGCGCCCGTAGCGGTCGGCCAGGAGCCCGCCGAAGGTCGCGCCGATCGCCATCCCGACGAAGCCGATCGACAGCAGCCAGGACTGCTCGGTCGGCGACAGGCCCCAGGACGTGGCGATCGCGAGACCGACGAAGGAGATAAGGCCCACGTCCATCGCGTCCAGGGCCCACCCGGTGCCCGCGCCGAGCAGGGTGCGCGTGTGCAGGCGCGTGAACGGCAGCCCACCCATCCGCTCGGGGCGGGTGGGCAGCCGCCGCTGGTCGGTCCGCTCCCCGGCGGGCGTCGACGCCACCTCAGCGGTAGTTGGTGAACTGCAGGGCCACGTCCAGGTCCTTGCCCTTGAGCAGGCGCTGGACCTCCTGCAGGTCGTCGCGCGACTTGGACGTCACCCGCAGCTCCTCGCCCTGGATGGTCGGCTTGACGCCCTTGGGCCCCTCCTCGCGGATGATCTTGGAGATCTTCTTGGCGTTCTCGCTGGAGATGCCGGACTTCAGCGCCGCCTCGAGGCGGTACTCCTTGCCCGAGATCCGCGGCTCGCCGTCGTTGCTGTAGTCGAGGTGCTTGAGGGAGACGCCGCGCTTGACCAGCTTGGTCTGCAGCACGTCGAGCACCGCCTTGCAGCGCTCCTCGCTGCTGGCGGCCATCTTGATGACCTCGCCCGTCAGCTCGACGCTGGCGCCGACGTTCTTGAAGTCGTAGCGCTGACTGATCTCCTTGGCGGCCTGGTTGACGGCGTTGGCGACCTCCTGATGGTCGACCTTGCTGACGATGTCGAAGGACGAGTCGGCCATGCGGCATACCTCCTGTGTGCGGTTCGGACCTGCTCGGTGAGGCTGTTATCCTTTCATCCGCGCGCCCCGCTGCGCGCACTGGCAGGTTGTCCGAGCGGCCAATGGAAGCGGACTGTAAATCCGTCGGCGTATGCCTACGCAGGTTCGAATCCTGCACCTGCCACCAGCGATAGACGGCCGGTCGGCGCCCCTGTGGGCGCG
Organism: Ornithinimicrobium pekingense DSM 21552; assembly: GCF_000421185.1. GTDB lineage: Bacteria > Actinomycetota > Actinomycetes > Actinomycetales > Dermatophilaceae > Ornithinicoccus > Ornithinicoccus pekingensis. The sequence continues at coordinate 64,439 of NZ_ATWJ01000001.1, forward strand.
GCCGGCCGTTCTGCATCCCCGACGCGTCCCGGTCCGGAGAGCGGCCCCTGCCCCGTCCTCCCTGCGGCCGATGCAACAGGTGGGACCGGAGCGACATAGTGAGGATGTCGGCGCCCCAGCAGGGGCGCCGCCGCCAACGACCGGCAGGAGGGACCACATGGCGCTACGCCTCGCGGGTGAGGGGGGTGCCGACGCAGGGTCGGTGCCCGGGACGCTGCTGCGGGACGCCCCGTGGTTCGACGGCTTCTTCGCCCAGCACGCCACGTCCGTCCACCGTTACTTCGTCCGGCGGGCCAGCCACGTCGACGTCGAGGACCTCACGGCCGAGGTCTTCGCCACGGCCTGGCGGCGCCGGGAGAAGATCCCGGAGGGCTTCGAGCTGCCCTGGCTCTACAAGACCGCCTCCTACGTGCTCGCCAACCACCGCCGCAAGCCCACCCTGACGCTCGTGTCCGACTACTCGGCGCAGGAGGAGGGGCAGACCGCCCGCAGCGTGGACCCGGCCGAGCTGGTGATGGCCGACGACGAGGTCCGGCGTGCCCTGGCGCGGCTGAGCGCACGGGACCGCACCGTCCTGATGCTCCACGCCTGGGAGGGTCTGGACGGCGAGGGCATGGCCGCGGCGCTGGGCCTGACCCGCGGAGGGGCGGCCGCCGCCCTCTCCCGCGCCAGGGCCCGCCTCCGCGAGGCCTGGGACGAGGACCACTGAGGCGTCGACCCCCACGAGGGCCCACCCCCGACGACTTCCCTGACACGACTGAGCAAGGAGAACCACGATGGTCGACCACGACACCGACGAGGCACTGGCCCGGCTTCGCGCCAGCGACCCGGCCACGGGCTCGCACCCCGACCTGCACTCGCTGCGCCAGCGCATCGCCCACAAGGCCCCCGCCAGCCAGGGCTCCGACAGCGCCACCCTGCTCCACGACGACCCCTTCCGCGGCCAGGGCCTGCGCGCCCCGTGGATCGCCGCGGCCGCGGTGGCCGCCTTCGGCTTCGGGGCCGGCGGCTACGCCATCGGTGCCCAGCAGGCTCCCGACGGCGGTGGACAGCTCGTCGCCGGCCAGCCCGACTCCGATGAGGCCGCGCGCGACGACGGGGCCTGGGCGAGCGCCGGCCCGGACGGCCTGATCGCCAGCTCGGACTCGGACGCGGGGTTCGCCGGGGAGAGCACCGCCATGGGCGGTGACTCCCAGCCCTGGGACCCCGGCCCCGTGCGGCTCACCCCCGGCCCGGACCTGCCCTCCGAGCGCGGCACCGGCGAGGTGCGCGCGGTCGTCTCCGACGAGGACCCGGACGTGTTCCTGGACGCCTGGGCCGAGCGGATCGGCTTCGAGGGCGTCCGCGCGGCCCAGGACGGCGAGGACGGCACCGGCTGGTTCCCCGGGGACGCGCTCTACGACGTCGCCGGCGGTCGGATGCTCAGCGCCAACCTCGACGGCGGCAGCGGCCTGACCTTCAGCTACGAGGACATGTTCGCCAGCCCCTGGTGCAAGGACAGCTACTCCGGCATCCCCGAGCAGGAGCTGGAGCGGGTCAGGCAGGAGTGGGCGGCCTCGTTCGGGCCGGACGTGCCCTTCCCGGACGCGTCCCGCTGCGAGGACGTCTCGGGCGCGGCGCCCAGCGAGCAGCAGGCGCTGGCCGCGGCGGAGGACTTCCTGGCGACCACCGGCCTGGACCTGTCGGGCTACACGCTGCGGGTGCCGGAGTACCAGGACGAGACGGTCAACCAGGTCATGGTCGAGGGATGGCCGGAGGGCCAGCCGCAGGGTCACCTCATGGTCACCGCCCAGGTCGGCCCCGAGGGCGTGGTGAGCGCCTACGGCACGATCGGAGAGATGACCTCGCTCGGCGACTACCCGCTCATCTCTGCGGTGGAGGCCGTCGAGCGCTACGGCCAGCGGGAGTTCGGGATGGAGTACGGCGTCACCCTCGCCGAGGACATGGTCCCGGTCGAGACCGAGGCCGCGACCATGCCGGTGGAGCCCGGCTTCGAGATGGAGATGCCCGAGCCGGTGAAGATCGAGCCCGGCATGAAGATCCCCATGCTGCTCAAGGAGAAGGTCGTCACCGGTGCCGAGCTGACCACCGGCTCGATGTGGGCGCAGACCAGCGGCCCGCTGGAGGTGCCGACCTGGAAGCTCACCACCGACGACGGCATGCACTACGCGGTCCTGGCCCTGGCCGACGAGGCCATCGAGTGGCAGAGCTGGGGCGAGTGAGCACCGACCCGTCCTGACCGCCGACGCCCCGGGCACCCGCCCGGGGCGTCAGCAGGTCAGCAGCGGTGGCAGCATGCCAGTCATGACGACCGACCCGCTCCCCCGGCCGGTGGGGCTGCCACGCACCCCGGCCCTCGTGCTGCGGGGCCGCACCTTCGACGCCTCCCGACCGGCGGTCATGGCGATCATCAACCGCACCAGCGACTCGTTCTGGGCCGGCAACCGGCACGCCGCCCTCGAGGACGCCATGGAGGCGCTGCACGCCGCGGTCGGGGCCGGCGCCGACATCGTGGACGTGGGCGGCGTGCGGGCCGGCGCCGAGGGCGAGCACGTCTCCCCCGCCCAGGAGGTGGACCGGGTGGTGCCCTTCCTGGAGGCGGCGCGTGCCGCATACCCCCGCCTCGTGCTGTCCCTGGACACCTGGCGCAGCGAGGTCGCGCTCGCGGCCGGGGGCGTCGTCGACCTGGTCAACGACACCTGGGCCGGCCACGACCCGGAGCTGGTCCGGGTCGCGGCACGCATCGGCGCCGGCGTCGTCTGCTCGCACACCGGCGGGCTGCCTCCCCGCACTGACCCGGTCGGTATGCGGTACGCCGACGAGCGGGGCGACGACGAGCTCGCGGTCGTGCGGGACGTGCTGCGCGTGCTGGCGTCGGGAGCCCGCGTCGCGCAGGCGGCCGGCGTCCCGCCGGAGCGGATCCTGGTCGACCCCACCCTCGACTTCGGCAAGACGACCCGGCACTCGCTGGTCACCCTCCGGCACACGGCCGACGTCGCGGCGCTCGGCTACCCGGTGCTCCAGGCGCTCTCGCGCAAGGACTTCGTCGGGGAGACCCTCGACCTGCTCCCGGACGAGCGGCTGGAGGGCACCCTGGCCGCGACCGCGGTGGCGGCCTGGCTGGGGACCACGGTCTTCCGCGCCCACGACGTGCTGGCCACCCGCAGGGTCGTCGACATGGTGGCGACCATTCGCGGCGACCGGCCCCCGGCCGTCAGCGAGCGCGGCGAGCCGGGGAGGGCCGGCTGAGCCGACCGCGGGGGGTCAGAACCGCTCGATGCCGGGCTGGTTGCGCTGCGCCATCCCCTCGAGGCGCGCGATCCGCCGCTCCATCGGCGGGTGGGTGGCGAACATCGACCGCACGTCCTTGGCCCTGAAGGGGTTGGCGATCATCATGTGGCTCGCGTTGACCACGCGCGGCTCGGGCGCGAGCGGGGCCCGCGCGGTGCCGACCTCGAGCTTGCGCAGCGCCGACGCCAGGGCCAGCGGGTCACCGGTCAGCGCCGCACCGTCCTCGTCGGCGTCGAACTCGCGGGTCCGGCTGATCGCCAGCTGGATGACGGTGGCCGCGAACGGGGCCAGCAGCGCCATCGCCAGCATCGCCAGCGGGTTGCCGCCGTTGCCCCGGCTGGCGCCGCCGAAGAAGAGCATCATCTGGGCCACGGAGGTGATGACGCCCGCGACCCCGGCGGCGACCGAGCTGGTGAGGATGTCCCGGTTGTAGACGTGCATGAGCTCGTGGCCGAGCACGCCGCGCAGCTCGCGCTCGTCGAGCAGGTGCAGGATGCCCTCGGTGCAGCAGACCGCGGCGTTCTGCGGGTTGCGGCCCGTCGCGAACGCGTTGGGGGCCGCGGTGGGGCTGACGTAGAGCCGTGGCATCGGCTTGCCGGCGCGCTCGGAGAGCTCCTCGACGATGCGGTACATCGCCGGCTGCTGCTCCCGGGTCACGGGGACGGCCCGCATCGCGCGGATCGCCAGCTTGTCGGAGTTCCAGTAGCTGTAGAACGTCGTGCCCAGGCCGAGCAGGGCGAAGAGCCAGATGAACCTCCCGCCGCCGACCACCGCGCCGAGCCCGAGGAACAGGGCCCAGATCGCCCCGAAGAGCAGCGTCGTCTTCAGCCCGTTGAAGTGCCTGTGCATGTCAGGTCGAACGACGCGGGTCGGTGCGGTTGTTCCGGGCGGCGCCGGACGGTGGCCCGCCCACGGCTCAGACCACGCCGACCGGGGCGATGCTCCAGACCACGACGAGCAGCGTCAGCACCGCCACGAGGGCCCAGACCCGGACGGGGGTGCGGGGTCCACGCTCGGGCGGCCCCTCGGGCGCACCGGCCCGGAGGTCCTCCCCGGGCTCCCCGCTCTCCCCGGGCTCCCCGCTCTCCCCGGGCTCGTCGGTCTCGTCGGGTGCACGCCCCGCGCCGACCGACGCTGCCCGCGCAGGCGCGGTCTGCCGCAGCGAGGACGGCACGGGCGGGGCCTGGGCCAGCAGCCGGGACAGCCAGCGCAGGTAGACGGCGATGCCCAGCGCCACGTTGACCGCCGCGACGACAGCCAGCCACCAGGTGCCGTCGCCCGCCACCGGACGCAGCGCGACCACCTTGGCCACGAGCCCGACGACGGCGGGTGGCAGGCCGGCCAGGGTCAGCAGGGCCAGCGCCAGCGGGAGCGCGAGCAGGGGGTGGCTGCGCAGCAGGCCCCGGTGGGCCTCAAGCGAGGTGCCGGCGAGGGCCGACCCGGACCGGCTAGCGCCGGCACCGTGCGCGTCGGCCACGGCGACCACGACGGTGAAGGCCAGCAGCGTGCCGAGGACGTAGACCACGAGGTAGGACCCTGCCGCGTGCACCGCCCGGGACGACAGCGAGGCCAGCGGCAGGAGCACCCAGCCGGCCTGCGCGACGGTCGACCAGGCGAGCAGGCGCACCGTGTCGGTCTGGACGAGCGCCACGAGGTTGCCGACGGTCATCGACAGCGCGGCCAGCAGCGCCAGGGCGAGCAGGGTGGTCCCGTCCACCGCGCCGAGCGCCCGCACCAGGACCACCACGGCCCCCAGGGCCGCAACCTTGGAGACCGTGGACAGGTAGGCCGTGACCGGCAGGGAGGCGGCCGTGTAGGTTACGGGTGTCCAGGCGTGGAAGGGCACGGCCGAGAGCTTGAACGCCAGGCCGGCGAGGACGAACACCGACGCCAGCAGCAGCAGCGCGGGGTCGCGCGAGGTCGGCAGCTCCAGCAGTGCCGTGCCGGTGGCGGCGACCCAGAGGGCGGCGCCCAGCGCCACCAGCCCGAAGGAGACCAGCGAGGTCATCAGCAGCGCGGTGGCGCCCTCCACCGCGCGGGCGCGGCGCTCTCCCGACCATGCGTCGTCGGTCAGCACCACGAGGCCGACGGTGGGCAGGGTGGCCAGCTCGAGCGCGACGAGCAGGCTGCCGAGGTCCTGCGCCGCGGGCACGGCGACCACGCCGCCGGTGGCCCCGAGCACCAGGGCGGCGACGACCGCCGCCCTGCCGGTGGCCGAGGGCGCGCTCCAGTCGCGCCACGCCAGCACGAGCACCACGCCGGCGGCCAGCAGGCCGGCGAGCTGCAGGGTCGAGGTGAGCCGGTCGGCGGCGTAGAGACACTCCCCGGACGGCAGGCAGAACGCTGCCCGCGCGTCCCCGGTCGTCTGCAGCAGCCCGGGGACCGCTCCCGCGGCGCCCGCGGCGAGCCCGGCGCCCGCGACGAGCAGGTGCGGCCAGCGGTGGCCGGGGACGGCTGCGTCCAGGAGCAGCACGAGGACCGCGGCCAGCAGCGGGGCGAGCACCGGCAGCGTCGCGACGAGGTTGAGCTGGAGGGTCATCGGCCGATCACCGCCGCGGTCACGGGGGCGGTGACGGTCAGCAGCAGCACCGGCAGGACGCCCAGGACGAGGATGAGCGCGCCGAGCAGACGCAGCGCGTAGCGCTCGGTGCGCACGGCGTCGGGAATGCGCGGCTCCAGCCGGTCACCGGACCACACCTCGCGCAGCACCCGGGCGCTGTAGGCCACGGTGAGCGCGCCGCCGACGGCCGCGAGCACCGCATACAGACCGAACCAGCCGCCGGGGCGGTCCTCGGCCGGGGACCAGGCGGCGTAGATGGCACCCACCTCGCCCCAGAAGCCCGCGAGCCCGGGCAGCCCCATCGAGGCCGCCATGCCGAGGACGAGCGCGGCACCGAGGGAGGGGGTGGCCTCGCGCAGCGCGGCGCGGGCGACGGCGAGGTCGGCGCTGCCCCACCGGTGCTTGAGCCCGCCGACGACCACGAACAGCAGGGCCGAGATGAGCCCGTGCGCGACGTTGCCGAAGAGCGCGGCCTGCAGCCCCGTCTGCGTGCCCGTCGCCAGGCCGAGGACGACGAAGCCCAGGTGGGCGATCGAGGACCAGGCGATGAGCCGCTTGAGGTCGCGCTCGACCAGGCAGGCCAGGGAGGCCCACAGGATGCCGGCCACGGCCAGTCCGCCCAGCAGCGGCGCCCAGAACGCGAACCCCTCAGGGACGACAGGCATCACCAGTCGCACCATCCCGTAGGTGCCGAGCTTGAGCAGGACGGCCGCCAGCAGCACCGACCCCGCGGTCGGCGCCGTCGCGTGCACCCAGGGGAGCCAGGTGTGGAGCGGGAAGACGGGCACCTTGAGCGCCAGGCCGGCCAGCAGGACGGCCGCGACCGCGATCTGGGTGGGACGGTCGATGCCCTCCCCCCGCAGCGAGGCCCATACCGACAGGTCGGTGGTGCCGGTCGCGGTGGCGACGGCGAGCAGGCCCACCAGCATGAGCGTCGAGCCGACGACCGTGACCATGAGGAAGCGCACGGCGGCGCCGTCCCGGTCGCTGCCGGGGTCGCCGTAGCGGGCGACGAGCACCCACATCGGCACCAGCACCAGCTCGAAGCCGACGAAGAAGAGGATGGCGTCGCCGGCCAGGAAGGCCACGAGCGCACCGAGGACGACCAGCAGCAGGCAGGCGTGGTAGGTCGCCAGGCCCGGCACGTCGGTGCTGCGCAGCACCGGGATGGGGGAGGTGGTCTCCAGCCCCTCCTCCCCCGGCGGGGCCGCCCGGTGCCGCTCCGGCACGTGCAGGTGCAGTGCGACCGCGACGACCCCCACCACCGAGGTGAGCAGCAGCAGCGGGACGCTGAGGCCGTCCGCGCCCAGCCGCAGCCAGACACCCAGGCCGGGGATCCAGGGCTCGGCGACCTCCGGCCGGTGCAGCGCGGCGCCGGCGACGCCGACGGCGGAGGCGAGCGCCGCGGTCACCGACAGCAGCCGGATGCTGCGGTGACCGGGGGCCGTGGGCCACCGCCCGGCGGTGAGGAGCACCACCGCAGCCAGCAGCAGCGGCGCGAGGGCCAGCACGATCCAGGCGGGGCCCAGGTCGGGGACGAGGTCCACCGCCTGGGCGCCGGCGTCGCGCAGGGAGCCGGTCACCGGCTCACCACCCCCAGGGCGGCCAGGACCAGGACCCCACCGAGCACGAGCGCCAGCGCGGGCGTGGCACGGCGGGGGGTCAGCAGCTCACCGGCACGCCCGGCGAGGCGGGAGCCGGCCCCGGCACCACGGACCCAGGCGTCCAGCACCTCGCGGTCGAACCAGGTCACGCCCCGTGCCAGGGCCACCACCGGGGTGGCCACGAGCAGCCGGTAGGCGTAGTCGAAGCCGAGACCGCGCTCGGCCGCCAGGCTGACCCGGGCGGGCACGCGCGCGGCGGCGTCCCGGGTGCGCACCCCGCGGGCCGCCAGCGCCACGGCCAGGGCGGCGACGACCATCAGCAGCAGCGTCGCGACGAGCAGCTGCAGGTCGAGGTGGACGTCGTTGCGCCAGACGGGCAGGAGCATGACGAGGCTGCCGAGGACGGTCATCAGGGCCAGCAGGGTCGTCCCGAGGCGGGCCGAGCTGCTGATCGCCGCCTCGGCACGCTCCAGCCCCTCGGCCTCGTGGACGACCTGGGGCTCGTCGAAGAAGTCGTCGATGCGCTCCACCGGTCCTGAGTCGAAGGCCGCGGCGTGCTGCTCGCGCTCCGTGGGCCGGTCCAGGACCAGCCAGGCCCGCATGCAGTAGGCGGCGGTGAGCGGGGCGGAGGCCCCGACCGCCGACAGCACGATGACCGAGGCCAGCCCGCCGTTGCCCACCGCCGCGGTCTCGGCGGTGCCCAGGATCAGCTCCTTGGAGAAGAACCCGACGAAGGGCGGCACACCGGCCAGGGCCAGCAGTCCCCAGGCGAAACGGCGCCGCAGCACCCGGTAGCGCCGGGTGCCCGAGGCGACGGCGTTCATCGCGGTGCCGCCGACGAGGACGGCGAGCCAGCCGGCGGCCAGGAAGAGCAGCGCCTTGAACCACGCGTGGGCGATGAGGTGCTGCGCGGCGGCGTCCGGCCCCGTCTGCGGGGTCGCGGCCGCCAGCGCGGCCAGCATCAGGGCCACCTGGCTCACCGTCGACCAGGCGAGCAGACGCTTCAGGTCCGCCTGGGCGAAGGCCATCGCGGCGGCACCCAGCATCGTGACGGTGGCCAGGACGGCCAGCACCAGCCGAGCGGTGCCCGAGAGCGTGAGGATCTCGAAGAGGTGGGTCAGCACGACGGTGCCGGCGGCCACCATGGTCGCCGCGTGGATCAGGGCCGAGGCGGGCGTGGGGCCCTCCATGGCGTCGGGGAGCCAGTCCTGGAAGGGAAAGAGGGCGGACTTGCCGGCCACCCCGACGATGACCAGCACGAGGGCCACCGTCAGGCCCGGGCCCGCACCGGCCGCCCACCAGTGGTCGACGATCGCCGCGACCGAGGTCGTGCCCGCTCCCGCGGCCAGCAGGAGCATGCCGAGGACGAAGCCGATGTCGGCCGTGCGCGTCACCACCAGCGCCTTGGTGGCCGCGCGCCGGGCGGAGGCCTTGGCCGAGTGGTGGCCGATGAGCAGGTAGGAGCACCAACCCATCACCTCCCAGCCCACGATGATCAGCAGGACGTCGTCGGCATGCACCGTGAGCAGCATCGCCGCGGTGAACACCGACACGGTGGCGGCGAAGACGGGGTAGCGCGGGTCGTACCAGAGGTACCAGCGCGCGTAGACCTGCACGATGAGCGCGACGGCGGCCACCGTCACCGCGACCAGGGCCAGCGGCCAGGAGGTCGCCAGCCCGAGGGGCACGTCCAGCTCGCCGAACGGCAGCGCCCCGACCGAGCCGGAGGAGTGCCGTCCGTCGACCGCCGCCACCACGCGCAGCTGCCACACGGCGGAGGCGAACGTCAGGAGCCCGCCGCCGACGGCGATCCACGCGGCCAGCCGGTTGGAGCGCACGCTCAGGGTGATGCCCGCCAGCGCGGCGAGCGCCGGGACCAGGACCACCCACTGCATGGGCGAGCCCCAGAAGTCGGGCACGGACAGGCCGGGTATGTCGATCGTCGGCAGGTCGGGCGGGGGCGGCAGCTGCAGGTCGGACCAGTCGAGGTCGGGCAGGTCGGGCAGGTCGACGACGCTCACCGCGCGGCCTCCCCGTCGGGCAGGTGGCCGGGCCCGGGCACGGAGGCGTCGGGCCGGCCGCGCGGGTCGAGGTCGGCGGCGAGGTCGAGGTGGCCCCTCGCGCGGTAGAGGGCGAGGACGACGGCCAGTGCGACGACGACCTCCGCGGCGGCGATGGTGATGACGAACAGCGTGAGGACCTGGGCGCTCGCGTGCGCGTCCCCGCCCCCGGTCTGGCCGACGGTGACCAGCAGGAGCCCGGCGGCCCCCAGGAGGAGCTCGACGCCGACGAGGACGAGCACGGCGTGCCGGCGGGCGAGGATCCCGTAGACGCCGAGCCCGGCCAGGACCGCCACCAGCAGGTAGGGCAGCGCGGGCCGGATCATGCGTCCTCCCCCTGCGCCGCCAGGGCGCGGGGCGCCGGCCCGGGCCGGTGGCTCGCGTCGTCCTGCCCACCGACGGGCGCGCGGGCGATCGCGACAGCCGCGACCAGGGCCAGGAGCAGGAGCGCCGAGAGCAGCTCGAAGGGCCAGACGTAGACGCCCAGGACACCCTCGGCCACCTCGGTGTTCGTCGGGCCGGCCACCTCGACCGCGCGCCAGCCGCTGCCGGCGACCAGCGTGCCGCCGAGCAGGATCGTGGTGCCCGCACCGACGAGGGCCGCCCCGCCCCGCTGCCCGCGGCCGGTGACCACCGGCACGCCACCGCTGCGGGTCAGCATGAGGGCGAAGAGGATGAGCACGACCACCGCGCCGACGTAGACGAGCAGCTGCACCAGGCCCACGAGCTCGGCCCCCAGCACGAGGTAGCAGCCGGCCAGCCCGGCCAGGGTCACCACCAGCCACAGTGCCGCGTGGAGGACCTGCCGGGAGAGCACGGCGAGCAGCGCCGAGCCCGCGGTGAGCAGGCCGACGGCGAGGAACAGCACGTCGAGTCCGCTCACTCCTGCCCCACCTGCGGCTTCGGCGCCTCGGGTCCGACGTCGACGGGTTCCCGCGTCTCGGCCGTCCTCGGGGGGTGGTCGGGGGACGGAGCCCCCCGCCTGACGGCATACCCCTGGTAGCCCTCGGGCCAGGCCGACTCGGGCACCCGCTCCATCCAGGTGCCCAGCCGCTCCTTGTCGTGCAGCAGGTTGCGGATGTCGCCCTCGGCGTAGGCGAAGTCGGGGGCCCAGAAGAGCGCGTCGAAGGGGCACACCTCGATGCAGATGCCGCAGTACATGCACAGCGAGTAGTCGATCTCGAAGCGGTCGAGGACGTTCTTCTGCCGGGCGCGCCCTCCCTCGGTCTCCGGCGGCACGGTCTCCTTGTGGGAGTCGATGTAGATGCACCAGTCCGGGCACTCGCGGGCGCACAGCATGCAGGAGGTGCAGTTCTCCTCCAGCAGCGCGATCACCCCGCGGGAACGCTCCGGCAGCTCGGGCTGCTCGTGCGGGTACTGCTGCGTGTGCGCGCCGCGGGCGAGCACCTTGGCCGTCGTCCGCAGACCGGTGAACAGGCCCTTCATGACATCACCACCACTCCTACACCGGTGATCGCGAGCTGGAGCAGCGCGACGGGAAGCAGCACCAGCCACGCCAGGCGCTGCAGCTGGTCCTCGCGCACGCGCGGCCACGCGACGCGGAACCACAGGAACAGCGACCCTACGGCAGTGGCCTTGATCACGGTCCACAGCGCGCCGACGGCGCCCACGTCGCCCCACGGGCCGCGCCAGCCGCCGAGGAAGAGCACGGTGAACAGCAGCGCCATGACCACCATCCCGGCGTACTCGGCCAGGAGGAAGAAGGCGAACCGCAGCCCGGTGTACTCGGTGAGCGGGCCGAAGACGATCTCGGCGTCGGCGATCGGGGCGTCGAAGGGCGTGCGCTGCAGCTCGGCCACGCTCGCCACGAGGAACACGGCGGCCGCCGGCGCCTGCCACAGCAGCCACCACCACGACCACGCCTGCACGATGCCCGTGAGGGACAGAGTCCCGGCCGCCATGGCGACCGAGGCCGCGGACAGCACCATCGGCAGCTCGTAGGAGACCAGCTGGGCACCGGCCCGCATGCCGCCGATGAGGGAGTACTTGTTGCCGCTGCCCCAGCCGGCCATCAACGTGCCGATGACACCGACGCTGGTGGCCGCGAGCACGAGGAGCAGGGAGGCGGGCACGTCCGCCGCCACCCACGCGGCGCTGAAGGGGATGGCCGCGAGCGCGACGAGGTAGGGCACGAGCGCCACCGCGGGGGCGAGCCGGAAGACGGGCCGGTCGGCGGCCGTCGGGGTGACGTCCTCCTTCTGGACGAACTTGATGCCGTCGGCGACCAGCTGGAGGATCCCGTGCGGACCTGCCTCCATCGGGCCGAGCCGACCCTGCATGTGCCCCATGAGCTTGTGCTCCAGCTGACCGAGCGCCAAGGGCATGGTGAGGAAGACCGCGAGGACCACCGCGGCCTTCAGCACGACCTCCACGAGGAGGGGAAGCTCGGTCAGCATCATCGCCACACTAACCAAGGACGACGACCCGCCGCTCCCCCCGCGCCGCGCCCGGCCCGTTCCGGCCGTCTCTTGCGTATGACGTCACAGTGGTGTCATAGTGACGTCATGGATCTGCACCCCTACCTCGACGCCGTGGCCGCCGACCTCGACCGGGCGACCGCGCTGGCCGACGACTCCACCCGCGACCTCGCCCACCGGCTCGCGTCCGCCATCGAGCCGGGTCTCCGGATGGCGCTGGTCCGGGCGGTCTCCGACACGGCGGCACAGATCAACACCCAGCTCGACGACGCGGTCGTCACCGTGACGATCGCCGGGCACGAGCCGCTGGTGACCGTGACGCGCACCGCGGCCCTGGAGACGCACGGTGGCGACGGGCAGCACGACCCGGCGGCTCCACCCGCCGGACCCGAGGACCGGTCCGGCGTCGACCCCGGCGGCACCGTCCGCATCACCCTGCGCCTGCCCGAGCAGCTCAAGACCCGGGCCGAGGAGCTCGCCGAGCGGGCCGAGCAGTCGCTCAACACCTGGCTGGTCCAGGCCGTCCGCCGCGCCACGACCGACGGCCGCCGGGCGCGGGCGTCCGTGCCCGGCTCCCGCCGACACACCGGCTGGGCCTGACCGGCCCCGCGCCCCCGCACCGCCCGTCCCGGCATCCGCACCAGACCGACCCACCCGACAGGAGAGAGCGACCATGACCACCGAGATCGTCCCCACCACCCACGAGCTGAGCGGTGTCACCGCCGTCCGCGTCCGCAACCACCGGGGCGACGTCACCGTGACGCACCGCCCCGCACCGGTCGACGGCGCCCCCGGCGAGCACGGGGGCGCGGCACGCGTTCTGCTGACGCCCCGGGCCGACGTCGACCTGGCCGCGGCGACCGTCTCGGTCGAGAACGGCACGCTCGTCGTCGACGTGCCGCACCTCGACACCGCCGGCGACGGGGGCGGCTTCCGGCTGGGCCCGATCACCATCGGGGGAGCCGGCGTGGCCGTCGCCGTCGAGGTGGAGGTCCCGTCGGGTACCCCCGACGACCTGTCCACGAAGTTCGGCGACGTCAGGGTGGAGGGCACCGCCGGCGACGCCAGGGTCCGGACCGGCGCGGGCTCCGTCCGCGTCGAGCGCTGCCTGCGGCTCGAGTGCTCCACGGGCGCCGGGGACGTCCGGGTCGGCGCGTGCACCGGCGGGACGGCCACGACCGGCACGGGCGGCGTCACCGTCGACAGCTCCGAGGGAGCGCTGCACGCCCGCACCGGCGCGGGCGACGTCACCGTGCTCGCCAGCAGCGGTGGCGCCGTGTCTGCGGTGACGGGCGCCGGCGACGTGCGGCTCGAGCTGCTCTCGGGCGGCTGCGAGTGCCGCACGGGGGCCGGTGACGTGACGGTCCTCGTCCCGCGGGGCGAGCCGGTCTGGCTCGACCTCAACGCGGGTCTGGGCTCGGTCCGCAAGGACGTCGAGCCGGTCGGGGCACCGGCGGAGGGCCAGCCCTACCTGAGCGTGAAGGCGCGCACGGGCCTGGGCGACGTCACCGTCCGCCACCCCTGAGACGCGGACGTCCGCCGCCCGCTGCCCGGGCAGCGCGCGGTGCCCTGCTCAGGAGGTGAAGAAGCAGAAGGGGTGGCCGTGCGGGTCCAGCATGACCCGCACCCCGTCCTGGGGCTGGACACCGTGCCGCCGCGCGCCGAGCTCGACGGCCCACGCCTCCGCCTGGTCGAGGTCGTCGACCCACAGGTCGAGGTGGGCCTGGGGCTGCTGCGTCCCCGGCGTGCTGGGCCAGGTCGGGGCCTCGAAGGAGGGGTCCCACTCCAGGTTGACGGTCATCCGCAGCCGCCCCTCGGCGGGGCGCAGCTGGGCCCAGCCGGCCTCGGGCGGCTCGCCCTCCCGCGGACCCTCCTCGTCGGCGACCTCCACCCCGAGCAGCTCGGCGTAGAACCGGGCGAGCTCGCGCGGACGGTCGGTGCTGATGGACACCGACGTCGCCTCGATCCGGGGCCGGCCGGCGTTCATCGCGGCCCCCACGACGGGTCGGGGACCCCCGGGGGCAGCAGACGGCGGCGTGACGGAGCCCGCCTGGTGGCCGACCCCTCGCCCTCGCCCGGCTCCTTGGCGCCGGGCCAGGCCTTGGAGGCACGGGAGGCCAGCTGGAAGGACTTGCGCAGGGGCGTGCCCTCGAAGCCCTCCGGCAGGAGCAGCGGGCGCAGCCCCAGACCCGTGCCGTCGTCGAAGCCCTCGAGCCGGAGCCCGAACATCTCGTGCGTCTCCCGCTCGTGCCAGCCGGCGCCGGCGAAGACGCCGGTGACCGACCCCAGCGACCGACCCTCCGGCACCCGGGTGCGCAGCAGCAGCCGGCGCACGGGGGTCCGCGGGCCGTGACGCACGTCCATCAGGTGGCAGACGACCTCCAGTCCCGCCCCGTGCTCGTCGGTGCTGTCGGTCTCGTCCACGGCGGAGAGCCAGTCGAAGTAGCCGTAACCCTCCCCGCGCGCCGCGCGCACCGCAGCGACCCACTCCCCCGGCTCGACGCGACGCTCCTCGACGCTGGGCACGCTCATGCCGTCAGCCTACGACGCGCCGGACCCGTCGGGCCGGCGGTGAGGGCCTAGGCTTCAGACCCACGGGTGCGGCAGCCCCCGTGACCACCCCACCGAGGGAGCGCCGTGGACAGCACCCGGACCGACGACGCCCGGTTCACCGGCCTGCGTCGCTACAACGTCGTGGCGGCCGTGGTGCACGCGGCGCAGGCCGTGGCGGTGGTGGCGCTCGCGACCGACTTCACGCTGCCGGTCACCGGCAGCTATCTCGCGGGGCCGCCCGGCAGCCCGCCGGGCGAGCCGGTGACGCTGTGGGACGTGTCGATCCCCCTGGCGGTCGCGGCCTTCCTGGCGCTGTCGGCGTTCTTCCACGCCCTCGTCGCCTCCCCGCCATCCTTCGCGCGCTACCGCGCCGGCCTGCGTCGGGGCCACAACTACTTCCGCTGGGTGGAGTACTCGCTGTCGAGCTCGTTGATGATCGTGCTCATCGCCCAGCTGGTCGGCATCTCCGACGTGGTCGCGCTGCTGGGACTCTTCGGCGTCAACGCCTCCATGATCCTCTTCGGCTGGCTCCAGGAGCGCTACCACCGGCCGGGGGACGGCGGCTGGCTGCCGTTCGTCTTCGGCTGCCTCGCGGGAGCCGTCCCCTGGGTGGGCATCGTGGTCTACACCGTGGCCCCGGGGTCGACGTCCGGCGCCGAGCCGCCCGGCTTCGTCTACGGGATCATCGTCTCGCTGTTCCTCTTCTTCAACGTCTTCGCCCTCGTGCAGTGGCTCCAGTACCGTCCCGTCGGCCGGTTCCGCGACTACCTGCTCGGCGAACGGCTCTACATCACGCTGAGCCTGACGGCCAAGTCCGCCCTCGCCTGGCAGATCTTCGCGGGCACGCTCGCGGCCTGAGGCCGGGGAGGAGGCTCTCAGCCGGGTGGCGCCACCAGTCCCCGGGTGACCTCCCCCGCCGACACCGGCCGGTCGGCACACCTCGACCCGTGCCGCGCCCGGGCCCGTCCGGGCGTCTCGGCGGCGATCTGCTCCTGCAGCCGCACGATGCCCGCGAGCAGCGCCTCCGGGCGCGGCGGGCAGCCCGGCACATAGACGTCGACGGGGATGAGCTGGTCGACGCCCTTGGTCACCGAGTAGGAGTCCCAGTAGGGGCCACCGGAGTTGGAGCAGGCGCCGAAGGAGATGACGTACTTGGGCTCGGGCATCTGCTCGTAGAGGCGCCGGATCGCCGGGGCCATCTTGTCGGTCACCGTGCCCGAGACCACCATCAGGTCAGACTGCCGCGGCCCGGGGGCGAAGGGGATGACCCCGAGTCGGATGAAGTCGTGCCGGGCCATCGAGGCGCTGATGAACTCGATGGCGCAGCAGGCCAGTCCGAAGTTGAACACCCACAGGGAGTACTTGCGGCCCCAGTTGAGGACGACCTGCACGGCCCGCGGCGCCCGCTCCACCGGGGCACCGACGCGGGGCGCCGGCAAGGTGGTCGCCCCCGGGGTATGACGCTGCTCGTGCGGGCTGCTCACCTCACCACCACCTCAGCAGGCCGCGGCGCCACACGTGCAGCAGCGCCACGACCAGCACGCCGATGAAGATGGCCATCTCGACCAGGGAGGCCACGCCGAGGTCGGTGCGCACGACCAGCGCCCAGGGGAAGAGGTAGACGGCGTCGACGGCGAAGATGACGTAGAGCAGGGTGAAGACGAGGTAGCGCACGCTGCCCTGCTGCCAGCCCTCGCCGACCGGGTCGACCCCGGACTCGTAGGTCGTCAGCTTGCCGGCCACGGGGTCGGAGGGCGCGAGCAGGCGCCGCGCGCCCATGGCGGCGGCCACGAGGGCCACACCGGCCAGGACGACGGCCGCGACGACGAGATACCCATCCATCGCCCCTCACCCTAGCCGCCGGTGCCGCGCGCCGGGCAGCGACGCGGGCACCCTCAGCCGAAGTCCGGCCGCAGGGGGTAGCCGGACTCTCCCTCCGCGCTGGTCCGCGTCGCCAGCACCTGGTGCAGCTGGATGGAGCCGCGCTCGAAGTTGAGGCGTGACCCGGCCAGGTAGAGGCCCCAGACCCGGGCGGTGGGCAGGCCTGCCTCGGCGACGCACTCCTGCCAGGAGGCCGAGAGGTTCTCGCACCAGGCGGCGCAGGTGCGGGCGTAGTGCTGGCGCAGGTTCTCGTGGTGCTGCACCTCGAGGCCGACCCGCTCCATCTCGGTGACGATGCGGCCCGAGGCGGCGAGCTCGCCGTCGGGGAAGACGTAGCGCGCCACGAAGTCGCCGCGGCGCATCGGCACGTGGTCGGGGCTGCGCCAGGTGATGCAGTGGTTCAGCAGCCGGCCGCCGTCCCGGAGCCGGTCGCGCAGGAAGGTGAAGTAGGAGCGGTAGCGGCGCACCCCGATGTGCTCGGTCAGCCCGATGGAGGAGACGGCGTCGAACCCCCGCTCGGTCACGTCGCGGTAGTCGGCGTGCCGGACCTCGGCGCCCCCCAGCCCCTCGGCCGCGATCCGCTCCTGCGCCCAGGTCGCCTGGGCACGGGAGAGGGTGACCCCCAGCGCGGTGACGCCGTGGTGCCGGACGGCGTGCCGCACCATGCCGCCCCAGCCGCACCCCACGTCGAGCAGCCGCATCCCCGGGCGCAGGCCGAGCTTGCGGCAGACCAGCTCGTACTTGGCCTCCTGCGCCTCCTCGAGGGTGGCGTCCGGCCGCGGGTAGACCGCGCAGGTGTAGGTCATCGAGGGGCCCAGCAGCATCTCGTAGAAGCGGTTGGACACGTCGTAGTGGTGCCGGATCGCCTCGGCGTCGCGGCGGCGCCCGTGCCGGATGCCGTGCGCCAGCCTGCGCACCTCGCTCGGGGTCTCCAGCTCCGGCAGCGGCGGCAGCGCGGTGAGGCTGACCCCGGACTCGCGCACGACCCGCACCAGGTCGGGCAGCTCGCGCAGCGGGGGCAGCCGCACGTCGAAGCCGTCCATGAGCCGCAGCTCCTCGTAGGGGTAGGCCTCGTCCATCCCGTCGATCGACAGGTCCCCCTGCAGGTAGGCGCGGGCGAAGCCGACCTGCCCGGGATGGCTCGCGATGTAGCCGATCGCCCGCGGGGTGTGCAGCCGCATGACCCGCCCGTCGAGGTTGCCCGCCGTCGACCCGTCGTGGGCCACGACCCCCACGGTCGTCGGCTCCCCGAGCACGTGGTGGACGGTCTGCGCCACGCTGCGTGCCGTCATCTCGACCTCACCGTCTTCTCGTACAGGGTGGGCAGGCGCCCACCGGGGTCGTAGCGGGCCCTCGCCGTGTCCAGCTGCTCCCCGCCGTAGAGGTCGCGGAACGTCGCCTCGTCGTAGAAGGCCTCGGAGTACAGGCCCTTGTGCCCACCCAGCGCGCCCACCTTCTCCTCCACCGCGCGGTTGGTGTCGCCGTAGCGCCCGCCCGGGGGGATGTCGACGGCCGACCAGAAGCCGACGTTGACGTAGTCCTCCCCGGCCCGCATCGGGTAGAGCGGCCAGGGGGAGGACGCGCCGGGCGCCACCCCGGTCGCGCGCAGCCGGACCGGGCACAGCCACACCGGCTCGATCGGGACCTCCCGCAGGAACCAGCGCAGGAAGTCCGCGGTCCGGTGCAGCGGGATCTCGACGTCCTGGACCACGCGCTCCTGCGGCGGCCGTCCCCGCCGGCGCTGCAGCGCGGCATACCAGCCGCGGCGCTGCTCGAAGGCCATGATCCGCCAGTAGACGTCGCTGCGCAGGAGCCGGCGCGGCCACAGCGCACGCACCAGCGGCTGCTGGGCGCCGAACGCCCGCGAGCACCAGAACCAGTCGGTGTCCCAGCGCCACAGGTAGTCGTGCGCGCTCAGCACGTCGCGGCGGCGGTGCTGGATCGAGCGGTAGTAGGGCTCGGCGCCCGTGTAGTCGCTGGGTGCCGTCCCCCCGGTGGACGCCGACCAGCGCCCGAGCGTCAGGTAGGCCTCGTCCGCGGAGAAGACCACCCCGTCCAGGAAGTCGACGGGGCGACCGTCGTGCTCCCGCGTGTCCATCACCGCGCGCACCGTGCCCACCAGGGCGTCGAGGTCGGTGAAGCGGTGGTGCTCGAGGAGCACCCACGGACCGGCCCGCTCCAGCTCCACCACGAGCCCCAGGACGTAGCCGAGCGATCCGTAGGAGTTGGGCATGGCCCGGAAGAGGTCCGCGTGCTCGCCGTCCGGGGTCGCGGTCACCACCTCGCCGGACCCGGTCAGCACGTCCATCTCCACGACCGACTCGTGCGGGAGCCCGCTGCGGAAGGAGGTCGACTCGATGCCCAGGCCGACGACGGCGCCGCCGATCGTGATCGTGCGCAGCTGCGGGACGACCAGCGGCACGCAGCCGTGCGGCAGCAGCTCGTCGACCAGCTGCTCGTAGGTGGTCAGTCCGCCGACGAGGGCGCGCCCGGCGGCGGCGTCGAGGTCGAAGACCCCGGCGCAGGCCCCGAGGTCGAGTCGCGGTGCGTCGGTCTGGTCGCGCCGGCGGAAGAGGTTCGACGTCCGCTTCGCCAGCCGCACCGGCGCACCCGGGGGCAGCGCGGCGTACGACTCCCTCGCGGAGCGCACCGCGGCCTCGTAGGCAGGCGTGCGGGCCGGGCCCATGCTCGCCATCATGGCCCAGGCTCGATCCCGCCCGCAGGATCGGTGCGGGTATGAGGTGCGTCACACCGCGCTCCGGCCGCGGCTGGCGAAGCAGTCCATCCGCAGGCGCACCGGACGAAGGAACGCCGGCGACACTGTCTGCTCTGCGTAGGGCCTTCGGTCGTGGCGTGCCGCACACCCGGACGAGCGGCGGATCGTTCGACTGTCCGTTTGGAGCCTGCCGCCGCCGGCACCTATGGTTGACAACGCAACCAAGCCCCCGCTGCAGGTGAGAGGACGCCATGACCGGCCGACGAATGCGCATGACGCCAGGGACCCGGGTCACCGGTGTTCCCGCGGGCATGCGCCACTGACCGTCGCCGCCCGGAGCGTCCCTCCCTCCAGCCCCGCGTGCTCTGCGCCCCTCCGGCGCACAGGCACCCGCACCCTCGACACCACCCCGCCCGGTGCTCCGGCGCCGCCGAGCCCTGCTCGCGCGCCGGCGCCGGCTGCTCCCCTGCGAAGGAACCTCACGTGATCACCCTCACGAACATCGGCAAGACCTTCCCCGGCACCCGCCGGCGGCCGGCCGTCACCGCCCTCGACGACGTCAGCCTGACCGTCGAGCGCGGCCAGGTCATGGGCGTCGTCGGCCCCTCCGGCTCCGGCAAGTCCACCCTCGCGCGCATCGTCAACCTGCTCGAGCGCCCGACCAGGGGGACCGTCACGGTCGACGGGGTCGAGCTCACGGCCCTGAGCGCCGGGCAGCTCAACAGCGCGCGGCGCGGGATCGGCATGATCTTCCAGCAGTTCAACCTGCTGGACTCACGCACCGCGCTGGCCAACGTCGAGCTGCCGCTGGAGCTCGCCGGCGTCGGGCGCGCCGAGCGCCGTGCCCGGGCCACCGAGCTGCTGCAGCGGGTCGGCCTCGGCGACAAGCTCGGGTCCCACCCCGCCCAGCTCTCCGGTGGCCAGCGCCAGCGGGTGGCGATCGCCCGCGCCCTGGCCCCCCGACCCCGGGTGCTGCTCTGCGACGAGGCCACCTCGGCACTCGACCCGGTCTCCACCGCGTCCGTGCTCACCCTGCTGCGCGACCTCACCGACGAGCTCGACCTCACCACGGTCCTGATCACCCACGAGATGGACGTGGTCAAGCGCGCCTGCGACCACGTCACGCTGCTCGAGGCCGGCCGCGTGGTCGACGCCGGCGCCCTCTCCGACGTCGTGCGCCGGCCGCTCTCGCCCCTGGCCACCCGGCTGCTGCCGCACCCGCAGGCGCCCGTGGGCGAGCCGGTCGTCGAGGTCACCGTCGGCGGCGCCGGCCACGACGCGGTGCTCACCGAGCTGATCCGCAGGTATGACGTGCAGGTCGCCGTGGTGGCGGGCTCGGTCGAGACGCTGGGCGACCAGCGCTTCGGGCGGCTGCAGCTGCGCCTCGACGGCGCCCCGGAGCAGGTGCGACCGGCCCTGGAGTTCCTCGCCGCGGCCGATCCCGGCGGGCGCGACCCCGGCAGCGAGGACACGCACGATCTCGACGACCGGGCGCTGCGCGCGCTCGAGGAGGCGGTGGCCTGATGATCGACTGGGACCGCATCGGACCTGCCCTGTGGCAGGCGACCGTCGAGACCGGCTACATGGTCTCGGTCTCGATGGTGCTCGCCGTCGGGCTCGGCATCCCGCTGGGTGTGCTGCTGCTGCTCACCGCACCCGACGGGCTGAAGCCCCAGCGGGTCGTCAACGGCGTCGTCGGGGCGTTCGTCAACATGGGCCGCTCGGTGCCCTTCATCGTGCTGCTCGTGCTGGTCGCGCCGGTCACCCGGCTCGTCACCGGCACCACGATCGGCTCGACGGCCACCATCGTGCCGCTGACCATCGCCGCCGTGCCCTTCCTCGCCCGGCTGGTCGAGGCCTCGCTGCGCGAGGTCCACCCCGGCAAGGTCGAGGCCGCCCGCGCCATGGGTGCCAGCACCCGGCAGATCGTGCGCACGGTGCTGCTGCCCGAGGCCCGACCGGGCCTGGTCGCCGCGGCGACCGTCACCCTCATCGCACTCATCTCCTACTCCGCGATGGCCGGTGCCATCGGCGGCGGCGGTCTGGGCGACTTCGCGATCCGCTACGGCTACCAGCGCTTCGACACGGCGGTGACCGTCGCCACCGTGGTCGTGCTGCTGGTCATGGTGCAGCTGCTGCAGTCGGCCGGCGACCGCCTGGCCCGCCGGCTCGCGCACCGCTGAGCACGCACCGCATCGCACCGCATACCTCCCCTGTCCTCCCCCCGCCCTCGAAAGGCACCGTCATGTCCTTCTTCCCCGCCCCCCGCCCCCTGACCCTGGCCTCCACCGCGCTCGCCGCCACGCTGGCGCTCACCGCCTGCGGCAGCTCCTCCGGTGCCGGCTCCGACGACACGTCCGGCCCGCTGCGGGTCGCCGTCACGCCGGTCCCCCACGCCGACATCCTGCAGTTCGTCGACGAGGAGCTCGCCGCCGACGCCGGCCTGGACCTCGAGATCGTCGAGTTCACCGACTACGTCCAGCCCAACGCCGCGCTCGACCAGGGTGACGTGGACGCCAACTACTACCAGCACGGTGTCTTCCTGGCCGACCAGGAGGAGCAGGCGGGCTACGACTTCACCGGGCTGGCGACCATCAGCTTCCAGCCGATGGGTCTGTACTCGCAGACGGCGGACGACCTCGCCGACCTGCCCCCGGGCGCGACCGTCGCCATCCCCAACGACCCGGTCAACGGCTCGCGCGGGCTCAAGCTGCTGGCGCAGGAGGGCCTGATCGTCCTGGAGGACCCCGAGGCCGCCGTGCCGACGCTGCTCGACATCACCGACAACGTCAAGGACCTGCAGTTCGAGGAGGTCGAGGCCGCCCAGCTGCCGCGCAGCCTCGGTGACGTCGACGTGGCCGCGGTGCCCGGCAACTACGCCCTCGACGCCGACCTGTCGCCCCAGGAGGACGCGCTCGTCGCCGAGGACACCAGCGACACGACCTACGCCAACCAGCTCGTCGTCCGCGCCGGCGAGGAGGAGGACCCGCGCCTGCAGCAGCTGCTGGAGCTGCTCACCTCCGAGGAGGTCCGCGCCTACATCGACGAGACCTACGACGGCGCGGTCGTCGCCGCCTTCTGACCTCTCACCGTCTACCGAACACACGAAGGACACATCACCGTGCGCAACACCCTTGCCCTCACCGCCCTCCTCGCCTCCGGCGCGCTCGTGCTCACCGCCTGCGGCGGCGACGCCGAGGCCGACTCCTCCTCCGCCGCCGGGAGCGGCCCGCTCAAGGTCGGCGTCTCCCCCGTCCCCCACGCCGAGATCCTGGAGTTCGTCGACGAGGAGCTCGCCGCCGACGCGGGCATCGACATCGAGCTCGTCGAGTTCACCGACTACGTCCAGCCCAACGTCGCGCTCGCGGACGGCTCGCTCGACGCCAACTACTTCCAGCACGAGCCCTACCTCGCCGAGCAGGAGGCCGCGGCGGGCTACGACTTCGAGGCCGTCGCCCCGGTGCACCTCGAGCCGCTGGGCCTCTACTCCGACTCCGTCGGCTCCGTCGAGGAGATCGCCGACGGCGCCCAGGTCGCCATCCCCAACGACCCGACCAACGGCGCCCGCGCGCTCCAGCTGCTCGCCGACCAGGGCCTGATCACCCTGGCCGACACCGGCGAGGCCTCCGCCACCGTCCTGGACGTGGAGGAGAACCCCCGCGACCTCGAGTTCGTCGAGATCGAGGCCGCCCAGCTGCCGCGCAGCCTGCCCGACGTCGACGCCGCCGTGATCAACGGCAACTACGCCATCGAGGCCGACCTGTCGCCGGCCGAGGACGCCATCGCGGCGGAGTCGCCGGAGGGCAACCCCTACGCCAACCTGCTCGTGGTCCGCGCGGGCGACGAGACCGACCCCCGGGTCGCCACCCTGGCCGAGCTGCTCGCCTCCGAGGAGGTCGCGCAGTTCATCGAGGAGACCTACTCCGGCACGGTGATCTCCGCCCGCTCCTGAGCGGGTATGACGTGGCCGCGGGGCCGGTGGGGTGCACCCACCGCCCCCGCGGCATACCTGCCCTCCTAGCATCTGGTCATGCAGACCGGCACCCGCTTCCTCGACCTCGCCGACCCCGCCTTCGACGTGACCTCGGCCGAGGTGCGCCGGGCGCGCGAGGAGTCCTTCTGGGCCCGCACCAGCTACGGCTACGCGGTGCTGCGTCACGCCGAGGTGACCGCCCTGCTCAAGGACCGACGCTTCCGGCAGGGCAACGCGCGGTGGCCGGCGCAGAACGGCATCACCTCCGGGATGTTCAGCGACTGGTGGCAGAAGGTGCTGCTCTCGCTCGAGGGTGCCGACCACCTGCGCCTGCGCCGGCTGCTCAACCCGGCCTTCAAGCAGGGGGCCGTCACGCCGATGGTGCCGGGCTTCACCGAGCTGGCGCACGAGCTGGTGGACGCCTTCAGCGAGCGCGGGACGGTCGAGCTGATCGGCGAGTTCGCCGAGCCCTACGCCTCCCGCGTGCTGTGCCGGCTCATCGGCCTGCCCGAGGGCGAGTGGGCACAGGTCGCGCACTGGGCCGACGACCTCGGCAAGAGCTTCGGGGTGCGGGTCAAGGAGGACCTGCCGCGGATCGAGCGGGCGCTGGAGGGGCTCTACGGCTACTGCGACGAGGTCGTCCGCGACCGCACCGCCGCCCCGCGCGACGACCTCGTCTCCGACCTCGTGCGCTCCCAGCAGGAGGGGCGCCTGTCCGCCGAGGAGCTGTCGGTGGCGCTGGTCTTCCTCGTCTTCGCCGGCATGGAGACCACCCGCAACCAGATCGGCCTGGCCGTGCAGACCCTGCTCGCCTCCCCCGACCAGTGGCGGCTGCTGGCGCAGCGGCCCGACCTGGGCCGCAACGCGGTCGAGGAGGTCATGCGGGTCAACCCGACGGTCACCTGGATCACCCGCGAGGCGCTCGAGGACGTCGACCTGGGCGACGGTCTCGAGCTCCGCGAGGGCGACATCGTGCAGGTGCTCTCCCACGCCGCCGGGACCGACCCCCGGGCCCAGCCGGACCCCTCCTTCGACATCACGGTCGAGCACCCCGCGCACATGGGCTTCGGCGGCGGCGTGCACCACTGCCTGGGCCACTGGGTCGCGCGCATGGACATGGCCGTGGCGCTGCCGGTCCTCGCCGCACGCATGCCGGACGCCCGCGCCGACGGACCGGGCGAGTGGCTGCCGGTGTCCGGCAACACCGGCGCCATCCGCTACCCGGTCGCCTTCACCCCGACGCCGCGGCGGGGCTGACCGGCCAGGGTCACCGGCCGAGCACCGACTCGACGGTGACCGACCCCAGGCCGACCGCCTCCCCGACCGGGCCGTTGGTCAGCTGCCCGGCGTGCGTGTTGAGGCCCAGGGCCAGGCTCCGGTCGTCGCGGCAGGCCTGCTGCCACCCCTTGTCGGCGAGCGCCGTGACGTAGGGCAGGGTCGCGTTGGTCAGGGCGTAGGTCGAGGTGTTGGGGACGGCGCCGGGCATGTTGGAGACGCAGTAGAACGTCGAGCCGTGCACCTCGTAGGTCGGTTCCGCGTGGGTGGTCGGCCGCGAGTCCTCGAAGCAGCCGCCCTGGTCGACGGCGATGTCGACCAGGACCGAGCCGGGCTTCATCCGGGCGACGAGGTCGTTGCTCACCAGCTTGGGCGCCCGCGCCCCGGGCACCAGCACCGCGCCGATGACGAGGTCGGCCTCCATCACCTGCTGCTGGATCGCCAGCCGCGACGACGCCAGGCCGTGCACCCGGTTGTTGTAGCGCCAGAAGGACATGCGCAGCTTGTCCAGGTCGGTGTCGAGCAGGGTGACGTCGGCACCCATCCCGAGCGCGATGTTGGCGGCGTTCTGCCCGGCGACGCCGGCGCCGATGATGACGACCCTGGCGTTGGCGACCCCGCCCACGCCGCCCATGAGCACGCCTCGACCGCCGTGCGCGCGCATGAGCGCGTGCGCCCCGACCTGCGGGGCCAGGCAGCCGGCGACCTCCGACATCGGGTAGAGCAGGGGCAGCGCCCCGGAGGGCAGCTGCACGGTCTCGTAGGCGATGCCGGTCACCCGGCGGTCCACCAGCTCCCGGGTCAGCGTGGCGTCGGCGGCCAGGTGCAGGAAGGTGAACAGCGTCAGCCCCTCGCGCATCCGGGAGTACTCCTCGGGCCGGGGCTCCTTGACCTTGAGCACCAGGTCGGCCTCGCCCCACACGTCGTCGGCCGCGGTCGCGGTGTCGACGACCCGGGCACCTGCGGCGACGAACTCCTCGTCCGGGATCTGCGAGCCCAGGCCCGCGCCGGCCTGGACGAGCACCTCGTGCCCGCGCTCGGTCAGCTCGTGGGCACCGACGGGCGTCAGCGCGACCCGGTACTCGTGGTTCTTGACTTCCGTGGGGACGCCGATCTTCACACGGGACTCCTCGCCGAGGCTCGTCCACCGCCGTGGTGGACACTGCCGACCCTACGCCCGGCGCGCCCTCTCACGCCCGCTGCCGAGCCCACCGATGAGTCCGCGCCCCGGCCGGGGTCTGCAGGTCATGGTCACCACCCGCACCCTCGCCACCGACGGCGCCTCGGTCGTCTACGACGTCCACGGCCCCCTCCCGCCCGACGACGGACGCCCGCCCCTGCTCATGGTGGGCCAGCCGATGGACGCCGGCGGCTTCGCCGCGCTGGCGGCGCAGCTGCCCGAGCGCACGGTCGTCACCTACGACCCGCGCGGCGTCGGTCGCAGCACCCGCAGCGACGGTTCGCTCACCGCGTCCCCGACGGTGCAGGCCGAGGACCTGCACGCGGTCATCACCGAGCTGGGCGTCGGGCCGGTGGAGGTCTTCGCCAGCAGCGGTGGTGCGGTCACCGGGCTCGCGCTCGTGACGGCATACCCGCAGGACGTCGTCACGCTGGTCGCCCACGAGCCCCCGCTCGTGGGCGTGCTGCCGGACGCCGACCTGGCACGGCGGGCGGGTGAGGCGGTGCAGGACGTCTACGCCCGGCACGGCTGGGGACACGGGATGGCGGCGTTCGTCGCGATGACCATGTGGCAGGGCGAGTTCACCGAGGACTACCTGCGCACGCCGGCCCCGGACCCTGCACAGCTGGGCCTGCCGACCGAGGACGACGGCTCCCGTGACGACCCGCTGCTCAGCGACCGGTCAGCGGAGGTCACCGACTACCGTCCCGACGTCGAGGCGCTGGCCGCGGCGCCGACCCGGGTCGTGCTGGCCGTCGGCGAGGAGACCGGGGACACGCTCACCGCCCGGACCGCCCGCGCCACCGCCGCGCTGCTGGGCCAGGAGGCGGTCGTCTTCCCCAGCCACCACGGCGGCTTCGCCGCCGAGGACGGGCCGTGGCCGGGCCGGCCGCGGGAGTTCGCCGCGCGGCTGCGCGAGGTGCTCGAGGGTCCCTGACGGTCAGCCCCGCACCGGCGCACCACCGGACGGCGGCACGGATGCGTCCAGCCCGAGCAGCCGGCGCCCGTTGTGCCACAGCACGTCCCGCAGCCAGTCCTCCCCCAGACCCCAGCGGTGCAGCGCCTCGAGCTGGTGGGCGTAGGGGTAGGGGATGTTGGGGAAGTCGGTGCCCAGCAGCACCCGGGGGCGCAGCTCGGCGAGGCGGCCGAGGAAGCGGGCCGGCACGGGAGCGACCCGCTCCATGAAGTCGGTGCCGACCATCGTGGTGTCGAGGTGGACTCTCTCGTGCGCCTCGACCAGGTCGGCGAACGCGTCGTAGTCCGGCATCCCCATGTGCGCCACGACCAGGGTCAGGTCCGGGTGGTCCGCCAGCACCCGCGCCACGCGCTCGGGCCCGCTGAAGCGCCCCTCCCGCGGGCCGTGCCCGGCGTGGATGACGACCGGCACCCCCGCCCGCGCCAGCAGCCCCCAGGCCTGCCCGAGCCGCTCGTCGTCCGGGGCCAGGTCGCTGACCGTGACGTGCACCTTGACCAGCTGCACGCCGTCGCGGACGGCCTGCGCGACGTAGTCCGTCACGCCCTCCTCCGGGTAGAGGGTCGCGCAGCGCAGCACCTGCGGGTGGGCGTCGGCGAACTCCCGGCACCAGGCGTTGAGCGAGGCGGCCATCCCCGGCCGGTGGGCGTAGGTGAGCGCGGGGACGTCGTGCACCCCCAGCTCGGCCAGGGTCCGCAGGCGCTCCTCCGCCCCGGTCCGGTAGTGGATGGGCCAGGGCATCCCGTAGTGCCGCTCGCCCTCGTCGAAGTAGGCCCAGATGCGCTCCATGAGCCGGTCGGGGTGGAAGTGCACGTGCACGTCGGCCAGCCCCGGCACGCCGAGGCCCGCGAGGTAGGCCGGGACCTCGGCGTCCGTGCGCGGCGCCCGGGGCCCGGTCACCGGACCGCCGCCCGCAGCGCGTCGCCCGCCTGCACGCCGTAGCCGCCGCCGAAGAGCAGCGCGTGCACCAGCAGCGGCACCGTCTGGTAGGCCGGGATCCGCTGCTCCCAGCCGTCGGCCAGCGGGTGCTCCCGGACGTAGGCGGCGAACACCCGGCCGCTGAAGCCGCCGAAGAGCTGCATCATCGCCAGGTCGACCTCCCGGTGGCCGTAGTGGGCGCACGGGTCGATGAGCCAGCTGCGGCCCTGCGGGTCCAGGAGCCGGTTGCCGCCCCACAGGTCGCCGTGCACGAGGGTCGGGGGCTCGGGCGGCCCGAGGCGCGCGGCGTCCAGGTCCTCGGCGAGCACCGCGGTCGCCGGGTCGAGACGGCCCTCGTCGGCGGCCCGGCGGGCGAGCGGGACCACGCGCCGGCCGACCCAGGACTCGTGCCAGGTGTCGGTCGGCGTCAGGTCGACGGGGCAGGCCCCCAGGTATGCAGTGGGCTCGCCGTCGACGGAGCCGTAGCGCTCGCCGGTGGTCCGGTGCAGGTCCGCCAGCTCGCGGCCGAACCGCTCCTCCGAGGCGGGCGTGCGCTCGTGACCCTGCTCGACCCAGCTGACCGTGATGCTGGTGCCGTCGACGGCCAGGACCTCCGGGACGCGGGCGCCGGCCGCGGCGAGCGCCCGCAGCCCCGCGGCCTCACGCTCGAAGAACAGCGGCGGGGCGTCCCGCAGCCGCTTGGTGAGCGCCGGACGGCCGTCGTGCGTCGTCCGGGACGGGGTGCCGGTGGCGGACATGGCGCCCATCCTGTCAGGAGCCTGCCCGGGGCACCGTCCCGCACCTCTCGGTCCTGCGCTCGTCGCCCTATCGCCCCGGCAGGTGCAGGACCGACAGTGCCGGACGCGGGTTGTCCACAAGGACCGTCAGGCGGGCCGAGCGGGTCGGGCAGGCTGTCACCCATGTCCGCCGAGCCCTCCGCGTCACCCTTCGGCAGCCACCTGCGGGCGCGCCGGATCCGCGGCGCGGAGCGTCGCCGGCGGGTCCGTGCCGAGCTGGCTGACGACCAGGACGGGGTGGTGAGCATGAGGCAGCTCAGGGACATCGGCCTCACCTACGAGGAGGTCCGTGCCGAGGTGAGGGCCGGTCGGTGGCACAAGGTGGGTCTGCGGACGGTCAGCGTCATGGGGGACCGGCCGGTCAACGAGTGAGCCCGCTGGCGACGTGCTGTGTGGGAGGTGGGTGGTGACGCCTGCCTCGACGGTGTCTCAGCCCTTCAGGCCTGGGGACTGCAGAAGTGGTCCCGGCGCGCGCGCGGCACCGCGAGGTCACCGGGGTCCGGGTCCACGTGCTGCGCGACCGCGGCACCGTGGTGACGGCGGGAGTCCCGCGGACGTCCCGTGAGGTCGCGACGCTGCGCGCGGCGATGTGGGCGAGGAGCGACCGCGCCGCCGCCACCCTGCTCGCCATGACGGTGCAGCAGCGGCTCGTGGATCCCGGCCGTCTGCTGGGCGCCTGGGGAGCCACCGGGCGCTGCCCACGGCGCAGGGTGCTCGCCCGGCTCGTCCCGCTGGTCGCGGACGGCGCCCAGGCGCTCTCGAAGATCGACCTCGCCCTGCTCGGCCGCGAGGCGGGTGGCCCGAGCCGGACCGCCAGGCACTCGTCCGCACACGACGCGGGCGCACCTACCTCGACGTGCGCTTCACCGCATACGGCGTCGTCGTCGAGGTCAACGGCGTGCAGCACTACGAGGCGCTGGCGACCGTCTCCGACGCGCTGAGACGCAACGACCACGCTGTCGGGGACCGGACGGCGCTGGAGGTCCCGGCCGTCGCGCTGGTCCTGGACCCGGAGCCGTTCCTGCGGCAGGTGGACACGGCCCTCCGCAAGGGCGGGTGGCCCGGGTCCACCTGACAGACTCGGGACATGCGCATCATGACCGTCTGCCTGGGCAACATCTGCCGCTCCCCCGCCGCCGAGGCCGTGCTCGCCCGCCGGCTCGAGGAGGCCGGCCTCACGGACGTGACCGTCACCTCCGCCGGCACGGCCGACTACCACGTCGGCAGCCAGCCGCATCCCGTCTCGCGGGAGGAGGGCGAGGGCCGCGGTTACACCTTCACCTCGGTGGCGCTGCAGCTCGCGGCCGATCACTTCGACGAGGTGGACCTCGTCGTGGTCATGGACGCCTCCAACGAGGCCGACGTGCTCGCGCTGGCGCGCACCCCCCAGGACGCGGCGAAGGTCGTCCGTCTCGGCGCCTTCGCCAGCGACGCGGACGCCGCGGTGCGCGACGTCCCTGACCCGTGGGGCATGCCGCGGGAGGCCTACGTGCGCATGTACGACCAGATCGAGGACGCGGTCGACGGGCTCGTGCGGGCGATCCAGGACGGAACGGTCGAGGACGTCCTCGCCGCCCAGCGCGCGCTGCGGGGGTGAGCGCGGCGCGGTGGCCGGGCTGGTGGGGCGTCGGAGCTGGTGGGAGCCTGGGACCATGACAGAGGTGAGGGAGACGCTCCGGGCCAAGGAGGCCGAGATCGTGGAGCAGATGGACCAGCTGAGCCGGCCCATGCAGGAGCAGGGCAGCATCTCGTTCGGCAAGCGGGTCGGTGACGGCACGGCCATGGCGGTGGACCGGCTGACCGCCGTGACCGCCCACGACAAGCTGCAGGGCCTGCTCGACCAGGTGCGGACCGCCTCCTCCCGGCTCGACGACGGCACCTACGGCACCTGCGAGGTGTGCGGCGCTCAGATCGCGCAGGACCGGCTGGAGGCGCGGCCCTGGGCCACCCGCTGCATCCGGCACGGCTGAGCGGCGAGGCGGCCCCGGAGGCCGCGGCAGGGCGCCGTCCGGAGGTGGTTGACGTCACGTTAGAGGGATTTAGTCAATAAGGCTACGGAGGCGTAGGCTAATGCGTGATATGTCCTCGACTCCCCTGACCCAGCTCGACCGGGTGGTCATCCGCTTCGCCGGGGACTCCGGCGACGGGATGCAGCTGACCGGTGACCGTTTCACCTCGGACACCGCCTCGCTCGGCAACGACCTGTCGACCCTGCCCAACTTCCCGGCGGAGATCCGGGCCCCCCAGGGCACGCTGCCGGGCGTTTCCAGCTTTCAGCTGCACTTCGCCAACCACGACATCGCCACCCCGGGCGACGCCCCGGACGTGCTCGTCGCGATGAACCCGGCGGCGCTGAAGGCCAACCTGGCCGACCTGCCCCGGGGCGCGACGGTCATCGCCAACGCCGACGAGTTCACCAAGCGCAACCTGGCCAAGGTCGGGTATGCCGTGAGCCCGCTGGAGGACGGGTCGCTCGCCCAGGCCGGCTACCACGTCCACGCGCTGCCGCTGACGAGCATGACCGTCGAGGCGCTGGCGGAGTTCGACCTGACGCGCAAGGAGAAGGAGCGGGCCAAGAACATGCTGGCCCTGGGCCTGCTGTCCTGGCTCTACTCCCGCGACACCGCCGGCACCGAGGCGTTCCTGCGGGCGAAGTTCGCCAAGGCCCCGCAGATCCTGGAGGCCAACCTCGTCGCGCTGCGCGCCGGGCACGCCTACGGGGAGACGACGGAGGGGTTCGCGGTCCGCTACGAGGTGGCCCCCGCGCCGATGCCGGCGGGCACCTACCGCACGATCACCGGCAACCAGGCGATGGCGCTCGGCCTCGTCGCCGCGGCCGAGCGCTCCGGCCTGCCGCTGGTGCTCGGCTCCTACCCGATCACGCCGGCGTCGGACATCCTGCACCAGCTGTCGGCGCTGAAGGGGCAGGGCGTCACCACGCTGCAGGCCGAGGACGAGATCGCCGCGGTGGGCATGGCGCTCGGCGCCTCCTTCGGCGGCGCGCTCGGGGTCACGACCACCTCGGGCCCGGGCCTGGCGCTCAAGAGCGAGACCATCGGCCTGGCCGTCTCCACCGAGCTGCCGCTGGTCGTGATCGACATCCAGCGCGGCGGCCCCTCGACCGGCCTGCCGACCAAGACCGAGCAGGCCGACCTGCTGCAGGCGATGTACGGCCGCAACGGCGAGTCGCCGGTGGCGGTCGTGGCCGCCCAGTCCCCCAGCGACTGCTTCACCTCGGCGATGGAGGCGGTGCGCATCGCGACCACCTACCGCACCCCGGTCATCCTGCTCTCCGACGGCTACCTCGGCAACGGCTCCGAGCCGTGGGCGGTCCCGTCCGTGCGCGACCTGCCCGACCTGACCGTCGAGCACGCCACCGAGCCCAACGCCACGGACGAGAAGGGCGAGCCGGTCTTCCACCCCTTCCTGCGCGACGAGCTGACCCTGGCCCGGCCGTGGGCGGTCCCCGGCACCCCCGGTCTGGAGCACCGCATCGGCGGCATCGAGAAGGCCGACGTGACCGGCCACATCTCGTACGACCCGACCAACCACGACACGATGGTCCGGCTGCGGCAGGCGAAGATCGACCGTATCGCGGACTCCATACCCGACCTGACGGTGGACGACCCCGACGGCGACGCCCGGCTGCTCGTGCTCGGCTGGGGGTCGACCTACGGCCCGATCGCCGCGGCCACCCGCCTGGCGCGCACCAGCGGGGCCAAGGTGGCCCGGGCGCACCTGCGCCACCTGCACCCCTTCCCCAGCAACCTCGGCGAGGTGCTGCGTCGCTACGAGCGCGTGGTGCTGCCCGAGATGAACCTGGGCCAGCTCGCCCTGCTGCTGCGCGGCCGCTACCTGGTCGACGTCCGCAGCCACACCGCGGTGCGGGGCCTGCCGTTCACCGCGGCCGAGCTCGCCGAGGTGATCCACAGCCACCTCCTGGAGGTCTCCGACACGACGATGGGGGCACGCGCATGAGCACGGACCTGGGACTGCCCACCCACGGGACGACCGGTGTCCCGACCCTGGCCGAGGGCACGGCGCTGACCAAGAAGGACTTCACCTCCGACCAGGAGGTGCGCTGGTGCCCCGGCTGCGGCGACTACGCCGTGCTCGCCGCGGTCCAGGGGTTCCTGCCCGAGCTGGGGCTGCGCCGGGAGAACATCGTGTTCGTCTCCGGCATCGGCTGCTCCAGCCGCTTCCCCTACTACCTCGACACCTACGGGATGCACTCCATCCACGGCCGTGCCCCCGCGATCGCCACCGGGCTGGCGACCGCGCGCGAGGACCTGTCGGTGTGGGTCGTCACCGGTGACGGCGACGCGCTCTCGATCGGCGGCAACCACCTCATCCACGCGATGCGCCGCAACGTCAACCTGACGATCCTGCTGTTCAACAACAAGATCTACGGGCTGACCAA
Organism: Ornithinimicrobium pekingense DSM 21552; assembly: GCF_000421185.1. Lineage (GTDB taxonomy): Bacteria > Actinomycetota > Actinomycetes > Actinomycetales > Dermatophilaceae > Ornithinicoccus > Ornithinicoccus pekingensis. The sequence goes on from NZ_ATWJ01000001.1 coordinate 97,078, forward strand.
GGGCCAGTACTCCCCCACCTCCGACGTGGGTGCGGTCACGAAGTCGACCCCGTCCGGGTCGGTGGACCACCCGTTCAACCCGGTGTCGCTGGCCATCGGCGCCGAGGCCACCTTCGTCGCGCGCACGATGGACTCCGACCGCGCGCACCTGACGGAGGTGCTGCGCGCCGCCGCGGCCCACCGCGGCACCGCGCTGGTGGAGATCTACCAGAACTGCCCGATCTTCAACGACGGCGCCTTCCAGCTGCTCAAGGACAAGGACGAGGCGACCGCCCGGATCGCGCACCTGCGCGCCGGCGAGCCGGTCCACGTCGGAGCTGACCACGTCGTCGTCCGCGACGAGCACGGCCGCATGACCGTCGTCCCGCAGGAGCAGGCCGACCCGGCGCGGGTCGTCGTCCACGACCCGGCCGAGGCCGACCCCTCGACCGCGTTCGCGCTGTCGCGGCTGGACGACCCGACCATGCAGCACGTGCCGATGGGCATCTTCCGCCAGGTGCAGCGCCCGACCTACGACGACGGTGTCCGCGCCCAGGTGCGGGCCGCCGCCGGCACGGACGCGCCGAGCACCCCGGCCGAGCGCGAGGAGTCGCTGGCCGCGCTGCTGCACGGCCCGGACACGTGGACCGTGCACGGCACGCGGGCCGGTGAGGCCGAGCAGACCCTGGAGGGCGAGACCACCGAGGGCCCCATCCCGGCCGCGGGCGACGCCCTCGTCCACGAGGGTGAGCGGACCCTGGTGGAGTGAGCGAGGAGCAGCGGCGGCAGCAGGGCACGCTCTACGGCTTCCTCGCCTACCTGATCTGGGGCGCCTTCCCCCTCTACTTCGCCACCCTCCGGCCGGCCGGACCGTGGGAGATCGTCGCCCACCGGATCATCTGGACGCTGCTGCTCTGCGCGATCGTCCTGGTGGTCCTGCGCGACCTGCGCTGGCTGCTCGACCTCGCCCGCCGGCCACGGCGCCTCGCCGGCGTCGCCGGTGCCGGGGTGCTCATCGCCACCAACTGGGGCATCTACACCTACGCCGTGCTCAGCGGGCACGTCACCGAGGCCGCCCTCGGCTACTTCCTCAACCCGCTGGTGACGGTGGCCCTCGGCGTCGTCGTGCTGCGCGAGCGGCTGCGCCGCCTGCAGTGGGTGGCCGTGGGCATCGGCACGGTCGCCGCCGTCTACCTCACCGTCGACTACGGGCGGCCGCCGTGGATCTCCCTGGCGCTGGCGTTCAGCTTCGCCAGCTACAGCCTGCTCAAGAACCGGCTGGGCATCTCCCTGTCGGCGCTGCGCTCGCTGGCCGGGGAGTCTCTGGTCATCCTGCCGGTGGCCGTCGCCATCCTGGTCTGGCTCGCCGGTCGCGACGAGACGACGTTCATGGGTCACGGCACCGGGCACACGCTGCTGCTGGTCTCCACCGGGGTCGCCACGGCCGTGCCCCTGCTGCTGTTCGCCGCCGCGGCCTCGCGGGTGCCGCTGTCCACGATCGGGCTGCTGCAGTTCCTCACGCCGTTCCTGCAGCTGCTCATCGGCGTGCTGGTCATGGGTGAGCACGTGCCGGTCTCCCGCTGGGTCGGCTTCGCCATGGTCTGGCTCGCGCTCGCGGTGCTCACCGTCGACATGCTGGGTGCCGTGCACCGCACCCGACGGGACGGACGCCGCGCCCGGGCAGCCGCAGCTGCAGCTGCACCCTCGACCGCCCCGGCAGCCGCGGCGGGAGCGCCGCTCGCGCCGGTCCCTTCGTCGACCGCTCCGCCGGCCGTGCCGGAACCGGACGACGACGCCGGGGCAACCCCTGCCGGCCCGGTGGAACCGCACGACGGCGAGAGCGTCGTGGACGAGTCCCTCGGCCAGCAGCCCCGCTGCCCCTGACACGGTCGAGCCGCGCCTGCCGGACGTGGGCACACGCCACCCGCGTGAGTGCGCCGTGCACGCCATACCCCTCCGGACGTGGGCACACGCCACCTGCGTGAGTGCGCCGTGCACGCCATACCCCCTCCGGACGTGCACCACCCACTCCGGTGGGGCGGTCGTGCACGCGCGATCTCCGGGTGAGGGGTATGCCGCCGACCCCCCTCCTTGCACCTCGTGCAGATTTGCACGGCGTGCACCTTCGTCCCTACCCTGGGAGGGTGACAGGGACGAGCGCGCTCGGGCGGCGCGAGCTCAACAAGGCCCGGACCCGTGAGGCGATCGTCACCGCGCTCCGCGGGCTCGTCGCCCAGCGGCCGGTCGACCAGGTCACCGTCGACCAGATCGCCGAGGCCGCGGGCATCTCCCGCCGCACGTTCTTCAACTACTTCCCCGGGGTGGCCGGGCTGCTGTCGGAGATCATCGGCAGCCACACCGAGCGTCTGGCCGACGCCCTCGGCGCCCTCGCCGGCGGCACCCCGCCGATCGAGAGCGTGCGCACGCTGCTGAGCTCCGTCAGCCTGCCGGTCGAGCTCCTCGACTGGCTCGCGGTGCTCAACCTGCACGCCGCCGACCAGGGCGCCAGCGACTCGCTGCTGGCGCTGGAGCGCTCGATCTGGGCCGACCGGGGCGCCTGGCTCGAGAGCGAGCTGACCCGGCGGCTGCCTGCGGGCACCGACGAGCTCTACGTCGCCACGCTGGCCAGCACCATCATGAGCTGCTTCGCCGCTGCCGAGCAGACCTGGATCGCCGGCCGTGACCCCCAGGCGCCCGTCGACGAGACCGCGGTCACCGCCTTCCACACCGAGCTCGACCGGGCGCTGGCCTACGCCTCCGCCGGCTGGGCACCCACCTGAGCGCACCGCCGCCGCCCGACCCCCGCACCCTCCCGGCGAGCCGGCGTCGGCCTGCCGGAGACATCCTCGACCTGCACGACCGAAAGGACCCCTCGTGGCCACCCTCCTGCACCGCCTCGGACGCTGGTGCGCACGCCACCCCTGGCGCGTCATCGTCGCCTGGGCCGCCCTGCTGGCGCTGACCGTCACGGGCATGCTGACGCTCGCCAAGCCGCTGTCCAACGAGTTCTCCATCCCCGGCAGCCGCTTCGAGGCGGTGCTGGAGACCCTCCAGGAGGAGATCCCCGAGGCCGCCGGCACCACCGGCACGATCGCCTTCCGCAGCGACCAGCCCTTCACCCCCGAGCAGGAGGAGGCGGTCGCCGACGCCGTCGAGCGCTGGAACGACCTGCCGGACGTCACGGCCACCGACCCCTTCGAGGCCCAGGCCCAGGTCGACTCCTCCCAGGAGCAGCTCGCCGAGGGCAGGCAGCAGCTCGAGGAGGGCCGCGCCGAGCTCGAGCAGGGCGAGGCCGACCTGGAGTCCGGCCGCCAGGAGCTCGCCGACGGGCGCGCCCAGCTGGAGGAGGGTGAGCAGCAGCTCGCCGACTCACGCACCCAGCTGGAGGAGGGCCGCGCGCAGCTCGACGCCGGGCAGGCCGAGCTGGACGCCCAGGCGCAGCAGCTGGACGCGGCCGCGGCGCAGCTCGACGCCCAGCTGCAGGAGCTGGAGGCGGGAGTGGCCGCCGGTCTGGTCCCGCCCGCTCAGGCGGAGCAGGCGCGCGCGGAGATCGCCGCCGGGCAGGCACAGATCGAGGACGGTCGCCAGCAGCTGGCCGCAGGCCAGGCCCAGCTGGACGCCAGCCGGGCCGAGCTGGACGCCGGCGCCGCCGAGCTCGCGGCCGGAGAGGCGCAGCTGGAGGAGAGCCGTACCCAGCTCGAGGCCGCCGAGGAGCAGATCGCCGAGGGCGAGCAGGAGCTCGCCGACGGCCGCGCCGAGCTGGAGCAGGGCGAGGCCGACCTGGCCGCCGGCCAGCGACTGGCGGACCTGACCCAGGGCTTCCGGCTGGTGACCGAGGACCGCACGGTCGCGATGACCCAGCTGTCGGTCCAGGACGCGGGCGGGCTCATCCCGCCGGAGACGACCGAGGCCATCCAGGCGGTCGGCGGGGACCTCGCCGACGCCGGGGTGACCGTCACCTACTCCAAGGAGATCACCGACGACCTGTCCACGCTGCTGGGCCCCGGTGAGGTCATCGGCCTGGTCGTCGCGGCGCTCGTGCTGCTCGTCATGCTCGGCTCGGTGCTCGCGGCCGGCCTGCCCCTGCTGATGGCCCTCGTCGGCGTCGGCGTCGGCCTCACCGGCGCGGTGGCCCTGTCCCAGTGGGTGGACATGCAGTCGATCACCCCCGCCCTGGCGCTCATGCTGGGCCTGGCCGTGGGCATCGACTACTCGCTGTTCCTCATCAACCGCCACCGCCAGCAGCTGCGTCACCGGATGCCCGTGCGCGAGTCGATCGCGCTGGCCGTCGGCACGTCCGGCAACGCCGTCACCTTCGCCGGCCTGACGGTCATCATCGCCCTCGCCGCGCTCACCCTCACCGGCATCCCCTTCCTGGGCACCATGGGCCTGGTCGCCGCCGCGACCGTGGCCATCGCCGTGCTCGTGGCCATCACGCTGACCCCGGCGCTGCTGGCGCTGCTGGGCCCGCGGGTGCTGCCCCGGAAGGCGCGCGCCAGCCTCGCCGCCGGGGACGACCACGAGACGCACGAGCAGGACGTCCGGGAGGCGGACACGCACCGCGGGTGGGCAGCCGTGGTCCAGCGTCGGCCCTGGCTGGCGGTCCTCGGCGTGGTCGCCGTGGTCGCCGCGCTCGGCTACCCGACCAGCCAGCTGCGGCTCGGGCTCCCGGACGGCAGCTCGGAGCCGGCCGGGTCGTCGGCCTACCTCACCTACGACACCGTCCGGGAGGCCTTCGGGGCCGGCACCAACGGGCCGATCGTGGCCGTCGCCGAGCTGGGCACGCCCGTGGGCGAGGGAGAGACCGCGCTGCTGGAGGCCCAGGCGGACATCGCCGAGGAGCTCGCCGCCGTCGAGGGCGTCGTGCGCGTCCTGCCGGCCGGCGTCAGCGACGACCGTGACGTGCTCGCCTTCCAGGTCGTGCCCGAGGGCGGACCTGCCGAGGCGTCGACGGAGGCGCTCGTCGACCGGCTCTCCGGCGCCGTCGACCGGATCGGCCAGGACCACGGGGCGAGCATCGGGCTCACCGGCCAGACCGTGGCCAACATCGACGTCTCGGGCCAGCTGGCCGACGCGCTGCCGCTCTACCTGCTCGTGGTCGTGGGCCTGTCGCTGGTCCTGCTGCTGCTGGTCTTCCGCTCGGTCGTCATCCCGCTGCTGGCGACCGGAGGTTTCCTGCTGAGCATCGTCGCCGCCTTCGGCGCGGTCGTGGCCGTCTACCAGCTCGGGCACCTCTCACCCGTCTTCGACGTCCATGAGCCGGGACCGATCCTGTCGTTCCTGCCGATCCTGCTCATCGGGATCCTGTTCGGGCTGGCGATGGACTACCAGGTCTTCCTGGTGTCCTCGATGCGCGAGGAGCGCGTGCACGGCCGGGACGCCCGGACCGCGGTGGTCACCGGCTTCAACCACAGCGCCAGGGTCGTCACAGCCGCCGCGATCATCATGATCTCGGTGTTCGCCGGGTTCGTCTGGGCCCACCTGGCGATGGTCCGGCCGATCGGCCTCGGCCTGGCCGTCGGCGTCCTCGTGGACGCCTTCCTGGTCCGGATGACGCTGACGCCCGCCGTGATGTCGCTGCTGGGCGAGAAGGCCTGGTGGCTGCCCCGGTGGCTGGACCGCATCCTGCCCGACGTCGACGTCGAGGGTGCCCGGCTCGAGCGCGCGCTCGGCCGCACCGGCGACGACACCCCGTCCGCGGGAGGCCACGACAGCGCGCCGGGCTCTCAGGAGGAGGACGAGCCCGAGCTCTCCCCCAGCCGCTGACCGGCCGCCTGCAGCAACGCCCGGGCGCCGGCCCGCGCCGCAGCGTCACCCTCGGTGACCTGCAGCGCGAGCCGGCGCCCGTCCCGCTTCCAGACCACGATCCCCGGCCCGCCGTCCACGATGTAGGCCGTCCGCTCGGGCAGGGCGCGCAGGCCGATCCCGCCCCACTGCATCGGGTCGAGGTCGAGCACCTCGACGCCGGCGACGCCCTCGGACGGGACCCGGGCGAGCTGCAGCGGCAGCACCTGCGAGCGCACGGACAGGCCCTCGGCGTCGACGCGCACCCGCACCGCCGACCAGGCCAGGGCCAGCCCTGCCGCGCCGCCCACGACCAGCACGACCAGGGCGACGAGGGCCAGGCTCTCGCCGGTGACCAGGGTGAGCACGCTCACCACGGCGAAGACGACGAGCAACCCCCAGCCGATGACCCGCAGCGTGGTGGAGGAGATCTCGGTGGCCCAGGCGTCGACGGGCCGGACCGCCCGCCCCCGGACCGGCTGCACCCGGGCACGCTCGGGGATCTGCTCCCGCAGCTCCTCCGGTGCCGGCACCCGTCGCGCGTGCACGGCATACGCGGCCGCGCCGGCCCCCAGGGCAGCCGCCACCGCGAGCAGTGCCCAGCCGGCCCCCACCCGCTCCGGGCCGTCGACCCCGGTGCGCCACACGGTCACGGCATACAGCACGACGGCGCCCCAGCCCACGGCCGCGGTGGTCGCGACCACCCAACGTGACCACGCCTGCGGAACGGCGCGCTGCAGCACGGCCATCGCCGCGGCCGCGACCGCGCACAGGACCGTGACCGTCAGCACCCCCGAGACGAACGCCGGCCCCGCGGTCCACCCGTCGGGGCGCGCGCCCGCCCAGTGGGTCGGCACCCGCGGGGGCGGCGGCAGCACCACGACGACGAGGAGCAGCGCCGCGAGCGGCAGGATGGCCAGGAGCCCGGCGAGGGCGCGGCGGGAGTTCATCGGGGCCTTCCGCGGGTCGGGATGGGAGGCACCAGGGTATGCGGTGCGCCGCGCCGCGCGGTTCGTCACCGGCGGTCGGCTAGCGTGGGCGGTCGATGGACACCACAGACCCCACGCCGATGGCGGAGGAGACCCTGGCGATCCTCCGCGCCGTCGAGGAGCTCGGCGAGCACGACGACGCCGGAGAGGTGATGCGGCGCGGCCTGCGCCTCGCCCGCACCCTGACCGGGGCCGACGCCGGCCTCCTGGCCATCGACGACGACACGCGCCCCGGCTGGCTGGCCCAGGTCCTGACCGAGGGGGTGCACGAGGACGACCCGCTGGCGGTCTCCCTGCTGGAGGGGCGCCCCGAGGACAGCGAGGGCGGGCCGGTGCTGCGCGGCCAGATCCGCGTCGGTGGCCAGGAGTTCGGCACCCTCCACCTGGCCCGGTGGCCGCGGCCGCCGGGCCCCCGCGAGCGTGCGGTCGTCCGCGGGATCGCGGTCGCCATGGGCCCCCGCATCGAGACCCTCCGGCAGCGCCGGGTCAGCGAGCTGCACGAGCGCGTGACCCAGACGGTGTGGGAGCTCAACCGCACGCTCGTGGAGCAGGTCGACCTCGAGGTGACCCTCCCGCTGCTCGCCCAGCGGGTCCTCGAGCTGACCTCGGCCGAGGCCGTGGCGCTCGTGGGCACCCGCTCCGAGGGCGCGCACCGTGTGCTCGCCGCCAGCGGCGACGACGCCGGAGCCGTGCTGGCCGACCTCGCCCCCGACCTCACCGAGGTGATGGCCGCCGGCGTCGCCCACCACTGGTCGGCGACGCCCGCGGGCGACCAGCTCAGCAGCGACCGTCGGGTCTGCACGAGCCTGGTGCCCGTGGACACCCGCGCCGGGGAGGTCGTCGTCCTGGCGGTCCACCGCTGGAAACCCTCCCGCGGGGTGTCCCAGCAGCAGGTGCGCGACGTGCTCAGCGCGCTCGCCCTGCACGCCTCCGTCATCCTCGACCGCGAGCAGGGCGAGCGGGAGCACGACCTTCTCACCCTGCTGCAGGACCGTGACCGCATCGCCCGCGACCTGCACGACCTGGTCATCCAGCGGCTCTTCGCCGTCGGGCTGACCCTGCAGGGAGCCAGCCGCCGGGCGGTGAACCCGGAGGTGGTGGAGCGGCTCGAGGGTGCGGTGGGCGAGCTCGACCAGACCATCCGCGACATCCGGGCGACCATCTTCGAGCTGCGCCACCGGGCCGGCGCCGGCAGCTTCCGCGCCGACCTGCGCCAGCTCATCGAGTCCTACGCCCCCACCCTGGGCTTCGCGCCCGTGGTGCACCTCGTCGGTCCGCTCGACGCCGTGACCGACGACGAGGTGCAGACCCAGGTGCTCATGGTCGTGCGCGAGGCTCTCTCCAACGTGGCCAGGCACGCCGGGGCGGGCTCGGTGACCGTGGAGGTGGAGGCGACCGCCGAGCAGCTCTCGGTGGTCGTGCGCGACGACGGCGTCGGCATCGGCGCCGACGCGGTCGAGAGCGGCCTGGGCAACGTGCGCGCACGCGCCGCCGAGCACGGCGGTGCCGTGGAGCTCTCTCGGGGAGAGCCCCACGGCACCGTGCTGCGGTGGTCCGTGCCCGTCTAGACCTCCGCGGTCAGCGGGCGCTCAGCGCAGCCACTTCGGGGCGATCCGTGCCCACCAGCCACCCAGGCCCAGGTAGCTCCACGCCGCCGGGACGGTGGCGATGACGATCATCACGACGGCGCCGGTGAGGTGGTCGTCCAGGAAGGGGTTGGTGACGGTCGGCAGGGAGGCCAGGTACATGAAGGCGTACATCGCGACTCCGGCCAGGGCGCCGATGCGGGCGCCGGCACCGAGGACGAGGGTGAGACCGATGCCCAGCAGACCGGCCATGAAGAGGACGTCGATGACGGCGTTGCCGGCCATCGCGTTGAACATGCCGGCGAACGGGCCCTCGACGCCGGAGAGGTATCCGGTCGTGGGCGAGCCGCCGTTGACGACCGCACGCTCTGCCGGGGTGGCGAAGCCGAGGCCGAACAGCTTGTCGACGAAGGCCCACAGGAAGGTGAACCCGAAGGCGATGCGCAGGACACCGAGGGCGTAGCCGGCCGCGCTGGGCAGGGCGTGCCGCTCGGGGTGGACGACGGGCAGGCTCGTCGTGTCGACGGTGGCGCTCTTGCGGGTCGTGGTGGTCATGTCAGCCAGCTCCTTGGTCAGTGGTGTTTTTCTTGGCTGACTCAAGGTTCCCAAATTCCGACAAGCCGTAGTAGAGCACGAGGTCCGGACTCCGGAGGGACCTTCGTCCTACGCTACGTAGGAGCACGCGCCGCGCGGGCGCACCGCTCGCGGAGAGAGCCCGCCGAAGCGCGACGCAGGAGCCTGCTTCGGCGGAACCCAGAGGTCGCGCGAGCGGAGCGAGCTCCAGGCAGTATGGGGGGCTCACGGGGGGCGAAGCCCCCGTGCGTGACTACTTGTCGAACAGCTTGGCCCCGAGCACGGCAGCCTGTGTGCGTCGCTCCAGCCCCAGCTTGGACAGCACGCTGGTCACGTAGTTCTTCACGGTCTTCTCCGCCAGGAACAGCGTCTGGGCGATCTGCCGGTTGGTCATCCCCTCGGCGATGAGCTCGAGGATGCGTCGTTCCTGCTCGGTGAGCAGCGCCAGCTTGTCGGCCTGGGGGTCGCCGCGGCGCAGCCGGTCCATCACCTTGGTCACCAGCGTGGGGTCGATGAGGGAGCGGCCGGAGGCGATGCTGCGGATGCCGTCGACGAGGTCGGTGCCGGCGATCTGCTTGAGCACGTAGCCGTCCGCCCCGGCCATGATCGCCGCGAACAGCGCCTCGTCGTCGTCGTAGCTGGTGAGGATCAGGGCACGGATCTGGGGGTTGGCGGCCCGCACGTCACGGCATACCTCGATCCCCGACCCGTCGGGCAGCCGGCCGTCGAGCACCGCGACGTCCGGGGCGAGGTCGACGATCTCGCGGGTGGCCCGGACCGCGCTGCCGGACTCCCCCACGATCTGCAGGTCGGGTTCGGCCGACAGCAGGTCGTGCAGACCCCGCCGGACGAGCTCGTGGTCGTCGAGCAGGTAGACCCTGATGCGGTCGTGCTGCGCGTCCATCTGCCCAGTCTCCCTCAGACGGAGCGCTCGGCGACACCGTCGACCAGGGCGCGCAGGGCGTCGACGGCCGGGGTGGGGTCGAGTCCGTCGAGCAGCACCCGGGCCTCGTCGGCCACGCGCGCGGCGTGCGCCCGGGCCTGGCCCATCGCGCGGTGGCCGCGCAGCAGCTCCAGCGCCTCGGCCAGGTCGTCGGGGTCCTCGATCGGGCCGCGGGTCAGCTCGAGCAACCGGGCGTCGGCGGGGTCGGTGGAGGTGCGGGCGTAGAGCACCGGCAGGGTGGCCTTGCCCTCGCGCAGGTCGGTCCCCGGGGTCTTGCCGGAGGTGTCGGCCTGCGAGGCGACGTCGAGGAGGTCGTCGGCCAGCTGAAAGACGACGCCGAGCCGTTCGGCGTAGTCGGTCAGCGTGCGCACCGTCGCCGCGTCGCACCCCCCGAACATCGCGCCGTAGCGCGCGGAGGTGGCGATCAGGGCACCGGTCTTGTCCGCCAGGATCTGCAGGTATGCCGTGACCGCCGCCGGGTCGTCTGCGTCACCGGCCAGGGCGGCGGACGCGGGCGCCGCGTCCAGCGTCTGCCGGTCGTCGCGGATCTGCCCCGCGCACAGGCGCACGAACGTCTCGGCCTGGATGCGGACCGCCTCTGCGCCCAGCCCGGCGACGACCGAGGACGCGGTGCCGAAGAGCAGGTCACCGATGAGGATGGCCGTGGCGTTGCCGTAGCGGGCGTTGGCGCTGTCCACGCCGCGCCGCAGGTCGGCCTCGTCCATGACGTCGTCGTGGTAGAGCGACGCGAGGTGGGTCAGCTCGACCCCGACCGCGGCGTCGACCACCCGGTCGTTCCAGCCGGAGCCGACCTCGCTGGCCAGGAGGGTCAGCAACGGCCGGAAGCGCTTGCCGCCGGCGGCGGCCAGGTGCCCCGAGGCCTCGGCGATGAAGGGGTCGTGGTGGTCGACGACCTCCAGCATCCGGGCCGCGACCGCGGTCATGCCGTCGGCGACCCGCGCCTGCAGCGCGTCGTCGACGCCCGGGATGGACGCGACGGGCACCGCGGGGCTGACGGGCGCCGTCACCGCAGGAAGGTGGCGGTGCTCTGCGCCAGGTCGAGCAGCGGCGAGGGCATGACGCCCAGCGCCAGGGTGACGGCCACGCCGGCGACGATGGCGAAGGTCGTGAGCAGGGACGGGGTGACCACCGCGGTGTCTCCGGTCGCGTCGTCGCCGAGCCACATGACCACGACGAGCTTGAAGTAGATGTAGGCGGTCACCGCGCTGGCGAGCACGCCGATCACGGCCAACCACGCCCAGCCCTGGCTGATCGCTGCCGAGAAGACCGCGAACTTGCCGGTGAAGCCGGACGTCAGCGGGATACCCGTGAACGCCAGCATGAGGAAGGTGAAGGCCACCGCCACCCACGGGGAGCGCCGGCCCAGGCCGGCCCACTGCCCGACCTGCGTGGCCTCGGTGCCGGCCGAGCGGACCAGGAAGACGATCGCGAACGCCGGGATGGTCATGAAGCCGTAGGCCGCCAGGTAGAACATCGTGCTGGAGACGCCTGCCTGGTCCAGGGAGATCAGGCCGACCAGCACGAACCCGGCGTGGGCGATGGAGGAGTAGGCCAGGATCCGCTTGACGTCGGTCTGCACGATGGCGAGCACGGCGCCCACCACCATCGTCAGCGCCGCCACGGCGGCGATGACCGGCTGCCACTCCAGCCGGGCGCCCTCGACGGCCACGTAGAGCACGCGCAGCATCGCGCCGAAGGCGGCGACCTTCGTGCAGGCCGCCATGAAGCCGGTGACCGGGGTGGGCGCGCCCTGGTAGACGTCGGGGGTCCACATGTGGAAGGGCACCGCGCCGACCTTGAACAGCAGGCCGACGGCGACGAGCAGGATGCCCGGGACGAGCAGCCCGTCCATGCCGACGTTGGCGCTGACCGCCGCGGCGATGTCGCCGAAGCGCATGGACCCGGCGTAGCCGTAGAGCAGCACCGCGCCGAAGAGGAAGAACGCCGAGCTGAAGGAGCCGAGCAGGAAGTACTTCAGCGCGGCCTCCTGGGACAGCAGACGGCGGCGGCGCGCCAGGCCGGTCAGGACGTACAGCGGCAGCGAGAGCACCTCGAGCGCGATGAACAGCAGCAGCAGGTCGTTGGCGGAGACGAAGAGCATCATGCCCGCGACCGACAGCAGGGCCAGCGGGAAGACCTCGGTCATGGTGGCGCCGTGACGCACCGCGTAGGACTCCTCCGGGGACCCGGGCGTCGCGGCCCCGGCCTGGGTGAACGCGTCCGGCTGCTGCGCCCCGAGGCGCTCGGCCATGACGAGCAGGCCCAGCAGGGACAGCAGGAGCAGCAGCCCCTGCAGCACCAGCGCGGGTCCGTCGAGAGCCAGGGTGTCGGCGGCGGTCAGACCCTGGTTGCGGGGCCCGAGGACGACCAGGGCCACGAAGGCCACCACGAGCGTGGCCACCGAGAGCGGCAGCTGCACGGCATACCTGGTGCGGCGGCCGGCGAAGCCCTCGACCATGACCCCGGCGAGGGCCCCGACGAGCACGATGATCAGGGGCAGCAGCCCGATGTAGTCGATGGCGGGCGCGACGAACTGGTCCGTCATCAGCGGCCACTCCCCTCAGCGGTAGCGGTGTCGACGGCCGGGGCGGGATCGGTGGCCCCCACGTGCTGCAGCGACTGCTGCACCGCGGGCTCCAGCACGTCCAGCACCGGCTTGGGGAAGAACCCCAGGAGCAGGAAGGCGGCGAGGATCGGCGCGACGACGAGCTTCTCGCGCCCGGTCATGTCGGGCACGTCGGCCATCACCGGCCTGGGTCCGGTCGCGATGCGCTGGTACATGAGCAGCATGTACAGCGCCGCGAGCACGACCCCGGTGGCAGCCAGGACGCCCAGCCAGGTGTAGCGCTGGTAGACGCCCACGACGACCATGAACTCGCTGACGAAGGAGTTCAGCCCGGGCAGCGCCAGCCCGGACATCGCCGAGAAGAGCAGGACGCCGGCGATGAGCGGGGTGACCCGCTGCCAGCCGCCGTAGTCGCGGATGTCCCGCGAGCCGTGGCGGGCGATGAGCATGCCGGCCACGAGGAACAGCCCGGCGGTGGTGAAGCCGTGGTTGATCATGTAGAGGGTCGCGCCCGAGCCGCCCACCGTGGTGAAGGCGAAGATGCCCATGACGATGAAGCCGAAGTGGCTGACCGAGGTGTAGGAGATCAGGCGCAGCATGTCGTTCTGCCCGATCGCCAGCAGGGCGCCGACGACCATCGAGATCAGTGCCAGGGCCAGGATCACCGGGGTCGCCCACTGGCTGGCCTCCGGGAAGAGGGCCAGGCAGAACCGGATCATGCCGTAGGTGCCGACCTTGTCCAGGACACCGATCAGCAGCACCGACGTCGTCGGCCGCGCCTGCTCGGCGGCCAGCGGCAGCCAGGTGTGCACCGGCCACATCGGCGCCTTGATCGCGAAGGCGATGAAGAAGCCGAGGAACAGCCAGCGGCCGGCCGAGACCGACAGGTCCAGCCCGGTCAGGTTGGTCACCAGGAACCCGTCCGTCCCGCGCGGACCGGCGAGGTAGACGCCGATGACCGCGACGAGCATGATCAGCCCGCCGACCAGGGAGTACAGCAGGAAGGTCGTGGCCGCCTTCCAGCGGCGGGCGCCGCCGAACATCCCGATGAGGAAGTAGACCGGGATGAGCATGGCCTCGAAGAAGACGTAGAACAGGAACACGTCGATGGCGGCGAACACACCCACCATCGCGGCCAGCAGCGTCAGCATCAGCGAGAAGTAGACGTGCTGGCGGCGCCCGTCCACGGGGACGTCGTTCCAGGCGGCCAGGATGCACACCGGGACCAGGACGAGGCCCAGCAGGATCATCGTCAGCGAGATGCCGTCGACGCCGAGCGCGTAGGACACCCCGAACTGCGGGATCCAGGAGTGCACCTCGGTGAGCTGGAACTGCTCGGAGGAGCCGGTCCGGTACTGGGTCAGGGCGCCCAGCCCGACGGCCAGGGTGGCCAGGGAGAAGCCGAGCGCGACCGGGCGCACCGCGGTGCTCGCCCGCGGCAGCAGCGCCACCACCAGGGCGCCGACGAGCGGCAGCACCAGCAGCGTGGTCAACCAGGGAAAGTTCATCACTGCATCACCCACACAGCACCGAGGATGGCGACGACGCCGAGCAGCATCGTCAGGGCATAGGAACGGACGAACCCGTTCTGGGCACGGCGGAGCACGCCCGCCGCGCCGGTCAGGCCACCGGTCGTCCCGCCGGTCAGACCGCCGTCGACGACCTCGCGGTCGGTCTCGACCATGGTGTCGACCAGGGCGGCGCCGGGGGCGCGGAAGAAGGCCTCGTTGACGTCGTCCTGGAACAGGTCGCGGCGGGCGGCGCGGGTGGCGAAGCTGCCCCGAGGGGCCGTCACCGGCACCTCCTCCCGGCCGTAGCGGAACCAGGCGAGCGCGACGCCGGCCAGCATGAGGACGAAGACCGCGACCTGGATGGCGATGATCGGGATAACCGGCTCGTGGTGCTCGGCGTGGCCGAAGACCGGCTCCAGCCAGGCGTCCAGCACGCCGGTCGGCCACAGCAGGGCACCCAGGCCCAGGGAGCCCACGGCCAGCACCATCATCGGCACGGTCATGACCAACGGAGCCTCGTGCGGGTCGATGTCGTCCTCCCAGCGGGCCTTGCCGTGGAAGGTCATGAAGAACAGCCGCGACATGTAGAAGGCCGTGATGCCGGCGGTGATCAGCGTCGCCAGGCCGAAGACCCAGGGGCGCCAGCCCTCGCCGACGAAGGCTGCCTCGATGATGAGGTCCTTGCTCCACCAGCCGGACAGCAGCGGCACGCCGATGATGGCGGCCCAGCCGGCGGCGAAGGTGAGCCAGGTGACCTTGAGGCGGCCCGACAACGAGCCGAAGCGGCGCATGTCGACCCGGTCGCGCATGGCGTGCATCACCGACCCGGCCCCGAGGAACATGCCGGCCTTGAAGAAGCCGTGCGTCACCAGGTGGAAGATCGCGAAGGTGTAGCCGATCGGCCCCAGGCCGACGGCCAGCATCATGTAGCCGATCTGGGACATGGTCGAGGCGGCCAGCGCCTTCTTGATGTCGTCCTTGGCGCAGCCGACCACGGCCCCGTAGACCAGCGTGATCGCCCCGACCACCACGACCGCCAGCTGGGCGTCGGGGGTCAGGTTGAAGATGTGCTGGGACCGGGCCACCAGGTAGACACCGGCGGTGACCATGGTCGCGGCGTGGATCAGCGCGGACACCGGCGTGGGGCCGGCCATCGCGTCGCCCAGCCAGCTCTGCAGCGGGAACTGCGCCGACTTGGCGCAGGCGCCCAGGAGCAGCAGCAGGCCCAGCATCGTCAGCGTCAGCTCTCCGGCGCCGGAGGCCGCGCCGTGGACGGTGGCGTAGTCGAGCGCACCGAAGGTGGCGAACATCAGCGCCATCGCCAGGATCATCCCGAAGTCACCGACCCGGTTGACGATGAACGCCTTGTTGGCGGCCGTGGCGTAGGCGGGGTTGTGGTTCCAGAAGCCGATGAGCAGGTAGGACGCCAGGCCGACGCCCTCCCAGCCGACGAACAGCAGCATGTAGGAGTCGGCCAGCACCAGCAGCAGCATCGCGGCCACGAACAGGTTGAGGTAGCCGAAGAACCGGCGCTTGTCCGGGTCGTGCTCCATGTAGCCCAGCGAGTAGACGTGGATCAGGGACCCGACGAAGGTGATGAGCATGACGAAGGTCAGCGACAGCGGGTCCATCAGGAGCCCGGCGGACAGGTCCAGCTCCCCGGCGGAGACCCAGTCCCACATCGTCAGCTGCAGGGCTCGCTCGTCGGCCCCCTGGCCGCGCAGCTGCAGGATGACCAGCACGCCGACGACGAAGGAGGCCCAGGACAGGACCGTGGCCACGACCGGGCCCCACGCGTCGGTGCGGCGGCCGCCGAAGAGCAGGACCGCGGCGCCGAGCAGCGGCAGGGCGATCATCAGCCAGCCGACCTGGGCCACACCCCCGTCGACGGGGGTGTAGGCGGCGGGCTCGACGGCCGCGGCAGGGGCGACGCTGACGAGGCGCGTCAGTTCGAACACAGACACTTCAGCTCGCTCCTTACAGCTTCAGCAGGTTGGCGTCGTCGACGGAGGCCGACCGGCGCGCACGGAAGATGGACATGATGATCGCCAGCCCGACCACGACCTCGGCGGCGGCCACGACCATGACGAACAGGGCGTAGACCTGCCCGTCGACGGTGCCGTGCATGCGCGCGAAGGTGACCAGGGCCAGGTTGCAGGCGTTGAGCATGAGCTCGATGCCCATGAACACGATGATCGTGTTGCGGCGCACCAGCACCGTGATGGTGCCGATGGTGAACAGCACCACCGACAGGTAGATGTAGGCCTCGAGCCCCATCAGCGATCGACCTCCTGGGTCTGCGTGAGGTCGGTGGTCGTGGTCGGCGGGGTGTCCACCTGCTCCGGCTCCTGGGTCGCCACCTGCTCACGCGGGTCCTGCAGGCGGTAGATGTCCGGGGAGGCCACCTGGCCGCGGGCCACGAGCACCCGCGGGACGGACTCCTCCACCGGCGTGCCGTCGGGGGCGAGGGCGGGCGTGTCGGCGGCGTTGTGCCGGGCGTAGACGCCCGGGTTGGGCTTGCCGGCCAGCCACTGCCCGGAGCGCATCTTCTCCTGCGAGGCCTCACGCTGGGTGCGGCGCGGCAGCAGCCGCTCGCGGTGCGCGAGAGCCATCGCGCCCATCACGGCGATGACGAGCAGGGCGCCGAGCACCTCGAACGGCAGCACCTGACGCTCGAAGATCTCGCGGGCGAGCGCGGTCACCGGGCCCTCGGCCTGCGCCTGGGCCAGGCCGACGGCGGCCGGCCACTCCACGCGGGTGAGGCCGAAGACGGCGGCGGCCGCGAAGCCGGCGCCCAGAAGGAACGCCCAGAAGCGCTGGCCCCTGAGCGTCTCGACCCTGGCGTCGGAGGCGCCGATGCCGACGAGCATGACGACGAAGAGGAAGAGCATCATCACGGCGCCGGAGTAGACGAAGATCTGGATGATGCCGACGAACTCGGCGTCCTGGACGATGTAGACGACGCCGAGGCCGACCATGGTCATCGCCATGGCCATCGCGGCGTGCACCGCCTTGCGGGCGAAGAGCAGGCCCATCGCGCCCAGCACGGTGAGGACGGCCAGGACCCAGAAGACGACGGACTCCCCGCCGCCGAGCAGCTCGGCCCCTGGGGTCGGGGTCATCGGGGGACCTCCTCGGTGGTGCGACCCTCACGCCCGTCGGTGCGGGCGTCGCGGTCGGCGACGTAGTCCTTCTGCTCCTGCGTCGGGCCGGTGACCTGGCCGCGGTAGTAGTCGCGCTCCTCCATGCCCTCGGCCATCGGGAACGGCGGCGCGACCATGTCCTGGCCCAGCGGCGCGAGCAGCTGGTGCTTCTCGTAGATCAGCGGGGCCCGGCGGTTGTCCGTCAGCTCGTACTCGTTGGTCATCGTCAGGGCCCGCGTCGGGCACGCCTCGATGCACAGGCCGCAGAAGATGCAGCGCAGGTAGTTGATCTGGTACACGCGGCCGTAGCGCTCGCCTGGCGAGAAGCGGGCACCCTCGATGTTGTCGGCGCCCTCGACGTAGATGGCGTCGGCGGGGCAGGCCCAGGCGCACAGCTCGCAGCCGACGCACTTCTCCAGGCCGTCGGGGTGACGGTTGAGCTGGTGGCGGCCGTGGAAACGGGCGGCGGTCGGGCGCTTCTTCTCGGGGTACTCCGTGGTCGCCACCTTGCGGAACTGGGTGGCGAAGGTGACCCCGAAGCCGGCGACGGGAGCGAAGAGCTGCTCGAGCAGCCCGGGCTCCTTCCTGCCGCCGGCGCGGTCGCTGTCCGGACGGGCCGGAGCCGGTGCCGGCTCGCGGCGGCTCGGGGTGGTCGGGTCGGTCTGGTCAGCCACGGCGCTCCTCCGTGTCGGTGTCGGTCTGGTCGGCCTGCGAGCGGGCGGCGACCGGCTCGGCCGGCCCCACCCCGCGGCGCGGCTCGACCAGCTTCTGCCCGGGCAGCGGCGGCACCGGGTAGCCG
The DNA here is from genome assembly GCF_000421185.1 of Ornithinimicrobium pekingense DSM 21552. Classification (GTDB taxonomy): domain Bacteria; phylum Actinomycetota; class Actinomycetes; order Actinomycetales; family Dermatophilaceae; genus Ornithinicoccus; species Ornithinicoccus pekingensis. The sequence continues at coordinate 114,972 of NZ_ATWJ01000001.1, forward strand.
TCGGCGAAGGGGTCCACCTCCGGCGGCACCGCCATCTGCTCCTCGCGTTCGGCCTGGCGCATCTGGGCCCGGCGGTCCCACAGGAAGATGCCGAGCAGGACGAAGACGCCGATGATCACCAGCGTGGCCACGGTGGTCCAGCGGCCGTCGCCGAAGTAGCCCTCCTGGGCCGCGCGGATCATCATCACCGCGACGACCCAGACGAGGGACAGCGGGATGAGCAGCTTCCAGCCCAGGTTCATGAACTGGTCGTAGCGCACGCGCGGCAGCGAGCCCCGCAGCCAGACGAACACCCACAGGAAGAACCACATCTTGAGGGTGAACCACAGCAGGCCCCACCAGCCCTCGCTGAGCATGCCGTCGCCGATGAGGTTCAGCGGCCAGGGTGCGTGGAACCCGCCCAGGAACAGCGTGGTCGCCAGCGCCGCCACGGTGAACATGTTGATGTACTCGCCGAGGAAGAACATCGCGAACTTCATCGAGGAGTACTCGGTGTGGAAGCCACCACCGAGCTCGCCCTCGCCCTCGGCGAGGTCGAACGGCAGGCGGTTGGTCTCCCCCACCATCGTGATGACGTAGACGACGAAGCTGAAGAACAGCGGCACGACGTACCACGAGGGGATTCCCAGGAACCAGGTCTGCGACTGGGCCGCGACGATCTGGCTGGTGGACATGGAGCCGGCGTAGAGGAAGACCGCGACCAGCGACAGGCCCATGGCGATCTCGTAGGAGATCACCTGGGCGGTCGAGCGCAGGCCACCCAGCAGCGGGTACGTCGAGCCCGAGGACCAGCCCGCCAGCACGAAGCCGTAGGCCCCGACACCCGCCACGGCCAGCACCAGGAGCACCGCGACCGGGGTGTCGGTCAGCTGCAGCGGCGTGGTGTGGCCGAACATCCGCACGTCACCGCCGAGCGGGATGATCGCGAAGGAGACGAACGCCAGGCACGCCACGATGAGCGGTGCGGCGACATACATCACCTTGTCGGCGTTCTTGGGGGTGATGTCCTCCTTGAGGAACAGCTTGATGCCGTCCGCGAGGGTCTGCAGCAGCCCGAGCGGACCCAGCCGGTTGGGCCCGGGTCGCTGCTGCATCCGGCCGATGACCCGGCGCTCGAACCAGATGACGAGCACCATCGAGATCATCAGGTAGACGAACAGCAGGGCCGCCTTGACGAACGACAGCCAGATCGGGGTGTCGCTGAAGTCGGCGACCGGCAGGTCGTTGGTGACCAGCGCGGGGGCGGCCGCCACCAGCTCGGGGTATGCGGTCAGGGCGTAGCTCATGCCTCACCTCGGGTGATCGTGACGACAGCTCCGGCGTCGACGCCGAGGGTGGCGCGGACCGCCGACCCCACGGAGTTGGTCGGGACCCAGACGACACCGTCGTGCATGGCCGTGACCTCCGCCGGCAGGACGATACGACCACGGTCGGTCGAGACGCCGACGAGGTCGCCGTCCGCGACCCCGAGCGAGGCGGCGGTGGCGGCCGAGACCCGGGCCACCGGGCGCGCGGCGGTCCCGGCCAGGAACGGCTCGCCGTCCTGCATCGAGCCCGCGTCCAGCAGGTGGTGCCAGGTCGCCAGCACCGCCTGGCCGGGGCCGGGGGACGCGGGACCGGCCGGGGTGACCTGCGGGGAGGCCGCCCGGGTCGCGGACGACCCCAGGTCGGTGATCTCCCGCCGGACCGCGGCGACGGTCGCGGTGCCCAGGCGCACGCCCATGGCGTCCGCGAGGCGGTCCAGGACCACGTGGTCCGGGTCGGCGTCGGAGGCCAGCGCCTGCTCGAACGGGCGCAGGCGCCCCTCCCAGTCGGCGTAGGCACCGGCCTTCTCCTGCTGCGGGGCGACCGGCAGGATCACGTCGGCATACTCGTGCACGTCCGTCTCGCGCAGCTCCAGGGAGACCACGAAGGCCCGGGCGAGGGCCTCGCGCGCCAGCACCGGGTCGGGCAGGTCGTCGATCTGGACGCCACCGACGACCAGGGCGGCCAGCTCGCCGCGCGCGGCTGCCTCGAGCATGGCGGTGGTGTCCCGTCCGGGCGCGGCCGGCAGGCCGGCGTCGCCGGCCCAGCGGTGGGCCAGCTCGGAACGGGCGGCCTCGTCGGCGACGGGGCGGCCGCCGGGCAGCAGGTTGGGCAGCGCACCGACCTCGACGGCGCCCCGCTCGCCGGCGCGGCGCGGCACCCACGCCAGGGCGGCACCGCTGGCCTCGGCCAGGGCGGCGGCGGCCGACAGCGCGCCCGGCACGGTGGCCAGGCGCTCGCCGACGAGGATCACGGAGGTCGCGCCGAGCGTGTCGGCGGCCGTGTGGTACTCGTTGGCCCCGGCGTCACTGCCCTGGACGGGCACGGCCGGGCCGTCGGTGGACGGCGCGGCGCCGCTGGCCACCCGCTCGCCGAGGGCCTGCAGCACCTCTGCCTCGGTGCCCGGGGCGGAGGCCAGCAGCGTCCCGCCCATCTTGGTCAGACCACGGGTGGCGAACGGCGCGACGGCATACACCTGCGTCTTGTTGCGGCGCATGGCCTTGCGCAGCCGCAGGAAGACGATCGGGCTCTCCTCCTCCGGCTCCAGGCCGACGAGGAGGACGGAGGTGGCCCGCTCGAGGCTCTCGTAGCTGACCTCGCGCATGCCGACGACGTGGGCGGCCAGGAACTCCGCCTCCTCCGCGCTGTGCGGGCGGGCACGGTGGTCGACGTCGTTGGTGCCGAGGGCGACGCGCGCCAGCTTGGAGTAGGCGTAGGCGTCCTCGACCGTGACGCGGCCGCCGACGAGCACGCCGACTCCCCCGGCCGCCTTGGCGGCCTCGAGCCCACGGGCCGCCTCCTGGTAGGCGCGGCGCCACGGCACGACGGCGTAGCCGCCGTCGGCCTCGCGGACCACGGGGTCACGGAGGCGGTCCGGCAGCGTGGGGTAGGTGAAGGCCCAGCGACCCTTGTCGCAGTTCCACTCCTCGTTGACCTGCGGGTCCTCCAGGGCCATCCGGCGCAGCACGGAGCCGCGGCGGTGGTCGGTGCGCATCGAGCAGCCCGAGGCGCAGTGCTCGCACACGCTGGGCGTGGAGACCAGGTCGAAGGGGCGGGAGCGGAAGCGGTAGGCGGCACCGGTCAGCGCGCCCACCGGGCAGATCTGCACGGTGTTGCCGGAGAAGTAGCTCTCGAAGGGCTTCTCCTCGTAGATGCCGACCTGCTGCAGCGCGCCGCGCTCGATGAGCGCGATGAACGGGTCGCCGGCGATCTGGTCGGAGAACCGGGTGCAGCGGGCGCACAGGATGCAGCGCTCGCGGTCGAGCAGCACCTGGCTGGAGATGTTGACCGGCTTGGCGAAGGTGCGCTTGACGTCGTCGAACCGGGAGGTGGGGCGGCCGTTGGACAGGGCCTGGTTCTGCAGGGGGCACTCGCCGCCCTTGTCGCAGACGGGGCAGTCCAGCGGGTGGTTGATGAGCAGCAGCTCCATGACGCCGTGCTGGGCCTTGTCGGCGACGGGGCTGGTGTGCTGGGTGTTCACCACCATGCCCTGCGTCGCGACCATGGTGCAGGAGGCCTGCGGCTTGGGCATCGGCTTGACGTTGCCCTCGCGGTCCGGCATGGCGACGTCGACCAGGCACTGACGGCAGGCGCCGACCGGGTCCAGCAGCGGGTGGTCGCAGAACCGCGGGATCTGGATCCCCACGGTCTCGGCCGCGCGGATGACCAGGGTGCCCTCCGGCACGGTGACCTCGACGTCGTCGATGGTCAGCGTGATCTTCGTGACGTCCGGCTCGTCCGGGATCTGCGCGTCGCCGCCCTCGGTGACGGCGTTGCCGCCGGCGGCGGGAGAGGTGTTGACGGTCATGCGGGCAGCGTCTCCTTCGCGAACAGCGTCGAGCGCTCGGGCGGGAACAGCTCGAACCACGGGGTGTGCATGCCGGCCTCGAACTCCTCGCGGAAGTACTGGATCGCGGAGGTGATCGGGCTGGTCGCACCGTCCCCGAGCGCGCAGAAGGCCCGGCCGAGGATGTTGTCGCAGATGTCGTCGAGCTTCTCGATGTCCCCGGGCAGGCCCTTGCCGTCCTCGAGGCGCTTCATGATCTGCTTGAGCCAGTAGGTGCCCTCGCGGCAGGGGGTGCACTTGCCGCAGGACTCGTGGGCGTAGAAGTCGGTCCAGCGCGACACGGCGTGGACCACCGAGGTGGTCTCGTCGAAGATCTGCAGGGCGCGGGTGCCGAGCATCGAACCCTCCTTGGCCACCGACTCGAAGTCGAGCGGCACGTCGAGGTGGGCGTCGGTGAACAGCGGGGTGGAGGAGCCGCCCGGGGTCCAGAACTTCAGCCTGTTGCCGTTCCGCATCCCGCCGGCCATGTCGATCAGCTCGCGCAGCGTGATGCCCAGCGGCGCCTCGTACTGGCCGGGGCGGTTGACGTGCCCGGACAGGCTGAAGATGCCGAAGCCGGTGGACTTCTCGGTGCCCATGTCGGAGAACCACTCGGCCCCGTGCAGCACGATGGGCGGGATGGAGGCGATCGACTCGACGTTGTTGACCACCGTGGGCCGCGCGTAGAGGCCGGCGACCGCCGGGAACGGCGGCTTGAGCCGCGGCTGGCCCCGGCGCCCCTCGAGCGAGTCGAGCAGGGCGGTCTCCTCGCCGCAGATGTAGGCGCCGGCACCGGCGTGCACGGTGATGTCCAGGTCGAAGCCGGAGCCCATGATGTTCTTGCCCAGGTAGCCGGCCGCGTAGGCCTCCTCCACCGCCCGCATCAGGCGGCGGTAGACGTGCACGACCTCCCCGCGCAGGTAGATGAAGGCGTGGTTGCAGCCGATCGCGTAGCTGGTGATGACCATGCCCTCGACGAGGAAGTGGGGCGCGGCCATGAGCAGCGGGATGTCCTTGCAGGTGCCCGGCTCGGACTCGTCGGCGTTGACGACGAGGTAGCGGGGGCCGCCGTCCGGCGGGGGCAGGAAGCCCCACTTCATACCCGTGGGGAAGCCCGCGCCACCACGACCGCGCAGGCCGGAGTCCTTGGCCGCCTGGACGAGGTCCGCGGCCGGGGTGTCCAGCGCCTGGCGCAGCGCCTGGTAGCCCTCGTTGTCCTCGTAGGTGGCGAGGGTCCAGGACTGCGGGTGGTCCCAGAACTTCGTCAGGATCGGGGTCAGCTGGGTGCTCACTGTCCGTCCTCCTTCGTCTCGGGCAGGTCGTCGGGCTCGTTGCCGGGGGCGTTGACGGAGCCGTAGCCGCCGCGCTCGACACCGCCGCCCTGGGCCTGGGGGGTGGCCTCGGTGTCGGTCGCCGGCGGGGTCCGCCCGTCGGCGGGTGCGGTCCAACCCTGCTCGCGGGCCAGCAGCGTGCCGCGCAGCGACGCCTCGCCCGCGCCGACGCCCTCGTCCGCGAGACCGTCGGGGAACCCGGCGAGCACGCGCGAGACGTGCTTGAAGGTGCACACCCGCGAGGCGCCGCGCGTGGGCGCGACCTGCTCGCCGGCGCGCAGCCGGTCGACCACCTGCTTGCTGGACTCCGGGGTCTGGTTGTCGAAGAACTCCCAGTTGACCATCATCACGGGGGCGAAGTCGCAGGCGGCGTTGCACTCGAGGCGCTCGAGGGTGATCTTGCCGTCCTCGGTCGTCTCGTCGTGCCCGACCCCGAGGTGGTCGCTGAGCTCGTCGAAGATCTGGTCGCCGCCCATGATGGCGCACAGCGTGTTGGTGCACACCCCCACGCTGTAGTCGCCGTTGGGGTGGCGCTTGTACTGGGTGTAGAAGGTCGCCACGCCGCTGACCTCGGCGGTCGTCAGCTCCAGCTGCTCGGCGCAGAAGTGCACGCCCCGGCCGGTGATGTAGCCGTCGACGGACTGGACCAGGTGCAGCATCGGCAGCAGCGCCGAGCGCTTCTGCGGGTAGCGCGCCACGATGGCGGCCGCGTCGGCCTCCAGCTGCTCCAGCACGTCCGCGGCGTAGGGCTCCTCCGAGGCCTGCAGCGGGGCCTGGGGGTGCAGCGGGGACTCCGCGAACATCGTCTCGTGGCGGTCCACGCCGTCTCCCTGGGTGTTGTGTGCCACCGTCACCGGTCAACGCCTCCCATCACGGGGTCGATCGAGGCCACGGCGACGATGACGTCGGCGACGAGGCCGCCCTCCGCCAGCGCCGAGGCCGCCTGCAGGTTGTGGAAGCTGGGGTCGCGGAAGTGCGCGCGCCAGGGACGGGTGCCCCCGTCGGAGACCACGTGCACGCCGAGCTCGCCCTTGGGCGACTCGATGGCGGCGTAGGCCTGGCCGGGCGGCACCCGGAAGCCTTCGGTCACCAGCTTGAAGTGGTGGATGAGCCCCTCCATGGACTCGCCCATGATCTCGCGGATGTGGTCCAGGCTGTTGCCCTGGCCGTCGGCCCCGACGGACAGCTGGGCGGGCCAGGCGATCTTGCGGTCGGCGACCATGACCGGCTCGCCGTGGCTGGCCCGGAGGCGCTCGACGGCCTGCTCGGCGATCCGCAGCGACTGCCACATCTCGTCGAAGCGGATGACGACCCGGCTGTAGGCGTCGGCGTCCCGGCGGGTGACGACGTCGAAGTCGTAGGTCTCGTAGCCGCAGTAGGGGTCGGACTTGCGCAGGTCGTGCGGGAGCCCGGTCGAGCGCAGGATCGGGCCGGTGACCCCCAGCGCCATGCAGCCCGACAGCGACAGGTAGCCGACGTCGACGGTCCGGCCCTTGAAGACGGGGTTCTCCAGCAGGAGCAGCTCCATCTCGTGGATGCCCTTGCGCAGGGCGGGCAGCTCGGCCTCGAGCAGGTCGAGGTGCTCGGGCAGCACGTCCTGGGCGACACCGCCGGGGCGCACGTAGGCGTGGTTCATCCGCAGGCCGGTGACGGCCTCGAAGAAGCGCAGGATGCGCTCGCGCTCGCGGAAGCCGATCGTCATGATCGTCGTCGCGCCGAGCTCCATGCCGCCGGTGGCCAGGCAGATGAGGTGGGAGCCGATGCGGTTCAGCTCCATCATCAGCACGCGGATGTCGTTGGCGCGCTGGGGGATCTGGTCGGTGATGCCGAGCAGCTTCTCGACCCCGAGGCAGTAGGCGGCCTCGTTGAAGATCGGCGTCAGGTAGTCCATCCGGGTGCAGAACGTGGTGCCCTGCGTCCAGGTGCGGTACTCCATGTTCTTCTCGATGCCGGTATGCAGGAAGCCGATGCCGGCGCGGGCCTCGCGCACGGTCTCGCCGTCCAGCTCGAGCACCAGGCGCAGCACGCCGTGCGTGGAGGGGTGCTGGGGGCCCATGTTGACCACGATGCGCTCGGCGCCGAGGGCCGAGACCTCGGCCGCCAGCTCGTCCCAGTCTCCCCCGCCGCCGACGGTGTAGACCGGCGCCTCGTCGGCGCGGTCGTCGGTGGTGGTCTGCCCGTAGGGGTCGGTCATGGTGCCGTCGGTGCTCACGTGTAGCTCCTCCGCTGGTCGGGGGCGGGGATGGTGGCGCCCTTGTACTCCACCGGGATGCCGCCGAGCGGGTAGTCCTTGCGCTGGGGGTGGCCGGGCCAGTCGTCCGGCATGAGGATGCGCGTCAGGCCGGGGTGACCCTCGAAGACGATCCCGAACATGTCGTAGGTCTCGCGCTCGTGCCAGTCGATACCCGGGTAGATGTCGACGATGGACGGGATGCGGGGGTCCTCGTCGGGGCAGGTGACCTCGAAACGGACCCGGCGCGAACCGTGGGTGACCGAGACGAAGTGGTAGACGGCGTGCAGCTCGGCACCGGTCTGCTCCGGCCAGTGCACACCGGAGACCCCCGAGGTCAGCTCGAAGCGCAGCCGGGCGTCGTCGCGCAGCGGGCGCAGCAGCTCGCGCAGCTGCTCGCGGCGCACGACGAGGGTCAGCTCGCCGCGGTCGACGACGACCTGGGCCACGCCCGCCTCGAACGCCGCGGGGGCCGCGTCCTCGAGGGCGTCGACGACCTCGTCGAAGTAGCTGCCGTAGGGCCGCTCGGCAGCACCGGGGTAGAGCACGGGCACCTGGAGCCCGCCGAAGCCGGAGGTGTCGTTGCCCAGGGACGAGCCGAACATGCCGCTCTTGTGGGCGACGGCCACCGGCTCGCCGGGGCGGCCGTACTCCGCCGGCACCGAGCCCGCGCCGGTCTCCTGGGCGTGGGTGGTGTCGACCTTCTGGTCCGCGGTCTCCGGCGGCTGGGTGCCCTCGTCGCGCGTCGTGGTCTGCGCCGGGGGCGTCTTGTCGGGGGTGGCAGGTCCGGTGGACGTCACGCGAGCAGCCCCTTCATCTGGTGCGTGGGCACGGCGTTCATCGCCGCGGCCTCGGCGGCGCGCGCGGCCTCCTCGCGGTTGACCGAGAACTTGAACTCGCGGATCTGGCGCTGCAGCTCCAGGACCGCGTTGAGCAGCATCTCGGGGCGCGGCGGACAGCCGGGCAGGTAGATGTCGACCGGGACGATGTGGTCCACGCCCTGGACGATCGCGTAGTTGTTGAACATGCCGCCGGAGCTGGCGCACACGCCCATGGAGATGACCCACTTGGTGTTGGGCATCTGGTCGTAGACCTGGCGCACGACCGGCGCCATCTTCTGCGACACGCGGCCGGCGACGATCATCAGGTCCGCCTGGCGCGGGGTCGCGGCGAAGCGCTCCATCCCGAAGCGGGCGATGTCGTAGTCGGGCGTGCCGACGGCCATCATCTCGATGGCGCAGCACGCCAGCCCGAACGTGACCGGCCAGACCGACTGCTGGCGCAGCTGCCCGACCAGGCCCTCGACCGTGGTGAGCATGATCCCGCCAGGAATCTTGTCCTCAAGACCCATCTGTCTCAACCATCCTTCCGCCGGCCCGGGAGTCTCCCGACAGGACCGGCACTACGTCATACCCGCTGGTCAGTCCCACTCCAGGCCGCCCCGGCTCCACTCGTAGACGAACGGCACCGAGACGACGACCAGGAAGAGCACCATGGCCAGCAGCGAGAAGAGCCCGACCTGGTCGAAGGCGACCGCGAACGGGTAGAGGAAGAGCACCTCGACGTCGAAGACGATGAAGAGCATCGCCGTCAGGTAGAACTTGATCGGCACCCGGCCACCCTCGGCCTGGGGCGTGGGCTGGATCCCGCACTCGTAGGCCTCGGCCTTGGCCCGGTTGTACTGGGCCCTGCCCAGCAGCCCGCCGCCGAAGACGGACCCGAACGCGAAGAGGACGCCGAAGAACAGGAAGAAGAGAACCGGCAGATACGGGTGGTAGTCCATCAGAGCCAGGACTCCTTTCGGGAGGTGCTCGGCGTCGTGCACTCGGGGTCAGGGGTCGGACGAGGACCCAGCCTAGTGGTCGGGACGGCCATCATGCGGCAGGGGTCATCCGGCTCAGCGCGTTGATGACGCGGTCGTCGAGGCCGCCGCCGCGCTCCTGCGGGAGGTTGGCCATGATCTTGAGCAGCAGGCGCATGAGCGACTTGCGGGGCAGCCCGTAGCGCACGGCCAGGCGCATGATCTCGGGCTTGCCGATGAGCGTGGCGAAGTGGCGGCCCAGCGTGTAGTAGCCGCCGAGCGCGTCCTTCATCACGGCCGGGTAGGACTGCAGCACCGCCTCCCGCTCGCCGGGCGTCGAGCGCCGCAGCGCGGTGGCGATGATCTCGGCGGAGTGGCGGCCCGACTCCATCGCCTCGGCGATGCCCTCGCCGTTGAACGGGTTGACCATGCCGCCGGCGTCACCGGCGAGCAGCAGCCCCCGGTCGTAGAGCGGCTGGCGGTTGAAGCACATCGGCAGCGCCGCGCCCCGGATGGGGGCGAGCTGGGTCTCCTCGCTGATCCCCCACTCCTGCGGCATCGCGGCGACCCAGCGCTTCATCACGTCGCGGTAGTCGAAGGTCCCGAACGCCTCGGCCGTGTCCAGGATGCCCAGACCGACGTTGGCCGTGCCGTCGCCGAGCGGGAAGAGCCAGCCGTAGCCCGGCATCAGCACGTCCTCCCCGTCGTCGCCCTTGGTCCACAGCTCCAGCCACGACTCGAGGTAGTCGTCGTCGTGGCGGGGGGTCTGGTAGTAGGTGCGCACGGCCACGCCCATCGGGCGGTCGTCGCGCTTGGGCCGCTCCATCGACAGGGACAGGCGGCTGGAGTTGCCGTCAGCGGCCACCACGACGGGGGCGCGGAACTCCCGGGTCTCGCCGGTGGGGCGGTTGTTCTCCCCCATGACCTTGGCCGTGACGCCGCAGATGTGGCCGCGGTGGTCGAGGATCGGCTCGTGCACGTTCATCCGCTCGTGGAGGCGGGCCCCGCGCGACTCGGCGTGCCGGGCCAGGATCTCGTCGAGGTCCATCCGCGTGCGGACCAGGCCGTAGGGCGGGAAGGTCGCGCTGCCGGGCCAGTCGAGCTCCATGCGCACGCCGCCGCCGAGGATCCGCAGGCCCTTGGTGCGGTGCCAGCCGTCCTCCTGCCGGGTGGACACGCCCAGGTGGATGAGCTCGCGCACCGCGCGGGGCGTCAGGCCGTCCCCGCAGACCTTGTCGCGGGGGAAGGAGCTCTTCTCCAGCAGCAGGACGTCGACCCCGTGCTGGGCGAGGTAGGCGGCGGTCGCGGAGCCGCCGGGGCCCGCCCCGACCACGATCACCTCGGCCGTCTCGACCTGTCCACTCACGTTGTCTGCGCCTCGCTTGTGCCAACTTTCACGAACTCGGTCAGTCTAGGTCGCCCCTCCGGCCGCCCCAGGGCAGGCCCTCCTTCGTCGGATTAGGTCACACGATGGTGCCCAATCCGCATCCATCCGGACGGTCGTGCCCTGCCGTCGTGTCACGGGCGTCGTCCGGGCGACCGGTGTGACACGACAGGACCGCACGACGGTGCGCCCGGCACCCACGGCACCCGCGAAGGGGAGCCGTACCACGCGCACCCACCGTGTCACGGCCGGAGCACGTCGTCGAGGAGGAGCGGCCGGCCGCGGCGCTCCTCGAGCCGGGCGCACTGGGCCAGGAAGAGCTCGGCGCAGGCCACCGCGTCGGTCAGGGCGGAGTGCGCCCGGTAGCGCGGCAGGTGGTGCCGGCGTCGGCAGGCGTCCAGCCGGAAGAAACCCCGGGTGAGCTCGTGCGGCTCGGAGCGCAGCAGGCGGCGCTCGACCTCGAGGGTGTCGACGACCTGCAGGCGGACCCCGGCACCGTAGACGCTGCGGCAGGCGGCCCGGAGGAAGGTGGTCTCGACCTGGGCGAAGTGGGCCAGCAGCACGCGGCGCCGCGGACCGGGTGCCACGAGGGTATGGAGCACCTCCGGCAGCACCTCCGGCAGCGGGGGCGCCTGCGCCAGGACGTCGTCGGTGAGGCCGTGGACGACGGCGGAGTCGCCCACGTCACCGCGCGGGCGCACCCGCAGGTGGCGCGCCCCGGCGAGCGGGATCTCCATACCCCGGACCGGGACGAGTCCGAAGGAGAGCAGCTCGTGGCTGCGCGGGTCCAGGCCCGAGGTCTCCAGGTCCAGGGCGAGCAGCTCGACCTCGGCCAGCGGGGTGTCCCGGGGGAAGGTCGGCGCGTCCGCGACGTCCGCCAGCGGGCCGGGCGGGACGGGCCGCCGCAGCAGGTCTCGCAGGGCCACGTCAGGGCACCGGGGGCAGTCGGGTGCTGAGCCAGTGCTGGGCCGTGCGCACGATCTGGAAGGCGTCGCGCAGGTGGCGACGGTCGAGGCTGCCCAGACGTGCCGGGTCGATGTGGTTGTCCGGCGGCAGGCCGTCGCGGGCCTGGGCGGCCTGGTGCCGCAGCCGCAGGTAGGACAGCAGCTCGAAGGCGTCGGTCAGGTCGGTGGTGGCCTCGGGCGAGAGCACCCCGCGGGCACGGGCCGCGGCCAGGCGCTCGCTGGTGGACAGCGCGAGCGACCCGGCGCGCAGGGCGTGCACGCGGGCGATCTGGACGACGGCCGAGATCCCGCGCTTGATGTCGAGGGTGTCGCGGTGCTCGCCGGCGTCCTCGAGCACGAAGCCGCGGAAGAAGCCGATCGGTGGCCGGTGCCGCGCGGCCTGCCCCGTGAGGTAGGCCAGCAGGAGCTCCGAGCGCGAGCCGAGGGCGACCACCTCCTCGCGCAGGCCGTCCACGAGCGCGGTGTCGCCGTGCACCGCCCGCATGTCGTAGAAGATCGCGGCCCACAGCACCGCGTCCGGCTCCGGCTCGTGCGACCACCGGGCGAACTGCACCCGCCAGTCGCGCACGGTCTTGCGCCACGTCGGGTTGGTGGCCATGACGTCACCGGGGCAGCGCTCGCGGCCGCAGGCCTCCAGCCCGGAGACCACGCGCTCGGCGAACCGCCCCCACCACGGGTCGGCCGGGTCGGCGTCGTCGGCGAGCACGATCGCGTTGTCCTGGTCGCCGCCCAGGGCCTGCTCCTCCCGGGCCGCCGACCCCAGCGCGACCCAGCAGTAGGAGCCCGGCGGCGGACCGAGCTCGGCCTCGGCCAGCTGCATCAGGCGCACGGTGATGGCGTCGGTGAGGGCCGCGGTCACCCGGCCGATGTCCTGGGCGCTGGCGTCCTCGCTGACGAGCTGGTCGACGATGCGCGGGATGCGGTAGGCGAGGCGGACCACCCCGTCGACGTCGGTCTGCCGGGCGAGGTCGGTGACCAGGTAGACCGGGTTGGACCGCTCGAGCCGGACCAGGTCGGTGGTCGTGACCAGGCCGACCACGCTGCCGTCCTCGTCGACCACCGGCAGGTGGTGGATGTTGCGGCCGGTCATCTCCAGCATGACCTCCAGGGCCAGCGCGCCGGCGCGCACCGTGACCGGCCGCCCGGTCATCACCTCGCGCACCGGCCGGTCGGGGGGCACCTCGGCCGCGAGCACCCGGCGACGCAGGTCACGGTCGGTCAGGATGCCGACGAGCCGGTCGTCCTCCATGACCAGCAGCGAGGACACCCCCGCGTCGGCCATCGCCCGCGCGGCCTGGGTGATGGTGACGTCGGGGGGCGCCATCACCGGCGGCACGCGCAGCAGGTCGCGCACCGAGGTGCGGAACACCGCCGACCCCCGCTCGGGCTGCTGCAGCTGGCCCAGGGCCGTGCGGATCCGGTCGTGGTGCGTCGCCGCGAAGTGCACGGCGACGGTCGGGTGGGAGGAGATCAGCTGGTCGACGTCCTCCTGCGGGATCGTGATGAGCAGCGTGTCCTCGCGGGCGGTCACGTCATACCGGGTCGGGGCGTGCTCGATGAGGGCGGACATCCCGAAGGATCCTCCGGAGCCGACCCGGTCGACGAGGCGGTGGCCGTCGGTGATGTCCACGGCCCCCGAGCGGACGACGAACAGCCGGTCGTTGGTCAGGCCGGCGCGCAGCACGAGGCTGCCGCGGCGGGCGTAGCGCAGCGTGCAGCGGGAGGGCAGGTCGTCGAGCACCTCGCCGGGCAGGCTGTCGAAGGGCGGGTGGGCCGCCAGGAAGTCCCGGACCTCCGCGAGCTCGACCTCCATGTCGCCTCCTGTCCCTGCCTGGCTCGTGCCCGGCCGTGCCTGCGCGGCGCGCCCGGTCCGCTAGCTCAGTGTCGCCGGCCGCTGCGGTGCGGTCGCGTGGTGGACGGCGGCGATGCCGCCGGTGAGGTTGCGCCAGCGGACCTGCTCCCAGCCGGCCGAGCGGATGCGCTCGGCCAGCCGGCGCTGCGCGGGCCAGGCGCGGATGGTCTCGGTCAGGTAGACGTAGGACTCGGGGTTGGAGCTGACCCGGCGGGCCACCGCGGGCAGCGCGTTGAGCACGACCTTGTCGTAGACGGTGGACAGCACCGGCACGACCGGCTGGGAGAACTCGCACACGACCAGCCGTCCGCCGGGCCGCACGACCCGGCGGAAGTCCCGCAGCGCCGCGTCGACGTCCGCGACGTTGCGCAGCCCGAAGCTGATCGTCACCACGTCGAAGGAGCCGTCGGCGAAGGGCAGCGACATCGCGTCGGCCGCCGTGAAGGGCAGGTCGGGCCGCCGGCGGTAGCCCTCGCGCAGCATGCCCAGCGAGAAGTCCGCCGGGACGACCTGCACCCCCCGGTCGGCGTAGGGCTCGCTGGAGGTCCCGGTGCCGGCCGCGATGTCCAGCACCCGCTCCCCCGGCCGCGCGTCGACCGCCCGCGCGACCGCCCGGCGCCACAGGTGGTCGATGCCGCCGGTGAGCACGGCGTTGGTCAGGTCGTAGCGCCGCGCGACGTCGTCGAACATCTCGGCGACCTCGCGCGGCTTCTTCTCCAGGCTGGCGCGCGACGGGCTCATGCTCACCATCCTTCCAGACCGGCCTACAGTGGTCCGCTGTGCCGTCGCTTCCGCCCCCGTCCCGCCTGCGCGTCCGCAGCGTCCCCGTGGACGTCACCGGTGACCTGCTGACCCGCGTCCCCGACGAGGTCGACCCCCGCGAGGTGGTGACCTGGCTGCGCGAGGGTGACGGCATGGTCGGCTGGGGCCGCGCCGCCGTGGTGCGCACGACCGGGTCGCGGCGCTTCGCCGACGCCGAGGACTGGTGGGACCGGCTGCGCGCGCTGGCCGAGGTCGAGGACGAGGTGAGGGTCGCCGGCAGCGGGCTGGTCGCGTTCGGCTCCTTCGCCTACGCCGCCGACTCCTGCGACACCAGCGTGCTCACGGTCCCCCGGGTCGTCATCGGCCGGCGGGACGGGCAGGCGTGGGTCACGCACGTGGTCCTCGACGAGGAGCCGTGGCCGGCCGCCCACCCGGCCCGGATGCTGGCGCGCAGCAACCCTCGTCTGCAGGAGCTGGACCCGGTCGTCGAGAGCGAGGGCACCGTCCCCGCCGACCGCTGGCCGCAGGTCGTCGCCCGCGCCATCGACCGGATCGGCTCGGGAGCGGTCGACAAGGTCGTGCTGGCCCGCGACGTCACCGTGCGCCACCGCGACGGCGGCATCGTCCGCGTCGCGCCGGTGCTCGAGCGGCTCCAGCGCAGGTATGCGGCCACCTGGACCTTCGCGGTCGACGGCCTGCTCGGCGCGACGCCCGAGATGCTCGTCCGCCTGCAGGGCGGCCGGGTGCGCTCCCGGGTCCTGGCCGGCACCATCCGCCGGGGCGCGCACTCCATACCCGACGCGCCGCAGGGCGACGGCAGCACGGCGCACCCGGTGGACCCCCGGCTGCGCCTGGTCAGCAGCGTCAAGGACCTGGAGGAGCACGCCTACGCCGTGCGGTCCGTCGCCGACGCCCTCGATCCTCACTGCTCCGACCTGCAGGTGCCGGCGGCGCCCTACGTCCTGGAGCTGCCGGACGTCTACCACCTGGCCACCGACCTCACCGGGCAGATGCGCAGCGGCGCCACGTCGCTGCGGCTGGCCGCGGCGCTGCACCCCTCCGCCGCGGTCTGCGGCACGCCGACGCACGTCGCCGACGGCGTCATCGCCGAGCTCGAGGGGATGGACCGGGGGCGCTACGCCGGGCCGGTGGGCTGGGTGGACGGCGACGGCGACGGCGACTGGGGCATCGCCCTGCGCTGCGGCGAGCTCGCCGCCGACCGGCGCTCGATGCGGATCTTCGCCGGTGGGGGCATCGTCGCCGCCTCCGACCCGCACGCCGAGCTGGCCGAGACCGAGGTCAAGCTGACCGCGATGCGGCACGCGCTGGGGCTGGCGACCCGATAACCGCCTGACGCGGCGGCCGCGGCTGGGTCAGGATGTCGTCCATGCCTCTCGTGCTGCGACCCCCGACGACCGAGGACGAGCCCGCCCTGCGGGCGCTGCACGAGGAGCTCGCCCCCGAGGGCTTCGAGGTGGTCCTGGCCGACGGCTCGTGGCCGGAGGTGCTCGCGCAGGTGGAGCGGGAGGCCTCCGGCGTGGGGCTGCCGGAGGGTCGGGTGCCGGCCGACTTCCTCGTGGCCGAGGTCGACGGTGTCGTCGTCGGCCGGGTCTCGGTCCGCCACCGGCTCAACGCCTTCCTGCTGGCCGAGGGCGGGCACGTCGGGTATGCCGTGGGGCGCGCCCACCGACGGCGCGGGCACGCCACGGAGATGCTCCGCCAGTCCGTCGTGCGGCTGGCGGCCCTGGGGGTCGACCGGGTGCTGGTGACCTGCGACGACGACAACGTGGCGTCGGCACGGACCATCGAGGCCAACGGCGGCGTGCTCGAGGACGTGGTGCCGGTCGGCCCGGGACGCCCGGCGAAGCGTCGCTACTGGATCGCCACCGCGGGCTGACGCGCGGACCTGCGCTCCCGCATCACCGGTGCCAGCGCAGACATCACCAGCAGGAAGGCCACCACCAGCAGCAGCGCCCGGTCCAGGCCGACGGCCTCGGCGAGCACCCCGATGCTCGGCCCGCCGAAGAGGAACGCCCCGTAGGCGATCGTCGAGACGACGGTGATGGCACGGTTGCCGCGCCCGGGGACCTCCCCGGCCGCCGACATCGCGGCCGGGAAGACGGCCGAGACGCCCAGCCCCCAGAGCAGCCCGCCGACCATGGCGGCCGCCAGGCTCGGCGCCATGGCGACCGTGACGATCCCGACGGCCGCCAGCAGCCCACCGCCGCGGACGAGCGCGGCCCGGCCGAAGCGGTCGATGAACGGCCCGCCCACCAGGCGCCCGACGGTCATCGTGACGTTGAACCCCGTCAGCACCAGCGCGCCGTAGGCCTCCGGCGCCCCGTGGACGTCGACCAGCAGCAGCGCCAGCCAGTCGTTGGCCGCCCCCTCCCCCAGGGCGGCCGAGAGGCACACCAGCCCGATCAGCAGCTCGGCGCCGGTGAGCCGTCGCCGGGCGGAGGCGGTGGGAGCGCCCTCGCCAGCGCCGGCATCGGCCTCGCCGGTCGGCGCAGCGCCCGCGGCAGCGGCCTCGCCGGTCGGCGCAGGCTGCTCCCCGGCGTCCTCGTGGTGCTCCGGCACGAAGCGGACGGCGGCGACGAGCGCCACGAGGGCGGTGGCCGCCGCCACGACGGGCAGCTGGACCAGCCCCACCCCCTGCCACGCCGCGAGCGCGCCGGTCCCGGCGCCCAGGACGGCGCCCGCGGAGAAGGCGGCGTGGAAGTAGGGCATCCACGACCGGCCGCGCCGCCGCTCGACGTGCGTGGCCTGGATGTTCATCCCCACGTCCCAGACGCCCACGGCGGTGCCGGTGGCCGTCAGCGTGAGCATGAGCGCCGGCACGGAGGGCACGACCGACAGCGCGGCATACCCGGTGCAGGCCAGCACGACGCAGGCCGACACGACCCTCCGGCTGCCGAACCGGTCCACCAGCCGTCCGGTGAACGGCATCGCCAGCAGCGAGCCCAGCCCCATCCCCATGAGCGCGAGGCCGAGCTCGGCCTTGTCGGCGCCGATCGCGTCCCGCAGCGCCGGGACCCGCGCCAGGGCCTGGCCCATCGCCAGCCCGGCGGCGGCGAAGACGACCAGGACCGCCACGACGGACCCGGGGCGCGGGTCGGTGGTGTGCACGGCCGGCGGCTGCGGCACGGGTCCTCCTGGGGGCGCACGGGTCAGGTCAGTCGGCAAGGGTATGCCGTGGCGCCGAAATGGGTGGCACGCGCCCACGGGCGGGCACGAGACTGTGCCCGTGACCGACGACCCGAGACTCATCGACCTGACGCCTGAGGACTACCCGCGCATCAAGGACCTGGACGACACCGTCTGGTTCGAGGTGGTGCCCGGCCAGACGCCGGAGGACCTGCGCGACCACCTCGACCTGCGCCACGCCCGTGCGCTGGAGCGCACCGGTGAGCCGCTCCCCGGCGAGGCCCCCACCGACCGCCCGCCGCTGGTCGGCATCTACAGCGCCTACGACATGGCGGTCACCGTGCCGGGGCCGCGCGACACGCTGACCCGGGTGCCGATCGACGGCCTGACGTGGGTCGGGATCCACCCGGACCACCGGCGCAAGGGCCTGCTGACCCGCCTGATGAAGGACCACCTGCACCGCGTCCACGACCGCGCCGAGTGCGCCGTCGCGGGGCTGCACGCCTCGGAGGCCGCGATCTACGGGCGCTTCGGCTACGGCTGCTCGAGCCTGGACGTCAAGCTCACGCTCGGCCGCGGGGCCGAGCTCACAGCGCCCCCGGCGGTGGCGGAGGCGGCCGACGGGGTGCAGCTGCACATGGTCACGCTGCCGACCGAGCAGGGCATGGCCGCGCTGCACGAGGCGCACCTGGCCAGCGCGGCGACGACCCTCGGCGCGGTGACGCGGCCCGACGCCATGGCCCTGACCTGGTGGCGGGACTACCCCAAGGCCCGCGGGGAGAAGGAGAAGCGCCGCCTGCTGCTCGCGCGCCGGGACGGACGGCTCACGGGGTATGCCGCGCTGCGCCGGGAGAGCAAGTGGGACGACGCCACGCCGCAGGGCACGGTCCAGGTCGTGGAGCTGGCCGCCGCCGACGACCCGACGCTGCTGGCGCTCGTGCGGCGGCTGGTGAGCTTCGACCTCACGAGCAAGGTCACCCTGTGGAGCCGCTCGGTCGACGACCCGGTCATGTGGTGGGCGGGCGGGCCGCGCTCGGTGGACCTGCGCGCCTACGACTCCCTCTGGCTGCGTCTGGTCGACGTGCCGCGCGCCCTGACCGAGCGGGGCTACGCCGCCGCGTGCGACGTGGTGCTGGAGGTCGAGGACGCCCTGTGCCCGTGGAACGCCGGTCGTTGGCGGCTGGCCGTCGACACCGACGGCCGGGCCACCTGCGCGTCCACCGACGAGGTGCCCGACCTGACGGTCCCCGTCGCGCTCCTCGGCGCCGCCTACGGCGGTGGCCGGTCGCTGGCCTCCCAGGTCCCCACGCTCGGTGGCACCGAACACACCCCGGGCGCGGTGCGGCAGCTGTCCCGCGCGATGCGGGCCGACACCGAGCCCTACGGCGCGATCGGCTTCTGAGGCGGCGCTGCGGGCGCCAGGTCCGTGGTGAGACGGTCCCGTGCCCGGGAAGACGTCCGGTGCCCGGGGAGCTTCCCCGGCACCGGACGGCACCTGCGGCGCGCGGCGGGGATGCGGGCGGTCAGCGCAGCCGGTCGCGCAGGGGACGGTGGCCGGCACGGTCGACCGGCACCTCCACCACGCGTATGCCGCGCGCCGGCTCCGCGAGCGCGTCCGCCAGCTCCCGCAGCGACCCGGCACGGGTGTGCGGCACCCGGTGCGCGGCGCACAGGGCGGCCAGGTCGGTGCCGTGGGGCGTGCCGAAGACGCGCTCGGTGGCCGCCGCCGCCACGTCGGTCGCCGACCTGGCCGCCTCCCCGTACTCCAGGGTCGAGAAGATCCCTCCGCCGTCGTCGTTGACGACCACGACCGTGAGCTCGGGGCGCGGCTCGGCCGGGCCGACGAGCAGCCCGTTGGTGTCGTGCAGGAAGGTCAGGTCGCCGAGCAGGGCCACCGTGCGCCCCGACCCCTGGCACAGGGCTGCACCGACAGCCGTGGACACCATGCCGTCGATGCCGGCCAGACCGCGGTTGGCGACCACCCGGCACGGCTGCGTCCGGCCCGGGTCGAGCACCAGTGCCAGGTCGCGCGGTGCGTTGCTGGAGCCGAGGACGAGCAGGTCCTCCGCCGCGAGGTGGGTGGCGACGACCCCGGCGACGGCCGGACCGGTGACCGGGGCGCAGGGCCCGTCCAGGCCCACGGCCTCGCGCACGAGCGGCGTGAGCGACCGCCCGGCGGCGACCCACGAGGCGACCCACGACCCGGCAGCCGGTGCGCGCGGGGGCGGCTCCCACAGCACGTCGTCGGGGTGCACCTGGTGCACCACGTGGCCGGGGTCGGTCCAGGACGGCACGGCCGACACCTGCTCGACCCGGACCCCCGGCAGGCGGGACAGGGCTGCGAGCTCGCGGAAGAGCGTCAGCCGCCCCACCACCACGACCCGGTCGGGCCGCAGCGCCGCCCACGCAGGATCGTCGGCGCCCGCGACGCGCGTGGCCACCAGCACGCCGTGCGGCACGACGTGCGCGCCCCCGGGCAGCACGCCGAACGGCTCGGCCAGCACCGGCCAGCCGGCCTCCTGCGCCCAGTCGAGGGCGCGCCGGGTCAGCTGAGGCTCCGGCAGGTCACCGAGCAGCACGACCGTCCGCTCCCCCGCGGCGAGGGTCGGTGGCACGCGTCGCGCCGACGGGGTGACATCGGTCCACGGCCGGCCACCCTCACGCCCGGCAGGAGCGGACCGCAGGCTCGCCAGGTCGGGGGCCAGGGGGTCGCGCAGCGAGACGTTGAGGTGCACCGGCCCGGCGGGCGCGGACGGCCAGCCGCACGAGGCCAGGAGCGCTCGGCACACCGTCGTGCGCCAGTGCGCGTTGGCGGCGGTCGTGACCGACCCGGGGGCGGGCAGGTCCGCCTCCCACCGCACGGCCCCGGCGAAGATGCCCGGCTGCACCGTGGTCTGGTTGGCACCGGTGCCGCGCAGCTCGGCGGGGCGGTCGGCGGACAGCACGACCAGGGGTATGCCGCTGTGGTGCGCCTCGAGGACGGCCGGGTGCAGGTTGGCCACGGCGGTGCCGGAGGTGGTGACGACCGGGACGGGCAGGCCGGACGCGCGCGCCATACCCAGGGCCAGGAAGGCGGCCGAGCGCTCGTCCACGCGCACGTGGAGCCGCAGCCGGCCGGCCCGGTCGGCCTCCTCCAGCGCGTAGGCCAGCGGCGCCGAGCGGGAGCCGGGACACAGCACCGCCTCGCGGACCCCGCCGCGCACCAGCTCGTCGACGAGCACGGCGGCCAGGGCGGTCGAGGGGTGCACGGGCCGATCCTGCCACGCCGGCCGACCGGCCCGGACGGGACATGTCCGACGTGCCCGGGGCGGGTGCGTCCGGGGGCACGGCCACCGCCGCCGCGCCCGTAGAGTGGTCGCCTATGGCCTCTGCCTTCGACATCGAGCTCAAGGACGCCGTCCCACCGCTGGTGCTCGCGGTCGACGTGGGCTCCACCGCCACCCGCGGCGCCGTCTACGACGCCCACGGCCGCCCGGTCGGGCGCCGCGCCAAGGTCCCGCACTCGTTCACGACCGGCTCCGACGGCACCTCCGAGATCGACGCCGAGCAGGTGGTCGACGAGGTCAAGACCGTGCTGGACACGCTGACCGCCGCCCTGGAGGGCACCCCGGTCGGCGGTGTGGCGCTGGACACCTTCGCCTCCTCGATGGTGGTCGTCGACGCCGACGGCACCCCGCTGACCCCCTGCTTCACCTACGCCGACAGCCGCTGCAGCCGGCAGGTGCTCGCCCTGCGCGAGGAGCTCGACGACGAGGCGCTGCAGCAGCGCACCGGCACCCGGGTGCACGCCAGCTACTGGCCGCCCCGGCTGCGCTGGCTCGCCGCCACCCGTCCGGAGGTCGTCGAGCAGGCGGCGCACTACCTCTCCCTGGGCGACTACGTGCTGCTGCGGCTCACCGGGACGCTGGCGACCGGCACCTCCACCGCGGCGTGGACCGGCATGGTCGACCGGCACACGGCCGAGTGGTACCCCGAGCTGGTGGAGATCGCCGGCATCCGCCCGGACCAGCTGCCGCCGGTGCACCACCTCGACCAGCCCGTCGAGGTCCAGCCCGCCCGCGCCGCCAAGATCGCCAGGCGCTGGCCGGTGCTGCAGGACGCCCGGTGGTACGCCCCCATCACCGACGGGCTGGCCGCCAACGTGGGTCTGGGCGCCTACGACGAGACGAGCATCGGAGCCTCGTGCGCCACGTCGGGCGCGCTGCGCGTCCTGGTGCGGGAGATGCCCGAGGAGCTGCCCGAGGGCCTGTGGTGCTACCGGGTCTCGCACGACCGCGCCCTGGTCGGCGGGGCGCTCAACGACGTCGGGCGCGCGCTGGCGTGGGCCGACGTCACGCTCGCCGTGGACCAGGTCGCGCCCGAGGACCTCTCGAGCGCGCTCGTCGCCGAGCCGCACGAGACGACGCCCCTGGTGCTGCCCTTCTTCACCGGCGAGCGCAGCACCGGCTGGGCCGCCGGGGCGCGCGCGGTCATCACCGGCGTCGGGGCCGCCTCCGCCCCGGTCGAGGTCTACCGCGGGGTCGTCGAGGGGATCGCGCTGTCCTACGCCCGCATCGCGAGCCAGCTGCGCGAGGTCGCCCCGCAGCCCGAGCGGCTCTTCGCCGGCGGCAGCGTGACCAACGACCACCCCGAGCTGCTCCAGGTGATGGCCGACGCCATGCGCACCCCGGTCACCCCGGTGCGGATCAAGCGGACGACCCTGCACGGCACCGCGCTGCTGGCGCTGGAGAGCCTGGCTCCCGACGTGCGCCGGGCCCGCCCCGAGCGCGGCAAGGCGCTGGTGCCCGACTACAACCGCCGGCCCTACTACACCGAGCGGTTCCAGCGCTTCGAGCGGGTCTACGAGGCCCTGTTCACGTGACGCCCGCACGCGCCGGGGCCGGACGCGGCACGTCCGCGAGGTCGCTCGCCGACGACCTGCGGGCGCGCGACGACGAGGAGCTGGCACGCCTGCTGCGGCGCCGCCCCGACCTGGCTCGCCCGGCCCCGGCGGACGTCACGGCTCTCGCGGCCCGCGCGACGACCCGCACGAGCATCCAGCGGGCCCTCGACGGCCTCGACCTGGCGCACCTGCAGGCGCTGGAGGCCGTCGTCGTCGCCGCCCCCGCGCAGGGAGCCGACGTCGCCGCCCTGCTCGGCACCTCGCGACGCCGGGCCGAGGAGCTCGTGGCGCACCTGCGCGAGGTCGCGCTGTGCTGGCGCGCCCCGGAGGGTATGCGGCCCGCGCGCCCCGTCGCCGACGTGGTCGGCGACCCTGCCGGGCTGGGGCCCGTCCTGCCCGGCGTGCCCGAGGGTCCGCAGCTGCGGGGGCTCCTGGCCGACCTCGAGCCGCGGCAGCGCCAGCTGCTCGACGCCCTGGCCTGGGGACCGCCGGTCGGCGCGCTCGGCCTGCCCGCCGACGGCGCGTCCGCCCCCGGACCGGTCGCCGAGGCCGGGCGGGCGCTGGTGGAGGCCGGGCTGCTGGCCCGCGTGGACGAGTCGCACGTGCAGCTGCCGCGCCAGGTGGCGCTCGCGCTGCGCGGGGGCCGCCTGCACCGGCACTCGGCCAGCGAGGCGCCCGAGGTCGAGCACACGGCCCTCGACCCGGACGTGGTGGACGCCGCGGCGGGCGGCCGGGCCGCCGACCTCGTCGTGCTCGTCACCGAGGTGGTCGACCTGTGGGGCGCGCGCCCGCCCCGGGCGCTGCGCACCGGCGGGGTGTCGGTCCGCGACCTGGGGCGCCTGGCCAGCCACCTGGAGATCGGCACCGACGAGACCGCCTGGCTGCTCGAGACCGCCCACGCGGCCGGCCTGCTGGCGCTGGACGACGGGCAGCGCCGCAGCACCGAGGACCCTGCCTGGGTGCCGACCACCCGCGCCGACGACTGGCTGGCCGACGACCCCGGCCGGCGCTGGGCCGCCCTCGCGCGGGCCTGGTGGACCATGTCCTCGGCGCCGAGCCTGGTCGGCCCCGGTGACGGCGGGCGCGTCAACGCCCTGTCCACGCAGACGTCATACCCCCTGGCGCGGCTGCGTCGCCACGACGCCCTGGCTGCCCTGGCCACCCTGCCCGCCGGCGCGGCACCCACCGAGGAGGGGCTGGCCGCGCTGCTGCGCTGGCGCCACCCGCTGCGGGCGGCCCGCTCCGGCGAGGACCACGGCGTCGGGCTCGCCGTCGTGCTGCGCGAGGCCGAGTGGGCCGGGGTGCTCGCCCGCGGCGCGCTCTCGGGGCCCGGCGCCGCCGTGGTCGCCCGCGACGACAGCCCCCAGGACGCCGAGGACCCCGTCGCACGGGCCGCCGCGCTCATGGAGCCGCTGGTGCCGCCCGCGGTCGACCACGTGCTCCTGCAGGCCGACCTGACCGCCATCGCGCCCGGCCGGCTCGACGGCCCGGTCCGCACGCTCATGCACCTCGTGAGCGACGTGGAGTCGCGGGGCGGGGCCACGGTGCACCGGTTCAGCGAGATCAGCGTGCGCCGCGCCCTCGACGTGGGCTGGACCGCCGACCGGCTGCTCGCCGAGCTCGGGGCCGCGTCGCGGACCGGTGTCCCCCAGCCGCTGGACTACCTCGTGCGGGACGTGGCACGGCGTCACGGCCAGGCGCGGGTCGGTGCGTGCGCGGCCTACCTGCGCTCGGACGACGCCGCCCTGCTCGACCGCGTGGAGCACGACCGCGCCCTCGGCATGCTGCAGTGGCGCAGGGTCGCCCCCACCGTGCTCGTCACCCCGGTGCCCGCCCCGACCGTGCTCGACCTGCTGCGGGAGGAGCAGTACGGGCCGGTGGTCGAGGGCGGTGACGGCGGGCTCGAGCTGGCCACGGCGTCGCTGCGGCGCACCACGGCCCGCTCCCCCGCCCCGGTCCACGTCAGCGGCGTGGACGACGACGTCGCCCGCCAGGTGGTGGCGCTCATGCGCCGCGGCGAGGGCGCGCGCACCTCGGGGCTGGACGAGGCGGGGACGCAGACCGACCCGATGGTCATCAGCTCGGTGCTGCGCGAGGCCGCGGTGTCCGGCGACGCCGTCTGGATCGGGTATGCCGACGAGGTGGGCGGGGTCTCCACCCACCTCGTGCGGCCGGTCGCGGTGGAGGCGGGCCGGGTGCGGGCCGCGGTCGGCGACGGTGACGTCACCCGGACCTTCCTGCTCCACCGGGTGACGAGGGTGCGGACGGCCGACTGACCTCCGGCGGGGCCGGTCAGGGCTGGGAGGCGGTCGCCTGCTGCTCGGCGAGCTGGGCGCGGATCTGGTCCATGTCGAGGTCGCGCACGGCCTGGATCACCTGCTCCAGGCCCGAGGCGGGCAGCGCGCCGGCCTGCTCGAAGACGAGGATGCCGTCGCGGAAGGCCATCAGGGTGGGGATCGAGGTGATCTGCGCCGCGGCCGAGAGCTGCTGCTCGGCCTCGGTGTCGACCTTGCCGAAGACGACGTCGTCGTGCGTGCTGCTGGCGGCCTCGAAGACCGGTGCGAACATGCGGCACGGGCCGCACCAGGAGGCCCACCAGTCGACGAGGACGATGTCGTTGTCGGACAGGGCGGACGAGAAGGTGTCGGCGGTCAGGTTGACGGTGGCCATGGGGTTCCTCCGAGGTCGGGACGGTGTCGACCGGGTCAACACACATACCCCTATGGGTATTTCCGGGCGCTTCCGCAGACCCGGAGGCGCCCGGTCAGAAGACCCTGACGCGGTCCTTCGGCGCGAGCCACAGGCCGTCGCCCTCACCCGTGCCGAACGCCTCGTGGAAGGCGTCGACGTTGCGCACGGTGTTGGCGCGCAGGTCGGCCGGGGCGTGGGGGTCGACCGACAACAGCCGGCGGGCCTCCTCCTCGCGGGCGACCGTGCGCCAGACCGACGCCCAGCCCAGGAAGAACCGCTGCTCACCGGTCCACCCGTCGAGCTCGGGCGCCTCACCGCCGGTGGCGATGGTGTAGGCCAGGTGCGCCAGCTCCAGCCCGCACAGGTCGCCGATGTTCTCGCCCACGGTCAGGCCGCCGTTGACCGTGGCCTCGCCGCCGGGGATGTCGCGTGGGGAGAGGGTGCTGAACTGCTCGACGAGCCGCTGGGCGCGCTCGTCGAAGCGGGCCCGGTCGTCCTCGGTCCACCAGTCGGTCAGCGACCCGTCGCCGGCGTAGCGGCTGCCCTGGTCGTCGAATCCGTGACCGATCTCGTGCGCGATGACCGCGCCGATCCCCCCGTAGTTGACGGCGTCGTCGGCCTCCACGTCGAAGAACGGCGGCTGCAGGATGGCGGCCGGGAAGACGATCTCGTTGAGCATCGGGTGGTAGTAGGCGTTGACCGTCTGCGGGGTCATCAACCACTCGTCGCGGTCGATCGGCCCGCCGACCTTGGCCAGCTGTCGGTCGGTCTCGAACGCCGCGCCCCGGCGCACGTTGCCCACGAGGTCCTCGGGGTCGAGCCGGTATGCGGTGTAGTCGCGGAAGGTCGGCGGGTGGCCGACCTTGGGGCGGAAGGCGGCCAGCTTCTCCAGCGCGCGCTCCTGGGTCTGCTGCCCCATCCACTCCAGCTGCCCGATCCGCTGCCGGAAGGCCTCGGTGACGTTGGCGACCAGCTCGGCCATCCGCTCGCGGGCGGCGGGCGGGAAGTGTGCCTCGACATACATCTGGCCGGCGGCCTCGCCGAGGAGCGCCTCGACGAGCGCGACGCCGCGCTTCCACCGCTCCTTGTTGCTCGGGGTCCCGCTGAGCGTGCGGCCGTGGAAGTCGAAGTGCGCCTCGACCAGGTCGTCCGTCAGGTAGGGCGCGAGGCCGTCGAGCAGACGTACCGCCAGCCACGCGCGCCAGTCCGCGACCGGCACGTCGGCCAGGGCGGCCCCGACCGCCGTCAGCACGTCGGGCTGGCGTGCGACCACCTGCGCCATGGCGGTGTCGGGCACGCCGAGCCCCTCGGCCCAGGCGTCCCAGTCCCAGCCGGGCGTCCGCCCCGCCAGCTCGGCCCGCGTCAGGCGGGTGTAGGACCGCACCGCGTCGCGCGCGCTCACCCGGTCCCAGTGGGCGGCGGCGATGCGCTCCTCCAGGGCGTAGAGCCGGTCGACCGCGTCGGCGCCCAGGTCGAGGCCGGCCTCCTCGAGGACAGGCGCCGCGAGCTGGAGCAACCGGCCCAGGTAGCCCTGGTAGGCCTCTCGGACGGCCGCGTGCTCCTCGGCGGTGTAGTAGGCCTCGTCGGGCAGTCCGATCCCGCCCTGGTGGACGTAGACGATGTAGTCCTCGGGGCTGCCGGCGTCGGCGGTGACCCACACCCGGACCAGCCCGTCGGCGCCCTCGCGCTCCTGCTGCCCGGCGACCCGGACGACGTCGGAGGGGGTGTCGACGGCCGCGACCCGCCGCAGCGGCTCGACGAGGGGGGCCAGGCCCGCGGCGGCGACGCGGTCGGTGTCCATGAAGCTGGCGTAGAGCGCCCCGACCTTGCCGGCGGGCGTGTCCAGCTCGGGCTGCTGCTCGGCGGCACGCTCGATGAGCTCGCGCACGGCCGCCTCGGCGTTCTCGCGCAGCATGTCGAAGGCACCGTAGCGGGCCCGGTCCTGGGGGATCTGCGCCGTGGCCAGCCAGGTGCCGTTGGCGTGGGCGAAGAGGTCGTCCTGGGGGCGGACCGAGAGGTCCATGTGGGCTCGGTCGATGCCGTGGTGCATTACCTGTCCTCGTCGTCGGGGGCGGAGGTGCTCTGGTCAGGGCGGACGCTTGAGGGATCAACGGTATGCGGTCCCCCTCCCGGATCCTCCCACGGGGGCGGGGCCGGGCGTAGGCTCCGGGACGTGGGCGTCATCGAGATCCGCGGCCTGGTCAAGCGGTTCGGCTCCACGGTGGCCCTCGACGGGCTGGACCTGGTGGTCGAGCAGGGGGAGATCCACGGTTTCCTGGGCCCCAACGGGGCGGGCAAGTCCACCACCCTGCGGATCCTGCTCGGCCTGCTGCGCGCCGACGGCGGCTCGGCACGGGTGCTCGGGGGCGACCCGTGGGCGGACGCCGCGCAGCTGCACCGGCGACTGGCGTACGTGCCGGGCGACGTCACCCTGTGGCCCGGGCTGACCGGAGGTGAGGTCATCGACCTGCTGGGTCGCCTGCGCGGCGGCCTGGACGAGCGCCGGCGGGCCGAGCTCGTCGAGCGCTTCGACCTCGACCCCCGGCGGCGCAGCTCCACCTACTCCAAGGGCAACCGGCAGAAGGTCGCCCTCGTCGCCGCGCTCGCCTCCGACGTGGAGCTGCTGCTCCTGGACGAGCCGACCTCGGGGCTGGACCCGCTCATGGAGGCGCAGTTCCGCGAGGTGGTGCGGGCCGGCAGCACCGACGGGCGGACCGTGCTGCTGTCGAGCCACATCCTCTCCGAGGTGGAGCACCTGTGCGACCGGGTCTCGATCATCCGGGCCGGCCGCACCGTCGAGACCGGCACGCTGAGCGAGCTGCGGCACCTGACCCGCACCCAGCTCGACGTCGAGCTGGCGGTGCCGGTGCCCACCGAGCTCGTCTCGGCGCCCGGCGTGCACGACGCCCGGCTGGACGGCCACCGCCTGACCTGCCAGGTCGACGACGGGGCGCTCGGTGACGTCCTGGCGCGCCTGAGCCCGTTGGGGATCCGCTCGCTCGCCTCGTCGCCGCCGACGCTGGAGGAGCTCTTCCTGCGCCACTACGACCGGGGCGGCGGGCGGGAGCCGCGGCCGTGAACGGCCTCGGCGCGCTCGTCCGGCTGACCCTGCGGCGCAACCGGTGGTTCTACCTGGCCTGGGTCCTGGCCCTGGGGGCCATGGTCCCGGCGACGGCGGCCGCCTACGAGACGCTCGTCGGTGGCCTGGCCGGTGACGGGGCGCTGGACCTCATGGCCGCCAACCCCACGATGCGGGCCATGCTCGGGCCACCGACCGACCTGACCACCCCTGGTGGCTTCACGGTCTGGCGGGTCGGCACCTTCGTCGCCACCGCCGCCGGGGTGATGGGCCTGCTCGGCGTGGTGCGCGGCACCCGCGCCGACGAGGAGGCGGGGCGGACCGAGCTGCTGCGCTCCGGCGTCGTCGGGCGGCACGCCCCCCTCACCGCCGCCGTCGTCGTGGGCCTGGCCGCCTGCGCGCTGCTCGGGCTGGTGGTCACCGCGGGGATGAGCGCGGTCGGCGAGCCGGTCGTCGGCTCGCTCGCCCTCGGCCTCGGCGTGGCGCTCGTGGCCGCCTCCTTCGTCGGCGTCGGCGCCCTCACCGCCCAGCTCACCTCCTCCGCGCGGGCCGCCCGCGGCCTGGGCCTGGCGGTGCTGCTCGCGGCATACCTGCTCCGAGCCGTCGCGGACGCCGCCCCGCAGCACTCGGTGACCCGCGGCCTGGCCTGGCTGTCCCCGGTGCAGTGGATGGCCCTGGCCCGCCCCTACGCCGGGGAGCGGTGGGTGGTGCTCCTGCTGCCGGCGGCGCTGACTGCGCTCCTCGTGGCGGCGGCGTTCGCGCTGGAGTCACGCCGGGACCACGGCTCGGGGCTGTGGACGGTGCGGCCGGGTCCGGACCGCGCCCGCCCGGGGCTGCTGTCGACGACCGGCCTGGCCTGGCGGCTGCAGCGCGGCGTGGTCGCGGGGTGGCTGGCCGGGCTGGCGGTCCTGGCGCTGGCGATGGGGTCGCTGTCGGGCACCTTCGACCAGATGGTCCGGGAGGTGCCCCAGCTGGCGGTCGTGCTGCAGCGGCTGGGTCAGGGCACCGACCGGCTCGTCGACGCCTTCTTCGTGGCGCTGCTGGGGCTGGTGGCCGTGCTGGTGGCCGTGGTGGGGGCCCAGCTGTGGGAGCGGCTCGGCGCCGAGGAGGAGCGCGGTCACGCCGAGCTGCTGCTGGCGACCGCGGTGCCGCGCACGCGGCTGGCCCTGTCCCACCTCGCCGTCGCGGTGGTCGGCAGCCTGGTGCTGCTGGTCGCCTTCGCGGTGCTGCTGGCGGTGCCTGAGTCGGTCAGCCGCGGCGACGCCGGACCGGTCGGCTCCACGGTCGGCGCCGCGCTGGCGCTGGCACCCGGCAGCCTCCTCGTCGTCGGACTGGCGGTGCTGCTGCACGGCTGGGCGCCCCGGCTCGGCTGGCTGGTCTGGGTCGTCATCGCCTGGTCGTTCTTCGTCGTCTGGGTCGGCTCGCTGCTCGGCCTGCCGGGGTGGCTGGTCAGCCTGACCCCCTGGGACCCGCTCCCGGCGCTGCCCGTCGAGCCGATGGACTGGCCCGCGGTCCTGCTCGTCACCGGCGCCGCCGCCGCGCTCATGGCGCTGGGGGTGTGGGGCTACCGGCGCCGGGACCTCAGACTGCCCTAGGGTCGTGGGACTGGCGCTTGGCGACCGCGAGCGCCACGCCGGCGCCGGCCAGGTCGCCCGCGGTGACCAGGACGCGGGAGAGCAGGACCACGACGAGGACGCCACCGGGGTCGAGCACCGGGGACAGGGCCAGCCCGAGGACCGCCTCGCGCGCGCCGACGCCGGCGGGCAGGAAGAACAGGACGGAGCCGACGATCCAGGCCGCGGCGTAGCCGCCGACCGCCAGGCGCAGCGACGTCATACCCGGCTCGGCCCCGACCGCCACCGCCAGGGCCAGCACGAGCGCGCCGAAGGCGACCCAGGACAACGCCGACCACGCGCAGGCGACGGCGGTGGTCCGCAGGTCGATGCGCTCGACGACGGGCTCCTGCCGGGTGACGCGCAGCATGGTGGCCAGCACCCGGTCGAGGACGACGGGCAGGACCAGCACGAGGGACAGCGGCGCGAGCACGACCAGCCAGCCGCGGCCCTCCAGCGGCGTCCCCTCGACGCCCGGCATCGTCAGCAGGGCCAGGGCCCCGCCCACCACGGCGGACAGCAGCGCCCCGACGAGCAGGCTGCCGACGGTCCGGCGGCGGGCCACGCCCCGGTCGTGGCCGAGCTCGGCGGACGCGGCGAGGTTCCACACGCCGCCGGGGATGTACTTGCCGACCTGGCCCACGAGGTAGACCACGCCGGCGTCGCGGACACCGAGCGGCGCCCCGAACCCCGCGGAGACCGACCGCCAGGACATGGCCGCCAGCAGCACCCCCACGAAGGACAGCACCAGCGCCACGAGCACCAGGGGCCAGGACGCGCGGTGGAGCGCCCGGACGACGGGCTCCCACTGCAGCACCAGCGCCACGACGGCGGCGCCCACCGCGAGGATCACGAAGCCGCGCCTGACCCACGGCGCGGCGAGCAGCTTGGGCAGCCGGGACAGCGCCGACCGGGCCCACGACCGACGGCCCGCGCCGGCGGCGCTCTCGCCGGCGACGGGCTGGTGGCGCGCGCCGGGATCCGTCATGACTCGTGAGCGTATCCGCACCGGGCCGGAGGGCGGCGGACCTCGGCCGACCTGCTGGGAGAAGTCTGCGTGCGGGCTGGGACGGGCACCCAGGCGGGCCTCATAGCGTCGCGACGATGCGACGCACACTGCTGACCACCACCGGCACCGACCGCAGGACCTCCGGCGCCGTCAGCGCCCTGACGCTGGCCGGGGCCCTCGTCCTCGGTGCCTGCTCCACCGAGGACGCCGGGCCCGACGCCGGCGGCACGTCCACCTCGACCTCCGACGCCGCGTCGTCCACGGCGGGCGACGAGGCCGCGGCGACCGGTGCCGCGGGCGAGGACGCCGCGGGGGCGACCGTCGACGTCGAGGCCCTGCCGGACCCCGTGGCGGAGGTCAACGGCGAGCCGATCGCCAAGGCCGAGTTCGTCGAGGTCTTCGAGCAGCAGCGGGACGCCGCCCAGCAGACGCCGGAGGGTGGCGCCGCGATGGCCGAGGTCGCGCTCCGCGACGCCGTCCTCGACTCGCTCGTGAGCAACGCGCTGATCGCCCAGGAGGGCGAGCGGCTGGGGCTGGAGGCCGACGAGGAGCAGGTCGACGCCGAGATCGCCTCGATCGCCGAGCAGAGCGGCATCGGTTCCAGCGAGGAGTTCCTCACCCTGCTCGCCGAGCAGGGCGTCGACGAGGAGCAGGTGCGGGAGGAGGCCGCCCGGCTCGTGGTCATCGACGGCGTCGTGGCGGAGCGCGGCGACGTGGAGCCGCCGACCGACGAGGAGGTCCGGGCCTACTACGACGAGCTGGCCGGCGGCGAGGGTGCGGCCGCGGCCGAGGATGCCGGCCTGCCGGCGTTCGAGGACATCGAGGAGATGCTGGCCGAGCAGCTGGCCCAGGAGCGCGAGAACGAGGCGATCACCGCGATCCTGGCGGACCTGGAGGCCGAGGCGGAGATCACGCGTCACCTGTGACGCCGGCGAGGGCGCGCACGACGCGCGAGGGCGAGGGCCGGCCGAGCCGCCCGGCCATCCACACGCTGGTCTCGACCAGGGCCTGCAGGTCTGCCCCGTGCGCGACCCCGAGACCGTCGAGCGCCCACACCAGGTCCTCCGTCGCGAGGTTGCCGGTCGCCGACCGCGCGTAGGGGCACCCGCCCAGGCCCCCGGTCGAGGCGTCGACCACCGTCACACCGCGCTGCAGCGCGGTCAGGGTGTTCGACAGCGCCTGGCCGTAGGTGTCGTGGAAGTGGACGCCGACCTGGTCGGGCCCGATGCCTGCGTCGTCGAGGGCGTCCAGCAGGCGCAGGACGTGGCCCGGGGTGCCGACGCCGATGGTGTCGCCGACGGAGAGCTGGTCGCAGCCCAGGTCCATGAGCCGTGAGCACACGTCGACCACCTGATCGACCGGCACCGGCCCCTCCCACGGGTCGCCGAAGCACATCGAGACGTAGGCACGCACCCAGGCCCCGGCGTCCAGCGCCCGCTTGACGACCGGGGCGAACATCTCCACCGACTCGGCGACCGAGCGGTTGAGGTTCTTGCGGGCGAAGGTCTCGGTGGCGCTGCCGAAGACGGCGACCGAGGTGACGCCCTTGTCCAGGGCGCGGTCCAGCCCGCGCTCGTTGGGGACCAGCACCGGACGCTGCTGCCCGGTCCCGACCGGGCCCAGCAGGTCGAGCAGCTCCTCGGCGTCGCCCAGCTGGGGCACCCACCTCTGCGGGACGAAGCTGGTCAGCTCGACGGTCTCCAGCCCCGCGGCCAGCAGCCGCCGGACGAACTCGGCCTTGACGTCCACGGGGACCACGGCCAACTCGTTCTG
This sequence comes from Ornithinimicrobium pekingense DSM 21552, assembly GCF_000421185.1. GTDB lineage: Bacteria > Actinomycetota > Actinomycetes > Actinomycetales > Dermatophilaceae > Ornithinicoccus > Ornithinicoccus pekingensis. The sequence goes on from NZ_ATWJ01000001.1 coordinate 147,341, forward strand.
CAGCCCGTCGCGGGGGCCCACCTCGTAGATGGTCACGCGCTCGGGCATCCCCGGCATCGGCTCCGTCATCGGCAGGCCTGGAGTGGTCATGGCCCCATCCTCCCCCACCGGTGCGCCGGGCCGCGTCCGCCGCCGGCCGGAGCCCCGCCTCAGGAGCGGGTCCGCTCGCCGGCGAGCTCCTGCAGGCTCCTGGCCAGGGCGGCGAGCGGGGGCGGGACGCTCTCCGCGGGCAGCGCCGCGGCCATCTGCCGCGCGAGCAGGATCTTGCGCCCGCTCGCGACACCGGCGAACCGGTGCAGCCGCTCCCGCACCGGCCGGTCGGCCCAGACCCGCTGTCGGCTGAACGACCGGAACCGGTGCCCCAGCCCCGCCCGCTCGAGGAGCAGCAGGCACCCCTCCACCCCCAGGGCGCGGATCAGCTCCTCCTCCAGGTCACGGCGGCACACGAAGAACCCGTGCTGCGCGAGGTCTGCCCCGTCACCGGCCTCGACCCCCTGCTGCTGCAGCGCCCGGGCCACCACCCACGACTCCGCCTCGTCGCACAGCCCGAGCACCGGCCAGGAAGGGCGGTCGGCGCGGGCGGCGCGCAGGTGCGCCGCGGTGTTGGTGACCCCGCCCATGTCCACCAGCCGGTATGCCGTGCGCGGCACCCGCGGCGCGCACCGCCCGAGCACGGCCCCCAGCGCGGCGACGTCGCTCGGCCCCTCCAGGAGCACGAGCACAGGACCGGCCTCTGCGCGCATGGTCCGACCATCGTGCTCCGAGGCCCGGGCGTCGGCCACCCGTTTCGCGTGCACACCACGTCCCCGGTCGGGGGTGGAGCGTGCGCGCCACGTCCCCGGTCGGGGGTGGAGCGTGCGCACCGCGTCCCCGGTCGGGGGGTGCGGTCAGGTCGTGGGCTCGCGCCCCATGGGCTGGGTCGGCTCCGGCAGCAGCGGCGTCGGTGCTCGCAGGGGCACCTGGGCAGGTCGGTCGGCGGTCACCTGCACGGGGGTGCCGTCCACGACCACGGTCACGGGCCCCTCGCCGCCCCGGAGCGTGACCGTCGTGCCGTCGCGGGTGGTCTCGACGTGCAGCAGCCGGCCGCGCCAGGTGACGCGGAACGCCACCCGGTCCAGGGCCTGCGGCAGCACCGGCGCCAGCTCGAGGTCCGCACGGTCCTCGCGGAGGCCGCCGAACCCCGCCGCGACGGCCAGCCAGGCCCCGGCCACGGCGGCCAGGTGCAGACCGTCGGCCGTGTCGCCCTGGACGTCGCGCAGGTCGACCATCGCCGCCTCCCGCAGGTAGCGCAGCGCCAGGTCGGGGTGCCCCGCCTGGGCGCACACGACCGCCTGGACCGCCGCGGAGAGGGAGGAGTCGCGCACGGTCCGCGCCTCGTAGTAGTCGAGGTCGCGGGCGACCTCCTCGTCGGTGAAGTCCTCACGGCACCACCACAGCGCCTGCACGAGGTCGGCCTGCTTGAGCACCTGCCGGCGGTAGATCTTGGCGTAGTGGTGGTGCTCCTGCAGCGGGTAGGAGTCGCGGTGGTCGGCGAAGCGCCACTCGCGGTAGGTGGTGAACGACTCGTTCATCGGGTGCACGCGACGCGCCTCGTCCCAGGGCACGTGGACCGACGCCGCCGCGTCGCGCCACCCCGCGACCTCCTCGGCCGTCACCCCCATCTCGCCGGCGAGCCCGGTCTCGTCCTCGGCGGCGTCGGCGGCCCACAGCAGGTTGCGGCGGGCCATGAGGTTGGTGAAGACGTTGTCGTCGACGACGCCGGTGTACTCGTCCGGCCCGGTCATGCCGAGCAGGTGCCAGCCGCCGTCGTCGTCGCGGTGGCCCATCGACATCCACAGCCGGGCGGTCTCGACGAGGATCTCGAAGAGCCGAAGGTCGGCGAACGGCTCCCCGGTCGCGTTGCGGTGCAGCCAGAACGCCCGGCAGATGTCGGCGTTGACGTGCATCGCGGCGGTGCTGGCCGGCCAGTAGGGCGAGCACTCATGACCGTCGACGGTGCGCCAGGCGAAGGTCGCCCCCTGCAGGTCGAGGACGTCGGCCCGGTGGCGGGCCTCGTCGAGGGTGCCTGCGCGCCAGCGCAGCAGCCGCTCGGACACGTCCGGGCGCAGCAGGGTCAGCGCCGGCACGACGAACCCCTCGATGTCCCAGAAGGTGTGCCCGTCGTAGCCGAGGCCGGACAGCCCCTTGGCCCCCACGGGGGCGTCGCTGATGAGCGCGGCGGAGCAGAAGAGCTGGAACAGGCAGTAGCGCAGCGCCTGCTGCAGCGCCAGGCTGTCGTCGCCGTCCACCTCGACGTCGGCGGTGCGCCAGAAGTCGTCCAGGACCTCGCGCTGCGCGGCCGCCAGACCGTCCCAGCCCCGGTCCAGGCCGGAGACGACCGCGGCCTCGGCCGCGTCCATGACGTCGTCGGCGTCGCCGTCGCGCTGCCAGGCGTAGCCCAGCACCTTGGTCAGGACGAGCTCCTCCCCCGCCTCCAGGGATGCCGTCACGGTCGTGCGCACGCTGTGGTCGTGGGACTCGGTGCCCACCTCGGGCGCACCGTCGCCGTCGGCGTGGACCTGGTGCCCGACCGCGGCTGCGACGACGATGCCGGAGGACCGCGTGCGCGCCACCATCGCCCCGCCGTCCTCGCCGCAACGCTGGTGCAGCACCTCGAAGGGCTCGGCGAGCGCCTCCTCGACCCGGGGGTCGCCCTTGGTGACGGAGGGCCGGTCGACCAGGCCCGCCAGGTCCGAGCGCAGGACCAGGTGCGCCGGGCCGTCGACGGCGCGCACGGCATACCGCAGGGCGCAGACCGACCGCTCCGCCAGCGAGACCAGCCGTCGAGACGTCACCTGCAGGGTGGTCCCCGAGGGCAGCACCCACTCCACCTCGCGGTCCAGGGTGCCGGTGCGCAGGTCGAGGGTGCGCGTGTGCCGCTGCGGATGCACGCTCCCGACGTCCATCGCCGTCCCGTCCGCGAGGAGCCGGACCACCGTGCCGTCCGCCACCGACACGATCGCCTGGCCCTCGTGCGGGTCGCCGTAGCCGCGCTCGGGGTAGGACAGGGGGTAGTGCTCGAAGACGCCCGAGAGGAAGGTGCCGCGCTCCTGCACGGGGCGGCCGTCCTCCAGCGTCCCCCGCAACCCGACGAAGCCGTTGGCCAGGGAGAACAGCGTCTCCGACACCGCCAGCCGTTCGGCGGTGACGTCCACGACGGGCTCGGTGACGCGCCAGGGGTCGACGTCCAGCTCGGGTGCGCTCACGATGCACTTCTACCCGCTGGGGCGCTCGCGCGCGAGCCGGGCACGGGGCCGGGGCGCGCGGCCGGAGGAATGTCCGGCCCACGGCATACCGTTGACCCCACGATGAACGGCCCCCTGATCGTCCAGTCCGACAAGACCCTGCTCCTCGAGGTCGACCACCCCGACGCCGAGGCGGCGCGGCGCGACATCGCGCCCTTCGCCGAGCTCGAGCGTGCCCCCGAGCACATCCACACCTACCGGGTGACGCCGCTGGGGCTGTGGAACGCGCGTGCCGCCGGGCACGACGCCGAGCAGGTCGTGCACGCCCTGATCACGCACAGCCGCTACCCCGTGCCGCAGGCGCTGCTGGTCGACGTCGCCGACACGATGGCCCGCTACGGGCGGCTGACGCTGGACAAGGACGACGAGCACGGGCTCGTGCTGCGCACCACCGACCGCGCGGTGCTCACCGAGGTGCTGCGGCACAAGAAGATCAAGCCGCTGACCGGCGAGAAGGTCGACGACGACACGGTCGCCGTCCATCCGTCGGAGCGGGGCCACCTCAAGCAGGAGCTGCTCAAGGTCGGCTGGCCGGCGGAGGACCTCGCCGGCTACGTCGACGGCGAGGCCCACCCGATCGACCTCGATACCACCTCCGGCGGTGGCTGGTCGCTGCGGCCCTACCAGCAGCAGGCGGTCGACGGCTTCTGGGACGGCGGCTCCGGGGTCGTGGTCCTGCCGTGCGGCGCGGGCAAGACCCTGGTCGGCGCGGGCGCCATGGCGCGCAGCTCGACGACGACGCTCATCCTGGTCACCAACACCGTCTCGGCACGCCAGTGGCGCGAGGAGCTGCTGCGGCGCACGTCCCTGACCGAGGACGAGATCGGGGAGTACTCCGGCGCCCGCAAGGAGATCCGCCCGGTCACCATCGCGACCTACCAGGTGCTGACGACCAAGCGCAAGGGCGTCTTCCCGCACCTGGACCTGCTCGACGCCCGCGACTGGGGCCTGGTCGTCTACGACGAGGTGCACCTGCTGCCGGCCCCGATCTTCCGGATGACCGCCGACCTGCAGGCGCGGCGCCGTCTCGGCCTGACCGCCACGCTCGTGCGCGAGGACGGCCGGGAGTCCGAGGTCTTCTCCCTCATCGGCCCCAAGCGCTACGACGCCCCGTGGAAGGACATCGAGGCGCAGGGCTACATCGCCCCGGCCGACTGCGTCGAGGTCCGGGTCACGCTGCCCGAGTCGATGCGGATGGCGTATGCCGTGGCCGAGCCGGAGGAGCGCTACCGCTTCGCGGCCTGCGCGCCGGCCAAGGACGACGTGGTCCGCACCCTCGTCGAGCGGCACCGCGGTGAGCCGACCCTGGTCATCGGGCAGTACCTCGACCAGCTGGCCCAGCTGTCGGAGTCGCTGGACGCCCCGCTCATCACCGGCGAGACCTCGGTGGCGCAGCGCCAGGAGCTCTTCCGCCAGTTCCGCGAGGGCGAGATCGACCTGCTGGTGGTGAGCAAGGTCGCCAACTTCTCCATCGACCTGCCCGAGGCGTCGGTCGCGATCCAGGTGTCGGGCACCTTCGGCTCCCGCCAGGAGGAGGCCCAGCGCCTGGGCCGCGTGCTCCGGCCCAAGGGCGACGGCCGCACCGCGCACTTCTACACCACGGTCGCGCGGGACACCGTCGACGCGGACTTCGCCGCGCACCGCCAGCGTTTCCTCGCCGAGCAGGGCTACGCCTACCGCATCGTCGACGCCGAGGACCTGGGCTCGCTCGACGCGACGCCTGCCGCGGGCTGAGGTGGGATGGGGCCTATGACGTCGCCCTCACCCGCCCGGCACGACACCGTCATCGTCGACGTCGACGGCACGCTGGCCGACTCGACCTACCACCACGCCCTCGCCTGGGCGCGCGCCTTCGCCCGCGTCGACCTGCACCCGCCGCTGTGGCGCATCCACCGCACGATCGGGATGGGCGGTGACAAGCTCGTCGCCGAGGTGGCCGGGGAGGACGTCGAGCGCGAGCACGGCGACACCCTGCGCGAGGCGTGGGAGGAGGAGTATGACGAGCTCCTGCCCGAGGTGGGGCTGCTCCCCGGCGCCCGCGAGCTGGTGCTCGCGCTCGTGGGGCGCGGCCTGACCGTCACGCTGGCGACCTCCGGCAAGGAGCGCTTCACCCAGCACGTGCTCGGCCAGCTCGACCTGCCGGAGGGCACGCTCGCGGCCCGGACCAGCAGCGACGAGGTGGAGCAGTCCAAGCCCGCCCCCGACCTGCTGGCCAGGTCGCTGGAGGAGTCGGGCGGCACGTCCGCGCTCGTGGTCGGTGACACCACCTACGACGTGGCCGCCGCGGCGAGGCTGGGCATGCCCTGCGTCGCGGTCCGCACCGGCGGATTCGGCGACCAGGAGCTCCTCGACGCCGGGGCGGCCGCGGTCGTCGACACCCCCGCCGACCTGCTCGACGAGGACTGGGGCCGGTTGCTGACGGTCCAGCCGCCGGGGTAGGCAGCGACGCGAGGGCACGGCGCGAGGGCTGGACCCGGGGTCCCCGCGGTCAGGACGACCGCTCGTGCTCCCGCGGCGGGGTGAGACCTGTGAGATCTGTCGTCTCACGGGTCCGGGGGACCGCGAGCAGGGCCACGAGCAGGCCCCACAGCGTCACGCCGGTGCCCCAGACCACGCTGCCCATCGCCCCCTCGCGGTCCGGGTAGGCCAGCTCGGCCATGCCGATGTAGACCGCAGAGAGGCTGACGGCCGCCCGCAGCAACGGCCGACCGGTCGCCCAGAGGGCCAGGGCGAAGGACCCGAGCACGAGGGCGAGGCCGGTCGCCCCCTGCACCGGCCAGTGCTCGACCCCCTGGGTCACCGAGCCCAGCACCCCCGCCCGGGAGCGCTCGAGGGCGAACCCGGCATAGGGCACCCACAGCAGGAGCCCGGCCGCGGCGACGGCCAGCAGGTCCGGACGCACCTGCGGCCGCTGCCCGGACGGGATAGGGGGCCGCCCGAGCAGCCACCACAGGACCAGGGCCGAGACGACCACCCCCAGCGCCACCGGGAGGAGACGCCAGTCGGCGCCGGCGACCGCGCCGGCGAGCAGGCTGACGGCGCAGATGCCCAGCTGCAGGAAGGCGGGCCACGGCGTGTGGGGGCGGACGGCCACCCAGAGGTGGGCGCCGGCGACGAGGAAGGTGAACAGCGCCCCCCAGCTCGCCTCGAGCGGCACCTCCCACTCGTACTGCTGGTCGACCCAGCCGGGCAGGGTGAGCAGGTCGATGACGCCCATCATGAGCACGCAGGCCGCGAGCGCCAGGGCGACGGCCACCCATCGGGCGGCGGCGTGCGGAGAGCTGCTGGGCCCGTCCGGACCACCCTGGTGCCGAGTGCCCCACCTCGGTCGGCGTCCACCACGGGGAGGGCGCCCGAAGTGGGGCACTGGGCGAGCAGTCACCGGATCCCGCGCCCTCCGAGACCGGTGTGCCTGGTCGTCGGCCCCGGCCTCTGCCTCCTCGCGCCGCGTCATGCGGACCGAGGCTATCCCTCAGGCCGGGTTGAGCGGGCCGTCCACGTCGACCGGCAGCTCCCCGGGGCCGGCGGGCGCGGTCGGCGTCGTCCCGGTCAGCACGCCCTGCAGTGCCAGCACCGTGGCCACCGCCGCCGTCGCCGCCTCGTGCCCCTTGTCCTCCGAGGAGCCCTCGAGCCCGGCCCGGTCCAGGGCCTGCTGCTCGTCGTCGCAGGTCAGCACGCCGAAGCCGACCGGCATGCCGGTGTCGACCGACACCCGGGTCAGCCCGTCGGTCGCCGCCGAGCACACGTAGTCGAAGTGCGGCGTGCCGCCCCGGATGACCACGCCCAGGGCGACGAGGGCGTCATACTCCCCGGTCCGGGCGAGGCGGGCGCAGGCGACCGGCAGCTCGAAGCTGCCGGGCACGCGCACCTCGGTGACGTCCGTGACACCGGCCTCGGCCAGCCCCCGCCGGGCGCCGTCGAGCAGCCCGCCCATCACCTCGTCGTGCCAGGACGCGGCGACGACCGCCACCCGCACTCCGGCCGCGTCGACGGACAGGGTGGGTGCTCCGGCCTTGCTCATGCGGTGCTCCTCATCGGGGTGGTGGCGGGTATGGCGTGGGGCGCGTGGCCGAGCTGCTCGGCCTTAGTGCGCAGGTAGGCGTGCGACTCCGGCGGCGGGGCCGTGCGGGAGGGCTCGGTCGCCGCGACCGTCAGGCCCAGGCCGGACAGGGCCGCCGCCTTGTCCGGGTTGTGGGTGATCAGCCGCAGCGGGCGGCCCGCCAGCCCCAGGTCGTGCAGGATCGCGGCGCCGGCGGAGTAGTCGCGGGCGTCCACCGGTAGCCCCAGCGCCTCCTGGGCGGCGACCGTGTCCAGGCCGGTGTCCTGCACCGCATACGCGCGGAGCTTGTCGAGCAGGCCGACGCCCCTGCCCTCGTGCCCGCGCAGGTAGACGACGACCCCGCCCTCGGTGGCCACCCGCGCCAGCGCGTCGTCGAGCTGCGGGCCGCAGTCGCAGCGGCGCGAGCCCAGGGCCTCGCCGGTCAGGCACTCGGAGTGCAGGCGGACCAGGGGCTGCGGGCCGGGGTCCGGACGGCCGACGAGCGCCAGGTGCTCGGCACCGGTGACCAGGTCGCGGTAGCCGTGCACGAGCAGCTCGCCGTGCGCGGTCGGCAGCACGGTGGTCGCCTCCCGGCGGACGGAGTCGTGCACGAGCCGGTGCGCCACGAGGTCGGCGATCGTGATGACGGGCAGGTCGTGCTCGGCACCCAGGGCGAGCACCTGCGGGCCGCGGAGCATCTCGCCCTCGTCGTCGACGAGCTCGGCGATCGCCGCCACGGGAGCCAGGCCGGCCAGGCGGCACAGGTCGACGGCGGCCTCGGTGTGCCCGCGGCGGGCGAGCACTCCCCCGTCGCGGGCCCGCAGCGGGACCACGTGGCCCGGCCGGCGCAGGTCGCCGGCCGTGGTGCCCGGCTCGGCGAGCAGGCGCAGGGTCCTGGCCCGGTCACCCGCGCTGATACCGGTGGTGACGCCGGTCGCGGCGTCCACGGTGACCGTGTATGCCGTGCGCAGCAGGTCCTCGTTGTCCTCCACCATGAGCGGCAGCTCGAGGCGGTCCGCCAGGTCGCCGGGCAGCGGCGCGCACACGTAGCCGGAGCTGTGCCGCACGGTCCAGCCCATCCAGGCCGTCGTCAGCGTCTCCGCGGCGAGGATGACGTCACCCTCGTTCTCCCGGTCGACGTCGTCGAGCACGAGGACGGGGCGGCCGGCCCGCAGGGCCTCGAGCGCGTCGGCCACGGTGCTGAAGCTCATGACGTCACCTCCTGGTCGACCCGGCCGTCGGCGAGCATCGACTCGACGTACTTGGCCAGCACGTCGACCTCCACGTTGACCTCGTCGCCGGGGCGGCGGGCGCCCAGCGTCGTCAGCTCCAGGGTCGTGGGGATGAGGCTGACCGAGAAGGTGTCGTCGGTGCGGTCCGACACGGTCAGGGAGACACCGTCGAGGGCGACCGACCCCTTGAGCACGACGTAGCGCCTCAGCTGCGGGGGCAGGGCGAAGGTCACCACCTCCCACCGCTCCCCCGGCTCGCGGGAGAGCACCGTGGTGGTCGCGTCGACGTGTCCCTGGACGATGTGGCCGCCGAAGCGGGCGTGCGCGCGCATGGCGCGCTCGAGGTTCACCGCGTCGCCCGGGCGCAGCCGGCCGAGGGTCGAGCGGGCGAGCGTCTCGGCCATGACGTCGGCGGTGAAGCCGTCGGCGGTGCGGGTGGTGACGGTGAGGCAGACGCCGTCGACGGCGATGGAGTCACCGTGCCGGGCGTCGGCCGCGACGGTCGGGGCGTGGACCTCGATCACGCTCGACTCCGCGTCCTCGCCGTCCGTGCGGGCGGTCAGGGTGCCGAGCTCCTCGACGATGCCGGTGAACATGGTCAGTCCTCCTGGGGGGACGGGGTGGGCACGAGCGTGTGCTCGCGCGCGGGGTCGGGGGCGGGGTCGACGGCGGGGGCCGTCGGGACCAGTCGCAGGCGCACGTCCGGGCCGACGCGGGCCAGGTCGACCAGTCGCAGCCGCGCGGCGTCACCGATCGTGGTGATCCCCAGGTCGGGGACGCCGGTCGGACCGGCCCCCAGCAGCACTGGCGCGACGTAGACGAGCAGCTCGTCGACGCAGCCGGCGGCCCAGAAGGCCCCGCCCAGGGTCGGGCCGCCCTCGAGCAGCACGGTCCGCGCGTCGTGCTGGGCCAGCGCGCGCAGCACCTCGTGGGGGTCGTGCGTGCGCAGGTGCAGGGCGGGCGACGGAGCTTGCGTCAGGCGCGAGCCCGGCGGCAGGTCACGGCGCCCCACGACGACCCGCAGCGGCTGGTCGGCCAGCTCCTGGCCCTCCGTGTCACGGGCGGTCAGCGCCGGGTCGTCGGCGAGTGCGGTGCCGGTGCCGACCACGACGGCGTCGACCTGCGCCCGCAGGGTGTGGGCGTCGGCGCGGGCCTCCGGGGAGGTGATCCAGCGGCTGGTGCCGTCGGCCGCGGCGACCCGGCCGTCGAGGCTGCCGGCGATCTTCCACGTGACGTGCGGGCGTCCCAGGGCCGCGGCCCGCGCCCAGTCCGCGACCAGCGCGTAGGCCCCGGCGTGCGGGACGTGCTCGACCGGCAGGCCCTGCCCGCGCAGCCAGTCCGCTCCCCCGGTCGCGCGCTGGGTGGGCTCGGGCACGGCATACACGACCCGGGCGACGCCCGCCTCGAGCAGGGCCCGGGTGCAGGGGCCGGTGCGGCCCACGTGGTGGCAGGGCTCGAGCGTCACGTATGCGGTCGCGCCGCGCGCCCTCCCCCCGGCGGCGGCCAGCGCGGCGGCCTCGGCGTGGGCCGTGCCGGCGCCCGCGTGGTGGCCCTCGGCCACGACCTGGCCGTCGGGGGCGACCAGGACGCAGCCCACGCGCGGGTTGCGGTCGCGGGCCGGCCCCCGCAGGGCGCGGGCGACCGCCCGGTCCAGGTAGTCGTCGGTGCTCGTCACCGGATCCTCCGTCTCGTCGTGCTACCCCGGAGGGCGTGGGAGACGGGGCGGCGACAGGGTCTGACGCGTGAGGTCGCCGGGACCACGTAGGTCCGCGACGCCGGCGGCAGGCCGTCGACGCTCGCGCTGCCTCCCATCCGGACTTTCACCGTCGGTCCCGGAGTTGCACCGGGTCAGCCGGCCGCTGGCTGCGGTCGGGTCGCGGACTGTCACCGCCGGCTCGGAGTTTCACCGACCCCGGAGCGCGTGTCGTTGGCTCAGGATCCTAGCAGCCGCGCAAGGGGGTCCGGCCGGCTCGGGACGGGTCCACGGCGCGACCCCGGGTCTTGAACGAACCTTGACCGAGCGCTTGCCCTGCCTTGACCCATGCCTGCCTAGGGTCGGTGTACAGCCGTTCACTCATCGTCGAGGAGCCCTTCCATGTCACGTCCCGCACCCACCGGCCGCCGCTCGGTCGCCGTCACCGCCACCGCCGTCCTGGGCGTCGGTCTCGCCGGTCTGACCACCGTCCCGACGGCCTCGGCGGCCGACCCCGGCCACGCCTCCGGCACCTGCAAGACGCAGAACGACGCCGTGGGCGGGTGGACCAGCTACCCGCAGCTGCTCACGGAGCTGGAGCGCATGGAGCGCACCAGCCAGGGCAAGGTCGACGCGTTCAGCATCGCCACGACCTTCCAGGGCCGGGACGTGATGGCTGCCCGCGTCGGCACCGGTGACAAGGTCGCCCTCATCACAGGCGCCATCCACGGCAACGAGCGCACGGGCGTGGAGTCCCTGCTGCGCATCGTCGACCAGCTCGGCTCCCGAGGTGACGCGGCGACCCAGCAGCTGCTGTCCGAGGTGACGCTCGTGGCCGTGCCGATGCTCAACCCCGACGGGCTCGAGCTCAACCAGCGCGTCAACGACATCACCTGGGACGACGTCGTGGCCCAGAACCCCCAGCTCGAGGGCGCTCCGCCGGCCTGGTACTACCGCTCCGGCACCACCCGGTCCAGCGCGGGCTTCGACCTCAACCGCGACTTCCACCCCGACCTGGACTACGTGCCGACGGCCGCCGACCTGCCGGGCAACACCGTGGACCCGGGCTTCTACCTCAACGCCGAGTCCCAGGGGCTGCGCGACCTCTACGTCGACCTGCACGAGGAGTTCGGCGAGGTCGACGTCGTGGTCGACCTGCACCACATGGGCCCCTGCTCGATCACGACCGGCGGGCCGCAGGACGGCAAGCCGATCACGGTCACCGTGGACTACCCGCCCCTGGGGGTCAACGACGGCGCCGCCTACCTCGAGGAGTACCCGCTCCTCGACCAGGACAAGTCGCGTCGCTACGCCCTGTCGGTGATGGACGGCATCACCGGCTCCTACGGAGCCCAGTCCCCGCTGGCGGGGGTGGGCCGGTACGTCCACTTCGAGTCCCGCGAGTTCGCCGGGCAGGGCCGTTCCGCCTTCGCGCTGAACGGGTCCGCCTCGGTGCTCTTCGAGGTGCGCGGCCAGTCCAACACCTTCGGGCAGAAGATGAAGGGGATGATGACGACCGCCGTCCAGACCGGCGTGCTCTCCATGCTCACCGCCATGGCTGACGGCACGGTCGAGACCCTGGACGGGGACGACTTCTTCGACTACCCCGACTACGGCTGGGACACCGTCGCGGACTGACGGGCTCGTCGGCGGCCCCGGCCCCCACCTCGTGGGCGGGCCGGGGCCCGCGCGCCCAGCGCCCACCCAGCCGACTCCCAGGCAACAGGCGGACAGTGGACGTATGAGTGCAGCCAGCCCCAGCGAGCCGGAGGCCACCCTGCTGGTGGTCGAGGACGAGACCAACATCCGCGAGCTGCTCACGACGAGCCTGCGGTTCGCGGGCTTCGAGGTGCACGCCGCCCCGGACGGACGCACGGCGCTGGAGCTGGCCGCCCGGCACGACATCGACCTGGCCGTCCTCGACATCATGCTGCCCGACATCGACGGCTTCCAGATCACCCGGACGCTGCGCGACGCCGGGCGCGACATGCCGATCCTCTTCCTCACGGCCAAGGACTCCCTGGACGACAAGGTCAAGGGGCTCACGGTCGGCGGCGACGACTACGTCACCAAGCCGTTCAGCCTGGAGGAGGTCGTCGCGCGCATCCGCGCGGTGTTGCGCCGCACCCGGGTCGTCGACGAGGAGGACGACCACCTGCTGCGCGTGGCGGACCTCGAGCTCGACGAGGACAGCCACGAGGTGCGCCGCGCCGGCAAGGTCATCGAGGTCTCCCCCACCGAGTTCAAGCTGCTGCGCTACCTCATGCTCAACCCCGGCCGGGTGCTGTCCAAGAGCCAGATCCTCGACCACGTCTGGGACTACGACTTCCGCGGCGAGATGAACATCGTGGAGTCCTACATCTCCTACCTGCGTCGCAAGATCGACGTGGTCGGCGAGCCGCTGATCCACACCAAGCGCGGCGTGGGTTACGTGCTGCGGGCCCCGCGCGACTGAGCGGTTCCCCATCTCCTCCGACGACGCAGCCTCCGTGACCCCTCCCGGCAGCCTGCGCGACAGGGCCTACCGGTGGCTGCACAACATGTCGCTGACCAGGCGTCTGGTCGCGGTGGTGGTGCTGCTCGTGCTGGCCGCCTACCTGCTCACCACGTCCGTGACGATGACCATGCTGCGCGGCTACCTGGTCGACCGGGTCGACGGTGACCTCGAGGCCTACGCGGACCCGCTCGCCCGCAGCACGGTGACCCAGCTGCTCGGGCCCAACGACGAGTCGGTGCTGGAGCGACGGGTCTTCGTGCCGCCCAACCCCTACTACGTCATCTTCACGCCCGTCGGCGAGGAGCTGCCGGCGCGCGACCTGGTCTTCCCCTTCCAGCGCCTCGAGCAGAGCCGGCCCGACCTCGACCGCATCCCGGTCGACGACCCCCGCATCGGCTCGAACTTCACGGTCGACGCCGAGGACGGGGACGGCGAGTGGCGCGTCCGGGCCCTGCGCATCACCGACGGTGAGCGCAGCGCGGGCACGATCGCGGTCGGGCTGCCGCTGAACACCGTCGACAGCACGGTCCGTCAGCTGGTCGGGCTGATCGCCGCGATCGGGCTGACGACCTTGGTGCTGGTGGGGGTCCTCGGCTGGTTCGCCGTGCGCCGGGCCTTCCGGCCGCTGACGCGCATCGAGGACACGGCCGCCGCCATCGCCGCGGGCGACCTGACCCGCCGGGTCCCGCCGCGGGCGGCCCACGACGAGGTCGGCTCGCTGTCGCAGTCGATCAACCGGATGCTCGCGCAGATCGAGCACTCGTTCTCCGTGCGCGAGGCCTCCGAGCAGCGGATGCGCGACTTCGTCGCCGACGCCTCCCACGAGCTGCGCACCCCGCTCGCCACGGTCAAGGGGTATGCCGAGCTCTACCGGTTCGGCGCGGTCGCGCCGGACGACGTGGGCGGCGCCATGCGACGGATCGAGGACGAGGCGAGCCGGATGACCCGTCTCGTGGAGGACCTGCTGACGCTCACCCGCTTCGACTCCGAGCCGAGCCTGTCCCCCACGCGCGTCGACCTGACGGTGCTCGCCAGCGACGTCGTCCAGGACGCCCGGGTGCGGGCCCCGGAGCGGCACGTGGCCCTGCAGCCGCTCGAGGGCTCACCGGGCGGCACCCTGCCGGTGGTGGTCGGCGACGACGGTGCGCTGCGCCAGGTCCTGACCAACCTCGTGGCCAACGCGCTGACGCACACCCCGGCCGGCACGCCGGTGGAGGTCGCGGTGGGGACGGTTGCGGACCGGGTGGTGGTCGAGGTGCGCGACCACGGTGCGGGCCTGTCCGACGATGCCGCGCAGCGGGTCTTCGAGCGGTTCTACCGCGCCGACAAGTCCCGCAGCCGCGCCTCCGGGGGCACGGGCCTGGGACTGCCGATCGCCTCGGCCATCGTCGCGCGCCACGGCGGCACGGTCCGGCACCTGCCCACGCCCGGTGGCGGCGCCACCTTCCGCATGGAGCTGCCCGGGGCGCCGGACCGCGACGCGGTCGACGACGGGCGGGACCTGGACGACGACGGCTGAGCCCGGGGCCCTCCCGGGGCCCCGCTCAGACGACGGCCTCGAGGAACTTCTGGGTGCGCTCGTGCCGGGGGTTGGAGAAGATCTCCTCCGGAGGCGCCTCCTCGAGCACCCTGCCGCCGTCGAACATCATCACCCGGTCGGAGACGTCCCGGGCGAACTGCATCTCGTGCGTGACGATGAGCATCGTGATGTCGGTGCTGGCCGCCACGTCCTTGAGCACGGCGAGGACGTCCCCGACGAGCTCGGGGTCGAGCGCCGAGGTGACCTCGTCGAGCAGCAGGATCTCGGGGTCCATGGCCAGCGCGCGGGCGATCGCGACGCGCTGCTGCTGCCCGCCGGACAGCTCCATGGGGTGGGCGTCGGCGCGGTGGCGCAGACCTACCTTGTCGAGCAGGTCCAGCGCGTGGTCGCGCGCCTGGTCGGGGGTCTGCCCCAGCACGTGGACGGGCGCCTCGGTGATGTTCTGCACGACCGACATGTTCGGGAAGAGGTTGAACTGCTGGAAGACCATGCCGATGCGCTTGCGCACCTCGGCGACCTGCTTGGCACGCAGCTCCACCCGCTTGCCGTCCCGGCGGTCGTGGGTGAGCGGGTCCCCGTCCACCCAGATGTAGCCGCCGGTGAGCTTCTCCAGCGTCATGAGCAGCCGCAGGATCGTCGTCTTGCCCGAGCCGGAGGGCCCGATGAGAGTCACCCGCTCCCCTCGCTCGACGGTGAAGTTGAGGTCCTCCAGGACGGTGGTGCGCCCGAACTTCTTGCGGACGTCCTCGAAGCGGACGCGCGGCTGGGCACCGGAGGTCCCGGCGTCGGTGGTCGGGTCGTGGCCCGGGTCAGTAGGCAAGTTTCTTCTCCAGCTTCTGCATGAGGACCGCGGTGGGATAGCTGGCCAGCAGGAAGAGCAGGCCGGCCAGGGACATCGCCTCGATGTAGGAGAAGTTCTGCCCGCCGAACTCGCGCGCGCGGGTGACCATCTCCGGGACCGAGATGAAGATCAGGAACGGGGTGTCCTTGAACATCGCGATGGCCCAGTTGCCCAGGGAGGGCAGCGTGTTGCGGACCGCCTGGGGCAGGATCACCGCACGCCAGGTCCGGGACTGCGGCAGCGACAGCGCCTTGGCGGCCTCCCACTGCCCCTTGCGGATGGACTCGATCCCGGCGCGGTAGGACTCCGCCATGTAGGTCGAGTAGTGCACCCCGAACACGAGGATGCCCACCGTCATCGGGCTCAGCCCGGTGAAGGCGTAGTAGATCACCAGCAGGTGGACCGGCAGGGGCGTCATCCGGATGAAGTCCAGGACGAAGGCCAGCGGACGGGCCAGCGGACCGGGCAGCTCGCGCAGGGCGATCGCCCACACCAGACCCAGCACGGCGGCCAGCAGCGAGCTGGCCACGGTGACCACGAGCGTGACCTTGAGGAAGGCCACCACGAGGATCGGCAGCGCCTCCAGGAAGAGCTCGGTCTCGAACATCTACGTCACCTCGTTCCCGTCGACCCGCCAGGGGCAGCCGCCCCGGCCATCACCTGGTCCGCGTCCTGCCGGGCCTTGCGGACCTCGAAGTCGCCCAGCCCCAGCCGACGCTGGGCGCGGGCCTCCAGACGCCGCAGCACGAGGGAGACGCTCCAGGCGATCACGAAGTAGATCAGCAGCGCGGCCAGGAAGGCCGGCCACGTGCCCACCTCCCGGCGGACCTGCTCGGACTCGAAGGTCAGGTCGTTGAGCAGCACCAGGCCCACGACGGCGGTGCCCTTGACGAGCATGACCATCAGGTTGTTGAAGCCGGGGAGCATGAGCGCCCAGGCCTGCGGCCAGATGACCCGGCGCATCTTGGTCTGCCACGGCATCGACAGGGCGGTCGCGGTCTCCCACTGCCCCGCCGGGACGGCGTTGAGGGAGCCCCGGACCACCTCGGCCCCGTATGCGCCGTAGTTCAGCCCCAGGGCCAGGATGGCCGTCCAGGTGCCGCCCAGGCTGTCCATACCGGTCAGCGACGGCAGGACGTAGAAGAGGAAGAACAGCTGCACGACGAGAGAGGTGCCGCGGAAGAACTCCACGACCACCCGGGCGACGACGCGCAGCCACCGTGACCCCTGGTGCATCGACACGCCGAGCACGACGGCGACGAGCACCATCAGCACGGCCCCGCCGAGGAAGGACAGGAGGGTGTCGCGCAGACCCTCCGCCAGCAGCCTCGGCAGGGCCGTGCCGAGGTCCGTGAGGAACTCGACCACGGACCGGGGACTCAGCCGCCGGCCTGGTCGGCGGCCTCGTTCGCGGCCTCCAGGTCGTTGTCGCAGAGCATCTGGGCGGTCAGGCCCTCCGGCGGACGCTCGGCGTCGGTGAACCCGAACTCGCCGACGAGCTCCTCGAAGCGCGCCTGGTCGCCGACGATCTTGGCGAGCTCCTCGTTGTAGGCCTCGAGCAGGTCGGTGTCCTCCGGGCGGAAGACGGTCGAGCCGGCGCTGATCTGCTTGACGCCGTCGACCTCGGCGACGAAGCCGCCGGTCGTCTCCACCCCGGCGTCGGGGTTGTCCTCGGCCATGGTGGACAGGGTGATGTTGGTCAGCGCGAAGGCGTCCGCCCGGCCGCTGCTGACCGCGTCCATGCCGTCCTGCGCGGAGTTGACCGTCATCGTGTTGCCGAGCCCGAGGTCGTCGGCGTACCCCTGCTCGATGGCCCCGGACTGCACCGCCAGGGTCAGGTCGGTGTCCGCGATGCTGGCGAAGTCGCTCAGGCCCTCGGGGTTGCCCTCGGGCACCATGAGCGTGCTGGTGTACATGATCGTGGGCTCGGCGAACGCGGCCCGCTCGCAGCGGTCCGGCAGGATCGACATACCCGCGGAGACGGCGTCGTACTCGCCGGCGTTCAGGCCGGGGATGAGCGCGTCCCACTCGACGAGCTGGCCCTCGACGTTCTCGATGCCCATCGCGTTGAAGATCTCGGTGTCGAGCGCGATCGTGGCGCCGGTGAGCTCGCCGTCCTCCTCGTAGGAGTAAGGGATCTCGCCGGCGAAGGCGACCTTGATGGTGCCCTCCTCCTGGACGCGCTCCAGGGTGGATCCGGCCTCCTCGCCGGAGCCGCCGTCACCGCAGGCGGTGAGCGCCAGGCCGGCGGCGCTGAACGCCGCGAGGAGGGAGATGCGTGACTTGGTCATGATGCGACCACGGTCCTTTCGGTTGGACGAGGCACATGCCTCTCGCACCGCATGCGGAAAGCACGCCGCGGGGAGCACGTCGCCCCGATTGGACTGGTTACACGGGATGTCTCGAACATAACGAGACCCGCGCCGAGGCCTCAATCGATGACCCGCGAATATGCAGGTCAAAATGCCGATCGTTATGGTTTTGTCACTTCGGCGAGACCCGTTCGTGATCGCACGGGCGGAAAATCCCGGTCCGGCAGCGCACCCAGCCGACGTCCAGCGACCTGCCAGGAACGTTCCACGCGGGGGTGCGACAGTGACGCCATGACCACGACGCCGACCGAGCAGCAGCAGCCCCGCCCCGAGTCCCGCCCGCCGTCCCGGCCGGGCAGCCGCTGGGCCGACATCGGGATCGCCAGCCTGCTGTCGGCCATCCTGGCCACCGGTGGGACCTGGGCGGTCGTCACCGGCACCGGGGCGGGCACGACGGACGAGGGCCAGCCGTCGACCCCCGTGAGCGCCTCCCCGGCGGACGACGGCGACACCGCCACCGGCACCCCCGTCTCCTTCGAGCCCGCCGAGGACTGGGCCGGGGTCGCGCAGGCGGTCAGCCCCAGCGTCGTGTCGATCGAGGTGGCCGGCCAGGCCGGCCAGGGAGCCGGCTCCGGCGTCGTCTGGGACGACCAGGGGCACGTCATCACCAACGCCCACGTCGTCGAGGGCGCGCAGGCCGTGCAGGTGGTGCTGGCCGACGGCCGCCGCTACGACGCCACGCTCGCCGGCTCCGACCCCTCCAGCGACCTGGCCGTCCTCTCCCTCGCCAGCCCGCCGGCCGACCTGGCGCCCGTCGCCGTGGGTGACGACACGCAGCTGACCGTGGGTGACCCGGTCATGGCCGTCGGCAACCCGCTCGGGCTCTCCGGCACCGTCACGACCGGCATCGTCAGCGCCCTCGACCGGCCCGTGACCACCCGTGCCGCCGGGGGTGGCACGGCCGCCGCCCAGCGGGTCGTCACCAACGCCATCCAGACCTCGGCGGCGATCAACCCCGGCAACTCCGGCGGCGCCCTGGTCAACGCCGCCGGCGAGCTCGTCGGCATCAACTCCTCCATCGCCTCCATCCCCGCCCCCGGCCAGTCGCAGGCGGGCTCGATCGGGATCGGCTTCGCCATCCCGGCCGGCAAGGTCCGGCTCATCGCCGACCAGCTCATCGAGGACGGCACCGCCGAGCACGCCTTCCTGGGGGTCGGGCTCGGCGACGGCACCGCGCAGTCCGAGGACGCCCTGCGCACCGGCGCGCTGGTGGCCCAGGTCGAGCCCGGCTCACCCGCGGCGGAGGCCGGCCTGCAGGACGGTGACGTCATCGTCAGCATCGACGGGGAGCAGGTCCCCTCGAGCCTGGCTCTGGTCGGGCAGGTCCGCGAGCGCGGCACCGGCGACGAGGCCGAGCTGGAGTTCGTCCGCGACGGGCAGCTGCAGCGCGTCTCGGTGACGCTGGCCACGCGGCCCGACGAGCAGCCCTGAGGTCGCCGCGGCGCAGAGCCGCAGGTGACGGGGCTCGGGAAGGCTCCCGGGCGCGCGCCGATGTAGGTTGGCCGCAGGCGTCGCCGACCGCGGCGTCCTCGGCGCGTGCAAGGAGTTCTGCCAAGTGAAGATCGCTGTCCTGGGTGGCGACGGGTTCTGCGGCTGGCCCGCGGCTCTCCACCTCTCCGACCTCGGTCACGACGTGGTCATCGTCGACAACCTCTCCCGCCGGAGCATCGACGAGGAGCTCGGCGCCACCTCGCTGACGCCCATCAGGAGCATCGAGGAACGCGTCACCGCGTGGCAGGAGGTCTCCGGCCACCGGCTCGGGTTCGCCGAGCTGGACGTCGCGCAGGACTACGACGGTCTGGTCGCGCTGCTGCTGCGGGAGCGCCCGGACGCGGTGGTCCACTTCGCCGAGCAGCGCGCGGCGCCCTACTCGATGAAGTCGCCGGCCCACAAGCGCTACACGGTCGACAACAACACCAACGCCACGCACAACGTCCTGTGCGCGCTCGTCGAGACCGAGCTCGACGCCCACCTGGTGCACCTGGGCACCATGGGCGTCTACGGCTACGGCACGGCCGGGATGAAGATCCCCGAGGGCTACCTCGACGTGGAGGTCACCCCCGAGGGCGGGGCGGACGGTGACCGGGTGAGCGTGCAGATGCTCTACCCGACCAACCCGGGCTCGATCTACCACATGACCAAGTGCCTGGACCAGCAGCTGTTCGCCTACTACGCCAAGAACGACGCCCTGCGGATCACCGACCTGCACCAGGGCATCATCTGGGGCACGCACACCGACCAGACCGAACGCGACGAGCGGCTCATCAACCGCTTCGACTACGACGGCGACTACGGCACGGTGCTCAACCGCTTCCTCATGCAGGCGGCGGTCGGCTACCCGCTGACCGTGCACGGCACCGGCGGCCAGACCCGGGCGTTCATCCACATCCGCGACATGGTCCGCTGCGTGCAGATCGCCCTGGAGCACCCGCCCGCCCGGGGGGACCGCGTCAAGATCTTCAACCAGATGACCCAGACCCACCGGGTCCGTGACCTGGCCGAGCTGGTCGCGCGGATCAGCGGCGCCACGGTGGAGATGGTGCCCAACCCGCGCCACGAGGCGGCGGAGAACGAGCTGCACGTCACCAACGACACCTTCCTCGACCTCGGTCTGCGGCCGACCCTGCTGGAGGAGGGCCTGCTCGTCGAGGTCGAGGAGGTCGCCCGGCGCTACGCCCACCGCGCCGACCTCGAGAAGATCCCGTGCACCTCGGTGTGGACCAAGGAGCAGCAGCCCGGCGTGCCCGCCTCGCGCACGACGCGGGCCGCCCCCGCCGAGCAGAGCGCCTGAGCGGACGGCATACCCGCTCGTGCGCATCGCGCTGTTCACCGAGGTCTTCCTGCCCAAGGTCGACGGGGTCGTCACGCGGATCACCCGCACCCTGGACCAGCTCACCGAGCTGGGGCACGAGGCACTGGTCTTCGCCCCCGGTGAGCCGCCGCAGAGCTACGGCCCGCACCGCGTCGTGAAGGTGCGCTCGGTGTCGTTCCGGCCGTGGTACCCCGAGATCATGGTGGGCCTGCCCACACCGCGGATCGCGCGGGAGATGATCGACTTCCGGCCCGACGTGGTCCATGCGGTCAACCCGGTGTGGCTCGCCGCCTACGGCGTCCTGTCTGCCCGGCGCCGCAACCTGCCGCTGCTGGCCTCCTTCCACACCGACGTGCCGTCGTACACGACGCGCCTGGGCAACGGGCTCTCGCTCCTGCGCGCACCCTCGCAGGGCTGGATCACGGGGATGCACAACCTCGCCGAGGTCAACCTGTGCACGTCCCAGCAGATGGTCGACCGTGCGCGCGAGGTCGGCATCCGCGAGGTGGACCTGTGGCCCAAGGCGGTCGACACCGTCGCCTACCACCCGGGCGCCGCGACGGAGGCCATGCGGCACCGCCTCACCGACGGGCACCCGCAGGCGCCGCTGGTCCTCTACGTCGGGCGGCTCTCCCGGGAGAAGGACCTGGACCAGCTGCTCGAGCCGCTGCGCCGCCTCGGCGGGTATGGCGTGCGCCTCGCCCTCGTCGGCTCGGGGCCCGGCCGGGAGGAGCTGCAGCAGATGTTTGCCGGGACGCCGACCGTGTTCACCGGCTACCTCGGTGGTTCGGACCTGGCCGCGGCGTACGCGTCGGCGGACGTCTTTGCCTTTCCCTCGACGACGGAGACGCTGGGGCTGGTCGCCCTGGAGTCGATGGCCAGCGGCGTGCCGGTCGTGGGCGCCGACGCCGGCGGGATCCCGTTCGTCATCGACGACGGGCGGACCGGGTTCCTGGTGCCGCCCGGCGACACCGACGCGCTGACCGACCGGCTCGAGCGGCTGGTCGCCGACCCGTCGCTGCGCGAGCGGATGGGCGCTGCCGCCCGTGAGGACGCCGAGCAGCACTCGTGGCGCGCGGCCACCGAGGCGCTGGTCGGCTTCTACGAGCTGGCGCTGCAGCGGCACGTCGGGCGCCGACCGGTGCCGCTGCCCCTGCGCGCGCTCCGCCCCTGAGGTCGGAAGGCCTCGCGCCGGCGGCGGCTCCCGGACGCCAGCGCCCCACGGCAGTTAGCGGCTGCTGCGGGCAGCAGCGGCTACGGGCAGGCAGCGCCTCCCGGTGCGGGCAAGGTTGTGCCGGACATGCACCGCTCCCGGGGCTGCCTGTCCGGCACAACCTTGTCTCCGCGGACCGACTCAGCGACCGGCGCGCAGGCGCAGGCCCTCCAGGACGCCGGCCGCCGCGACCGGCTCGTCGAGGGTGATGACGAACCGCCGGTCCCCCCGCTGCACCTGCAGCGCCGGGCCTGACCGGGTGACGACCGCCGTCGCGCCGGGCACGGACCGGACGCCGTAGCCGCCGAAGTCTCCCGGCCGCACCTCGACGATGCTCACCCCGGTGACGTCCTCCAGCGGCACGCGGCCGCGCGGCACCCCGAGCGCGGAGCGCCAGGTCAGCCCGGAGCGGTCGACGGTCACCCGGAAGATCGTCGTGGCCGGGAAGAGCAGCAGCATCAGGAGCACGACGAGCCAGAGCCACCAGATGCCGGACACCAGCGTGGCGGCCACCACCGCGATCACGCTGCCGAGCAGCGCCCAGATCATCACCTGCGAGCTGCGCACGTCGCCGAACCAGGACACCCGGTCGGTCGGCGTGATCTCGATCGGCTCGACGGCGACGGGGTCGGGCTGCGGCAGGGCCGGCGGGAGAACGGCGGCGGTCAGCAGCCCCACGCCCAGGGCGGCGGCGAGCGGCCAGAGGACCGCCCAGGCAGCCAGCTGCAGGTCGGTCGTGTCGGTCAGGCCGCGCTGCGACCACAGCAGGTGCCCGAAGAGCGCCACCAGGCCGGCGGCGAGGCCGGTGACCAGCGCCGAGGTGAGCCGCGCCGACGCGCCGCGCCACCACTGCCCGGCGGCGAAGACCACCAGGAGCAGCACGGGCAGGCCGACCGCGAACACGCCGAAGCTCACCAGCGCGACGGAGCGGCCGAGCCAGCCGTCCGACGTGCCGTCGAGGCCGAAGTGGACCGCGATGCGGCCGGGCAGCTCGCCGGCGACGAGCGCGACGACGGCGAGGTAGGCCGCCGCGCACACGGCCAGCACCGCCGAGGTGGCGCTCACGTGGGCGCGCCGCACCCGCTGCTCCTGCGGGGTGAGAGAGGTGGTCGGGGAGGTGGTCATCAGGGGTCTCCTTCGCCGTCGAGGGCGTCCAGGGCGTGGTGCAGGTCGCTCAGGGGTATGTCGTGCCGTCGGGCCAGGGCGACCAGGTCGCGGACCGCGGTGCTCACCTCGTCGGGCGGGGCGGGGACGTCGACCACGACGGCTCCCCGACCGCGCCGCAGCTCGATGACGCCCTCGTCGCGCAGGTCCCCGTAGGCGCGCAGCACCGTGTGCATGTTGACGTCCAGGGAGCGGGCCAGCTCGCGGGCGGCCGGCAGCCGGTCGCCCCCGCTCAGCTCCCCCACGGCGAGGGCACGGCGGACCTCGCGCGCGATCTGGGTGTAGATCGGCTCGGTGGCGCGGGTGTCGATGCGGATGAGCACGCCCCGATCGTATAGTTCTAGTTTCTTTATAACAAGTGCAGCGGGTCATGAGTGGTCGAACCCCTGGCCCGAGCGTCTCGCCAGGGTGTAACCTCGCTCCTCCCCCACTCCCGGAGCCGAGGTCTGTCGTGCCCGCCAGCCCACCCCATACCTCTCCACACACCTCTCCACCGCCCATCACCC
Organism: Ornithinimicrobium pekingense DSM 21552; assembly: GCF_000421185.1. Lineage (GTDB taxonomy): Bacteria > Actinomycetota > Actinomycetes > Actinomycetales > Dermatophilaceae > Ornithinicoccus > Ornithinicoccus pekingensis. The sequence goes on from NZ_ATWJ01000001.1 coordinate 170,534, forward strand.
CCGACGCCGAGCTCGCCCTGGAGCAGGCGCACCTCGAGCGCGCCCGCGCCGAGCTGGCCCGCATGCGCGAGCACACCCTCTCGCTGCAGGCCGACGGCGGCGACGCGATCGCCGGGGAGTCGCTCGCGCGCACCCTGTGGCTGCGCGCTCGGGCCCTGCAGGACGACCCGCGCACGACGCTCTTCTTCGGCCGCATCGACACGGACACCCCCGAGCGTCTCTACATCGGCCGGCGGCACGTCAGCGACGAGGACGGCGACCCCGTCGTCGTCGACTGGCGGGCGGGGGTGTCGACCGCGTTCTACCGGGCGAGCCCGACCGAGCCGATGGGCGTGGAGCGGCGGCGGCGCTTCGGGGTCGAGGAGGGGCGGCTGACGGCCTTCGAGGACGAGCTGCTGACCGCGGGCGGCCCGCCCGGGGCGCAGGGCCACGGGGAGGGCCAGAGCCAGATTCTTGCCCGCGAGATCGAGCGCCCCCGGATCGGCCCGATGCGCGACATCGTCGCCACCATCCAGCCCGAGCAGGACGAGATCGTCCGCGCCGACGTCGCCACGACCATCTGCGTCCAGGGCGCGCCCGGCACCGGCAAGACCGCGGTCGGGCTGCACCGCGCCGCCTGGCTGCTCTACGCCTTCGGCGAGCGCCTGGCCCGGGGCGGTGTGCTGGTCGTCGGGCCCAACCGGGCCTTCCTCGAGCACGTCGGCGCGGTCCTGCCCTCGCTGGGCGAGGTCACCGTGCGCCACACCACCGTCGAGGAGCTCGTCGGGCACGCGGTGGTCCGGGCCGTCGACGCCCCGGACGTGGCCCGGCTCAAGGGCGAGGCGCGGATGGCCGACGTGCTGCGCGAGGCCGTCTGGGGGCACGTGCGGCCCGCGACCGAGGCGCTGGTGGTGCCCCGCGGGTCGCGCCGGTGGCGGGTGCCCGCCTACGAGGTGCAGGACATCCTGGACGAGCTGCGCGTCCGCGGGGTCCGCTACGCCGCCGCCCGCGCGATGCTGCCCCAGCGCCTCGCCCACGCGGTGCTCGTGGCGATGGAGCGCTCGGGCGACTCCCCCGACGACCGGGTGCAGGACGCGGTCGCGCGGTCGGCCGCGGTCAAGGCCTACGTCAGGTCCGTCTGGCCCGAGGTCACGCCGCAGGCCGTGGTCGCCGAGCTGCTCTCGGCCGGCGAGGGGCTGGAGGACGACCAGCGGGCGATGGTCTGGGACCGGCCGCGCGCGCCCCGCAGCGCGCGGTGGAGCGTCGCCGACCTGGCCCTGCTCGACGAGGTGGCCGACCTGCTCGAGCGCACCCCCAGCCTGGGCCACGTGGTCCTCGACGAGGCCCAGGACCTCTCGCCCATGCAGCTGCGTGCCGTCGGTCGTCGTGCCTCCACGGGCTCGCTGACCGTCCTGGGCGACATCGCCCAGGGCACCACCCCGTGGGCCACCGGCTCCTGGGCGGAGTCGCTGCAGCACCTGGGCAAGGCCCTGGACGGCGATGACGTCCACCTGGAGGTGCTCGACCGCGGCTTCCGCGTCCCCGCGTCGGTCATCGAGTATGCGGCTCGCCTGCTCCCGCACATGGCGCCCGGGCTCGGGGCACCCCGGTCGGTGCGCTCCCACCCGGGCCGGCTGGACGTGCTGGCGGTCGGCGACCCCGTGGCCGGCACCGTCGAGGCGGTCCGGGCGGCAGCGGCGCACGAGGGCTCCCTCGGGGTCATCGTCCCCGACGCCTGGGTCGACCGGGTCGGCTCGGCCCTGACGGCGGCCGCCGTGGAGCACGAGGTGCTCGACGGCTCGCACGCCGAGGAGCGCATCCTGCCCGTGCACCTCGTCCCCGCCACCGTGGCCAAGGGCCTGGAGTTCGACCAGGTCGTCGTCACCGAGCCGGCGCAGATCGCCGAGGCCGAGCCGGACCGGCGCAGCGGGCTGCGCCGCCTCTACGTGGTGCTGACCCGTGCGGTGAGCGGGCTGACGGTGGTGCACGCCCGACCGCTGCCCGGTCCCCTCGCAGGTGAGGCCGGGTAGCCGTGCGGGAGCGCACGGCATACCGTGGTGGCACGGACCGCCTGACCCCCCACGAACAGGAGAGACCATGCACCCCACGCACGTCCCGCTGCGCGTCGCGACCGGCGCCTTCATCCTCAACTCGGGCCTGAACAAGCTCAAGGCCGACGAGGAGGGCCAGGAGCAGATGCACGGCTGGGCCTCGAGCGTCTACCCGATGTTCAAGGACATGAGCGCCAAGGACTTCACCAAGCTGCTCGGCTACGGCGAGATCGGCGTGGGGGCGCTGCTGCTGCTGCCGACAGTCCCCTCCGCGGTCGCGGGCACCGCGCTCGCCGCGTTCGGGGCCGGCCTGACGGGCATGTACCTGAAGACGCCGGGCATGACCGAGGACGACGGCGTGCGCCCGACCGCCGACGGCACCGGCCTGGCCAAGGACGTCTGGCTCGTGGGCGCCGGCCTGACCCTGGCGACCCAGTCCTTCCTCTCCGGCACCAAGCACGCGGCCAAGGCCGTGGCCGGCGGTGTGACCGGTGCGGCGACCTCGGTCGCCACGGGCGTCACCGGCGCGGTCGGCTCGGCGGGGCACTCCGCCGGCGGTGGCGTGCGCGGCCTGCTCGACGGGGCCCACAACGCCCGCGAGGAGCTCGCCGACGCCCTCGCCGATCTGGCGGAGTCCATGACCAAGCGCTGACGCAGTCTCGGCCGCCGGTGGCGGTGCAGCCGCTCCCGGTGGGTTGTGTAACGTGAGTGCCCGCAAGAGGGGGATCCGAGGCGCGCGCTTGCGCTCCCGCACGCCCCCGCCCGGACCTGACGCCCCCGGTCCTGACGGGGTTGGGACGTCCTGACGCGCGAGGAGATTCACACATGCACGCACGACCCGGCAGGCTCGCCGGCCTGACCCTGGCCGCAGCCCTGGCCCTCTCGGCCTGCAGCGGGGGCGGGGACCCCATCGAGGAGCAGGCGTCGGACCAGCCGTCCGCTGCCTCCGGCGCTGCACCCCAGACCTCGACCCCGGCGCCGGCCGATGCGGCCGGCCAGGCCGCGGCGACCACCGACCCGAACGCGGTCGAGCCTGCCCAGGCGCAGACCGTCGAGCTGGGTGAGTCGATGTCGGTCAGCACCGAAGAATCCGCCTTCACGATCACCGTGCACCGGGTCCTGGTCCACGACTACTACGTCGAGGCCGAGATCACCCTGGTCAACGACGCCGACGACGAGCTCGACACCTGGTACGGGTCCGCCACCACCAGCTCGCCGCGTCTCTACGACGACCGCGGTCGGACCTACGCCTTCCAGGTGCAGGCCGGCGGCGACGGACAGACCCTGAGGCTGCAGCCGGGGGAGGGCGTGGACGCCGTCCTCGTCTTCGCCGGCCGGGTGGACGCCGAGGCCACCAAACTGACGCTGGACTTCAGCGAGATCTTCGGCGACGGCTGGTCGCAGGTGATGTTCGACGCGCCACTGGCGGGTCGCCGATGAGCCGCTTCCCGCGGGCTCTCCCGCTCGCGCTGGGGCTGAGCGTGGTCGGCTCCGTCGTGGCCGTTGCCTCCGAGGAGGCACCCGTGCCGGAGGGCTACGAGGCGCCTCGGACGACCGTCACCGTCTCCACCGTCTGGGAGGCGCCGCGGTCCACCGTGTCGCTGTTCTACACCGACCCGCCCGAGGCCGGGACGGAGGCCCTGGAGGAGGCGCTCGGTGTGACCACCGAGGCCGACGACCAGGTCATGCAGATCTCGGACCGGTTCCTGTTCGACTTCGACTCCGCCGAGCTCCGGCCCACGGCGGCCAGCAGCCTCGACACGGTGCTGGCCCTGCTGGAGCAGTCGGACGCGCCGGTCGAGGTGATCGGCCACACCGACGGCCTCGGCACGGACGAGGTCAACCAGCCGCTGTCGGAGGAGCGCGCCGAGGCGGTGGCCGACTACCTCGTCGAGCACGGGATCGACGAGGGCCGCCTCACCTCCTCCGGCAAGGGGTCGAGCGAACCGGTCGCCGAGAACACCCACCCGGACGGTCGTGACAACCCCGAGGGTCGGCAGCAGAACCGGCGCGTCGAGATCCGCTTCTCTGACGACGGCTGACCGCGGGCCTACAGGCAGCGGGTCCGCTGCCGGCCGCCGCAGGTCAGTCAGGCTCCTCCCGGTCGAGGCCCAGCACCAGGTGGGTCTCGACCGGCTCGGTCTTGCCCTTGAGCTCCAGCCGCCCCAGCGGCCGGGTCCGGGCCGTCGGAGGCAGGGCCGCGAGCGTGGCGGGGCCGACTGCGACACCGCCTGTCGGTGCCTGCGCCTCGATCCGGGCCGCGGTGTTGACCGTGTCGCCGATGACGGTGTGCGTGCGCCCGCCGTGCGTGCCCAGCACGCTGACGGTCGCCGGGCCGGTGTTCACGCCGACGCGGAAGCGCGGCCAGCCCGGGTGCCGTCCCGCCACGACGCTCGTCTCGCGCTGCAGCGCCAGCCCGGCGCGCACCGCCCGGACCGCGTGGTCGGGCTGGTCGCCGCGGGTGTTGAAGGTGACCATGACGGCGTCGCCGACGATCCGGTCGACGTCGCCGCCGTGGCGCAGCGCGGCCGGGACGGCGACCGACAGGTAGTCGTTGAGCATCGCGGTCACCTCCTCCGGCTCCTGGCTCTCGGAGAAGGCGGTGAAGCCCTGCAGGTCGGCGAACAGCACGCTGGCCTCGCGCCGCCCTGCGGAGGTGTCGTCGAGGTAGAGCGCGGCGAAGCGCTCCTCGTGCCACGACCGCCGGGCGCCGACGGCCACGAGCGCGAAGGCGGCGAGCAGCAGCACGTGCCACTCCCACCAGGACAGCTGCCAGTTGCGGGCCAGCGCCATCGCCACCAGGGACTGGGCCAGGAGCAGGTATGCGGCCGCGACCGCCAGCAGCACACCCTCGCGTCGGGTGCGCCACCGGCGTGCGTAGTGCCATGCGGCCAGGACGTAGAGGACGATGCCCGGGACGGCGACCAGCAGCGGCAGCCGCTCGGCCCCGGCCGGCGGTCCGCCCAGGGGCGGCAGGCCGGCCAGCGACACCACGGCCCAGGCGAGCATGAGCGCCAGCAGACCCCACCGCAGCCAGCGGGCGAGGGCGACCTCGGCGACAGCGCCGTCCCCGGCGACGTCCCTGGTCGAGCGCAGGGCGAAGAGCGAGCCGAGCGCCACCCCGATCGGCGTGGCGACGGCGAAGCCGATGTTGGACCCCTCCAGCAGCACACCGGGGGTCGCCAGGGCGTGCAGCCCGAGGAACCCGGCGGAGGAGAGGAAGGCCAGCGACACGTGCGCCAGCCGGGCGTCGCCGCGCCGTGCCGCCGCGTCGCCGGTGGCGTAGGCCAGCACCGCCGACAACGCCGCTGACCCCAGCACCAGCCAGAAGTGGGCCGGGTGGTGCTCCCACCGCAGGTCGAGCGCCGGCCGGGCGACCAGCAGGGCCAGTCCCGCCAGCGGGAGCACGAGCGCAGCCGCGACGGCGACCAGGGTGCCTGACCTGCGCGGCTCCATACCCGTCCCGCTCTCACCCGTGCGGGGTGCTCAGGTGCACGTGCACCTCGGAGACCACGACCGACCCCTCCCCCACGGCGGAGGCGACGCGCTTGACCGAGCCGGCGCGGACGTCACCGACCGCGAACAGGCCCGGCACCGACGTCTCGTGCGGGTGCAGGTTGAGGTCGGACAGGTCGTGAGCCGCCTCGGTCCCGGTGAGCACGAAGCCGCGCTCGTCGCGGCGGACCTCGGCGGGCAGCCAGTCGGTGTGCGGCTCGGCGCCGATCATGACGAAGAAGCCGTCGACCTCGATGTCGCGGGTGGCCCCGGTGCCGCGGTCGGTCAGGGTCAGGCCCTCCAGGCGCCCGTCGCCGGTGGCGGCCGTGACGTCGCTGGCCAGGTGCACGGAGATGACCGGCTCACCGGCGATGGCCTCGATGAGGTAGGCCGACATGGTCTCCTCCAGCCGCGCCCCGCGCACGACCAGGTGCACCGCGGTGCAGTAGCGCGCCAGCTGCAGCACCGCCTGGCCGGCGGAGTTGCCGCCGCCGGCGACCGCGGCCGCCAGGCCCGCGAGCGCGTGCGCCGCCGAGACGCTGGCGCCGTAGTAGACCCCCTTGCCGGTGAAGGCCTCCACGCTGGGCACCCCGAGCCGCCGGTAGGCCACCCCGCAGGCCAGGATCACGGCGCGCGCGGTGACCGCGCCCTGCCCGGAGACCGTCGCCCGGAAGGCATCGCCGACCCGCTCCAGGCTCTCCACCTCGCGGGTGAGCACGAAGTGGGCGCCGAAGACCCACGCCTGCTGGTAGCCGCGCTGGGCCAGCTCGGCACCGCTGAGCCCGCGGGAGAAGCCGAGGTAGTTGCGGATCAGCGAGCTGGTGCCCGCCTGGCCCCCGATCGCCTCGCGCTCCACCACCAACGTCGAGAGCCCCTCGGAGGCGCCGTAGACCGCGGCGGCCAGGCCGGAGGGACCGGCCCCGATGACGAGCAGGTCGAAGTCGCGCTTGGGGCCGTCGATCTCGGTGGGGATCCCCCAGGCGCGCAGCACCTCGGTGTCGGAGGGGTCGACGAGCGTGGGTCCGCCGATGGCCGGCATCCACACGACCACCTCTCCCTCGCGCTCGGGTGCGGCGGCCTCGAGCACCCGCTGCCCCTGCGGGGAGGACCGGTCGCGGAAGGCGTAGGGCACGCGGTTGCGCTGGAGCAGGTTGCTGACCTCGAAGGCCCGCCCGGAGTGCGGGTCGGCCACCACGACGACCTCGCGCTTGTTGCGGGGGTCGGCGCGCGACCAGTCCTGGACGATCTCGGCGATCGTGCGGTGGAACAGCTCGTCCCCCTCGGTCCAGGGCCGCAGCACGTAGGAGTGCAGGTCACCGACCGCGGTCCCGCGCAGGATCGTGCGGGCCACGTCCTGGTCGGCCCACGCGCCCCAGTCCACCAGCAGGCCGCGCCGGGCCTCGGGGTGGGCGGTCCGGGCCAGGTTGAGCAGCTCGTCGCGCTCCTCGGCGCCGATCCGGTCGTCGACGAGGATGAGCGCGACCCGCTCGCCGCGCCGGGCCGCCCCCTCCAGCTGGCGGCGCGCGTCGATCACGGAGGCCTCGCCGCGCACGCGGTAGGTCCCGGCGAAGCTGCGCGCGAGCTCGGTCTCCGTCCGCCCCAGCCGCCTGGGGTCGGTCTCGACCGCCAGCAGGAGGGGACGCAGACCCCAGTCGTCCACGGGCATGCCTGCAGCCTAGGGGCGGGGGGCGCGCGAGCGCCATACCCGATCCGGCCGGGTGCCCGCAAGCCGCGCGGGTGGGCCAGACTGGCGGGTATGACGTACACGCCCGACCCCACGCGCTACGACTCGATGCACTACCGGAGGGTGGGCCGCTCCGGCCTGCGGCTGCCCGCGGTGAGCCTGGGCCTGTGGCACAACTTCGGCGACGACGTGAGCTTCGAGAAGCAGGAGGCGGTGCTGCGGCGGGCCTTCGACCTGGGGATCACGCACTTCGACCTGGCCAACAACTACGGCCCGCCCTACGGCTCGGCCGAGGAGAACATGGGCCGGCACCTGCGCCGCAGCTTCGCCGGGCTGCGCGACGAGCTGGTGATCTCCAGCAAGGCCGGCTGGGACATGTGGCCCGGTCCCTACGGGCAGGTCGGGGGCTCGCGCAAGTACCTCGTGGCCAGCCTGGACCAGTCGCTGCGGCGGATGGGGCTGGACTACGTCGACATCTTCTACCACCACCGGCCCGACCCGGAGACGCCGCTGGAGGAGACGATGGGCGCCCTCGACGCGATCGTGCGCTCGGGCAGGGCGCTCTACGTCGGGATCTCCTCCTACTCCGCCGAGGACACCCGCCGGGCCGCGACGATGCTGGCCGACCTCGGCACGCCGCTGCTCATCCACCAGCCGTCCTACTCCATGCTCAACCGCTGGGTGGAGCAGGACCAGCTGCTCGACACCCTCGACGACGTGGGCGCCGGCTGCATCGCCTTCTCGCCGCTGGCGCAGGGGATGCTGACGGACAAGTACCTGCACGGCATCCCCGAGGGCTCGCGCGCCACCCAGGGCAAGAGCCTGTCCACCGACCTCATCAACGACGAGACCGTCGAGCACCTGCGGGCCCTGGACCAGATCGCCTCCGGGCGCGGCCAGACCCTGGCGCAGATGGCCCTGGCGTGGGCGCTGCGGGACGAGCGGATGAGCTCGGTGCTCATCGGCGCCAGCAGCCCCGAGCAGCTGGAGCAGAACGTCTGCGCCCTCGACCGCATCACCTTCACCGCCGAGGAGCTGGCCGTCGTCGACGAGCACGCCCGCGACTCCGGCGTCGACCTGTGGCGGGGCGCGCGGCTCGGATGAGCGAGGCGCTGCTGGACCGGTGGCTCGACGACGTCGAGCTGCTGGCGCCCCGGGCGGGCCGCGACCTGTGGCTGCGCGAGGGGTCGCTGCTGCTGCGCGGCTGGGGCGAGGCGCACCGGCGCTACCACACCGTGGAGCACCTGGGCGAGGTGCTGGCCGCCCTGGACGAGCTCACCGGGGCCGGGGCCCTCGACGCCCGTGAGGCCCTGCTGGCGCGCACGGTGGGGTGGTTCCACGACGTCCACTACGACCCGCGGGCCGCTGCCGGCAGCAACGAGCACCGCAGCGCGACGATGGCCCGCGACCACCTCCACGCCCTCGGTGTCGACGACCGGCTGGTGGACGCCGTCGAGGCGGGGGTGCTCATGACCGCCGCGCACGAGCCCGACCCGGGCGCACCGCATACCCGGGTGCTCGAGGCCGTCCACGACGCGGACCTGTGGATCCTGTCCGCCCCCGCGCACAGGTATGCCGCCTACCGCGCGCAGGTGCGCGAGGAGTACGCCCACGTCCCCGACGACGCCTTCCGCGCCGGGCGCGGGCGGGTGCTGGCCGGGTTCGCACGGCGCGAGCGCCTCTACCGCACGGCGCACGCCCACGAGGCCTGGACCGGGCGGGCCCGGTCCAACCTGGCCGGCGAGCTGGCCGAGCTGGGTCAGCAGGGCTGAGGGGTGGCTGCGGGTCGGCCCGACGCGGCGCTCGTCGCCGCGGTGCGCGAGGCGCTGGCCGCGGCCGGCGACCCGCAGCGCGCAGCGGGTCAGCAGCGCTACATGAGGTCCGCGATGCCCTTCCACGGGGTGACGGCCCCGCGGCTGCGGCAGGTCGTCAGGCCCCTGCTGCGCGCGCACCCGCCCGCCGACCGGGAGACGTGGGAGGCGACGGTGCGTGCGCTGTGGGACGACGCGACCCACCGGGAGGAGAGGTATGCCGCGCTGGCGCTGGCCGAGCACCGCGCCGCCCGGCCCTGGCAGGGCCCCGCCGTCCTCGACCTCTACCGGCACCTGGTGGTGACCGGGGCGTGGTGGGACCTCGTCGACGTCGTCGCCACCCGGCTGGTGGGCGGGGTGCTGCGGGCGCACCGGGAGGTCGTCACCCCGGTGATGGACGGGTGGGCGGTCGCGGACGACCTGTGGCTGCGGCGGACCGCCATCCTGTCCCAGCTGGGGCACAAGGAGGCCACGGACACCGCGCTGCTGGAGCGGTGCGTGCGCGCCAACCTGCCGGGGTCGCCCTTCGGGGACGAGTTCTTCGTGCGCAAGGCGCTCGGGTGGGCGCTGCGCCAGCACGCGCGGACCGACCCGGAGCGGGTGCTGGAGCTCGTGGACGAGCTCGGCGACGGGCTCAGCGGGCTGTCGCGGCGGGAGGCGCTCAGGCACCTGCGGGGGTGAGCCGTCCCGCCGTGGCCCCGGGTGCCCGGCGGCGCTCAGTGGTGCTCCCACCACCAGTGCACGAGCGGCCACCACGGCTCCTCGCCGCACAGCCGTTCGGCGAGCGAGCGGGTCGCCCAGCGGGCCTCCACGACGTCGTCCAGCTGCGGGCGGACGTCCGCGCGGGCCGGCAGCCGCGCCGCCAGCACCGCGAGCAGGTTGACGCCGTCGACCCAGGTGCCGCGGCCGTGCCCCTGGGCCACCGTGATCCGCTCGTAGCCGACGGGCGCCAGCCCGGCCGGGTGCAGGTGCAGGCCGGTCTCCTCCTCGACCTCGCGCACGGCGGCCTCGCGCACGCTCTCGCGCGGCTCGCGCTTGCCCCCGGGGGGCGCCCAGCCCTCGCGGCCGGCGCTGCGCACCAGGACCATCTCGCGGCGGTCGCGGGCGCCGACGAGCACCACGGCCGCGGCGGCGCCGGCCGGCGGCTCGTGCGGGGAGGCCACGACCTCGAGGGTGTGCGGCAGACCGAGCCAGGCGAGCCCGTCCGGGTGCCGGCCGAGGGGACGCTCGCGGCGGCGCTTGCGGAACCGCATACCCGAGTCGGCGAGGCGCCGGATGAGGTCACCCCCGGTGGTGGGCACCGCACCGGCAGCGACGACGGCGTCGCGACGCTCGGCCGGCACGTCGTAGTGGTCGCCCTCGAAGGAGCGCTCCGGGATGCCGGCCCGGCGGGCGAAGGCGTGCAGCTCCTCCAGGGAGACGTCGCTGATGACGTGGCACCACAGCCGGCCGTGGGCCGGCCAGATCGGGGTGTCGACCCAGATGGTCATGTGCCGACGGCGCGGGGGGCGTACATGATGAGGGCCACCCCGGCCAGGCAGACCAGGGCGCCCGCGACGTCCCAGCGGTCGGGCCGGAAGCCGTCGAGCACCATCCCCCACAGCAGGGAGCCGACGATGAAGACGCCGCCGTAGGCGGCCAGCACCCGCCCGAAGTTGGCGTCGGGCTGGAGGGCGGCGACGACGCCGTAGAGGCCGAGGCTGACCACGCCCAGCCCGACGAAGACCCACCCCCGGTGCTCCTTGACGCCCTGCCAGACCAGCCACGCCCCGCCGATCTCGAGCAGGGCGGCGAGGGCGAAGAGCACGATCGAGCGGCCGGTCATGGGCACGACCCTATGCCGTGCCCGACGACCCTGTGGACAGCGCCAGCGCGGCCCCGCGTGCTGTGTCTACGGTCGGGGGCACGGGTGGGCGACACCGGAGCGCCACCACCGCACCAGGGAGGGAACCCATGAGCAACCACTTCGCGGTCGACACCGCACGCATCGCCGCCGCCTCCGGCGACATCGAGCGCATCGCCGGCTCCATCGAGGCCGAGGTGCGGGCGATGATGGCCACGCTGGTGGCCCTGCAGGACTGCTGGCAGGGCTCGGCGTCGGCCCGTTTCCAGGCGGTGATGCAGGACTGGAAGGCGACCGAGGAGCGGGTGACGGCCTCGCTGCAGCAGGTCTCCTCGACGCTGCGGCTGACGGGGCAGGACTACGAGCAGGTCGAGCAGACCAACCGGATGCGGTTCACCGCCGGCTGAGAGGTCCAGGACCGACCCGGCACGCCGACGGGGCGGCCCCTCCCGTGAGGAAGGGACCGCCCCGTGGTGCGTTGACCGCCCGCGAGGAACGCGGGCGCGCTGTGCTCCGACCGTCAGGTCAGAAGTCCATGCCGCCCATGCCGCCGTCGGCGCCGCCGGGCATCGCCGGGGTCTTCTCCGGCTTGTCGGCGATGACGGCCTCGGTGGTGAGGAACAGGGCCGCGATGGAGGCGGCGTTCTGCAGCGCAGAGCGGGTCACCTTCACCGGGTCGGCCACACCGAAGGCCAGCATGTCGCCGTACTCGCCGGTGGCCGCGTTGAGGCCCTCGCCGGGGGTCAGGTTGCGCACCTTCTCCGCGACGACGCCGCCCTCGAGACCCGCGTTGATCGCGATCTGCTTGAGCGGAGCCTCGACCGCGACGCGGACGATGTTGGCGCCGGTGGCCTCGTCGCCGGTCAGGTTCAGACCGTCGAAGGCCTTGGACGCCTGGATCAGGGCCACGCCGCCGCCGGCGACGATGCCCTCCTCGACCGCAGCCTTGGCGTTGCGGACGGCGTCCTCGATGCGGTGCTTGCGCTCCTTGAGCTCGACCTCGGTCGCGGCGCCGGCCTTGATGACGGCGACGCCACCGGCCAGCTTGGCCAGGCGCTCCTGCAGCTTCTCGCGGTCGTAGTCGGAGTCGCTGTTGTCGATCTCGGCGCGGATCTGGGCCACCCGGCCGGCGATCTGGTCGGCGTCGCCGCCGCCCTCGACGATGGTGGTCTCGTCCTTGGTGACGACGACCTTGCGGGCGCTGCCCAGCAGGTCCAGCTCGGCGGTCTCGAGCTTGAGGCCGACCTCCTCGGAGATGACCTGGCCACCGGTGAGGATGGCGATGTCGCCGAGCATGGCCTTGCGGCGGTCACCGAAGCCCGGGGCCTTGACGGCGACGGACTTGAAGTTGCCGCGGATCTTGTTCACGACCAGGGTCGCCAGGGCCTCGCCCTCGACGTCCTCGGCGACGATCGCCAGCGGCTTGCCGGACTGCATGACCTTCTCCAGCAGCGGCAGCAGGTCCTTGACCGAGGAGATCTTGGAGTTCACGACGAGGACGTAGGGGTCCTCGAGCACGGCCTCCATGCGCTCGGTGTCGGTGACGAAGTAGGGGCTGATGTAGCCCTTGTCGAAGCGCATGCCCTCGGTGAGCTCGAGCTCCAGGCCGAAGGTGTTGGACTCCTCGACGGTGATGACACCCTCGTTGCCGACCTTGTCCATGGCCTCGGCGATCATCTCGCCGATCTCGGTGTCGGCCGCGGAGATGGACGCGGACTGGGCGATCTGCTCCTTGGTCTCGACCTCCTTGGCCTGGCTCAGCAGCTCGTCGTTGACCGCCTTGACGGCGACCTCGATGCCGCGCTTGAGGGCCATCGGGTTGGCGCCGGCCGCGACGTTGCGCAGACCCTCGCGCACCATCGCCTGGGCGATGACGGTCGCGGTGGTCGTGCCGTCACCGGCGACGTCGTCGGTCTTCTTGGCGACCTCCTTGACCAGCTCGGCGCCGATCTTCTCGTAGGGGTCCTCGAGCTCGATCTCCTTGGCGATGCTCACACCGTCGTTGGTGATGGTGGGCGCACCCCACTTCTTCTCGAGCACGACGTTGCGGCCCTTGGGGCCGAGGGTCACCTTGACGGCGTCGGCGAGGGTGTTCATACCCCGCTCGAGGCCGCGGCGGGCCTCCTCGTCGAAAGCAATGGTCTTGGCCATCGTGGTCTTTTCCTCCACACAGTGATGGGCGGACGACCGGGCTGTCGCCCGCGACGGACGAGCCGCGCTCGGGGGCTCAGGTCGCCCCGTCGCACGACCCTCGACAGGGCCGGTCAGGTGTTATCACTCTCGAGTCGAGAGTGCTAGGTCCATGATTAGCACTCGACCCCTCCGAGTGCAAATGACGACACCCGCTCCCCACCGACGACGTCGCATGCACGCCCCACGCCCCACCGACGACGTCGCGTGCACGCCATACCCGGCACCGAGGACGGCGCGTGCCCCGTCAGGCGCGCAGCTCGAGCGCCCGTACGGCGGCGTCGCGCAGCGTCTGGTCCTCAAAACCCAGGCCCCGGCAGGCGCTGAGGAGGGCGTCGACGCCGGCCAGGCCACCGTCGATGACCTCGGTGAAGCGCTCGGCGAGCTGGGCCAGCTGGGCGGTCTGCTCCTCCACGAAGGCCCGGTCCACGACGGCGCCGTGGCCGGGCACCCAGACGTCCGCCAGCTCGGCCGCCGGCTTGGCGGTCAGCGCCCGGAGCGTCGCCGCCCACTCCTGGGGGAAGGCGTCCTCCATCATCGGGTCCGCCCCCTCCTCGACGAGGTCGCCGGCGAAGACGACGTGCGCGTCCGGCACCGCGACCGACAGGTCGTGGTCGGTATGGGCGCGTCCGGCCCAGAGGAGCTCGACGGTGCGGCCGCCCAGGTCGAGGGTCGTGTCGTCCTCGATGACGTAGAAGGGCAGCACGATCTCGGTGGCCTCGATCATCCGGGCCATGTGCTCGCGGTCGGTCGCCCGCACGTGGGCCACGATCTGCTCGCGCTGGTGCTCGCCCGTGCGCAGCAGGTCGTCGACCGCGCCGGCGTGGGCGTAGATCTGGGAGTCGCGGAAGGCCGAGTTGCCGAAGCAGTGGTCGTAGTGGGCATGGGTGTTGACGACCACGAGCTCCTTGTCGGTCACCTCGCGGACCGCGGCGAGCAGCTCCAGACCGTGCTCGTGGTAGCTGCGGGTGTCGATCACCAGCGCCCTGTCGTCACCGACGACCAGGCCGCAGTTGAGGTTGAGCTCCTCGTGGCGACGGACGTACACCCCGGGCGCGACGCGGCGCCAGGTCACCTCCACCATGTCCGCCAGTCTAGGTGCCGTGGACGGGTATGCCGTCAGCGGCCCCGGGAAGGGACCGGGCCGGAGCCCGGCGGCGTGCACACCACGTCGTCGGTCGCGCCGAGAGCGCGCACACCACGTCGTCGGTCGCGCCGAGAGCGTCCACATCACGTCGTCGGTCGCGCCGAAAGCGTGCACGCCACGTCGTCGGTCGCGCCGAGAGCGTGCACACCACGTCGTCGGTCGGGAGGGGGCGGGTGGGTGGGTGGGCGGGAGGGGGCGGTCAGGACAGGCCGGTGATCGTGCCGTCGGCGGAGATGTCCATCCCGACGGCGGCCGGCACCTTGGGCAGGCCGGGCATCCGCATGATGTCCCCGGTCAGGGCGACCACGAACCCGGCGCCGGCGTTGACGACGAGCTCGCGCACGGTGATCCGGAAGCCCCGGGGCGCCCCCAGGCGGGTCGGGTCGTCGGAGAAGGAGTACTGCGTCTTGGCCATGCAGACCGGCAGGTTGCCGTAGCCGTCGGCGTTGATCTGGCCGAGCTGGGCGGCGGCCGCGGGCGACAGGTCGACCCCGTCCGCACGGTAGATCTCCCGCGCGATCGTCTCGATCTTGGCGTGCATGGGCTCCTCGACGTCGTAGAGCGGGCTGTAGCTGCTCTCCTGCTCGGCCAGCTCGACGACCGCCCGGGCCATGTCGGCACCACCCTGGCCACCCTTGGTGAAGACCTCCGAGAGCACCACCGTCACGCCGAGCGCCTCGCACCGCTCCCGCACCAGACGCAGCTCGGCGTCGGTGTCGCTGGGGAAGCGGTTGAGCGCCACGAGCGCGGGCACGCCGAACTTGGCGAGGTTCTCCAGGTGCTGCTCGAGGTTGACCATGCCGGTGCCCAGGGCGAACAGGTCCTCGTTGGCGAGCTCCTTCTTGTCCTTGCCGCCGTTGAGCTTGAGCGCCCGGACGGTGGCGACGACGACGACGGCGTCGGGCCGCAGGCCGCCGGCGGGGCAGACGATGTCGAAGAACTTCTCCGCGCCCAGGTCGGCGCCGAAGCCGGCCTCGGTCACGACGTAGTCGGCGAGCTTGAGGGCCGTCCTGGTCGCGATGATCGAGTTGTTGCCGTGGGCGATGTTGGCGAACGGGCCGCCGTGGATGATCGCCGGGGTGTTCTCCAGCGTCTGCACGAGGTTGGGCTTGATCGCGTCCTTCATCAGCAGCGCCATCGCGCCCGGGGCCTGCAGGTCGGCGGCCGTCACCGGCTGCTTGTCGTAGGTGTAGCCCACGATCATGCGCCCGAAGCGCTCCTTGAGGTCCTCCAGGCTGGTGGCCAGGCACAGCGCGGCCATGATCTCGCTGGCCACGGTGATCTCGAAGCCGGACTCGCGCACGACCCCGTCGCCGACCTTGCCCATGCCGATGACGATGTTGCGCAGGGCGCGGTCGTTCATGTCCATCACCCGCGGCCAGGTGATCCGCTTGGGGTTGATGTTCAGCGGGTTGCCCTGGTGGATGCTGTTGTCGAGCAGCGCCGCAAGCAGGTTGTGCGCCGCGGTGATGGCGTGGAAGTCGCCGGTGAAGTGCAGGTTGATGTCCTCCATCGGCACCACCTGGGCGTAGCCGCCGCCGGCCGCCCCGCCCTTCATGCCGAACGACGGCCCCAGCGACGGCTCGCGCAGGGTGGTCATCGCCTTCTTGCCGATCGCGTTGAGCGCCATCGACAGCCCCACGTTGGTCGTGGTCTTGCCCTCGCCGGCCGCGGTCGGGTTGATCGCGGTGCACAGGATGAGCCTGCCGTCGGGCCGGTCGGCGAGCCGGTCGAGGATGCCCAGCGACAGCTTGGCCTTGGTGTGGCCGTAGGGCTCGTAGTCCTCGGCGGTCAGCCCGAGCCCCTCGGCGATCTCGCCGATCGGGCGGAGGGTGGCTTCCTGGGCGATCTCGACGTCGGTCTTCACGGGAGGAACGTTACTCACGCCCGGAGCGACGCACCCCTCGACCCGCACGACGACCTGCGCGAGGTATGCGGTGCCGCCGCGCACAGCAACGCCCGGCGCCTTCGCGGTCGCCGGGCGTCGGTGTGACTCGTGGGGGCCCGCCGGCCTCTACAGCTCGATCCCGAGCCGCCGCGCGGAGCGGCTGCGCTGGCGGCTGGCGCGCTGGCGACGCAGACGCTTGATGAGCATCGGGTCGTGGGCGAGCGCGTCCTCGCTGTCGATGAGCTGGTTGAGCAGCTGGTAGTAGCGGGTGGGGCTCAGGTCGAAGAGGTCCTTGACGGCCTGCTCCTTGGACCCGGCGTACTTCCACCACTGGTGCTCGAAGTCGAGGATCTGCCGGTCGCGCTCGGACAGGGACGTCGACTCGTCGACCTGCACCCGGGGGGCGGCACCCATCAATCGTCCCTCTCGTCGACTCGTCCAATCGGCTGCCGTCAGTCTAGGGCACCGGAACTACAGACGTGTCATTTGCCCCGTGCGCGTCGCGGGACGCGCACCGCATACCCTCGTGGCGTGCCCGGACCCGCCCCGCTCAAGGACCTCGTGCACCCGACCTGGGCCGAGGCGCTCGCCCCCGCCGAGGAGACGGTCGCCCGGCTGGGTGCCTGGCTGCGGGAGGAGAGCCGGGCCGGACGAGGCTACCTGCCCGCCGGCGAGCATGTGCTCCGGGTCTTCGAGCGGCCGCTGCACGAGGTGCGGGTGCTCATCGTCGGCCAGGACCCCTACCCCACCCCTGGCCACGCCGTCGGCCTGAGCTTCTCGGTCGCCCCCGACGTGCGCCCTGTCCCGCGCAGCCTGCAGAACATCTACGCCGAGCTGGCCGACGACCTCGGGCACCCGGTGCCGACCACCGGTGACCTGACCCCGTGGGCCGAGCACGGCGTCATGCTGCTCAACCGGGTCCTCACCGTGCGCCCCAACGCCCCGGCGAGCCACCGCGGCCGCGGCTGGGAGGAGGTGACCGAGCTGGCCATCGACACGCTCGTGCGCCGGGGCGGTCCGCTGGTGGCGGTGCTGTGGGGCCGCGACGCGCGGAGCCTGGCCGCGCGGCTCGGCGACGTCCCGCGGATCGAGAGCGCGCACCCCTCGCCGCTGTCGGCGCGCAACGGCTTCTTCGGCTCGCGGCCCTTCAGCCGCGCCAACGAGCTGCTCCTCCGCCAGGGGGCGGACCCGATCGACTGGAGGCTGGCGTGACGCAGGACGGGACCGGTATGGAGAGCGCCGGCGAGCGCGTGCGCGGCGCCCTGGTGCACGGCGCCGCGGGCAGCGTGCGCCCGCAGGCGCGGGCGTGGGGCCGCTACGTCGCGATCGGTGACTCCTTCACCGAGGGCATGAGCGACCCCGACCCCGTCGAGCCCGACGCCTACGTCGGCTGGGCCGACCGGCTCGCCGCCCTGCTGGCGGCGCACGCCGAGGAGTTCTCCTACGCCAACCTGGCCGTGCGCGGCCGCAAGCTGGCCGACGTCGCCGGCCCGCAGGTGGACGCCGCGCTCGCCCTGGAGCCCGACCTGGTCAGCATCGTCGGCGGCGGCAACGACATCCTGCGGCCGCGGGCCGACGTGGACGCGCTGGCGGCCACCCTCGACGGCGCCGTCGCACGGATCCGGGCCACCGGGGCGGACGTCCTCATGGCCACGCCGACCGACCCGGTGGGCGCGCCGGTCATCGGACGCACCCGGGGACGGGTCGGGGTCTACATCTCCCACATCTGGTCGATCGCCCAGCGGCACGGCTGCTACGTGCTCAACCAGTGGGCCTGCGACTTCCTGCAGGACTGGCGGATGTGGGCCGAGGACCGGATCCACATGACGGCCGAGGGGCACCGCCGGGTGGCCCTGGCCGCCTACACCGCGCTGGGCCACGACCCCGACGAGGCCGACTGGCACCTGCCGCTGCCGCCGCAGCCCGGCCCGGGGGTCCTGGAGTCCGTCCGCGGCAACGCGCAGTGGGCGCGGGAGTACGCCGGCCCGTGGGTGCAGCGGCGGCTGCAGGGCCGGTCCTCCGGCGACGGCCGCGCACCGAAGCGGCCCGAGCTCGGGCCGGCACCCGACCACCCCCGACCGGAGGACCGATGACTCCCTTCTCCTCGCCCCGCGGCCTGTGGCTGACCGTGCTGGGGCCGGACGCGCTGGAGGCGCTGCCGCTGACCGGCGTCGGGTGGCTCGGCGTCGACCTGCAGCACGGCGTCCTGGAGGTCCGTGACCTGCCCGGCCTGCTGCGCGTCAGCCCGGTCCCGGTGCTGGCGCGGGCCGGCTCGCAGGACCCGGCGCACCTGGGCCGGGTGCTCGACACCGGGGTGGCCGGCGTCATCGTGCCCGGGGTGGGCTCGGGCGAGGAAGCGGCGGCGCTGGTCTCGGCCGTCCGCCTGCCGCCGGAGGGCCGTCGCAGCACGGGTCTGACCCGCGGCGTCATGGTGGGCGGCCCGCAGCGGCCGCTGCTGCTCCCGATGGTCGAGACGGCCGAGGGGCTCGCCGCGGTCCGTGACATCGCCGGGTGCGCGGGGGTCGACGGGGTGTTCGTGGGGCCCTACGACCTGTCCCTGTCCCTCGGGCGTCCCTCGGTGGTCGACGACGAGCTGGTGGCCGCCGTGCACCGGGTGGTCTCGACCGCCCGGGAGGCCGGCGTGCTGGGAGGTGCCTTCTCGGGCAACCGCGACCTCGACGGCCTGCTGCCCGACCTCGACCTGGTCGCCCTCGACACGGACGTCACCGCGCTGCGCCGGGGCGTGGCCGACCTGTTCGGCTGAACCGCGCCGCAGGCGCCGGGCGCTCGCCCGCGTCTGCGCACCTGCGACGACCGCCCCGGGCATCCCGACGCATCTGCGTGGTTATGCTGGCATCTATGACGCAGATGCGCGTGAGCGAGGCGGCCGGACTGCTGGGGGTCTCCCCCGACACGGTCCGCAGGGCGATCGACGCCGGCCGCCTGCCGGCGACCAGGGACGACGCCGGCCGCACGGTGGTGCAGGGGCGGGACGTCGCGGCGCTGGCGCAGGAGCAGGCGCACCCGGCTGCTGTCGGTGACCTGGGCACCAGCTCGGCGCGCAACCAGATGCGCGGCATCGTCACGTGTGTGGTCAGCGACACCGTGATGTCGCAGGTGGACGTGCAGGCCGGACCGTTCCGGCTGGTCTCGCTGCTGTCCACCGAGGCGGTGCAGGAGCTGGGGCTGGAGCCCGGCTCGGTCGTCGTCGCCTCGGTCAAGGCCACGCACGTGACGATCGGTGCGCCGTCGTGACCGGCAGACGGGCATGACGTCGGGGTCGCTCCGCCGCGTGGTCACCACCGCACGGACGGCGGCGCTCGCCCTGGTGCCTGCCGTGCTCCTGGCAGCCTGCGGCGCTGCGGACGACGGCGCGGCGGGCGACGACGACCCGGCCGGGCCCCGGACCGTCACCGTCCTCGCGGCGGCCTCGCTCACCGACGTCCTCGAGCTCGTCGCCGCCGACCTCGAGTCGGACCACGAGGGGGTGCGGGTCGAGCTGTCGTTCGCGGCCAGCTCGACCGTCGTCCAGCAGGTGCAGGAGGGGGCGCCGGCCGACGTCGTCGCGCTCGCCGGGCAGGAGCCGCTCGAGCTGCTGGAGGCGAGCAACCGCGCCGGCGAACCCGTCGTCTTCACCACCAACACCCTCGCCCTGGCCGTGCCCGCCGACAACCCTGCCGGCATCGAGGGCCCGGAGGACCTGGCGCGAGACGGCATACGCCTCGTGGTGTGCCGGCCGGAGGCGCCGTGCGGCGCCGCCGCGCAGACCCTCTTCGCGCAGCTGGGCATCAGCCCGGCCATCTCCTCCTACGAGCCGGACGTGCGCGCCACCCTCGCCAAGGTCTCGCTGGGCGAGGCGGACGCCGGCGTCGTCTACAACACCGACGTCGCGACGGCCGCCGACGGGGTGCTGGCCGTCGAGATCCCGCCTCAGGACAACGTGGTCAGCCGCTACCCGATCCTGGCCGTCTCGGACAACCCGCTGGCCCGCGTCTTCATCGACGAGGTGCTGTCCGCGCGCGGCCAGCAGCACCTGGCCGACGCCGGGTTCGTCGCGCCGTGACGACGACCGGTCGGGGAGCCCGCCGCCGTCCCCGCACCCCGGGGGCGGTCCGCACGCGGCTCCCGCTCGTCGCGCCCGCCGCGGTCGGGGTCGCCTTCATCGTGCTGCCGCTCGT
The DNA here is from genome assembly GCF_000421185.1 of Ornithinimicrobium pekingense DSM 21552. Taxonomy (GTDB): domain Bacteria; phylum Actinomycetota; class Actinomycetes; order Actinomycetales; family Dermatophilaceae; genus Ornithinicoccus; species Ornithinicoccus pekingensis. Next base: position 190,800 of record NZ_ATWJ01000001.1, read on the forward strand.
GGCGCTGCTCCTGCGCGCGGACTGGGCCGACCTCGCCACCCACCTGTCCGCGCCCGTCGTCGGCCAGTCGCTGCGGCTGTCGGCGGTCACGACCGCGGTCACGATGGTGGTGGTCTGGACCCTCGGCACCCCGCTCGCGTGGCTGCTGGCCCGCTCCGACCACCCGCTGACCGCCTGGGGCCGCGCCCTCGTCACCGTCCCCCTGGTCCTGCCGCCCGTGGTCGGCGGGGTCGCGCTGCTGATGACCTGGGGGCGGCGCGGGGTGCTCGGCGGCTGGCTGGAGGAGGCCTTCGGCGTCACGCTGCCGTTCACCACCGCTGCCGTCGTGATGGCCGAGATCTTCGTGGCCATGCCCTTCTACGTCATCTCCGTGGAGGGGTCGATGCGCAGCCTGGACCGCCGCTTCGACGAGGTCGCCGCGACGCTGGGGGCCGGGCCCGTGCGCACCTTCCGCACGGTGGTCGTGCCCATGGTCCTGCCGGGGATCGCGGCCGGCTCGGCCCTGGCGTGGGCGCGGGCGCTCGGGGAGTTCGGGGCGACGATCACCTTCGCGGGCAGCTTCCCGGGCCGCACCCAGACGGCTCCCCTCGGCGTCTACGCCGCGCTCGAGCGCGACCCCGACGCGGCGGTCGCGCTGTCGCTGGTCATGCTGGCCGTCAGCGTGCTCGTGCTCGGGCTGCTGCGGAGCCGGTGGCTACGATGACCGCCCTGGACGCCTCCCTCGCCGTCCGCCTCGACGGCTTCGACCTGGACGTCGCGCTCCGCCGCGAGCACGGCGTCACTGCGGTCCTGGGCCCCAACGGGTCGGGCAAGACGACCGCGCTCAAGGCCCTGGCGGGACTGCATACCCTCGAGTCCGGCCACGTGCGCGTGGCGGGCACGACCTGGGCCGACGCCCGCACGCACCTGCCGCCGGAGGCGCGCAGCGTCGGGATGGTGCTCGCCGACCCGCTGCTGTTCCCGCACCTGACGCTGCTCGACAACGTGGCCTTCGGTCCCCGGTCACGAGGTATGCCGCGTGCCGCCGCCCGCTCGCGCGCCGCCGAGGAGCTGGGCCGGGTCGGGCTCGCCGAGCTGACCGGGCGCAGGCCGTCGCAGGTCTCCCAGGGGCAGGCGCAGCGGGCGGCCCTGGCCCGCGCCCTGGCGACCGACCCCGCCCTGCTGCTGCTCGACGAGCCACTGTCGGCGCTCGACCCCCAGACCCGGTCGGTGACACGGGCCGACCTGTCGCACCGGCTCCGTGACTACGCAGGGGTGACGGTGCTGGTGACGCACGACCCGCTGGACGCCCTCACCCTGGCCGACCACCTGCTGTTCCTCGAGGGCGGACGGGTCGTGCAGTCGGGCACCCCGGCGGAGATCGTCGCGCGGCCCCGCTCCCCCTACGTCGCGGGGGTCGTCGGGCTCAACCTGGTCCACGGCCGTCTCGCCGGCGGAGGTCCGCCCCGGCTGGCCCTGGCGGGCGGTGCGGAGCTCGTGGTCGCCGAGGTGCCCGCGGACGCCCGCCCCGGCGACGAGCTGCTGGCGACGGTCAACCCTGCCGCGGTCACGCTGTTCACCGAGCGGCCCGAGGCCTCGGCCCGCAACCTGTGGCACCTGGAGGTCGCCGCCGTGACGGTCACCGGGCAGCGGGCCCGGGTGCGGCTGCACGGGGTGCCCGGCGTGGAGCTGGTCGCCGAGGTGACGCTGCCTGCCGTGGCGCAGCTCGGCGTGACCGTCGGGACCCGGCTCTGGGCCGGCGTCAAGGCGACCGAGGTCGAGGTCTACCCGGCCTGAGGCGTCCCCGGTCGGCGGCCGAGGACAATAGGCGGCTGTGAACGGTTCCGAGGGACAGCGGTCGGGCGTCGCGGCCGCGCAGGCCGACGTGCGCGAGGTCTACCACGGCGGCTGGATCGGGCCCGTGGTGTCGGCCGTGGTCTGGCTGGCCGCCGGCCTGTCGGCCGACCGGATGGGCATGGGCGTCGGCTCCGCCGTGCTCTTCCTCGGCGGGGTGCTCATCCCTGCGGTCTCGATGGCCGGCAACCGGGTGCTGGGGGACCGGGCGGACCTGCCTGCCGGGCACCCCATGCGGGGCCTGGCGATGCAGTCGGCGTTCGGGATGGTGGCCGGGCTGCTGGCTGCGTGGCTGCTCGCCGGTGTCCTGCCCGGTGCGTTCTTCCCCCTGGCCATGGTGGTCGTGGGCGCGCACTACTTCACGTTCATGCATCTCTACGGCGAGGTGGTGTTCCTCGTCGGCGGGGTGGTCCAGGTGCTGGCGGGGCTGGTCATCCTGGCCGGCGACACGTCGCCGACGCTGGGCGCCTACGTGATGACCGGGCTGCTGGTGCTGATGTCGGGAGCCCTGCTGCTGCGGCACCGGGCCCGCGCGACGTAGGGCCTGCCGGGCTGCACCGCACGCGTGCGCGGCATGGAGCCACGCGACGAGGACGGTGGCGGCGGCGCACGGTTAGCAGGTGACGCCACGTCCGGGGATATCGTCACCGCATGGTGCAACGCGTGCTCCCCAGCGAAGAGGCCGAGGACCTGCTGGCGCTCGTCCGTGAGATCGCGGACGAGCAGCTGCTGCCGCGGGTCGACGAGGCGGAGGCGCAGGCCCGCTTCCCCCGCGAGGTCTTCACGATGCTCGGCCAGGCGGGGCTGCTGTCGCTGGCCTACCCCGAGGAGCAGGGCGGCGGCGGCCAGCCCTACGAGGTCTACCTGCAGGTCGTGGAGGAGATCGCCCGCGCCTGGATGTCGGTCGCGGTCGGGGTGTCCGTCCACTCCCTGACCTGCTTCCCGCTCGCCGGCTTCGGCACCCCCGAGCAGCAGGAGCGCTGGCTGGGCGACATGCTCTCGGGCGACCAGCTCGGCGCCTACTGCCTCTCCGAGCCCCAGGCCGGCTCCGACGTCGCCGCGATCCGCACCCGCGCGGAACGGGACGGTGACGGTTACGTCGTCACCGGCACCAAGGCCTGGATCAGCCACGCCGGCCACGCCGACTTCTACACCCTCTTCGCCCGCACCTCCGACGACGGCGGACGAGGCCTGTCCTGCTTCCACGTCCCGGCTGACACGCCCGGCATCGGCTTCGGCGAGCCCGAGCGCAAGATGGGTATGCGCGCCGCCACCGTGCGCGAGGTCCTCTTCGAGGGCGCCCGCCTCGGCGCCGAGCACAGGATCGGTGCCGAGGGGCAGGGTATGCAGCTCGCGCTCGCCGCCCTCGACTCCGGCCGCCTGGGCATCGCCGCCGCCGCGACCGGGCTGGCTCAGCGGGCGCTGGAGGTGGCCAGCGCCTACGCGCAGGAGCGGCAGCAGTTCGGCCGGCCCATCGCCGACAACCAGGGCCTGGCCTTCCTGATCGCCGACATGGCCGCCGCCGTCGGCAGCTCCCGCGCGACCTACCTGCACGCGGCCCGCCTCAAGGACGCCGGCAAGCCGCACACGCAGGAGGCCTCCATCGCCAAGCTGGTCGCCACCGACGCCGCGATGCGCGTCACCACCGACGCGGTGCAGGTGCTCGGCGGCTACGGCTACACCACCGACTTCCCCGCCGAGCGCTTCATGCGCGAGGCGAAGGTCACCCAGATCTTCGAGGGCACCAACCAGATCCAGCGCCTGGTCATCTCGCGCCAGGTGCTGGCCGCCCACCGCTGACCCGGCCGCTCCCCCACCGCCGCGTCACCATCCACCCCAGCTCCACCCCATACCCGGAGGAACGCATGCAGATCACCGACTCCACCGTCGCCCTCGTCACCGGCGGCGCCTCGGGCCTGGGCGAGCAGACCGCCCGCCGTCTCCTCGAGGCCGGGGCCCAGGTCGTGCTCGTCGACCTGCCGGGCGGCCGCGGCGAGGAGGTCGCGGCCGCGTTGGGCGAGCGCGCGCACTTCGCCGGTGGCGACGTGCGCGACGAGGAGCAGGTCGCGGCGGCCGTCAAGCAGGCCGCGGGCCTGGGTGAGCTGCGGGTCGTCGTCAACTGCGCCGGGGTCGCGACGCCGGGCCGCATCCTGTCGCGCCGGGGCGTGCTGGGCCTGGACGCCTACCGCACCGTGGTGGAGATCAATCTCATCGGCACCTTCAACGTGCTGCGTCTGGCCGCCGAGCAGATGGCCGCCAACGAGCCGCTGGACGGTGACCGGGGCGTCGTCGTCATGACCGCGAGCGTCGCGGCGTTCGACGGGCAGATCGGGCAGGCGGCGTACGCCTCGTCCAAGGCCGGTGTGGTCGGGCTGACGCTCACCGCCGCGCGCGACCTGGCCGACAAGGCGATCCGCGTGATGACGATCGCCCCCGGCATCTTCGAGACGCCGATGATGGCCGGGCTGGGCGAGGACGTGAAGTCCTCCCTCGAGGCGCTCGTGCCGCACCCTGCGCGGCTGGGCAGGCCGCAGGAGTATGCCGCGCTGGTCGCGCACATCGTCGAGAACCCGTTGCTCAACGGCGAGGTCATCCGCCTCGACGGCGCGCTGCGGATGCCGCCCCGCTAGTCCGCGTCCGCACCGCCCTCGCGGGCGGCCTCCCACCAGGCCCGGGCACGCCGCACCCCGTCGTCGGACCACCTGCGGAAGGTGACCTCCCGGCCGTCCGCGAGCCGCAGCTGCCCACCCGTGCGGAAGGCGGGCGCCTGCGCGTCGTGGCCCACGTGGTCCACCACGGCCCACGGCACCTCGGCGTGGCCTCCCGTGAACCGCTCGCGGAGGACTCCGGTCGGGGTGACGACCCACGCCAGGCTCACCGCGCGGGCGCCGAGCAGCCACACCGCGGCGAGGGCGAGGTTGACCCAGCCGCGCCACTCGCTGGGCTCCTGCACCGCACGGACGGCGCCCAGCGCGAGGTAGGCCAGACCGAGGGCGAGGTAGAGGCGACGCACCCAGGCGGGCATGACGTGCAGGACCTGCCGCTCCTGGCCGGTCACGAGGCCCTCACGTCACAGGCCGCCCGCACCACCCGGACACGTCGCCGCTCCGCGTCCCGCAGCACCGGCCCGCTCGACCCCATCCCCGAACGCTAGGGCGGACGCCCGTCGACGGCGAGGCGCCCCGCCTCGGTGGGCCGAGGGCGGGGTCCTGCTCGCGTCGGGTCGGTCGACCTCGCCCAGCTGGACGAGGTCGACCGACGGAGGGCGAGCACGCCGTGACGGATGTGACGGACATGGCGGGTGAGACGGACCGAGCACGCCGACGCGCGCGCGTCATACCCCCGTGTGCCAGCGGCGGAGCCGCTCGAGCTCCGAGGGCGGCACCCCCAGCAGGGTGACGACCTCCCCGTCGCGAAGCACCGCCTGCACCCGCCAGGCCCGCTGCGGCGCGTCGGGGCGCAGGTCGAGGATGTCGGAGCGCTCCAGCCGCCGCGGCCGGCGCCCCTCGACGACCGTGAGGGCGTCGGCCTCGAGGCGGGTGCCGCTGCGCTCGAAGCGGCTCGCCCAGACGAGGAAGACGCCGAACAGCATCCACACGGGCGCGATGAGCAGCGCCCAGCTGCGCCAGGGCCAGGAGAGCGCGAGGACGGTCACCGCGCTGAGGATGACGGCGACCCCGATGGTCGCGCGCAGGGCGGGCAGCCACGGCGGCTGCATCAGCCACTGCACCGGGGCGGGCGTGGGCGGTCGGGTCACGCCTGCCAGCGTAGGCCGACGGACGCACCCGTGGGGCCGTGAGGTCGGGTCGCCAGGGGTCAGTCGGCCCGCAGCCCGAGGCCGACGTCGCCCGCCTGCAGGGTCAGGCTGGCCGCCTCGATCCGCGCGGTCAGCTCACCGGCGACCAGGACTTCGAGCACGGCGCTCTCCAGCTCCCCGCGGGGGCCCTGGCACGCCATCCGCGTCAGGACCAGCGGGCCGACGCTGACCGTCCCCTCCCCCCGCTCGTAGCTCCCGCTGCCCCGGTTGCACCCCGGCGACACGGAGACGGTGCCGTCCTCGCCGAAGGTCAGGGTCGCCTCCGCCCCGGCCGGGACGCTCGAGACGGCGTCGCCCGAGATGAGGGAGTCCACCCGCCAGGTGGTGCCCACGAGCGGCCGGTCCGGGTCGGCGACCTCCCGGTCCAGGAGGGTCAGCACGGTCGAGCCGGCGGTCAGCGTGAGCTCGTCACCCTGCACCGCGAGCGCCGGCCGCCCGGTGAGCAGGCCGGCGAGCCAGGTGTCCTGGTCCATGAGCGGGCCCGGGCAGCCCATCTCGGTCATGGCCAGCTCCTCGGTGACGAGCACGTCGCCGTCGAGGGAGTAGGCGCCGCTCATCGTGTTGCAGCCCGCGCCGGCCCGCACACGCCCGTCGACGAAGGCCAGCGTGACCCGGCTGCCGTCGACCAGCTGGTGCGGGTTGCCGTCCTCGGTCACCGCGGTGCTCAGGAAGGTCCGTCCGCCGACCTCGGGGGCGCCGGCGCCGCCCACCGCCCCGCAGGAGGCCAGGACGAGGACGGGGAGGGCACAGAGCAGCGCGACGAGCCTCATGCCGGGTATGACGTGCACGCGCGGGCCGATGTTCCGCGTGCCCGTTCGCGGTGCCGGTGCCACGCCGCGGTGCCAGGATCGGTGCTCATGACCTACCCAGGACAGCCGGGACCGGACGACGTCCCCAGGCCGGACGCGGCGCCGGGCGCCGAGCCGGCCGACCCGTGGGCCGAGGAGGAGGCCCAGCGGCGGGCCGACGAGGTGCGCCGGGGCGACGGGCAGTGGCGGTCGAGCAGCGGCGGCCTGGGCCCCCTGCCGGCCCGCACCTGGACCCGCGGCAGCACGCGTGTCACGGTCGGCGGGTGCTGCCTGCCCCTGCCCTTCGGCTGCCTGACCACGCTGGCCGCGGCGGCGTTCGTGGCGGTGTCGGTCGCGCGGCGCGGCACCGCCTGAGGGCCGGTCGGCGGGCCCGCTGAGGCACCGCTGCGGCGCGGGCCCGGCACACGGGGTCCGCGCCGCAGCCGTCAGCCCGCGTCGGCGGGGTCGATGGCGGGGTCGACGAGCACCTGGCTCGGCAGCACGCGGTGCATGATGTCCGAGACGCTGACCACTCCGTGGGTGCGCTCCGGCTCGGCCACCACGGTGAGCTGCTCGCCGTGCTCGCGCATGCGCGCCAGGGCCTCGTAGACGGGCGTGTCCGGGGGCAGCACGAACGCGGGCCTGGCCAGCTCGCGCACCGGGTGGTGCCCGTCGTGCACCAGCGTGTCGCGCACGTGCACCACGCCCGCGGCGCTGCCGTCGGAGGCGGCCAGCAGGATGCGCAGGTGGCCGCTGGTCGAGGCGGCCTCCTGCACCTCGGCGACGCTAGCCCGCTCGCCCACGGCCACCGGCCGCTGGTCCTCGGGCACCAGGTCGCCCAGGGTGAGGCGCTCGAGGTCGATGACCCGGTTGATCTGCCGCTGGAAGTCGGTCTCCAGCGCCCCGGTCTCGGCAGAGTGCTCCACCAGCGCCCGGATGGTGGCGGCGTCCTGGCCGCCGACCGCGGCGCGGTCCACGGGCGTCACGCCGCTGGCGGCGACGAGCCGGTTGGCGAGGGTGTTGATGCCCAGCAGCAGCGGCCGCACCACCCAGACGAACGCCCGGCCCGCCGGGGAGACCAGCTTGGCCGCCCGCTCGGGGTGGGCGATCGCCCACGACTTGGGCGCCATCTCGCCGACGACCAGGTGCAGGAAGGTCACGAGGAGCAGCGACAGCGCGAAGGACGCGCCGCCCGCGAGCCACGAGGGGGCGCCGAGGTCGGAGAGCACCGGCCCGAGCCAGGCGTCCAGCGCCGGCTTGGTGACCGCCCCGAGGGCGAAGGTGGCGGCGGTGATGCCCAGCTGGGCCCCGGCGAGCATGAGCGTCAGCTCGTTCATGCCGCGCAGCGCCGACCGGGCCGAGCGCGACGAGGGCGCCTCCAGCTCCAGCCGCTGCCTGCGTGCGCCCAGGAGCGCGAACTCGATGATCACGAAGAAGGCGCTGGCCACGATCAGCACGGCCGTGACCAGGGTGACGACGACGGGATCGCTCATCGCAGCTCCTCCCCGGGGGTTCCGTCCGCTTCCTCGAGATCGGCACGGACCTCCTCGGCCGGCCGGGTGACCAGCCTGACCAGGACCTCGCTCGGCACGTGCCGCTCGACCTCGAGCACCTCCACGGCCAGGCTGCGCAGCACCGGCTCGTCCGACACCAGCTCGGAGGGGTCCTGCGGCAGCTCCACGGTCACCACCTGGCCCACCTCGGGCAGGTCGCCGGTCTCGGCGATGAGCAGCCCGGCGACGGTCTCGTAGTCACCCTCGGGCAGCCGGTGGCCCAGGGCGCGCTCGACCTCGTCGACGTGCACGTCGCCGTCCATGCGCCACTCGTCGTCCTCGCCGGCCACGATCTGCTCGGGCATCTGGTCGTCGTGCTCGTCGGTGATCTCCCCCACGAGCTCCTCGGCCAGGTCCTCCATCGTCAGCACCCCGGCGAAGCCGCCGTACTCGTCCACGACGCAGGCCAGCTGCTCCCCGGCCTCGTCCAGCTCGGCCACGGCCGTCGGCAGCGGCATCAGCGTGGGGACGATGACCGGCCGCCGCATGATCTCGGCGATCGGCGTGCCGGAGTCCGCCGGCAGGCGCAGGATGTCGCCCAGCTGCACCACCCCCACGGGCTGGCCCTCGGCGTCGATGACGGGGTAGCGCGTGTGCGCGTGCGCCATAAGCTGACGCAGCTCGGCCACGGTGATGTCCGGCGGCACCGTGTCGACCCGACCCCGGGGCACCATGGCGTGCTCGACGTCCTGGTCGGGGAAGTCCAGGATCCGGTCCAGCAGCATCGACAGCTCCAGCGGCAGGTCGCCGCTGTCGCGGGAGTCGGCGACGATGCGCTCTAGGTCCTCCGCGGTCGCGCTGGTGTCCAGGTCGTGGATCGGCTCGATGCGCACCAGGCGCAGCAGCAGGTTGGCCGACCGGTCGAAGAAGGCGATGAGCCAGCCGAAGACCGCCAGGTAGACCAGGGTGGACCGGGCCATCCACCGGGCCATCGGCTCGGCGTTGGCGATCGCGAGGTTCTTGGGGTAGAGCTCGCCGAAGAGCATCTGCACGACGGTGGCCACGGCCAGCACCCCCACGGTGCCGACCAGGATGCTCACCGACTCGGGCACCCCCGCCCCGCCCAGCAGGGTGCCCAGGGCGGAGCCGACCATCGGCTCGGCGACATACCCGACGAGCAGACCGGTGACGGTGATGCCCAGCTGGGCGCCGGAGAGCATGAACGAGGTCCGCCTCGTCACCTTCAGCGCCCGCTCGGCCGCCGCGTCGCCGTCCCGGGCCCGGGAGGCGAGCCGGTTGCGGTCCACCGACATGTAGGCGAACTCCTGGGCCACGAAGTAGCCGTTCGCCGCGATGATCAGCAGGATCACCGCAACACCTGCCAGCAGCAGGAGGACGGCTTCGGTCATGCCTTCCTCCGGCGCCGGCGCGACCTATCTCGGGGTGGGTCCTCGGGCGTGCTCGAGCGTTCGTTCACGCGCTCAACTGTAGGGCCGCGAACCTGGGAGTAGGCCACACTGTCCCCATGACCCAGCCTGCCGTCCCCGCTCCCCCGGACGTCGCCGTCGTCGGTGCGGGCGCCGTCGGGGCCACGATCGCCTACACCGCCCTGGTCCGCGGCAGCGCCCGGCGGGTCGCCCTGCACGACATCGACCGGGGCAAGCTCGAGGCCGAGGTGCTCGACATCAGCCACGGGCTCTCCTTCACCCCGATGGGCTCGATCGAGGGCAGCGACGACGTCGAGGTATGCCGTGGCGCACGCGTCGTCGTGGTCACCGCCGGCGCCAAGCAGAAGCCGGGCCAGACCCGGATGGACCTGGCCGCGAGCACCGTCGCGCTGACCCGCAGCATCATGCCGCGCCTGCTCGAGGTCGCCCCCGACGCGGTCTACGTCATGGTGACCAACCCGGTCGACGTCGTGACGACCGCCGCGCTGCGCCTCACCGGCCTGCCGCCGCAGCAGCTCTTCGGCTCGGGCACGGTGCTCGACTCCTCCCGGCTGCGGCACGCGATCGCCACCCGGGTCGGCGTCGCGGTGCAGAACGTGCACGCCTACGTCGTCGGCGAGCACGGAGACACGGAGTTCCCGCTGTGGAGCTCGGCCAGCCTGGGCGGTGTGCCGATCCGTGACTGGTCGCGCATGCACGGCGGCGCGCTCGACGAGCAGGCGCGGGCCCAGATCGCCGACGAGGTGGTCAACGCCGCCTACCGCATCATCGCCGGCAAGGGCGCCACCAACTACGCGGTCGCCCTCGCCTGCTGCCAGATCGTCGAGTCGGTCCTGCGCGACGAGCGCCGGGTCCTGCCGGTCTCCACGATGCTCGAGGGCGAGTATGGCGTGGACGGGGTCTGCCTGTCGGTCCCGACCGTGGTCGGCGCCGGTGGCGCGATCGAGCGGCTCTCGGTGCCGATGTCGGACGCCGAGCAGGAGCAGCTGCGGCGCAGCGCCTCCTCGATCCGGGCGACCGCGGAGCAGGTCGGCGTCTGAGGTCGGCTCACCCCTCGAGCAGGAAGGTCTCCATCAGGCCCTTGCCCTTGACCTCGACCGTGCCGCGGGGCCGCACCTCGAAGTCGCCGCGCAGGAGCTCCGCCGCGCGGGCGGTGACCTGGATCTGCCCCGGCTCTGCGAGGGACTGCATCCGGCTCGCGGTGTTGACCGTGTCGCCCCACAGGTCGTAGCTGAACCGGCGGCGCCCGATGACCCCGGCCACGACAGGCCCGGTGTCGATCCCGATCCGGACCCGCAGCCAGCCCTCCCCCGTCGCCGCCGCGACGGCCGCGATGTCCTCGCGCATGGCCAGGGCCAGCCGGGCCACGGCCTGCACATGGCCCGCCCGCGCCTCCGGCGCGCCGGCGACCACCATGTAGGCGTCGCCGATGGTCTTGATCTTCTCCGCCCCCTCGGCGTCGACGCGTCGGTCGAAGGTGGTGAAGACCCGGTCCAGGAGGGCCACCAGGTCCTCCGGTGCCGTGCCGCGGGCGTGCTCGGTGAAGCCCACGAGGTCGGCGAAGAGGACGCTCACGCTGTCGTGCCGGTCGGCGATGATGTCGGTGGTGGTCTTGAGACGGGCGGCGATCGGGGCCGGAAGCACGTTGAGCAGCAGCCGCTCGGAGCGCTCCCGCTCGGTCTCCAGCGCGCGGTGGGCGCGTGCCCGCTGCTCCACGAAGTAGGCGAGCATCACGTAGGCGCTGACCGTGACCCCGAAGACGTTGAGCACGAAGAACCCGGTCACCACGCCGCGGGGCAGGCCCGCGGCATACCCGACGAGGACGGGGTCGAGCACCGCCAGGAGCGTGACCTCGGCGAGGTAGGCGACGAGCCAGGCCACCGAGGACCGCACCCCCAGGAGCGCGAGCGCCGCCAGCGGCACGAAGAGCCCCCACAGGACCATGGCGCTGGAGGCGACGAACCCGCCCAGCGAGGCCTGGAGCAGGGCCGGCAGCACGAGCATCGTCAGCAGCTGGGAGCGACGGAAGCGCTCGAAGCGACGGGTGCGCACCAGCACGACCAGGCCCGCCGCGGTCACCACCTGGTAGAGCGCCGGGATGGCCGCGGAGCGGGGGTGGCCGAAGGCCAGGTAGGTGCCGACCCAGACGAACGCCAGCAGCGCGATGAGCACGGACGCCAGGACCAGGGTGCCGGCGCGCAGCCGCTCGTCGCGGGACTGGTCCGCACGCCCGCCCAGGTCGGCGAGCCGGGTGACCAACGTGGCGACCCGCGCCCGCATCCCCGCCGGCACGCCAGCCCTGTCCTGCACGGCCCCGGCCATGCCTCGATCCTGGCACTGTCGAGGCGCAACCGGGGCGAGACCGGGGCCGACGGGGACGGCCGACCCTAGCGGTCGTCGTCGGTCCGCAGCCGTGCGCCGAGGGCGTGCGCCGTCACGACGAGCGCACCGGCGACCAGGACGATGTCCTTGAAGACGTACTGCCCGGCCAGGGTGGGCCCGCCGTCGGACCACATCTGCTCGGGGAAGAGGACCAGCGGCGACATGATCCCCACCATCGCGCCCGCCAGGACCAGCAGCCCGAGGCGCACGAACCGCCCGGTGAGCAGCGTCAGCCCGATCACGGTCTCGGTCAGCGCGGTCAGCAGCAGGGCGTCGGGGCCGGAGACGAGCCCGAAGGTCAGCTCGGTGACCGTCGCGACGGCGAGGTCCTCGGCCGGGCTCGCCCCCGCGACGAACTTCGCCGAGGCGAAGGCCAGGAAGACCAGGCCGAGGCTGACCCGCAGCGCCGTGACGCTGTGGGCCGCGAGCACGGCGGTGACCTGGTCGAGGACGTGGTGGGCCGCCGTGCGAAGGGTGCCGGTGGTGGTCGGACGTGCTGCGGTGCTGGACATGGTTTCTCCCCCTGTGTGGCATAGATCACGTGCCTGTTCAGAGGGCCGGGCGGCGCGGCTGATACATCGCCGGCCCGGGTCAGGCCGCGCGCTCGAACCAGTCCAGGGCCAGCTCGCTGACGGCGGCCGGAGCGTCGTCGGTGATGAAGTGGGCCGCGTCGTCGACGAAGGCGAACTCGAGGCGGTCGGCATACCGCTCCGGGCGGCGGCAGATGCGCTCGAGGTTGTCCTGGGACCACGGCCGGTCCTGCCTGCCGTAGACGACGAGCGTCGGCACCGTGAGCATGCGCCGCCGGTAGGCGCCGCGCACCATCTGCAGCGCCTCCGGCACCACGAGGCCGCGCAGCAGCGGGCGGACCGCGGCGTCGACCTCGGGCCGGCCCATCGGAGCGAGGTGCGCCTCGACGGTGGCCTGCGACATCGGGCGGGCGACGTAGCGCGGGGAGAAGACGTGGCGCAGCGAGGCATGCGGGCGGTGCCAGACGAGCCGGGGCAGGTGGAAGAACCCGGACGTGATCCGCGGGCTGTATCTCATGAAGGCCGGCGGCACGGCCAGCTGGACCGCGGTGCGGACCCGCTCGGGGTGGTCGTAGGACAGGTGGAAGGCGGTGATGGTGCCCATGTCGTGGGAGACCACGTGGGCGCGCTCGACGCCGAGGGCGTCCAGCAGGGCGATCACGTCGTGCAGACGGGTATGAGGCTCGACGCGAGGGTCGTCGGCCACCGTCCACCCGGCGCCCCGCAGGTCGGGGCAGATCGCGCGGTAGCCCCGGGCGGCGAGCGTCGGGGCCACGGCGTGCCACTGCCACCAGTGCTCGGGGAAGCCGTGCAGCAGCAGCACCGGCTCCCCCTCGCCGATCGTCGCGACGTGCTGCCGCAGACCGGGCGTCTCGACGATGTGGTGCTCGAAGCCCGGGGCCGGCGGCAGCGGCGGTGACCACGTCGTGGGCTCGACGGGCGGGGTGGTCCGGGGCTCGTGCGTGGTCATGGCGACCCCTCCAGGAGGTGCAGATACTATGGTCATAGTAAAACTGCCGGAGGGGGTTGTCCATGCCTGCACCGACGCAAGAGCGTGCGCTCGCGGCTGCCGTGCAACTGCTCGGGGCCCGCGGCGTCCGCGCCCTGACCCACGCCAGGGTCGACGAGCAGGCCGGGCTGCCGGCCGGCTCGACCTCCAACTGGTTCCGCACCCGCCGGGCCATGCTCGCGGGAGTCTGCGACTGGATCGCCGAGAGCGAGCGGGCGGACCTGGAGCCGGCGTCGATGCCGCAGATCTCGACGGTCGAGGAGCTGGTCGAGGGCCTGAGCACCGTGGTCGAGCTGCAGACCGGGCCGTTCGCCACCCGCACCCGGGCCCGCTACGCCCTCTTCCTCGAGCTGGCCGACGACCCGGAGCTCGGCGCGCCCCTGCGCCTCCAGCGTCACGAGTTCGAGCGCTGGATGGACCACATCGTGGTCACCGTCGGCCTGCCCGACCCGGTGCCGGCGGCCCGCGCCCTCATGGCGCTGGCCGACGGCCTGCTGCTGCACCGGCTCACCGTCGACCCCGACCTCGACGCCCGCCCGGTGATCGAGCGAGCCGTGCGCGCGCTCGCTCGGCCCTGACCCCCGTGCTGGGTGCCGGTCGGGCCCGGAGGCTCAGGACGGGTCGGTCAGCTCGACCGACACGGGCGGGGTGCCGCGCATGGCCCTGCGCACCGCGCACACGACCGACCGGGGGTCGGCGTCCTTGAGCACGAACCCGAAGGCGCCGGCGGCCAGGGCGGCCCGCACGAGGCGCTCGTCGGCGAAGGCGGTCAGCATCACCACCTTGGCCTGCGGCCAGTCGGCGACGATGCACGTGGTCGCCTCGATGCCGTTCATGACGGGCATGGCGATGTCCATGAGCACGATGTCGGGCCGCTCCCGCAGGACCACCACGGCCCCTGCCCTGCCGTCCGGGGCCTCCCCGCACACCTGCACGTCGGGCTCGGCCCCCAGCGCGGCGCTCAGCCCCATCCTGATCATCGGATGGTCGTCGACGACGACGACCCGGGCCGCGGGCCCCGTCAGCGGAGCACAGTCGCGGTGCGCAGCCACGTCGACGTCCATGCCTCACCCTAGCCAGCGGGGCCTTGCGTGGACCTTGTGCCTTCAGACGAGGACGCGGTCGGGCCGGAAGACCACCACGAGCTCGGTGCCGCCCTCGGCGGCCCGCCCCAGCGTCAGCCCGCCGTCGAGGTCGGAGACGGCCTCCTCCAGGAGGGCCAGCCCGAAATGGTGGTCCGACTCCTCGTCGGGCTGGCGCACGCTCCGGTCCGGCCCGGAACCGGCCCCGTCGTCCCAGACCCGCACCCGGACCTGGGAGTCCTGCCCCGCGACCTCGACCCGGGCGTGCTCGGCGTGGCTGTGCTTCAGCACGTTGCGCGCGCCCTCGAGCGCGACCCGGTAGACCAGCGCGCGCGCCGACGTGCTCAGCGACTCGACGTCGCAGTCCAGGTGGGCGGTCGTCGCCACGCCTCGCTCGCTCATCCGGGAGGCCAGGCCGTCCAGCGCCTCGCGCAGGCCGTCGCCGCGCAGGTCGACCGGCCGGATGTCGGCGATCATGCCCCTGATGGTCGCGATGTCACGCTGCATGGTCTGCTGGATCTGGGTCAGCAGCGGCTGCGCCTGCGACTCCGCCGGCAGGGCCTGCCCCAGCATCGGCAGGACGTAGCCGATCCCGGACAGGTCCTGGACCACGCCGTCGTGCAGGTCCTCGCTGAGCCTGCGGCGCTCGAGCCGCGACGCGTCGAGGGCGTGCCGCGTCAGCCGGGCCCGGTCGCGCTCGACCCGTCGGGCCGTGGACAGCGTCAGAGGCAGGATCAGCAGCGCGAAGAGCAGCAGCGAGCCGAGCGTGGCCGGCAGCAGCAGCCTCATCACCTGTGCCTGGCTCTCCCGCAGGTGGGAGGTCGGCCAGTACCACTCCATGACGAACGGCCGGCCGTCGGCATCGACCCCCGAGGCGTAGACCTCGAGGACGAGGTCCTCCTCCCCGCCGCCGGCGTGGGTCTCCCGGGAGAAGTGGGAGACCGTGCCGGTGGTGCCGATGAGCGCTCGGACCTCGGCCGAGAGAGGCTCGGTCGTGCCGACCGCGGCGGGGTCGGCCGACCAGATGACCGTCCCGTCGGGGTCGTAGACCGCGGCGTGGCTGATGGAGTCGTCCAGCAGGCGGTTGCGCAGCGCCTGGACCAGGGGGCTGCTCGCCAGGTCCTCCATGGTCGAGGCGTCGAGGGCCGGGCCCGCGATCACCCGCGTGAAGGTGAGCGTGCGGTCCTCGGCCTCCCGGGTCGCCACGGCACGCGCCACCGCGTTGGCCATGACGGCCGTCACCATCGCCACCACGACCAGGCTGATGCCGCCCAGCAGCAGGAAGCGGGTCATCGCCTGCCGGACGACGGACCGTTCCTTCTCGGACCGCGTCGGCTCCGGCGGGCCCGGGCGAGAGGTGGCGCTCACCATCGGCCGACCCTCAGCAGACCTCGCGCCACCGCGGTGGACACGGCCTCCTGGGCGGTCGCGGCGCCCAGCGCCGTGAGCACGGCCTGCACCTGTCGGCGGGCCTGGCGCAGGTCCACGCCGAGCTCGGAGGCCACACCGTCCTCCCCGAGTCCGGCGGCCAGCAGCCGCAGCACCGCGCCGTCGTCGGCGGTGAGACCGGCAGCCGCCAGGCGGTGCTCGGGCTGCTGCACCTGCGGTATGCCGTGCCCGCTGACGAACGAGCCGCGGACGGACTGCCGGATCAGCTGGAGCAGCCCGTCGATCTGGCCGTCCTTGGCGGCGAGCGCGCTGACGCCGGCAGCAGCGGCACGTTGGACGAGGCGCGGGTCGGCGAAGGCGGTGAGGACGATGACGCGGGTCTGCGGCAGCTCAGCCAGCAGCTCCCGCGCTGCGGCGATGCCGTCCCCGTCACCGAGGCGCACGTCCATCACCACCACGTCGGGGGCCAGCTCGCGCCCTTTCGCCAGGGCCGCCGCCGCGTCGTGGGCGACGCCCACGCACTCCAGGTCCGGCTCGGCAGACAGCGCCGTGGCGAGCAGCTGCACGACGAGCTGGTGGTCGTCGACCAGCAGCACCCTCTGCCTCCCGCCGTCCACGGCCGGCTAGCCCCGCGCTGCTGCGGCCCTGCCGCCATGACCCCAGCGGGACAGCGCGGCGGACGCGGCGGCCGCCAGCTCGGTGTCGAGGGCGGGTGCGCGGACGCCGGGCGTGAGGTCCAGGGCGCCGCGCAGCAGCTGCAGCAGCAGGCGCAGGTGCTCGGCGTCCACGCCGTCCTCACCCTCGGGGCCCTCGTCGCGCAGGATCGTCAGGTAGAGCTCGCGGGCCTCGGGCCCGGGCCGCTCGCCGAGCTCCTCCAGCAGGGTCTCCTGCAGCTGCAGGAACTCCCGGATCGCGTCGGCGCGCCGGCCCGCCCACCAGTAGGCCCGCATCAGCTGGACCGCGGCCTCCTCTGACGCCGGACGGACGCCCAGGGCACGTCGGGCTGCGGTGACCCCCAGCGCCAGGTCACCGGCGACGAGGGCGACGCGAGAGGTGCGCAGGCACAGCCCGTACTCCGTCCGGCTCCAGCCCGCCCGCGCCTCCTCCGCCCACTGCGCGTAGGGCTCGTCCTCGAGCAGCGCGCCCGAGGCGACCTCGAGCGCGGCGGAGGCGATGCGCACCGCGGTCGTGGCGGGCTCGACCTCGGCACGGGCGGCGAGGGTCCGGGCGGTGTCCAGGTCCACGCCGACCCGCTCGGGGTCGAGCACGTAGCCGGCCGGTGTCGTCGCCAGCGCCGAGGACCGTCCCGGGCCCAGGCCCGCCCTGCGTCGCAGCACGCACACGTCGCTGTCGAGCGTCTGCTGGTAGGAGCGGGGAGGGTCGTTGTCCCACAGGGTCTCGGCCAGCCGGTCCTTGGCGACCGGATGACCCGGCTGCAGGGCCAGGAGGGCCAGGATGCGGCCGTGCTTGCCCGTCAGGCGGACCTCCGCACCCGTTGCCGGGACGACCCTGGTCGGTCCGAACAACCGCACCTGCACCACCGTCATGGCGGCTCCCCTCTGCCTCCTCCGGGCTACCCGACCGGAGGTAAAGAAAGCGTAAAGCCCGCAGCCGTCACGCGTACAGATCTGGGCCTCAAGTCGCAGAGCGAGTTCTGCCCTGCGGGATACGCCACGGCGCGAGCGACCGGGGTGCGCGGGCAGCCGAGAGGGCCGTGGTCCAGGGGTGTGACCACGGCCCTCTCCTTCAGCTCGCGAGCGCGGTGTCCCTCCCGGCCCGGGCTGCTGCGAGCGGCTAGCGCCGCTGGATCGCTGCCACCGTCGACCCTCCGCGGGTGGACTCGACGAGCACCTGGGTGGCGGTGCCCGGGCTGACCCCGCCGCGGACCCGCACGGTCCAGTCACCCGGGGTGCCGGGGGTCACCGGGGCGCTGACGACGCTCTCGCCCACGAGGGCGCCACGGCTGCCGTCGGCGTTGCGCAGGTAGACCCGCACGGTGTTGACCGAGGTGATCGACGCCGTCCCGGCGACCCGCCACTCGCCCTTGTCGGCGCGGTACTGCGCCGAGCTGACGGTCAGCACGTCGGCGATCTGGCTGACGCTCACCCGGGTGGTGGCCGTCACGCCGTCGGCGTTGGTCACGGTCAGCTCGAAGGCGAGGGCCTCGGTGGTGGAGGGCATCGCGAAGGTGAAGGACGGTGCCGACGCGTCGAAGGTGACGGGGGTGCCGGCGGTCTGGGTCCAGGAGTGGCTCACGGCGTTCTGGCTCCCGGTGCCGGAGACCGTCACGGTCTGCCCGACGGCCGCGGAGGTGGGCGTCGCGGTCGCGGTGGCCACCGGCTCGGGAGCCGGCGGGCGCTCGGTCAGCACCTCGATCCCGAACGATGAGGTCGTGCTGGTCTGGCCGTCCGGTCCGGTCGCGGTGAGCCGGAACGTCAGCAGCCCGCCCCCGTCCGGTGCCGTGAAGGTGACAGCCTCGTTCGTCGCCCCGTGGACGCCGACGTCCGTGCCGCCGGTCTGCTCCCACAGCAGGCTGTCGGCGTTGAGCGAGGCGCTGGTCAGGGTGACCTCGTCGCCCACGACGGTCTGCACGGGCCCGGAGATCGCTGCGATCGTCGCCGCGCGCTCACCGGCGGCGCCGCCGCCGACGGTCACCGGGGCCTGGTCCGTGCCGCCGCCGGAGGAGGAGACGGAGACGGTGGCCGGCGGAGCGCTCGTCTGCATGGTCACGGTCCCGTCGACGAGGGCGACGGGGTCGCCCGCCCCGGAGAGGGTGAGCGTCGGCGGGTCGACCTCGTCGGTCGAGCTCGCCGAGACGGTGAGCGTGTCGGTGCCGGTGTCGTAGGTGGCCTCGGTGATCGTCACACCGTCGGTGACCGTCATCGACCGGGTGGCGACCGGGTCGTCGCCCTCGTTGGTGAAGGTGACGGTGCCGGGCGTGGTGGACCCCAGCGGGACCCGGCCGAAGTAGCGGCCGCCGTCGGCGTCCAGGGTGGTCCTGCTCAGGCCCGACCCGGAGACGCTGATGGACTTGCCGGCGTCGGTCGTGGCGAAGACGTCGAGGTAGCGGCCGTCCGCGGTCTCGACGAGGGTCGCCGCCTGCGGGTCGATGCCGGAGTTGGTCGACACCTTGCCCATGAGGGTGAACTGGTCGGTCGAGGCCACGAGGACCCTCTCGCCGGTGTCGAGCAGCTGCTCGACCTGGAAGAGGTTGGTGTCGTAGGGGCTGCCGGTCACGGTGGTCGGGGTGCCCGGGTCACCGACGTAGGTGCCCTTGTCCGTGGTCACCAGACCTCCGGTCGAGACGAGGAAGGGGTTGATCCGCGACCGCAGAGCCAGGCCGAAGTTGCCCGGCGCGGGGGTGATGTCCTCCACGTAGCGGTAGTCCTCGAAGTCCGTGGACGTCACCGTGAAGGTGTCCTCACCGTAGGGGTGGGTCACCACGTAGGTGCCCGGCCCGGGGAAGTCGATGTCGAAGCGCTGGCGGCCGAAGACCACCTGGTCCCCGTCCACGGTCCCCTCGTTGGCCATCGTCGCCTCCAGGCCGCTGGTCAGGATGGCGCTGCCTCCGCCCGGCATGTCCAGGCTCGCGCCGGCCAGGAAGTAGAAGGACTCCAGCGGCCAGTTGTCCGGGAAGCTGACCGGCCCGTCCGGGTCGGGCATCTCCCCGCGCAGGAACGCCGGGTCGCAGTAGGGGTCCTCGATGTCGAGGCACTGCTGCAGCCGCAGGCCGGTACTGTCCTCGTACCAGGTCGGGTAGCCGTGCTCACCGCTGATCGGGCCGAACGCGGCGAGCTGGGTGGGGTTGGGCTTGGTCACCTCGGCGATGGCGACGCCGGCGCCGGTCGCCAGCAGCGCGGTCGCGGTCGCGACGGAGACGAGGCGGCGGCGTGCGTGCCGGGACGGCGGGGGCAGGTGCCGACCCCGGCGGCCCTGCGGGAGCGTGGTGGTGGTCATGATCTCTCCTTCGAGTGATGACGTGCGATGTTCTTGGGTATGGCGTGCTGGTGGACCGGGCGGTGCTCAGGGGTCGATCACCCGCCCTCGCACCGCCTCCAGGGGGACCGGTCCGTAGGTCCTGGAGTCGATCGAGTCGAACCGGTTGTCGCCGAGGACGAACACCTCGTCCTCGCCGACGACGACGGGTCCGAAGAAGACCCCGTCGAGGGTCCGCAGGTCGACGTAGGGCTCGTGCACCGGCTCGCCGTCGACGTGCAGGACCGCGTCCTCGATGCGGACGGTGTCGCCCTCGAGCCCCACGACCCGCTTGATGACCGGGCCGTCTGGGCTGTCGAAGAGGACGAGGTCCTGGTAGCCGGGGTCCTCCCAGATCGGGGTGAGGCGGTCGACCAGCACCGTGGAGCCCTCCGGGAGGGTCGGCGCCATCGAGTCGGACACCACCTCGAAGGGCGTCACCACCCAGGTGCGCGCCGCGAGGACGACGGCCAGCAGGAGGACCGAGCCCAGCGCCCACCGCATACCGGTGGATCGTGCGTGCCCCCCGGCCCGGGCGGGCGGACGCGCCCGCCCGGCCACGAGGACCGCGCTCACAGCTCCTCCGGGTAGGTGTCGAGCCACGGCTTGGCCGCCGAGATCGGGTCGTGCGGGTCGGGGGCGCCGGCGGCCAGACCCACCCGGAACTGGCCCATCATGTCGTGGTCCTCGTGCGGAAGGTTGTGGCAGTGGACCATGTAGCGGCCGGCCCGGTCGAAGCGCATGAGCACCCGCACCTTCTCGTCCGGTCCCACGTAGGCGACGTCCTTGGGGCCGCGCTCGTAGGCGAACGGCGGCCGGCCGTTGCGGCTGACGATCTGGAAGTCGACCAGGTGGACGTGCAGCGGGTGGAACCACCCGCCGGAGCTGGTGTGCAGGTCCCACATCTCCACCGCGTGCAGGGCCGGGTCGGCCAGGACCTTGGTGTAGCCGCTGGCGATGACGTCCTGCCAGGTCGTCCCGTTGATGTTCCAGACGTTGGTGACGTCGCTCTTCTTCAGCTGCAGGTAGCGGGTCTTCACGCTCTGCGACGGCGTCAGGCTCATGACGTCGCTGCCGGTGAGGGTGGTGGGGATGGTCCGCCAGGTCGGGTCGTAGGTGTCCACCGGGTCGTCGGTGACCTGGAAGGCCATGATCTTGTTGGTGTGGTCGAAGTCCACGTTCTTGGGGTTGGAGGAGTTCATCAGCCGCACCTGGGTGCCCGGGGCGTAGCGGCTGAAGTCGACGAGGAACTCGTAGCGCTCGGCCGGCGCGTGCCGCCACGTGGTCACCGCCTGCGTGGTGGGCATGAGGCCGCCGTCGGTGCCGACCATGTGCACGGCGTCGCCGGTGCTGAGGTAGGGCCGGTAGGAGCGGCTGATCGAGCCGTTGAGCAGCCGGAAGCGGTAGACGCGGCGCTTGACGTTCATCACCGGCCAGGGCTGGCCGTTGACGAGGATGACGTCGCCCCACAGGCCGGAGTGGTCCTTGTCGTCGAAGCGGGCGCGGCCGTCGGCCTCGAACATGATGTCCGAGAGCGTCAGGGGCACGTCGTACTCCCCCTGGGGCAGCAACGCCCGCTCGACCTCGTCGCGGATGTGGTACTGCGCCGCCAGGCCCGAGTAGACGTTGCGGGTCGTCAGGTGGGTGGCGTGGTCGTGGTACCAGATGGTCCGCGCCGGCTGGTCGTTCTCGTAGACGTAGTCCTTGCAGAAACCCGGGATGGTGCGGTCGTCGGCGTAACCGTCGAACTCCGGCAGCGAGGCGTGGCCGTGCAGGTGGGTGGAGAGCACCAGCCCGCTCTCGTGCGAGTGCTCCAGGCCCTCGGGGTGCTGCACGCCGTAGAGCTTGTTGCGCACCCTCAGGTGGACGCGGGTGCCGCGCTCGACGGAGATGGTGGGGCCGGGGACCATGCCGTTGTAGCCGATGACCGGCGTCGGCAGGTTCGGCAGGATCTGCGCCGTGCCGACCCTGGCCGAGACGGCATACCTCTCCACGCGCACGCCCTCGTCCCAGCTGACCTCGTAGGGGGCCAGCGTGGGCAGCGGCCGCAGGGCCGCGCGGAAGGCCCGGGGGAAGTTGCGGTCCGACAGCCCGCTGGCGGACTTGGTCAGGACCTCGTTGCCGAGCGGGCGGGTGAGCCCCGTGTAGCTCATGACTCCCAGCGCGCTGAGGCCGGCGGCCGTCAGGACGCTCCGTCGCGTCATGTCCATGATGTATCTACCCCTGTCGTGCTCAGACCATCTGCGGATGAACGTCCTGGGCAGTGACTCGCAGGTCACGGGCTCGTCACTGGAAGGACACCCACGACTCTCGCGCCTGCGCCTTGCGCGAACCTTGCGTCCGGCCCTCGCCCGCGCCCCGCTCGCGGGAGGACCGTCCTCCAGGCTCTCGACCGGCGGCGCGGACCGCCCTACGATTCAGGTCCAGGTCGGCCTCTCCCGGGTCGGCTCGACACTGCGGAGGGGCCGTGGACGGACGTGCGCCAGCCGCCGTGCTGGCCCTGGTCAGCGCGCTCGCCGTCGCCGTGTGGGCCACCGGGGCCGCCGAACCGCCTCCGCTGGGCGACCCGGGCGCGGCCGTGCGGTGGGGCCTGCCCGTCGTCACCGGGCTGGGCAGGGGTGCGGCGGCGCTGACCGTCGGGGCGCTGGTGCTGTGCGTGGCCCTGGTCTCCCCCACCGGTCAGGCCGGGCTGTGGGGGGCGCTGCGCCGTGTCGCGAGCCTGGCCGCGGGAACGTGGTTCGTGCTGCAGGCGGCCCAGCTGGTCCTCACCTTCCGGGACGTCCTGGGCGGGGCGCGCCTGTCGGCGCCGGCGCAGCAGGTCGGCGCGTTCCTGGACCTCGGCGCCGGCCGGACGCTGGTCGCCGCCACGGTCCTCACCGCCCTGGTCGCGGTCGCGACGCTCGTGGCGCGTCAGCCGGGCGAGACCCTCGTCGCGCAGCTGCTCTGCGCGGCCGCCCTCCTGCAGCTGGCCGGGACGGGGCACACCGGCGGCACGGCCGCCCACGGTGCCGCCGTGCTGGGCCTGTGGCTGCACACGCTCTCGGCGTGCGTCTGGGTCGGGGGCCTGGCCGCGCTGGTCCTCGTGGTCGCCCGGCGCCGTCGGCTGCGCGACGGTGCCGCAGCAGAGTCACCCGACCTGTCCGTGCTCGCCGGTCGTTACTCCGCCGTGGCGGCCTGGGCCTTCGTGGTCCTCGCCCTCTCCGGGGTTTTCAGCCTCGCGGTGCGCGTCGACGCACCGTCCGAGGTCCTCGGCACCGCCTGGGGGCGGCTGCTCCTCGTCAAGGTCGTGCTGCTGGGGGTGCTGGGGTCGTTCGGCGCCCTGCACCGGCGCCATACCCTGCCCCTGCTGCGGCGCGGGCGCCCCGGCGCCTTCCGCCGGCTGGCGGCTGTCGAGGTGCTGGTGATGGCGTCGGTGCTGGGGATGTCCTCGGCGCTCGCCCGCACCCGGCCGCCGCACTCCGAGGCACCTGTGGACGACTCGGTGGTGGCCCTCACCGGGTATGCCGCTCCCCCGGCGCCGTCGGTGCTCAGCGCCGTGACCGAGCTCCGACTCGAGCCCGTCACCCTGCTGCTGGCCGGCTCGTCGCTGGTGGTCTACCTGCGCTGGGTCCGCCGGGTGCGGGCAGCCGGCGTCGCCTGGCCGCGCCACCGGACCCTCGCTGCCGTCGTCGGTGCCGTGGGCCTCGCGTGGGTCACCAGCGGAGGGCTGGCGGTCTACGGGTCGGTGCTGCTGGGCGCGCACCGTGCCCAGCTGCTCCTGGTGCTCGCCGTGCTGCCGGTCCTCTACGTCGCCGCTGCGCCCGTCACCCTCGGGCTGCAGGCGCTGCCGGTCCGCGACGACGGGTCGGTCGGGCCGCGCGAGTGGCTGCAACGGGCAGCCGAAAGCGCGGTGGTCGCCGTGCTGACCCGGCCCCTGGTGGCCGGTGCGCACGCCGCGGCCGCCCTCACGGTCACCCTCCTCCCGCCGGTGCGGGGGCTGCTGCTGGCCAGCGACGTCGCGAGCGTGATCGCGCTGCTCTACCTGACCGCGGTCGGTGTGCTGCTCGCGGTCGCGCTGGGGCGGCCGGGCGCGCAGTCCGAGGAGCCCCTGGGTGCCCGGCTGCTCGCGGTGCTGCCCCTCGTCGCCTCCTGCGTCGTGCTCGGGCTGCAGCTGCGGACCAGCACCGTCCTGGTGGAGCCCGGCTACTACTCCCGGCTCGCCCTCCCCTGGGTCGACAACCCGCTCGTCGCGCAGCGGACCGCAGGCCTGGTGATGCTGGCCCTCGGCGGGGTGAGCGCGCTCGTGCTGGCCTGGCTCGCGGTCCGGAGCCGGAGGGCGACGGTCGACCGCGAGCCCGGGGTGCCGGTCGCCTCTCCGTGAGGAGCCTCGGGTCGCGGTTCCGTGAGGAGCCCTCGGCCGGTGCCGGGCACCGTCCGGCGCGCGACGAGGCAGTGTGGTCCCTACGGTTGTCAGACCCTCACCCCTTCAGGGTCGCCCCTGCCCGGGCGGCCCGTCCCGGTGAGGCCGGCAGGGGAAAGGTGCAGCCATGGGAGCGACGGACGGACGTCGCGCGAGCCGCGCTGTCGACGAGGGGGTGCGCGGCGAGCTGGCCGAGGACCGCCACCTCGGCGGCCGCGACCTGACCCGGTGGTCCAGCCGCCCGGGTCGGTGGCTGGCGTGGCTCGCCGAGCAGCTCGGCCGGGTGCTGGGCTCCCGGCAGACGCTCGTGCTCGTCCTGGCCCTGGGTGCGTCCGTCGCCGCCTTGATGACCTGGCTGGCGTCGGAGACCTACGAGGCCGTCGTCGACGCCGACGGCGTGGCCCTGCTGGACGAGCCGCTGCTCGAGGCCAGCGTCGACCTCCGGTCGGGATGGCTGGACTCCTCCGTCACCGCGTTCACCGACGTCGGCGGCGTCGTGGGCATGCCGGTGCTGGCGCTGTCGGTCATGACGCTGCTTGCCGTGCGCCGGCGGTCGTGGACTCCGGTGATCCTCATCGTCGCCGCGGGGACCGGCTCGTTGCTGATGACCGTCGCCGGCAAGGACCTCGTCGGACGCGCCCGCCCTCCGCTGAGCAGTGCCGTCCCGCCCTTCGAGCACTCGCCCTCGTTCCCGTCGGGTCACACGCTCAACGCGGTGGTCATCGCGGGGGTCGTGGCCTACCTCCTCCTCCTGCGCCAGCGGTCAGGCAGAGCCCGCGTCCTGACCGTCGTCGTCGCGGCGCTCTTCGCGCTCGCGATGGGGCTGAGCCGGGTGTTCCTGGGCCACCACTGGTTCACCGACGTCGTGGCGGCGTGGGGGTTGGGCCTGGCCTGGCTGGCCGTCGTCGTCACCGCGCACCGGCTCTACCTCACCGCGCGAGAACGCACCGGTGCGCAGGAGCCGTCCAGCCGCGGCTCGGCGGGTGCGGACCACGAGCCCGCGGGAGGGCTCACCACCGCACGCAGCGGGGACGGGGAGACAGCGTGACGGGGATGCGCACCAGGGCGGCGCGGCTCGGCACCGCCCTGCCGGTCATGGGCCTGCTCACCCTGACCCTGCTCCTCGCCGACGGCGGGCTGCGCGGCGTCCCGGTCATCCGCGACCACCATGCGTTCAGGACGGCATGCGCCGGGGCGGGCTACGAGTTCTGAGCGGCGCCGACCCCGTCGAGCTGAAGGTTCCTCTCCTCCGACGCGGGGCACGCCGTGTCACCCGTCGCCTCGGCTGTGCCCGCTCACGGGACCTGACCTACGCTCAATGAGTGAGTGTCGAGTCTCGTCCGGTGGTGTCCTTCGACGACCAGTTCGCCCAGGAGCTGGCGGAGCTGGCCGTCCCCTGGCAGGCCGACGAGGCCGCAGACCCGCGGCTGCTGGCGCTCAACGAGCCGCTGGCGGTCGAGCTCGGCCTGGACCCCTCGTGGCTGCGCACCCCCGAGGGCGTGCGCCTGCTGGTCGGGAACCAGGTCCCCGCCGGCGCCACCCCGGTGGCGCAGGCCTACGCCGGGCACCAGTTCGGGGCCTACTCCCCCAGGCTCGGCGACGGGCGGGCGCTGCTGCTCGGCGAGCTCGTCGACGCGGCGGGGCGTCCTCGGGACGTCCACCTCAAGGGCTCGGGTCGCACACCCTTCGCCCGCGGCGGTGACGGCCTGGCCGCCGTCGCCCCGATGCTGCGGGAGTATGTCGTCAGCGAGGCGATGCACGCCCTGGGCATCCCGACGACGCGCTCGCTGGCCGTGGTGGCCACCGGGCGCTCGGTGCAGCGCGAGACGCGCCTGCCCGGAGCGGTCCTCACGCGGGTGGCGTCGAGCCACCTGCGCGTGGGGACCTTCCAGTACGCCCGTGCCACCGGCGACGTGGACCTCCTGCGCCGCCTCGCCGACCACGCCATCGGTCGCCACCACCCGGACGCAGCCCAGGCGCGGAGCCCCTACCTCGCGCTGCTCGACGCCGTGGTCGCGAGCCAGGCCGAGCTCGTCACCCGGTGGATGCTGGTGGGGTTCGTCCACGGGGTGATGAACACGGACAACATGACGATCTCCGGCGAGACCATCGACTACGGCCCGTGCGCTTTTCTGGAGGCCTACGACCCGGCGACGGTCTACAGCTCGATCGACACGGGCGGGCGGTATGCCTACGGCAACCAGCCGGCCGTCGCGCAGTGGAACCTCGCCCGCCTCGCCGAGGCGCTGCTCCCCCTCCTGCACCACGAGGAGGAGCAGGCGGTCGAGCTGGCGGTGAGCTCGCTCGAGCGGTTCGCCATGTCATACAGCGCAGCCTGGTCGGCCGGTATGAGGACCAAGCTCGGTCTGCCGGGCACGGTCGGCGACGAGGTCCTCGACCCGCTGGTCGCCGAGCTGCTCGCCCTGCTCCAGGAGAGCCGCGTGGACCACACCTCCTTCTTCCGCGCCCTCGGCCGGGCGGCCCAGGGGGACCCCGAGCCGGCACGCAGCATGTTCGTCAACCTGGCCGGCTTCGACGCCTGGGCCCGGCGCTGGCGCGACCTGCACCCGCAGGCCGAGCTGATGGACCGGGTCAACCCCGTCTACATCCCCCGCAACCACCTGGTCGAGGAGGCGCTCGCCGCCGGGACCGACGGGGACCTCGGCCCGTTCTCCCAGCTCGTGGACGCGGTCACCGACCCGTTCCAGGAACGCCGTGGCCTCGAGCGGTATGCAGAGCCGGCGCCTGCGGACTTCGGGCGCTACCGGACGTTCTGCGGGACGTGAGCTGACCTCGGCGCTGACCAGCAGGCCGAGGCACGCCGGGCCGGTGACAGCGCCTCCGGTCAAAGCACGCCACACTTGCGGCGTGGGCCCACGCAAGAGCAGACCACAACCCCAAGAAGGTGCCCGAACCCTGATGACGCGGCTTCGGGCTGTCGCCGCCCTGATGGTCCTCGCGTTGACGGGTTGCACCAGCCTCGGCATGGCCTCCACCGACGGGCCCATCCCCACCCCCGACGACCACGGCTACGGCGGCTTTCCCGTCACCGTCGGCGAGCCGGTCACCGACTACTTCCAGATCTTGTCCAACCACGGTGACAAGCCGGCGCGCATCACCTCGGTCGAGCTCATCGACACCCCCCGCCAGCTAAAGCTGGTCGATGCGCTGATCGGCGGCGAACGCACCGAGAACCGCCAGTTCGAGCCGCAGTTCCCTCCCACGCACAGTTCCGTCGGTCCACTGGTCCCTGCCGAAGGTGCCGTCCTGGAGCCCGAGGCGGCGCAGGAGGCGCGGGGTGTCCCTCTCACCGGCTACGTCCTCGTGATGGGGCTCGAGGCGACAGAGCCCGGCACGTGGGTTCGAGGGGGCTACCGGGTGAGCTACGAGGTCGCCGGGCGCCCCTACGAGCTCGAGGTGGTCGCCGAGGTCACGCTGTGCACCGACGACTTCCTGGAGGCGGACGGCTCCTGCCCCATGGAGGAGAGCTAGGAAAGCCAGACAGCGCCGCAGCCTGGCCATCCCAGGCCGGGCTGGCGGCGGTTCCTGCGACGGGTGCCTGTTTACAAGACATCCAGGCGAAGCACGCTGACCTGCAGATATTGCACGTAACAGGGGCCAGTCGACGGGGTCGTGCAACATACGTGCATCAGTGGTGGCATCCCGCGTCTGCGTCTGACCATGGCCAGGGCGGTCACCTCAACGTCCGGTGACCCCTCCAGCCCGCGGACGGGACTCGGTAAGTCTCACAGGCCCCCTCATGGACATCCTGCGGTCCTCCCAACCGCGGCTGCCGACGAACCATCCGCGGGTGATGACCTGAAACTCTGGTGGGGACGGACGCGTACCGGTTGCACCCCACCTGGACGAGAGCCAAGCACCGGGGTGCGCCGAGGATCACCGCGCATACAGTTCAACCCATGGTGTTGCATCACGTTCGGCGCGGCAGCGGCAGCCCATTGCTGCTCGTACACGGTCTCGGCGCGGGCCTACGCTCCTGGTCCCCGATCATGGACGGGTTGGCCGCGCGACGCGAGGTCATCGCCGTCGACCTGCCCGGCTTCGGCCAGACCCCATCGCTGCCGGGCGAGGTCTCGATCGCCACCCTGACCGACGCGGTCGCGGAGTTCATCCACGAGCAGGGGCTCGGGAAGGTCTCCACCGCCGGGCAGTCCGTGGGTGGCCGGATAGTGCTCGAGCTCGCGCGTCGCGGGGTTGGCGGAGACACCGTCGCTCTGGATCCGGGCGGCTTCTGGACCGACCGCGAACTCGCCGTCTTCGGGGCCACCCTACGGCCCTCTATCAAGCTCGTCGGCGCGCTGTACAAGGTGCTGCCCACCCTGCTGGGCAATCCGGTCACGCGAACAGCGTTGCTGGCGCAGTTCTCCGCCAGACCCTGGGCGCTCTCCGCCGAAACGGTGCTGCCGGACCTGCGCGGGCTGGCAGAGGCGCCGGCGACCGGCCCAGCCATGGACGCCCTGACCAAGGGCCCCAAGCAGGCAGGAGCCCCCGCAGGCACCCTCCCGGGCCGGGCCACCATCGGCTGGGGTCGCCGCGACCTGGTGACCCTGCCCCGGCAGGCCTCGCGTGCCCTAGCGGCCTTCCCGGACGCGGCGCTGCACTGGTTCGAGCGGTGCGGGCACTTCCCTCAATGGGACGCACCAGAGGAGGCCGTCCGGCTCATCCTCAACAACACCCGCTGAGCAGCACCGGCCCAGCCCGGTCCGCACTTCACAACACAACTTTGGCGTTCCGTCATCACCCCTGGGACACGCGTTGAGGGCCGTTCGGCCGGTCCCCTGGCCCCGTACGGGGAGGTCAGCCGTCCGTCAGCGGGGAGTTCGTTTGTGCCCTTACGGGAAGCTGCGATCGCCGCGAGCATGCTGGCCACTTTCCCCTCCCTCGCGGCCACCGAAACGATGCACCCCAGAGGTGCGTCACAGCACTCCCCGCGCTTGGAGACGGAGGGTCGGCCAGACCTTCCCAGGCGCGCGTGACATCACGCATCCGCCGATGAGCGGACCTTGGTTCTGCGCGACAAGAGGCTGATACCAACGGAGAGTAGGTACCTTGCTCGTCGACGGTGCCGCTCGACCACAACTCATGGCTCCGCAGGTAGGGTGCATCCATCACCGCCACAGAGGGAGCCTTATGCGCCAGCTGACCAAGTTCCGAGTAACCGGTCTGCTAGGTCAATTCGACCACACCATCAATTTCTCTCGATCTTCTTCAGTGACAATCTTGTATGGCCCAAACGGTATCGGAAAAACGAAAGTGCTAGATATTATCAACTCGGCATTGCAGCTAGAGTTGGGGAGTCTTTCGCGCATTCCTTTCGAAGAAGCCACCTTAACTTTCGATGACAATCACCACTTGATAGTAGCGAACGCTGGAGATCCAGAGGGGCGGCCTCCCTTCGAAGAAGACCGCGTGCAAGCATGGCTGGCCGCTCTTGATGTAAACTTTACGCTCGTCGCTCCCAATAAGATCAAGCAAGAGTGGTCCCCAAGGCGCGAATTCGAGAATGAATACGGATTGAGGGGAGAGTCCGCAGCTCAAGCGGAAACACTGGCTTTTGAATACTCTCGAGCCGCCGAGCGAGAATATGTTTATGCTCTCGAGCGCAACAGGGCACGCTATCGTCAACGAGACGCGTACGCCGCCTTGCGGCACCGACGACCGGACCTGATGGCACCTCCAGACTGGCTCAGCAACTACTGCGAGGGCGTTGCGTCACACATGATTGAGACGCAGCGCTTAGTTGTCGGAACAGAAACGGAGGAGCCAGGAGGCAAGCGTAGGAATAGGCCCGCAGTTCAAGAGTATCGCGAGGATCTCGCCAAGAACATCAAGGACACATTGGCCGAGAACTCTAAAACAGCAGCACGTCTCGACCGAACGTTTCCGCGACGCATTATGGTTGACACACCGTTAGATGACTCAGTTACGGATGCCGAAATACGCAGTGCATTCGAGACCCAAAGGAAGAAGCGGGCCGCCCTGTCTAGGGTGGGCCTAGCTGACAATGCTGAAGAACTGCCGCTCCCTGATCGGGTCCTAGAACCTCTCGAGCGCAAGGTGCTCTGGACCTACTTGGCGGATATGGACAAGAAGTTGCGAACGTTCGACGCTCTGCTCGCAAGGCTGGAACGGTTCGTCGATATCGTCAATTCGAAGTTTCTCTACAAGGGTATGCAGATCGACCCAGACCTAGGCTTCACCATAAAGACCGCTTCCGGCCGGGCAGTCCCGCCGGACGGACTCTCCAGTGGTGAGCAGCACGAACTGGTTCTTGCGTACAACCTCTTGTTCAAGACAGTGCCCGGGAGTCTAGTGCTCATCGACGAACCGGAAATCTCCCTTCACGTCGTGTGGCAACAGCAATTTATAGCGGACCTAGAAACGATTGCTGAGGTCGTCCCCATGCAGTTCATCATCGCCACGCATTCGCCTCAGGTTATAAACAAGTGGTGGGACCGGGCTATCGCGCTGGAGCCAGACCCCTCACTTTTTGCGTAGGCATACATGCAACTTTTTGAAGAACTAACCTCTGATGACATCTTTGCCTGGATCCTACTAAATCGTAGCGCAGACGCGCGCGGGATTCTCCTGACGGAGAGCGGCTACGATTCTCAGGTCTTCGAAGCACACCTCGAGCCTGAGGAGATGATGAGCATCGCATGTGGCAATAGGATCAAGGCTATCAACGTAGCGACTATGGCTAACATCCAGTCGTTAACGCGCATCTGTGCTGTGGTGGACGCAGACGTTGATGCGTTCCTCGGGACAAAGCTTCCCGATAACGTGTTCTCGACGGACCAAGGTGACATCGAGGCGTGCGCCTTCTTCGGTCCTGCCGGCGGGGCTGTGTTCATGGCTCCTCTTTTTCCACCCGCTAGGTACACGCGTGAAGAAGTAGACGGCATGGTGGATGACATTTCGGCGGTCGCTTTTGCGGTAGGGCGCCTCAGGCTCGATTCTGTCCGCCGTGATTGGAAACTCTCTTTATCCGGTCTGCCTTTCGGAGCCTCGCCCACGCCAGATGCCCTGAATTCGTTTGTAGACATGCACTGGATGGCAGGAATCATTGCGGCGCGGTCACATCCGGACAGCATCTGTGAACGGTGCGTCGATCGTCATTTTAGGAAA
Organism: Ornithinimicrobium pekingense DSM 21552; assembly: GCF_000421185.1. Classification (GTDB taxonomy): domain Bacteria; phylum Actinomycetota; class Actinomycetes; order Actinomycetales; family Dermatophilaceae; genus Ornithinicoccus; species Ornithinicoccus pekingensis. The sequence continues at coordinate 222,094 of NZ_ATWJ01000001.1, forward strand.
TCGTTCTCGACCCCCCTGGGTGACCGGGACAGTCGGCTATGCCGAGGCCATGACATAGCCCAATTGGTCGCCATCGCAGTCGCCAAAAGGGGCGGCCCCAGTTTGGCTGGGCGAACTGTGGAGACTTTGCTCAAGGCGGCCCTGCACGCCTGTAGGAATTTTCGGGAGCTCGCCCTATATCGCGATCTGGAGAACTGGGGAGCGAAGGCGGGCGTGACCGTCTGGCACGACGAATGTGCTAATGCGGCATAGACTGAATCACTACAGAGAGTAGCGCGGGTGCACCGGTTGGCCTCCATAGCCGCGGCCATGCTCCTGCTCGCGCCTCTGGCGACTGATCCGGGCTGGACCCGTGTGGCTATGACGGAGGGCGCGCACCAGCGAGTGCGACTGAGGAGCGAAGACCGCACCGTGCGAGTTCTCGCATGAGGCGCTCCGGGCGAGTGCGCTGGGATGTCAAGCAGCCGCACCTGGTCAGTGGCTTGGGCTGGAGACCTGGGCAGGAGACGAACTTCACGATCTCGTGGTTTGACGATGCGGAATCGCAGGCAATATAGCCCTACGCGGGGATACCCGACGACCGCCCTACTGGGGACTGCGTCCGGACGACGTGTAGCAAATCCGCAGCTCCCCCATCCGCTATTGCCGCACTGACGCATGGCTGCAGCTATTACGGCGGTGACCGGGAGGTCCGGAACTGCCACCGGCCGAAGGTGGACACTCGACGGACTCAGGGGCAGGTGCTGCCCTGGGGGAGCCGCGCGAAGATCCAGTCCATCTGCTGCGTGGAGGCGATGATCTGGTCGTCCTCTCCGCCGAGCGGGTAAAGGGTGAGCTCCTCGCCGTTCTCCACATCCCAGGGCGCCTCCCGGTCGGCCAACCGCCAGACTGAGCCGTCGAGCGGGCCGAGGGTCGGGACCTCGCACCCCGGGTCGTCGCGGTAGAGGTAACGCATCGCCTCGTCACCGTGCAACGCGTCGCCGTCCGTGACGAGCGGGGGCTCGGCAGGTATGAGCAGCGTCGGGTCCAGGTGCAGCTGCTCGTCGGTAGCGGTGCTGCCGAGAGCGGACAGGTCGACGTCGACGACAGTGCGCTCCTCCGCGGTGCCGGGATAGGGATCGCGGGCCTCCAACTGCACCCGGAAGGGCCCTTCGGGCAGCAGCTGACGCTCCACCGCCACGACGAACGCGTGCGGGTTGGCGTCGTCGTTGCAGCCGTACACCGCGTTCGGGACCACCAGGTCGGCGTGCAGCAGGTCGCCCTCGACGATCACGCCCTCCATCCGGACCGGGCACCCGCTTCCGTAGACCGCACCGAACCACACGGCGATCTCGCTTTCCCAGTCAACGGTCGAGGGCTCGCCCTCGAGGCCGGCCAGCGCCCACAACTGGTCCAGTTGAGCATCCGTCGTCGCGACCCCCGAGCGGTAGGCCTCGCCCGTCTCGTCCTCCCCGAGCAGACGCCAGCCCTCACCAGCGAGTGGCTGATCCTTTTCCTTAGGTGCATCATCGGCGGGGATGCCTTCGACGCAAAGGGGACGCCCGACGAAGCGGGCCAGGACCTCCTCGGCTTCTGGCGTGATCACCCCCAGGCTGATCTCGGCCACGCCATGATGCGGCATCAGCGCACTCCCGCCGGTGCGCACGCCGGCCTGGTCCAGGGCCGCAGTGACCTCGGTGACGAGCGACTGCAGCTCGCCGACGGTCCAGGGCACCTCCACGACCACGATCCCCTCACCGGGCCAGCGCTCGGCGATCTGCTCAGACATGGCCTCGACGTCGGCGTCCTTGACCCAGACCGTGACCCACCCGTTGCGTTCCCGGTCCAGCCCGACCTCGACGAATCCAGGTTGCGCGGCCGCCCACTCGTGAACGTCCTGGACCAGCTCGTCTGCGTTGCCGTAGACCGGTTCGTCCCGGTAGAGCGACTCGTCGGCCCGAAACTGGGGCACGTCGGCGCACGCCGGGAAGCCGGCAATGCCCTCCGTCGTGACGGCGGGGGTTCCCTCTGACGCCCCTGGCCCTGCCCCCGTCTGCGTCCCACAGGCGCTCACCAGCAGCATCCCCGACAGAAGCGCCCCAGGCCCCACCCGACCAGGTGTTCGCCACCCACGTCGTGCTGACCATGTCCGTCGCACCCCGCACCTCCCTGTGGAGTCCAGTGTGCTGCGCGGAGCCACTCCCGTGGGTTACGCCCAGGTCACGTTCTGCGTACGCGGCTGAACGGCCTGTCCGGGTGGCGCGCCGCCTGATGTGAGGCGAGATGCTTGAAGTCACCACAAGTGATCCCCAAGCAGGGACCACTGACCCCCGCGGGGCGCGACTATGACAAGGGCTGGGTCTACAGGCCCACAACGACGCATGCTTCGAGATCACCGGCGAGTAGCCCAGCGACAAGCATCCGGTCATGCCGCCCGTCGGTTGCCGCCTTGCGCTGGGGTGTTCCGCCGAACACTCCCGGGCCGCCGCGGTGGCATGTTCCTGCGCGCGGCCTCCTTTTCGTTCGTCGGACGCTAAGGTCAGGCGAGGAAGGGGTGGCGCCATGAGCTGGGACGACCTCATCGAGCTGTTCAACCCTGGCCACAAGCACCTGGCCGAAGAACGGGATCGCAAGCGGATCGAGGCTCAGCTGCCCGGTTCGGAGGCCGAGGACGACCCTCATGCTGCTGGGATAGATCTCGAGCGCGGGATCATCTTCTTGCCTACGGCCGAAGAGCACGTTGAGGACGAGCCTTCTCCGTGACACCTCGGCCGCGATCGTTGCAGCCACCCCTACGTCGGCCACCCATCCGACTTTGCCGCTCCGAGTGTTCCTCCCAAGTCGGCGGGCAACATGCTCCATGCGACACCCAGGTCTTCGACCGATGAGTTCTCCGTGAAGCTCGTCACCGTCAACGTTGCCTACGATGGGCCCATGTTCCGTTCCTGATGACAGATCAACAACGCCCATCGACACGAACGGAACAACCATGCCCTCTGACCTGATGACCCTCTCACTCACCGCCTGCTCAACCACTCCCGGCGGCATCGACGCCGTCGAGCTCCGAGGCATCCAGACGTCTGATCGCGACGCCCTAGCCACCGCCTATCTCGCGGCATACCCGCCCGCTGTCGCGGCCACCAGCCTGAGCGACGCCCAGCAAGAGATGGACGACACCTTCGCCGGCGAGTTCGGCGTCCTGCGCCACGACCTCACCCGGGTCGCCACCTTCGAGAACCGACCCGTTGGTGCGATCCTGGTGGTAGATAAGTCGATCTGGGACCCCCAACTGGACGGACCCTTCATCATCGACCTTTTCGTACATCCCGACGTGCGAGGCATGGGCGTCGGCCGAGCCCTGCTCGACACCGCGGTGCACGCCTGCGCGCGGGCCGGGGATGCCACCCTCTCGCTGCGCATCGGCGAGGGCACTTCCCCAGCGGCTCTCGCGCTCTACACCCAAGCAGGGTTCCAGCAAGACTGACAGCGCGGTCCGAGTGGCGCTCCACACGGTCGGCCACTCGGACTGCGCCTTGCGCCCGTGGCCTGGTAGCAACCTCCCTACCTCGGTCAAACACATCCGCTCATGCCGCGTGGAGGACGGCTGCGCTCGTCCGACTTTGCCGCGTTGGCAGATGCGGGGGCACCTACCATCAGAGCCACGGGTTGTTCGAAGGTGCAGGCGCTACGGCGAACTGCCCCTCATCGAGGTCGATGGTTGGGGAACCGGCAACCACCAGGCAGGCCCGCTCCCACGGACGTTGCTCGGCAAGAAACCGCACTTCATGTGCCATCCACTCGTGCCAGAACGCGATCGTCTGCTCGCGATCCCCGTTCACACCCTGGGCCATGTCGCGAGCGATCCCCCGCCGCTCGGCCTCCTGAAAGTCCGACTGCACCCAGATCGAGGCATCAACGAAGTGCTCGAACTCGCGTTGGCTTGCGCCGACGCCCTCGATGACGACCAAGTCCACCTCCGCGGCAACCTCGATCACGCCTTCGCGTCCATGCAGCCCCCACGCCGGCGGCTGAAACCGCACACCCTCCCCACGGTGCAGTGTCACCAGGATCTCCTCGCGCAGCATATGCCCCCAGGCGAAGAACGGCTCATGCCAGGCCAGGTCATCCGTGTGGACGACCGCAGAACGGGCGACGGCACGCTTCAGCTCAGCAGCCAGCGTCGACTTACCTGAGGCTCCCCTGCCGTCCACGGCAACGATCTGCGGCCGACCCAGCGGCTGCCCGGCCACCTGTAAAACGTGATCGACCAGCTCGGCAGTGTCGAGGGCCCGCCAAGGCCCCGCAGCGGGTTCACCCTCGAGCAAGGTCATGGTCATGACCCCATTCTGCTGCCGACAGCAGCCATGCTCGCTCATGCCGCTGTGAACGCGTAGCGTCCGACCATGCCGCTGTGGTCGCGCGCGGACGGACTACGTGGGAGTTGGTTCACCGCTGCACGGTCAGGGGCCCTTCGTCGTCAGTGGGTGGCTCGAAGTGATCGAAGTACTCAGTTGCGATGCTGTGGGTGATGATGAAGTCGTCCTCGTGCGCGCGAGCTCTGGCTCGCAAGCGGTTCAGACAGGTTTGCTTATCAGTCGCCATATAGATGGTCTCCGCAATGACGCCGTACTCGGCCACGAGCCGACGCCATTCCTCGCGCATCGACCGGGACCAGAACGAGAAGTCCAGAACGACGTTTTGCCCACGGTCGAGGAGTTGGATCAGGCGCTGACGCAGGTCGGCGCTGATCTGCTCGTGGGCCTCGTCAGACAACGGCATGTCTCGTAGTCCGCGATTCCACGCCTCCTGGTCGTAAGAAAGCCGCGTCATCCCGCCGGCCTCCAAGCGACGCGCCACCGTCGACTTGCCGGAGCCGGCGGGACCACACATGAAGACGACTCGAGGCATGGTCCCGACCATAGGACCGTTCAGCAGTCGGGACGTACTGTCATGCCGCGTGGAGGACGGCGCCCGTTCAGCAGTGGGGTTCTTTGCGCTTCAGCAGCAGGTGCTAAGCCAGTCCGATGCCGTGGGCGTCGCGCACGAACATGTGTTGGTAGTGGCCGACGCGGGCGTGTACCTGTTGCGCCTCGACGGGGCGACCGTCGCGCATCCTGTACAGACCTCGGGCTGCGATGGTCTTTGCGAGTTCTGCGGCTGGCATTCGTCGTTCCGGAACGCTTTCGAGGACCGTGCGCATGGCCTCGTGCAGGGTCATTCGGGTATGCGGCTTTGAGAGTTCCGTGGGCGTGGTCAGCTCGAGAAGGCCCTCCAGTGACGCCACCCTTCGCTCGACGGCCGCCAGAGCGGCGTGCGCTTCAGCCCGGGCGGCACGTGCGTCTGCCAGGTCCTCCTCGATCGACTGCCGATGGGTCTCCACCAGTTCCGAGATGTGGTTCAGGTACGACATGAGAACCTCCAGTGATGCGATTGTGCAACAAGACAAACGGTAAGACTATCGCACAAGAGGTGTCAACAAGCCTGCGATCGGATCGATGCATCGCCCTGCCCTGACAGCTCATATGGTCTCGGCCAGGAGGCAACCTGGTTGCCTCTCGGTGTCGGGATCGTGGTCAGGCAGGCACCGGGTCGTGCACCCGCAGCTCGGTCCGTGGAGAGGTAGCGCAACCACCTGTCCCCCGGGCGAGTCAATCCTTCCGGCAGACGCGCATGAGCCCGTTCGGGCAGACTGTGCACATGCTCGTGGGCGCTTACGGGATGTTCTGGTTCAGGGACGAGGTGGACTGGGCTCCTGGCCGCGGCAGAACCTGGGACCTGCTGGGCCGCCGAGGAACGCGGCGCAGCACACTGCAAGTGGCGGACTTCAAACGCGCCAGAGGCGTCTACGTCCTCTTCGACGACTATGGCGCTCATTATGTCGGCCTCGCGCGGGGGAACGCCGGGATCGGCGGGCGCCTACGAGACCACACCAAGGACGAACATCGCGCATCGTGGTCGCGGTTTTGTTGGTTCGCCTTCGACGCCGTGAGTGAGGAGACCGACGCCACCGGTGTGCGTCGCCTGACGAAGCGGAACCGACCAGTGCCCATGGAGCAGGACCAGGCGATCGGTGAGATCGAGGCGCTGCTGATCACCGTCATGAACACTCGCAACGTGAACCGAATGCGGTTCCAGGCCGCATCCCAGTGGGAGCAAGTGTCCTGGTGGGAGCGCGAGGAGACACTGGCGAAGCTGTCCGGTTGACCCCATAGCCCGTTGACACGAGAGGACGACGAAGGTGAACGACGAAGGCATCTTCCTCACCAGTGGTGATGTCCTGCAGGTGCTCGTGCAGCAGCCGTACGCCTCGGAGCAGGTCCTGCAGCGGGCCTTGGCCGATCACCCTGAAGTGATCGCCGGGCCAACGACAGCCGGAGAAGAGGCCGGACGTCTCATTCTCGTCCGCAGGGAGATGGGAGTACCGGGCGTTGCCGGCGGCCCCGCAGTCTGGAGCCTCGACCATCTTTTCCTCGATGCCGAGGGGGTCCCGGTGGTCGTAGAAGTGAAGCGTTCGACGGACACCCGCATTCGCCGCGAAGTCGTCGGGCAGATGCTCGACTACGCAGCCAACGGTGTGAAGTACTGGCCGGTCGCCACGCTGCGCACCAGCGTCGAGGAACGGGCCGCCGCGAAGGGCTTGACCGGCGAAGAACTCGTCGCGTCCCTCAGAACCGACATTGACGCGGATGAGTACTGGCAGACAGTGGAAGCGAATCTGGCTGCCGGACGAATTCGGATGCTCTTCGTGGCCGACTCCTTGCCCCCAGAACTGGTCCGCATCATCGAGTTCCTCAATGAGCAGATGAGCCCCGCCGAGGTCCTCGGCGTAGAGCTGCGCCAGTACGTCGGGGATGGCCACACTGTGTACGTTCCACGTGTGGTTGGCCGCACATCAGCGGCCGTCGCAGCAAAAGTCTCCTCCACCGGTCAACTCTGGACCGAGGATCTGCTGCTGGAGGCAGCTCGCTCCCGGACGACTCCTTCCGAGTTCTCCTTGATCGAGCGCCTGTTCGAGGACGTGCACCGGCGGGGCGTTAAGTTCGGATGGGGCAAGGGCGTCACACCAGGCGCATCCGGCTGGTACAGCGCCGCCGGAGTCACGTCACCCGTGTGGAACCTCAATGTCGGTGCCGATAACCCTACGGCCAGGGCCTACTTGTACTTCTATCTCGGCGAGCTCGCCAACCGCATACCTGTTGGACTGGTCGAGCGGATGGCTGAGGTCCTAAAACGAATCCCGTCGATGTCGGCGAAGATCGACGAGGCTCGAACGAGCGGCTGGAAGAAGTACCCGTCCGTGTACCTGGACGAGATCGCGCGCGCACCCACGGAAGTGGAAGCCATCTTCCAGGCCATCGACGTGCTGCTCGAGCCACCTGACACACGCCCAACGATCGGCACAGGTGATCGGGAACCGCACATGCCGACCCCACAGTGACCTCGCCCGCCCATCCTGTATTGCCGCTGGTCGCGCGTGGCAACTCGCATCGTTGGCGACATTCCCTGCGGTCCGAAGGGCGAGCTTCGAAGCCCGTTCACGTCCCGCCGGCTCCGACCTCAGCGTGCGTACTGTTTTCGCAGCGCGGAGAGCCGCTGTCGGAGCGGAGTCCCGGGAACCTTCGCGAGGTTCAACGGTGGGTCCAACTCGCGGAGGATGTCGGACTCAAGGTCATCGAGCGTGTGCGGGTTCGCCACTGGGATGAGCACGATGCGAAGGTGGGCATGCATCCAGAGCGTGAGACGCGCTTCGTCGATGGTCGGCTGTCCATACGCGTGCGCCAGGACGGAGCCGATGCTTCGACGCAGGGTAGAGAACTCGTTGTTCTTGCCCAGGTGCATGGTCGTGATGCGGCCCCGGAGGGTGTTTGACGAGGTTGCGCCGCTCTTGCGAGTGGCCCCGGCGAGTCCGGCGTAGATGAGGCCCGGAGCGATCTCGTGCTCGAGCCCCGCGCAGAGGTCCCCTGCCCCGGCGTCGTCGACCCACCAGCTGTACATGCCAGGAGAGTTCAAACCCTTGCCCGCCGTCTTCAGGACGTCGTCGAAGGTTCTGGCACGCGAGCTGTCTGAGAGTTGGGCGACCATCTGAGCCGCGTCGTCGGCGGACGGGGTTGGCTGGTGGAGGTACCAGGAGAGGCGCTGGCCGATCGACATCCCCTTGAGCTGGTCGATGATGACGGCGCCCTTCGGACTCACAGCGGAGTCGACGGCCTTGACGTACGTCGCACCTGCATGGATGTCGAAGATTCGGCCCTGGAGCGGGCCGACGGCCTGCACCAGCTGCCGCGCCACTTTCTGGCCCCAGTCTGCTTGGTAGGCGGGGCCTGTCTTTGCGAGGTAGCAGTTGTAAGGCTCGAGCCATTCGTCGGGAGCGACCAGGCCGTGCTCGGCGGAGAGGATGTACCAGGGTTTGCCCGTGCCTTCGGCGTAGGCGCGCATCTTCGCGAAGTAGTTCGAGGTGTAGAGGTCCTTGGCCGGTGCCCCACTCGCGCGTTTGCTCTTGACGCAGCCGACCAGCACTACGTCGGCTGCCGCCGGTGCCGGAAACCGATCTGGCGAGGTAGCCCGCTTTCGGGAAGGTCGAGCTTTACCAGCTGGAGCAGCGACCACGTCGCTGCCCTTTCCGATGGTGAAGCCCAGCTTTGCGAGCAAGCGTTGGGCGCTCTGCGACTGGAACTCACTGTTGGCCAGGCCGGTGGCCAGCGCCAGCGCTTGCTTGACGGGCCATCGAGTGCCGTCGATGTCGACCCAGTACTGGTAGATCTGATCGGGATGATGGTTCGCGAGGCGCGTTCGCACGTCGACGTCGGACAGCTCGAACTGCTGACCCGCGAGCGTGAAGGAGATCGCGACCACGAGCGCCTCCTCTCTTTCGGAGCTGCGCACCCATTCCACTCTAGGCCGGGTCAGCGCGGCCTTACTGATCCCGGCGTGGCGCCTCGAGGGCTGGAGCGGTCGCACTCAGTATCGCGGGCGGGTCGGTTAGGGATCGGTTCGAGGTGTTCCGCGGAACACTCCCGCGGCCGCTCACTGCTCGCCATAGACGGCGGACGTGCACTTGAAGCCAAGCAGACGCTTACGCAGGGTGCGGCCGTTGGGCAAGATGGAGGTGTGCGCCCAGGGATCGACCCGGACTTGGACTTCGCGATCCACTACGCCGGTGGCGGGGATCCAGACCAGACATGTGAACGGCTCTACCTGTGGCACCAGGCCCTCTGCACACGCCCCGTCGAGGGTGTGGGGCCGTTCGAGGTCGAGGTGACCTACGACAACGCCTACGGGCTGAGACTGCGCACGGAAGACGGGGCCGCGTTCAGGTTAGGTAGCGACGGGATCATCCCGACATGGTCGACAGCCGGATGGACCTCCCGCTTCACCCCCCGGCTCGTGGCCGAGATCGAGCAGGACACCGACGAATTCTTCCGCGTCGCGTCCACAATCGGGGGATATGTCCTGTTCCCACGCAACGGCGAAGGACAGAGAGGCCAGACCATCAACCAAGCACGTGGAGTGCAGGGCAGATCGCCGACCGTTTCGACCTAACCCTCGAGTGCATCCGGCGGCACTACATGGACCCCGAACTGGAGAGCCCCCTGGCGCACCGACTCAACTACTACGGCGAGTTCTTCGCCCTGTTCGGCGACTTCGACACCTACGTAAGGTTCTTCCTGCTCGACGACCTGGTCATCCCGGATCGCGGCGGCGTGAGGTCGTTACTAACCGGGGAAGTCGTGACCGACTTCCCCCTGCCCGCCTATGCCACCACGCCGCGGGACTACGCCACCTTCCGGGACAACAGCATCAAATTCGTCCGGGCACGAAACGAGCGCATCCTGCGACTCGGCCTCCGAGCGCAGCCGACCGCCATTGGAAGCGCACGACTCTGCCGCGAGCCGCATAAACCGTGTGGGGCCCCAACTCCCCGTCTTGAAGCTCGTTCTTCAGTCGCCTCTGTTCTCCACAGAAACCACGACCGTACTCAGCGTCGCAGCGAACTCGGCGTTCAGCTCTAGTTCGTCGTCGAAGTCGCCGTTGAGGTTCTTGACCAACGTGTCGGCCAGGCGGTGTCCCATGGGCCGGAAGGTCACGTACGTCAACCCTCCGGACAGCACTCCACCAACAACGGGTACGGCCTTAGTGATGGTCTTCTCGACGGTCTTCTTGGTGACCTGCTTCCCGATCACCGCGCCAACCTTCTTCACAAGCGGGTACCAGGCTGTCTTGGTGAGTGCTTGAGCGGCGACCTTCTTGCCTAGATTGGCTCCCGCGACCTTGGAGGTCTGCGACACGAGCGCTGCCGCCCCTGCCGCACCAAACATTGCCCCGAGGTAGGCGATGACTCGCATCTGTGCGGCCTCAGACAGCTCTCCGCCGCCCTCGAACAGGTTGTCCTCCCCGAAGAGGTACGCGATCTGCTGAGCCAGATTGATGGCGAAGCCGAAGTACTGCACGACGTCTGCGCCGCCTGCCGCGATCATGATTGCGGGGTTACCTGGGAGGCCTGCAGCGAAGGAGGACAGCGACGTCTTCGCGGTGCTGCTCTTGATGATGCCGTTGGCCTTCTGTCGCAAGGACTCAGTTGTGAAGACGGCCTGCGGACCGCGCTCGAGAATCACGTCGAGGTGCGGGGAGCCTGCGAACTGCTTACGCAGGAAGGCCTCGCGGTCGACTCGGACAACGGGCAATTTCGAGACAGCGCCGATCGTCTGCAGCGTCGTGGAGTACAACTTGTCCTGAGACTTGTCCGCCATGCGACGGAACACTATCTGTGGATGCGTCCGGGCGCTCGACCGCCCGCTGACGGGAGCGCAAGCAACAGATTGCGAAGGCAACGCCGCGTGTGGCAAAGGCCGAGGCCGACGTCCGCAAATGCCGCAGGTGGCACTATGCGTTGTCGGTCTGGCTCCGGGTTTCGAGCGTCGTGGTCAGTTCCCGGATCGCTGCGACGATGGCGGGGGCGGTGTCGTGGTGAGTGGTGAGCCATGCCAGGACTGCTCGTGCGGCGTTGAGGTTGTCCGTGTAGCCGCGGATCATCTGGTGCAGCGGGAGACCTCCGGGTAGAGAGGCATTCTCGATGCGGCGGGTCGCCTCGAAGGGGTCCGGGTGGTCCAGCTCCGTGGCGGGGTCGAGCCGCACCAGCGCCAGGACGCGGTCGACGGCGTATACCTGGATGAACCGCATGGCGGCCAGGTGCTCACCCCGCAGCTCGCGGTGCAGACCGACGTAGAGGTTGGTCAGGGCCTCGTTGAGGTGGAAGTCCACGGTGTCCATCGCGGTGGCGGCCGGCAAGGCCGCCCCGAGGGCGAGCGGGTCCACCCGTCCACGTGACCAAACCACACGCGCCCCGGTGACCGGCAGGGCGGCGAGCTGCTCCGGGGTGAAGATCGCATACTCCAGGAACAGCCCGTCGGCCAGGAGCGCCTTTCTCCCGTTCGGGTCGTTGACGAAGCTGAAGGCGACCTGGCCACCGAAACCCTGAAGCCAGCTGGTGTCCTGCAGGTACCGGTCCTTGGTGTCAATGGTGTCGGTGATGAGGAAGAAGTCGATGTCGGAGTGGTCGTCGAACCGGTGCGTCTGGACCCCGGCCGAGCCCAGGCCCAGGACCGCCTGGACATGCGGGTCGGTGGCCACGTGCACGGCGAGGTCATCCAGCCGGAGCAGGTTGGGGTGCATGCCGTTCATCCTCCGAGCGGATCGGGACCGGTGCTCAGCTGTCAGACGCCGAGGCCAGGATCGGTGTGCGGACAGCCGTCGCGGGCGACCATTCGGCCTCGTGGCGGACACCGTGGGAACCCCGCCTGCACGCGCCCGGTGAACCGCTGCTCGCCGTCGACCGTGCTGTCCCGGTGAACAACTTCGGCACGGAGGTCACCCTCCGACCCGGATCCCCAACTCGACCAGGTGGCAAAGCCCGGGACACAGGTCGGAGAGGTACAGGAAGGAACCCTAGGGATCAGCGCCCAAGAGGGAACCACAAACGAAAAGGTGGAGGAAGATCGCGACATGTCGTCGTCCTTTCGCTGAAGGTCGACGTTTCTGCCCGCACGGGTCACACCCACCGAGGTCGCGACAACGCACAGGCTAGACCAAGAGGGACGCCCGGCGCACCCCTCGGGACGCCCTCATCT
>NZ_ATWJ01000002.1 GCF_000421185.1 Ornithinimicrobium pekingense DSM 21552
CGTCCGACCATGCCGCTGTGAACGCGTAGCGTCCGACCATGCCGCTGTGAACGCGTAGCGTCCGACCATGCCGCTGTGAACGCGTAGCGTCCGACGGGACTGCTGCACGGGTAGGTGACAGGTTGGGTCAGGCTGCGTGAGCGGCCGGTGTGGTCATGATGGTCTCGTACTCGATGGGGGTCAACCGGCCGAGGGCGTCCTGTCGGCGGCGGCGGTGGTAGGTGCGCTCGATCCAGGTGACGATGGCGATGCGCAGCTCCTGGCGGGTGGTCCAGGTGCGTCGGTCCAGGACGTTCTTCTGGAGCAGGGCGAAGAAGGACTCCATGGCGGCGTTGTCACCGGCCGCGCCGACCTTGCCCATGGAGCCGACCATGCCGTGGCGGTGCAGGGCGCGGACGTGCTTCCGGCTGCGAAATTGGGACCCTCGATCGGTGTGCAGGATGCACCCGGCGACGTCACCGCGGCGGGCGACGGCACTGCTCAGGGCGTCGACGGCCAGGCGTGACTTCATCCGGTCGCTGATCGAGTAGCCCACGATCCGGTTGGAGAAGACGTCCTTGACGGCGCACAGGTAGAGCTTGCCCTCGCCCGTGCGATGCTCGGTGATGTCGGCCAGCCACAGCTGGTTCGGTGCCTCGGCGGTGAAGTCGCGCTCGACCAGGTCGTCGTGCACCGGAGGCCCGGGCTTCTTGCCGTTCCTGCCACGCTTCTTGCCGAACGCGGACCACCAGCCGTTCTGTGAGCACAGCCGCCAGGCGGTCCGCTCGCACATGTCCTGACCAGCGTCGCGGGCCTCGTCGACCAGGTACCGGTAGCCGAACTCGGGGTCGTCCTTGTGCGCGTCGAACAGGGCGTTGGCGCGGTAGGCGGCCGCCAGCTCGGCATCGGTGACCGGGTCCGCGAGCCACCGGTAGTAGGGCTGGCGAGCGAGGTTGAGCACCCGGCACGTCACCGTGACGGGGATCCCGTCGCCGGCCAGCTCGCGGACGAGCGGGTACATCATTTTCCCGGCAGGTTCGCCTGGGACAGGTAGGCCGCGGCGCGGCGCAGGACCTCGTTCTCCTGCTCCAGCAGCCGGATCCGCTTCTTGGCCTCGCGCAGCTCGGCGTTCTCGGCCGCGGTGGTCCCGGGCCGGGCACCGTCGGCGACGTCGGCCGCGCGCATCCAGTTGCGCAGGCACGACTCGGCGATGCCGAAGTCGGCGGCGATCTGCTTGATCGTCTGTCCAGGCTCACGGTTGCGCGCGACGTTGACCACGTCGTCACGGAACTCCTGGGGATAGGGCTTGGGCACAGTGCACATCCTTCCAGCGACGCCACGAAGCGTCACAGATCAGATGTCACCTACCCGTGCAGCAGTCCCGTCATCGCGGACCTGAAGTCCGGTCCGCTCGCCCACGCCCCCTCAGGGTCCTTCTGCGCCAACGGTGCCTGGACGGTGCTGGCCGCGATCGCGTTCAACCTGACCCGCGCCGCCGGGGTCCTCGCCTCGGTCGCGCACGCCCGGTCCCGTCCGGCCACGATCCGCGACCAGCTGATCAACATCCCCGCCCGTATCGCCAACCGCGCCCGACGATTCCACCTGCACCTGCCCACGAACTGGCCCTGGCAGGACGCCTGGCTAGGCCTCTTCGACGCCGCCTACGCCCCCTCCTGACCCTGCCCCCTGCCCCTTCGAGGAACGACCCACGTGGAAAAGCCGGGCAGACCGGCGGACCTCCCACGCCCAGAACCCCGACCCGCTCCACATATCGTCTTCAGCGACGCGCGACGCCTCTCACGAACCCGCTCGGCGGATCCAGGATCAGTGCACCAGTCCCACGGGGCTTCGGCCGAGCTGGCACAACTCGGCCAGGGGAGGGGCAAGCCGTCGGTAAAGTGTCGATGACCATTCCTGCGTCTGCACGTCCAGCGGTGGCCCCTCTGGGGCGATCGTTTCACCCCTGACCCAGGAGCACGATCCCACTGGCGCAGCGTGCGTCGCACTAAAAGGAGACCGTAGTGAACGCTGAGCCCCCGAGCGCGAACCATGACCAACGCACCGTCGTGATATGCAACGACTTCGCCCTAGAGCGCTACAAGCATGTTCTAGCCGAACAGTCATCTCTCGATGCTAACACCCATACGTCTTTCACCCTCTTTCAGGGCATTTTAACTGCAACTGTGGCAGCGGTCTCCCTCGTCGTGCTCCAGGCCGAGGCATGGTCCCTCACTACCGAAGCGTCCATGGCCGTCCTTAAGACTGCCGCACTTCTCACGGCACTAACGGGAGCGGCGTTTGTCGCCTCGATGGTCGGCAACATGTTCTCTTGGATTGATCTAAGAAGGGAGGAGCAACGCATAACCCTTAGATTCGCGAATGATATGGGACGTGACGACCCCTCATTCGGCAACATTTGGCGGTGGAAGGAGTTCTATTTGACCATAATGGTTGCGGTCTGGACCGCAGCAGCCGCCTGGCTCCTACTCGGCCCGTACATGAACCTCGTGGCGTCAACATAACCCGCTGTCCCGGCGGCAAGACGCACGCAGCCGCGTCGACGCTACACGGGGCTGTAGCACCGATATTCTCGTTGCGGTTCTACGTCGTCCGCTTTCCCTCTGCCACTTGTCCGCACCAGGGACCCCCGACTGTGTGTAAGAAACGCCGGCCACGGGCCATCTCTAAACACTGCGGCCGCAGCGGAACCAAGCCACTTGGAGAGCGCCCTGAATTCCTTTGGCCGGCCGCGCCCCGCTGATCCTCCCACTGTTCAGGGGCGTCCTCCAAGCGCATGAGACGCCTAATGACAACTCACGGCCGCCGCGCGATCCACCCATCCCGGGCCGCCATGTGGGCCATGTCCTGACAGTCATGGCCCACCACAGCTTCACCGTCGCCATAAAAGAGTAACCCATCCAACACACTCGCTAGGTCGACCGACCACGCCTCGGCGATGATTCGCATCAGCAAACCTTCAAAATCTAGTTGCTTCACATAGTAATACCCCCTTGCGTTGCGAGGCCGTCCAAAGTCAGTCAACTCGTGCGCAAAGTTTTTGTCCGGCCTCTCATCGCCATATAGTCTCCATGAGCCATACTGGCCGTAGGTTCCAGAGAGAACGACGTTGTCTGCAATTTGAATTAACGCGTGGTCGTCTCTGTGCCAAACTCGATGTGCGTCATCCCCACCTGATTGCACGTCTACGGTATATCGCGGAACGAAGACGATTTCACTCCGTTCGCGGGCCCATTCAGCGAACTGGCAACTATCAATAAATCCCGAGCGCACCTGAGCAAACACCATCGCCTGAGTGTCCCCGCCGAGGCGTAGGACGAGTTGAGGAATGCTGAAGGCTTCATCGTTTCCATCAGCGATCTCGGCATTTACCCAATCGCACCATCGCTCGGCTTGTCCGCTTGCCCAGGCAGACCAAGCTTGCCGATCCGGGACAAGGTCGTAACGCAAGCGGTCGGCCGTAGTGGGCATGCCCTTCACGATTCCGGTGACACCTCCCAAGTCCCCTCCTCCGCGAAATCCGCCGATGGCAACGCACGCGGAAGCCTGGAACACGCCGTCGTTCGAGCCGATGGACGGCGGAACAGGCGAGAGTGACGCGCGCGCGACGACTTCGCCAGCAACCACTATCTCGTCCAAGCGCTCGGCAACTTCTTCGACGGGAGCGGCGGCCCGCCCGAAGACGTAATCGTAATTCGGTCGCTCGGTAATGCGACGCAGTAGTGCAGAGCCGGGGATCGCCCTCCAATCGTTGGCGTTAATAACCCTGCGCAAAGGCTCATCTCCGACACGCGCGTCAATGTCGCAGTCGACCGCGGGGGCCATATATGCACACGCCTCGTCAAGCGTGAATTGGCGGCCTTGGTGACGGAGCAAACCGCCATCCTCGAAAGGGTTCAGGCGCAAACGAACTGATACGGATGTGCCTCCATGGTGCCTTACCTCACGGCCTTCCGCCGAACGGAGTATGGGGCGGGTGGCCACACCGCCACCAAAGTGCAGAACCTGCGTCGCCGCCGAGGCTGCATCATAACGCCGAGATATCACGCTAACTTCGTCGCCTAGCATGAAGACGGAGAAGAAGCCGATCCCGAATCTGCCAACCGCGGAGAATCCGCTGGCGCCTAAACCAGGGTGCTCTTGTCGCATCAATTGCGATCCCCAGTAGCTCTGGCCAAAATCCAATAGAGTGCCACTTAACACCGCAGAGGACATACCCACACCGAAATCGTTCACAGTCAGGAACCAGTGACCATCTGCAGACTCTTGCAGTTCCACTTGGATCGCACGACTCTGCTCTCCGAGTACTTGCTGTAGCGCGCGAGACGCATCGCGTGCGTTTTGAATGAGCTCACGCATTGCTACTAGGGGCTCCTCGCCGTAAAGCCGCTCGGCTCCCAGTTGTCGGACCAACCCAGGAACGTTGTTGATTCTCGGTCGAGCATCGATAGGTTGCCAGTTCTCAGTCCGGATGTATTCTGCTAGGCGGCGGGGTTCCTCGATTGCGCGAACTCCCTTAGCCGCAAAACGTGGCCGGTCTCTTTCGGCCAGAAGCGCATCCACAGATCGGAGTTCAAGGTCCACCATTTGAAGGGCCTCGTAGCAAACCCACCATGCCTGTGCGTCCGTGACATCAAACGCGCGCGGGGACGTGTAGACCAGTCTATCCCCAGCTAAACGTGGGCGCTGAAGTCGTCCCTGAAATGACCAATGCAAATCGGAATACTCATGCGGTGCGCGGATCGCTCTCAAGAACCCCGGGGCTCGTCGCTCGTCTAGATGCGCAGCGTCAGCTAAGCGCATCAGGCACGCCAATTTCAACTCATCGACAGTCCAATCCGCAGGACAATCGACGGGCGCACCAATTGGCTCGTCGCTTGAGAAGCGCGCTGCTACCTCTTCAATACTCCACCAGTGGCTCGCTGCGATTTCTCCGATCAAAGAACCGTACCGTTCCCGCAGTTCCGTATTCTCAAGCAATTGGTAACTCGCACCTGAAGCGCGCGATTCCCAAGTTACGAAGGCCAACCGCGACGCCCGTGAAGCGTGTCTCTCTCGTAGCGCGGTCTCTTTAGCCATGAGTAAGGCGCGTTCCGGAGGATCTGCTAGATCGTCACCCTGCGGCGGTTCGCCGGTGCAGTGATAGATGCAGGTGGCCAGGATGTCTTGCCATCCGTCTTCTTCTTGCAGTTCCGCCAGTCCGCCTGGCCATGCAGCGAGACCCATGCCCAAGTCGTGGATAAGGAATGCGCCCCCAAGCACGAACGCTTCCGTGGGAGTTAGCTCGACGGTGCCATTGGTGATCTCGTCCGCCATTTCCCAGAGCGCGTCGAGATGAGTGACGTCGTGAACTGTGTATTCGCGAAGGTCTTGCGGAATCTCTGCGGCCAGGACCGCGGCTCGCTCTCGGAAGGCATGGTACGCCGACGCCAGCTTAGCTCGCTGTGCTCCATGGGGGTCCTGGCTTTGGGCGCCCAAAGATCGGGTCCAGAGTGAGGTCTCCTCGTAGCCAAGTGACACGTTCGTCTCCCGTCAAAGGCGTATACCGCGGCGGTCCTTGCACGCAGCGTACGCCTGAGTCGCAAGTGCCCACGTCAGTGCCCCCCGGGCGACCAGTGGGGGCGGGGGCGCTAGATCGTCCCCGGTGACCGAGTAGTCTGAGCCGGGGCGGCTTCTGGGTTTCCGACACCCCCGTCAACCTGCATTATTGTCTTCACCCTCGTTCGAAGCGTGGTTAGCCAGCAGAGGTCCACTTCGATTGGCCGCGCGATACGTCGGCCGCACTATCTTCACCGGGGTTGAGGGCAATGAGAGGCCGGTTGCTTGGCATTCGAATGTCAGCGGCCCGCCATGTTGCCGACCTTGGGCGCCGTCGGATCACCGACAGATCTCTCGGAGGGTGGGGACACATCGGCGCCCACATCAGGGTGGGCCGCGGCGCGGCCGGGGTGGACGTCGGCGGAATGCTAGCGGTGTGGACCAAGCACCTCCTGAGAGGAACCCGGATGGAGCGCTTGTAGCGCCCGCCGTTGGCTGGATCGGAGGCTGCCGCTGGCATTTGCCTTGGGCGCCGCGAGAGCTGGAGACGCCGTGCTTAGTCGCCTAATGAGTCGGGTCTGGTGTTGAGCTGCATGAGGATCCCTGCTGGAGAGACCTGTTGGGTTTGACTCGGTGGACGGGATGTCGTTGGCAGCGCGCCATACGGCGAGGTCGCCGACGAGCTCGTCGTCGACGCCCAGGGGCAGGGTCCGTTGCCAAGGGCTGCGGGCGCACGCACAGGCCTGCCGGGCTTCGTCGGCGACACGCTGCTTGAGGTCGTCGATCCGGTGGGTGAGCCGGTCGAGGTAGTCGCTCGTCTTTGCGTCCTGCCGCAAGGCGGGTGGCACGTTGGGCAGCCAGGGCAGGGGCGCGTCGCGGCGGGGCGGCGGGGTGGCACCACTGATGCGCCATGCGAGGGCGGCCGCGGGGTCGTCGGCCTCAGTGATGGACCGGGTGCCGCGGTACCAGGTCGCCTCCTCGACCACCCTCTGCGGTGGCGTGCCGTCGACCCAGCGCAGCGCGACCTGACCCGCAGGTGCGGGTAGGCCGGTTGTCCGGTAACGCCCGGTAGCCACCGCTCCAGGGCGTCGTCCAGCGCCGCCATCCGCTCGAGTCCGAGGCGCTGCTGGGCCAGGACGGGTAGGGCGTCCTCGTAGGCCAGCACCGCCTGCCGCAGCAGCTGGGCGGCGTCGCCGCGCACGACGGTCGTCGCCGACAGTGTGCGGCCGTCGCGGGCGAGGATGCCGGTCAGCACCTGTCGCGGGTCGACGGCCGTGTCATGGATCTCGGGGCCGACACCGTCCAGGGAGGACGTGGGTGCGCCGAGGTAGAGCTGGTTGGTCTCCCGGCCGCGGGAGAGCGCGACGTACATCGCCTGCCGGGTCTCCGCCCCGGTGAGGAGGGTGTGGGTGGTGTCGACGGTGGCGCCCTGGGCGCCGTGGATGGTGCTGGCGTACCCCAGCTGCACGTGCTCGGCCACGTAGGTGGCCGGCAGGGTGACATGAACCGGCTTGCTCCGGGCTCTGTGGGCCCGGCGTTCTACCGAGGCGGACCCGTCGGGGTGGACGGCCAGGAGGTGCCACCGGTCGCCGTTCTTGACCCAGGACCCGTCCCCGGCCCGCAGCCGCCGGTCGTTGCGGCGGGTGATCACGGTGTCACCGGCACTCGCGCGGGTGCCGTCGGCTAGGGTCACCTCGTGCGCGGGCGGCTGTCCGGTGGTGTCGAGGCGGTCCTGCCGGGCGCGCTGGTTCATCTCACGAACGGTGTCGCGCGTGGCGGCCAGCAGCAGGCTGGACAGCCCGGCCTGCTGGTCGGCCCGCCAGGCGGCGTACGCCGCCTCGACCACGTCCCCGGTGTCGCCGGTGTGGATCCGTCCGTGGTCGAGGTAGTGATCCAGGGCGGCGGGGTCGCCGTCGCGGATCGCGAGGGTGGCCGCCCCTTCGACGGGGTCGGTGAACCGGTGCAGCTCCGTCAGGGTGGCGGTGGTGCCGTGCGCGTGTCCCTGCTCGGCCAGGTCACGGAAGATCCCACCTGCGGCGACGGCGGCCAGCTGTTGGTCGTCCCCGACCAGCCGGACACTGCCTCCGACGTCGACGACCTGTCGGACCACCGCTGCGAGGTCACGGGTACCTGCCATGCCGGCCTCGTCGATGAGCACCATCGTCCCCGGGCCGACCGCTCCAGCCAAGGCAGACGTCGTCCCCGCCCCCGGTGACGCACCGGCCCGGGCACCGGTGTTCTCGTGGAGGTACTTCGCGAGGGTGTCCGCGCGGATCCCGGTGGCGCGACCGAGCTCGTCAGCCGCCACCGCGGTCGGTGCCAAACCCAGGACCGTGCCGCCGGAGGCTTCCCACGCCCTCGCGAAGGCGCCCAGGGCGGCGGTCTTGCCGGCCCCGGCCGGGGCCAGGGCGACCTGCACCCGGCACCCGCTCGTCGCCAGAGCGCGGACCATCGCCGTCTGGGACCCGGTCCAGGCTCGGACCGTCCGCGCGCTGGGCGGCCAGGACGGTCTCGACCACGGCCGGGTCTTCTTGGCGACCGTCGCGACGCAGCCCCAGGGCGAGGAGCTCGTCCTCGGCGGCCAGGATCGCCCGGGAGGTGTAGGCCCGGCTGCCGTGCACCGTGTGCGCGGACTGCCCGTCCGGGCGGCGCAGCATCTCCGGCTCGCCCAGCTCCGGCGGGACCCCGACCGGTACCGAGAAGCCCTGCAGCACCCAGCGTTCCACCTCACGTCCGTACCCCTCCAGCCGGGCCAGGGGAACCTGGGCGGTGCGGAGCTGGCGCAGGGTCTCGGCGCGCACGTGCCAGATCTGCCACGTCGCCCGCGATCCCTCCAGCACCTTCACTACACGCGCAGCGAGCACCTGGGGACGCACGTCCCCACCACTCCCTGGGAACGTACCCGGATACGTCCCTACCCACCGACCTGCGACGATGCCCGCGTCCCTACCGCGTCCTTGGTTGCGTCCCCACCCCGCTCCCACCGCCGCGGCGACCATCTCCTGCGGGCTCGTTCTTTCACGCGTGAGCACGGCGGCAGCCTGCGCGTTCCAAGCCTCGCGCTGCTCGGCCTCGGAGCGGGGTTCGTGCTTGCCCGGGCGGGTCTCCAGGTTCGCCTGCTGCGCCAGCGCCAGCGACTCGACAGTCGTGGGGTTCCGGCCGTGGTCGGCCAGGAAGGCCGAGGCAAGCTCGCGCTGCCGGGCCTCGATCGCCTGACGTCTCGACGACCAGGCGCTGAGCAGGGCAGGGTCGATGCCGTCGATCTCCCGCACCGCCCGCTTCCCCTCCATCCCGGGGCGGTCGCTGAACCGGACGCCGAGCCGCTGGACCAGGCCGGCCTCGAGGTGGGTGTTGTAGTGCTCAGACGCCATCACCTTGGCCTTGAACAGCATCCGCCCGTCCAGGGTCAGCCAGCGGCCGCCCTCCTCCGGGAGCGACTGGACCTTGTTCGAGACGACGACGTGGGTGTGCAGGTCCGGGTCACCGGTGCGCGAGTCACGGTGGTCGAACGCCGCCGCGATCAGCCCGTTCACGGGGACCTGACGGACGCCGCCCTTGCCGACACGCGTGAACGCCACCTCGCGCTCCAGCATCGCCAGCGTCTTGCGGACCGCGTCCTCGTGCGCGGCCTCCACCTCCTGGGCGACTTCGGCGGGCGCCAGGGCCCACAGGGCCGAGACCGACTTCACCGGTGAGAACGTCAGGTCGAACCCGGCCACCGGCACTTGCGCCGGCCCTGACGCCTTCGCGATGAACGTCGTCAGTTCGGCCGAGTCGACGGGTGCGCGGCCGTGCCGCTGCTCGAACACCTCTCGGGCGACCCGCGTGCGGATCAGCGCGCGTTCCTCCGCGGGTATCGGGTGGTTCCACGCCAACCCCTGGGCGGTGTTGTGCTCGCTGAACGCCCGGGCCGTCACCTGCCGCAACGTCGTGGCGTCGAACGTCGGGAACGCCCGCCCCAAACTGCCCCACCCATGGACGGCCGCGTCAGGTTCGCTGGACCGGGGGTGGAGGCCCTGCCCGAACAGCAGCTTCATCTGCTCCTCGGTGACCACGTCATCGACCTGCAGGTCCAGGCCGGCCAGGCCGGTGCCGAGCCAACGACCGGGCGCTTCGCCCTTCTCCTCGTAGTAGCTGGCGAGGCCGGCCTGGCGCTTCTCCGTCGCGTCGTGGGCCGCGACCTGCTTCGTCAGGTACGTGTACCCGCTGCCTGCGGCGAGCTTGTGCAAGGTCATCACGTATACCAAAGGCGGCCGAAGGAGCCCCAGGGTCAAGTCCGGTGGAGTGGTGTACGCGGTGATCCCTCGATGAGTGGTTAGGCGGTCAGTGCGGGGACGAGGGTGGTGCTCACCTCCTGGGTCGGTTCGGCTGGCTCGGTAAGGGCTGCTCGGCAGCGGGTGAGGACGTCCAGGCCGATGTAGCGGCGTTGCTCGGCCCAGGCGTCGTGCTGCTCGGCCAGGACGGCGCCGACGAGGCGGATGATGGACTCGCGGTTGGGGAAGATGCCGACGACGTCGGTGCGCCGGCGGATCTCACGGTTGAGCCGCTCGTTGGGGTTGTTCGACCAGATCTGGCGCCACACCTCCTTGGGGAAGGCAGTGAACGCCAGGATGTCCGCCTTCGCCTCTTCGAGGTGCGCGGCGACGGCGGGCAGCTTCTCGGTGAGCGCGTCGAGGACGCGGTCGAACTGGGCGTGCACGGCCGGGGCGTCGGGCTGGTCGTACACGCTGTGAGGGAGCGCCTTGACCCACGGCCAGGACGACTTGGGGGTGGCGGACATGAGGTTGGCGGCGTAGTGGGTGCGGCACCGCTGCCATGCCGTCCCCGACAAGGTGGCGCCGATGGCCTCGACCAGGCCGGCGTGGGCGTCGGAGGTGACCAGCCCGACCGGCCCCGCTGAGGTGAGGCCGCGGGCGACCAGGTCGCGGAAGAAACCGAGCCAGGATGCGGTGCTCTCGCCGGTGGCGACCTGGATGCCGAGGATCTCGCGGTAGCCCTCGGCGTTGATCCCGGTCGCGACCAGGGCGGACACCTTGACCACGCGGCCGCCCTCACGGACCTTCAGCACCAGGGCGTCGGCGGCCACGAATGTGTACGGGCCGCCTTCCAGGGGTCGGGTGCGGAAGGACTCGACGTGCTCGTCGAGCTCGGCGGCCATCGTGGACACCTGGGACTTGGACAGGCCGGTGATGCCCAGGGCGGTGACCAGCTTGTCCATCCGCCGGGTCGAGACACCGAGTAGGTAGCAGGTCGCCACCACCGTGGTCAGCGCTGCTTCGGCGCGGCGGCGGCGCTCGAGGAGCCAGTCGGGGAAGAAGGACCCTTCGCGCAGCTTGGGGATCGCCACGTCGAGGGTGCCGACGCGGGTGTCCAGGTCGCGGTGCCGGTACCCGTTGCGGCGGTTCGTACGCTCGGTGGTGCGGGTGCCGTAGTCGGCGCCGCACACGCTGTCGGCCTGTGCCGAGAGCAGGCTGTTGATGAACGTGCCCAGCAGCTCGCGCATCAGGTCCGGACTGGCCTGGGCCAGCTGCTCGTGCAGGAACTGCTCAGGGTCGATAATGGGGCCAGCGGCCATCGTGGTGCTTCCTTCTCGAGTCGGTTGTGAGAGATCACTCGAAGGATCACACCGGTGGCCGCGCCTACTTCAGCAGGACACGCTCACCCGGGTGCTCGTACACCACTCTGCAGGACTCCACTGAGCCCCAGGGGTTCACGAGTTTCGCCGAGTGCACCAGGTGTGTCCTTGATCTGCTGGTGCTGGGTGTCGGTCGGTCGCGGAGCTGCTCAGAAAAAAGGTTCAAGAAAGTGAGTCCCGGAGGGGGGTCTCGGCCGCTTAAGGGGGTAGACGGGTTCGTCGTCCGGTGGGTTATCCACAGGGACGGTCGAGTGCCTGTCTGGTCCGCACGGGATCTGGCCTACTGGAGGTTGGTCCCTGAACGAAGGGAGTGGACATGTCGACGATGGCGAGCGGGAGTCCGGAGCAGCGGAGCAAGGCACCGGTGGGGCCGCTGCAGCGGCGGTGGTACAGCGTGCCCGAGGTGGCGGAGATGCTCGGCTACGGGCCCACGAAGGTGCGCATGATGTGCATCTCCGGCGACCTGCGATCGCTCAAGGACGGCGGGTCCAGGCGCATCCTGCCGGCGTGGGTCGACGAGTACGTCGCCAAGCGGGCCGCCGAGGCGGAGGCGGACTGGCCGTGAGCAGGCGCGCGAACGGCGAGGGGTCGATCTACCCGTACCGGAACGGCTTCGCGGCGCACGTGTGGATCACCACCCCCGCGGGCCGGCGCCAGCGCAAGTCCGTCTATGGGAAGACCCGGGCCGAGGTACACGAGAAGTGGCTCCGCCTGCACGAGCAGGCGCGGCGCGGACCGGTCGTTCCGGTCTCGCCCCGCCTGCGCGACTTCCTGGAGCAGTGGCTGACGGAGACCGTCCGCCCCGGGCTCTCCCCGGCCACGGCGAGCAACTACGAGATGTTCTCCCGGCTCTACATCGTTCCCGACCTGGGGGACCGCAAGCTCGAGAAGCTGTCGGTCCGCGACGTCCAGACCTGGGTCAACGAGCTGCGGGTGCGGTGCCAGTGCTGCTTCCAGGGCAAGGACGCCGCCCGGCCGGAGCCGCAGTGCTGCGCACGTGGGCAGTGCTGCCAAGAGGTCGCGTCGGACTGGACCGTCCACCAGGCGTGGCGGGTGCTCCGCGGGGCACTGACCCAGGCGATGCGGGAGGAGCTCGCCTTCCGGAACGTGGCCGCGCTCGTGCGCGTGCCCGTGCCCCGGGCGAAGCGATCGGCCGTGTGGTCGGTGGACGACGCGCGGCGGTTCCTCGAGTCGGCCCGTGATGCCGGGGATGCGATGTACGCGGCCTACGTGCTGCTCCTCGTGCTCGGGCTGCGGCGGGGCGAGGTGCTCGGCCTGGCGTGGGAGGACGTCGACCTGGAGCGGGGCGAGGCGTACATCGCCTGGCAGGTGCAGCGGGTCGACGGACAGCTGCTCCGGCGACGGACGAAGACCCCCTCCTCGGATGCGCCGCTGCCCCTGCCGGACATCGCCGTGCAGGCGCTCGAGCGGCACCGGGATGAGGAGGATCGGCGAAGGGCGGCCGCCGGCGACATGTGGGGCGACTGCGGCCTCGTCTTCACGACCCGTCTCGGTGACCCGCTCGACCCGCGCAACTTCCACACGGCGTTCAAGACCCGGGCGGGCAAGGCCGGCGTCCCGATCATCCCCGTGCACGCGACGCGGAGGACCTGCGCGAGCCTGCTCGTCTCGCTCGACGTGCACCCGCGGGTGGCGATGACGGTGCTCCGGCACAGCCGGATCTCGATGACCATGGAGGTCTACTCCCAGGTCTCGTCGCAGGCCACGCGCGAGGCACTGCGCCAGCTCGGCGGACGACTGGGCGGCTCGGTTGGCTAGACCCCGAATGAAGATGTCGCAGTTCGACGACAAGGGCACATGTCGCGGTACCGTGACATTTCAAGATGTCACAGATATGTGACATCTACGGTGGGGAAGTGGGTCGCATGCTCAGGACGGTCCGAGACGTCGGTGCTGCGGTGCGCCGAGCACGCCGGGAGGCCGGGCTCAGTCAGCACGCTCTCGCCGACCGGGCGGGGGTCTCCCGCCAGTGGCTCTCCCGCGTGGAAGCGGGGAAGGGTCCCTCCGCCGAGATCGGCAAGGTGCCTCGACGTCCTTGCCGCCCTCGGACTTGCGGTCGACCTGGTCACCACCCCCGTGACCGAGGCCGCGGACGATGACCCGTTTGCCGGTCTCTTCGAGGGCGGCTCGTGACGGCATTCCTGGACGTCTACCTCGACGGCGTCCTGGCCGGACAGCTCGATGAAGGTGGGGGGCACCTTGGCTCGTCCGTGTCGCCACTGCCGTCGCTCGCAGGTCCACCCGCGGGCTCCGCGCCTTCCACGCGCGTGCGAGGCCACCCGGAACTCGGCTGACTAGCGCTGTGAACAGGACTCTTGCTGGGAACGACCGCATCACTGCTGCTGTGGGCAACACATGTGCGCTTACTGCAAATCACACCAACGCAGTTTCTGTGATGTCCGTGTAGATTGACATTGTGGACGTCGAAATGTTCGGGAACAAGAGAACCGGAACCCTCGTGCCGATCTCGGGTGTGGACCCACGATCCGGGGAGTGGACACACTCCGCCTTCGTTCCCGCGCCATTGACGGAGGACCTGCCCGACCTGAGTTATCAGACATGGATGCGAGTCGCCAACGCGCGCGCTGCCCTCGCGGCACTGGACAGCACAGCGCGTCAACTGCCCAACCCCCAGCTGCTCCGGCGACCTTCACTGCAGAGGGAAGCCCAGAGCACCTCGGCGCTAGAGGGCACCTACGAGCCACTGCACGCGGTGCTGACCGCCGACGACGAGGGCCCGGTGAGCCTCACGATGCGCGAGGTGCTCAACTTCGTGACGATGGCCGACCTGGCCTTCCGCTGGGTGAACGAAGGGCGCACGTTATCCGTCCCCATGCTCGCCGAGCTGCAGCAGACGCTGGTCCGCGGCACCCCGGCGGAGAGCCCCTCGTCCGGGCAGATCAGGACGATCCAGGTCGTCATCGGGCAACGCCGGACGGCTGCCGTCGGGGAGCTCCCGGTCAAGGCCGCCCGGTTCGTCCCCCCTCCTCCCGGGTTGGACCTCGAGGCGAACGTGCGCGACCTGGTGCGCTGGATGGCCGCGGACCACAAGGACACCATGGACCCGGTGGTCGTCTCGGCGCTCTCGCACTACCAGTTCGAGACCCTGCACCCCTTTCACGACGGTAACGGACGCATCGGCCGCCTTCTCATCGTCCTGCAGCTCTACGCCTCTGGGGTCCTCAGCGAGCCGACCCTCACGGTGTCGCCCTGGTTCGAGGCACGACGCACCGAGTACTACGACCGCCTCCTGGCGGTGAGCTGCGCCGGCGAGTGGGACCAGTGGATCTCCTTCTTCGCCCAGGGGCTCGAGGAGTCGGCGCGGACCACCCGTGGGCAGATGCTGAGGCTCGTCGACGTGCAGTCGGACCTGAAGGAGACGATCCGCGCCTCGTCTCTGCGCGCAGACAAGGCCCACACCCTCGTCGACTACGCGGTCGCGCACCCCTCCTTCACGGTGCGGCAGGTCCAACGCGACCTCGAGCTCTCCTACGGCCGGGCCAACGGCCTCGTCGGTCAGCTGGTCGACCTCGGCGTCCTCTCGTCAACGGGTGAGACCTACCGCCGCCGCTTCTTCGCCCCTGCCGTCCTCGACGTCCTGCTCAGTGCTTGACGGCGTTGCACCACGCACGTCACCCCATACCTGCAGGTCAGGCCCATGATCGCCGCGTTTGCAGCCGTACTTTCCTGGGGTACGGGGCACGAAAGAGGCCCTTCCCGCAGTGCGGGAAGGGCCTCTGACCTGGGGTGGAGGCGAGGGGACTCGAACCCCTAACCCCCTGCTTGCAAAGCAGGTGCGCTACCAATTGCGCCACGCCCCCGTGATCGGTCCTGACCGAAGGGCCGCGGACCAGGGATGTTGAGTTGTCTTCGCGCCGTACCGGTCAGCTCACTGACCAGGCGTGTGGACGTCGTCCGTCGCCTCCGCCCAGAGGTCACGCTCGGCCTGGGTGTCCTGCATCTTCTTCAGGACAGCCACACCGACCGCTGCGGCGGCGAGCATGATCAGACGCTTCACGGGTGTCTCCCTCGTACGACGGCGACGGTGCTGGTGGGCCTAACAGGACTTGAACCTGTGACCTCTTCCTTATCAGGGAAGCGCTCTAACCGACTGAGCTATAGGCCCTTGAGATCGCGTGCGGCACGCGACGAACGAGATTACCGCACGGTCGGGCGGCACCCAAATTGCCTGCGTCGACCACCGTCCGGGTGCCAGCACCTCTACCCCGTTCCGTAGCATTCCTGCTATATTCATGCGTATGACTGCTCCTGGCACACCGGTCATCAGCTGCCGCGGGCTGACGATGGCCTACGGCGACAACGTCGTGCTGGACTCCATCGACATCGACGTGCCGCGGGGCCAGGTGGTGGCGCTCCTGGGACCCAACGGCGCGGGCAAGACCACGACGGTGGAGATCCTGGAGGGGTTCCGCCGGCGCAGCGGCGGCACGGTGGACGTGCTCGGCGCCGACCCCGAGCATGCCCCGGAGGCGTGGCGCGCCCGCGTGGGGGTGGTGCTGCAGAGCTGGCGGGATCACGCCACCTGGAGGGTGACCGACCTGCTGCGCGTGGTGGGCGGCTACTACGCGTCATACGGCACCGCGGCGGTCCCCCGACCCTGGGACACCGACGAGCTGCTCGACCGGGTCGGCCTGAGCGAGCACGCGGGCAAGCGGATCGACCGGCTCTCCGGGGGTCAGCGACGCCGGCTCGACGTCGCCGTCGGCCTCGTGGGCCGGCCCGAGCTCCTCTTCCTCGACGAGCCGACGACAGGGCTGGACCCCGCCGGCCGCCGGGACGTCCACGAGCTTGTCGCCGACCTCGTCGACCTGGACACCACCATCATGCTGACCACGCACGACCTCGCCGAGGCGGAGAAGGTGGCAGACCGGCTGCTCATCCTGGCCGGCGGATCCATCGTGGCCGACGGCAGTCCCGACCAGCTGCGTCTGCAGCTGTCACGCTCCAGCGAGGTGCGGCTCCGTGACCTGGCCACGGGGGAGGTGACGGTGCACACCGAGCCTGACCCCACCGCATACCTGACCGAGGTGCTGGCCCGCCGCCCGGGGGAGGTGCAGGTGGTTGAGGTCCGCGCCGCCTCGCTCGAGGACGTCTATCTCGACATCGTGCGCCGGGCGGAGTCCGGTGACGGTGTCGGCCCCCTCCCGACCATCGACCCCCTCCGAGAGGTGACCCGATGAGCCGCCCGTCGATCCCCGCATCCGTGCTGCGCGCCGCGGTGCGCCAGGCCAGGACGACGCTGGTCCGGAAGTACAGCACGCCGAGCGGACTCGGGAACCTCTTCGTCCCGCTCGTGATCCTGGTCGTGCTCTTCTGGGTCCGGGACGCCGACTTCTCCGACGGCCTGGTCACCGCGGGAGGTTATGTCTTCGCCGGTTTCCTGGGCTTCGGGGTCGTGGCGGCGGCGATCATGGGCGTGGCCGGCGAGCTGCAGACCGAGCGTGAGGACGGGACCCTGCTGCGCGCCAAGGCGGTGCCGCACGGGATGACGGGCCACCTGCTGTCCAAGCTGCTCGTCACCCCGGTGGACGCGCTGATCCCGGTCGTGCCCGCGGTCGTCGGTGCCGCACTGCTGCTGCCCGAGGGCACCATGCCGACCGGCGTGGGTCGGTGGGCCCTCCTGTTCGTCGTCTTCCTGCTGACGGTGGCCGCCATGATGCCGTGGGGGGCGGTCCTGGGCGCGGTCTTCCGCTCGATGATGGGGTTCGCGTGGGCCATGATCGGCATCTACGTGCTGGCCGCGGTCTCCGGGCTGTTCTTCCCGGCGACCCTGATGCCGGCCTGGGCGCAGTGGCTGGTCCAGGCCACCCCGCTCTACTGGATCGGTCGTGCCTTCCGGGCGGTGCTGCTGCCCGAGGCGTCCGGGGCGGTCGAGATCGGTGGGTCGTGGAACGTCGGCCTGACCCTCGTCGTCCTGCTGGCCTGGGCGGTCGTCGGGCTCCTGGTGGCGCCCGTCCTGCTGCGGCGCATGGCGCGACGCCAGTCCGGCAGCCTCGTCGCCGCCGCCCGCGAGCGCGTGATGCAGCGGGGCTACTGAGCGACGATGACCCCCCAGCCCGCTCCGAGCGAGACCATCCACAACCGCATCGCCATGCTGCGCGTCGAGCGCGGCATCACCCGGCGCCAGCTGGCCGACGCCCTGGGCGTGCACTACCAGACCGTCGGCTACCTCGAGCGCGGTGAGTACAGCCCGTCGCTGCACCTGGCCCTGCGCATCGCCGCCTATTTCGAGGTGCCGGTCGAGGTGGTGTTCTCGCTCGAGGCGTTCCCCCGCCTCGGCAGCTGAGGGCTGCCGGGGTCTGGGGCGGAGCCCCAGCGGGGGTGCTCGGGGGCGGGGCCCCCGAGTGAGCTCACTCGTCGGAGAGCGTCACCTGGGTGCCGCCGACCAGCGCGGCGCAGATGTTGTAGAGGAACGCCGTCAGCGTGGCCAGGGCGGTGAGCAGGAAGACGTTGAGCACGCCCAGCACGGCAGCCAGCGACACGACCCGGCCGAAGCCGAAGTAGTCCATCAGGTCGAACGACGGGCCGCCGGTCTCACCGCTGGTCACCTGGGTGAAGAAGTCGCTGATGGTGGAGAAGACGTTCATCCCCGACAGCACTGTCCACAGCAGCGCGACCATGACCACGCCGGCGATGCCGAGCGCGACCGAGACCAGGAAGCTGATCTTGAGCACCGACCACGGGTCGATCCGCTGGGCGGTCAGCCGGACGCGACGGGGTCCTCCGCGCCGCGGTGCGGGACGGCCGCCGCGGGCCGGTGCGTTGGCCGGACGGGAGGAGGAGGCGGCGCCGCGCGGGGGGGCACCCCGGCCGGCGGTCGCCCCGGCGGCGGACCCGGCGGCCAGGCCGGCCGTGGTGCTGCGCAGCGCCCGCGCCTTGCGTGCCGCGAGGTCGCGGCCCTGGGCGGTGCGGGCCATGGCACCGTCACGCATCTTGGCGGCGGTCGACCGGTCCTCGCCGGACTCGGGCGCCGAGGCGCCACCCTCGGTGCGGCCCTCCGGGGCCCGGGTGCCGCCGTCGGAGCCGGGCCGCGGGTGGACCTGGGTCTCGTCACCAGACGTCGACGAACCCGGCTGGGCGCCGTGGGTGGTGCTCATGCATCGTCTCCCGTGGGGGGTTCGCTGGTCTCGTCGGCCGGTCCGTCACCCACCGACCCCTCCGACGGTACGCCATCGGCCCCGTCGGCCACATCTTCCGCGCCGCCACCAGCAGGTATGCCGTCAGCCGTGGGCGCGGGCAGGTCCTCGTCGAGGTCGACGTCGGCGGCGATCTCCTCCACCTCCTCCAGCGCCGTGCTCTCGGCGTTGCGGGCGACGGC
The DNA here is from genome assembly GCF_000421185.1 of Ornithinimicrobium pekingense DSM 21552. GTDB lineage: Bacteria > Actinomycetota > Actinomycetes > Actinomycetales > Dermatophilaceae > Ornithinicoccus > Ornithinicoccus pekingensis. Next base: position 18,531 of record NZ_ATWJ01000002.1, read on the forward strand.
CACGATCGAGTCGTTCTTGGCGGGGGAGGCGAAGATGACGCCCGCGGTGTCGCGGCCGGTGATCCGCACCTGGTCCACCCCGGAGCGGACCACGTTGCCGCGCTCCATCACGACCAGCACCTCGTCGCCGTTGTGCACGGTCAGCGCACCGACGAGCTCGCCGCCTCGGCCGTTGGTCTTGGCGACCTTGATACCCAGACCGCCGCGGCCCTGCACCCGGTAGGCCGAGACGGGGGTGCGCTTGGCCATGCCGGTCTCGAAGACCACGAAGACGAAGGGGTCCTCGCCGTCGGGGACCACGGACATCGAGAGCAGCTCGTCGTCGCTGCGGAACTTCATACCTGTGACGCCGGAGGTGGCCCGCCCCATCGGGCGCAGGGCGTCGTCGGTGGCCGTGAAGCGCACCGACTGGCCCTTGCGGGAGACCAGCAGGACGTCGTCCTCGGCGCTGGCCAGCTGCGCACCGACCAGCTCGTCACCGTCGCGCAGGTTGATCGCGATCAGGCCGCCGGAACGGGGCGAGTCGTAGTCGCCCAGGCGCGACTTCTTGACCAGGCCGTTGCGGGTCGCCAGCAGCAGGTAGGGGGCCTGCTGGTAGTCCTCGATGGTGAGAACCTGACGGATCCGCTCGTCGGGCTGGAAGGCCATGAGGTTGGCCACGTGCTGACCCTTGCCCGTCGGGCCGCCCTCGGGGAACTCGTAGGCCTTGGCCCGGTAGACCCTGCCCATGTTGGTGAAGAAGAGCATCCACTGGTGGGTGCTGGTGATGAAGAAGTGCTCCACCACGTCGTCGGCGCGCAGCGCGGCGCCGCGGCGCCCCTTGCCACCGCGGTTCTGCGGGCGGTACTCGCGCACCGGCGTGCGCTTGACGTAGCCGCCGCGGGTGATGGTGACGACCACGTCCTCCTCGGGGATGAGGTCCTCCATCGACACGTCGCCCTCGTCGGGCACGATGCGGGTACGGCGGTCGTCGCCGTAGCGCTCGACGATCGTGCCGAGCTCGTCGCTGATGATGGAGCGCTGCCGCTCGGGACGGGCCAGGATGTCCTGGTAGTCCTCGATGAGGGACTGCAGCTCGTCGTGCTGCTCGATGATGCGCTGACGCTCCAGGGCGGCCAGCCGGCGCAGCTGCATGTCGAGGATGGCACGGGCCTGGATGTCGTCGATGCCGAGCAGCTCGATCAGGCCCTCGCGCGCGTCGTCGGCCGAGGGGCTGCGGCGGATGAGCGCGATGACCTCGTCGAGCATGTCGAGGGCCTTGAGCAGGCCGCGGAGGACGTGGATGCGCTTCTCGGCCTCGTCGAGGCGGTACTGCGTACGCCGGACGATGACCTCGACCTGGTGGTCGACCCAGTGCCGCACGAACGCCGAGACCGGCAGGGTGCGCGGCACCCCGTCGACCAGCGCGAGCATGTTGGCGCTGAAGTTGGCCTGCAGCTGGGTGTGCTTGTAGAGGTTGTTGAGCACGACCTTGGCCACGGCGTCGCGCTTGAGCACGATGACCAGGCGCTGGCCGGTGCGTCCGGAGGTCTCGTCACGCAGGTCGGCGATGCCGGCCAGCCGGCCCTCGTTGACCAGCTGGGCGATCTTGCGGACCAGGTTGTCGGGGTTGACCTGGTAGGGCAGCTCGGTGACGACGAGGCACTGCCGGCCCTGGATCTCCTCGACCTCGACGACCGCGCGCTGCACGATCGAGCCGCGGCCGGTGCGGTAGGCGTCCTCGATGCCGCGCCGGCCCATGACGAGCGCGCCGGTGGGGAAGTCGGGCCCGGGCACCAGCTCGATGGTCTTCTCCAGCAGCTCCTCCCGGCTCGCCTCGGGGTGCTCGAGCAGCCACTGGGCGGCGGAGGCGACCTCGCGCAGGTTGTGCGGGGGGATCTGGGTGGCCATGCCGACGGCGATGCCGGCCGAGCCGTTGACGAGCAGGTTGGGGAAGCGCGACGGGAGCACCGACGGCTCCTTGGTCTTGCCGTCGTAGTTGTCGACGAAGTCGACCGTGCCCTCCTCGATGTCGCGCACCATCTCCAGGGCCAGCGGCGCCATCCGGCACTCGGTGTACCGGGGGGCGGCGGCACCCTCGTCGCCCGGGGTGCCGAAGTTGCCCTGCCCGGAGATGAGGGGGTAGCGCAGCGACCAGGGCTGCACCAGACGCACCATCGCGTCGTAGATCGCGCTGTCACCGTGCGGGTGGTAGTGACCCATGACGTCGCCGACGACGCGGGCGCACTTGTTGAACCCCCGGTCGGGCCGGTAGCCGCCGTCGAACATCGCGTAGACGACGCGGCGGTGCACCGGCTTGAGGCCGTCGCGGACGTCCGGCAGCGCTCGGGAGACGATGACGCTCATCGCGTACTCGATGTAGCTGCGCTGCATCTCCATGTTGAGGTCGACCGCCTCGATGCGGTCGGTGTCGCCCGGGGAGCGGTCGACCGGCGCCGTCTGCGGGTCGGGGTTCTCGTCCACGTCCACGCCGGTCTCGTCGGCGGGCAGGTCGGGGGTCTCGTCGTCAGCCACAGTTCACCTTGGTCTGGTCAGGTCGGTCAGGTATGCAGTCAGTCAGGGGGCTCTGCCCCCCGACCACCCCCCGGCACGCCTACGGCGGAGGGTGGCGGAGTGCCTAGATGTCGAGGAAACGCACGTCCTTGGCGTTGCGCTGGATGAAGCCGCGGCGGGACTCGACGTCCTCGCCCATCAGCACGGCGAAGATCTCGTCCGCCGCGGCGGCGTCGTCGATCGTCACCTGCAGCAGCACACGGGTCTCGGGGTCCATCGTGGTCTCCCACAGCTCCTGCGGGTTCATCTCGCCCAGACCCTTGTAGCGCTGGACACCGGAGTCCTTGGGCAGGCGCCAGCCCTTGGCCGTGCCCTCCTGGATGAGGGCGTCGCGCTCCCGGTCGGAGTAGACGAACTGGTGGTCGGCGTTGGACCACTTGATCCGGTAGAGCGGAGGCTGGGCCAGGTAGACGTAGCCGTGCTCGACGAGGGGGCGCATGAACCGGAAGATCAGCGTCAGCAGCAGCGTGCGGATGTGCATGCCGTCGACGTCGGCGTCGGCCATCAGCACGATCTTGTGGTAGCGCGCCTTGGAGATGTCGAAGTCCTCGCCGATGCCGGTGCCGAAGCCGCTGATCAGCGCCTGCACCTCGAGGTTGGCCAGGATCTTGTCCAGGCGTGCCTTCTCGACGTTGAGGATCTTGCCGCGGATCGGCAGGATCGCCTGGTTGAAGGGGTTGCGCCCGGAGACGGCCGAGCCGCCCGCGGAGTCACCCTCGACGATGAAGACCTCCGAGACGGCCGGGTCCTTGGACTGGCAGTCCTTGAGCTTGCCGGGCAGACCCAGGCTCTCCAGCGGGCCCTTGCGCCGGGTGGCGTCCCGGGCCTTGCGGGCCGCGATGCGGGCCGTCGCCGCGTTGACGGCCTTGCTCACGATCGCCCTGCCCTCGCGCGGGTGCGACTCCAGCCAGGCGCCGAAGCGCTCGGTCATCGCCGCCTGGACGAAGCCCTTCACCTCGGAGTTGCCGAGCTTGGTCTTGGTCTGGCCCTCGAACTGCGGCTCGCCGAGCTTGACGGAGATGACCGCCGTCAGCCCCTCGCGGACGTCGTCGCCGGTGAGGTTGTCGTCCTTGTCCTTGAGCAGCTTGTTGGTGCGGGCGAAGTCGTTGACCAGCCGGGTCAGGGAGGCGCGGAAGCCCTCCTCGTGGGTGCCGCCCTCGTAGGTGTTGATCGCGTTGGCGTAGGTGTGGACCGACTCGCTGTAGGCGGCGGTCCACTGCATCGCGACCTCGAGGCTGAGCTTGCGCGCAGGCTCCTCCAGCTCGAAGGCGATGACGCCCTCGTGGATCGGCTCGGCCCGCTTGCTGCGGTTGATGTGCTTGACGTAGTCGAGGATGCCCTCGTCGTAGCGGTAGCTGACCGCGCGGTCCTTGTCGGCCTGGCCGGCGTCGCTGTCGGTGTCCTCCTCGATGGCCTCCTCGTCCTCGGTGCGCTCGACGGGACGCTCGTCGGTCAGCGAGATCGTCAGGCCCTTGTTGAGGAAGGCCATCTGCTGCAGCCGCGCCCGGAGGGTCTCGAAGTCGAAGACGACGGTGTCGAAGATGTCGGGGCTGGGCCAGAAGGTGATCGTCGTGCCGGTCTCGTCGGCCGGGATCTCCTCGTCCTCGGACAGCGGCGCGAGCGGCACGCCCAGCTCGTAGGCCTGCCGGTAGACGCGGCCCTTCTGCCGGACCTCCACCTCCATCCGGTCCGACAGGGCGTTGACGACCGAGGAGCCGACGCCGTGCAGGCCGCCGGAGACCTTGTAGCCGCCCCCGCCGAACTTGCCGCCGGCGTGCAGCACCGTCAGCACGACCTCGACCGCCGGTCGCTTCTCGACCGGGTGGATGTCGGTGGGGATGCCGCGCCCGTTGTCGACGACCCGGCAGCCGCCGTCGGCCAGCAGGGTCACCTGCACCTGGTCGGCGAAGCCGGCCATCGCCTCGTCCACCGAGTTGTCGACGATCTCGTAGACCAGGTGGTGCAGGCCGCGCTCGCCCGTGGAGCCGATGTACATACCCGGGCGCTTGCGGACCGCCTCGAGGCCCTCGAGGACCTGGATGGCCGAGGCGTCGTAGGCCGGGCTGGTGGCCAGCGACCCAGGGTCTCCCTCGACAGGTGACGCCTCCGGCAGCTCCGGCATCGCGGGCTCGTCAGGGATCTGCGGACCGACCTCAGGCACGGTGCTCCTCGGGTAGGGGGCCTTACGGGGACAACAGGTCGATGTTACCCGTTCAGGGGTCGTAAACCCGCATTCCACGGGCCTTCTGGAGCCGTTTCGTGCCGATCTCGCCGCAGAAGCGGCCCCCGACCCACCCCCTCCACGTCCGAGGGGTCCTCAGGCGCGCAGACCGCCGTCCAGCGACCCGGTCGTCGAGGCGGGCGCCACCCCTCCCGCGGGTCAGCCGTAGGTGTCCCGCGGTCCCCGTCCGCCCGAGGACAGCGGGCCCTTGCGCCAGGACGGGCCCCCGGGTCCGCGCACCACGATCTCGGTGACCACGCCCACGCCGACCTCCTGGTCGATGCGGGCCAGGATCGTGGACAGCAGCAGGCGCATCTGCGTCGCCCAGGCCGTCGAGACCGCCCGCACGGTCAGGACCGTCCCCTCGAAGGCCACCACCTCGACGTTCGCCGCGACCTGGGAGCCGACGATGTCGGCCCAGCGCCCCACGACCGAGCCGACCTGCACGTCGGCGTCCCAGCCGCGGCTGGCCACGAGGCGCTCGACCTCCAGGCCGAGGGGGTGGGGGTCGCGCTTGTCGGGGTCCTTGGGCGGCTGCTGACCGGCGGCCCGGCGTCGCCCGGCCCCCGCCGGCGCCCCGGGGCGCAGCCCGCGCTCCCGTGCGCTGCGGCGCGCCCGGGCCAGCGCGTCGTGCGCGGCGTGCAGCGGGTCGAGCTCCTCGGGGCCGGGCTGGGCGTCGGGGTCCGGGACGTCTCCGGCTGCCTCCGTCGCCTCGTCGGCACCTCCACGCGGCCCCGTCGGGTCGTCAGTCACGGACGCTCACCGAGCCGAGGACGACGTCCAGCACCCGCCCCTCGCTGCCCTCCAGCAGGCGGGCGGGGACGTCCTCGGCGACGGCCGCGGTGACGAGCACCTGCTCGCAGTCGGCGACCAGGTCGGCCAGCCGCTCGCGCCGACCGCTGTCGAGCTCGGCGAAGACGTCGTCCAGGACGAGGACCGGGTCGGTGCCCAGGTCGTGGCGCAGCAGGGAGAAGCCCGCGAGCCGCAGCGCCAGCGCCAGGCTCCACGACTCCCCGTGCGAGGCGTAGCCCTTGGCCGGCAGGTCGCCCAGGCCGAGCAGCAGGTCGTCGCGGTGGGGGCCGACCAGGCTGACGCCCCGCTCCTGCTCCTGCCCGCGCAGCTCCTCCATGGAGCCCAGCATCGCCTGCACGACCTCCTCCTGCTCCGGCACGCCGCCCTCGGCGATCACCTCCGCCGCGACCGTCCCCGACGACAGCGACGACCGGTAGGTCGCCTCGGCCAGGGTGTCGCTGTCGCTGATGGTGGCGTAGGCCTGCGCCAGGTAGGGGCGCAGGTCGCGCAGCAGCCGCAGGCGGGCGTAGACCAGCGCACCGCCGATCTGGGCGAGGTGGGTGTCGAAGACCGCGAGGGTGGCCAGCGCCGAGGCCCGCGCCTCCTCCAGCGTCTCGCCGGGCGCCAGCCGGGGTCCGGCACCGCGGCTGCGCCCCGGCCGGGGCTCGCGCCACAGCGGCGCGGCCGAGCGCAGCAGGGCGTTGCGCTGCTTGAGGGCACGGTCGTAGTCGGCGCGCACCCCCGCCCACCGCGGCTGCCGGGCGACCAGCAGGTCGTCGAGCATCCGGCGCCGTTCGGACGGGTCACCCTTGACCAGCGCCAGGTCCTCGGGGGCGAAGAGGACGGTGCGCAGGCTGCCGAGCACGTCCCGCTGCCGGGTCACCGGGGAGCGGTTGAGCCTGGCCTTGTTGGCCCGGCCCGGCACCACCTCGAGCTCGACGAGGGTCTCGTGCCCCTCGCGCACCACGGTGGCCCGGATGACGGCGCTGTCGGCCCCCGCCCGCACCAGGGGGGCGTCCTGGGCGACCCGGTGGGAGGCCAGCGTGGCCACATACCCCGCCGCCTCCACCAGGTTGGTCTTGCCCTGGCCGTTGCGGCCCAGCAGGACCGTGACTCCCGGGGAGAGCGCGACGTCCGCGGTGGGGTAGCTGCGGAAGTCGGTCAGGGACAGCCGGCTCAGGTGCACGGAGGGAGGGCGGTCAGGGCTCCTGCGCTCACCGGTCGTCGGTGTCGCCGCTGCCCGAGGTGGGGCCGGCGGGGCTCTCCGTCGCGCCGGTGCCCGAGGACGGCCCGGCCTCCGCGGCGGCCGCCTCCTGCTGGGCGCCGTCCGCCTCGTCGTCACCGACCCGGCGCTCGCCGGGCTCGTCGTGCTTGGGCTCGGCGCCGTGGTGGACCTCCACCTGGTCCTCGTCCTTGCTCGAGGCGTCGTCGAGCATTTGGACCGCGTGGCCGCCGAACTGCCCGCGCAGCGCCGCCACGGCCTGCATGGCGGGGGAGTTCTCCTGGCGGGAGGCGAAGCGGGCGAAGAGCGCGGCGCTGATGACCGGCATGGGGACCGCCATCTCGATGGCCTCCTCCACGGTCCAGCGACCCTCGCCGGAGTCGGTGGTGTACTCGCTGATGCCCTCCAGGCCGGGGGTCTCGTCCAGGGCCTTGACGAGCAGGTCGAGCAGCCAGGAGCGCACGACCGTGCCCCGCGTCCAGGCCTGGAAGCAGCCCTTGACGTCCTTGACGATGTCCTTGGCCGTCAGCAGCTCGAAGCCCTCGGCGTAGGCGTGCATCAGGCCGTACTCGATGCCGTTGTGGACCATCTTGGCGTAGTGGCCGGCGCCGACGTCGCCGGCGTGCACGAAGCCCTCCTCGCGCGGGCCCTCGGGGCGCAGCGCGTCGAAGACGGGCATGGCCATCTCGACGTGCTCGGGCCGGCCACCACACATCAGGCCGTAGCCGTTCTCCAGCCCCCAGATGCCGCCGGAGACACCGCAGTCGACGTAGCCGATGCCCTTGGGCTCCAGGATCGCGTCGAGCTCGGCGTCCTCGGAGAAGTGGCTGTTGCCCCCCTCGATGACGAGGTCCCCCTCGTCCATCAGGTCGCCGAGCTCCTCGACCGTGCTGCGGGTCGGCTTGCCGTGCGGCACCATCACCCACACCACCCGCGGCGGCTCCAGCGCCTCGACGAGCGCCTGGACGGAGTCGACGTCACGCAGGTCCTCGTCCAGGTCGAAGCCGACGACCTCGTGCCCGGCCCTCGCCAGGCGCTCCTTCATGTTGCCGCCCATCTTGCCCAGGCCGATCATCCCGATCTTCATCGCGTCTCCTCGTCTCGGTGGTGTGGCGGACGGCTCGTGCGGTGCGGGTCCGGACCTCCGGGCGGTGCCGGTCGGGCCGCCCCCGTCCCAGCCGGCCAGGTCAGCCGGCGAAGCGCACGGGCATCAGGACGTAACGGTAGGACTCGTCGGACTCCCCGTCGATCTCAGCCTGCCCGGAGAGCACCGCCGGCCGCGAGGGCTGGGTGAAGGCGAGGCGCGCGAACGGGGCGTTGAGCACGCCGAGCCCGTCGAGCAGGAACTGGGGGTTGAACGCGATCTCGACCTCGGGCCCGGTGAGCGAGGCCTCCACCGCCTCGCTGCCCTGGGCGTCGTCGCCCGTGCCCGCCTCGATCGCCAGCTGGCCGTCGGTGAAGCGCAGGCGCACCGGGGTGTTGCGCTCGGCCACGAGGGCGACGCGGCGCACCGCCTCGATGAGGGCCTGGGTGTCGACGACGGCGACCGTGTCGACCGAGGACGGGAAGATCGAGGTCACCTTGGGGTACTCGCCGTCGAGCAGGCGCGTGGTGGTGCGTCGTTGCCCGGCCTCGAAGCCCACCAGGCCGTCGGAGCGCTGCGCGTCGCCGAAGGAGACGTTGACGGAGGCCGCGGCCCCGAGCGCCTTGGCCGTCTCCGACAGCGTCCGGGCGGGGATCAGGCACACGTGGCTCGCGTCGGAGGAACCGGGGTTCCAGGTCAGCTCGCGCATCGCCAGCCGGTAGCGGTCGGTGGCCAGCAGGGTGACCTTCTCCCCGTCGATCTCCACCCGCACACCGGTGAGGATCGGCAGGGTGTCACCGCGGTCGGCCGCGATCGAGACCTGGTGCACGGCCTGGGTGAAGGTGTCGCCGGCCATGCTGCCGCTCGCCTCGGCCTGGGTCGGCAGCTGCGGGTAGTCCGACACGGGCATCTGGATCAGGGCGAAGCGGCTCGAGCCGCAGGTGAGCTGGACCTTCGCGCCGTCGGTCGACACCTCGACCGGACGTGCGGGCAGGTTGCGGGCGATGTCAGCCAGCAGGCGGCCCAGCACGAGCACCTGGCCGCCCACGGCGACGTCGGCCTCGACCGTCACCGTGGCCGATACCTCGTAGTCGTAGGCCGACAGCGTCAGCGTGCCCTCCTCGTCCGCGGTGAGCAGGACGCCGGCCAGGACCGGGACGGGAGGACGGTTGCTGAGCCCACGGACCACCCAGGCCACAGCCTCGGACAGGACATCGCGCTCGACGCGAAACTTCACGACAGTGTGCCTCTCGGCTCGATCGGGACGACAACGGGCGCGATCTCGCCGGGGGCGACGCGCGGGGTGAGCAGCATGTCATGAGTTCTGCTGCACAGTCCATCGTGGGTGTCGGTCGCCGGGAGGTCGCGTGCCGCCAACTCTGCCATGCCCCGTTCGCCGGGCACCGAGCTGTCCCCAGGGACGTGGGACGAGATCTCTGTCGTAGAGGGTCTCGTCGTCATCATCGGGGGTGTGGACACTGTGGAGGAAGGTCCCTCCGCAGGTCTTCCGCGCAGGTCCGGGCACCTGCGGCCCCGGTCGGCGCCTGTGCACGCGGGGTGGACAGGGCTGGGGGCCGAGCAGGCCCGGCTGTGGACGCTCCGGGTCCGTCCACACCCGTCTTGCGCCTCGGCCCCTGCTCGTCCCCAGGCACGGCGCCACCGTCCGCAGGTTGTCCACAGGTCGTCCTCAGGGGTACGGGGCGTGACGGAAGTGGCCCGAGGGTGGTGGAGAGCAGCAGATGAACGCACGGTGACAACCCACAGGGCCGTCCACAGCCTGTGGACAACCGAGAGTGGATCGGGCTCGCGGCGCTCCGCGGGCTCGCGGTCAGCGCGCGGACGCCTTGCGGATGATGCCGGTGAGCTCGGTGATCTGGTCGTAGAGCGCGCGTCGCTCGCCGATGAGCTGGCGGATCTTGCGCTCGGCGTGCATCACCGTGGTGTGGTCACGACCTCCGAACTCCTGGCCGATCTTGGGCAGGGAGAGGTCGGTCAGCTCGCGGCACAGGTACATCGCGATCTGGCGGGCGTTGACGAGCGTGCGCGAGCGGGAGGTGCCGCACAGGTCGTCGTTGCTGATCTGGAAGTAGTCGGCGACCTCGGCCATGATCGTCGGCACGGTGATCGCCGCCGACTCGCTGTTGGGGATGATGTCCTTGAGCACGTGCGAGGCCAGGGCGGCGTCCGGCGGCGTGCTGGACAGCGACGCGAACGCGGTGACGCGGATCAGCGCCCCCTCCAGCTCGCGGATGTTGGTGCTGATCTTGCTGCCGATGAGCTCGAGCACCTCGTCGGGCAGCTGCATACCCTCCTGCGCCGCCTTCTTCTTCAGGATGGCGATGCGCGTCTCGAGGTCGGGGGGCTGGACGTCGGTGAGCAGCCCCCACTCGAAGCGGCTGCGCATGCGCTCGGCGAAGCCCGACAGCCGCTTGGGCGGCTGGTCGGAGGTGATGACGACCTGCTTCTCGCTGTTGTGCAGGGTGTTGAAGGTGTGGAAGAACTCCTCGACCGTCTGCTCCTTGCCCTGCAGGAACTGGATGTCGTCGACGAGCAGGAAGTCCACGTTGCGGTAGCGGCGCTGGAAGGCGCCCGCCTTGTCGTCGCGGATGCTGTTGATGAAGTCGTTGGTGAACTCCTCGGAGTTCACGTAGCGCACCCGGACGCCGGGGTAGAGGCTGCGGGCGTAGTGCCCGATCGCGTGCAGCAGGTGCGTCTTGCCCAGCCCCGACTCGCCGTAGATGAACAGCGGGTTGTAGGCGCGGGCCGGTGACTCGGCGACCGCCAGCGAGGCGGCGTGGGCGAAGCGGTTGGAGGAGCCGGAGACGAAGGTGTCGAAGGTGTACTTCGGGTTGAGCCGGGCGTCCTCGGCGCTCGCCGTCTGCACCGCACCCGAGGGCGTCCGGTGCCCGTCGGACCGCGGCTCACCGGGTCCGGCACCGTTGGACCGGTATGGGGTGCGGTCCGGGTCGGAGGGCACCTGCTCGGTCACGGCCGGCCCCGGGGCGGGGTCACCCTCGTCCTCCACCTGGCGGCGCAGGTCCTCGTCGACGGTGATCGCCAGGCGGACGTCGTGGCCCAGCTCGCCGGCGAGGGCGTCGACGATGGGCTGACGCAAGGTCGTCTCGAGCGTCTCCTTGGTGTGCTGGTAGGGCACGGCGAGCAGAGCGGTGGTGTCGAGGAGACCGACGAGCTGCGTCAGGCGGAGGAAGGCACGGTCACGAGCCGTGACGCCCTGCGACTCCAGCTGGGAGACAACCCGTTGCCACACCTCGGCAGACTCGGCCGGGGACTGCGAGGTCACGAACTGCTCATCCCCCTCGTCTGGGCCGGCACGTACAGTTGTCCACAGAGTTGTCCACAGACTGTGGACGAACCGGTGGAAAAGGGTCGAAGCGGCGACGCTAACAGCACCCGTGAGCCTCCGGCAAGTACCTCTCTGGGATCCGGGACGTCATTCTTGCACCACCTCGGCGTGTCTGCCTCGACGGGGGTGCGGGTTGGGCGATGCTGGAGCGTTGGCCGCACGGTCGACGCTCCGGGATCCCGGGTTTGACCGTGGGGCGGGGCTCCCGTACCTTGGGACGAGGCCTTTTCGGCCGCTTTCGCCTGCCCACGGGTGCACCGGACCGGGGGACCGAGCCCCGTGCCGGCCCGCCGCCATCCGATCCGCGCGTGTGGGCTTTCGTTGGCGGCCGAAGTCGCACCGGTCACGTCGCTGCGCCGCAGCGTGCTGACCGTCCTGATCCACGGACCGTCCCCGTCGGTCCCCGTCACCGGAGTACCAGCAATGAGCAAGCGTACGTTCCAGCCGAACAACCGTCGCCGCGCCAAGAAGCACGGCTTCCGCCTGCGGATGCGCACCCGCGCGGGCCGCGCCATCCTGGCCGCCCGCCGTCGCAAGGGCCGCTCCTCCGTCTCCGCCTGACCCGCGGCCGCCTCCGGCAGCCGCCATGCTCCCCCGTCGCCACCGCCTGACGCGCCCGGACGACTACCGCGCCGTGCTGCGTGGAGGTCGGCAGCGCCGGCGACGGGCGGGCACCGACCTGCTGGTCGTGCACGCGGCCCTGCCTGACGGCCCCGCAGCACCCGAGCCCACGCGCCGTCCCCCGCGCGTGGGTTTCGTGGTGTCCAGGGCGGTGGGCGGCTCGGTCGTCCGGCACCGGGTCGTGCGGCGCCTGCGGGCGCTCGTGAGCGACCGTCTCGGGTCCCTCCCCGAGGGGACCGACGTGGTGGTCCGGGCCCAGCCCGCCGCGGCGGGCGCCAGCTCGGCCGCCCTGGGGCAGGCGCTGGACCACGCTCTCGCCCGGGTGCTCGGGCGCTCCGGGAGTGACCGGTGACCCGCACCGCCGGCCACCGGCACGACGACCTGCGCGACGTGCACCGTGGCGGCGTCCCGGAGGGCGAGCGGCGCAGCCCGAGCGCGGTGCCGCTCGTGTGGCTGGTCCAGCTCTACCAGCGCACCCTCTCCCCGCTGCTGGGGCCCGTGTGCCGCTACTACCCGTCCTGCTCGGCATACTCGGTGACGGCGCTCGAGCGCTTCGGTCCGCTGCGCGGCAGCTGGCTCACCGTGCGCCGCCTGCTGCGCTGCAACCCCTTCTCCCGCGGGGGCGTCGACCACGTGCCGCCGCCTGCGGACCGGGTTGCCGGCGCACGCCATACCCACGACCACGTCGGAGAGAGCCTGCCGCAGGGCAGCGCGACGACCGACAACACCCGGTGAGCCCCGCTCGCCGCCGACCCTGAGGACTCCATGGGTTTCTTCGACACGATCCTCTTCCCCTTCATCTGGTTCGACTCGGCGATCCTCGTCGGCTTCGAGTGGCTGCTGACCCGGCTGGGCATGCCGGACACGAGCGGGTGGACCTGGGTCCTGGCGATCATCGGCCTGGTCATCACGCTGCGCGCCCTGCTGACGCCGTTGATGATCAAGCAGATCAAGAGCCAGCGCCGACTGCAGATGGTCCAGCCCGAGCTGGCCAAGATCCAGGCCAAGTACAAGGGCAAGAAGGACCAGGCCTCCCAGAAGGCGTTCCAGGAGGAGACCTTCGGGCTCTACCGCGAGGCCGGGGCCAACCCGTTCAGCGCGTGCCTGCCGATCCTCATCCAGATGCCGTTCTTCTTCGCCCTCTTCCGGTTGCTCAACAGCGCCGAGGCCGTCTCGGAGGGGCGGGCCGAGCCGCTGGGACTGTTCTCCTTCGAGCTGGCCACCAAGATGGCCGAGTCCGACATCCTCGGCGCCGGGCTGACCTCCACCTTCCTGCACGACTCGGACCTGTCGGCCAAGATCCTCTCGGCCGTGCTCATCGTGGTCATGTCCTTCACGCAGTTCATCACCAGCCACCAGCTGATGCGTCAGAACATGTCGCCGGAGGCGCTCAACAGCCCGATGGCCAAGCAGCAGCAGATGCTGATCTACATCCTGCCGGTCGTGTTCGCCGTGACCGGCGTGAACTTCCCGGTGGCGCTGCTCATCTACTGGACCGTCAGCAACTTCTGGACGATGGGCCAGCAGTTCTTCGTGATCCGCAACATGCCGGCCCCCGGGTCCCCGGCGGAGCAGAAGTACCGCGAGCGGATGGCGCGCAAGGGGCGGGACGCCTCCGGCATCCAGCTGAAGAACCCGAACCTGCTGAAGGAGCGCCAGGGCGCCGCGGAGCAGGCGGCCGCCGTGGAGCGGGCCGGGGGCCAGCGGGTCCAGCCCAAGAGCAAGAAGCGCGCCAAGAAGCGCTGACCAGACCTCGCCCGGCATCGCCTGGGCATCCTGCCGTCAGTGCCGGCACAGCCGGCCACCCTCGAGGAGACAGACATGAGCACGACCCCAGACAGCACCACCCGCACCGACGTCGACGACCAGGGCCTGCCCGCGCAGGAGGCTGTCGACGCGCCGACAACCGACGAGGGGGCGGGCGAGACCAACGAGGGTCTCCAGGCCGACGGTGTCGACGCGAGCCAGCCGGTCCAGGACGACGCACCGGCGCGCGAGGAGGACGCACCGGCCTCCGACGGTCGCAACCGCACCGAGGACCTGGTGCGGGAGGGGGAGATCGCGGCCGACTTCCTGGAGGCGCTCCTCGACATCGCCGACCTCGCGGGAGACCTCGAGGTGGACATCGAGGGCAACCGGGCGGCCGTGGCCATCGTCGACTCCGAGGACGGCACCGCTCCCCGGCGGCTCGTGGGTCCCGGGGGCTCGGTCCTCGACGCCCTCCAGGAGCTGACGCGGCTGGCTGTCCAGGCCGAGACGGGTGAGCGCAGCCGGCTGATGCTGGACGTCGCGGGTTACCGCTCGGACCGGCGCACCGCCCTCGTCAAGGCGGCGAGGAGCGCGATCGCCGAGGTCAAGGAGTCGGGCACTGCGCGGGAGCTGGAGCCGATGACGGCCTTCGAGCGCAAGGTGGTCCACGACGAGGTCCTCGCGGCCGGGCTGCACTCGGAGTCCGAGGGCGCGGAGCCCGCGCGCTACGTCGTCATCCAGCCCTCCGCCTGAGGGCCGGACCGGGATGACCCCCACCACGGCCCGCACGACGGCGTGACCGACGTCCCGCCTCCCGCCTCTGCGGCACCGCCGCCGCCTGCCGAGGCGGTGGACGTCTTCGGGGCGCAGCTCCCCCTCGCCCAGCGGTATGCCGACCTGCTGGCGACGACGGGGATCGCGCACGGCCTCGTGGGGCCGCGGGAGGCGCCGCGGCTGTGGGAGCGCCACCTGGTCAACTGCGCGGTCATGGAGTCGTTGCTGCCGGCCGGTGAGACCGTGATCGACATCGGCTCCGGCGCCGGGCTTCCCGGCCTCGTGCTGGCCGTGGCGCGACCTGACCTGTCCGTGCACCTCGTGGAGCCGCTGCTGCGCCGCACGAATTGGTTGCACGGCACGATCGAGCAGCTCGGCCTCGACAACGTGGTCGTGCACCGGGGTCGGGCTGAGGAGGTGGACCTGAGCGCGCCGGTGGTCACGGCGCGCGCCGTGGCGTCTCTGGACAAGCTCATCCGCTGGTCCTTCCCCCTCCTGACACCGGGTGGGCGCCTGCTCGCGCTCAAGGGCGGATCCGCGCAGGAGGAGCTGGACGGCGTCGCCCCGCTGCTGCGCCGGGCAGGGGTCGAGGTGTCGACGGTGCACCTGGTGGGCGAGGGCCGCGTCAGCGAGCCGGTGCGGGTCGTCGAGATCGTGCGCCCGGCGCAGGTGGCCGATCCCGCCCGGCCCGACGGGCGAGGGTCGGGTGGTGGCCGCCGGGCGCGCGGGAGCGGGCACCGACGAGGTGGTCGACGACGGGCAGGCTCCTCCCGGGACGACGCCTGAGACACGGGCCGGGCCGCGTTGGGATAGCGGGAGGCCATCAGGGATGATGGGGACCTCATGACTACGACGCACCGAGGGTCCCTGGGGTGGCCAGGACCACGCTCCGCCTCTCCTGGCTCGTTGACCACGACGAGCCCACGTTCCGCACTCGGATGGCCCGAGCATCCGGCCGCCGAGGGCGGGGTCGGCTGGTCCGACGTGAGCGAGAGCGGGTCGGTTTCCCGTGAAACGTCGACACCGTCCTCGGTGCCGGGAGCATCGGGGGAGGATCCTGCGGTGGAGGAAGGCGATGACCCGGAGTGGGCCAGCGTCGGGCGCGGCGTTTCCCGTGAAACACGAGGCACGCTCGATGTGTCCTCCCCGGGGGTGAGGAGCCTGAACGGCGACGGGGGTCCACGCCGGACGACCGTTGTTTCCCGTGAAACGTCCGTCGCCGAGACAGGGGCGGAGACGCAGGCCGTGGTCTCCCCGGTCCCGGAACAGGAGCCGGAGACCACGCACGGGTGGTCCGGGACGCGCATCATGACGGTGGCCAACCAGAAGGGCGGCGTCGGCAAGACCACCTCGACGGTCAACATCGCGGCTGCGATGGCCCGGGCCGGGCTGCGCGTGCTCGTGATCGACATGGACCCGCAGGGCAACGCGAGCACGGCCCTGAGCATCCCGCACCTGAGCGGGACCCTCGGCATCTACGACGTCCTGCTCGACGGTGTGCCGCTGGAGGACGTCGTCGTGGAGAGCCCGCACGTCCCTGGCCTGCTGGGTGCGCCCGCCACGATCGACCTGGCGGGTGCGGAGATCGAGCTGGTGCCCCTGGTGGCGCGGGAGAACCGGCTGCGACGGGCGCTCGACGCCTATCTCGACAGCCGGCCGGCGGGGCAGGCCGTCGACCTGGTGCTCATCGACTGCCCGCCGAGCCTGGGACTCCTCACCGTCAACGCCTTCTGCGCCGCGCGCGAGGTCCTGATCCCCATCCAGTGCGAGTACTACGCCCTGGAGGGACTGAGCCAGCTGCTCAAGAACGTCGAGCTGATCCAGCAGCACCTCAACAGCGAGCTGAGGATCACGACGGTCCTGCTGACGATGTTCGACGCCCGCACCCGGCTGTCGGCCGACGTGGCCGGGCAGGTCCGGGACTACTTCGGGCCCCGGGTGCTCCGCGCGGCGATCCCCCGGTCGGTGCGGATCAGCGAGGCCCCGAGCCATGGGGAGACCGTCATCACCTACGACCCGACGAGCACGGGCGCCCTGTCCTATGTCGAGGCTGCCGCGGAGATGCGGCAGCACCAGGAGGTAGCAGTATGAGTGAACGTCGACGTGGGCTAGGGCGGGGGCTCGGCGCGCTGATCCCTACGGCGCCGAGCGGCGAGCGTCCGGCAGACGTGTTCTTCCCGCGTACGGACGGTGACGGCACCACCCGCGCCGTGGACGTGGAGGAGCGACCGGGTGACCGTTTCACGGGAAACGGTGCCGCAGACTTCTTCCCCGGTCCCGCGGTGGACCGTTTCACGGGAAACCGGGCGGACGAGGAGGACCAGACGCAGACCCAGGCACCGGGTGAGGGCCTGGGAGACGGGACGATCTCGACGGCAGACCTGCCGGAGGGACTGGCGCCGGTCCCCGGAGCCACCTTTGCCGAGGTGCCGGTCGCGGCCATCCGCCCCAACCCCAAGCAGCCGCGCCAGGTGTTCGACGAGGACGACCTCGCCGAGCTCGTGGCCAGCATCGCCGAGCTGGGAGTGCTGCAGCCGGTCGTCGTGCGTCCTGTACCTCCCGAGGAGGCCGAGCCGGGTGGGCCGCTCTACGAGCTCGTCATGGGCGAGCGGCGGCTCCGCGCGTCCAGGGAGGCCGGCCGCGAGACGGTCCCGGCCATCGTGCGCAGCACCGGTGACGAGCACATGCTGCGGGACGCGTTGCTGGAGAACCTGCACCGGGCCCAGCTCAACCCTCTCGAGGAGGCCGCTGCCTACCAGCAGCTCCTGGAGGACTTCGGCTGCACCCACGAAGAGCTGGCCGGCCGGATCGGCCGCTCCCGTCCGCAGATCTCGAACATGATCCGGCTGCTCAAGCTCCCGCCGCTGGTCCAGCGGCGGGTGGCCTCCGGGGTCCTGACGGCTGGGCACGCGCGTGCGCTGCTGGGGCTGCAGGACGGCGCGGCGATGGAGCGCCTCGCCCAGCGCATCGTGGCCGAGGGTCTGTCGGTGCGCACGGTCGAGGAGATCGTGCTGCTGGGCGAGGACGACGCCCCGGCGCCCCGACGGGGCGGTGGACGTCCCGCTCCCACGCCGGAGCTGCAGCAGGTGGCCACCGACCTGTCCGAGCGGCTGGACACCCGCGTCCAGGTCACCATGGGTCGTCGCAAGGGCAAGATCACTGTCGAGTTCGCAGGTCAGGACGACCTGCACCGCATCCTGGGGGCGCTCGCCGGCGAGTGACACCGGCGTGGTTCTCCACAGAAACGAGACCAGCCGTCCACAGGGTTGTGGATAACCCGTGTGGACGGCTGGTGACCGTCTGCCGTGATGCGGCTCAGCCGGTGAACTGCTCCAGCTCCTGCGCGAGCTTCTTCTTCGGCAGGGCACCGACGAGGGTCTTGACGACCTCTCCGCCGGAGTAGACGTTCATCGTGGGGATGCCCGTGATGCCGTAGGCCTGGGTGGTCTGCGGGTTCTCGTCGGTGTTGAGCTTGACGACCTTGAGCTTGTCGCCCCACTCCTCGGACAGCTCCTCGAGGATCGGGCCGACCATCTTGCAGGGGCCGCACCAGGGGGCCCAGAAGTCGACCAGCACCGGGCCGTCGTGCTGCAGGACGTCCTCGGTGAACGTCGCATCGGTGGTCTGGCTGGTTGCCATGGGGTGTTCCTTCCGCGTGGGGACGTAATTCTTCGGGGGATCGTGGGGGCGTGCCGGTCGGTCAGACCGTCTGCGGCAGGGCCGCCAGGTAGCGCTCGGCGTCGAGGGAGGCCATGCAACCGGTGCCGGCGGCGGTGATGGCCTGCCGGTAGGTGTGGTCGACGAGGTCGCCGCAGGCGAAGACACCGGGCAGGTTCGTGGCGGTGCCGCCACCCTGGGTGAGGACGTAGCCCTCGGCGTCCAGGTCGACCTGGCCGACGATGAGCTCGTTGCGGGGGTCATGCCCGATGGCGATGAACAGACCGGTCGCCTCGACCTCACGGGTCTGCCCGGTCACGGTGTCCCGCAACGTGATCGAGCTCAGCTTGGGGTCTCCGTGCAGGGCCGCGACCTCGGCGTTCCAGATGAAGCTGATCTTGGGGTCGTTCATCGCGCGCTCGGCCATGATCTTGCTGGCCCGCAGCTCGTCGCGCCGGTGCACGACCGTGACGGTCCGGCCGAAGCGGCTCAGGAAGGTCGCCTCCTCCATCGCCGAGTCGCCACCGCCGATGACGACGATGTCCTGCTCCCGGAAGAAGGCCCCGTCGCAGGTCGCACACCAGGACACCCCGTGGCCAGAGAGCCGGTGCTCGTCGGGCAGGCCGAGCTCGCGGTAGGCGGACCCCATCGCCAGGATGACCGAACGTGCCCGGTGCACGTCGCCGTTGCCGTCCGTGACCGTCTTCACGGGGCCGGTCAGGTCGACCTCCACGACGTCGTCGCGGACCAGCTCGGCACCGAAGCGCTCGGCCTGCTCACGCATGTTCATCATGAGCTCGGGGCCCATGACGCCCTGGGGGAAGCCCGGGAAGTTCTCCACGTCCGTCGTGTTCATCAGGGCGCCCCCCGCGGTGACAGAGCCCTCGAACAGCAGGGGGGCGAGGTTGGCCCTGGCCGCGTAGACGGCCGCGGTGTAGCCCGCCGGGCCCGAGCCGATGATGATGACCTCGCGCACGCCGTCGCCGGCGGGCTGGGGCGTGGGGGTCAGAACGTCGCTCTGGCTGGTCATGGGGTCCTTCCTGGACGGTCGACGGGGCACGGGCGTGCGCCGGAGCGCATCGCGAGGACCGGCTGTTGCGTTCAACCGATCCTAGGGCGCGGGTGTTCCCGCCGCGGCGCCGGCCCGGCGCGGTGGGGCGGGCGGGACGGGTGGGTCAGGGTGCGGGCCAGGCCACCGCGTGGAGGGGCTCGACGTCGGCGCCGGTGGTGCACGACCAGGGCAGGACCAGCGCCTGGCCCGGGTCGGCGTCGGGGCCGTCGGCGCCGAGGAGCACCACGACGCGGTCACCGTCCATCTCGGCCTGCGCGGCATGCACCGTCGTCCACGGCCGGACGGTCTCGACCGCGCGCCAGCAGGACCGTGCCGCGGCCGGGGTGAGCCCGCCGGTGCCGCTGTCCGCTCCGGCCGTACCGGCCTGCGCCATGATGCGCTCGGGGTAGTCGTCGGCGTGGACCGCACCGAGCACGGGGAGCACGAGGACGTCGGTGGGCAACGCCTCGTCGAGGTCGCCGGCCTCCTCGGCACCCTGCTGCGCGTCGCCCGTGGCGGCGTCGTCCGACAGCGTGCCAGCCCCGCCCTCGGCCGGTCCGGCCCCGTCGGCGCCCTCCCCGCCGAGCGCACCCAGCTGCTGCCCGTCACCTGCGCTGTCGCCGCCTGCGCCGGCATCGCGCTCGGCGCTGTCGGCCGCTGAGCGTGCCGGCACCTGGGCGGCGCTGTCGAAGGCGGGTCCGCCGGAGGTCCCGACCCCGCCGAGCTCGCCGATGGCCACGGTGGCGACGAGCAGGCCGGCCGCCGCGGCGCCCAGGAGAGCCACCGTGCGTCCGGGCCGCCGGTGGGACCGCTCGGCAGCGAGGTCGACGACCGAGTCGGAGCGGGACCCGAGCCCTCCCGCCGTCGCCTGCTCCCGGTGCGCGTGCTCGACCGCGAGCCGGGCCTCGATCCGCTCGACCAGGTCCTGCGGCATGGGGCCGGGGTCGGGCAGGGCGGAGAGCAGGGCACGGATGCCCGTGGGGTCGTGCTCGTGCGCCTCGGGGTCGCCGCCGGAGCGCCGGCCCTGGCTGTCGCTGGGCGTCACGCGCAGACCTCCTCACGGTCGGGACGGGCGGGAACGGTCCTGGGTGCCCGCCGGGCGCGGACCTGGTCCCGGTGAGCCTGGACATGCAGCCGCTCACCTGGGTACGACGAGCGGGACCGGTCAAGGGTTCCCGACGGGCCTCGGCGGAGCGCGACGCGCGCGCGTGACCTGCACCACGTCATACCCGTGGCCCCTCGGCCGCGCCGTCCAGGCGCAGGATGCGCGCCATGGCCTCCCGGCCACGGGAGCAGCGGGACTTGACCGTGCCCTCCGCGACCTCCAGCACGCGCGCCGCCTCGGCCACGCTCAGCCCGTGCATGTCGACCAGCGTGAGCGCGAGGCGCTGACCCTCCGGGAGCTGATCGAGCGCCGCGCGCACGTCGAGCCGTACGTCGACGGAGTGGTGCCGGTCCCGCGGCTCGACCGGGTCGTGGTCGGCGATGTCGGAGGTGGGCCGGACGCGGCGCAGGCGGTCCAGGCAGGCGTTGACGGTGATCCGGTGCAGCCAGGTGGTCACCTGCGCCTCGCCGCGGAAGGAGCCGGCGCGACGGAAGGCGTTGAGGAAGGCGTCCTGGACGGCGTCAGAGGCCATCTCCGGGTCCCGGGTGGTCCGCAGCGCCAGTGCCCACATCCGGTCGCGGTGCCGGCGGAAGATCTCCCCGAACGCCTCGGGGTCACCGTCCTGGTGCAGGCGCAGCAACGTGTGGTCGTCGAGCTCGGTCAGCTCCCGCGCGACGCCCACGGTCTCGGTCACCGGACGGTGATCTCGCGCACGCTGACGACCTCTCCCTCCGGAGAGGACCAGGCGCGGTCGAACCACACGATGAGGTAGCGGCCCGTGGCCGGCTCGTCCGGGGCTGCGGTGAAGGTGCCGCTGGCCGCGTCGTCGGACCCGAGCTCGGTGGCGCCGTCGATCGTGGCGTCAGGGGACAGGTAGGCAGAGACCCCCATGTCGCCCTCGCCGAGCTGCACCTCGACCTGGCTGACCTGGGCGCCCTCGCCGAGGTCGAGGATGAGCCCGGTGCCGGTCTTCAGCCCGCCCCAGCCCGCGGAGTAGTAGGTGTGGGAGGACCAGGCGGTCTCCGCGTCGCCGTCCACGGCCAGCGGGGTCTGGTCGTTGTTCTCGTCGCCGTCCCCCTGCGGGTCGTAGGAGGTGATGCCGAGCACGGGGACCGTCCCGCCGTCGGCCGGCGGGGCCGCCGGTGCCGGCTCCTCGGTCTCGGGCGGGGCAGCGGTCTCCTGCTCCTCCTCGGCCGGGGACGCGGTCTGCGTGCCCACGGCGGCGTCCGAGGGGACGGCCGCCGGGTCGTCGTCACCGCCGCCGATGCCGCGCAGCGCGCTCCAGCCGAGCACGATGGCCAGCCCGAGCAGCCCGACGAGGACCAGCATGACCACGGCCGTCTGCGCGCCGGTGCCACGCTCCTCCCGCAGCGTGGCGGGCTCGCCCTCCTGGCGCCGCGGCGGCACCGGGCGAGCGCCACCGCGCGGCCGGGGGGTGATCGGGTCGCCCGTGCTGCGCACGCCGAGCATCTCGGCGGTCGAGGGACGCCCCCCTCCGGCCGGTGCGTGCGGCCCGGTGACGTCGCGACCCCTGCCGAAGAACCCGGTGTCGGTCGGGTCGCTGTCGTCGACCCGGGCGGCGGGGGCCTGCCCGGACGTCGCACCCCCACCCCGGGGGACCACCGCGGTGGCGTCGGGGTCGGCGGCGTGCTCGGTGTCGGCAGGGTGGGCCGCGGCCGCGGCGGCGCTCGCACCGGAGGCGGCGGACAGCACGCCGGCCGTGGGGTCGGCACCGCGGTCCTTCTGCGGCGCGCTGATCGAGGAGGGCCGGCGACCGTGCACCATCTCCGAGGACCACGGCGCCAGCTGCCGGGCGAGCTCACCCGGTGTCTGCGGCATCCGGCCGAGCTCGGCCTCGGAGCCGTGCACCGTGCGGCACAGGGCGTCGAGGTCGCCCGGCACGCCTCCCACGAGCTCGGACGGGGCCAGGAGCGAGCCGTCGGCCGTGCGCCGGGCCGGCCGCAGCCCGGGCAGGTCCTCACCAGGCCACCGGCCGGTGAGCCCGGTGTAGAGCAGCGACACCAGGTCGGCGGTGTCGATGATCGAGGCCTCGGTCGGCGTGACGTCGTCGGTGCCCTCCAGCGCGGAGGCGACCCCCACGCCGGAGATCTTGACGGTCCCGTCGCTGGTGCGCAGCACCGAGTGCGGGTTGAGGTAGAGGTGGTGCAGCCCTCGACGGCGTGCCGACTCCAGGCCGGCGGCGCTCTCCCCGACGATGCGGCGGGCCTCCTCGGCCGCGAGCGGCTCGTCGGCGACGAGGGAGGCCAGCGACTCGGCCTCGCTGAGGCCCTCCTCGATGATCCAGCACAGCCCGTGCTCGGTGCCCACGTCGAGCACCCGCACGAGCCGCGGGTCGTCGACGGAGGCCACGCGGCGGGCGCCGTCCAGGACAGCCTGGGCGACCGGTTCGAAGTCACCGGTGGCCGGGAGCACGGTGACCGCGACGAGGCGCCCCAGCGTGACGTCGCGCGCTGACCAGTACTCCAGCGTGCCGCCGTCGCGGCGGGCCAGGAGCTCGTCCAGCGCGTAGCGTTCACCCAGCAGGGTGCCCACCTCGAGCCGATCCATGTCGCCGTCCTTCCCTGTCGCCCCAGGTGGGGCGGTGTCCCACCCTAGTGTGCCTGCTGCCGCGCCCGACCCCGTCCGTGACGCGCTAGCCGGCTGCCGATCGGTCCGGTCGCCTCCCGACGCCCCGTCCGAGGGTAGGGGGCTGGAGGCCGCCGAGGGTCCTGGACCTCCCGGGGCCTGAGCGTCGACGATGCCGGGCACCTGCAGGGCCGCCCCCGGGTGGAGCGGGGGCACGGTGGTCCGTCCCTCGTCGTCCTCCCACGGGATGTCGTGCCACGGCGCCAGCGGCAGCATGCCGCTGTCGTCGGGATGACCGGGCGTGGGGCCGGTGGGCTGGTCGGAGATGGCGCGGTAGGACCCGGTCGGCTCCGGCCCGGACCCGGGCTCCTCCTCGGCCCCCTCCGCACGTTCCCCGCCGGACCGGCGCGTACCCGGCAGCCGGGACAGCAGCCGCGGGGCGCCGGGCACCCGGCGCAGCAGCGGACCGGCAGCCTCGGCGAGCTCGGCGACCCCGAGACGGTGGGCGACGACGGCATACAGGGCCAGGTAGAGCAGACCGCCCACCGCCAGGGCTGCGACGGTGCGCAGCCACTCACCACCGTCCACCGACGGGGTCCGGACGATCCCGCCGGGCACGAGCGCACGCATCAGCAGCCAGGTGGGCAGGGCCGCGACGAGCGCGGCGGCCAGCGCCCGGGTGAAGGTGCCGGCGACGCCGCGCAGACCGAGCCGGCCTGCCGGCAGCCGGCGGTGCACGGCGCGCAGCCCCAGGACCGCGGCGGTCGTCTGACCCAGGGCCTGCCCCAGCGCGACGAGGACGGCGGCGGTGCCGGGGGGCAGGCCGCGGGTCAGGAGCAGGACGACGAGCAGGACACCGGTGATGGCCAGCTGGAAGAAGAACGGGGTGCGCGCGTCCTCGAAGGAGTAGAAGACCCGCGCGCAGAGCAGGTAGACCCCGTAGGACACCAGTCCCAGCGTCAGCGTCATCAGGATGGGCGCCATCGCGCGTGGGTCGACGTTCTCGGGGAAGATCACCCGGATGACGTAGGGCGCGAGCACGACGACCGCCACCGCGAGCGGGACCATCGCCGTGCCGAGCAGCCGCAGGCCCCGGGAGGTGTGGTCGGCCATCTCCTCGAGGTCGTCCCGGGCAGCAGCCTTCGACAGCACCGGGTAGATCGCCGTGAGCAGCGAGAGGGCGATGAGCGAGTGCGGCAGGATGTAGATGAGGAAGGCGTTGTCGTAGGCGGCCTTGCCGGGTGCGGTCGGGGCCGCGACCGTCACCCACGCGAACACGTTGTAGACGAAGAGCATGCCCAGCTGGCTGACCCCGACGTCGGCGAGCGACCAGCCCGCCATCCGCGAGGCGGAGCCCAGCCCGACGCCGCGGAAGCCCCAGCGGAAGCGCCACCGGAACCCGGTGCTGCGCACCACCGGCAGCAGCACGACGGCCTGCAGCAGGATGCCCAGGGTCGCGCTGCCGGCCAGCAGCCAGATCATCCCGGGCGTCCAGGCCTCCAACGGGATCCCGCCGCGGTCCGGCGGCACGCTGGCGTCCGGGTAGCGGCGCATGAAGACGACGATCCCGGTGATCGCCACCACGTTGGCCAGGGCCGGGGACCACATGAAGGCGCCGAAGCGGTGGTGGGCCGAGAGCACCTGGCCGAGCAGCGCGTGCAGCCCGTAGAAGAGGATCTGCGGGACGCACAGGTAGGCGAAGAGGACCGCCAGGCTCAGCTCGGGCCCGCCCCACTCCCACTTGAGGTTGTAGAGCTTGGTGACCAGCGGGGTGGCCGCCACGAAGAGCACGGTGCCGCCGACGAGCACGGTCACCGCCAGCGTGAGGAGACGGTCGGTGTAGTCCTGGCCCTGCTCGCCGCGGGACATCGCCCGCGTGATCTGCGGCAGCAGCACGACGTTGAGGACGCCGGCGGCCATGAGCACGTAGATGGTGTTGGGCAGGGAGTTGGCGGCTTGCCACACGTTGGCTGCCGGGGTGGTGAGCCCGACGGCGGCTGCGAGGAGGGCCACCCGCACCAGCCCCAGCACGCGCGAGACCAGCGTGCCGCCCGCCATCACCAGGCTGGACCGCGCCAGGGAGGCCGACGACGAGTGCGACGACGAGGACGAGGTCACCGGTTCTCCTCCGCGGTGGGGGTGGACGACGCCGCGACGACCGCGGAGCGGGGCGCGGTGCGCCGGGCGCGGACCAGGCCCAGCACGAGGACGAGACCGGCGATGCTGCCGAGCACCCAGTAGATCCACACCCCGGTCGGCTGCACCCGCACGCTGACCTGGGCGTCGTCGCCCAGCACCGTGCCGTTGGGCGTGGTCAGGCGTGCGTTGACGGTGGTGACGCCGCGGGTCACGGCGCGGGCGGTGAACGAGACGGTGGCCCGGCTGCGGGCGCCGATCGAGATCGGCTCGGGCTGCTGGACGATACGCAGCAGGCTGCGGTCGGGCAGCACCTCCACGCGCACGCCCTCGACGGCGACCGGCAGGTCGTTGACCACCGTGACCTGCATGATGCCCTGGTCGGAGAGGAAGTTGACCGTGCTCGGGTTGACGTGGACCGCCTCCTGCACCCGTGCCACCGGTCGGCGGGCCGACTGCCAGGCGTCGGCCCAGGGCTCCGCGTCACCGCGCCACCGGGTCGACCACAGGTGGCCCAGCACCGGCTCCCAGGTCCGCAGGACCGAGGTGTCCCCGAGGATCTCCGAGAGCCCCGCGAGCGAGGTCTGCAACCGGGCCAGGCTGCGCAGCTGCCGGGCCCCCAGCGGGCTCGGCCCCGGTTCCACCCGCTCGACCAGCGTGCGCCCGAGCACCTCGGGGGCGGGTGCCACCCCGCTCAGCGGTGCTGCAGACGTGCCCGCCGCGGCGGCGAGCAGGTCCGAGGCGCTGACGGCCCGCGCCCACGGCGCGGTCTCGAAGCCCTCGGTCAGGGCGTCGAGCACGCCACCGGGGACCTGCGCGCCCCTCGGCGGGGCGTAGAGCATCGACCGCCCGGCCAGCGGGTCCTGCTGGTATGCGGTGAGGCTGTCGGCGAGCAGGCGCTGCGTCACGGCCCCCTGCCCGAGCTCGGCCGTGTCGCTCGCGGCCCCCGCCAGGAGGGCGGCCGCACGCGTGTCGGCGCCGAGGGCGACGACGTCGGAGGCACCCTCGACCGGGCGGGCGGCGGCGCCCACGGAGGTGTTGGACCCCCCGCTGAGGGACTCGCGCGGGACCACCACCGCAGCGACCCCCTCGGGGGTCGCCGGCCGGGTCGCCCACAGGCGGTCCAGCGCGGTGACCTGCTGCGTCGTGGGGGCGGACAGGGCCGGCCAGGCCACGTCGCTGCGGCCGCGCTGCAGGAGGCGCCGCACCTGGGCGGGCGACTGCGGCAGCGGCAGGTGCATGGCGGTGCGGACGGTCGCGGGGTCGGCCTGCTGGGCCAGCAGGGCGGCGACGTCGGGGTCGGCGGTCGGGGTCCACCACAGCTGCTCGGCGGCGGAGCGCGCCAGCAGGCCGCGCAGGGCCACGAGCCCGTCCTCGACGTCGGCGGCGGTCACGGGGTCTGCCGGCCCGGCCGCGCCGCCCAGCTCCTGGCCCTTGTCCAGCCCCTCGTCCTCACCGCCGTCGCCCGGGGCCGTGGCCGCGCTGCCGTCTGTCCCGTCGCCGGGGTCCTGCCCGGTGGGCGCCTCGGTGCTCGTCGAGCCGTCGGCGCCGGGTGCGGCGGTCTCCTCCTCGGGCGCGTCCGTCGTGACGGCGGCGTCGTCCGGCGGTGCGGTCGAGGTGGTCCCGTCGTCGTCCGGGGGCGGGCGGCCGTCGGGCCCCTGCGTGGGGTCGTCGGGGTCCGCGGGGTCGGGTCCGCCCGGCTCGGGCGCGGCCTCGACCAGCTCGTCGGCGGGGTCCACCGGCACCAGCAGGGCGGGGTCGACCATCCACGTCACCGACGGCAGGGTGAGGCTCTCCAGCCAGGTCCGCGCCGGCGAGCCGGGGCCGGTCGCCTCCGACCAGGCGGTGTGCCGGTCCTGGTCGTCCCGGCTCGTCAGCGCCGGGTCGGCGGGCAGGGTCAGCGGCACCACCCACGTGACGTCGAGCGGGTCGGCGACCGCGTGCGTGCGGGCGGCTGCCAGGACGGTGCGCAGCACGACGGGCTCGGCCGGGGGTGCCGTGGCGGTACCGCCCGAGCCCGCCTCGGCGGGCGGCTCGCCGGAAGCCTCGATCTGCAGCGCCAGGGCCGCCAGGTCGCCGGGCACGGCGTTGAGGCCCCACTCGGGCACCTCGACGGTGAACGGCACGGAGGCGCCGGGCACGACGACGGGACCGACCGCGTCCTCGCCGAGCACCCAGCCGGTCTCGCGCTGGTCGCGTCCCTCGAGCCAGTGGGTCACGTCGGCCCGGCTGGTCAGCGGGGACCACGCGGCGCGGACCGTGACGGTGCTCAGCCTGCGCTGGCCGGGGCTGTCGTTGACGATGCGCCCGCGCAGCGTGACGGGCTCGCCGACGTGCGGGACGGTGGGCTCCACCTCGTCGAGGACCACCCGGACCGTGCCGTCCAGGCCCTGCTCCGTCGGCTCGTCCGGCTCGTCGTCCGTGCCGGACCCGGGGAGCGCGCTCGAGGGGGCGGCGGCCGGGGAGGCCCCGGGGACCGGGACGCCTCCCTGGGCCGGGACGACAGGCAGGGCCGCCAGGGCTGTCGACAGGGTCGCGACGACCCCGGCGGTCGCGGCCGCGGCACGGGGACGAACCGCCCACGCGGAGCGGCGGGCTGACCGGATCACGACGTCGTCAGGCGCTCCGGGTCAGGCGCGTCCACGCCTCACGCGCGATGCGACGCTCGTTGGGGAAGGTGAGCTTGCGGTGGACCTCGTCCAGCGGCACCCAGATGGCGTCGATCGCCTCCTGGTCCGGGTCCTTCTCCACGGTCAGGTAGCCACCCGTCGCCTCGAGCAGGTAGTGGTGCACCATCTTGTGGATCCGGTGCGAGGGCGTGGTGAACCAGTACTCGATCGTGCCCAGGGTGATCAGTACCCTGCCCTCGATGCCGGTCTCCTCCGCCACCTCGCGCTCCGCGGTCTGCACGAGCGTCTCGCCCGGCTCGACGTGGCCCTTGGGCAGGCACCACTCGACCTTCCCCGAGCGGTTGCGCCTGGCGATGATCGCGATCCGCGCACGGCCGTCGTGGACGTCGATCACCACACCCCCCGCGGAGGTCTCGCTCACCGACGGCAGCCGTCGCGCGGACGGCTGGGGTCGGGAGGCGGTGGTCATCCTCACACTGTAACCAGTGTGGCGAGGAGTGCCCAGGGATGAGCGACCCCCCAGGCGAGTCCCCTACCCTTGATGAGATATGTCCACCTCCACCACGGCTGACGGCGTGCTCCTCGCCCAGGCGCTGCGGCACCTGCGCCCGACGCTGCCCCTGCTCAGCGAGGTCGGGGAGCGGTTCGCCGACGCCGGGCACGAGATCGCACTCGTCGGCGGACCGGTCCGTGACGCCTTCCTCGGGCGCCCCTCACCGGACCTGGACTTCGCGACCTCCGCGCACCCCGAGCAGATCGAGCAGGTGCTGGCCGGCTGGGCCGACGCCGTGTGGGACGTCGGCCGCGCCTTCGGCACCATCGGGTGCCGCCGCGGCGAGCAGACGCTGGAGATCACCACCTACCGGGCCGACGCCTACGAGGAGGACTCGCGCAAGCCGGTCGTGGCGTTCGGCGACAACCTGCACGACGACCTGGTGCGCCGCGACTTCACCGTCAACGCCATGGCGCTGCGGCTGCCGGACCTGACCTTCGTCGACCCCCACGGCGGCCTCGGTGACCTCGCCGCGCAGGCCCTGCGCACACCGCATACCCCGGAGGTGTCCTTCAGCGACGACCCTCTGCGGATGATGCGGGCGGCCCGCTTCGCCGCCCAGCTCGGGCTCGTCCCCGCCCCTGAGGTGCTCGAGGCGATGACGGGTATGGCGTCGCGCATCTCGATCGTCTCCGCCGAGCGGGTGCGCGACGAGCTGGTCAAGCTGCTGCTGGCCCCCGACCCCCGGGCCGGGCTCGAGGTCATGGTCGCTACCGGTCTGGCGGACCACGTCCTTCCCGAGCTCCCGGCCCTGCGGCTCGAGGTCGACGAGCACCACCGGCACAAGGACGTCTACGAGCACACCCTCACCGTCCTCGAGCAGGCCATCGCGCTCGAGGACGCGCCGTCGGTCGGCGACGACAGCCCCGGCGGCGACAGCTCGGGCGGGGGGCCGGCGGAGGACGGCGCCGATGACGCCGTCCCGGGGCCGGACCTGGTCCTGCGGCTGGCCGCCCTGCTGCACGACATCGGCAAGCCCGCCACCCGCCGTTTCGAGCCCGGCGGGGGCGTGAGCTTCCACCACCACGAGGTCGTCGGCGCCAAGATGACCCGCGCGCGGCTGAGGGCGCTGCGCTTCGACAAGCAGACCGTCCGGGCCGTGTCGCGCCTGGTGGAGCTGCACCTGCGGTTCCACGGCTACGGCACGGGGGAGTGGACCGACTCCGCGGTCCGTCGTTACGTCGCCGACGCCGGGCCGCTGCTCGGGCGCCTGCACCGGCTGACCCGGTCGGACAGCACGACCCGCAACCGGCGCAAGGCGGCCAGGCTGGCCGCCAGCTACGACCACCTCGAGGAGCGGATCGCCCGGCTGCGCGAGGAGGAGGAGCTGCGCGCGGTGCGCCCCGAGCTCGACGGCAACCAGATCGGCGAGATCCTGGGCATCCCCCCGGGGCCGGTGCTGGGCCGTGCCTACAAGCACCTGCTGGCGGTGCGCCTCGACCAGGGCCCGCTCGGCCCGGAGGGCGCCCGCCGCGAGCTGGAGCGCTGGTGGGCCGACCAGCCGGAGTCGGGACGTGGGTAGGCACCGCTCCGCCGGCCCCGCATCCTCCGTCCCGACCGACCTCTCCCGCCGGCCCCAGCCCGTCCGGCACGGGTCACCCCGTCGCGCGGCCCGCATCGCCGCCCGGGAGGAGCAGCGCCGCCGGCGCCGCGCCGAGCGTCGTCGGCGCCGCGAGCGCAGCAGGGACCGGCGGTCGCGGCACGCCCCCGTCCCGCTGGGGCGGCGCCTGATGGCGCTGCCGTGGGTGACGTTCGTGCTGGTGGCACTGGTCATCGGCGGCGTGGTCGACGCGCTGCGCCCGGACAGCTTCGAGGCGCGCAGCACGGTCACCGCCCTGAGCCGTCCGGCCGCCGCGCAGGCCGCCGTCGCGCTCACCCGCGCCGACCTGGCCGACCAGGTCGAGGACCGGGTCGAGCTGGAGCCGCAGTGGCGGGGGGCGCTGGAGATCGCCGTGGAGCGTCCCGAGCCGGAGTCGGTCGTCGTGCGCGCCGAGGCGCCCGACCCGCGGCTCGCCGCGCTCGCCGCCGACACCGCCGCCGCGCTGGTGGTCGAGGACGACGCCGACCTCAGCCTCACCCGCGCCGCGCTCGTGCCCACCCGGCCGAACGGCGGAGGCTCCTGGTGGCCGTGGGTCGTCGGTGGCGGCGGCGCCCTGCTACTGGCCCTGGCCGTGGAGCGGCGCCGGGAGCAGAACGAGGGGGACGACGCGGCCGCCCGGGCGACCGCCCAGCACGCTCCTACCCCTGCCCCGGCACCTCCTACCCCTGCCCTCACCGTGGGAGGTGCCCGGTGAGCGCCACCCCGTCCTCGGCCGCGACGAGCACCGCGAGCGCACGGGAGGGCGACGTCCCTCTCACCCGGGCACGCCTGCGCGCCCTGCGCGCGGCCCGGCACGCGCTGCACGTGCCTCCGGTGCCGCGCGACTTCCGCACCGACATCGAGGGGATGCGCGCCATCGCCGTGTTCGGCGTCATGCTCTGGCACGCCGGGGTCCCCCTGCTGCCGGGCGGCTTCGTCGGCGTCGACGTCTTCTTCGTCGTCAGCGGCTTCCTCATGACCGCCCTCCTGCTGGAGGAGGCGCGGGCCCGGGGCCGCATCGACCTCGGGCGGTTCTACGCGCGCCGGGCGCGCCGACTGCTGCCGGCGGCGCTCACCGCCCTGCTGGGCACCGCCCTGCTGACCGTGACGCTCATCCCCCGCACCCGCTGGGGGGAGATCGGCGGCGACCTGCTGGCCTCCGCCGGCTACCTGGTCAACTGGCGCCTGGCCGACCGGGCGGTCGACTACCTCGACCTCGACCGGGCGCCCTCGCCGGTGCAGCACTACTGGTCCCTGGCCGTCGAGGAGCAGTTCTACGTCCTGTGGCCGGTCCTGCTCCTGCTCCTCCTGCTGGTGGCCCGGGGCCGGGCCCGCGTGTTCGTCGGCTGGTCCTGGGGGCTGACGCTGGCCGCGCTCGCGGTCTCCCTCGTGCTGTCCGCCTGGTGGACCGAGCAGAACGCGAGCCAGGCCTACTTCGTCACCCCCACCCGGGTGCACGAGCTCATGCTCGGGGCCGTCGTGGCGCTCGGCGCCCGCCGCTGGCCCCGGGTGCCCCGTGTGCCCGCCGCAGCCCTGGGCTGGGTCGGGCTGGCGATGATCGTCACCGCCCTGGTGGTCATCGACGCCTCCACACCCTTCCCCGGCACGGCCGCCCTGCTGCCGACCGTGGGCACCGCGCTGGTCATCGTCTCCGGCTTCGCCGCCGCGGGATGGGGGCCGGACGTCGTCCTGCGGGCCCGGCCCCTGCAGTGGACCGGACGGATCAGCTACAGCCTCTACCTGTGGCACTGGCCCTTCGTGGCGGCGGCCGCCTCCCTGTCCCGGGTGGGCTCGGGCGGACCTGATCAGCTGCCCGTCCACTGGGGGGTGCTGGCGGTCGTGGTCTCGGTCGTCCCGGCCTGGCTGTCCTTCCGCTACGTCGAGGAGCCGGTCCGTGTGCGGGGCCGGGTCCTGGCCCGGCGGCTTCCGCAGGGTGTGGTCACCCAGCGCACGCTGCGCCTCGGGCTCAACTGCACGCTCGCGGGGCTGCTCGCCGGTCTGGGTCTGATGGCGGTGGCCCCCGGTACCGGCACGAGCGGTCCGGTCGCCTGGCGGACCCCGCCGGTCGTCGAGGAGCTGCGCGCCCCCGTGGGTGCAGGCACGCTCGCTGCGGCCGAGGCCGCCGACGGCCGGTCCGGTCCGGGGGACCTCGGCCGGGCCCCCGTGACAGCGATCGCCGACGGTGTCGCCGGCGGGGTGAGGCTCGGCAGCGACGACGAGCTGGACGGGACGGCCGCGCTCGCCGACGGCTCCGACAGCGGCTCGGCGCTGGGGTCAGGGGCCCAGCGTGTCCCGGCGCCGGACATCCCCGAACGGATCGGCACGCTCGCCATCCCGCTGGAGCAGGTGCGCGACGACCTGCCGGTCCTCGAGCCCGAGGGCTGCTTCGTCGGGATCACGGGGACCGAGGTCGGGGTCTGCGAGGCGGGTGACCCGGAGGGCGACGTCACGGTCGCGCTGACGGGGGACAGCCACGCGGGGATGTGGGTCACCGCCCTGGACGAGATCGGCCGGGAGCGCGGATGGCGTGTCCTCGTGCTGGCCAAGTCCTCCTGCCCGCCCGCCCCGGGGGTGCCGCTGCCGCGCTCGGGCCAGCCGGACGGCTACACCCAGTGCGCCGACTACCAGCGTGACGTCGGGCCCCGGCTCCTGGAGCTGGACCCCGACGTGGTGCTGATGTCCTCGGCGTCCTACAGCCGGGTCGACGCGGACGAGCTGGCTGCCGCCATGGCCTCGCAGGTGGACGGGCTGCGGGCGGCGGGGATCGTGCCGGCGCTGATCCGCGACGTGCCCCGGCCGCCCTTCGACGTCCCCGAGTGCCTGGTGAGCAACCCCGACGCCGTCGCCGAGTGCGCCTTCCCGCGCGCGGACGCCCTCGAGCGTGCGGGGAGCGGCCAGCCCGAGCTGCTCGAGCTGCGCCCCGCGCTGCCGGTCGTCGACCTCAACGACGCCATCTGTCCCGCGCAGACGTGCTCGCCGGTCGTGGGCGGTGTCGTGGTCTGGCGGGACAGCAACCACCTGTCCGCCACCTATGTCGACTCGCTGCGGGAGCTGGTCGAGGAGCAGGTCAGCCCGATCGTGACCACCGCGCGGATGCCCGAGCCCGCCCGCTCACCCCTGCTCGAGGGCGAGCGCATCGGCCGGTCGTGACGCGGCGGGCCGGGCCCGGGGCGGTGCGCCGGGGTCGGCCTCGTCCCAGACCCGCCACAGCACCCACACCCACGCGGCGGCGCGCAGCGTGACCACGAGCGCGTAGGTCTCGGGCGGCAGCCCCCGGCCCGGGTCGCTGGCGAAGGCGATGTGCAGCCAGGTCGCCACGAAGTGCAGGGTCTCGACGAGGGCCCAGACCAGGTGCTCCCCCCAGGGCCGGGCCGAGAGGGCCAGGAAGACCAGCACCCACAGCCCGGACTGCACCGACAGCGACGGCGCGGTCAGGACCACGACGGCGGTCATCGCCGCGGCCAGCTGGGCCTCACCCAGCCGTCGTCCCGGCCGACCGACGAGCCACACGCCCAGCCCGGCCGCTGCCAGCCACCCGACGACGGCGACCACGGTCGAGGTGAGCGGCAGCAAGGGCGAGCCCATCAGGTCGGGCACCATCTGCAGGGCGCCGTAGCCGGCGGCCGTGCCGCTGCCCCACCACTGCGTGACGGCCGTGAGCGAGCGCGGCTCGAGGAGCAGCAGGGGCACGACGACCGCCAGCGCACCGAGCACCGCGCCCACGACCGCCTGTCCGGCCCGCAGCGGCGCCGCGGGGGGGTCGAGGTGACGGCCGGCCATGTCGTCGTGGCTAGGTCCGTCGTCCCGCCCGCGGCGAGCCGCCACCAGCACGATGGCGAGCAGCACCAGCAGGGGGAAGGGGCGCACGAGCGAGGCCAGCCCCAGGAGGACCCCGGCGCCCCAGCCGTGCCCCCGCCGCCAGGCCCACAGCGCAAGAAGCGTCAGGCTGACGCCGAGCAGGTCGGTCGAGACCAGGGCGAGCGTGACCAGGACCGGGCTGGCGGCGAGGTGGGCGGCCTGCCACGGACGACGGGGCCGCAGGGCGACGACCGCCAGCACCCCCGCGGCCAGCAGCAGCACGCACGCCAGGGCCCACAGGACGAGCACCCACTGCTGCGCACCGGTGCCGGACCCCGCCTCGGGCGAGACCCGGGCGAGCAGCCACATCGCCAGCCCCGACAACGGGGGCTGGGTGGACGGCACCCCGCCCGCCCACGGCAGCTGCCGGTCGGCCAGGGCGGAGCTGACGTGCACGACGGGCAGGTCGGAGTAGCAGGCCCGCCAGAACTGGTCGGGGGTGCTCCAGCCCTTCATCAGGCAGTGACCCTTCTGCCACACCCCCAGGGCCAGCACGGCGGCGCCCAGGGCGACCAGCACGGCGGCGACCCCGGCCAGACCCCGCGCGCCGACGACGGCATACCTGCCGAGAGGCCCTCCGAGGACGCCGGTGGCGCGCGCCACCACCGGGTCGGCCCAGGACGGCACGACCCACGGCACGTCGCGCCGCGTGCGCTCCCGCGGTGGCCTCACGCCTCAGCCGGTGGGTCCGGGCCCGGCGCCACCGCCCTCGCCCGGCGGCTCCTCACCACCGTCACCCGGGGGTGCGGGGGGCTCGGGCACCGTCGGTGCCGGGCTGGTCGGCGCCGGCACCGTCGGGGTGGGGCTGGTCGGGGCGGGAGTGGTCGGCTCCGGGGTGGTGGGCTCGGGGGTGGTGGGCTCGGGGGTGGTGGGCTCGGGCGTCGTCGGCTCCGGCTCGGTCTCCGTCGCGGTCTCTGTCTCCGTCGGCTCCTCCGAGGTGGTCTCGGTGGGCTCGTCGGTCGTCGGCTCGACCGTGACGACCTGGGTCTGGGTCGGCGGCTCGCTGGTGCCGACGACCTCGCCGACGCCCACCCGCTCCGGGAAGGGGAGAACCTCCTCGCCCTCGAGCGCCAGCCGCATGAACTCCCCCCAGACCTGCGCGGGGAAGGTGCCGCCCGTGACCTGGTCCAGCCCGGCCACGTCCTGCATCGGGACCGTGCCGTCACCCTTGTACATCACCACGCCGGCGGCGAGCTGCGGCACGAAGCCGTCGAACCACGCCGAGACGTTCTCCTCGCTGGTGCCGGACTTGCCCGCGGAGGGGCGCCCGAGGTCCCCGGCGGTGGTGCCCGAGCCCTGCGTCATGACGTAGGTCATCGCGTCGGTGACGTCGACCGCGACGTCCCGGTCGACGCCGTCCTCGGTCTGCGGGTCGGCCTCGTAGGTGGTCTGCCCGCCGGCCGTGCGGACCTCGGCGATGAGGTAGGGCTCGGCCCGCTGTCCCTCCGCCGCGAGGGTCGCGTAGGCGTTGGTCATCTCCACCAGGGTCGGGGAGGCGGTGCCCAGCACGTTGGTGAGGTCGGCGCCCAGGCCGGGAGTGTCCTCCGGCAGGCCGAGGTCGACGGCAGCCTCGACCGTCTTCTGCGGGCCCACCATCTCGTTGAGCGTCACGTAGACGGTGTTGACCGACTCGGCGAGGGCGACGCGCAGGTCGAGGGTGCCGAAGGAGATGTCGCGGAAGTTGCGCACCTCGACCTCCCCCTCGCCGGTGCCGTAGGTCATCGGCGACGGCCCGGGCAGCTCGGTGAGCGTGTCGATCCCGTCGGCGACCGCGGCCGTCAGGGTGATCGGCTTGAACAGCGACCCCGCCTGCACCCGCGCCGCGGTCGCCGCGTTGAGCTGCGTCTCCTGGTAGTCCGCACCGCCGTACATCGCGGTGATCGCCCCGTCATCAGGTCGGATCGCGGTCAGGGCCGTGGTGATGTCGTCGGTGCCCTCGCCGGTCGGGCGGTAGGCCTCGACCGCCTCCTTCGCCGCGTCCTGGTGCTTCTCGACGATCGTGGTCGTCACCCGCAGCCCACCGGTGTCGATGGCGGCGTCGTCGAGGTCGAGCAGCTCGCGCAGGTCCTCCCGGGCCTCCTGCGCCACATACCCCTCCACGCCCTGCACCGCGGTCGAGGGCGCGGCCTCGGCGACGTCCGGGAACTCTGTGTCCTCACGGGCCGCCTGGTCCAGCCAGCCCATCTCGACCATGCCGCCCAGCACGTAGCCGAACCGCTCCTCCGCGCGCTCGCGGTTGCCCTCGGCGTAGTGCGGGTCGAACAGCGACGGCGCGTTCATCACCGAGGCCAGGAAGGCGCCCTCGGCCTCGGTGAGCTCGGAGACGTCCTTGCGGAAGTAGGCCTCGCTG
The DNA here is from genome assembly GCF_000421185.1 of Ornithinimicrobium pekingense DSM 21552. Taxonomy (GTDB): domain Bacteria; phylum Actinomycetota; class Actinomycetes; order Actinomycetales; family Dermatophilaceae; genus Ornithinicoccus; species Ornithinicoccus pekingensis. Next base: position 54,416 of record NZ_ATWJ01000002.1, read on the forward strand.
GCGGTCTGGATGCCGTAGGCGCCCCGGCCGAAGTAGATGGTGTTGAGGTAGTTCTCCAGGATCTGGTCCTTGGAGAGCTCGTTGTCGATCTTGACCGAGATGAGGATCTCGCGGAACTTGCGGGTCAGCGTCTGGTCGGCGGTCAGGTAGTAGTTCTTGACGTACTGCTGGGTGATGGTCGAGCCGCTCTGCACACCCTCCCCCCGCAGCGTGCGGTAGGCCCCGCGTGCGGTCCCGGTGATCGAGACGCCCTCGTTCTCGTAGAAGGAACGGTCCTCGGCGGCCAGCACGGCGTGCTGGACGTGCTGGGGCACCTGGTCCAGCGTCACCACCTCGCGGTCGATCCCGCCGGTGAAGCGCGCCAGCTCGGTCTCGCCGTCGGCGTAGAACAGGATCGTGCTCTGGGCGTCCGCGAAGTCGTTGGGCTCGGGGATCTCCGTGCGGGCGTAGGCGACCGCGAAGGCCGTGGTGACGGCGATGGCCGCCACCAGCGCCAGACCGGCCAGCCACAGCAGGATCCGGCGCCAGCGGCCGGGCCGCTGCCGCCGCCGGGCGGAGCGCCGGGACCGCTCGCGACGGGTGGGTGGGGACGAGGCAGATCGGCTCACCGGGCCATTGTGCCTGCTGGGTGCTGTGAGAACGGTCGGAATCAGGGGGTACCGTGGATGGTTGTGCTGTGAGGCGGGCGGTCCGAGGGGGACCGCCCGAGCCGTGACTCAAGGAGATCTTCAAGATGGCATCGGTTCGCGTCGCGATCGTCGGGGTGGGCAACTGCGCCACCTCCCTCGTGCAGGGTGTGGAGTACTACAAGGACGCCGACCGCGACCAGACCGTGCCGGGACTGATGCACGTGCAGTTCGGCGACTACCACGTCAGCGACGTCGAGTTCGTCGCCGCCTTCGACGTCGACGCCCAGAAGGTGGGCCTGGACCTCGCGGACGCCCTGGGTGCCAGCCAGAACAACACCATCAAGATCGCCGACGTCCCGCCGACCGGGGTGACGGTCCAGCGCGGCCACACCCTCGACGGTCTGGGCAAGTACTACTCGATGACCATCGAGGAGTCCGACGCCGAGCCGGTCGACGTCGTCCAGGTCCTCAAGGACACCCAGGCCGACGTCCTGGTCTCCTACCTGCCCGTCGGCAGCGAGCAGGCCGACAAGTTCTACGCCCAGTGCGCCATCGACGCCGGGGTCGCCTTCGTCAACGCCCTGCCGGTCTTCATCGCCTCCGACCCCGAGTGGGCCGAGAAGTTCCGCGCCGCCGGCGTGCCGATCGTCGGCGACGACATCAAGAGCCAGGTCGGCGCCACCATCACGCACCGCGTGATGGCCAAGCTCTTCGAGGACCGCGGCGTGCAGCTGGACCGCACCTACCAGCTCAACGTCGGCGGCAACATGGACTTCAAGAACATGCTCGAGCGCGAGCGGCTGGAGTCCAAGAAGGTCTCCAAGACCCAGGCGGTCACCTCCAACGTGGCCCACCAGTTCGCCGACCGCGACGTCCACATCGGCCCCTCCGACTACGTGCAGTGGCTCGACGACCGCAAGTGGGCCTACGTTCGCCTGGAGGGGCGTGCCTTCGGCGACGTCCCGCTGAGCCTGGAGTACAAGCTCGAGGTCTGGGACTCGCCCAACTCCGCCGGCATCATCATCGACGCCATCCGGGCGGCCAAGATCGCCAAGGACCGCGGCGAGGGCGGCCCCGTCATCGGCGCCTCGGCCTACCTCATGAAGTCCCCGCCCGTGCAGATGCCGGACGACAAGGGTCGCGCCGAGGTCGAGGCGTTCATCCGCGGCGAGTGAGCCCGACGCCCGCCTGACCTGCGGGGCGACACCGGCGCGCACCCGCCCCGGTGCGCGCGAGCGGCATACACTCCCGTCGTGGCTTCCCGTGACCTGCAGGACCTCAAGCTGGTGCCCCCGCCGGCGGAGGGGACGGTCCTGTCCACGCGCCGCGGCCAGCGGCTCGTCGTGCTGGCGCACGACGCGAGCGACCTCTACCGCTCACGCAGCTTCCTGCGCGGGCTGACGGCGGGCGGGCACGACCTGACCCTGGCCTGGCTCGAGGGCGAGCTGCCCGCGGTGCAGCTGCCGGGCGCACGCCTGCCCATCCGGCCCCGGCTGGCACGGTCCCCGCTGCGGCTGGCCCGGCAGGTGACCGGCACGCCCCTGGCCCACTGGCGCGGCGACCGGCTCTCGCTGCTCGGGGCGGCCCGGCTCGACCCCGACCTGCAGCGCGCGCTCGCACGCGCCGACGCCGTCGTCGCGTTCGGTGACCGTGCCCGCGAGGTCGCCGAGGAGGTCGCCCGTGACCGGTGCCCGGTGGTGCCGCACGCGGACCTGGCCGGATGGGCCGCCCTGCCCCGGACCTGGAGGCAGCTGCGCGGCCGCGTGCGGCACGGTCGCCTCAGCGAGAGCTACGCCCGCAACCTGGCCGAGCGGGTCGCCATCATGGGGGGTGCGGTGCCCGCCGGCTCGCAGGGCGACCTGACCGAGCTGCTCGAGGAGCTGCTGCGCACCACCGGCGTGGAAGGTGCGGCCGCACTGCTCCCCTACCTCGAGCCGGACGCCAACGACCCGGTCGAGACCGCGCGCCGGCGTGCCGTCGCCGCCGCCCTGCGCACCTCGGTCGAGGGTCGGGAGGACCATGACCTGCGGGCCGCGGCCGCCGCGCTGATCACGGCTGCCGATGACGTCCTGGAGACCGGGGACGTGCCGCGCACCGCGGCCCTGGCGACCCTGGCGCTCCGGCTGCTCTTCCACCCCGAGCTGCACTCCGACGGTCTGTCCTCCCCCCTGGTCGAGGACCCCGAGACCTTCCTCGCCGCCTGGCGGGACTCCCGGGTGGGCGCCACCCTCGCCGGGTCGCCGTCCGGCGACGGCTCTGCCCGGCGCGACGCCGGCCCGGCCCCGGCCACGGGGGCACGTCCCCGCGTCGTCGTCGTCCCGGGGTCCTACCCCCGGTTCGCCACGCAGGTGACGGAGGTGCTGCGCCGGCACGCGGACGTCGACGTGGTGGACCTGGCCTCCCGCGGTCACCTGCGCGGGCTGGCCGTGCGCGGTGAGCTGGTCGAGGCACGGCTGCGGCAGGCGCTGGGTGAGGACGTGGTGGTCGACGAGACCTTCGCCGAGGAGGTCGCCGGCGCCGACGCGGTGTTCGTCGACTGGGCGGACCGCGGCGCCGTCGCCGCCCTGATGACCGTCCCGGACGGCGTGGCGGTGACGCTGCGGGTGCACAGCATGGACGCCCTGTCCCCGGGGGTGCACCTCCTCGACTGGGGCCGGGTGGACGACCTCGTCGTCGTCAGCGACCACCTCCGCGACCTCATGGTCCGGCTCGTCGGTCCGCGGCTCGGGCGCACCCGGGTCCATGTCGTGCCCAACGCCGTCGACACGACCCGGCTGCCGGAGGGGGGCAAGGCCGAGGGTGCCGACCGGACGGTGCTCATGATCGGCTGGGCCCAGCGCGTCAAGGACCCCGTGTGGGCGCTGGAGGTCCTGGCCGGGCTGCGCGCGCACGACCCCGCCTGGCGGCTGCTGCTGGTAGGACCCGACTTCTCGCCGGCCACGCTCCGGTCGGGCGCCGACTACGTGGAGGAGTTCCGGCGGCGGCTGGTGCAGCCGGACGTGTGCGGCGGGGTCGAGTTCGTGGGCGAGACCACCGACGTCGCGCCCTGCCTCGCCGCGGCCGGCTTCGTGCTGAGCAGCAGCCGGCGTGAGTCCTTCGGCCTGGGCCTGGTGGAGGGGGCGGCGTCCGGCGCCGTCCCGGTGGTGCGCAGCTGGCCGATCTTCGCCCCGCTCGACGGCGCCCGACGCCTCTTTCCGCCGGACTGGGTCGTGGACACGGTCGAGGAGGCCGTCCGGCGGGTGCTCGACCACGCGTCCCCGCAGGCGTGGGGCCCCGCCTCCGCCGAGGCGCGGGCCGAGGTGACCTCCCGGTTCCTCTCCCCGGCACCGGCCGACCGGCTCGCCGCCGTCGTCCTGGGCGGCGGGGGCTGAGGCAGCCGGGTCAGCCCCGGGCGATCTGCGCCAGGACCTGCAGGGCGGCGCTGACGTGGCGCACCGGCGAGCGGTGGTCCAACGGCTGTCCGGACAGGGTGCTGCCGGGCTCCACGACACCCCACACCCTGCTCCCGCTGCCGCGGTAGTCGCTCCACTTCGAGGGCAGGTAGGGGTTGGCCGGGAAAATGCCCTCGGTCACCGCGTCGTTGATCAGCAGCACGTCCATCCGCGCGCTCAGGGCGAGGAAGTCGAGGAAGCCGACGAACGGGCGCACCCGGACCACGTCCTGCAGCCCCCGCGCGGCGACGCCTGCCCGCAGGTCCTCCTGCTGGCCGGTGTAGATGTGCAGGCGCAGGCGCGCGCGCAGCTCCTCCGGCAGGGCGGCCAGCGCGGTGAGCACGGTGCTCATGCCCCGGCTCGCGTAGAAGTTGCCGAAGTAGCCGATGTGGCGGCAGCGGGGCTCGAGCTCCGCCTCCGGCGACGCGAGCCGGTAGAAGGAGGGCGGCAGCGTCGGGTGGGGACGCACGACCGAGCGCTGCCGGGCACGGGCCGCCAGGGCCTCGTCGCAGATCCGGCTCAGCATCAGGTCGCGCTGGTGGGCGTTGGTGAAGAGCAGCTCGTCGGCCAGCGCGTAGGGCAGGGTCTCGACCCACTCGAAGAGGTTGTCGCCGGGCGGGGGGAAGCCGGCGGCCCGCACGTCCCGGCGCAGGGCGTCCAGCAGCGCACCCTCCGCCACCGGTGAGTGGCGCTCGGTCGCGTCGACGTAGACGGACAACGGGTCGGAGAACTCGGCGGTCCACCGCACGTGCGGCCGCTCGACCTTGAACCGCGCGGCTAGCACGTGGCTGGGCACCCAGTGGGCGCGGCTGTAGACCCGCTCGTAGCCGTGGCCCTCCCGGTCCCAGGCCAGCGCCTGCGGCTGTCCCTCCACGGTGAAGCGCTCGACCGCCTTCCACGACGAGAACCACGTGGGCGTCGCCAGCGTCGCGCGCCGGCGGACCAGGTCGCCGGCGATCTGGTCCAGCGCCGGGTCGACGGCGCGCTGGGAGGACATGTCGTTGGTGATGAGGTCCACCGGCCGACCGGTCTCGTGCACGCGCTTGGCCGCGACGACCGCCGCGGTGTCCACGAACGGCGCGAACGCGAACGCCACGACCAGGTCCCGTGCGGCGCCGTGGCCCGGGCCGGCGGGGGAGCGGTCGGGCGGCACCATGGCGACACTGTATGAGGTGCACGCCCGGTCGGGGGCCGGGCACCTCCCCGGGCGCCGGTCCCGGGACGGTAGCGTGGCGCCGTGCGCGCCCAGAAGCTCCTCCTGGCGGGCGCCGGTGCGTCCGGCGTCCTGACCGTGGTCGCGGTCGTCGCGGCCGTGCTGCACTGGTGGTGGCTGGTCGTCCTCGCGGGCATGCTCCTGGTCAGCGCCGCGCTCCTGGTCGCCCTCGACGCGGACCGCCGGGTCCGGGAGCTGCGCACCTTCGTGCGCGCGCAGGTCGCCGCGATCGACACGACCGGTGGCCGCGCGGCGCCCAGCACCGAGGACGTGGTCGGCACCGTCCGCGTCCTGCAGGCCCAGTACACCGGGCGCCTCGACCGCCTCCAGGACACCGTCGAGCAGGCGCTGCGCCGACGTGATGACCGGGGCTGAGCGGCCGACCCCGGAGGGTCCGGTCGCCACCCGTGCGGGGGTGAGCCGCGACACCGCGCGCAACAAGATCCTCCGGGACCACCCGGACGCGCTCGCCGTCACGGCCCTGCGCACCCGGTCCCTGCACGCAAGGGAGGTCCTCGTCGAGACGGCCTGGCCGGGACGCTCCGCCGAGGAGGTCGACACCTGGGCCGCGGCGGCCCGCAGCTGCGGACCGGGTGCCGCCGGGCTGCCGGAGGGCGCCGACGCCTTCCACCTCGGGCAGCTGGCCAGGGTCTACGCCCTGCAGACCGCCGACCCCGCCGACGTAACCCGCGGCCGCACCCTGCTCGAGGCGCTCGCCGCCGCGGGCCGGCTCGACGCGCTCCACCCGCAGGCCGTGCTGGTCCTGCTCCACCTGCGCCTGCTGGACGGTGACGAGGAAGGGTGCCGGGCGCTGCTGGCGCACCCCGCGGTCCCCGAGGACGCAGCCGCGGCCGTCCGCGCGGACCTGGCCAACCCCGTCGCGGGCGACCGCCTCCCGCAGGAGGGCGTCGAGGGGTGGCTGTCCCTGCTCGGCGCCGCGCTGCACTCCGACGCCCTTGCGCCGCTGCGGCTCGACCCCGACCGGCCCGGCCCGCCGTTCGACCGGCTCACGACCGACCCGCTGCCGCGCGCGGACGTCGACGGCGACCGCCTGGTCACCGTCGCCGTGAGCACCTTCCGCCCCGGTGCGCCCCTGCTCACGGCGGTCCGGTCGCTGCTGGCCCAGACCTGGCAGCACCTGGAGGTCCTCGTCGTCGACGACGCGTCCGGCCCGGAGGCCGAGCCGTGGCTGCGGCAGGTCGAGGCTCTCGACCCGCGCGTCCGGGTGATCCGCAAGGCCGTCAACGGCGGCACCTACCGGGCGCGCAACACCGCCCTGCGCCAGGCCCGGGGCGCCTACCTGACCACCCTCGACTCCGACGACTGGCTGCACCCCCAGGCCGTCGCCACGCTCGTGCGCACGCTGGAGGCCGACCCGGGGCTGGTCGCGACGCGGGCCCTGGGCGCACGGGTGTCGGAGGACCTGCGCCTCGTCCGGCTCGGCTACCGGCACCGCGCGGTCGCGGCCCCGACCCTGCTGGTGCGGCTGGACCCGGCACTGTCACGGGTCGGATTCTTCGACCCGACCCGCAAGAGCGCCGACACCGAGTACGCCCGGCGGCTTCAGGCCGCCTTCGGCCGCCGCTCGGTGCGCACGGTCGACGAGTGCCTGCTCCTGCTGCGCTCGGGCGAGGACACCCTCTCCTCCTCGGAGTTCTCCCGGATGTGGCGCCACCCCGCGCGGCACGCCTACAAGGCCGTCTACACGCCCTGGCACGAGGAGATCGCCGACGGCGCGACCGCATACCTCGACCCCGACGGCCCGCGCGTCTTCCCCGAGCCGCGACGCTGGCGCCGGCCCCTGAGCGGTGCGTTCCCCCCGCCCCGGCACCTGGACCTGGTGCTCGGCGGTGACTGGCGCCGCTACGGCGGGCCCCAGCGCTCGATGCTCGAGGAGATCCGCGCGGCCCGCGAGGCCGGTCTGCGCGTGGGCGTGCTGCACCTCGAGGCGCTGCGCTTCGCGACGACCAAGGACCTTCCGCTGTGCGCCCCCGTGACGGAGCTGGTCCGCCGGGGTGAGGTCGAGTGGGTGCAGGTCGACGACGACGTGGACGTCGACGTGCTCATGGTCCGCTACCCCCTCGTCCTCCAGCACCCGCCGCACGTGCCGGCCGGACGGAGCCTGCGGCCGCGGCACCTTCTCGTCGTGGCGAACCAGGCGCCGCTGGAGCCGGACGGCTCCGACCAGCGCTACGTCGTCGCCGACGTCACCGCGCGGGCCGAGGAGCTCTTCGGCGTGCCACCGGTCTGGGTGCCGCAGGGGCCGGTGGTCCGTGACGTGCTGCGGGACCAGGACCCGGGCGTCGCGCTGACGCAGTGGGACAACCCCGGCCTGATCGACGTGGACGCCTGGCACGTGCGCGACGACCGGGCGCCCGGGGCGGGTGGCGCACCCGTCGTCGTGGGCCGCTACTCCCGCGACCACCCCCTGAAGTTCCCGGCCACCCACGCAGACCTGCTCGCGGCCTACGACCTCGGCCCGGGGTATGTGGTGCGCCTCATGGGGGCGCGGGCGACGTGGAGGCGGCTGGCCGTCGAGGCCGGGCTGCCGGAGGACACCCCGACCCCGCGGGAGTGGCAGATGCTGCCCGGCGGCTCCGTCGACCCGCGCGAGCTCCTGGCCGGGCTCGACGTCTTCCTCTACCAGGACCACCCCGGCCGGCACGAGGCCTTCGGGCGGGTGCTGCTGGAGGCGGCCGCCTCCGGGGTCCTCGTCGTCGCCCACCCCAAGCACCGCCGGGTGTTCGGCGAGGTGCTCGACTACGCCCTGCCGGGGGAGGCGCGCGCCGTCATCGAGGGCTACGTCGCCGAGCCGGACCGCTACCGCGCCCGGGTGGCGCAGGTGCAGGACCTCGTCCGCGAGCGCTACTCGCACGCCTCCTTCGTCCGGCGGCTCGAGGGCCTCCTGGGTGCGCCGCCGGTAGGGGCGGTCACCGGACCGGGGAACCAGCCCGGCCCGGCGCCTGCCCGGGACGGGGCGGTCGCGACGGTGCTGGTCCGGCCGGGCGGCCCGCCCGGGCCGCCGCTGGAGGTCGACGTCCGCGCTCCCGCCGGGCTTGCCCTGTCGGTGAGCGCGGTGGCGCTGCGCTCCGCCGCGGACGGCAGCCGCGCCGACCAGCTGGTGCTCGTCCACGAGACCCTTCCGGGCGAGGCGGTCCGGCAGCTGGGCGAGGTAATGACCCTGCCGGGCCAGGACGAGCTCGAGGCGGGGGTGCGCCGGGTGGTGGACGCCTGGCGCGAGGTCTGGGCCGCGGTCCTGTGCCGCGACGGCGAGGTGACCGTCGTGCCCGGGCCGCACCTGCGCACCGAGGGCGGGCTGTCCTGGGAGCGGTGCGCCGGCGCCCGCGAGCTGCACCTGCACGCGCCGGGCGGGCGGCCCGCCCCGAAGAGCCGCTCGTGAGCACCGGCGCGCCGACCCGTCGGGCGCCGCGCCCCGCCGGACGCGGGGTGCTCGTGCCGCTGGTGACCGTGGTGCTCGCCGTCCTCGCGGTCTGGCGCGCGAGCGTCGGCGCCGACCTGTCGGACGGCACGCACGTCGTCGCCCTCGCGATGCGCATGGCCCAGGGCGACGCGGTGCTGGCCGACGAGATGAACGTCCAGGCGTTCGGCTCGCTGCCGGCCGTCCCCTTCGTGTGGCTGTGGCTGCAGCTGGTCGGGGTCGAGGGCATCGTGCTGGCCTCGCGCCTCTTCTACCTCGTCCTGGCCTTCGGGGTGGGGGCCCTGTGCTACCGCGCCCTGCGGGTCGCCCTGCCGCCGGGCGCCGCCCTGACGGCCGCGGTGCTGATGCTCGGTCCCGTGCCCTACGGGCTGCTGGTCACGAGCTACAACACGATGCCGGTGCTGACCCTCGGGCTGGCGGCCTGCGCCGGCTTCGCGGCGCTGGTCACGGGCTCACCGCGCTGGTCGGCCACCTCCGGCGCCGCCCTCGCCGTCGCTGTGCTGTCGCACCCGGCCAGCCTGCCGGCCTGTGCCGTGATGGCGCTGACCCTGCTGGTGCTCGCACGCCGAAGACCTGTGCGGCTCGGTGTCCTCGCCGGCGGCGGAGCCGTGTCGTTGCTGATCGTCCTCCTGCTCGTGGTGGGCCCGGGGCTGACGGCGCTGAGCGACACGCTGGCCTACACGGCCGAGTACCAGGCGGGTCGCCGCCCGCCGCTCGAGCGCCTGCGGGAGGCCACCCTCCGCTACCTGGACGGGGTGCGGAGCTGGCGCTTCACCCCGGCGGCGGCGCTGGCCGCCCTCGCCGTGCTGCCCCGCCTGCCCGACGGCTGGCGTGCGGCGGCAGCAGCGGGCGTGCCGGTCGCCGCGGCGGCGGCGGCGTGGGCGGTCGTGCCGTCCACGATCGTCCCGGGTGAGCCGCTGGGGCTGCACAGCGGTGCCTTCGTCCTGGTCGTGACCCCCCTGCTGTGGCTGCCCGTCGCGGTCTGGGCGCACCGGCGTCGGGTACGCGAGGTCCGGACGCTCCTGGCCCTGACGACCCCGCTCGCCGTCGTCGGTGTCGTCTCGTTCTCGATGCTCAGCTCCGCGCACGTGCAGTGGGGCGTCGCGGCCCCGCCCGTGCAACCCCTCTTCGGTGCGCTCGGCGCGGCCGTCGTCCTCGGCGCCGCCCGGCACGGGCGGCCCTGGGCCGCGGGCCTGGCCGTGGTCGCGCTCGTCGGGTCCCTGGTGGCGGTACACCCGCTGCGGACCTTCCACAACGCCGACCCCCGCCAGCTCGTCGGCCGCGTGGCGGCCGGCCCCCTCGCGGGCCTGCTGACCGACGCCGACCTGCTGGAGGCCGACTGCCGGCTTCGGGCCCTCGTGCCGGCGTGGGTGGGGGCGGGGGAGAGCGTCTTCTTCTACGCCCGGCCCGGTGGCTACGCCTACAGCACGGCCCGGATGGACACCAACATCGTGTGGCTGTCGGATTTCGGCGAGGCCAACGCCTGGACGGTGGACTGGTGGGAGCGGACAGGACGGTGGCCGGACGTCGCGGTCGTCCACCCGGGAGCGGTGCAGCGTGCCGGGGGGTGGGAGGCGCTGGCGTCGCAGGACCCGGTCGTGGCGGCGCTGGACGAGGGCTACGGCCCGCCCAGGGAGCGGGAGGGCTACCTGGTCCTGCGGCGGGACGGGAGCGACCGTCAGGCGCCTGCCGTGCCGCCGGAGGGGTGCCCGCCCGGGCCGTGACGCCACCCGCCCGGGGGTAGGAGGTCCAGCAGGCGGTCCGACCACGGGAGGGCGCACGGACGAGCGTCCTGCAGCAGCTCCCACGGCCTCGCGGCCAGGGCGGTGAGGCCATCCTCGCCCGGTCGCGAGCCGAACCACACGACGGCGTCGCCGGGCAGCGCCCGGGCCACGGCGGCCGACACCGGGAGGGTGTCGTCCGCACCGGGCCCCCAGGTGGCGGCGAGTCCCCGTGCGGCGACGGCGCGAGCCGTCCTGCCGGGCTCGGTGTCCCTGCCGTCCACGTCCTCCCGCAGCCCCACGACCCGGTGCGGGACACCCGCCCCCCGCGCGAGGGCCGACGCGGCGAACACCTCGTGCGCGGCGGCGTCGCCCGCCGCCCGGTCCCACCAGGTGAGGGCCGACCCACCGGCCGCGGCGACGTGCGGGAGCAGCCCGGCGCTCGCGGGGCCGGAGGTCAGCCCCAGCCACGGCGTCCCCCGCCCGGCCAGGACCTGCGCGTGGCGGGCGAGCCGCCCGTCCCTGGTGACGGCCTCCTCCGGGTGGCGGTCGAGAACGACCGAGCGCAGGTCGACCGTCGAGCCGAGCGGGCGGACGCCCATCCCGGCCCCGCCCCCGCGACGGCTGACGACCACCAGCTGGTCGGGCCCCACGGGCCGCGTCCGGCCGGTGGCCAGCAGCGGGTGGGACACCAGCCCGGCACCCGTCCCGCCGCCCGGGCGCCCGCCCCCACCGTCGAGCAGCTGCACGCCGAGGGCGGTGAGCGGGTCAGGCACGGCGACGGTCCGGTGCACGTCCCCGGCGAGGACCAGGTAGCGACCGGCCAGGCAGGCCGCCCGCAGCACCACGGAGTCGAGCACCTCGCCCCGGCCCCGCGGCGTCGCCGCGCCGGGCCCGGCGAGCGTGCGCGCCAGCGCGTCGGCGACCGGGCGGGCGCCGACGAGCCCCGCCCCCACCAGGACCGGCTCGCCCAGCACGAGGACCCACCCCTCCGCGTCACCCGCCAGGGCGTGGGCGAGGCGACGGTGGTGGCGCAGCTCGACCCCGGAGGCGCGCCCGAGCACCCCCTCGGGCAGGGCGAGCCGAGCCCACCCACGGGGGACGGTGACGCCGGCGCCGTCGGAGGGCAGCACCGCATACCCGCCCGGGAAGGTGGCCCGGGCCACCCCGGGGCGCTCCGTCGCCCGCCGGACCCGGGGCACGACCCGTCGCCGCACCGGGCCGGGCAGCCGCCGCAGCCGGGTGCTCAGCCGTGAGCCGAGCGTGGACGGGACGACCGGCAGGCGGGCCGCCGGCTCCTCCTCGAGGATCCGCCTCAGCAGCAGCTTGGACTCCCGCAGCGGGTAGGGCAGCGACAGCATCGTCTCGACCAGCGCGCGGTCGTTGAAGGGCAGCAGGACGCGGTGCCCCAGGTCGCCGTCGGCGAACTTCTGCCAGCCCCAGCGGCCGATGCGCTGCTCCCAGTAGAAGAGGTCGTGGTGGTCGTGGCCCAGCATCCGGGCCGGCGTCATCTGGGCGTAGTCCGGGTAGTCGCCGTACATCGCCCCGGCGAGGTCCTCCAGGCCCTCGGTCGCGTGCATCATCATGCGGGCCAGCCGCAGCGGGTCCAGGGGCTCGTCGGTGCGGTGCCGCAGGAAGGCCGTCCCTGTCTCGGCGCAGTTGGACTGCAGCTGCACGAGGTCGCCGGGCAGGTCCGACCACATGGCGAACGCCGCGCCGTGCGACCCGGGCAGCGGGGCGAAGGTGCGCCGGTGCAGCGTCGCGAAGGTGCCGTCCGGCGGGGCCTGGCGCCACCTCAGCACCCGGTGGGGCAGGCCGAGCTGCGCCGCGACGGCGCTCGCCCCCGTGACGTCCGCCATGGCCGCCGCGCTGCGGCGCGCGTCGCGCGGGTTGACGTAGGTGAAGGCCAGGCCACCCCCGTCGCGCACCACCCGGTGCGCGACCGCGGCCGTCACCCGGCTGTCCCCTCCGGCGGTCAGGCTCACGGCGGGCCGTCCGAGGCCGGCCAGCAGCTCCACGTGCGCGCCGATGCGTGCCCGGAAGCGCTCGTACACCGCGTCGACGTCCTCGGTCTCGGCGTGCTCCTGCCACGGCCAGAAACGGCGGTGCTCCACCCGCACCGGGTCGAGGTCCACCCGCAGCAGGCAGTTGGGCACGAGCGGGTCGACGCCGCGGTATCCCGTGAGGCGTCCGGGCAGGTAGGTGACGGCGCCGGGGCGACGCCGGCGCAGCTCCTCCCGGAGGGCGACCTCGCCCTCGTCCACCGGCAGGCCCAGGGCCTCGGCCGGCAGGGACGGTGCACTGCCGAGGGCGAGGCGCCCACCGCTGGTGGCGTGGAAGACAGGCTGGGTGGCGTGGGTGTCGGGGACCACGAGCAGGTCGGGTGCCTCCCCGTCCTTCCCGGTCCGCCGCGCGAGCAGCGTCCAGCGCCCGCCGAGGTATGCGGCCTCGCGCACCATCGCCTCCGCGCCCGGACCGGCCCAGGCCGCCGCGAGGGTGGCCGCGATACGGTCCCCGTCGGCGGTGCCCGCCGCGACGTCGACGGGGTGCCCGAGAAGGACGACGGTCCCGCGGTCGGTGGCGGCCCGGGACAGCACGGTGCGGGGGTGCAGGAACAGGTGCAGGCCGGGCAGCGCACCGTCGACCCGGCGCCAGCCGTGCACCGCGGCCGGGGCGGGCACCCCGGCGGAGAGCAGCAGGTAGCCGTGGCCGTGGGCCCCGTCGAGGACCAGGCCCTCGTCGACCTCGCCCGCCGCGTCGTGCCGGACGCAGGACAGCGGCGCCACGCCCGGCGGCTGCTGGCTCACGGGCCGGCCGTCAGACCCCGAGCGAGGCGGCGAGGACGGCGGCGATGCGGGGGCCGGCGTGCCCGTCCCACAGCGGTGGGACGGGGGTGGTGCCGGGCTCGGCGGGGCCGGCGGCGAGGACGTCGGCGACGGCGGCGGGCAGGGAGGCTCGGGTGATGAGCTGGTTGGTGCCGTGGGTGATGGTCACGGGGCGCTCGGTGTTGGGCCGCAGCGTCAGGCAGGGTACGCCCATCACGGTGGTCTCCTCCTGCACGCCGCCGGAGTCGGTGACGACCGCGGCCGCGCCCCGGACCAGGCCGAGGAACTCCACGTAGCCGAGGGGGTCGATGACGAGCAGGTTGTCGTGGTCCATGAAGCCGGCCTGCTCCAGGCGCCCGCGCCCGCGGGGGTGCAGCGGGATGACGACGCGGACCTGGTCGGCCACCGCGTGGACGGCCCGGACCAGCTCGGCCACGTCGGCGGGGTCGTCGACGTTGCCGGGACGGTGCAGGGTGGCCACGAGGTAGGGCTCGGTGCGGTCCAGGCCCACGGAGTCGGCGACGGCGGCGGTGTCCAGGGCGTCCAGGTGGCGCAGCAGGGTGTCGATCATCGGGTTGCCGACCAGGTGGATCTTGTCCGGGTGCACGCCCTCGTTGCCCAGGTGGGCGATCGCGTCGGGGCTGGTGACCAGCAGCAGGTCCGAGAGCCGGTCGGTGACCAGTCGGTTGATCTCCTCGGGCATGGTCATGTCGAAGGAGCGCAGCCCGGCCTCCACGTGCGCCAGGGGGATGCCCATCTTGGATGCCACCAGGGCCGCGGCCACGGTGGAGTTGACGTCGCCGTAGACGACGACCAGGTCGGGGCGCTCGGCGGTGAACAGCTCCTCCAGGCCGACGATGGTCGCCGCGGTCTGGGCGCCGTGCGGGCCGGAGCCGACGCCGAGGTTGACGTCGGGCTCGGGCAGGCCGAGCTGGCGGAAGAAGACCTCGCTCATCCGCTCGTCGTAGTGCTGACCGGTGTGCACCAGCAGCTGGCGCACCGGGTGCTCGGCGAGCGCGGCGATGACCGGTGCGGCCTTGGGGAAGTTGGGGCGGGCACCGGTGATGTGCACCACCAGCGGCTGGGAGCCGGTCACGACGAGAGTCCTCCTAGGAACGGTCGAGCGGGTTCGCGTCATGCTGCCACACCCAGATGTGGGGCCCGGGCCGGTCAGCCCGGTGGGCCCGGTGGCTGCTCGGTGGGGACGCTCACCTCGAGAGTGGCGGGAAGTCGCGGGGCGATCGCGCGCAGCACCGCGAGGTCGAGGGGGTCCAGGCCCACCGGGCCCACCCGGGCCAGGTGCCACAGCTGGTAGTGGTCGACGATGTCGGCGAGGCGGCGCCCGAGGTAGGCCGACCAGCTGGTGGCCGCACCCTCCGTCCGGGAGCCCGCCTGGGGGTGGTCCGCCCAGTGCTGCTGCGGCACGACCAGCTCGACCACGTACCCGTGCCGGCGGGCCGTCGCGAAGTCGGGCCGGTCGAGCACGAGCAGCGGGCGGAAGGAGCGCTCGCAGCGCTGCAGGTCGGCCACCTGCTCGACCAGGCGCTCCACCTCGTCGTGGTCGAGCCCGAGGGCGAGCACCCCCACGACGGGCAGCAGCGCGGCGTCGCGTCCGCCGACGTGGCGCCCGCCGGTGAAGGGCACCGGGAGCGTGCCGACCCCGTGCTGCGGCATGAAGACGCGCCAGACGAGGTCGGTGAGGGTGGCGTTGCGGCGCACCGCGGGCAGCACGTGCTGCACGGTGGCCTGGTAGCCAGGCGTGCGGCGTGCCCAGCGGGCGAGCTGCTGCTGGCGCGCGCGGACGGTGCCGGGGCGGGCGCTCATCGGGCGGCTCCCGTCCGGGTCGGCAGGGCGGCCACCCGCAGCAGCTCGGCGGCGGCGTCGGCCGCGCCGTTGCCGGGGTCGTCGGCCTGCGCCTGCGCCGCGAGCTCCGGCCCCCGCTCGACCAGCTCGGCGACGAGGGCCGGAGCCCGTCCGTCCGTCAGCGTCGGCGCCGCCAGCGCCCAGCCGCGGCGATCGGCATACCGCGCCCGGGCGGCCTGGTCGTCGAGGGAGGTCGCGGTGTTGGGGACGAAGAGCGTGGGCACGCCGAGGCGCAGCGTCTCGTGGAAGGAGTTGTAGCCGGCGGCCACGACCGCGTGGTCGAAGGCGCGGAAGTGCCTCGAGAGCGGGAAGTGCCGCACCAGGTGGACGTCGGAGCCGGCGTAGGCGCGCTCGGCGATGGAGGGCGCGGTCACGCAGACCCCGATGCCGTTCGCCGTCAGCGCCGCGGCCGCGGCACCCACCTCGTCGTCGGTGTCGTTGATGTTGCCGGCCCCGAGCGAGACGAGTGCGAGCGGGCCGTCGGCCGGCAGGCCGAGCGCCGCACGGGCCTCGGCCCGGCCCGACAGCTCCTCGCGGTCCAGCAGGGTCACCGGCCGGACCCGCACGGCCTCGGCGTCCGCGGTCTCCCCCGTGTCGGCCGGGGCCGCCAGGTCGGTCGGCTCCAGGACGCTGTCGAACCACGCCGCCTTCTGCAGCTGGTGGCCGTTGCGGCCGGGCTTCCACATGCCCCGCCGGGACCACACCGCCCGGGTGCGCGGGTGCCGGGCCAGGGCGACGTCGAGGCCGGAGTAGGGGTGGGTGCCGTCGAACACGAGCACGTCGGGGTCGACGCGCTCGAGCACCTCGGTGACGCGGTCGGCGAAGAGGGCCCGCCACGTGGCGGGCCGCAGCCCCGAGGCCCCCTGGCTCGGGAGGTACTCCCAGGTCAGCCCCTCCGCCTCGACGGCGGGCACCGCCTGGGAGAGCGAGAGGACGTGCCGGTGCACCTGCCCCGGCAGCCGGCGGCCGTAGGCGAGCAGCCGTGTCAGGTGCCCCATACCCGCGCCGTTGCTGGACAGCAGGAGCACGGTGGGCGTGGCGGGCATGACCCCGATGATGACATGCACCGGGGGTCCGGCGGTTATGATGCTGGCGCGCCGTGCTCTTCGGCGTGCGAGCCCGCGCGAGGCCGCCCGCCCCCGCGGGGGTGAGGGTGTGGTTCGAGCAGCGGCGTGCCGGCAGGGTGCTGGTGCGGTCGTGATCACCGGGTGGGGCTCGCCCGTGCGATCAAGGAGAACGACCACCGTGGCTACTGTGGACGCCGTCATTCTGGGCCTGGGGTATGTGGGTCTGCCGTTGGCGCAGGAGGCGACCCGGGCGGGCAAGAAGGTCCTGGGTTTTGACATCAACTCCGGTGTGGTGGAGGACCTGAACGCGGGCCGGTCCCACGTCGACGACCTGACGGACGCGGACATCGCGGAGATGATCGCCGGGGGTTTTGAGGCGACGACGGACGAGTCGAGGATCGCCGAGGCCAAGGTCGCGGTGATCTGCGTGCCGACGCCGTTGTCGGAGGAGGGTGGCCCGGACCTGCGGGCGGTGGAGTCGGCGGTGGACGCGGTCGCGCGCAACCTGCGCCCCGGGATGCTGGTGATCCTGGAGTCCACGACCTACCCGGGCACGACCGATGAGGTGGTGCGTCCGCGCCTGGAGGCTGGTGGGCTGGTCGCGGGGACCGACTTCTGCCTGGCGTTCTCCCCGGAGCGGATCGACCCGGGGAATGAGCAGTTCGGGGCGAAGAACACCCCCAAGGTCGTCGGTGGGCACACCCCGGAGTGCGGGGACGCGGCGGCGGAGTTCTACGGGGCGTTCGTGGACTCGGTGGTGCGGGCGCGGGGCACGCGGGAGGCCGAGACGGCCAAGCTGCTGGAGAACACCTACCGGCACATCAACATCGCGCTGGTGAACGAGATGAGCCGGTTCTGCCACGAGCTGGGGATCGACCTGTGGGACGTGATCGAGGCGGCGAGCTCCAAGCCGTTCGGGTTCCAGGCGTTCTACCCCGGTCCGGGGGTGGGTGGGCACTGCATCCCGATCGACCCGAACTACCTGAGCCACAACGTGCGGGCGCGGCTGGGCTACCCGTTCCGGTTCGTGGAGCTGGCCCAGGAGATCAACACCGGGATGCCGGCGTACGTGGTCTCGCGGGCCCAGGACCTGCTGAACACGGCGGGCAAGCCGTTGAAGGGCTCGACGGTGCTGCTGCTGGGCGTGACGTACAAGCCGAACATCGCCGACCAGCGTGAGTCCCCGGCGGTGCCGCTGGCCAAGAACCTGCTGGCCAAGGGCGCGGTGGTGACCTACCACGACCCGCACGTGTCCGACTGGCGCGCGGTGCCCGACGCGGTCCGGGTCCAGGACGCCGCGGCCGCTGCGGGTGCGGCGGACCTCACGGTCCTGGTGCAGAACCACCGCGAGTACGACCTGGAGGCCCTCACCGGCGCCGCCCAGCTGTT
This sequence comes from Ornithinimicrobium pekingense DSM 21552, assembly GCF_000421185.1. Taxonomy (GTDB): domain Bacteria; phylum Actinomycetota; class Actinomycetes; order Actinomycetales; family Dermatophilaceae; genus Ornithinicoccus; species Ornithinicoccus pekingensis. The sequence continues at coordinate 71,993 of NZ_ATWJ01000002.1, forward strand.
CTTCGACACCCGCGGCAAGACCCAGCCCGGGGAGAGGGTCCACCGGCTGTGACCGACCTGGGGCCCGACCCGACCCGGCTCCCCGAGGCGCTCACCGAGCAGGAGGCCGAGGCCTTCGCCGCCCGGCACGGCCTCGAGCAGGTCGGTGTCAGGCCCACCCTGGGCTCGTACCTGAGGGACCTGTGGCGCTACCGCCACCTGGCCTGGTCGATGGCCCGGGGAGAGTTCGTCAGCCAGCACCGGGACAACTACCTGGGGCTGCTCTGGGCGGTGCTGAACCCGATCATGCTCGGGGTCGCCTACTACCTCATCTTCGGGGTGCTGCTGGACCTCAAGCGCGACGTCGACAACTTCATCGCCTTCCTGACGATCGGGCTGTTCACCTTCGTCTTCTTCTCCGCGGCGCTCACCTCGGGCGCCAAGGCGCTGCTGGGCAAGGTCAGCGTGATGCGCTCGCTGGCCTTCCCCCGGGTGCTGCTGCCCCTCGTCGTGGTGCTGTCCGGGTTCGTGTCCAACATCCCGGCCTTCCTGGTGCTGCTGCTCATCGCCCTGGCCACCGGTGAGCCGGTCACCTGGTCCTGGCTGCTGTTCCCCGTGGCCCTGCTCGTCGTCGCGGCGATGGGCCTGGGGATGGCGATGCTCGTCGCGCGGGTCGTCCACGCGGCGCGCGACCTGGCCAACGTCGTCCCCCTGGTGGTCCGGCTGCTGCGCTACGTCTCCGGGGTGTTCTTCTCTATCGAGGCGCGGGTCGCCGCCATCGACGACGCCCCGGTGTGGCTCGGCCCGCTGCTGGAGTTCCAGCCCGGCGCCGTGGCCCTGACAATCGTGCGGCAGACGCTGATGAGCGGCCTGCCGCTGGACGGCACCACGTGGGCGGTCGCGTGCGGCTGGGCGGCCTTCTTCCTGCTCACCGGGTTCCTGGTCTTCTGGCGCGCCGAGGGCACCTATGGCCGCACCTGACACGGACCGCGCGCCGGCCGGCACGAGCGACGAGGGGCGCACGCCCTCCGTCGTGTGCTCGCACGTGTCCATCACCTACCGCGTCTACGGCGTCGGCCGGGAGGAGAACGACGCCGAGGGGTCGGTGCGGCGGCTGCTCAGCCGCAGCACCCGCGGCGTGGGCGTGCGGGAGGTGCACGCCGTGCGCGACGTCTCCTTCGTGGCCTACCGCGGGGAGTCCATCGGGATCGTCGGCCGCAACGGGTCGGGCAAGTCCACCCTGCTGCGGACCATCGCCGGCCTGGTCCCCCCGACCTCGGGGAGCCTGTGGCTCGGCGGCAAGGCCTCGCTGCTCGGCGTCAACGCCGTCCTCATGCCCCAGTTGACCGGCCGGGAGAACATCTGGATCGGCGCCCAGGCCCTCGGGCTGACCCCGGCGCAGGTGCGTGCGCGCTTCGACGACATCGTGGACTTCGCCGAGATCGGTGACTTCCTCGACCTGCCGATGGCCTCCTACTCCTCCGGCATGGGTGCCCGGCTGCGGTTCGCGATCTCCACCGCGGTCACCCCCGACATCCTCGTGGTGGACGAGGCCCTCTCCACCGGCGACGCGCACTTCCGGGCCCGCGCCCAGGAGCGCATCACCCAGATCCGCGAGGCGGCCGGGACCGTCTTCATCGTCAGCCACAGCGACAAGACCATCAAGAGCATGTGCACCCGCGCCCTGTGGATCGACGAGGGCCGGCTGCTGGCCGACGGGGCACCGGGCCCGGTCAACGGCCTCTACGCCCGCAAGTACGGCAGGCACCGTCAGGTGTGGCGACAGCGCTTCGAGGAGGCGGCACGCATCGAGGAGGTCGAGGGCCCCGAGGCGGCGGCCCGCTACCTCCGGCGCTGGGAGAGGCGGACGGCGCCGTGAGCGCGGCGGCGCACGAGGACGGGCGGACCGGCGGCGGGCGCAGGGCGCTCGTGGTGACGGTCGTGCACCACCCCCACGACGCCCGCATCCGGCACCGCCAGATCCCGGCCCTGCTCGCCGCCGGCTGGCAGGTCACCTACGCGGCCCCGTGGACCGACTACGGGGTGGAGGCCGAGCGCGCGCCCGAGGGACTGACCACGGTGGACGTCCGACGGGCCGTCGGCCGTGCCCGTCTGGCCGCCCAGCGCTCGGCGCGCGCCGTGCTGCGCTCGCAGGGACCGGCCCACGACGTGGTCCTCCTGCACGACCCCGAGCTGGTTCCGACGACCCTCGGTCTGCGGCTGCCTCCGGTCGTGTGGGACGTGCACGAGGACACGGCGGCCGCCGTGGCCGTGCGCCCCTGGCTGCCGGACCGGCTCCGCCCGCTCGTGGCCGGCGGCGTGCGCGGCGTCGAGCGGCTCGCGGAGCGCCGCATGGCCCTGCTGCTGGCGGACGAGCACTACGCAGCCCGCTTCGCCGGACCGCACCCGGTCGTCCTCAACACCACCGTCGTCCCGGAGGAGCCACCCGTGGCGGCCGTCCCGGACGAGCAGGGGGTGCGCCGCGTCGTCTACCTCGGCAGCGTCACGGTCGAGCGCGGGGTGCACGAGCTCGTCACCATCGGCCGGCGTCTGCAGGAGGCCTCCTCGGGCACGGTGCGGCTGCAGGTGATCGGCCCCGCGCACGGCCCGGCCAAGGCCGTGATGCAGGCGGCCCGCGCGGAGCGCCTCCTGGACTGGGAGGGCTTCGTCCCCAGCGACCGTGCGCTGTCGATGCTGGGCGGGGCGCTGGCCGGGCTGTCCACCCTGCACGACATCGCCAACTTCCGTCCCAGCGTGCCCACCAAGATCGTGGAGTACCTGGCCCAGGGGGTGCCGGTGATCTCCACCCCGCTGCCCACGGCCGTCGACCTGGTCGAGCGCAGCGGAGGAGGCGTGCTGGTGCCCTTCCAGGACGTGGAGGAGACGGTCGAGCAGGCGCTGGCGTGGGCGCAGGACCCTGCGAGCGCCCAGGAGGTCGGCCGTCGTGGTCACGCGTTCGCCCGCGCCGAGCTCGACTGGACCAGCCAGGCTCCCGCTTTCGTCAGGGCGATGGAGGCCGCCGCCGACGGGTCCCGGCGGGGCGGGGAGTGAACGGACCTCGCCGCACGCCGTGGCATCCTGGACAGGTCCGGGCGCCGCGTCCGGGCGGGAGGGAAACGACCGTGGTCCGGACCAGACGCGCCGCCGGCGCAGCCCTGCGCAGGGTGTCGCGCACAGCCGTGCTCGCCGTGCTCGGGCTGGTCGGCGCCCTCACGGTCGTGCTGGCGGTGACGGAGCAGTGGGCCCTGGCCGTCACCGGGCTGGTCGCCCTGCAGCTGGGGACCGCCGTCGCCGTGCTCGGGCCGTGGGGCGCAGGCCGCGCGCGAGCCGTCCCGGCCGCGTCGGGCTCGTCGACGACCACCGTGCCGACCTCTGCGGGGCCCGCAGCCGGCGGGGGCGAGGAGCTGGCCGACCTGCAGCGACGGGTGGACGCGCTGGGCGCACGCCTGGTCGCGAGCACCGAGCGGACCCGGGTCGAGCTGCTCGACGCCCTGCACGACCGCTCCCGCGACGGGCGGTGAGGACCACGCCGGCCGACCCTCTCGCCGCCGCCGCGGCGCGAGCCCTGCCCGACCGCGACGACGCCGCGGCCGAGGCGGTCGAGAAGTTCGCGCTGCGCACCCGCAGCCCCCTGGCCGCGGACACGGTGGCGCTCGCCGCCAGCGGAGGGACGCACGACCTGGCCTCGCTCCTGGAGGACCTCCGCGCGGGCGGGACCCCCGGCCTCGACCCCGTCTGGGGCGCCGCCACCGCGCGGCTGCTCGCGCTCGGGCCGCGCCCCGACGCGCGGGAGCGTGGGACCGAGGTGTTCGAGGCCCTGGTGCGCCGCGTCCCCGCGCACGCCCTCGGCCGACGGGCGGCCACGACCTGGGCGCAGCTGCTGCTGAGGTCGGGCCGCGACGACGAGCTGCGCGCCCTGCTGGCCGACGAGGACGACCCGCTGCCGCTGTCGAACATCGACCGGTGGGGCCTGCGCGCCGACCTGGCGAACCCCTGGCGCACCGACGCCTCGCCGACCCCGGCGGTCGACGAGGCCGCCGAGCTGGCCTGGCTCGAGGTGCTCAACGAGGTGCACGCCGCGGACGGGCTCGAGCCGGTGCGGCTGGCCCCGACCGGGGCCACTCCATACCAACGGCTCACGGCGGAGCCCGGGTCGACGGTGGACGGCGAGCTGGTCACCGTCGTGATGTCGGCCTACCGTCCGGACCACGACATCCTGGCCGCGGTGCGGTCGGTGCTGGCCCAGAGCTGGACCAACGTCGAGCTGCTCGTCGTCGACGACGCCTCGCCTCCCGGCTCGGAGGCCCTGCTCGAGGAGGTCGCAGGCCTGGACGAGCGCGTCCGGGTCGTGCGTGCGCCCCGCAACGGAGGGACCTACGAGGCGCGCAACCTCGCCCTGCGGACAGCCCGGGGCCGCTGGATGACCTTCCACGACAGCGACGACTGGACCCACCCCCGCCGCGTCGAGGTGCAGGTGCAGGCGCTGCAGGACCGCCGGGGCCTGCTGTCCTGCCGCACGTGGACCCTGCGGGCCTACCCGGACCTCACGCTCACCTACGTCGGCTACCCGCCCGAGCGGCTCAACGCCTCCTCGCTGCTCGTGGACCGGCTCGAGACGACCCGCCTGGTCGGTGCCTTCGACGCGACGCGCAAGTCGGCCGACATGGAGCTGCCGCTGCGGCTCAACGCCGTCCGGCCCGGTAGCCACCGCGACGTCCGCCACCCGGCACCGCTGGCGATCACCCAGCTGCGCGGCGGGTCGCTGTCGCGCACCGACGCCGTCCCCGGATGGACCCGGTGGACGCGGCTGGCCTACCGCGACCTCTACCTGGAGTGGCACCGCCGGATCGCCGCCGGCCGCGCCGACGCCGTGCTGCCGGCCGCGCGGCGGCCCTTCCCCCTGCCCGACCCCGCCTGGGCCCCGGACCCGCCCCGGGAGAGCGGGCCCCGCACCCACGAGCTGGTCGTCCTCGGCGACCTGCGGGCCGAGCAGCCCTCCGCCGGGCGGACCTCGGCCCTGGCGGTCGCGCTGGCCGCCACGGGCCGGACCACCGCCCTGGCGCACGGTGAGGTGCCCGACCCGCTGGCCACCCGCCGCCCCGACCTGCTGCCCGCGGCGGTGGCTGCCGTGAGCGACGGACGCCTCGCCCTCACCGACGTCGACGAGCCCGACGAGGTGGCGCTGCTCGTCGTCGACGGTCCCGCTGCCCTCCTGCACCTGCCCGGTGGGGGGCTGTCGGTCGGGCAGGTGCTCGTCGTCGCCGACGCACCGCCCTCCGCCGCGGCAGGGTGGTCCGTCGCCGCCGTGGACGCGCGCTGCCAGGAGCTCTTCGGCCGGCTCCCGCGGTGGGGCGGTCCGCTCGGCCGGTGGCCGGGCCTGCGGGAGGAGCTGCCGGCCGACCGCCTCCTCGACGCCGACCTGCTGCCCGTGGTCGACCCCGCGGCGACCTGCGTCGGGCGTGGCAACCCCGCGCTCGGGCGCCCGACGGGGCCACCTGTCGTGGGTCACCACCTCCCGGACCGCAGGGCGCGCTGGCCGCGCTCCGCGGACGACATCCGTGCCGCCTACCCCGAGGACGGGCTCGACGTGCGCCTGCTGCACGGCGCCGCGACCCCGACGCGCGCCCTCCGGCGGACGCTGCCCCCCCCGTCCTGGCTCTCCCTGGCCGGGACGGGTATGACGTCACGCGAGTTCCTCAGCCACCTGGACGTCTTCGTCTACCAGGGGGAGTGGGACGTCACCGCGGAGGTCGCGGCGCTGGAGGCGCTCGCCGCCGGGCTGCCGTGCGTGCTGCCGGCGCCGGCGGCGACAGCTGGGCTCGCACCTCCCGACGACACGGACGGCGCCGTGCCCGCGCAGTCGGTCCGCTGCGTCGAGCCCGCGGGCGTGCACGCCGCCACGGCTGAGCTGCTCGAGATCGCCGGGACGCAGGCGGCCCGGGCACGCGACGCGGCACCGACCGTGTCGCACCCGCACCCGGCCTCCGCGACCCCCCACGCACGGCTGCAGACCTGGGCCGAGGCGGTCCGTTCCCTGACCACCGTCGTCGAGAGCCCTCGAGGAGCCCGAGCATGAGCCCTGCCCGTCCCGTCACCCGTCGAGCCCGCGCGGCGCTGCTCCGGGCCGCGAGGTTCCTGCCGCGAGACCTCGGTCCGGCACCGGTGCGCCGGCTGGGCAGGGACGCCCGGGTGGAGGCTGCCGGCCGGCGGATCAAGAGCGACCCGGTCGGTGCGCTGGAGGCGCTCGAGGCCGAGCTCGGACCCGGGGTGGCGCCTCGCGTCTGGCGCCTCGCGGCGCAGGCTGCCGCCCGCGCCAAGCGGCACGAGCGCGTCGTCGAGCTGGACTCCCGCGCCGTGGAGCAGGGCTACGCCGGCATCGGTGACACGCTGCGGCTGCGCCGGGCCGCCGTGGCCGCCGGCGACACCGAGCGTGCCCGCCAGGCCGTCGACCACCTGCTGGGGCTGACGCCGGTGCGCATGAGCGGGGTCCGGCAGAGCGTGGACGTGCTGCGGCACGTCGAGCCGGCCCAGCTGCCGCGGCTGATCGAGTGGCGGGAGCGTGCCGCCAGGGCTGCCCCCGAGCTCGACCTCGACGAGGTCGACGAGGCGATCCTGCAGGTCCGTCTCGCCGAGCAGCTCCGGCGCGGCGCCGCGCTGGAGGAGATCGTCGCCGAGGCGCTGCAGCACCCCTCCGGCCCGAGCCGGGTGGTGCGTGCGCTCATGGGTGCTCGGCGCTTCGACGACCTCCAGGTGCTCGTCGCGGGGCTCACCGACGAGCAGGCGGCCCGCGTGCCGACCGGCACCTGGCGGGACGTGGCGAAGCGGGCGACCAGCCTCGGCTGGAGCGAGCTGGCCGGGCGCAGCGCCGAGCTCGCGCTGCCCGGTGTCGCCGGGCTGCCCGACGAGGAGAAGGTCGTCAGCACCCTCCGGGGCATGGTCGCCGCCGGCGAGGACGAGGCCCGCACGACCGCCGAGGGCTGGACGCCACCCGCCCGGGACGGGCGTCGGCCCGAGCCCGGGGCCCTCGACCCGGTCAGCGTGGTGTCCGTCCTGGGCCAGTCGCTGCCGCTGCGCTCCGGCGGCTACGCGACCCGCTCGCACGGCATCCTGACCAGCCTCGTGCGCCGCGGCTGGACGATGAACGCGGTGACGCGGCTCGGCTTCCCCTACGACCTGTGGTGGAGCCACGACGACGACCGGGTCGTCGCGCCGGTGGACGTCGTCGACGGCGTCCCCTACCACCGGTTGCTCCCCGAGGGGGCGCGCTCCTACCCCCGCACCCCGCTCCTGCCCTACGTCGAGGCCGGTGCGCAGGGCATCGCCGACCTGGCACGCACGCACCGGGCCAGCCTCGTCCACGCCTCGAGCCTCTACGACGTGGGCATGGCCGGGCTGACCGCGGCCCGGCAGGTCGGCGTGCCGTTCGTCTACGAGATGCGCGGCCTGAAGCAGCTGCTCGAGAGCGCCCGGCAGCCGCAGTTCGCCGAGTCGCCGCGTCACCGCTACCTCGACCTGCTCGAGGGGACCGTGGCCCGCGAGGCGGACGCGTTGTTCGTCATCACCGAGGCGCTCGGCCGGCAGATGGTGGCGATGGGGGTCGACCCCGACCGGGTCACCGTCGTGTCCAACGGCGTCGACGTGTCCCGGTTCGAGCCGCGTGAGCGCGACGAGGAGCTGGCGCAGCGCCTGGGTCTGAGCGGCACGACGGTGATCGGCTACGTCGGTGGCCTGGTGCACTACGAGGGTCTGGACCTGCTGTTCGAGGCGGTCTCCCGGCTCGGCCGGACCCGGGACGACTTCCACGTCCTCGTCGTGGGCGACGGGGCGCACGAGCGGGCGCTGCACCGCACGGTCCGCCAGCTGGGGGTGGAGGACCGGGTGACGTTCACCGGGCGGGTGTCGCACGACCTCGTCGAGGACTACCTGTCGCTGGTCGACATCACCCCCTTCCCCCGCAAGCCGCTGCCGGTGTGCGAGCTCATCTCCCCGATCAAGCCCTTCGAGTCGATGGCGATGGAGAAGGCCGTCGTCGCCTCCGACGTGGCCGCGCTCGCGGAGATCGTCCAGGACGGTGTCACCGGACGCCTCTTCACCAAGGGCGACGCGGACGACCTCGCACGGGTGCTCGGTGAGCTGATCGAGGACCCGGAGCAGCGCCGCAGCCTGGGTCGGGCCGCCCGGGCCTGGGTCGTGGCGGAGCGCGACTGGGACCGGATCACCGACGCCGTCGACGGCGTCTACCGTCAGCTGCTCGGCAGCAGCACCGCGTCGTAGATCGCGCGGTAGCGTTCGCCGTTGCGCGCCCAGTCGCGCTCCGCCACGACCCACTCCCGGGCGGTGGCGGCGAGCGAGCGCCGGCGCGCGGGGTCGTCGTGCAGCCGCTGGAGGACGTCCGCGAGGTCCGCGGCGTCCCCGGTGGCGAAGGTCTCGCCGCGGTCGCCGTCACCGGTGATCTCGCGCAGCGCCGGCAGGTCGGAGACCACGAGCGGGACCGACAGGGCCATGGCCTCGTAGGGCTTCAGGGGGGTGACGAGGCGCGCGGCCCGCTCGTCGATGCGGGGTATGACGAAGACGTCGAGCTGGGCGTAGTAGTCGCCGACCTCGTCGTGCGGCACCTTGCCGGTGAAGAGGACGGCGTCACCGGCGCCCATCTGCTCCGCGCGGGCCTCGAGCTGCTCCCGGCGGTTGCCGTCGCCGACGACGAGCGCCGTCGCCGGCACGCCGCGACGGCGCAGCTCGACGGCGGCGTCGATGAGCAGCTCCTGGCCCTCGCGGTAGTGGTCGAGGTTGGAGACGTAGCCGAAGACGAAGCGGTCGTGCAGGCCGAGCCGCGCGGTGAGGGAGGCGTCCCGCTCCCGCGGCACGAAGACGGTGGGGTCGACACCGTTCGGCACGACGCGCACGTGCCCGGCCGGGATGCCCCGCGCCACGATGTCGTCCTTCATCGACTCGCTGAGCGTGACCACGGCGGCTGCGTCCCGCATGCACCGGGCCTCCTGGGCGTGGCGGCGCTCGTAGACCTCCGAGCGCTCGGCCCACGCCGTCTCCGAGGTCCACAGGGACTCGAAGAAGCCGCGCACCTCGTAGACCACCGGCAGGCCGAGGGCCCGTCCGACGGCGAGCGCGACCAGGGCTGCCTCATACCCCCGGTTGCCGGAGTGGACGTGGATCAGGTCGGGGTCCTCGGCGGCGACCACCGGGGCCAGCGCGCTCGCGTAGGCGTCGAGGTAGGCGTCCCAGGGCTCGTGGGGCGGGATCTGGTCCCGGAACAGGTGGACGTAACGGACGCCGCCCACCTCGTCCACCGGCGGGGCGTCGGCGACGCCGACCGTGCGGGGGAAGTCGAGCGCGGTCACCGCGACGGGCTGCAGACCGGCGCGGACCTCTCCGGTGAGGGTGTACATGCTGCGCATCGAGTACCCGCTCTGGCGCTGCGGCATACCGATCTTGAGCAGGTGCAGGACCCGGCCGGACGGCTCGCGCCGTGCGTCCCGGGCCGGGAGGCCGGCCAGCACGGCGGGGTCGACCGTGGGCAGCCAGCCGGTGTCGGTCTCGCGCCACCTGCCCTCCTGCGTGCGCAGCTGGCGGGTGAGGCCGGGGTCCCCCGGGAACAGCTCAAGGCGCCGGCGCAGGACCCGCAGGTGCAGGTTGATCTCCCCGGCCTTCACGGCGCTGAGCTGGATCTGCCGCAGAAGGGTGTGGTCCTCCCCGCCCTCGCGCTCCAGGCGGTCGAGCTCGGCAGCGGCCAGCGCCCGGGCCTCGGCGTGCCGGCCCTCCTGGGTGAGCGTGGCCAGGTGCCGGGCGACCGGGTGGTCGTCGACGTCGATCGGCCCCGACGTGGGCCGGTCCGGGACCGCGGGTGCCGGGGCCGGCTCGGAGGAGGTGTCGGAGGTCGACGGACGTCCCGCGGCGAGGCGGCGGCGGAGTCGGTCGGCCCAGCGCTTGAGATCAGCCACCTGCCCGACGATACGCGGCAGGAGGTCGTCCGCCGCGACCCGACTCAGCCGGCCGCCCGCACCGGCACCTCGTGCAGCTCGATGTCCTCCGCCTCCGCGGCGGTGAGGCCGAGGGCGCTGAGCTCGCGGTAGATGAACGGGGTGAGCGAGCGGGCGAAGGTGTCGGTGATGTGGCTGCCCTGGCGGTAGACGAGCTGGCCGCCCATCGCAACCGGGCACCGGGCCGGGTCGGTGCAGATCCACGGGAGCACGTCGAGGACGGGGACCTGTGCGTCCTGCGCCACCTCGGTGGTCAGCTCGGCGGCCTCCGGGTTCGCCCGGAAGTCGCAGGCGCGCAGGTCGTCCGCGTGCTCGGCCGCGCACTCGTAGGCCTCCTGGCCGGGGTGGGCGTTGTTGGGGATCACGACGACGGGGATGCCGGCAGCGCGCAGCTCCGCCAGGGCGGCGGTGCTCCCCTCGTGCAGCGCCGGCCGCGCGGTGGCTCCGAAGGAGACGACGACCAGGTGCGGCTTCTGCTCCCGCTCCAGCAGGCTGTCGACAACCGTGCGACCGAACTGGTTGCAGTCCTCCTCGCCGCCGCTGACGGTGGCCGCGCAGGCGCTCTTGAGGTATGTGGTGAGCCGCCACCCCTCCTGCTGCGCGATCCCCTCGAAGGCGGAGAAGTACTGACCCAGCTTGGAGTCGCCCCAGAGCACGACCTCGGTCTGCGACCCCGGGACCCCGTAGACGCAGTCCTGGCGGGGGTCGGGCTCCCCGGAGGCGATCTGGCACCCGTCGTCGTAGTAGGGAGGGACGTCCTCGGTGGCCAGCTCGGGCAGCGGCTGCAGCTCGCCCTCCGAGGGGTAGGCCGGTGCCGGGTCCTCCAACGGCTGCCAGGGGGTGGCGTCCGCGTCGACGACCAGGGCGGCCGGACCCGGGCTGGTGACGGTGCTGGGCAGGCTCGGCCGGGTGACCCAGCCCGCCAGCGCGACGGCGCAGATGACCGCCATGGTCGTCCCGCCGGCGGCCAGGGACAGCGCAGGTCGGGCCGCCAGCCTGCGCTGGTAGCGCACGGGGTCCTCGACCAGGTGCTTCGTGGCCCAGGCGAGACCGACGGACAGGACGCCGAGCAGCAGGAGCGCGGGGACGCCGAGCGATCCCCAGCGCGCCTCGGCCAGCACGACGAGAGGCCAGTGCCACAGATAGATCGCGTAGGACAGTCCGCCGACCCACACCATGACGGGCACGCTGAGCACGCTGCCGCCCAGGGTGCGGTGCCCAGGTGTCCCCGCGGCGATCACGAGCACGGAGCCCAGCACGGGCAGCAGGGCGGCGGACCCCGGCCAGGGTGTGCTCGCGTCGAGGGCGACCACGGCATACCCGATCATCGCCAGCCCGAGCAGGACCCCGGCCTGGCTGAGCCACCGGGGGATCCGGGTCAGCCGGGGCACGAGGAAGGCGAGCACGGCGCCCGCGGCCAGCTCCCACAGCCGCGTCGTCGTGACGAAGTAGGCCGTGGCGGGGTTGGCCCGGGTCTCCAGGACCGACCACACGAGCGAGGCGGCACCCAGGCCGGCGAGCAGCAGCAGCGCGACCCGGCGGGGCCGGAGCCGGTAGCGCGCCGCCAACGTCACGGCCAAGAGGATCAGCACCGGCCAGATGATGTAGAACTGCTCCTCCACCGACAGCGACCAGTAGTGCTGCAGCGGTGAGACCCCCGCGTCCTGGGCGAGGTAGTCGACCGACCTCGCGGCCAGCACCCAGTTGACGACGTAGAGCGTCGAGCCGAGGACGTCGCTGAGCAGGTTGGTCCGTTCGCTGCCGGGAAGCACCAGCCAGCCGGCTGCCAGGGTGAACGCGATGACCACCGACGCGGCGGGCAGCAGGCGACGGGCCCGGCGGGCGTAGAACTCCAGGAGCGAGACGGTGCCGGTCCTGGCCACCTCGCGCAGCAGGAGGGAGGTGATCAGGAAGCCCGAGATCACGAAGAAGACGTCCACGCCGGCAAAGCCGCCCGGGAACCACGGGACGTGCAGGTGGTAGAGCAGGACGGTGCCGACGGCGACGGCCCGGAGTCCCTCGATGTCCCGGCGGACCGGCCGGTGCGACGGGGGCGTGGGAGAGGGAGAGGTCACGGGAGGTGAGGTCCTGGCTGGGGTACAGGGGCGAGAGATGGTCTCACGCCCTGCGGGGTGCAACCTGTGAGACGGCTATCCCTCAGGGTCGTACACGTCGGCGAGGGTCGGGAAGCGCGGCAGCACGTTGTGGGGGTGCCGCACCACGGCCGTGTTGCGCAGATGGGTCGCCACCAGCTCCTCGATCGTCGGCGGCTTCGTGGTGCGTGAGTCCTGACCGGTGTGCTTGAGGTAGGCGAAGGTGGCCCGCCGGGAGTCGAGCACGGTCGGCAACCGGGTGTCCACCGTCATGTGGTTGCCGGGACGGGGCAGGTCGAGGGTGCCCTGCTCGGCGTCCCAGCTCCCCACGACCGCCTGGCCCAGGGCGCCGAGCACGTAGTGGCGCCCACGCAGGTGCGTGACGCGGCCCTCGTGGTAGACGGCCTCGAGCCCCTTGGACAGCGAGACGGCCCACCCCGGACCGTGCGAGCGCACGTGCCCGTCGAGGACGTCGATGAAGTCGAGGCTGAGCAGGTCGTCGTCGTCCACCCGCAGCCACACGACGGGGCGGGAGCCGGGACGCTCTGCCTCCAGGGTCCGACGCACGATCTCGTTGATGCCGCCGTCCTCGACCGGGTGCAGGGAGAGCACCGGATACCGCTCGGCCGCCGCGCGCAGCCGCCCGATCCACGGCTCTGGCATCTCGGGGGAGTAGGTGACGACGTGCCGGTAGTCGTGCCTCTCCGTCCAGCGCTGCAGCACGGGCACGGCGAGATCGAGGAAGATCTGGTCGCGGGCGGTCATCCGCTCCGGGGACCAGAGGTGGTCCAGGTAGGCGCTCTCGTCCTTGAACCGCTTGCTGGCCTTGAAGGCCAGGCCCTTGTCGTCGGTGAAGTGGGCGCTGTAGCGGGTCCAGCCGAAGTAGACCGGGTCGGCGCTGCCCTGCGCGGGAACGGCTGTCACCTCCGCGGCCTCGGCACCTGCCGGGGCCCCCTGCCCGGTGACCAGCACCCGGCCTGCGACGCGGAGCCTCCGGGCTGCGCCGCGGGCACGCCGGCGGACGGTCGTCGTCACGTCACGAGAGATCGCCATGGGCACATCGTGCCTGACGCTCCCCTCGGCGGGTGCCAGGTATGGATAGGGTCGGTGCATGCGTCGTCTCCTGGTGACCGGTGGTGCCGGGTTCATCGGTTCGAACTTCGTCCATCACGTGCTGGAGCACACCGATGCCCGGGTGACGGTGCTGGACGCGTTCACGTATGCGGCGTCGCGGGAGGCGTTGGAGGGGTTGCCGGCCGATCGGGTGCGGGTGGTGGAGGGGGATGTCTGCGACGCGGGCCTGGTCGGTGCGCTGGTGGGCGAGCTCGCGGACGCGGAGGGGGGTGCGGTGGTGCACTTCGCGGCGGAGTCGCACAACGACAACAGCCTGGCCGATCCCTCGCCGTTCGTGACGACGAACGTCGTGGGCACGTTCACGGTGCTGGAGGCGGTGCGGGCCCACGGGGTGCGCCTGCACCACGTGTCCACCGACGAGGTGTACGGCGACCTGGAGCTGGAGGACCCGGGCCGGTTCACCGAGTCCACCCCGTACCGGCCCTCGAGCCCGTACTCGGCGTCCAAGGCGGGGGCGGACCACCTGGTGCGGGCGTGGGTGCGCTCGTTCGGGGTGGCGGCGACCTTGTCGAACTGCTCGAACAACTACGGTCCGTGGCAGCACGTGGAGAAGTTCATCCCCCGGCAGATCACGAACGTGCTGGACGGGGGGCGGGTCAAGCTGTACGGGTCGGGGGCCAACGTGCGTGACTGGATCCATGCCGATGACCACTCGAGTGCGGTGCTGGCGATCCTGGAGCGCGGTGTGATCGGGGCGACGTACCTGGTGGGGGCGGACGGGGAGCGGTCCAACCTGGAGGTGGTGCGGCTGGTCCTGGAGCTGATGGGCCGCGACCCCGACGACTTCGACCACGTGACCGACCGGGCCGGGCACGACCTGCGGTATGCGATCGACCCGACCCGGTTGCGCACCGAGCTGGGCTGGGTGCCGCGCTTCACCTCCTTCGAGGAGGGGCTGGCGCGCACGATCGAGTGGTATGCCGCGCACGCGGACTGGTGGCGCCCGAAGAAGGCCCGGGTCGAGGCGGCCTACGCGGCCAAGGGGCAGTGAGCGTGGCCGAGCTGGCGGTGAGCCCCACCGGCATCCCGGGGCTGCTGGTGGTGTCCCTGCCGGTGCACGGTGATGAGCGGGGCTGGTTCAAGGAGAACTGGCAGCGGGCCAGGATGGTCGCGGCCGGGCTGCCGGACTTCGCCCCGGTGCAGCACTCGGTCGCCTCCAACGGCCCGGTGGGGGTGACGCGGGGGTTCCACGCCGAGCCGTGGGACAAGTTCGTCTCCCTGGTCCACGGGAAGGCGTTCGGGGCCTGGGTCGACCTGCGCGAGGGGCCCACCTTCGGGGCGGTGCACACCCAGGCCCTGGACGAGGGGACCGCGGTGTTCGTCCCGCGCGGGGTGGCCAACTCCTACCAGACCCTGACCGAGGACGTCGTCTACTCCTACCTGGTCAACGACCACTGGTCACCGGAGGCGTCCTACACGATGCTGAACCTGGCCGACCCGACGGTCGGGATCGACTGGCCGGTCCCGCTGGAGCAGGCCGTCGTCTCCGCCAAGGACCGGGACCACCCGTTCCTGGCCGACGTCACCCCGGTGCCGCCACGACGGGCCCTGGTCCTGGGCGCCGGCGGCCAGCTCGGCAAGGCCCTGCTGGCGGCGCTGCCGGGTGCGCAGGGGCTGGGCCACCAGGACCTGGACCTGGCCGACCCGGACGCCGTGGCCGCGTTCGACTTCTCCGGGGTCGAGGTGGTCCTCAACGCGGCGGCGTTCACCGCGGTCGACGCCGCCGAGACGCCCCAGGGGCGGCGCGAGGCGTGGGCGACCAACGCCACCGGCGTCGCGGCGCTGGCCCGCGCGGCCGTGCAGCACGGTCTCACGCTGGTGCACTACTCCAGCGACTACGTCTTCGACGGCACCCAGGAGGTCTACGACGAGGAGGACCCGTTGGCGCCGCTGGGGGTCTACGGCGCGTCCAAGGCCGCCGGTGACCTCGCGGTGTCGCTGACCCCACGGCACTACCTCATCCGCACCTCCTGGGTCGTGGGCGAGGGCAGGAACTTCGTGGCCACGATGGCCGACCTCGCCGCCCGCGGCGTGGTCCCGGCGGTGGTCGCCGACCAGGTCGGGCGGCTGACTTTCACCGCCGACCTGGCCGCCGCGACCACCCACCTGCTGACCACGGGTGCCCCGTACGGCACCTACGACGTGACCTCCACCGGGAAGCCGTGCAGCTGGGCCGACGTCGCACGCGAGGTCTACCAGCACCTGGGGGCTGACCCGGCAACGGTCAGCGACACCACCACCGAGGCCTACACCGCCGCGGCAGCATCGAGCGGGCCGGTCGCACCCCGCCCGGCCCGTTCGGTCCTGTCGCTGGAGCGGATCACCACGACCGGGTTCACCCCCACCGACCAGACCGCGGCGCTGAGCGCATACCTGGCCGCCCGCGCCGGCACGAGCGAGGAGCAGGCATGAAGGGCATCATCCTGGCCGGGGGCACCGGCTCGCGGCTGCACCCGATCACCCTGGCGATCTCCAAGCAGCTGGTGCCGGTCTACGACAAGCCGATGATCTACTACCCGCTGTCCACGCTCATGCTCGCCGGGATCCGGGACGTGCTGGTCATCACCACCCCGCACGAGGCCGACCAGTTCACCCGGCTGCTGGGCGACGGGTCCCAGTTCGGCATCTCGATCAGCTACACCACCCAGCCCTCCCCCGACGGGCTGGCCCAGGCGTTCCTGCTCGGGGCCGACCACATCGCCGGCGACCGGTGCGCGCTGGTGCTGGGCGACAACATCTTCTACGGCCCCGGCATGGGCACCCAGCTGCGCCGCTTCGACGACCTCGTCGGCGCCGCGATCTTCGGCTACCGGGTGGCCGACCCCACCGCCTACGGCGTCGTGGAGTTCGACGACGCCGGCCGGGCGGTCTCCCTGGAGGAGAAACCCGCCCGCCCGAAGAGCTCCTACGCCGTGCCGGGCCTGTACTTCTACGACGAGCACGTCACCGACCACGCCCGCGCCCTGAGGCCCTCGGCCCGCGGCGAGCTGGAGATCACCGACCTCAACCGCCGCTACCTGCAGCAGGGCCAGCTGCACGTGGAGGTCCTGCCCCGCGGCACCGCCTGGCTCGACACCGGCACCTTCGACTCCCTCAACGACGCCTCCTCCTACGTGCGCACCCTCGAGGCCCGGCAGGGTTACAAGGTCGGGGCCCCCGAGGAGGTCGCCTGGCGCATGGGCTTCCTCACCGACGCCCAGCTCGCCGAACGCGCCCAGCCCTTGCGCAGGTCGGGCTACGGCGACTACCTGCTCGCCCTCCTCGACGGCTGAGCCCAGCGGGGTCTGAGACGATGCCGCCCATGCCGCAGCAGATCGCCTCCGAGCTCGTCGCCAGCGTCGCGCAGGTCCACGTCACCGTGGGCCAGCGGGTCGAGGCCGGCGAGGAGGTGGTGCTCCTGGAGTCGATGAAGATGGAGATCCCGCTGCTGGCCGAGGCCGCCGGGACGGTGGTGGAGGTCCACGTGTCACCCGGCGATGTCGTCCAGGAGGGCGACGTCGTGGTGGTGATCGGCTAGAGGCCGCTGGTCGCCCGGCCGAGGCCGGCGACCCGCCACTCGATCTGCTCCAGCGGGGTCCGGGCGGCACCGGCGCCGACCAGCTCGTGGTGGAGCACCGGGGTGAGGGAGCGGACGTAGGTCGCGGTCAGGTGGCTGCCCTGCCGGAACACCAGGACGTCACCGACCACCGACGGGCAGGCCGGCTCCGGACCGCTGCCGGGGCACACCCAGCGGTTGAGGTCCAGCAGCGGCACCCCCAGCTCCTCGGAGGCGAGCGTCAGCACCGGGGTGCCCGAGCCCCGTCCGGACTCGTAGGCGCAGGCGCCGTAGTCGTCGGGGTGCGCCCCCACGCACTCGTAGGACGTGAGCCCGTCCGGCAGCTCCTCCCGGTCCGGGGCGGGGTTGTCCGCGAGCATGACCACGCGGGCCCCGGCGTCGACGGCCGGCTGCAGGTGCTCGACCAGCGAGGTCGCCATCTCCTCCCCGCCGTAGCGGCCCATCGACGTCAGGATCAGGTCGGGCACGTGCTCGGCGGAGCCGAGCCGCTCGGACAGGGCCGCGTTGTAGTCGACGCAGTCCGGCTCCTGCTCGACGGCGACGAAGCCGCACGCCGACTTGGTGTAGACCTTGACCCGCCAGCCCTCCTGGACCGCGATCGGCTCGAGGGCGGAGACCCACTGCAGCGCCTTGGAGTCGCCGACCAGGGCGACGGACACCTCGCCCTCGCGGTCGCCGAAGACGCAGACGTGGTCGGGCGTGATCTCGCTGGAGCCCTGGGCGACCTGGCAGCCCGCCCCGTAGGCGGCCCGCGGGGTGTCCTCGACGGCGATGTCGGGGTCGGGGTAGACCGTCCCGGTGGTGGTGAAGAGCCGTTCGGGGTCGGGCACGGGCTGCAGCCGGTCCGTGGTCCGGCTGGCGGGGTCCACCAGCCCGACGGCTCCGGCGGTGGGGGGCACGTCCCCCAGCTGGCGCGGGTCGAACTGCGGAGCGGTCTGGAGGACGGCCGCGCCCACGGCGGCGGTGGCGGCCATGCTGGCCGCGCCGTAGAGGAGGCCCCGGCCGGTCCGGCGGGCCAGGGCCGGGTGGAAGCGTATGGGGTTCTCGACCAGGCGCAGGGTCGCCCAGGCCAGGACGACGGAGCCGGCGGCGACGGCGAGGCGGGCGGCCAGCCCGGAGTCCGGGCGGGTCTCCTCCAGGAGCCGGAGCGCGGGCCAGTGCCACAGGTAGAGGCCGTAGGACAGGCCGCCGAGGAAGCGCATCGGCCCCACCCCGAGCAGCCGGGCGGGTGGGCTGTGCGCCCAGGCGGCCCCCGCCGCGACGACGGCGGCGGTGCCCAGGGTCGGCAGCAGGGCGGCGCTGCCCGGCCAGGGCGTGCCCGGGTCGACCAGCACGACCGTCAGCCCGATGAGCACCAGGCCGGCCCAGGCCAGTCCGGCTGCCGCCGGCCGGCGCAGCCGGGCGAGCTGCGGGGTGAGCAGGACGAGCAGCCCGCCCACCCCCAGCTGCCACACCCGCGTGGTCGTGACGAAGTAGGCGGTGCCGGGCGACTGCGCCGTGTGCACCACCGACCAGAGCAGGGACGCGGCGACCACCAGCCCCAGGGTGAGCGTCAGCCCGGCTGTCAGGGACAGCCGCAGCCGCCGGCACAGCCACAGCACGAGCAGGATCAGCAGCGGCCAGACGACGTAGAACTGCTCCTCGACCGACAGCGACCAGTAGTGCTGCAGCAGGGACGGGGCCGAGTCCTCCGCGAGGTAGTCCACCTCGCGGCCGGCGAGGACCCAGTTCACGACATACAGCGTCGCGCCCACGACGTCGGTGCCGAGCTCGCCCCGACGGCCCGCAGGCAGCAGCCACCAGCCGGCCACGGCCGTGACGACGAGCACCAGGGAGGCCGCCGGCAGCAGCCGCCGTGCCCGCCGGGCGTAGAACCGGGTCAGGGAGACCGTCCCGGAGCGTCGCGCCTCCGCGACCAGCTGGCCGGTGATGAGGTAGCCGGAGATGACGAAGAAGACGTCGACGCCGGCGAAGCCGCCGCCGAAGCCCGGCACGCCCGCGTGGTAGAGCAGCACCATGAGCACGGCGACGGCGCGCAGCCCCTCGATGTCCCCCCGCAGCGGGGCGCGGCGAGGCGGGCGCTCGTCCGCCGGCGTGCTGGCCGGGGCGGTGGTGCCGGTCGCTGCGGTCACGGGGGGCGTCAGTCGCGGCTGTAGAGGTCGCGGGTGTAGAGCTTGTCGCCGAAGGTTGCGGCGGTCTCGTCGAGGCGGTTGGCGATGATGACGTCGGCGGCGGCGGTGAACTCGGCCAGGTCGTCGGTGACGCGGGCGCCCTGGAAGGTGTCGGCGTCCAGGGCGGGCTCGTAGATGACGATCTCGGTGCCTCGGGCCTGCAGGCGGGACATGACGCCCTGGATGGAGGAGGCGCGGAAGTTGTCCGAGCCGGCCTTCATGATGAGCCGGTAGATGCCCACGGTGGCCGGGCGGCGCTCGTGGATGTCGGCGGCGATGAAGTCCATCCGGGTGGTGTTGGCGTCCACGATCGCGGTGATCAGGGTCTGGGGCACGTCGCCGTAGTTGGCCAGCAGCTGGCGGGTGTCCTTGGGCAGGCAGTAGCCGCCGTAGCCGAAGGAGGGGTTGTTGTAGTGGTCCCCGATGCGCGGGTCCAGGCCGACGCCCTCGATGATCTGGCGGGTGTCCAGGCCGCGGGTGGCGGCGTAGGTGTCCAGCTCGTTGAAGTAGGCCACCCGCATCGCCAGGTAGGTGTTGGCGAACAGCTTGATCGCCTCGGCCTCGGTGGACCCGGTCAGCAGCACCGGCACGTCCTTGTCCACCGCCCCCTCCAGCAGCAGGTCGGCGAACATCCGCCCCCGCTGCCCGGTGTCGCCGACGATGATCCGGGACGGGTGCAGGTTGTCGTGCAGCGCCCGGCCCTCGCGCAGGAACTCGGGGGAGAACAGCACCGCCGCGCCCGGGTGGGTCTCGCGCAGCCGCTCGGTGAACCCGACCGGGATCGTGGACTTGATCA
This sequence comes from Ornithinimicrobium pekingense DSM 21552, assembly GCF_000421185.1. Classification (GTDB taxonomy): domain Bacteria; phylum Actinomycetota; class Actinomycetes; order Actinomycetales; family Dermatophilaceae; genus Ornithinicoccus; species Ornithinicoccus pekingensis. The sequence continues at coordinate 91,717 of NZ_ATWJ01000002.1, forward strand.
CCACCGTCGCCTCCGGGGCGCGCGCGAGCACGTCCACCAGCACCTTCTCCACCGAGGAGGTGTCGAAGAAGTTGGTCTCGGTGTCGTAGTCGGTCGGGGTGGCGATCACCACCACCTGCGCGCCGTCGTAGGCCTCACCGGGGTCGGTCGTGGCCCGCAGGCCCAGGTGGTTGTGCGCCAGGTAGTCCTCCAGCTCGGGGTCCACGATCGGGGAGCGCCGGGCGTTGATCAGCCCGACCTTCGCCTCGTCGATGTCCAGGGCCACCACCTCATGGTGCTGGGCCAGCACCACGGCGTTGGACAGGCCCACATAACCAGTACCGGCGACGGCGATCTTCATCAAGGCTCCTCGTGCTGCTCTCGGACCGGTCCAGTATGTCGTGGCGTCGGTGAGAGCAGGATGAGGCCGGCAGGGCAGGCCCGCGGCCGGGTGCGGACGGGGATTAGGAGGCTCCCCTCCCCGCCCGGTATCGTGGAGGGGTTCACCGTTCCACCGTCCACGGGCCACGTGCCTGTGGACAACTCCTGTCCGGCCCGCGCGGCCGGTGGCAGGCTGTGCGGAGCGGTGGCGACGTATGAAGCCCTCCTGTCACGGAGAGACCGTGACCGCCATGAGACCGAAGGAGGTGGGTTCACGCATGCGTCAGTACGAGCTGATGATCATCCTCGACCCCGAGACCGACGAGCGTAACCTCCAGCCCACGCTGGAGAAGATGCTGACCGTCGTGGGGAAGGAAGGTGGCTCCGTCGACGAGATCGACGTCATGGGACGTCGCCGCCTGGCCTACGAGATCAAGAAGCAGGCCGAGGGGATCTACGCGGTCGTCCAGATGACCGCCGAGCCCGCGACCGCCCAGGAGCTGGACCGCCAGCTGGGCCTGAACGAGTCCGTCCTGCGGACCAAGCTGCTGCGCCGCGACGCCTGAGCGTCGAGGCGCACACCCCCCGAGGACATTTCGAAGACCAACGGATCGAGGACGACCTGACATGGCCGGAGAGACCCCCATCACCATCGTCGGCAACCTGACGGCCGACCCGGAGCTGCGCTTCACCCCCAGCGGTGCGGCTGTCGCCAACTTCACCGTGGCGTCGACCCCCCGCCAGTTCGACCGCCAGGCCAACGAGTTCAAGGACGGCGAGACGCTGTTCATGCGCTGCTCGGTCTGGCGCGAGGCGGCGGAGAACGTCTCCGAGTCCCTGACCCGCGGCGCCCGCGTCGTGGTGACCGGTCGTCTCGTCTCGCGCTCCTGGCAGACCCAGGAGGGCGAGAACCGCACCGTCATGGAGATGCAGGTCGACGAGATCGGCCCGTCGCTGCGCTACGCGACCGCCAAGGTGACCAAGGCCCAGCGCGGCGGCGGTCAGCAGGGCGGCTGGGGTGGCCAGCAGGGCGGTCAGCCCGCAGCAGGTGGCGCCTCCTCCGGCGGACAGCAGTCCGGCGGCTGGGGCGGCCAGTCCGGCGGGCAACAGTCCGGTGGCCAGGCCGCCGGCGGCCAGCCCGACTCCGACCCGTGGGCGACCGGCGGCCAGTCCGGCCAGTCCGGCCAGCAGGCCGGTGGTGGGTGGGGCGGCGCGCCGTCCTACGACGAGCCCCCGTTCTGATCCACTCCATACCCGAAGAACACCATCCCGAGCACAGCTCGGGCTCTCACGAAAGGGGAGAGCACCACGATGGCCAAGCCCGTAGTGCGTAAGCCCAAGAAGAAGGCGAACCCGCTCAAGTCCGCGAAGATCGAGTCGATCGACTACAAGGACACCGCGCTGCTTCGCAAGTTCATCTCCGACCGCGGCAAGATCCGCGCCCGTCGCGTCACCGGCGTCTCCGTCCAGGAGCAGCGCCGCATCGCCAACGCGGTGAAGAACGCCCGCGAGATGGCGCTGCTGCCCTACAGCAGCTCCGCCCGCTGACCCCCGCGCCGCTAGAGGAGAAGCTGATGAAGCTCATTTTGACGCAGCCCGTCTCGGGCCTGGGCTCCGCCGGTGACGTCGTCGACGTCAAGGACGGCTACGCCCGCAACTTCCTGCTGCCCCGCAAGGTCGCCACCCCGTGGACCAAGGGCGGCCAGAAGCAGGTCGACGCGATCACCCAGGGCCGCGCCAAGCGTGCCCTGAAGTCGGCCGAGGACGCCGCGGCGGCCAAGGACCGCCTGGAGGGCACCACGATCTCCGTGGCCGCCCGTGCGGGTCAGGGCGGTCGCCTGTTCGGCGCCGTCACCCCGTCGGAGATCGCCGACGCGATCGTCGCCGCCGGTGGCCCGCAGGTCGACAAGCGCCAGATCGAGGTCCCGACCCCGATCCGCTCCGTCGGCGAGCACCCCGTCCACGTGCGCCTGCACGAGGGCGTCTCCGCCGACCTCACCATCACCGTCACCGCCTCCTGAGGGAGGTGACCGGGCTCGCCCGGTCACGGTCGCTCCGGCCCCGGCCCGCCCTGTGCGGACCGGGGCCGGAGCGCGTCCGGTGCGAAGGGGCGTCGGTCGCGCCTGCCGGGCCCCGGTAGACTGCTGGTTCAGCCAGCCGACAGCAGACCCGAGGAGGGCCCGCGCTCGTGACCGTCGCCATCCTCCTGCTGATGCACGTGGGGGCCGCGGTCCTGGCTCCCACCCTGGTCCGGGTCCTCGGCTCCCGGGCCTTCGCGGTCCTCGCCCTCGTCCCGGCCGGCACCGCCGCCTGGGCGGTCACCCAGCTGGCCGCGGCCGGCACGCAGGACCCCTACTCCGAGCGGATGTCCTGGGTCGACGACCTGGGCATGGACCTGGTCTTCCGCCTCGACACCCTGGCCTGGGTGATGACGCTGATCGTCTCGGGCGTCGGCGCGCTGGTCCTGGTCTACTGCGCCCACTACGTCGACGCCGAGGGCGAGGACAACGTCGGGCTGCTCGCCGCCTGCCTCGTGGCCTTCGCCGTGGCGATGCTCGGGCTCGTCACCGCCGACGACCTGCTGCTGCTCTACGTCTTCTGGGAGATCACGACCGTCCTGTCCTACCTGCTCATCGGCTACCTGTCGACGAGCCAGGCGAGCACGCGCGCGGCCAAGCAGGCGCTGATCGTCACCACCGCGGGCGGCCTGGCCATGCTCGTGGGCATCGTCCTGGTGGGGCACGCCTCGGGCACCTACCGGATCAGCGAGCTGGTGGCCCACCCGGTCACCTCCCCCACGGTCACCGTCGGCATCGTGCTCCTGCTGGTGGGTGCCGTGAGCAAGTCGGCGCTCATCCCCTTCCACTTCTGGCTGCCCGGCGCCATGGTCGCCCCCACCCCGATCAGCGCCTACCTGCACGCCGCCGCGATGGTCAAGGCCGGCGTCTACCTCGTGGCCCGCCTCGCGCCGGGGTATGGCGACCTGCCGGCCTGGCAGGTCGTCGTGCTCGTGCTCGGCGGCAGCACGATGCTCCTCGGTGCCTTCCGGGCGACGCGGCAGAACGACCTCAAGCTGCTGCTGGCCTACGGCACGGTGAGCCAGCTCGGGTTCCTCATCCTGCTCCTCGGCTACGGCAGCACCGGAGCGACCCTGGCCGGCCTGACCCTGGTCGTGGCGCACGCGCTCTTCAAGTCCAGCCTGTTCCTGGCGGTCGGCACCATCGACCACTCCACCGGCACCCGCGACATCCGCCGCCTGGTCGGGGTGCGGCAGCACATGCCGGTCCTGGCCTTCTTCGCCACCCTCGCGGCGATGTCGATGGCCGGGCTGCCGGTGCTGCTCGGGTTCGTGGGCAAGGAGGCCGCCGTGGCGTCGGTCATCCACCCGGCGGACGGCTGGTGGTCGCTGCAGGGCGCCGCCGCGGTGGCGGTCGTGCTCGGCTCGGTGCTGACCATGGCCTACTCCACCCGGTTCGTCTGGGGCGCCTTCACCGACGGCGCGCGCCCGCCGATGGGCAAGCCCACCCCGCCGCGCTGGCACCCCCCGACGTGGGTCCTCGTGGGCGTCCCCTCGCTGCTCTCGCTCGGCGGCCTGGTCCTCGGGGTGACCTCCACCTCCCTGGAGAAGGTGCTCGAGCCGCACACCACCACCGTCACGCACGTCGCCGAGTCGCACGAGGTGCACCTCGGCCTCTGGCACGGGGTGGGCGCCCCGCTCCTGGTGTCGGTCGGCATCTGGTCCCTCGGCCTGGCCTGGTGGTGGGCCCAGGCCCGGCGGCCCGTCGAGGTGCCGGTCCCGCTCGTCCCCTTCGACGCGGGCCGCAGCTACCACCACCTCATGCGCGGTGTCGACCGGGTGGCGCTGGAGACCACGGGCTTCATGCAGCGCGGCTCGCTGCCGGTGCTGCTGGGCATCATCTTCACCGTCGTGGTCGTGCTGCCCGGGGTCACGATGGTCGTCCGGGGGATCTCCTGGCCCAACGACGTGCGCTGGGCCGACTCCCCGGCGCAGGTGCTCACCGGCGCGCTCGTCGTCCTGGGCGCCTTCCTCGCCACGCGTGCCCGCCGGCGGCTGCGTGCCGTCTTCCTGGTCAGCGTGACCGGTTACGGCACCGCGATGCTGTTCCTGCTGCACGGCGCCCCCGACCTGGCCCTGACCCAGCTGCTGGTCGAGACCGTCACGCTGGTCGTGCTGGTGCTCGTGCTGCGGCGCCTCTCCGGCCGCTTCCCCGACGACCCCACGCGGCTGACCCGTCGGGTGCGGGCGCTGCTGGGCATCGCCGTCGGCACGACCGTCGGCGTGCTGGCCCTCGTAGCGGCGGGCTCGCGGGTGCACGAGCGTGCGGGGATCGGCCTGGGCCAGCGCGCCTACGACTACGGCGGCGGCGCCAACGTCGTCAACGTCATCCTCGTCGACGTCCGCGCCTGGGACACGATGGGCGAGCTCTCCGTGGTGCTCGCGACCGCGACCGGCGTCGCCAGTCTCATCTTCCTGCGTGACGACAACCTCCAGCGAGCCGCCCAGGGGCTGCTGCGCGCCCGCTCCCGGTGGGCCGGTGCCCGCGTCGAGCCCGACGCCGAGCCGGTGACCCCGTCGGGCACCTCGTGGATCGCCGGCACCGACGTCCTCGACCCCGACCGTCGCTCCACGATCCTGGAGATCGTCACCCACCTGGTCTTCCACACGATCATGCTGTGGTCGGTCTACCTGCTGTTCTCGGGCCACAACGACCCGGGCGGCGGTTTCGCGGCCGGCATCGTGGCGGGTCTGGCGCTGTGCCTGCGCTACCTGGCCGGCTACGGCGCCGAGCTGCGGGCGGCGCTGCCCGTGCGGCCCGCATCGCTCCTGGGCACCGGGCTGTTCATCGCCGCCGGCTCCGCCGGCCTGCCCATGCTGGTCGGCTCGCCGCCGCTGCGCAGCTGGGTCGCCGACGTCCACGTGCCCCTGCTCGGAGACGTCCACGTGGTCACCTCGCTGCTGTTCGACCTCGGTGTCTACCTTGTGGTGATCGGGCTGATGCTCGACATCCTGCGCAGCTTCGGCTCCGGCATCGACGACCAGATCCGCACCGAGCGCGAGCAGGCCGCCGAGCGCGAGGAGGTGGACGCGTGAGCCCCAACATCACCACGATCGTCGTGGCCTCCGTGCTCGTCGCCACCGGCACCTACCTGTTCCTGTCGCGGTCCCTGGTGCGTGCCCTCATGGGCTTCCTGCTCCTGGGCAACGGCGCCAACCTGCTCTACATCGTCGCCTCCGGGCCCGCCGGGGCGCCGCCGCTGGTCGGCAAGACCGAGGGGCCGATGGCCGACCCCGTGCCGCAGGCGCTGGTGCTCACCGCCATCGTCATCACCCTGGGGATGACCGCGTTCGTGCTGGCGCTGGCCCACCGAGCCCGACAGCTCTCCGGTGTCGACCTCGTCACCGACGACACCGAGTCGGCGCGCATCCACGCCCGGGCCGAGGCGGACGACACCGGCAGCCCCTCCGCCCGCGCGGTCTCCGACCAGATCGCGGCCGAGGGCGAGCGCACCGAGAGCCGCTACCACGACGGCGACACCGGGCGGCCCGCCCGCGGCGAGGACGGGGAAAACCGGTGATCACCCCATACGCCTGGATGGTGCCGCTGCTCGTCGTCCTGCCGCTCGTCGGCGCGGGTCTGGCGCTGGCGGCGGCCGGCCGCACCTGGGTCCAGCGCGTCGTCAGCATGACGGTGCTCGGCTCGATGCTCGTCCTCGCCGGCGTGCTGCTCTGGGCCGCCGACCAGGAGGGTGCGCAGGTCGTCTACGTGGGCGGGTGGATGCCGTGGGAGGGCATCGTGCTGGTGGTCGACCGGCTCGCCGCCCTGATGGTCATCGTCTCGACGACGGTCACGATGGGGGTCCTGGGCTACTCGATCGGCCAGGGGCGCAGCTCCTTCGACGACGAGAGCGACGGGCACTCGCCCCTGCCCGTCTTCCACCCCTCGATCCTCGTGCTCGCCGCCGGGGTGACCACGACGTTCATCTCCGGGGACCTGTTCCACATCTACGTCGGCTTCGAGATGCTGCTGGCCGCCAGCTTCGTGCTGCTCACCCTCGGTGGCACCGCAGAACGGGTCCGCGCCGGCACCACCTACGTGCTGGTCTCGCTGCTGTCCTCGCTGATCTTCCTCATCGCGATCAGCCTGGTCTACTCCGCCACCGGCACCATCAACCTGGCGCTGCTGGCCCAGCGGATCGGCGACCTGCCCGGCGGCACGGTCGCGGTCCTGCAGCTCATGCTGCTCATCGGCTTCGCGGTCAAGGCGGCCGTCTTCCCGATGTCCGGGTGGCTGCCCGACTCCTACCCCACCGCGCCGGCGCCCATCACCGCGGTGTTCGCAGGCCTGCTCACCAAGGTCGGCATCTACGCCATCATCCGCGTGCAGACCCTGCTCTTCCCCACGTCCCGCTTCGAGGACCTGCTCCTGTGGGCGGCGCTGCTGACGATGGTCGTGGGCATCCTCGGCGCGGTCGTCCAGGACGACATCAAGCGGATGCTGTCCTTCACCCTCGTCAGCCACATCGGCTACATGCTCTTCGGGATCGCCGTGGGCAGCACGATCGGCCTGGCGGCGGCGATCTTCTACGTCGTGCACCACATCCTCATCCAGACCACGCTGTTCCTCGTGACGGGCCTCATCGAGCGCGTCGGCGGCTCCAGCGACACCGGTCGCCTGGGCGACCTGGCCCGGATCTCGCCGGTCGTGGGCATCCTCTTCTTCATCCCCGCGATGAACCTGGGCGGCATCCCGCCCTTCACCGGCTTCCTGGGCAAGGTCGGGCTGCTCCAGGCCGGCGTCGACGACGGCAGCTGGCTGGCGCTGACCGTGGTGGTCGGTTCGGTGGTGACCTCACTGCTCACCCTGTATGCCGTCGCGCGGGTCTGGGGGCGCGCCTTCTGGTCGGAGAACCCTGAGGGGGTCACCGGCAGCGGCCCGGTCCGGGGCGGCCACCACGAGGCGCTGGGGCTGGGCGTGCTCGTGCCCACCTCCGCCCTCGTCGCCGTCACCGTGGGGCTGAGCGTCCTGGCCGGCCCGCTCTACGACGTCACCACGCGGGCCGCCGTGGACCTGATGATGCGCCAGCCCTACCTGGACGCGGTGCTCGGGGCGGGGGTGTCGCTGTGAATCCTCGCTTCTCCCGGCGACGGGTCGCCTGGGGCTCGGTCGTCTGGCTGACGGCGGTGTGGGTGCTGCTGTGGGGTGCGCCGACGCCGCTGACCCTGGTGGGCGGCGTGCTCGTGGCGGTCGTCGTGCTGCTGCTCTTCCCGCTGCCGCGCGTGCGGGTGCGCTTCGTCGTGCGACCGGCCGCCACCGTGCTGCTCTTCGCCCGGTTCCTGTGGGACCTGGTCAAGGCCTCCCTCGAGGTGTCCTGGCTCGCGGTCGCCCGGGGCCCGACGACCCGCGGGGCGGTCATGGACATCGAGCTGGCCGGTGACGAGGAGCTGCTGCAGACGATCACGGCCGAGATGGTCGCCCTCGTGCCCGGCACCGTGGTCATCGACCTCGAGCCGCACAAGCGCCTGCTCACCCTGCACGCCCTCGACGTCACGACGCTGCGGCAGGCGCAGACGGTGCGTCGACGCGTCCTGGCGCAGGAGGCCCGGGTCCTGCGCGCCTTCCACCCCGACCCCAAATCCGTGCTCGACCCGCGCCGCCGGCCCGCGGTGCCGGCGCTGGCGCAGGTGCAGCCCGACGAGCCGCGCGGTCTGCGGCGGGCCGCGCACGACGTCGTGGCCGAGGAGGACGCATGACCCTGGACCTGCTCGAGAGCGTGCTCGCCTGGGCGATCGGCGGGCTGCTGGCCGTGTCGGCCCTGCTGGCCCTCATCCGCATCACCATCGGCCCGAGCGTGCTCGACCGGGTCGTCGGCTCCGACGTGCTCGTCTCGATCGTCGTCTGCTCCCTGGGCGCGCAGGCGGCGCTGACCGACGGCTCCTCCACCCTCCCGCTGCTCATCTCGCTGTCGCTGGTGGGCTTCATGGGCTCGGTGGCGGTGGCCAGGTTCGTCGCCCGCGACCGCGACCCGGAGGCACCCCGATGACCTGGACGACCGTCGCCGACGTCGCGGGCCTGGTGTTCCTGCTGCTGGGGGCCGCGCTGTGCCTCGTCGCCGGGATCGGCCTGCTGCGCTTCCCCGACCTGCTGACCCGGATGCACGCGGGCACCAAGCCGCAGGTGCTGGGCGTGCTGCTCGTCATCGTCGGGGTGGGGCTGCGCACCCGCTCCGGTCTCGACGTGGGGATGCTGGTGCTCATCGGGGTCTTCCAGCTGCTGACGATCCCCGCCGGCGCGCACATGGTCGGCCGCGCCGGCTTCCGCACCGGCCAGGTGGAGCTGGCCGACATCCACCTGGGCAGCCGTGCCCGGCGCCTGCAGCCGGGGGCGGAGCAGCCCGTGGCGGAGCAGCCGGAACGGCCCTGAGCCGGGTCGCGGGGCACCACGTGGTCGCCCTTCGGCGGTCGACATCGCCCACCTGGGCGATGTCGGTCGCGCACGGGCGGGGTCGACCGCACGAGGGCGATGGCGCCGCTCAGCGCGCGGCGCCCGTGACCATCCACGCGTCACCGCGGGCCCGCCACACCAGCCCGGCCGACCGCACGGCCATGTAGCCGGTGAAGGCGACCCACAGCCAGACCAGGCCGGCCACACCCTCGGCGCCGGAGCCCCAGACACCGAGCACCATCGGCAGGTAGGCGAGGAGGAAGACGGTCTGGGCGACGGCCAGCCAGCGTGCGTCCCCGGCCCCGATGAGCACCCCGTCGAGGATGAACGCGACGCCGGCCACCGGCTGCCCGACCGCGACCACCAGCAGGGCCGCGGCCAGGGCGGCCCGCACCTGCTCGTCGCTGCTGAAGCCGAGAGGGATGACGCGGTGGAGGGCGACGATGAGCACCGCGAGGGCCACCCCGAACCACACGCTCCAGCGGACCATCATCCAGGTGACGGCCCGGGTGCCCTCGACGTCGCCGGCGCCCAGGGAGCGGCCCGTCAGCGCCTGGGCGGCGATCGCGAGCGCGTCGAGGGCGAAGGCCAGCGCGCTCCATACCGTCATCGCGACCTGGTGGGCCGCCAGCTCCGGCTCGCCCAGGCCGGCGGCGACCCAGACCGTCAGCAGCATCACGGCGCGCAGCGCGAGCGTGCGCACGAGCAGCGGCACCCCGTCCACGGCGGCGCGCAGCACCCCGCCGGCGGTGAAGCCCAGCGGCGCACCCAGGTGCCGGGCGCCCCGCACGACCACGGCCACCAGGGCGACGGCCATGCCGGTCTGGGCCACGACCGTGCCCCACGCGGCGCCGGCGATGCCCCACCCCACCCCGTGGACCAGCAGGAGCGACAGTGCCGCGTTGACGGAGAAGCCGACCGTGGCCACGACCAGCGGCGTGCGGGTGTCGAGCATGCCGCGCAGGACGCCGGTGGCGGCCAGGACCATGAGCATCGGGGGTATGCCGAGCGTCGAGACCCGCAGGTAGGTCACCGCCTCGGCCGTCGCGTCGGGCGTGGCGCCGAACAGCGTGACGAGGGGCTCGGCCCAGACCGCGATCACCAGGGCGGCGAGCAGGCCGAGGACGAGCGAGAGCCACAGGCCGTCGACCCCCGCGCCGAGGGCGCCCCGCTGGTCGCCGGCGCCCAGGCGGCGGGCGACCACTGCCGTCGTGCCGTAGGCGAGGAAGACGAAGATGTTGACGGCGGTGAGCAGCACCCCGCTGGCCACGCCCAGGCCGGCGAGGGAGGCGGTGCCCAGGTAGCCGACGATCGCGGAGTCGGCGAGCAGGAACAAGGGCTCGGCGACGAGGGCCAGGAAGGCGGGGACGGCCAGCCGGAGCACCTCGCGACGCATGCCCCGGACGGGCTCCTGCGACGGGGAGGGATCGGAGTGGCTCACGAGGGAGGAGTCTGGCAGACGAGTTTTCGTCCACAGCCTGTGTGTTGCGTCTCCGCAGGTCAGCCATGGTTTTGCGCGCGAACTATCTGGTGGTCCACAGCGGCTGTCCACAGCCGCGGGGCGCCCGCGCGGCGCGTCGTCCACGGTCTCTCCACACCTGGTCCACATGTTGTCCACAGGCCCGTTTGGTGGGGGTCGGGGCACGCCCTACGGTGACCTGATGACCGGCGGGCGAGCTCGTGTGTCAGTGGGCGGTGCTGGACTGCTCGCACGGTCGGACGAGGAGCGGGAGGGCGTATGTCGCTGAGCGAGCTGGAGCAGGCCTACGGGGCCTCGGAGAGCCCCGCGGAGGACCGTCTCCCCCCTCAGGACGTCGCCGCCGAGCAGAGCGCGATCGGCGCGATGCTGCTGTCCAAGGATGCCATCGGCGAGTGCTCGGAGATCGTCAAGGCGCCGGACTTCTACCGCCCGGCCCACGAGCGGATCTACGACGCGGTCATCGACCTGTTCTCGCGCGGCGAGCCGGTCGACGCGATCACCGTCGCCGACGAGCTGACCAAGCGCGGCGACCTGGCCCGGGTGGGCGGCACGGCATACCTGCACCAGCTCATCGCCCAGGTGCCGACCGCGGCCAACGCCGCCTACTACGCCGAGATCGTCGCCGAGCGGGCCATCCTGCGCCGCCTCGTGGAGGCCGGCACCAAGATCGTGCAGATCGGCTACGGCGGGGGAGACGTCGAGGAGATCGTCAACGCCGCCCAGGCCGAGGTGTTCGCGGTCGCCGACCGCCGCGGGGGTGAGGACTACCACGCCCTCGGCGACCTGATCCAGCCGACGACCGACGAGATCGAGCACAACGCGTCGTCCTCGGGGGACATGGTCGGCGTCCCGACCGGCTTCACCGAGCTCGACGAGCTGACCAACGGCCTGCACCCGGGGCAGATGATCATCGTGGCGGCCAGGCCGGCCGTGGGCAAGGCTCTTGCCCTCGAAACGCCCCTGCCCACACCCACCGGCTGGACAACGATGGGCGACGTCGCGGTGGGTGACGAGCTGCTTGGGGCCGACGGTCGGCCGACCACCGTGGTGGCAGCGACCGAGGTGATGGAAGGGCGTCCCTGCTTCGAGGTCGAGTTCTCCGACGGCTCGACGATCGTCGCTGATGCCGAGCACCTGTGGCAGACGAGCACGCGGGCGGAACGCCGCGGCCTGCGCGATGGAGAGAGTTCGGCACGAAGCACCGTCGACATTCGCAACACGCTTCGTTGTGACACGGCGGACCGCAGGCTGAATCACAGTGTCGCCCTCACACAGCCACTCTCTCTGCCGCCCGCCGACCTTCCTCTGTCCCCCTACGTGCTGGGCGCATGGCTGGGTGATGGTGAGACGGCCGGCGCGCGTCTGACCTCCGCCGACCCAGAGATGGTCATGCTGCTGGAGGGCGAGGGTCTGCATGTGCGGCCGATGGGGGGGATGCTCTACTCCTTGACCCTTCCCAAGGAACAGATCGCCGAGCGGGACTGCGTGGTTTGCGGCACGACATTCATCCCGCAAACGTCCCAGGTCAAGACTTGCGGGCGAAAGTGTGGTGGGCGGTCGCGCGGTCTGGGTGAGCCGTCGATAGCGACGTGCGTCGACTGCGGAGGACCCTCGAGCGGGGGACGTCGATGCCAGTCCTGTTTCCACGATCATGGTTCGGTCAAGGCGCTGCTGCGCAAGGTGGGTGTCCTGGGGAGTAAGCACATCCCTGCCTCCTACCAGCGTGCCGACGAGACCCAGCGGCGCGCGCTGCTCTCGGGGCTCCTCGACACGGACGGCACCGTCACGGCCGGTGGTTGTCCGCAGTTCACGACGACATCGCGTCGCCTGGCGGACGACGTCTACGAGCTCATCGTGGGTCTGGGCTACCGCTGTGGGCGTAGCCGCAAGGTGGTCCGCGGGCGAAGCACCGACACATCGGTGGCTTACACCCTCACGTTTTCCGCAGACGAGGACATCTTCCGTCTGGAGCGCAAGAACTTGCTGCACAAACGACTGCGGCAGCGGTCGTTGCAGCGCAGGAACTCGCGGTTCATCACCGCCGTGCGTCCCGTCCCGTCCACGCCGGTCCGGTGCGTGCAGGTCACTAGCCCCGACCACCTCTACCTGGCCGGGCGGTCGATGATCCCGACCCACAACTCGACCTTCGCCCTAGACATCGCCCGCGCGGCGGCGATCAAGGCGCGGATGCCCAGCGTCGTCTTCTCCCTGGAGATGAGCCGCACCGAGATCACCATGCGTCTGCTCTCCGCCGAGTCGGAGATCCCGCTGCAGAACATGCGCAAGGGCAACATGCGCGACCGCGACTGGACCCGCCTGGCCGAGACGCAGGGCCGCATCCACGACGCCCCGCTGTTCATCGACGACTCGCCCAACATGTCGCTCATGGAGATCCGGGCCAAGTGCCGACGGCTCAAGCAGCGCAACGACCTCAAGCTCGTCATCGTCGACTACCTGCAGCTGATGAGCTCGGGCAAGCGCGTGGAGTCACGCCAGCAGGAGGTGGCGGAATTCAGCCGTGCGCTCAAGCTGCTGGCCAAGGAGCTGGAGGTGCCGCTGATCGCGCTCTCGCAGCTGAACCGTGGGCCTGAGCAGCGCACGGACAAGAAGCCGCAGATGAGCGACCTTCGCGAGTCCGGCTGCCTCACCGCCGACACCCGGGTCTTGCGCGCGGACACCGGTGCCGAGGTGACCATGCGCGAGCTGCACGCCACGGGCGCGACCGACGTGCCGGTGTGGTCCCTCGACGAGTCCCTGCGCTACGTCCGCCGTCACCTCACGCACGTCTTTCCCACCGGGACCCGTCCGGTCTTCCGCCTGACCCTGACCTCGGGCAAGACGATCCGGGCGACCGAGAACCACCCCTTCCTCACCTACGACGGCTGGAAGCAGCTGGGTGACCTGCGGACCGGGGACCGTGTCGCGGTGCCGCGGCACGTGCCGGCGCCGGAGGTGCACGATCCCTGGGAGGACGACAACCACCTCGTCCTGCTGGCCCACCTGCTCGGTGACGGGTCCATGCTGCCGCGCCAGCCCCTGCGCTACGCCTCGGTCGACGAGGAGAACCTGCGCGCGGTGACCACCGCCGCGCTGTCGTTCGGTGTGATGGCGGTGCGGGACGACGACCCCGCGGCCCGGTGCACGACGCTGCGCCTGCGCTCGCCCTACCGCCTTGCGCGCGGCCGCCGCAACCCCATCGCGGAGTGGCTGGACGACCTGGGTGTGTTCGGGCTGCGCAGCCACGAGAAGCTCGTCCCCGAGCGCGTGTTCCGTGCCTCCAAGCGGCAGATCGCGCTCTTCCTGCGCCACCTGTGGGCGACCGACGGCTCGGTCACCGTCAACAAGGCGCAGACGGGCGGACGCGTCTACTACGCCTCGACGAGCCGGCAGCTGATCGACGACGTGTCCCGCCTGCTGCTGAGGTTCGGCATCAGCACCCGGATCCGGACGGTGCGCAAGGCTGGTTACCGCGACGGCTACACCCTGGACATCTCCGGCAGCGACAGCCAGCGCCGGTTCCTGCAGGAGATCGGGGTGTTCGGCGGCCGGTCGGCCTCGGCGGCGCAGCTGCTCCACGTCATCCGCGACCGCCAGGCCAGCACCAACGTCGACACGGTCCCCACCGAGGTCTGGGGCGACGTCCGTCGGGTCATGGCCGAGCAGGGCATGACGACCCGCCAGTTCCAGGAGGGCCTCGGCGTGTCCTACAGCGGCAGCGCGCTCTACAAGAGCGCGCCGACGCGTGAGCGCCTGGCACGGGTCGCGGCGGTCCTCGACAGCGCCGAGCTCGAGCTGTTCGCCGTGAACGACGTCTTCTGGGACGAGGTCGCTAGCGTCGAGCTGGACGGCGTCGAGGAGGTCTACGACGCCACGGTGCTCGGTCACCACAACTTCATCGCCAACGGCATCGCGGTGCACAACTCGATCGAGCAGGACGCCGACGTCGTCATCCTGCTGCACCGCGAGTCCCTCTACGAGCGGGAGTCGCCCCGGGAGGGCGAGGCCGACGTCATCGTGGCCAAGCACCGCAACGGCCCGACCGACACCGTCGTCGTGGCCTTCCAGGGCCACTACAGCCGCTTCACCAACATGGCGAGCAACTTCTAGACCGACACCCGGGCTCCGGCGGCGGTGTCCCGGTCCCGTCTAGTGTGCCGGGTATGCGGTCTCGCACCAGGACCCTCGCCGGTTGGGCGGCGGTCGCCATGTGCTCCCTGGCGGGGCTCGCCGCGTGCGGCGACCGGCCGGCGCCGGCGGCCGCGCAGCTGACCAGTGACGTGGACCGGGAGACGGTGAGCCCCTCCGACGCCGTGGCCCTGCCCGACCTGGTCGCCGCCGCCGACGCCCTGGGCCTGCAGATGCTCGCGCTCGGGGGAGCGGAGACGACGGTCACCTCGCCCGCGAGCCTCCAGGTCACGCTGTCGATGCTCGCCGAGGGTGCGGACGGCGCGACGCTGGCAGAGCTGGAGACGCTCGTCGGCGCGGCCGGGCCCGACCGGGGCAAGGGGGTCAACGCGCTGACCACCTCGCTCGCCGACCTGGACGGCGACCCGTCCGTGGTCGCTGAGGACGAGCTGCCCGCCGACCCGGTCGTGCACCGCGCGAGCCGGCTGGTCCTGGACGACGCGCTGACGGTGCGGCAGACGTTCGTCGACGCCCTCGCCCGCTCCTACGACGCCCCGGCCCAGACCACCGACCTGGGCAGTGACGACGCCAGGGCGGTGCTCGACGCGTGGGTGAAGGAGCACACCGGAGGTCTGGTGCCTCGCTCCGCCATCGTCCCCGGTCCCGAGCTGCAGCTCGCCCTGCAGGACGCCGTCGTGCTGGCCGCCCGCTGGGAGCAGCCCTTCCTGGCGGAGCTGACCCACCCGGCGCCGTTCACGCTGAGCTCCGGGGAGGAGGTGGAGGTAGACATGATGAGCACCGGCGAGCCCCGCGAGACCGCCTACGCCGAGGTGGACGGGTGGCAGGCGGTGCGCCTGCCCTACACGGGTGGGCGGCTGGCCGCCGAGGTCCTCCTGCCGCCGCACGGCACCCTGCCCGCCGACCTGGACACCACGCTCCTGTCCCGGATCCTCTCGGGGCTGGACGAGCCCGAGCACACGACCCTGCTGCTGCGCATGCCCACCGTCGACGGCA
Source organism: Ornithinimicrobium pekingense DSM 21552 (assembly GCF_000421185.1). Classification (GTDB taxonomy): domain Bacteria; phylum Actinomycetota; class Actinomycetes; order Actinomycetales; family Dermatophilaceae; genus Ornithinicoccus; species Ornithinicoccus pekingensis. The sequence goes on from NZ_ATWJ01000002.1 coordinate 107,161, forward strand.
GCTCGAGCCTCGACCTGCTCGGCCTGCTGGAGGAGAGCGCGCCCTCGGCCCTGCGTGGCGGCTTCTCCGGCATCAGCGACCAGCCGCTCCTGGTCAGCCAGGCGGTGCAGCAGGGGGTCCTCGTCATCGACGAGGACGGCACCGTCGCCGCTGCGGTGACCGAGATGGGGATGGCCGGCTCCGCCCCGATCGAGCCCCCGCTGGAGGTCGTCGTCGACCGCCCCTACCTGGTCCGCGTCGCCGACCGGCAGACCGGGTGGCCCCTGTTCCTCGCCAACGTCGCCGACCCCCGCGGCGAGGAGGAGTAGGCGCCGCTACCCGACCACCAGGTGCTGGCGGCCGTCGATGCCCTCACGGGCCATGTCGAGGTGGCCCGCGTGCGTGGCGGTCTCCACCAGCAGCCGGAAGACGCCCTGCCGGGCGGTGCCGAACGGCGGGAAGGGAAAGAGGTCGGCCGGCGGCCACCACCGGGGCGGTGCGTCGAGGTCGGTTGTGGCGAGCACGCGGTCGGTGCGCCCGGACCACGCCCGGTAGCGCTCCACCGTCTCCGCGCCGGAGGTGACGGGGACGGCCCACCCGTCCTGGAGCAGGCCGCGCGCCTCCTCGTCCCCGCCCACGACGGCGCACCCCCAGAAGATCTCGACGTCGTGCGTGAGGTGGTTGAGCAGCCGGGCCACGGACCAGCCCGAGGGGGCGACCGTGCGGGTCAGGTCCGCCTCGCCCAGGCCCTCGACGGCGGCCAGGACGTGGTCGCGCCCGGCCCGCAGGTGGGCCTGCAGCATGCGGCGTTCGGGCGTCGTCATCCCCGCACCGTACGGCAGGCGGGTCGCACGAGGGTTCAGGAACCGTCGTCGGCCTCGAAGCGGACCGTGACCTCGGTCGGGCTCTCGCCGCGGATCACCTCGATCCGCAGCTCGTCCCCGGGGCGCAGACCGTCCAGGACCGCGATCAGGTCGTCGGGGGTATGCAGTGCGCGCCCGCCGGCGCCCACCAGCAGGTCACCGACCGCCAGGCCGGCGGCGTCGGCGGGCGAACCGTCGACGACCGTCCTGACCAGGACCCCCTCGCGGTCCGCGAGCCCGACCGCCTGGCGCAACCGGCGCGCCACGTCGCTCGGGGCCAGCGCGACCCCGAGGCGCACCGGCTCCAGGCGCCGGCCCTGCTGCATACCCGCGACCGCCTCCTGGAGCGCGGCGTCCGCGGCCCTGGCCAGGTAGAAGCCGTGCTCGAGACGGTGGGTGCTCACGCCGACGACGCCGCCGGCGCGGTCGAGGAGCGGCGCGCCGGAGGACCCGCGCGCGGCCGGTGCGGTGTGCTCGAGCGCCCCGTGGACGGGACGACCGCGGGGCCCGCGGAAGCCGCGCTCGACCCCGGTGACCTGGCCCCAGGTGACGCGCAGCAGGTGCCCGCCCGCGGTCACCGACAGGACGACGTCACCCGTGCGGGCGGCATCGGCGCCCCACACCAGGGCCGGGGCGTCCCCGGTGTCGACGTCGAGCACGACCAGGTCGCCGTCGAGGTCGCTGCCGACGACGTTGCCCTGCACCCGTCTGCCGTCGGTGAAGCCGACCTGGGTGGTGCGGTCGCGCAGGTTGTGGGCGTTGGTCAGGACGCGACCCTCACCCACGACGTAGCCGGTGCCCCGGCCGGACCGCCCGATCGAGACCACCGACGGCCCGACGCGCTCCAGCGTCGTCCGGGCCGTGTCCTCCAGCGCCTGCAGCACGTCCATGCTCATCACCCGTCACGTGTCGCGAGTGCTCGGCGAGCACTGCACAGACCCATCGCAGCACGGTCACTTGCACATTGCAAGTGACTTCCGCCTACGATGCCGGTATGACGATCGACCCCGGCTCGCTCGACGGCGCGGTCAGCAGGATCGGTGACCGGTGGAGCCTGCGGATCGTCGCGGCGCTGCTGGAGGGCGAGCGGACGTTCTCCGCGCTGGCGGCGCAGGTGGAGGGCATCGCCCCCAACGTCCTCTCCTCCCGCCTGCGGGCGCTGGCCGGGGAGGGTGTGGTCACGGCCGTGCCCTACCAGCACCGGCCGGTGCGGATGCGCTACGCCCTCACCGAGGAGGGGGCCCGGCTGGCCGGGGCGGTGGTCGCGCTCGCGGAGTGGGGCGCCGTGCGCGAGGGCCGTCCGGGAGGGATGACGCACGGCGCGTGCGGGTCGGTGGTGCGGACCCGGCCGTGGTGCCCGACGTGCGACCGCGCGGTCGCCGGGGACGAGGTCACCGCCGACGTGTGGTGCTGAGCCGTCCCCGGCGCGCAGCACCGCAGGGGAGTAGCCTCGTGCCGTGGGCGGCGCGGCGGCGGCCATCGAGGACCGCGTCGAGGCCCTGCTGTGGCCGTTCGTCCAGCAGGTCCTCGACACCTGGGCGCTCCCCGGCCTGGCGGTCTGTGTCGTGCACGACCGCGACCGGGTGATGGCACGCGGCTTCGGCACCCGTGACCGCTCCACCGGCGAGCCGGTCACGCCGGACACGCCCTTCCACCTCGCCTCGATCTCCAAGTCGTTCGTGGCCACCGCGGTGATGCAGCTGGTGGAGGCGGGCGAGCTCGACCTCGGCGGGGCGCTGACGACCTACCTGCCGGACCTGCCGTGGGCCGACCCGCGGGCCGGCGACATCACGCTCGTCGACGTGCTCTCCCACCGCTCCGGCATCGGCGACGTCAGCGACTACGGCTGGCACCAGCCCGAGCTCGACGACGGGGCGCTGGGCCGGTTCGCGAACCAGGTCGCCGGGTGGCCGCTGGAGCGGGACCCGGGCAGCGCCTACGCCTACTCCAACGCCGCCTACGAGGTGCTCGGCCACCTGCTCGCGGTGGTCTCCGGGCGCACCTTCGAGGACCACCTGCGGGACCGGGTGCTGCGACCGGCCGGCATGGCCACGAGCACCTTCCTCCCCGCCGAGGTCCCGCAGGGGCTCGGCGCGCGCCCGCACCTGGGTCTTCCGTCACGGGTGCTGGACGGCGCCTACCCCTACACCCGGCAGCACGCGCCCAGCTCGAGCCTGCACGCCGGTGCCGCCGAGCTCGGGACGTGGATGGTGGCGCACCTGGCGGGAGGCGCGGGGCTGCTGTCCCCGCAGGCGCACGCCGCGATGTGGAGGCCCCGCGGCCCCTCGGGCGGCGTCTGGCAGGCGGAGACGGCGCTCGGCTGGTTCTGGGGCACCTGCCGCGGGCTCCCCGTCGTCAACCACTCCGGCTCCGACCCCGGCTTCGAGACCCACCTGGCCCTCTGGCCCGACCTCGGCCTCGGGGTCGTCGTCCTGGCCGACAGCAACACCGCGCCGATCATGCAGCTCGCCGAGGCCGCGGTGGACGTGCTGCTCGGCCGGACACCGCCCGACCCACCACCACCGCCCGCGGCCGTCCCGCTGGGGCCCGTGCTGCACAGGTATGGGGTGCCGGCGGCCGTCGAGGCGCACCGCAAGCTGGTGGCCGACGATCCCCGGTTCGCCGACGCGGAGCACGACGGCCTGGAGGACGCCGTGTGGGGTGCGGTCGAGATGCACCGCACCGACGTGGCCCGACCGGTGCTCGACCTGTGGCGCCGGCTGCGGCCCGGGTCGGCGGCGATGTGGTCGACGTCGGCCTGGGCGCACGAGGTCGACGGCAGGCCCGCGGACGCCGTCGAGCACGCGCGCCGCGCGCTCGGGCTCGACCCCGACGACGGGGAGGCCGCGGCCCTGCTGCGCCGGCTCTCCGCCGACCCCTGACGCTCCATCGGGAGTAGCGTCAGGGGCGTGTCCCGCGCGCTGACCGACCTCGCCTGGCCGCGTCGCACCGAGCGGCTCCTGCTCCGGCCGCCGCTGCTGCAGGACATGCACGCGGTCCACGCCTACCGCTCGGACCCCGCGACGACCTACTGGCTGAGCGCCGTCGCGACGTCGGTGGAGGAGGTCGCCGCCACGCTGCTCGACGGCGTGAGAGGACTCGTGGTCGAGCACGACGGCGAGGTGGTCGGCGACCTCATGCTCTCCGTCCGCGACGGCTGGGCGCAGCGGGAGGCGGCCGAGCGCGCCAGGGGCACCCAGGCCGAGCTCGGCTGGGCGGTCGCACCGGCGCACCGGGGTCAGGGCTACGGGACGGAGGCCGTCCGCGAGCTCGTCACGATCGCCTTCGAGCTGGGGGTGCGGCGGGTCGAGGCCAACTGCTTCGCCGGCAACCACGCCTCCCGGCGGGTCATGGAGAAGGTCGGTCTGCGCCTGGAGGCCCACTTCGTGCGGGAGGGCCTGCACCGCGAGCTGGGCTGGTCCGACAGCCTGTGCTTCGGCCTGCTCGCGGACGAGTGGGACTCCTCGGCCCGTCAGGTGCGCAGCGGCGGCTGAGCGCACCACGGTGGTGCGCCCCCACCCGGACGGGCACCACGTGGCCGGTCAGCCGGAGGGGTTCTCGATGACCCGCAGCAGCGACCCGTCCGGGTCGACGAGGGCGCCGATGCGCAGCCCGGAGGCCTCGCGGTGCAGCGGGTGGACGCGCGGCCAGCCCTGGTCGGTCTCGGGCAGACCGGCGCCACGGCATACCTCGAGGAAGGCGTCGGCGTCGTCGAGCCGCAGGCAGCAGCTGACGTTGCTGGTCGCGGGGTCCACGTGCGGGTCCGGGAAGAACTCGAGCATGACGCTGCCGCGGGTCAGGATCATCCAGTACTCGTCGCGGTAGGCCTCCTCGAAGCCGAGGTGCCCGTAGAACTGCGCGGTGGCGGTGAGGTCCCGTGCGGGCAGGTTGGGGGTCGCGTGGTCCATGTCTGACGGTAGCGCTGCCGGGGGCCGCGTGGCATACGGTCGGGGCGATGGACGACGACGCTGCCCGCCCGGGCACCGCGAGGCTGCCGGTGCCCGTCTCCCTCCTGGACCGCTCCCGCACCCGCCGGGGGGAGGCGCCCGGTGACGCCCTGCTCGGCACGGTCGAGCGGGCCCGGCGGGCCGAGGAGCTGGGCTTCCGCCGCTTCTGGGTCGCCGAGCACCACGCGGTGCCCGGCATCGCCAGTGGCAGCCCGCCGGTGCTGATGGCCGAGGTCGCCGCGCGGACGTCCCGGATCCGGGTGGGCTCCGGCGGCGTCATGCTGGCCCACCACCGGCCGATCGTGGTCGCCGAGCAGGCCCGGATGCTGGAGGCCCTCCACCCTGGGCGCATCGACCTCGGGCTGGGCCGCTCGCTGGGGTTCACCGCGCCGGTGCGCCGGGCCCTGGGGGTGGAGCGCTACGGCCCCGAGCGGTTCGCCGAGGATCTTGCGGCGGTGTTCGCCTACCTCGACGACGACGGGCCGGTGACCGCGATGCCGCGTGGCGTGGACCCGCCACCGGTCCTCGTCCTGGCCACCGGCAGCGGCCTGGGCGTCGCCGCCCGCCTGGGGCTACCGGTCGTCGTCGGCGGGCCGCTCCTGCGCGGCGACCTCGAGCCGCTCTCGGCCTACCGCGAGGCCTTCCGGCCGAGCGACCGGTGCGCCGAGCCGCAGGTCATCATCAGCCTCGACGTCATGATCGCCGCGACGAGGCAGGAGGCTCGTGAGCTGCTGCTGCCCGAGGCGTGGGCGATGGCGGAGTCGCGGGCGACCGGTGCCTTCCCGCCCCTGCGGCCCGACCCGCCGGAGCGGCTGACAGCCCGCCAGGAAGGAGTCGTCGAGCAGCAGCTCGCACTGTCCGTCCACGGGACGGCGGAGGACGTCACGCACGAGCTGACCCGCCTCGTCGAACGCACCGGAGCCGTCGAGGTGCTGGCGTCCACCTCGACCTACGACCGCGACGCCCTCGCGCAGGCGGACGCGGCGCTCGCCGCGCTCCGGGGTGACGGGCTGACCTGACGGCCCGGGCGTGCCTGAGGGCCGCACGTCCGGGAGGCGGTCCCCAGGAACGTCAGCGCCAGTCCACCGCCACGACCCCGACGGGCTCCGCGAAGCCCTTCAGCGCGATCTCGCGTGGCTCGGAGAGGCTGAACGCGCCCGCGACGCCGTCGAGGGTCTCCCTGCTGACGAGGATCTCCCCGGGTCCGGCGGCCGCACCCACCCGGGCGGCCATGTGCACGCCCTGGCCGCCGTAGTCGGCTTCGTCCCCCTCGGGGTGGAAGGCGCCGCCGGTGTGCACCCCGATCCGCACGTCGGGAGCGACGATCTCCGCGTCGAGCGCGCGCTGCACGCCGACCGCCGCCTGCACCGCCGCCTGCGGCTGCTCGAACGCGGCGAAGAACCCGTCGCCGGTCTGCTTGATGACCTCGCCGCCCGCCTCCAGCACCTGGGTGCGCACCAGCTCGTCGTGCCGGGCCAGGAGCCGGCGCCACCGGTCGTCGCCCAGGCTCTCGAGCAGCTGGGTGGAGCCGACGATGTCGGTGAAGACGAAGGTGCGCCGGGTGCTCAGCCGCCCGAGCAGCTCGCGGGCACGCTCCTCGTCCAGCCGGGCACCGAGCCGTTCGAAGGTCGCCAGCGCCGCCTCGAGCTCGGCCGTCGCCCCGTCCTCGTCCCCCTGCCGACGGTAGGCCATCCCCAGGTGCAGGCGCGCCCGCGCCACCTCGAAGGGGGCCCCGACCTGCAGCCAGCCGTCACGGGCCCGTCGCAGCGCCCGCTCGGCCTGCGCCCAGTCGCCCTCGGCCATCGCGATGCGTCCCGACGCCAACGCCACCGTGGCGTCGAACGCGGGGGCCACCCGGTTGGCGATCTTGAACGACTCCACGCCGTTCTCCAGCTCCTCGCGCGCGGCGCGGGCCGTGCGCAGGTCGCCCGCCGCCAGCGCGATCTCGACCTGCGCCGGCAGCAGCTGCAGCCGGGTCAGCCGCTCACCCGTCGCCTCCAGCGCGCGCCGGACCGCCGCGGCCGCCGCCTCGACCTTGCCCTCGGTCAGCCGCAGCAGGGCCAGACCGGGCTGCGGGTCGCGGCCGAGCTCGTGCGCCTCCCGGTAGGTGCGCAGCGCCGCTCCGAAGTCACCCCGGATGCGCTGGATCTCGGCGATCTCGTACAGGCCGTTGCCGGTGACCCAGTAGTTGAAGCGACGCAGCTCCTCGCAGGCGGTGGTGGCCTGCTCCTCGGCGGCCGCCCAGTCGCCCCGGACCCGCAGCATCTGCGCCCGGTGGATGCGGCAGGCCCCTGGGAACCCGCTGACGTCGAAGCGGTCGCAGTAGGTGTTCGCCACGTCGGTCCACTCGGCGGCCCGGCGCAGGTCCCCGACCTCCTGGCAGGTGTCGATGGTGACGCAGTAGACGAGCCCGGCCGGGAACGGCGGCAGCTCCCCGCTCAGCGCCGCCGCCGCCGACTCGTCGAGCAGGGCCATCCCCGCGTCGACCTCACCGCCCCGGACCAGACCGTGGCCCTTGAAGACGCGCGCGATGGACTCGATGTCCTTGGCGCCCGAGCGCGCACCCAGGTCGATGGCCCGGTCGAGGTCGACCATGGCCTCGGCCACGTTGCCCGACTCCATCTGCTGCACCCCCCGGACGAGGGCGAGGTGGGCGTGCGCGACGGACTCCGGCTGGCCGACCAGCAGGCGCTCCGCCCTCGCCAGCCAGCCGTGCGCCACCGCGAAGGAGTTGCGGCTGACGTGGTCCCAGGACAGCCACGCCGCCACCCGTGCTGCCGCGGCCAGGTCCCCCTGCGCGAGGTAGCCCGCGAACGCGCGCTCCCGCAGCGCGATCGCCTCGTCCTGGCGGCAGGTCCAGAACGCCGCCTCGCCGTAGACCTCGACGTCCTCGGGGGCCAGGGCGCTCGCGTCTGCCTCCGCGAAGGCGGCGTAGGCGTCCCTCCAGTGGCCAAGCGCTGCTGCCTGGCGGCCGGCGTCGGGAGTCGCGGCGGTCTGGGTCATGAGGTGCCCTACCGCCTCATGGTGTCACCACCGCGGGGGCCGCACAAGGGTGGTGCGCGGCCCGCGACGGCCTAGTCGACCGGCTTGCGGGCGGTGGCCAGGAAGACGGAGTAGGGCCTGCCCTCGCGCAGGATGGTCGTGCAGTCCGAGATCACCACGTCGGTCAGGCCCGCGGCCTCCAGGGAGCGCGACAGGTCGCCGCGGTCGAAGCCGTCGTGGCCGTCGAAGTCGTGCCGGTGCCCGTGGAAGGAGCCGTCCTCGGCGTCGAGGTCGGCGACGCACAGGTGCCCGCCCGGCTCGAGCATGCTCACCAGGCCCTCCAGGACGGGCCGGAGCGTGCGCACGTGGTGCAGCACCAGCGAGGAGACGATGAGGTCGAAGCGCCCGGGCGGGGCGGTCTGGTGCTCCAGGTCGAGGTCCCAGACCCGGGCGTCCGGCGGGAGGGCGCCGTCGGCGATCTTCTGCTGCGCGACGGCCCGCATGCCGGGTGAGCTGTCGGCGAGCGTCACCTGCCCGACGCGGCCGAGCAGCGCCTGGGTGACCAGGCCCGTGCCGGCGCCGTACTCCAGCAGCCGGGCGTCGGCGCCGAAGGGCACGTTAGCCGCGACAGCGCGTGCGACGTCTCGGGCCCGGGCGACCTTGTCGGGGTCGGAGTCCCAGTCGGCCGCCTTCTCGTCGAAGTGCTCGCTTCCCATGGGCCCAGCCTGCCACGGGGGTGCGATGCTGGGTGGCGATGCGACACGTCGACGACGCCGAGCGCCGAGCCCGCCTGGCCCGCCGGCACGGCCTGCACCCCGCCCACCGCCTCGACGACGTCCTCTCCGCGACGCGCGCGATGACGGTGCTGCACTCGACCGAGTCGGCCACGCCATACCTGTCCGTCGGCGCCCGCACCGACGGGGTCGGACCGGAGCAGGTCGACCGGGCGCTCTACGAGCAACGGTCGGTGGTGCGGCAGCTGGCGATGCGGCGCACGCTCTTCGTGCTGCCGCGGGACCTGCTGCCCGCCGCTCTCGGCAGCGCGGCCGCCCGGGTGGCGGCGGAGCAGCGGCGACGCCTGACCCGTGACGTGGAGCGCCACGGGATCGCCCGCGACGGCACCGCCTGGCTGGAGGCGGCCTGCGAGGCGGTGCTGCGCCACCTCGCGGGCTCCGAGCCCCTCCCGGCGCGGCGGCTGCGCGAGGAGGTGCCGGAGCTGACCGGCACGGTCACGGTGGGCGTCGGCACGAGGTACGGCGGCACCTTCCCGGTGGCGCCCCGCGTCCTGGCGGTGCTCGGCGCGGAGGGGCGGATCACCCGCGGCCCCAACGCCGGCCACTGGCGCACCTGGCGACCGACCTGGACGCTGACGGCGGACTGGCTGGGCGAGGACGTGGAGCCGGTCTGCCCCGAGGAGGGGTATGCCGAGCTGGTGCGCCGCTGGCTGCGCACGTTCGGCCCCGGGACGGCCGACGACCTGCGGTGGTGGCTCGGCTCCACCGTCTCGGCGGTGCGGACCGCCCTGGCGGACGTCGGCGCGGTCGAGGTGTCCCTCGCCGACGGGCACAGCGGCTGGGTGCTGCCGGACGACACGGAGCCGGCGGACCCGGTCGAGCCGTGGGCGGCGCTGCTGCCCACGCTCGACGCCACGACGATGGGGTGGCGTGGCCGGGAGCACTACCTCGACCCCGCCGACGTGCCCTACCTGTTCGACACCAACGGCAACGCGGGCACGACCGCCTGGTGGGACGGCCGGGTGGTGGGTGCCTGGGTCCAGGACCCCGACGGGACGGTGCAGGTGGTCCTGACGCCGGCGGGCACCGCGCGGGCAGGGCGGCAGGGGCGGGCGGCCCTGCGGGAGGAGGCGGCGTGCCTGAGCGGCTGGCTCGACGGGGTGGTCGTCCCCCACGTCTACGCGTCGCGGCTCATGAAGGGCGCACGGCTGCCCTGACGGCGCGTCGGCTCAGAGCAGGGTGACGGCGTCCTCGAAGGGCAGGCGGGGCAGACGCTCCATCCAGGCATCCTCGGCCGGGTGACCGATGTTGACGACCGCGAGGACCTGGTGGCGCCCGTCGGGGAAGAACTCGCGGGTGACGGCGTGGGCGTCCAGGCCGGTCATCGGACCCGCGGCCAGACCGGCGGCCCGGATGCCCAGGATGGCGTAGCCGACCTGCAGGCCGGCGTTGAGGAGAGCGGTGCTGCGTCGGGCGTCCTCGTCGGCGTCCAGCCGGTCCCGCAGGCCCGCGGCGTGGGGGAAGACGCGGGGGAGCTCCTCGTGGAAGTCGAGGTCCATCGCCAGCACGGCCACCACCGGCGCCTGGGCGGTCTTGGCACGGTTGCCCTCGGCCAGGTGGGGCAGCAGGCGCGCCCTGGCCTCCTCGGAGCGGAGCAGCACGACGCGCAGCGGCTGGCTGTTCATGGCCGTCGGCCCCCACCGGACCAGGTCGTAGATCGCGGCCAGCTGCTCGTCGCTCACCGGCTCGTCGGTGAAGGCGTTGGCCGTCCTGGCCTCTCGGAAGAGCAGGTCCTGAGCCTGCTCGTCGAGGGCGAGGACGTCGGGCAGCGGGGTCGTCGTGGTCATGGTCTGTTGAACAGACAACTACCTGCGGCCATTCCCGGGCTCATCCGGCCAGGGTGCCCTCGCTCGCGGGGTCCTCGACGCGGAGCCGGTCACCGACGCCGACCTCGCCCGGCGACACCACGTCCGCGTAGACGGCCAGGCACGCGTCCCGTTCGGTCCCCAGCGGCCGGAGCCACCGCCCGCGCGGCTCGACGCCGTCCTGGCGGACGTCGATCGTGCGGCAGCGCGGGATGCGCTCCACCACCCGGAGGGTGCACACGCCCACGACGAGAGCCCGGCCCGTCCACGTCTCCTCCACGAACGGCTCCGTCGTCGCGACGACGAGGTTGACCCGCAACCGCCGGGGGTCGGCGTCCACGCCCCACCGCTGCGCGCACCAGTCGAGCGTGGCGGTGCCCACCAGCGAGACGGCGCCGCCGTCCTGGTGAGGGACGTCGCGCTCGGGGAGCACCTGCACGCCGCTGCCCGTGCGCCCCGTCAGGACCGCGTCCAGCGCAGGGTCGCCCACCGGCCAGGTGCCCTCCGGCCCGGTCACCAGCACCTGACCGTCCCGGGTCGCCGCCGTGTAGTCGAGGATCTCGTCGCGGCGCCGGAAGCGGCGCGAGTCCTTGGCCGAGGCCAGCCGACCCTCGCCGTCCACCACGGCATACCAGCGGTCGCCCTGCAGCCCGCGCGGGTCCACGGTCACGCGCTCGAGCGGCTCCCCGCCCATGGACTTCACCGGGTAGCGCCGGATGGCCGTCACCGCGCACGACATGCGGTGAGGCTATCGGCCGGGTCACTACAGTCGGGTCATGCGTCCGCACCGTCCACCCTCCGTCGTGGTCGCGCCCGACTCCTTCAAGGGCAGCCTCACCGCGGCGGAGGCGGCGGCCGCGATGGCACGGGGCGCCCGCAGCGCGCTGGGGGAGGACGCCCAGGTGACCGAGGTGCCGATGGCCGACGGCGGGGAGGGGACCCTGGAGGCCCTGCTCGCCGCCTGGGGCGCGCACCCCCACGAGGTGCGCACGGTCGACGCCCTCGGACGGCCGCGGACGGGCCGCTGGGGGCTGTCGCCCGACGGTCGCACCGCCGTGGTCGAGGCGGCGGAGGGCAACGGGCTGCCCCACGTCTCCGACGTCCCGCTGCAGCCGCTGCGGGCCGACAGCCACGGCGTCGGGCTCATCGCCCGCGCGGTGCTGGACCACCCGGACGCCACCGCGCTCCGGCAGGTGCTGCTGTGCGTGGGCGGTTCCGCCAGCACGGACGGGGGGACGGGACTGCTCACGGGGCTGGGCGCCCGCTTCGTCGACGCCTCCGGGTCGCCGGCGGCACCCGGCGGTGCGGGGTTGGCGCGGGTGCGGCGGGTCGACGACTCCGGGTTGCACCCGCGGGCCCGCGAGGTGGGCTGGCTCATCGCCGTCGACGTCGACAACCCGCTGTGCGGCCCCCGGGGCGCGGCGGCGGTCTTCGGCCCGCAGAAAGGGGCCGACGAGGGGGACGTCGCGGTGCTGGACTCCGGCCTGGCACACCTGGCAGGGGTCCTCGCCGAGCACACGGGGGTCCGGCGGGCGGACCTCCTGGACCGCGCGGGGCTGGGTGCGGCCGGCGGGCTGCCGCTGGCCCTGACCACGCTCCTCGGTGCGACGCTGAGCCCGGGGGCCGAGCTGGTCGCGGAGGCGGTCGGCCTGGGGGAGGCTCTGGCGAGCGCCGACGTCGTCCTGACCGGGGAGGGCAGCCTCGACGAGCAGTCGCTGGGCGGCAAGGTGGTCGACGCGGTGCGGCGCCTCGCGCGACCGGAGGCCGCCGTCGTCGTGCTGGCCGGGCGGGTCCTGCTCACCGCCGCCGAGTGCCGGGCCGCCGGCCTGACCGCCGCGTGGTCGATCGCGCCCGGCCCGGCGTCGCTGGAGGACCTGCTCGAGCGCGCGCCCCAGCTCCTCGAGGACGCCGCCGCGCACGCGTGCGCGGCGCTCGCCCACCGCGCCTGACCGCGCCCCCCGTCGGCCCTGTGGACAGCCGCAGGTCCGGCCGACGCCGCACCACTAGCGTGGGTGACGGACGCGCACAGGGGGTGCGCGGGGAGGGACCCACATGACCGTGTCATCGGCAAGGCGAGCTGTCTGGGACCAGGAGCGGCGCCGCATCACCGACAACATCCGCAGCTACGGCGTGCACCTCACCTACGTCGGGGGTGAGGCCTCGGCCGCGTGCGACTGCTGTCCCGGTGGCCGCGAGCCGCTCGGGAGCGACGACAGCGACCCGCTGGCCGGTGTCGTCGAGGACCTGGACGAGCTCCCGGACCGGCTGGCCGTGCCCTTCTGCTACACCACCGGCCTGTTCGGCGTCGGCCATCCCGAGCTCGTGGTCCTCGGGCTCTCCCCGGAGCCGGCTGCCAACCTGCTCAACGTGCTGGCGCACCGCGTCCTTGAGCACCAGGGCGACCTCACCCCGGGCGAGCTCACCGAGGTGGACGGGCTGCAGGTGCTCGTCGAGGAGCTGCCCAACCCGGGGATGGTCCTGTTCGAGGCCAACGGCTACTACGACCGTCCGCTCGTCGCGTCCGTGCCGGCCTACCAGCTGACCTGGTCCGACGCCGAGGGTCGATACCCCTGGGACGAGGGGCACCTCCCGGTCCCCTGCCTGCAGCCGCGGCCGGGGCACTACCGCGCCTGATGACCGGGCCTGCCGGACCGCGGGACCGGCCGACGACAGCCCCGCGGACCGCAGGCCCGTGGCCCGCACCGTCGGCGGCAGGGGCCCGAGCCTGCTGTCACTAGGGTGGGCGGATGCCGACAGCAGACCAGGAGCAGCCAGCGCACGAGGACACCCGCAGCATGCGCGAACGCATGGAGGCGGGCGACCTCTACATCGCCGACGACCCGGAGCTGGCGGAGCTGAGCACCCGGGCGCTCGACCTCATGGACACCTACAACGCCACGACGGTCCGCCAGGCCCCGCTGCGTCGACGCCTGCTCGAGGAGCTGCTGGGCTCGGTGGGGGAGGACACCGAGATCCGCCCGCCGCTGCGCGTCGACTACGGCTCCAACATCTCGGTCGGTGCGCGGTCCTTCGCCAACTTCGGCCTGGTCGCCCTCGACGTCGCACCCGTCGTCATCGGGGACGACGTGCAGATCGGGCCCAACGTGCAGCTGCTGACGCCCACCCACCCGCTCGAGCCCGGGCCGCGCCGGGACAAGTGGGAGGCGGCCCGGCCGATCCGCATCGGCGACAACGTCTGGCTCGGCGGTGGCGTGATCGTGCTGCCCGGCGTGACCATCGGGGACAACACGGTCGTCGGGGCCGGCGCGGTCGTCACCAGGGACCTGCCGGCCGACGTCGTGGCCGTGGGCAACCCGGCCCGCGTGGTCCGGCGCCTGGCCGACCCCGCACCTGCCGACGGCTGAGCCCTCAGGTGGTGCCTTCGTAGAGGCCGATGGTGTTGCCGTCGGGGTCGGTGAAGATGGCCCACCAGCTCGTCTCGCTGATCGGCGACTTCTCCATCTGCACGCTGCCTCCCAGCTCGGTCACCCGCGCGAGGGTCTCGTCGATCGAGTCGACCTCGACATAGCTGCGGGGTTGGGTGAAGCCCTCCGAGCGCGGGGCGAGCCCGCCGCCGCTGATCTTGTTCGGGGCCTGCCACATGGGGTAGCCCTCGTACCCCTCGATCTCGGCGATCTGCCACCCGAAGATCTCGCCGAAGAACGACTGGGCCCGGCCCATGTCGCTCACCGGGATGTCGATGTGGGTGATGTCTCCGTGCGCCATCGTCCCGCTCCTTCGTGCGTCGGTGCGCGTCCGGGCCGGGAGGTCCCCGCCCGCACCTGACGAGACTGGCACAGGACGCGGGTCTGCGCACCGGTTTCCCCCGCGTATGCTGTGGAAATGACGCCGCCGGACCCGCTCACGCCCGCATACGGGCCGGTGCAGCAGACCGCCACCTCCCGGTCGGCGACCGCTGCCGACCGGCGGGCCGGAGCGCGACGTGCCGCGCTCCTCGACGTCATCAGGGCCTCCTGGGAGGGCCTGGGGGTCAGGGCTCTGGCCGAGGCCACCGGCCTGCACGAGAACACCGTCCGTTTTCACCTCGACCGGCTCCTGGAGGAGGGGGCGGTCGAGCGGCGCACCGGCGTCTCCCAGGGGCCGGGCCGCCCGCCCCTGACCTTCGTGGCCCGGCGGGACCGCGACGGGGCCGGGCACGACAACTACGAGCTGCTGGCGCGGGTGCTCGCCGGGCAGCTGGGCGAGGCGGGTGACCCCGTCGCGCGCGCGGAGGCCGCCGGACGGTCCTGGGGACGCAGCCTGCCCGACCCGCAGGAGGGTGGCCCGACCACCGGGCCCACCGGTCCTGTCGACCCCTGGGACGCATCGCTTGAGGAGCTGACGCGGGTCCTCGACGACGCCGGCTTCGCGCCGGAGGTGAGCACCGGGGCGCCGGGGGCCGCGACGGTCCGGGTGCACCACTGCCCGTTCCTGCGGCTGGCCCGGGAGGACCGCGCGGTGCCCTGCGCCGTGCACCTCGGGCTCATGGAGGGGGTGCTGGAGGCCACCGGTTCGGCCGCCGCGGTGGAGCGGCTCGAGCCGTTCGTCACCCCTTCGCTGTGCGTCGCGCGGGTCCGGGCGACGGCCGGGCGCTGACCAGGCTCAGGCCTGCGGCGGCTGGGCGGCGACCAGCGGGGTGTCGACCCGCAGCGGCCCCAGCTTGGCGGCACCACCGGGGGAGCCCAGCGGCTCGTCCCGGTCGGGCAGGGTGTCGAAGAAGAAGTCGGCGTTGTCCTGCAGGTAGGGGGTGAACTCGGTCGGCAGGTCGTCCTCGTAGTAGATGGCCTCGACCGGGCAGACCGGCTCGCAGGCGCCGCAGTCGACGCACTCGTCCGGGTGGATGTAGAGCATCCGTTCGCCCTCGTAGATGCAGTCCACCGGACACTCCTCGACGCAGGCCCGGTCCAGGACGTCGATGCACGGCTGGGCGATCACATAGGTCACGGTGGCCTCCTCGGGGAACGATGACCCTCCCAGTATTCACGACAGGTCTCGTTGAAACAAGGGAGGGAGACGCTCGGCGGACTCAGGCTCCCACCGGTGGTCGCAGCCCGGTGAGCGGCAGGTCGTGCTCGGCGGCGACGGCCTCCCACTGCGCGGTCGTGCGCGCCGCGAACGCGGTGGTGAGCTCCTCGCGGGTGCGGCCGACGTGCTCGGCCAGGGCCGCGGCGAACTGCGGCTCCAGCGCGGCGACCGCCACGTGGCCGTCCGCGGTGGCGTAGATGCCGTAGCCCGGCAGCGCCCCACCCAGCAGCCCGCCGGGGCCGGTCAACCCCTGGCGGAGGGCCGCACCGGCCGCCGCGGCCGCCTCCGCGAGCGAGACCCGCAGGTGCGGGGGTTCGAAGCCCCGGGCCACCGAGCCCCACGCCAGCAGCGCGGCGCTCACCGCACGCTCGGCACCGAGCGTGTCGGCGACCAGCACGGTCGGGTTGTCCGGCGGCCGGAGCAGGCCGTGGGCCGCCTGGTAGGTCAGGTCGTGGCCGGGCACCTCCGCGTCGCCGTCGTCACCGACGATCTCGACGTGTGCGAGGCGGTGCCGGCGCACGCTGCCGGCCAGTCCCAGCCGGGCGGCGGCGGACGGGCGCATCGAGGTGAGCAGGAGGTCCGAGCGCGCGAGCAGGCCCTCCAGCCCGTCCCGTCCGTCGGCGCTGCGCAGGTCCAGCCGGACCACGCGCTGGCCGGCGGCCAGCTCGACATACCACCGGGGGACGTAGTGCTCGAGCGGGTCCCCGGCGGGCGGCTCGACCTTGGTGACGTCCGCGCCGAGCTCGTGCAGCCGGGCGGCGGCCAGAGGCCCTGGCAGGTTCACCGCCAGGGAGACCACGCGCAGGCCCTCGAGGGGCAGCTGCCCACCGGTCCCTCGCGCAGTGGTCACCGCCATGAGCACACCTCCGGGTCGACGCCGACGGTGCCCACCGTAGCCGCGGCAGCCCCCGCTGCGCGGCCGTGCCGGTTCGGGTTGCCGAGCAGGCGCGGCGCGACCGCATACTTCTCCATGGTCAGACTCCGCAGGGTCTCGCCCGACGAGGCCGGCTGGACCCGGCGCCGGGCGGGCAAGGGCTTCAGCTACCGCGACGAGGAGGGCGCGAAGCTGCCCGCCGAGGACGTCGAGCGCATCAGGAGCCTGGCGATCCCGCCGGCCTGGCGAGACGTGTGGATCTGCCCCCGCGCCAACGGGCACATCCAGGCCGTGGGGACCGACGACGCCGGGCGCCGGCAGTACCTCTACCACCCCGACTGGCGGGCCCGGCAGGACGAGCTGAAGTTCGAGCGGATCGTCGAGGCCTCCCGGCTCCTGCCCGCGGCGCGCAAGCGGGTGAGCCGCGACCTGCGCCGGGAGGGTATGCCGTGGGAGCGCGCCTGCGCGACCGCCGTGCGGATGCTCGACAAGGGCTACTTCCGGATCGGGCACGACGTCTACACCGACGTCAACGGCTCCTTCGGCCTGACCACGCTGGAGCGCCAGCACGTGCGGTCCGTCCGGGGCGGCCTGCGGTTCTGCTTCGTCGGCAAGAGCGGCGTCGAGCAGGAGCTGACGATCGAGGACGAGGACGTCACCGCCGCGCTGCGCCAGATGCGGCGCCGGCGCACCGCCTCCCAGCGGGTGCTGGCCTACCGAGACGGCAGGGGCTGGCACGACCTGGACGCCGACGACGTCAACACCTACCTCGGCGACCTGTTCGACGGACAGCTGACGGCCAAGGACTTCCGCACCTGGCACGCGACCGTCCACGCGGCGGTCGCGCTGGCCAGCTCGCCCGAGCCCGGCGACACCGTGACCTCACGCCGCCGCGCGGTGAGGGCGGCGGTGGAGGAGGTCTCGGAGTTCCTCGGCAACACGCCCACGATCGCCAAGGGCTCCTACATCGACCCGCGCGTCATCGAGCAGTACGAGGAGGGCGAGACCGTCACGGTGCCGGCGGCCAAGGAGGGCCGGACCCCGGTGCGGCGCCAGGGCGCGGTCGAGGAGGCCGTGCGTGAGCTGCTCGGCGCCGAGGAGGGCGACTGAGGCCGCCGCGGCGGTACGGTGAGGCTGTCGAGGAGGAGGAGCCGGGAATGACGACGACGTCCGTCCCCGCAGGTGGCCAGCCCGCCAGCGGCGCCGCGGCGCAGGACGGCGCCGGGCTGACGGTCAACGGCGCACCGCTGCCGCTCGAGGGGGTCACGCCGCACACCACGGTCCTGGACTGGCTGCGCGCCCGCGGGCTCACCGGCGCCAAGGAGGGGTGCGCCGAGGGCGAGTGCGGTGCCTGCGCGGTCCTGGTGGCCAGGCCGGGCTCCGCCGCGCAGGCGCCGCCGACCGAGTGGGTCGCGGTCAACGCCTGCCTGCTGCCGGTCACCGCGCTGGACGGGCAGGAGGTCATCACCGCAGAGGGGCTCGGCACGCCCGGACGGCTGCACCCGGTCCAGCAGGAGCTGGCGGAGCGCGGCGGGTCCCAGTGCGGCTACTGCACCCCGGGCTTCGTGTGCGCGATGGCCGCCGAGTTCTACCGCGACGGCCGCCACGCGGACCACGATGACGCCCACGACGACGACCACGACGACGACCACGAGCACGGCCCCAACGGCTTCGACCTGCACGCCCTCTCCGGCAACCTGTGCCGGTGCACCGGCTACCGGCCGATCAAGGACGCCGCCTTCGCCCTCGGGCACCCGGACGCCGCCGACCCGCTCGCCGGGCGGCGCGCGACCCCTCCGCCCCCGGCACGGCATACCCGCCTGGAGGCGGACGGCGCCGGTTTTGTGCGACCGGCCTCGCTGCGGGAGGCGACCGCCCTGCTCGCCGAGCACCCTGAGGCGGTCGTCCTGGCCGGCTCGACCGACCTGGGCGTCGAGGTCAACCTGCGCGGCGCCCGGCCCCGGCTGCTCGTCGCGGTCGACCGGCTGCCCGAGCTGCGCGACCTGCAGGTCGGCGCCGACGAGATCCGCATCGGCGCGGCCCTCACCCTCACCGAGGTGGAGCGTGGCCTGGCCGGGCGGGTGCCGCTGCTGGCCGAGCTGTTCCCGCAGTTCGCCTCCCGGCTGATCCGCAACGGCGCCACCCTCGGCGGCAACCTCGCCACCGCCTCGCCCATCGGCGACGCCGCCCCCGTGCTGCTCGCCCTGGAGGCCACGCTCGTGCTCAGCGGGCCGGACGGCGACCGCACGGTCGCGCTGGCGGACTACTTCACCGGCTACCGCACGAGCGTCCGCGCCGCCGACGAGCTCATCCGCGAGGTGCGGGTCCCGCTGCCGCTCGCCACGACCACCGCCTTCACCAAGGTCGCCAAGCGCCGCTTCGACGACATCTCCAGCGTGGCCGTGGCGTTCGCGCTCGACCTCGTCGACGGCACCGTCGTGCGCGCGCGGGTCGGCCTGGGCGGCGTGGCGGCCACCCCGGTGCGGGCGCTGCGCACCGAGCAGGCGCTCACGGGTATGGCGTGGGGCGGGGCGGCCGTCGCGCACGCCGCCGCCGTCCTGGGCTCGGAGGGCACGCCCCTGTCCGACCACCGGGCCAGCGACCGCTACCGCCGGGCCGTGCTGGAGCAGTCCCTGCTGCGGCTGCACGCCATGACGGACGGAGGCGGGTCGTGAGCTCGCTGTCCGAGCGTCCGCCCGACCCGGTCGTGGGCCGGGCCGTGCCGCACGAGTCGGCCCGGCTGCACGTCACGGGGCACGCGCTCTACACCGACGACCTGACCCCCCGGACCAAGGACGTCCTGCACGCCTGGCCGGTGCAGGCGCCGCACGCCCACGCGCGCGTGCTCGAGCTGCGGACCGGGCCGGCCCTGGCCGTCCCCGGCGTCGTCCGCGTCCTCACCGCGGCCGACGTGCCGGGCGTCAACGACGCCGGCGTCAAGGGCGACGAGCCGCTCTTCCCCCAGGAGGTGTGCTTCTACGGGCACGCGGTGTGCTGGGTGCTGGGGGCGACGCAGGAGGCGGCCCGGCGGGGGGCCGCCGCGGTCGAGGTCGACTACGAGCCGCTGCCCTCCCTCGTCACGCTGGCCGAGGCGGTCGCCGCGGACAGCTTCCAGGGCGCGCAGCCGACCGTCGAGCGCGGTGACGTCCGGTCCGCGCTCGCGGGGGCGGCGCGCACCTTCTCCGGGCAGACCGAGCTCGCCGGCCAGGAGCACTTCTACCTGGAGACCCACGCCAGCCTCGCCTCGGTCGAGGACGACGGCAGGATCTTCGTGCAGAGCAGCACCCAGCACCCCAGCGAGACCCAGGAGATCGTCGCGCACGTCCTCGGCCTGCGCAGCCACGAGGTGACCGTGCAGTGCCTGCGGATGGGGGGCGGCTTCGGCGGCAAGGAGATGCAGCCGCACGGGTATGCCGCGATCGCCGCCCTCGGCGCCCGCCTGACCGGCCGTCCCGTCCGGCTCCGGCTCAACCGCACCCAGGACCTGACGATGACCGGCAAGCGGCACGGGTTCCACGCCGACTGGCGGGTCGGCTTCGACGAGGAGGGGCGGCTGCAGGCGCTCGAGGCCACGCTGACCTCGGACGGCGGCTGGAGCCTGGACCTGTCCGAGCCGGTGCTGGCCCGGGCGCTGTGCCACGTCGAGAACAACTACTGGATCCCCCACGTGCGGGTCACCGGCCGCATCGCCCGGACGCACAAGACCTCCCAGACCGCCTTCCGCGGCTTCGGCGGGCCCCAGGGCATGCTCGTCATCGAGGACATCCTCGGCCGGTGCGCCCCGCTGCTCGGCATCGAGCCGCACGAGCTGCGCCGGCGCAACTTCTACGCCGACGGCCAGTCCACCCCCTACGGGCAGGTCATCACGCAGGCCGGCCGGGTGCGCGCAGCGTGGGAGCAGGTGAGCACCGAGGGTGAGCTCGACCGTCGCCGGGCCGAGGTGGCGCGCTTCAACGCCGAGCACGAGCACGTCAAGCGGGCGGTGGCCGTCACCCCCGTGAAGTTCGGGATCTCCTTCAACCTCACGGCCTTCAACCAGGGCGGGGCGCTCGTGCACGTCTACAAGGACGGCTCGGTGCTCATCAACCACGGCGGCACGGAGATGGGCCAGGGGCTGCACACCAAGATGCTGCAGGTCGCGGCGACCACGCTGGGGGTGCCGCCGGCCGCGGTCCGGCTCGCCCCGACCCGCACCGACAAGGTGCCCAACACCTCCGCGACGGCGGCCTCCTCCAGCGCCGACCTCAACGGCGCGGCGGTCAAGGACGCCTGCGAGCAGATCCGCGGGCGGCTGGCGCAGGTCGCGGCCCAGCGGCTCGGGGTGCCGGCGCCCGACGTCCGCTTCCGCGACGGGGTGGTCGGCGGGCTGGGCACGACCGAGACGCTCCCCTGGGACGACCTGGTCCACAGCGCCTACTTCGCCCGGGTGCAGCTGTTCGCCGCCGGCTACTACCGGACCGAGGGGCTGCACTGGGACTCCCGAGTCATGCGCGGCAGCCCGTTCAAGTACTTCGCCCACGGTGTCGCCGCCACCGAGGTCGAGGTCGACGGCTTCACCGGCGCCTACCGGACCCGGCGCGTCGACATCGTCCACGACGTCGGCGACAGTCTCTCCCCGCTCGTCGACGTGGGCCAGATCGAGGGCGCCTACGTCCAGGGCGCGGGCTGGCTGACCCTGGAGGACCTGCGCTGGGACGAGGGCGACGGGGAGCACCGCGGCCGCCTGCTCACGCAGAGCGCCAGCACCTACAAGCTGCCGAGCTTCTCGGAGATGCCACCGGTGTTCCATGTGAAACTGCTCGAGCACGCCTCCGAGGAGGGCGCCGTCTACGGCTCCAAGGCGGTCGGCGAGCCGCCGCTCATGCTGGCGCTGTCGGTGCGCGAGGCGCTGCGCCAGGCGTGCGCCGCCTTCGGGCCCGAGGGCACCAGCGTCGACCTGGCCAGCCCGGCCACGCCGGAGGCCGTCTTCTGGGCGCTCCAGGAGGCCCGGTCGGCGCACGGCAGGGCCGGCGAGGTCACCGCCGGGCTCGGTGCGCGCCCGCCCGGGCCGGACCCGCACGCGCCGGAGCGCCGCCCGGAGTCCGAGGCCGCGCTCTCCGGCCTGTCGGAGGCCTGATGCGCTGGCTGGCGGCCGTCGAGCACCTGCGGTCGCGCAGGGAGGCGGGGGTGCTCGTCACCCTCACCACCGTCCGCGGGCACGCCCCGCGCGCCGCCGGTGCCAAGATGGTCGTCGCCGCGGACGCCACCTGGGACACCGTCGGCGGCGGCAACCTCGAGGCGCTGGCCGTCGAGCGCGCCCGCGCCATGCTCTCCGAGGGAGCCTCGGTGCCCGAGACGTTCACCACGACCCTCTCCGACCGCGTCCCGTCCCGGCACGGTGTGCAGTGCTGCGGCGGCGAGGTGGGTGTGCTGCTGGAGCCCCTGCCCGTGGTGCCGTCCGTCGCGATCTTCGGCATGGGCCACGTGGGGCACGAGCTGGCGCGCATCCTCGCCCGCCACGACCTCGACCTGCACCTGGTCGACACCCGACCCTCCGCCCTGACCGAGCAGGCGCTGGCCCCGCTCGCCGACGCCGACGCGCGCGTGCACCCGCACGCGATACCCGTCCTGCCCGAGCTCGTGCTGTCCGAGCTTCCGGCGGGGACCCACGTGCTGGTCATGACGCACGACCACGCCGAGGACGCGGCGGTCGTCGACGCCGCGCTGCGCACCGAGGGGCTGGGGACGGTGGGGCTGATCGGCTCGGGCGCGAAGTGGGCCCGGCTGCGCAGACGACTGCTGGACAACGGCCTCGGCGACGAGGACGTGGCGCGGGTCGTCACGCCCATCGGGCTGCCCGGCCTCGTCGGCAAGGAGCCCGCGGTCATCGCCGTCAGCGTCGCCGCCGACCTGCTGACCAGGTTCGGCGCGGCCGTCGGGGGGGACGCGCTGCGTGGGGCGGACCGTCGCGCCTGAGGGCTGGTCGTCGTCGGGCGGGCCGACGCTCAGACCTGCCGCACCGCGTGGTGCACGCCGACCACCCCGTTGTCGAACCGCCGATGGTCGAGCAGCTCCAGGTCGAGCCTGAGGCCCCGGGGCAGCGCCGGCCTGCCGCCGCCCACGACCACGGGGCACAGGAGCAGGACGCACTCGTCGACCAGCCCGTGACGGAACGCCTCGGCACCCAGGGTGGCGCCGCCGACGCTCAGGTCCGCGTCGGACCCCTCCTTGAGCCGTCGGACCGCCTCGGGGTCGAACCGCCGCTCGATGCGCGTCCGTGCCGTCGACACGGCCTCGAGCGTCGAGGAGTAGACGACCTTGTCCGTGTCCCGCCAGATCGTGGCGTAGTCGCGGACCACGGCCGGCTCACCCGCCAGCCAGTCGTCGTCCTCCCAGACCTTCATCGTCTCGTACATGCGGCGACCGTAGAGCGAGGTGCCGATGCGTCGCTCGTGCTCGTTCCAGAACGCGTGGGCCTCGTCGTCGGGCACCGACCAGTCGAAGGAGCCGGCCTCGTCCTCGAGATAGCCGTCGAGGGAGGTGTTGGCCGCGTAGATCAGTCTGCCCATGGGCGCCTCCGGACGGACGGGCGGGAGCGTGCAGCACCAGCCTCGCGCACGCCAGCCGCCCGCGCTACCGGTCGGTGCTCCCGGCAGGGTCCTCCGGGCCGGCGCTGGTCGCCGCCGCCGCACCCGTGGCGCCGTCACCCGCCACCGTCACGTCCGCGGCACCCCCGGCCGAGGTGCGGGCACCGGTGCCCGTGCCGCCACGCACCAGCTCGAGCAGGTCGACCCCGGTCTGGGCCTTGAGCAGCGTCGCGAGCTCCTGCACCCCGGCCGAGACCTGGCCGGAGAGCCGGGAGGCGCCGTCGCGGTCGATGACGGTGATGTCGTCGATGCTGCCGAGCGCGTCGGCATAGGGCTGCGCCATCCGCGGCAGCGCGTCGAGGACCATCTGCAGGCGCGCCGACTCGGGGAAGGTCTGGTAGGCGTCGGCCTCCGCCTTGATGGCGGCACCGCGTGCCTCACCCTTGGCCCGCTCGGCCGCGGCCTCGGCCTCACCCCGCGCCTGCACGCCGTCCGCCTCGGCGCGCGCCCGCGCCAGGGCGCCCTCGGCGTTGCGCTGCTGCTCGACCAGCGCCGCCTCGGCCCGCGCGCGCAGCGCCGCGGCCTCCGCGTCGGCCTGCGCGGTCGTGCGCTGGGCCTCCGCCTCAGCCTTGCGGATCGCGGCCGTCTTGGCCGCCTCCGCCTCCTGCTCCGCGGCGTACTTGCGGGCGTCGGCCTCCTGGGCCGCCTCGTACTTGCGCGCCTCGGCGGGCTTGCGCACCTCGGTCTGCAGCTCCTGCTCGCGCAGCGCCGCCCGGCGCAGCGCCACCTGCTCCTGCTGCACCAGCACGGCCTGCTGGGCCTCGGCCTCCGCGCGCTCCTGCGCCGCCTCGGCCTCCGCCTTGGCGGTCGCCGTCTCCTGGGCGATGTGCGCGTTGCGCAGCGCCAGCGCCTTGTTGGACTCCGCGATCTGGACGGCGGCCTCGTTGGAGCGCTCGGTGCTCTCCTGCTGCGCCTGCGCCTCGGCGATCTCGGCGTCCCGGGCCACCGCAGCAGCGCGGGGCCGGCCCAGGTTGCGGATGTAGTCGCCGGAGTCTTCGACCGTCTGGATCTCGAAGTTCTCCAGGATCAGGCCGCGCTCGGCGAGCATCGGGACGGCGATGTCCTTGACCTCCTTGGAGAAGTCCTGGCGCTCGTAGAGGATCGACTCGACGGTCAGGGTGCCCGCGATCGTGCGCAGCACGCCGACGAGGACCTCGCTGGTCTGCTGCTCGATGACCTGCTCCTGGCTGCGCCCGGCGAACCGCTGGGCCGCGGCCCGCACCATGCGCTCGGTGCCGCCGACCTTGACGACCGCGATGCTGCGCAGGGTGACCCCGACGCCGCTCTTGGTGGTGGCGTCCTCGGCCGTCACCGGGAAGCTCTGCGAGGCCAGGGACAGCCGCGCCACCTGCTCGAAGATCGGCTTGACGAACGTGCCGCCACCGATGACGACGCGCTGGCCGGACAGGTCGGTGGTCTCGTCGCCGGTCTCGGGGTTGATCACCGGGGTCCCGCTCTTGCGGCCGGTGATGATGAGCGCCTCGTCGGGGGTGGCGATCTTGAAGCGCACCTTGGCGTAGACGAAGGCGACCACCGCCAGGGCGACGAGGACGACGAGGATCGCCACGACGATCAGGACGGGGCCGGCGAGATCCATGGGGCTCCTTGAGGCAGGGCAGTCGTGCGGGGCCGGCGTCGTCGCCGGGAACGGCCCGCTCGCCTGCCGACGACCGGCGCCCCCCAAGATGGCTGCCGCCACCCTACCGGTCCCGTCGGTGCAGGTGGGGAAAGGTCAGCGCACGGTCGGGCGGCCCGCCGCGGTCCAGGCCCCGATGCCCCCGTCGAGGTGGTAGACCGCGGTGAAGCCGCGGTCGAGCATCTGCTGCATCGCGGCGGCCGAGCGGCTGCCGCTGCGGCAGTACACCGCGTAGGTGTCGTCGGGGTCCAGCAGCTCCAGCGTCGCGGTGAACCCGGGCGAGGAGGCGTCGAGGTTCTGCGCGCCCTCGAGGTGGCCCTCGGCGAACTCCGCCGGGGTGCGCACGTCCAGGACCACCGTGCCGGGCACCCTGACGGCGGCGGCGAACCGGTCGACGTCGAGCGTGGCGCCGTTGACGGGCGCGCTGGCGGGCTCGGGCACCGGGGGCTCCTCGGCGAGGGGCGCCTCCGTGACGGCCGCCCCGGTGACGGTGGTGCCGGCCGCCTCGGCCGGAGCGGTGCCCGGGGCCGCCGACGCGCCGCCGCACCCGGCGAGCACGAGCGCCAGCGCCGGCACGGCCAGGGCCGGCAGGGTCCGGGCGGGGGGCAGGGTCATGCTGCCTGGGTGCCGGTGACGAGCGGCCGCCCGGCCTGCGCCCACCCGGACGTCCCGCCGTCGACCGAGACGGCGTCGTAGCCCAGCGCGCCGAGCAGGTCGGCCATCGAGCGGCTGCGGTTGCCCGACTGGCAGATGACGTGGACCGTGCGGTCGCGCGGCACGCCGTCGAGGGAGGAGGTGATCCGGCTCATCGGCGCGAGGACGGCGCCGGGCACGTGGCCGGAGACGTACTCGGCCGGCTCGCGGACGTCCAGGACGAAGGCGCCGTCGGCGTGACGGGCGAGGAAGGTCTGCAGGGAGATGTCACGGCTCATGTGGACATCATACCCCAGGGGGTATGGAGATCCTGTCCCCCGTGCGTCGTCACGTGGCCTCCCGGGCCCCGTTGCGCAGCAGGTGCGGCAGCCCCCACCACACGGCGGCGAAGACCACGACGGCGGCGCCTCCCACGACATACCCTGCGGTGACGCCGAGGACCACGCTGAAGATGAGCGTGAGGACGGTGGCCATCGTCAGCCCCAGCGTGAGCAGGCCGATGCGGGCCATGACGTGAGATGCCTGCACCAGCTCGGCCTTGAGGTGCTGACGGAACAGCGCCCGGTGCACGCTGACCGGCCCGACCAGCAGCACGGTGGTGAGGAAGGCCAGCACGATGGCGACGAGGAACAGCCACCGGTGGTAGTCGCTGAGCTCGGGGAACCGGGCCTGGAACGGCAGCGTCATGAGGAAGCCGGCCAGGATCTGCGTGCCGGTCTGCAGCACCCGCAGCTCCTGCAGCAGCTCGACGAAGTTGCGGTCCATCCGCTCGTCGCGCGACTCGGCCCGGTCGTCCGTGGGGTGCGGCGCGGAGTCGTCGGTCACGGGCGCGCGCTCACTCCCGCAGCGCCTTGATCAGCTCGTCCTTGGTCATGTCCGAGCGGCCCTCGACGTCGAGCTCGGCGGCGCGCTCGCGCAGCTCGTCCACGGTCCAGTCCTCGTAGGAGCCGCTCGAGCCGCCCTTGCTGCCGACCTCCTCGCGCGAGCTGTTGGCCGCGGCGTTGGAGATCGCCGCCGCCTTGGACTTGCTGGCGCCGTCGTCGCGCAGCGCCTCGTACATCTCCGGGTCCTTGATGCTCGAACCGGGGTCGCGGTCCTTCTGCTCAGCCATAGGCTCACTGTCGCGCAGGCCCTCGGGCTCGTCCACCGCAGCCGCGTCGTCGCCTCGCGCGCCGCAGGCGCTACCTTGCCGGGTATGACGTCGCCCCCGCAGCACTCGGACGTGGTCGTCGTGGGCAGCGGCTTCGGCGGCAGCGTGGCGGCCCTGCGGCTCACCGAGAAGGGCTACGGCGTGACCGTCCTCGAGGCGGGCCGCCGGTTCGCCGACGAGGACTTCGCGCGCACGTCGTGGGACCTGCGCCGCTTCCTGTGGGCCCCGCGGCTCGGGCTGCGGGGCATCCAGCGCATCCACGTGCTCCCGCACGTCATGGTGCTGGCCGGCGCGGGCGTGGGCGGCGGCTCGCTCAACTACGCCAACACCCTCTACCGGCCCCGCTCGTCAGCCTTCTACGACGACCCCCAGTGGGCGCACATCACCGACTGGCGCGCCGAGCTCGCGCCGCACTACGACACCGCGACCCGCATGCTCGGCGTCGTCCGCAACCCGACCATGACCTCGGCCGACGTGCTCTACCGCGAGGTCGCCGAGGAGATGGGGGTGGGCCACACCTTCCGGCTCGCCCCGGTCGGGGTCTTCTTCGGCCGTGACGGCACGCAGGAGCCGGGCGTCGAGGTCGAGGACCCCTACTTCGGCGGCGCCGGGCTGCGGCGCACCGGCTGCACCGAGTGCGGCGGGTGCATGGTCGGCTGCCGCGTCGGGGCCAAGAACACGCTGGTCAAGAACTACCTGTGGTTCGCCGAGCGGGCCGGCGCCCGGATCGTGCCGGACACGACGGTCGTCCGGATCACCCCACGGCCCGGGGGCGGGTATGCCGTGGAGACGGTGCGCTCGGGCGCCTGGTCCGTGCGGGGCCGGCGCGCGCGACGGCATACCCTCACGGCCGACCACGTGGTGCTGGCGGCGGGCACCTGGGGCACCCAGCATCTGCTCCACCGGCTGAGGCGGGACGGCGACCTGCCGCACCTGTCCGACCGGCTGGGCGTGCTGACCCGGACCAACTCCGAGGCGCTCGTCGGCGCGATGGTGCCGCCGGGCCGGCGGCGGCGCAAGGGCGTCGACTTCACCCGCGGGGTGGCCATCACCAGCAGCTTCCACCCCGACGAGGACACCCACGTCGAGCCGGTCCGCTACGGCCGGGGGCAGAACGCGATGGGCCTGCTGACGACCCTGATGACCGACGGCGGCGGCCGGGTGCCGCGGCCGCTGCGGTGGCTCGGGCAGGTGGCCCGCCACCCCGTCCGGGCGGTCGAGATGGTGGCGGGTCTGGGGTCGTGGTCGGAGCGCAGCACCATCGCGCTCGTCATGCAGAGCCTGGACAACTCGATCACGGTGCGCGCGGGGCGCGGGCTGCTGGGGCGCTACCGGCTGACCTCGGCGCAGGGGCACGGCGAGCCCAGCCCGACGTGGATCCCCGCCGCGCACCGGGCGGTCCGGGCGATGGCCCGGCGGATCGGGGGCTACCCGGCGGGCAGCATCGGGGAGATCTTCGACGTGCCGATGACCGCGCACTTCCTGGGCGGCTGCGTCATCGGCGACACGCCGCGGACCGGGGTGATCGACCCCTACCACCGGGTCCACGGCCACCCCGGGCTGCACGTCGTCGACGGGTCGGCGGTCTCGGCCAACCTGGGCGTCAACCCCTCCCTGACGATCACCGCCCAGGCCGAGCGGGCGATGTCGCTGTGGCCGGTCCGGGGCGAGACCGACCCGCGCCCGGGCCCGGGCGAGGCCTACCGGCGGCTCGACCCCGTCGCGCCGGGCCGACCGGTCGTGCCGGACCGGTCCGTCACCCCGTGAGGAGACCGGCCGCCGGTCCCCGCCTCAGGCCTCGACGACGTCGTGGATCGGCTTCTTGGGCAGGCGGCGCACCCGCTTGTGCCGGCGGCTCCGGGCCGGGATGAGCGAGCGCATCCCCTCGTGCCGCCCGAAGCACAGCAGCCGGTCGCCCTCCTCGAGCACCTTCGACGGGCCCGGGTTGGGGACCACCCGGGTGCCGCGGTGCAGGGTGAGGACCTGCACGTCCTTCTCCAGCAGCCCCGAGTCGCCGATGGAGTGCCCGATCAGCTCCGACCCGGCCAGCACCGCGATCTCGGCGACGCCGTAGCCGGTGGAGACTGCCAGCCGCTGCCGCACGTCGATGTCGGGGAAGCCGGCCTGGTCGGCGATGTAGTCGACGATGGCGCCGGCCACGTCGAGCTTGGTCGCGGTCTCGATGCCCTGGAGGCCGGGGGAGGAGTTGACCTCCATGACCAGCGGCCCGTCGCGTCCCTCCAGCATGTCGACACCGGCGACCCGCAGGCCCATGATGTGGGCGCTGCGCACGGCGATCTCGGCATACTCCGGGTCGAGGTCGACGGCCTCGACGGACCCGCCCCGGTGCACGTTGGAGCGGAACTCCTCGCCGGCGGCGCGGCGGCGCATCGCCGCGACGACACGGTCGCCGACGACGAGCGCGCGGATGTCGGTGCCCTTGCTCTCCTTGACGAAGCTCTGCATGAGCACCTGGTGGTTGGTGCCGTGCAGGGTCTCCACGATGGCCTCGGCGACCTTGGCCTCGGGGGCCAGGATGACGCCGATCCCCTGGGTGCCCTCCAGCAGCTTGAGCACGACCGGCGCCCCGCCGACCATCTCGATCGCGTGCGGGATCTCCGAGCGGTTGCGCACCAGGACCGTCGCCGGCATCGGGATGCCGTGGCGCGACAGGATCTGGCTGGCGCGCAGCTTGTCGCGGCTGTTCATGATGCCGTTGGCGGTGTTGGGCGTGTAGACGTCCATCTGCTCGAACTGGCGCACGACAGCGGTGCCGAAGTAGGTCACCGAGGCCCCCACCCGCGGCAGCACCGCGTCGTAGGAGGACAGCGGCCGCCCGCGGAAGTGCAGGTCGGGCTCGGGGCCGGACAGGTCGATCCCGAAGCGCAGCGTGTCCAGGACCTTGACCTGGTGGCCACGGTCGAGGGCGGCGGTGCGCAGCCGCTGCGTGGAGTAGGCGCGCAGCGACCGGGACAGGATGGCGAGTTTCACGACGGTGTCCTGACAAGATGTGTGGGTGCCTGGGCAGACCAATGAAACCACCCCCGCGCCGACGGTCGTCGGCTGGCGGGAGTGGGTGCGGATGGACTCCGTCGGCGTGCCCTGGATCAAGGCCAAGGTCGACACGGGGGCCCGCACGTCCTCGCTGCACGCCTTCGACCTCCAGCGCCTCGAGGTGGAGGGCCGCCCGTGGGTGCGCTTCGACGTCCACCCCTGGCAGGCGACCGCCGAGGACGCGGTCACGGTCGAGCTGCCAATCCACGACGTGCGCACCGTGCGCAGCAGCTCGGGGCACGAGGAGACCCGGTATGTCGTGCTCGTCCAGCTGGTCCTCGGCCACCGCTCCGTCGACGCCGAGGTGACGCTGACCGACCGCGACGAGATGGGCTTCCGCATGCTCGTGGGGCGCGAGGCGCTCGTGCGGGGCTTCCTCGTCGACCCCGCCGCCTCCTACGCCGGCGGCCGGCCCGAGCGCGCCGTGCGCCGCCGCAACTGGGGCAGGTAGTGGCGACCAGGCTGCGTCCCTCCTTCGCCATCGGCGGGGTGAAGGTGCGCACGGGCGCCCGTCGCGAGGTCTCGCTGCCGATCACCCGGCTGATCACCGGTGCCGAGGTCAGCCTGCCGGTGCACGTGCTCCACGGCCGCGAGGACGGGCCGACGGTCTGGCTCGACGCCGCGATCCACGGCGACGAGGTCGTCGGCATCGAGATCATCCGACGCGTCCTGGGCCAGCTCTCGCCCAAGGAGATCCGCGGCACGATCGTCGCGGTGCCGATCGTCAACGTCATCGGCACGATGACCAACGACCGCTACCTGCCCGACCGGCGCGACCTCAACCGCAGCTTCCCCGGCTCGGCCCGAGGCTCGCTGGCCGCCCGGATCGCGCACCTGATGATGACCGAGATCGTCGACAAGTGCGACGTCGGCATCGACCTGCACACCGCCTCCGACCGGCGCAGCAACCTGCCGCAGATCCGCTGCGACCTCGAGGACGCGCGGACGCGGGAGCTGGCCGAGGCCTTCGGCGCCCCGGTGGTCTACCACGCCCGGCTGCGTGACGGGTCGCTGCGCTCCGCGGCCCGCGAGCGGGGGGCGCGGGTGCTGCTCTACGAGGCGGGCGAGGCGTGGCGCTTCGACGAGTGGGCGATCACCGCCGGGGTCGACGGCGTCCTGCGGGTGCTGACCATGCTCGGGATGATCGAGCGTCCGCCGGCCCTGGCCGATCCGGAGCGGCCCAGCGAGATCTGCTGGCGCAGCGGCTGGGTGCGAGCCCGCCGGACGGGCATCCTCGGCATGGGCGTGGAGCTGGGCCAGCACGTGCGCGCCGGCGAGCGGCTGGGGGAGCTGCACAACTCCTTCGGCCGGCGGCTGGCCATCGTCAAGGCCGACCGCGACGGCATCGTCATCGGCCGGACCGAGGCGCCGCTGGTCAACAGCGGCGACGCCCTGGTCCACATCGGCTCCCTCGAGCCGGGCCGGCCCGGTGACGCAGACGAGGGCCTGACCGACCCCGCGGACGAGGCGGAGGGCGCGAGCATGGAGCGCCCGGCGGCGGACGACCTGCTCTGACGCGGTCTCAGCCGTCGGTGGCGGACGCGTCGTCCGGCCCCTCGGCCGGGTCGCGCTCGTTCTCGCCCACCGAGGCGGGGTGCTGCTCCTGCAGCATGTCGGGGTCGGAGTCGGGGTCCTGCTCGGGGTCGTAGACCGGCCCGGTGGGGTCGCCGTCCGTCCTGCCGTCCGTGGCGGCGCTGTCGGTAGGGCCGCTGCCGGTGTCGCTGAGGTCGTCGCTCATGTGCCCACCGTGGCACCGCCGGGCCCCGGCCGCATCCCGGCCGGTGCGCCCGTGGGGCCGGGTCGCTGTGGCAGGGTCGGGGGATGGCCCGGCTGCTCGTGGTGCACCACTCCCCGACGCGGGGTGTGCGGAGCCTGACCGAGGCGGTCCTGGCGGGTGCTCACGACCCGCTGGTCGAGGGGGTCGAGGTCCTCGCGCTGCCAGCCCTCGAGGCCCGCGCCGAGGACGTGCTGGCGGCTGACGGCTACCTGTTGGGGACGCCGGCCAACTTCGGCTACATGTCCGGGGCGCTCAAGCACTTCTTCGACAGCACCTTCCTGCAGGTGGGCGGCGCGCTGTCGCCCACGGGGGCGCCCGACGGGTCGGCGGGAGGTGTTGCGGGCACCACGTCGGGCAGCACGGTGGGCCGGCCCTACGGCCTGTGGGTCCACGGCCGCTACGACACCACCGGCGCCGTCCGGTCCGTGCAGTCGATCGTCGGCGCGCTCGGCTGGCGGCAGGCGGCCGCGGTGCTGGAGGTCATGGGTGACGTCGGCCCGGAGCAGGAGGAGGCCGCCTACGAGCTGGGTGGCACGCTCGCGGCCCTGCTCGCGGGGTGAGTCCCGCGGGCGAGCCGGCCCACGGGTCGGTCTCGCCGCCCCCGCCCGCGGACCGGGCGGCGGTGGCACGATGTCGTCATGCCGCACCTGGTCGTCGAGCACACCGCCATCACCGGTCTGGACCCGCAGCGCGTCCTCGAGGCCGCCATGGCGGCGCTCGCGGGGACCGGCGAGTTCGACATGTCCAACACCAAGGGCAGGATCGTCGCCCTCGAGCGCGCCGCGGTGGACCACCCGGACGACGGCACGGGCTTCGTCGCCTGCCGGGTCTCGATCCTCGACGGCCGCACCATGGAGCAGCGGCGGGGGATCTCCCTCGCGGTGACCGAGGCCGTCGCCGGTGCGCTGCCCACGGTCTCGGACCGGGTGCAGGTGACCACCGAGGTCCTGCAGATGGAGCGGGAGACCTACACCAAGCAGGTGCTCGGCGGCTGACGCCGGGCCCTGGACCAATCAGTAACAGATCAGTTACCATTGGCCTGTGGACGTCTTCTCCGCCCTGGCGGACCCGGTGCGTCGCGGCCTGCTGGAGCAGCTCGCGCGCGACGGGGCCGTGCGCGTCGTCGACCTCACCGTCGGACGGGGGATCTCGCGGCCGGCCGTGAGCCGGCACCTGCGCGTGCTCGGGGAGGCCGGCCTGGTGCGCGCCCGCGACCACGGCCGGGAGCGGCACTACGAGCTCGTCGCCGGCCCTCTGGACGAGGTCGTCTCCTGGGCGCACCGCGTGGCCGCGCCCCCGCCGCGTCCACCCCTGGCTGACCACCAGCTCGACGCCCTCGACCTCGAGGTCCGTCGGACCGTCCGCGAGCGCGCCGCGCGCGAGACGTCCTCGGGTGCACGGCATACCGACGGCTCGCCCGTCACGGCAGACCCACCCCCCACGGCAGGAGAGAGCGCATGACCATCACCGGACGACCCGAGACCCGCGGCGGTCAGGAGCACCTGGTCCTGACCCGCACCTTCTCCGCCCCCGTCGAGGACGTGTGGGCCGCCGTGACCAAGTCCGAGCGCCTCGGCCGCTGGTTCGGCACGTGGAGCGGCGACCCGGCCGACGGCGAGGTGCGGGTGCGGTGGGACTTCGAGGACGAGGTGGCCGACGAGGTCTACGTCATCGACGCCTGCGAGGCGCCGCACCACCTGCGCGCCCACAACCGGGGCGACGACCCGGCCCAGGTGTGGACGCTGGACCTGCGGCTGCGGGAGGAGGGCGGGCGCACCGTGCTGGACCTCGCCCAGGTGATGAACGCCGACCTGCCCGTCACCGACGTGGGACCGGGCTGGGAGTACTACCTGGACCGGCTGGAGGACAGCGTCCGCACGGGCGAGGTCAGCACCGTGGGGTGGGACGGCTACCTCGAGCTGGGCCCGGAGTATGCCGCCGCCTTCGGGGCGGGCGGGCGTCCCGGGTCAGCGGCGGGCTGAGGGCCGGGCGCCCGCGGGCCCGGCGGCGCGGTCGCGGCGGCCGAGCCACAGGGCGAGCAGCACCCCGGCGGCGGCGCCGAAGAGGTGGCCCTGCCAGGAGACCCCGGCCTGCAGGGGCAGCACGCCCCACAGCAGCCCGCCGTAGAGCACGACCACGAGCAGGCCGACCAGCACGGGCAGCAGGCGTCGGGCGACGAACCCGTAGACGGCGAGGAAGGCCGCATACCCGTAGACGACGCCGCTGGCGCCGATGACGACGGTGCGGGGCGCGCCGAGCAGCCAGACGGCCGCGCCCCCGAGCAGCACGACCCCGGCGGTGACGATCCACAGGTGCCGGGTGGTCCAGGCCAGCAGCGCGCCGAGCACGAGCAGCCCGGAGGTGTTGGCGACCAGGTGCGCCAGCCCCAGGTGCAGGAAGGGGCTCAGGACGATCCCGGTGAGCCCGTCCAGGTCGCGCGGCCGGATGCCGTAGCCGTCCAGCTGCAGCGGGGTGAGCAGGTCGAGCAGCTCGCTGACCCACATCAGACCCACGAGAACGAGCACGGGGACCACGCGGTGCAGCCAGGTGGGCAGGCTCGGCGACGAGGAGGCGGTCGGGCGGGGCGGGCGCCGGGAGGTGGTCACGGGTCAAGCCTGCCACCGGACGCGGCGGCGGCGACGCTCAGGAGCGCGGGGCCTCCACGGCGCGCAGGGACCACAGCTGCCAGGCGGCGTGGGCCGCGAGCGCGCCGCCACCGAGCGTGAGCACCAGGCCCGGGCCGGGGATCCAGCCCTGCATCCCGACGAGGCCCAGCATGTGGACCAGCTGCCAGATCGGCAGGACGATGCAGATCGCGGCGGCGACGACGGCCTGGAGGACGGCGAGGACCCGCACCGGCACGAGGGCGCCGGCGAGGGCGAGCATGCCCACCGTCGCGGTCCACAGGCCGGGGCCGCGCATCCCGGTCACCGTGCCCAGCGGTGTGTAGAGCCAGGGGAGGAAGGCGCCCACGATCATGAGCACGCTCGCGGCGAGCAACCGCAGCTGCCCGGGCATCTTGCGCCGGCGGGTCGGGGCGGGAGCGGTCTGGGTGGCCATCGGGTTCAGCCTATCGTCGGGCGGTGCGGGCCGGGGAGGGTCGAGGTATGCGGTGCGCCTGCCCGGCACGGTCGCGGTGGGACGGGCCGTGGCCGTGCCGGGCAGGAGTGGTGCGACTCCGGGTGCCGTCAGTGGTGGTGACGGCCCGGGTCGTCGTGGTGCTCCCCGTGCAGGAGCTCGTCGTCCAGCGCCCCGGTCGCGTGGGCCGCCACGAGCTCGCTGCGGCCCGGGTAGCGCACCTCCTCGACCACGCGCTGCATGGTCTCGGTCGGCTTGGGGGTGAACTGCGAGACGATGATCGTCACCGCGAAGTTGATCAGCATGCCGACCACGCCGAAGCTGGCGGCCGTGATCCCGAAGATCCCGTCGCTGCCGCCGTAGATCGGCAGCGTCCAGATCTGGTAGGCCAGGGTCGTGACCAGACCGGCTGCCATGCCGGCGGCCGCTCCCATCGCCGTGGCTCTCTTCCAGAAGATCCCGAGGAACAGGATCGGGAAGAAGCTGGCCGCTCCCAGGCCGAACGCCAGCGCGACCACCTGCGCCACGAACCCGGGCGGGTTGATGCCCAGGTAGCCGGCGACGACGATCGCGGCCCCCATGGCGATGCGCCCGACCATCAGCTGACGGGCCTCGGTGGCGCCCGGGTTGATCCGCTTGAAGTAGACGTCGTTGGCGACCGAGGAGGAGATGACCAGCAGCAGGCCCGAGGCCGTCGACAGGGCCGCGGCCAGGCCACCGGCGGCGACCAGACCCACGATGGGTGCGGGCAGCCCGGCGATCTCCGGCGTGGCCAGGACGACGATGTCGTTGTTGATGGCCAGCTCGGTGCCCTCGCCCAGCGCGCCGGCGACGTCGATGATGCCGTTGCCGTTGAGGTCGTCGACCGTGATCAGGCCGACGTCCTGCCAGGACTGGAACCACGCCGGCACCTGGTCCACGGCGGTGCCGGGGATCTGGTTGAGGATGTTGAACTTGCTGAACGCACCGACGGCCGGGGCCGTGGTGTAGAGCAGCGAGATGAAGAACAGCGCCCACAGCGCGGAGAACCGCGCGGCCCGGACGCTGCGGGCGGTGTAGAACCGGACGATCACGTGCGGCAGGCCGGCGGTGCCGAACATCAGCGTCGCCGTCATCAGGATCATGTTGAGCATGTTCATCTGCGTGAACGGCGAGGTGTACTCGGCCAGGCCGAACTCCGCCTGCAGCGCGTTGAGGTCGCTCATGATCTGGCCGAAGCCCACCTGCGGGATCGGGATGCCGGTGAGCTGCTGGGAGATCGCGACCGCCGGGATGAGGTAGGCCACGATCAGCACGGAGTACTGCGCCACCTGGGTCCAGGTGATGCCCTTCATCCCGCCGAGGACGGCGTAGAGGAAGACGATGACCATGCCGATGATCACACCGAGGGTCTCGTTGACGCCCAGGAAGCGCTGGAACACGACGCCGACGCCGGCCATCTGGCCGGCGACGTAGACGAAGGAGACCACGATCGCGCAGACGACGGCGATGAGCCGGGCCGTCTCGGAGTAGCGGTCACCGACGAAGTCGGGGACCGTGTACTTGCCGAACTTGCGCAGGTAGGGCGCCAGCAGCATGGCCAGCAGCACGTAGCCGCCGGTCCAGCCCATGAGGTAGACCGAGCCGGCGTAGCCGTTGGTGCTCAGCGCGATGATGCCCGCCATCGAGATGAACGACGCCGCGCTCATCCAGTCGGCCGCGATGGCCGCGCCGTTGGCCGGTGCCGGGATGCCGCCGCCGGCGATGTAGAACCCGGCGGTGTCCTTCACCCGGCTGGCGTAGGCGATGTAGATGTAGATGCTGAAGGTGATGACGACGAAGACGAGGGTCCAGATCTGCACGATGCTCATGAGTGGTGGACCCCCTCCTCGTACTCGGTGATCCCGAACTCCTTGTCCAGCGCGTCCATCCGCCACACGTAGATGGCGATGAGCGCGAGGAAGGTCAGGATCGAGCCCTGCTGGGCGAACCAGAAGCCCAGCGGCACGCCCATGAAGGACGTGAGGTTGTTGAGGGGCTCGACGAAGATGATCCCGGCCCCGAAGGACACCAGAGCCCAGACGGTGAGCAGGATCGACATCAGGCGTACGTTGCGGCGCCAGTACTCCCGGCGCTTGTCAGCATCCATCAGGACACCTCCGGGGGTGGCGGTTCTGAACGGGCAGGCACAAGCAGCTCCTTGGGCTGAGGCGGTCCGCCGCGGTCACGGCGGTGTGACAGGGGTCACGCTAGGGCCCGAAAGGCGCTGGTGGGGGGACCTTGCGCAGATTTCTCGGTCAGCGGCGCCCGTGGACCGCCGAGCGGGGCCGGGGACGGGGTGGGCGGACCCTCCCGGCACGACGAACGGTCGGCCTGGCGCGACGAGCGGTCGTCGCGTCCGCCGCCGGGGCCACCGGGACCGCCCGGAAGCCCGCTCAGGGCAGGAGCGTCGAGGCCAGCAGGGAGGCCAGCAGCGCGGTCTGGGCGGTGGCGCCGAGCACGTCGCCGGTGGCTCCGCCGAAGGCGCGTCGGGCGGTGGCGCCGACCACGGCCGCCGCCGCGAGCGCGCCGACCAGCATGGCCAGGCCGCGCCACCCCAGGGCCAGGCAGAGCAGGCCGGGGACCACCCAGGCCACCAGGGTCCGGCGCAGGGTGAGGCCCTCCACCACGCTGCGGCCGGTGCCCTCGGCCCGCGCGTAGGGCAGCGCGAGCGCGACGGGCAGCATGGCGGCCCGGGACAGCGACCAGGCGGTCGCCCCCAGCAGGGCCGCGGTCACCCAGCCGGGGGAGGAGGCCAGCAGCAGGCTCGCCGGGCCGGGCCACGGCATACCCTCGACCGCCGACGGCGGCACCCAGGCCAGCAGCAGGGCGACCTCCAGCAGCAGGGCGAGGGCGACGGCGGCGGTGCCGTAGACCCCGGTGGCCGGGTCCTTCATGATCCGCAGCCGGGTCGCGCGGTCGCTGCCGCCGAGCCCGTCGGCCACGTCGGAGAGGCCGTCGAGGTGCAGCGCGCCGGTCACGACCACCTCCAGCGCGACGACGACCACGACGGCGACGAGGGCCGAGGTCCTGCCGGCCAGCGCCGACGCGAGGAGCAGCAGCGCGGCGCCCAGCAGCGCCCCCACCACGGGGAACCAGGTCGAGGTCCGCGCGAGGTCGACCGCGCGGCGGTGGCCGGCCGGGACCGGGACGCGGGTCAGGAAGGTGACGGCGTCGAGGAAGCCCATGGTCAGGCGGTCGGTCGCTCGTCGTCCAGGCCGAGGTCGGCGAAGCTGCCCATCTCGTGCAGCACGGTCACGGCCGAGCGCAGCACGGGGATGGCCAGGGCGGCCCCGCTGCCCTCGCCCAGGCGCATGCGCAGGTCGAGCACCGGCCGCAGGCCCAGGGCCTGCAGCT
This sequence comes from Ornithinimicrobium pekingense DSM 21552, assembly GCF_000421185.1. Taxonomy (GTDB): domain Bacteria; phylum Actinomycetota; class Actinomycetes; order Actinomycetales; family Dermatophilaceae; genus Ornithinicoccus; species Ornithinicoccus pekingensis. The sequence continues at coordinate 144,780 of NZ_ATWJ01000002.1, forward strand.
GCACCTGATGACCGGGCTCGGGGGACAGGTGCCCGGCCACCATCACGTCGGTGCACGCGGGCGCGAGACGCCACGCGACGAGGGCGGCGGCGGTGGTGATGAACCCGTCGAGGACCACGGGCACCCGCCGGGCGGCGCACCCCAGGACGACGCCGGCCAGCGCCGCGATCTCCAGGCCGCCGACCCGGGCGAGGACGTCCCAGGGGTCGTCGGCGTCCCGGTGCCGGGCCAGGATCGCGTCGACCTTGCGCAGCTTGCGCGCGAACGCCTCACCGGTGACGCCCGTCCCGGGGCCCACGAGGCGGGCGGGGTCGCGGTCCAGGAGCACCGCCGTCAGCGCGCTCGCCGTGGTGGTGTTGCCGATGCCCATCTCCCCGAGCCCGACGAGGTCGACCCCCTCGTCGACGAGGTCGTCGACCAGGGCGACGCCGTGCGCGACGGCCTGCTGGGCCTCGGCCAGGCTCATCGCAGGCCCGGCGGCGCTGTCGGCGGTGCCCGCACGCACACGCCGGTCGAGCACCTGGTTCTGGCCCGGCTGCAGCCGGGGTGCCTCGGCGACCCCGAGGTCGGCCACGACCAGCCGCGCGCCGGCCTGACGCGCGAGCACGCCGACGGCCGAGGTGCCCTCGGCGAAGCTCTGCAGCATCAGCGCGGTGACCTCCTGGGGGTAGGCGCTGACGCCGTCGGCCGCCACGCCGTGGTCGGCCGCGCACACCACGAGGGCGGGTGCGTCCACGTGCGGCTCGGCGGTCCCCTGGATGCCGGCCAGCCGGGCCGCCAGGTGCTCGAGGTCGCCCAGGCTGCGCAGCGGCTTGACCTTGCCGTCCAGGGCGCGGGCGACGGCGGCCGAGGCCTCGGCGTCGAACCGCCCGATGCTGCTCACCGCCTCCTCCACCCGCTCCAGCGGACTCTGCGGGCCGGTCGTCTCGTCGGTCACGGGTCAGTCCTCCACGGGGTCGAGGGTCAGGGTGCGTCCGGCGACCACCAGCTGGGCGAGATCGGCGGAGGCGGCGACGAGTGCGTTGACCCGCCCGAGCCGGTCACGGTAGTCGCGCGAGACCGGGTGCATGGGCACGAGGCCGAGCCCGACCTCGTTGGTCACCACGACCACCGTGCCCGGGTATGCCGCGCCCCACCGGGCGAGCTCGCCCGCCTGCGTCGTCACCACCTGCTCGTCGTCACCGCGCTCCAGAAGGTTGGACACCCACAGCGACAGGCAGTCGACGACGACCGTGCGGTCGGGCGGCAGGGCCGTGACGGCGGCGACCAGCTCCAGGGGTGCCTCGACGGTCGTCCAGCCCTCGGGCCGCTCCGCCCGGTGCCGGGAGATCCGGTCCGCCATCTCGGCGTCGCGCGCCTGCCCGGTGGCCACGAAGACCACCGGGGTGCCGGTGCGCCGGGCGCGGTGCACGGCCAGGGCCGACTTGCCGCTGCGGGCGCCCCCGGTGAGCAGGGTCAGGGTCATCCGGCTCTCCTCGCTGTCCACCGGGCGGTCGCCCGCTCACCGGCCCACGCGGCCAGGCACAGCCCGACCACGGCCAGCTCGACCCGGTCGGCCAGCCGCCGGGCCCGGGCGATGTCGGCGGCCGACGGCCGTGGTCCCTCGCCCAGCCGTGGGCGGGCCTCGTCCCGACCACCGTAGCGAAGCGGCCCGCCGAGCTCGACGCCCAGGGCGGCGGCCACGGCCGTCTCGGCGACGCCGGCGTTCGGGGAGGGGTGGGCGGGGGCGTCCCGGCGCACGAGACGTCGCACCTCACCCGCGCGGCCCGGGGTGACGAGGGCCACGAGGCCGGCGAACGCGCGGGCCGGGGCCCACGCCATACCGTCGTCGAGGCGGGCCGCCGCCCAGCCGTAGCGGTGGTGGCGGGCGGTGCGGTGGCCCACCATCGCGTCCATCGTGTTGGCCGCCCGGTGCCCCAGCGCTCCGGGGGCGCCGGCGGCCAGGGCCCACAGGGCGGGGGCGAGCACCGCGTCGACGGTGTTCTCGGCGAGCGACTCGACGACCGCGGCGCTGAGGCCCGACCTGTCGAGCGATGAGGGGTCGCGGCCGACGAGCATGGGCAGCGTGGCGCGGGCGGCGTCGAGGTCGCCCTCCCGCAGCTGCTGCTCGACGACGGCCGAGGTCGTGCGCAGCATGCGGCCCGCGCCGGCGGTGGCGACCGCGACGGCGGTCGCCCCGGTGTCACCGAGGGCCGCCCGCAGCAGTGTCCCGGCCCCGGCGCCCAGCCCGACGCCGACGGCGGCGTGGAGCAGCCCCCTGGCCCGGCTGTCGGCGTGCAGCCGCCGCTCCACGTGCTGCATCGCGGTGCCGAACCACGCCACCGGGTGCCACCGGTCCGGCGGCTCACCGAGGGCGCGGTCGAGCAGCAGCCCGAGCGCCACGCCCAGGGCTCGCGAGCCGGGGGAGGTCACCACACCGGGCCCGCGCTGCCGTCGGCGTCGGTGCCGGTCCAGGGGTGGGTGAGCAGGCCCGCCCGCACCGCGTCGTGCACGGCGTGCGCGACCCGCCGGCCCCACAGGGACCGGACGCCGGCGAAGGGCACCGCCGCGGGGTCCATGGTCCCGTCCTGTGTGCCGGTGGACGCGTCGGAGGCGGTCGCGGGGCCGGGGCACAGGACCACCACCGCGTCGCTGGCGGTCCCGGTGCCGGGCACGCCGGCCCGCACCAGCACCTGAGCCTTGGCCTCGGTCGCCGTCGCGAGCGCCTGCACGAGCGCCGAGCCGCTCAGCGGCACCGGGAGGGCGACGACGATGTTGACGGTGCCAGGAGGCGCGGGCACATGCTCGTGCACCGCTGTCGTGACACGCCGGTCGTCCCGACGACCACCGTGACACGACAGGACGGCACGAGGGTCGTGCGGCCACGTCGGCCTGGTCACGCCGACGGTGGCCCACGCGCTGACCCCGCCCCGGTGCGCGTGCTCGACCTGGCGCACGTCGGCGGCCGTCAGCAGCGCGCACCCGGGCCCGTCGAGCCCGACGGCGCGGGCCGTCTCCGCGGCCCAGGCGTCGAGGTCGGTGCGGGCGAACCTCCCGTCGACCGTCGCGTTGAGCACCCACCGGGGCTCCACCAGCCCACCGCCGACCGCGGCCGAGGAGAGCGCCCGCCACCCGGCGGGCAGGGCCCACGTGAGGACCTGGTCGTGCCGGGCGAGCTCGGGCAGCGGCGCGTCGGGGGCCGCCGTCACCACCCGGGCTCCTGGCCCGGGAGCGCAGCCTCCCCGGCCAGCGCCAGCAGCCCGTCGACGTCCAGGTGCTCGTCGACCCAGTCGGCCAGGTGCTCGACGTGGGCGTCGAGCGCGTCGTGGTAGGGGGTGCCCGAGGGCACGAACGTCCGGCCGCGCGCGGCGGCCACCTTCCACAGCAGGGCGTGCCGCAGCCGGTCGCTGTCAAAGACGCCGTGCAGGCTGGTCCCGCGGATGTGCCGGTCGGAGACGCAGCCCTCGAGCTCGGGAACGCCGTCGGCGCCGTCGAGCCGGAAGAGGGGCTGCCCGCCCAGCCGGCGCACCTGCCCCCACCGGATCTGGTAGCCCTCGACCGGGATGTCGGTCCCCACCACCTTGCCCCGCGAGCGCCGGACCACCTTGGGCCGCCCGAAGGTGGTCTCGACGGGGAGCAGGCCCAGGCCCTCGACGGTGCCGGCCCCCGACTCCAGGTCGTCGTGGATGACACCGCCGAGCATCTGGTAGCCGGCGCACAGGCCGAAGAGCCGCACGCGCCGGTCCAGGTTCCCCAGCGCCCGGTCCAGGCCCTGCTGCCGCAGCCACCCCAGGTCGGCCACGGTCGCGCGGCTGCCGGGGAGGATGACCAGGTCGGCGTCCTCCAGGTCACCGGGCCGGCTGGCCCACCGCAGCTCCACGGACGGCTCGAGCAGGAGCGGGTCGAGGTCGGAGGGGTTGGCCAGGTGCGGCAGGCGCACGACGGCGACGCGCACCGGGTCGCTGACGTGGCTCACGGGCCGTCGCGCGTCGAGCAGGTCCAGCGAGTCCTCGACGCCGAGCATCAGGTGGTCGCCCAGGTGGGGCAGCACGCCCAGCACCGGCACCCCGGTGCGGCGCTCCAGGTCGGTCAGGCCGTCGGTGATCAGGGCCTTGTCGCCGCGGAAGCAGTTGAGCACGAACCCCCGCAGCCGGCCGCGCAGGTGCTCGGGCAGCAGCGCCCAGGTGCCGTAGGCCGCGGCGAAGGAGCCGCCGCGGTCGACGTCCACCACGAGCACGGCCGGGATCCCCGCTGCGGCCGCCAGCGGCAGGTTGACCACGTCGCGCTCCAGCAGGTTGATCTCGGCCGCCCCGCCGGCCCCCTCGAGCACCACGACGTCGTGGTCGCGGCGCAGGGAGGAGAGGGCCTCGAGGACCACCGGGCGCACCCGGGCGGCGCGCTCGCCATACCCGACCGCGTCGTCGACGCCCACCTCCTCGCCCATCACGACCACGTGCGAGGTGCTGTCGGCCGAGGGCTTGAGCAGCACCGGTCCCATGCGGCGGTCGGTCTCGACGCGCGCGGCGAGCGCCTGCAGCGCCTGCGCGCGCCCGATCTCCCCGCCGTCGGTGGTGACGGCGGCGTGGTTGGACATGTTCTGCGCCTTGAACGGCGCCACCCGCAGCCCCCGCCGCGCCAGGGCACGGCACAGTGACGCCACCACGGTCGACTTGCCTGCGCCGCTGGTCGTCCCGACGACCATCACGGCTCCCCCTGTGGTGGAGGGGCGCGTCGTCGCTGCCCTTCCGGCCATGAGTCCTTTCCCGGTCCTGTCTGTGCCCAGCCCGGCACGTCCACGTGCCACGGCTCGCGCGAGAGCGCACTGCACCACGGTAGCGGTCATCGGGCTCCCGTGCCGGGTTTCGGGGTCGTCCTGGCTGCTCAGCGCGGGTCCGGGCGCTGCGGGAGTCACGACACCTCGAAGCCGGCGTCCGCCGCCCGGCGCCTGCCGGCCAGCGGCACCGGGGCGGAGGGGCGGGTATGGCGTGACGCCCGCGGCTCGGGCACGACCACCAGGTGGCCGTCGAGCTCGTGGACCCGCACCGGGTGGCCGTAGACGCGGGAGACGAGCGAGGCGTCGAGCACGTCGACGGGTGCGCCGAGCGCGGCCAGCGACCCCCGGTCCAGCAGCGCCAGCCGGTCGGCGTAGCGGGCCGCGGTGCCCAGGTCGTGCATGGCGGCGACCACGGTCAGCCCGTCCTCGCGGCGCAGCTCGTCGACCAGCTCGAGCACCTCGACCTGGTGGCCGACGTCGAGGGCGCTGGTCGGCTCGTCGAGCAGGAGCACCGGAGACTGCTGCGCCAGGGCGCGCGCGATGACGACGCGCTGGGCCTCGCCGCCGGAGAGCTGCCGCACGGCGCGGCCGGCGAACGAGGTCAGCCCGAGCCGGCGCAGGACGTCGGTGGCGACCCTGCGGTCCGCGCGTGACTCCGAGCTGAGCCAGCCCAGGTGCGCGGTGCGGCCGAGGAGGACGTACTCCACGACGGTCATCCCCGCCGGCAGCTCCGGCGACTGCGGCATGAGCGAGAGGTCGGTCGGCCCGGGCGGCACCCCGGTGCCGAGCTCGACGGTCCCCGTGCTGGGCACCAGGCCGACCAGTGCCCGCAGCAGGGTCGACTTGCCGGAGCCGTTGGGGCCGATGAGGCCGAGCCACTCGCCGGTGTGCAGCTCGAGGTCGATCCCGCGCAGCACCTCGGTGCCGTCGTAGGCCACCCGCAGGTCGTGCACGCGGACGGCGCTGGAGGGGGTCAGGCTGGCGGTGCTCATACGTCGTGCCTCCCCCGCCACAGGACGACGCAGAAGAACGGCGCACCGACGAAGGCCGTGATGATGCCGACCGGCAGCTCGGCGGGGGCGGCGAGCGTGCGGGCGCCGATGTCGGTCAGCGCCAGGAAGGACGCGCCGACCAGGGCCGACAGCGGCACGATCACCCGGTAGGAGTGGCCGACGAGCAGCCGGACCACGTGCGGGGTGACCAGCCCGACGAAGGCGATGAGGCCGCTGACCGACACCGCCGCGGCCGTGATGAGCGTGGCTGCCGTGACGACGACCAGCCGGGACCTCGCCGGGTGCAGCCCGAGCGCACGCGCCTCGTCGTCCCCCAGGCGCAGCACGTCGAGGTGCCGGGCGTGCAGGAGCAGCACGGCACCGGCGAGCACCACGTAGGGCAGCAGCAGCGTCACCGGCTGCCAGCCGTGGGTGGCCAGGCGCCCGAACAGCCAGGACAGCACCTCGCGGGAGCGCGACTCGTCGAGCTTCTGCAGCGCGTAGGTCTGGGAGGCGGAGAACAGCGCGGCCATCGCGACGCCCGCCAGCAGCAGGGTCGCCGGGTCGCGGAAGGAGCCTCGCGCCACCACCACCGACCCGGTGACGGCGAGCAGCGCCCCGACGAAGGCCGCCGCGGGCAGCGCCCCCACCGGGCCCCAGGACAGGTCGAGCCCGAAGCCCAGGGCGAGCACCGCGCCCAGCCCGGCGCCCGCAGACACCCCGAGCAGGTAGGGGTCGGCGAGCGGGTTGCGGAAGACGCCCTGGTAGCCGGCGCCGGCCATCGCCAGCGAGGCACCCACGAGCGCGCCGAGGACCGTGCGCGGCAACCGGATCTGCCACAGCAGCGACTCCTGCTGCGGGGTGAGCGTCGAGGCGACGTCCACGCCGGGCACGGCCCCCGCGAACGAGCGCACGACACCCTCCAGGGGCAGCCCGGCGGCACCCTGCGAGACAGACGCCAGGGCGACCAGCAGCAGCACGGCCAGGGCGCCGAGCACGGCCGCGAGCGGGAGCCGGAAGGCGCGCTCGGCCGCCTGGTCCAGCGGGTCGACCGGACGGGGTGGGTGGGTGGTGGTCATCGGGTATGCCGTGCGCCCGTCGCGGGGCTGCTCGGGGCTGCGTCGGCCGTCAGCGGCCGACGGGCTCGCCGGCGGGGACCTCGGCCATCGCGTCCGCGAGGGCCTGGACCAGCTGGGGCAGGCGCGGACCCCAACGCGAGGAGATGTCGGCGTCGACGGCGACGATGTTGCCGTTGCGCACCGCGTCCACCTCGCTCCAGCCGGGACGGGCGGCGACGTCCTCGGCGGTGTAGGCGGCCTGGTCGGAGATGACGATCAGCTGCGGGTTCGACTCCACGACCGCCTCCTCGGTCAGCTGTGGGTAGCCGGTGCCCTCGGCGTCGGCCTCGTCGGCGACGTTGACCGCGCCGAGCTCGCTGTAGACCGAGCCGATGAAGCTGGCGCTGCTGGCGGCGAAGAGCGTCTCGTCGAGCTCGTGGTAGACCCGCACAGGGGAGTCCGGGGCGTCCTCGAGCGCCGCGGCGACGCCGTCGCGCAGCTGCTGCACGGCCGCGGCCGTCTCGTCGACGTGACCGGTGGCCAGGCCCAGGTCGGCCATGCCGGCGTAGCCGCTCTCGAGGTCGGCCGGGGCCGGGTTGACCAGCACGGGGATGTCGAGCTCGCCCAGTCCGGCGACGAGGTCGTTGATGTCGTTGGAGATGACCACGAGGTCGGGCTCGTAGCCGACGATCGCCTCCACGTTGGGCTCGAAGCCGGACAGGTCGGTCGTGGGCGCCTCCGCCGGGAAGGTGGAGAACTCGTCGGCCGCCACCACCTGGTCGCCCGCGCCGATGGCGAAGAGGATCTCGGTGGCCGAGGGCGACAGGGAGACGATGCGCTCCGGGCGCTCCTCGATGACGACGTCGCCCGCGGGGCCGGGGATCGTCACGGGGAAGTCGGCGGCCGAGGCGTCGCCGGCGGCCGTGGTGCTCGCCGCGGCGTCGTCAGCGGACTCGGGCGACGTGGTGGTGCCCGCCGGGTCGGGGGTCTGGTCCGCGGCGCCGGTGGCGTCCTGCTCGGTGGAGCAGCCGGTCAGCAGCAGCGCCAGGGCGGCGGCAGCAGCCGTGGTGGCGCGGAGGGAGGCGGAGGGTCTGGGTGTCATGGTGCATCTCCTGTCGTCGAGGTCTGGTGCTGCTCGAGCGACAGGCCGCAGGGCTCCGCCGTCCGAACCGGCCCTTAGGTCCTCGAGGGCGAGTGGTTACGGATCGCCAGGCAGTTCGACCGGACTCGGCCCCCTCGACCTGGGTCGGTCGGGATGCTCCACCGTTGCGGGACAGTGCCGGTTTCTCACCGGACTTCGTCTGCGTGACCCGATCACCATACCCCCTCGCGGTGCAGGCCGGGACGGGCCTCAGGCGCGGCGGAGGGCGGCCTCGAGACGGTCCAGCCCCGCCTCGTCGGGGACCGCGATCCGGGCGGTGCCCGGCAGGCCGAAGCTGGTGCAGTCGCGGACCAGCACGCCGTGCGGGGCCAGGCGGGCCCGCAGGCCCGGCTCCTCGACGAGGACCCAGGGTGCGTCCGCGGCGCGGACGGCAAGCCCGTGCGCGCGGAGCAGGTCGGCCAGCTGGGCCCGCAGCGTGGCGACCGCGCCCGCCCATCGGGTCAGGTCGGCCGACTCGAGCAGGTCCGGCAGCACGGCGAGGGCGAGCGTGCTCACCGACCAGTGCGGCTGGTGCTCCGCGCACCGGCGCACGACCTCCGGGTCGGCGACGACATACCCCAGGCGCAGCCCGGGGCAGGCGAAGGTCTTGGTGAGGGAGCCGACCACGGTGACGCCCTCCCGGTCTGCGGTCCAGCGTCCGGTGGCCAGCGCGTAGAAGGCCTCGTCCCAGACGTCGGCGTGCTCGCCCGGTGCCGCCAGCCGACCGGTCGGGCTGTGCGGGTCCGTCCGCCACCGGACCTCGTCGCCCGCCATGGTGCCGCCCCGGCCCCTGCCCCGGCCCAGGCGTGGGTGCAGGCCGAACTCCGGCTCGCTGCGCACGTGCCCGCCCAGGACCCGCGTGACCAGGTGGATCGCCTCGCTGCCGCCGTTGGTGAGCAGGACGCGCGCCGGCTCGACGTCCAGGACCTGGGCCAGAAGGGTGGTCGCGGGACCCGCGTCGGGGTAGCGGTGCAGGGCGTCCAGGTGCCGCCGCACGAGGGGCCCGACAGGTGGCGCCACGGGGTTCATGTTCTGCGACAGGTCGACCAGCTCGGCGGGGTCCAGGCCGAGGGCGGCGGCCACCGCCGGACCGTCACCACCGTGCGCTCCGGCAGCCGGAAGGGTCACAGATCGGTCTCCAGAGGCGAAAATCGTTGATCTGACGCGGGTTCGTGGGCGCGTCGGTTGGCAATAGCCCGCAACATCTGCTTACCGTGAGGCGACCATATGGGCCGATGAAAGGGCTGTACACATGAGCAAGAAGGTTATCGTCGAGGCCGTCGCCCGCGAGGCGGGCATGACCCAGGCTGCTGCCGACAAGGTCGTCAGCGCCGTTCTCGACGCCATCGGCGCCGAGCTCGCCAAGGGCGAGAAGGTCTCCTTCCCCGGCTTCGGCACCTTCGAGGTGCGCGAGCGCGCCGCCCGCACCGGGCGCAACCCGCAGACGGGCGCCGAGATCCAGATCGCCGCGAGCAAGGCGCCGGCGTTCAAGGCGGGCTCCAAGCTGAAGGAGCGCGTCTCCGGCTGACGCCGCGACAGCGTGTCCCGACGCCCCGCCCGTTGTCCTGACGGGCGGGGCGTCGGCGTTCCTGCGACCGGGGAACGTGGTGTTCGCCGCCTGTCAGCGACCGGGGAGCGTGGTGTTCGCCGCCTGTCAGCGGGTCACGTCGTCGAGGTGGTGCTCGATGTCGTGCAGCATGTAGATCGCGAGCGTCTCCACCGTGAAGGCCGTGCCCGACCGTGACCCGCGGTGCTGCCACCGCTCCCCCTCGACGGCGTCGAACGCCCTGGCCGTGGTGTCGATCTCCCCGGCGTACTCCTGCGCCACGCGCGCCGGGTCCTGCAGGTCGTAGCGGTCCTTCACCGCCGCCTCGTCCTGATCCCAGCCCTCGAACGTCGCCCCGTCCTCGGCGAGCATCAGCTCGAGCCGTCCCCGCATCACGCGCAGCACGTCGCGGCTGTGCGCGCCGTACTCCAGCGGCGACCACGTCGCCGGGTCCGGCCGCTCGCGCACGTCGGTGCGGGCCAGCTGCTCGCGCCACGGCGCCTCGGTGGCCCGAAGACGGTCGCCCGTCGTGGTGACGTCGTAGGAGGGGTCGAACCCGCACTCGGTGCATCCCTGGCTGATGACGACGGTCCAGTCCTTGGTGTCCGGCTCGATCTGCTGCGGCTGCTCCATCTCCATACCTCGATCGTGGCACACCGTCCCCGGGCCGGCGCGGTGTCCGACGCCGTCCTCAACCAGGTGGTTGACAAGAGATGAGGGACGGCTCTAGGGTAGTTCAACCAGTTAGTTGAGAAAGGTGTTCTGGCTATGACCGACCGGCTCTCCCAGGCGTTCAGCGCCCTGGCCGATCCCACCCGGCGGGACATCGTCGCGCGGCTCACGGCCGGCGACGCCACCGTCGGGGAGCTCGCGGAGCCCTACGACATGAGCCTGCAGGCCGTCTCCAAGCACCTCAAGGTGCTCGAGGAGGCCGGGCTCGTCACCCGTGGCCGGGACGCCCAACGGCGCCCGGTCCACCTCGAGGCGGAGGTCTTCGACCTGATGACGAGGTGGATCGAGCGCTACCAGCGCCGGGCGGAGGAGCGCTACCAGCGTCTCGACACCGTCCTGGCCGACCTGCAGGGGCGTGACACCGCGCCCGACCTGACGGAGGACACCGCATGACCACCACCGACAGCCCTACCGGTACCCGTTACGACACGGCCGCGATCGAGGCCGACCAGCACGTCCCGGCGGTGCACATCACCCGCGACTTCGACGCCACACCCGAGCAGCTCCTGCGGGCGCACACGGACCCGGACCTGTTCGTCCGGTGGATCGGCCCGGACAGCACCTCGACCCGGATCGACCACTGGGACGCGCGGACGCTCGGCTCCTACCGCTACGTCAACGTGCACGAGGGCAACGAGTACGCCTTCCGCGGCACTTTCCCCGAGATCAGCGAGCGCCGGCTCGTGCAGACGTTCTGCTTCGAGGAGATGCCCGAGGCGATCGCGCTGGAGACGATGTCGTTCGAGGATCTCGGGGGCGGCCGCACCCGGTTGCACGCCTTCTCGCTGTGCGACTCGTTCGAGGGTCGCGACGGGATGCTCGCCTCGGGCATGGAGGTCGGCGTGCACGAGGGCTACGCCAAGCTGGACCGGCTCCTGGCCGAGGGTGCCGTCTGAGGGGATGACCCGCGTGACGTGGGAGCAGCTGGCCGCCGCGACCCTGGCCCGTCAGTTCCCGGACGACCTCGCCCGGGGCGGCGGGCCGGAGGACGTCGCGCAGGCCCTGGACCGGATCGGCCCGGTCCAGTCGCAGACCGCGCGATCTCCATACCTGGCGCTCGCCGCCCGGCGCTCCGGCGTGACGTACGAGGCGGTCGGCACGACCTACGAGGATGCCGCGATCGTGCGCGGCAGCACCCTGCGCGGGACGGTCCACACCAACACCCCGTCCGACCACGTGCTGCTCGAGGTGGCGACCCGGCTCGGCCAGCGCACGCTCTGGGCGCGGTCGCTGCGGCTCGACCGGACAACCCTCGAGCAGGTGTGGGAGGCGACGGAGACCTACGCCCGTGAGGAGTGGCGCACGCCGGCCGAGCTGCATACCCACCTGCGCTCCTGGCTCGACGAGCACGACCCGGGGCACGGCGCGCGCCTGGACGACACCGCCGGCCGCTATCTGGGCTTCGGCCACGGAGGCCTGCTGCGGCGCCCGTTGCGGGGTGGCTGGGAGGGCCAGGGTGCGCCCGGCTACCGCGCGGCGCGAGCCGTGCTGGGCGATGCCGCGGCGCGGGACGCCGCCCTCGCCGACCCGCACACCGCTCTCGTGGCCCTCGTGCGCCGGCACCTGGCCTGCCACGGGCCGGCGAGCCGCCGCGACCTGGCGTGGTGGTCCGGGGTCGGTCTGCGGGCGGTCGACGCGGCGCTGGCGGGGATCCCCGGGCTGGTGACCTCGGTGGCGCCCGACGGGCAGGAGGTGCACGACCTGCCGGGTATGCCGTCCGGCGCCGGCGCGCACCCGGCCGAGGTCGTGCCGGGCGTGCGGCTGCTGCCCGAGTTCGACGCGCTGCTGTGCGCCTACGACCCGCCCGCGCGGACCCGGTTCGTCGACCCAGAGCACTATCGGGTGCTCTGGACGCAGGAGAACGGCCTGCTGCGCTCGCCGCTCCTGGTCGATGGTCGCCTGACCGGTCACTGGCGCGCCGAGGGCAGCGGCCGCCGGCGCACCTGCGTCGTCACCTGGTTCGCCGGCACCCGCCGCCCCCGGAAGGCCGAGGTGGAGGAGCAGATGGCCCGGGTGGCGACGGCATACCCCGTGACCTGGACCGGCCTGGAGGTCGTGCGCGCCTGAGCTCGGTGGCAGCTAGCCTGATCGGCATGCAGGTCCGTCCCGATCCCGCCGTCCCGCGCACCTGGGAGCGTTTCGTGGCGGTGGGCGACTCGTTCACCGAGGGCATGGTCGACGCTCATCCGGGGCGCGACGGGGAGTACGTCGGCTGGGCCGACCGCGTCGCGGCCGCGCTCGCCGCCCGCAACGCCGGGCTCGACCGGCCGTTCGGCTACGCCAACCTGGCGATCCGCGGCCGGATGATCGGGGCCATCATCGACGAGCAGCTCGAGCCCGCGCTGGCGCTGACCCCGGACCTCGTGAGCCTGTCCGCCGGCGGCAACGACGTGCTGCGGCCCCGGGTCTCGGTCGAGTCCGTGATCGCCAGGCTGGAGGCGGCGGTCGAGCAGATCCGCGGCACCGGCGCCGACGTCATGCTCGTCACCGCGCCCAACCTCTCGTGGGCGCCGCTGGTCAGCCGGGTGCACCCGCGGCTCGTGGAGTACACCGCCGAGCTGTGGGCCGTCGGGCAGCGCACCGGCGCGTTCGTCGTCGACATCTACACGATGCGGTCGCTGCGGGACCCGCGCATGTACGGAGCCGACCGGATCCACCTCAGCTCCGAAGGGCACGCGCGGGTCGCCGCGCAGGCGCTGTGGACCCTCGGTATGCCGTTCGAGGTGCGGGACTGGGTGGACCCGCTCGACCCGGCGCCGCCGCTGAGCCGCTTCGAGTCGCTGCAGGCCAACCGCGAGTGGGTGGCCGGGCACCTCCGGCCCTGGATCCGGCGCCGGCTGCGCGGAGAGTCCTCGGGGGACCACCGCGTGCCCAAGCGGCCCGAGATCCTGCCGGTCGAGGTCGACCTGACGGGGCAGGACGGCCCGTAGGCCGACCGCGCCGGACGCGGTCGCCGGGTCCGTGACCCCGTGCTGGTCGGGCGTGTGCGCTGGTCAGCGGGTCTGTCGGTGGTGGGTGGTTGGGTGTGGGTATGTGGCCGGCGCGGGAGTGGGTGAGGGTGGCTGGGACGTCCCAGTGCGAGCCCGATGTGCCGCCGTGGCGTCGGCACGGCTACCGCGAGCCGGCCGCGCCGCGCGCCGAGGCGGTGGCGACCGCAGCACCGGTGGCGACCGCAGGACCGGGGCGGGTGGTGTGGGCTGAGCATCCGGGGTGGGGTGACCCGTTGGATCCGGAGAGTCTGGCGCACGAGGTGCTGGTCCAGGACGCGTTCGAGGCGTTGACCGCGGGCATGGTCGCCGAGGCGCGGGAGGCGGCCGTGGCGGCTGAGGCGGCGCGCCCGCGGGGTGAGGTCCTCGGTGAGGCGCTGGGCCAGGCGGCCGGGGGGATGGCGCGGGCCGGTGAGGTGCTGGGCGAGGTGGCCCGGGTCGCCTC
>NZ_ATWJ01000003.1 GCF_000421185.1 Ornithinimicrobium pekingense DSM 21552
GGCACTCCCGTCAAGATCGTCGACGTCGCCCGCGAGCTCATCGCCCTCTCCGGCCGGGAGGACATCGAGATCCAGTACACCGGCCTACGCCCCGGAGAGAAGCTGACCGAGGTGCTCTTCACGGAGGGTGAGCAGCACCTGCCGACCGGGCACGCCCTGATGACTGCTGTCGATGTCCCCTCACTGACCCCGGATGCCCTCGCTGTGCCGAACCTGTCGGATGTCGACACCGTCCACCACCCCCTTGTCGCACTCCCGGCGCAGCCGCGGAAGGCCGGCTTCTGATGTCGGGCCCGATCCTTCTCTCCCCTCCTGACGTGGGTGAACTGGAGCAGGAGTTCGTTCTGCGGGCAATGCGGTCAGGATGGGTCGCCCCGGCTGGCCCAGATCTCATGGCGTTTGAGGAGGAGGTCGCCGCCCGCGTAGGTGTTCAGCACGCGGTCGGACTTTCTTCGGGCACGGCAGCCTTGCACCTTGCGTTGGCCTCATGGGGCGTCGGTCCGGGCGACGTCGTGCCTGTCTCGACCTTGACCTTCGCTGCGACCGTTAATGCCATTCGCTACGTGGGGGCTGAGCCCTACTTCGTCGACTGTGACGAGGAGTCGGGAAACATGTCCCCCCGGCTCTTGCGAGCGGCCCTCGACGACCTGAGCGGGAGTTCACGCCGCGTTCCGGCAGTGGTGCCCGTCGACATGCTGGGCAAGCCTGTTGACTACGGATCCCTCGTTGAGATTGCAGCGGAGTTCGGCGTCCGCCTGCTGTGCGACGCCGCCGAGTCGTTCGGGGCGACGTGGCGCGGGCGCCCCGCAGGCTCCTTCGGCGACGCGTCGGTGATCTCGTTCAACGGCAACAAGATCATGACGACGTCAGGAGGCGGAATGCTCCTGACCAACGACGAACACCTGGCACGGCATGTGCGAAAGCTCTCCACGCAGGCGCGCGAGCCGGTGCTGCACTACGAGCACGTGGAGGTCGGCTACAACTATCGGCTCTCCAATATTTTGGCCGCTCTGGGACGGGCCCAACTGGCGCGCCTCGATGAGATGCTGTCCCGACGACGCCGGTGGCGCGAGCTCTACCTCGAACTCGTTGAGTCCCTGCCCGGGGTCCGGGTCCTTGGGGGTAAGGATGACTCGGAGGACAACTGCTGGCTGACAGCGATCGTGGTGGACCCGTCCGTCGCGAGCATGACAGCGGATGACCTCGGCGCGGCATTGCGTCAGTGCGACATCGAGACTCGGCCTGTTTGGAAGCCCATGCACCTACAGCCGGTTTCGGAGGGTCTTCAGGGAATGCTAGACGGGACCGCCGAGAGACTTTTCCGGCACGGGCTCACCCTCCCGAGCGGATCGGCGATGTCCGAGGACCAGTTCTCGCGGGTGCTCTCCGAGCTCCGGTCAGCGATGTCCTGATGATGTTGCCCAGTGACGCGACCGTTGACAGGCGCACTCCCAAAGGGAAACGAATCGTTCACGCGACGCACCACCTACGTCCGGATGACGTGAGGCGCCTCGACGGACGCACAATCAGGGGGAATTTCGCACGATGACGCGAATCACTTACGTGTGTCAGTGGTATTCGCCAGAGCCAGTGGGCATTCCGCCGAGCATCGCGCAAGCCCTGCGTGCTCAGGGACATCCTTTGACCGTCCTCACGGGAGTTCCCAATTATCCGACCGGACGTGTCATGCCAGGCCACCGCGCGCTTGAATGCAGGACCGAACAGGTGGACGGGCTCACTGTTCGCCGGACTCCCCTCTATCCTTCGCACGACGAAAGCGCCCTCCGGCGCATTCTGAATTACGGGTCATGGGCGCTCAGCGCAACCGCATTCGGGCAGGGCGCCTTGCGAACAGCAGACGTCGCATTGGTCTACTCGTCTCCGGCTACAGCCGCGCTGCCAGCGCTCGCGGCCCGCATGCTGTGGGGCACCCCGTACGTGTTGTTGATCCAAGACGTTTGGCCGGACTCCATTTTTGCCTCGGGCTTCCTAGGGGGACGGAGCGGCAGGGTCGCGCTCAAACTCGTCGACCGATTCGTCCAGTGGACATACTCCAAGGCGGAGCACGTAGCAGTAATCTCTCCTGGAATGGCCACGCTCCTCGAGAGCCGCGGTGTACCTGCGGACAAGCTCTCCGTCGTGTACAACTGGGTCCCCGAAGAGGACGCTGGGCCCAGCGACGAGAACTCAGCAGCCGCACCACACCACGAGACGCTGCAGGCACGCGTTGGGGTGGCTCCCGGCGTGCGAACGTTTCTCTACGCGGGCAATCACGGAAAGGCGCAGGCACTCGAGGCTCTCGTCCGAGCGTTCATGGATGAGCGAACCGACGACGCACATCTAGTTCTCCTCGGCTCAGGCATCACGAAGGAGGGCTTGATCGCCCTCGCGGGTGAGCACCCTCGCATCCACTTCCTCGACCCTGTGGATCGCTCGACGGCGGCTAATCTGATCGGCGACGCAAACGTGTCTGTGGTCGCCCTCGCCGACGAACCCCTGTTCGCGGTCACCATGCCCAGCAAGGTTCAGACGGGGTTCGCGAGCGGCAAACCGCTGCTTGTCATCGCGCGTGGCGATGCGGCGGCGGTCGTTGATCAGGCTGCCGCGGGCGCCTCCGCAGGTCCAGGTGACGTCGAGGCGATCGTGAAAGCGATCCAGACCCTCACAAGTCTTCCCGCCTTAGAACTGGACGCGATGGGTTCCAGGGGGCGGCAGCTCTACCTGTCCCAGATGGCTCGGGCGGTAGGCGCAGACCGTCTTTCGGAAATCCTCAATGGCGCGGGCCGGAGAAGGCGCCGCAAGCTCACAGCACAGACACAGCGTGAAAGGAACTTCGCATGAGCGACACCCATGGGCCAATCCTCGTCACCGGGGGCACCGGGTCTTTCGGTTCCACCATGGTGCGCCGCCTCCTCAAGACGGAAGTGGACGAGATTCGGATCTTTAGTCGCGACGAGGCAAAACAAGATGCTATGCGTCGGCAGCTCAGCGACTCCCGGGTCCGCTTCTATGTCGGTGATGTACGGGATCCCCGGAGCGTCGAGGACGCCGTGCACGGCGTCCGTCACATCTTCCACGCCGCAGCCCTCAAACAGGTCCCAAGCTGTGAGTTCTTCCCTCAGCAAGCCGTGGCGACAAACGTTAACGGCAGTGACAACGTCATCCGGGCCGCGGAGCGGGCAGGTGTGCGGTCAGTCGTCTGCCTCAGCACCGACAAGGCTGTCTACCCGGTCAATGCGATGGGGATCTCGAAGGCCATGATGGAAAAGGTCGCCCAAGCCCATGCTCGCAGTTGGACTGAGAGCGGAACTACGGTCTCCGTGACTCGGTACGGCAACGTAATGTACAGCCGTGGCTCGGTCATCCCCGTCTTTGTTCAGCAGCTTCGTGAAGGCAAGCCACTGACGATCACGGATCCCGAGATGACACGATTCCTTATGTCCTTGGATGACTCAGTCGACCTAGTGCAGTACGCGTTCGACCACGCCAGCCCGGGGGACATCTTCGTGCGCAAAGCACCGGCCTCGACGCTGAAGGACTTGGCGCGCGCCGTCGCCTCCCTATTTGGAAACGACGATCCTGAGGTCAGGGTCATCGGAACCCGTCACGGGGAAAAATTGTATGAGTCGCTGCTGGGGAGGGAGGAGCGTCAGCGGGCAACAGACCGAGGCGACTACTACCAAGTTCCTCTCGACGCGCGAGGGCTGGAGTACGAACTGTTCTACGACGAGGGCGACTCCACACTCCCCGATGAGGACTACCACTCGCACAACACTGAGCGCCTCGACGTCGAGGGAGTCAAGCGTCTTCTTCTCCAACTTCCGGAGCTCCGGCAAGAACTGGTCCGCGCCGGAAGATTGCCCGAGGCGGAAGCGTGACTGACCGTCGCATAGCCATCACTGGCGGATACGGCTTCCTAGGTTGGCATACGGCCTGCAGGCTTCGGGCAGTGCATCAGAATGATGCGCTGCGGTTAGGTCGCGAAGACTTTGCCGACCGAGGGCGCCTCGCCGCCGCATTGGGCGACGCAGACGTCGTCATACACGTCGCGGGCATCAACCGCGGCGAAGACAGTATCGTCGAACAAGGCAACATCGCACTGGCCACCGACCTCGCGGACGCCCTGATGCAGATTGGCAGGCCCATAGATGTGGTGTACGCCAACTCCATTCAAGCCGACCTCGACAACTCTTACGGGCGTGGCAAGAAGGAAGCGGGGGAGCGACTCGGTGCGACAGTCAGCGCCTTAGGGGGTAAGTTCGCGGACCTCCTCCTTCCCAATCTGTTCGGCGAACACGGCCGTCCTGACTACAACTCCTTCGTGGCAACATTCGCTAATGAGATAGCCGCGGGGCGACAACCCGTCATCACCCGCGACCGCGAGATCGAGCTCCTACATGTCCAGGACGCTGCAGCCGAACTAATGGCGGCAGCGGGCTTGGAGACCCGCCGCACCGTACCGGGAGAAGCCATCCACATAAGCCGAGTCAGAGAGCTTTTTGAACACTTCCGGGGGCTATATATCGCGAAGGGAGAGATACCTGACATCTCACTTCCGCTCCACCGCAACCTTTTCAACACCTTTCGAGCGGCGGCCTTCCCCCACCAGTGGCCGATCGAAACTGATGTACACGCAGACAACCGAGGTAACCTCTTCGAAACCATCCGTACTCATGGAGGCCCCGGAATGGCCTTCATCTCAACGACACTCCCTGGACAGAGGCGGGGCGACCACTACCACCTGCACAAGGTCGAACGGTTCTTTGTCGTCAAGGGCGAGGCCGAGCTTGAGTTGCGGAAACTTCTGCATGACGATGTATTCAGATTCCGACTCAGTGGCGACAACCCATCGTTTGTAGACATGCCGACGCTATGGGTCCACAACATACGCAACGTCGGTGATTCCGAGTTGATCACGATGTTTTGGGCCGACCAACTGCTGGACCCCTCAAACCCAGATCAATACCCCGAGCTCGTCGCCCAGGAGGTATGCCCGTGAAAGTCATGACCGTGGTCGGCACCAGACCGGAAATCATCCGACTCGCCGCCGTCATTCGCCGACTCGATTCGACGGCGGGGGTTCGACACATCCTCGTCCACACGGGCCAGAATTATGACTACGCGCTGAATGACATATTTTTCAGTGACCTCAGTATCCGCCAACCGGATTACTATCTTGGCGTAGACACAAGCACCCTCGGGACCGTTCTAGGGGGCGTCCTAACTGGGATTGAGCGTGTCATCCAAGAGGAACGGCCCGATGCCATGCTCGTCTTGGGGGACACCAACTCATGCATTGCGACGATCATGGCAAAACGCATGCGGATACCCACGTACCACATGGAGGCGGGGAACCGCTGCTTCGACGAGAACGTTCCCGAAGAAACCAACCGCCGCATCGTTGACCACACCGCGGACTTCAACTTAGCCTACACCGAACATGCACGAAGAAATCTCCTTGCCGAGGGCCTACATCCCCGCCGAATACTCGTAACAGGATCACCCATGCGCGAGGTGATCGCCCATAATAGGCATGAGATTGACTCGTCCAATATACTGGACCGTTTGTCCCTCACGCGTCGAGACTACTTTCTCGTCAGCGCACACAGGGAGGAGAACGTCGATTCCCCAGCTAGACTCCGATCTTTGCTCGAATGCCTCCAGAGAGTACGCCAGGACTTTGGGCAGCGGGTGATTGTCTCGACGCACCCACGCACTAAACAGCGCCTGTCCGGAATCGCAGCGGACTTGAGTAGCGAAATCGAGTTTCTTGATCCTTTCGGCTTCAACGATTATAACCGTCTCCAGATCGATGCCACCTGCGTGCTGTCCGACTCGGGAACAATCGCGGAGGAGGCGTCCATCCTGGGATTTCGAGCGCTCACCCTACGGGACTCGATAGAACGCCCTGAAGCTCTAGACGCCGGCAGTATCATCATGACCGGACTGAATCCTGATGATGTCGTCCGCGCCATCTATGACGTGACAACCGGTGGCGAACATTCACCGGGAGACGTGCCAGCGGGTTATGAGATCCTTAACACCAGCACCCGAGTCGTGCGCTTTATCTTGTCGACGGCGAACCGCCACGCATCATGGGCAGGTATTCGATAATGCCCGCACCACGCGTCGTCATAGACGCTTCCAATCTTCATGTGGGAGGCGGAGTCCAGGTTGCCACGGCCTTTTTCGGCGACCTTCTCGGACACGCCACGCGTGGGGACCTCCTACACCGGTACCCTTGGCTCTCCACCGCACGTTTAGTAGCTTCGCGGGAAATCCTTGATAACCTGTCAGCACTCATCTCCGCCTCGGAACTCGAGGTCGTCACCAGCCCTAATCGCGCGCCAGCTCGGGTAGGTTCTAGCGATGTGACGTTCTCAGTCTTCGGACCGCGGTTCTCGCGTCCGCGAACGCGCAAGCACATTATGGGTTTCGCCGACGTCACCCTGATCTACCCGTGGCCGCCACAACTCCCGCGACGGTCTGTCAAGCAGCGCATCCGCGAACCGCTAGCATGGGGATCGTTCCGCAAAGCGGATCACTTAGTCGTTGAGACCGAGGCGGTAAAAGAGAGACTCGCGAGTCGTGGGATACAAACGTCTCGCGTATCTGTTGTGCCTAACACCTGCCATTCGGTTTTCCGAGCCGTTCCCCCAGGGCCGCGGCACCCGTTGGGGAACGAGGTCACGCTCTTGTATGTTAGCCGTGCCTACCCCCATAAGAATCATGACTTCCTAGGGGAGGTGCTAGAGCGCCTGCACACCCGGCACGCCATGCGCGCCAAAGTCCTGGTCACCTTAACGCCTGAAGAGTTCAATAGTAGAACTACAAAATTTCACCGGTACGCTCTGAACTTGGGGCCGCAGACGGTAAGCCAACTCCCTGCCCTCTACGCGAGCGTAGACGCCGCAATTTTTCCAAGTCTACTTGAATGCTTCTCGGCCACCCCGCTAGAAGCTATGGCGACCGGAACGCCACTCCTCGCGTCTGATCATGACTTTAACCGCACGGTGTGCGGGGAAGCTGCCACCTATTTTGATTCACAGAACCCAGAAGTTGCCGCATGGCAGATACGTGAGGCACTCGACGAATCAAAGACGCTGATGCAGCGCGCGGTGAGAGGTCTCGAACAAATGACGTCCTGGCCTGACAGCCTGACTAGAACTACAGCCTATCTTAGCCTAATCGAGAAGGCCCTGTAGCTCGCATGGTTGAGACGAATACAGCAACCACCGCGGATCGAACGACTGAACGCGCCCACTCACAACGCTGGGGCTCTCGGCTCGCGACGTGCGTCCTAGCATTCTGGTCGCTATGCTTCATCGGCACGTTCATGCTGCTCCACGCCGATCCAGAAGCAAGATTGCTGTCCTACGCCACTCTTGCCTGTTTGATCGTTTCCGCTCCGCTATTAGACTCGAATTATCGGTACACATCGGCTTGGTCCATGGTGCTATTCGTAACTTACCTCGGGTGCGGACTGCGTTCACTGGCCGTCTTCAACCGAGGCCTTGACGACCAGGTCGTGAACCGGCTCTATCTACACGGTAATGGCTTGGAGGTGGTAGACCGGTGGACCCCGGTGTACCTATTGGGCCTCGCCTTATTGTCGCTCGGATATATGGTGGCGGGCAAGCGAACTGGCGCGGGGCTCACCGCACGCCCACTCACTTTCAAGTTCCACACCCTGGCGCCGGCCTCGGTTTCTCTTCTTGCACTCATTGGCTTCATGGCGTTCTGGTCGTACGTCAAAGCCACTGGAGGTCTCGATCTAGACATGTTCTCAGCCAAACGAAGCACGTACGTGCCCGGCCAAGAATATGCGGGGAGTCACGGTGTCCTGCGCACAGTCAACCAGTTCGCTGCCGTGGCACTGTGGATAACAGTAGCGCGATTCGCAAGCGGTGTTTCGCGCGCTGGTGCCGTGTCCAGATGGCTGGCCCTGGCGGCACTTGGTCTCAACGCAGTGCTTCTGCCAGTCTACTCCTCGACACGGGCTCAAGTGGCCTATATTCTTATAGGTTGCCTCGTGATCCATGTCATGTGCGGCGGGCGCGTCCGCCCCTGGCTCGTCGCAGTCGGCTCGTCTGCTGGGGCGGTTCTTATGGCTTGGCTCACGATGCTACGCACGGAGTCTCAGGGCGGAGGGTCGATTGCCGTTACGCCTGGTAACGTCCTAACCGCCCTGAACGAGGCTGTGGTTCTCAACCTCAATTTTACGGAGATATTCAAGAGCGCAAATATAATGGAGGCTGTGCCCGAAAATCTGCCGTGGTCAAATGGCTCTACTCTGTGGAACTATGTTATTGCTCCGGTGCCCCGAGCGATCTGGCCCGACAAGCCAATCATCGACACCGGTGTGCCGATTGGAAGAATTATTTACCGCACCGATGGCACGTCGATCCCCCCAGGCTTGATAGGGGAGGCATATTGGGCGTTCGGGATCGTCGGGGTGTGTTTGGCAGCACTGGTCTTCGGCGTGGCGTTGCGGTTCATCACAGACGTGGCGCATACCCTCGTGGGGTCCGATGCGGGCATGTCAGTTATGTACGGTGGCGCCATTTTCACCTTTGGTGGAGTGGCCCTTGGTGGCTCGGTGGGAAACGCGCTGCTGTCAGCCGCCATCTGGGCGGTCACGATTGCTCTAGGTCTACGCGTTTGTGGACGATGGGAGGGATGACGATATGTACTCTGCACGTGTCAGCATTGGCCCAGCTGAGATAGGCGTTTACTACATGGGTCAGCACGCGCCGGCTCTGGCTAGCCGCTTATCCGCCTTCGGGGTTGGCGAGGGGAGAGACCAGGGGTTAGACGCGATGATATTTCTGGGAGGACACGCGACGGAGGCGCCGGACTGTCCCGTGTCGGTTCCATCACGCTCGCGTGAGGTTCGTGTGGGGTTCCGGGAGGGAAGACCCATGACGGTACGCGCCTCGCTTGCAATGCCGCCCAAAGCCATGGCGCGGCGTCTGAAGCGAGTACTTCAACCCACGATGTGGGAGGAGGGAAGGTGGCAGATCCTCCTGCGGAATGGCTTTGAGCTCCCCATTTTGGCCATTCTTGAATATAACTACAAGTTGATTCCCGTGCACGCCGCAACCGTCACGAACGGGTCAGGCTGTGTACTGATCGTCGGTGAGAATGGTGCAGGCAAGTCCACTTTGGCCTGCCGTGCCATCGATGAGTTAGATCTTGAACTTCTTTCGGACAACTTCACTCCAAGCGACGGTACTGTCGCCTACTCGTTTCCAGGACCTCCGCGCTCGAAGCCAGGGGACTCCCTCCCCCCCGAACAGCCCACAGGCGGCCGCGCACCGATCCGAGGATTCGTCTGGGCGGGACAAGATTTGCCTGAGTCGCCTATGGGGCGCAAAAGTGCGTTGCAGAGCTTTCTGGGTCAGTCCTTCGACAGCCACCGAGGAACAGGGTGGGACCGGGCGATAGGCGGCGGTCAGGCGCTAGCTACTTCCTTGGAACTCACGGCTGGCGTCGCAGAGCGTCTCAGCACAGTTCCTTCCCTTGGGTGGAAGAAAGAAGTTGACGACCCGAGCGCCGCTATCGATTTCATAAGGATGTGTTTGACATGATGTTCTCCCTTGACGGGCCTTGCACACTCGAGTTGGGTCCAGGCCTCTCCTCCAATGGGCGCATTCAGAGCTACCTCTCAAAGGAACTTGGTAGTGCCCCCCAAGGGACAGTGCGGAATATCACACTAGCAATCGACCCCACCATCGGTCACGCACCCTGCCAAGTGTTTGGCGCGAGTGGTGGCTTGCTCTCAGACGGGCGTTTTGTCGTGCCAGACGGCGCGGGGCACTGGTGCGCTTTTGATCCCGCGAGCCTAGAGGTCTCGTGCGAACTTCAGGTTGACGTTGGAGTCTGCTGCGAGCAGTTCAAGGCCACTGTTCTGCTTGATTGGATACTTCTGCCTATTGCTCAGTATGTGCACGTGGCACATCGTCTCGCTCCCATCCATGCAAGCGGCGCTTCGATCATACCGGGTGACAGGCCGACAGTATTCAGCGCATGGTCGGGCGTGGGTAAAACGAACATTGTTATGTACGCGTTAGGCCAAGGCGGTGACTATTACGGTGACGACCGAGTCACCGTAAATGCCGACGGTAATATCCATCCCTCCACTCGCAGGGTGAGTGTTTACGGATACAACCGATCCTTGGCGACTACCCTCGATAGGCGGGCGCGGCGTCGACTTCTTCTTGGGGACAAACTTCATCGGCAGTCGAGGCGGGTAGGAGGGAGGCCTGGCTTTCTTTTGTCGTATGCGGCGAACGGATTTGGCGCCACGCGTGCCAGTGCCACGGAACTGGGAGGGGGGAATGGGAGCGGTGCGGCTTCGCCCCGAGCGCACGTACTTTGTTTTGGGTCTCGCGAATTGACGATTCGGGACTCTCCGCAAATCAAGCTTCTTCAGGATGTGACTGTGGAGCGCCTTGCCGGCGCACACGTGCCTGTGATGGAGTACGAGTTTGTTTGGTTTCAGAGATACATTCAGACCTGGCGCTGGGCAATGCTCGAGGACTTTGACCCGTGGGCGACGTTGCGGGATCAGTGGACGGCAAACCTGACGGGGTACTTTAGCCGCGTTCAAGACACTTACACTCTCAGTGTGCCATTGGGTTCGCCCGCCTCTGTAGCACCGCAGGTATGGGATTTAATCAGTGAGCGGGTCAAGTCCTGACGATGCCTTCGAGCGAGATACCGGCGCATGCCAGGGCTCTCGCGTGGCCACGCTTGATACGAAAGTCTGTTCTTGGACTTTTGAGCAGAGGCAGCCACGGGGTGCTCTTGGGAATCGGGATCCTCCTCCTGTCGGTGTCTGATGGGGGTGATCTCGCTCTGGTCGTGGGGCTCAGTGCTGCCTTAAACCTGGTAACGAATGTAGGAATTCCGACACTCATCATCCGCGGCTTCCGTGACGGTCGCTCACGGGGACAGTTGCACGAACTCGGGAGAGTTTATGCCCTGCTCAGTGTGGTGGCCGGCGTAGTTACAGGCTTCATCGTTCTGGCGTTGACCGACTCAATCCCGCTGTCTATGGCTGCCGGTAGCCTCGCTTTTGCACAGAGTACGTTTGGAGGACTCGAGTACTGGTGCATCGGAGCCTCGACATCGCGATACGATCGATTTCTTCGCGGCGCCGCGCCAGTGCAAGCTGTGGCAAGCCTTGCGCCGCCCTTCCTACTTGTGGCAACGAAGTCTGTCACGCTTTCCCTGTTCGCATTGGCAGGTAGTTATTCTCTGGGAGTCCTCGTTGTCGCGCTTCGCGACCGCCTCAACCTCAAGTTCCTCTTCGGCGCCGTCAGCGTTCGCTCGTGGTGGCGGGACGCGCTGGGCCTAGGCATAGTCACGGCGCTGACAGCAGCGCTGTACGCGATGGACATTTTCGTCGTGCGCCTCCTGTTCCCTGAGGACCTCCTCGACTACCGGTTCGCTCTGTACGGTGTGAGTTTCCTGGTGGCCTTGCTACCGCTTAATATTTTCGTCCTCGCCGACGCGGCCTCTGGTGCCTTCGTCCGTGCACGCCTATTATTCGCGCTCGGGATTTTTGGAACGCTGCTATGCGCAGCAGGCGCTTCGCTTCTCTGGCTGATACCGGGATACGAGGGGGCCGCCCGACTACTGCTTGTTTTATCTGCCCTGTCCGGGGCCAGGTTGATTACCCAAGTATTAGTGGCGGAACTCAACGCCCAAGGGATGCAGCGTGCGGCTGCTAGGGCACTCATGGTCGGCGCCCTGTGCTGGATCGGCGTTGCGGCAGCAGGGGGGCACCTCAAACACGGGATTTTGACCCTTGCACTCGCTCATGTCTGCCTCGAATGGCTCGTGGTTGGCATTTTGGCGGTCGCGGCGCGGCGGGCTGCGCAGCGTCGGTGATGTGTCGACCGAGGGTTACCCCTGCCCCTAGGCTGGCGTGGCGGAGTTGAGAGCGCCCTGTGCTGTATCGGCGTTGCGGCAGCAGGGGGGCACCTCAAACCCGGGATTTTGACCCTTGCACTCGCTCATGTCTGCCTCGAATGGCTCGTGGTTGGCATTTTGGCGGTCGCGGCGCGGCGGGCTGCGCAGCGTCGGTGATGTGTCGACCGAGGGTTACCCCTGCCCCTAGGCTGGCGTGGCGGAGTTGAGACAATGGCGCTGGTACGTCGTTAGCGACGCCGCAGTGACGGACACGAAGGTCGGAACACGAGAGGTTGTCCTCGGAGCAGTCCAGCGCATCAGACCAGGTCGGAGCAGTCGCGCACCGGCACCAGTACAGCAGGGTAGGCTGTCAGGGCCCGCCTTCACCTAATCGGGGATCATCTGTGGAATCTACCAATTATCTTCACGTCTTCAGGCGCAGCTGGCGACTAATCGTCGCGACCCTGCTGGTGGTCGTCGGACTGTCTGCGTTGGCGATGACGCTGTCCCCTCGCGAGTATCAGGCACGAGCCCAGCTCTACGTATCGACGAGCGGCGGCGACAGCGTGTCGGACCTGGTTCAGGGGGGAACATTCACCCAGCGTCAGGTTGCGACATACGCCGACATCATCCGCTCCCCTCTCGTTTTGAACGAGGTCATCACGCAAATGGGGCTAGATGAGAGTCCTCGGGGATTGGCCGACCGCATCTCGGCCGTCGTGCCTCCGAACACCGTGCTCATCGACGTTACCGTCACCGATGCTGATCCCACTCAGGCGGCCGCCATCGCCAATGCTGTAACAGCCCAGTTCACGGAGTCAGTGCAGGAACTGGAGCAAGTCGGTACCGATGGCGAGAGCCCAGTGAAGGCGACGATCATCCAACCGGCCACAACTCCGCACACACCTTCCAGCCCGAGTCCGGTAAGGAATCTTGGCCTCGGGGTCGTTATGGGCCTGCTGCTTGGAGCCGTGGTAGCCATTTCCCGTGACCTCCTCGACACGCGAGTGCGAGGCGAGGCCGACGTTCAGAGGGTGACCAACGAGCCGGTCATCGGCGCGATCGCCTTCGACAAGGACGCTCCCGAACACCCGCTCGTCCTCGAGATCGACCCCCACAGCCCGCGCTCGGAGGCCTTCCGCGCACTTCGCACCAACCTGCTGTACGTCAACCCAGACGACCCAGCACGCACCCTGCTTGTGACCTCAACCGTCCCAGGTGAGGGCAAGAGCACGACCTCTGTCAACCTCGCCCTGACGTTGGCTGAGACTGGGGCAGCTGTGTGCCTTATCGAGGGCGACCTTCGTCGTCCGCGGATGCTGGAGTACATGGGGCTAGAGAGTGCGGCTGGTTTAACGGACATCCTGGTCGGCCGAGCCGACCCCGAGGACGTGATGCAACCCTACGTGGGTGGACTTCAAGTCCTGGGGTGTGGGGCAATCCCGCCTAACCCGAGCGAACTCCTCGGGTCTACGGCCATGGAGCGACTGCTGGAGCGGCTGTCACGCGACTTCGACTACGTGATCATCGACGCGCCGCCGGTCCTGGCGGTCACCGATGCCGCTGTCCTGTCGACGGTGGTCGATGGAACGATGATCGTCGTCGGTGCAGGGGTGGTGAACCGTGACCCGCTGCAGCGGGCGATCACGACGTTGGAGCGGGTTGACGCCAACATCCTCGGGCTCGTGCTCAACCGTTTGCCGATCAAGGGGCCTGACGCCTACTCGTACTCCTACGAGAGCTACCGACCGGAGCTTCCGGTGGAGGGACGTGAGGGTCGCACGGTATCGCGTGCCGCTCGGCGCCGGGCACGTTCCCGTGCGAAGAGGTGAGGCATGGCGCCCAGCACAAGGACGCAGAATGTGATCATCGCCGGGCTTGCGGCCCTTGCCACGGCCGCGTCTGCCTTCTCCATCTGGAGCGTCGGTCGGCCGCATCCATCCCTGATGGACGGGACGAAGGCGACGAGCGTTGCAGGCCCCACCGACGCCCCCCCGGCGACCACGGTTGCGCAGGAGGCGGGCGCCACTGCGGTGCCGGAGGCGACCACGGAAACGGAGGCGCCAGCGGACACGGCCGAGCCCGAGCGGTCGAGCATCGACACCTGGATCGAGGCCTGGTCCGGTGAGGCTGACCTGCTCGTCATCGGTGACGGTTTCAGCAATCTGCCAAGCCAGTGGGTGCAGCTGTGGGCGCGCAACTTGGGCGCTGAACGGCCGGTCGAGATCCGCCACTGGGGTGAGACCTCGGATGTCGAGTTTAACGACCCGATTGTGCTCTCCGACTCCGGCGAGGTGCCGCTGACGGTGTGGAGTGCCAGTCGTGCCGGATCCACGATCCAGGCAGCGGCTCAGCGCTACGACAGTTTCGTCGAAGCCTCGGTCGAGCCGGACGCGGTCCTCATCACGATGGGACTGAGCAGCGCCGACGAGGACATCCCTGCCGGGCTCGACGCCCTCGTCAGCGCGATCGACGAGGACGTACCGGTTCTTGTTGCGATTGGACCCGAAGGGCTCTACGAGGAGGGCGTCGCCGACGCCAGTCTCAAGTGGGCTCAGGACAACAACGACCGGGTCTCGGTGGTCGACCTGCGCCTCAGTGCTCCGGCGAACCCGACGGCGGAGCAGTGGGCCCGGGCGTTCCAGCAAGCGCTCGACCAATCCTGACCCTGCGGGTGTGTCGGATCGGACACGCCAGCTACTTGGATT
Source organism: Ornithinimicrobium pekingense DSM 21552 (assembly GCF_000421185.1). Taxonomy (GTDB): domain Bacteria; phylum Actinomycetota; class Actinomycetes; order Actinomycetales; family Dermatophilaceae; genus Ornithinicoccus; species Ornithinicoccus pekingensis. The sequence goes on from NZ_ATWJ01000003.1 coordinate 14,628, forward strand.
AGTTGTGCGGGACAGCCATACTTGGTTCGTCCCATTTCCGTGCCATACGAGGGGTTTGGCATGCCTAATTCATCCGGGGGTCCTGCTGCGTCCACAGCCGTCCCCGCCGTTCCACCACACTCCTGGCGTCGCGAGCTCATGGTCCGCTCCGTCTGGATCCTGACCGACGGGGCCTGCTGGGCCGTCGCCGTCCTCGTCAGCATCCTGGCGCGGGCCTCGCTCGAGCCGTCGTTCATGACGACGCCGACGCCGTGGATCCTTGCCGGGCTCGCGGCGACCCTGCACATCGTGGTGGGGATTGTTGGCGGGCCTTACATGGTGCGTCATATGCGGGGAAGCTTTGACGAGGTCACCGGCGTCGTCAAGGCGGCCCTCATCACGGGCTTGCTCTTTATTGCCGTTGCTTGGCTCACCCAGGACATAGGCGTCCCTCGCTCCGTCGCGCTCTTTGCGCCCGCGGTGGCGATCGTCAACATGCTGGCGATCCGCTTCGTGGTTCGCAGCTATCGCTCCCGACGCATGGCGCGGAATCCTGATGGTGAGCCGGTGGTGGTGCTGGGTGCGGGGCTGGCGGGTCGTCGGTTGGTGCACAACATGCTGCACGACGACCAGGCG
>NZ_ATWJ01000004.1 GCF_000421185.1 Ornithinimicrobium pekingense DSM 21552
AACGCTGCCTCAAGCGTTACGTCGCCCGAGACATCTACCGGCTCCTCGAGCACCACCCCGACCAGGCAAACGCTTGACGGACCATAGGAGCGTCATAACGCTCGGCGAGGGGATACCTGAGAAGGCACTGCGCTTTGGCGTGGTCATAGGCCTCTTCCTGCTCCGTGGCGATCTCGACCCGGAGGGAACCATCTCCCTGGAGGGCCACAGACCAGCCCTGGTCCCGCAGGCACCTTTCCAGCAGGAGGAACTGCTCATCCGGTGAGACTTCCCTCACCGGCGTCACGTCGCCGGTGAACCCGACATCCTTTGCCACGTGCTCCTCCGGCGACAAGCCCGAGGGTCCAGGGGTCGCAGACGCACCCGGCGTGGACGTCCCCGACCCCGAGCACCCCGAAAGCAGCACCACCGACGTCACCGCGGCGGCGGCCCACCTTCGGAGGGAGCACGTCACGGGTAGAGCACCTCGTCAGGGGGACCAGGACACACGCCATAGAGAGCCTCGTCCATCGTCTCGATCAGGCCGGCCTGCACCTCCGCCCCCGCCTGCTCGGCGACCCGCTCCGCCGGAAGCCACTCCGGGTTGGCAAGGAAAACCTCCCTGGTCGGGATCTCCCCAACCTCCCACCCACGCTGCTCGAAGCAAGGAACGGTGTGCTCCACCCACCAGTCGTAGAGCACACCGAGCTGGGCTGCGGTGAGGGGCTGGGCGTACTTCTCCTCGACCGGATACTGCTGGTAGCAGACGTAGAGGGCCAGATCCAGCGCGTCCTCCTGCCCCACCGGCACCTCGATACCCCCGTCCGGAGCCTGCGGCCACCCCGCGTCCCGCAGACATCCCCGCAGCACCTCCTGGGACTCCTGCGGGGTCACCTGCCGCACCACCGCTACCTCGGGTGGGTCCGCAATGCCCATATCCGCCGCCATGTCCTCGCTCCCCGACGCGCCCTCTCCGTCGACCGCCTGGCCCGGAGACTCCGCAGCGGTCACGGGCACTGGCTGCGGCGGGCTCGAGCACGCCGCGATCACCACACCGGCAACCACAAGAACTGCCCCAAGCCCCACCCCACTGGTTGACATGTGGGCCACCCTAGTCAGTTGACCGGGGCCGCGTCGGCACCTTCACTCACGTCAAGCACGGCGCATTCTTAGGTGAGCGCCGGTTGCGCCCTGCCCCGATCTCGTGTGGCCCGGACCGGGCGGACTGGATCGCTTTGGCGCACGACCCTGGTGAGACGGGTCTATCACCGATGTCGCCACGGACTGCGCAACGGGTCGTTCGCGGCCGGCGGCAGAGCCAGGTGTGGGGGCATCAGAGCTCGCGGAGGCGATCAGCCAATGGCCCTAGCTGGTTGTCGACGATGTCGAGAATCAACGCGGGATCTATGCGGAAGTACTCGTGCACGACGACGTTGCGCAGACCGGCCATCGCTGACCATGGGACCTCTGGTGCGCGGTCGCGCGTCTGGCTGGGGAGCGCCCGAACTGCCTCACCGATCACGGCAAGGTTGCGCAGCACAGCGTCGTAGGCCATCGCTCGAAGGTCCTCGGACCCCAGATGCGGCGTGTAGTTCTGGCAGCGCTCGATGGCGTGCAGGATGTCAGCGAGCCGGTCCTGCTCGGATCGACTCACACCGGTACCGCGTCGGCCAGTGCCGTGGCCGATACCTCATCGCGTAAGAGGGACGCGGTGACCACGTCGACCCGTCGCTCCAGGACCTCGCTGAGGTCCTCACTGATACCGGCTACGCGCAGCAGAGGATTGCCCCCATCTGGCAGCAGGTCCACGAGAATGTCGAGGTCGCTGTCGGCGGTGGCGTCACCGCGGGCTACCGACCCGAAGAGTCTCGGGTTGGTCGCACCATAACGCTGGAGGATCTCGTCGAGGACGCCACGGTGCGAGGCAAGAGCCGCCCGAAGGGCGACGCTGTCGGACGTGACGGTGCTCATGCTTCAAGGGTAGAGGGCGCACATACTCACCTGCACAGAACTCGCACGCAGCGGCAGATGAGTGCGTGCCCGGAGGCGCTGACTGATCTACGTGGTTAGGGGACGTCAGGGTCGGGGTGGTCCTCTCGATACTCGTCGGCGTCGTCTTCGGGGATGAGACCTTCATCCGCGAGCCACTCAACGGCTCGCCTGTTGGCGCGGGCCTCTCGGAAGGCCTGCCAGGCCGGTAGGAGCTCGGGTAACTCTTCGTACAGCGCGTTCTTGAACCGCCGGAAGGCGCCCTTGCCTGCGATGGCTCGCGTGAGTCGGCGTCCCGCGGTCACATCGCTCAACCGGTCCGCGAAGTCGGCCATGTCTTGGTACCAGACGTACGTCGGGAGCGGATCGATCGGCGTGAGGTCCACGTCCTCCAGGTCCACGGCGTTTTCCCCGTCGAGGCCAGTGTCAGAGGTCCAGAAGGCCACCTGCCCCGACTTAGGGTCGATCAGCCACCGATGGTCGTAGTCGGTCTGGTCGGACAGTGCCGTTGCGATCTCGTCCAAATCAAGCTGGCTGAGCTTGAGCATGACCCCACAGTAGAAGGGACGACGTCGACGTAGCGGCAGTCCGCCCACGGGCACGTCATCGGCGATCCCCCCTAGACGCACTCGCCGCCGCCCGGACGGTGTTCCGCGGAACACTTTGCCCCGGTGCGCAGCCGACCAACCCGCGGCAGGAGCGTGCGTCCTCCGCGTGGTGAGCAAGTGGTTCTGCCCGGTTCCCGGCCTTCTGGTGGCCGCTGGGTCATACTCGCGTTCATGGGTTTTCCAGAGTGGGACGCTTGGGGTGGGCTCCAGGGTCAGAGTCGCGGCGGTACGGGCCGTATCCGGAAGCGGCGGGCACTCTCGGCGCTGTTGCTGGCCGCTGTCCTACCTGGCTGTTCCGCAGCCCTCGGTGACTCCACTGCCTTGCAGAATCCAGAGGGTTCTGGGGAAATTTGTGTGCCCGCGAACAGCGACGGGCTGGCCACGCTGGGGTTTCACCAACTCGTCAACACCTCGGATGGGGCTGTGCACATCAAGGACGTGTCACTCGTCGAGCCTGACAATCTCGCCGTCGAGCGCTGGGCACTGGTTCGGCAGGGCGACTACTTCATGGCCGCCTCCGGGGGTTGGCACCCACCTTCACCCGAGTTAGAAATGGACGCAGTACCTGCCGAAGCAGAGGTGCGGCTCGTCCTCGGGCTGAAGGTTGGACAAGGGGCGCAAGAGCTGAGCCGAGCTTCCGGCGCCCGCGTCACGTACGAGGATGCCGGCGGGCGCACGGGAATGCTCAATACGCCGTATGCCATCACTCTGACGACCGGGGACCAGTGTCCGTGACTCTAATCACCATCGGTCGTTAAGCTGCGGTGCAATCCAGGCGCTGGGACAGCAGTGCTGTCTCCGTCGTCCAGGCGTCCGGAGCGCTGGCCCTACGCGGCAGAAGCGGATGGTTCTCCTACTACTCCGCAGCGATTGCGAACTGGCGATAGCGGCTGGGTTGGCCGAGGTGAGTGGCAACGTCGCCATAGCCGGTTTCCGCCATGCCTAGTCTTTGAAGGATGCGAATCGAGGCGCGGTTCGCGTCCATCGCTTCGGCCCAGATCTTCTTGAGCCCGAGCTCCTGGAACCCGTACTTGAGCCCCGCGGTGGCGGCCGCAATGCCCAGTCCTTGGCCCCAGACTTCGCGAGGGCCGACGAGGAAGCCCAGCTCGCGACGGTCGGGGTCGCTGCCATGAAGATCGACGTAACCCACCAGGTGCCCGTCCTGGACGGCGGCCAGGCGCAACAGGTCAGCAGGTGGATCCGCGATCAGGCGGTGTTGGAACGCTCGGTGCTGCTCCACCGGACGGATGCTCCAGCCGGCTGCGCGGCAGAAGTCCGCGTCACAAGACCAGGCAGCGATCAAGTCCGCGTCGGCCGCGCCCAGCCCACGGAGGGTCACCCTCGACCCCAGCCCCGTCATGCCGTACACCCGGCCAAATGCCACGAAACCCAGCGAGGGATCGCCTTGCGACGTCGGGAGGTCATCGTCTGGGCTCGCCACGCCCCCACCAATCGACCGGAGGCTCGTCACGGGTGATCAGGGACGCGGTGAGATCGACCGGCCCGAGGTTGCAGTACTTCCACAATTGCTTGGCCGCGCGCGAATACTGAAAAAGAACCTGGTCGACCTCGAACGCGTCCATCTGACCAGACCGGAGGCCGTCGATCGCCTCACCGACCCGCTCCACAAGTTTGCTCAGCTCGGCCTCGTGATAGGCAGCCACGGCCTCCCGCGCAGCCCGCTGCTCCGCCTTGCTCGACACGCTACAAGGCTACCGTCGGGCGGCCACTGCCTGCCCACTCGCGACGGATGTCCCTGACGCAACTCGCGGCAGACATCCCAGGTTCTGGTTCTGTCAAGCGGCGTTGTTGAGGTGCTGCTGCCAGGCGGTGTTCTCGTCGTAGAAGGTGCGGTCGCGTAGGCAGCCGTGGAGGATGCCGACCCAGCGGTTGGCGAGCTGGCGCAGGGCGGCTTGGTGGCCGACGCCTCGTCTCCGGAGGGCCTTGTAGCAGGCGCGGGCGCCGGCTGAGCCGCGCATGGAGCAGAACGCCCACTGCTGCAAGGCGTCGCCGAGGCGCCGGTTGCGGGCGTACCTGGCCAGGACCACTTTTCGGGTGCCTGAGGCTCTGGTGATGGGTGCGGTGCCGGCGTAGGCGTTGCGGCACTTGGCGTCGGCGTAGCGGTGGGGGTCGTCGCCGAACTCGCCGAGGATCCGGGCACCGAGGATCACACCGAGGCCTGGCAGGCTGGTGTAGATGTCAGCGTGCCGGTGCCGGCCAAAATGTTCGGCCACCACCTGCCCGAGCCGCTCGACCTGGGCGTTCAGCACGGTGATGAGCGCGACCTCGGAGGTCACGATCGCGGCATAGGCGTCCTGGATCGGGCCCGGTTGCCGCAGCTCGGGTGCGGTCAGGACGTGCCGGATCTTCTCGGCACGGGCGGGCACGTCGCGCCCGGTGCGCATCGGCGGTGTCCGACTTCGCCCCCGAGGTGGAGTGCCGCTCCCGGTACCGGGCGACCGACTTCGGGTTCAGCCCGTACACCGTGTACCCGGCCGCCACCAGTGCTCCGACCCACGGACCGCGGTCGGTCTCGATACCGACCATCACCTGCGCGGCCGCCTCGGCCTAGTTGCGGCCATTGCTCAGCAGCGTGGAGGAGGACTTCCGGCGATCTAATGGTCAAGTGCTCACCCGAACGATCTGGGGGCACGTCATCCCAGCAGCGGTCACGCCTCCTCACGACCGGCGGGCGCACGGTCTGCCGCGAGACCTCAACGATCAGATGCGTGGAGTGCTGACCCGCCGGCCGCTACCGGAACCGAGCCTGCCAGAGGATCGGTACAACCCATTAGATGCGTGCGTCCACGGACGACGTCCAGCCGCGAGCCCGCGGTCGGGGGTTGCCTTGTCAGTGCTGGGTGATACACCGTGCCCATGACTGACGCGAACGTCCTGCCACCGTTTCAGGTGTCCCACTCGGCTGTCCAGGCCATTCAAGATCTCGGCGGCGCCGTGCGAATCGACATAGAGGATGGCGGTTGTTGCGGAACCACCTATGTCTTCGAGCTGGTGGACCCCCAGTCACACGCTGTTGCCCAGGACGCCCAATACGGCTGTCCTGGTGCGTGGCTTTTCGTGTCACCCACCGCAGCGCCGATTCTCAAGGAGGCTGTGCTCGACTATGGAGCGGCCCTGAAACCTCCGCGTTTCCGGATTCCCCGCAACCCGAATGTCGACAATGTCTGTGCCTGCCGACGCTCGTTCGGCGACCCGTGGCCCGGACCACGGCAACCGGCATGCCGGTCGTACATGCCAATGCCCTGGGACACCGAGTACGAACCGCCCCGAGCCTGGCGTCGACAGACTGGATGGACAGCGCCGAACGAGACGCCCGCGGACGAGTAGCCACCTTGACCCAGCGGCACAGACGCGATGAGCGTGACCGTGTACGCGGCAATACCGGTTGCCTACTCGTGTGAGCCGGACGTCGTCTGCAAACCGTGCTTCCGCACGTAGCACGCCGGCGGCAAGTGCTCAGGCGCTTAATTCGTCTTCGTCGGGTTCTCTCGATTGGAGATCTGCAGAGATGGGTTCTCCTCGCAGGATGGCCTCTCGGTCCTCCTCTGTGAGGCCGCCCCAGACGCCGTAGGGCTCGCGGACGCGCAAGGCGTGCTCGCGGCACTCGGCCAGGACGGGGCATTGCTCGCAGACGGCGATGGCGCGCTGGTCGCGGCGCCGGCGGGAGGGGCCCCGTTCGGCCTCGGGGTGGAAGAAGAGCTCGGGGTTCATCGTGCGGCACAACCCCTTGTGCTGCCACTCCCACAGCTCGGCGATCGGCTCGGGCACAGTACTCATAGCAGCTCCTTTGAGGTCCTCGGCTCGTCGGTGGGCATGGGACAGGTCGGAGTTAGGGGGATGGCGGGAGCGGCAAGGTCTACGACGACCTGGTCGTAGGGCGCGTCTCCGCGGCGGACGTCGATCCGCTCGCGCAGCGCCGCGCGTCGGGCCAACCAGTTCTGCAGCGTTGCCAGCGGTGATCGAGAACGCCGACGGGGCGCCTCCCAGGGAGCTCGGGGGTGCTCTGCTGCCATGTGACCCCTTCGATTGCTTACGCCGTACACATTGCTGTTTACGGCGTAGACTCTAGCGGATCTGGGAGGCTGGTCAAGGACCGCAGAGAGCAAGGAGTGACATGCCGCAGGAGGAGCTCGACCGTGAGCGTGTGGTCGCGGTGGCGCTGGAGCAGATTGATGCCGGAGGCCCTGGAGGGGTGAGTCTGCAGGGGATCGCGGCCCGGCTGGGAGTTCCCGTCCCGGACCTGTACCGGGTCGTGACGGGCCAGGAGGACCTGCTAGAGGCCATCGTGGCGCATCTGGCCTCCCGGATCGAGGCGCCGTTGGACGAGCAGCTGACGCGCAGCTGGCAGGGTTACCTGCAGGCGCTGGCCCACCGCGCTCGCGAGGTCATGGCCGAGCACCCACGGGCCTTCGCGTTGCTGGCGACCCGCCATCCGGCCGCGCCCTGGCTCAGGCCGCCGCTGCGCAGCCTGTCGCTGGTGGACGACTTCCTGGACCGGTTGATCGGTCATGGTTTCCGCGATGCGTCCGCGGTGCGGACCTACCAGGACTTCACCTCCTTCCTGCTCGGGCACCTGCTGCTCGAGGCCAGCATGCGCGGTGCGGAGACCAGCCCGCCGGAGGTGGCCCTGGACGAGGGCCGGGCCGAGCTGCCCACGACCGACGGTGAGCAGGACGTGCGTGAGCACGCCCACCTGGTCCGGCTGCGGCCGCTGCTGGCCCAGGACACCAGCGAGGAGCAGTTCGAGACCGCGCTGGAGACCCTGCTGAACCGGCTCGAGATGGAGCTGATGCATTAGTCCCGCTACCGGTACGGATAGGCAGAGCGCCCGGCCGCCCCTCGCGGGACGGCCGGGCGCTCGTGTCCTGGCGCTGCTGGCTCAGCGACGCGTGGTGTCGGGCCTGGTGGTGGTGTCGTCCTCGACGACGTCGACCTCCTCGCGGGCGACATTGGTGGTCACGTCGCGCTCCGCGGTGACGGTGCGCCGGTCGATGCCCACCTCCTCGGTGGCCACGACGTCCTTGCCGACGACCGGGCGCTCCTCATGGACGGCCACCTCGACCTCGTCCTCACCCAGGTCATCGGTCGTCGGGGTGTCGCCGTGGACCGGCTCACGGACGATCTCGTACTCCTCGCGCTGCACCGGCACGGTGACGGTCTCCTGCTCGGTGACCACGTGCTTGCGCAGCCGGACCCGGCCGGTCTGCACCTTCTCGGTGCCGACCCGCACCTGCTCCTCGAGCAGGGTCATCCGCTCGTCGTCGCCGCGGCGCTCCACATCGCCCCGGTCACGGTCGCGGTCGTCCCCACCCGCACCGGTGACGCCGGCAGTGTCGACCCGGCCACCCAGCGGCTCGCCGTCGGTCGCGCCGCTCGAGCCCACCTTGTAGTAGCGGTACAGCTCGTCCTGCTCGGCCTCGGACAGGTGGGCGTCGGACTCCATGTTCGGGGCGTCCTTGACGTAGGACTTCTCATACGGGACGCGGACGCGGCCGTCGGCGTACTCGGCGTCGTCCAGCGGCACGAACGACTCGCTGGTGCCGAAGAAGCCGGTCTTGACCGTGACCCAGGCGGGCTGCCCGGTGTCGTCATCGAGGTAGACCTGACCGACCGACCCCAGGGTCGACCCGTCCCGGTCGACGACCTCGGCGGTGTACAGCTCTTCGATGTGCTCAGTGGTGATGCTCATCCTGCGCTCCCTTCTGCTGTGATCGGCGGTTCCGAACTTTTACACCGTAAACAGACGGTGCCGTGGACGGCATCCCGAACGGGCACCACCCCACGAGGTCGGCTACCGAGCGTGGTGACGAAGCAGGTGGCGAAGGCGGGTGCCTACACTGGAGCGGATGCAGGCGCACCCGGTGACACCCACGGCCGCGGCGTCCGGCCGCAGGCCGGGACGTCGGGGCCGTCCGGCGCTGGACCGCGACCGGATCATCACCGCCGCCCTCGAGCTCATCGACGAGACCGGTGTCGAGGCGCTGAGCATGCGCTCCCTGGGTAAGCACCTCGGCTTTGAGGCCATGGCGCTCTACCGCCACGTCGAAGGCCGCGAGGACCTGCTCGAGGCTGTGGTGGACCGCCTCATGTCCGGCCTGGAGCTCCCCCCCGACCCCGACACCTGGCAGGAGTACCTAAAGGTGGTCGCCCACCAGGTCCGGGGCCTGGCTCAGCAGCACCCGCGTGCGTTCCCCCTCGTGGCCACCCGCCACCCAGCCGCCCCCTGGCTGCGCCCCCCGCTGCGCAGCCTGGACGTCGTCGAGCACTTCCTCTCCACCCTCCGGGCGCAAGGCTGGTCACCGACCGGCGCCGTCGAGGCGTACCAGGCCTTCTCCAGCTTCCTCCTCGGCTACCTCCTGCTCGAGGCCGCCAACGCCGGAGCCCCGACCGGACCTTCCGATGCGCCCCTGGACGAGGGCCAGTCCCGCACCGGGACCAGCCCTGCCGTCGGACACGACAGTGACACCGACCTCAGCGGCTACCCCGTCCTGCGAGAGCTCCGCCCTCATCTGGAGGAAGACAGGACCGACGCCGAGTTCGCCGCCGGCCTGACGTCCGTCCTCGACCGCCTCAGCAACCTCAAGTAGGTCACCACCTGATGCGGCTCGAGCGGTAGGGACGCTGCACCACCTCGCTTGGACGCAATTTCCCGCAGACACCGCAGGGGACGTGCTGTTTACGCTGTATGATTCTGGAAGGCGCGATAGGACGGGACACCCAGGACGCTAGGTGGAGGCCGGCTGGGGGAGTTCGCGCGGTGTTGACGCTTGGAAGCCGGCCTCCTCCGCCGGTATAGGAGCCAACCCACCACCCTCCGCGCACTAGCGTGCGTCCCCACACTCCATGCGGCATTTCCGGACGTCGAGCCCCAGCGGCGGCTATGGTCCGGGGCATGAATGTCACAGGGATAGAAGCGCTCCTTCTTCTCGTGTGGATCGTCCCCGTCGTCATCCTCTACTTCGTCGTGCGGCTGGCGGTTCGGCACGGCATCAAAGACGCGCGGCGCGATCACGCCTGACCTCAACGGCAGTTCGCTCATTCGAGCGACTGGCGGCGGTTGCGTCCCCGAGTCGTCGGAACCCAGATGCCCACCTCGCGTCCAAGCCCATGTACACAAGGTCTGGAGGCCACGCATGCGACGACGCTCAGCATTGGCAGGCTCAGCCCTGGCGGTTGTTGCGCTGAGCGGATGCGCCGTGAACGGCCGAGCACGAACGGCGGCTCGGTGACGTCGGGGGTCTCGCCTGCAGTCTCCAGTCGCGAACCTCTCGCAGGTGACGCTGCCACCTGGTCGCTGGCGCCCGAGGAGCTCCTGGACCCGAAGACGACCTTTCTCGTCGTCGAGGTGACGCGGCTGGGATGCGCCAGCGGGATCACCGGCACCGTTCTCGACCCGCAGATCCACTACGACGAGACGCAGGTCCTTCTCCGCACCGACGTCGAGAAGATCGGGCCGGGGGCACACGAGTGTCAAGGCAACGACGCAGTCCCGGTGGAGATCCACCTGGATCAGCCCCTGGGGGTCCGGGAACTGGTCGACGCCGCCTGCCTGCAAGGAGAGGCCGTGGGCACGGCCGCATGCACCGAAGCGGTGCGCTGGGCGCCGCCTGCGGGCCTGACTCGCCACGACGGAGTACCGGACTGGCAGCCACCGCCTGACTACTCCTTCGTCGTGCAGAGTTCCTGCGGGGAGCAAGCCTTCATCGGGGAGTACGCAGTCCGCGTTGAGCAGGGCGCCGTCGCGAGCGTCGATCCGCTGAGACGGGGCTTCGACGAGACCGGCGTCGACTCCGTGCCCAGCCTGACCGCCATGCTCGACCTTGCCCGGCAGGCCGAACGCGAGGGCGCAGCCGAGGCCTGGGTCGACCAGGACGGCGTGCCTCGATGGTTCGACCTGGACCTGCGGCTCGACAGCATCGATGACGAGAACTGCTTCCTCATCACGCACTACGAGGAGCATTGACACCGACAACGAGTCGGGCTGCGGCAGTTGAGTGCGCATGGCACCGGTCGTCTCGATGAAGGCGTGTCGCTCAAGACCTCGACCATCTTGCAACCAAAGGTGTCGAATGCACGAAGGCCTACTCCGACCTGGGGATCACCGCTTCCCTGGTGCCCCACGCTCCCACCAATCGATTGACGGCCGGTTGCCGATGATGAGGGACACGGTCAGGTCCACCGACCCGCTGTTGCAGAATTTCCACAGCTGCTTCGCCGCGCGCGAGTATGGAAGAGGGCTTCGCCGACCGCGAAGGCGTCGAGTTTGCCCGATCGGAAACCGTCTATGGCCTCACCGGCCCGTTCGACCAATCGGGCCAACTCGGCCTCGTGGTAGGCAGCGACGGCCTCCTGGGCAGTTCGTCGGTTCGCCTCACTCGACACGTTTCGAGGCTACCGTGGATCGCCGACCCAAGCCCAGCGTTGTGGTCCTCAGGCTCGACTCGGCTCGCCGCGAAGTAGGACGCGCCGCAGGCAAGCATCCGCTCGTCGCAGGATGGGAGTATCGCGTCATGCTTCAAATCTCTGAGGATGGCTCCGCGGTGGCTCTGCGCTGGAGCAACGGCGGTCGACATGCCCAAATCGAACTCACATCCCCCAAGCTCCGCTATCACGATCCCTCCCCTGCGAGGCTGGCCATCAATGACATGGTTGAGTACACCGTCGCCCTCTCGGGCAACGGATTGTCGGCAGAGGTGCTCGTACTAAGCCTTGACAAAGCTGGTCATGGCTTACCCGCCTTCGTTGAGGAACTAGCCGAGGATTTCCGCGGCTGGGATGGCACCCGTATGTGGGAGAACGCCGATCACGACTTCGGCGTCGAGGCTGAGTGGACCACACGCGGGCACGTCGACCTCCGCTGGTGGATCACGCCCAGCATCTACGACAAGTGGACGGCATCAGTTGTCGTCCAGGTCGAAGCCGGCGCTGAGATGTCGGGTCTCGCTCACGCCCTAGCATCGTTCTTCGCCATCTGATCCCCACTTCCGAGGGCACGCACACCGTCGGGACCGTCGCGCCACGCGGCACGCGGCATGGTCGGACGCTACGCGATCATAGCGGCAGAAGTGTGCGGATAGCGCCGTCACTCGACGAGCTCCTAGGGCCTACGCCTTTCGATCGCCGAGCCAAGGGTCGAGGACGTGCAGAATGCGTTCGGCGGTGACGACGATGTCGTCGTGGATCTCCAGCCGGTCCTGCCTCATGTAGTCCTTGTCTTCCATCCAGACGAAGAGTGACCACAGGCGAGCAAGATCAGGAGTGCCTTCTCCAGCCTGCCAGTGCACGAACGACAACAGCTCAGCATCACTCAATTGGCCCCGCTGCCAACGACGAATCTGTCCTTGCGTCGCTCGGACCGCGGTAGCCACCTCGTCGAGCACCGGCATCCCGAGTTCTTCCCTGGCGGCTGAGACAGTGTCCTTGAGGTCGAACTCGTCTCTTGGTCCGGTGGCGGGTTGGCTCGCCAGGGCGACCACGGCCGGCCCATCGCATCCGTCTGCCAGCGCGTCCGCGGCCGCAGCCACTAGTTCATCCCACGATGGGACCCCTAGGTCGTACAGCGCGAGCTGGTCTCCGAAACGCTGCAATCCCAACGACACGGTCGAAGCGTAGGAGGGACTGTCCGCCGAACGGTGTTTCTGGCCTGACTGTGAGGATTCCCTTCGCAGCCTGATGGTGATGGGCTGTGGCTGGTGGCCGCGAGCGTG
>NZ_ATWJ01000005.1 GCF_000421185.1 Ornithinimicrobium pekingense DSM 21552
AGGGTCTGTCCGATAAACGGTGTTTCCGGCGTTCATCGTCAGAGGTTCTCCGCGGCCGGCATGCGGTCGACGAAGGTGACGGCGAAAGCGTTGAGCGCGGGCTTCCACCGCATGGTCCATCGTGCCTGCCCGGTGCCTTTGGGGTCCAGGCCCCGGGTGACCAGGTAGAGGCACTTCAGGGCGGCCTGCTCGGTCGGGAAGTGACCGCGCACGGTGACCGCCCGCCGGTACCTGGCGTGCAGTGACTCGATGGCGTTGGTGGAAAACAGCACACGGCGGATCTCCACGTCGTAGGCCAGGAAGGGGATGAACTCCTCCCACGCCGCTCTCCACATCTTGGGGATGGCCGGGTAGGGCTTGCCCCACTTCTCCTCCAGCCCCTCGAACGCCGCCCATGCTGCTTCGACCGAGGGTGCGGTGTAGATGCGGCGCAGGTCCTTGGCCAGCTGGTCCCAGTACTTCCGGCTGGCGTAGCGCAGGGTGGCGCGGATCAGGTGGATCACGCAGGCCTGCACGATCGCCTGGGGGAAGACGGCGTTGACGCTGTCGGGCAGTCCTTTGAGTCCGTCGCAGACGATGAAGAACACGTCGCGCACGCCGCGGTTCTTCAGGTCGGCCAGCACGTTCATCCAGAACTTCGCGCTCTCGCCGCCGCCCTGCCCGGCCCACAGGCCCAGGACGTCGCGACGCCCGCCCAGGTCGACGCCGATCGCGGCGTAGAAGGGCTGGTTGCCGACCTGCCCGTCGCGGACCTTGACGTAGATCGCGTCGATGAAGATGGCCGCGTACACCGGTTGCAGCGGCCGGGAGGACCAGGCCGCCATCTCCTCGAGCACCTTGTCCGTGATGCGGGAGACGGTGTCCTTGGAGATGGAGGCGCCGTAGACCTCGTCGAAGTGGGCGCTGATCTCTCCGGTGGTCAGGCCCTTGGCGAACAGGCTGATCGCGACCGCGTCCACGTCGGAGAGGCGTCGTTGGCGCTTCTTGACGATGACCGGTTCGAAGGTTCCGGCCCGGTCCCGCGGGACCGCGATGGTCACCTCCCCGGCCGCGTCAGTGAGCACCGTCTTGGGGCGGGTGCCGTTGCGGATGTTGCCGTTCTCCGTGGTGGGTGCATGGTGTTTCTCGTGTCCGAGGTGCTCGGTCAGCTCCTCTTCCAGGGCTGTCTCCAGGACGGTGGCGGTGATCGACTTGAGCAGCCCGTCCGGGCCGGTCAGGTCCTCACCGCGGGCCCGGGCGGCCTTGACCAGCTCCCGGACCGCGGCCTGTTCCGCCTCGCTGCGCGAGGTCGTCTTCTTCGCCTTCTTCGGCATCGAGCTCACGCTCGTGATCTTCTCGGTCATCGCATGACCTTCCCCGCCAGCTGCGCCGGCGTGTCAGGCCAGAAACACCGTTCGGCGGACAGTCCCTCAGCAGAAGCCCTCGTCGCGTTCAGCATTGCATCTTTGATCCTTGTCGTCGTTCCCGGGCCTAGCGTGCTGTTTGTCATCGGGCGATCGCTGTCCCATGGCAGGCGCGGTGGGGTCTTCAGCGTGCTCGGCAACGAGCTCGGGTCACTTCCGTTGGTGGCGGCCGTGGCTCTGGGGGTGGGAACGGTCGTTGCCCAGTCCGTTGTGCTGTTCACGGTGATCAAGATGCTGGGTGCTGCTTACCTGATCTATCTCGGGGTTCTGGCGATCCGTCATCGTCGAGCAGGTCTCGATACCGACGCTGGGGACAGTCGCCGAGCCCTGAAGTCCTCAACACTGCTGCGGCAGGGGTTCATCGTCGGTGTGACCAATCCCAAGTCCATCGTCTTCTTCGTCGCAGCGCTGCCGCAGTTCGTGAACTTCCATGCCGGCGCCATTTCCGTGCAGATGATGGTTCTGGGCTTCGTCTTCATCTTGATCGCGTTCGTCTGCGATGCTGTCTGGGCTCTGCTGGCCAGTAGTGCTGCCTCGTGGTTCGCTCGGTCTCCGCGTCGTCTGGCCGCGGTGCGTGGGACCGGGGGCGGCATGATGATCGCCTTGGGTGGCAGCCTCGCGCTCACCGGCAACAAGGACTGAGCACATCCGGTTCATTTCCGAGTCCGCACGGGAGTGCGACGGGTCGCGTAGGAGGTTGCGCTGAGCCGGTTCCGGGGCGCTTCCTCTTGACGTTCAGCGTTCAGGTCGTCATCGACGCATGTGCTGCTGGCCGCCGATCGACGGCGTGCTGCCGGAGTGCGCCGTCGACGCCCGCCCCTCAAGCAGTGTCTTGCGTGACGCTTTGCCTTCGACCGCCCGGCTCGTGAGGACCTTCAACCACCTCGGCTTTCACCAGTTGGAGGCGCTCCGGCGGCGGGCCGGCGCCCAGGACCGCACTGACCTCACCATCCGATGATGACGCCCCCGCACTTAGAAGGTCGCCCGCATGGACGATCTCGGCGTCGACCCCGTGCCCGCCGGGTCCTTGAAGGGCAGCGGCGTGCTCGAGCGCGGCGCCGGCGTTCTTCGGCCAACAGCTGGCGGATACGCCGGAGGTGGGCGTCGGTCGGCGGCGTTGTTTGGAGGCATGGGTGATGGGCGCCGGTGAGGAGCTGGCGCGTCCTCTCCCGGGGCCCGCTTGGGCTGGTGGTTACGGTTGGAGCGACTGGAGCACCAGGGCCAGTGGTGCCCATCGGCCGCGTCCGCGGCGGATGGCGGTGTAGGCGCGCAAGGTGACGGGTGGATCGTGTAATGGGATGACGGTCACGGCGGGGTGGGTTGGTTGGTCCAAAGGTAGTAGCCCGACGCCGAGACCGGCGCGGATCAGGTGTTGGACGAGATCGAGGCTGTCGGCCCGGTGGGCGATGACGGGGGCGAAGTCAGCCATCGATGCCAGCGTGCGGACGACGTCCTCGTCCGCGGTGTTGCGTGAGTTGACGATCCACCCGGTGTCTCGGTAGCGGTGGAAGAGCGGAACGGCACCCTCGTGCCTGCGGCTCTCGGTGCTCGGCACGCCCAGGCCCCAGTTCACCGTCCACAGCGGTGCTACTTCCAGCGTGCTGTCGGTCGCGGCCGTGGCGAGGTTGTAGTCGTAGGTCAGCACGAGGTCGACGTCGTCACGGGCCAGCAGGCTGAGGGCTTCGAGTGGTTCGTGCTCATGGATCTGCAGTCGCACTTTGGGGTGACTGGTGGACAGGCCGCCGACCAGTGGAAGCAAGGAGCGGCGGATGGCGGTGGCGAAGCCCGCGATGCGCACCGTGCCGGCGGGTTCCGCCGCGGGGTCCAGGTCGGCCCGGGCGGCATCGACAGCGGCGAGGATGGTGACGGCGTGCTCGGCCAGCCGCTGCCCGGCCGGGGTGAGCCTGACCCGACGCCCGACGGGTTCGAGCAGCGGCGTGCCGACGTCCCGCGCCAGGGCGGCGATCTGTTGGGAGACCGTCGAGGTGGTGACACGAAGGTCGTCGGCCACCTCACGCATGGAGCCGGCACGGGACAGGTGTAGCAACATCTCCAACCGGCGCAGGTCCACGCCACCGATTGTCCATGATTCATGAACGGTGTGTCCATGCTTGCCACGTGGACGCGAACGGTGGATGTCCTGTGCACTGATCGGTATGACGACCACGAGCACGGACCAGATAGCCGCCGGGCTGGGCGCCGCATCGACCGGACGAGCCGGGGCCGTGATGGCGTTGGGATCGATGACCTGCGTGCAGCTGGGCCTGGCAGCCTCGATCGGTCTGATGGACGAGCTCGGCCCGGCCGCGGTGGCATGGCTGCGGCTGGCCTGGGCCGGGGCACTGTTGCTCATCCTGGTCCGGCCGCGCTTGTGGGCCTACACGCGCTCCAGCCTGCTCACCTGCATCGCCCTGGGCGGTGTCACGGCAGGGATCACCATGCTCTTCATGGCCTCGGTCGAACGGTTGCCACTGGGCACCGCCAGCGCGCTGGAGTTCCTCGGACCGCTCGCCGTCGCCGTCGCCCGCGGCCGCGGAGCCGCGCGAGGGTGGGCGCTGGTGGCAGCAGCCGGCGTGCTGCTGCTCACCGAACCCTGGCACGGTGGCGCCGACCCGGTGGGCGTGGCCTACGCGCTGGGCGCCGCGTGCTGCTGGGCGGCGTACATCGTGCTCACCCAGAAGGTCGGAGACCAGCTCGCCGGCGTTCAGGGCCTGGCCATCTCCATGCCCGTCGCGGCCCTGGTGGCCACCGCAGTGGCCGGACCGTCCGTGCTCACCGCCCTGGACCCTCAGATGCTCCTCGCTGGACTGGGCCTGGCACTGCTGCTGCCAGTCATCCCCTTCGCCCTGGAGCTCTCGGCCCTGCGCCGCCTCACCACCGCCGCCTTCGGCACCCTGATGAGCCTGGAACCGGCGATCGCGCTCGTCGTCGGGCTGTTCCTGCTCGGCCAGGTACCGGGCTGGGGCCCCGTCGTGGGTCTCGGCCTTGTCGTGACCGCCGGCGTGGGCGCCGAACGCACAGGCGCGCGCACCGCCCCCTGACCACGAGCCGGTCCGCCTGGGCGGGGGTCCCACCCGCCCTTCCCCACGGCAGAAGCGACGTGCGGCCCAAGGCGCGCGGCAGTCGAAGTCCACACTCCGCGGCAAACGGCGGACGAGCGTGGTCGTCCTCCAGCGGCATGACCATGAGCTCCCTGACGGGGGGCGTCGGACGGTGGGGTCCGCTGCCGGGCTCAGGCTGGCTGCGCGGCGGCTGTTCGGGCCCTGGGAGTGCGAGGCTGGCCAGGGCGGCAGCCACGGCGAGGCCACCTGCCAAGAGCCATGCCGAGGTGTAGTCGCCGGACGCGGCGCGCAGCGCACCGCTGGCCGCGGCTGCGACTCCGGCGCCGATCATGTGGGCGGCGAAGACCCAGCCGAAGACGATCCCACCGCGTTCGGGGCCGAACGCCGCGCGGCACAGCACGACGGTGGGTGGGACGGTCGCGACCCAGTCCAGCCCGAACAGCGCCACCATGACGAGCATCGGCGGATCGATGTCGGGCCCGAGCAGCGCCGGCACGGCCAGCAGCGCCGCCCCGCGCAGGGTGTAGTACACCGCGAGCAGCAGCCGTGGGTCGAACCGGTCGGTCAGCCAGCCCGAGCCGATCGTCCCGACGATGTCGAAGACCCCGACGACGGCGAGCAGCCCGGCGGCCGCGGTGGCGGGCATGCCGTGGTCGTGCGCGGCGGGCACGAAGTGGGTGCTGATGATGCCGTTGGTGGTCCACCCGCAGACGAAGAAGGTCCCGGCCAGCAGGAGGAACGCCCTGGCCCGGCAGGTCTCGCCCAGCACCTGCAGGGCGTGCCCGACGGCGGCGGCGGCGCTGGGTGGTGACGACTCCACAGGCGTGTCCTGCGCCGTCGCACCGTAGGGCAGCGCACCGACGTCGGCGGGCCGGCCGCGCAGCACCACCACCACGGGCGGCAGCAGGGCGGCGCACAGCAGGGCGATCGCGACGGAGGCCGCCCGCCAGCCGAAGGCGTCGACGACGGCAGCCAGCACGGGCAGGAAGATCAGCTGCCCGGTGGCCCAGGCCGCGCCCAGGATCCCCACGACCAGCCCGCGCCTGGCCACGAACCAGCGGTCGGCCACGATCGCGCCGAAGACCAGCGCCACCGAGCCGGTGGCGATGCCGATGACCACGCCCCACAGCACCGCGAGCTGCCAGGGTGCGGTCATGACCGTCGTCCCCAGACAGCCGAACGCGATGAGAACCAGCGCCCACACGGCCATGCGACGCACCCCGACCCGCTCCAGCAACGCCGCGGCGAACGGCGCTGCCACGCCGTAGAGCAGCAGGTTCAGCGACACCGCGATGGACGTCTCGGTGCGGGTCCAGCCGAGGTCCTCCTCCATCGGGACGAGCAGCAGGCTCAGGCTCGACCGGAACGCTGCCGAGGCCAGGAGCACCAGGAAGGTGATCGCGGCCACGGCCCAAGCAGGATGCAACCGCCACGACCGTCGACCCGCGGTCTTCGTCGCCGCTGCCGTCCTTGTCTCCACCACCACACCTCCTGCGCCGACCGTCCGGGTGACTGGTCCGGTGAAAGACTACGTAGAAACCGTTGAAATGGGCTTCCAACGTCATGTCACCGAGCGGGCTGTTGTGGAAGGATCGACCGAATGGATGAGGTAGACCGGAAGATCCTTGCTGAGCTGCAGAACAACGGCCGCCTGACGCTGACCGAGCTCGCCGAACGGGTGCGTCTGAGCCTGTCTCCGTGTCACCGGCGGGTCCGCGCGCTAGAGAGCTCCGGCGCGATCAGCGGCTACCACGCCGTGCTCGACCCAAAGGTCTTCGGACTGGACTTCGAGGCACTGGTCTTCGTCACCCTCAGCATCGGCACCAAGGAGAGCCTGCACGCCTTCGACACCGCCGTCCACGCCGTCCCGAACGTGCTCAGCGCCCAGCGCCTGGTCGGCGATCCCGACTACCTGCTCCACGTCATCACGCGCGACCTGCCCGCCTTTCAACAGCTGTACGACGAGCAGCTGACCACGCTGCCCGGGATAGCGCCTCACCACGACCCTCGTCATGAAAAACGTCGTCCACGGACGCCAGCTGCCCCTTTAACCTCAGACGTGCCAGCCTCACCTTTGGGGCAGCGAGAATCGCTGCCGGTACGACGTCGGCGTGGTGGCGTAGGTCGCGATGAAGTTCTGCCTGAACGTCACCACGCTGGTGAAGCCACAGTCAGTAGCGATGCGGGCGACGGGCCAGGTCGTCGTTTCCAGGAGGCGCCGTGCTTCGTCCAGGCGTCGGGCCATCACCCAACGCGCAGGGGTTGTCCCGGTGACTTCGGCGAACCGACGGGTGAAGTTGCGCCTGCTCATGCGAGCGTGGGCCGCTAACTCATCGACGGTGAGGGGGTGGTCGAGGTGGGCCAGTGCCCAGTCCATGGTCGGGGCCAGGTGCCCGACGCCGCCGGGCTGGGGCATCGGGCGGTCGACGTACTGTGCCTGGTCGCCCTCGCGGTGTGGGGCCACGACGAGGTTGCGCGCGACGGTCGCGGCGGCGGCAGAGCCCAGCTGGGAGCGGACGATGTGCAGGCAGGCGTCGATCGCAGAGGCGGTGCCGGCCGAGGTGAGGACGTCGCCGTGGTCGAGGTAGAGCGCGCCCGGGTCGACCCTGACCTGGGGGCGACGGCGTGCGAGCTGCTCGGCGGCGCCCCAATGGGTGACGACGTCCCGGCCGTCGAGCAGTCCGCTGTCCACCACCGGGAAGGCGCCCAGACACAGTCCCGCAACCTGGCTCCCTCGGGCCTGTGCACTCCGGATCCTGCCGGTCAGCGCGGCTTCCGTGGGCGGCAGGTCGCTCGGCCAGGACGGGAACACCAGCAGGTCGGCGTCATCGACCGCGTCGGGGCCTCTGACGCCCTCAACCCGCGGGCCTTCGACGGTCCGGATGCCGCGCCCGTCCAAAGTCCACACGACCGGGTCCCACCCCTCGGCCAGGCCCTGACGGCCCACCTCGCCGAAGACCAGCAACGGGGCAGCGAGATGGAACATGGTGATGCCGTCGAAGGCGTAGACAGCGATCCGCACTCGTGTCCCGATCTCATCGAAGGATGTCTTCCGAGCCACTCACGATAGCGCGGCGACCCAGGTCATGGTGAAGTTCGCCCCCGAACGTCAGCCACCAAGAGGAGAACACCATGACCGCTCCCCGCCGAGCACTCATCGTCGTCGACGTCCAGCAGGAGTACTTCACCGGGACTCTGCAGATTCAGGCCCCATCACGGGACAAGACGCTGGCCAACAGCGTCGCCGCCCTCGAGGTCGCACAGCAGCACGACCTGCCCGTGGTCGTCGTGCAGCACGAGCTCCCGCAGGGTGCACCCGTCTTCGCCCTGGGCAGCGAGAGCTGGTCGCTCCACCCCGAGATCGAGCAGCGCCTGAGCCCGGCCTGGAAGCGCGTCACCAAGGCCAAGGGCAGCGCCTTTGCGGGCACCGATGTCGCCCAGTGGCTGGCTGAGCAGAACGTGGACACCATCACGATCGTGGGCTACATGACCAACAACTGCGACATCGCCACGGCCATCGGTGCAGAGGAACACGGCTTCGCGGCCGAGATCCTCTCCGACGCCACGGGCGCCATCCACCTGGCGAACGAGGCAGGCAAGGTCTCCGCTGACCAGCTGCACGAAACCCTTCTCATACTCCTGCACTCCAACTTCGCCGCTGTCGCAACCACCGAGGCATGGACTGCGGCCGTCACCGCCGGAGAAGCCCTACCCAAGAGCGATCTTGGTACCTCCGCCATGCAAGGCCGCGCCGCTTTCAGCGCCTGACCGACGCCCAGGCACGGAGTCCCTGGCACGCCAGTCCGGGGGGAGGGGGCAAGCAGGTCACAGTTCGTGCCCGCACTTGAAGAACCGTTCCACTGCGCCTCGTCGCCCGGACGGCCGGCAAATGCCGGGCGTAGCGCCCCTGGCGGTGGAGCTCTTCATGTCTGCCAGCGGGCGCCGCATCTACCGACATCGGGTTCAGCCCGTACACGGTGTAGCCGGCCGCGACCAGCGCCACGACCCACTGGCCGCGGTCGGTCTCGATGCCAATCACCACCTGGGCGACCGCCTCGGCCGGGTCCAGGTCGGCTCACTCCGCCGGTGCGTGCTCGGCGACCAATGCGTGCACCTTGGTCACCCGCCCAAGCCCTTCGGCAATCCTCTCCTTGCCAAATCCCTGGTCGTCGGCGAGCTCGACCTCTTGGTGGTCCTCGGCCCATTCATCGCCCACGTACCACATCGACTTCTCTTCCTGCGCCTCGTCATGATCCATTGTCAGCACCGTGGAGGAGGACTCCCGGCGAGCTAATGGTCAAGTGCTCACCCGAACCATCCGGGGGCACGTCACCCCAGCCGCCGGTCACGCCTCCTCGGGACCGGCGAGCGCACGGTCTGCCGCAAGGCCTTGACAAGCGGAAGCGAGGAGTGCTTGCCCGCCGGCCGCTACCGGAACGAGCCGGCCAGAGGATCGGTACAACCCATTAGAGGCGTGCACCTTCGAGCTTAGAATCGGCAGCCAGGCGCTCCTGGCGTTCCCTCGCACCGGAAGGATCCTCCTTGCCCAGGATAAACGAGTTCGGTCAGCCCGTCGGCGACCCTGTGCCTGGCTGGGCATCTGCTCCGCTCCCATCGGAGCATGTGCTGAGCGGGAGGTTCTGCACACTCCAACGTCTCGACCCAGACCGGCACGCGGTGGATTTGTATGCCGCACTCGCGTCGGCTAGCGATGACCGTGCTTGGACTTACATGGCTTTCGGACCGTTTCCATCGTTTGACAGCTACCACCAGTGGTCGGTCGCCGCCGCCGATAGCGCGGACCCCCGGCACTACGCCCTCATCGACGCAGCGACTAGCCGGGCGCTCGGCACCCTCGCGCTCATGCGCCATGACCCGGCTAATGGAGTCATCGAAGTCGGCTCCATCGTCTTGTCCCATGTCGTGCAACGCACAGCGGCGGCGACCGAGGCGCAGTTTCTCCTCATGCGCTACGTCTTCGAGGACCTGGGATACCGGCGCTACGAGTGGAAGTGCGACAGCCTCAACGAACCGTCACGGAAGGCTGCCGAACGACTAGGGTTCACATACGAAGGCACCTTTGGCCAGGCCATGGTATACAAGGGCCGCAATCGCGACACGGCGTGGTACGCCCTTACGGATAAGGAATGGCCCGCCGTTCGCGCCGCTTTCGAGACTTGGCTCAACCCCGCCAACTTTGACTCGCAAGGACGCCAGCGCAACAAACTCCGAACCCGATGACCGGCCTGGCATGATGTGCGCACCCAGCGATCACACCGCTCCAGGCCTCCTTCGTTGATAGAGAGTGGGAGACGGCCAGCAGACTCCCGACCCAGGTCGGGGAGCGTTCCGCCACAAGGGCGCGATTTCCGAGGTGCGGCAGTTCCGGTCGCTCTGAGAGGACCTCAGGCTGGCCTCGGGCGCCATGGTCCCGGCTGCGGCCCGAGAATCCACGCGGTGTCTCCACGGCTGATCTCGACCTGCTCGAGCCACTGGACAGCGAACGGCACGTCCCCGCCGTTGCCCTCCGAAGAACGGACGTGCTCCGCCTCCGCGCCAGCGATGAAGCCGTCAAAGAAGTCCTGGACTGGCCTCTCAACCGGCCCGCCGAGGATTACGTGTACGAGGGCGCGGACATCTTGGGACGGGTTCCACCGGGCGAAGTACGTTCCTGTGACGAAGCCATCGTTGGCGGCCTCCATTGCCGCGGCGGCCTGCGCATCTGGGGAGTCGCTCATCACCGGATCCTATGGCGGGGCGGTTCGTAGCGGCCGCCTTGTCGCGGCCGGATTTCTCGGTCGGGGCAGGGAGCGACGTTACGACCAGCGGCATGGTCGGACGCTACGCGTTCACAGCGGCATGGTCGGACGCTACGCGTTCACAGCGGCA
>NZ_ATWJ01000006.1 GCF_000421185.1 Ornithinimicrobium pekingense DSM 21552
TCTGCCGCACCTCGGGAGTCTCACCTTGTCGCGAAATACTCATCGGCCGGGGGTGGGCAGCCTGCTGACCGTCTCCCACTCGCCATCAACGAAGGAGGCCAGGAGCGGCGTGATCGCCGAGGGCGCACGTCATCCCAGGCCGGTCACCGGGTTTGGAGATTCTTGCGCTGGCGTCCTTGCGTGTCGAAGTTGGCAGGGTTGAGCCACGTCTCGAAAGCAGCGCGAACGGCAGGCCACTCCTTCTCAGTAAGGGCGAACCACGCCGTGTCGCGATTGCGGCCCTTGTACACAAGCGCCTGGCGAAAGGTCCCTTCGTATGTGAACCCTAATCGTTCGGCAGCCTTCCGTGACGGTTCGTTGAGGCTGTCGCATTTCCACTCGTAGCGCCGGTATCCCAGGTCCTCGAAGACGTAGCGCATGAGGAGAAACTGCGCCTCGGTCGCCGCCGCTGTGCGTTGCAGGACATGAGACAAGACAATAGAGCCGACTTCGATGACTCCATTAGCCGGGTCATGGCGCATGAGCGCGAGGGTGCCGAGTGCCCTACCAGTTGCTGCGTCGGTGAGGGCGTAGTGCCGAGGATCGGGGCTATCGGCGGCAGCGACCGACCACTGGTAGTAGCTTTCAAACGATAGAAACGGTCCGAAAGCCATGTAGGTCCAAGCACGGTCATCGCTAGCCGACGCGTATGCGGCATACAAATCCACCGCGTGTCGGTCTGGGTCGAGACGTTCGAGTGCGCAGAACCTCCCGCTCAGTACATCCGCCGATGGGAGGGGGGCCGATGCCCAGCCAGGCACAGGGTCGCCGACGGGCTGATCGAACTCGTTCATCCTGGGCAAGGAAGATCCTTCCGATGCGAGGGTATGCTAGGAGCGCCTGGCTGCCGATTCTAGGCTCGAGGGTGCACGCTCCTGCCGCTGTCGTCGCGTAGCGTCCGACCATGCCGCAGGTCGGACGCCTGCTTCGTGCTGAAATCCGTCGCGGGTCACTCGTCGGCTGTGGTCCAGACAGCAGCTCTCGACACCGAGGGCGCCCACCCGTCATACCTTGAGGTATGCCTGTGACTATTCGCCTGGCCCGCCTTGACGACCTCTCCGCCATCGAGCGATTCGCGCTCGACGTCGTGCCTGCTCACTACGCTCCGATCCTCGGCGATGAAGGCGCACGAGCACAACTGCATTGGTGGACGACGGAGCGGATGAAGCCGGCCGTCGAAGCCAGTCGCGTCCATGTCGCAGTCGAGGGCGAGAAGATCATAGGAGTGGTGCAGATCGGTGTTCTGGGCGAAGACCACGTCGTATGGAAGCTGTATCTGGCGCCTGAGTTTCGCGGGCAGTCCATAGGGGCAGATCTACTGCAGCAAGCCATCGAACCCCTCCGAAGGGTGACCGACCACGTCCTTGTCGAGCACTTCGCCAGGAACACCGAGGCCGCCAAGTTCTACGAACGAGAGGGCTGGACCGTCGTGAGCGTTGAACCGTCTCGGAGCGGCGACCCCAACGCCGCGGTCGTCTGGCGCCGGACCACGTGGGCCACCTGAGGGGACTGCCGGCCCCGGACTTCGAGCGTTCGCGAGCGCACTACTCTGCCGCTGGGCGCCTGCCAGGGCAGTTACCAGCTGTCGGCGTGCCAGGTGATGCGTTCGTATAGGTCGCGCAGAGTGCTGGGTGCGTTCCGATCGAAGTGTCCTTCGATCTGGCGCCTGATGAGCACCCTCACCAAGCGTCTGGGCTCGATCCAGCCTTTGGCGGTGCCAGCCACCGGCATATTTCGATCGATGTTGTTCGCGGGTCGCCGGGGGCCGGTCCTCCAGTCCAGGGCTGGGGAATTGGACACGACCACTTGTCCTAGATGTCTCGCAAGCAGGTCGATCACCCACAGCGTCGACGGAGCGAACACGCTGTAGTGGATTCGGTCGTGACTGAACCACGAAGGGAGCTCTTCAAGAGGCCCCAATGCGTCGAGAGTTGGGTCGTTACGCGACCAGGGATCCTTCGCGTAGTCGTATCCCTCTTGCCAGCCCAAGGGCCAGTGGGCGACGGTGACCTCCCAGAGGGGGTGCAGGGTGTCGGGCGTTGCTGCGTGCGCCAGGGCAGGGTCTGTGCCGGTTCTCGTGAGCATGCTGGCCAAGCGTGTCTGGCTTCCCGGCAACTCGGCGAGAAACTTCTGCAGATAGGCCTCGGCCTGTGGCTTAGACAGATCGTGGAAGTGCGGGGGCAACGTCGCATTGACCACAGGGCAGACCCTAGGGGACCTGGCGCCAGACGCACTACTCTGCCGCTGGTCGTTGGTTTCGGACTGGCTTCCCCGTACGCTGCGGACTCGTCAACGAGCAGCAGTGACCCTCGCTCCTAGGGGCTGACGTGCGAGGGGAAGTTGCTCTGTTAGGAGCCCGGTCAGCCACATCGACAGCAGGGCCGCGCCCACCGCCTGTGCCAGTGCTGTAACGCTCACCACGGCCAGCATCATGCGGATCCGATCAACGTTCACGAAGTACGAGACCAGGCCTGCCTCAGCGAGCATCGCCGCGAGCACAAGAGCCAAGCCCGCCACGAGCAGCAGTCTCGAACGTACCGTGACAGGTGACCGCCCGGTGACCTTGATCAGGACGGCGAACGCGATCGTCACGGCCCCAACAAGTGCAAGGAGTCTGCCGACCATTGGCAATAAAGCCAGTACGAAGTTGATGAGATAGTCGACCGGGACCATGGGGGCGACCCGCAACGGGGGTTGCCCCCACACCATCAAAAGGCTGCCGAGAACGGCCAGCGCCAACCCCACGACTGCGACCCTGCGTGCCATACACGGACACTAGCGGCCGAGGCGCCACGCGCGCTTGCACGGCAGCCGGTCCAGCAGTAGGAGCAGGCGCAGGACGCCGGGGGGTGAGCCTCGCCCTCCCACCCCCTCATGGGCAGTCACCCAGTCGAGCTCGGCAACCATCCGGAAATGCCGCGAGGCGCGCGACGTTGCACAACTCGCGCTGGGAGCTCCTGATCGTGCAAGTCTTGCCGGTTGCTGTGGCGCGGGTGCAGACCGTTCAACCGCTGACGAGAGGTCTCGCTCTCGTCGGCCTTCCCGAAACACGGGTTCGGCATCCGCACGGCGCGTCCCGTTCTCGTCGCTCGGGTCCCGTGGCCTTTGTCCTCGGAGATACTATGCGGCCCTCCGAATGGCCAGACCCGTCAACCTCGACCCAGGCGGCGACGAGCGCTAGAGCCGGAGGTCCCGGAGGCGAGGCAGGTTGGCCCACACTCTCGCCGCCAGGCTCGGGTCGAACATCGAGTGGTAGCCGCCGGTGTGCCAGAAGAGCACCGGCCCCTCGATGAGCCCTCTCCCGGCCAGGTCGATGATCGCGGCGACGGCCTTGGCGGTGTAGACGGGATCGACCACGATCCCCTCAAGCCGCGCCATGAGGTCGATGGCCTCGGTCACCCCCGGAGCCGCCTCGCCGTACCCCTCTCCCAGGTAGTCCTGAGTCAGCTCGAGGTCGGAACCGGTGACCCGGAGACCCGGCGCGACGAGGTCGGCCCCCTCGTTCGCGAGCCGGAGGTAGGTACCCGGGACGTCCTCGTAGACCTCCCCGGCGACGACGACGCCCAGGATGCGCGTGGCTTGCCCCCGCAGCGTCCGCCCCAGGACGAGCCCGGCGTGCGTGCTGCCTCCCGAGCTGGCGTGCACGATAGTCCTTGGTGCCACGCCGTGTGCGGCGAGCTGGTCGGTGGCCTCGAGGTAGGCGTGCGCGAAGCTCGCCGCCCCACGACCGGTGGCCGAGCCTATAGGTAGCCGGTGCACCCGCTCGCCAGCAACCTCGAGCTCGCGCACCACGTCCGTGGTCAGCCCCGCCAGCTCCACCCAGGACACGTCGCCCACGAGCCGGAGGTCGGCACCGAAGAGAGCATCGAGCAGGAGGTTGCCCACCGGCTCCTTCGGTTCGTCGTGGCAAAGCACGAGCGTGCACCGCAGACCGAGGGCGGCGGCAGCGGCCGCCGCAGCACGAGTCGCGTTGGAGTGCCGGGATCCCTCGGTCACGATGTGGGTCGCCCCCAGCGCCCGCGCGTGGGCCAGCTCGGCCTCGAGCTTGCGCACCTTGTTGCCCGCCAGACCGACCGAGCCCAGGTCGTCTCGCTTGCACCAGACCTCCAGCCCAAGGTGATCGCCGAGCCGGGGCAGCACCTGCACGGGCGAGACGAACCCTCGCAGGTCGATCCGGGGCAGGTCGAGGTGCTCGGGTTGTGTAGTCATGCCTGAGAAATGTAGGCAGGGCAACTCAGATGCACAACCGCTGAAACACCAGGTATGCAGATGCATAGTCCAGGTGGGTTGCGCTTGGTGTAGCGTCGGTCAGGTGCACACCCTCGACGCGGTCGATGCCCGAATCCTCTTGGCCCGGGACGGCGACATGGACGCCTCACTGGTCGAGATCAGCGCTCGGCTCGGGATCTCGCGCAACACGGTGCACGCGCGCCTGAAGAAGCTCCGTGAGGGCGGCGCGCTGCGGCCGCCCAGCACCGCCCTGTCGCCGGCGGCGCTGGGACGTCCGCTGCTCGCCTTCGTGACCGTGTCGGTGTCGCAGCAGGAGATCGACCATGTCTACGCGGCGATCGCCGCGATCCCGGAGGTCGTCGAGACGCACACCACCACCGGGGACGCGGATCTCATGCTCAGGGTCGTCGCGCGCGACACGGTCGACCTGCATCGGATCACCCAGCGCATCCAGCTGGCGCCAGGCGTGCACCGCAGCAGCACGGCCATCGCGACGACCGAGGTCATCGCGCCCCGGATGTCCCTGCTGCTGCAGCGGCTCGCGGGGGACGGCCAGGCCGCGGCACCCCACCGCAAGCCATGAGGCGGATCACCGCCGAGAGGACGATCCCCAGACGCTGACCAGCCGCGGTCTGCCCCGGCGGATCCTGCACGAACGGTTGCGCCTGCGGGTGGGCACCGGCCGCGGGCCACAGAAGGCGGGCCTGTGCCAGCGGGGCGTCCTCGATGGGGAGGTAGGCGATCTCAGGAGACTGGTGGTTGTAGGTGGTGGCCTCGGCGGTGATCCCGACGGCCTAGCCTAGGGTGATTCGGGCGAGCCACTCGTCGGTGTTCGCCACGCGGACGGTGCGCGGCGATGGACCGTGGTGGGCCCACAGGTCGGCGGTGGCCGTGGGGGCGGTGGCACAGACGGCGAGCGGGCCTTCGGACAGCTCCTGGAGGGTGACACTGGTCTGTTGCGCTCTGGAGTCTGTGGCGGGCAGGGCCGCGACCAGCTTCTCGGTGAACAACGTCAGCGACACCAGGTCCGAGTGCGCCGGGTCAGCGGGGGGCGAGGTGCGGACCAGCGCGGCATCGATCTGGCCGTGCCGCAGCGCCTGCACTGGGTCGGCGGGCCGCGCCGGCTCTCAACCAGTACGTCATCCGCAAACTCGGCGACGCATCCTGACGGATATCCGGAAATGCCGCAAGTGGAGATGAGGTCGAGCTCTCCGGCTGGCTCTGACGGTGGCCAGCCGGGAGTAGCCTCACAATTGTGTCGAGTAAGGCGGAGCGGCGAGCTGCGCGGGAGGCAATCGCTGCATACCACGAGGCCGAGCTGGCCAAACTGGTGGAGCGGGTTGGTGAGGCGATCGACGCTTTCCGGTCGGGGCAGCTGGACGCCTTGGAGGTCGACCGAGTTCTTTTCCAGTACTCGCGGGCGGCCAAGGAATTGTGGAAGTTCTGCGATCTCGGGTCGATCGAGCTGACCGCGTCCCTTATCAACCGCGACGAGCCATCGGTCGATTGGTGGGACCGCGGCGCACCGAGACGGCGGTGACCCGCGAGTCGTGGATCTGCACGTCACGCACGTGGGCCTAGGTCACGCCGAGGAGTTCACCCTCGCGCTCCTTCGGAAGTACCCGATAGCGGCGGTTGCGCTTGCCAGAAAGGCCACCGAGATGGCGATGACGGCTACTCGTGCCGCGCCAAGGTTGGGCAACGGAATCGCGTAGTACGCCAGATAGACAAGAAGCATCGCGCTGGTGAGCCCGACAGCGACCCAGCCGAGTCGCGAGCCTGCTCGCGCAGCGACACCACCGAGGACGAGCGGCACTCCAATAATGACCAGCAACCACGGGGCCTCGGCGATGTCGCGGACGATCAGCTGCGCAATGTCCGGCACGGCTCTCCTCCTTGAGTGTCATGTCATGCTGCCTAGCAGTATGGAGGCAATGCCTGAGCACCCCCTGTGCTCGCCCTCGAACTCACTGTATTGCCGCATGCAGCTCCTGGACTCGCGCTTATCGCCCGTACCCCTCGAGGATCACACCGTCCGCTTGGGCGCGCTGCAACACGCCGGTCATCGCCGCGGGTTGGTCGACCAGAGGCTGCAGCAGATCGCGCAAGTCCTCAAGGTCCGTCCGGTCGCCGTAGACGGCAAACATGCTCCCTTCCGAATCCATGTCTAATCGCGAGACCAAGGCAGGAGCCATGTAGGAGGCCAGTCCTTCCCAGAACGCGCCGTTTGGTTCCTCCCCTACGGCCTGCACGGCTGCGTCCGAAGGTAGGTCTCCCAGGTCGAGGGTCAACGAGGCTTTCCCCTCCGACTCGTCGGCGAGGCGGAAGCCGCCTCGGTCCGCACCAACACCGGCGTCCTCATGCGACTTAAAGCGAAAGCGATCAAACAGGCCCATGTGCAGAGTGTGCACCACTCCTCGGTTCTCAGGGCCGTCCGCTCCGGGCGCCGATCACGTCGTCGACCTATCGCGGCCAGGACGGAGGCTGCCGGAGCAGCTGTCCGCTCAACTCCTGAGTGGCGATCCGACCACGTCGAAGCGGAATCCGCCCATCTGCCCGGACAACAAGGGGCGCGCTTCCCGGATAGCCGCTTGGACGCTGTCCAGCTGGAGCGACTCGTGGTGCGCCTGCGCGGAGGTCCAGACCTCCGCCACGAAGACGGTGTCAGGGCTCTCCTCACTCACACCCACCTCGTACAGCAGGCAGCCAGCTTCCTCGAGATCGGTGCTATGACGAGTGAGGATCTCGACGAGCTGGTCCCGCTTGCCGGGGAGCGTCTCAAGAGTTCCCACGTTCACGAAAGACATGACCCGAACACTATCGGCGCTTTTCCGACGGCGGCGGTGCGCGACTGCCTGCAGGGGGCCACCCTGACGCGCACCCCCAGCGCGGAGCTCTACCGCTAGGCGGGTGCCGTATGCCGGGTGCATGGTGCCGCGGGGAGTGTTCCGCGGAACACCCCCGCCGCTGCGCTGGCGCGCTATCGCGCGCCTGCCCCTTCGTAGGTCGGACGCTAGGGTCAGGACAAGGAAAGGCGGGCGCCATGAGCTGGGACGACCTCATCGAGTTGTTCAACCCTGGCCACAGGCACCTGGCCCAAGAACGGGATCGCAAGCGGATCGAGGCTCAGCTTCCCGGTTCGGAGGCCGACGACGACCCTCATGCTGCCGGGATAGATCTCGACCGCGGGATCATCTTCCTGCCTAAGGCTGAACAGCACGGGAGGACGACCCCTCCCGGTGACGACACCTGCCGCGATCGTTGCAGCCCCCTACAGCCGACCACCCATCCGGTATCGCCGCAGGCCGAGTGATCGTGACACTCGCGGTGCGCACTGGCAGTCTGATGGCCAGCAACTTGGAAGGAGTCGCCGTGTCGTCAGTGTTCTTCCTTGATTCTGGTGGCGAGCAGGTCACTGCTCTCGGGTCGACGTATCAGTTGAAGACCGACGGCACCCAGGTCGCCATGGCCTACTCCGCCATGGAGGAGGAGTTCTGGGGAGAGACCACACCGCTGCACACCCATCCCCACGCCGAGGAGACGTTCTACGTCTTGAGCGGGCGGGTCGAGGTCTGGGCTGACGAGACACCGGTGAGCGCATCGGCTGGCGCGTTTATCGTTGTGCCAAGGGGTACGGCACACGGCCTACGCCGGCTCTCCGATGAGCCCGTTCGCATGCTCACTCTGATCTCCCCTCCTGGGTTCGAGAAGATCTTCGCCGACGTGGCCAGGATTGGTGAGGAAGAACTGCTGGCTGACCCAGACAGGCTGCTCGCCCTTGCCGAGAAGCACGGCACCAAGATCCTGGGTGACTATCCCGTGCCGGGCCACGCGTAGAACGTCCTGTTCTGTAGCCGCACTGCGAGTGAGTGGGACCTACCTCTGAATGCGTGCGGCGAGCACCGTCAGACGACATGATTTGACTATGACCGGTGCCGACCGAGCCAGATGCCACAGGTGTGGCGGCGACAACTTCGAGCGGGTTGAAGACACGTCAGCCAGCGGGGCCGTCACCGAGGGCTTCTTCTTCGGAACAGTGGTCCGCCTTGAGTATCGCTGCACCGCATGCGGAGAGCTGACGAAGCTGATCCCACCTGGTAGGGACGAGCGGTATCCGACTCGCGGATGACGCCCTGTACTGCCGCTGTGAACGCGTAGCGTCCGACCATGCCGCATGTACCCAATCCGGCTCAAGCCCGCCAACGTGCGCCGCGTGAGGGCGCCCCGATCGCGGCATGTTGCGTTACGGGAGTCCGATCATGGCTTTCCAACGCACGGCGTGCTCGCCGTGAGGGTCGATCATGCCGTCGGTGGGGTTGCTGAAGATGTGCCACTGGCAGAACTCGGGGCCGGGCTGGCCAAGCGGGCTCCAACGCTCGAGCAGGTCGGTCAGACTGGAGGCCATGCGGTAGCCGTTCCCGGCGTCGGTGAGCCCGTGAGCCTCTAGGTAGATGACTTCACCGGCCCGCTCGGGGTGCAGATCGACGGCCAGGTAGTCACCGTTTCCTACCGCGCAGATGGGCAGCGTCTCGCGCCAGGGCTGACCGGCTGCGTCCCCCGGGTCGGGAAAGATGATGTCGACGGCCTGCTGCCTGTGCTCGTTGAGCAGGGGTAGGTGATCCAGCCGGAACCACGTCGAGCCGCAGAAGATGTCGTCGAAAGGGGCGGGGAGGTCCGCTCCGTCGGGCACCCACCAGGACCACTCGACCTGTCGTGTGATGGTCAGGAACGCCGTTCGCAGGCTGTCCGGCAGCGTGAAGCCCAGCTGCAATTCGACCGCTGCCACCTCCGTCTCGGTCGCCGGCGCATGCACCTTCTTGTCCTTAACGTCCAACCCAAACCGCTCAAGTGCCGCAGCACACCCATCGAGTTGACGAACCAGCTCCCCATAATCCATGGACGCACGCTACTGCCGGGGCGAGTGCGCCTGTGCGGCGGCATGGGGCGCGGTACCCCATGAGGTGGCCGTGGGCGGACTGCTGCCACGTCGACGTCTTTCCTTCTACTGTGGGGTCATGCTCGAGCTCAGCCAGCTTGACTTGGACGAGATCGCCACGGCTCTGTCCGACCAGACCGACTACGACCACCGGTGGCTGATCGACCCAAAGTCGGGGCAGGTGGCTTTCTGGACCTCGGACACTGGCCTCGACGGGGAGAACCCCGTGGACCTTGGGGACGTGGACCTCGCGCCCATCGATCCGCTCCCGCCGTACGTCTGGTATCAAGACATGGCCGACTTCGCGGATCGGATCAGCGATGATGCTGCGGGGCGCCGACTAGCACGAGCCATTGCAGGCAAGGGCGCCTTCCGGCGGTTCAAGAACGCGTTGTACGAGGAGCTTCCCCAGCTCCTACCGGCCTGGCACGCCTTCCGAGAAGCCCGCGCCAACAGGCGAGCCGTCGAATAGCTCGCGGATGAAAGTCTCATCCCGGAGGAAGACGCCGACCAGTATCGAGAGAACCACCCCGACCCCGACGTGCGCTAACCACGGAGTCCAGCGCCCTTCGGGGCACATACTCACTTGCCGCTGTGAACGCGTAGCGTCCGACCATGCCGCTGTGAACGCGTAGCGTCCGAC
>NZ_ATWJ01000007.1 GCF_000421185.1 Ornithinimicrobium pekingense DSM 21552
CCGGGGTGGGCCTGGTCGTATGTTGAGAACTGTACAGTGGACGCGAGCATCTTTGTGGCTTTAAGTTTTTAAGGGCGCACGGTGGATGCCTTGGCACCAGGAACCGAAGAAGGACGTAGGAATCTGCGATAAGCCTCGGGGAGTCGATAACCAGACATTGATCCGAGGATTTCCGAATGGGGAAACCCGGCAGGCTTCATCGCCTGTCACCCGCACCTGAATATATAGGGTGCGTGGAGGGAACGTGGGGAAGTGAAACATCTCAGTACCCACAGGAAGAGAAAACAACATGTGATTCCGTGAGTAGTGGCGAGCGAAAGCGGAAGAGGCTAAACCTGGTCTGTGTGATACCTGGTAGGGGTTGCAGATCGGGGGTTGTGGGATTGCGTGTACCAGTGCTACCACGCTGGTGCGGAGTAAGAAATCGAGGGTATAGACGAAGGGTCTGGAAAGGCCCGGCAGAGTCGGTGACACCCCGGTAGTCGAAATGTCCTCGACTCCGTATCGCATCTCCCAAGTAGTACGGGGCCCGAGAAATCCCGTACGAATCTGGCAGGACCACCTGCTAAGCCTAAATATTCCCTGGTGACCGATAGCGGACAAGTACCGTGAGGGAAAGGTGAAAAGTACCCCGGGAGGGGAGTGAAATAGTTCCTGAAACCGTGTGCCTACAATCCGTCGGAGCTGGTCTGCGGACTGGTGACGGCGTGCCTTTTGAAGAATGAGCCTGCGAGTTAGTGCTCAGTGGCGAGGTTAACCCGTGTGGGGTAGCCGTAGCGAAAGCGAGTCCGAACAGGGCGTGTGAGTCGCTGGGTCTAGACCCGAAGCGGAGTGATCTACCCATGGCCAGGGTGAAGCGCGGGTAAGACCGCGTGGAGGCCCGAACCCACTTAGGTTGAAAACTGAGGGGATGAGCTGTGGGTAGGGGTGAAAGGCCAATCAAACTCCGTGATAGCTGGTTCTCCCCGAAATGCATTTAGGTGCAGCGTCATGTGTTTCTTGCCGGAGGTAGAGCTACTGGATGGCTGATGGGCCCCACCGGGTTACTGACGTCAGCCAAACTCCGAATGCCGGTAAGTGAGAGCATGGCAGTGAGACTGCGGGGGATAAGCTTCGTAGTCGAGAGGGAAACAGCCCAGATCACCAGCTAAGGTCCCTAAGCGTGTGCTAAGTGGGAAAGGATGTGGAGTTGCGAAGACAACCAGGAGGTTGGCTTAGAAGCAGCCACCCTTGAAAGAGTGCGTAATAGCTCACTGGTCAAGTGATTCCGCGCCGACAATGTAGCGGGGCTCAAGCACACCACCGAAGCTGTGGCAGTGACACAGTGCTCGGCCTGTCCCTTCGTGGGGTGGGTCCAGGCGTGTTGCTGGGTAGGGGAGCGTCGTGTCGCGAGTGAAGCATCCGAGTGATCGAGGTGTGGACGCGACACGAGTGAGAATGCAGGCATGAGTAGCGAATGAGGAGTGAGAAACTCCTCCGCCGAATAACCAAGGGTTCCAGGGTCAAGCTAATCTGCCCTGGGTAAGTCGGGACCTAAGGCGAGGCCGACAGGCGTAGTCGATGGACATCCGGTTGATATTCCGGAACCGGCGAAGAACCGCCCAGTACCGAATCACGTGATGCTAAGCGCCTGAAGCCTCCCGCTGTATCTCACCTTCGGGTGAGGTGCTGGGGGGTGGAACGCGTGACCCGAGCGTGTAGTAGGTAAGCGATGGAAGGACGCAGGAAGGTAGCCTCCGCGTGGCGATGGTAGTCCACGTCCAAGAGCGCAGGACCGGGGAGTGGTAAGTCCGCCCCAGCAGTGTCCGAGGCTTGATGGTGACCGTGTATGCGGGAAGTAGGGTGATCCTATGCTGCCTAGAAAAGTTCCTAGCGAGGTTCGAGCCGCCCGTACCCCAAACCGACTCAGGTGGTTAGGTAGAGAATACCAAGGCGATCGAGTGAATCGTGGTTAAGGAATTCGGCAAAATGCCCCCGTAACTTCGGGAGAAGGGGGGCCCGAGGCGTGAAACCCTTCACGGGTTAGCGTCGACGGCCGCAGAGACCAGGGAGAAGCGACTGTTTACTAAAAACACAGGTCCGTGCGAAGTCGCAAGACGATGTATACGGACTGACGCCTGCCCGGTGCTGGAACGTTAAGGGGACGGGTTAGCCGTAAGGCGAAGCTCTGAACTTAAGCGCCAGTAAACGGCGGTGGTAACTATAACCATCCTAAGGTAGCGAAATTCCTTGTCGGGTAAGTTCCGACCTGCACGAATGGCGTAACGACTTCTCCACTGTCTCAACCACGAACTCGGCGAAATTGCACTACGAGTAAAGATGCTCGTTACGCGCAGCAGGACGGAAAGACCCCGGGACCTTTACTATAGCTTGGTATTGGTGTTCGGTACGGCTTGTGTAGGATAGGTGGGAGACTGTGAAGCGGGCACGCCAGTGTTCGTGGAGTCATCGTTGAAATACCACTCTGGTCGTTCTGGATGTCTAACCTCGGTCCGTGATCCGGATCAGGGACAGTGCCTGGTGGGTAGTTTAACTGGGGCGGTTGCCTCCTAAAAGGTAACGGAGGCGCCCAAAGGTTCCCTCAGCCTGGTTGGCAATCAGGTGTCGAGTGTAAGTGCACAAGGGAGCTTGACTGTGAGACAGACATGTCGAGCAGAGACGAAAGTCGGGACTAGTGACCCGACGGTGGCTTGTGGAAGCGCCGTCGCTCAACGGATAAAAGGTACCCCGGGGATAACAGGCTGATCCTGCCCAAGAGCTCATATCGACGGCATGGTTTGGCACCTCGATGTCGGCTCGTCGCATCCTGGGGCTGGAGTCGGTCCCAAGGGTTGGGCTGTTCGCCCATTAAAGCGGTACGCGAGCTGGGTTTAGAACGTCGTGAGACAGTTCGGTCCCTATCCGCTGCGCGCGTAGGAAACTTGAGGAGAGCTGTCCCTAGTACGAGAGGACCGGGATGGACGAACCACTGGTGTGTCAGTTGTTCTGCCAAGAGCACCGCTGATTAGCTACGTTCGGACGTGATAACCGCTGAAAGCATCTAAGCGGGAAGCACACTTCAAGATGAGGTTTCCATGCCCCTTAGGGGTGAGAGGCTCCCAGCTAGACTACTGGGTTGATAGGCCGGATGTGGAAGCACAGTAATGTGTGGAGCTGACCGGTACTAATAAGCCGATAACTTAAACAACAAAGATGTTACGCGTCCACTGTACGGTCTCTCGAGATACGAACACCCCCCACCAGGCGTGGGCCCGGGATGGTTCGAAGAACTCGATAGTGTTACGGCGGTCATAGCGTCAGGGAAACGCCCGGTCACATTCCGAACCCGGAAGCTAAGCCTGACAGCGCCGATGGTACTGCACTGGAGACGGTGTGGGAGAGTAGGACACCGCCGGACTCAACTTTGTACTGTGCCCCCGTTCGAGGAGACTCGAACGGGGGCACAGTCATGTCCGGCCCTCGGAGTGGCAGACTGAGGCGCGTGACGCCGTTGATCTTCGAAGCGCTGACCCTCCGGGGGCTCACCGTGGCCGGCAGGGTGTGGGTGTCACCGATGTGTCAGTACTCCTGCCGCCCGTCAGAGCCAGGGTTCGTCAACGACTGGCATCTTGCGCATCTCATGAGCTTCGCGGTCGGGGGAGCGCCGATGGTCATGACGGAGGCCACCGCGGTCACCAGCACCGGGCGGATCTCGCCCTGGGACGCGGGGCTGTGGGAGGACCAGCACGTCGCGGGGTGGCACCGGATCGTGCACCAGCTGCACCACGTGGGCACCCCGGTGGGGATCCAGCTGTCGCACGCCGGCCGCAAGGCCTCGGTGTTCCCGCCCTTCGACCCGCGCTCCGGGAGCGTCCCGCGCGACGAGGGTGGCTGGGAGAGCGTCGGCGCGGGGGAGGACCCCTTCGGGCGGTACGCCGCACCTCGCCGCCTGGGCGTCGGCGAGATCGAAGGCATCGTCACCGCCTTCGCGCAGGCGGCGCGCCGGGCGGTCGGCTGCGGCTTCGACGCGGTGGAGGTCCATGCCGCGCACGGTTACCTGCTGTCCCAGTTCCTCAGTCCTCTGGTCAACACGCGCGACGACGACTACGGCGGGTCCGAGGAGCGGCGCAGCCGGCTGGTCCTCGACGTCGTCGACGCGGTCCGGTCCGTGCTCCCCGACCGCGTCCCGTTGCTGGTGCGGCTCTCGGCGACGGACTGGAGTCCCGATGCGCCCGGGGGCGTCGAGGGTGACCTCGAGCGGACCGTCGCCCTGGCGCGGCGCCTGCAGGATCGTGGGGTGGACCTGCTCGACATCTCCAGCGGGGGCAACGTGCCCTCACCCAGCGTCCCGGTGGGGCCCGGCTACCAGACACGTTTCGCGGCCGCCGTCAAGGATGCGGTTCAGATCCCGGTGAGCGCGGTCGGGCTCATCACGCAGGCACGCCAGGCCGAGCACGTGCTGGCCACCGGACAGGCGGACGTGGTCTCGATCGGGCGGGCCGCCCTGGCCGACCCACGGTGGTGGCACCGTGCGGCCCACGAGCTGGACCACACGCTGTCCTGGCCGCCCCAGTACGCGCGCGTCGTCGACAGCCAGGTCTACTGAGAAGCATCGATGACCAGCACGCAGCCCCGGCCCCCGTCCGGTCACCCCGCCCCGGTCGGTCCCGCCAGGGCCTCGGGTGCGGACGGCCCCCGCCCGGCGCGCGTCGGGATCCTCACCTCCGGTGGGGACTCGCAGGGGATGAACGCCGCCGTACGGGCGGTCGTGCGCACGACGCTCACCCTGGGTGGCGAGGCCTTCGCCGTCCACGAGGGCTGGGCCGGCGCGGTCGCCGGTGGGGCTCAGATCCGGCAGCTGGGCTGGGACGACGTCGCGGGTGTCCTGCACCGCGGCGGCACCGTGCTCGGGACGGCACGCTGCGCGGAGTTCCGCGACCGGGCTGGTCGTCGCGCGGCAGCCGGCAACCTGGTCCGGCGGGGGATCGACCGGCTGGTGGTCATCGGAGGTGACGGCTCCCTCCGGGGCGCGGAGGAGCTGCGCCGCGAGTGGCCGACCCTGCTGGACGAGCTCGTGGCGTCCGGGGAGGTCTCCGGGCACGACCGCCTGTCGCACCCCCGGCTCCGCGTCGCGGGGCTGGTGGGGTCGATCGACAACGACATGGCGGGCACGGAGATGACCATCGGTGCGGACAGCGCGCTGCACCGCATCTGCGCCGCGCTGGACGGGCTGCGGTCGACCGCAGCCAGCCACCAGCGCACGTTCGTGGTGGAGGTGATGGGCCGGCACTGCGGCTACCTGGCGCTGATGGCGGCGGTCGCCGGCGGCGCGGACGCCGCGCTGGTGCCGGAGGCGCCCCCGGCGGAGGGGTGGCAGGACCTGCTCGTGCGGCGGCTCCAGGCGTCCCGGGCCGCGGGGCTGCGCGACCTCATCGTCATCGTCGCCGAGGGTGCGGTTGACCGTCTCGGGCGACCCGTCCGGAGTGCCGACGTCGGGACGCTGCTCACCGAGCGCCTGGGCGGCGAGGGATCGCGGGTCACCGTCCTCGGGCACGTGCAGCGCGGTGGGCGGCCCTCGGCGTACGACCGATGGATGCCGACGCTCCTCGGCCACGCCGCTGCCCAGGAGGTGCTGGGCGACGGCGACCTTCCTGCCGTCGTGGTGGGTGTGCGGAGCAACCGGGTCACGCTGACGCCGCTGCCCGAGGCCGTGCGTGCGGTCGACGCGGTGCGCGAGGCGGCCGAGAAGGGCGACTTCGACGTCGCCAGGGCGGCCAGGGGCCGCTCCTTCGCCACTCTGAGCGCCTCTCTGGAGGATCTCTGCACGCCCCCGGGGCTGCTGGGCGCCGTGGGTGAGGAAAGGCCGACGGCCGCGACGGCCCTGGTCGGGGGAGCCAGCACGGGCGGGCAGGGCCCGGGAGGTGGGGATGGGGCGCAACCGGTCCCTCGGGCGCGCCGCGTCGGTGTCCTGCACGCCGGCGGCCCGGCCCCGGGGATGAACGCGGTGGTGCGGGCGCTCGTGCGCTCGGCAGCAGTCGGCGGCACCCGGGTGGTCGGCGTCGTGGGCTCCGTGCCGGCACTGGTCTCGGGCCCGGTGCGCGAGCTGGGGTGGGCGGAGGTCGACGACTGGATCGACCTGCCGGGGGCCGAGCTGGGCAGCCGGAGGACGGTGCTGAGGGCCGAGGACGCCGGTCGGGTCGCCGCGACGGTGGCCGAGCACCGGCTGGACGCGCTCGTCCTCGTCGGGGGGATCGAGGCCTACCGTTCGGCCGCGGTGCTGGACGCGGCCGCCGCGCAGCACCCCGCCCTGCGCCTGCCGACGGTGTGCCTGCCCGCGGCGATCGACAACAACCTGCCAGGGACGGATCTGTCCGTCGGTGCCGACACAGCCCTGAACACGGTCGTGGAGGCGCTCGACCGGCTGCGTTCCTCCGCCTCGGCCGCCCGCCGGTGCTTCGTGGTGGAGACGATGGGCGGCCCCTGCGGCTACCTGCCGATGATGGCAGGTATGGCCGCGGGGGCGGAGCGGGTCTACCTGCCGGAGGACAGGATCACGATCCACCGCCTGGCGCGTGACGCGGGACAGATGACCGAGGCCTTCGCCGGGGACCGGACGCAGTGGCTCGCGATCCGGGGCGACCAGTCCTCCGCGTCCTACACCGCCGACGTGCTGGCCAGGATCTTCGAGCAGGAGGGTGGGGACCTGTTCGACGTGCGGCAGACCGTGCTCGGGCACGTGCAGCAGGGAGGCGTGCCGACACCCTTCGACCGGCTCCTGGCCACCCGTCTGGCACAGGTGGCGCTGGCCGAGGTCGACCGCCGGCTGGCCGCGGGGCAGAGCGGGGCGTGCTTGGTGGGCGAGGTCGGTGGCCGACCCACGGTGACCCCGATCGACCGGCTGGAGGTCGAGCTGGACGACCGGGCCGACCGCCCTCGGCGGCAGTGGTGGCTCGAGCTCCGGACGGTGCACGAGCGGGTGGGCGGCCGGGCGGCGCGCGCGTGACCCGAAGGCCGGGTCCTCGGGTGTGGCGGCCCGACATCACGGTTGTGCAAAACATTGCAGCGCGTTGTTGTCCTGCAGACAGGAGCGACCTAGTGTCCTGGTGTCCCTCCGCACGTCCCCGTAGGAGTCCGCAGTGTCGCGTCGTCTGGTCCTGGCCGGTGTTCTCACCGCCTCTCTCTTCGTCCCGACCGCCGCGGGCCAGCCGTTCGTCGCCAGCTCGGCGGCGGCTCCGGGGCAGACGGCCGCCGCCCGCACCGTGACCCTGGTCGGCAGCCTGCAGCAGGAGCTCGGGTGCCCGGGCGACTGGGAGCCCGCCTGCGAGGCCACTGCGCTGGAGCCGGTCGAGGGGAGCGGCACGACCTACCGGGGCGTCTTCGAGGTGCCCGAGGGGAGCTGGGAGTTCAAGGTCGCCCTGGACGGCGGGTGGGAGGAGGACCACCCGGCCGCGAACCTGCCGC
The DNA here is from genome assembly GCF_000421185.1 of Ornithinimicrobium pekingense DSM 21552. Classification (GTDB taxonomy): domain Bacteria; phylum Actinomycetota; class Actinomycetes; order Actinomycetales; family Dermatophilaceae; genus Ornithinicoccus; species Ornithinicoccus pekingensis. The sequence continues at coordinate 7,441 of NZ_ATWJ01000007.1, forward strand.
TGGTGCTGGAGGGGCCGGCCTCGCTGGAGTTCACCTTCGACGACGAGACGGACCGGGTCGGTGTGGCCCCGGCGGAGCTGGAGGGCCCCGCCGCCTCCGCCGACAAGGACCTTGCCCGGGACAGCCTGAGGCAGCCGGTGACCCGCGAGCAGTACTACTTCGTCATGGCTGACCGGTTCGCCAACGGCGACCCGTCCAACGACACGGCCGGCATCGAGGGGGACCGGCTCGACCACGGCTTCGACCCGCAGGACAAGGGCTTCTACCACGGTGGCGACCTCGCCGGGATCATGGACCGTCTGGACTACATCGAGGGGCTGGGGACCACCGCCATCTGGCTCACCCCGAGCTTCAAGAACCGCCCCGTGCAGGGCAGCGGGGACAAGGCGAGCGCCGGGTACCACGGCTACTGGGTCACCGACTTCACCCAGATCGACCCGCACCTGGGCACGAACCAGGAGATGGGCGAGCTTATCGACGAGGCGCACGCGCGGGGGATGAAGGTCTACTTCGACATCATCACCAACCACACCGCCGACGTCATCGACTACGAGGAGGGTGAGTACGGCTACATCGACAAGGCCACCGAGCCCTACCGCGACGCAGCCGGCAACGCCTTCGACGACCGCGCCCACATCGGCGAGCCGTTCCCGCTCCTGGACCCCGAGACCTCCTTCCCCTACACCCCGGTCTTCCGCACCGAGGCGGACGAGACGGTCAAGGTGCCGGGCTGGCTGAACGACCCCACGATGTACCACAACAGGGGGGACTCCACCTGGGCGGGCGAGTCCAACACCTACGGCGACTTCGTGGGCCTGGACGACCTTTTCACCGAGCGCACCGAGGTCGTCGACGGGATGGTCGACATCTACTCCACCTGGGCCGACATGGGGATCGACGGCTTCCGGATCGACACGGTCAAGCACGTCAACCTGGAGTTCTGGCAGGAGTTCAGCCCGCGCGTCCTCGAGGCCGCGCGTGAGGGCGACGAGGACTTCTTCATGTTCGGCGAGGTGTACGACGGCAACCCCGAGTACCTGTCGACCTTCACCACCGAGGGTCAGCTCCAGGCCGTCATCGACTTCGGCTTCCAGGGACGGTCGATCGACTTCGCTAAGGGCCGCCCCACGACCGACCTGCGCACCTTCTACGCCCAGGACGACTACTACACCGACGCGGACTCCAACGCCTACCAGCTGCCGACCTTCACCGGAAACCACGACATGGGCCGGGCGGCCATGATGCTGGCCAAGGACTTCTCCGGCGACGAGCTGCAGGAGCGGGTCGAGCTCACCAACGAGCTGATGTTCCTCACCCGCGGCCAGCCGGTCGTCTACTACGGCGACGAGCAGGGCTTCATCGGGTCGGCCGGTGACAAGGACGCCCGGCAGGACATGTTCGCCACGCAGGTGGACAGCTACGCCAGCGAGCCGGTCATCGCTGCCCCGTCCGGTTCGAGGGACCGCTACGACACCACGCACCCTCTCTACCAGCAGATCGCCACCCTGGGCGCCCTCACCCAGGAGCACCCGGCGCTCGCGGACGGGGCGCAGATCCACCGCTACGCCAGCGCGGACGCGGGGGTCTACGCCTTCTCCCGGATCGATGCCGACGAGCTGGTCGAGTACGTCGTGGTAGCCAACAACTCGACACAGAGCGCGACCGCGTCGGTCCCGACCTACGGCGAGAGGACCCAGTTCACCGGCATCTACGGCGACACCGCCCGGATCAGGACCGGCACCGACTCCCGGCTGGCTGTCGAGGTCGCCCCGCTCTCGGTCGAGGTCTACCGGGCCGGCAAGGCGCTCACGCCGCGCCAGGAGGCCCCGGCGGTCTACCTCGACTCGCCCTCCGCGGGTGGTGTCGTCGGTGGCCGCGCCGAGATCGGCGCCTCGGTCCCCGACCATGTCTTCGCCCAGGTCACCTTCGCCTTCCGTCCCGTCGGTACGCAGGACTGGACCGTCCTCGGGACCGACGACAACGCGCCCTACCGCGTCTTACACGACGTCTCCGGTATGCCGCACGGCACCCTGCTGGAGTACCGCGCCATCCTCCAGGACTTCTCGGACAACCTCTCCGCCTCTTCGACCTACGGCGTCGTGGGTGATCCTGCCCCCGGTGGCGGCGGGGGTGGCGGCAGCGACCCGGTCGGCCCGGTCGAGCAGCCCGACGCGGTGTCCGTGCCCGGCAGCCACAACTCCGAGATGGGTTGCCTGCCCAACCTGGGCCAGGATGGCGACTGGGAGCCGGGATGCGAGCAGGCCCAGCTGTCGCTGGACGCCAAGGACACGGTCTGGAAGGGCACCTACGACCTCGCCGCGGGCGACTACGCCTACAAGGCCGCCATCAACGGCAGCTGGGACGAGAACTACGGGGCCGGAGGTGCGCCGGGCGGGGCGGACATCCCCTACAGCACCGACGGCGGCCCGGTGACGTTCTACTACGAGCACGCCCGTCACTACGTGGCCTCCGACGCCGAGGGCCCGATCATCACGGCACCCGGCTCGATGCAGTCCGAGCTGGGCTGCCCCGGTGACTGGGACCCCGGCTGCATGCTGCCCTGGCTCGTCGACCCGGACGCTGACGGCACGTATACCTTCTCCACCACGCAGCTGCCGGTCGGGAACTACCAGGTGAAGGTCGCCCACGGTCTGGCCTGGGATGAGAACTACGGGGCCGGTGGCGCCCCGGGCGGCGCCGACATCGGCTTCTCCGTGCCGCGCCCCGGAGTCGTGACGTCGTTCAGCTACGACCTCGAGACGCACCTGCTCACGGTGACCACGTCCGAGGCCGGCGTCGCACCCGACCTGCGGTCGGCCAAGGGGCACTGGCTCGCGCCGGACCTCATCGCCTGGCCGGCCGACGGCGTCGAGTCTCCCGAACTGACCGACTGGCGCCTGCACTGGTCCCCCGACGGGGGGCTGGCCGTGGACGCCGAGGACGTCACCGGCGGCTCCTCGGCCCCGCTCACCTACGACCCGGCCGGCCTGCCGGACTCGGTCATCGAGGACTTCCCGCACCTCGACGGCTATGTCGCCCTGAGGCTGGACAAGAAGCTGGCCAAGCAGGCCGGCGAGATCCTGCAGGGCCAGGTCGCCGTGGCGATGTACGACGACCTCGGCCGGCTGCAGGACGCCACCGGCGTCCAGATCCCCGGCGTGCTGGACGCCCTCTACGCGGACAGGGCCAGGCGGACCGCATACGGGGTCTCGTGGCGCGGACCCAACCCGACCCTGACCCTGTGGGCCCCCACCGCCCAGGACGTCGACCTCCTCCTCTGGCCGGAGGGTGGGACCGGAGACCCGCAGCGCGTGGAGATGAGGCGCGGCGGGGACGGTTCCTGGACGGCGAAGGGCACAAAGTCCTGGACCGGTATGGAGTACCTCTACGAGGTGGACGTCCACGTCCCGTCCACGGGGCAGGTCGAGACCAACCTCGTCACCGACCCCTACTCGGTGGCGCTGACGCTCAACTCGCAGCGATCGGTCATCGTGGACCTGGACGACCGCCGCTGGCAGCCGCAGCTGTGGCGCACCGCCACGGCACCCGCGCTGGAGGACGAGGTCGACCAGACGATCTACGAGCTGCACGTGCGCGACTTCTCGATGGCCGACCCCGACGTGGAGGAGGAGCTGCGCGGCTCCTACCTGGCGTTCGCCGAGGACGGCTACGGTCGTCGGCACCTCGAAGAGCTGGCCGACGCCGGGATGAACACCGTGCACCTGCTGCCGACCTTCGACATCGCCTCGATCGAGGAGGACCCTGCGGAGCAGACGACCCCCGACTGCGACCTGGAGAGCTTCGCCCCCGACAGCGCGGAGCAGCAGGCGTGCGTCATGGCGCAGGCCGACACCGACGCCTTCAACTGGGGCTACGACCCGTGGCACTTCATGGCCCCCGAGGGCTCCTACGCCTCGACCGCGGAGGCCGCCCACGGGGGCGAGCGGGTCGCGGAGTTCCGCACCATGGTCGGCGGTCTGCACGACTCCGGGATGCGGGTGGTGCTGGACAAGGTCTTCAACCACACCGCACAGTCCGGGCAGGGCGAGAAGTCCGTGCTCGATCGGATCGTGCCCGGCTACTACCACCGGCTGAACGCCACGGGCCAGGTGGAGACCTCCACCTGCTGCCAGAACGTCGCGACCGAGCACCAGATGGCCGAGCAGCTCATGGTTGACGCCGTCGTGACGTGGGCCCGCGACTACAAGGTCGACGGCTTCCGGTTCGACCTCATGGGCCACCACTCGCGCGAGAACATGGAGGCGGTGCGGGCGGCGCTCGACGAGCTCACCCTCCGTCGGGACGGCGTCGACGGCTCGCAGGTCACGCTCTACGGCGAGGGCTGGAACTTCGGCGAGGTGGCGGACGACGCGCGCTTCCACCAGGCCACCCAGGGCCAGCTCGACGGCACCTCGATCGCGACCTTCAACGACCGGCTCCGCGACGGTGTGCGCGGCGGCGGGCCGTTCGACGACGACCCGGGCAAGGAGAAGGGCTTCGCCAGCGGCGGGACCAGCGACAACGACACCGACCTGGTGCAGGTGGGTCTGGCGGGCAACCTGCGCGACCTCACCCTGCGCAGTCAGGAGACCGGCGAGGTCGTCACCGGGGCCGAGATCTCCTACAACGGGGCGCCGGCCGGGTATGCCGAGCACCCGGACGAGATCGTCAACTACGTGGACGCCCACGACAACGAGACGATCTTCGACGCTCTCACCTTCAAGCTGCCGCAGGATCTGCCGATGGAGGACCGGGTCCGGCTCAACACCGTGGCGCTGTCGACGACGGCGCTGTCCCAGTCGGTCAGCTTCTGGCACGCCGGGGCGGACCTGCTGCGCAGCAAGAGCCTGGACCGCAACTCCTACAACAGCGGTGACTGGTTCAACGTGCTGGACTTCACGAGGACGGACAACGGTTTCGGCCGCGGGCTGCCGCCGGAGGGTGACAACAAGGACAAGTGGGAGATCATACGGCCGCTGCTGGCGGACGCCTCCCTCAAGCCGGAACCTGCCCACATCGAGCAGGCCTCGGTGATGGCCCAGGACCTGCTGCGGCTGCGGTCCAGCACCGAGCTGTTCCGTCTGGGCGACCCCGACCTGATCGAGCAGAAGGTCAGCTTCCCGGTGTCCGGCACCGAGCACGGCGACCCACAGGTGATCGTGATGCACATCGACGACACGGTCGGTACAGACGTAGACCCCGGTCTGGACAGGGTGGTGGTGGTGCTCAACGCCTCCGGCGAGGCCGTCGACCAGCGGGTGCCCGGCCTGGAGGGTGAGCGCTTGGAGCTGTCGCCGGTGCAGGCGGAGGGCGCCGACGACGTCGTCCGGCAGACCGTCTGGGACCCGGCCACCGGCACGGCTCACGTGCCGGCCCGCACCGTCGCTGTCCTCGTGCAGCGCTGACCGCATGAGCGGACCGTGACGACCTCGAGGGTCGACCTGCTGCGGGCCCGGGCGTACTGGCTCACCCGGGACCTGCTGGCCTTCCCCGAGCATGCGCTGCCCGGAGGCACCGCCGCCGAGGACCTCGGGTGGAGCCTGGGCGTGGCGCCGGAGGGCGGTCTCGACCCCGCCCGCCCGGAACCTCCTCAGGAGCTGCCGCTGCGGCTGGCCGACGGCGCCCTGCCGCGCTCCGTCGCAGACGCCTTCCCGCACCTGGCTGCCTGTCACCCGCTGCACCTGACGCCGACGGACGCAGCCCGAGCCGAGACGCTGCTCACCGGTCAGGTCGTGCTGCTCGGCCGGACGAGTGAGGGCCGTGTCGTGGTCGCGACCTCGCTGCAGGTCGCCGGGGTGCTGGACGACCTCTACGCGGCCCGGGCGGGCACCCGGACGCTCGGGGTGAGCTGGGCCGGTGGAGGAGGCGGTGCGCGCGTGCCGACGGTGACGGTGTGGGCGCCGACCGCCCGGTCGGTCGAGCTTCTGCTCTGGCACGAGACACCACCCGTCGGGCACGAGCGGGCGTGGACGCCGTCGGGCCGGCCCGAGACGGTCCCGATGACGCGCGAGCCCGACGGGACGTGGAGCGTGACGGGCACGACCCGGTGGGCGGACCGGTGCTACCAGCTCCAGCTCGAGCACGTGCTGCCGCGGACCGGGCAGCGTCGGCGCGTCCGCAGCACCGACCCGTGGTCCGTCGCCCTGGCGATCGGCTCCTCCCACTCGGTCATGGTCGACCTCGAGGACCCCGCCTGGGCCCCGGAGATCTGGAGCGGGACGCCGGTGCCTCCGCTGCACCGGGCGGTCGACCAGGTCATCTACGAGGTGCACGTGCGTGACCTCACCCGTGACGACCCCGAGGTCGTCCCCGGCCTGCGGGGGTCCTACCTCGGCCTGCGCGAGGGAGGAGCCGCCCACCACCACCTGGGTGCCCTGGCCGAGGCCGGGCTGACCACGGTCCACCTGCTGCCCGTCTTCGACCTGACCTCGGTCGAGGAGGACCCCGCGCTGCGGGTGGAGCCCGACCCGTGCCGGCTCGCCGAGCTGACCGCCCAGGACCCGGCGGGCACCGGGCAGCAGGCGCTCGTGCGGGCCACCGCGGACCGGGACGCCTTCAACTGGGGCTACGACCCCTGGCACTTCCTCGCCCCCGAGGGGTCCTACGCCTCCACCCCGGCCTCGGCGTACGGCGGGCGCCGGGTCGCGGAGGTCCGGGCACTGGTGGGGGAGCTGCACCGCCTGGGCCTGCGGGTCGTGCTCGACCAGGTCTACAACCACACGACGGACTCCGGCCTGCACCGGGCGTCGGTGCTCGACCGCGTGGTCCCCGGTTACTACCACCGGCTCGACGGGGAGGGCCTGGTCGAGACCTCGACCTGCTGCCAGAACCTCGCGACCGAGCACGCGATGGCCCGCAGGCTGATGGTGGACGGCTGCGTGCTCTGGGCCCGGCACTACCGCGTGGACGGGTTCCGCTTCGACCTCATGGGCCACCACAGCCGTGCCGACCTGGAGGAGGTCCGCGCCGCCCTGGACGCGCTCACCGTCGACGAGGACGGCGTGGACGGCCGAGCGGTGCACCTCTACGGCGAGGGCTGGGACTTCGGCGAGGTCGCGGGCAACGCGCGGTTCCACCAGGCCGTGCAGGGGCAGCTGGACGGGACGGGGATCGGCACCTTCGACGACCGCCTGCGCGACGCGGTGCGGGGCGGTGGCGCGCACGACGACGACCCGCGCACCGGGCTGGGCCTGGCGACGGGAGGGACGGACCCCCGCACCGTCGACCAGGTCCAGGTCGGGCTGGCGGGCGGGCTGCGCGACCTGGCCTTCCGGTCGCAGGCGACCGGCGAGCCGGTGACCGGAGGAAGCCTGATCCACGGTGGCCGCCCCGTCGGCTACGCGTCCTCCCCCGAGGAGGTGGTCAGCTATGTCGACGCCCACGACAACGAGACGCTGTGGGACATCCTCACCCTCAAGCTGCCGCCCGGCACACCCATGGCCGAGCGCGTGCGGCGCAACACCCTCGCGCTCGCCGCGGTGACCCTGTCCCAGGGGGTGCCGTTCTGGCACGCGGGCACCGAGGTCCTGCGCAGCAAGAGCCTGGACCGTAACAGCTACGACTCCGGAGACTGGTTCAACCGCCTCGACTACACGCTGCGCGACAACGGGTTCGGTCGTGGCCTGCCTCCCGCCCCGGACAACCACCACCGGTGGCCGCTGCTCGCCCCGCTGCTGGCCGACCCGTCCCTGCGGCCGACCCCCGCGGACATGGCGACCGCCCGCGACGGTGCCCTGGACCTGCTGCGCCTGCGGCGCGACCTGCCCCTGCTCCGGCTGGGCAGCGCCGGGCTCGTCCTGCAGAAGGTCTCCTTCCCGGTCTCGGGGACTCCGCACGGCCGTGCCGACGTGGTGGTCATGCTCGTCGACGACAGCGGACCCCCGACGGTGGACCAGGCCTGGTCCGGGCTGCTGGTCGTCCTCAACGCGGCCACCGACGTGGTGGCCCTGCCGCTCCCCGCGCTGCGGGGCCAAGGGTGGCAGCTGGCGCCGGCGCAGCGGGACGGCGCGGACCCGGTGGTCCGCCGCACCCGGTGGGACACGGGCGCCGGCGTGCTCACGGTGCCCGCGCTCACCGCCGCGGTGCTGGTGCGTCCCCGACCCTGAGGGCAGGGCAAAGGCCGGGTATGGGAAGTGTTCGGACGTGGTCAAGAACCTTGCCGAGCCCCGTCACCGGTTCTCAGGATGGTCCGCGTGTCACGCCGATGTGGCTGACATCACACGACTCCGAGGAGCTCCCCCATGACCGTCCGTCCCCGCACGCTCGCCGCGCTCGCCGGCGCAGCAGCACTGGCCCTGACCGCAGCCCCTGCGGCCACCGGCGCCCCGACCGTTCCAGCCGCGTCCGCCGGCGCCTCGACCTACATCGTCCTGCTGGAGGCCGGGGCGCAGGCGTGGACGCCGGGCGCGGACCAGGGCGCCGCACGGGCCGAGGTCGCGACGGCGACGGCGCGCGAGGTGGCCGCGGCACAGGCCCGGGGGCTGCACGTCGAGCGGACCTACCGCACGCTCGGCGGCTACGCGGCGACGATGACGCCGGCGCAGGCCCGCAGCCTCGCGGCGGACCCGGCTGTCGCCTCCGTGGAGCGCGACGGCGTCGTCACGCTGTCCGCAGACCAGCAGGGCGCCACCTGGGGCCTGGACCGCATCGACCAGCGCTCGCTGCCCCTCGACGGCGTCCACCGCTACACCGCGACGGGGGCGGGGGTGGACGCCTACATCCTCGACACCGGCATCCGCAGCACCCACGCCGACCTCGGCGACCGCGTCCAGGCAGGCGCAAACTTCGCCAGGGGCAAGAACACCACGGAGGACTGCAACGGGCACGGGACCCACGTCGCGGGCACCGTGGGCGGGAGCACCTACGGGGTGGCCAAGGGTGTCAACCTCGTCCCGGTGCGCGTCCTCGACTGCCGCGGCTCCGGCACCTGGTCCGGGGTCATCGGGGGTATGGACTGGGTGGCCGAGAACGCCTCCGGCCCGTCCGTGGCCAACATGAGCCTGGGCGGCGGCGCCAACGCCTCCATCGACGACGCGATCGCGCGGATGACCGGCGCCGGGGTGACCACCGTGGTGGCCGCCGGCAACGAGAACACCGACGCCTGCACCACCTCGCCGGCGCGGGCGCCCAGCGCCCTCACCGTCGCTGCCAGCGACAGCGCCGACCGGCGGGCCTCCTTCTCCAACTACGGTTCCTGCGTCGACCTCTTCGCCCCCGGCGTGGGCATCACGGCGGCCTGGCACACCGGTGACACGGCCACCAACACCATCTCCGGCACGTCCATGGCCTCGCCGCACGTCGCGGGCGTGGCGGCACTCGTGCTGCAGGGCAGCCCCGGGGCCAGCCCGGCACAGGTGGAGAGCGCGATCGAGGGCGACGCGACGAGCGGTGCCGTCAGCGGGACCGCAGGATCGCCGAACCTGCTGCTGTTCAGCGACCGCTGAGCCTCCCGGGCCACGCCGGCCCCCGTCCCCGCACCTGGGGGCGGGGGCCGCCTCACGCGTGCCGGTCCACCGGGAGCGCGCAGGTGTAGACCACGACCCGCTTGGCCGCCGGGTTGCCCTGCCCGACGCGGCGGTAGCGCTCCAGCACCTCCAGCAGCTCGGCCCGCAACGCCGTCGCCTGCTCGGCGGTGACCTGCACGGTGTGGTCCTCCAGGCCGCAGACCTGCTGCCACGTCAGGCCCCACTCCGCCCGCGCACGCAGCCAGGCGTGCGCCCGGTCGCCGAAGTGCGCCAGGTAGTCCTGGGCGAGCCAGTCCACGGCCTGGGCCTCGTCCTCGTCGAGCGGCTCGTCCTCGGACCTGCCCAGCGCGACCGCGGCCTCCGGCAGCGGCGCGGCACGCCATACCCGGCGTCGGCCGCCCCCGGTCCCGGTGTCCTCGACGAGCCCGACCTCGGCCAGCCTGCGAAGGTGGTAGGACGTCGCGCCCGTGTGCGTGCCCAGGGCCGCGGCCAGCTCGGTGGCGGTCGCCTGCCCGTGCACGCGCAGCTCCGCCAGCAGCCTGCTGCGCAGGGGGTGGGCCAGCGTCCGCAGCGCCCCGCGTCCGTCGGAGGGCGGTGCGGGCTGGGCAGGGCGGGCCATGCCGGACACCCTAACCACCGCCCCGGTAATGCACAATTGTTGTGCACACTTCGGTTGCAGAGCGGGTCGCGCAGCCCCGTGCGAGGCCGCTGACCTGCGAAGACGGGCGTTTTGGGTCGTGCTCGGGGACGCCGGTAGACTGGACCAGTTGCCCATCCATCCGACTACGAAGGTTTGCACCGTGCGTACCTACACCCCCAAGGCCGGCGACGTGACACGCGCCTGGCACGTCATCGACGCGACGGACGTCGTCCTGGGCCGCCTCGCGTCCCAGACCGCGATCCTGCTGCGCGGCAAGCACAAGACCATCTTCGCCCCGCACGTGGACACCGGTGACTTCGTCATCATCGTCAACGCGGACAAGGTGGCGCTCACCGGCGCCAAGCTGGAGCAGAAGAAGGCCTACCGCCACTCCGGCTACCCGGGCGGCCTGCGGGCCGAGACCTACGAGCAGCTGCTCGACAAGCACCCCACGCGCGCCGTGGAGAAGGCCGTGCGCGGCATGCTCCCCAAGAACTCGCTGGGCCGTCAGATGCTGACCAAGCTCAAGGTCTACGCCGGTGACAGCCACCCGCACGCGGCCCAGAAGCCCGTCCCGTTCGAGATCTCCCAGGTCGCGCAGTAAGGAAGCTGACGAAAGATGACTGACAACGACTTCAGCGCCGAGACCGGCGAGTTCGACGAGAACTCCCTGTCCGAGTACACCACCGAGTCCTCCTCGCCCGTCGAGGCCGCGGCCCGCCCGTCCGCCTCCGCGCCCGGCGCCGGCACCGGCCGCCGCAAGCAGGCCATCGCCCGCGTGCGCATCGTGCCCGGCACCGGGGAGTGGAAGATCAACGGCCGCACCCTGGAGGAGTACTTCCCCAACAAGGTGCACCAGCAGATCGTCAACGAGCCGCTGACCGCCCTCGAGCTGGACGGCGCCTACGACGTGCTCGTCCGGGTGCACGGCGGTGGCCCCTCCGGCCAGGCCGGGGCCGTCCGCCTCGGCGTCGCCCGCTCGCTCAACGGCGTCGACCCCGAGCTGAACCGCCCGACCCTGAAGAAGGCCGGCCTGCTCACCCGTGACGCCCGCGTCCCCGAGCGCAAGAAGGCCGGCCTGAAGAAGGCCCGCAAGGCGCCGCAGTACAGCAAGCGCTGATCGCCCCGTCCGGCGGACGGCGCTAGACACCGGCGAGGGCCGGCGGGAGCAGCAGCTCCCGCCGGCCCTCGGCGTCGGTACGGCTGTCGGCGGGCTGCCTCAGCGCATCGACACGTCGTCGATGAGGAACGACGTGGCCAGGGTGACGTCCTCGGCGGCCACGAAGCGCAGGGTCACCGTCTGCCCGGCGAACTGCGACAGGCTCACGCTGCGCTGCACGTAGCCGCTGGAGGCGTTGAGGTTGGACCAGGTGCCGAGCACGGTCGTCGCGCCGCCGGCCACCACCTGCACCTGCATCCGGTCGTAGGCCGACGTGCGCGTCGTCTCGGCGGTGACGACCCGGAGCCAGAAGTCGAGCGTCGCACCGGTCGAGGGGACGCTGACCTGCTGGGTGATGGCCTCGGTGCGCGTCTGCCCGTACCCGACGAGCCACGCCTTGGTCGACCCGGTGCGCGCGGCATACCCGCCGGAGCCGATGGTGCCGGTGTCACCGCTCCACCCGGTCGTGCCGCTCTCGAAGCCGCCGTTGGTGACCCCGCCGGTGGCGGGCGGCGGGTCGGTGGGGGTCGAGCCGCCGCCGGTCAGGGCCAGGGTGTGGAGCAGGCGGTTGGGCGTGCCCGAGCCGGGGCTGGTGACCCGGCCGGTGGTCGCCGCCCCGGTGACGGCCGAGGCCACCTGGGAGGGGGAGGCGGAGGGGTTGCGCTGCAGGTAGAGCGCGACCGCCCCGGCGACGTGCGGCGATGCCATCGAGGTGCCGCTGATGCTGTTGGTCGCGGTGGTGGACGTGTGCCACGCCGAGGTGATCGAGCTGCCGGGGGCGAACAGGTCCACGCAGCTGCCCCAGTTGGAGAAGCTGGAGCGGGCGTCCGAGGTGGTCGTGGACGCCACGGTGATCGCCGCTGCCGCCCGGGCGGGGGAGACGTTGCACGCGTTCTGGTTCTCGTTGCCGGCGGCGACCACGACGGGTATGCCGCGCGCGACCAGCCGGTCGACGGCCGCGTCGAGGGTGGTCGAGGCGCCGCCACCCAGGCTCATGTTGACCACGGAGGGTCGGGGGGCGTTGGTGGCGACCCAGTCCATCCCGGCGATGATGCCCGACGTGGAGCCGCTGCCGGTGCAGCCGAGCACCCGCACCGGGACGAGGGTCGCGCCCTTGGCCACGCCGTAGGCGGTGCCACCGACGGTTCCGGCCACGTGCGTGCCGTGGCCGTTGCAGTCCTCGGTGCCGCGCCCGTCGCTGATCGCGGTGTAGCCGGCGGCGGTCCGGCCCGAGAACTCGCCGTGCGAGGTGCGGATGCCGGTGTCCACGACGTAGGCGCGCACGCCCTGGCCCGTCGCGTCGTAGGTGTAGCTCCCGTCGAGCGGCAGCGTGCGCTGGTCGATGCGGTCCAGGCCCCACGTGGCGTTGTTCTGCGTGGCCTCGACGGAGATGACCGCGTCCTCCTCGACATGGGCCACCGCAGGGTCCGCCCGCAGCTCGGCCAGCTGGGCAGGCGTCAGGCGGGCCGCGTAGCCGCCCAGGGCCGTGTAGGCGTGGTCGACCGTGACTCCCCGGGCGCGGGCGCGGGCCACCTGGCGCTCGGTCGCGGCGCGGACCGCCTCGTGGGCCCGGGCCGCGGCCTTCTCCGACGGCCCGCCCTTGGCGGCCCGCGGCGTCTGGAGGACGACGATGTAGGACCCCTGGATCACGGCGTCCTGGTCGGCGTGGACCAGCGGTGCGGGGGTGTCGGGACGGTCCGGTGCGGCGACGGTCGGGCCGGTGAGCCCGATGGTCAGGGCCAGACCGGTGAGCGCGGCCAGGGTCCTTCGACGGGTGGGGTGCATCCGTGTGCTCCTTGGTGAGGACGACGGCGCCGCCTCGTCGCGGCGCCTCCGACAGCCTCGACCGTGGAGCACCGCCGTGGCGAGCACTCCTGTGCAACCTGTACCCAATCCTGACCGGATGCTGACCGGGGCTTGGCGAACTCTTGACGCTGCGGGAGTCCCGGGCCCGCCGCCGCGTACGTCATACTCGTGGGGGCCCGCTCCGCCGGGCCGCACGGACGAAGGAACGAGAAGAGGCACCAATGGCACGACTGTTCGGCACCGACGGGGTGCGAGGACTGGCCAACAAGGACATCACCGCCGAGCTCGCCCTGGACCTGTCGGTCGCGGTGGCGCACGAGCTCAGCGGCCAGGGAGCGTTCGGCGGTCACCGCTCGACGGCGGTCGTGGGTCGCGACCCGCGGGCCTCCGGCGAGTTCCTGTCGATGGCGGTCATGGCGGGGCTGGCCTCGGCCGGTGTGGACGTGCTGGACGCGGGCGTGCTGCCCACGCCGGCGATCGCCTACCTGACGCAACGGATGAACGCCGAGATGGGCGCGATGCTGTCCGCCTCGCACAACGCCATGCCGGACAACGGCCTGAAGTTCTTCGCGCGGGGCGGGCACAAGCTGCCGGACGAGATCGAGGACCGGATCTCCGGGCGCCTGGGGTCGGCCTGGGAGCGCCCGACCGGCCCCGCCGTCGGACGGATCCGTCCCTTCCCCCGCGGTGCGGAGTTCTACATCGAGCACCTGCTCACGGCCGTCCCGGGTCGGCTCGACGGCCTGCGGGTGGTGATCGACGGTGCGCACGGCGCGGCCTCGGTCGTCGGCCCGGAGGTCTTCCGCCGCGCCGGCGCGACCGTGGACGTCATCGGCGGCGAGCCGGACGGTCTGAACATCAACGACGGCTACGGGTCCACGCACGTGGCCCAGCTGCAGGAGGCGGTGCGCCTGCGCGGCGCCGACATGGGCGTCGCCTTCGACGGTGACGCCGACCGGTGCCTGGCCGTGGACGCGCACGGCCACGAGGTGGACGGCGACCAGATCATGGCGATCCTGGCGCTGTCGATGCGCGAGCAGGGGCGCCTGGCCCAGGACACGCTCGTCGCGACCGTCATGAGCAACCTGGGGCTGATCCAGGCGATGCAGGCACAGGGGATCCACGTGGTGCAGACCGCGGTGGGCGACCGTTACGTGCTCGAGGAGATGCGGGCCCGGGGTTACTCCCTCGGCGGGGAGCAGTCCGGGCACGTCATCATGCTCGAGCACGGCACGACCGGTGACGGCGTGCTCACCGCCCTCGCGCTGGCCCAGCGCGTGGTGTCCTCCGGCACGCCCCTGCACGAGCTGGCGGCCGTCATGACCCGGCTGCCGCAGGTCCTCGTCAACGTGCGCGGCGTGGACAAGAACCGCGTCGACTCCGACGAGGCCGTCCAGGCCGACGTCGCGGCCGTCGGCCAGGAGCTGGGGGGCCAGGGGCGCGTGCTGCTGCGCAAGTCCGGCACCGAGCCGGTCGTGCGGGTCATGGTCGAGGCGGACACCGAGGAGCGGGCCCGGGAGTATGCGGACCGCCTCGCCTCGGTGGTCAGCGAGCGGCTCTCCCTGCACGCCTGATCCTGCCGACGGGCGGGGCGGGGCGGTGCGCGGCGGGGCGTCGGAGGCGTGCGCCTCAGCGTGCCGGCTGACCCTCCGGGGCGGGCTGCCCCGGGGTGGGCGCCTCTGCGAGCTGCCGGGCGATCTGAGCGACGAGCTCCTCGATCTCCTCGACCCCGTTGACCGGGCCCCCCGCGAGCAGCCCGTCGGCGCCGAGGAGGACCGCCGCGGGGCTCGCTCCGGCCCGCAGCGCGTCGTAGACGGTCGAACCCGGGTCCCACCACACGCCGCCCGTGCCGGCCAGGCGCTCCTCCTCCCAGGGGCGGTGCGTGTGCACGAGCTGAACGCCCAGCTGGGGGAGCGTCTCACGCCAGCGGGGCAGGCGCGCCACCGACTCGAACGTCGGTCCGCACCAGCAGTTGACGAGGACGAGCAGCTGGGCCCGGTCCCGCACCAGGCGCCGCAGCGGGACGACGTCCAGGTCCTCGGCGAGCAGGACACCGTGCGGGACGGGGGTGCGCTCGTAGTCGTCGAGCTCGTCCGGCTCGTCGTCAGAGCTGGCGGCCGTGGGGCGCGCCGTCGGTGCTGGGGCGGGCGGCGTGCCCGCGCGCGCACCCCGGGTCCGGCGCCGGCGCGGGCTCGGCCCCGACGGGGCGGTCCGGGCGCCACCACCGAGGACCAGGACGGCCACGGTGGCGAGGACCACCGTCATCGCCAGCCACAGCACGTCGCCCGCGTCGTAGGTGCGCACCAGGGCCGCGGCCGGGGTGCCCTCCACCGCCAGCCAGGCGGTCACCACGGCCAGCGCCAGGAGGAGGACGTTGCGGGTCACCGTCCGCCCGTTGACCCGGTGGTCCCCCACGCGTCCGAAGCAGCCGCAGGTGGGGCGCGGGTCGAAGGTCATCGCGCGGGCGATGACCAGGAGGAAGGCGGTGAACAGCCCGAGCGAGGCCGCCGCGCCGACGGCGTAGGTCCACCGCCAGGGTGTCAGGAGGAGCGCCGCCGTGACGAGCTCGACCACGGGCACCGCCCGGGGCACGAGGCGGTGGCCCAGGACGGCGGGCAGGCGCAGCAGCGCGATCATGCTCGCCGTCGACCCCGGGTCGCGCAGCTTGGCGACCCCGCTGAGGACCAGCACGGCCACGAGCGCCAGCGGCGCCGACGACAGGGCCGGAAGCATGGTCACCAGGGTACGTGACGCGTCAAGGTCCTCAGACGAGCTGGGTCAGGCGGCCCGTGTCGACGTCGTAGAGGAAGCCGCCCACCTGGGCGCGTCCCTGGATCAGCGGGTGGCTGGTGACCCGGTGCACGTCCTCGACGAGGGCGGCGTGCTGGTCGGCCACGACGTGGAAGTGCTGCCACCAGGCGTCCTGGCCGGAGAGCTCGGTGATCTTCTCGCGCAGCTCGTTCTCGCTCATCCGGGTCATGGCGCAGCGGGTGTGCGGGACGACCAGCACCCGCTCGACCCCCAGCAGGTGGACGCCCAGGACGAGCGCCTCGAGCGCCGCGTCGGTGACCCGCCCACCAGGGTTGCGGAAGATCTTGGCGTCGCCGTGGGTCAGGCCGAGCATGTGCAGCGGCTCGATCCGCGAGTCCATGCAGGTGACGATGGCCACCCCGGCCCGGGCGATGCCGTCGAAGCCCGACAGCTCGTTGTCGGCGGCGTAGCGCTCGTTGGCCTCGAGCAGGTCGGCGAAGGCGGAGGACTGGTCGCTGCGGGGCTCTGGCATGAGGTCAGGGTAGTGGCGCACGCCCGCTCAGGGCAGGTCGGCCCGGGTGGGGGCCGCGGCTCCCGCCCGGGCCACGGTCCACGCACCGCAGGCCACCGCCCGGTGCAGCGCCGGCGCGACGGCGTCGGGGTCGACCTGGCGCAGCCGCACGCGCGCCTCGGGCGAGCCCAGCAGCCCGGCGTCGAGCAGCCCGCTGAGCAGCCCGGCCATGAACGAGTCTCCCGCGCCCACGGTGTCGACGACCTCCACCGGCGGCGCGGGGAGCTCGACCGTGGCCCCCTGCCGGGGCAGGTGCGCCAGGGCGCCGTCACCGCCGCGCGTGAGCACCACCAGCTCTGGGCTCAACCGGCCCCAGAGCTCGGCCACCTCGACCACGTCGGTGTCCTCGCCGTAGAGCCAGGCGACGTCCTCGACCGAGGCCTTGACCACGTCGCTGCGCCCGATGCACTCCTCGATCCGGGACCGGACCGCGTGGGGGTCGCCCATCACGGTCGGGCGGCAGTTGGGGTCGTAGGAGACGGTGGCGGTGCGGCGGGCGCGGGACATCACCTCGAGGACCGCCGAGGCGCCGGGCTCGAGAGTCGTGGCGATCGAGCCGGTGTGCAGGTGGCCGACGCCGTGCAGGTCCTGCGGACCCAGCTCCCAGACGAGGTCGAACTCGTAGCTGGCGACCCCGTCGGCGTCCAGGTGCGCGGTCGCCGTCGACGTGCGGGGCGCGTCGGTGGAGCCGGGTGTGAGGACGACGTCGGCGTCCAGCAGATGCTCGCGCACGCGGCGTCCCGCGGCGTCGTGGCCCAGGCAGGCCGTGAGCCGGCTGTCGTGGTCGAGCGCCGCGAGGCCGACGGCCACGTTGGCCGGGGACCCACCGACGTAGGACTCCCGTTCCCCGCCGCCGTGCGGCACGACCACGTCGACGAGGGCCTCGCCGACGGTGAGCACCGAGCACTGGCGCGGACCGCGCGACCTGACGCTCTCCATACCCCGTCCTGACCTCAGTGGTGGACGTCGGGGGAGAGGGAGTCGGCGATCCTGGCCACCTTGTCCAGCCGGTGGTGGGAGATGATCTCCCGGATCGTGCCCGACTTGGACCGCATGACCAGGGAGTTCGTGACGGCCGAGCCCGAGCCGTAGCGCACGCCCGTGAGCAGCTCGCCCGTCGTGATGCCGGTGGCCACGAAGAAGCAGTTGTCCCCGGTGACCAGGTCGTCGGTGGACAGCACGCGGTCGAGGTCGTGCCCGGCGTCGATCGCCCGCTGGCGCTCCTCGTCGTCCTTGGGCCACAGCCGGCCCTGGATCACGCCACCCATCGCCTTCATCGCGCAGGCGGTGATGATGCCCTCCGGCGTGCCGCCGATCCCGATGAGCATGTCGACCGCGGACTCCTCGCGGGCGGCCGCGATGGCGGCGGCGACGTCGCCGTCGGTGATGAAGCGCAGCCGCGCACCGGCCTCGCGCACCTCCTGGGTGTAGGTCTCGTGCCGGGGCCGGTCGAGCATGATGACCGTGAGGTCCTCCACGTAGCGCTTCTTGGCCTTGGCGATGCGCCGCAGGTTCTCGCGGATCGGCAGGCGGATGTCCACGCGGTCGGCGACGTCGGGGCCGACCACGAGCTTGTCCATGTAGAAGACGGCCGAGGGGTCGTACATGGTGCCCCGTTCCGAGACCGCCATCACCGCGATGGAGTTGTCCATCCCCTTCGCCGTCGGCGTGGTGCCGTCGATCGGGTCGACCGCGACGTCCACCTGCGGGCCGTTGCCGTCACCCACCTGCTCGCCGTTGTAGAGCATCGGGGCCTCGTCCTTCTCGCCCTCGCCGATGACCACGACCCCGTCCATCGCCACCGACGAGATGACCTTGCGCATGGCCTCCACGGCCGCGTTGTCCGCGAGGTTCTTGTCGCCGCGGCCCACCCAGCGCCCCGCGGCCAGGGCCGCGGCCTCCGTCACACGCACCAGCTCCAGTGCCAGGTTGCGGTCGGGCAGGACCTGCTCGGTGCTGGGGCGGGGGGAGGTGGTGGCCGTGGTCATGCGGACTCCTTCGTCTCGGGCGGCGCGGTGCCGCTCCAGCCTATCGGCCCGCGGGTCGGCCCGTGAGCCGCGGGATGCGACCATGAGGGGGTGAGCGAGACCAGCCCGACCCGTGCCGCCGCGCCGCCCCAGGGGGACACCGGCGCCCCCGGCGGCGAGGCCCCCGAGGACCGTCGCCGCAAGCGGCTCGCGTCCTACACGGTGCGCAACATGGTGTGGTCGATGCTGCTCGTCACCCTCTTCGTGCTGGCGTGGTGGTCCATGACCTACAGCAACGAGGGGTCGCAGCGCCAGGCGCCGGAGACCACGCAGACCACCGCCTACGTCGTGGAGCAGGCGGAGTGGCCCGTCTGGGTCCCCGACCCCGGGGACGAGTGGGTGCCGACCGTCGTGTGGTACGACGCACGGGTCGCCGGCGTCCCGACGTGGCACATCTCCTACACCTCGCCCGAGGGGGAGTATGTGGCGCTGCACCAGGCGGCGGACGTGACGCAGGACTGGCTCGAACAGGTGCTGGCGGGGGCGGAGGCCACGGGTGCCGACGTCGCCCTGCCCACTCCGGCGGGGGCGCGGCCGTGGCAGGAGTGGCAGGGCCCCGAGGGGGGCAATGCCGAGAACGGCTATCTGCTGGGGCCGGAGGAGACAGGCGGCACCACGGTCGTGGTCCACGGCACGGCGCAGACCGACGAGGTCGAGGACTTCCTGGGCTCGGTCAGCGCCCGCGACTGAGCGAGGACCCCCGCCCCGACCTGGAGGGCCGTGACACCGGACGTCGGCGGCGGGTGCTCAGCCCGCGGCCGCCTCCTGCTCGTCGTCCGGCCCCTCGTCGGCCTGCTCGGCAGCGCCCGCCGCCGGGGCTGCGCCCCGGTCCAGGCTGGCCTGGGCGGCGTCGAGCTTGGCCTGGCAGTGGGCGGCCAGCTGCTCGCCGCGTTCCCACAGCACCATGGACTCCTCCAGCGGCACCTTCCCCGACTCGATGCGGGCCACGAGCTGGACCAGCTCGTCACGAGCCTGCTCGTAGCTGAGGTCGGTCACCTCGGGCTGGTCAGGGGCAGGGGAGCCGGGGGCCTGAGACATGCGTACAGGATAACGGCGCGCCCGTGTCGCGTCGCGTTACGGCCTGCCGGGTCGTCGGGACAGGCCTACGGTGAGGTGACAGCACCGCGACGAGGGAGAGCAGCATCATGAGCGACCCGACGACGCCCGTCGACCCGTCAGGCCCCGGGGCACCGGGCCCGGCCCCCTCGCCGGGGCCGTCGCCCCTGGAGCCGACGCGGCCCAGCGACCCGTCCCCGGGCCCCGCGGACCCCACCCGTCCCAGCGACCCGGGGGTCCCGCAGCCCGGGCCCGAGCAGCCGTCACCGCCCGACGAGCCTGGGCTGCCGCAGCCCGGGCCCGAGCAGCCCCCTCCGCCGGACGACCCCGCCGGCCCGAGCACGCCGGACGAGCCGGGAGCGCCCGGCCTGCCCGAGGAACCTGCCGGGGCCTAACCGGCCTCCACGACCGGGCGGACGGCGAAGTCGCCCCGGGCCACGGTGACCCGCAGCAGCTCCTCCGGTCCGACCTCGGCACGGTCGCGCACGATCGCGCCGTCGCGGTGGCGCACCACGGCATACCCGCGCTCGAGGGTGTGCTGCGGCGACACGGCGCGCAGGTGACCGCGCAGATGGCCCGTGCGGTCCTGCTCGCGGGCCACCCGGTCGACGACACTGCGCCGGGCCCTGCTGCGCAGACCCTCCACCTCGCCCCGGTGCTGGGCCACGATGGCGTGCCGGTCGGCCATGACCGGCCGGCTCATGAGGGTCAGGATCCGCTCGCGCTCGGTCGTGACGCGGCGCACGAGCGCCCGGTGCGCCCGCCGCCGCACCGTCGCGAGCCCGCGCAGCTCGTCCGCGACGTCCGGCACGACCGCCGCCGCGGCGTGGGTGGGGGTCGAGGCGCGCAGGTCGGCCACGTGGTCGAGCAGGGGGGTGTCGCTCTCGTGCCCGATGGCCGACACCACGGGGGTCCGGGCCGCCGCGACCGCCCGGACCATCGCCTCGTTGCTGAAGGGCAGGAGGTCCTCGAACGAACCGCCTCCCCGGGCGATGACGATCACCTCCACCTCCGCGATCCCGTCGAGCTCGCGGAGCGCACCGGTCACCGCCGGCACGGTGTCGGCCCCCTGCACCGCCACCTGCCGGATCTCGAAACGGGCTGCCGGCCACCGGCGCCGCACGCCGGCGAGGACGTCACGCTCGGCGGCGGTCCCGCGGCCCACCACCAGGCCGATCGTGTGCGGCAGGAACGGCAGCGGACGCTTGCGGGCCGCGTCGAAGACGCCCTCCGCGCGCAGCAGCTGGCGCAGGTGCTCGAGCCGGGCCAACAGCTCTCCGACCCCCACGTGCCGCATCTGACGGGCCTCGAGCTGCAGGCTGCCGCGCTTGGTCCAGAACGTCGGCTTGGCGTGCACCACGACCCGTGCGCCCTGCTGCGGCGGGGAGGGCATGGCGTCGAGCGCGCCCACCGGGATCGCCACGGACAGCGACATGTCCACGTCGGTGTCGCGCAACGTGAGGAAGGCTGTCGACATGCCGGGACGACGGTTGAGCTGGACGATCTGGCCCTCGACCCACAGCGGTGACATCTTGTCGACGTAGTCGCTGATCTTCATCGACAGCGTGCGCACCGGCCACGGCGAGGACGCGGTGGTGTCCCGGGCGGTCGGCGGGAGGGAGGGCGAGGTCACACCCCTAGCCTAGGGAGCATGGCCGACAGCACCCACCGCCCGCGCCTGGTGCTCGTGCACGGGACGCGGATGGACGCCCGGCAGTGGGAGCCCTACGGTCCCCTGCTCCCCGGTGTCGAGGTGGTCGCTCCCGACCTGCCGGGGCACGGCCGGCGCACGGGTGAACCCTTCACGCTCGAGGCGGCGGTGCGCACGATCGCCCGGGCGGTCGACGGCGCGGACCCGGGCCAGCGCGTGATACTCGCGGGGCACAGCCTCGGGGGATACATGGCCACCGTCTACGCCGCCCAGCACCCCGGTCGGCTCGACCGGCTGGTCCTGGTCGGTGCGACGGCTGACCCGGCGGGGCCGCTCACGGCCCTCTACCGCGGATTCGCCCGGCTCGTGGGCCGTTCGGACCCCGAGCGCATGGCCCGCGCCACGAACCGCGTGGTGCGCTGGCTCGGAGCGCGCGCCGACATCGCCGCCAGGCTCCCGGGGGGCGAGGCGTACGCGGCGCTCCCGGCGGCCTGGCAGACGGTCATGGAGGAGTGCGGACCCGACCTGCTGCGGTCGGTGGACTGCCCGGTGGTGCTCGTCAACGGCCAGCTCGACCAGATGCGCCTGCACGTGCGCCGCTTCGCCGCGGCCGCGGGCGGGGCGAGGGTCATCACCGTCCCCCGGGCCACCCACCTCATGCCCCTGACGCACCCCGACCGGCTCGCGCAGATCCTGCGAGAGGTGGCGCTGCCCAGGGGGGATTCAGGGCCGTTGCCTACCATGGGGTCGTGACCACGACGACTCCAGCCACCCAGCCGACCGACGTCAACGTACCCGCGCCGGGCCTGCCCGGCGAGAAGAGGGTGCTGCTCGCGGCCCCCCGCGGCTACTGCGCCGGGGTCGACCGGGCGGTCGTGACCGTCGAGAAGGCGCTGGAGCTCTACGGGCCCCCGGTGTACGTCCGCAAGGAGATCGTCCACAACAAGCACGTGGTGCGGACCCTGGAACGACGGGGGGCGATCTTCGTGGACGAGACCAACGAGGTGCCCGAGGGGGCGCGGGTGATCTTCTCCGCGCACGGGGTCAGCCCGGCCGTCCACGCGGAGGCGCGCGCGCTCAGCCTCAAGACGATCGACGCCACCTGCCCCCTGGTCACCAAGGTCCACCGTGAGGCGGTGCGCTTCGCCGACGACGACTACGACATCCTGCTCGTGGGCCACGAGGGCCACGAGGAGGTCGAGGGCACGGCGGGGGAGGCCCCGGACCACATCACGCTCGTCGAGAGCCCGGACGACGTCGAGCACGTCGAGGTGCGCGACCCCGGCAAGGTGGTCTGGCTCTCCCAGACCACGCTGTCGGTCGACGAGACGATGGAGACGGTCCGCCGGCTGCGCGAGAAGTTCCCGCTGCTGCAGGACCCGCCCAGCGACGACATCTGCTACGCCACGCAGAACCGCCAGGTCGCGGTGAAGCAGATGGCGGGGGAGTGCGACCTGATGATCGTCGTCGGGTCGCAGAACTCCTCCAACTCCAAGCGGCTGGTCGAGGTCGCGCTGGAGTACGGCTCGCGTGACGGTCACCTCGTGGACTACGCCGAGGAGATCGACGAGGCGTGGCTCGACGGCGTGCGCACGGTGGGGGTGACCAGCGGTGCCAGCGTGCCGGAGATCCTCGTGCGCGACGTCCTGGACTGGCTGGCCGCGCGCGGTTTCGGCGACGTGAAGGCCGTGACCGCGGCCGAGGAGTCGCTGCTCTTCGCGCTGCCCACCGAGCTGCGCCGCGACCTCAAGGCCGCGGGCCAGGAGGCCAAGAAGGTGCGCCACGACCCCAGCGCGATCCCGGGGTCCGGGGACGGCCACCTGCGCTGACCTGCGGCCTCAGGAGGCGTCCCGGCGGACCTGCGGGCGCCGCTGCGGGCGGTCATCGGTCGGCGGCTCCGGCGCGGCGATCTCCTCGCGCGAGGGGGTGAGCGCCTCCAGCTCGGCGGCCAGCAGCTCAGGACTGGTCACCGGGCGCGGCGTGAGCTCCAGGGCCGTCAGGGCGGGCACGGCAGCCTCCACGAGTCCCAGCTCGTGCATGCGCCGGGAGGTCACCATCACGCGTGACTCCAGGGTGCCGACCAGCTGGTTGTAGGACTCGACCGACCTGCGCAGGGCGCTGCCCATGCCCGTGACGTGCCGGCCCAGCGTGGTCAGCCGCTGGTGCAGGTCGCTGCCGAGCCGGAGCAGCTCGCGCGCGTTGGCGCTGAGACTGTCCTGCTGCCAGGCCAGGGCGGTCGCCCGCAGGACGGCGAGCAGGATCGCGGGGGAGGCGAGCACCACCCGCCGTGCCTGGGCGTGGTCGTAGAGCTCGGGCGCCGAGCGCAGCGCCGCAGCCAGGACGGCGTCGCTGGGCACGAAGCACACCACCAGCTCCGGGGACGTCGTGAAGGCCGACCAGTACTCCTTGGCCGCCAGCGCGTCGACGTGCCCGCGCAGGCTGTCGGCGTGCTGGCGCAGCAGCCGGGCCGTCTCGGTCGAGGACAGCCCGTCGGCCTGGGCGCGCAGGAAGGCCGTCAGCGGCGCCTTGCTGTCGACCACCAGGACCTTGCCCCCCGGCAGCCGCACGACGACGTCCGGGCGGACGCGCGCGTCGTGGCGGCTGGTCGCGCTGACCTGCTCCTCGAAGTCGCACCGGTCGATCATGCCGGCGTGCTCGAGGACCCGGCGCAGCTGCACCTCTCCCCAGGTGCCGCGGGTGCCCGAGGCGTTCAGGGCCCCGGCCAGGCTCGCGGTCTGCTGGTGCAGGGTGCGGGTCTGGGCCGCGACCTGGGCCAGGTGCTCGCCGACCTGCCCGAACTGCTCCATCCGGTCGCGCTCGAGGGTGCGGACGTGGGCCTCCACCCGCTCCAGCGCGGCGCGCAACGGCGCCAGCTGCTCGGCCGACTCCCGGTCGTGCTCCGCCGCCGACTCCAGCGCGTCGAGCTGGCGGGCCAGCCCGTCGCGCTCGGTCTCGGCGCGGGCGACCCGGACGGCGACCCCCGCCCGTCCCAGGCTCACGCCGGCCAGGAACCCCACGACCAGCGTCAGCACGACGACCACCACGAGCTGCCACCACTGCATCTCCATGGGCCGGACCCTGCCACGGCGTCCTGACAGACCTCGCGTCGGCCGCGCCCCACGCCCGGTCGCAGCCGGATCGACCCGTCGTGACCACATCGTTACCCGGGCGGGGATTGACAGCCTCGGCCCGGACTGGTTTGGTACAGGCGAAACGTGAATCACCTTTCATGTTCATACCCGCACGAAGGAGTGTCCGGTGATCCGCACCCGACTGATTGCTCTCGTATCCAGCGCCGCGGTCCTGGCTGTCGCCGGCTGCGCCCCCTCCGCCTCCGACGATGCGCCGGCCGGCGACGGCGGCGGCGGTGCCGAGAACAGCGCCGCGCCCGCTGAGGGCGGCGAGGAGGCCGGCGGCACGGTCGACGTCGGCATCATCTACTCCGAGACAGGCCCGCTGGCCGCCTACGGCAAGCAGTACAAGGAAGGGCTCGAGGCGGGGATCGACTACGCCACGGACGGCACCGGCGAGGTCGACGGCACGGCGATCGAGATCACCTACCGCGACGACGCAGGCAGCCCGGACACCGCCGTCGCCGCGGCCAAGGACCTCATCGGGCAGGACTACAAGATCCTGGGCGGCACCGTGGTCTCCGGCATCGCCGTCGCGATGGCCGAGCAGGCCGTGCAGAACGAGATCCTCTACATCTCCGGACCGGCCGCGGTCGACGCCCTCACGGGGGTCAACGACTACACCTTCCGCTCTGGCCGTCAGAGCCTGCAGGACGTGGCCACCGCCGGTGCCATGCTCGAGGAGGAGGGTGGCAAGGTCGTCGTCCTGGCCCAGGACAACGCGTTCGGGCAGGGCAACCTGGCGGCCGTCGAGGCGGTCCTCGGTGCGGAGGGCGCCGAGGTGGACAGCGTGCTCGTGCCCGAGGACGCCACCGAGTTCACCGGCTTCGCCCGTCAGGTCGTCGACGCCGACCCGGACCTGATCTTCGTCGCCTGGGCAGGCGCCACCGCCGGCAACATGTGGCAGTCCCTCGACCAGCAGGACGTCTTCGACGCAGCGCCGGTCGTCACCGGCCTCGCCGACAGCGCCACCTTCGCCGCCTACGGCCCCATCGGCGAGAAGATCAGCTTCCTGTCGCACTACTTCCCGGGTGCCGCGGACAACGAGGTCAACCAGGCCCTCATCGACCACGTCACCGAGGCCGGTGGCACTCCCGACCTGTTCACCCCCGACGGCTTCGTGGCCGGGCAGATGATCGTCCAGGCGGTCGCGGAGGGCGGCGACGACGTCAACGCCATGATCGACGCGCTGGAGGGCTGGGAGTTCGAGGGTCCCAAGGGCACCACGATGATCCGCGAGAGCGACCACGCCCTGGTCCAGCCGATGTTCACCGCCACCCTGAAGCAGGACGGTGACACCTGGGTGCCCGAGCTGGTCGACACGGTGCCGGCCGACCAGGTGGCGCCGCCGGAGGCGTCCGGCAAGTGACCGACGTCACCGCTGGCTCGAGCGCGGGGGCGCGGGCCGCCCCCGCGCTCGAGGTCCGCGACCTCTCCCTGCGGATCGGCGGGGCGCAGATCCTGCAGGACATCAGCTTCGCCGTGCCGGCGGGGCAGATCGTCGGCGTGATCGGCCCCAACGGTGCGGGCAAGACGACCCTGTTCAACCTGGTGTCCGGGACGATGACGCCGACCGCCGGCCAGGTCCTCCTCGACGGGCAGGACATCACCGGTCGCAGCGTCACGCAGCGCGCCAGCGCCGGGCTGGGACGCACCTTCCAGACCTCCTCGCTCTTCCCGCGGCTGTCGGTGGAGGAGAACGTCCGGCTCGCCGCCCAGGTCCGGGAGGGCGGCGCGCTGTCGCTGACCCGTTTCCCCCGGCGCGGCGACGCCGCCTCGCGCCGGGCCGTCGAGCTGCTCGACGAGGTGGGCCTGAGCCACCGGCTCGGCCGCATGGCCGGCGACCTGCCGCACGGCGACAAGCGCAAGCTCGAGATCGCGATGCTCCTCGCGACCGACCCCTCCGTCGTCCTGCTCGACGAGCCGATGGCCGGGGTGGCCTCGGGCGACGTCGACGGGCTGACCGAGGTCATCCGCAGCCTGCACCGCGACCACGGCCGCACCGTGCTGATGGTCGAGCACCACATGGAGGTGCTGCTCGGCCTGGTCGAGCGGGTCGCCGTGCTGCACTTCGGCACCCTGCTCACGATCGACACCCCGGAGGCCGTCATGGCGGACCCGACCGTCCAGAGCGCCTACCTCGGGGAGGCGGTATGACGTCCTCCCCGCCCTCCCGGGATGCCGCGACCGTGGGCGCAGGCCCGACCGCACGCCCCACCGCGCCGGTCCTGCTCGTGCGCGACCTGCAGGCCCACGTGGCCGGCCAGCAGGTCGTCGAGCACGTCGACCTGCAGGTGGCGCCGACCGGGGTCACCGCCCTCCTCGGGCGCAACGGTGTGGGCAAGACCTCCACCATCAAGGCGGTCATGGGCCTCATCGGCCGGTCGGGCACGATCGAGCTCGACGGCGAGGACATCAGCACCCTGCCGACCTTCCGCATCGCCGGACGCGGCGTCGGCTACGTGCCCGAGGACCGCGAGGTCTTCTCCGGCCTCACCGTGACCGAGAACCTGCGGCTGGCCGAGCGGCGCGGCAGCGAGCACCGCTACGACCTCGTCTACGAGCTCTTCCCCGAGCTCGAGCAGCGGGGCGCGCAGGCCGCCGGGACCCTGTCCGGAGGGCAGCAGCAGATGGTGTCGCTGGCCCGTGCCCTCCTCAACGACAACCGGGTGCTGCTCATCGACGAGCCCACCAAGGGGCTGGCGCCCCGCCTGGTGACCGAGGTCGCCGAGGCGCTGGCGCGTGCCGCGGAGGTGGCGCCGGTCCTGCTCGTGGAGCAGAACCTGCAGGTCGTGCGCGACCTCGCACGGCACGTCGTCGTCCTGACCGACGGCCGCAGCGTCCACCACGGTGACGCCTCCGACTTCCTCGACGACCCCGTCGCCACGCAGCGCCTGCTCGGCGTGCACGGCGGCACCGACCCCGCGGGAGCAGCATGAGCACCGTCGTCCTCCTGCTGATCACCGGCGTCGGCCTGGGAGCCATCTACTTCCTGGTCGCCTCGGGCCTGTCCCTGATCTACGGGCTCATGGGCGTGCTCAACTTCGCGCACGGCGTGTTCCTCACCTTCGGCGCCTTCCTGGGGTGGGAGGTCGCCGCCCGGATGGGCGCGACCACCTGGGCCGGCTTCGCCGCCTCGCTGCTGGTCGGGGCCCTCGCCGGTGCCGTGTTCGCGGCGCTGACCGAACGCTTCCTGGTGCAACGGCTCTACGAGCGGCACATCGAGCAGGTCCTCATCACGGTGGGGCTGGCCCTGGCGGTCGTCGCGCTCTTCGACGGCATCTGGGGCACGGACGCCCGCTTCATCAGCGGTCCGCCGTGGATGAGCAGGACCACCACCATCGCGGGGGCCAACGTCCCCAACGACCGGTTCGTGGCGATCGTCCTCGCCGTCGTCGTGCTGGTGGCCATCGTGCTGTTCCTGCAGCGCACCCGCTACGGCATGATCATCCGTGCCGGCGTGGAGAACCGCTCGATGGTCACGGCTCTCGGCATCGACGTCCGCACCGCGTTCACGCTGATCTTCACCATCGGCGGGGCGGCGGCCGGTCTCGGCGGCGTCCTCGCCTCGCACGCGTTCGGCTACGTCTCGCCGATGCTGGGCCAGACGCTGCTGATCTTCGCGTTCATCGTGACCGTGATCGGCGGCCTGGGCTCGCTCACCGGCGCCGCGATCGCCTCGGTCCTGGTGGCGGTGCTCCAGCAGTTCGCCAACTACTACTGGGGCTACGGCGACTTCGCCGTGGTGGTGCTGCTGGCTGTGGTCGTCCTGACCAGACCCTCCGGACTCATGGGCAAGAAGGTGACGGCATGACCGACGCAGACATCGGCACGGACCGCCGCCGCCAGGCCGTGCGGGTCCTGCTGCCCCTCGGCCTGGTGGTCCTTCTGGCCTGCCTGCCGCTGCTGGACATCTCCGTCCCCGGGATCCTGCCCGGAGCGACCTACACCCCGGGCACGCTGCACCTGCTCGCGCTGGCCTGGGTGATGGCTGCGGTGGCGCTGTCCTACCACCTGCTGTTCGGCGTCGCCGGCCTCCTCTCCTTCGGTCACGCCCTCTACTTCGGGCTGGGTGCCTACGGCCTGGGCATCGTGATGCGCGAGCTGCAGCTGGGGCTGGTGCCCGCCGCCGTCCTCACCCTCGTCGTCGCGGTCGTCATGTCCACCGTCCTCGGGGCCGTCAGCCTGCGGGTGACCGGTATCCCGTTCGCGATGGTGACCCTGGCCTTCGCGCAGGCGGCCTACGTCTGGGTCCGCCGGGACCCTGAGCGGGTCACCGGCGGGGAGGAGGGGCTGCGTCTGCCGACCGAGTTCGTCCCCGGCTTCCTCGTCGGCGTCGCGGACACCCGCAACCTCTACTGGCTGGCGCTGGCGGTGCTCGTGCTGGCCTACCTGCTCACCGCCTGGGTGCAGAACAGCCGGGCGGGCCACGTGGCCGAGGCGGTGCGGGAGAACGAGCTGCGCGTGCGCGTGCTGGGGATGCAGCCCGTCCTGGTGAAGCTGGCGATCTTCGTGTCCGCCTCGGTGATCGCGGCGATGGTCGGCATGGTGCACCTGCTGCTGAACTCCGGGGCCGTGCCGCACGTCATGAGCGCGGAGTTCACCATCTCCCTGCTGCTCATGGTGGTGCTCGGGGGTGTCGGGTCGCGGTGGGGCGCGGTCGCGGGTGCGATCCTCTACGTCCTGCTCAACCAGCGTCTCACCGTCCTCGCCGGCGGTGCCTGGGTGGAGAGCCTCCCCGCCGTCCTGCGTATCCCGTTGTCGGAGCCGTTGTTCATCCTCGGCACCCTCTTCGTCCTCGTCGTGCTGTTCCTGCCCGGCGGTCTGGCCGGTACGGTGGCCCGGGTGACCGCCCGGTCGCGGGACCGTCGCGGTGACGACGGCCCGGACCGGCGCCCGCACCCCCCTGCCGCCGAGGAGCCGGAGGCCGATGACGTCCCGCAACGCCTGGAGGTGACGTGAGCACCCTTCCGGGGTCCGTCGCTGACGGCCTGCACACCCTGGGTCGCTGGCCCGGAGACCGGGCGCGGATCGCCCCGGCGCGGGTCGCGATCGTCGACCGCGGGGTCGAGCTCACCTACGGCCAGCTCGACCAGCGGGTCCGGGGGCTCGCTGCCCGGTTGCGCGAGGCCGGGATCGGGCGGGGGGACCGGATCGCCACGCTCGTGGGCAACTCGACGTGCCACGTCGTGCTCTTCTTCGCCTGCGCGCAGGTCGGGGCCTGCCTGGCTCCGCTGTCGTGGCGGCTCGCCCCGCGCGAGCTCGCGCGGCAGGTGGACCTGCTCGCGCCCGTGGTGCTGGTCACGGAGGAGGAGACCGAGGCCCTGGCGCGGGAGCTGGCCGGCCTGCTCCTGCGGCCGGTGCCCACGGCATACCTGACCGTGCTCGACACCGACGGCGGGCTGCCGCGGGTCCGGCCGGCGTCGGCCCCGGTGGAGGCGGTGCAGGACGAGGACGCCCTGCTCGCCGTGTTCACCTCCGGCACGGGCAGCGCGCCCAAGGCTGCGGTGCTGTCCCAACGTGCGTGCTGGTGGACCAACCTGTCGCTGTCGCGGACGGTGGAGCTCAGCGAGGACGACGTCGTGCTGGCGGTGCTCCCGCAGTTCCACGTGGGCGGGTGGAACATCCAACCCCTCCTGGCCTGGTGGACCGGGGCCACGGTGGTGCTCGAGCGGTCCTTCGACCCCGGGCGCGTGCTCTCCCTCATCCGGGAACGACGCGTCACCACGATGATGGGGGTGCCCACCCAGTACCTCATGCTCGCCGAGCATCCGTCCTTCCCGGGCAGCGACCTGCGCAGCCTGCGCAGCGCCATCGTCGGCGGTGCGCCGATGCCTGCCCCGCTGCTGCGGACCTTCCACGCCCGAGGGGTCGCGCTGACGCAGGGCTACGGGCTCACCGAGGCCGGCCCCAACGTGCTGTGCCTGCCACCCCCCGAGGCGATCGACCGGGCGGGGTGGGCCGGTGTGCCCTACCCGCACGTCGACGTGGCCCTCATGGACCCGGCGACCGGGGCCCTGCTGGAGGGGCCGGCCACCGGTGAGCTGCTGGTGCGGGGGCCGGGCCTGTTCAGCGGCTACCTGCACGACGAGACGGCCACGCACGAGGCGCTCCGCGCCGGGTGGCTGGCCACCGGCGACGTCGCCACCCGCGACGAGGGCGGCTACCTGCGCATCGTCGACCGGCTCAAGAACATCTACATCTCCGGCGGGGAGAACGTCGCGCCCGCGGAGGTCGAGGCCGTGCTGCGCCGGCACCCGGCCGTCGCCGAGGCCGGGGTCACGGGTGTGCCGCACCCCCGCTGGGGGGAGGTCGGCCTCGCCCTCGTCGTCACCCGGGCGGGCGTGCCGACCGACGAGCAGGACCTCCTCGAGCACTGCCGCCGCGAGCTGGCCTCCTTCCAGGTGCCGGAGCGCGTGCTGGAGGTGGACGCCATCCCCACGGTCGGGATCGGCAAGGTCGACCGGCAGGCGCTGCGCGACCTGGCCCGCGACCTCCATCCTGCGGACGTCTCCGGGGGGCCCCGGTGAGCGCGCCGGTAGCGACCCCGCAGCCCGGCGGACGTCCCGCGCCGCGCACCGCCAGGGGCGCCCGGACCCGGGCCCGCCTGCTCCAGGCCGCAGAGGACGTGTTCGCCGACGTGGGCTACCCCGACGCCTCGATCGTGAAGATCACCGAGCAGGCGGGGGTGGGCCTGGGCACCTTCTACGTCTACTTCGAGGGCAAGAAGGAGATCTTCGACGAGGTGGTCCGCGACCTCAACCACCGGGTCCGCGCCGCGATGACGGCCGCGACCGCCGACGCCCGGACGCGGATCGAGGCGGAGCGGGCCGGTTTCAGCGCGTTCTTCCGCTTCACCGCCGACCATCCCGCGCTCTACCGCATCGTGCGGCAGGCGGAGTTCGTCTCGCCCGAGGTGATGCGGGAGCACTACACCTCGATCCTGCAGGGCTACGAGCACGGTCTGACGCGTGCCCGCGAGGCGGGCCAGATCGCCCACCTGGACCCCACGGTGGCCTCCTGGGTCCTCATGGGGGCAGGAGAGCTCATCGGTATGCGGTGGGTGCTCTGGGAGGAGCAGCGCACGACCTACCCCGACGGCGTCCCTCCGGCCGTCTTCGAGGCACTCATGGACATCATCACCCAGCTGCTCGGCGCCGACGCCGAGGACAGGACGACGAGGAGCGACACGCGATGACCACCTGGATGCCCCTGCCCTCCCTGCAGGAGGTCGTGGGTCCGCGCTACCGGGCCGTGGAGGCCCCCGTGCGCGGCGGGACGATGCACGTCGGCGTCTGGGAGCCGGAGGGGGTGCCGACGAAGGAGGTGCCCACCGTGGTCGCGGTCCACGGCATCACCTCCTCCCACGTCGCCTGGCCGCTGCTCGCGGCCGCCCTGCCGGACGTGCGCGTGGTCGCGCCGGACCTGCGCGGCCGCGGACGGTCGCGGGACCTGCCCGGGCCCTACGGGATGCCGTCGCACGCCGACGACGTGGCGGCCGTGCTGGACCACCTCGACGTCGAGAGCGCGGTCGTGGTCGGCCACTCGATGGGCGGTTTCGTCTCGCTCGTCCTCGCCGACCGCCACCCGGGGCGGGTCCGCTCGCTGGTCCTCGTCGACGGCGGGCTGCCCCTGCTGCCACCGCCCGGGGTGGCTCCCGACGCGCTCGCGGGCGCGGTCCTGGGCCCGGTCGCCGACCGGCTGGCCATGACCTTCGCCGACCGCGACGCCTACCGCCGGTTCTGGCGCGAGCACCCGGCGATCGGGCGCGAGTGGACCGACCTGACCGACGCCTACGTGGACTACGACCTCGTCGAGGTGGACGGCGCGCTCCGGCCGGCGACGCGGGTCGAGGCCCTGCAGGAGGACATCCGCGAGCTGGTGGACGGGGACTCCGTGGCGCGGGCCCTGCAGCACCGGCGCCATCCCACGACCTGGCTCGTGGCGCCCCGCGGGCTGATGGACGAGGTGCCGCCGCTCTACCCGCAGCCGGCCCGGGAGCACTGGCTGGCCGCCTACCCCGACCTGCCGCCGGTGGACGTCGAGGACGTCAACCACTACACGATCGTCATGCTGCAGCGCGGGATCGACCAGGTGGTCCCGCACGTGCGGGCGGCCCTGTCCCTCTGACGCCGTCGTCCGGCACCCGGCCCGCACCGGTAGACTCTTGACCCCGTGGCACTCACCATCGGTATCGTCGGCCTGCCCAACGTCGGCAAGTCGACCCTCTTCAACGCCCTGACCAAGAACTCCGTCCTCGCGGCCAACTACCCGTTCGCGACGATCGAGCCCAACATCGGCGTCGTCCCCCTCAAGGACGGGCGGCTCGCGCGGCTCGCGGAGATCTTCGGCAGCGCCCGGGTCCTGCCCGCGACCGTCAGCTTCGTCGACATCGCCGGCATCGTGCGAGGAGCCAGCGAGGGCGAGGGACTGGGCAACAAGTTCCTCGCCAACATCCGCGAGGCGGACGCGATCTGCCAGGTCGTCCGCGCCTTCCGCGACGACGACGTCGTGCACGTCGACGGCAAGGTCTCACCGCGCGACGACATCGAGACCATCAACACCGAGCTGATCCTCGCCGACCTGCAGACCCTCGAGAACGCGGTCCCGCGGCTGGAGAAGGAGGTCAAGGGCAAGAGGGCCGACAAGGAGGTCCTCGACACCGCCCTGGCCGCGCGCGAGGTGCTCGAGCGCGGGGACACCCTGTATGCCGCCGGCGCCGCCGCGGGCGTCGACCTCGCGCTCGCCCGCCAGCTCGGGCTGCTGACGACCAAGCCGTTCCTCTACGTCTTCAACCTCGACGAGGACGGGCTGACGGACGAGGCCCTCCACGCCGAGCTGGCCGAGGTCGTCGCACCCGCCGAGGCCATCTACCTCAACGCCAAGCTCGAGGCCGACCTGGCTGAGCTGGACGACGAGGAGGCCCGTGAGCTGCTGGAGTCCGTCGGCGTGGAGGAGCCCGGCCTGGACCAGCTCGCCCGCGTCGGTTTCGACACCCTCGGACTGCAGACCTACCTCACGGCCGGCCCCAAGGAGACCCGGGCCTGGACGATCCGCCAGGGCTGGACGGCGCCGCAGGCGGCCGGAGTCATCCACACCGACTTCGAGCGGGGGTTCATCAAGGCCGAGGTCGTCTCCTTCGACGACCTGGACGCGGCGGGCACCATGCAGAAGGCCAAGGAGGCGGGGCGGGTCCGCATCGAGGGCAAGGACTACGTCATGCAGGACGGTGACGTCGTGGAGTTCCGCTTCAACGTCTGAGAGCCGGCGCGGCAGGGCCCGCCACCGTCCCGAGACCGGCCCAGGTCGCCCGCGGCGACCGGGGTCGGTCTCGGCGTCTCCCGGTCCGGGGCCCCCCTTTTGGAGTATTTGCACTACTGCGAGGATGAGTACTACTCTCCGTAGTGTCTTGCTCGAGGACCGGGAAGGAACGGACGAGGATGCGTGTGGTGATCGGGGCACCGGCGAACGGTGCGATGCTCAAGGACGAGGTCAGGGCCTTCCTGGAGGAGGACGAGCGGGTCACCGAGGTGGTCGACCTGTCGACGGCCGACATCACCTACCCCCAGGTCTCCTTCCGGGCCGCCCGCAGGGTCGTCGACGGCGCTGCCGACCGCGCCGTGCTCGTCTGCGGCACCGGGGTCGGCACCGCCATCGCCGCGAGCAAGGTGAGGGGCGCGCGCGCCGCCACCGCGCACGACCTGGTCACGGTCCGGGGCGCCGTCGAGAACTACGACGCACAGATCCTGTGCCTGGGCCAGAACGTCGTCGCGCCGGCCTACGCGCGCGCGCTCGTCGACCTGTGGCTGGACCTGCGGCACGACCCGTCCGGCTTCTACGGGCCGAAGGTCCGCGAGATCGACGAGCTCGAGTCCCGTGCCTGACCCGGCCCCGCGGTCGCGCACGCCTGGGAGGCAGGGATGAGCGGGGACAGCTCTATCCTCACCCCGTCCCAGATGGCCAGGGCCGCGGAGGACGCCGCCTTCGGCAAGGCGACCAGCCGCCAGCTCAAGTCCTTCCTGCTCGCCCTGACCGCCGGCGGCTACATCGCCCTCGGCTTCGTCTTCTTCACCACCAGCCAGGTCGGCGCCGACCAGCTGCCGTTCGGCGTGGCCAAGGTGCTCGGGGGCCTGGTCTTCGCCACCGGCCTCGCGCTCGTCGTGCTCACCGGCGCCGAGCTGTTCACCTCCTCGACGCTGACGCTGACCGCGCGGGCCAGCGGCCGGATCACCACCTGGCAGCTGCTGCGCAACTGGGTGGTGGTCTTCGCAGGCAACTTCCTCGGGGCGCTCACCATCGTCGCGCTGGTCTTCCTGGGCAAGGTGTGGCAGCAGGCCGACGGCGGATGGGCCGCCGTCGTCCTGGAGGTGTCGCTGAAGAAGGTGCACCACGACTTCCTCACGGCCTTCGTCCTCGGCGTCCTGTGCAACCTCATGGTCTGCCTGGCGATCTGGGCCGCCTACAGCGGCCGCACCGCGGTGGACAAGGTGGTCGCGGTCACGATGCCGATCGCGCTCTTCGTCGCGAGCGGGTTCGAGCACTCGGTGGCCAACATGTTCATGATCCCGCTGGGCATCCTCATCCGCGGCTCGGCCGGCGACGAGCTGTGGGAGACCTCCGGCCTGGACCCCGCGGCGTATGCCGACCTGACCTGGTCGGGCTTCCTCCTGGACAACCTGCTGCCGGTCACGCTCGGCAACATCGTCGGCGGGGGCCTGATGATCGGGATCCTCTACTGGACGATCTTCCACTTCCTCGACCCGCACGGCACAGACCAACCGGTGACGCCCGCCCAGCGGCGGGGTCCCTCGAACACAGGAGTGAAGTAAGGCATGGACGTCGACTTTCCGTTGTGGCTGCGGGCGCAGCACCTGCTCAACTTCGTCCTGATGGGCATGCTCATCAGGTCGGGCGTGGAGATGCTCTCGTCGCTCCCGCGCCTGTGGTGGCGCAAGGACTGCGCCCCCGGCACCGAGTGGCTGCGGTTCACCCGGCGGGAGCTGCCGAAGGAGGAGGGCGTCTACACCTCGCTGATGGACGAGAAGTCGGTGCACCCGCTCCTCTCGCTCCCGGGGCGGGAGAACATCGGGCTGGGCCGCCACTGGCACGGCCTGTCGGTGATGTTCTGGGTGCTCAACGGCGTCGTCTACGTCGGCCTGCTCTTCGCCACGGGGCTGTGGCGGCGGATCGTGCCCACCTCCTGGGACGTCTTCCCCGAGGCCTGGGACTCCCTGACCACCTACCTGAGCCTGGACGTGCCCGACCTCAGCCACTTCTCGCCCTACGACTCGCTGCAGATGCTGGGTTACACCTTCGTGATCTTCGTGCTGGCGCCGTTCCAGATGCTGACGGGGATCGCGATGTCCCCGGCGATCCGGTCCCGCTTCCCGTGGTACGTCAAGATGTGGGGCGGCCACCAGGGCGCCCGTTCGCTGCACTTCATCGGCCTCGTGCTGTTCAGCGGCTTCATCGTGATGCACGTGTCGCTGGTGTTCCTGGTCCACCGCGAGCACAACGTGGTCAACATGGTGTTCGGCGGCGGCGAGGTCACCACGGCCCGGGCCGCGCAGGCCCTGGTCATCATGGTCTCGACCGTCGTCGCGGTGGTGGCCTTCTGGATCTTCCTGTCCTACTGGTCGCTGGCCGACCGGGTACGCGCCCAGAGGTTCACCGCCGGCTTCACCGAGGTCGGCCGTCGCGTCTTCCTCAACCGGCTGCGTCCGCTCGGCGCGCGGAAGCGGGCCTACACCGACGAGGACATCTCCGAGTTCCACTGGACCAACGGCCTGCCGCCCACGCAGGAGGAGTCGGCCGTGTGGGTGCAGGCCCGGGACAACGACTGGGAGGGGCTGACCGTCACGGTGCGGGACGACATCAACGACGTGGAGCGGCAGCTGACGCTGCATGACCTGCGGGCCCTGCCGCAGCACTCCTACATCGCCACCCACACGTGCATGCAGGGCTGGTCGGCGACGTCGCGCTGGACCGGGGTGCGGCTCACCGACCTCATGGGGGTGCTCGGCCCGCGTCCGGAGGGCGCGCGCTACCTGATGGCCGAGTCCTACGGGCTGGCGCAGAAGATGTACGACAACCGGCCGCGGGAGCCGTTCTACGCCTGCATCGACCTGGAGACGATGGCGGAGGAGGAGTCGATCCTGGCCTACGAGCGCAACGGCCACCCCGTGGACGTCCACCTCGGCGGTCCGGCACGTGTCCGGGTCGAGTCGAACCACGGCTACAAGCACGTCAAGTGGGTGGCCCGGGTGATGTGGATCCACGACTACGCCGACTACGGTGACGGTCGGGGCGGGACCCGGGAGGACTCGGCCCTGCAGGCGTTCAACGGAAGGATCTGATGCGGCGTGGCGAGGATCGTGTCGACGTGCTTCCTCGTGGAGGGTGTCACCGACGACCGGGACACCAAGAGGGCGCTGCAGCCCCTGTTCGACATCTTCGCCGCGCACGGCCTGGGCCAGGCCACCTTCGAGATCGTGCCGGGAGAGCCGACGCGCCTGTGGATCAAGCACAGGGACAGCGTCGTGCCCACCCGGGAGCTGATCGACGGGGCGCTGGCCCGGGCCGGTGACTACCGGGTGGTGGACGGCTAGCTGTCAGGACGGCCGGCGACCGGACCGGCCGTCAGGCCGCACCGTCGGTCAGCCGGCCGCCGGCGCCCAGGTCGGCACGGTCGGCGGCGGCTCGGCCCCGCACCCATCCGGCAGCGTCGCTCACCACCCGGCTGCGGGTGCGGACCGTGTGCGGGAAGAGCTCGTGCACCAGCCGCTCGACCTCCTCGTCGCGGCTCCGCAGGACCAGCGCCATGCGGTCCTCGCCCGCAGCCCCGGACTCCTCGGGGGTCACCCCCGCACCGGCCAGCCTCGTCCTCGCCTCGGTCTCGGCCGCGTCGCTGGCCTCCTCCAGCCGTTGCCCGACCCGGGCGGCGAACCCGCTGAGGAACGACGAGCGGAACCCCCGCGTGCGGGTGCCGTCGTCACCGCGCTCGCCCTCACGTCGCATCGCGGCGGTCGCCTGCACGAGGAGGGAGGTGTAGAGGAGCTCGACCGCCCGTCGGTCGCCGGGGTGCCCCACCACGGTGACCAGGCCCAGGGGCTGGTCCCACAGGGCGCGGCACCGGTTGGCGGCGGCGATGACGTGCAGCAGCAGGGCCTTGGGCTGCTCGTAGGGGCGGTCGACCGGAAGCCGCACGGCGCCCGGCCCGCGTGGTGCCCGCGACCGGTCGTCCTCGGCTTCCAGCATCGCCCGGTCGATGCGGTGCCGGGCCATCAGCGACTGCGCCGCCGCGGTGAAGGTGTCGGCCTCCGCCTCGTAGGGGGTGCCCTCCGCCTGGGCCAGCAGGCGCCGCACCCGGGTCAGCAGCTTGCCGTCCACCTCCGGCAGGAGGTCCTCGTCGGGGCGGGCCTCGCCAGGAGGCGGCCCGATCACCGGCAGCGACGGGAGGCGCTCGACGAACACGGTGACGGTGAGGAGGTCGCCGCACAGCGCGGACCAGGTGGTGCTCCGTCCGCGGTCCCGCCGGCCCCGGGCGTGCTGCCGCGCCTGGCTCGGCGAGGAGGCGCGGCCCAGCTCCTCCATCTGCGCCCACCACCCCGGGTCGACCGTGCTGGGCGCGTAGGCGGCCAGCTCCTGGGTGACGCCGTCGGCCAGCAGGACGGTCCCGGCCGACGACAGCTCGCGCCGGGCCACGTGCATGACGTGTCCCGGCTGCCAGCCGCGACGCCACACCCCGGACAGGGCGGCACGCAGCTCGTCGCGGAGGCCGGCGGCCACCGCTGCTCGCACGGCGGCGTCCTGGACCGCCCCCAGCTGCTGGGCCACCGCGGCCGTGGCCGGCACTCCGCGCCGCACCCCGTGCAGCAGGGCCTGCACCGTGTCCGTCACCCGCGCCCGGGCCGTGCCCCGGCCTCCGTCCGTCTCGCTCTCGGTCTCGTGCATGGTCCCCTCCGTCGTGGTCCGCGTCCCGGTCGTGGGGCTGCGCCCGTGGGGCGTCACCCCGGCCGGTCGCTGCAGCGTGGCACGCCGGCGGCGCCCAGGCGCCCGTCGTCCACAGCGGGGGCGGAGGACCACCAGCGAGCGGGCGGGATGTGGACTTGCGTCAGCGCGCGCCGAGTTCGTCGTCGACGTAGACGTGCCGGGAGACGCGGAGCCCGGCCAGGGTCATGGCAAGTCCGCTGGTCATGAGCAGGACGAGGACGAGCGTCCACCCCTGGGTCACCTCGTGCACGAAGCCCACCGCGAAGGGGCCAACGGCGGCGAGGACGTAGCCGACCGGCTGCACGAAGCCCGACAGCCGCGCGGTGACGCGCGGGTCACGCGAGCGTGCCGTGATCAGCGCGATGGCGGTGGGAAAGGCCCATCCGGACAGGCCCAGGAGGACGGCCCACGCCCACGGCAGCTGACCGGCGGCCAGGAGGAGGCCGGTGTAGCCGGCCACCAGCAGCGTGCCGAAGGCCACCATCCACGGGGCAAGGGTGCGCGACCGGGCGATCACCGTGGGCATCACCAGGCCGCCGAAGATGCCCAGGAAGGCGATGAGGCCACCCAGGAAGCCGGCATACCCGGCCGACAGACCGGCGTCCCGGTAGATCTGCGGCAGCCAGCCGAACTGCACGTAGGCGTTCATGGCCTGCAGCCCGAAGAGGAGGGTGAGGGCCACGGCGGTGGGGGAGCGGTGCAGCCCGCCGGTGGCCGTCACCGGTCCGGTACGCCGGTCGGCCGGGTCGTTGTGCTCCCGCCACGCGATCACCGCCCAGGGCAGCAGTGCCGCGAGCGCGAGCAGACCCCATACCCCCAGGCCGCCCCGCCAGCCCACCCCCGGGACCTGGCTGACCGGTGCCACCACGGCGGCGGCGACCGCCCCACCCAGGGTCAGCCCCGAGCTGTAGAACGTCATGAGACGGACCCCGCCGTCAGAGGCGTGCCGCTTGATCCACGCCGGCACCAGCACGTTGCCGACGGCCATGCCGCCGAGGGCGAGGGCGGTCAGCAGGAGGAACAGCACCACGGACCCTGTGGCGGCACGGGCGACGAGGCCTACCACCACGGCGAGGACCCCCAGGGCGATCCCGACGGACATGCCGACGCGGTGCGCCAGCGTGACGGCCAGCGCACCGACCGCTCCGAAGCACAGCCCCGGCAGCGCGGTCATCAGCCCGGCGACGGCCGGGGCCATCCCCAGGCCGCCGCTCAGCTCCTGCAGCACCGGCCCCACCGAGGAGGCTCCGGGCCGCAGGTTGAGCGAGATGAGCACGACGGCCGCCAGCGCGAGGCCCACCCCTACCCCGCGGTGGGGGGAACCGGCGTGCGCCGGCGGCTGGGTGCTCACCACAGGAGTCCTATCACCCGAGACCTCGCGCTCCTGCGACCGGGTCGGTCCGGCGCTCGTCGCGGCCGCCACGGCGACCGCCCCCGTCCGGACCTCGGACGGGGGCGGTGCCTCGGGTGGCGGCGGGTGAGCGGTCAGCCGCGCAGCGCGTCGACCACGGCGTTGAAGGTGGCCGAGGGCCGCATCGCAGCGAAGGCCAGCTGGTCGTCGGGGTGGAAGTAGCCCCCCAGGTCGACGGGGGAGCCCTGCACCTCCAGCAGCTCGGCGGTGATCTGCTGCTCCTTGTCGGTCAGCTCCTGTGCCACCGGGGCGAACCGCTCGGCCAGCTCGATGTCGTCGGTCTGCTCCGCGAGCGCCTGGGCCCAGTACATCGCCAGGTAGAAGTGACTGCCGCGGTTGTCGATCTGGCCGAGCCGACGGGCGGGGGAACGGTCCTCGGTCAGCACGCGCTCGGTGGCCCGGTCGAGAGCGTCCCCCAGCACGCGAGCCTTGGCGTTGCCGTCCCGCTCGGCCAGGTGCCGCAGCGACTCGGCGAGCGCCAGGAACTCGCCCAGGCTGTCCCAGCGCAGGTAGTTCTCCGACTGCAGCTGCTGCACGTGCTTGGGGGCCGAGCCACCGGCGCCGGTCTCGAAGAGGCCGCCGCCGTTCATCAGCGGGACCACCGACAGCATCTTGGCACTCGTACCGACCTCGAGGATCGGGAAGAGGTCGGTGTTGTAGTCGCGCAGCACGTTGCCCGTGACCGAGATGGTGTTCTTGCCCTCGCGGATCCGCCCGACCGAGAACCGGGTCGCCTCCACGGGCGACATGATGCGGATGTCCAGTCCTTCGGTGTCGTGGTCGCCGAGGTACTCCTGCACCTTGGCGATGAGGTTGGCGTCGTGGGCCCGGGCCTCGTCGAGCCAGAAGACGGCGGGGTCGCCGGTCGCCCGGGCGCGCGCGACGGCGAGCTTGACCCAGTCGCGGACCGGCTCGTCCTTGGTCTGGCACGCGCGCCAGATGTCACCGGCGGCGACCCGGTGCTCAAGGAGCACCGTCCCGGCGGAGTCGACGACCTGGACGGTGCCGTCCGCCGCGATCTCGAAGGTCTTGTCGTGCGAGCCGTACTCCTCGGCCTTCTTGGCCATCAGCCCCACGTTGGGGACCGAGCCCATCGTGGTCGGGTCGTAGGCGCCGTGCGCCTTGCAGTCCTCGACCACCGCCTGGTAGACCCCGGCGTAGGAGGAGTCGGGGATCACCGCGACCGTGTCGTCCTCCTCTCCCGTGGGGCCCCACAGCTTGCCGCCGTTGCGGATCATCGCGGGCATGGAGGCGTCGACGATGACGTCGCTGGGCACGTGCAGGTTGGTGATGCCCTTGTCGGAGTTGACCATGGACAGCCGGGGCAGCTCGCGCAGCCGGCCCTCGATCGCCGAGCGCACCTCGGCCGCCTTCTCGCCGAGGGCGTCCAGGCCGGCGAGGATGCCGCCCAGCCCGTCGTTGGCGGACAGCCCCGCCGCCTCGAGGTCGGCGCCGTAGCGCTCGAAGACGTCGGCGAAGAAGACCTCGACCGCGTGGCCGAAGATGATCGGGTCGGACACCTTCATCATCGTGGCCTTGAGGTGCAGGCTGAGCAGGACGTCGTCGTCGGCCGCCTCGCGCACCTGCTCGGCCAGGAACGAGCGCAGGGCCGCGACGTCCATGAAGGTGCCGTCGACGACCTCGCCGGCCAGCACCGGCACGGCCTCCTTCAGGACGGTCCGGGTGCCGTCCTCAGCCAGGTGCACGATCGTCAGGGTGTCGTCGGCCTCCACCACCACGGACTTCTCGTTGCTGGCGAAGTCGCGCTCACCCATCGTCGCCACGCGGGTGCGGCTGTCGGCCGACCAGGCGCCCATCGAGTGGGGGCGGGACCGGGCGTAGTTCTTGACGGCGTCGGGGGCACGACGGTCGGAGTTGCCCTCGCGCAGCACCGGGTTGACGGCCGAGCCCTTGACCTTGTCGTACCGGGCGCGGGCCTCCCGCTCCTCGTCGGTGGAGGGGGACTCCGGGTAGTCCGGCACGTCATACCCCTGGCCCTGCAGCTCGGCGATGGCGGCGCGCAGCTGCGGCACGGAGGCCGAGATGTTGGGCAGCTTGATGATGTTGGCCTCGGGGGTCGTCGCGAGCCGGCCCAGCTCGGCGAGCGCGTCGGGCTGACGCTGCTCCTCGGTCAGGCGCTCCGGGAACAGCGCCAGGATGCGGCCGGCGAGCGAGATGTCCCGGGTCTCGACGTCGATGCCGGCGGCCCCGGCGAAGGCCTCCACGATCGGCTTGAGCGAGTAGGTCGCCAGCAGGGGAGCCTCGTCGGTGCGCGTGTAGATGATCGTGGACATGCCAGGGTCTCCTGCGGTCGAGGGCGGTGGGACGGTGTGCATCCTGCAGGTTACTAAACGCCGGTGCCCCCGGCCTCCGACGCCCTGACCGTCGACCCGTGCGGGGCCACCCGTTCGGTAGGATGGCTGCGACGGTTCGTAGTACACCTGGCGCGGAGGCGGTGGCGATGTCGGAGCTGGACGGTCGGGCGGTCGTGGTGGGTGCCGACGGGGGAGGGACGGACGGCCCGGCGCTGCGGTGGGCAGCGCTGCACGCGAGCCG
Source organism: Ornithinimicrobium pekingense DSM 21552 (assembly GCF_000421185.1). Taxonomy (GTDB): domain Bacteria; phylum Actinomycetota; class Actinomycetes; order Actinomycetales; family Dermatophilaceae; genus Ornithinicoccus; species Ornithinicoccus pekingensis. The sequence continues at coordinate 49,656 of NZ_ATWJ01000007.1, forward strand.
GACCGGCCTGCCCCTGCTGGCGGTGCACGCCAGCGAGCCCGAGGCGCTGGCCGCCCGGGCCGCCGGGGCCGGCGCACCGGACATCACCGTGCTGCTGGAGGCGGAGGACGTGCGTGCCGGGTCGGTGCGGGCCACGGTCGCCGAGCTCGCCGCGACGTTCGGGATCGAGGCATCGGTCAGCATCGAGCGTGGCTCGCCTGTGCGTGCGCTGCTGGAGCACCAGGACCGGGCCGCGCTGATCGTCCTGGGCACCGGCCGCAAGGGAGCGCTGGAGGAGTTCGTGCTCGGCACCACCTCCATCGGCGTGGCCGCGCACGCGACGGTCCCGGTCGTGATCCTCAACCCCGAGGTCGACGTGGACGGGCTCACGCGCGGCCGCATCGCCGTGGCGGTCGACGGCAGCCCGGACAGCGAGGCGGCCGCCCGCGCGGCCGTGGCCTACGCGGCCCGCACCGGGTGCGCCCTGACGGCGGTGACGGCGTGGTACCTCGAGGTCGTCGACGGTTACGTCGTCACCGAGCCCGACAGCCCGGAGTGGCGCCAGATCGAGCAGGCGCGGGAGGCGATGCTGCGCGACGTGCTGCGTCCCGCGCTCGCCGAGCACCCCGGGGTGCAGGTTGAGCTGGACGTGCGTCGCGGACCGATCGTCGGCACGCTGCGCGAGGTGGCCCGCGAGGTCGACCTGGTCGTGGTGGGCAGCCGCGGGCGGGGCAGCTTCGCCGGGCGCCTGCTGGGCTCGGTGAGCCAGCGGGTCATGCGCGCGGCCCGGTGCCCGGTGATGGTCGTGACGTCGCCCAGGAGATGAGGCGGTTGCCTCACTCCCGGTCGGCCAGCGCCTCCGCGGCGCGCTCGGCGAGGGTGGCGCCGGCGCCCTCGAAGATGTGCACGACCACGTCGGCGCCGAGCTCCTCGTAGTCGCGGACCTCGGTGTCGTAGCGAGCCACGACCGCGACCACACCGCTGAAGCTGCCGGCGGCCAGCTGCTCCAGGGCCAGACGGCTCGCGCCGTGGAACGGCATCGCGAGCACCACGACGTCGACCTGACGCGTGGACTCGAGCCGCGACCAGAAGTCACGGTCGGCCGCGTCGGCCTCGACGATGGTGAAGCCCTCCGCCCGCAGGTCGTGCACCCGGTGGGAGTCGTTCTCCACCCCCAGCACCTCCAGGCCGTAGGCACCCGACAGCTCGCGGTAGGCGGACCGCCCGACCCGCCCCATGCCCATCACGACCGCACGCGCGCTGCCGAAGGAGATCGGCCGCTCGTGCGGGTGCACCTGGGTGGGCGGATGACCCCGCATGACCCCTCGCGCCAGCCGCAGGACGCTGTCCGAGCGCGCGTTGAGCAGGGCCGCCAGGACGAAGCTGCCGGCGACCGCGACGGACATCACCACGAGCCACGGCTCCTCCAGCATCCCTGCGGACACGGCGACCGCGACGACGATGAGCCCGAACTCCGAGTAGTTGCCGAGCAGGAGAGAGGCCTTGACCGAGGTGCGCCGGCGCAGCCGGTGGCGGTCCAGCAACCACACGTAGAGGAGGATCTGCACCGGCAGCAGGAGGAGCAGGGTCAGCCCCAGGCCCACCGTCTGCGTGGTCGCGGGCCCGCCGAAACCGATCGAGATGAAGAAGCCCACCAGCAGCAGGTCCTTGAGCATGAACAGGCTGTGCGAGAGCTCGCTGGCGGCGCGGTCGCCGGCCAGCAGCATGCCGGCGACGAGCGCCCCCAGGTCGCCCTGCAGACCCACCGCGTCGAAGGCGGCATATCCGGGCCCCAGCGCCACGGCGAGGCCGAAGAGCGCCTGCAGCTCTCCCGGGGGGATGTGGTCCCACACGCGACGGGCCACCCATCCGAACGGCACGAGGCCGAGCACGAGCGGCACGGCCCAGATGCTGGGCAGCTCCCCCTGGGTGGTGGTCATGAACACGACCGCCGCCAGGTCCTGCATCACCAGGATGCCGATGGCGACGCGCCCGTAGAACGACTGGAGCTCGGCCTTGTCCTCCAGCACCTTGACGACGAAGACCGTCGAGGAGAACGCCAGAGCGAAGGCGATCAGCATCAGGGTGTCGACGCCCACCCCGGCCAGCAGGGGGTAGCCGGCGAGGGCGAGCACCCAGAGGAAGCCGGTGCCGGCGGCCACCGAGAGCGCCAGGTGGGCCCCGGTGGTCACCCAGACCTCGCGCGAGAGCAGGCTGCGGACGTCGAGCTTGAGCCCGATACCGAACAGCAGGAGCGCGACGCCCAGGTGCGCGAGGAAGTCGAGGTAGGGCAGCTCCGTCACTCCGAGCGCATCCAGGACGAAGCCCGCACAGAGGAAGCCCAGCAGCGCCGGCAACCGCAGCACGGACATCAGCAGTCCGGCCGCGAAGGTCGCCGCAAGGAAGAAGGCGACGTCGCTCATGGCCACCTCCCTCGCGCCGGACGATGCCCAGGGTGCGGCGATTGTCGCACCCGGCGGGCCTACGCGACCAGAGCGATGCGCGCGAACCGCCGGATCAGTGCCTCCCAGGCCCGGTGCAGCTCCTGCCTCCGGCTGCGCAGCGCGGCGAGGGTCTCCTGCTCGACCGCCGGTTCGTCACCACGAGCCCAGCGGGAGACGATCCCCGCGTCCACCTCAGGATGGAACTGCACGCCCCAGGCGCTCGGGCCGAACCGCGCCGCCTGCACGGTCCCGTCGGGGGCGCTGGCCAGGCGGACCGCCCCGGCGGGCAGCTCGACGGCGACGTCGTTGTTCCAGTGCAGCACGGGGGACCCGGGCGGCAGGGCCGACGTGAGCGGGTCCTGGCGCCCGTCCTCGGTGGCGCCGAAGGGGACCAGCGCCCGTGCCCGGCCGTGCGGGTTGGGCGTCACCGTGCCGCCGAGGGCGACCGCGGCCAGCTGGTGGCCGAGGCACACCCCCAGGAACGGCCGGCCCGAGGCCACCGTGCCGGCGACGAGCGCCCGGGTCGGGAGCAGCCACCGGTGCTCGGTGTCGTCCTCGGCGCCCATCCGGCCGCCCAGCACGACCAGTCCCGCGTGGTCGACCAGCTCGGCGGGCATTGCCCGGCCGCGGTGGGCCTCCAGCACGTCGCAGTCGATCCCGGCCGAGCCCAGCCACGGCTCGATGAGGCCGGGCGGGCAGTCGTCCTCGTGCTGGACGACGAGCAGCCGGGGGCTCGCGCTGCGACTCATGCGCGCAGGCTACCGGCGGGCCGCGGTGCCGCGGGAGGACGCGCCCGGGGCGTGGGTGCGGTCTCAGCCCCCGTCGGTCGTCGGGTATGCGGTGTCCTTGGCGCCGAGCGCGGAGTCGTCGTCGTGGGTGGTCAGGGTCGGGTCCGTGACGCCGCTGACCGTCACGGCGTGGGGCTGGAGCTCGCCGGAGGCGATCTGCTCGGCCCAGTGGCAGGCCACCCGGTGGCTGCCCGCGACACCGTCGATCTCGACCGTCCGCAGCGCGGGCCGCTCGGTGTCGCACCGCGTCTCCTGCCGCCAGGGGCAGCGCGTGTGGAAGCGGCAGCCCGACGGCGGGTTGGCGGGGGAGGGCAGGTCCCCGACGAGGAGGATCTGCTCACGCGTGTCCTCGACGGTCGGGTCGGGCACCGGCACGGCCGACAGCAGCGCCCGGGTGTAGGGGTGCAGCGGTGCCTCGTACAGGTCGTCGGCGTCGGCCTCCTCGACGAGCGCACCGAGGTACATGACGCCCACGCGGTCGCTGATGTGGCGCACGACCGCCAGGTCGTGGGCGATGAGCAGGTAGGTGAGACCGAGCTCGGCCTGCAGGTCGGCGAGCAGGTTGATGACCTGGGCCTGGACCGACACGTCGAGCGCGCTGACCGGCTCGTCCGCGACGATCAGCTGCGGGTCGACCGACAGCGCGCGGGCGATGCCGACGCGCTGGCGCTGGCCGCCGGAGAACTCGTGGGGGTACTTCGACAGGGCGGTGCGGGGCAGGCCGACCTCCCGGAGCAGGTCGGTCAGCCGCTCGTGGGCGTCCCGGTCCTTGGTCATCCCGTGCGCGCGCATGCCCTCCAGGAGCAGCTGCTCGACGGTCTGCCGCGGGTCGAGGCTGCCCAGCGGGTCCTGGAAGACCATCTGCATGTGCCGGCGCTGGCGGCGCAGCTCCTCGCCCTTCAGGGAGGCGAGGTCGGTGCCGTCGAAGAGCACCTGGCCCTCGGTGAGGTCCTCCAGCCGCAGGATGGCCCGGCCGAAGGTCGACTTGCCGCAGCCGGACTCGCCGACCAGCCCGTAGGTCTCGCCACGGCGGATCTGCAGGTCCATGCCGTCGACGGCGTAGACGTGCCCGACCGTGCGGTCGAAGACCAGCCCCTTCTTGATGGGGAAGTGGACCTTGAGACCGCGCACGTCGAGCAGCACGTCGTGCTCGGCGGTGGCCGTGCCGGCTCCCGTCTCACCGGGGCCCGCCGCGGGACCGCTGCCGGGGGTGGGGTCGGGCGTGCTCATCGGGCGTCCTCCTCGACGGTGGGCGTGTCGTCCACCGGGTTGGCCGTCAGCGGGTTGTGGCACCGCAGCAGGCGGTCGTCGCCGACGGCATCCCGGTCCGGGACGAGCGTGGGGGTCTGCTGGCGGCACACGTCGACCGCGTTGGCGCAGCGCGGCGCGAAGGCGCACCCCTGCTCCCACGGGATGTTGTCCGACACCGAGCCCGGCACGGGCGTGAGCCGTCGGCCCCGCTCCTCGTGCAGCCGCGGGATGGAGGCCAGCAGGCCGCCGGTGTAGGGGTGGCGCGGGGTGGCGAACAGGTCGTGCCGCTGCGCGCGCTCGACGATCCGCCCGGCGTAGAGGACGTTGACCTCGTCGCACAGGCCCGCGACGACGCCCAGGTCGTGGGTGATCATGATCAGGGCCGTGCCGGACTCGCTGACCAGCTCCTTGAGCAGGGCCAGGATCTGGGCCTGGATGGTCACGTCCAGCGCCGTCGTGGGCTCGTCGGCGATGAGCAGGCGGGGCTCGCAGGCGAGCGCCATCGCGATGAGGGCTCGCTGCCGCATGCCGCCGGAGAGCTGGTGCGGGTACTCCTTGAGGCGCCGGTCGGGGTCGGGGATCCCGACCTTCTTCAGCATGGCCGCCGCCTCCTGCTGGGCGTCGGAGCGGTTGCGGCCCTTGTGGCGCTCGATCACCTCGGCCACCTGCACACCGAGCGGCACGACCGGGTTGAGGGAGGACAGCGGGTCCTGGAAGATCATCGCGACGTCGCGGCCACGGCGGTCGCGCAGCTGGTCGGCGGGCATGGACAGCAGGTCCTCACCGGCGAAGGTGACGCGCCCGCCCACGGTGTTGCCGCGGCCGGGCAGCAGACCCATGATCGCCAGCGACGTGACGGACTTGCCGCAGCCGGACTCGCCGACGAGGCCGACCGTCTGGCCGGGGTAGACGTCGAAGTCGACCCCGTCGACGGCGCGGAAGGCCTTGCGGCCCCGGCCGAAGGTGACCGTGAGGTCGCGCACGGACAGGAGCGCCTCGCCGGCGCCGTCGGCGGCGGGTCGTGGGCTGGTGATGGGCTGGGCGGTCATGGGCAGCCTCCTCAGCGGCGGGACTTGGGGTCGAGGGCCTCGCGGAGGGACTCGCCCATGAGCGTGAAGCCCAGGGCGACCACGATGATGCACAGGGCCGGGTAGACGGCGACCTCGGGGTGGGTGTTGAAGTACTGCTGGGCCCGCCCGAGCATCTGGCCCCACTCGGGCTGGGTGTCGTCGGGGTTGCCCAGGCCGAGGAAGGAGAGCGCGGCGGCGTCGATGATCGCCACGGCCAGGACCAGGGTCCCCTGGACGATCACCGGTCCCACGGAGTTGGGCAGCATGTGCCGGAAGACGATCGCGGGCGCCCGGACACCCAGCGCCTGTGCGGCCAGCACGTGGTCGCTGTGGCGCTGGGCCATCATCGAGCCGCGCAGCAGGCGCGCGAAGATCGGGATCTGGATGATGGCGATGGCCAGGATGACCGTCCACTGGCTCGGCCGGGCGAACATCGCGGCGAGAGAGAACGCCATGAGCAGCGAGGGGATCGAGAGCATCACGTCGACGATGCGCATGACGACCCCGTCCATCCAGCCACCGATGCCGCCGGCGAGGGTGCCGAGGATGAGGCCGCCGGTCAGGCCGCCCAGGGTGGCGAGCACCCCGACGATCAGGGTCTGTCGGGCGCCGACCATGAGCCGGGAGAGCATGTCGCGGCCGGCGTCGTCGGCGCCGAGAGGGTGACCGGGCTGGGGGCCGGGTATGGGGTTGCTCGTGGTGCGCTGGTCGATGAGCAGGCGCGCGGCGGGGTCGTGGGGGGCGATCCACGGGGCGATGACGGCCAGGACCACGAAGGCGGCGATGATGACGGCGCCGACGAGGAACACGGGGTCGCGCCGCAGTCGGCGCCAGGCGCTCTGCCACAGGCTCACGCCCTCCTCCTCGGAGAGGGTGCCGGCCTCGGCCAGGCGGTCGATGCGCTCCTTCTTGCGGGCACCCGGGCGGCCGGCCAGCCCGGGGCGCCGCGGCTCGGCCGGGCCGGTGCCGGAGCCCGTGCCTGTGCTGCCGGGGCTGGTGCCGGTGTCGGGGAGGTGGTCGGTCACGGCGCGCTCCTCACTTGGTCCGGACGCGCGGGTCGATGACCGCGTAGGCGATGTCGACCAGCAGGTTGACGAGGATGTAGATCAGGGCGGCCATCATGATGAGGACCTGCAGCACGGGGTAGTCACGGCGCTCGAAGCCGATGGCCAGCGCCTGCCCGATGCCCTGGAAGGCGAACACCTTCTCGGTCAGCACGGCGCCCGCGAGCAGCGCGCCGATCTGCAGGCCGACCACCGTGACGACGGGGATGAGGGCGTTGCGCATGATGTGCCGCACCCGGATGACCCGCGGGGTCAGCCCCTTGGCGCGAGCCGTCCGCACGTAGTCCTCCTCCATGACGTCGATGACGGCGGCCCGGGTGATCCGGAAGATGATGGCGAAGGGGATGGAGGCCAGCGCCAGCGCCGGCAGGAGCAGGTGCTTGAAGGCGTCCCAGGCGGCGTCCCACTCCCGGGTGAGGATGCCGTCGAGGACGTACATGTTGGTGATGTGGGTGGCGTTGATCCCCACGGTCTGCCGCCCCGAGGGCGGCAGCCAGCCCAGCTGCACCGCGAAGACGTACTTCAGGACGTAGGCCAGGAAGAAGACGGGGACGGCGACGCCGACCAGGGAGAAGACCACGCTGCCCGTGTCGAGGGGGCCACCGCGACGGCGCGCCGCGACGTAGCCCAGCGGGATGGCCAGCGTCAGCGCGAGGATCATCGCGAAGATGCTCAGCTCGACGGTCGCCGGCAGGCGCTGGAAGAAGACGTCCAGGGCGGGCTCCCCGCGGAAGACGCCGTTGGAGACGCCGAAGTCGCCGCGCAGGGCACGCTGGAGGAAACGCCAGTACTGCACGTAGAGCGGGTCGTCCAGGCCGAGTGCGGAACGCAGGGCCGCCGCGTTCTCGGGGGTGCCCCGCTCCCCGAGCAGTGCGCTGACGACGCCGCCGGGCAGGGAGCGGAGCCAGGCGAACAGCAGGACGCTGAGCACGAAGAGGGCGAGCAGCGCCTGCAGCGAGCGGCGCACGATGAATCTGAGCACGGGAGTCGGCTTCCTCGAAACGGGCTCGGGCCCCGCCCTCCCCGAACGGATCGGGGAGGGCGAGGCCCGGAGGGGTCACTCGGTGATGGTGACGGTGGCGAAGTTCTCCGCCGTCAGCGGGCTTGCGACCATGCCCTGCACGTTCGGACCCACGACGATCGCGGGCGGGCTGTGCGAGAGCGGCAGCCCGGGCAGCCAGTCAGGGCTCATGATCTGGGCGTTGAGCTCCTCGTACATCTGGGTACGGGTCTCCTCGTCCGCCTCGGCGTCCGCCGCCGCGATCTGCTCCTGCAACTCCTCGTGCCAGTCGTAGGCGCTCGTGCCGAACTGGTTGTCGTCGCCGCAGAAGAACGCGCACAGGAAGTTGTCCGCCGAGTTCAGGTCACCCGTCCAACCCAGGAAGAAGGCGGGCGCACGGCTGTTCTGGGTGTCGTCGATGTAACCGCCGGCCCACGGCTTGGTGACCGTCTCGACCGTGATGCCCGCGGCCTCCCAGTCGGCCTTCACCGCGTCGTAGACGCGCTGGGGGTCCGGCATGTAGGGACGCGTGACCTCGGAGGGGTACCACAGCTCGATCGTCAGGTCGGACAGGCCGGCCTCCTCGAGCAGCTGCTGAGCCTTCTCCGGGTCGTACTCGTAGGCCTCGATCGACTCGTTGTAGCCGCTGACCGTGCTCGGCATGAACTGCGTGGCCACCTCGGCGCCCTCGGGCAGCTGGGTGGAGACGAACTGCTCGCGGTTCAGCGCGTGGTAGAGCGCCTGCCGGACCAGCGGGTCCTCCAGCTGCGGGTCGGCGACCGGGTTGAGCGCCAGGTAGAGGATGTTGAACGGGTCGCGGATGAGGACCTGGTTGCCCGAGTCCTCCAGCGCCTGCCAGTCCACCGGGTTGGGCAGGTCGTAGCCCTGGATGGTGCCGGCCTCCAGCTCCTGACGGCGGGCGTTCTCGTCCGGGACGATCTTGAAGACGAGGGTCTCCACCCCGGCGGGGTCGCCCCAGTAGTCGTCGAAGCGGGTCAGGGTGACGGTGCCGCCGGCGTTGTCGTAGCCCTCGAACTGGAACGGCCCGGTGCCGGTCGGGTGGGAGGTGGCGTACTCGGGGAAGACGAACGCCTCACCCTCGAGGGCGATGCCGTTGGCGTCGTACTCCTCCATCGCCGTGGGCGACTGGATGGCGTAGGACGACTGCGAGAGCACCATCGGGAACTTGCCGGTCACCCGGCTGACGACGACCTCGGCCGTGAGGTCGTCCGTCGCCTCGCAGGACTCGTAGAGCGAGTCCTCGCCGAAGCCGAAGTCGTTGCCGTAGTAGTAGGCGCCCGAGGGGTTCTGACCGGCCTCGTTCTGGTCGGCCCACCGCTCGAAGTTGGCGCAGACCGCCTCGGCGTCGAAGTCGGTCCCGTCGTGGAACTTCACCCCCTCCTGCAGCTCGAAGGTCCAGGTCAGCCCGTCCTCGCTCTCCCAGCTGGTGGCCAGCTCGGGGACGCCCTCGGTGCCGCCCTCCTCGATGCCGATGAGGTTCTCGTAGATCTGCCGGGTCACCCGGAAGGTCTCGCCGTCGCTGGCGTAGAACGGGTCGAACGTCGTCGGTGCTCCTGCCGCGCCGAACACGAAGGTGGCGTCGCTGGCGGCCGCGCCACCGTCACCCTCGGTCTGCGTGGAGTCGCTGCCGGTGTCTCCGTCGGCGCCCGTGCCGGAGTCTCGCTCCGACTCGGCGCAGGACGTGAGCACCAGGGCGAGCGTGGCGACCGTCGCCAGCGCTCCGACCTTGCGGTTCTTCATCGTGCCTCCTACAAGGGGTCAGCCGGGCACCACGTCGGTCCGGCACCGACGAAGCCCATCACACCGCGGTGCCGCTTGGGAAGGGGTGCGGCCAAGTCGTGACGGGACCGTGACCTGCCCCGGCGTCACGTCGTGCGCCTCCCGGCCGCCCGGGCAGGATGGGGGTATGACGTACAGCTGCGCGCGGGTGCCGGTCGCCGCCGTCGCCCTGGTCGACGACCTGGCCCGCCCGACCCGCCTGCTCGCCGCCCGCCGCAGCGGCCCGCCCGCGCTGGCCGGGGGCTGGGAGTTCCCCGGCGGCAAGGTCGAGCCGGGTGAGCCGCCGGCCGGAGCGGCGGTCCGCGAGGCCCGCGAGGAGCTCGGCGTCCGGGTCGAGCTGGGCGACCCGGTGGGCCCCGGGCCCTGGCCCCTGGGGGCCACCCACGAGATGTGGCTGTGGTGGGCGGTGACCTGCCCCGGTGAGCCCGAGCCGCAGCCGCTGGCCGACCACGACGAGCTGCGGTGGGTCACGCTGGAGACCCTGCGCGACGTGCCCTGGCTCGCCAACGACCGGGCGGTCGTCGACCACGTCGAGGCCTTCCTGGTGCCCGTGGCCGACCTCGCGTGAGGCGCAGGCATCACCTCATACCTGCGAGAATGTGCCTATGCCCCTCACCGAAACCGGTACCGGCGTGCGCGCCGACATCCGCAACGTCGCCATCGTCGCCCACGTCGACCACGGCAAGACCACTCTTGTCGACGCCATGCTCACCCAGGGCGGAGCCTTCGCCGAGATGCGGGGGGAGCACGACGACCGGGTGATGGACAGCGGTGACCTGGAGCGCGAGAAGGGGATCACGATCCTGGCCAAGAACACCGCGATCCGCTACACCGGTGCCCACGCCCCCGAGGGCGGCATGACCATCAACATCATCGACACCCCCGGCCACGCCGACTTCGGTGGTGAGGTCGAGCGCGGCCTGTCGATGGTGGACGGTGTCGTGCTGCTGGTCGACGCCTCCGAGGGACCCCTGCCGCAGACCCGCTTCGTGCTGCGCAAGGCCCTCGCCGCCCGGATGCCGGTCGTGCTGTGCATCAACAAGGTGGACCGCCCGGACAGCCGCATCAGCGAGGTCGTCGACGAGGTCTACGCCCTGTTCATGGACCTGCTCGACGACCACGACCCCGAGGCGGTCGAGGCGGCGCTGGACTTCCCGGTGGTCTACGCCTCCGCCAAGGCCGGCCGCGCCTCGCTCACGGCGCCCGCCGACGGGGGGCTGCCCGACAGCCCCGACCTCGAGCCCCTCTTCGAGACGATCCTGGGCACCGTCCCGGCACCCACCTTCACCGAGGGGGCCCCGCTGCAGGCCCACGTGACCAACCTCGACTCCAGCCCGTTCCTGGGCCGGCTCGCCCTGTGCCGCGTGCACGAGGGCACGATCAGCAAGGGCCAGCAGGTCGCCTGGTGCCGCCGCGACGGCTCGGTGCAGCGGGTCAAGATCACCGAGCTGCTCCTCACCGACGGCCTGGAGCGCAAGCCGGCCGACGAGGCCGGTCCGGGCGACATCATCGCGATCGCCGGGATCCCCGACATCACCATCGGGGAGACCCTCGCCGACGCGGAGGACCCGCAGCCCCTGCCCCTCATCACCGTCGACGAGCCGGCCATCTCGATGACGATCGGCACCAACACCTCGCCGCTGGCCGGCCGGGTCAAGGGCGCGAAGGTGACGGCCCGCCTGGTCAAGGACCGCCTCGACAAGGAGCTCGTCGGCAACGTCTCGCTGCGGGTGCTGCCCACCGAGCGGCCGGACGCCTGGGAGGTGCAGGGCCGCGGTGAGCTGGCGCTGGCGATCCTCGTGGAGCAGATGCGGCGCGAGGGCTACGAGCTCACGGTCGGCAAGCCGCAGGTGGTCACCAAGGAGGTCGACGGCAAGCTGCACGAGCCGGTCGAGCGCCTGACGATCGACACCCCCGAGGAGCACCTGGGGACCATCACCCAGCTCATGGCCGCCCGCAAGGGCCGCATGGAGCAGATGACCAACCACGGCACGGGCTGGGTGCGCATGGAGTATGTCGTGCCCTCCCGCGGCCTCATCGGCTTCCGCACCGAGTTCCTCACCGAGACCCGCGGCACCGGCATCGCCCACCACGTCTTCGACGGCTACGCACCCTGGTTCGGCGAGATCCGCACCCGGCAGTCGGGCTCGCTGGTCTCCGACCGGGCGGGGGTGGCGACGTCCTACGCGATGTTCAACCTGCAGGAGCGCGGCACGATGTTCCTGGAGCCGACCACCGAGGTCTACGAGGGCATGATCGTGGGAGAGAACTCCCGCGCCGACGACATGGACGTCAACATCACCAAGGAGCGCAAGCTCACCAACGTCCGCTCCGCCGGCGCCGACGTCCTGGAGCGGCTGGTCCCGCCGCGCCTGCTCTCGCTGGAGCAGTCGCTGGAGTTCTGCCGCGAGGACGAGTGCGTCGAGGTCACGCCGGAGGCCATCCGGGTCCGTAAGGTCGTGCTCGACCAGAACCTGCGCGCCCGCGCGGCGGCCCGGGCGCGCAACCAGTCGTGACCCGCCGGCCCGACCTGCGCGACGGGCTCCCCGCCGCGGAGCCCGGCCGGCCGCTGCGGCTGGTCGCCGTGCACGCCCACCCCGACGACGAGACCCTGGCGACCGGCATCGCCCTGGCCTCCCACGCGGCGGCCGGTGACGAGGTGCACGTGATCACCTGCACCCTGGGCGAGGAGGGCGAGGTCATCCCGCCGCCGCTGGCCCACCTGGAGGGGTCGGAGGACCTCGGCCCGCACCGCCAGGCAGAGGTCGCGGCCGCCACGGCCGCGCTCGGCGTGCGCCACCACTGGCTCGGGGGCGACCCGCCGCGCTGGCGGGACAGCGGGATGGAGGGGTCGGCCGCGGCCGGGCACCCCCGGGCCTTCGCCGCGGCGCCGGTCCACGAGGCGGCGGCCGTGCTGGCCGCCCAGCTGGAGCAGATCGGCCCCGACGTGGTCCTCACCTACGACGTCGAGGGCGGCTACCGCCACCCCGACCACGTGCAGACGCACCGGGTCACGGTGGCGGCGCTGGCCTGCCTGCCCCGGCCCCGGCGCCCGCGGCTCTACGCCGTGCTCACGCCGCGGTCCTGGGCGGAGGAGGACCGGGCCTGGCTGCAGGCCCACGTGCCCGACGGGGTGACCGGCCCGGCGGGCGGGGCGGTCGTCGTGCCCGCGGCGGACGCGCCATACCCGCCCTCGGTCGTGGAGGACGAGCTGGTGACGCACGCGGTGGTGGCCCCGTCCGCGCTCCCGGCCCAGGTGGCGGCGCTGCGCGCCCACCCGACCCAGGTGACCGTGCACGACGGGTGGTACACGCTGAGCAACGACATCGCCGCCCGGCTGGCGGGTCGTGAGGGCTACGCGCCCGTGGAGGTGGAGGGGCCCTGAGCAAGGACACCGCTGCGGACGCCGGGCGCGCGCCCGGCCAGGTCGACGTCGACCGGTACCGGCAGGCCATGGGCCGGTTCGCCACCGGCGTGACCGTCGTGACGTCCCGTCACCGAGGCCACGACGTCGCCCTCACGGTCGGCTCGGTGGCGAGCGTGTCGCTGGACCCGGTCCTGCTGCTCGTCAGCCTGCACAACGAGGCGCGCGTGCTCGAGGGCGTCGACGCGGGGGAGGGCTGGGCCGTCAGCGTGCTGCCGGCCCGTCACCGGGGGCTGGCGGCGTGGCTGGGGGAGCCCGGGCGGCCCCTGCACAACCAGCTGGCGCGGATCAGCCACCGGCGCGGCGACGTGCTGGACGTGGCGATCGTCGACGACGCGCTGGCGGCCTTCGAGTGCCGCACGCACGCCGTCCACCCGGCCGGCGACCACAGCATCGTGGTCGGCGAGGTCGTCGCCGTGCACGCGCCGACGACCGACGATCCGGCCCTGGTCCACTACCGTGGGCGGCTGGGAGAGCTGCGGTGACGAGGGATGCCCGGCGACGAGACCGTGACGACGTCGGAAGGACACCGGCACATGAGCCAGACGGACACCAGGCCTGACCGCCTGCGCGAGGAGGACGGCGGGGGACCGGGCCGCGAGTGGGTCTCGGTGGTGCTCCGGCTGCTCGCGGCGGTCGTGGTGCTCGGCGGTGCCTACGTCGGCACCGCCCTCTACTTCGCCGACCGGCCGCCTGCCGGGATGAGCGTCGAGGGCGTCGACATCGGCTCGATGACCCGCGACCAGGCCGTGGCGCACCTGGAGCAGGAGCTGGTGCCCCGGCTCCAGGAGCCCCTGACCGTGACGGTGGAGGCGCAGGACGAGGAGGGGTCGCCCGAGGAGCTCGCGCTCGTCCCGGCCGAGTCGGGCCTGTCCTACGACCTGGACGCGACGCTGGAGGGCGCCGTCGGGCGCAGCTTCGACCCGCGGGTGCTCTGGGCGCACGTGTCCGGCTCCGGACGCGAGCTGGAGCTCGTCGGGGCGGTGGACCGGGAGGCGCTGACGGCCGCGGTCGGTGCGCTCGCGCAGGAGTATGACGCCGAGGCCGTCGAGGGAGAGGTCAGCATCACCGAGCAGGGCGTCGAGGTCGTCGAGGCGGGGTCCGGCCGCACCCTCGACGTGCCGGCGACCGTCGAGGCCGTCGCGGCGGCCTGGCCGGAGCAGGAGGCCGTGGAGGGCAGCGCCAGCAGCGTCGCCCCCGCCCTGACCGCAGAGGAGGTCGAGCGCTTCCGCGGCGAGCAGGTCGAGCCGGCCCTGTCGGCGCCGGTGAAGGTGACCGCCACCAGGGGCGAGGACAGCGTGACGGCCGAGGTCGCCCCGCGCGAGATCGCCGAGATGCTGTCCGTCGAGCGGTCCGAGGACCAGGCCTCCCTGTCCCTGGTTCTCGACGAAGAGGCCCTCCTGGCGCGGGTGCGCCAGGACCTCGGCCAGCTGGAGCGGGGGCCGCGGGACGCGACCGTCCGGCTGGAGGGCTCCGAGGTCGCGGTCGTGCCGGCACGGACCGGTTTCGCGCTCGACGAGGAGGGGCTGCCGGACGCCTTCCGGCAGGCGCTGACGGCCGAGGGCGAGGACCGCACGATCACCCTCGAGCTCGAGGAGATCGAGCCGGCCATCCCGACAGCGGCCTCGGAAGGCTGGACCTTCGGCACCATGTCGCGCTTCGAGTCCGTCTTCCCGACCGGCGAGCTCAACGCGCCCCGCACCGCCAACCTCACGGCGGGCGTCCGCAACGTCAACGGCACGGTGGTCATGCCGGGCGAGCAGTTCCGCCTCTCGCAGGCGCTCGGCGACCTCAGCAAGGCCGGCGGCTACGTGGAGGCCCCCATCATCCAGGACGGCCGCCTGGTCATGGGCCTGGGCGGCGGGCTGTCCCAGGTGTCGACCGTCGTCTTCAACGCGGCGTGGTCCGCCGGGGTGCAGCTCGACGAGCACACGCCCCACTCCTTCTACATCGCCCGCTACCCCGCCGGGCGTGAGGCCACCCTGGCCGTGCCCGTGATCGACAACGCCTGGACCAACGACACCGACAACCCGATCGTGGTGCGCAGCTGGATCACCGGGGACACGATCGTCATGGAGCTGCTGGGCGAGCGGCAGTACGACGTGCGCACCATCGACGGGCAGTGGCGCGACCGCACGACCGGCGAGCGCACGGTCGACGACAGCCCGGAGTGCGTGCCGCAGAACCCCGCCGAGGGCTTCACCGTCACCACCGTGCGGATCCTGTCCAGCGGCGGCCGCGAGGTGGGCCGTGACGAGTTCACGACGACCTACCAGCCGGCCGACGAGATCATCTGCACGCACCCCGACGCGGGGTACTGACGCCCCGTGCGAGGAGCACCCTCGCGGACGGCATACTCTTGGCCCATGACGTATGTGATCGCCCAGCCGTGCGTGGACCTCAAGGACAAGGCCTGCATCGAGGAATGCCCGGTCGACTGCATCTACGAGGGGGAGCGCTCGCTCTACATCCACCCGGACGAGTGCGTGGACTGCGGCGCCTGCGAGCCGGTGTGCCCCGTCGAGGCGATCTACTACGAGGACGACGTCCCGGAGGAGTGGGCGGACTACTACAAGGCCAACGTCGAGTTCTTCGACGACCTCGGCAGCCCGGGCGGCGCGGCCAAGATGGGTGTGATCCCCAAGGACCACCCCCTCGTGGCGGCCCTGCCGCCGCAGTCGCACGACGAGTGACCCGACCCCTCGCCCGGCCCACCCATCCCAGGAGGACCCGATGACCGACACGACGACCACCACCGCCCCCGTGCTGCGGCACGGGGACCACGAGCTGCCGCTGAAGGTCGTGCCCGCGGTCGAGGGCAACAACGGCCTCGACATCAGCGCCCTGCTCAAGACCACCGGGGACACCACCCTGGACGTGGGCTTCGTCAACACCGCGTCCTGCCAGTCCGAGATCACCTACATCGACGGTGACGCGGGGATCCTGCGCTACCGCGGCTACCCGATCGAGCAGCTGGCCGAGCAGTCCAGCTTCCTGGAGACCACCTACCTGCTCATCTACGGCGAGCTGCCGAGCGCCTCCGAGCTCGAGGCCTTCGACCAGCGCCTGCGCCGCCACACGCTGCTCGTCGAGGACATGAAGAACTTCTTCGACGGCTTCCCCCGGGACGCCCACCCCATGTCGGTGCTGTCCTCGGCCGTGTCCGCCCTGGGCACCTTCTACCAGGACAGCCACGACCCGCACGACGCCGAGGCCGTGGAGATCTCCACGATCCGCCTGCTGGCCAAGATCCCCACGATCGCCTCCTACGCCTTCCGCAAGAGCCAGGGCCAGTCGCTGCTCTACCCCGACAACGACTTCAACCTCGTCGAGAACTTCCTGTGGATGACCTTCGGCCAGCCCACCGAGAAGTACGACCTGGACCCCGACCTGGCCAAGGCGCTGGACCTGCTGTTCATCCTGCACGCCGACCACGAGCAGAACTGCTCCACCTCCACGGTGCGCCTGGTCGGCTCCTCCGAGGCCAACCTGTTCAACGCCATCTCCGCCGGCATCCACGCGCTCTCCGGCCCGCTGCACGGCGGTGCCAACTCCGCGGTGCTGAACATGCTCGGCCAGATCCACCGCGACGGCGGCGACGTCAAGGAGTTCGTCCGCAAGGTCAAGAACAAGGAGCAGGGCGTCAAGCTCATGGGCTTCGGCCACCGGGTCTACAAGAACTACGACCCGCGTGCGGCCATCGTCAAGAAGACGGCCCACGAGCTCTTCGAGAAGGCCGGGCACAACCCGCTGCTCGACCTGGCCATGGAGCTGGAGCAGACGGCCCTCGAGGACGACTACTTCGTCGAGCGCAAGCTCTACCCCAACGTCGACTTCTACACAGGCCTGATCTACGAGTCGATGGGCTTCCCCAGCAACATGTTCACCGTGCTCTTCGCGATCGGCCGCCTGCCGGGATGGATCGCCCAGTACCGCGAGATGATCAACGACCCGGCCACCAAGATCGGGCGCCCGCGCCAGGTCTACATCGGCGAGTCGGCGCGCGACTACCTGCCGGCCGCCCAGCGCTGACCTGCTGCTGAGCCGGGCCCCGACGGCCCCCGCCCGCACCCGCGGCGGGGGCCGTCGGCGTCAGCCCACCTGGAGGACGGGCGTCAGCCCACCTCGACGACGACCGTCGTGCCGCCGACCGGGTCGGCGGCCTCGGAGAAGGAGCTGGAGCGGGCCTCCCGCGACCACTCACGTCCGCCGACCTGCACCGACGCCACGTCCTCGGTGGCCGCGTGGCTGACCGCCCAGGTGGCGACGGCCCACGCCGTGGCCTCGTCGGGCAGCTCGAGGGTCAGCGTCCCGCGGGTGGCGTCCGGGGTGCCCGTGACCCCCAGCTGGGCGGCGGCCTTGGCCGCGAGGTCCGCGGCGCTCCCGTCCCCGCGGAGGTCGTCGAGGGCGCAGCCCATCGAGGTCGAGGTGCCCTCCTGGCCGGTGAGCACCGAGGCCAGGACGCGTCCCTCCCACTCGTGGTCGGCGTAGGCGTCGGGAAAGGCGCTGCGCTGCACCTCCTGCGCGACCTCGGTCACGACCCCGGTCTGCCAGCCGTCGACCTGGACGAGGGCGTCGTAGAAGGCGTTGCTCGCGTAGACGGGGTCGAGGATCTGCTCGACGGTGCCCCACCCCTGGCTCGGTCGCTGCTGGAACAGGCCCTGGCTGTCGGCGTCGCCGTAGCGCAGGTTGCGCAGCTTGCTCTCCTGGATGGCGGTCGCCAGGGCGATGGTGACCGCCCGGGGCGGCAGCCCACGCTGCACCGCCACGCCGGCGATCGTGGCGGCGTTGGCGGCCTGCTCCGGCGTGAGGGAGACCTCGCGGTCCGCGGCGGCGAAGACGCACCCGGGCGGCGACAGCTCGTCAGCCACCCAGCGTGCGCCGACCACGGCGGCCACCGCCGTGGCCCCGACCAGGGCCAGGGCGGTCAGCGTCCGTCCGGGCGAGGTCCGTGGCACGCCCCCGAGTGTAGGTCGCTGCTGCCCCGTCCCCGAACCGGCGCTGGCATAGGGTCGGAGGCGTGGAACGACGACGACGCGACTACCAGAGGGGGCCGGAGACCCTGCGCGGGTCGAGGGTGCCCAGGAGCACCACGGACCAGCGGCTTCTGGACAGCAGGGGCTCGGCGGACTGGGTGCACACCGACCCCTGGCGGGTCATGCGCATCCAGTCCGAGTTCGTCGAGGGCTTCGGCAGTCTTGCCGAGCTGGGGCGGGCCGTGGCCGTCTTCGGCTCGGCCCGCACGCCCGCCGACCACCCCGCCTACCGGCTCGCCGAGCAGGTCGGCGCCGGACTCGTGCGCGCGGGCTACACCGTCATCACCGGGGGCGGGCCGGGAGTCATGGAGGCGGCCAACAAGGGCGCGACCGAGGCGGGCGGGACCTCCGTGGGCCTGGGGATCGAGCTGCCCTTCGAGGCCGGGCTCAACGAGTACGTCAACGTGGGCATCAACTTCCGCTACTTCTTCGTGCGCAAGATGATGTTCGTCAAGTACAGCGAGGGCTTCGTCGTGCTGCCCGGCGGGGTCGGCACCCTCGACGAGCTCTTCGAGGCCCTGACGCTGGTGCAGACGGGCAAGATCACCAGCTTTCCGATCGTGCTGCTCGGCCGGGAGTTCTGGGGCCCGCTGATGGACTGGGTGGTGGGCACCCTCGTCGGGGAGGGGATGATCGCGCCGGAGGACGTCGACCTGGTGCGACTGACCGACGACGTGGACGAGTGCGTCCGCTGGATCGTGCAGGAGCGGGAGGAGCGCGGCAGGTCGGACTTCATTCCGACTTCCTGACGTGCGAGGATCGGTGCCGTGATCATCGTCGTGGCGGTCGTGGCCGTGCTCCTGCTGGGCGCGGTGACGGCGTGGCTCGTCAGCAGGCTCGACGTGCCCGGTGTGCCACCGGCGGTGACGACGGAGTCGGCGCGTCCGCTGCCGTCAGGCCCTCTGGGCGAGGACGACCTGCACGACGTCCGCTTCGACCAGGCCGTGCGGGGCTACCGCATGCAGCAGGTCGACGAGGCGCTGTCCAGGCTGGGCCGGGAGCTGCACGAGCGGGACGCCGAGATCGCCAGGCTGCGGGACGCGGCCGAGCACAGGGAGGCCAGCCCCGGATGACCACGACCACACCGCACCCGGACCTCTTCGTCGGGCCCGACGGGGTGGTGCGCTGCAGCTGGCCCGGGCTGAGCCACACCGACTACCGCGACTACCACGACCGCGAGTGGGGCAAGCCGGTCCACGGTGAGACCGCGCTGCTCGAGCGCCTGTGCCTCGAGGGCTTCCAGACGGGGCTGTCGTGGCTGGTGATCCTGCGCAAACGGGCCTCCTTCCGCGCCGCCTTCGCCGGCTTCGACGCCGACGTCGTCTCCCGCTTCGACGACGCCGACGTCGAGCGGCTGCTCACCGACGAGTCGATCGTGCGCAACCGCCGCAAGATCGAGGCGACGATCCAGAACGCCCGAGCCACCGTGGCCCTGCGCGAGTCCGGCGGGCTGGAGGAGCTGCTCTGGACGCACGCGCCGGAGCCCACGCCGCGGCCGATGCGCTTCGCCGACGTGCCCACGCAGACCCCTGAGTCCGAGCTGCTGGCCAAACGCCTGCGCAAGGCCGGGTTCGTCCAGCTCGGCCCCACGACCGTCTATGCCGCGATGCAGGCGTGCGGGCTCGTCGACGACCACCTCGTCGGCTGCTTCCGGGCGGGCGCCTCCCGCTCGGGGTCCCGGGTCCCCGGGGCGCGCGTCACCTCATGACGGGGGCCGTCGCCCCCCGCCTGCGACGCACCCTCGACCTGCGCTTCGTCCTGGCCGTGCTCCTGGCCTGGACCGTGCTGCGCGGCCTGAGCACCGTGCTGCTCGTGGTGCTGGCGCACGGGTGGCAGGACCCGGTGGTCTACGACCGTCCCGGGGTGCCGCGCTACTTCCAGCTCGCCACCCTCTGGGACGGAGCCTGGTACGAACGGATCGCCACGGAGGGCTACCCCGACACCCTCCCGGTGGACGGCGACGGCGACGTGCGGCAGAACGCGTGGGCGTTCTACCCCGTCTTCCCCCTCCTGGCCAGGGGCCTGACGGCCCTGACCGGCCTGCCGTTCGCCGTCACGGGCACGGTCGTCGCCACCGCCCTGGGGTATGCCGCGGCCGTCGTCGTGGCAGGTCTGCTGCGGGAGCGGGTGGGGACGTCCGGTGCGCTCGGCGCGGTCGTCCTGCTCGGCGCGTTCCCGACCTCCCCGACCTTCCAGGTCGCCTACACCGAGTCGCTGGCCCTGCTGCTGCTGGCGGCCGGGCTGTGGCTGCTCGTGCGACGACGGTGGCTGGCGGCGGGGGCGGTGGCCCTGCTCACCGGTCTGGCCCGCCCGATCGGTCTGCCTCTCGGGCTGGTCGCGCTCGTCGCGGTCTGGCTGCGCTGGCGGCGGCGGCACGACGAGCCGGTGTCTCCGGGCGAGTACGCCCGGATGGCCAGCGCCCTCGTCGGGTGCGGCCTGGCGGGGCTCGTGTGGCCGGCGGTGGCGTGGGCGCGCACCGGCGTGCCCGACGCCTACACGGTCACCATGTCCGCGTGGCGCGGAGGAGAGCGGGTCACGCCGTTCCGGCCCACCCTGGAGCGGGTCCAGTGGCTGTTCGGCGACGTGGGCGGCCCCGTGCTGCTCGCCGCCGGGCTGCTGGCGCTGGTGCTCGCGGTGACCGGCCCCTGGGCCCGGGGGCTCGGGCCCGAGCTGCGCACCTGGTGCCTGGCCTACGTCCTCTACCTGTTCGCGGCGCTCGACCCCTGGACGAGCATCTACCGCTACCTGGTCCTGCTCTTCCCGGTCCTCGTCCTGCTCGTCGGCGGCGGGTGGGATCGTGCCGATCCCCGTGCACCCTCCGGGCCGCGATGGCTCCTGGTGCTGCGGACCGTCGTCGTGGCCGCTCTGTTCCTGGGCTGGCAGGTGTGGTGGTCCTGGGAGCTGTTCCTGTTCGTTCCGCCCCGCGACAACCCGCCGTGACCGGCACGCCCGGGTCGGCGGTCAGCGCCCGCTGAAGCTCGGGGGCTCCTTGGCCAGGAAGGCGTCCACGGCGGCGCGGTGGTCCTCGCTGAGCCCGGTGCGGGTCATCATCTCGTCCTCGAAGTCCAGCGCGTCGGCGAGGGCGTGGGAGGAGGAGAAGGCGATGGCCCGCCGGACGGCGCCGTAGGCGCGGGTGGGGCCGGCGGCGAGGGTCCGGGCGACCTGCCCGACCCGCTCGGCGAGCTCGGCGTCCGGGACGACCTCGGTGGCGAGCCCCAGCTCCAGCGCCTCCCTGGCCGGGACGGTGCGCGGGAAGTAGAGCAGCTCCTTGGCCCGCCCGGGCCCCACCAGACGGGGCAGCGACCAGGAGGTCCCGGAGTCGCACGACAGGGCGATACCGGTGAAGGCCAGGTTGAAGCCGGCCGACTCCGCCACGTAGCGCAGGTCGGCGGCGAAGGCGAAGGCCGCCCCTGCCCCGGCGGCGACCCCGTTGACGGCAGCCACGACCGGCTTGTCCATCGTCGCGATCAGCTCCACGACGGGGTTGTAGTGCTCGGCCACCGTCGTCCACAGCTGCTGCGGGTCCTCCCCGAGCAGCCGCACGTGCTCCTTGAGGTCCTGGCCGACGCAGAACGCCCGCCCGGTCCCGGTGAGCACCACGCACCGCACGTCGGGGTCCGAGGCCGCGGCACGCAGCTGCGCCAGGAGAGCCTCCTTCGTGCGCACGTCGAGGGAGTTCATCGCCTCGGGGCGGGAGAAGGTGATCGTGGCGACGCCGTCGGAGCGCTCGGTCACGACGGGTGAGGGCTCGGTGCTCATGGCCCTAATCTACGCAGGCCAGACCCCTGCCGTCCGCCGCCCCCGACGGTCGGTCGGGCGCCGCCCGCAGCGTGCTCGTCACGAAGGTCTCGGCCCCCGGGCGCAGCCTCCCGGCCACGTCGAGGAAGGCCTCGCGCACGCGCTGTCCCGGCCAGTCCGCGGGCAGCACCTCCACGGGCAGGCCAGGGTCGCGGAAGAGGAACTTGCGCCACTCGTGCACCAGGGCGGTCCGCAGCGGGTAGGCCTCGTGGGGCGGGAGCCGCTCCAGGGAGGTCGGCTCCGGCAGGGTGGCGGCGAACTGCTGGTAGGCCGCGGCGAGGGCGCCCAGGTCCCACAGGCGCCCGGCCAGGGCCGTCGCGTCGTCCGTCTCGGGCGTGGCCGTCCACCCCGTCCACGCGGCACCGTGACCGGCCAGGGTCTCGTCGAGCTCGGGGCTGCGCCACGGGCTGGCCCACGTGCCGGGGGACAGACGTCCGTACCCGAGGTAGCCCAGCGACGCGGACACCCGGTCCCGCCGGCGGCGGTCCCCGTCGCCCCCGACCACGACCAGGTGCCAGGTGCCGGCCCAGGGGCGCGGACGGGCGGCGTAGATCCGCTCGTGCGCACGGGCCAGACGCTCCCGTGCCAGGGGCGTCGCGGCATACCCCCGCACCCCCTCCCGCCGCTGGGCCACGAGCCACCCCTCGCGCACCAGCCGGGAGACGGCGGTGCGGGCCGCAGCCGGCTGCACCTGACAGCTCGAGGCGAGCGCGACGAGCCCCGCGACCGGGGCCCACCAGCCACGTTCGCGCAGGTGGTCGCCGTAGAGGTCGACGACGGCGGAGCGTGCGTGCACCCCACCAGTATCACCGCACACCGGCGGGCAGCCGGGGGTCGGCGGCCTCTGCTGGATTAGGATGGGCTCACGAACCGGGAGATACTAGGGACGAGTGTCGAGAGCTCCCGCCGCGACGTGCGGCGGGTGCAGCGTTCCTCGGCCGCCACAAGGAAGGGCAACCATGGCAGCAATGAAGCCTCGCACCGGAGACGGGCCGTTGGAGGTCACCAAGGAAGGGCGCGGCATCGTCCTGCGCATGCCCCTGGAGGGGGGCGGCCGTCTGGTCGTGGAGATGAACGCTGACGAGGCGACGGCGCTCGGTCAGGCGATCAAAGAGTGTGTGGGCTGAGCGCTCGCACCCCATGACGAGGAAGCCCCCGGACCGTGCCGGTCCGGGGGCTTCGTGCTGTGCGCGGGCCTGCCGTCACCGGCGGACCGCGACGAACAGGCCGTCACCCACAGGCAGCAGGAGCGGCAGGAGCCGCTCGTCCGCCCGCAGCTTCTTGCCGAGGTCGCGCAGGAGGGTCGTCAGCTCGTCCCGGCTCGCCGGGTCGGCGACCCGGTCGTGCCACAGCATGTTGTCCAGCACCAGGACGCCCCCGGCACGCAGCAGCCGGATCGCCTGCTCCACGTAGACCGGGTAGCCCTCCTTGTCGGCGTCCACCAGGACCAGGTCGTAGGCGCCGTCGGTGAGGCGCCCCAGGACCTGCCCGGCGTCCCCGCTGATCACGCGGGTGCGCTGGGAGGGGATCCCGGCGGCCGCGTACGCCTCTCTGGCGGCCCGCTGGTGCTCGGGGTCGATGTCGATGGAGGTCAGGATGCCGTCGCGCGGCATACCCTGCAGCAGCCACAGCCCCGAGCTGCCCGCCCCGGTGCCCACCTCGACGACGTGCCGTGCCGAGACCGTCGCCGCCAGCAGTCTGAGCGTCGCCCCGGCAGCGTTGCTCACCGGGGTCGCGTCGAGCTGCTCGCCGCGCCGCTGCGCCTGCTCGATGACCGGGTGGGGGGTGATGAAGTCCTCGGCGTAGGCCAGCGAGGACACCTTCGCAGCTGCCATGGCGCCCACCCTATCTGCCCCGGCGAGCCGTCCCGGCCCGCGCGGGGTGTCCAGCGGGCTCCCAGCCGCTGGTGGCAGCATCGGGCCATGAACCCCCTGCAGCCGGACGTCGACGACCGCACCGCCGCGGTGCGCGACGAGCAGGCCTGGGTCCCGCCCACCTGGGACGAGGTCGTGCGCGAGCACTCGGCGCGCGTCTACCGGCTCGCCTACCGGCTCACCGGCGACCCGCACGAGGCCGAGGACCTGACCCAGGACGTCTTCATCCGGGTCTTCCGCTCCCTCGACTCCTACCGGCCGGGCACCTTCGAGGGCTGGCTGCACCGCATCACCACCAACCTCTTCCTCGACAGGGTGCGTCGCCGGCAGCGGCTGCGGTTCGACGCACTGACCGACGAGCTGGCCGCACGCCTGCCGCTGCGCTCCTCGGGGGCCGACCCCGAGCAGGTCTACGAGATGACGCACCTGGACTCCGAGATCCAGGCCGCCCTCGCCGCCCTGCCCCCGCAGTTCCGGGCCGCCGTCGTGCTGGCCGACATCGAGGGCCTGTCCTACGAGGAGGTCGCTCAGACCCTGGGGGTCAAGATGGGCACGGTGCGCTCCCGCATCCACCGCGGGCGCGCGCTGCTGCGCCAGTCGCTGTCGCACCGCAGGCCGACCCCTCACGGCCGGTCCGCGGCACCGCTGCGGCGGCCCGCCCCGGCTCTGGGCTGAGCACGGAGCCCTCCGCCCGTGCTGCCCCGCCCCCGCTTGGCACAATCAGGTCCATGAGCGACCCCACGCAGGGCATCGACGTCGACCGCACCGGCGCCCTGCCCCCTCCCGCCGGCCGCCCGGCCCCCCCGCCGGCCGGAGCAGCGGCGTACCCCGGGTGGAGCTCACCCGGCGAGCCCCTCGGGTCCGTCGCCCAGCACCCGCAGCCTCGGGCTGCCGACGGGGAGCCGCACGTCCCGGCTGCCGACCCGCAGCCGCACGGCCCGGCGCCCGCTGGTCCCTGGGCCGCCCCGCCCTCGGGCGCCCGTCGGCGGCACGCGCGCCCGGCGCGGCGCAGCGGCGTGCCGGTGGTGCTGGCCGCCCTGGTCGCCGGGCTCCTCGGCGGCCTGGGCGGAGGTGTCCTGGCCCAGGTCCTGGCCGGCGACCCCGCGCCCGTCACCCAGGGCAGAGGGACCGGTGCGCTCCCCGAGCCGGTCCCGGTCGTCGTGGCACCGGACGGGTCCATCCCCGGCCTGTCGCGCGCCGTGCTGCCGAGCGTGGCCCTCATCTCCGTCGGTGCCGGGGGCAACGACGGGCAGGGGTCGGGCTTCGTCATCCGTGAGGACGGCTACGTGCTGACGAACCATCACGTCATCGCCGCGTCCACCACCGGTGGGGGAATCACCGTCACGCTGCCCGGGGAGGAGCCCGTGCGCGCCGAGGTGGTCGGCTCCGACCCCGCCTACGACATCGCCGTGCTCAAGGTGGACCGGACGGGGCTGGCCGCCCTGCCGTTCGCCGACCCCGACGCGGTCGAGGTGGGACAGACGGTCGTGGCGGTCGGTGCACCGCTCGGTCTGGACAGCACCGTGACCAGCGGGATCGTCTCCGCCATCGACCGTCCCGTCGTGGCCGGTCAGAGCGAGGACGTCAGCTACATCAACGCCATCCAGACGGACGCGGCGATCAACCCGGGCAACTCCGGCGGCCCGCTGCTCGACCTCGCCGGCAACGTCGTGGGGGTCAACTCGGCCATCGCCCAGATGCCCAGCAGCGCGCTCGCGCCGGCGGGCAGCATCGGGTTGGGCTTCGCCATCCCGGCCGAGCAGGCGGAGCGCACCGCCACCCAGCTCATCGAGACCGGCACGAGCCAGCACCCGGTGATGGGGGTGCACATCGACCTGCAGTACACCGGTGACGGGGCGCGGGTCCTGGTGGAGAGCTCCTCGGGGGCCCCGGCGGTCATCCCGGGGGGCCCCGCCGAGAGTGCCGGGGTGCGGCCCGGTGACGTCATCGTCTCGGTGGACGGCACCCGCATCAGGGACTCTCAGCACCTGCTGGTCGTGCTGCGCTCCTACGCCGTCGGCGACACCGTCGAGATGGTGCTGCGTGACGATGCCGGGGACGAACGCACCGTGAGCATTACGCTGGCGGGCTCCGGCGGATAGCGTCCGCGCGGTCGGTAGGCTGTGCCTCTGACCGGGCACCCCGCCCTGCCCCGCCCCGGACGCCGAGGAGAGGTGTGACGTTCTTCAACCTCACGAGCACGGAGATCGTCCTGCTCGTGCTCCTGGCGCTCCTCGTGCTCGGTCCGCGGCGGCTGCCGCACTATGCCGCGAGGCTGGCCCAGCTCGTCCGTCAGCTGCGCGACCTCGCCGAGGGGGCGAAGGGCCAGATCCGTGAGGAGATGGGTCCGGCCTTCGACGACATCGACTGGCGTCAGCTCGACCCCCGTCAGTACGACCCCCGCCGGATCGTGCGCGAGGCGCTCCGGGAGCCCGGCAGTCCCCGGCAGGCGGCGGGGGCTGCCGCCGCCGCGGCCCCCGGGGGCGCAGCTGCCGCCGGTGTGGGAGGCGCCGCGCCCGGCGCAGAACGGTCGACGGCCACCCTGCCCCGGGCGGGCGCGCACGACCCCTCCCTGCCCACGCCCTTCGACCCCGACGCCACCTGAGGCGCCCGGGCCCGACGGCTCAGACGCGCGCGGTCGGCGTGATCCCCAGCTTGCGCCCGGCCAGACCGCGCCCGCGGCGCGCCAGCTGACGTGCGATGCCGCGCAGGGCCGTGCCGGCGGGAGAGTCGGGCGCCGAGGTGACCACGGGCCGGCCGCGGTCGCCGCCCTCGCGCAGGCTGACGTCCAGGGGCACCTGACCCAGGAGCGGGACGTCGGCGCCGATCGACCGGCTCAGCGACTCGGCCACGGCCTGGCCGCCGCCGCTGCCGAAGATCTCCTGCCTGGTGCCGTCGGGCAGCTCGAGCCAGGACATGTTCTCGATGACCCCGACCAGGCGCTGGTGGGTCTGCAGCGCGATCGCCCCGGCCCGCTCGGCGACCTCGGCCGCGGCCTGCTGCGGGGTGGTCACGACGATCAGCTCGCTGCCCGGCAGCAGCTGGGCGACCGAGATCGCGATGTCGCCGGTGCCCGGCGGCAGGTCGAGAAGCAGCACGTCGAGGTCGCCCCAGTAGACGTCGGCGAGGAACTGCTGCACGGCGCGGTGCAGCATGGGGCCCCGCCACACGACGGGCTGGTTGCCCGGGACGAACATCCCGATCGAGATGACCTTCACCCCGCCGGGCTCGGCGACCGGCGGCAGGATCATGTCGTCGACCTGGGTGGGCGGCAGGGAGACGCCCAGCATGCGCGGCACGGAGAAGCCGTAGATGTCGGCGTCGACGACACCGACGCGCAGGCCCTCCTCCGCGAGCGCCGCGGCGAGGTTGACCGTCACCGACGACTTGCCGACGCCGCCCTTGCCGGAGGCGACGGCATACACGGTCGTCAGGGAGTCGGGGCGGGCGAAGGGGATCTCCCGCTCGGCGGCGCCCCCGCGGAGCTGGTCGCGCAGCGCCCCCCGCTGCTCGTCGCTCATCACCCCCAGCTGGACGTCCACGCCGGTGACCCCGTCCACCCGCGCGAGCGCGGCGGTGGTGTCGCGGGTGATGGTGTCCTTCATCGGGCAGCCGGCGACCGTCAGCAGGACGGTCACCCGGACCCTGCCGTCGTCGGAGACGTCGACCGCCTCGACCATGCCGAGCTCGGTGATGGGCTTGCGGATCTCGGGGTCGTTGACGGTCGCGAGGGCGGCCTGGAGGGCCTCGGTGCTGGGGACGGGCATGCTCTCCATGCTAAGCGTCCCGGCTGGGCGCTCCCGATCGCGGGGGCCGCTCAGGCGTCGGCGGGTCCGGGGCGCCCGCGCTCGGCCCGGCCCTGCTCGCGTCCGCGCTCCTCGGCCCGGGTCTCCATCTCCTCCAGCAGGCCGCGCAGCTCGGAGCGCACGAAGTCACGGGTGGCGACCTCACGCATGGCCAGGCGCAGTGCCGCGACCTCCCGGGTGAGGAACTCCGTGTCGGCCAGGCCCTGCTCGTCCCTGGCCCGGTCCTGCTCCACCTGCACCCGGTCGCGGTCGGCCTGACGGTTCTGCGCCAGGAGGATGAGCGGTGCCGCGTAGGACGCCTGCAGGCTCAGCATGAGCGTCAGGAAGATGAAGGCGTAGGGGTCGAACGTCAGGGACGCCGGGGCCAGCACGTTCCAGGCGATCCAGACGATGACGAACAGGGTCATCCACACCAGGAAGCGGGCGGTGCCCATGAACCGGGCGAAGCGCTCGGCGAACGCGCCGAAGCTCTCGGGGTCCATCCGTCGTTGCGTCACCCAGCGGCGGCGCTTGGCCAGGGGCTGGTCCAGGCGCTCGGCGGCGAGGCGGTCGCTGGTGGCCGGTCGGCGGCGGGCCGGCTCAGACATCGGCCACCTCGGTCACGTTGTCACGGTCCTCACGCCAGTCGTCGGGCAGGATGTGGTCGAGGACGTCGTCGACCGTCACCGCGCCGACGAGCCGTCCCTCGGGGTCGGTCACCGGCAGGGCGACGAGGTTGTAGGTGGCCAGGGCACGGGTGACCTCGCCCAGGGGCGCCTCGGGGGAGAGCGGGTCGACGTCGGGGTCCAGGATCGAGCCGACCGGCTGGTGCGGGGGCTCGCGCAGCAGCCGCTGGATGTGGACGCTGCCCAGCAGCCGGCCGGTGGGGGTCTCGTGCGGTGGGCGCGTGACGAAGACCAGGGAGGCGATCGCCGGGTGGACCTCCTCGCGGCGGACCAGCGCCAGCGCCTCGGCGATGCTCGCCTCGGGCCCGAGGATGATCGGCTCGGTCGTCATCAGGCCGCCGGCGGTGTCCTCGTCGTAGGTCAGCAGGCGCCTGATGTCCGCCGCCTCGTCGGGCTCCATCAGCTGCAGCAGCTCCTCCTGCGTCGCGGCGGGCAGGTCGGAGAGCAGGTCCGTGGCGTCGTCGGGCTGCATGACCTCGAGGATGTCGGCCGCCCGGTCGGTCGGCAGGTGCGTGAGGATCTCCAGACGGTCGTCGTCGGGCAGCTCCTCCAGGACGTCGGCGAGCGTCTCGTCGTCGAGGGCGTCGGCGACCTCCGCCCGGCGCTTGGGGGTGAGGTCGTGGATCGCCTCCGCCAGGTCCTGGGGCTTGAGGTCCTCGTAGGCCTCGAGCAGGGCCGTCGCGGCCTGGGCCGGACCCGCCTCCTGGAGGCCGTCCACGTCCTCGGGGTCGACGAGGACGGTCTCCCCGCGACGGCGGCGCAGCCGCAGCCCACGGGAGGAGCCCGCCTCGACGCCCTTGCGGACGAAGAGCTTGGTCAGCCGCCAGTCCCCGCTGCGCTGCTGGTCCATGGCGATGTCCTCGATCACCGCCGGGACGGGTTCACCGTCCTCGTCCACCGTGACCCGCCGGTCGAACAGCTCGCCGACCACGAGGGTCTCGCCGGGCCGTTGCTGGAAGCGGCGCATGTTGACCAGGCCCGTGGTGATGACCTGGCCCGCGTCGATGGAGGTCACCCGGGTGATGGGCACGAAGACACGCCGCCGGCCGGGCACCTCGACGACGAGCCCGATGACGCGCGGGCCGTGCTGGGCCCCCCGTCCGGTGAGCGTCACCACCACGTCGCGCACCCGGCCGACCTCGTCGCCGATCGGGTCGAAGACGCTCATCCCGTTGAGACGGGCGACGAAGACGCGGGGGGAGCTCACGAGGTGAAGGATACCGAGCACGTCACCTGCGGACCCTGCGGCGGTCGTCCTGCCCGGTGGGGGGCGTCCGGAGTCGCCGGTCCCTGCCGGGGCGCGGCACAATGGCTGCGTGACCTCACCAGCACGCACCCCCGGACGTCCCGGGCCCGGCCCGGTCCTCGCCCTGGACTACCCGATGAGCCTCGGCGTGTTCGAGAAGTACGAGGAGGCCCAGGCCGTCGTCGACTACCTCTCCGACCAGGAGTTCCCCGTCGAGCAGTGCATGATCGTCGGGACCGAGCTCAAGCAGGTCGAGCGGGTCACCGGCCGCCTGACCACGGGCCGCGTCGCGCTGGGCGGGCTGCTCTCCGGCGTCTGGCTGGGCCTGTTCGTCGGGCTGATCTTCGCGCTCTTCGCCCAGACCGGCGACGCCCTCTTCACCGTCCTGGGCTCGGTGCTGTTCGGCGCCTTCTTCGGCCTGGTCTGGGCGCTGATCGGCTACTCGATGACCCGTGGACAGCGTGACTTCGTGTCCGTCTCCCAGGTGGTCGCGACCCGCTACGAGGTGCTCACCGAGCACAAGCTCGCGCAGCAAGCCCGCGACCTGCTCGACCAGCGGCCGGGGGCCACGCTGACCTGACGGGCCGGGCCGGGCGCGACCTGCCTCAGCCGCGCGCCCCGGCGGACCGCACCCACGCCTCGACCTCGTCCGCGGTGCGGGGGAGCATCGCCGAGAGGTTGCGGTGGCCGTCGGCGGTGATGACGATGTCGTCCTCGATCCGCACCCCGATGCCACGCAGCTCCTCGGGCACCAGCAGGTCGTCGGACTTGAAGTAGAGCCCGGGCTCGACCGTGAGCACCATGCCCTCGCGCAGCTCGCCCTCGACGTAGTCCTCCCGCAGCGCCAGCGCGCAGTCGTGCACGTCCAGGCCCAGGTGGTGGCTCGTGCCGTGGACCATCCACCGGCGGTGGAACTGGCCCTCCTCGGCGTCCAGGGTCTGCTCCAGGGTGACACCCTCGGGCAGCAGGCCCCACTCGAGCAGGTGGCGTGCGACGACCTCGATGGCCGCGGCGTGGACGTCCTTGAAGCGGTTGCCTGGACGGGCTGCGGCCAGCCCCGCCTCCTGCGCCTCCAGGACGGCCTCGTAGACCTTGCGCTGCGCGGGGGTGAAGGTGCCGTCGACCGGCACCGTCCGGGTCACGTCGGCGGTGAAGAGCGAGTCGGTCTCCACCCCGGCGTCGAGCAGGAGCAGGTCGCCGTCCCGGACCTCGCCGGTGTTGCGGATCCAGTGCAGCGTGGTCGCGTGCTCACCGGCGGCCGCGATGGAGTCGTAGCCGACGCCGTTGCCGGCGTGCCGGGCGTGCAGCCCGAAGACCCCCTCGACCCAGCGCTCGCCCCGGCCCCGCCGCACCGCCTCCGGCAGCTGCTCCACGACGGCGTCGAAGGCCCGGGCGGTCGCCTCGACGGCCTCCTCCATCTGCCGTACCTCCCACTCGTCCTTGACCAGGCGCAGCGTGGACAGCGTCCGGGCCAGCACGGCGTCCGCCTCCTGGGCGGCGGACCGGCTCGCCTCGTCGGTGGTCAGGCCCACCTGCCCGCGGACCGCGTCGACGGTCTCGGCGACCTCACGGTCGGCGTCCCGCACGACCAGCAGCGACAGCCCGCCAGGTCCGGCGTCCTTGGCCAGCGCGTCAGGCAGCTCGTCCAGGTGGCGGGTGGCGACCCCCAGCTCGGAGGCGGCGGAGGCCAGGGTCGGGCGGGTCCCGACCCAGAACTCCCCGACGCGGGAGTCGGCGAAGAACTCCTCGCTGTCCCGGTCGGCCAGCGGCAGGAAGTAGAGCACGGCCTCGTGACCGTCGGCGCTCGCGCCGTCGGGGGAGGTGCGCGGCTCCAGCACCAGCACGGCGTCCGGCTCGCGGTCGGCGCCGAGACCGGTCAGGTGGGCGAAGGCGCTGTGCGGGCGGAAGACGTAGTCGGTGTCGTTGCTGCGGATCTTCAACCCGCCGGCGGGGACCACGACGCGGGTGCCGGGGAAGGCGGCGGAGACCTGCTCGCGACGGCGCGCTGCATACCTGGCCGCCTCGGTCAGCGGCGGCAGGTCGTTGCTGCGAGGTGCCCAGTCACGTCCCATGAAGGCGCGGAACGCGGCTCCGGAGGGGCGGTTGCGGTGCTCGGCCTTGTGCTGCTTCTCACTCACCCGGTCATCGTAGGTGGTGCCGTCCGGGACCCGGGCCCGAGCACCCGGCGGGTGGACGCGGGGTGGCCCCGGGAGCCTAGGCTGGACCGGTGAGCGAGCTGACCCCGACCCCTCCAGTCGCCGGCGAGGTCACCGGGCCCCAGCTGGTCCCCGCCCCGGGCGTGCGCCCCGCCCGACGGGTGGGACGGGTATGGCGTGACCGCGCCGTCCACGTCGTCCGCGGCGTCTCGCCGCCCACCATGGCGCTGGGCACCCGGCTCGGCGGGGACGAGGACATCTCCCAGCGGCACGCGCGGGCGGTGATCGACCTGGCGCTGCGGGTGGGCGAGGCGATGCTGTCCACCGGCGCCTCGGCGGCCGACTGCGTGGCCAACGTGCTCCGGCTCACCTACGCCTACGGTGTCCGCTCGACCCACGTCGACGTCACCTTCACCTCCATCACCGTCTCGATCCACCGCGGCCTGCACGAGGACCCGCTGTCGGTGATGCGGGTCATCCCGGGGCGGGCGCCGGACTACACGCGGCTGGAGGCGGTGCAGCGGCTCGTGGACGAGGTCGCCGGCGACGCCGCGGCCGGGCGTGAGCCCGTCGACGTCGTCGAGGCACGCCGGCGCCTGACCGAGGTGCTCACCGCGTCCCACCCCTACCGGCGCTGGGTCGTCACCGTGGGCGCCGCGCTGCTGACCGTGGGCGTGGTGATGCTCTTCGGGGCGGCCCCCGGCATGTGGGTGGTGGCCGCGGTCTCGGCGGTCGTCGTCGACCGGGTCCAGCGGGTGATGTTCGGCATCGGGCTGGCCGCGTTCTTCGCCCAGGTGCTCAGCGCGATGGTGCCCACCACGATCGCGCTGGGTCTCTTCTGGGCGATGGAGCACGGCCTGGAGCTGCCCGGGGTGCGGTCGCCCTCCCTCGTCGTCATCGCCGGCATCGTCATGCTCCTGGCCGGCCTGGGCGTCGTCGGGGCCGCGCAGGACGCGCTGGACGGCTACTACGTCACGGCGGGCGCGCGCGTGATGGAGGTCGTGATCATGACCCTGGGCATCGCCGTCGGTGTGGCTGTCGTCATCGGCACCGCCAACCGCCTGGGCGTGTCCATGGAGATCTCACCCTTCGTGGTGCTCGGTGGCACACCGCTGCTGAGCACCGCCGGGGCGCTCCTCATCGCCGTCGGGTTCTGCCTGGGCACCTACACGGGTCTGCGCGCCACGCTCGTGGCCACGCTGGTCGCCGCCCTGGGCTGGCTCGTCTTCGAGCTCGCCCTGGGGGTGGGCCTGGGGCCGGTGGAGAGCACCGCGGTGGCCGCGACCCCCGTGGGGGCCCTCGCCTACGTCGCCCACCGCCGCCTGCGCCTGCCCGAGCTGGCCATCGGCACGGCCGGCATCGTCACCATGCTGCCGGGCCTGGCGGTCTACCGGGCCGTCTACCTGCTGCAGGACGGTGCGCCCAGCGTGGTGCCCAACGCCGCCGTGCACCTCATCACCGCGGTCGCGACCGGGCTGGCGCTCGCCGGCGGGCTGTCGATCGGCGGCTACGTCGCACGCCGCCGGCTCGGGCTGGACATCGCCGCCCAGCGAGCCCGGCGACGCTCGCGCGGACGCGTGGTCGAGGGCTGAGGACGCGGGACCGCTCAGTCGTTCCAGGTCCAGGAGGCCAGGATCTCCTCCAGGACCGGCGCGGCGTCTTCGGCCTGGCTCTCGACGGCCGAGAACGTCACCACGTAGAGGGTCCCGTCGTGGCTGATCCACCGCTGGGTCTGGTGCACCGCGACGCCCTCCACCTCCCGCACCAGCGTGTAG
This sequence comes from Ornithinimicrobium pekingense DSM 21552, assembly GCF_000421185.1. Lineage (GTDB taxonomy): Bacteria > Actinomycetota > Actinomycetes > Actinomycetales > Dermatophilaceae > Ornithinicoccus > Ornithinicoccus pekingensis. Next base: position 82,832 of record NZ_ATWJ01000007.1, read on the forward strand.
CCGGGCGCCCGGTTGCCGTCGACCTCGACCGGCTCCAGCAGCTCGTACTCGCCGTCCTCGCCCGCGAGCTCGGCCGCCGTCTCCTCCACGGCCGAGGTCAGGTTGGAGACGTACTCCTCCTCGGTCACCACCACGTTGGTGAAGAAGTCGTCGACCCGCTCGGTGTCCTTGGCCGCCACGAGGATGCCCTCACCCTCGACGAGGTCGAGGGCGTCCTCCCACCGGTCGGGGATCTCGATCTCGAAGCTGTCGTCGGCCGCGGTCACGCTCCTGGGCCCGGCCGTCGATGCCGCCTCGTCATCGGGGGCCGCGGAGGTCACCGCGGCCTCCTCGGGGGCCTGCGAGGTGGCAGCCGCGTCGTCCGCGGTGCCGGTGGCGGCATCCTCGGAGGTGGCCACGGCGTCGTCGACGCTCGGGGCGGAGGAGCTCACCTCGTCGTTGGTGGGCTCCTCCTGGGCGCACCCGGCGAGCACGGTCAGGGCCAGCAGCGCGGTCGCACCGGTGGTGGCCACCGGACGGCGACGTCGTGGCGTCAGGGTCATGGGGCTCCTCGGGTCGGGCACCCGGCAGGCCCGGGCGTCGTCGGCACAGCAGGTCCAGTATGCCGTCGCGCACCGCATACCGTGTCCTCATGCTCACGGTCCCGCCCGACGCCGTCATCGACCTGCACACGCACTCCCGGCACAGCGACGGCACCGAGCCTCCGGCGACCGTCGTCCGCGAGGCTGCCGCCGCCGGCATCGACGTGGTCGCGCTCACCGACCACGACGTCGTCTCGGGGTGGGCCGAGGCAGACGCGGCGGGCCGCGAGGTCGGGGTGGTGGTGGTTCCCGGCATCGAGGTGTCGTGCAGCTGGCGGGGGATCTCGGTGCACCTGCTGGCCTACCTGCCGGACCCGCACGACGCGGACCTGGCCGGGGAGCTCGCGGCCAGCCGCCACAGCCGGGACACCCGGATGCAAGCGATGGTGGAGCGGCTGGCCGCGGACGGCTTTCCGGTCACCTACGACGAGGTGCGCGCCTCGGCGGCCGACGACGCCGCCCTGGGCCGGCCCCACATCGCGGACGTGCTCGTGCGCAACGGGGTCTTCGGTCATCGCGACGACGCCTTCCGCGAGCTGCTGACCACGCGTAGCCGCTACTACGTCTCCCATGCCGCGCCCGACCCGGTGCGGGCGACCGAGCTCGTCGTCGCCGCAGGGGGAGCGGCGGTGCTGGCCCATCCGTTCGCCGCCAAGCGCGGACGCACCGTGACCGACGAGGTGGTCGCCGAGATGGCCGCCGCCGGCCTGGCCGGCCTCGAGGTCGAGCACCGTGACCACGGTCCTGCGGAGCGGCAGCACGCCGCGGACCTCGCGGCCCGCCTGGGTCTTGTCACGACCGGGTCCAGCGACTACCACGGGACCGGCAAGCAGAACCGGCTCGGCGAGAACACCACGACCCCCGAGGCGCTGGAGGAGATCCTCGCGGGGGCCTCGGGGACACCCCTGCTGGGGTCGGTCGGCTGAGCCGGTCGCCCCGGGTCGTGCGACCGGCCTCCGCGACGGGTGCGCCCCTCCGGGTCAGTCGGTCGTGGCCGCGCCCCGGGAGGAGCCGGGCACGCGGGTGGTGCGGCGGCGCCGCCGACCGCCCTGGCCCCCCGCCGCGGCGGGCTGCTCACCCTGGCTCTCGGCGTTGTCCCGTCGACGGTTCCCGCCCTCGCGCCGGCCCTCCGAGGCGCCGCCCCGGCCGCCGCGCTCACCTGACCGCCCGCCGCGGGCACCGTCCCGGCCGCTGCGGCCCCGGCCCCGCCCGGACCCCCGCGACTCGGGTCCGCCCAGGTCCTCCAGCCGCTCCCCGGCGAGCCCCTCGTGGGTGCGGGCCGACCTCGGCAGCGTGCCTCGGGTGCCCTCGGGGATGTTGAGCTGCTCGTAGAGGTGGGGGCTGGAGGAGTAGGTCTCCTCCGGCTCGGGGTAGCCCAGGTCCAGGGCCTTGTTGATCAGCCCCCACCGCGGCATGTCGTCCCAGTCCACGAAGGTGATCGCCACACCGGTGGTTCCGGCACGGGCCGTGCGGCCGATGCGGTGCAGGTAGGTCTTCTCGTCCTCGGGGCACTGGAAGTTGATGACGTGGGTGACGGCCTCGACGTCGATGCCGCGCGCGGCGACGTCGGTCGCGACGAGCACGTCCACCTTGTCGTTGCGGAACGCTCGCAGCGCCTGCTCGCGCGCGCCCTGGCCCAGGTCGCCGTGGATGGGTGCCGCGGCGAACCCGCGGTCCGCCAGGTCGTCGGCGACCTTGGCCGCGGTGCGCTTGGTCCGGGTGAAGATGATCGTGCGGCCGCGGCCCTCGGACTGCAGGATCCGGGCGACCATCTCCACCTTGTCCATGGCGTGCGCCCGGTAGGCGAACTGCTCGACCGCAGCGACGGTCTGGCGGTCGTCGCCGTCGTCGCTCATCGCCCGGATGTGGGTGGGCTGGGTCATGTACTGGCGGGCGAGCGAGACGACCGCGCCCGGCATGGTGGCGCTGAACAGCATGGTGTGGCGGCCGGCGGGGGTCAGCGCCAGCAGCTTCTCGACGTCGGGCAGGAAGCCCAGGTCGAGCATCTCGTCGGCCTCGTCCAGGACCACCGTCCGGGCGTGCGCCAGCGACAGGTGGCCCTTGGCGGCCAGGTCGAGCAGCCGCCCGGGCGTGCCGACGACGACCTCGACGCCCTTGGCCAGGGTCTCGATCTGCGGCTCGTAGGCCCGCCCGCCGTAGATCGTCAGGACGCGGATGCCACGGTGCGTGCTCGCCTTGGCCAGGTCGCCCGAGACCTGCACGGCCAGCTCCCGGGTGGGGGCGACCACCAGCGCCTGCGGGGCGCCGGGGGCGGCGAGGTCGGCGAACCCGGCGTCACCGGGGGCGAGCACGTGGTGCAGCAGCGGCAGGCCGAAGCCGAGGGTCTTGCCGGTGCCGGTCTTGGCCTGGCCGATGATGTCGTGCCGCGACAGCGCGACGGGCAGCGTCATCGCCTGGATGGGGAAGGGGTGGGTGATCCCGTTGTCGGCCAGGCCCCGGACGAGGTCGGGGTGGAGGCCGAAGTCGGCGAAGGTGCGGTCTTCCTGCATGGGTCTTCCGATCGGTCGGGTGGTCCGGACGCGCGGGTATGCAGCGCGCCGGGCTCTCGCGGGCCGATCGGGAACATCCTTGTGGAGGGTGTCGGGCGACGCGCCCGACGTGCAGCAACCGCAGCGAAGCGGCCGACCGGTCACCGGTGAACCCCTCCAGGGTAGCGGAGGAGCGGAGCAGCTCCGTCAGCACGCGGCACGGCGCGTCCTCCGTGCGGAGGACGCGCCGTGCGGCGTGCGGTCGTGCGGGTGTCAGCTGATGCGGCGGGCGCTGTTGTCGCGACCGGTCACGGCGCCGTAGACCAGGACGGCGACGATCGCGAAGATGGTGCCCAGGATGAGGCCCCAGAAGCTGAACTGGTCACCCTCGGTACCCAGGAAGTTGGCTCCGACCCAGGAGCCGATCAGGGAGCCGACGGCACCCAGGAGGATGGTCATCGGCAGGGAGATGTTCTGCTTGCCCGGGAGGATGAGACGGGCCAGGGGGCCCACGATGCAGCCCACGATGAGGGCGACGACGATGGTCCAGAGCATGGCGTTGGAGACCTTTCAGATCGACACGAGCCGGGGATGGACCCAGCCTCGGCACCACGGTGTCCCGTGGTCACACCAGTCACGGTAGTGACATCTGCACGGCGGCGCCACCGCAGGCGTCCGGTCGGTCAGTGCGTGGTGCCGAAGCCCACGCGGCTCTTCTCCGGCGAACCGATCTCGACGTAGCCGAGGGCGGCCGTCGGCACGAGGACGGTGGCGCCCTTCTCGTCGACGAGCTCGACGATCGGCGCCCCGCTGCTCACCGCCTCGGCGATGGCGGCACGCACCTGGTCGGGTGTCTGGGTGGACTCGAGGGTCACCTCGCGGGCGACGTCACGGACACCGATGCGGATCTCCACGGTGGTCCTCCTTCTTGGCTGGTAGGGAAGTGGTGCTGCGACGAGGTTAACCCGGCGCCGGCCGCTCCCCGGGCGCGGCCCGGGGACCCGGGTCCGACCCCTCCTCCACCTGGGGCACGTACCCCATACCCCGCCACGCCAGCCTGGCCACCAGGTCGGCGGCGTGGGCCCGGGACAGCGGCGAGCCGCTCTCCACCCAGTGCCGGGCCGCCGACTGGGCCATGCCGACGAGGGTGGTCGCCAGCAGGACGCACTCGGACCACCCCAGGGCGGTCTGGTCCTGCACCACGCGGCCGATGAGCTCGGCGCACCGGCGGCGCGCGCCGTCGAGCAGCTCGGCGACGGCCGGCTCCCCACCCATGTCCGAGTCGAAGACGAGCTGGTAGCCCGAGCCGGGGCGGTCGACGAGCTCGAAGAACCCGTGCAGGCAGGCCCCGATCCGCTCCCCGTTGTCGGGGGTGGACGCGAGGGCGGCCTCGATCATGGCCACCACGTCGTCGCACACCCCGCGGGCGATGCCCAGGTAGAGGTCGAGCTTGCTGTCGAAGTGCTGGTACAGCACGGGCTTGGAGACCCCGGCCCGCTCGGCGATGTCGTCCATGGCGGTCGCGTGGTAGCCCTTCTCGGAGAAGGCGCCCAGGGCGGCCGCGAGCAGGAGCGCCCTGCGCTCGTCCCGGGGGAGACGCACCCGGGCCTCACCGCGTCCACGTGCCCCGGTTCCCGCCACCGTCCCACCTCGTCTCTGGTGCGTTCATCCTAGGGCCACCACGGCCCGGCGTGGGTACGGCCGGGCCGGGGGTCGGCGGCGGCGCGCAGGCCTGTCGGGGCTCGATGGTGTGATGGGATCATGACAGCCGGACCGGACGACGCCGCAGGAGCTGCCCCGTCGCACCTCGACGAGGTCCAGGAACGGGTCGCAGGCCACCGCGGCGGGGTCCTGCTCGTCCTCGGGGCTCCCGGGACGGGCAAGACCACGACGCTCGTCGAGCATGTCCGGCGACGGATCCGCACGGGCGGAGCAGACCCGGACTCCTGTCTCGTGCTCGCCCCGACGAGGCAGGCGGCCGCCCGGTTGCGGACCGAGATCGGGCGTGGGCTCGGCCGGACGTTCGCCGAGCCGCTGGCCCGCACCCCGTCCTCGCTGGCCTTCGCCGTCCTCCGCCTGGCCGCCGCCGGCTCGGGGGAGCCGGTGCCGCGGCTGCTGTCCGGCGCGGAGCAGGACGTCGTCCTCAGGGAGCTGCTCGCCGGGCACGCATCCTGGTCCGACGCCGGCGCACGCGTGCCGCGCTGGCCCGACCATCTGGCGGCAGCCCTGCCGACCGCAGGGTTCCGTGGCCAGCTGCGCGACCTGCTCATGCGGGCCGTGGAGCACGGTCTGGAGCCGGACGACCTGCGGCGCCTGGCCGACGAGCACGGGCGTGCCGAGTGGGACGCCGCTGCCGACGTGCTCCAGGAGTACGACGAGGTCACCGCGCTGTCCGACCCGGGCGCCTACGACCCGGCATGGATCGGCACGGCCGCCGCCGACGTCCTCGAGGACGACCCGGAGCTGCTGGCCAGGGTCCAGGCCCGGATCCGCCTCGTCGCGGTCGACGACGCGCAGGAGCTCACGGCGTCCGCGGCCCGCCTCCTGAGGGTCCTGCGGCCACCCGCGGCGGACGTGCTGCTGGTGGGTGACCCCGACGCCGGAGTCCTGGGGTTCCGGGGGGCGGTCCCGGACCGCTTCGTCCGCCTGGCGCACGAGCTGCACGGGCGTCGTGGGCAGGGGACCACCCGGGCGCCTGCCCCGACGTCCCCGGTGGAGGTGCCCACGGCCGTGCTGCCGTTCCGCTACCGCGGAGGCCCTGAGCTGGCCGGGGCCTCGGCGCGTGTGGCCGAGCGGATCGGCACGACGGTCGGGGCCGCCCACCGCGGGCCGGCCCCCGTGCCGGACAGGGACCGACCGGGCGCCCCGGGGTATGACGGGCGCGGCACGACGGAAGGCTCCGGTGGCCAGACGTCCCCGCCGGTGGAGGTGGCGGTCGCCCGAAGCCGGGCCCAGGAGGTCGCGCACGTGGCCCGGCAGCTGCGCGCGGCGCACCTGCGGGAGGGCGTCCCGTGGGAGCAGATGGCCGTGATCGCCCGGTCGGGCGGGCAGCAGGACACGGTGCGGCGGGCCCTGGCCGCGGGCGGGGTGCCGGTGCGCGTGGACCGTGCCGGTCTGCCGCTGGGGCAGGACCCCGCGGTGACGCCGCTGCTGGTCGCCTTCGACGTGGTGACCCGCGAGCCCGACCTGCCCTGGTCCACGACCGCGGAGGAGGCGATCACGCTGCTGACGAGCCCGCTGGGTGGCGTCGACCCGGTGCACCTGCGACGCCTGCGCCGTCGGCTGCGGGCCGCCGAGCTCGTCGACGGCGGTCAGCGGTCGGCGGACGAGGTCCTGGCCGACCGGCTGGCCGAGCCGGGGCTGGTGCTGACCTCACCGGCCGACCTGCACCCCGACCTGGCGCCGCTCGTGCGGCTGGCACGCGTCCTGGACGCCGGTCGGGCCGCTGCCGACCGGGCACCGGCGGGGACGGCCGAGGACGTGCTCTGGGCGTTGTGGGACGCCAGCGGCCTGGCCAGGGTCTGGACGCAGCAGGCGCTGGCCGGCGGTGCGCTGGGGGCCCGGGCGGACCGTGACCTCGACGCCGTGCTGGTCCTCTTCGGAGCCGCCGAGGCCTACGTCGACCGGCTCCCCGGCAGCCGGCCGCGCAGCTTCCTCGACCACGTGCGCAGCGCGGAGGTCGCCGCCGACACCCTGGTCGTCGGCGCCCGCGCGGGTGGCGCGGTGGAGATCCTCACCCCGCAGGCGGCCGCCGGGCGGCAGTGGAGCCATGTCGCCGTGGTCGGCGTGCAGGACGGGGTCTGGCCCGACCTGCGCCTGCGCGACACCCTGCTCGGCGCCGAGGCGCTGGTCGCGGCCCTCCGGGGGCAACCGGTGGGCGGGCCGCAGTCCGTGCGGGCCGCGCAGGCCCAGGTGCGCTCGGACGAGCTGCGCCAGTTTCACGTGGCGGTCAGCCGTGCCTCCGCACGACTGCTGGTGACCGCCGTGGCCAGCACCGAGGACCAGCCCTCCGGCTTTCTCGCCCTGGTCGACCCCGAGCACCAGGCCCGTCCGCCGGTGGAGGTCGAGCCCGCCCTCACCCTGCGCGGTCTGGTCGGGCACCTGCGGCGGGAGGCGGTCTCGGCCCAGCGTGCGGGCGACCTGGCGCACCGGGACGCTGCCGTCGACACGCTGCTGACGCTGGCACAGGCCGACGTCGGCGGGGCCCCGCCCACCACCTGGTGGGACACCCGTGGCCTGTCTACAGCCCGGACGGTCACCCCCGAGGGGCCGGTCCGGGTGTCGCCGTCCAGGGTGCAGACCTTCCTCGAGTGCCCGCTGCAGTGGTTCCTCACCGCCCGGGGTGCCGAGAGCGGCGACGCGGTCCGTGCCGAGATCGGCACCCTCGTGCACGACGTGGTGGCGGCCGAGCCGGACGCGTCGCGCGAGCAGCTCACCGACCGGCTGGAGGAGCGTTGGCCCGAGCTGGGCCTGCGTCCCGGCTGGGTCGCCGACCGGCAGCTGCAGGAGGCCCGCGGGATGGTCGAGCGCTACGTCCGTTACGTCGACGAGTCCCGTGCGGCCGGTCGCGAGCTCGTCGGCACCGAGCTCGCGCTGGCGGTCACCGTGCGGCCCGAGGACGCCGGCGGTCGGGAGGTCGAGCTGCGGGGCACGGTCGACCGGCTGGAGCGCGACCCTGACGGCGACCTCGTCGTGCTCGACCTCAAGACCAGCCGCACCAAGCCGGCGGCAGCCGAGATCGAGCGGCACGCCCAGCTGGGTTCCTACCAGGTCGCCGTCGACGAGGGTGCCTTCGAGCACCTGGCGCCGGGTGCCCGCAGCGCAGGCGCGCAGCTGGTCCAGCTCGGCAGCGGCACCCGCGGGACCACCACCCAGCGGCAGGGCCCGCTCGCGGGTGACGCTGACCCGGGCTGGGCCCGCACCATGCTCCTGGACGCCGGGGCGGGGATGGCCGGCAGCACCTTCCCGGCCAGGGTGGGTCCGGCGTGCCGGACCTGCTCGGCGAGGTTCAGCTGCCCGATGCAGCCCGAGGGACAGGGACGATGAGCACCGTGACCGATCGCGACGGCACGCCGGCACGGCCCGCCCCGGCCGTCTCGCCGCGCTACAGCGCGGCCGATCTCGCCGAGGCGCTCGGCACGCACCCGCCCACCCCCGAGCAGACGGCCGTGATCGAGGCCCCGCTGTCACCCACGGTCGTCGTGGCCGGCGCCGGCTCCGGCAAGACCGAGACCATGGCCACGAGGGTCGTGTGGCTCGTCGCCAACGGTCACGTCCACCCGGCGGAGGTGCTGGGCCTGACGTTCACCCGCAAGGCGGCCCTGGAGCTCAGCGCACGCCTGGCCACCAAGCTCGACCTGCTGCGCGGCGCAGGGCTCTGGTCGCCCGGTGGGGATGACGACGGACGGGGTGAGCAGGACGCCTTCGACCTGCCGACCGTCTCCACCTACCACGCCTACGCCGGCCGGCTCGTGAGCGAGCACGGCCTGCGCCTGGGGGTCGAGCCCGACGCCCAGCTGCTGTCGGAGGCTGCCTGCTGGCAGCTCGCGCACGAGGTGGTGGCCGCTCACGACGGGGACATGGCCGCGATGACCTACGCCGAGTCGACCGTCGTGCGGTCCGTGCTCAACCTCGCCGGCGAGCTCGGCGAGCACCTCGTCGACCCCGGGGCCGCCCACCGGTGGGTGGAGCAGCAGGCCGAGCGGGTCGCCGCGCTGCCGGGCCGGGACGGTGCGCGTCCCCGGGCCGTGGGGCGCAACCTGTCGGCGACCCTGCGGGCCCAGGCGCTCGTCTACCCCCTCGTCGAGCGCTACCGGGCCGCGAAGGCGGCCCGCGGCGCGCTGGACTTCGGCGACCAGATGGCGCTCGCCGCCCGGCTCGCCCGTGACGTGCCCGCCGTCGCCGTCGCGGAGCGCGCCCGCTTCCGGGCCGTGCTGCTGGACGAGTTCCAGGACACGTCGGAGGCCCAGATGGTCCTCATGAGCTCGCTCTTCGGCGGCGCCGACCTGCCGGTCACGGCCGTCGGCGACCCGCACCAGTCGATCTACGGCTGGCGGGGCGCCAGCGCCGGGACCCTGACACGGTTCCCGCGTGAGTTCGCCGTGGACGGACGGCCGGCCGGGGTGCTCAACCTGAGCGTCTCCTGGCGCAACGACCGGGCTGTGCTGGCGGCGGCCAACGCCGTCGCAGGCGACCTGCAGGCCGTGACCCGGATCCCGGTCGAGACGTTGCGGGCCGGACCCGCCGCCGACGACGGTCTGGTGGAGGTCGCCCGGCTGGTGGACCACGTGGCCGAGGCGGAGCACGTCGCCGGCTGGGTCAAGGACCACTGGGGCGGGCCCGGAGCCGCCACCGCAGCCGTCCTGTGCCGCGCCCGCGCCCAGTTCCCGACGGTCGTGGACGCGTTGCGGCGTCGTGGCCTGCCCGTCGAGGTCGTCGGGCTCGGCGGGCTGCTCGACAGCCCGGAGGTCCTCGACCTCGTCGCCCTCCTGTGGGCGGTGCAGGAGCCGACGCGCGGAGACCAGGTCATGCGGCTGCTGACCGGGCCGGTCTGCCGGCTCGGTGCCGCCGACGTCGACGCCCTGTGGGCCTGGGCCCGGGTGCAGGCGCGCCCGCCGGCGGGGTCGGACCGTCTCGGTCGGGAGCACGCCCCCGTGCTCGCCGAGGCGCTCGACGACCCGCCCTCGGACACCTGGGTCGGCCCCGACGGGCAGCACCTCAGCCCGGAGGGCGCCGCCCGCGTCTCCTGGCTGTCCGGTGTGCTGCGGCGGATGCGCTCGCTGGTCGGTCTCTCGCTGCCCGACCTGGTCGTCGAGGCGGAGCGGCTGCTGGGGCTGGACCTGGAGGTCGCGGCCGACCCTGACCTGCACCCCACCTGGGGACGGGCCCAGCTCGACGCCCTCGCCGATGTCGCTGCCGGGTTCGCCGCGGCCGCCGACCGGGTCAGCCTGGGCGGCTTCCTCGACTGGCTGGACGCCGCCCGGCAGCACGAGCGCGGGCTCGAGGAGGCGGAGGTCCCCGAGCTGGCGGAGGTGAGCGTGGACCGGCAGGCGGTGCAGGTCCTGACGGTGCACGCGGCCAAGGGCCTGGAGTGGGACCTCGTCGCGGTCCCGGGCCTGGTCGAGGGCACGTTCCCGGCGGGCGGGTCACCTGCCCGGGCCGACGACGGTGGCTGGGTCGTGCCGGAGCGGGCGGACAAGGGCTGGCTCACCGGCATCGGCCGCCTCCCCACCCCGTTGCGGGGCGACCGCGAGGACCGCCCTGACCTGGGCTGGGCGTCCGTCGGCGACACCCACGAGCTCGACGACGAGCTGGCTCGCGTCTTCCGGGAGGGCGGCCGCTACGCGGTCCGCGAGGAGCGGCGCCTGGCCTACGTCGCCCTGACCCGCGCCCGCCACCGCATGCTGCTGACCGCCCCGGTGTGGTCCACCGGCAAGCGACCCCGCGTGACCTCACGCTTCCTCGACGAGGTGCGCGCCGCCGCGGACGTGGGGGTCGCCGTCCGCGCGTGGGAGCCGATGCCCGACCCGGACGACCCCCGGGAGAACCAGAACCCGCGGCTCGCCGAGGAGGAGTCCGCCCCGTGGCCCGTGGACCCTCCGGCCCGCCGGCGGCACGTGCAGGATGTCGCGACCGCACTGCTCTCGGCAGGGGCGGCCCGCGCGTCCCGGGCGGCCGCCGCGGACACACCGTGGCAGGACCTCGCACGCCAGCTCCTGACCGAGCGCGAGGAAAGCAGGCGCGCCGTGCCGTCACCACCGCTGCCCAGCCACCTGTCGACGTCCTCGGTCGTCGAGCTCGCGGCGGACCCGACCCGGTTCCGGGCCCGGCTGCGGCGGCCGCTGCCCGCTCCGCCCGCGGGCCACGCCCGGCTCGGCACCGCCTTCCACGCCTGGGTCGAGCAGCACTACGCCGCGGCGGCCCTGGTCGACCTGCACGACCTGGCCGGCGCGGAGCCGGAGGACGGTGCCGAGGAGGACCTGGAGGTCCTGCAGCGCAACTTCCTGGCCAGCGAGTGGGCCGGGCGCTCCCCGACCGCCGTGGAGGTGGGCGTGGAGACCTCTCTGGGCGACCGGAGCGTGCGTGGGCGGCTCGACGCGGTCTTCACCGACCCCGACGGCGGCGTGACGATCGTCGACTGGAAGACGGGGCGGCCGGGGACCTCCCAGCAGCAGCGTGCCCGCGCTCTCCAGCTGGCCGTCTACCGCCTGGCCTACGCCCGGCTCACCGACCGGGATCTCGCGCAGGTGCGTGCCGCCTTCTTCTACGCCGCGTCCGGCGAGACCGTCCGCCCGGACCTGCCGGGCGAGGACGAGCTCGAGCAGCTCCTCGGCGACCTGGCGGACGACCCCCTCCGGGACGGCTGACGCCCAAGGTCCGGACGGGCCGGGGGGCTCAGCGCCCGTCCGTCCCCCGGTCGGGCGTGGGCATGCCGTAGAGCTCGTGCAGCCGCTCCTCGTCCGGCAGCTGCTCGACGTCCTGGTCGGCGGGCCTGGCGGTGCCGGCGGCTGCGGCGCGGTCCTCCTCGACCAGGTGCTCCCCGTCGGCGCCCTGGGCCGGGCCCACGTCGTCAGGGCCGGTAGGCGCGGCGGCGTCCACCACGCGGGCGGGCGTCGGCGAGGCAGCGGCCCCCGTGGTGTCCGCGTCGGGCACGAGCCCGTCCTGCGGCGGGGCGCCGGTCGGAGCCACCTGCTCGATCTCGCCGCCCCCGTCACCCTCCGGTGCGGGGTGGGCGACGACGTCGGCATCGGCCTCGGCATCGGCATCCGCGTCGTCATGGACGTCCGCGTCCGCGTCGGCGTCGTACGGGGGACCGGTGACGGCCGGGGCGGGCGAGCCGTCCGGGACGGGTGCCTCGATCTGGACGGTCGCATCGTCGTCGCGGTCCTCGACCTCTACCGGGCCGGGCGCCTCCTGCGCGGTCAGCGGCGGGACCTCCGCCGTGGGGTCCGCCTCACCCGGTTCGTCCTCGCCCTGGGCCTGCTGGTGCGCGACCTGCTCCGGGTGCGCGGCCGGGCGGGCGCCGGAGGGGCGCGCTGTCACCGGGACCAGCGAGTCGTCGGCCTCCGTCAGACGGTCCATCCGGCGCAGGGCCTCGACGCACCGGCGTGCGCCCTCCTCGTCCCCCTCCGAGACGGCGTGGGCCAGCCCACGCAGGCTGCCCAGCTCGGCGACGAGCCGTGCCCGGGCGTGGAGGTAGGGGTCGGGGCGGTGCGCCCGGGCGAGCGTGTAGCTGTCCAGGACCGCCTCCCACGCCTGCCGCGAGGACTGCGACCACAGCTCGGCCAGGTCGACGGCGGGGTCGCCCACCATCGCCTCGTCCCAGTCGGTGACCGCCACGACGCGCCCGGTGGCGGCGTCGTCCTCGTCGGTGAAGGCGACCACGACGCTGGAGCCGCCGAACGCCCCGTGCACGGGAGTGGTGGCGAACTGCCACAGCGGGGCCGCCTCGAAGGCCTCCTCCCACCGGGCCAGCAGACCTGTCGGGACACGACCGGTCTCCGCGGCCCGGTCGACCTCCGCGATCGCCCGCTGGCGGGCGCCGGAGGCGTCGAAGACGGGCACGTCCTGCTCCTCGAAGACCGCCCGCGGGATGTTGTGCACCGCAGCCAGCGCGCGGCCCACGGCGCTGGCCAGGCCCGGACCGGCCGGCAACCGGCGCAGGTCCAGCGGGCTGCCCTCGACGTGGGGGTACACGGCGGCGCTGCCGTCCTTGCCGACCGGCGCGTAGCCGGCGGCGGCCGGGACCTTGAAGGGCACGTGCCGGGGCAGCTGGCGCACGAGCTCGTCGTTGCGGCGCAGACGCGCACCCGCCACCGGGGTGAGGGGGCAGCGCACCACCCAGCGCCGTCCGGTGCCGTCCTCCACGAGGGCGGTCTGCAGCTCACGACCGCGTTCGTCGTCAGCGGGACCCAGCGCGGCCACCGCCACCGGCTTCATCCCCGGGACGGCGGCGCTGGCGAGGGCGGCCAGGGCCAGATCCGTGCGCATCACCGTCATACCGTATGCCGTGCGGTCGCCCCAGCCAGGGAGGCGGACCGGCACGTCCTGGTCCCGTCACCGGCAGCACCTACAGTGGCTCGCGTGAGCCGAGCCGACGAGACCCTGCTGGACCTCGCGCTGTCCCGGGCCACGGTCGACCGCTCCGCCCGCGAGCGCGCCGACGACGCCACCGTCGCGCAGGCCCTCGAGGACCCGCGGACGCGCGTGCTGGTGATCCGGGACGGGCGCAGCAGAGCGGCGGCGGGGGACCCGGCGTCGCTGGACCTGCGGGCACCCGCTCCCGGTGACGCTGCTCGGTCACCGTGGTTCCTCGGTCGCCACGACGGTGTCGCCTACCTCGCCGTCGACGAGACGCCCCCCGCGTCGGTACCCGACGCCGCGGGGGCGCCGGGCGACGGGTGGGTCTCGCTGCGCGAGGTGGGGGCCGAGCTGGACGACACGCAGGCAGGTCTGCTGACGACGGCGACCGCGCTGCACGGGTGGCACCACCGGCACCGGCACTGTCCGCGCTGCGGTGCGGTCACCGACGTCGTCCAGGGCGGCTGGGTCCGTCGGTGCCCTGCGGACGGGTCCGAGCACTACCCGCGCACCGACCCGGCGGTCATCGTCGCGGTCGTCGACGGCGACGACCGGCTGCTGCTGGCCACCGGCAGCGGATGGCCGGACGGACGTGTCTCGGTGCTGGCCGGTTTCGTGGAGGCCGGCGAGACGATGGAGGCAGCGGTGGCCCGCGAGGTCCACGAGGAGGTCGGGGTCGAGATCGACGACCTCGTCTTCCGCGGCGACCAGCCGTGGCCCTTCCCGGCCTCGTTGATGCTGGGCTTCCGGGCCCGGGCCCGGACCACGGTGCTCACGCCGGACCCCGCCGAGATCCGGTCGGCGGCCTGGTACACCCGCCAGGAGCTGGCCGACCACGTCGCCGACGGCAGCCGCACCCTTCCCACGCGGGTGTCGATCGCCCGCGTCCTCATCGAGGAGTGGTTCTCCGGACCGCTGCCCGAGCCGAGGCGCGAGGTGTCACCGTGACGGCGGAGACGCCGCCGGCCGTCCAGGGCGCCGACGCGGTGCTGCAGGGCCTCGACCCCGAGCAGCGCGAGGTGGCCGCCCACCCGAGCGGGCCGATGGCGGTGCTGGCGGGTGCCGGGACCGGCAAGACCAGGGCCATCACCCACCGCATCGCCTTCGGCGTGGCCAGCGGCGCCTACCACCCCTCCCGCATGCTCGCCGTGACCTTCACCGCCCGCGCGGCCGGGGAGATGCGCACCCGGTTGCGGGGTCTGGGGGTGCCGATGGTGCAGGCCCGCACCTTCCACGCCGCGGCGCTGCGTCAGCTGCAGTTCTTCTGGCCCCAGGCCGTCGGGGGAGCACCACCGGAGGTCGCCGCCCAGAAGATCCCCGCCGTCGTCGAGGCCGCCGGGCGTCTGCGCCTGCGTCTGGACCGGGCGGGCCTGAGGGACGTGGCGGCCGAGATCGAGTGGGCCAAGGTCAGCATGCTCACCGCGCAGACGTATGCGGCCGCGGCCCGCGCGCAGGGCCGCCAGGCGGCCGGTCTCGACGCCACGGCGATGGCCCGGCTCATCGAGGTCTACGGCGAGGTGTGCGCCGAGCGGCACGTGATCGACTTCGAGGACGTGCTCCTGCTCACCGTCGGCCTGCTCGACGAGCACCCCCGGATCGCCGCGCAGGTGCACGAGCAGTACCGGCACTTCGTCGTCGACGAGTACCAGGACGTCAACCCGCTGCAGCAGCACCTGCTCGACCTGTGGGTCGGCGAGCGCGCGGACGTGTGCGTGGTCGGGGACCCGGCGCAGTCCATCTACTCCTTCACCGGCGCCTCCGCCGACCACCTGCTGTCCTTCGCCTCCCGGCACCCGCAGGCGCGGACGGTGCGGCTCGTCCGCAACTACCGCAGCACGCCCCAGGTCATCCACGTGGCCAACCTCGTGCTGGCGGGAGCGCGCCGCCCCGAGGGGCCGGCGGCCCGCGCGCTCGCGCCGACCGTGGAGCTGGTCGCCCAGCGAGGCGACGGTCCTGCGCCCACCCTCACGGCATACCCGGACGACGAGGCCGAGGCGCGGGGGGTCGCCGCCACGGTCCGGCGCCTGCTGGACGAGGGGGTGGCGGCCAGCGAGGTCGCGGTGCTGTTCCGCACCAACGGGCAGTCCGAGGCGGTCGAGACGGCGCTGGCGCGCGCCGACGTGCCCTACCTCGTCCGCGGTGGTGAACGCTTCTTCGCCCGGGCCGAGGTTCGCTCGGCGGTGCTCCTGCTGCGCGGTGCCGTGCGCGGCGACGACGCCTCGTCCCCGCTGGGGGAGGTGGTGCGCGCCGTGCTCTCGGGGGCAGGATGGGCGCCGAACCCCCCGGAGGGTGGCGGAGCGACCCGGGAGCGGTGGGAGAGCCTGCAGGCTCTCGCGCTGCTCGCGGACGACCTGGCCTCAGCCTCTCCCGACGCCCGGGTCGCCGACCTGGTCGCCGAGCTGGACCGCCGCGCCGCGGAGCAGCACGCCCCCGCGGTGCAGGGCATCACGCTGGCGTCGCTCCACGCGGCCAAGGGCCTCGAGTGGGACGTCGTGCTGCTGGTCGGCTGCAGCGACGGGCTGCTGCCCATCACGCTCGCCGACAGTCCCGAACGGGTCGAGGAGGAGCGTCGGCTCCTCTACGTCGGCATCACCCGGGCCCGTGAGCAGCTCCATCTGAGCTGGGCCGCCGCGCGCACACCCGGCGGTCGCGCGGGCCGCACCGTCTCGCGGTTCCTCGCGCCAGCGGCCTCTGTGCTCGGCGAGGGCGCGGCCGCCGGCCGTCCACGGCGCGCCAAATCCGCACGCGGCCCTGCCGCGAGGTCACCGCGGACCTGCCGCACGTGCGGGACCATCCTGGACACCGCCGCCGAGCGCAAGGTCGGTCGCTGCGCTGCCTGCCCCCCGACCTACGACGAGCGCGTCTTCGAGGCCCTGCGGGCCTGGCGCAAGCAGACCGCGGGCGAGGCCGGGATGCCGGCCTTCGTGGTGTTCACCGACGCCACGCTGACCGCGATCGCCGAGGCCATGCCCGCCGACCACGCCGCGCTGCAGCGCATCTCCGGGGTCGGGGCCCGCAAGCTGGAGATGTACGGCGACGAGGTGCTGGCCGTGCTGCGCGCCGGCGGCGTCGACGAGGCCTGACGCCCACCACCAGAACCTGCTGGTCACGGGCTCGCGGAGGGGCTCGGGGACACTCCGGAACAAATACGTTGTGCGCTGCCCGCGGCGGGCATAGAGTGTTCCCTGTCCAGCTCACGGCCGTCGGCCGTGGGGTCGCGCAGTGCATGAGAGGAGGGTGGAAACCATGGAGCTGAGCATCGTCAACCTCGTCGGTACCTCCGTCGACGGCACGCGTGTCTCGCTGCTGCCCACCCTCAAGGGTGCACTGCGTCCGCGCGCCTTCCGCGCCGTCGCAGGCGATGCCCTGGGAGGGCGTGGCTCCGGCCTCGTCACCGGCATCACCGCCGCGCCGACCACCGACCCCATCCTGGACGTGACTTCCGAGCCCACCAGCTAGGCCACCGGCCTTCCTGCGTCTACCGGCCGCGAGTCCTCGTCCGAGGATCCGCGGCCGTTCTGCTGTCCGCACCGGGAACGCCTCCCGGTCGTTCTCGGACCGGTCCGCGGATCTGCCTCACAGCCGAGGGAGACCGACATGACGATCACCGCGCACCACGACCTCAGACAGCATCGACACCAGCAGGAAGGAACAGACGTGCCCAGCGCCATGCTCACGCACGCCGAGACCACCCACGAGCACGGCCTCCACAGCGTGACGGCGATCGCCGAGCTCGCCGGCCTCCACGACGCGGCTGCCGCCGGCAGCGGGCTGCCGTGCCAGGAGAACCCGCCGGACCTGTGGTTCGCCGAGCTCCCGGCGGAGGTCGAGGCCGCCAAGTCGCTGTGCGGCGCCTGCCCCGTCCGGGAGGCCTGCCTGGCCGGTGCGCTCCAGCGCGCCGAGCCGTGGGGCGTCTGGGGAGGCCAGCTCCTCGTCCAGGGGGCCGTCGTCCCCCGCAAGCGTCCACGGGGCCGTCCTCGCAAGGACGAGGTCGCCGCGTGACCGGAACGGCCCCCGCGGCCGACCGACCAGCACCACCTGCATCGACAGACCGAAGGAACCGACATCATGAACCAGCAGATGAACCTGCTCGAGGCGCGGGCCGTGGCCCGCGACCGCGAGCGCCAGCTGCGCCCGCACCCGCGGGCGCCCCGGCAGCGGCTCTCGGCCCGCCGGCTCGTGCTGCCCCTCCTGGGCCGCCGGGCCGCCGGGTCGGAGGGCTACCGCCCCAGGCACGCACTCGCCGCCCGGTGAGGAGCTGCACCAGCACGGGCCCGGTCGGCACGCCGGGCCGCGGGGGCCGTCCCACCGGGACGGCCCCCGTCGCGTGTCAGCGGTGCCAGGGGCAGGCGGGGTGCGCGGTCCACCGCCGCGCGACGACATGGGGTGCGTCCGGCCCGAGCTCGTAGCCGAGCCCCGGCGACACCGGGCGTCCGCCCTGGACGGCGGACACCAGGAGCAGGACCACCCCCTCCACGGCCCGCGCCAGCGCGTCCGGCACGTCCGGCCCCACCACCTGCTCCGCGGGGTGGCCCAGGGCCGTGGCCAGCGCGGGCCACGCCGGGTCCTTGTCCCTGCGGTGCAGGTCGAGGCAGTGCAGGCAGGGACCGCCACCGGGACCGACCACCGGTCCGACGACCACGCGACGGTGCTGGGTCACCACCGGCACGGTCGGGGTGCCCGACCGGGCGAGCGCCACGCCCACCTCGAGCGGCACCACCTGCTGGTGCACGACCACCAGCACCCCGGCGTGGCTCTCCGTCGGCACGTTCCCGAGCACGCGCCGCAGACGTCCGGCCAGGGAGCCCGCGCCGAGGACGGCGCACGCGGGGGGCGGCTCCGGCCCGCCGCCGGTTTCCCGGCCCCGCGTGGCCAGTGCGCCGGCCAGCACCGGACCGAGCTCCTCTCCCGTGCCGTCCGGCTGCACGGCCGGTCCGGGGTCGAGCATCACGGCGCCGGGCCCCACCCCGACCTGCAGCTCCCCGCCGGGGCGGCGCAGCACCGTCACCGACGGGCGTGCCGGGAGGTGTCCGTCCGCGTCCTCGCCTCTCACCGGGCCAGCCTCGCACCGGAGCGCGGGCCGGCCCGGTGGTTGTCCACAGGGGCCGGTCAGGACCTGCCGTCGTCGTCCCGGTCGTCGGTCCCGCCACCCGGGGCCTCGTCCGGGCCGGCCTCGCCCTGGCCGGCGTCGCCCTGGGAGAGGAGACGCTCGATGTCCTCGTCGGAGATCGACAGGTCCGCGTCCTGGGCGGTGCGGCGGTCGGCATACCCGAGGGGGTCGTCGAGGTCGGTGGCCGTGGGGGCGAGGTCCGGGTGCCCCCAGGCCTCGTCCCGACCGCTCTGACCGCCGGCTGCCTCCAGCGAGCTCCACAGGTTGGCGGCGTCGCGCATGCGCCGCGGGCGCAGCTCCAGCCCGACCAGCGAGGCGAAGGTCTTCTCCGCCGGCCCGCCGGTGGCGCGTCGGCGGCGCACCGCCTCGGCAAGGGCGTCGGCGTGGGGCAGATGCGGCTCGGTCGCGCGGGCGGTGACGACGTCGACCCAGCCCTCCACCAGGGCCAGCAGCGTCTCCAGGCGGGTCAGGGCCGCCTGCTGCGCGGGGCTGGGCTCCACCGCGAAGAGTCCTTCGCCCAGGGCGGCCTGCATCGCCTCCGGGTCCTGCGGGTCGGCGGAGCGGACCGCCTCCTCGATGCCCTCGGTGTTGATCCGGATGTCGCGCGCGTACTCCTCCACGGCCGTGAGCAGCTGGGGCCCCAGCCACGGGACGGCGGCGAACAGGCGGACACGGGCCGCCTCCCGGACCGCCAGGTAGAGGTGGACCTCCCCGGCGTCGACCTCCAGGCCCTCGGCGAAGGCGGCGACGTTGGCGGGCAGCATGGCGACCGACTCGTCGCCCACGAGCGGGATGCCCACCTCCGTGCCGGAGAGCGTCTCCCCGGCGAGGGTGCCCACGGCCTGACCGACCTGACCGCCGAACATGCTGGCGCTCATCCGGCGCACCATCGGCTCCATCTGGCCCATGAGGGCCGCGGGGTTCATCCCGGGCGGCAGGCCCGGGATCTGCGGGGCGCCCTCAGCGCCCAGCTGGCCGAGCTGCTGCTGCATGGCGGCGTTCATCGCCGCCTGCAGGCCCTGGGCCACGGGCGCTGTGAGGCGCTGCCACACCGGCAGCGTGGCCTCGACCCACTCGGCCCGGCTGAGGGCACGGGCGGGTCCGTCGGGCCGGGGGAAGTCGGTGACCTGGTCCAGCCAGAGGGAGGCGACCTGCACGACCTGCTCCACGTCGTGCCGGGTGCCGGTGCCGATCGAGGCGTCACCGGCCTGGGACACCACCTGACGGGCCACGTCGTGGGCGAGCTCGGAGTTGACCGGGCCCTCGTCGGCCCCACCCCCTCCGCCCAGCAGCATCTCCATCTGGGCACGCATCTGCTGCAGCTGCGCAGGGTCCATCGACCCCAGGCCCATGGACTCCAGGGCCTCCCGCATCTGCGGGGGCACAGCCCCGCCGAAGAGCGCCTCCAGCGGGTCGGGCTCGTCGTCGGGACGCTGTGCGGGCGGGTGGTCTGACACGGTGGGTCGGTCCTTCCTGGCGGGGCTGGTGCGTCCAGCCTGCCACTCCTGAGACGATGACGTCCTGCTCGGGGGGCGATGAGGACCACCGCCCCTGACAACACAACACCAGGAGGCCCCGGTGAGTTCCACGACAGAGCCCGACGCGCGGCCCGAGCGGCGCGTCGGCCCCCTGCGGGTGGCGCTCACCCGCGCCGCCTCCGCCCTCGGCTCCACCCTCGCCGAGCAGGTCGCGCTGGCCGGTGACCGGGTCGTGGGGCTGGACGTGACGGCCGGCGCAGCCGCGGACGTCGACTGGCGCGTCGGTGACATCGCCTCCCCCTCGGTCGTGGGTGCCCTCGGGGACGTGGACGTGCTGGTGCACCTCGCCTGGGAGCACGACCTGGGCACGACCCTGCGGGAGCAGCCCGCCGCGCGCCGGGCACGGATGGTCAGCGAGGCCCGCACCCTGACCACGGCGGCGGCCGCCGCCGGGGTGGGCCACCTTGTCCTGGTGACCAGCGCGATGGTCTACGGCGCCCGTCCTGACAACCCCGTCCCGGTCCCTGACGCGAGCGCCCTGCGCACGACCGACACGGAGGGGCTGGTGGCCGACCTGGTCGCGGTCGAGGAGGAGACCACCGCGCTCGCCCGGCTGCACCCGGGGCTGCGGCTCACCGTCGTGCGCCCCGCGGCGCTGGTCGGGCCGGGCATCGACACGATGATCACCCGTCACTTCGAGGCTCCGCGCCTGCTCACCCTCAGGGGCACCACGCCGGCGTGGACCTTCTGCCACGCCGAGGACCTCGGCTCCGCCCTCGTCACGGTGGTGCACGAACCCGTCCCCGCAGAGGTCACCGTCTCGGCCTGGGGGGCCCTGAGCCAGGCCGAGGTGGAGGAGATCTCCGGCATGCGCCGCGTCGAGCTGTCGGTGGCCGCGGCCCAGGCCGCTGCCGACCGGCTCCACCGCCTGGGTGTCATCCCGGTCCCGGCGACCGACCTGGCCTACGTGACCCATCCCTGGGTGACCGAGCCGACCGCCCTGGCGGAGCACGGCTGGTACCCCGCCTACGACAACGCGGCCTGCCTGTCCGTGCTGCTCGAGGGCGTGCGGGGGCACCACGCCGTGATGGCCCGCCGGCTGCGGTCGCGCGACGCGGTCGGGGCCGCTGCGGCCGGGGCGGCCAGCGCCGCCGTCGCCGTCATCGCGACCGCGGCCCTCATGCGACGACGGCGCTCCCGCGACTGAGGCCACCGGCGTGCAGCCGGCTCCCAGCGCCGATGGGGCATGATGACGCGGTGAGCCGTCCGACCGTCGTGACCGCAGTCCGGGACACCGCCCTGTCCGTCGATGAGGCGCTCGACGCCGTCAGCCACCCGCGGGCCGGGGCCGTCACGCTGTTCGTCGGCACCGTCCGTGAGCACGACGAGGGGCGGGAGGGAGTGACCACGCTCGACTACAGCGCGCACCCCGACGCGCTCGACCGGCTCACCGAGATCGCCGAGGCCGTCGCCGCCGGCGAGCAGATCCACGGCGTGTATGCGGTGCACCGCACCGGCTCCCTCGTGGTCGGTGACCTCGCCGTCGTGTGCGCGGTCTCCGCCGAGCACCGGGCCGAGGCCTTCGAGGCCGGCCGGCTGCTCATCGAGGAGCTCAAGGCCCAGGTGCCGATCTGGAAGCGCCAGCAGTACGACGACGGCGACCACAGCTGGGTGGGTCTGTGAGCGCGGAGTACCACGAGGGTTACGCGCAGCCCTCCGAGCGTCCGCCCCACACGGGGATCAGCCGACGTTCCGGCAGCGGGCTGGTCCTGCTCGTGGTCGCCGTCCTCGTCGCGGCGGCCCTCAACTGGATCACCGTGGACCGCGTGGTCTACCTGCCCGGGCCCCTCTACGACACCCTCGGCACCCTTGACGACGAGCCCGTCGTCAGTGTCGACGAGGACCTGGACACCTACCCCACCGAGGGGTCGCTCTACTTCACCACCGTGCGGCTGGACGGCGGGCCGGGCGAGGAGGTGACGGCCTGGGAGTGGCTCCGGGCTGGGCTGGACCCCTCGCGCTCGGTCTACCCGCGCGAGCAGGTGTTCCCCCCGGACGTCACGGCCGAGCAGGTGCGCGAGCAGAACAGCGAGCTCATGCGGCACTCGCAGGACGACGCCGCCGTCGTGGGCCTGCGCGCGGCGGGCATCGAGGTCCCCGAGGACATCGTCGTGGCCCAGGTGATCGCTGACGCCCCGGCCGACGGCGTGCTGCACGTGGACGACCAGATCGTGCGGGTCGAGGGCGAGGCCGTGACGGACACCGAGACGGTGCGCAGCCGGCTGCAGGCGGTGGAGCCGGGGGAGAGCGCCGCGATCACCGTGCTGCGCGAGGGCGAGGAGCTGGAGATCGACGTGCCGACCAAGCGCGACGAGGAGACCGGACGCACCGTCGTGGGGGTCTACCTGGCGCCCCGCTACGACATGCCCTACGAGGTCGAGGTGCAGGCGGGCAACGTCGGTGGACCGAGCGCCGGCCTGATGTTCTCGCTCGCCGTCTACGACACCCTCACCCCGGGCGCGTTGACCGGAGGCGCCTCGATCGCCGGCACGGGAACGATCAGCGGGCAGGGCGCCGTCGGACCGATCAGCGGCGTGCAGCAGAAGATGTTCGCCTCCGGCCAGGCCGGCGCCGACCTGTTCCTCGCGCCCGTCGCCAACTGCGACGAGGTCGTCGGCGCCGAGCCCCGCGGGCTGGCGGTGGTGCCGGTCGCGACGTTCGACGAGGCGCTCGGGTATGTCGAGCAGGTCGCCGCCGCGCAGGACGGCAGCTCACCCGACCTGCCCACGTGCGAGCAGGTGCTTCAGGAGGCTGACGACGCCACCTCCACGGGCGGCTGAGGCTCAGTCCTCGCGCAGGGTCATCGACAGGGCGTGCGTCAGGCCGGGGGCGATGTCCGCGCCGATCGCGACCGCGTCGTCGCTGTCGTGCTCGCGCTGGCGCAGCAGGCACACCTGCTGCCCGCCGCGCAGGCACGCCGCGAGGAGCCGGACGTCCTTGCGGCCCGGGTGCGCCGCGAGCTGGTCCGCGGCCGCTGCAGGGTCCTGCGGCAGGTCGCGCTCGGCCTCGGGCGGCACGACGATCCGCTCGACCGCGATGGCGGCACCCTCGACGTCCTCGGGCCAGGCGATGCGCCCCAGGAGCGACTCCAGGTCGGAGGTGGGTGGCAGGCCCTCCTGCTCGACGGCGGTGTAGCTGTCCGGCTCGGCCTCGCCCAGCCGCCCGTGCAGGCTGGGCTCGCGCTCGCGCAGCAACGACGTCCGCACAAGCGCGAAGAGCCGCGGCGGCTGGTCCCAGCCGAGCCGGGCCACGTGGCGCTCGGTGTCGACGGCTGCGGTCAGCAGCGGGCTGGGCTGGACGGCGGGGTGGTCGGTCGGCACCGCACCATGGTCGCACCTCCCTGTCCGGGACGGGGTGCGCGGTCCGCGCGCGATCCGCGGGCGATCCGCGACCGGCCGGGGACGGGGGTCCCATCCGCCTGTCGGGCCGGGGGCGTCCGCCGGTTAGGCTGGGGCGGTGAGCCAGCAGGGAAACGACCCAGACCGCGACGAGCCGTCGGGCCCTCCCCCCGGTGGCGGCACCGGGCCGGGCGGCCGCGGCGCCGGACCCTTCGGCGCGGGGTTCGGGGGTGCCGGGGGAGGGGTGCCGCCCACCGGTGGTCGTCCGGCCGGACCTGGGCGTCCCGGGGGCCCCGGTGGTCCCGGCGTCCTCGGCCGCCGCAGCCGGCTCATCCCCACCGTCCTGGTCCTGCTCGGTGTGCTCGCCGTCATCGGCTGGGGAGCCACGCTGTGGACCGAGTTCCTCTGGTACGAGTCCGTCGGGTTCCGCCACGTGCTCACCACCCGGCTGCTGACGCAGGCCGGACTGCTCCTCGGGGCCGGGGCGCTCACCGCCGCCGCGGTCTGGTCGGGCCTGTGGCTGGCGTGGCGCCACCGCCCGGTCTACGCGCCCAGCACCCCTGAGCAGGCGGCCCTCGACCGCTACCGCAGCGCGCTCGACCCGATGCGCAAGCTCGTCTTCGTGGCCGTGCCGCTGCTGCTCGGGGCGTTCACCGGCACCGCGGCCGCCTCCCAGTGGCAGACCGTGCTGCTCTTCGTCCACCGTCAGCCGTTCGGGGTCGAGGACCCGGAGTTCGGGATCGACGTCGGGTTCTTCGTCTTCAGCCTGCCGTTCTGGCAGATGCTCGTCTCGTTCGCCACGCTCGTGCTGGGGCTCTCCCTCATCGGCGCCCTGCTCACCCACTACATCTACGGCGGCCTGCAGCTGCAGGGCGGGCCGGGCACGTCGCGCACGACGCCCGCCGCGCGGGTCCACCTGGCCACCGTCCTGGCCCTGATCCTGCTCGTGCGGGCGGGGGGCTACTGGATCGAGCGCTACACCCTGTCGATGACCGAGCACGCCCGGATCACGGGTATGCAGTACACGGACGTCAACGCGGTCCTGCCCACGCGCAGCATCCTCGCCGTCGCCGCCCTGCTCTGCGCGGCCTTCTTCGTCGCGACCATCTGGACGAGGACCTGGCGCCTGCCGCTCATCAGCCTCGCGGGCCTGCTCGTGGTCGCGCTCCTGCTCGGGGGGGCCTACCCGGCCCTGGTCCAGCAGCTGCGCGTCGTGCCCTCCGAGGCCCAGCTGGAGACTCCCTACATCGCCCGGGCGATCGACAGCACGCTGGCCGCCTACGACCTGGAGGACCTGGAGAAGATCGACTACAACGCCGAGACGGAGGCCGAGCCCGGCCAGCTGCGCAGCGATGCCGAGACCATCCCCGGCATCCGCATCGTCGACCCCTCAGTGGTGTCGCCGACGTTCCGCCAGCTGCAGGGCGTGCGCAACTACTACCAGTTCGCCGACGCGCTCGACGTCGACAGCTACGAGGTCGACGGCGAGATGGTCGACACGGTCATCGCCGTGCGCGAGCTCAACCAGGAGGGCATCTCCGCGGGCCAGCGCAACTGGGTCAACGACCACACCGTCTACACCCACGGCTTCGGTGTCGTCGCGGCGTACGGCAACCGGCGCTCGGCCGAGGGCGAGCCGGTGTTCTACGAGCGCAACATCCCGCCGGTGGGCGGCCTGGGCGAGTACGAGCCGCGCATCTACTTCGGCGAGGCGTCGCCGATCTACTCCATCGTCGGGGCGCCCGAGGGTCAGGCGCCGCGCGAGCTCGACTACCCGGCCAGCGGGCAGGAGGAGGGCACCGGCGAGGTGCGCAACACCTATGCCGGGGCGGGCGGGGTGCCGATCGGTGACGTCGCCCG
This sequence comes from Ornithinimicrobium pekingense DSM 21552, assembly GCF_000421185.1. Lineage (GTDB taxonomy): Bacteria > Actinomycetota > Actinomycetes > Actinomycetales > Dermatophilaceae > Ornithinicoccus > Ornithinicoccus pekingensis. The sequence continues at coordinate 107,828 of NZ_ATWJ01000007.1, forward strand.
CCGGGCCGCGTACGCCATCAAGTACCGCCACCTGGAGATTCTGCTGTCGGACTCGGTCAACAGCGAGTCGGTCATGCTCGACCACCGCATGCCGCGGGAGCGCGTGGAGCGGGTGGCTCCCTGGCTGCGCCTGGACGGCAACCCCTACCCGGCCGTCGTCGACGGCAGGGTGCTGTGGATCGTCGACGGTTACACGGTCAGCAGCCGCTACCCCTACAGCCAGCTCGAGGAGCTGGGCGAGGCGACCGCGGACTCCCTCCAGGTCGGTGCGGAGAACATCCAGTCGATCGGCCAGGGACGGGTCAACTACATCCGCAACTCGGTCAAGGCGACCGTGGACGCCTATGACGGGACGGTCACCCTCTACGAGTGGGACGAGGAGGACCCGCTGCTGATGGCCTGGTCGCAGGCCTTCGACGGCAGCGTGCAGCCGATGTCGGCGATCAGCGCCGACCTGATGAGCCACTTCCGCTACCCCGAGGACCTGTTCAAGGTCCAGCGCCAGGTGCTCTCGCGCTACCACGTGCAGGACGCGGGGTCGTTCTTCACCGGGCAGGACTTCTGGGCGGTCTCGGAGGACCCGACGGTCGAGGGCGAGTTCAAGCCCGACATCCCGCCCTACTACCTGTCCGTGGCGATGCCGGGGCAGGAGGAGCCGACCTTCAGCCTGACGACCACCTACATCCCGGCCGGCTCGGAGCGCCAGAACCTCACCGGCTACCTCGCGGTCGACGCCGACGCGGGGGAGACGGAGGGCCAGCCGCGGGAGGACTACGGCAAGCTGCGCATGCTGGTGCTGCCGCGCGAGACGACCGTGCGCGGTCCCGGGCAGTTCCAGAACGAGGTCAACTCCTCCAACGAGGGGTCCGAGGCGTTCGACGTCACGCTGTCGCAGTTCCTCAACCTCAACCGCCAGCAGGGCTCGCAGGTGACGATCGGCAACCTGCTGACGCTGCCCGTCGGGGACGGCCTGCTCTACGTCGAGCCGGTCTACGTGCAGTCCCAGGGTGGGTCCTCCTACCCGCTGCAGCGCGTGGTGGTCGCCGCCTTCGGCAACGAGCTGGGTTGGTCGGACACGCTGGACGGTGCGTTGGACGAGCTGTTCGGCGGCGACTCGGGCGCCACGGCCGGGGACGCCGGCGACGAGGGTCCGACGCAGAGCCCGTCCCCGGACGAGGAGCCCGCCGACCCCGGTGACGGTGGCGAGCCCGAGCCCAGCGGTGACCTCGCCACGGCCGTCGCTGACATCGAGCAGGCCTACGCCGAGGGCCAGGCCGCGCTCGAGGCTGGGGACTGGCAGGCCTACGGGGAGGCGCAGGAGCGTCTGCAGGACGCGATCCGGCGGGCCGTGGCGGCTAGCCCGGAGGGTGGCTCCGTCACCGTCCCCGGTGGCGGCGGTACCGACGACGCGTCCCAGACCAGCGCGCCCTGAGGGCACGCACACGTCATACCCGAAGGCGGCCCGACCACCCGGATTTGGTCGGGCCGCCGACGGTGACGTAGAGTGGTGCACGCAACGCGGGGTGGAGCAGTTCGGTAGCTCGCCGGGCTCATAACCCGGAGGTCGCAGGTTCAAATCCTGCCCCCGCTACCACCCGGACAGGCCCGGAGGTCATCGACCTCCGGGCCTGTTCTCGTGCCGGCAGGCGTTCGTCCGGCACACCCTGATGCCTCCCCGGCCCGCGGGCCGGGGAGGCACGGCCCGGCCCGTACAGTTGAGGATCTATGCCGCTGGACTTCCCGATCGCCACCACCACGCTGCCCAACGGCCTGCGCGTCGTCGTCAGCGAGGACCACTCCGTGCCCAGCGTCTCCGTCAACCTGTGGGTCGACGTCGGCTCGCGGCACGAGAGGCCCGGCCGCACCGGCCTGGCGCACCTGTTCGAGCACCTGATGTTCCAGGGCTCCGAGCGGGTCGACGAGGGCGAGCACATGGCGCTGCTCATGTCGCAGGGCGGGCGCGCGAACGCCACGACGTCCTTCGACCGCACGACCTACGTGGAGTCGGTGCCTGCCGGGGCGCTGGAGCTGGCGCTGTGGCTCGAGGCCGACCGCCTCGGGCACCTGCTGCCGGCGGTCACCCAGGCCAACCTGGACAACCAGCGCGACGTGGTCGTGGAGGAGAAGCGGCAGCGCTACGACACCGTCCCCTACGGGCAGGCGCTCGCGCACGCCTGCCGGCTGGCCTTCCCGGAGGGGCACCCCTACCACCACACCACCATCGGGGAGATGGAGGACCTGCGGGCGGCGACGCTCGAGGACGTGCACAGCTTCTTCTCCGCCCACTACGGCCCCCGGACCCTCGTGCTGACGATGGTCGGTGACGTCTCCCCCGAGGAGGGGTTCGCGCTGGCGGAGCGCTACCTCGGGCACCTGCAGGACGGCACGGTGCCTCGCCCGGCGTCCCGGGAGCCCCTGACCCCGCTGACCGAGCCGGTCACGCTCGACCTGCTCGAGGAGGTCCCGAGCGAGCGCCTCTACCTGGCGTTCCGGCTGCCCGCGGTCACCGACCCGGACTTCCTGCCGTGCGCCATGGCGCTCGACGCACTGGCCTCCCTCGGCGTCTCCCGGTTGCAGCTGCGCCTGCTGCGCAGGGAGGAGACCGCCAGCGGCGTCCACGGCACAGCCCTCGGCCTCGCCGACGGCACCTCGCTCGGTCTGCTCGTGGTGGACGTCACCGACGGCGTGGATCCGGACGTCGTCGAGGCGGCCGTCCACGAGGAGCTGGAGACGCTGGCGCGCAGCGGGCCCACCGAGGCCGAGCTGGAGGCCTCACGCGCGGACACCGAGCGGTCCTGGCTGGAGGCCCTGGCCAGCTTCGACGAGCGGGCCGAGCTGCTCTCCCGCGCCGTCGCGGTGTTCGGCGACGCCCAGCAGGTCAACCGCTACCTCGACGACGTGCTCGCCGTCACCGCCGAACAGGTGCGCGCCGCGGCCGCGCGGTGGCTGGCCCCGTCCGCCGCGGTGACGTTGCGCTACCGGCGACCGGCCGAGACGGTCGCCGGAGCGGACGAGAGGGTCCAGGACGTGGAACCGGTCGCGGCCCTCGCCCTGGACGGGGGTGCACGGTGAGCGGGCGCGTGCTCGAGCGCCCGGCGGTGCGACCGCCCCAGCCGTGGGCCTTCCCCGTGCCGCGCCGGACCCACCTGTCCAACGGGATGCGGCTGCTGGTCGTCGACATGCCGGGGCAGCACGTCCTGTCGTTGCGGGTCAACCTGCGCCTGCCGGTCTCGCACGAGGAGCCGGGCACCGAGGGCTCGACGCTGCTCATGGCGCGTGCCCTCGACGAGGGGACCTCACGGCATACCAGCGAGGAGCTGGCCGAGCTGGCCGAGCGCAACGGCATCGCCTGGGGCGCCGGTGCCGGGGAGCGAGGGGTCCACCTGGGGCTCGAGGTCACGGCCCGGCACCTGGGCACGGCGGTGGCGCTGCTGACGGAGTGCCTGGCGGAGGCCGCCTTCCCCGACGCGGAGGTCGCCCGGCTGGCGCGGCACCGCCTCGCAGACATCGCCCACGACGAGGCGGACCCGGGGTCCCGGGCGGCCCTGGAGTTCGTCCGGACCTACTACCACGAGGACGACCGACCGCACCTGCCGCTGGGCGGCACCCGCGAGACCGTCTCCTCCCTGACCCCTGAGCACCTGCGCGCCCGCCACGGGCAGCTGAGCCCCCGCGGGGCCACCGCCGTGCTGGTGGGTGACCTGTCCACGGTGCCCGGTGCCGTGTCCCTCCTCGGTGCCACCCTCGGCACCTGGCAGGGGTCGGGCGACCTCGTCGACCTTCCCGGTCCGGCCCGGCGGGCCGACGGGGCCGGGCGGACCGTGCTCGTGCCGCGTCCGGGCCTGGCGCAGACGGAGATCTACCTGGGGCGTCCCGGTCCCGACCGGCGTACCCGGCACGGGTGGGGCACCTTCCAGACCCTGGGCATGCTGCTCGGCGGGTCGCCGCACGCCCGCATCGACAGGGTCCTGCGGGAGGAGCGCGGCTACACCTACGGCATGCGTGCGGGCTTCCGCCCGCGGGCGGTCGGCGGCCTGACGGTCGTGGGCGGCTCCGTGCGGGCCGACGCGACCGTCGACGCGTTGCGCGAGCTGAGGGTGATCCTGGACACGCCCGGCGTCGACCTGACCGAGCGCGAGGTGCGAGAGGCGGCCGACTTCCTGTCGATGACGGCACCCGGCAGGTACGGCACCGCCGACGCCGTCGCCGACGAGATCGTCGCCCTCGTCAGCGACGGGCTGGAACCCGCCACGGTGACCGAGACGCTGGCACAGCTGCGGGACCTGACCGCGGCCCGGGTGGGCCAGGCGTGGGACGAGGTCCGTACCGGCCCTCCGTGGACGCTGGTGCTCGTGGGTGACCCCGCGCACCTCGACGGTGCGGAGGAGCTGGGCTTCGGCCCCGTCAGCGTGGTCGGCTGAAGGTCAGCCCTGCGCGCCCTCCGAGGGGGCCAGTGCGCCCAGCACCATGTCGTGCAGCGCTCCGTTGCTGACGACCACGGCGGTGGGCTCGCCGGTCCCCGGGCCGACCACCTCGGCACCCCACGGGTCGCTCATCCGCCCACCGGCCTCACGCACGAGCGCGCTGAGCGTCGACAGCTGGAAGCGGTCCATGGACGCGGCCAGGGCCACGTCCGTGGCGCCCTCCGCCGTCAGGGCGTGGCTCCAGAAGTCGCCGTAGGCCCGCGTGCGCCACACCCGGTCGGACAGCTGGGCGAAGCCCTGCCCGTGGGGGCCGAAGAGCCACGAGGCGACCTCGTCGACCGACACCGACGCGTGCTCCAGCACCGAGGTGTCGCTGACCCCCACCTGGCGGGCGCGGCTGAGCTGGCGGCCGGTCCACGCCCCGGAGCCCCGCCCGGCCCACCACCGCCGGCTCAGCGAGGGGGCGGCGACCAGCCCGAGCACGGGCTCGTCCTCCACGACCAGGGAGATCAGCGTCGCCCAGACCGGGACCCCGCGCACGTAGTTGGCGGTCCCGTCCAGGGAGTCGAGCACCCAGCACCGGTCACCCTGCCCCGTCGGCTCCAGGACGCGGCCCTCGACCCTGTCCCGGGGACGGGTGCGCTGCAGCTGGTGCCGCAGCAGCTCCTCCAGCCGCGCGGTGGCCTGCGTCGTCAGGGCCCCCTCGTCGGTGACGGAGACCTTCAGGTCCATCGACCCGAAGAGCTCCACTGCGGTGCGCTCCACGGCGTCCGCGAGGACGTGCGCGAGGCGGAGGTCGTCGTCGAAGGTGGCCACCGGCACACCGTAGCCGCAGGTCGGGGCCGTGCCGCAGACGCTCGCCGGACGCCGCCGGAGTCAGGGGCGTTCGTCCCCGGTGCGGCTGCGCAGCAGCCGGCGCAGCGACTCCAGCCGGGCCGGGCCGGCCGGGCCCGCCAGCCCCTGGGCCACCCAGGCGTCCAGGCCGCACTCGGGCTCGTCGTGGCTGCAGCCGCGCGGGCACCCGGCGGTGCCCGGCACGAGGTCCTCGAAGTGCTCGACGAAGGTCGCGGGGTCGACGTGACCGAGACCGAACGAGCGGACTCCCGGGGTGTCGACGACCCAGCCGCCGCCGGCGAGCTCGAGGGCGACCGCCGAGGTGGAGGTATGGCGCCCACGGCCGGTGACCGCGTTGACGACCCCCGTCGCGCGGTCCGCGTCGGGCACCAGGGCGTTGACGAGGGTGGACTTGCCGACCCCGGAGTGACCGACGAGCACACTGACCCTGTCGGCGAGGTGGCGCCGGACCTGCTCGACCGCGGCCGCCTCCAGCACGTCGGTGCCCTCCCCGCCGGGACCGGTGCCCGGGACGCTGCGGCTGACCACGGAGGGGACGTCGAGGGCCTCGTAGTGGGAGAGGAAGTCGGCGGGGTCGGCCAGGTCGGCCTTCGTGAGCACGAGCAGCGGGTCGAGACCGGCGTCGTATGCGGCCACCAGGCAGCGGTCGACCATGCGCGGCCGCGGCTCGGGGTCGGCGAGGGCGGTCACGACCACGAGCTGGTCGGCGTTGGCCACGATGACACGCTCCACGGTGTCGGTGTCGTCGGCGCTGCGGCGCAGGACCGTGTCGCGGTTCTCGATGCGCACGATGCGGGCCAGGGCGTCCGTGTCACCGGAGGTGTCACCCACCATCGCGACCCGGTCACCGACCACGATCCGGGTGCGGCCGAGCTCGCGGGCCCGCATCGCGACCACCGTCCGGCCGTCGAGCCGGGTGGTGTAGCGACCGCGGTCGACCCCCGTCACCATGCCCACCACGGCGTCCTCGTGCGCAGGACGCTCCTTGGTGCGGGGGCGCGTGCCCCGGCGGGAGGGACGGTGGCGGACGTCCGACTCGTCGAGGTGGTCGTAGCGTCCGCTCACGCCTGCACCGCCGCGGCGTTCCCGCGGGCCGCCCCGTCGCCTCCGACCGCCCGCTCCCACGCCTCGTGGAACCCGGGGAAGGTCTTGTCCGCGGTGGCCACGTCCTCCACCTGCACGCCGGGCACCGCGGCGCCCACCACGGCCGCGAACATCGCCATCCGGTGGTCGTGGTAGGTCCGCAGGCGGGCGGCGTGCAGCGGCACCGGGGTCACGGTCAGCCCGTCCTCGGTCTCCTCGGCGCGCCCGCCGAGGCGGCCGATCTCGGTGACCAGGGCCGCCAGCCGGTCCGTCTCGTGCCCCCGCAGGTGACCGATGCCGCTGAGCCGGCTCGGGCCGTCGGCGAGGGCGGCCAGGGCGGCGACCACGGGGGTCAGCTCACCGACGTCGGACAGGTCGAGCTCCACACCCGCGAGCCGGGCCGGCCGCCCGTCGTCGCCGGCCGGCCCCCGGACGACCAGGCCGACCTCGGTCAGCGACGTCCTGGCACCCATGAGCTCCAGGATCTCGCGCAGCCGGTCCCCGGGCTGGGTGGTCACCGCCGGCCAGCCGGGGACGGTGACCGTGCCCCCGGTGACCGCGGCCAGCGCCACGAAGGGTGCGGCCGAGGACAGGTCGGGCTCGACCGCCACGTCGAACGCCCGGACCGGCCCGGGCTCGATGCGCCACGTCCGGGCGTGGGGCTGGTCGACCCGGACACCGACGGCCCGCAGCGCCTGCACCGTCATCTCGACGTGGGTGGTGCTCGGCAGCGTCTGCCCGGTGTGCTCCAGCGTGAGCCCCTCCTCGAACCTCGCCCCGGCGAGCAGGAGGGCGGAGACGAACTGCGAGCTGGCCGAGGCGTCGACCGGCACGTGCCCGCCCCGCACGGACCCGCGGCCGGTCACGGTGTAGGGCAGGGTGCCCCTGCCCCCGTCGTCGACCTCGACACCCAGCGCGCGCAGGCCCTCGAGCACCGGACCGACGGGGCGGGTCCGCGCGGTCGGGTGGCCGTCGAAGCGCACCGCACCGTGCGCCAGCGCCGCGATCGGCGGGACGAAACGCATGACCGTGCCCGCCTGCCCGCAGTCCACCTCCGTGTCCCCGTGGAGCCGGTCCGGAGCGGTGACGGTCCAGGCGTCCTCGGAGCCGTCGTCCACCACGACGCCGAGGCAGCGCAGGGCCTCGACCATCCGTTCGCTGTCGCGGGAGCGCAGGGGACGACGCAGCGTGCACGGCCCGTCCGCGAGGGCGGCGAGCACCAGCCACCGGTTGGTCAGGGACTTGCTCCCCGGCACCGCCACGACGGCGTCGACCGGCCCGGGGGAGTGCGGTGCGGACCAGATCGACGGGTCGGTCATGGGGTGCGGGTCCTCTCGGTGGGTGGTGCTCACGGTAGCGCGGCGAGGAAGTCGCCGACGGCGCGCCGGACGGCCGCCAGGTCGCGGCTGGGGGAGTGGTTGCCGGGCACCCCGACGAGGGTCAGGCCCTCGTCACGGCCGGCCGCCACGGCGACCTCCTCCGGCGAGCCGAACGGGTCGGCGGCGCCCTGGACCACGAGCGTCGGGATGCCGGCGCCGAGCGGCTGCGCCAGCTCGTCGGCCCGGCTGCGGTCGGGCCGGCCGGGCGGGTGCAGGGGGAAGGCCAGGCAGACGACGCCGGCGACGGCCGGGCCGGTGGGGTCGACGCTGGTGCGGCAGGCGACCCTGGCCCCCGCACTGCGCCCACCGACCACCCACGGTGGAGGCAGGGGTATGCCGTGGCGCCGCTGCCACGCGGCGGTGGCCAGCTCGGCGGCCACCGCGAGCCAGGCGCGGTCCAGGTTCGGCGGACGGGTGGCCACGGAGCGGCCGGCCACGCGCCACGGCTGGTCGACCAGGACCACGGTCCACCCGTCGCGCGTCAGGTCGGTGACCTCCAGCACGTCCGCCGCGTCCTTCCGTCCGCCCGCGCCGTGCCCGACCAGCAGGGTCCCACGGGCCGGCGGCGCGGCCCCGTCGCCGTCCGCGCCCGTGACGGGTGCCGGGCCGAAGACCCGCACCTGTGCGGTGCCCTCCGGGGTGGCGACGTCGACCCTGGTCGCGTCGGCGGCGGCCGGGTGCGGGCTCATCCGCCGACCACCTCGCCGGTGGTCGGGTCCACGACCCCCACGAGCTGGTCGGTCGGCAGGGGGTCGAGCAGGGCGGCACCGTTGCTGCGCGAGGAGTTGACGGCGGTGCTGACCGGCCAGGCGCGGAAGCGGCCCGGGACGTGGGAGGCGTCCAGCAGCGACCGGACGTCCTCGGCCGAGGTCAGCCCGGGGTCCAGCCAGTCGGCCCACTGGCCGGGCTCGAGCGCCACGGGCTGCCGGTCGTGGATGCGGTCGAGCCCGGGCTCGGCCGCCGTGGTGATGACCGTGTAGGAGACGATCCAGGACAGCGGGTCCTCCGCGGGTGCCTCGGGCTCCTTCCAGAACTCGTAGAGACCTGCCAGGGCGAGCGGCGCCTCGTCGGCCCGGGCGATGAAGAACGGCTGCTTGCGGGGCCGGCCGCGGGCGTCCTTGGTGACGGGGCTCGCCTGCCACTCGTACCAGCCCGTGGCCGGCACCAGGCACCGCCGCCGGGCGGCCGCGCGGGCGAAGGCCGGCTTGTCGAGCACGCTCTCCGCGCGGGCGTTGGTCATCCGGCCGCCGACGGCGGGGTCCTTGGCCCACGAGGGCACCAGGCCCCAGCTCAGCAGGCGCAGCTGCCGCGTCGGCGCGGCGTCCTCCGGCGCCCCCCGGGGCACCCGGGTGAGCACCACGGGCGCCTGCTTGCTCGGGGCGACGTTGTGGTCCGGGTGCCCGGGCGGCGGTTGCTGCGGGTTCTTCAGCACGCTGCGGGCGGGCTCGCCGGTGGCGTCCAGCTCGACCTCGTAGGCCTCCACCAGCTCCTCGGGGTTGGCGGTCGCCGCATACCTGCCGCACATCAGGGCACCGTCACTGCGAGTAGCTCGCCAGGAAGTTGCCCATCCGCTCCAGCGCCGCCTGCAGGTCGGTGCCCCAGGGGAGGGTGACGATCCGCAGGTGGTCCGGTGCCGGCCAGTTGAAGCCCGTGCCGTGGACGACGAGGATCTTCTCCTGCTCGAGGAGGTCGAGGACCAGCCGTTCGTCGTCGCGGATCTCGTGGACCTCCGGGTCGAGCCGGGGGAAGACGTACAGCGCGCCCCTGGGCTCGGCCACCGACACGCCGTCCATCGCCGAGAGCATGCGCACGGCGATGTCGCGCTGCTGGGTCAGGCGCCCGTCGGGGGCGAGCAGCTCCTCGATGCTCTGGTGCCCGGAGACGGCCACCTGGATGGCGTGCTGCGCCGGGACGTTGGGGCACAGCCGCGTGGAGGCCAGCAGGTCGATGCCCTGCAGGAAGCCGGCGGCGTGCGCGGTCGGCCCCGTGATCGCCACCCACCCCGCGCGGTAGCCGGCGACCCGGTAGGTCTTGGACAGACCGTTGAACGTCAGGCAGAGCAGGTCCGGTGCCAGGGCGGCCACGGAGGTGTGGCGGGCCCCGTCGTAGAGGATGCGGTCGTAGATCTCGTCGGCGAGGAGCAGCAGCGAGTGCTCGCGCGCCACCTCGACGAGCTCGGTGAGCACCTCCTGCGAGTACACGGCACCTGTGGGGTTGTTGGGGTTGATGATGACGATGGCCTTCGTCCGCGACGTGACCTTGGCGCGGATGTCCTCGACCGAGGGGTTCCACCCGTTCTCCTCGTCGCACACGTAGTGCACCGGCACGCCGCCGGCCAGGCTGGTGGCGGCCGTCCAGAGCGGGTAGTCGGGGGAGGGGATGAGGACCTCGTCGCCGTCGTCGAGCAGCGCCTGGAGCGTCATCATGATGAGCTCGGAGACTCCGTTGCCGAGGTAGACGTGGTCGACGTCGAGGTCGGGGAAACCGGGCACCTCCTGGTAGCGCGAGACGATCGCCCGCCGCGCGGGCAGGATGCCCTTGGACTCGGAGTAGCCCTGAGCCGTCGGCAGCGCCGCGATCATGTCGTGCAGGATCGTGTCGGGCGCCTCGAAGCCGAACGGTGCCGGGTTGCCGATGTTGAGCTTGAGGATCCGGTGCCCCTCGGCCTCGAGCTGGGCGGCGCGGGCGGCGACCGGCCCGCGGATCTCGTAGAGGACGTTCTGCAGCTTCACCGGCTGGTTCAGCGGCCTGAGATGGTGGCGGGAGGTCGGGCTCACGCGCCCATCGTCCCACCCTCACGGGGGTAGGCTGGCGCAGGGGGATGCACGGGGGCGGCGAAGGGACGACCACTGTGCGATGGCAGGACCTCGGGCTGGCGCTGCTGGCGGTCGCGGCCGCGGCGCTGACGATCCTCATGTTCCGGAGCTCGGCGCCGCCCCCGGACGGTGTGGCGCCGGCCGACGGGCCGGCCTCCGTGGCCTCTGCGCCGCCCCCGTCCGGACCTGCGGCCCCTCCCCGGGACACCGTTCCGGACAGCTCCACGGGGACCCCGTCGGGCTCCGACGACGCCCGCGAGACGCGGCAGGCCGGTCCTGCCGCCTCCTCCCTGCCGAGCGCCCGGGCCGTGCTCGACGGTGACGGCCCGGTCGTCGTCGCGGCACTCGGGGACTCGACGGGCAACGAGACGTGGGAGTGGGTGTACGGGTGGGGCCGGGCGCTGGCCCGGACGCGACCGGTCACCGTGCTCTCCTGGAACGAGTGGACCGGGCAGGGGTACATCGAGCCGCGCGTCCTCTCGCCCGAGGGCACCGGCGGGCAGGGGCCGCTCACCCTCTACAGCGGCCACCACAGCGGAGCCTCCTTCGGGTATGTCGTGGAGCACCTCGAGTCCCTTCTGCCGGAGCCCGTGGACCTGGTGGTCCTCAACTTCGGCCACAACAACACGGTGGACGACGTCCGGGACGAGCTGGAGGCCGCCCTGACCGCCCTTCGGTCGGCGGTCGGGCCGGAGGTCCCCGTCGTGCTGACGCTGCAGCAGCCCCAGCGCGACGACGCCAACGCCGAGGTGCGGGCCACGGTGCGGGAGGTGGCCGTGGCCCGTGGGATCGGCGTCATCGACGTCGCGCGCGCCTTCGAGGAGACCGGCGAGCCCGACGAGCTGCTCGCCGACGACGTGCACCCGGACGAGCAGGGAGCCGGCCTGTGGACGGAGACCGTGGCGCGGGCGCTGTCGGCGCCCTGACGGGTGGTGCGAGACAGGACCGGGAATGAATGGTCGGTGAGGACCCGTTCCCCGAGCGTCCCCCACCACCCAGGAGGCAGCCCTTGCTGATCACCGCAGTCACTCCCGGCGAACGCGTCGGCGTCGGCGCCCTCGTCCCGGGCCGCGGGCTAGGCTGGTCGACGATGACTACCGACCAGCCGACCATCGAGCAGATCGAGGCGCAGGCCCTGGCGGAGGCGGACGCCGCCGTGGATGTCTCGACCGAGACCCCCGAGGAGCGTGCCGCCCGGTTCGAGCGCGAGGCGATGCCGTTGCTGGACCAGATGTACAGCGCCGCCCTCCGCACGACGCGCAACCCCACCGACGCCGAGGACCTCGTCCAGGAGACCTACGCCAAGGCGTTCGCCGCGTTCCACCAGTACCGCCCGGGCACGAACCTCAAGGCCTGGATGTACCGGATCCTCACCAACTCCTACATCAACATCTACCGCAAGAAGCAGCGGCAGCCGCTGGAGTCGGACGCCGCCGAGGTGGAGGACTACCAGCTGGCCCGGGCCGCCTCGCACACCTCCAAGGGTCTGCGGTCGGCCGAGACGGAGGCGCTGGACCACCTTCCCGACAGCGACGTGACCCGCGCCCTGGCCTCGATCGGTGAGGACTTCCGCCTGGCGGTCTACCTCGCGGACGTGGAGGGCTTCTCCTACAAGGAGATCGCCGAGATCATGGACACGCCCATCGGGACCGTGATGTCCCGCCTGCACCGCGGCCGCAAGCAGCTGCGAGAGCTGCTCACCGACTATGCCGTCGAGCGCGGCGTCATCTCTTCCCCCGAGGAGGCCACGCGATGAGCACGCACCCAGACCGCGTCCCCGCGGCCGACTGCGCCGACGTCGTCCTGCGCCTGTTCGAGTTCGTCGACAACGAGACGGGCCCGCTCGACCGCGCACGCATCGAGGCCCACCTGGACGAGTGCGGCCCGTGCCTGGCCGAGTACGAGCGTGACCTGCTGGTCAAGGCCCTCGTGCGGCGTGCCTGCGCCTGTCAGCAGGCGCCCGACACCCTGCGCTCGCAGATCCTCACCCGGATCACGACCACGGTGACCTTCGTCGAGCCGCGGCAGGAGCACGGCTGAGCCGGCGACCCGTGAGGTAGACGCACGGAGGGCCGGTCCGCACACAGTGCGGACCGGCCCTCCGGACGTCTGGGGCGCGAGCGCTCAGGCGTTGGGCTTGCGGCCGTGGTTGGCCGCCTTCTTCTTGCGGTCGCGGCGCTTGCGTGCGCGCTTGCTCATGTCTGCCTCCCGGTCGGTCATGGTCCGTCCGTCCCCGGCAGGCCGCTGACGCGGCCCCGCACAGGGACGATCCGCCCCATGATCGCACACCGGGGGCTCGAGGACGGCATCAGGTGTGACCTACGTCACGTCAAGGGTAAAGACTTGTTCAAGAATCCACGTCAGAGGCCTGTCAGGGTCGACCGCTCGCACGCGCCTGTGGGAAAGTATCGGCACGGCCGACCCGTGCCGGCAACCCCGACCGAGTGCCTACCCCGTGGCACGCACGAAAGGACAATATCGTGCTGCAGCTCCTCGACCTGCTGACCGCCTTCTCCCTCGCCGACTTCTTCAGCGCCGTCCCGGACGTCCTGTCCTGGGAGGACTGACGACCGAGCACACGACGAGGGGCGAGCGGCGTAGCAGCCGCCGCCCCTCGTCTGTGCGTGTCAGCATGGTCATCGCCCTCCTGGCCGTGATTGCGGCGGGGGGCGCAGCCTGGGGGTGGCACCAGCTCGGAGGGAGGACCGGGCTGGAGCCCAGCGTCGTGATCCCACTGGTCGGGCTGGGCATGGGAGGGGTGCTGCTCCGCGAGCGCAACCTCGGGCCCCACCTGGGCGTGTCCGTCGCCTCGGTCGTGCTCTCCGCCGCGGTGGCCCTCGCCGGGCCGCTCGGCGCGGCTCTGGTCGGCCTGGTGTCGTACCTGACCGACGTGCGCGCCCAGAAGCTCCAGACCCGGTTCTTCAACGCGGCCATGACGGCGGCTATGGGGGCTGTCGGGGGCGTCGTCTACCTGTTCCTGGCCGGACACGTGGTCGCCAGCGCGGACGAGCTCGGTCGTCCCCTCGTGGACGTGGGGCTGCCCCTGCTCCTGGCGTACGCCGCCATGACCCTGCTCAACGTCCTGTCCATCGGCCTGATGTCGGCCGCCGTGCGGGGCAGCCACGTCCTCACGAGCGCGATCGGCGCGCTGCGGAGCCTCGGATGGGGATCCTTGTCACAGCTGATCATCGGCTTCCTGTTCGTGGTGCTGTGGGCGGGTGCGCAGATCGGGCCCCTGAGCGCCTTCTTCGTGCTCGGCCCCCTGGTCGTCGCCCACTGGACCATCGGCCGCGAGGCCCTGGCACGCCGGGAGCACCAGGAGACGGTCACCAGCTTCGTGGCCACGCTCGAGCAGGCGGACCCGGCGTCGGTCGGGCACAGCTCCAGGGTCGCCGAGCTGGCTGACGGGATGGCGGGCATCCTTGACCTCGGGGCCCAGCAGACCGAGGACCTGCGCTACGCCGCCCTGCTGCACGACATCGGCCTGGTGACCGTGCGCCCGGAGCTGCCGAGCGAGGTGGACCCCGACGACATCGCCTACCTCAGCGCGATCAGCGGACACCCGGAGGCCGGTGTCGCCGTGCTGCGCGGCATGGACTTCCTCACGGGGGCGCTTCCGGCGATCGCCCACCACCACGAGCGCTTCGACGGGCGCGGCTATCCCGCCGGTCTCGCCGGCGAGTCGATCCCGCTCGCAGCGCGCATCATCGCGGTGGCGGACGCCTACGACGCCCTGACGGCCCACCGGGACAAGCCCTGGTCCGATGGCGACGCCGCTCTGGCAGAGCTGCGGACACGGGCCGGGACGCAGTTCGACCCGGAGGTCGTCGAGGCCCTGGCCGAGTCGCTCATGCGTGCGTCGCGCTCCACGGTCCCGACCGAGGCAAGCCCTGTCGTTCCCGGTCGTGGCCCCGCGACCGTCGCGGAGGGGACCGTCGGCAGGTCCCACCCCGGGGGCTGGGACCACGACCACCCCTCGGTGAGCGACACCTTCGCAGAGTGGCAGCCGGATGCGGGGGCACGAGCACGATGACGCTCGACCTGCAGGTGGCCGTCGTCGCCTTCCTGGCCATGGCGCTGGGTGAGGCCTGGCGGGTGACCGTGCCCGGGGTGGTCCGGGACGCACCTCTCGCCCAGGCGACAGCCGTCGCGCTCGCCGTGTCCACCGCCTGGCCTGCGGGCGGAGCGGACCGCGCGGGTCCGGCCGGGCTGATCGGGCCCCTGCTCCTGGCCTGCCTGGCAACCCTGGCCGTCGCCGGGGTGCGCGGGCACTGGGCCTCCCTGCCGCACGACCTTGCGCGGACGGCGACCACGGTGCTCGTGGCAGGGGTCCTCGCACGTGTGAGCCCGCCGGGCATACGCAGTCTCTACGAGCAGGCCGGTCGGCTCGACCCGCACGCACCCTTCACCGCCCTGCTCCTCCTCGGCGTGGCCATCCTCGCCGTGGGGGCCCCGGTCGTGGGACGGGCGGTCGTGCACGCGTCCGTCGAGCGCCGGTCTCTCGCGGCCGAGCTGGGGGCCCACCTCGTGCGCCACGGGCCCCTGATCCTCGCCACGGCGTCGACCGCGGCCGTCATGGCGCTCTCCCTGCACGTCCTGGGGTCGGCCTCCTTCCTGCTGTTCCTCGTCCCGATGGCGCTGCTGCAACCGGCGGTCACCCGGCAGCGACGCATCCGGGAGGCGCAGCGGCAGACCCTCTTCGCCCTCTCGCGACTGACCGACCAGGCGGGTCTGACCACCCCGGGCCACGCCACCCGGGTGGCCCGGCTGGCGGTGCCCGTGGCGCGCGAGGCCGGCGTCGAGGACGCCGACCTGGCCGACGTGGAGGCGGCCGCGCTCCTGCACGACGTGGGCCAGGTGGGGCTCTCGCGTCCCATCCCCGGCGGCGCCACGGTGGAGATCTCCCTGCGGGACCAGCGGCGCGTCGCCGCGACAGGGGCCGCCATCCTCGCCCGGACGGCCGAGCTGTCGAGGCTGGCGCCGATCGTCGCGGACGTCGGGGTGCCGCACCACTGGGCGGTCGAGCGCGGGGACGTCGCGACGACCTCACGCGTGGTGCGGGTGGTGTCGGCCTACGACGACCTCGCCGGCACCGGCACCCGGCTGGGCGGGGCGCACAACCCCGTGAGCGCGATGGAACGGATCCTGCGGGCCACCCCCTACGAGTACGACCCCGACGTCGTGGACGGCCTCATCCGCCACCTCGTGCGCACCGGGGCGCTGACCGGGTCGGACCTGGCGCGGCTGAGGCGGCTGCAACCCGGTGCGCGGTCGGGCGCTCCGGACCGGGCGTCGTAGCCTGGGTCCGTGCTTCTCGCCATCGACACCTCCACGACCGCCATCGGGGCCGCCGTGCACGACGGGTCCGAGGTCCTGGCCGTCGTGGTCCACGAGGACGCCCGCCGGCACGGGGAGCTGCTCGCCCCCGCCGTCGCCGCGGTGCTCGGGCAGGCCGGCGTCGCACGCGAGGACCTCGACGAGATCGTCTGCGGGGTGGGACCCGGCCCCTTCACCGGGCTGCGGGTCGGTGTCGTCACCGCCCTGGTCCTGGCCCACAGTCTCGGTCTGCCGGCTCCGGCGGGCATCTGCTCCCTCGACGCCCTGGCGCACGAGGTCGCCCACGACCCGTCCCACCAGCGCCCCGAGCGGCTGCTCGTGGCGACGGACGCGCGGCGCAAGGAGGTGTACTGGGCCGTCTACGAGCTCGGTCCCGCGGGGGCGCACCGGGTGGACGGCCCGGCGGTCGCCCGCGCCGCCGACCTGCCGCCGGACGTGCGGTCGCTGCCCGTCGTCGGCCGGGGCAGCGAGCTCTACCCCGACGCCCTGACCAACCCCATACCCGGCGGGCCCCGGGACGTCGACCCGGGCATGCTCGCCCGGCTCGCCGTCGACCTGCGCGCCGGAGGGCATCCCGACTTCGGCACCGCGCTGCTGGACCCGGAGCCGCTCTACCTGCGCCGCCCGGACGCGGTGGCGGCCCCCGGCACCGCGATGGCGACCACGCGACCGGCGGCGGCCCCGTGAGGACCCGCGAGGCGACCTGGCGCGACCTGTCCGCCATGGCTCGGCTGGAGGCCGCGTGCTTCCCGCACGACGCGTGGTCGGAGGCGACCTTCTGGTCCGAGCTGGCCGAGCGCCCGCATCGGTCCTACTGGGTCGCGACCGACGGCGGCGGGCCGGAGGAGCCGCTCGTGGGGTATGCCGGCGTGAGCACGGTCGACGACGTCGCCGAGGTGATGACCCTGGCGGTGGACCCCGGACGTCGCGGCTGCGGGCTCGGGGCTCGGTTGCTGGACCTGCTGCACGCTCGGGCGCACGACGCCGGGTCGACCGCCGTCCTGCTGGAGGTGCGGGCGGACAACGAGGCGGCCCGGGCGCTCTACGGCACCCGGGGCTACCGGGTGGCGCACACCCGGCGTGGTTACTACCGATCCGCCGGGGGCGGTCCTGCCGTGGACGCCCTCGTCATGCGCAAGGAGCTGGTCTGAGGTGACGACCGAGCACGAACCCCTGGTCCTGGGCATCGAGACCAGCTGCGACGAGACCGGGGTGGGCATCGTGCGGGGCCAGACCCTGCTGGCCGACACGGTGGCCAGCAGCGTCGACGAGCACGCGCGGTTCGGCGGGGTCGTGCCCGAGGTCGCCAGCCGGGCGCACCTGGAGGCGATGGTCCCCACGATCGAGCGTGCCTGCGCGCAGGCGGGCGTGCGGCTGCAGGAAGTCGACGCCGTGGCGGTGACGGCGGGTCCCGGCCTCGCCGGAGCCCTGCTCGTCGGCGTCGCGGCGGCCAAGGCCCTCGCCGTCGGCCTGGGGCGGCCCATCTACGGGGTCAACCACCTGGCGGCCCACGTGGCCGTCGACGTGGTGGAGCACGGCCCGCTGCCGGAGCCGACCATGGGGCTGCTGGTCAGCGGAGGCCACTCCAACCTGCTGCTGGTGCCTGACGTCACCTGCGACATCCGCTCGCTGGGAGCCACCATCGACGACGCCGCCGGGGAGGCCTTCGACAAGGTCGCCCGCCTCCTGGGGCTGCCGTTCCCGGGCGGCCCGCACATCGACCGGGCGGCGCGCGAGGGCAACCAGGTGGCGATCGACTTCCCCCGGGGGCTGACGTCGGGCCGGGACATGGACCGCCATCGGTTCGACTACTCCTTCTCCGGTCTCAAGACCGCCGTGGCGCGCTGGGTGAAGGCCCGTGAGGACAGCGGCGAGCCGGTGCCGGTGGCCGACGTGGCCGCCAGCTTCCAGGAGGCGGTCGTGGACGTGCTGACGCGCAAGGCGGTCCTCGCCTGCCGCGAGCACGGGGTGGACGACCTGCTGATCGGCGGGGGCGTGGCGGCCAACTCCCGGCTCCGGGCGATGGCGCAGGAACGGTGCGACGCCGCCGGCGTCCGGCTGCGCGTGCCCCGGCCCGGGCTGTGCACCGACAACGGCGCCATGGTCGCGGCGCTGGGGGCCGAGATGGTGCAGAAGGGGCGCGAGGCCTCCCGGCTGGACCTGCCGGCCGACTCCTCCCAGCCGGTGTGGCAGGTCTCGGCCTGACCACGGTCAGGGCGTGCTCGAGGCCTGCGCGAGCGGGGTGACGACCACCACGGACGGTCTGCCGGCCACCCGGGTCAGCACCAGCGTCGCCTCCGGTGACGAGCGGCCCCCGCGCAGCCTCAGCTCGGCACGGAAACGTTCGGGGTCCGTCGGGACCCCACGCTTCTTGAGGGTCACGCGGCCGACGCCACGTCCGCGCAGCCACGCCCGGACCGGGCGCGCGTGCAGCGGCAGCACCTCCTCGACGGCGAACCACCGGGCCCACGGCACGTCGACGGGGCCGGGCGCCGACACGTACCCCACGCCCGGGTCCAGCTCACGGCCGCCGACGGCGGCAGCCACGCTGCCGGTCAGGCCCGCGGCGAGCACGCCGCGGTCCGGCTCGGCCAGCCACGCCTCCGGTCGCTCCCCGTCGGCCAGGGCCGGAGGTGGGTCGGCCACCTCCGTGACGCGCTCCCAGGCGACGCCGTGAGCGGTGGACGTGCCGACCACGGCGCTCGCGCCGGCCCGCCGGACCGCGCCGCGCCACCACACGGCGCACTCGACGACGTCACCGTCGAGCGAGACCCACTCCGCCTCGGCGCCCCGCGGCAGGTCTCCGCGGGAGAAGCCGGGCGAGAGCTTGGCCCCGGTCGCGGCGGCACCGGCCGCCACCGCCTGCACGTGCTCCCACGACGGCGCGAGGTCCGAGAGCCGGAAGACGCGCCGCGTGCGCCCCCGGGCGTCCGCGACCCCGGGGGTGCGGCGTGCCGGGTCGAGCCAGGCTCCGTCGCCGGGACGCGGCGCGACCTCGTGCACGTCGGCGTGCACCACCCGGGCACGGGGGTATGCGGCCAGGTTGGCGGTCGCGGCCGCGGCCACCTCCTCGTCGCGCTCGACGGCGGTCACCTCCAGGCCGGCCTCGGCGAGGGCGACGGCGTCGAGGCCCACCCCGGACCCGAGATCCCACACGTGACCCACGCCGGCGTCGACGAAGCGCTGCGCGTGCCGTCGGGCGACCGCGGGGCGGGTCGCCTGCTCCAGGCCGTCGCCGGTCAGCAGCATCCGGGCGGCCGCAGGGCCGAGCCGCCCGGCCGCACGGGCGCGCAGCCGGGCCTGGGTCAGGGCGGCGGACACCAGGTCGGCGTCCAGCCCCTCCGCGCGCAGCCGCGTGGTCAGCGCCAGGACCTCTGCGTCGTCGTAGGGCGGGAGCGCCTCCAGCACCGCCCGGCCCTCCCGAGCGGCCAGGCGGCGCAGCAGCGCGGCCGCGTGCGCCGTGCGGTCCTCCTCTGCGGTCACCCGGCCATTGTGCGGCACCGACCACGAAGAGGACGGCGGAGGACCGCGGCGGTGACGGCCCAGTAGATTGGCTCCCGTGCCGACCCACGTGCTGAGCTCCGACGCCCGCCGGTGGCTGCGGCGTGCCCGCCGCGTCGCCCTGAGGACCGCGGGATGGACCGTCGCGGGCCAGCTCTCCCTCGCCGCGGGCGTCATGGCCGTCGACGCCATCCGCAAGCAGCGGGACAAGGGCGACGACCCCAGCGTGCCGGCGGACGACCCCCTGCACGCCGACGTCCGCGAGGACCGGATCACCACCTACACCTACGGCCGCGCGCTCTACGACGACATGCTCGAGGCCATCGACGGTGCGCAGGAGTGCGTCTACCTCGCGTCCTACATCTGGAAGGCCGACGACGTCGGGCAGGCCTTCAAGGACGCGGTCGTGCGGGCCGCGGAGCGCGGCGTGCTGGTCTGCGTGGTCTTCGACGGCTTCGCCAACCTCGTGGTGCCGCGCGAGTTCCAGCGCTTCCCCGAGCCGGTCCACGTGCTGCGCTTCCCGGTGGTCCGACCCGGCCTGCCGCTCATGGACCTGCGGCGCACCGGCCGCGACCACCGCAAGATCCTCGTGGTCGACGGCACCGTCGGATTCGTCGGCGGGTACAACATCGGCGAGCTCTACGCGACGAAGTGGCGCGACACCCACGTGCGGGTCGAGGGGCCAGGGGTGTGGGAGCTGCAGAACTCCTTCGTCGACTTCTGGAACCGGCACCGCCGTCCCTCCCAGCCCGCCCTGCCCGACAGCGGGTCACCCCGCTGGGACGCCGCGCTGCGTGCGGCCCGCAACGAGCCCAGCCGGCTGGTCTACCCGGTCCGTGCTCTCTACCTGGAGGCCATCGACCGGGCGATGGAGCGCATCTGGATCACCCAGGGCTATTTCATCCCCGACGAGGAGGTCCTCGAGGGGCTGCTCTCGGCCGCGGCCCGCGGCGTCGACGTCCGGGTGATCATGCCCGAGCACTCCAACCACGTCCTGGCCGACATCGTCGCGCGCTACTACTGGAGGCAGCTCCTCGAGGGCGGGGTGCACCTGCACCTCTACCAGGACCTCATGGTGCACGCCAAGACCGCCACCGTCGACGGCGCCTGGGCCACGATCGGCACGGCCAACATCGACCGGCTCTCGCTGCGGGGGAACTACGAGATCAACCTCGAGATCGTCAGCGCCGAGCAGGCGGCCCACATGGAGCAGGTCTTCCGCCGCGACCTGGAGCGCTGCGAGGAGATCACCCTGGACAGGTGGCGCGAGCGGCCCTGGCACTACCGCGTCCTGGAGCGTGCGCTGCGCCCGCTCGAGGCGATGCTCTGACGACACCCCTGGCACTCGGCTTGACCGAGTGCTAATCACCTGCCTAGATTCGTCTTAGCACTCGGGGCACGCAAGTGCCAGCCGCGAGACCGGCCGACCCCCGCGACGGCGGTCGGGACCGCGACCGGGTGACCGCATCACGACCACGCCGACCGGCAGCGCCGGTCGGCCCACGAAAGGGAAGGTAACCGTGTCGGTTTCCATCAAGCCGCTCGAGGACCGCATCGTCGTCCAGGCCGTCGAGGCCGAGCAGACCACCGCCTCCGGTCTCGTCATCCCGGACACCGCCAAGGAGAAGCCCCAGGAGGGCGAGGTCCTGGCCGTGGGCCCGGGCCGCTGGAACGAGGACGGCGACGAGCGCGTCCCCATGGACGTCAAGGTCGGCGACCGCGTCATCTACAGCAAGTACGGCGGCACCGAGGTCAAGTACGGCGGCACCGAGTACCTGATCCTGAGCGCGCGCGACGTCCTCGCGATCGTCGGCTGACGCACCTGTCCTCCGCAACGCACCTGAGCCGCCCCGTCACACCCGCCCGTACGGCGCGGTGCGGCGGGGCGCTCGCATACCTGCACGACATACCCCGAAAGGAGCTGTGCGCCCATGGCGAAGCAGCTTGAGTTCAACGACAACGCCCGCAAGGCCCTCGAGCGCGGTGTCGACGCGCTGGCCAACGCGGTCAAGGTGACGCTCGGCCCGCGCGGCCGCAACGTCGTCCTCGACAAGAAGTGGGGTGCGCCCACCATCACCAACGACGGTGTGACGATCGCCCGCGAGGTCGAGCTGGACGACCCCTACGAGAACCTGGGCGCCCAGCTCGCCAAGGAGGTCGCCACCAAGACCAACGACATCGCCGGCGACGGCACCACCACCGCGACGGTCCTGGCCCAGGCGATGGTCAAGGAGGGCCTGCGCAACGTGGCCGCCGGGGCCGCCCCCGCCAGCCTCAAGCGGGGCATCGACGCGGCCGTCTCCGCGATCAACGACCGCCTGCTCAGCACCGCCCGTGAGCTCGAGGGCCGCGACGAGATCGCCCAGGTCGCCGGCCTCTCGGCCCAGGACCCCGAGATCGGCGAGCTCATCGCCGACGCCTTCGACAAGGTCGGCAAGGACGGCGTCATCACCGTCGAGGAGTCCTCGACGACCGCGCTGGAGCTCGACTTCACCGAGGGTATGCAGTTCGACAAGGGCTACCTCTCGCCGTACTTCGTCAGCGACGCGGAGCGGATGGAGTCGGTGCTGGAGGACGCGCTGGTGCTGCTGCACCAGGGCAAGATCTCGGCCGTGGCCGACCTGCTGCCGCTGCTGGAGAAGGTCGTCGGCGCCGGCAAGCCGCTGCTGATCATCGCCGAGGACGTCGACGGCGAGGCGCTGTCGACGCTCGTCGTCAACAAGATCCGCGGCACCTTCAACGCGGTCGCCGTCAAGGCTCCCGGCTTCGGCGACCGCCGCAAGGCGATGCTCCAGGACATGGCCATCCTCACCGGTGGCCAGGTCGTCGCCGAGGAGGTCGGGCTCAAGCTCGACCAGGTCGGTCTCGAGGTGCTCGGCACCGCCCGTCGCGTCGTCTCCACCAAGGACTCGACGACGATCATCGAGGGCGCCGGCGACCAGCAGGCCGTCGACGACCGCGTCGCGCAGCTGCAGGCCGAGGCGGAGAGCACCGACAGCGACTGGGACCGCGAGAAGCTCCAGGAGCGGATCGCCAAGCTCGCCGGCGGCGTGTGCGTCATCAAGGTCGGCGCCCACACCGAGGTCGAGCTGAAGGAGAAGAAGCACCGCATCGAGGACGCCGTCTCGGCCACCCGGGCCGCGATCGAGGAGGGCATCGTCGCCGGCGGCGGCTCCGCCCTCGTGCACGCCTCGAGCGCCGTGGACGAGCTCCAGCTCACCGGGGACGAGGCGACCGGTGCCCAGGTGGTCCGTCGCGCCGCGGTCGAGCCGCTGCGGTGGATCGCCGAGAACGCCGGCCTGCAGGGCTACGTGGCCACCACCAGGGTGGCCGAGCTGCCCGTGGGCCACGGCCTCAACGCCGCGACCGGTGAGTACGGCGAGCTCATCCCGCAGGGCGTCATCGACCCGGTGAAGGTCACCCGCTCCGCCCTGCGCAACGCGGCCTCCATCGCCTCCATGGTCCTGACCACGGACACGCTGGTCGTGGAGAAGCCGGAGGAGGACGAGGACACGCACGGTCACGGCCACAGCCACTGACCGGCGGACCGCGCCGCCCGCCACCGGTGGCGCGGTCGCTCGCGACCAGGCCCCCTGCCGGACCCCCGGCAGGGGGCCTCGTCGCGCCGCCTCAGAGGACGGAGCGGTCCTGCTCGGCGTAGTGGGCCTGCCGCTCGTCCTCCGTCATGCCGCCCCACACCCCGTAGGGCTCGCGGGCGGCGAGCGCGTGGGTGCGGCACCGCTCGAGGACGGGACAGGTGGCGCAGACCTGCTTGGCCCGCTCGTCCCGTCGCCGGCGGGCGGGGCCGCGCTCGCCCTCCGGATGGAAGAAGACCTCGGGGCTGACCGTGCGGCACGAGCCCTGGAACTGCCAGTCCCACAGGTCAGCCACGGGGCCGGGAGGGTGGGCGGTCTCCACCACGTCGTCGATCTCCTCTCGGAGGGCCTGCCTCACTGTAGACCCCGGCGCTGGACGCGTGCGCAGACCCGCGGGGAGCGTCGGCCGAGCTGCTCTCGACCCTTCCCGCGCGGCCTCGGCTGTGACATCCTGCAGACCACCCGTTCCGTGACGAGCGGGGCGTGCGGGTATGCCGGTGCAGCGCCGGAGGAAGAGGTGTGCGGGTGGGACTGTGGGGAACCTCCGCCGTCGGCATCGTGTCCGGCCACGCGGTCACGCTCGGACCACCGGCGCCGGCCGCCTCACGGCTGGTCGCCCGGCCTGCCGTCGTGCGGGGTCCGGCACGGACGGCGCCGCGGCAGGCGGCCGCAGGAGCCGGCGCGACCCTGCCGGACGACCTGCGCGGCCTGGCGCGCGCCGCCCGCGGTGGTGACGCCCAGGCCCGCGAGCGGCTGCTCGGCGGGGTGCTGACGATCGCCCACCGCTACGCCCGTGCGCGCCTGGGCACCTACCCCGCCGCCGCCGAGGTGGCGGCCGACGTCGCCCAGGAGGTCGGCATGGGGGTGCTGACCGCTCTGCCGACCTACGACGACCGTGGTGCCCCGTTCGAGGCGTTCGTCTACCGCATCGCCTCGCGCAAGGTCGCCGACGCCCAGCGGGCCCACGCCCGCGGCCCCGTGCCGACCGACCACGTCGGGTCCCCGCTGTTCGACGCCCACGTGGTGTCCGCCGAGACGCACGTCGTCGAACGTGACGAGGCCGCCCGCGCCTGGGCCCTGCTGGAGACCCTCTCCGAGCGCCACCGTGAGGTCCTCGTCCTGCGGGTCGGGGTCGGGCTGAGCGCCGCCGAGGCCGCGGACGCCCTCGGCATGACGCCGGGCGCGGTCCGGGTCACCCAGCACCGCGCGCTGACCGAGCTGCGGGAGCGCTGGGCGGAGCTGGCCCGGTGACGCAGCTGCGTACGACGGAGCGGCTCCTCGACGGTCTCGGGTCACGGAGCCCGTCCGCGGTGCCGCCGGGCGACGACCTCGCCGCCGCCCTCGCCGCGTGGGCGGACCAGGTCGACATGGCACCGGCTTCCTGCGGCAGCGGCACGCGACGCGTCGCCCTGCGCCGGCGACGGCTGCGGCGGACCGTGACCGGGGGAGCGCTGACCCTGGCGATGCTCACCGGCTCCTCGGTGGCCGCCGCGCTCACCGGCACCGACATCCCCGCCCTGACCGACGTGGGCCGTGCGGTCGTCGCCTGGATGCCGGGCGACGAGGGCCCGGCACGCGGCGCGGGCTCCGGGAACGCCGACGCCCGGCCCGCCGGGGTGGTCTCCGACGATCCTGCCGCAGCATCGATCCGGGCACGCGACGCACTCCGCGGTGCAGGACCACTCACCGGGCCTACGGTCGCGGCGTCCGAGGACGGCCCCGCCGTGCAGGCACGCACCCTCGCCGGACAGGCTGCTCCGGGGCCCGCGGCGGCGCGGCCGGAAGGCACACGGCCCGCTCAGACGCGCCCGGCGGACCCGCGCCCCGCACGACCAGGTCCCGCGCAAGCGGCCCCTGCGCAGGCGGTGCCGGCGAAGGCCCCTCCTGCGGACGAGGCGTCCGGGACCGGCGCGGTGCGAGCGACCGGAAGCGCGGCCCCGCCCCCGCCCCCGCCCGCGGCAGCAGGTGCCGGCGTGCCGTCCGGGAACGCTGCCGGTCCACCGGGCCGGGCACTCGTGGGCCCGTCCCACGACAGCGCAGGGGATGGCCCGCCTGAGCACCTGGTGCTGCCTCCTCGCGCCGCGGAGGAGGCCCGCGAGGTGGTGGCCGCGGTGAGGTCCCGCGGGCCGGAGCCCGGTCCGCCGCCCGGCGAAGCCGCACGGAGCACGGCAGGTGGCCCGCCGACCACCCCGCCGGGGAGGGCTGCACCGCCGCCGAGGCCGACCCCGCCCGAGGCCGGCACGCAGCCGGAGCTGGGCCCGCCCCCGGGTGACGACCCGCCGTCCGGGACGCCCTGACAGGGGCCGGACGACCTCCCACCGGCGGGCACTACCATCTGTCCATGACCCCGGCTGACCACAGTGACCTCACGCCCGTGCCCCCGGCGTTCTCGCGCCTGGGGCTCACCTATGACGACGTTCTCCTGCTGCCCGGGGACACCGACATGGCACCGGACGAGATCGACACCACGAGCCGGCTGACCAGGGAGATCTCGCTCCGGGTGCCGCTCATCTCCGCGGCGATGGACACCGTCACCGAGGCCCGGATGGCGATCGCGATGGCCCGCCAGGGCGGCATCGGCATCCTGCACCGCAACCTCTCGGTCGAGGACCAGGCCATGCAGGTCGACCTCGTCAAGCGGACGCAGACGGGCCGCATCACCAACCCGGTGACGATCGGTCCGGACGCCACCCTGGACGACCTCGACCGCGTCTGCGGCCAGTACCGGGTCTCAGGACTGCCGGTCGTCGACACCGACGGCACGCTGCTGGGGATCTGCACCAACCGCGACCTGCGGTTCACGCCCGTGGCCGAGTGGGGACGCACGCTCGTGCGGGACGTCATGACCCCGACACCGCTGGTCACGGCCCCGGCCGACGTGTCGCGCGAGGAGGCGACGGCCATCCTGCGCGCGCACAAGCGCGAGCGGCTGCCGCTGGTCGACGGGGCCGGACGCCTGGCCGGGCTCATCACGGTGAAGGACTTCGTCAAGTCCGAGCAGTTCCCCCGAGCCAGCAAGGACGCCGAGGGCCGGCTGCTCGTCGGCGCCGCCATCGGCTACTTCGGCGACGCCTGGGAGCGCGCCACCACCCTCGTCGACGCCGGTGTCGACGTGCTGGTGGCCGACACCGCGCACGGCCACGTCCGGCTGCTGGTCGAGATGGTGCAGCGGCTCAAGAGCGACCCGGCGACCCGGCACGTCCAGGTCGTGGGCGGCAACGTGGCCACCGGTGCCGGTGCGCGCGCGTTCGTCGAGGCGGGGGCCGACGCGGTCAAGGTCGGGGTCGGGCCCGGCGCGATCTGCACCACCCGCGTCGTCACCGGAGTGGGGGCACCCCAGCTGACCGCCGTGCACGAGGCCGCCGCCGTGGCGCGCGGGCACGGCATACCCGTCATCGCCGACGGCGGGCTGAAGTGGTCCGGCGACATCCCCAAGGCGCTCGCGGCCGGCGCCGAGAGCGTGATGATGGGCTCGATGCTCGCCGGCTCCGAGGAGAGCCCCGGGGAGCTGATCTTCGTCAACGGCAAGCAGTTCAAGAGCTACCGCGGGATGGGCTCGCTGGGCGCGATGAGCTCGCGCGGCAAGCAGTCCTTCTCCAAGGACCGCTACTTCCAGGCGGAGGTCAGCAGCGACGACCAGCTGGTGCCCGAGGGGGTGGAGGGCAGGGTGCCCTACCGCGGCACCGTCAGCGCGGTGCTGCACCAGATGGTGGGCGGCCTGCGGCAGGCGATGTTCTACGTCGGGGCGCGCAGCGTGCCCGAGCTGCAGGAGAAGGCGCAGTTCGTGCGGGTCACCCAGGCCAGCCTGCAGGAGTCGCACCCGCACGACATCGAGATGACCGTCGAGGCGCCCAACTACCGCTGAGGGACCCGCGCGGCGCCGACGGCGCTCAGTCGAACTGCCAGGACCGCTTGGACAGGCCGTACCAGAACCCGTCCACGACGCTCGAGCTGTCCACCCCGCCGGAGGCGTCCGCGGCACCCAGCGCCAGGTAGAGCGGCGCCCAGTGCTCGGTGCGCGGGTGGGCGACCCGAGCCGCGGGGGCCCGGGTCTCGAAGTCCAGGACCGCGTCGACGTCCCCGCGCCGCAGCGCCTCGGCCGCCCAGTGGTCGAACTCCGCGGAAGGCGTGGGCGGAGCGGCGTCCGCGGGCTCGCGCGGGTCGAACCAGGCGAGGTTGTGCGTGGTGAAGCCCGAGCCCACGATGAGCGTGCCCTCCTCCCGCAGCGGCGCCAGCCGACGGCCCAGCTCGAACAGCTGGCGGGGGTCGAGGGTCGGCATCGACATCTGCACCACGGGCACGTCGGCCTCGGGGAACATCTCGACCAGCGGCACGTAGGCGCCGTGGTCCAGCCCCCGGGTCTCGTCGCGGTGGACACCTCCCGCGTGGTCGCCGACCAGGCCCTCGACCGTGCCGGCCAGGTCGGGGGCGAGCGGGGCGTCGTAGGTCACCGTGTAGTACTTCTCCGGGAAGCCCCAGAAGTCGTAGACCAGCGGCCGGGCCTGCTGCGTCGCCGACAGCGACAGCGGCGCGTTCTCCCAGTGGGCCGAGACCATGAGGATGTTGCGCGGGGTGGGCAGGTCGGCCGACCACGAGGCGAGCTGGGCGGTCCAGCGGGCGTCGTCGGCCAGCGGTGGCGCACCGTGCGACAGGTAGAGGATCGGCATGCGGGAGGGGGCGGCGGCGGTCATGCCCACCATTGTCGTTGATGTGTCACCTATCTGCAAGGGCGGTGTGCGCGGGACCAGCAGGCAGGGTGCGGACCCGGGTGCCCGCGGTGTGGGTGTCGTGGACCGCACCCAGGGCTGGGTAGCCTGTCCCGGTGACTGAGATCGAGATCGGCCGTGGCAAGCGGGGCCGCCGCGCCTTCACCTTCGACGACATCGCGGTCGTCCCGTCCCGCCGCACCCGGGACCCCGAGGACGTCTCGATCAGCTGGCAGATCGACGCCTACCACTTCGAGCTGCCCGTCCTCGCCGCCCCCATGGACTCGGTCGTCTCCCCGGACACGGCGATCGAGATGGGCCGGCTGGGAGGGCTCGGCGTCCTGGACCTCGAGGGCCTGTGGACGCGCTACGAGGACCCGCTGCCCGCGCTGCAGGAGATCGCCGAGCTGCCGGACGAGCGGTCCACCGCGCGCATGCGGGAGCTGTATGCCGCGCCCGTGCGCCCCGAGCTGATCACCGAGCGGCTGCGCCAGGTCCGGGACGCCGGCGTCACGGTCGCCGGGGCGCTCTCGCCCCAGCGCACCCAGGAGCTGTGGCGGGTCGTCGTGGAGGCCGGGGTGGACCTCTTCGTCATCCGCGGCACGACGGTGTCGGCCGAGCACGTCTCGAGCCAGGCCGAGCCGCTCAACCTCAAGCGCTTCATCTACGAGCTCGACGTCCCGGTCGTCGTGGGCGGGGCCGGCACCTACACGGCGGCCCTGCACCTGATGCGCACCGGTGCGGCCGGCGTGCTCGTGGGCTTCGGCGGGGGGTCGGCCCACCGCACCCGCACGACCCTGGGGATCCACACGCCGGCGGCGACCGCGATCGCCGACGTGGCCGCGGCGCGCCGGGACTACCTCGACGAGTCGGGCGGGCGTTACGTGCACGTCATCGCCGACGGCGGGACGAGCACCTCCGGCGAGATGGTCAAGGCCATCGCCTGCGGGGCCGACTCGGTCATGCTGGGCGCTGCGCTCGCCCGCGCCTCCGAGGCGCCGGGCCGCGGTTTCCACTGGGGCAGCGAGGCGCACCACCACGTCCTGCCCCGGGGGCAGCGGGTCGACGTTGGGACGATCGGCACCCTCCGTGAGATCCTGCTGGGGCCGGCGTCAGGGGCGGACGGCACGACCAACCTCACGGGTGCCCTTCGTCGCGCCATGGCGACGACCGGGTACACCGACCTCAAGGAGTTCCAGCGCGTGGAAGTAGTGGTGGCACCGTATGGCGCCCGGTGACGACAGGTACGGGTACGGCTCCGCGGACAGACGCGGGCAGGACGACCATGTCGAGTACGACGTGCGCGAGCTGGCCGGACGTCACCGCGAGGGCGCCCGCGCCGGGCTGACGGTCCGCAAGGACGCCGTGTACGTGCGGCGCCGTCGCGCGGCCGTGGGCGGCCTGCTGGCGTTCGTCCTCGCCGTCGTCACCGGCGTCGGCGTGTGGCTCGGCGGCTCCGGCGTCGACCGGGACGACCGGGCGATGGCGCTGGGCGGCACGGGCGGCACGTCCACGGCTGCCTCGAGCGAGGAACCTGCCGGCGGGACGCAGGACGAGGCCGCGCAGGCGGCCGAGGACGTCGCCGCGCCGGCCGACGACGCGCAGGGCGGTGCCACGCAGACCGAGGCGACGCAGGAGCAGGCCGCTGAGCCGGCGAAGGACCCGGTGTGGCAGAAGGACCCGGTCCCGGCCGAGCTCCCCAGCGACACCACCGCGCTGGAGCCGGTCGACTACCTCACCGGCGGCATGACGCCGAAGTCGATCATGGCCTCCGGGCACGGGCTGATGATCGCCAACAACATGATGTACTCCCACACCTCGACGGTCTTCGACTCCACGACCCGGGAGCAGGTCGCGGTGCTCGACGACGCGGTCGACCTCTCGGAGTTCGGGGTGGAGGGTCACCCGGGGATCTCCCAGGGCTCGCCGGTCGAGGCCGTGTGGACCGCGGACGGGCGCTACGCCTACGTCTCGCAGTACACGATGTACGG
Organism: Ornithinimicrobium pekingense DSM 21552; assembly: GCF_000421185.1. Classification (GTDB taxonomy): domain Bacteria; phylum Actinomycetota; class Actinomycetes; order Actinomycetales; family Dermatophilaceae; genus Ornithinicoccus; species Ornithinicoccus pekingensis. The sequence goes on from NZ_ATWJ01000007.1 coordinate 137,516, forward strand.
CCAGAACTTCGGGGTGCAGGGCTTCGACGCCTGCACCCGCGACAGCGGGGTCGGCCCGTCCTACCTCTACCGCTTCGACGCCGAGGAGATGGCCTGGGACCAGGTGATCAAGGTCGGCGCCGTGCCGAAGTACCTCGAGATCACGCCGGACCAGAGCACCATCCTGGTGAGCAACTGGTGCGACGCGACGATCTCGGTGGTGGACGTCGAGAAGGCCGAGGAGACCAAGGTCATCGACGTCAACGAGTCGCCCCGCGGCATCGCGATCCTGCCCGACAGCAACACGGCCTACGTCGTGGCCATGTACGCCCAGTCGCTGTTCAAGGTCGACATCGAGGCGGGCACCAGCGAGCTGGTGATGAACACCACGCTGCGGCCCCGGCACCTCAACGTGACCGAGGACGGCTCGACGCTCTACATGACCGTCAGCTCGGCCAACACGATCTACAAGATCGACACCGAGACCGACGAGATCGTCGACGAGGTCGTCCCCGGGCTGGAGCCGCGCTCGGTGACCATGTCGCCGGACGAGAAGGCGCTCTACGTCGTCAACTACAACGAGGCGACCGTCTCCAAGGTCCGCACCTCGGACATGACCGTCATCGACAAGGTCGACGTCGACGCCGACCCGATCGGCATCGACTACGACCCGGTGACCAACACCGTCTGGGTCGCCTGCTACAACGGCGCGGTCTACGTCTTCGACGACCAGAGCACGCCGCTGTAGCGACCTGCGCCGAGGTGTCCCCCGGGCGCACAGCACGGACCACCCAGGCGCATCGCCTACCCTGAGCGGGTGATCCGCACCGCTCTCCGACCCGGCTGGCTGGCCCTGCTCGGCCTGCTGGTCGTGATCGTGGTGGGCTTCTACCAGCTCGGGATGTGGCAGATCGGGGTCAGCTCCAACGAGGCCTCCCGCGAGCACGCGGCCGCCCAGGCGGCCCGGCCCACCGAGCCGCTGGGCGAGGTCACCGCCCCCCACCAGGCCTTCCCCGACGACGGCGCGGGCCTGTCGGTCACCGCCGAGGGGGAGTATGCCGCCGAGCACCAGTTCCTCGTCGCGGGCCGGGTGCTCGACGGCGAACCGGGCTACTGGGTGGTCACCCCGCTGCGGACCGGGGCCTCCGGGGAGCCGGCCCTGCTGCCGGTGGTCCGCGGCTTCGTGACCGACCCCGCCGGCGCCGACCGCCCTGGCCCCGGCACTGTGCAGGTCACCGGCACCCTGGCCCCGAGCGAGTCCCCCGGGGAGGGGGCCGACCTCGGGACCCTGCCGGAGGGGCAGCGGGCCGCCATCGACACCGCCGACCTGGTCAACCTCTGGGCCGAGGACGCCGCCGTGTACAACGCCTTCGTCTTCCTCGTAGAGGAGGACCCGACCGTGACCGCCCCCGCGGTGCGCCCGATCCCGCCGCCCGTCTTCGGTGACAGCGGCATCGTGTGGCGCAACTTCGGTTACGGCCTGCAGTGGTTCGTCTTCGCCGCGTTCGCCGTCTACATGTACGTCCGCTTCCTGCGCCAGGCCGTGCGGGACGAGTCCGACGGCGACGGCGGCGACGCCGAGGGCCCCGGTGGCGCACCGCACGCCCCCCGGCCCCGCCCCGCCGACGACCGCACGCCGGTCGCCCACTGACCCCGCACCCGCCCCGCACCACCCAGCCCTCCTGGAGGAGATCGACGAATGTCCGCCCGCGCCAAGCTCACGTTCTTCCGCGTGATGGCCTTCCTGGTCGGGGTGTTCCTGCTCATCCTGGCCACCCACATGATCCTGTACTACGGCTACGGCAACGACGCGCTGGCGTTCTGGCCGGCGCCCCACGGCTGGTTCTACATGGTCTACATCGTGGCGACCGCCCTGCTGGGCTTCGAGCTGCGCTGGGGGATGGGCAAGATGGTCGGGGTCATGCTCGCCGGGTGCGTGCCCTTCCTGTCCTTCTGGGTCGAGCACCGGGTGCACCGGGACGCCCGGGAGCAGATCACGGCGAGGGAGCCCGACGCGGATAGGGTGACCGCGTGACCCAGCCGCTCGACACCCGACCGGTCCTCGTCGTCGACTTCGGCGCCCAGTACGCCCAGCTCATCGCCCGGCGCGTGCGGGAGGCCAACGTCTACAGCGAGGTCGTGCCGCACACGACGCCCGCGTCCGAGATGCTCGCCAAGGACCCGGCGGCGATCATCCTCTCGGGCGGGCCCTCGTCCGTCTACGCCGAGGACGCCCCCGGCCTGGAAGAGGCCGTCGTCACCTCCGGGGTCCCGGTCCTGGGCATCTGCTACGGCTTCCAGGCCATGTCGCAGGTGCTCGGTGGCCAGGTGGCCCGCACCGGGCAGCGCGAGTACGGCGAGACCCGCGCCAGCGTGACGCCGCTGGCGAGCACCCTCTTCGCCGACCAGCCCGAGGAGCAGGTCGTGTGGATGTCGCACGGCGACGCGGTGCACGCGGCGCCCGCCGGCACCACCGTCACGGCGCGCACGCCAGGGGCTCCCGTCGCGGCGTTCGAGGACGACGAGCGGCGGCTCTACGGCGTCCAGTGGCACCCCGAGGTGCTGCACACGACGCACGGCCAGCAGGTCCTGGCCAACTTCCTGCGGCGCGGCGCCGGGATCGACCCGACGTGGACGAGCGGCAACGTCGTCGAGCAGCTCGTGGAGGAGATCCGCGCGCAGGTGGGCGAGGACCGGGTCCTCTGCGGGCTGTCCGGAGGCGTCGACTCCTCGGTGGCCGCGGCCCTGGTCCAGCGGGCCGTCGGCGACCAGCTGACGTGCGTGTTCGTCGACCACGGCCTGCTGCGCGAGGGCGAGGCCGAGCAGGTGGAGCAGGACTTCGTCGACGCGACCGGTGTCGACCTCGTCGTCGTCGACGCGCGGGAGCGGTTCCTCTCCGCGCTGGCCGGGGTGAGCGACCCCGAGGAGAAGCGCAAGATCATCGGCCGGGAGTTCATCCGCGTCTTCGAGCAGGCCGCCCGTGACGTCGTGCGCGCACACGAGGGCGAGGGCCAGGACGGCGACCGCCACCACGACCATCCTGTCAAGTGGCTCGTCCAGGGCACCCTCTACCCCGACGTCGTCGAGTCCGGCGGGGGGTCGGGCGCCGCCAACATCAAGAGCCACCACAACGTCGGGGGTCTGCCCGAGGACCTGCAGTTCAAGCTGATCGAGCCGCTGCGGATGCTCTTCAAGGACGAGGTCCGCCAGGTCGGGCTCGAGCTCGGGGTGCCCGAGGGGATCGTGTGGCGCCAGCCGTTCCCGGGACCCGGACTGGGCATCCGCATCGTCGGCGAGGTCACCGCCGAGCGGCTGGCGGTGCTGCGGCGCGCCGACGCCATCGCCCGCGAGGAGCTGACCCGCGCCGGTCTGGACCGCGAGATCTGGCAGTGCCCGGTCGTCCTGCTCGCCGACGTCCGCTCGGTGGGCGTCCAGGGCGACGGGCGCACCTACGGCCACCCGGTCGTGCTGCGCCCGGTCTCCAGCGAGGACGCGATGACGGCCGACTGGACCCGCGTCCCCTACGAGATCCTGGCGCGCATCTCCTCGCGCATCACCAACGAGGTCGAGGACGTCAACCGGGTCGTCCTCGACGTCACCAGCAAGCCGCCGGGGACGATCGAGTGGGAGTGAGGGGTATGGCGTCGGTCCTCACCCGGGCACGCACCGCCACGGCCCTGGCCGCCGGCAAGGCCGCCCGCCTGGCCTCCCGGCTGCGGGGCGGCGGCTCGGCCCTGCCCGGGCTGGTCACCGAGAAGATCGACCCCACCGTGCTGCGCCATACCCTCGGCTCGCTGCCGCAGGGGGTCGTGGTGGTCTCGGGCACCAACGGCAAGACGACCACCACCAAGATGCTCGTCGCGCTGCTGCGCGCTCACGGGCTGCGCGTGTTCACCAACCCGACCGGGTCCAACTTCACCCGGGGTGTGATCTCCTCGATGCTCGGCGAGATCGGTCTGCGCGGCCGGCTCGGCGCCGACGTCGCGGTGGTGGAGCTGGACGAGGCGCACGCGCTGCACTTCGCCGCCCAGGTGCCGCCGACGCACGCACTGCTGCTCAACGTCGCCCGCGACCAGCTCGACCGGTTCGCCGAGATCGACCACACGGCCCGGCTCCTCACCACGCTCGGGGAGCGGGCCACGACCGGCGTGGTGCTCAACGCCGACGACTCCTTCATCTCCCGCGTGCGCGACAGCCTCCCGGCGGGCGTGCAGGTCCGCTGGTTCGGGGTCGACCCGAGCATCTCCGACCGGCTGCCCGAGCTGCAGGAGGCCGACGTGCGCTTCGCCGACGCCGACGACCGGCCGCAGCTGGGCGAGCACGACGGCCTGCTCCTGCCCGACGACGACGGCCGCGGGCTCACGGTCCGCTTCCCGGGCGGGCACGACGTCGGGCCGCTCACCCTGCGCCAGCGCGGCCTGGCCGCCATGATCAACGCCACCGCGGCCACCACCATGGCGCGTGAGCTGCTGGGGCAGGCCTTCGACGCCTCCGTCGCCGCGACGGCGCTCGCGGCGGTCAACCCGCCCTTCGGCCGCGGCGAGGTGATCGACGTCGGCGGCGCCCAGCTCGAGCTGGTGCTGGTCAAGAACCCCGCCGGGTTCACCGTGGCGCTGGGGACCTACGGCGCCGAGCCGGTGGCGACGATGGTGGCGATCAACGACAACTACGCCGACGGCCGTGACGTCTCCTGGCTCTACGACGTGTCCTTCGAGTCGCTGCGGGAGCGGGGGGTGGCCGTGACCTCGGGCGTGCGCGCCTGGGACATGGCGCTGCGGCTGCGCTACGACGGTGTCGAGGTCGGCGCGGTCGACACCGACCTCGACGCCGCCCTGGAGAGGTTCCTGCGGGACCACCGGGGCCAGCCCGTGCGCATCTTCTGCACCTACACCGCCATGATGCACCTGCGGCGCCGGCTGGCCGACAGGTTCGGCCTGGCACGCTTCGGGGAGGACCCGGCCGCATGAGCGAGACGACCGACCAGGCCCTGCCGGGCGACGTCGCGGCCCTGGCCGAGGTGCCGGCCGACAAGGGCGAGGTGCACCTCGTCCACCTCTACCCGCGCGAGATGAGCATTTACGGCGACCTCGGCAACACCCGCTGCCTGGCCGCGCGGCTGCGCTGGCACGGCTACCAGCCGGTCGTGCACGACCACCACCCTGGTGCGCCGTGGCCCGACCGGGTCGACCTCGTCCTGGGCGGGGGCGGACAGGACAGCGGGCAGGTGCGGGTCCAGGACGACCTCGCGGCGCATGCGGACCGGCTGCGCGAGCTGGCGACCGAGGGCGTGCCGATGCTCATGATCTGCGGCATGTACCAGCTCTTCGGGGAGGCGTTCGTCACCGTCGAGGGACGGCGCCTGCCGGGCCTGGGCATCCTCGACGTCACCACCCGGGGCAACGAGACCCGGATGATCGGGCCCGTGGTGCTGGACACCGACTTCGGGCCCGTCGTCGGCTACGAGAACCACTCCGGCTCGACCGTGCTCGGCACCGGTCAACGGCCCTTCGGCCGGGTGCGCCACGGTCGCGGCAACAACGGCTCGGACGGCACGGAGGGGGCCAGGACGCACAACGTCGTCGGGTCCTACCTGCACGGCCCGGTCCTGCCGGCGAACCCGCAGCTGGCCGACGGCCTGCTCGAGGTGGCCGCGCGGCGGGCCACCGGAGGCTGGGAGCCCGGCGAGGTCGACGACACCCTCGCCCGCGAGGCCCACGACCGCCAGGTGCGCCGGCTGCTGGGCTGAACCCGCCCGCGGTCAGGCCAGGCGTCCCTCGGCGCTCGCCTGACGGCCGGTGCCGGCCCACCAGGCCCCGAGGGCGGCCAGCCCGAAGGGCACGACGACCAGGTGGGCGTAGATCGCGTAGAGCAGCGCCGTCGCCGAGGCCGCGCCGCCGTCGGCGCCGAAGAGCACCAGCAGCCCGGCGGTGCCGACCTCGGTCACGCCCAGCCCGCCGGGGGTCACGGCCATGACGGTCAGCAGCTGGCGGAAGGTGTAGGCGCAGATCAGCTCGGCCACCGGCAGGTCCAGGCCGACGACCCGCGCCGCGACCCAGTAGAGACCGAAGAGCAGCACGAACTGGCCGCACATCCCCAGCACGATCCGCCACCACCCAGTGCGCACGACCTCCTCGACCCGCGCCCGCTGGTCGGTCACCAGGCGGTCCAACCCACGGCCCTCGCGCACCGCCCGGCTGAAGGGCGCCAGCACCGGGCGCAGGGTCCGCGAGACCAGGCCCGCCACGCGGTCGGAGAAGATCATCACCGCGCACACCACGACCACCCCGGTGCCGACCGCTCCGGCGACGTAGGCCCCCGTGACGACGACCTGCGGGGCCTCGATCGGGCCGGCGACGAGGACGAGGCAGCCGATGACGGGCAGCAGCACGCGGGCCAGCACGTTGGCCACCGCCGTGACCAAGAACGAGCTGGAGACCGCCGACTTGGAGAAGCCCCACGAGCGCAGCATCATCCACGACACCGCGACGCCGACGGCGGCACCCAGCGGGATGAGGTTGGCGATCGTCGCGGCGACGCCGTTGATCTTCAGCGCCTGGACGTGACCCACGCCGGGCAGCGAGCCCATGACCACCCAGGTGTAGCAGAACAACCCGCCCAGGAGCAGCAGGCCCATGAGCACCGCGGTGCCGGGCCGCACCCGCGACAGCTGGGCCCAGATCTGCGCCCAGCTCGTGTCGAGCAGGTAGGGCAGGCCGTAGGCGATGAGCACGGCGACCACCGCGACGCCCAGCACGGCCTGCACGGCCTGCCGCGGCCCGAACCGCGGCAGGGCCGGGGCCCGGTCGCTCATGCCGCCGACCCCGCCCGCGCGCCGCGCGGCGAGAGCAGCCACCACAGGCCCACGACGGGCAGCACGAGGGGGATGAAGAGGTAGCCGCGGCCGTAGGTCGACCACACGGTGGCGTCGGGGAACATCTGCGGCGCCAGCACGCTCCAGGTGCCGACGGCGAGCACCCCGACCAGCTCGACGGACAGGGCGACGACGCTCACCCACCAGGCGGCCCGACCGCGCAGGGACAGGGAGACCAGTGCGACGACGTACACCAGCGCGGCGAGGGCGGACAGGCCGTAGGCCAGCGGGGCCTGCTCCCACCGCGTCGAGATCTGCGCGGCCGAGCGCGAGACGGTGCCGATGACGAAGACGAGGTAGAGCGCCAGGATGACCCGGCCCGGGCCGTGCCGACGGTCGCCCGGGTGAGCCGCGGGGCCCCTCACGGGGTCATCAGCCCGACGCCGTGCCAGATCTGCGCGCAGCGGGCTCCCATGACCGCGACGACGAACGCCGCGACGGCCAGCACGAAGGTGCTCCACCGGGTCCGTTCCTCGCGCGCCCAGACCAGGGCCAGCGCCGGCAGCAGGAGGATCGTGACGAGGTAGGACCACAGCTCCCAGGTCGGGCCGGCGGGAGCCTGACCGGAGAGCTGGCGCACGAGGTACCACGCGGCGTACGCCAGCACCCCCAGCTGGAGCAGCGCGGTCAGCCCCACCGTCAGGCGACCGGGGGCCCGGCCGTTCAGGCCGCTGACCAGGCAGACCAGCGCGAGCCCGAGGCCACCGACCAGCAGGGCGAGGGTGGGCGCGTCGAGGTATGCCGAGGAGCCGCCGGTCACGGGCGGTCACCTCGGGCGGGAGGTCGGCTGGTCACGGGGCCAGACTAGGTGGAGGGTCTGTGGACGCGGACGGAGGGCGTCGGTGCGCCCGCCTAGGATGGGTGCACGATGAGCAGCCTGTTCGACCACCTCTCCTTCGACCTCCCGATGCCCTCGATGACGGCTGCCCAGGCGAGCGGTCACGCCGCCGGCCAGGAGGTCGACGAGCGCGGGGTGCCGGCCTGGGCGCTGGGGGACGGCCAGGAGCCGCCTGCCCCGTCGGCGGCGGGACGCGCGCGCGGCGGCGGGGGGTCGGGGGTCGAGGAGCTGCTGGCCGGGCTCAACGCGCCCCAGCGCGAGGCGGTGACGCACGAGGGCAGCCCGCTGCTCATCGTCGCCGGCGCCGGGTCGGGCAAGACCCGGGTGCTGACGCACCGCATCGCCTACCTGCTGGCCGAGCGCCACGTGCACCCGGGTCAGGTCCTGGCGATCACCTTCACCAACAAGGCCGCCGCGGAGATGCGCGAGCGGGTCGCGGCCCTGGTGGGCCCGCGGGCCAAGGCGATGTGGGTCTCGACCTTCCACTCCGCGTGCGTGCGCATCCTGCGCCGCGAGGCGCAGACGGCCGGCCTGCGGTCGTCGTTCTCGATCTACGACGCCGCCGACAGCCAGCGGCTCATGGGCATGGTCATCCGCGACCTCGACCTCGACCCCAAGCGCTACCCGGCCCGGGCGTTCCTGTCGAAGGTGTCGGCCGCCAAGAACGAGCTGGTCGACGAGGAGACCTTCGCCGCACGTGTGGGCAGCAACTCCTACGAGCAGAAGGTCGCCGAGGCCTACACGCTCTACCAGCGCCGGCTGCGGGCCGCCAACGCCCTCGACTTCGACGACATCATCTCCACGACCGTGCACGTCCTGCAGGCCTTCCCCGACGTGCGCGAGCACTACCGGCGGCGGTTCCGGCACGTCATGGTGGACGAGTACCAGGACACCAACCACGCCCAGTACGTCCTGGTGCGCGAGCTCGTCGGCCAGCAGGGCGACATCGTGGACGGCGGCAGCCGGCCGCTGCCGCCCGCCGAGCTCTGCGTCGTCGGCGACGCCGACCAGTCGATCTACGCCTTCCGCGGCGCGACGATCCGCAACATCGTGGAGTTCGAGGAGGACTATCCCGACGCGCGGACGATCCTGCTCGAGCAGAACTACCGCAGCACCGCGACCATCCTCCGGGCCGCCAACGCCGTGATCGCCCGCAACCCCGGGCGACGCGACAAGAACCTGTGGACCGACGCGGGGGAGGGGCACCAGATCGTCGGCTACGTCGCCGACAGCGAGCACGACGAGGCCTCCTTCGTGGCCCGCACGATCGACCGGCTCTCCGACGAGCGCGGGGTGCGCCCCGGTGACGTCGCGGTCTTCTACCGCACCAACGCCCAGTCCCGGGCCCTGGAGGAGGTGCTGGTGCGCACCGGCCTGCCCTACAAGGTCGTCGGCGGCACCCGCTTCTACGAGCGTCGCGAGGTCAAGGACGCCCTGGCCTACCTGCGCGTGCTCGCCAACCCGGCCGACGACGTCAACCTGCGCCGCATCCTCAACACCCCCAAGCGGGGGATCGGCGACCGCGCCGTCGGGGCGGTGTCGGCGCTGGCCGAGCGGGAGCGGATCCCCTTCGTGGCAGCGCTCGGCCGGGCCGAGGACGCACCGGCGATCGCGAGCCGGTCGGTGGCTGCCATCAAGGGCTTCACCGGCCTGCTGGAGGAGCTCGGGGCGGTGGCCGCCGACGACGGCACGGGTGTCGGCGACCTGCTCGAGGCGATCCTGGACCGGACCGGCTACCTGGCCGAGCTGCGCGCCAGCACCGACCCGCAGGACGAGACCCGGGTGGAGAACCTGCAGGAGCTGGTGACGGTCGCGCGCGAGTTCGACGACAACTACCCCGAGGGCGGGCTGGTCGACTTCCTGGAGCAGGTCTCGCTGGTCGCCGACGCCGACGAGATCCCCGAGGGTGACGAGGCGGAGTCGGCCGGCGTGGTGACGCTGATGACCCTGCACACGGCCAAGGGCCTGGAGTTCCCGGTCGTCTTCCTCACGGGCCTGGAGGACGGGACCTTCCCGCACCAGCGCAGCCTGGACGACCCCGAGGAGCTGGAGGAGGAGCGGCGGCTGGCCTACGTCGGCATCACCCGCGCGCGCGAGCAGCTGCACCTGTCCCGGGCCGGCAGCCGGGCCGCCTTCGGCACGCCGCAGTACTTCCCGCCGTCCCGCTTCCTCGACGAGATCCCCGAGGAGCTCCTCGCCTGGGAGCGCACCGACGCCGACCGCTCCAGCTTCACCGGTCGACCCTCCGCCTCCGAGGGCCTGGGCTGGGGCGGGGGCTTCGCGGCGCGCGGCGGGCAGCGCCACGGTGGCTCAGGCTTCGGCAGCCGTCCCGAGGTGGTGCGCCTGGACCCGCGTGGCAGCGCACCGCGTCGGCCGCGCAGCGAGGCGGAGAGCGCCGAGCTCGACGCGCTCGCCGCGGGCGACCGCGTCAGCCACGACTCCTTCGGCCTGGGCACGGTGGTGCGGGTCGAGGGCACCGGCAAGCACCGGATGGCGCACGTCGACTTCGGCGAGGCCGGGGTCAAGCGGCTGCTCGTGCGGGTCGCCCCGCTCGTGCGGCTGTAGGGGCGCCGACCGCGGGCGAGCGGGGCGCGGGCCTGCGATAGTGTCTGGCCCATGTCCTCATCACCGCTGCGCGTGGTCGTGGCCAAGCCCGGCCTCGACGGTCACGACCGAGGAGCGAAGGTGGTCGCCCGGGCTCTGCGTGACGCGGGCGTGGAGGTGATCTACACCGGGCTGCACCAGACCCCGGACCAGATCGTCGCCGCCGCGATCGCCGAGGACGCCGACGCGATCGGCCTGTCCGTCCTCTCCGGTGCGCACCTCACCCTGTTCCGCAGGGTGATCGAGCTGCTCGCCGAGCGTGACGCCGCGGACGTGGTGGTCTTCGGCGGCGGGATCATCCCCGCCGACGACATCCCGGTCCTCAAGGGAATGGGCGTGGCCGAGGTGTTCACCCCTGGCAGCAGCACGAGCGACATCACCGGCTGGGTGCGCGAGCACCTGGCGACCACCCCCGACTGACCCGTCGTCCGGTCCGGCCCCCGGCCACCCGGACGTCAGCGTCATACCCCTTTGTCCACCCACACCACCAATCGCACGACGGGAAGCTGACACGTGGATCTGTTCGAGTACCAAGCACGAGACATGTTCGAGAAGCACGGTGTGCCCGTGCTGGCCGGCGCCACCGCCGACACCGTGGAGGAGGCGCGTGCGGCCGCCGAGCGGATCGGTGCGGGCTCGGGCGGCGTCACCGTCGTCAAGGCCCAGGTCAAGACCGGCGGGCGCGGCAAGGCCGGCGGCGTCAAGGTCGCGAAGTCGGCTGCGGAGGCGGCCGAGGCCGCCGAGCAGATCCTGGGCATGGACATCAAGGGCCACACGGTCCACCGGGTGATGATCGCCCAGGGTGCGCGCATCGCCGAGGAGTACTACTTCTCGGTCCTGCTGGACCGCACCAACCGCTCGCTGCTGGCCATGTGCTCCAAGGAGGGCGGCATGGAGATCGAGCAGCTGGCCGTCGAGCGCCCCGAGGCCCTGGCGCGGGTCGAGGTCGACGCCAACTCCGGCATCGACGAGGCCAAGGCCCGCGAGATCGTCGAGCAGGCCGGCTTCGACGCCGAGACCGGCGAGAAGATCGTGCCGGTGCTGCAGAAGCTGTGGGCGGTCTACCGCGACGAGGACGCCACGCTGGTGGAGGTCAACCCGCTGGTCAAGACCGAGGACGGCCAGATCGTCGCCCTCGACGGCAAGGTGACCCTCGACGCCAACGCCGACTTCCGCCAGCCCCACCACGCCGAGCTGGAGGACAAGGCCTCCACCGACCCGCTCGAGGCGCAGGCCAAGGAGCTGGACCTCAACTACGTCAAGCTCGACGGCAACGTCGGCATCATCGGCAACGGCGCGGGCCTGGTCATGTCCACCCTGGACGTGGTCGCCTACGCCGGCGAGGAGTACACCGGTGGCAAGGCCCGCCCGGCCAACTTCCTCGACATCGGTGGCGGCGCCTCCGCCGAGGTGATGGCCAACGGCCTGCACGTCATCCTCGGGGACAAGCAGGTCAAGTCGGTCTTCGTCAACGTCTTCGGCGGCATCACCGCCTGCGACGCGGTCGCCAACGGCATCGTCAAGGCGCTGGAGATCCTCGGCGACGAGGAGACCAAGCCGCTCGTGGTCCGGCTCGACGGCAACAACGTGGAGGAGGGACGCCGCATCCTGGCGGAGGCCGACCACCCCCTCGTGAGCATCGAGGACACCATGGACGGCGCCGCCCGCAAGGCCGCCGAGCTGGCCGCCAAGTAAGCCCCCGACGAGACCGAACGAAGGACTAGAGACTCCTATGGCAATCTTCCTCGACGACAGCTCCAAGGTCATCGTCCAGGGCATGACCGGCTCCGAGGGTATGAAGCACACCCAGCGGATGCTGAGCTCCGGCACCCAGGTGGTCGGCGGGGTCAACCCCCGCAAGGCCGGCACCGAGGTCGAGTTCGAGGGCGGCGCGACCGTCCCCGTCTTCGGCTCCGTGGCCGAGGCGATGGAGGCCACCGGCGCGGACGTGTCGGTCGTCTTCGTCCCGCCGAAGTTCGCCAAGGACGCGGTGATCGAGGCCGTCGACGCCACCATGCCGCTCCTGGTCGTCATCACCGAGGGCATCGCGGTGCGCGACACGGCCGAGTTCTACGCCTACGCCCGCGACAAGGGCACCACGCGGATCATCGGCCCGAACTGCCCCGGCCTGATCAGCCCCGGGAAGTCCAACGCGGGCATCATCCCGGCCGACATCGCCGGCCCGGGCCGCATCGGTCTGGTGTCCAAGTCGGGCACGCTGACCTACCAGATGATGTACGAGCTGCGCGAGATCGGCTTCTCCACCGCGGTCGGCATCGGCGGCGACCCGGTCATCGGCACCACGCACATCGACTGCCTCAAGGCGTTCCAGGACGACCCGGAGACCGACGCGATCGTGATGATCGGCGAGATCGGCGGCGACGCCGAGGAGCGCGCGGCCGCCTACATCCAGGAGCACGTCACCAAGCCGGTGGTCGGCTACGTCGCGGGCTTCACCGCCCCCGAGGGCAAGACCATGGGCCACGCGGGAGCCATCGTCTCCGGCTCCTCGGGCACCGCGCAGGCCAAGAAGGAGGCCCTCGAGGCCGCGGGCGTCAAGGTCGGCAAGACCCCGTCCGAGACGGCCGAGCTGATGCGCTCGGTGATCTCCTCGATGCGCTGACCCGGGCAGCACCGCTGCACGCCGACGGGCGGCGCCCCACGCGGGTGCCGCCCGTCGGCATGTGCGGCGCGCCTCCCGGGCCCGAGGGCGGGGCCGGGTGACCATGGTCCGGTCATGACCGTGCTGCAACGAACCGAGTCAGCGACCGGGGGAGGCGACCGTCCGCAGCCCGGCCGCTCGTCGCTGTCCGGCCTGACCCTCGGCCGCCTGGCCGAGCTGTCGGTCGCCGCGCTGGCCGGCGCGGTGTGCGTCCTGCTCGGGGTCGTCGCCGTCGCCCTGCCCATCGTCGTGTCCTGGATCGCCGACGAGCGCAGCACGGTGACCTTCTGGCAGACGATGGGCGCCTCCGTCGACGTGTGGGCGCTGGCCCACCGGGCGGAGGTGCGCACCCTCGACGCCGACCTCGTCTTCGCCCCTCTCCTGCTGACCGCGCTGCCCCTGCTCATCTGCTGGTGGGCCGCCCGGCAGGTGGTGCTCAACCGGGAGGAGATGCTCTCCCGGGTCCCGGTGATCGGAGGATGGCGGGCGGCCTGGCACGCGCTCGGCGGGTCCGACGCCTCCGCCTTCGTCCTGGGCTACCTGGGGGCCGGGCTCGCGGTCGCCCACACCGCCAGCTTCGGGCTGGCCCCGGTCTTCCTGCCCAGCCTGGTCGCGGGCGGCGTGCTCGTGCCGCTGGTCGCGGTGGTGCTGGTCTGGTGGGCCGAGCACCGGCGCGAGGAGCACCCGGCGCTGGCCGGTGGGCCGCGGTGGGTCGAGGCGCACACCCCGGTGCTGGTCCGGCGGGCGGTGCCCGCGGCGGTGCAGGTGCTCGTCGGTCTGACGGCCGTGACCTTCCTGCTCGTGCTCGTCCTGCTGCTCCTCCGGTGGGAGCGGGTGCTCACCCTCTACGGCGCCCTCGACGCGGGGGTCGTCGGCACCTCGGTCCTGACGCTCGCCCAGCTCCTGGCCGTCCCGAACCTCATGGTGTGGGCGCTCGGCTGGCTCACCGGAGCCGGGGCCACCGTGGGCACGGTCCATGTCGGCTGGTCGGAGTCGAGCGCGGGCGACCTGCCGCTGCTGCCGATGTTCGGCGCGCTGCCCGAGCCCGGCGCCCTGCCTCCCTACCTCTGGGCGGTCATGGCCGTGCCCGTCCTGGCCGGGTGCTGGCTGGGCCACCGCGCCGCGGCGACCGCCTCCCGGCTGTCCAGCTGGTGGACCAAGACGCAGACCGCGCTGCTCGGCGCGCTGCTGGTCGGTGTCGCGGCGCTGCTCCTGGGCTGGCTCGCGACCGGCGGGCTGACCCCCGGTCTGCTCGGCACGGTGGGGGTGGACCCCCTGCTGCTGGCGGGCCTGCTCACGCTCGAGGTCGGCGCCGGAGCCGTCACGGTCGCCACGGTCGCCCACATCGTCGGCAAGCGCCGCGTCCGCCGACGCTGACGACCCACGTCACCCCGTGCGGCAGGTGACACCGGTGCACCACGTGCGCCAGAGGATCATCTGGCGCACAGGGTGCACCAACTGATCCTCTGGCCCAGGACCTGCACCAGTGTCACGTGGTCTGGTCATCCCTCCTAGACTTCGCCGGGTGACCTCACCTGCGGCCGATCTGAGCGACGACGCCCGCGCTCGCGCGCGCGTCGTCGTGCTCGTCTCGGGCTCCGGCACGCTCCTGCAGGCGCTGCTGGACGCCTGCGCAGACCCCGCCTACGGCGTGGAGGTGGCCGCCGTGGGTGCCGACCGCGAGGCGATCACGGGGCTGGAGCGGGCGAGAAGCGCAGGCGTTCCCACCTTCGTCGTGCCGCTCGGGGCCCACCCCGACCGGGCCGCCTGGGACGCTGCGCTCGCCGAGGAGATCACCGCCCACGACCCGACGCTCGTGGTGTCCGCGGGGTTCATGAAGATCCTCGGCCCCGCGGTCCTGAGCCGCTTCAGGGTCGTGAACACCCACCCCGCGCTGCTGCCCAGCTTCCCCGGTGCCCACGCCGTCCGCGACGCGCTGGTTCACGGCGTCAGGGTGACGGGCTGCACCCTGCACGAGGTGGACGCCGGGGTCGACACCGGCCCGATCATCGCCCAGCGGGCGGTCGAGATCAGGGCGGACGACGACGAGCAGTCCCTGCACGAGCGCATCAAGGCCGTCGAGCGGTCGATGCTCGTCGAGGAGCTGCCGCTCGTGCTGAGCGGCCGCGAGCGGGGACGGTCGAGCGCCCTCTAGACTGACCGCACACGACTGGCGCGGGTGGACCACCACCGGGGAGTGACGATCGTGGGCATCGCCCGCCTGGGTGCCCGCCTCCGACCTGCCGACCGCGAGGAGAGTCCCCATGACCGCCACCGACCGCCGCCCCGTCCGACGCGCCCTGGTCTCCGTCTACGACAAGACCGGGCTCGAGGAGCTCGCCCGGGGCCTGCACCAGGCCGGCGTGGCCGTCGTCTCGACCGGCTCGACCGCCGCCCGCATCGAGGCCGTCGGCGTGCCGGTGACGCGGGTCGAGGAGCTGACCGGCTTCCCGGAGTGCCTCGACGGCCGCGTCAAGACCCTCCACCCGCGGGTGCACGCCGGCATCCTGGCCGACGCGTCCAACCCCGACCACGTCGCCCAGCTGGAGGAGCTCGGCGTCGAGGCCTTCGACCTGGTCGTGTGCAACCTCTACCCGTTCACCCAGACCGTGCTCTCCGGCGCGAGCCAGGACGAGTGCGTCGAGCAGATCGACATCGGCGGCCCCTCCATGGTCCGCGCCGCGGCGAAGAACCACCGCAGCGTCGCGGTGGTGACCAGCACCACCGCATACCGGGACGTGCTCGAGGCCGTCGCCGCCGGCGGCTTCAGCCTCGAGCAGCGCCGCCGCCTGGCCGCCGAGGCGTTCGTGCACACCGCCACCTACGACGTCGCGGTCGCCTCCTGGATGGGCAACGTGGTCAGCGACACCAGCGACGGGACCGGCTTCCCGGCGTGGGCCGGTGCCACGTGGGAGAAGAAGGCCGTGCTGCGCTACGGCGAGAACCCGCACCAGCGCGCCGCCCTCTACGCCGACGGCTTCCGGCCGAGCCCCGGGCTGGCCCAGGCCGAGCAGCTCGGCGGCAAGGAGATGTCCTACAACAACTACGTGGACGCCGACGCCGCGCGCCGGGCCGCGCACGACCACGGCGACCAGCCCACGGTGGCGATCATCAAGCACGCCAACCCCTGCGGGATCGCCGTCGGCAGCGACGTCGCGCAGGCCCACCGCAAGGCGCACGCCTGCGACCCGGTCTCGGCGTTCGGCGGGATCGTGGCCACCAACAGGCCCGTCACCCGGGCGCTGGCCGAGCAGCTGCAGGACATCTTCACCGAGGTGGTCGTGGCACCCGACTTCGACGCCGACGCCCTCGAGCTGCTGCGGACGAAGAAGAACCTGCGCCTGCTGCGCGCCGCCCCGCCCGCGCGCGGCGGTGTCGAGACCCGGCCCATCTCCGGCGGGCTGCTCATGCAGTCCGTGGACGCGGTCGACGCCCAGGTCGAGGACGGCGGCGACGACGCCTCCCGCTGGCGCGTGGTCGCCGGCGAGCCCGCGGACGAGGCGACCCTCGCCGACCTGCAGTTCGCCTGGCGGGCGGTCAGGGCGACGAAGTCCAACGCGATCCTGCTCGCCTCGGACGGTGCCAGCGTCGGGATCGGGATGGGACAGGTCAACCGGGTCGACTCCTGCCACCTGGCGGTCAGCCGGGCGGGGGAGCGGGCGGCGGGCTCGGTGGCCTCCTCGGACGCCTTCTTCCCCTTCGCCGACGGTCTGCAGGTGCTGCTCGACGCCGGCGTGCGCGCCGTCGTCGCGCCGGGCGGCTCCATCCGCGACGAGGAGGTCGTCGCCGCGGCCCGGGAGGCGGGCGTGACGATGTACTTCACCGGCACCCGGCACTTCGCCCACTGACCGGGTCGCTAGAGTCGACGCCATGACCACACTCGTCATCACCGTGGTCGGCGACGACCGCGCGGGCCTCGTCAGCGCCCTGGCCGACGTCATCGACGCGCACGGAGGCAGCTGGGGCCGCAGCCAGCTGGCCGAGCTCGCCGGCAAGTTCGCCGGCATCGTCACCGTCGAGGTCGACCCCTCCCGGGCCGACGACCTCACCGCTGCCCTCGGCCCGCTCACAGGTGTGCTCGAGACGACCGTCCACCAGGCGCCCGGAGCCTCGCCGACCCGCGAGGGCAAGGCATACCGCCTGGAGCTGGTCGGCAACGACCACCCCGGCATCGTCCGGGAGGTGAGCGCAGCCCTGGCGGCCCACGGCGTCAGCATCGACTCCTTCGAGTCGCGCACCGCGCCGACACCGGAGTCCGGGGGCGAGACCTTCGAGGCGGAGGCGGTCCTGCGCCCGGGCGAGGGGTCGGACCTGGAGGCGCTGCGCGCTTCCCTGGAGAGCCTGGCGGGCGAGCTCATGGTGGACATGAGCCTGCTGCAGACCGACGGGAAGCCGGCGTGAGCGCGACGATCCTCGACGGCAAGGCCGTCCTGGCGACGATCAAGGACGAGCTGCGGGCGCGGCTGGCGGTCCTCGCGGAGCAGGGGGTCGTGCCCGGGCTGGGCACCGTGCTCGTCGGCGAGGACCCCGCCAGCAGCTGGTACGTCGGGGCCAAGCACCGCGACTGCGCCGAGATCGGCATCGCCAGCCTGCGCCACGACCTGCCCGCGGACAGCTCGCTGGAGGAGGTGCTCGCCGTCGTCGACCGGCTCAACGCCGACCCGGCGTGCACGGCCTTCCTCGTGCAGCAGCCGACCGGGCTGGACGAGTTCGCGATCCTCTCGCGCGTCGACCCGGCGAAGGACGTCGACGGCCTGCACCCGGTCAACCTCGGGTGCCTGGTCATGAACGAGCCCGCCCCGCTGCCGTGCACCCCGGTGGGCGTGGTCGAGCTCCTGCGCCGGTATGACGTGCCGCTCGCCGGGGCCGAGGTCGTCATCGTCGGCCGCGGCCTGACGGTCGGCCGTCCGCTGGGGCTCATCCTGACGCGCCGCTCGGAGAACGCGACCGTCACCCTGTGCCACACCGGAACCCGTGACCTGGCCGCCCACACCCGTGGCGCCGACGTCGTCGTGTCCGCGGCAGGGGTGCCTGACCTCATCACGCCCGACATGGTCCGCCCCGGCGCCGCCGTGGTGGACGTCGGCGTCGCCCGGCGCGACGGCAGGATCGCCGGCGACGTGCACCCCGACGTGGCCGAGGTGGCCGGCTGGCTCTCGCCGAACCCTGGTGGCGCGGGCCCGATGACCAGGGCGATGCTGCTGAGCAACGTCGTGGCGGCCGCCGAGCGGGCGGCCGGGGTGCCGGTCGCGCCGGCGTGAGCGACGGCGCGCACCCCCCGAGCCCCTACGACGACGACCCGGAGGCGGAGCTGCGGGCCGCCAGCCCGCGCCAGCCGCTCGGGCTGTGGTGGGTGGGCGTCGTCGGCCTCGGTGTCGCCGGCGTGCTGCTGGTCACCGAGAACCTCCGGGCCTACGGCTACGCCCTGGGCGCGACGATGGGCGTGCTCGCCGTGCTGCGCGCCGTGCTGCCGGAGTCGCGTGCCGGCGGGCTGGCGGTGCGCGGGCGATGGGTGGACGCCGGTATCATGGCGCTGCTGGGCGCCGCGGTCGCGGTCCTGGCCGGCACCCTGCGGCTGGTCGGGTAGGAGCGGCGCCAGGACCAGGACCAGGACGAGGACGGGCCCCCTCCCGGTGGGAGGGGGCCCGTCGCGCTCGGGAGGTGGGCGGTGTCAGCCGATCAGCCCGAGCTTGGTCACGGCGTCGCGCTCCTCGGCCAGCTCGGCGACGGAGGCGTCGATCCGGGCGCGGGAGAAGTCGTCGATCTCAAGGCCCTGGACGATCTCGTAGCCACCGCCGGCGGTGGTCACGGGGAAGGAGCTGATCAGGCCCTCGGCCACGCCGTAGGAGCCGTCGGAACGCACGGCCATCGACACCCAGTCGTCCTGGGCGGAGCCGAGCAGCCAGTCGCGGGTGTGGTCGATGGTGGCGGAGGCCGCCGAGGCGGCGGAGGAGGAGCCGCGTGCCTCGATGATCGCCGCGCCGCGCTTGGCGACCGTCGGGATGAAGGTGTTCTCCAGCCAGCTCTGGTCACCCACGGCCTCGGCGGCGTTGCGCCCGCCCACCTCGGCGTGGAACAGGTCGGGGTACTGGGTGGCGGAGTGGTTGCCCCAGATGGTCATGCGACGGATGTCGGTGACCGGAGCACCCACCTTGGCGGCCAGCTGGGCGATGGCGCGGTTGTGGTCCAGGCGCGTCAGGGCCGAGAACCGCTCGGTGGGGATGTCGGGGGCGTTGCTCATCGCGATCAGCGCGTTGGTGTTGGCCGGGTTGCCGGTCACCGTGATGCGGACGTCGTCGGCCGCGTGGTCGTTCAGCGCCCGGCCCTGGGCGGTGAAGATCGCGCCGTTGGCCTCCAGCAGGTCGCCGCGCTCCATACCCTTGGTGCGCGGGCGCGCGCCGACGAGCAGCGCGACGTTGGCGCCGTCGAAGACGACGTCGGGGTCGTCGCCGATCTGGACGCCGGCCAGCGCGGGGAAGGCGCAGTCGTCGAGCTCCATGACGACTCCCTCGAGGGCCTTGAGGGCCGGGGTGATCTCCAGCAGCCGCAGCTCGACGGGGGTGTCCTTGCCCAGCAGCTCTCCGGAGGCGATCCGGAAGAGGAGGCTGTAGCCGATCTGGCCGGCGGCGCCGGTGACGGCGACCTTGACAGGAGTGCTCATGTGGGGGTGCCCTTCGTTCGGGGACTGGGTCTCGGCAGACCGCAGGGCTCGTCGGTCGGGTCCCGTCTGCCGTTGCCCGACGCTAGCACCGCCGTGGCACCGGGCAGGAGCCGGTCCGGCCGCGGGGCCGTGCGCGTGCGCAGCCAGGGTGGCACGGCCTCGACGGCGCGACTAACGTGACCGGCAGACCAGACCGGGACGCCGCGGGCGCAACGCACTGCCCCGCCCCGCTGGTGCGAGGGAAAGGCTGGGACCGTGGGATTCTTCGACAAGGTCAGGGACGTGCTCACGACCTCCGACGCCGAGCGCGCGCGCACCGCGCAGGGGCGCGACGCCGCCGGCACGTCGGAGGCGCAGGCAGCCGGCCACGCTGCGGCGCAGGCCACCGAGGCCGCGCCGCAGGCGTCCGGGGAGCAGGACGGGCCCGCGGGCGCCGGAGCCGACGCCGGGAGCGGCAGCACGGCGTCGCAGCCGACGACCTACCGGACGCACACGGTGCGGCACGGTGACACCCTCGCCGGCATCGCCGAGCACCACGGCGTCGACGCGGCCGCGATGGCCGAGCTGAACCGGATCGACAACCCCGACCTGATCTACCCGGGCCAGGTGCTCCGGGTGCCGCCCGCCTGACCTGCGCCGCACGACCCGCGTCGGCCGGGGGCGGGCGGTAGTGTGGCGCGGGTGACCCGTCCCGGCCAGGTCGACTCACCGGCACCGACGGCGTCCCCCGTCGTGGGGGTGGCGCTGCCGGTGCCCGAGCCGTGGGGCGGCTACCTGCAGCAGCTGCGGGTGGCCTACGGCGAGGACCGGGCCCAGCACATCCCCACCCACATCACCCTCATGCCGCCCACCCCCGTCGCGGCGGACCAGGTCGAGCCGCTGCGCCGGCACCTGGCCGAGGTGGCCGCCGGCCACGCCCGTTTTGAGGTGCTGCTGCGCGGTACCGGCACCTTCCGCCCGGTCTCCGACGTCGTCTACGTGCAGGTCGCGCAGGGCGTCTCCAGCTGCGAGCGGCTCGAGCGGGCCGTCCGCGGCGGGCCGGTCAGCCGGGACCTGGAGTTCCCCTACCACCCGCACGTGACCGTCGCCCACGACCGGCCCGGTCACGTGCTCGACCGGGCGTTCTCCGACCTGGAGGCCTTCACCTGCGCCTTCACGGCCGCGGCCTTCCGCCTCTACCTGCACACCGGTGACGGGGTATGGCGTGTGGAGGAGGAGTTCACGCTCTCGGAGTGACCCGGTGCCATCCGCGCCGGGGCACGGTCGAGCCGGCGGCGGCGCTCAGGCGACCGAGACGGCGGCCGCGCCCATCGCGGTGGCGTAGTGGTCGACCAGCTGGTCCACCAGCGCCGGCCAGGAGCGCTCGACCACCCTGCGGCGGGCCTCCCGCCCCATCGCACCGCGCTGCGCCGCGGCTCCGGGAGCCACGAGCGGGCGCACGGCGGCGGCGAGGGCACCGGGGGCGTCCGGGTCGAACAGCTGGCCCGTGACGCCCACCTCGACCAGGTCCAGCGGCCCGCCGCGGGCCGGCGCGACGACGGGCAGGCCGGCCGCGGCCGCCTCCTGCAGGGTCTGGCCGAAGGTCTCGCGCGTGCCGGTGTGCACGAACAGGTCGAAGGCGCCGTAGGCGCGGGCCAGGTCCAGGCCCTCCTGGCGGCCGAGGAAGGCGGCTCCCGGCAGCTGGCTCTCGAGCAGCTCGCGGCTGGGGCCCTCGCCGACCAGCACCAGCCGGGTGCCCGGCACCCGCGCGAGCTCGACGAGGCGGTGCAGCTCCTTCTCCGGGGCCAGGCGACCGACGTAGCCCAGCAGCACCTCCCCGTGCGGGGCGAGCCGCCGGCGCAGCGCCTGCGTCTGCGGGTCCTCCCGCCGGTCGGGGTGGAACAGGTCGGCGTCCACGCCCCGGCCCCACAGCGCCACCCGCGGCACGTCGTTGGCGCGCAGGTCGTGCAGCGCTGCCGTGGACGGCGCCAGCGTCAGGTCGGCCTGCTGGTGGATCCTGCGGATCCAGCGCCAGGCGGCCCGGGCCGTCAGGTTGCCGGCGGGGCCCGAGTGCTGACGGATGTAGGACGGCATGTCGGTCTGGTAGACCGCCACCGACGGGATGCCCAGGGCGCGGGCGGCCGTCAGGCCGCGGACCCCCAGGACGAACGGGGAGGCCACGTGCATCACGTCCGGGCGGAAACGGTGCAGCACCGTCTCGATCTCGTAGGAGGGCAGGCCCACGCGGAACTGGCGCACCGGCACGCTCGTCACCGAGTGCACGGGGTAGCCGGCGTAGCGCTCCGGCGTCATCGTCGGGCTCCACGGGCTGGTGCCCGGTGCGATGACGAGGGCGTCGTGCCCGCGGGCCCGCAGGTTCTCCAGGACCTTGCAGACGCTGGTGGTGACGCCGTTGAGGGCGGGCAGGAAGGACTCGGTGACGATCACGACGCGCACGTGACCCAGGGTGGCCCGGTCGGGTGTGGGTGCGGCGACGCCCCGGGGTGCGTCCGGTGAGCGGGGGGTGACGAGCGGGTGACCGAGGCCGTCCCGCAGGCGTCGGCCGACCCCGGCCGCCCGGGGAGCGGCAGGCGGGGCCTGGTGACGGGGGGCGTGCCGGCTCAGGTCAGGTCCTCCCGTCCGAGGCGCTGCAGCGTGGCCACGACGCCCTTGACGTCCTGGCAGTGCGCGCGCGTGGTCACCAGGACCGCGTCAGGGGTGTCGACCACGACCACGTCGTCCACCCCGAGCGTCACGACGGTCCGCCCGCCGTGCGCCGCCACCAGGCCCGTCGACCCCTCGTTGACGACGAGCCGCCGGTCGCCGAGGACCTTGAGGGCCTCGTCCTGCCCGGTCCGGGCGAGCAGGGTGGCCAGCGAGGCGAAGTCGCCGACGTCGTCCCAGGCGAAGGGTGCCGGCACGACCGCGACGCGACCGGCCCGGGCGGCGGGCTCGGCCACCGCGTGGTCGATCGAGATGCGCGGCAGCGAGCCCCACCGTTGCTCGATCGACGGGGGGTCCGCCGCGATGCGGCGCAGCTCGCGCACCATGTCCGGGTGAGCGGCCTCCAGCAGCTCCAGCAGCACCGCGGCGCGCACGACGAACATGCCGGCGTTCCACAGGTGGTCACCCGTCTCCAGGTAGCGGCGTGCCGTCTGCGCGTCCGGCTTCTCCACGAAGGCGTCCGTGTGCCGGGCGTCAGGGGCGCCGGGGACCCGCCGCGCATCACCGACCCGGATGTAGCCGAACCCCGTCGCGGGGTAGGTGGGGGAGATGCCCAGCGTGACCAGCGAGCCCGTCCGGGCGACGTGCACGGCCTGACGGACCCGGTCGGCGAAGACGTCCAGGTCGCCGATCACGTGGTCGGCCGCGAAGGAGCCCAGCACCGCGTCGGGGTCGCGCCGCTCGAGCACGGCGGCCGCCAGCCCGACCGCCGGCATGGAGTCGCGCGGCGACGGCTCGACGAGCAGGTCCGCCGCGGCGATGTCCGGCAGCTGGGCGCGGACGGCGTCGGCGTGCCGGGCCCCGGTCACCACCACGACGCGGTCACCGACCAGCGGCCGCAGCCGGTCGACGGTGGCCTGCAGCAGAGAACGACCGCCGCCCGTGAGGTCGTGCAGGAACTTGGGTGCCGAGGCGCGGGACAGCGGCCACAGACGGGTGCCCACACCACCGGCCGGGATGACAGCGGTGACGTCGCTCAGCTCGCTCGCGTCCTCGTCCGGTGGTGCCACACGGTCCAGTCTAAGGTTGGCGCCATGGCCTCGTCCCCCGACGCGCTGACCTCGGCGAACACCGCAGGAACCCGGCTGCGCCGTGCGGCGCGCGAGGCGGCCGGCACGGCCTACGCCGACGTCGCGGCGCCCCTGCTGTGGCGCCTGGACGCCGAGACGGCCCACCACGGAGCCGTCGTCGCCGCCCAGCTGCTGGGCGCCCGGTCACCCGGGCGGGCGCTGGCCGTCCTCGGCGGGTATGCCGTGGGGCCGGTGGACGGGCCGCGCGAGCCGGTGGAGCTGCTCGGGCTGCGCTTCCCGCACCGCATCGGCCTGGCCGCCGGCATGGACAAGGACGGCCGGGGCGTGGCCACCTGGGGCGCCCTGGGCCTCGGGCACGTCGAGCTCGGCACGGTCACCGCCCGCCCGCAGCCGGGCAACCCCCGTCCCCGGTTGTTCCGGCTGCCGGAGAGCCGCGCGGTGGTCAACCGCATGGGCTTCAACAACCAGGGCGTCCACGCGCTCGCGGCCCGGCTCCGCCTGGCACGGGAGCAGGGTCTGGTGCGGATCCCCGTCGGGGTCAGCATCGGCAAGAGCAAGGTCACGCCCGTGGAGGAGGCGGTCGGCGACTACCTGGAGTCGGTGGCGGCGCTCGAGGGCCTGGCGGACTACCTCGCCGTCAACGTCTCCAGCCCCAACACCCCCGGGCTGCGCTCGCTCCAGGACGCCGGGCCGCTGACCGAGCTGCTCGACGCGGTCGTCGCCGCGGCAGGTGCGACACCGGTGCTGGTCAAGCTCGCGCCCGACCTGACCGACGACGCCCTCGACGAGGCGCTCGAGGTGGCGCTGGCCGCGGGTGCGGGCGGGGTGATCGCCACCAACACGACGCTGTCGCGCGAGGGCGTGGCTCCGCGGGAGCGGACGCGCGCGGACGCCGAGGCCGGTGGCCTCTCCGGGGCCCCGCTGACGCTCCGCGCCCGGGAGGTGGTCGCGCACGTCGCCTCCCGCACCGACCTGCCCGTCATCGGCGTCGGCGGCGTGATGAGCGGAGCCGACGCCCGTGCGCTCGTCGACGCCGGAGCCAGCCTGGTGCAGCTGTGGACCGGCCTGGTCTACGCCGGCCCGACGCTCGTCGCGGACGCGGTGGAGGCCACGGCGGCAGGCGTCGGAAGGGGTCGCAGCTCGCCCGCACGGGAGCAGTAGGCTGCGGGCATGGCTGAGTCGACGACGGAGTCCGGGCTGCCGGTGAGGGCGGTCTACGGGCCGGAGGACCTGGCGGGCTTCGACCCGCGGACCGCGCTGGGGGAGCCCGGCTCCTACCCCTTCACCCGCGGTGTCTACCCGTCGATGTACACCGGCCGGCCCTGGACCATGCGGCAGTACGCCGGCTTCGGCACCGCCGCGGAGTCCAACGCCCGCTACAAGGAGCTCGTGGCCAACGGCACGGGTGGTCTGTCGGTCGCCTTCGACCTGCCGACGCAGATGGGCTACGACTCCGACCACCCGCTCGCCTCCGGCGAGGTCGGCAAGGTCGGCGTGGCCATCGACTCGGTCGAGGACATGCAGGTGCTCTTCGACGGGCTGCCGCTGGACGAGGTCTCGACGTCCATGACGATCAACGCCCCCGCCGCGTCGCTGCTGCTGATGTACCAGCTCGTGGCGGAGGGCAACGGCATACCCGCGTCGTCGCTGACCGGCACCATCCAGAACGACGTGCTCAAGGAGTACATCGCCCGCGGCACCTACATCTACCCGCCCGCGGAGTCGCTGCGGCTGATCAGCAACATCTTCGCCTACTGCCACGCCGAGATCCCGCGGTGGAACACGATCTCGATCTCCGGCTACCACATGGCCGAGGCGGGGGCCACGCCCGCGCAGGAGGTCGCCTTCACGCTGGCCAACGCCAAGGCCTACGTGCAGGCCGCCGTCGAGGCCGGGCTGGCCGTCGACGACTTCGCGCCGCGGCTGTCCTTCTTCTTCGTCGCGCGGACCACGCTGCTGGAGGAGGTCGCCAAGTTCCGCGCGGCCCGCCGCATCTGGGCGCGGATCATGAAGGAGGAGTTCGGGGCGCAGAACCCGAAGTCGATGATGCTGCGCTTCCACACCCAGACCGCGGGTGTCCAGCTGACCGCGCAGCAGCCCGAGGTCAACCTCGTCCGGGTGGCCCTGCAGGGCCTGGGCGCCGTGCTCGGCGGGACGCAGTCGCTGCACACCAACTCCTTCGACGAGGCGATCGCGCTGCCGACGGCCAAGGCCGCCCGGCTGGCGCTGCGCACCCAGCAGGTGCTGGCCCACGAGACCGACGTCACCCGCACGGTCGACCCCTTCGCCGGGTCCTACGTCGTGGAGTCCCTCACCGACGACCTCGAGGGGGCCGTCCTGGAGCTGATCCAGGCCGTCGACGACCGCGGCGGCGCGGTGCACGCCATCGAGCAGGGTTTTCAGAAGGGGGAGATCGAGCGGTCCGCCTACGCCACCGCCCTGCAGATCGACTCGGGCGAGCGGGTCGTCGTGGGGCAGAACCGCTACACGGTCGACGAGGAGGAGCACTACGAGCCGCTCCGCGTCGACCCGGCGATCGAGGCCCAGCAGGCAGAGCGCCTGTCCCGCCTGCGCTCTCAGCGCGACAACGACGAGGTCGCCCGGCGCCTGGACGAGCTGCGCACGTCCGCCGCGGGCACCGACAACGTGCTCTTCCCGATGCGCGAGGCGCTGCGGGCCCGCGCGACCGGCGGCGAGGTGGCCGACGCCCTCCGCGAGGTCTGGGGCCAGCACACGCCGCGCGAGACGTTCTGAGCCCGCAGCGCGGCACCGCACGCTGACGGGCGGACGGGCGGACGCCGGCCCGACGCCCTCGGGTGCGGCCTGGGTCGGTTCGCGGGATGTACCCTGGGTTGTTGTCCGTGCGCCGCGTCACGGGGCCCGCGCGCCGACCCGCACCAGGTCGCGCCCGTGCCCACGACCGTCCGCCACGGCCAGCCAGACGATCCTTTCGCACCCGACCGACCTCGTGAAGTGACGCCCGTGACCGCTGAGACCACTCGACTGCCGAGCCGCCCCGCCCCGGGACCGGGGGAGGCGTCCCGCGGCCGTGACGTGCTCGAGCGCGTGGCGGCGGAGGTCGAGC
Source organism: Ornithinimicrobium pekingense DSM 21552 (assembly GCF_000421185.1). Classification (GTDB taxonomy): domain Bacteria; phylum Actinomycetota; class Actinomycetes; order Actinomycetales; family Dermatophilaceae; genus Ornithinicoccus; species Ornithinicoccus pekingensis. The sequence continues at coordinate 163,950 of NZ_ATWJ01000007.1, forward strand.
GGCGTGCGGAGCGGCTCCGGGAGCTGCGTCGTGACCTGCACGAGCACCCCGAGCTGTCCTGGCACGAGCTGCGCACCACCTCCCTGCTCACGGACGTCCTGACGGAGGCGGGCATCGCGGTCACCCCCCTGCCCGGCACCGGTCTCGTCGCCGACCTGGGCGCGCCGCAGCCGCGGGTGCGCCTGGCCCTGCGGGCCGACCTCGACGCCCTCCCGCTGGAGGAGGTGACCGGTCTGCCGTACGCCTCCCGCAACCCGGGGGTGTGCCACGCCTGCGGCCACGACGTGCACACCGTCGGCGTGCTCGGCGCCGGCCTGGCGCTCAAGGCGCTGGAGGAGGAGCTGGTCGAGCGGGGCGTCGCCGTCCGGCTGCTCTTCCAGCCGGCCGAGGAGAGCATGCCCGGAGGGGCGCACACCGTCATGGAGCACGGGGGGCTCGAGGGCGTCGACCGGCTGCTGGCCGTGCACTGCGACCCGACCGTGGACGTCGGCACCGTCGGGCTGCGCGTCGGCCCGATCACCGCGGCCTCCGACTCCGTCCACGTCGTGCTCACCGGCCGCGGGGGACACACCTCCCGTCCGCACCTCACCCAGGACCTGACCTACGCCCTGGGCAAGGTCGTCACCGAGGTCCCGGCGGTCCTGTCCCGCCGGCTCGACCCCCGCTCGGCCGCCACCCTGGTCTGGGGCATCGTGCGCAGCGGGTCGGCGCCCAACATCATCCCGACGCAGGCCGAGGCGATCGGCACGCTGCGGATCCTGGACACCGAGACCTGGGACAGCACCGGCGAGCTGGTCGAGGAGGTCGTGCAGGCGGTCGTGGCCCCCTACGGCGTGCGGGCCACCGTGCGGCACACCAAGGGCGTGCCGCCCGTCGACAACGACAACGCGGCCGTCGTGGCCCTCTCGCGGGCCGCGATGGGGCTGCTCGGGCCGCACGCGGTCGTCCCGACCAAGCAGTCGATGGGTGGGGAGGACCTGGGCTGGTACCTCACCCAGGTGCCTGGGGCCATGGCGCGGCTGGGGACGCGGACGCCCGGCGGGCCGACCCACGAGCTGCACCAGGCCGACCTGGTCGTGGACGAGCGCACCGTGACGGTCGCGGCCTCCCTGCTGGCCGCCTCGGTGTTCACCTCCGTGGGGCCCGACGGGCTGGTCTGAGGACGCGCCCTGACGAGGGGGTGAGCAACGTCATACCGCCCCCGTGTCACGCTTTGGTCACATCCTCTCCACCTGGCTGCTACCAGCGGGTACGGGGCGCTAGCATCGGGGCGCACGACCTATCACAGCTCACAAAGGAGTTCCACGTGCGTCGGGTTCTGAAGCTTGCGGCCGTCGGTGCGGCCGCCTCCCTGGCACTGGCCGCATGCGGCGAGGCCCCGGACGACAACGAGGGCGACACGCCCACCACCCAGGAGGCCGGCGGGGACACCGGTGAGGAGACCGGCGACGACTCCGGCGACAGCACCGACGAGGGCACCGCGGCCCCCGGCGGCGAGGTCGCCGAGGACTTCCAGGCCTGCATGGTCTCCGACTCCGGCGGGTTCGACGACCAGTCCTTCAACCAGTCCGGCAAGGAGGGTCTGGACGCGGCGGCCGAGGAGCTCGGCTTCGACCCGGTCGAGGTCGAGTCCCAGTCCGACGCCGACTACGCCACCAACGTGGGCAACCTGGTCACCCAGGGCTGCGACCTGACCATCGGCGTCGGCTTCCTCCTCGAGGACGCCATCCAGCAGGCGGCCGAGCAGAACCCGGACACCAACTTCGCGCTGATCGACTCGGCCTTCACCGACGCCGACTTCCAGCCGGTCGAGCTGGACAACGCCAAGCCGCTGCTGTTCAACACCGCGGAGGCCTCCTTCCTGGCCGGCTACCTGGCCGCCGGGATGAGCGAGACCGGCACCGTGGCCACCTTCGGCGGCCTGCAGATCCCGTCGGTCTCCATCTTCATGGACGGCTTCGCCGACGGTGTCGCGAAGTACAACGAGGACAACAGTGCCGACGTGCAGCTCCTCGGCTGGGACAAGGAGGGCCAGACCGGCTCCTTCTCCGGTGACTTCGAGAACCAGGCGCAGGGCCAGACGCTGACCGAGCAGTTCCTCGCGCAGGGCGCAGACATCATCATGCCCGTGGCCGGCCCCGTGGGCCTGGGCGCGGCGGCCGCGGTCTCCGAGGCCGACGGCGCCAAGCTCATCTGGGTCGACTCCGACGGCTACCTGACCGCCTCCGAGTACAGCGAGTACATGCTCACCTCGGTGATGAAGGGCATCGGTGCCGCCGTGCAGGACACCGTCCGCGAGGTCGCCACCGGCGGCTTCTCCAACGAGCCCTACGTGGGCACCCTGGAGAACGAGGGCGTGGGCCTGGCCCCGTTCCACGACTTCGAGGGCGAGGTGCCCCAGGAGCTGGTCGACGCTCTCGAGGACTACGAGCAGCAGATCATCTCCGGCGAGCTGGTCATCGAGACGCCGAACGCCCCGTGACCCCGTCGTCCTGACCCGGGCTACCCGTCCGGGTCAGGACGCACCGTAGCGGCCCGGCCCCTCGGGGCCGGGCCGCTACGCTGCTCTCCCAGGTGGGGCGCGACCCGTCCCCCTCCACCCGCCCGTGAGGTGTGTATGAAGCAGGTACCGCGATGAAGCTCGAGCTGCGGGGCATCACCAAGGTGTTCGGCCCCCTCGTCGCCAACGACCACATCGACCTCGTGGTCGAGCCCGGCGAGATCCACGCCCTCCTGGGGGAGAACGGCGCGGGGAAGAGCACGCTGATGAACGTGCTCTACGGTCTCTACGACCCGGACGACGGGCAGATCCTGCTGGACGACCGCCCGGTCACCTTCAAGGGGCCCGGTGACGCCGTCGCCGCCGGCATCGGGATGGTCCACCAGCACTTCATGCTGGTGCCCGTCTTCACGGTCGCCGAGTCCGTCGCCCTGGGCTACGAGCCGACCGGCCCGGCCGGCGCGCTCAAGCTCGACGAGGCCCGGCGTCGCGTGGCGGAGATCTCCGAGCGCTTCGGCTTCGACGTCGACCCGGACGCCCTCATCGAGGACCTTCCTGTCGGCGTCCAGCAGCGCGTGGAGATCATCAAGGCGCTCTCGCGCGACGCGCAGACGCTCATCCTCGACGAGCCGACCGCCGTGCTCACCCCGCAGGAGACCGACGAGCTCATCGGCATCATGCGTGAGCTCAAGGAGGCCGGCACCTCCATCGTCTTCATCACCCACAAGCTGCGCGAGGTCCGCGCCATCGCCGACCGCATCACCGTCATCCGCCGTGGCAAGGTCGTCGGCGAGGCCAGCCCCACCTCGACCGAGACCGAGCTCGCCTCGCTCATGGTCGGCCGCTCGGTCAGCCTCACCGTCGACAAGGAGCCGGCGCAGCCGGGAGAGCCGGCCTTCTCCGTCGAGAACCTCTCGGTCGTCAGCCCCACCGGCACGGTGCTCGTCGACGACGTGTCCTTCGAGGTGCGCTCGGGGGAGATCCTGTGCATCGCGGGGGTGCAGGGCAACGGCCAGACCGAGCTCGCCGAGGCCATCCTCGGGCTGGAGGAGGCCGACTCGGGCCGGATGCTGCTCGACGGGGAGGACCTGCTCAGGCTCTCCGTCCGTGAGCGGCTGCGGGCCGGTCTGGGCTTCGTGCCCGAGGACCGCTCGACCGACGGGGTGATCTCCAGCTTCACGATCGCCGAGAACCTCGTGCTCGACATCTACGACACCGAGCCCTTCGCCCGCGGCATCACGATGAGCCCGGCCAAGGTCGCGGCCAACGCGACGCACCGGGCCGAGGAGTTCGACGTCCGCTACACCGACGTGCAGGACCCCATCTCGACGCTCTCGGGCGGCAACGCCCAGAAGGTCGTCCTGGCGCGGGAGATGTCCCGGCCGCTGCGGCTGCTCGTCGCGTCCCAGCCCACACGCGGTCTGGACGTCGGCTCGATCGAGTTCGTCCACAAGCGGGTCGTGCGCGAGCGTGACCAGGGCACCCCCTGCATCATCGTCTCCACCGAGCTCGACGAGGTCCTGGGCCTGGCCGACCGGATCGCGGTGATGTACCGCGGCCGCATCGTCGGGATCGTCGACGTGGCGGCGGAGGAGGGCGGGGTGGACCGCGACATGCTCGGCCTCATGATGGCCGGCGTCCCCATGGACGAGGCCCGTGCCCAGGCCGCCGAGCACCACTCGGTGCTGGGTCAGGCCGACCTCGAGGAGGAGACCCCGTGAGCGACAAGCACGACCCGAGCCTGTCCGAGGGCTCCGACGCCGGGGAGGAGCAGGCCAACGTCGCCGCGCCCCCGGCGGAGACGGGCACCGGCACCGACGGTGCTGACGCGGCTCCGGCCGGCACCCACGGACCGACGCACCGCGAGCAGGACCGCCCCTCGGTGCTGCACCAGATCCTCTCGGGCAGCGCCCTGATGTCCGTCCTGGCGATCGTGCTGGCCCTCTTCATCGGCGGGCTGCTCATCGCCTTCGCCGACCAGGAGACCCGCGACGCGTCCGGCTACTTCTTCAGCCGCCCGACCGACACGCTGGCGGCCGGGTGGTCGGCGATGTGGGACGCCTACGTCGCGATGTTCCGCGGGTCGGTCTTCGACTGGCAGGCCGCGTCCTTCGCCGCCATGATCAAGCCGCTGACCGAGTCGCTCGTCTTCGCGGTACCGCTGATCCTGGCCGGTCTGGGGATCGCCGTCGGCTTCCGGGCGGGCCTGTTCAACATCGGTGCGCAGGGCCAGATCATCGTCGGCGCCATCGTGGCGGCCTGGCTGGGCTTCGCCTTCGACCTCCCGCCGGTCATCCACCTGCTCGTGGCGATCCTGGGCGGTGCCATCGGCGGTGCGGTCTACGGCGGCATCCCCGGCCTGCTCAAGGCACGGTTCGGGGCCAACGAGGTGATCGTCACGATCATGCTCAACTACATCGCGGTCTACCTCATCAGCTACATGCTCAAGCAGCCGGCGTTCAACCCCGGCCGCACCGGGCAGCGCAGCCCCGCGGTGGCGCCGGAGGCGACCTACCCCCTGCTCGTCCCCGACTGGCTGGTTCCCGGCAACACCTTCCGGCTGCACTGGGGCTTCGTGGTCGCGATCCTGGCCACACTCTTCGTGTGGTGGCTGCTGGAGCGATCGACGATCGGCTTCGAGCTGCGGGCCGCGGGCGCCAACCCGGCGGCGGCCCGGACGGCCGGCATGTCGGTCGGTCGGGTCATCCTGGTGACCATGCTCATCGCCGGTGCGCTGTCCGGCCTGGCGGCGACCGCGCAGGTGCTGGGCACCGAACGGTCGCTGACCGCCGGAGTGGCGGCCTCCTACGGCTTCGACGCGATCACCGTGGCGCTGCTGGGCAGGTCCCGGCCGTGGGGGACGTTCTTCGCCGGGCTGCTCTTCGGGGCGCTGAAGGCCGGTGGCTTCCTCATGCAGTCGCTCACGGCGACGCCGATCGACATCGTCCTCGTCGTCCAGTCGATCATCGTCCTGCTCATCGCGGCGCCTCCGCTGGTGCGCGCCGTCTTCCGGCTGCCCTCGCCGGGATCCCGGAGCCGGAGACAGAGCCGGTCCACGACCAAGGAGGTGACCGCGTGAGCACGCCCGTGACACCTGCCCCCGCGCAGCCCGCGCCCGCCGCGCAGACCGCACCCGGCGCCACGCGGCCGCGGGTGGGGTGGAAGACCCCGATCGTCTACGGCCTGGCCGCGCTGGTCACCCTGCTCCTGTTCGTCCCCGGCACGCCGGCGGGGGAGCAGACCACCTTCCAGTTCGGCAGCGGCACCGAGTTCTTCACCATCCCCGACGTGCCCGTGCCGGCCCTGATCACCATCGTCCTGCTGACGGTGATCATGGCCGCCGCGGCCGTGTGGGCGGTCCTGCTCGTCCGGCAGCGCCGGCACGCGCCGGCCTGGCTGCACGTCGTCGTGGGCGTGGCCTTCGTCCTGGCCTTCCTCACCTACGCCGGGGCCGGGCGCACCTCGGTCATCCCCATGGTGTCCCTGCTGGCAGGGGCGCTCGCGCTGTCGGTGCCGCTGGTCTTCGGTGCGATGTCCGGCGTCATCTGCGAGCGGTCCGGCATCATCAACATCGCCATCGAGGGCCAGCTGCTCTTCGGCGCCTTCGCCGCCGCCGTCGTCGCGTCCGCGGTGGGCACCGGGTATGCCGGGCTGGTCGCGGCGCCGATCGCCGGCGGCATCGTCGGCGCGATGCTCGCCTGGTTCGCGGTCAGCTACCGCGTCAACCAGATCATCGTCGGCGTGGTGCTCAACACCCTCATCATCGGCCTGACCGGCTTCCTCTTCGCCACGGTCCTGGCGGACAACAAGGAGATGTGGAACACGCGGATGCCGCTGCCGCGCCTGCCCATCCCGCTCTTGTCGGAGATCCCCGTCGTCGGGCCGGTCCTGTTCAACCAGACGATCCTGGTCTACCTGATGTACGCCCTGATCTTCGGCCTGCAGTTCATGCTCTTCCGCAGCCGCTGGGGCCTGCGCACCCGGGCCGTCGGCGAGCACCCGAAGGCCGCGGACACGGTCGGCATCAAGGTCAACGTGCGGCGGGTGTGGAACACCATCCTCGGCGGTGCCATCGCCGGCCTGGGCGGTGCCTTCTTCACGGTCGGGTCGGGCCTGGCCTTCGGCCGCGAGATGTCCGCCGGGCAGGGCTACATCGCCCTGGCCGCGATGATCCTGGGCAAGTGGAACCCCTACGGGGCCGTGGCGGCGGCGCTGCTGTTCGGCTTCTCCAAGAACCTCGGCAACGTGCTGTCGACCATCGGCAGCGGCGTCCCGTCGGAGATCCTCCTGATGCTTCCCTACGTCATCACGATCTTCGCGGTCGCCGGGTTCGTGGGACGGGTCCGCCCGCCGGCGGCCGAGGGCGTCCCCTACACCAAGAGCTGACGGAGGTATGTCGTGACGTCTTCACAGGCGGGCCCCCCGTCGGGGTCAAGCACCCCTGCGACCCCTGACGCCGGGCCGTCGGGCGCGGCCGACGTGGACTGGGAGGGTCTGCGGGAGCAGGCCGTCGAGATGATGCGCCGCGCCTACGTGCCCTACTCCCGGTTCCCGGTGGGGGTGGCCGGGCTCGTCGACGACGGCCGGGTGGTGCGTGGCTGCAACGTGGAGAACGCCAGCTACGGCCTGACGCTGTGCGCCGAGTGCGGCATGGTCTCCGAGCTCGCGGCCACGGGCGGGGGCCGGCTCGTCGCCGTGGCGTGCGTCGGCGGCGACGAGCAGCTGCTCATGCCCTGCGGGCGGTGCCGGCAGCTGCTGTGGGAGCACGGCGGTGCCGAGTGCCTGCTCCATACCCCTGAGGGCGTGCTGCCGATGCGTGAGGTGCTGCCCCAGGCCTTCGGGCCGGACAACCTCGTGCGCCCCTGAGCAGCCGGTCCCGGGCGCGTGCGCGTGCGCGGCTCAGCCCGCTGCCGGGGTCCAGTCCTCGGCGCTGACCAGGCACGGGCGCGGCAGCCCCGCCTCGAGCGCCAGCCGTCCGGCCTCGGGGCTGCGGGCGACGTAGAGCACCTGGCCGGCGATGTCGGCGACGCGCTCGTGCAGCGTCTTCAGCGTGCCGGCGTCGACCACGACGCGGCCCTGCTCAGCCGGGAGGAAGAACTCCTCGCCGAACGTGCCGCCCTTGTCCTTGCGGGCGACCCGGGTGACGTCCATCGGCTGCTGCTGCACGGCCTCGGCGAGCGTCCGCAGGATCGTCGCGTCGTGAGGGTCACCGCCGTCGACCGGGTCGCTGACCAGCGTGCGACCCTCCTCGAGCCGCAGCCGCTGCACGACGAACTTGGCCTGCCGCTCCCGGGTCATGACCGAGTAGGTCAGGGCCGGGGAGCCGTCCAGCTCGGCCTGCGCGGCGACGACCAGGGCGGTGGCGTCCAGACCCACGGACAGGGTCTGGGCGCACGAGAGCGTGGCCGCCATCCGGGGCGTGGACACGGCGGCGACGACACGGTCGTTGCGGATGGCGATGATGGTGGGGAACATCGGCTGCTCCCCGTGCGTCCCACCCCGCGAGCGCGTCCGACGCAGCAGGTCGGTCACCGGAGGGACGACGAGGGCCATGATGTCTGCGATGAGCACGCGGCACAGGATGCCACACGCCGAGGGTAGGGAGAGACACGTGAGAAGCCGCAACAGGTCCTGGTGGGGGTGGCTCGTCGCGGCCCTGGTGCTCCTCGCCCTGTTCGGGAACCGCGACATCCCCGTGCTCCCGCTCATCATCGGGTTCGTCATCCTGTCCAACGTCCTCGGCGGGCGTCGTCGCGCCGCGCCCCGGCCGCAGGGACGGACGGAGGTCCAGGACCTGCCGGGCAGCGACTGGCCGCCCCCGGGCGGAGGACGGCCTGCCGCAGGATCCTCGGCCGACCCGCCCCACGACACCCCGATGCCCACCATCGACGTGCCGCACTACCCGGGGGGTGGCCCCGGTGCCCGGAACCCCTACGTGGCCGTGCCTGAGCCCACCCCGCCGGGAGGTGCACCGCATACCGCGGCCGACCCGGTCGTCTCCCTGGGGCAGCTGCACGTGGCGCGGTGCGGCCGCGACCTGCAGGCCGCGGCCCAGCACGGGACGGCCACCGAGGTGGCCAGGGTGCTCGACGAGGTCCGCGACCTGAGCCGCAGGATGCAGGACATGCTCGGCGCCGCCGAGGGCACCCCGGGGTCGGGGCGACGGGAGTTCCAGGCAGGGCTGCGGGCGCTCGACCGGCTGGTCGAGGACGCGCGCGGTGAGCACCCACCGGGTGCGAAGCTGACCAGGGTGACGCAGACCTGCCTGCGGATGGGCCAGACTGGGCGCCATGAGTGAGTCCTTCGACGCCGTCGACATCATCCGTACCAAGCGCGACCGGGGGGAGCTGAGCCCCGAGGAGATCGCCTGGGTGGTGGACGCCTACACCCGGGAGGTCGTCGCCGACGAGCAGATGTCGGCCCTGGCCATGGCGATCCTGCTCAACGGCATGACACGACGCGAGATCTCCGACTGGACCGCGGCGATGATCGCCAGCGGCGAGCGGATGGACTTCTCCTCGCTGTCCCGGCCGACCGCCGACAAGCACTCGACCGGCGGTGTCGGTGACAAGATCACGCTGCCGCTGGCCCCGCTGGTCGCGGCCTGCGGCGTGGCGGTGCCGCAGCTCTCGGGCCGGGGCCTGGGCCACACCGGCGGCACCCTCGACAAGCTCGAGGCGGTCCCCGGGTGGCGCGCCGCCCTGTCCAACGAGGAGATGCTGACCCAGCTGGAGGACGTGGGCGCGGTCATCTGCGCCGCCGGCTCGGGCCTGGCCCCCGCCGACAAGCGGCTCTACGCCCTGCGCGACGTCACCGGCACGGTCGAGGCGATCCCGCTCATCGCCTCCTCCATCATGAGCAAGAAGATCGCCGAGGGGACCGGCGCCCTGGTGCTGGACGTCAAGGTCGGCTCGGGGGCCTTCATGAAGACCGAGGCCGACGCGCGCGAGCTCGCCGAGACGATGGTCGCCCTCGGCACCGACGCCGGGGTGCACACCGTGGCCCTGCTCACGGACATGTCGACCCCGCTGGGTCTGACCGCCGGCAACGGGCTGGAGGTCCGTGAGTCCGTCGAGGTGCTGGCCGGCGGCGGCCCGCAGGACGTCGTCGAGCTGACCCTGGCCCTGGCGCGGGAGATGATCGCCGGTGCCGGGGTGACCGACGTCGACCCCGCGGACGCCCTCGCCGACGGGCGCGCGATGGATGTCTGGCGCCGGATGATCGCCGCGCAGGGCGGGGACCCCGACGCGGCGCTGCCGACCGCCAAGGAGACCCACACCATCGAGGCGGACGCCGACGGGGTGCTCACCCGCCTCGACGCGCTCGCGGTCGGCGTCTCCGCCTGGCGCCTCGGGGCCGGCCGTGCCCGCAAGGAGGACCCCGTGCAGGCGGCTGCGGGCATCGAGCTGCACGCCAAGCCCGGTGACGAGGTGCGGGCCGGTCAGCCGTTGATGACCCTGCACACCGACACGCCGGAGCGCTTCGAGCGGGCGGTCCAGGCGCTGGAGGGCTCGTGGGGCATCGGTGCGGCCGACGACGTCTCGACCGCGCCGCAGATCGTCATCGACCGCATCGCCTGACGGTCCGCCCGGGGTGTCGGGCGTCCTGGGCCTGAGGGCCCGCCCGGCGGCTGTCCGCCGGGCCTCCCTTCCTCAGTACCCCTGGCCGTCGGCGCCTGCGGCGTCGCCGCCCGGCTCGGGCACGACGAGGGTCCCGGCTGCCGCACGCTCCCGGGCACCCTCCAGCAGCGCCTCGGTGGAGGAGGTGCCGATACGGGTCACGCCCTCGGCGCACATGGCCAGCAAGGTGTCGATGTCGCGGACGCCGCCGGACGCCTTGACCTGCACGCCGGGGCCTGCGCTTGCCCGCATCAGGCGGACGTGCGGCAGCGTCGCCCCGCCCCCGGCGAACCCGGTGGAGGTCTTGACGAAGTCGGCCCCGGCCTCCTCGCTGGCCCGTGCCGCCGCCTGGATCTGGTCGTCGTCCAGCAGGGCCGTCTCGAAGATGACCTTGACCAGCGCCCCGGCCTCGTGACCTGTCTGCACGACGGCCGCGATGTCGTCGCGGACCGCGGCGAGGTCGCCGCCGCGGAGGCGACCGATGTTGAGGACCATGTCCAGCTCGGTCGCCCCGTCGGCGAGAGCCTGCCGCGACTCCGCGACCTTCGCGGTGGTCGAGGTCGTGCCGTGCGGGAAGCCGATGACCGTGCACACGCGCGTCGCATGGCCCGCGACCGCCTCCTTGGCCAGCGCGACATCGCTGGGTCGCACGCAGACCGACCAGATCTCGTGCGCCGCCAGCTCCCGACAGGACTTCTCCACCTCCGCGGGCGTGAGCTCGGGCTTGAGGAGGGCGTGGTCGATCAGGTCGGCGACGTCCTGGACGGACAGCGTGCTGCCGGGGGCATAGGTGTTGGCCATGGGCCTCATGCTAGCCAGTCGCAGGAGCCGTCACCCCGTCCGTCACCGTCGCGGCAGGGTGTCCGGGGCAGGGGCCGGCGTCCGACTCGCCACCACGCGAAGGGGCCTCCCTCGCTCCCGTCAGAAGGGCGGGGGTGCCTGGTCATGAGCGTGACGCCACCCCGCGGCGTCGGTCGCGCCGGGGCGGCCCGTGCCGGTGCCCGCACCGGCGCCCGCGGCCCGCTGAGCCTCCCTCTCCGCGTCGGCGGTCGCGGGGTCGGGCCCGTGACGGCGCCGACCGTCGGGTCGGACGTGCGTGAGGCTCACCGCGTCCCAGCCGAGGAAGCCCGGGTGGGTGTCGCACTCCGGGTCGTCGTCGCCGGACCGCAGCGGGCGCGCGGGGCCACGGTAGGTCAGGGCGCGGTAGACGGCTCGGTCGACGGCGTCGGACAGCGCAGCCTGCCGGGTCAGCGGGGCCGGGTCGCGTGGCTCCCCGCGTCCGTCGATGCCCCTCGTGGTGCGGCCCTCCGCCTTCGCCCTGGCGTGCGCGGCCCGGTCGTCGGCCAGGGCCCGCTCGACGTCGTCGTGCACCGTAGCCACCGCGTCGCAGAAGAGCGTGGAGTACTGCCGGTAGTCGTGGGCGCGCGTGCGGTAGATCCGGCCCAGGAGACTGGTCCAGGTCACGTCGCGGTGAGGGGTCATGACGGCCTTCCAGCCGCCGTGCGTCTAGTCCTGGTGGTGGCGGCTGTGCAGGGCCTGGAGGTTCGACTCGCTCGTGGGACCGCCCTCACCGTGGGCGACGACGTGGTCCAGCTGGGTGTACGGAGCATGCTGCACGCAGCCAGGCGCCCTGCACGTCACGTCCGCGGCGTGCACCTGGGTACGCATGGCCGCGTCGGGCGCGTAGGAGGCGACGGAGCGCTCCACGCACCGGCCGTCAGCAGGGTCCATGAGCAGTCGGTGCAGGGTCGTCCCCGGGGCCAGCGCCAGCTCGCGGATCGCATCGGGGGTGAGGAACTGCGGAAAGGCTCCCGTGACCAGGCCCATGCTCAGGACCTCGGCAGGATCAGGACCTTCCGGAGGGGAGTGGCCCGCTGCGGGGGCGGTGGATCCCCGTGCTGGCCCGGTCTCGTCGCGCGGCGGCCCGGTGTCGTCGTGCGGCGGCCCGGTCTCGTCGTGTCGGGGTCTGGTCTCGAAGTGCACGGGTCTGACGTCGTGCGGGGGTCTGACCCCGACGGCATCCTGCTGGGCGTCGCCACCGTGGGCGCGGCCGCGGAACAGCGCCGAGCCGAAGAGCGGCCGCGCAGGTGAGTGCACGAGCGCGTCGAAGGGCACGATGACGTTGAGCACGGCGCGGGGCAGCGCGTGCAGCACCGCCCGCATCTGCTCGGTCCACCGGGTGCGCACGAGGTCGTCCGCGTCCGGGGGCAGCGGGTCCGGCAGGGCCAGCCCCGAGTGCATCAGCAACGACATGGCGATGTCGGCGCGCAGGTTCGCGAGGGTGCGGGGGTCGCCGGCCCCCCGAGCGGCCCGGGCGCCGCGCTCGAGGCGGTCGGCCACGGCCGACACCTGCGACGCCGTGCCGGACACGGTGATCGACCCGGTGCCGTCCTCGTGGACGACGACCCTCGCGTCGCGCTTCTGCCGGTTGCGGTGCCGGTCCTGGGCCGCGGTCTGCGGGTCGCGGGAGGCCAGCCGCGTCGCCTCGCCGTTCAGGGCGTGGTTGAACAGCTTGTGCTCCCACGGGCCCTCCTTGAGGTCACCGTCGGGGTCCAGGCGTGCGGTGCAGGCCGTCTGCGGGTCGGTGCCGAAGAGCCGCTCGGCTGACTCGGCCGTGTCCTCGTGCGCCTCGTGACCCAGCTCCCGCAGGAAGCGGCGGGCCAGCCGCCAAGGGGTCACCCCGGCCTTCATGGAGGCGACGACCGGGCCCTGCACGCCGGCGGGGGAGGTGGCGAGCGCGACCAGGTCGCTGACCTCGCCCTCTCCCCAGCCCGTCAGGGCCTCGATCTCCCGACGGGTGACGGACTTCGACCTCGCCCGCCACCGTCGGGTCTGGTCGGGCGTCAGGTCGTCGGGGCCGGCCGCGCCCTTCTGCGCGAGGAGGATCGTGCCGTTGCGCACGGTCAGGTCCCCGACCACACCGACGAGGGTGCCCTCCAGGTGCGCTGTCAGGCGGGTCAGGGACCCGACGAGATCCAGGACGCTCGAGGCGCTCGCGGTCCGGGCCGCCAGGTCGGGGGACCCCGACTCCGGCCGGTCGCTGCCCGGGGCTGGGGCATGACGTCCGTCGTCGTCCGGTGCGGAGCCGGTGATGCAGGCCAGGTCCGTTCCGGTGCGCAGCGCCCCGGCGGTCAGGGCCGCGAGCGCGAAGTGGTCCACCGTCGTGGGGTCGAGCCCGACCTCCGCCAGGGCAGCGCGCAACCGGGCCTCGGGCGTGTCCGCCGGCGCCCCGAAGTGCTGCGGCGCCTGGTCCCCCTGCTGCGGCGCCTGCGTCGTGGGCTGCACCTCGAGCAGGACGGGGAAGGTGGCGAACCAGCGCCTCCACACACCGGGAGAGAGCTGGTCGAGCACGGTCAGCAGGGCTGGACTCGTGGCGTCGACCGTCGAGGACGGGGGCGCGTGCAGGCGGCGTGTCAGCAGGTGCTCCGCTGCGCTGACCGTCATGACGCCCTCCCCAGGTCCGCCGGACGCCGGCCCTCCGATGGTCCGGAGAAGGTGTCCGACGTGGGTCCAGTCTAGAACACGTGTACGACATACCTCCAGCGACACGCAGATCCGCACATGCGTCCGAGCGATTCTTGCCGCGCCCGGGCTGCCCGCACGTCATGCCCCGCAGGGAGGCCTCCTATAGTCAGCCCATGGCAACGAAGCTGCAGCCGGTGCGTGTCACCGGTGTCGGGGACAAGCTCATCCAGGAGTTCGCGGGAGCCGCGAGCACCGGTCACGGTGAGGTGTCCGTCGCCCGGATGACCGCGCCACCGGGGTGGGACGAGCCGGGGCAGCGCCCGGAGTTCGACGAGGTGACCTACGTCCTGGCGGGGGAGATCGTCGTCGAGCACGAGGGTGGTTCCACGAGCGTCACCGCCGGCGAGGCCGTGCTGACGCGGGCGGGGGAGTGGGTGCGTTACTCCGTCGGCGACTCGGGGGCCGACTACATCGCCGTCTGTGCGCCGGCCTTCACCGCCACCGGGGCCCACCGTGACGACGTCGAGTCCTGACCCGGCCGGGACCGACCTGCCGGTCGCCGTCCTGCCCAAGGTGCTCCTGCACGACCACCTCGACGGCGGCCTGCGGCCCGCCACCGTCCTGGAGCTGGCGCAGGAGCAGGGGTATGACGCCCTGCCGGCGGACGATGTCGGTGCGCTGGAGAGCTGGTTCTCCGAGGCCGCGGACTCCGGCTCGCTCGTGCGCTACCTGGAGACCTTCGCCCACACGGTCGGGGTCATGCAGACCTCCGACGCCCTCACGCGGGTGGCGCGCGAGTGCGCGCTGGACCTCGCTGCCGACGGGGTCGTCTACGCCGAGGTCCGCTACGCCCCCGAGCAGCACCTCGTCGGCGGGCTGACCCTCGACCAGGTGGTCGAGGCCGTCAACGCCGGCTTCCGGGAGGGGGAGCAGGAGGCGGCGGCCCAGGGCGGCCGCATCCGGGTCAGGGCGCTGCTGACCGCGATGCGTCACGCCGCGCGATCGCGGGAGATCGCCGAGCTGGCGGTGCGTCACCGGGACCACGAGGTGGCCGGCTTCGACATCGCCGGCGCGGAGGACGGGTTCCCGCCGACCCGGCACCTGGCGGCGTTCGAGTACCTGCGCCAGGAGAACTTCCACTTCACCATCCACGCCGGCGAGGCGTTCGGCCTGCCGAGCATCTGGGAGGCGATCCAGTGGTGCGGGGCCGAGCGCCTCGGCCACGGGGTCCGGCTCGTCGACGACATCCGGCTCGACGGCGTGGTGGTGTCGGAGGACCTGCCGGGCGCCATCGGCCGTGCGGCGACGGAGCCCCAGGCGTTCGAGCTCGGACCCCTCGCCGCCTACGTGCGCGACCGACGGATCCCGCTGGAGATGTGCCCCAGCAGCAACGTGCAGACCGGCGCCGCCGGGTCGGTGGAGGCTCACCCGGTGACGCTCCTGAAGGACCTGCAGTTCCGCGTCACGCTCAACACCGACAACCGCCTCATGAGCGCCACGTCCATGACCCGTGAGGCCGACCTGCTCGTGAGCCGGGCGGGCTGGACGCACCGCGACCTGCGTCGGGTCACGGTCAATGCGATGAAGTCGGCCTTCCTGCCCTTCGACGAGCGCCTGCAGATCATCGAGGACGTCCTCAAGCCGGCCTACGACGAGGGGCGCGTCTAGGGCCCGCGCAGCACGCGCGCCCGCAGGGTGTCGGCCCGGTCGAGCCGCTCCTCGTCCCGGCGCCGGCGCTCGGCCAGCACCGCGGCCAGCACGTCCTCGGCCACCGCCCCTGCCGGGGGCGGGGGCGCGACCCGCTCCAGCACGGCGTCGGCCAGCCCCGCCCCGGTGGACGCCCTCGCCGGCGGCGTCAGCTGTCCCGCCCGCACCAGGAACTGGCGAGCCGCCACCACGAGGGCGTCGGGAAGGACCCCGATGTCCGCGGTCCTGGCCCACGCCGCCAGGCCCGGGCTGGGCGGAGGCGGGTGCTCGAGCCTCAGGCGCGTGCGGTCGCGCACGACGTAGGTGCCGGCGAGCAGGTCGCCGATCCGGCGGGCCTTCTCGTTCGTGGCCGCGACGAGCAGCGCGAGCCCGCCGAAGGTGGCCCACAGCTCCACGGTGCCCGCCAGCGCCCGGATCGTGGCGTGGCGCAGGCCGATCGGGCCGGTGTCCTCCCGCACCGTGCGCAGGCCCATGACGAGCTTGCCGACGGTCCGTCCGTGCAGCAGGGTCTCCAGCGTGACGGGCAGGCCCGCCATGACCAGTGCCAGCAGCGCGATCGTGAAGGCCTGCCCCAGCGCCTGGTCGGCGACGAAGAGCTCCAGGGGCAGCACGAGCAGCAGCACGCCGACGCCCAGGGCCACGACCAGCAGGTCGACGAGCCCGGACACCATCCGCAGCGGCAGCGACGCCGCGGGCAGGTCGATCTCGACCGCCTCGCCGGTGACGAAGCGTTCGGTGTCGAAGATCCCGCGCGTCGCCATGCGCGCAGCCTAGTCCTCGGACCGGCGCGAGCCACGGCATACAGTGGCCGGATGGACCTGGACGCGCTCGTGGGGCGGCGCCGCGCGGACTGGGAGCGCCTGGACGCCCTGTCGCGGCGCCGGCGGCTGACGGGGGCCGAGGCCGACGAGCTCCTGGACCGCTACCAGCGCGCCGCCACCGACCTGTCGGCCGTGCGGTCCGGCGCTCCGGACGCCACCGTCGTCTCCTACCTGTCGACCCTGCTGGCCCGGGCGAGGGGACGCGCCTCCCGCGTCCCCACCTTCTCCTGGGCCGGGGTCGGGCGCTTCCTGGCCGAGGACTTCCCCGCCGCCCTCTACCGGCTGCGCTGGTGGTGGGGGGTCACCGCGGTCGTCAACGTCGTCGTCGGGCTCGTGCTCGGCTGGTGGCTCGTGCACAACCCCGTCGTGGAGAACAGCCTGCTCAGCGCCGAGGAGGTGCAGCTGCTGGTCAACGTGCAGTTCGAGTCCTACTACTCCGAGAACGCCGCGAGCAGCTTCTCCACCCTGGTCTGGGTCAACAACGCCTGGGTCGCGGCCCGGTGCATCGGTATGGGGGTGCTCGGCCTCCCCGTCGTCTGGGTGCTCTGGCAGAACATCGCCAACGTGGCCGTCATCGGCTCGCTCATGCACCGTCACGGCCGCGCGGAGGTGTTCTGGGGGCTCATCACGCCGCACGGCCTGCTGGAGCTGATGGCGATCTTCGTCGCGGCCGGCGTCGGCCTGCGCCTGTTCTGGGCCTGGGTGGCGCCCGGGCGCCGCACGCGCCTGGCCAACCTCGCGGCAGAGGGCCGGACCGCCGCGGCCGTGGCCCTGGGCCTGGTGCTCGTGCTGCTGCTCTCGGGGGTGATCGAGGGGTTCGTCACCCCCTCGCCGCTGCCGACGTGGGCCCGGGTGGGCATCGGCGTCGCGGCCCTGCTGCTCTTCCTCGCCTACGTCTTCACCCTCGGGCGGCGGGCGGTGCGCGCCGGGGCGACGGGGGACGTGGGGGAGGACCTCCAGGCGGCCTCCGCACCCTCGTCGGGCTGACGCCCGGGGTGTGCACCGACGCACGGGTATGCCGTGCGACGTCGCCTCAGACGCCCATGTCCTCGTAGGACCGCGGGTCCTCGATGGGCTCGAGGTGGCAGCTGACCCGCAGGTCGGGGAAGGCCTCCATGAGGGAGTCGATGACGTCCTCGGTGAGGTCGTGGCCCCGCTTGACCGACCAGTCTCCCGGCACGAGCAGGTGCATCTCCATGAACCTGCGGTGACCCGCCTCGCGGGTGCGCACCGCGTGGAACTGCACCTCCGCCGAGGTCCACCGGTCCAGGATGTCCTGGATGCGCTCGTTGTCCTCCCGGGGCAGGCTCACGTCCATCAGGCCCGCGGTCGAGGAGCGGATCAGGCCCCAGCCGGTCACGAGGATGTTGATGCCGACGGCGAAGGCCACGACGGGGTCCAGCCGGTCCCAGCCGGTGACCCAGACCAGGGCCACCCCGACCACGACGCCGACGGACGTCCACACGTCGGTGAGCAGGTGTCGTCCGTCGGCGGTCAGGACGATCGAGCGGTGCTTGCGGCCGGCACGGAGAAGGACCCACGCCACCAGGCCGTTGACGACGGAGGCGGCGACCGAGACGCCCAGGCCCAGGCCGAGGTTCTCCAGCGGCTGGGGGTTGAGGAAGCGCTCCACCGAGCTGACCAGGATCACCGCGGCCGCCACGAAGATCATCAGGCCCTCGACCGCGGCCGAGAAGTACTCCGCCTTGCTGTGCCCGAAGTGATGGTTCTTGTCGGGCGGCAGGATCGCCACGCGCAGGGCGACCAGGGCGACGACGGCGGCCACGAGGTTGACGAGCGACTCGGCGGCGTCGGAGAGGAGCCCGACCGAGCCGGTCATCAGCCAGGCGGTCGACTTCAGCCCGATGGTCAGCAGCGCTGCGGCGATGGACAGCCACGCGAAGCGGGTCAGGTCCTCCGGCTGCGGGTGTCTCGTGCTGGCGGAGGGGCTGCTGCTCATGCGGAGGTCACCGGGCGAGGAGGGGGAAAGGCACCGGGTGATCCTACCGTCGGTCCGGGCGGCTCCCTCAGAGCAGCCCCTGCGCCTTGAGCGTCAGGTAGAGGTCGGTGAGCGCGACGGGCAGGCGCTCCGGGGGCTCGTCCACCACCGAGACCCCGAGAGTCCGCAGGGCCGCCGCGGTGCGGTGCCGCAGCGTCGCCGTCCGCTCGGCCGCGGCGGCGTCGTAGACCGCGTCGACCGAGGAGAGGTCCTCGCGCAGGGCCTCCAGCGCCGGGTCCGCGACCGACGCGACGACCACGCGGTGGTGCGCGGTGAGCGCCGGGAGCACCGGCAGCAGCCCCTCCTCGACGGCCGCGGGCTCCAGCGGGGTCAGCAGCACCACGAGCGCACGGTGCCGGGTCAGGCTGGTGACCGCCCCGGCCAGCGCCGTCCAGTCGGCCTCGACCAGACGCGGCTCCAGCGGGGCCAGGGCGGTGACCATCTCGTGCAGCAGGCCGCCCGTGCCGCTGCCCGCCGGGCCACCCCCGGACCCGGCCCTGGCTCGCACGGAGCGGTCCCCGGCCACCAGGTCGACGCGGTCGCCGGCCCGGGAGGCGAGGGCGGCGAGGAGCAGGGCGGCGTCCATCGCGGCGTCCAGGCGGGGCTCGTCCCGGACCCGGGCGGCGCTGGTGCGGGAGGTGTCCAGGACCAGGACCACGCGCCGGTCGCGCTCCGGCTGCCAGGTGCGCACGACCACGTGCTGGCGACGGGCGGTGGCCCGCCAGTCGATCGAGCGCACGTCGTCACCCTCGACGTAGTCCCGCAGCGAGTCGAACTCCGTGCCCTGGCCCCGGGTGCGCACCGCCGACCGCCCGTCGAGCTGGCGCAGGCGCGCCAGGCGGCTGGGCAGGTGCCGGCGGGAGCGGAACGGCGGGAGGGAGCGGACGTGGCCGGGGACGTGCGTGGTCCGCTGGCGGCCCGCGAGGCCGAGCGGACCGTGCAGGCGCACGGTCACTCCGGAGGCCGGACGGTCACCTCGGCGCACCGGCACGAGCGCGGTGCTGACCCTCCTGCGCTCGCCGGGGGGCAGGTCGAGCCGGTGCCGGTCGTCGACCGCCCCGGCCGACGGGACCCAGGCGTCCCGCACCTGGCCGCGCAGGCGCCGGGCCCCCGGGTTGGAGAGGGTCAGGACCGAGGTGGTGGGCTCGTGCAGCCGCACGCTCGGGTCGTCCGAGCGCTCCAGCCGCAGCAGCGACGGCGCCGGCGTCAGGAGCACGTCGAGCAGGACGAGCAGCGCGACCCCGGCGAGCCACAGCGCCACCGCGAGACCGGCACGGCCCGGCCACAGCAGGGCGGGCACCAGCCCCAGGAGCACCAGGGCGACGACCGGACGACGCAGGACCACGCGCCAGCCTCAGCGGGGCACGGGCACGGAGCCGAGCACCGACTCCAGCACCGACCCGGTCGTCACACCCTCGAGCTCGGCCTCGGGGCGCAGCGCGACGCGGTGGGAGAGCGTCGCACGGGCCAGCGCCTTGACGTCGTCGGGCGTGACGAAGTCTCGTCCCGACAGCCACGCCCAGGCGCGGGCCGTGCCCATCAGGGCGGTCGCCCCGCGGGGGCTCACGCCCAGCTGGAGGGAGGGGGAGGTGCGGGTCGCGCGCGCCAGGTCCACGACATACCCGATGACCTCCGGCGCGACCTGCACCCGGCCCACCGCGGCGGACCCGGCGGCGAGGTCCGCGGGCGTGGCCACCGCACGGACGCCGGCGGCCTGCAGGTCACGCGGGTCGAAGCCGGAGGCGTGGCGCTGCAGCACCTCCATCTCGTCCTCGCGCGGCGGGAGCGGCACCGTCACCTTGAGCAGGAAGCGGTCGAGCTGGGCCTCGGGGAGCGGGTAGGTGCCCTCGTACTCGACCGGGTTCTGGGTGGCGGCGACCAGGAAGGGGGCCGGCAGCCGGTGGGTCGTGCCGTCGACGGTGACCTGCCGCTCCTCCATCGCCTCGAGCAGGGCGGACTGGGTCTTGGGCGGGGTGCGGTTGATCTCGTCGGCGAGGAGCAGGTTGGTGAAGACCGGCCCCGGGCGGAAGCTGAAGTCGCCCCGCCCCGCGTCGTAGACCATCGAGCCGGTCACGTCGCCGGGCATGAGGTCGGGGGTGAACTGCACCCGCGTGGTCCGCACGTCCAGGGCGGCCGCGAGCGCCCGCACGAGCAGGGTCTTGGCGGTGCCCGGGACGCCCTCGAGCAGCACGTGCCCGCGGGCCAGCAGCGCGACCACGAGCCCGGAGACCGCCTGCTCCTGGCCGACGACCGCCTTGCCGACCTCGTCGCGCAGCGCGTGGAGGGCGGCGCGCGCACGCTCGGCGGCGTCGGCCTGCGCAGGCGTGGCGGGGGCCGCGGCCTCCTGCGCCGTGCCCGTGGCCCCCGGGCCCTCGGGGTATGCGGTCGCGGACGGGTCGGTCATGGGTGCAGTCCTTCCTCGAGGGAGCGCAGCTCCCGGGCGGTGGTCACGAGTGCCGTGTCGTCGGCGGCGGAGGGGTCGGTGAGCAGGCGGCGCACCTCGTCGGGCGGTCGTCCGGCGGCGTCGGCGACGGCGCGGACGAGGTCGTCCGGCGCGACGGGAGCGGGCAGGCCGAGCCGTGCGGCGAGCCGTCGCCGCGCCTCGTCCTGCAGGGCGGCCAGGGCGTGGCCGCGGTCGCGTCCCTCGCGGTAGAGCCGTCCCCGGTTGCGGGTCGTCTCCGCCGCGTGGACGACGGCCGGCAGCGGCTCGGTGACCACGGGGCCGAGGCGCCGGCCCTGCACCAGCGCCAGGGCCAGCACGGCGGCCCCCAGCAGCACCACGACGGCGGTCAGGTTGCGGGGCAGGACGTCCCACAGGCCGGCGGGAGCGGCGCCCACCTCCGCGTCACCGGGCTGGGGCACGACCCACAGCAGCTCGGGGCCGTCGCCGAGCAGACGCAGCGCGAGGGCGGCGTGCGCCTCCTCGGTGACGTGGGCGTTGGTCAGGGCGGTGCCGAAGCCGACCAGGGTCGTGGGCGGGCGGTCGGCGGTCGCCGGGAACGTCAGCAGTGCGCCCGCGCGGGCGCCGCCGGCGCCGTGCCCGAGGCCCGGCGGGTAGCACGCGGTCACGGTGCCCCGGTCGGCGCCGGTGGCCTCGAGCATGACGTCCCAGCGCCCGAGCCGGTCGCCGTCCCGGACGAGGGGATCGGTGCAGTCGGCCTGCAGCGGCGGACCTCCACCGGGCTCGACGTCGACGTCGAGACCCAGGGTCTCACCGGGAGCCGCGTCGGCGTCCGGCACCACGACGACCAGCCGTCGGGCCTCACGGGTGTGGGCCGTGAGCTCGGCTGCCGCCTCGGGGCTCAGGTATGCGGTGTGGGGGAGCAGCACCGTCGCCCCGGGCCCGACCTGCTCCTCCAGCAGGGCTCGGGTGCCCGGGACGACACGGACGTCGACGCCCTGGTCCTGCAGCACCCGGGCGAGGGCCCGGGCCCCCTCCCGGCCCGGGTTGTCCGGGCCGAGCGGCTCGCCCGACGGGGTGCTGGTGAGCAGGGAGGCCAGCACGGTGGCGGCGAGCAGCAGCACCGCCCACGGCCCCCACCGGCGCAGCAGCCTGCGCCCGCGGCGCGCGGCCGGCGGCGTCGGCGCGGGGGCCTCCGGGGCGGGTGCGCTCACCGGGTCGCCTCGGACGACAGGTCCCCGAGCCCGGGCAGCACCGGTCGCGCCGAAGCGACGCGGCGCTCGAGCTCGATCACGGTGGCGACCTCGCCCGCGGAGGGTCGGTGGGTGCCGTAGCGGACGGCGTCGAAGGCGTCGGCGGCGGCGGCCAGCGCACCCGCCTCCCGGGGGAGGACCGGGGCGAGCACCAGGGACACCTCGTGCGCGGTGCGCCCCGGGCGGTCGTCGACGAGGGTGCGCTCGACGGCGCCGGCGGCGATCGCGCGGTAGGCGTCCAGCAGGGCCGCGGCGCAGTTCCCGGCGGCGGCCGCTGCGTCTGCCCGCCGGCGGTACTGCGCGGCCGTCACCCCGGTCTCCTCCAGCACGGCCCCGCGGGGTCCTGCGGCAGCAAGGGCACCACGACGCCACCGGTCCCGGGCGGCGAAGAGGACGACGGCGGCGGCGGCCAGCAGGACCACGCCCAGCAGGGCCCAGGCGGCCCATCCGGGGAGCCGGCCCGGGAGGTCGAGGTAGGGCAGGTGGTCGCTCACCCATCTCCAGACGCGCAGGACGAGGGACTCCCGCACCTCGTAGTCCGGGGCGCGCAGCTCCTCCTCCAGCCAGCGGCGCGCCTCGTCGCGGTCCGGGTCGACCGGGCTGCCCGTCCTCACCGCACGGCCCCGGTCAGGACCGTCGCGCGGCGGCCCGGGCCTGGGCCGCCCTCAGGAGCGCGGTCTCCAGACCCTCCCGCCGGATCCGCTGGTCGAGGTAGAGCAGGGCCGTGACGCCTGCGGTGAAGGGGATGGCGAAGGAGCCGACGACGAGCTGGACCAGGTGGTCCACCCCGAGCAGCACCGGGCTGAACAGGCCCTCGTCGCTGAGCAGGTCGAACCCGCCCAGCATCATCGCGGCGATGCTCACGGGAACCTGCACCGCGGAGGTGAAGATCCCCGTCAGGATGCTCGCCAGCAGTGTGATGCCCACGACCCGCCACCCCTGGCCGCCTCTGGTCAGCGACCAGGCGCGCCGGATACCGCGCCACGGACCCACACGCTCGAGCACGACGGCGGCGGGCGCGAGGGACATGCGGATGCCGGCCCACACCAGCAGCAGGACCAGGGACAGCATCCCGACCACCGTGACCGCGACGAGGGCGAGGTCGCCCCCGGCCTCCGAGGCCAGCCAGCCGAGCAGCACGAAACCCACGACGGACACCACCGCCACCCCGCCGAGCAGCAACGACATCAGCAGCAGGTTGGCCAGGAGGGCCGGCAGCCGGCCGCGGACGACCCGCCAGGTCTCCCCGAGCCCGGCGCGGTCACCGAGCACGGCCTCACCGACGACGTGGACGATCATGCCGGTCAGCGCGACCGACCCGAGCACGGAGAAGAGCAGGGCGACCAGCGTCAGCAGGACGCTGCGGTCCTCCGGGGCCAGTCCGCCGACCTGCAGGACGGCGAGGGACCCCAGGTAGGAGGGGACGAGCAGCAGGGCCAGCACGAGGAAGCCGGTGCCGACCGTCGCCCCGGGGTTGCGCCGCATCGTCTGCAGGGCGCCGCCGAAGACGTCACCGATCCCGAGCGGGCGCAGGGGGACGATGCCCGGCTGGTGCAGGCGCGCCAGCTCCTCTGGAGGCAGCTGGTGCCAGGCACCGGCCGGGGTGCCGGGGCCGGGTGCCGGCACGGGCGGCGGCGCTCCCCAGCCGGGTGCCGACGCGGGCGGTGGCGCGGCCCGGCGGGGCGGGGTGCCGGACGGCGGGACGTCGTCACCGGGCGGGCGGCCGGGCTGGTCGGTCATCCCGCGGCTCCTCCTGTGCGTGGTGTGCTGGCCGGCCCGCAGGATGGTGCGCGCCGGGTGCCAGCAGGTCCTCGGCCAGGCGCTCGGCGACCTTGGCCCGCACCGGCAGGGCCCCCAGGGCCTGCTGGGCGGCCACGATACCCGGCTCCGCCCGGCGCAGGACGTGACCCCTGCGCCACAGCGTCAGCGGCGGCTTGCGGCGTTCGGCCAGGTCACGGGTGAGGCGCCGCACGAAGGTGACCCAGGGGCGGTGGTGGACGCTCCAGGCCTGCGCGAGCAGCCCCCGTTCCCGCAGCGGGGCGACGGCGTGCGCGGCGAAGATGCCCTCCGCCACGACGACCGGGGCGTCGTCGAGCTCGACGACGTGCCGACCGGTGATGCTGGAGCTGGAGATGTCGTAGAGCGGCACGGCGGCGGTGCCCGTGCGGCACAGCTCCTCCATCGCCGCCACCGCGGCCTCCAGGTCCCAGGAGCGCACGTCGTCCCAGTCGACGAGGCCGAGCGGGCTCATCGGCAGGCCGGGGTCGCCGCCCTCGCGGTAGAAGTCGTCCAGCTGCAGGAGCGGCCACCCGTGGCTGGCGTGCAGCCGCCGGGACAGGCGCGACTTGCCCGAGCCGCTCGGTCCGGTGATCAGGAGCACCCGGGCACGGGGGTGGGCGGAGTCGACCATGGCAGACCAGTCTAGGTGGCCGCGACCGTAGACTCAGGCACCGTGAGAGAGCGGACGAGCACCCTGACCGGCGAGCGGGTGCGGGTCTACCGCACGGTGCCCGCCCGCGTCATCGGCTGGACGATGGTCGCCGGGGCGGCGGTGCTCACGGCCCTGACGGCGGTCGACCTCGCCTCGGGCGCCGGCGGCGGGCTCGCCTGGCCGGTGGCGCTCGTCGTCGCCGTCGCGGCGGCCGCCTGGGCCCTCTTCCTCCGCCCGCACGTGGAGCTGCGCACCGACGGGGTCGTGCTCGCCAACATCGTCACCGACACCACCGTGCCGTTCGCGGCCGTCGAGGAGGTCACCGACCGCTGGGCGCTGGAGGTGCACGACGTCGAGGGCCGGCGCTTCAGCTCCTGGGCCGTCCCGGTGCGGCGGGAGTGGGCGCGACGCACGCGGATCGACGACTTCGCCGAGACCACCCGCAGACGGGGGTCGGGCGGCATCACCGCGCAGGGGGTGGCCGACGAGGTGCAGCGGGCCCTGCAGCGCTGGCGCCTGGACGGCGGTCAGCTCACGGCGGTGGCGGGGGAGCCGTCCCGGGTCACCCAGCGCGTCTCCTGGTCCTCCGCGGCCGTGCTGGCGCTCGCGGTCGGCCTGCTCGTCCTCGCCGCCCTCGGCTGAGCACCGCGGGAGCGGGCACGTCAGACCTGCGTCAGCTGCTCCATACCCTCGCGGACCCCGGCCAGGCGGCGCGCCGCCTCGGCCCGTGCCCGGGCCAGGTGCTCGGCCCCCTCGACCGGCACGACGGCCTCGAGGTAGACCTTGAGCTTGGGCTCGGTGCCGCTCGGGCGGACGATCACCCGGGTCTGGTCCTGCAGCAGGAACCGCACGCCGTCGGTCGCAGGCAGGTCCGCCGAGCCCTGCGCGAGGTCGTCGACGCGGGCCACCCCGACCCCGCCGAGCTCGGCCGGCGGCTCCGCGCGCAGCCGGGCCATGACCGGGGGGATGAGCGAGAGGTCGGACACGCGCACGGAGAAGGCGTCGGTCGCGTGCACGCCGTGCTCGACGGCGAGGTCGTCGAGCAGGTCGAGCAGCGTGCGGCCCTCGGCCTTGAGCGTGGCCGCGAGCTCGGAGACCATCAGCGCCGCCGTGACACCGTCCTTGTCGGGCACGACCGCCGGGTCGACGCAGTAGCCGAGCGCCTCCTCGTAGCCGTAGGCCAGGCCCTCGACCCTGCCGATCCACTTGAAGCCCGTCAGGGTCTCCTGCGCGCGCAGGCCTGCGGCCTGCGCCATGGCGCCGAGCAGGCGGGAGGAGACGATCGAGCGGGCGAGCACGGTCCGCTCGCCCCCGGCCCGACCGCGGCGGATCACGTGCTCACCCAGCAGGGCGCCGACCTCGTCGCCGCGCAGCATCCGCCAGCCGCCGTCCTCGGGGACCGCGACCGCGCACCGGTCGGCGTCGGGGTCGTTGGCCACGACCAGGTCGGGCTGGACGGCGGTGGCCACCTCGATGCAGGCGTCGATGGCGCCGGGCTCCTCGGGGTTGGGGAAGTCCACCGTCGGGAAGTCGGGGTCGGGGTGCTCCTGGCTGGCGACCGGGGTCACCTCGGGGAAGCCGGCACGGCGGAAGGCCTCGTGCACGATCGCCGAGCCGACCCCGTGCAGGGCGGTGTGCACGACGGACAGGTCGCGCGGGCTGGAGGGGTCGAGCACGGCGACCGCGTGGTCCAGGTAGGCCTCGACGACGTCGTCGCCCAGGGTCACCCAGCCGTCCTGGGTCATCGGCACCTGCGCCACCGACCCCACCCGGGCGATCTCGGCGGAGATGTCGGTGTCGACCGGAGGCACGATCTGCGAGCCGTCCCCGAGGTAGACCTTGTAGCCGTTGTCCTGCGGCGGGTTGTGGCTGGCGGTCACCATGACGCCGGCGTCGGCGCCCAGGTGGGTGATCGCGAAGGCCAGGACCGGCGTGGGCAGTGGCCGGGGCAGGACCATCGCCCGCCCACCGGCCGCCTCGACGACCGCCGCGGTGTCGCGGGCGAAGACGTCGGAGTTGTGGCGGGCGTCGAAGCCGACGACCACCGCCGGGCCCGGGGTGCGGTCACCCGCGTCCTCCAGCCGCCGGGTCAGGTATGCCGTCAGGCCGGCGGCGGTGCGGATCACCACGGCGCGGTTCATCCGGTTGGGCCCGGCCCCCAGAGCCCCGCGCAACCCGGCCGTGCCGAACTCCAGGAAGCCGGAGAAGCGGTCCTCGAGGTCGTGCCGCGCCTCGCTGTCCCCCGCCTCGACCCGCTCGAGGAGGTCGGACAGCTCGGCCCGGGTCGCCTCGTCGGGGTCGTCCGCGAGCCACGCGCGGGCCTGCTCGACGGTGCTCCCGGCACGGTCGTCCCCGTCCCGGTCCCCGCCGCCGGTCCTCGAGGCCTTCGGCTCCACCGCTGGCGTGCTCTCCATACCTCGTCCTCTCTCAGATGCGCTCGACGATGCGGGCGAGCAGCTCGCCGCAGCGCTGCGCGGCGGCACGGCCGGCCTCGATGACCTCCTGGTGGTCCAGGGGGGTCGGGCTGATGCCCGCGGCGGGGTTGGTGACCAGGGAGATGCCCAGCACGTCCATGCCCGCCTCACGGGCGGCGATCGCCTCCAGGGTGGTCGACATCCCGACGAGGTCACCGCCGATGACCCTGGCCATGCGGACCTCCGCCGGCGTCTCGTAGTGGGGTCCCCGGAACTGGACGTAGACGCCCTCCTCGAGGCTCGGGTCGATCTCCCGGGCCAGGTCGCGCAGGCGCGGGGTGTAGACGTCGGTCAGGTCGACGAAGGTGGCGCCCTCCAGCGGGGAGGTCGCGGTCAGGTTGATGTGGTCGCTGATCAGGACCGGCGTGCCCGGCTCCCACTCCGGACGCAGGCCCCCGCAGCCGTTGGTCAGCACGATCGTGGAGCAGCCGGCGGCCGCGGCGGTGCGGACGGCGTGCACGACGGACCGCACGCCGCGGCCCTCGTAGTAGTGGGTCCGGGTGCCGTAGACCAGCACCCGCCTGCCGTCGGCCAGCGGCACCGACCGCATCGTGCCCGTGTGTCCCTCCACCGCGGCCGCGGCGAAGCCCGGCACGTCGGTGTTGTCGATCTCGGTGTCCGCCGTGCCGAGGAGGTCGGCGGCGGGCTTCCAGCCGCTGCCCAGGACCAGGGCGATGTCGTGCCGCGGCGCGCCCGTGCGCTCGGCGATCACGGCGGCGGCGGCCTGGGCCACCTGTCGGGGGTCGGTGCTCGGGTCGTCGATGTCGTCCGCTCTCACGCGGCTCAGCCTAGTGCGCGGGTCGCGGCGACGCCGACCCCGCGGCGGCCCGGGCGGCCCAGGGCCCGGGGGAGCCCTGCTCGATGGTTGGATAGGGCCCGTGAGTGCAGCGAACAGGTCCGTGGTCATCATCGGTGGGGGACCGGGCGGTTACGAGGCTGCCCTGGGCGCCGCCCAGATCGGCGCGGAGGTGACGGTCGTCGAGCGCTCGGGGCTGGGCGGCGCCGCCGTGCTCACCGACTGCGTGCCGAGCAAGGCCCTCATCGCGACCGCAGACTTCATGGACCGCTTCACCGCGGCCAAGCGCATCGGGGTCCACTTCGACGGCGCCCAGGTGCCCACCGACCAGGGTGTCACCGCTCACATCAGCGACGTGAACTCCCGCATCATCGAGCTCGCCCGGGCCCAGAGCCGGGACATCGGCGAGCGGCTCGAGAGCGCCGGGGTCGAGGTGGTCCAGGGCGCAGGCCGGCTGCTGCCCGACCGGCGCGTGGAGGTCGTGGAGGGGGTCCACGACGTGTTCTCGGGCGAGGAGCCGGCCCCGCACGGCTCCGACCGTGACGAGGCCGCGACGACCCGCGTGCTGGAGGCCGACCTCGTCCTGGTCTCCACCGGCGCCCGTCCCCGGGTGATGGACTCGGCGCGACCCGACGGCGAGCGCATCCTGACCTGGCAGCAGATCTGGGCGCTGACCGAGCTGCCGGAGCACCTCATCGTCATCGGCTCGGGCGTCACGGGGGCCGAGCTCGCCCACGCCTACCTCGGCCTGGGCTGCCGGGTCACCCTCATCTCCTCCCGGGACCGCGTCCTGCCGGGGGAGGACGCCGACGCGGCCAACGTCGTGGAGGAGGTCTTCCGCCGCCGGGGCATGGCGGTGCTCAACCGGTCCCGCGCGGGCGGGGTGCGCCGGGAGGGGGACGGCGTCGTGGTGACCCTGGAGGACGGTCGCGAGGTCGAGGGCTCCCACGCCCTCCTGGCGGTCGGCTCCATCCCCAACACCACCGACATGGGGCTCGCGGAGGCCGGGGTCCGGCTGACGCGGTCGGGCCACATCGAGGTCGACCGCGTCTCGCGCACGAGCGCACCGGGCGTCTACGCCGCCGGTGACTGCACGGGCGTCCTCCCGCTGGCGTCGGTGGCGGCGATGCAGGGCCGCATCGCCGTCGCGCACTCGCTGGGCGACGCGGTGGCCCCGCTGTCCCTGGGCAAGGTCAGCTCCAACATCTTCACCGACCCCGAGATCGCCACCGTCGGCGTCAGCCAGGCCGACATCGACGAGGGCCGGGTCGACGCGCGCGCGGTCATGCTCCCGCTGACCAAGAACCCGCGGGCCAAGATGCAGAACGTCCAGGACGGCTTCGTCAAGATCTTCGCGCGCAAGGGCAGCCACACGATCGTCGGCGGCGTGGTGGTCAGTCCCCGGGCCAGCGAGCTGATCTTCCCGATCGCGCTCGCCGTGGCCAACCGGCTCAACGTCGACCAGTTCTCCTCGACGTTCACCGTCTACCCCTCGATGTCGGGCTCGCTGTCGGAGGCGGCCCGCCAGCTGCACGAGATCGCCGACTGAGGGCGGCGTCGACCGTGACAGCTCCCGGCGACGTCCGCCGGTCCGCCCGGCAGGAGGCCGAGCGCACGCTGTGGCGGCTGGTCGAGGCCTTCCACGCGGTGGTCTACTTCGCGCCGCAGCGCTCGGAGGTCTACTCCCGGCTCGGGCTCCGAGGGGGATGGATGGGCTACTTCGCCAGCCGTTCGGCCGCGCTCGGCGTCGTGCCGCCCGACGTGGTCACCGCGTGCTTCTACGGGTTCGCGCCGCGCATGGTGCACCGCGCACTGCCGGACGCGTGGCGCCGGACGACCCCGGAGCAGGTGCTCGACGCGCGGCTGTCGGTGGTCGACCGGGCCGTCCGGCCCCACCTGGAGGCCGCGGTCCGCGACGGCGAGGTGGACCCGGTGGCGCTGGAGCGGGTCGTGGAGCAGCTCACGCAGGTCGTCGGGACGTGCTCCCCGGCCGGAGCGCCGCTCTTCGCCGCCCACCGCGCCCTGGCGCGCCCCGACGAGCCGCACCTGGCCCTGTTCTGGGCGGCCACGGCACTGCGCGAACTGCACGGCGACGCGCACGTCAGCGCCCTGCGGGCGGCGGGTCTGGGCCCGGTCGGGAGCAACGTCCTGATGGTCGCCCTGGGCCGGGTCCCCACCGACCACCGCCTCTACCGGGGCTGGACCGAGGAGGAGTGGGGTGCCGCCGCCGCCGAGCTCACCACGCTGGGGTGGCTGCAGGACGGGCACGTCACCCCGTCCGGCCGCCGGCGTCGCGCGGCGGTGGAGGACACGACCGACGCCATCACCGCCCCCGCGTGGGCGGGGCTGGAGGACGACCCGCTGACCCGGCTGGTCGACGACGTCGCCTCGGTGGTGCGGCCCGTGGTGGCGGGCTGCGGCCTGCCCTACCCCAACGGGACGGGGGTGCTGCGCGCGCTCAGTCCTTGAGCTCGCAGAGCACCGCGCCGTTGGAGACGGTCTCGCCCACGGTCGCCGTCAGACCGCTGACGGTCCCGGCCTTGTGCGCCTTGATCGGCTGCTCCATCTTCATCGCCTCGAGGACGACGACCACGTCGCCGGACGCGACCTGCTGGCCCTCCTCGACCGCGATCTTGACGATCGTGCCCTGCATGGGCGCGGTCACCGAGTCACCGGAGGCCGCAGCGCCGCCGCCACCGCCGCGCGAGCGCTTGGGGGCCTTCTTGCGGGCTGCGGTGCCACCACCCCCGTTGCCGCCGCCCAGCGCCAGGCCGGCGGGCAACGAGACCTCCAGCCGCTGGCCACCGACCTCGACGACCACGCGCTGGCGCTCGCCCTCCTCGGAGGAGGCGTCGGCCGCCGGCCCGGAGTAGGGCTCGACCTGGTTGTCGAACTCGGTCTCGATCCAGCGCGTGTGCACCGAGAACGCCTCGGAGGGCTCCGAGGGCGCGAAGGCCGGGTCGGACACGACGGCCTGGTGGAAGGGCAGCACCGTGGGCATGCCCTCGACCACGAGCTCGGCCAGGGCGCGGCGCGACCGCTCGAGGGCCTGCTCGCGGGTGCGACCGGTGACGACGAGCTTGGCGATCATGGAGTCGAAGGCGCCGGCGACGGTGTCGCCCTCGACGATCCCGGCGTCCCACCTCACACCGGGGCCGTGCGGGACGACCATGCGCGAGACGGTGCCGGGTGCGGGCATGAAGTCGCGGCCGGCGTCCTCGCCGTTGATGCGGAACTCGAACGAGTGCGCGTGGGGGGTGGGGTCGTCGTACCCCAGCTCCTCGCCGTCGGCGATGCGGAACTGCTCACGGACGAGGTCGACGCCGGTGACCTCCTCGGTGACGGGGTGCTCGACCTGCAGGCGGGTGTTGACCTCGAGGAAGGAGATCGTGCCGTCCTGCGCCACGAGGAACTCGCACGTGCCGGCGCCGACGTAGCCGGCCTCCGTGAGGATGGCCTTGGAGGCCCGGACGAGCTCGGTGCGCTGCTCGTCGGTCAGGAACGGTGCCGGGGCCTCCTCGACGAGCTTCTGGTTGCGGCGCTGCAGGGAGCAGTCACGGGTGGAGACGACGACCACGTTGCCGTGCTGGTCGGCCAGGCACTGGGTCTCGACGTGGCGGGGCCGGTCGAGGAACTTCTCGACCAGGCACTCCCCGCGCCCGAAGGCGGTGACGGCCTCGCGGACCGCGGACTCGAACAGCTCGGGGATCTCCTCCAGGGTGCGGGCGACCTTGAGCCCGCGGCCGCCACCGCCGTAGACCGCCTTGATGGCGACGGGCAGACCGAACTCCTCGGCCAGCGCGACCACCTCGTCGGCGTCCTTGACCGGGTCCTTGGTGCCGGGGGCCAGCGGGGCGCCGGCGCGGACGGCGATGTGCTTGGCCTTCGCCTTGTCGCCGAGGGCGTCGATGGCCTCGGGGCCAGGGCCGATCCAGGTCAGGCCGGCGTCGATGACCGCCTGGGCGAAGGAGGCGTTCTCGGCGAGGAAGCCGTACCCCGGGTGCACCGCGTCGGCTCCCGACCGGGCGGCGACCTCGAGCAGCTTCTCCTGCACCAGGTAGGAGTCCGCGGGCGTCGTCCCGCCGAGCGCGTAGGCCTCGTCGGCCACCTTCACGTGCAGCGCGTCACGGTCGGGGTCGGCGTAGACGGCGACCGAGCCCAGCCCTGCGTCCTTGCAGGCTCGGGCGATGCGGACGGCGATCTCGCCGCGGTTGGCGATGAGGACCTTGCTGATCGGCATGGGGGCAACAGTAACGGCACGGGTATGCCGTGGGCGCGCAGGTCCTGCGGCCCGTCAGGGCAGCCGGGCGAGGTCCTCGTGGCAGCGCGCCTCCAGCTCGTCCAGCTCGCGCAAGGAGTCCTCGATGTCGCGGCGCCGGCGCTCCAGGTCCTCGCGTCGGTCGCCGATCTGGCTCAGCAGGTAGCGCAGCTGGCCGGCCTCACCGGGCTGGTCGTCGTACATGCCGAGGATCGTCGAGATCTGCTCCAGGGAGAAGCCCAGCCGGCGTCCGCGCAGCACCAGCGCCAGGCGGGTGCGGTCCCGACGGTGGTAGATGCGGCGCTGCCCGTCGCGCTCGGGGGAGATGAGGCCCAGGTGCTCGTAGTGGCGCAGCGCCCGGTGGGTCACGGCGTAGTCGTCGGCCATCTGGGCGATCGTCCAGGTGGTGTCGGTGTCCTCGATCACGGGATGGGGTGTCCTTGTCCTTACGTCAACTGCGGTCGAGGGCCCATAGTGCTTGACCTTCGCGTCAACGTCAAGCACCATGGGCGTGTTCACCCCCTGACCGACGAAGGATGACGGACGCCGATGTTCGAGCTGAGCCAGGACCACGAGGACTTCCGACGCCTGGTGCGTGAGTTCGCGGAGGCGGAGATCGCCCCCCACGTGGAGGAGTGGGACGCCCGCGGCCACTTCCCGGTCCACCTCGTCCCGCAGATGGGCGAGCTCGGCCTCTTCGGCCTGGACGCCCCGGAGGAGCTCGGCGGTGCCGGGCTGGAGGAGGGCGGGTTCACCTACCTGTGCCTGGCCATCGAGGAGCTCGGCCGGGTCGACCAGGCCATGGGCATCACCCTGGAGGCCGGCGTCGGCCTCGGCATCAACCCGATCCTCACCTACGGGTCCCAGGAGCAGAAGGAGCGCTGGCTGCCCGACCTGCTCGCCGGCAAGGCGCTCGCCGGCTTCGGGCTCACCGAGCCGGAGGCCGGCTCGGACGCCGGCGCGACCCGCACGCGGGCCCGTCTCGAGGGCGGGGAGTGGGTCGTCAACGGCGCGAAGTCGTTCATCACCAACTCCGGCACCGACATCACCTCGGTCGTGACCGTCACCGCACGCACGGGCGAGACCGCCGACGGGAAGGCCGAGATCAGCGCGATCATCGTCCCCAACGGCACGCCCGGCTTCACCGTCGAGCCCGCCTACCGCAAGCTCGGCTGGCACATCTCCGACACCCACGGCCTGACCTTCGAGGACTGCCGCGTGCCCGAGGCCCATCTGCTGGGCGAGCGCGGCCAGGGCTTCCGGCAGTTCCTCAAGACCCTCGACGACGGCCGCATCGCGATCGCGGCCCTCGCGGTGGGCTGCATCCAGCGGATGCTCGAGGAGACCACGCGCTACAGCACCGAGCGGCTCGCCTTCGGTCGGCCGATCGCGGTCAACCAGGGCGTCTCCTTCCAGGTCTCCGACATCGCCGTCATGGCCGAGGCCGCCCGCACCCTGACCTACAAGGCCGCGTGGCTCAAGGAGGAGCAGCAGGCCGGCAGGCGCTCGGTCGCCGAGGTCAAGCAGGCTGCCGCGATCGCCAAGCTCTACGCGACCGAGGCCGCGGTCACCTCGACCCGGATCGCCACCCAGGTCTTCGGTGGCAACGGCTTCATGGAGGAGTACCCCGTCGCCCGCTTCTACCGCGACGCCAAGATCCTGGAGATCGGCGAGGGCACCTCGGAGGTGCAGCGGATGCTCATCGCGCGCGGCCTGGGCCTGCCGGCCTGAGCGCGGCTGGCACGATGACGGGTATGCAGCGACCAGCCCCGGGCAGCGCCTCGACGAACGCCCACCCCGACCCCCGCGTCGGTGACCTGCGCGAGCGCCTGGAGACGGCATACCGGGCCTCGGCCGCCCCTCCCGAGAGGGCGAGGGCCAAGCTCGACGCGCAGGGCAAGATGTACGTCCGCGACCGGATCGCGCTGCTCTTCGACGAGGGCACCTTCGTCGAGGACGGGCGCTACGCCAACGCCACGGCAGACGGCCTGCCCGCCGACGGTGTCGTGACGGGCCGCGGCGAGGTCGACGGCCGGGCCGCGATCGTGGTGGCCAACGACCCGACCGTCAAGGCGGGCTCGTGGGGCGCACGCACCGTGGAGAAGATCATCCGGGCCACGGAGGCGGCGCTGCGCGAGGAGCTGCCGGTCTTCTGGTTCGTCGACTCCGCCGGCGCCCGCATCACCGACCAGGTGGACCTCTTCCCCGGCCGCCGCGGCGCCGGGCGCATCTTCGCCAACCAGGTGGCCCTGTCGGGCAAGGTGCCGCAGATCTGCTGCCTGTTCGGTCCCTCGGCCGCCGGCGGCGCCTACATCCCCAGCTTCACCGACGTGATCATCATGGTCGAGGGCAACGCCTCGATGTACCTCGGCAGCCCCCGCATGGCCGAGATGGTCGTGGGGGAGAAGGTCAGCCTGGAGGAGATGGGCGGGGCACGTATGCACTGCACGGTCTCCGGCGTGGGCGACCTGCTCGCGGCGGACGACGAGGAGGCCATCGAGATGGCGCGCCACCTCTTCTCCTACCTGCCCGAGACCTGGCACGACCCGGTCCCGACCTACGAGCCCGAGCCTCCCGCCGCGCCGCTGGACCGCGGCACCGTCCCGGAGTCGGAGTCGGTCCCCTTCGACGTGCACGAGGTCGTCGAGGGCCTCGTCGACGCCGACAGCTTCTTCGAGATCAAGCCGCTGTTCGCCGCCGAGCTCGTCGTGGGGCTGGGCCGGGTCGAGGGGCAGACCGTCGGCATCCTGGCCAACAACTCCGCGGTCAAGGGCGGGGTGCTCTTCACCGACTCCGCCGACAAGGCCGCGCGGTTCATCTGGCTGTGCGACGCCTACGGCATCCCCCTGCTCTACCTCGCCGACGTGCCGGGCTTCATGATCGGCAGCGAGGTCGAGCGCGGCGGCATCATCCGGCACGGGGCCAAGATGGTCTCGGCCGTCTCCGAGGCGACGGTGCCCCAGCTGTGCGTGGTCGTCCGCAAGGCCTATGGCGCGGGGCTCTATGCGATGGGCGGTCCCGGTTTCGGGCCCGAGGCGACGATCGCGCTGCCGACGGCGCGCATCGCGGTCATGGGGCCGGAGGCGGCGGTCAACGCCGTCTACGCCAACAAGATCGCCGAGATCACCGACGAGGAGGAGCGCGAGCGGTTCGTCCAGGAGCGCCGGGCGGAGTACCTCGAGGACGTCGACCTCGAGCGGCTCGCCGCCGACCTCGTCATCGACGCCGTCGTCGAGCCCGAGGACCTGCGCGAGGAGGTCGTGCGCAGGCTGCGCTACGCCGCGCGCCGCGACCGCCACTTCTCGACCCGCCACCGCGCCATCCCGCCCGTCTGAGGTCCGGTCGACCGCACCGCTCGGCTAGGGTGGGCGGCTGTCGCGACGACGTGGAGGGGATCCGCACATGCTTCGAGGTATGACGTCCGTGCTGGCGTGCGCCCTGGTGCTCACCGGGTGCACGGGGGGCGGGGAGGAGCCGGCAGCCGACGAGGCGGTCGTGTCGTCGGCCGCGCCGGCCGCCGACGCCGCGGTCACGACGACCGAGGAGCCCCGCACGGGGGAGGCCGCCGGCGACCCGCTCACCCGCTGGCTGACGCCCGTGGAGCTCGAGGACCCGCCCCGTGCCCTGACCGAGCTCGAGCGCACGCTGCTGCACGAGCCGGGCCCGTTCGCCCAGCAGGGCGACACCCCGTCCGACGCGCTCCTGAGCGACA
Source organism: Ornithinimicrobium pekingense DSM 21552 (assembly GCF_000421185.1). Classification (GTDB taxonomy): domain Bacteria; phylum Actinomycetota; class Actinomycetes; order Actinomycetales; family Dermatophilaceae; genus Ornithinicoccus; species Ornithinicoccus pekingensis. The sequence goes on from NZ_ATWJ01000007.1 coordinate 199,386, forward strand.
CCGAGCGGGAGCGGGCCGCCGCGGCAGCGGCGGCGCTCGGGCCGCAGACCGAGGAGGAGTGGATCGGGGCGGTGCTCGCCCAGGTCCACGGCGACTACGTGCAGGACGTGCGCGACACCGTCTTCTTCGACACCGGCACCGGCGACGGCTCGGCCGCACCGACGGCCGGCCCGCCGGAGGCGCAGCCGGTCGGCACCAACCACTACGCGCTCGTCCTCGACGCCAGCGGTTCCATGGAGGCCGCCGGGTCCGCCGGGACCCGGATGGAGGAGGCGAAGGCGGCGATCGAGGCCTTCGTCGAGAAGCTTCCCGAGGGCAGCACAGTGTCGCTGCGGGTCTACGGGCACGAGGGCAGCAACGACGAGGCGGGCAAGGCGGAGTCCTGCGCCTCGAGCGAGGTGGTCTTCGACGGCCAGAGCTCGGACCGCGACGGGCTCGCCGGCGCGCTGGAGGACGTCGTCCCGGTCGGGTACACCCCCCTGGCCAGAGCGATCGACGACGCCCGGGGCGACATCCCCGAGCAGGCGACGGACAGCATCGTCTACGTCGTCACCGACGGGCTGGAGACCTGCGGGGGCGACCCCGTGGCCGCGGCGCAGGCGCTGGCCGGGACCGACGTCCGCCCCGTCGTCAACGTCATCGGCTTCCAGACCGGGGACGCAGACCAGGCTGCGCTGGCGGCGATCGCGCAGGCCGGTGGAGGGGAGTTCACGGCTGCGGGGTCCGGTGCCGAGCTCGACGCCTACTGGGAGGAGGAGCGTCGGCGGATGCAGGCGGCCTGGGCGCAGTGGCGCCAGGAGGAGGCCAGCCGCATCACCCGGGCCGGCGAGGCCAACAAGGTCGACGCCAACGCCGTCGGCGAGCGGATCAAGACGACCAGCAACGTGGAGTCCCAGGCGGGCAAGGACGTCGTTCGCGAGCTGGAGCGCCAGGGCCTTCTCGACAGCGACACCTCGTCGGCGGTCTGGCAGTGGTTCTCCGACCGCAGCTCGCCCATCTGGAGCTACGGCAACGACACCGCGTCCGAGAACTGGGTCGCCTCCGACGACCAGGCGGACGCCGACCGGGCAGCGCTCTACGAGCAGGCCGACCGCAGCTGGAGCGAGTTCTACCGCGGGGACGGCGGCTAGTCCCGACGCCTGCGGACCCGGCGGAGCAGATGGACCAGGCCCATGCGCCTGGCCGCGCCGCGCAGCGGTGAGGCGAGGCTGGCGCCCAGGACGACGCCGAGCGCGATGGCGGCGACCACGAGCGTGACGCCCACGAAGGAGGCGAACGCCGCGCCGGGCCCTACCTCCAGCTGAGCCACCGTGACCAGCCCGAAGGAGCCGGGCACGAGCAGCCAGAAGCTGGGCAGGAAGACCACCGACCGAGGCAGCTCGGGCCGCACGAACTCGACCAACGAGGCCACGAGGATGGCCACCAGGGCACCGAGGAAGGCACCGGCCCACCGCCCCTCGGCCGTCGTGTTCCCGACCAGCTGCGCCAGGTAGGTCGCGACCGCGGTCACGAGCAGCCACGGCACGAGCGAGACGCTCACGGACTCCATGAGGGAGATGGCGACCGTGACCACGACGACGCCGAGCAGTGGGGCCCACCAGTCCAGCTCGACCGGCCGCTCGGGGTCGAGCAGCCCCACCGGCGTCCGCAGCAGGGCCACGGCCGCCCCCACCCCGAGGGCGAAGAGCAGCAGCTGGACGGTGCCGTGCGCCAGCCGGGAGGTGCCCGCCACCATGGAGCCGGCCGCCAGCTCCACCAGCCCGGTGACGATCGTCGCACCCGGCAGGATGACCGCGATCGGCGCGACGAGCGTCCACAGCGGCGCGTCGACCCACCCGGCCGCCGCCGCGGCGAAGGCGGCCAGGGCGACGCCGAAGGCCGCCAGGAAGGGCGTGAGGGTCGCCACCGTGCGGTGGCCGCCGAGCAGCATCAGGGCGACGGTCAGGGGCGCGAGCAGGGCCGCGAACGCCACCGACGGCCCGGCGGGGGCGAGGACCAGGGCGATGCCGACGCCGGAGAGCACCCCGCCGGCGAGGAGGCCGGGGACCGCGTAGCGGTGCGGCCGCGCGCGCAGCGCGCCCAGGCGGTCGAGCGCCTCCTCGGCCGGCAGCCGTCCGGCGCGCAGACCGGCGAGGACCGCCGAGACGTCGGCCAGCTGGTCGAGGCGCACCGACCCCTCCACCTGCTCAAAGGTGGCCGGGCCCCCCGGTGCGAGCGCGACGTGGATGCCGCGCGGCAGTGCGGCGACCTGCGCCCGCGCCGACCCCAGGGACCGGGCGGCCTGCCGCACGTCCTCCTCGACCTCGTGGGTCGGCATCCCACCGGCGAGCAGTCCGGCTCCCAGCCAGGCGAGCAGCTGGCGGGCCCGGTCGTCGGTCAGGGTCGCGGTCTCGGTCACGCCGACCATTGTCGGGCCCCGCGGCCGTCCGTCAGCGCAGGTGCTCCTCCCACCACGCCAGGATGTGCTCGAAGCGCTGCACACGGTGCCGCGGCTGGCCGGTGCGGGACAGCTCGTGCCCCTCGCCGGGGAAGACGAGGAACCGCGTCGGGACGCCGTTGCGCCGCAGCCGGGCGTAGAGGCGCTGCCCCTGCTCCAGGGGGCAGCGGAAGTCCCGCTCGGAGTGGATCACCATCGTCGGGGTGCGGATCTGGTCGGCCCACGTCAACGGCGACTGCTCGTGCGCGTGCTCACCGACGTACTCGTCGCCGAAGAACCAGCCGATGTCGGAGGTGCCGGCGAAGGAGTCCCAGGCGTTGACCGCCCGCTCGCTGACCGCCGCGGTGAACCGGTCGCTGTGGGCCACCAGCCAGGTCGTCATCAGCCCGCCGTAGCTGCCGCCCTGGACCCCGACCCGCGAGGAGTCCAGGTCCTGACGGGTCAGCGCGTGGTCCAGCAGCGCCGTGAGGTCGGCGACGTCGACCGTGCCGATCGCCTCCTTGACCGCGCGGCCGTGCGCCGCGCCGTAGCCCGAGCCACCGCGCGGGTTGCCCATCACCACGGCATACCCCGCACCCGCGAGGACCTGTGCCTCGTCGAAGAGGTTGCCGGAGTACTGGGTGAAGGGACCACCGTGGATCATCAGCACGACCGGGTGCCCCGCCTTGCGGCGCGGCGCGCCCGCGGGCCGGAAGAGCCAGCCGTGGACGGGGTAGCCGTCCTCGGCCGAGGTCTGCAGCTCCTCGGGCTCGATCGGGGCGGCGGTCCCGGTGAGGTGGCGGCGCAGGTCGGTGACCTGCCGGAGCCGCTCGCCGACGCGCCCCACGAGGAGCTCGGAGTATGACGTGCGCGTGCCCGCGACGGCCGCGACCACGCCTCCGCCGACGGCCAGCCCCGCGACGGACACGTGGCCGTCGAGCAGCACCTGCCCGGTGTCCACGTCGCGGACCACCGTGTCGCCGCGGTGCTCCACGGCGGCCACCAGGGTGCCGCCGACGCCGACCGCGGGCGCGCAGGCGAGGTGGTCGGTCTCGGGGTCCGTCAGGGCGGCTCCCGGGGCGTCGAGCCGGCGTAGTGCGGCGCTGCGGGCCACGAAGTCCTGGCCGCTCGGGCCCAGGTCGCCGACCGTGCAGACGACGCTGCCGTCGCCGGCGACCTGGACGCCACCGACCGAGCCGGTGCCGTCGGTGTGCCGGCGGAAGCCCTTGCCGCGCAGGTCGACCGAGCAGACGTCCGAGACGAGCGTGTCCGGGCGCCACGTGCCGCGGCCGTCCCGGGAGGCGACGAAGGCCACCCGCTCGTCGTCGAGCCAGGCCGGTGACCGGTCGTCGCCGTCTCCCGCGGTCAGCTGCCGGCTCTCCGGCAGGCGCTCGGCGTCCTCGGCGTCGTCCGCGGGCAGGTCGTCGAGGTCGACGACGAAGATCTTCGAGGGCCGGTCCAGCACGTAGCCCAGGCCGTCAGCCTGGTAGCGACTGTGCTCGATGAGGCGAGGAGCCTCCTGGTCGGGCTTGATCTTCTCGTCGGTGCCGTAGCGGCCCTCCTCGGGCACGCGCGCGACGTAGGCGAGCCGGCGGCCGTCGGGCGACCAGACCGGCTCGGAGACCCCCAGCCGGGCGTCCGTCAGCCGGCGGGCGTCACCGCCGTCGGCGGCCATGACGTGCAGCTGGGCCGGCCCGTCCTCCGACGCCCGCAGGAAGGCGAGCAGCGACCCGTCGGGGGAGTAGACCGGTGAGCTGTCCCGGGTGCCGTGGGTGAGGCGGGCGAGCTCGCCGGAGGGTGAGCCGTCGTCGCCGAGCGGCAGCCGCCACAGGCTGGTGCGGTAGCGGTTGTCCTCGACGTCGGGCCGGCTGACGACGACCACGACGTCGGCGCCGTCGGGGCGCACCGTGGGCGAGGAGAGGGTACGGATCTTGGTCAGGTCGCTGGGCTGCACCCGCGGAAGCCTAGTCGCGCGCGTGCGGGAGCCCGGCGCGGGGAGGCGCACGTGGCCCCGTTCAGAGCGTGGGCACCTCGCGGGCCGCCCGCGCCGAGACGAGGGCGGCGAGGACGGTGGGCGCCAGCACGCCGACCCAGGACAGGGCGGACGGCAGCTGCCAGCCCGGGCCGCCCGCGAGGCCGGCCACCACGGTCAGCGCCACCAGGTAGGTCGCCGCGACGCCGAGCCCGACCCTGACGGCGACCTGCCGCGGGTCGTCCCGGCCCCCCGCGAGGACGGTGGCCACGACGCCGGACACGGCGCCCAGCAGGCACCCCAGCGCCGCGCCGATGAGCAGTCCGGCCACGGCGGAGGCCACCACCGTGCCGGCGACCGCCCCGGGACCGCCGGACGCGCCGCTGTCGGCGAGCAGGGCACGCAGGACACCGCCGACCGCGGCGACGACGGAGCAGACCGCGACGCCGACGAGGAGGCAGAGCACCAGGTAGCGCCAGTCGAGCCTCATGCCGGCTCCGTGCGGCGCTCCCAGGTGACCCAGGCGCGCACCGGCTCCGGGCCGGGGGCGCGGTGCACCTCGCGCCAGACGACCGGGTCGACCTCGGGGAAGCGGGTGGACCCCTGCGGCGCCAGGTCGACCTCGGTGAGGACGAGGCGGGACGCGTGGTCGATGGTCTGCGCGTAGACCTCGCCGCCGCCGGCCACGAACACCTCGGTGTCTCCGGCCAGGGCCAGGGCCTCGGCCAGCGACCCCGCGACCTCGGCGCCGGGCGCCCGCCAGTCCCGCCGCCGCGTGACCACGATCGTGCGTCGTCCGGGCAGCGCGCGCCCGATCGAGTCCCAGGTTCCTCGGCCCATGAGCAGGGTGCCGCCCATCGTCGTCTCCTTGAAGAAGCGCAGGTCGGCGGGCAGGTGCCAGGGCATCGAGGAGCCGTCGCCGATGACCCCGTTGCGGCCGACGGCGGCCACCAGCGTCAACGTCTGGTCGAAGCCGCGGGTCAGCAGCGGCGACCCGGCGTGCGCCGAGGGGGCTGCTCCCGGCGGGGAGGCGCCTTCGCGGGACGCCAGCACCTCGAGCGCCTGGCGCTCGTGCGGCACGAGGTCCTCGGGCAGCGCGCCGAGCGGCCACCACCGCAGGCCGGCCGACTTCTCCTCCTCCAGGACGCGCGGCTCCCCGGACCACGAGCGCGTGGCGGTGTACAGGTCGATGCGCTCCTCGAGCGGATGGTGCAGCGCGACCGTGCGGTGCAGGGTCGCCACGTGGTCGAGGGAGGCGCCGTCCACCCCTACGCCGAGCTCCTCGGCGGCCTCGCGGACGGCCGCCTGCACCGCGCTCTCGCCCCTCTCGACGTGGCCGGCGGCGCCGTGGGCCCACCGGCCGTCCATGAACCCGGTGCCGCGGCGCAGCTGCAGCAGCACCTCCGGCCCGCCGTCGCCGTCCCGCACCAGCGCCACGTAGACGGCCGGGACGACCTGGAAGCGAGACGTCATACCGCGATCGGGGCCTTGATCGTCGGCGCGGCGACGTAGTCCCGGACCTCGACGTCCTCGAGCTCGAAGGCGTCGATCTCGCGCACCTGCGGGTTCAGCCACAGCGTCGGCAGCGGTCCCGGGGTGCGGGCGAGCTGCTCCTCGGCCTGCTCGAGGTGGTTGAGGTAGAGGTGGGCGTCGCCGAGGGTGTGCACGAAGTCCTTGGCGCGCAGGTCGGTGACCTGGGCGACCATGTGCGTGAGCAGCGCGTAGCTGGCGATGTTGAACGGCACCCCCAGGAAGGTGTCGGCGCTGCGCTGGTACAGCTGGCAGGACAGCCACCCGCGACGGTCCTCGTCGTCGGGGGAGGCCGGAGCGACGTAGAACTGGAACATCGTGTGGCACGGCGGCAGCGCCATGTCCTCGACGTCGGCGACGTTCCAGGCCGAGACGACGTGCCGGCGCGAGTCCGGGTTGGTCCGCAGCGACCCGACCACGCGGGCGACCTGGTCGACGTGCCCGCCCGAGGGGGTCGGCCAGGACCGCCACTGGTGGCCGTAGACGGGACCCAGGTCGCCGTTCTCGTCGGCCCACTCGTCCCAGATAGAGATGCCACGCTCCTGCAGCCACCGCACGTTGGTGTCGCCGCGCAGGAACCACAGCAGCTCGCCGACGACGGAGCGCAGGTGCAGGCGCTTGGTCGTCAGCACCGGGAAACCCTCGGTCAGGTCGAAGCGCATCTGGTGGCCGAAGACCGAGAGCGTGCCGGTGCCGGTGCGGTCGCTCTTCTCGACGCCCTCGGCCCGGATGCGTCGCAGGAGGTCCAGGTATTGCTGCATACGGGCAGCGTAGTGCGTGGCCCGCGGAGGACCTCAGTGTGACCGAGGTCACATGACTGGCGCGTAACAGGGGTGGCCGGTCCTGCGATGTAACCCGTGACCGCACTGCTGCCTGGACCCCCCGAGCGGGCAGCAGTGCGGTCTTCGTCGTCGCGCGGGTCCCGCAACCGGCCCGTGCGGCGGCGGCCCTGCCGCGCGGGGGGGCGGCGTTATCCTGCCGCCATGAGTCACCCCCACCCCGAGCTCACCGCCCCCGGTCCGCTCCCGGACGGGGGCGTCCGCGTGATCCCGCTCGGCGGCCTGGGGGAGGTCGGCCGCAACATGGCCGTCATCGAGCACCGGGGCAAGCTCCTCGTCGTCGACTGCGGCGTGCTCTTCCCCGAGGAGAACCACCCCGGCGTCGACCTGATCCTGCCGGACTTCGGGCCGATCGAGGACCGGCTCGACGACGTCGTGGCCGTCGTGCTGACGCACGGCCACGAGGACCACATCGGCGCGGTGCCCTACCTGCTGCGCCGCAGGCCCGACATCCCGCTGGTCGGCTCGCAGCTGACGCTGGCGCTCGTCGAGGCCAAGCTCAAGGAGCACCGCATCACGCCGCTCACCCTCGGGGTGCGCGAGGGGCAGCGCGAGGTCCTGGGGCCCTTCGACTGCGAGTTCATCGCGGTCAACCACTCCATCCCCGACGCCCTGGCGGTCTTCGTCCGCACCTCCGGCGGGACGATCCTGCACACGGGCGACTTCAAGATGGACCAGCTCCCGCTCGACGGGCGCATCACCGACCTGCGGGCCTTCGCGCGGCTGGGGGAGGAGGGGGTCGACCTGTTCATGACCGACTCGACCAACGCGCACGTCCCCGGCTTCACGACCCCCGAGCGTCAGATCACCCCGGCGATCGAGCGCGTCTTCCACGACGCGCGGCGCCGGATCATCGTGGCCTGCTTCGCCTCGCACGTGCACCGGGTGCAGCAGGTGCTCGACGCGGCCGCCGAGTCGGGACGCAAGGTGGCGATGGTCGGCCGGTCGATGATCCGCAACATGGGGATCGCGGCCGACCTGGGCTACCTGAAGGTGCCGGACGGGATCCTCGTGGACCTGGGGCGGCTGACCCAGCTGCCCGACGAGCAGCAGGTGCTCATCTCCACCGGCTCCCAGGGCGAGCCGATGGCCGCGCTGTCACGGATGGCCAACGGCGACCACAAGATCGACGTCGGTGAGGGCGACACGGTGCTCATGGCCTCCTCGTTGATCCCCGGCAACGAGAACGCCGTCTACCGCGTCATCAACGGCCTCACCCGCCTGGGTGCCACCGTCGTGCACAAGGAGAACGCCCTCGTGCACGTCTCCGGGCACGCCAGCGCCGGTGAGCTGCTCTACTGCTACAACATCGTGCGCCCGCGCAACGTGCTGCCGGTGCACGGCGAGTGGCGCCACCTCGTCGCCAACGCCGAGCTCGCCGTCGCCACGGGCGTCCCGCGGGACAACGTGGTGCTGGCCGAGGACGGGGTCGTCGTCGACCTCGTCGACGGCCGGGCCAGCATCGCCGGCGCGGTCGACGTCGGCTACGTCTACGTCGACGGCTCGCTGGTCGGCGCGGCCGACGAGACGATGCTCAAGGACCGCCGCATCCTGCGCGACGAGGGTTTCGTGACGATCATCGTGGTCCGCGACGCCTCGACGGGGCAGCTCGCGGCCGGCCCCGACATCCTGACGCGAGGCTTCGCCGAGGGCCAGGACGTCTTCGAACGGGTCCGCCCCAGGCTCGTGACGGCGCTGGAGGAGGCTCAGCACAACGGCGTCCAGGACACCTACCAGCTGCAGCAGGTGATCCGGCGCACCGTCGGCTCCTTCGTCGGCAGCAAGCTGCGGCGCCGACCGATGATCATCCCGATCGTCGTCGACGCCTGACCGTCTCGCCCCAAACCGCGTCGCCTCAGACCGAGTCCTGCGGGCCGTCCAGGCGCCGGGGGTCGGTCGCCGGCCGGCCGCCCCCGCGCTGCTCGAGGATGCGCCGGGCCTGGGCCGCGATCTCCGCCTCCGTCGGCTCCTTGTCCCACGACAGGGACGCCCCGTGCAGCACGACCGCCAGGCCCCAGCCCATGGCCGGCCACACCGGCCAGAAGTAGCCGCCGCCGCTGACGAGCCAGATGCCGACGAGCAGGCCCAGCACGGCGAGGTAGACGGTGACGTGGGTGCGGAAGTCCTTGCGCGCCTGCAGCCGCTTCAGGGCCTCGGCCCGCAGCTGGGGGTCGGCCGCGGGATCGGCATCGGCGGCCGGTGGCTGCCAGGACGGCAGCGGCGGCCGCGTCACGTCGTCGTCGCCCGGGTGGGCAGGTGGCTCTGTCATGGCACGGACCCCCTCTGGTCGGTATGCGGTCAGCCTAGCGCCGCGGGGTCCGGCACAGGCCGGTCCGGCGGTTGTGCGCGTGTGACACGTGATGCGCACGGGGATGTGGCGTACGGTGCCACCGTGGCCAAGTCTGCGACCTCCTCCAACCGTGCCCCCGCCCGCGGCGCCGGGTCCCGGGGCGGTGCGACGCGTCCCGGCGGCCGGTCCGCCGGTGGCAAGACCCCGCCGTCCGGCGGTGCCAAGGCCTCGCCGCGCACCGGCACGCAGTCGACCGGCCCGTCCCTGCCGGGTCGCGCGGCACGCGGCATCGCCGGGGTCACCGGGGGGACCGTGCGCGCCATGACCGACACGGCCCGTGACCTGGAGCCCGAGCACCGACGCGACGGTGCCGGCTTCCTGCTGCTCGTGCTGGCCGTGGTGGTCGCGCTGCGGGAGTGGTGGACGCTCAGCGACGGACTCTTCGGCGACATCGTGCACGCGATGGCTGCCGGCACCTTCGGCCGGGTCGCGCTGGTGCTGCCGCTGGTCCTGTGCTTCTTCGCCGTGCGCCTGTTCCGCCGTCCGGACGAGTCCCAGGCCACCAACCGCATGACGATCGGCACCTCCGCGCTCCTGCTGGCCGCCTCGGGGATCACCCACCTGGCGACCGGGGCGCCGGACTACGCCGAGGGGCCGGCCGCGCTGCAGGCCGCCGGCGGCATCCTCGGGTTCATCGCCTCCTCCATCCCGGCCTCGGCGATCACGCCGCTGGGCGCCTACATCGTGCTGAGCCTGCTGGGTGTCTTCGGCTTCCTCGTGCTGACGCGCACCCCGGTGCACCGCATCCCCGACCGTCTGCGCGAGGTGGAGCACCAGCTCTTCGACTCCGCCCGCTTCGACGAGGTCGACCCGGTGACCGGCGAGGTGCGTCCGCGCCGCCGGCGGTCGCGCGCCGACCTCGACGAGCGCGACGGTGACGTCGCCTTCGAGCAGGCCGCGCAGGTCGAGCGGGGCAAGGGTGGGCGGTCCCTCAAGGCTTCCGCCCGGGGCGGGGCCAGGAAGGCGGCAGCCGACCCGGACGCCACCGGCGACGTCCCCGCTCCTCGCCGCGGCGCGCAGCGCCCGGGGGAGGAGCAGGCAGCCGTCGGCGAGGCCACCGAGGAGATCCCGGCCCTGCGGCCCGGTCAGAAGCGGCCCTCGCAGCCGTCGGCGGCCGAGAGGTCCAAGGCCCAGCTCGAGCCGCCCCCCACGACCCAGCTGCCGCAGCGCGTCGAGCAGCTGCAGCTGGCCGGGGACGTCACCTACACCCTGCCCGACTCCTCCATGCTCAAGCCGGGCAGCCCGCACAAGGAGCGCTCCGCGGCCAACGACCGCGTGGTGGACGCCCTCACCGGCGTCCTCGAGGACTTCAACATCGACGCCCAGGTCACCGGCTTCATGCGCGGGCCCACCGTCACGCGCTACGAGGTCGAGCTCGGCCCGGGCGTCAAGGTCGAGCGCATCACCGCGCTGTCCAAGAACATCGCCTACTCGGTCGCCTCGGCCGACGTGCGCATCCTCTCGCCCATCCCGGGCAAGTCGGCGGTCGGCGTGGAGATCCCCAACACCGACCGGGAGAACGTCAACCTCGGCGACGTGCTGCGTTCCCAGGCCGCCCGCAACAACACCCACCCGATGGTGATGGGTGTGGGCAAGGACGTCGAGGGCGGCTACGTCATCGCCAACCTGGCCAAGATGCCGCACATGCTCGTCGCGGGTGCCACGGGCTCGGGCAAGTCCAGCTTCGTCAACTCGATGATCACCTCGATCCTCATGCGCTCCACCCCCGACGAGGTGCGGATGATCCTCGTGGACCCCAAGCGGGTGGAGCTGACCGCCTACGAGGGGATCCCGCACCTCATCACGCCGATCATCACCAACCCCAAGAAGGCCGCGGAGGCCCTCGCCTGGGTGGTCAAGGAGATGGACCAGCGCTACGACGACCTGTCGGCGTTCGGCTACAAGCACATCGACGACTTCAACAAGGCCATCCGGGCCGGCAAGGTGCAGCCGCCTCCCGGCTCCGAGCGCGAGCTGGCGCCCTACCCCTACCTCCTCGTGGTCGTCGACGAGCTCGCGGACCTGATGATGGTGGCGCCGCGCGACGTCGAGGAGTCGGTCGTGCGCATCACCCAGCTCGCCCGCGCCGCCGGCATCCACCTCGTGCTGGCGACCCAGCGCCCGTCCGTCGACGTGGTGACGGGGCTGATCAAGGCCAACGTGCCCTCACGGATGGCGTTCGCGACCTCCTCGCTGGCCGACAGCCGGGTCGTGCTCGACCAGCCGGGGGCGGAGAAGCTCATCGGTCAGGGTGACGCGCTCTTCCTGCCGATGGGCGCCTCCAAGCCGATGCGCGTGCAGGGCGCCTGGGTGGCCGAGTCGGAGATCCACGACGTGGTCGCCCACGTGACCGGCCAGCTCAAGCCGACCTACGTGGAGGAGGTGACGGCGGCGCCGGCCAAGAAGCAGATCGACGAGGACATCGGCGACGACCTCGACCTGCTGCTGCAGGCGGCCGAGCAGGTCATCACCACGCAGTTCGGCTCGACGTCGATGCTGCAGCGCAAGCTGCGGGTCGGCTTCGCCAAGGCCGGGCGTCTGATGGACCTGATGGAGTCGCGCGGCATCGTCGGACCCTCCGAGGGCAGCAAGGCCCGGGACGTGCTCGTCCGGCCGGACGACCTGGAGGAGACGCTCGCGCTCCTGCAGGGGCAGGAGCCGCCCGCGAGGCCGGAGCCGGAGACCGACAGCGCCCCCTTCGACGCCGACGCCGCCGTGGTGGTGCCCGACGACGCCGAGGCGCAGGCGCCCGCCCCGTCCTTCGGCAGGAACACCCGCTACGACGGCGACCCCGTCTCCGGCACCTACGTCGAGGACGAGGACGACGAGGAGTCCGAGGACGCCTGGGGGCTCACCGGGCGGGACTGAGCGGCAGGCCCGTCACAGCCAGCCCGCCCGGTAGGCGACCGCGGCCAGGAGGGCGACGGCCGACAGTGCCAGGAGTGCACCTCGGGCCACCACCCCGACCGGCAGCATCGAGGCCAGCGCCAGGCCCGCCGACAGCCCGCCGAGGGAGACGACGTTGCGCATCCGACCCGCCACGTGGTGCGGGTCCCCGGGGAGGAACCCCCGGGCCCAGGACTCGAGCACGAGTCCCACGGCCACCACCGCGACCACGCCCGCGACGGCATACCTCAGCACGGGGACCCTGGCTGCGCTCGCACGCTGATCAGGGTAGCGAGCGCAGGTGCTCGTCGATGAGGTCGGCGACGGCCTGCTGCCCCCGGGCCGTGGGGTGGTAGGCCTCGGGAGGCCGGGCGCGGTGGTCGCCCCAGAAGCCGAAGGTGAGGATCCACGGATCGTCGCTGCCCACGCCGTGGCCCTCGAACGCCTCGGTCGGGTCGACGAAGGTGAAGCCGTGGTGCTCGGCGTGCTCCCGCAGACGCTCGTTGAGCTCCGCGCCGCGCCGGTTCATCCATGCGGCCTCCTCGGCGGAGAACACGATCCCGTCGTAGTCCGGGTCGAACAGCAGCGGGTAGCCGACCACGACCACGTGAGCCCCGTCCCCGGTGCGTGCGCGGATGTCGGCGTAGACGGCACCCAGCCCGCCCTCGCCCGGGCCGGGGCCGAACAGGTCCAGGAGGTTCTGGTCCCAGCGGCTGCTGGCCGGGTCCTGCGGGTCCTGGGGGTCCGTCCAGTGCCCGATGCAGTCCTCCACCGAGGAGCCGCCGACGGGGGCGCAGGACATCAGCACGGCGGCGAACTGCATGTCGTTGCCGCCCATCGAGACCACGACCATCGAGGTGTGCTCGCCGAGCGACTCTCGTTGCGCGAGCTCGTCGTTGCCCTGGGTCTCGTCCCAGTATTCGACGGTGCGGGCGCCCGAGCAGGAGGCGAAGGTCGAGTTGTCGCCGGCGAACCAGTGGGCGCTGACCTGGTGGAAGGCGGCGTTGCCCGACCGGTGGCACATGTTCCTGGGCGCAGGGGTACGCCCCTGCAGGTCCTCCCACCAGGTGTTCTCACCCGTCCGGTCCGTCGCCGGGTCGTAGTCCCGCGCTCCCTCGCCGGAGCCGTAGCTGTCGCCGAGAAAGACCAGGCCACCCCGGGTCACGTCGGCGCGTGTCCACCGCCGGTCGAGGTAGGGGTCCGCGTCCGCCGCCGCCTCCGCACCGCCCGCCACCGCGACGTCCGGGCAGTCCGGGCCTCCCAGCGGGGCGGTGACGGTGCAGACCGCGCGCTGCCCGAGCCCGACCAGCGCGGAGGCGACGCCAGGGGCACCGAGCATCAGCATGGTGACGACCAGGGAGGCGACCAGCGTGACCCCGACCCACTCGAGGGTGGCCGCCCCTGCCTCGTCGGGCCCTCCTGTCCCTGGACGACGCCGCTGCGTGGTGGCCCTGCCGCCGCCCCGGCCCCCCGGCCCGATCACCTCCTCAGTCCTGGGGGTCCGTCGCGGGCAGCACGTCCAGGAGCAGCTGCGGCCCCGCCCGGCCGAGCAGGTCTGCGTGCGAGAACCAGTGCCAGCCCGTCTCCAGCGGGGCCAGGGCGACATGGCGCACCATCCCGGTCTGCTCGGTGGTCTCGGTCCAGACCGTCCAGCCGTCGGGGGCGCCGGGCACCGGGGTGACGGACACGTCGACCTCACCGTCACCCTGCCCGACCTCGCTCCCGTCCTCGGCGACGCCGTAGCCGTCGCAGGAGGCCACCGCCTCGACCGCGGCCCGCGCCGCGTCGCGACCGTGGACGCCCGGGAAGAGGTGGACCTCCGACTCGAGGTAGCCGGCGTCCAGGTAGGCCCAGCGCCGCTGGGCCGCGTCGACCGGCTCGACGGGGTCGAGCTGCACGCCGCAGACCTCGGTCCGCCAGTGCGGGCCGTCGGGCGGCGCCGGGGCCCAGGCGGTGGGCAGCTCCAGGGACGTCGGCACCAGCGCCAGCGCGGACCCGTCACCGCCGGGCATCAGCCCCGGCTCGCCGGCCGGGACCGCGGAGGGGGGTGCCGTTCCGGCGGCGTCCTCGGGCGCGCGGGCCGTTCTGCCCGACGCCGCCGGTCCCATGTCGGCGGCGTCGGGCTGGCCCCCAGGCACCGGTGTCCCGTCCGGTGCTGGGCCGGTGGGTGGCGCCGTCCCGCACGCACCCAGAACCACGGCGACCCCGACGAGGCCGAGCCACCTCAGCGTCTGGCTCGCGATCACCGCCGTGGTCCCCATGAGGCAACCCTTCCGCACGGTCGCCGCGAGGTCATGGGCCCGGAGCACCGGATCTCACCCCGTCGCCTGGGCCCACGATTAGGTCCGGGGGCTCAGGCCCGGCCTACACTCGGGACCATGCCTGCCCGTTCCGTCGCCGTCGTCACCCTGGGCTGCACGCGCAACGAGGTCGACTCCGAGGAGCTGGCGGGGCGCCTGGCGGCCGAGGGCTGGACGCTGGTGGACGACGCCGCGCAGGCCGACGTCGCGGTGGTCAACACCTGCGGTTTCGTCGAGCAGGCCAAGAAGGACTCGATCGACGCGCTGCTGGAGGCCAACGACCTCAAGCGGACCGGGCGCACCCAGAAGGTCGTGGCCGTGGGCTGCATGGCCGAGCGCTACGGCGAGCAGCTGGCGGCCGAGCTGCCGGAGGCCGACGCCGTCCTGGGCTTCGACTCCTACGCCGACATGTCCGGGCACCTGCGCCGCGTGCTGGCAGGCGAACGCCCCGCCTCGCACGTGCCGAGGGACCGTCGCTCGCTGCTCCCCCTGGCCCCGGCGGCACGGGGTGCCGCGGGCGCCGGTGTCGCGCTGCCCGGGCACCAGCAGGCGGCCCGGCAGGAGCCGGGCACCCCGCTCGCCGACGTGACCCCTCCCACGGGGCCGCGCGTGGTGCGCGCCCGGCTCGACGGCCGGCCGTGGGCCCCGCTGAAGATCGCCTCCGGGTGCGACCGCAGGTGCGCCTTCTGCGCCATCCCGATGTTCCGCGGTGCCTTCGTGTCGCGCCGGCCCGAGGAGATCCTCGCCGAGGCACGCTGGCTGGGGGAGCAGGGCGTCCGCGAGGTCTTCCTGGTCAGCGAGAACACCACCTCCTACGGCAAGGACCTGGGCGACCTGCGCCTGGTGGACCGGCTCCTGCCCGAGCTCGCCGCGACCCCGGGCATCGAGCGGGTGCGGGTGTCCTACCTGCAGCCGGCCGAGGTGCGCCCCGACCTGCTCGACGCGATGGCCTCGACGCCGGGGATCGCGCCCTACTTCGACATCTCCTTCCAGCACGCCAGCGGGCCCCTGCTGCGCAGGATGCGCCGCTTCGGCGACCGCGTCTCCTTCCTCGGGCTGCTCGACGACGTGCGCCGGCGGCTCCCGGAGGCCGGGGTGCGGACCAACGTCATCGTCGGCTTCCCCGGCGAGACCGAGGACGACCTCGCCGAGCTGACCGCCTTCCTCGAGGCCGCGCGGCTGGACGTGGTCGGGGTCTTCGGCTACTCCGACGAGGACGGCACCGAGGCCGAGGGCTACGACGGCAAGCTCGACGAGGCGACGATCGCCTCGCGCGTCGCGGCCGTCAGCGCCCTGGTGGAGGAGCTGACCGCCCAGCGCGCCGAGGAGCGGGTCGGCACCGTGGTCGAGGTCCTCGTCGAGGGCGTCGAGGACCCCGACGACCCGCGCCTGGTGGGGCGCGCCGGCCAGCAGGGACCCGACGTCGACGGGGTGACCTACCTGGAGGACGAGCACGGGGGTATGCCGTCGCTGCGGCCCGGCGAGCTCGTGCAGGCACGTGTGGTGGCCAGCGAGGGGGTCGACCTCGTCGCCGTGCCGCTGGTGGGCACCGTGGATAGGGTCTGAGGCGTGATCGGTCCTCACGACCCCGACGGTCCGGACATCGCGACCGCGCCGGTCGCCCCGCGGGCGACACCGTGGAACGTGCCCAACGCCCTGACGGTGCTGCGGATCCTCATGGTCCCGGTCTTCGGGTGGCTGCTCCTCGCCCACGGCGGAGAGGACACGGCCTGGCGCTGGTGGGCCACGGCCGTGTTCGTCGTCGCGATCGCCACCGACTGGGTGGACGGCTTCCTGGCCCGCAGGGACGGGCTGATCACCGACTTCGGCAAGCTCATGGACCCGATCGCCGACAAGGCGCTCATGGGGACCGCGCTCATCGGCCTGTCCGTGCTGGGTCTGCTGCCCTGGTGGGTGACCGTCGTGATCCTGGTGCGTGAGCTCGGGATCACGCTCATGCGGTTCGTCGTCATCCGGCGCGGCGTCATCCCGGCGAGCCGCGGCGGCAAGCTCAAGACCGTGCTGCAGGCCCTCGGGCTGACCCTCATGGTCGCCCCGCTCGGCGGCCTGCCGGGCACCCTCGGGCTGTGGATCATGTACGCCGCCGTCGTCGTGACGGTCGCCACCGGCGTCGACTACGTCCTGCAGGCCGTGCGGGGCGGGGCCGACCGCACGTCCCGGCGGTGACGGAGGACCCCGCCTCCCGGGTCGTGCACCTGCTGCGGGCCCGGGGCGAGTCGGTGGCCGCGGCCGAGTCGCTGACCGGCGGGCTGGTCTGCGCCGCCCTGACCGACGTCCCCGGGGCGAGCGCGGTCGTGCGGGGCGGCGTCGTCGCCTACGCCGCGGAGGTGAAGCGGGACGTCCTGCGGGTGCCGCCCGAGCTGCTGGCCCGGCACGGCACGGTCTCTGCGGAGTGCGCCGCGGCGATGGCCGAGGGGGTGCGCTCGCTGACGTGTGCCGGGTGGGGGGTGGCCACCACCGGCGTCGCGGGACCGGACCCCAGCGAGGGCCACCCGGTCGGCACCGTCCACGTGGCGGTCGCCGGGGAACACGGCACGACCACCCGGGCGTTGCACCTGTGCGGCTCACGGACCGGGGTCCGGCTGGCCACCGTGGCTGGGGCGCTGGCTCTGCTGGAGGAGTCCGTCGCCGCCTCGGGGGGCGCGGGCGGTACGGTAGGACATCCGGATCCGGCCGCCTGCCGAGACACCGACACCGACGAGGGCTAGCCTTTCGTCACAGGACGAGGACGAAGGAGGGAAGAGGACATGGTGCTGCTGCGACGTGAGCTGGGAGACGTCCTGCGCGAGAGACGTCAGGGCCAGGGGCGCACGCTGCGTGAGGTCAGCGCCGAGGCGTCCTGCTCCCTCGGTTACCTCTCCGAGGTGGAGCGGGGGGAGAAGGAGGCGTCCTCCGAGCTGCTGGCCTCGATCTGCAAGGCGCTCGACGTGCCGCTGTCCCAGATGCTCTCGGACGTGGCAGACCGGGTGAGCCTGGCGGAGGCCGCGACGACCCAGATGACGACCGTCCTGACCGAGGGCCTGGCCACGCCGATCAGCCGCGGCGAGGTCGTGCGCGGTGCGGGGCGTCGCACCGTCGTCTCCGCCGCCTGACCCGCCACCGACGTCCGACCGGCGACCCGGGAGGACCGCTAGGCGTAGCGTGACCGGCCGTGGCCCAACGGGGTCTGGCGCGCCCCGTCGTCGCCCGGCGCCCGCCCGCCCTGACAGGTCGGGCAGTAGAACATCACCCGTTCCCGCGGCTGCTGCCCGATCGGTGCCAGCCGGACCGTGGTGCCGCACCGCTTGCACGGCAGCCCCATCCGGCCGTGCACCCAGGCGTCGTCGGCGTTGACGTCCGCACGCCCGGTCACCGTCGTCCGTCCGGTGCGGCAGGACAGGACCAGCAGGTGCCGCGCCGTGGACAGCACCTCCGCCACGACCTCCGCGCCGACCTCACCCACCGGGGTCCAGGGGTTGATGCCGTGCACGAAGAGCGGCTCGGCGGTGAAGATCGTCCCCATGCCCGCCACGTTGCGCTGGTCGAGGAGAGCCTCGGTGACGGTCCGCGCCGGGTCAGCGAGCACGTTACGCAGGGCGAGCGCGGCGTCATACCCGGGGTCCAGCAGGTCCGGGCCGAGGTGGCCGACCACCCGGTGCTCCTCGCTGGTGCGGACCAGGTCGAGCATGCCCAGACTGTCCCCGACGGCCACACGTGCGCCGGTCCAGACCAGGGCCCGGACGGTATGGCGCGCGCCCAGGGCACGGCGGCGCCCGACGGGGTGCACGCGCCAGGACCCCTCCATCCGCAGGTGGCTGTGCAGCGTGAGGTCGTCCTCCATCCGGTGCAGCAGGTGCTTGCCGCGTGGTACGACCTCGAGCGTGCGCCGCCCGGACAGGTCCGCGGTCGCCAGCGCCGGCACCCTCAGGTCGCTGCCCTCGACCAGCTCGCCGGCCAGCGCCGTGTGCAGCCGGCGGGCCGTCCGCCAGACCGCGTCACCCTCGGGCACGGTGCTCCCGGTCCTGGGCGTGGTACTCGGGGTTGGGCACCATGCCCAGGGCGGTGGAGACCCGGTTGGTCATGTTGAACATCCCGATGACCTGGACCGCCTCCAGGATCTGGTGGTCGTCGAGCCCGACGGCGCGCAGGGGCTCCAGGTCCGCGGGGGTGACGTCGGCCGGCCAGAGGGTGAGCTTCTCGGCGTAGGCGGCTAGCGCCGCCTCCCGCTCCGGCAGCGCAGCCTGGCGCCAGCTCACCGCCACCAGGTCGGCCGTGACCGGGTCCTGGGTGTGGTGGCGCAGCGCCGCACCGTGCGAGACCGTGCAGTAGGTGCAGCGGTTGAGCCCGCTGACGACGACCGCGAGCAGCTCGCGCTCGGCGTTGGTCAGGTACCCCTCCTTGTTGACGAGGAGGTTGAAGTAGCTCCACCAGGCCTGGAACTGCTCGCCGTTGTAGGCCTGCGCCACGAAGACGTTGGGCACGAAGCCGAAGACCTCCAGCGACCGGTCCCACAGCCGCCGCACGCCCTCCGGCACGTCCTCGCGGTCGGGCAGCGGGAGGGCGGAGATGCGGGGGTCGGCCACGGCGCTCATGGGCTCAGGGTAGGTCAGCCGGGACGGCTGTCGCGGGGTCGGCTGCGCCCGGTGCGCGGGGGCGCCTGCGGCCCCGGGGCAGAGCCGTCACGAGCAGGCCCGCCACCACCACCGCGATGCCGACGGCGGTCAGCCACGAGAGCCGCTCGTGCAGCAGCAGGACGCCCAGCAGGGTGGCCGTCACCGGCTCGGCCAGCGACAGGGTGCCCACCGTCCGTGCGCTCAGCCGCGCCAGACCGTGCTGGAAGAGGAGGTAGGAGAGCCCGGTGGCGACGACACCGAGCCACAGGACCATCGCCAGCCCCGGCCCGGTGAGGAGCCAGCCCAGGTCGGTCAGCAGCAGGGTGGGCAGCAGCAGGGCGGCTCCTGCGCCGAAGAACCACGCCATGACCCGCACGCCGTGGGCCCCGCGCAGGAGCAGGGTCCGACCCGCCACGGTGTAGCCGGCGTACGACGCGCCGGCTCCGGCGGCGGCGGACACCCCCAGGAGGTCGACCGAGACCCCGGAGCCACCGGCGCCCAGCACGAGCAGCACGACGCCGGCCACCGCGGTCGTCGTGGACAGCGCCCACCTGCGGTCCGGGCGCTCCCCGAGCACCAGTCCCAGCACCCCGGTCGCCAGTGGCGCCACGCCGAGGGCGACGACGGTGCCGACCGCCACCCCCGCACGTGCGACCCCCACGAAGAAGCAGGCCTGGTAGGCGGCGACGCACAGCCCACCCAGCAGCAGGAGCACGCCGACGGGCAGCCGCCCGGGGACCACGGGACCGGCGGCGGCCCGCCCCGGACCCGCGGCCGCGAGCAGGCCCAGGACGAGGGCGCCGAGCGTGATGCGCAGCGCGCCGACCGAGACCGGGTCGGTGCCGTCGGGGCCGAGCGCCTGCGCGGTGCCGGTCGTGCCCCACAGGGCGGCCGCGCCCACCGCGGCGAGGAGGGCGGCGGTCGTGCCGGTGGGTCGTGTCACCGGGTCATTCGACCACAGCGGGCCGTGCGCGCCGCTCGGTTCCTCGAGCACATCACCGTGGTGACGGGGGAGGCGCCGGGGCGCCTACCGCCGCAGCCGCAGCCCCTGGGGGGCCGTGTGGAACCCGGCCTCGACCAGTGCAGACGCCAGCGGCGAGTCCGAGCCGAGGGCCCCGGCACCGTCGATCCGCGCCACCGTCAGCCCGGCGAGGGCGCCGGAACGCACGGCACCCACCAGCGCCGCCGCGACGACGGCCCACGCGGGCCTCGGCTCGAGGTGGTCGGGCACGCGGAAGGTGAGGGCGCTGCGGCCGCCCCGCTCGAGGTAGAGCAGCAGCGAACCGTCGACCAGCACCACCATCGCCCCGGCCTTGCGCCCGGGACGGTGGGCGGGACCCTCGTCGCCCTCGGTGCCGGCCCCGCCGCGCTCGGGCCAGGGGATGCTGGCGCCGAACGGGCTGGCGGGGTCGCTGGCGGCCAGCAGCACGACCTCCGGCTGGCGGCCGGGCTGGTCGCGGTCGCCCTCGAGCGCCCGCAGCCGGTCGATCGCGCCGGCGGTGCCGAACTGGGCCGCGCCCAGGCCCTCCACGACGTAGCCGCGGCGTACCCGTCCGGCCTCCTCGGCACCGGCCAGCACGCGGTAGACGCCGGCGAAGCCGCCGGGGACCCCCTCCGCGACGACCGAGCCGCGCGTGAGCACCCCGTAGCGGTCCAGCAGCTGCTCGGCGGTGGCCAGCGCGCGCACCGTTCCCTCCGGCTCCGGCGGGGGCAGGAGCGACCACCGGCCGACGGCGCTGGGTGGCCCCGACCGCACCGGCATCGCGGGACGCGAGGGCCGGTTGGCCAGGGCGACGGAGGACCGTGACCAGCGACCGGCGCGCGGTGCGCGGCGGGACCGGTGCGCGGTGCGCCCGCCTGCGAGCAGGGCACGCACGGGGGCGAAGGTGTCGGCGCTGACGTGGCCCGCCCACACGAGGTCCCACAGCGTGGTCAGCAGCGCTGAGTCGTCGGTGGAGGCGACGGCGTCGGACAGCGCGCGGAAGAAGTAGGCGCCACCGGGGACGCGGGCCAGCAGCTCGAGCACCTGCCGGGCCGTCTCCGTCTCGACCGGCTCCGGCCCGGCCAGCGTCAGGTCGGCGGTGTCGGCGAGGTGCAGGGAGACCCACCCGTCGTCACCGGGCAGCCCGCCGTGACCCTGCCACAGCACCTCGCCGGCCGTCATCAGCTCGTCGAGCAGGGCGGGGGAGTAGTCACGGACGCGGGCGGGCAGCACGAGCGTCTCGACCGCAGAGGCGGGCAGGCGCGCCCCGGAGAGCTGCTCGACGGCCCGCAGGACCCCCTCGGTCCCGCGCAGCCGCTCACCCTCACCGGTACCCAGGCCGGTCGCCCCCTGCCAACGCGGCAGGAAGCGTCCGTAGGCCGCCTGCGTGACCGGCTCGACCTCCTCGCGCAGCGCGGCCAGGGAGCGCCGGCGCAGCAGCCGCAGCACCTCGGCGTCGCACAGGTCCTCCGAGCCGGTGCCGTGCGGCACGAGCGCGCCCTCCACGAGTCGGCCGGAGGAGACGAGCCGTCGGGCGGCGTCGCGCACGACGGCGGCCCCCAGCCCGAGCCGGGCGGACAGCTCCGCGAGCGTGAAGGGAGTGTGGGTGCGCGCGTAACGGACGACGAGGTCTCCGAGGGGGTCCTCGATGCCCTCGAGGTAGGCGGCCGGCACGCCGACGGGGATGGCCGTGCCGAGGGCGTCGCGCAGCCGGGCGGCGTCCTGGGCGTCGGCCCACCGCTGCTCCCCGCCGACCCGGACCTCGATGACGCGGCGGGCCTCGGCCAGCTCGGCCAGCCAGCCCTCCACGTCGGCCCGGACCTCCTCGCGGGTGCGGGCCGCCGCCTCGGCGGTGGTCAGCGGCCCCAGGACGCGCAGCAGGTCCAGCACGTCCTGGGCGTCGCGTGCGGCCCGCTCCGGGGCCAGCCGCTGCAGCTCGGCGTGGGTGCGGGCGACGACCTCGGGATCGAGCAGGTCGCGCAGCGAGGCGCCCTCACCGCGCCCGAGGAGCTCGGCCAGCAGCGAGGGGTCCAGGGACAGGGCCGCCGCACGGCGCTCGGCCAGCGGCGAGTCGCCCTCGTAGAGGAACTGGGCGACATACCCCATGAGCAGCGAGCGCGCGAAGGGCGAGGGGGAGGGGCTGGTCACCGACACGACGCGCACCTCGCGGCTCGCGACCCGGCGCATCAGGTCGACCAGCGCGGACACGTCGTAGACGTCCTGGACCACCTCACGGACGGCCTCGAGCACGATGGGGAAGGTCGGGTAGCGGGAGGCGACCTCCAGCAGCTGGGCCGAGCGCTGACGCTGCTGCCACAGCGGCTGACGGCGTCCGGGGTTGCGGCGGGGCAGGAGCAGGGCCCGGGCCGCGCACTCACGGAAGCGCGAGGCGAACAGCGCAGAGCCACCGATCTCCTGGGTGACCAGGTCGGCGACCTCGTCGGGGTCCAGCGTGAGCAGCTCGGCGATCTCGGCGTCGAGCCGCGCCTCCTCGGCGCGCTCCCCGCCGCTCTCGCCCGGGCCGGACCCGTCCCAGGCCCCCAGGTCGGGCAGGCGCAGCACGATCCCGTCGTCGGCGGCCATGGCCTGCACGTCGGTGCCGTAGCGCTCCCGCATCCGCGCGGCCAGGCACAGCGCCCACGGCCCGTGCACCGGGCGGCCCCAGGGCGAGTGCACGACCACGCGCCAGTCGCCGATCTCGTCGCGGAACCGCTCGACGACCACGGTGCGGTCGTCGGGCAGGTGGGCCACGGCCTCGCGCTGCTCGTGCAGGTAGGTCACGAGATTGTCGGCGGCCCAGGGGTCCAGCCCGCGGCCCGTGAGGTCGGACACGGCCGCCTCGCGTGGCGTGCCGCCGGTCTCGCGCACGAACGCCCCCACGGCGGCGCCCAGCTCGGCCGGGCGGCCCTGGGCCTCGCCCTTCCAGAACGGCAGGCGGCCGATCTGCCCGGGGGCGGGCGTGACGAGCACCTGGTCGTGGGTGATGTCCTCGATCCGCCAGCTCGTGGTGCCGAGCGTGAAGACGTCCCCGACGCGCGACTCGTAGACCATCTCCTCGTCGAGCTCGCCGACGCGCCGCCCGGGGCCCTCCCCGGTGGCGAGCATCACGGCGTACAGGCCGCGGTCGGGGATGGTGCCGCCCGAGGTCACGGCGAGCAGCTGCGCGCCGCGGCGGGCGGTGAGCCGGTCGGTGACGCGGTCCCACTCGACGCGGGGCCGCAGGTCGGCGAAGTCCTCGCCCGGGTAGCGCCCGGCGAGCATGTCGAGCACCGCCTCGAACAGCGGGCGCGGGAGCGCGGAGAACGAGGCGGAGCGGCGCACCAGGTCGAACAGCTCGCTGACCGCCCACTCGTCCATGGCCACCATCGCCACGACCTGCTGCGCCAGCACGTCGAGGGGGTTGGCCGGGACGTGCAGCTCCTCGATCAGCCCGGCCCGCATGCGGTCGACGACGACGGCGGTCTGGACCAGGTCGGCGCGGTGCGTGGGGAAGAACACGCCCTCGCTGACCGCACCCACCTGGTGCCCCGCCCGGCCCACGCGCTGCAGGCCCGAGGCCACGCTCGGCGGGCTGGCCACCTGGACGACCAGGTCGACCGCACCCATGTCGATGCCCAGCTCGAGGCTGCTCGTGGCGACCACCGCGGGCAGCCGCCCGGTCTTGAGGGCGTCCTCGATGACCGCCCGCTGCTCCTTGCTCACCGAGCCGTGGTGCGCGCGGGCGAGCACCGGCGGCGCCCCGCCGGCCGAGCCCGCCTGGCCCATGACCTGCGCGGGCGGGCTCGCCGCGCGCGTTGCGCCGGCCCCCCCGGGCGGCCCGTCCTCGTCGGAGCCGTCGGCGTGCCGCTCGTCCCACCCCTCGTTGAGGCGCGAGGTGAAGCGCTCGGCGACCCGGCGGGAGTTGGTGAACACCAGGGTGGAGGTGTGCCGCTCGATGAGGTCGGCGACCCGGCGCTCCAGGTGCGGCCAGATCGAGGCGCGCTCCTCGGGGTCGACAGCCGGCTGCCAGACGTCGCCCTCCGCGCCCTCCAGGTCGGGCAGGACAGGGCCGGTGCCCGTGCCGGAGGTCGAGGTCGTGGGTCGCGGGGCACCCTGCGCGGCCCAGTCGTCGACCCGGTCGGCGAGGTCCCGGGCGTCGGCGCGCGAGGCGCGCGCACCGCCGGCCCCGCCCGGCAGCTCGGCCGCGCCGGGGTCGGCCATGTCCGGGACGGGGACGACGACCTGCAGGTCCCAGCGCTTGGTGGACGGGGGCTGCACCGTGGTGACCGGCCGCCCGCCGGCGAGGTAGCGCGCCACCTCCTCCACCGGGCGGACGGTGGCGGACAGCCCGATGCGCTGGGCGGGGCGCTCGAGCAGCGCGTCCAGCCGGTCGAGGGTGACGGCCAGGTGCGCGCCGCGCTTGGTGCCGGCCACGGCGTGGACCTCGTCGACGATGACGGACTCGACCCCGGTCAGCGCGGAGCGGGCCTGGGAGGTCAGCAGCAGGAAGAGCGACTCCGGCGTCGTGATGAGGATCTCGGCGCCGTCCTTGGCGAACGCGCGCCGTTGCGCGGCGGGGGTGTCCCCGGACCGGACGGCCACCGAGACCTGCGGCGACGGCATACCGAGGCGGGTCGCGGCGTGCCCGATGCCCACGAGCGGGGAGCGCAGGTTGCGCTCGACGTCGACGGCGAGGGCCTTGAGCGGCGAGACGTAGAGGACGCGGCAGCGGCCGCGGGGCTCGGACGATGCCGGGCGCGACCCCCGGTCGGTCGCCGGCGGGACGGCGGCCTCGGCGCCGTGCCCGGCCACGATGCGGTCGATCGCCCACAGGAACGCCGAGAGGGTCTTGCCCGAGCCGGTCGGGGCGACGACCAGCGTGTGCTCCCCCCGGCTGATCGCGTCCCAGGCGCCCGACTGCGCGGACGTCGGCCCGGGGAAGGACGCGTCGAACCAGGCCCGGGTCGCGGGCGAGAACCGGTCGAGGACCGGGGTGGAGGTCTCCGGGCTGGTCACCCGCTCACTGTGCCACCCGGCACCGACACAGGTGTGCTGGAACCGCCGTCAGTCGCGGTCGCCGGACTGCGGCACGAGCCGGCGCCGCTTCGTCAGGTCGACGCGGTTGCCGTAGGCCCCGGTCACCGGCGGCACGGCCGGACGCTCGAGGTCACGCACCTCGTGGTGCAGGGTGCGGTAGGTGGGGCGCCACAGCTTCATCGCCATGAGCAGCTTCTGCCACCAGGCGAGGTCCTGACGAGTGGTCACGCTTCCTCCAGTGCGGCCGGTCCGATGTCCGGGCCATCCTCTCACCCCCGGGCCCGCGACGGCACGTCCGGGGCCGGCCCGCCGAAAACACCTGGAGGGCGCCCGTGCGGCGGCCCTACGCTCAGAGGCGGTATGCGCGACTTCCCACCCACCGTGACCGCCTGGGCCTCCCCGGGCTCCGCCGGCGAGCCCGACACCCGGGGCCCCGGCCGCTTCCTGTGGTGGCTCGTGCGCCAGCAGCCCGACCTCATCGTCGCCGCCTGCCTGTGCAGCCTGGCGTGGATGCTGCCCACGGCACTCACCCCGTGGGTCTTCGGGCGCGCGATCGACGAGGGCATCGTGCCCGGCGACCGCGGGCAGGTGCTCCTGTGGAGCGCGGTCCTGCTGGTGGTCACGCTGGTGGGCGCCAGCAGCGGCGTCTTCTACCACACGGTCGTGGTGCGGTCCTGGCTCGTGGCGTCCTACGGGCAGACGCTCATGGTCACCCACAAGACGGCCCGGCTGGGGCACGTGCTGACCCGTCGGGCCCCCGCCGGGGAGGTGCTGTCGGTCAGCGGCGGGGACGGCGAGCAGTTCGGCCACTTCGTCGAGATCGTCTCGCGGCTCGTCGGCAACCTCGTGGCCTACCTGCTGGTCGCCGTCATCGTGCTGCAGATCTCCGTGCCGCTCGGCCTTGTCGTGCTCCTCGTCGCACCGCTGCTGGTCGTCGTCTCCACCGTGCTGCTGCGGCCGCTGTCAGCCGCGCAGACCCGGGAGCGGTCGCGCGACTCCGAGCTGACCACGATGGCCACCGACATCGTCGCGGGGCTGCGGATCCTGCGCGGCATCGGCGGCGAGCGCATCTTCGGCGACAACTACGCGCGGCAGTCGCAGCGGGTCCGGTCCGCGGGCGTGCAGGCCGGTGGCTGGGCGGCCTTCGTCGAGGCGGTCGGCGTCTTGCTCTCCGGCCTCTTCGTCGTCGCGCTGCTGGTGCTGGGGGTGCGGGCGGTCGGCCGGGGCGACCTGCAGATCGGCCAGCTGGTCACCTTCCTCGGCTACGCCGTCTTCCTCGTCCAGCCGATCCGCGTCGTCTTCGAGGCGGCCCAGCAGATCACCCGGTCCTTCGTCTCGGCCCGCAAGACCATCGGCGTGCTCGGCACGCCCGACCCGTGGCCCGGACGGCCCCCCGCCGAGCTGGACGCCGGGGGTGACCTCGTCGACGAGGCCTCGGGGCTGCGGGCGCGCCCCGGCAGGCTCACGATGGTGGTCAGCGCCGTGCCCGACGACACGGCGGCCCTGGCCGACCGGCTGGGGCGCTACCTGCCCGCGGACGACACGCTCACGACCCCCGAGGACGACGAGGCGACCGGTCGGGCCGCACGCCGTGCACGCCTCGAGCGCGAGACCGCGCGCGCCGAGCTCGCCGGGCGCGACGCGGAGCGGGCCGAGCGGCCGTGGGGCGTGCACCTGGGCGGCGTCGACCTCTCCCGGCTGCCCCTGGAGGTCGTGCGCCGCACGGTCGTGGTCAGCGACACCCGGGCGCACGTGTTCGCAGGGACGCTGCAGGACGCGGTCGACCCGCACCACCGGCTGACCCGTGAGCAGGCGGAGGAGGCGCTGCACGCCGCCGCGGCCGAGGACGTCTTCGACATCCTGCCCGGCGGCTGGCAGGGCGTGCTGGACGAGCGCGGCCGGGGACTGTCCGGCGGTCAGCGCCAGCGGCTCGTGCTGACCAGGGCGCTCGCCACCGACGCGCCGGTCCTGGTCCTCGTCGAGCCCACCTCGGCGGTCGACGCGCACACCGAGGCACGGATCGCCGCGCGGCTGCCCGGGCACCGCCGAGGCCGCACCACCGTGGTGATGACCGCCTCCCCGCTGCTGCTGCACCATGCCGACGAGGTCGCCTTCGTCGAGGACGGCCGGGTGGTCGCCACCGGCACCCACGACGAGCTCGTCGCCTCGTGCGAGGGCTACCGCCGCACGGTGCTGCGCGGCGAGCGGGAGCCCGCGTCGGCCCCGGTCGGGACCGGTCGCGACGGGGCCACCAGCCCGGACGACGGGAGCACCTGGGGACCGGCCGCGCCCGCGGGGCAGCAGCACGTCATACCCGAGCACCGCCCGGAGGAGGTGACCTCACCGTGACTCTCGGCACCGGGCTGGGCGCGGACTCGGCCCGCACCTGGCGCGACCCCGCCGACCGGCCGCCGCCGGTCCCGGAGGCGCTGCGGCCCCCCGCCCCGGGCACGGTCGGTCCGCGCGAGCGGCACCGGCTGCTGTGGGAGCGGCACCGGCTGCGCCGCGAGCGCGCCCTGACCCACCTGCGCGAGAGCCAGGACCCCGAGCGCGGGCTGCCGGTCGCCCCGCCCGGCACGGTGGTGCGCTACCTGCGCGGACTGCTGCG
The DNA here is from genome assembly GCF_000421185.1 of Ornithinimicrobium pekingense DSM 21552. Taxonomy (GTDB): domain Bacteria; phylum Actinomycetota; class Actinomycetes; order Actinomycetales; family Dermatophilaceae; genus Ornithinicoccus; species Ornithinicoccus pekingensis. The sequence goes on from NZ_ATWJ01000007.1 coordinate 226,898, forward strand.
ACGACGCGCCGGGCTGGTGGTCGTGGTGACGCTCGCCAACGCGCTCGCCGCCGCGGCCGGCCTGGCGGTGCCCCTGCTGCTGGGCCGCCTCGTCGACGTGGTGGTCGAGGCGGACGGTCGTCCCGGAGCGGGCGTCGTCACCGACCTTGCGCTGCTCGTCGTCGGTGTCCTCGTCGCGCAGGCGGTGCTGACCTACCTGGCCAAGTGGCTGGCGGCGGTGCTGGGGCAGGGGGTCCTGGCCGAGGCGCGCGAGCACGTGGTCCGGGCCGTCCTGCGGCTGCCGCTGGGCAAGGTCGAGTCGGCCAGCACCGGCGACCTCGTCACCCGGGTCACCCGCGACGTGGGGTCGATGAGCAGCGCCGTGCGCTGGGCGCTGCCGGAGTTCATCATCGGCGTCGTCACCGTGCTGCTGACCGTGGTGGCGATGGTGCTCAACTCCTGGGCGCTGGCCGTGCCGACGCTGGTGACCGCCTCGCTGTCCCTGTGGCAGGTGCGCCGCTACCTGCAGCACGCCCCGGCCGCCTACCTGCTGGAGGGCGCCACCTACTCCCTCATCAACAGCACGCTCAGCGAGACGGTCGAGGGCGCCCGCACGGTGGAGGCCCTCGGTCTGCAGCCCGAGCGCCGGCGCGCGGCCGCCGACGACATCGAGGTCAGCTCCCAGGCCGAGCGCTACGGCCTCGTGCTGCGCAACATCCTCTTCGTCGTCATGGACATGGCCTTCTCCCTGCCACGGGTCATCACGCTCGTCGTTGGCGCGGTCCTCTATGCCCGCGGCGTCGTCACCCTCGGTCAGATCACCGCGGCGATGCTCTACATCGAGACCTTCTACGGCCCGTTCGACCGGCTCGTCGGCACGATCGACGAGCTCCAGGTCGGCATCGCCTCGACCACCCGCCTGCTGGGGATCGCCGAGGTGCCGCCCGACCGGACCCCCGGCGAGGCCCTGCCCGCGGGCCGCGAGCTCGTCGGGCGGGGGCTGCGCTACGCGTACCGGGAGGGCCAGGACGTGCTGCACGGCATCGACCTGACCCTCCGGCCGGGGGAGCGGCTGGCGGTCGTCGGCCCCTCGGGCTCGGGCAAGTCCACCCTGGGCAGGCTGCTCTCCGGCATCCACGGACCCGGCAGCGGGTCGGTCACGGTCGGTGGTGTGGAGCTGGTGCGCCTGCCGCTCGACGCGCTGCGCCGCGAGGTGGCCCTCGTCACCCAGGAGCACCACGTCTTCCGCGGGTCGGTGCGCGACAACCTCGTGCTCGCCCGGGAGGGCGCCTCCGACGACGAGGTATGGCGTGCGCTGGCCACCGTGGACGCCAGCACCTGGGTGGCGGCGCTGCCGCGCGGGCTGGACACCGTCCTGGGCGCGGGCAACCAGGTGCTGACGCCGGCGCAGGCGCAGCAGGTGGCGCTGGCCCGGCTGATCCTGGCCGACCCGCACACGCTGGTGCTCGACGAGGCGACGTCGCTGATCGACCCGCGCACGGCGCGGCACCTCGAGGGGTCGATGAGCGCGCTGCTGACCAACCGGACGGTGGTGGCGATCGCGCACCGGCTGCACACGGCGCACGACGCCGACCGGATCGCGGTCGTGCAGGACGGCCGGATCGTCGAGCTGGGCAGCCACGACGAGCTGATGGAGGCTGACGGGGAGTACGCCGCGCTCTGGCGGGCCTGGACCAGCTGAGGAGCCGCCGGGGCCGCCGGTTGTGTCGGCCCCGGCGCCCCAGGTCCTCAGTCCGGGTCGGTGGCGTGCTTGCCGATCGTGCGCGGCCGCAGCCGCTCGTCGGCCTTCTGCCGCAGGCGGCGGGGCGTCAGACCGTGCTGGCGGTTGTAGCCGTCGATGATCGCCTCGCGCAGCTCCTGGGCGGTGTCCCAGGGGTCGGGGTGGTCCTGCACGATCGTGTCGACGAGGCCCTGGGCCCGCAGGTCGTCGGCCGAGGCACGCATCGTCTCCAGCGTCATCGCGACCTGCTCGACCGTCGGGTTGGACTCGTTGTAGAGGATCGTGGCGGTGGAGCGCGGCTCGGAGACGAAGCCCAGCGCGCTGTCCAGCATGACCGTGTGCCGGCCGAAGGGCGTCGTCGCCAGCCCCCCTCCGCTGCCCATGGCGCCGGTGATGACCGACACGGTCGGGAAGGGGTGGGAGGCGGAGGTCTTGATGCTCTGCGCGATCGCCCGCGACTGGCCGCGGCGCTCGGCCGCCATGGTGGGCAGCGCCCCCAGGGTGTCGGTGAAGAAGACGATCGGCAGGCCCCACCGCTGGGCGGCCTGCATCATCCGCACGCCGTACTCGAAGTCCTCCGGACCGGGGTTGGCCGGGCGCTTGCCGACGTAGCCCGGGGAGACCCGGTAGCAGGGCTGGTCGCCGATGACCATGAAGGTCTGCTCGCCGATCGTGCCCAGACCGGCGATGACGTTGGGGTACTTCTTCTCCTCCTCGAAGCGCACGTGGTTGTAGAAGGGGACGGCCGAGTCGAAGACGGTCTGGAGGAGGAACTCGGTGTCGAGGCGCCCCGCGCCCGCGGCGATCTCGTTGTAGCGCGCCATCAGCGCCTCACGGGTGGCCATGTCGGGCCGGTCGCGCCGGTCGCGCGGCAGCTGCACGGTCACCAGGGGGACCTGACGGTCCCACAGGGCGGCGGAGAAACCCTCCGGTCCGGCGGTCATCGCGCGCCCGTCGGGGGCGACGTCCCCGGGACGGCTGACCGTCCCGGCCCGCCCGGGGCGGATGCGGGAGGAGGAGCGGCCCGCGGTGAAGATGCGGGACAGGAACTCGTTGAGCTCGTCGACGTCCTTGACGAGGACGTCGACGTTGCGGTCGAGATAGTTGGCCTCGGCCGACTGCATGCCGCGGGGGACCTGCTTGCCCTCGAAGGTCTCGATCACGCGGCGCCCGGCGAAGCCGTAGTCGGTGCCCTCCAGCGCCACGACGAGGTCGGCCACCGGGACGGCGCTCGCCGACATCCCGCCCCACACCTGGCCGGCCAGCACCGAGATGTAGGGGCGGTTGGTGGTGTGCTGGAACTTGTTGGCGGCGGCCGCCATGCGCTGCATCTGCACCAGGCCGAGCACGTTCTCGTGCTGGCGCACCCCCGAGGAGGCGCCCATGCTCACCAGGGGGAGCTTCTCCTTCTCGGCGAGCTCGGCAGCCTGGACGAACTTCTCCCCGGCGACCTCACCCAGGGAGCCGGCGAAGAAGGACCAGTCGACGACGTAGACGACCGCGCGCTGGCCGTGGAAGTGGCCGATGCCGAACTTGGCCGACTCCGTGGCGCCGCTGCGGGCCTCGGCGTTGAGCAGCTTGTCCTTGTAGTGCTCGATGGTGTCGCCCACCCGGCGCTGGAGGCCGATGAGGTCGTCGACCACGCGCATGTGGCCGTGCCGCTCCTGCAGGTTGACCGCCTCGAGGAAGGCGCGGATCGCCTGCGTGGGGTTCAGGCCCGGCCGACCCTCGTAGAGCGTGGCGACGGTGCGCTGCACCACCGGGCGGCGGTCGAGGAGCTCGGGGGTGACGCCGCCGTCACCGGTGAGGTAGTCCTCGTGGGGATCGGCCTCGTGGCCGGTCGGGTCGGTGCGCTCCCGCGGGTCGCTCATTGCGGCAGGTTAACCCGTGGGGCGGGCGGTGCCGGAACCTCGGCAGGCCACGGCGGATAATGCTGCGCGTGGTCGCCGTGCTCCAGGGATTCTGGCTGATCGCGGCGGTCGTCGCGGTCGGCTGGCTGCTGGCGCACACCCGGATGTTCGGACGGACCGAGCAGCAGGTGCTCGCCAGGCTCACCTTCTGGGTGGGCTCGCCGGCGCTGCTCTTCCTCGTCGTGGCCGACGCCGATGTCGGCGTGATCTTCTCGGGGTTCCTGGTCGCCACGCTCGCCGGGGTGGTGGTGACGGCTGCGGCATACCTCGTGCTCGCCAGGGCCGTGCTGCGGCGCACGACCACGCACGCGCTCATGGGCGGGATGAGCGTCAGCTACGTCAACTCCAACAACCTCGGTCTGCCGATCGCGATCTACGTGCTCGGTGACGGGTCCTGGTCCGCGCCGGTGATCCTCATGCAGCTGCTCGTGCTGCAGCCCTCCTGGCTCGCCGCGCTGGACGCGAGCCAGGAGGGCAGGAGGGTCTCCCCGTGGCGGGTGCTGCGCTCCCCGCTGACCAACCCGCTGACGATCGGCAGCGTGCTCGGGCTCGCGGTCGCGCTCTCCGGCGTGGAGCTGCCTGCGGACCTCCGTGCCCCGGTCGAGCTCGTCGGCGGGCTGGCGATCCCCGGCATGCTGCTGGCCTTCGGGATCTCGCTGCGGCTCTCCCCGGTCCCGCGCGGGAGGGGCAACCTGGCCGAGCTGGGCGTGGTGGTGCTGCTCAAGCTGGGCCTGATGCCGGCCGTCGCGGGCCTCGTCGCGGGTCCGGTGCTGGGGTTGTCCGGGCCTGAGGTGCTGGCCGCGGTCGTGATGTCGTCGCTGCCGACGGCCCAGAACGTCTTCATCCTCGCGGTCGCCTACGGGCGGGGCGAGGACATCGCGCGCGACAGCGTGCTGGTCACGACCCTGCTGGCGATGCCGGCCATGCTGCTCGTCGTGGCGCTCATGGGCGGCGGGTAGGGTGCCCGGGTGCGTCTGAGCGAGTTCTGGGCCCTGATGGAGCAGGAGTTCGGCGCGGGGTACGCCACGATCGTGGCCGGCACGCACTCCCTCGCGGTCCTCGGCGGTCGCACGCCGTCGCAGGCGCTGGAGGAGGGGGAGCCGCCCAGGACGGTCTGGCGGGCGGTCTGCGCCGACCTCGACGTGCCGCCGGAGCACCACTACCTGCCCGACCCCAAGCGGAGGGCCTGACGCCCCACCTCCACCGACCGGCGACGTGGTGTGCGCGTCCCTGGGGTGACCGACGACGTGGTGTGCGCATCCCTGGGGTGACCGACGACGTGGTGTGCGCGTCCCTGGGGTGACCGACGACGTGGTGTGCGCGTCGTCCCCTGGCCAGAGCTCAGTCGTGACGAGGGGCGTCGCCGGCGGTGTCGCCGACAGGCGGCTCGCCCGCCAGCCCGCCCGACAGGGCCTCGCGGACCCGGTCGACCGTGCCCTGCTCGGCCGGGGTCACACCGCGGTCGGCCCCGGCGACGAGGTCGGCTGCCGCGAGGACGACCTGCCGGAAGCCAGCCACCTGCCGGGGAGCCTTCGCCGCCAGCACCTGCACGGCGCGTGCGAGGTCCCGGAGCACGGCTGCCTCCACCTGCTCCGGCGTGCCGGTCGGGGGAGTGGGGAACCGGCCACCCTCGCTCAGCAGGGAGCGCACATCCTCCGGCGCGGCCTGCAGGGCCTGGGACCCCGCCATGGACTCCTTGAACGCCGCGAGGAAGCCCGGGTCAGCCTGGGAGACCAGGGCGATCGCCCCGAAGGCGGCCCGACGCAGCAGCGTGTGCTCGTCGTCGGTGAGGGGGATTCCGGAGGGCTGGTCGGTCATGCCACCACTGTCGCCCGGCCGGGGCGGGTTGTCACCCCTTCGGTGGGGCGGTCGCTCAGACGAGGTCGCGCTCGAGCAGGGCCTCGGCGATCTGGACCGCGTTGAGGGCGGCGCCCTTGCGCAGGTTGTCGTTGGCCACGAACATCACCAGGCCCCGCCCGTCGGGCACCGACTGGTCGACCCGGATGCGCCCGACGTAGGAGGCGTCGCGACCGGCGGCCGCGAGGGGCGTGGGCACGTCGGCGAGCTCGACACCGGGCGCGTCCGCGAGGAGCGTGGTCGCCCGCTCGGGGGTGATGGGCCGGCTGAACTCGGCGTGGATCGCCAGGCTGTGCCCGGTGAACACCGGCACGCGCACGCAGGTGCCCGCGACCGCCAGGCCGGGGATGTCCAGGATCTTGCGCGACTCCTTGCGCAGCTTGACCTCCTCGGAGGTCTCACCGTCCTCGACCAGGTCGCCCGCCAGGGCGACCACGTTGAAGGCGATCGGCTCGACGTAGACAGAGGGCTCCGGCAGCGTCACGGCCGACCCGTCGTGCGTGAGCTCCTCGACCGGTGCGCCATGGTCGACCGCGGCGCGCACCTGGCCGCCGAGCTCGCTCACGCCCGCCAGGCCGGACCCCGAGACCGCCTGGTAGGTCGCGACGCGCAGCCGCTCCAGGCCCGCCTCCGCGTGCAGGGGACGCAGCACCGGCATGGCGGCCATCGTGGTGCAGTTGGGGTTGGCGACGATCCGTCGTCCGCCGTCGCTCACGGCCAGCTCCAGTGCCTCGGGGTTGACCTCGCTGACGACCAGCGGTACCTGCTCGTCCATCCGCCAGGCCGAGGAGTTGTCGACGACGACCGCACCGGCGGCGGCGAAGCGCTCCGCATGCCTCTTCGAGGCACCGCCCCCGGCGGAGAAGAGCGCGATGTCGATGCCAGACAGGTCGGCGGTCTCGACGTCCTCCACCACCACCTGGCGCGGCACGTCATACCCGTCCGCGCCGTCGGCCGAACCGTCCCAGGGCAGCTCGGTGCCGGCCGACCGGGCCGAGGCCAGGTAGCGGACGGAGGCGACCGGAAAACCCCGCTCGGAGAGCAGACGGCGCATCACGCCGCCGACCTGACCCGTCGCCCCGACCAGGGCGACGTGCACCTTCCTGCTGCCGGACCCCATACCGCTCATCGTCCCGTCCCGCCGTAGACCACGGCGTCCTCCTCGGCGTCCAGCTCGAACGCCGTGTGCACCGCGCGGACCGCGTCCTCCAGGTCGGACTGGTCGCAGATCACCGAGATCCGGATCTCGGAGGTGCTGATCATCTCGATGTTGACCCCCGCCCCCGCCAGGGCCGCGAACAGGTCCGAGGCGACCGAGGGGTTGGAACGCATGCCCGCACCGACCAGCGAGAGCTTGCCGACGTGGCTGGTGTAGAGCACGTCGGCAAAACCCATCTCGTCCTGCAGGGCGCGCACCGCGGCGACGGCGGTCTGCCCGTCCGTGTCGGGGATGGTGAAGGAGATGTCGGAGGTGTGCGCGTCGGAGGTGGAGACGTTCTGCACGATCATGTCGATCGACACGCCCGCGCGGGCGACCGCGCCGACGACCGCCGCGGCGGCGCCGGGCCGGTCGGGGATCCCGACCGCGGTCACCTTGCCGAGCGACTTGTCGTGGGCGATGCCCGAGATGATGGGTTCTTCCATGGTGTCCTCCGTGAGGGGTCGACCGACCAGGATCCACGTGCCCTCCTTGTCGGAGAAGCTGCTGCGGACGTGGAGCGGGACGTGGAACCGGCGCGCGTACTCGACCGCGCGCAGGTGCAGGATCTTGGCGCCGTGCGCCGCCATCTCGAGGGTCTCCTCGATCGTGAGGCGGGTCACGCGGCGGGCGGTGGGCACGATGCGGGGGTCGGCGGTGTACAGCCCGTCGACGTCGGTGTAGATCTCGCACACGTCGGCGTCGAGGGCGGCGGCCAGGGCCACGGCCGTGGTGTCGGACCCGCCTCGGCCGAGGGTGGTGATGTCGTCGTCGGTCGAGATGCCCTGGAAGCCGGCGACGATCGCGACACCGCCCGCGTCGAGCGTGGCGCGCACGCGCTCCGGCTGGACGTCCAGGAGCCGGGCGCGACCGTGCGCGGTGTCGGTGCGCATGCCCGCCTGGGCACCGGTGAAGCTCTTGGCCGGGACACCGTGCTGCTCGATGGCCATCGCCAGCAGCGCCATGGAGATGCGCTCACCGGCGGACAGCAGCATGTCCAGCTCGCGCTCGGGCGGCGGGCCGGGGGAGATCTGCCCGGCGAGGTCCAGCAGCTCGTCGGTCGTGTCACCCATCGCCGAGACCACCACGGCCACCTGGTTGCCGGCGCGGTGGGTGGCGACGACGCGCTGGGCGACACGGCGCATCGCCTCGGCGTCGGCGACGGACGAGCCGCCGAACTTCATCACGAGCAGGGTCATGGGACTTCCTGGTCAGGGGTATGACGTGGACGTGGGAGGACGGCGGCGTCTGGCTCCCGTGGGGCTGACCACCCAGTGTAGGGCCGGGAACGGCAGGGGCTTGACGTCGGGGAAGCGGGGGCGCCCCGCGGGTGGTGCCGGCGTGCGGCCTCCTCGGTGCGCGACACGCGCGACGGACGTGCCGGTGTCGTACAGGTTTTCGATTAAGGTTGTCCACAAGGTGCCCCGCCGGGCGGCCGTCCTCCACAGAGCCACCGGGGAGGAGCGGGTCTGTCGGTGGGCCGCCCTAGCGTCTGATCGACACGGGATGGACGTCCTCGCAGCAGGAGGGCGACGACCGGAGGTCGGTCGTCGGTAGACGCGCCCGCCACGAGAACGAAGGAGCAGGACATGGCCCAGACCAGGACCCCCGCCAAGCCCGCAGCAGGGGCGGCCACGCGCGACGCCGGCAACGACAAGCTGCGGGCCCTCGACACGGTGATGGCCCAGATCGAGAAGCAGCACGGCAAGGGCTCCGTGATGCGTCTGGGCGACGAGGAGCGCCCGCCGATCCAGGTCATCCCCACCGGTGCCATCGCCCTCGACGTCGCGCTCGGCGTGGGCGGTCTGCCCCGCGGTCGGGTGGTCGAGATCTACGGTCCCGAGTCCAGCGGCAAGACCACGGTGGCCCTGCACGCGGTCGCCAACGCGCAGAAGGCGGGCGGGATCGCGGCCTTCATCGACGCCGAGCACGCGCTCGACCCCGAGTACGCCAAGAAGCTCGGCGTCGACACCGACGCCCTGCTCGTCAGCCAGCCCGACACCGGGGAGCAGGCGCTGGAGATCGCCGACATGCTGATCCGCTCGGGTGCGCTCGACATCATCGTCATCGACTCCGTGGCGGCCCTGGTGCCCCGCGCCGAGATCGAGGGCGAGATGGGCGACAGCCACGTCGGTCTGCAGGCCCGGCTCATGTCGCAGGCGCTGCGCAAGATCACCGGGGCGCTCAGCAGCACCGGCACGACCGCGATCTTCATCAACCAGCTGCGCGAGAAGATCGGCGTGATGTTCGGCTCGCCGGAGACGACCACGGGCGGCAAGGCGCTGAAGTTCTACGCCTCGGTCCGCATCGACGTGCGCCGCATCGAGACCCTCAAGGACGGGACGGACGCCGTCGGCAACCGGACCCGCGCGAAGATCGTCAAGAACAAGGTGTCCCCGCCCTTCAAGCAGGCGGAGTTCGACATCCTCTACGGGCAGGGCATCTCCCGGGAGGGCGGTCTGATCGACATGGGCGTGGAGCACGGCTTCGTGCGCAAGTCGGGCGCCTGGTACACCTACGAGGGCGACCAGATGGGGCAGGGCAAGGAGAACGCCCGCCAGTTCCTCAAGGACAACCCCGACCTGACCGAGGAGATCGACCGCAAGATCAAGGCAAAGCTCGGCATCGGCGTGCAGCCGGTCATCGACGACCTCCCGGCCGGGGTGGATCCGGTCACCGGTGAGGTCTCCGTCGACTTCTGATGGGAGCCGACACCGACCACGCCCGGCTGGCCGCGGCACGGCAGGCACTGGCGGCGGCGGAGTCCGCCGCCAGTGCCTCGGGCCTTCCCCGCCGTCCCGGCACGGGTGACACGCGCGCCCGGCAGGAGTCCGGCCGGGCGGGAGATGCCGGGCCGGCGGGCGAGCCCGACCCCGCTGCCGTCGCCCGACGGATCGTGCTGCGCCAGCTGGCGATGGGCCCACGGACCCGCCGTCAGCTGGAGGACAAGCTGCGTGACCGGGGCTGCGAGGCAGACGTCGCACGCACGGTCCTGGACCGCATGACGGAGGTGGGCCTGGTGGACGACGAGGCCTTCGCCGAGATGTTCGTCCGGTCCAGGCAGGAGACCAAGGGGCTCGCTGCCGGGGCGCTGCGGCACGAGCTGCGCACCAAGGGCGTCCCGGACGAGGTCGTCGACGCCGCGCTGGAGGAGATCGACCCGGAGCGCGAGAAGGAGCAGGCCCGGGCACTGGTCGCCCGCCGACTGCGGACCATGCGCGGTCTGGACCGGGACACCCAGACCCGGCGGCTGGCCGGTTTCCTGGCCCGCAAGGGCTACGGGTCGGCGGTCTCCTACCAGGTCGTCCGGGAGGCCCTTGACGAGCTCCCCGAGCACGGGCGGGACTGACGCGGGCGGCTCACCGACGTCGGCCGACCGGTGACGACCGGGAGGTGACCTCGCGAGGACCTACTCGTCCTCGTCCTGCAGCGGCTCGTCCGCGGGGTCCCACTCGACCTCGGTGAGCTCGTCCTCCTCGTCCCCGTCGACGTAGTGCATCGCCGACTCCTCGGGGGAGTCCCAGCTGGTGGCGCGTCCCTCCCGGGCGACCAGCCGCGCCTCGCGGTCCTCGCCCAGCCCCTCGTCGGGGGCCACGATGCGGCCGACACGACCGTGGTGCTCGTCGGCGAGCTGGGCCCGGATGGCATCGACGTCGTCGCCGTTCACCATGCCGTCGTCCTCGGCCACCGCCGCGTCGTCGGCACCGTCGTAGACGGAGTAGGGGTCCGGGGTCTCCTGGCGGACACGCTGGTCGATGGTCTCGTCGTTGGCCTGCTCCCAGGCGGTGACGCCGTAGGCCGTGGCGCCCTGCAGCCGGTCGGCGGCGGTGTATCCCCGGTCGAGCGGGTCCCCGTCCCCGTCCAGGGTGTCCTCCGAGGACAGCTGGTTCTCGTCGTCCACGCTGTAGACGCCGAGGTCGTCGCCGATGCTCTCGCGATCGCCTGTGATCATCGCTGCTCCGCTCCTTCGCCGAGGGTGCTGCTCCGTGACCTCATCGTACGTCGGCGGACAGGACCGTGACGCGGGGGGATGCCCGTGCGCGGTTACCCTGGATGACGCGATGAACACCAAGACCTACGACGTGCGCACGCACGGCTGCCAGATGAACGTCCACGACTCCGAGCGCCTCGCGGGTCTGCTCGAGACCGCCGGCTACGTGGACCTCGCCAGCCTGCCCGAGCCCGACCGGCCGCAGACGGCGGACGTGGTGGTGTTCAACACCTGCGCGGTGCGCGAGAACGCGGCCAACAAGCTCTACGGCAACCTCGGCCAGCTCCGTCCTGCCAAGCAGGCCAACCCCGACATGCAGATCGCGGTCGGTGGGTGTCTGGCGCAGAAGGACCGCTCCACCATCGTCGAGCGGGCGCCCTGGGTCGACGTCGTCTTCGGCACGCACAACGTCGGGTCACTGCCGGCGTTGCTGGACCGGGCCCGGCACAACCGGGCGGCCGAGGTCGAGATCCTCGAGTCGCTGGAGGTCTTCCCCTCCACCCTGCCGACCCGGCGCGACTCCGCCTACGCGGCCTGGGTCTCGATCTCCGTCGGCTGCAACAACACGTGCACCTTCTGCATCGTGCCGAGCCTGCGCGGCAAGGAGAAGGACCGACGCCCCGGCGAGATCCTCGCGGAGATCGAGGCACTGGTCGCCCAGGGGGTGGTCGAGGTGACGCTGCTCGGCCAGAACGTCAACACCTACGGCGTGGAGTTCGGCGACCGGCTGGCCTTCGGCAAGCTGCTGCGGGCGTGCGGCGAGATCGACGGTCTGGAGCGGGTGCGCTTCACCAGCCCGCACCCCGCGGCCTTCACCGACGACGTGATCACGGCCATGGCGCAGACGCCCAACGTGATGCCGAGCCTGCACATGCCGCTGCAGTCCGGGTCGGACCGGGTCCTGAAGGCGATGCGTCGGTCCTACCGCAGCGAGCGGTTCCTCGGCATCCTCGACCGGGTGCGGCAGCAGATCCCGGACGCGGCCATCACCACCGACCTCATCGTCGGGTTCCCGGGGGAGACCGAGGAGGACTTCCAGGCCACGCTCGACGTCGTCCGGGCCTCCCGGTTCTCCAGCGCCTTCACCTTCCAGTACTCCATCCGCCCGGGAACGCCGGCGGCCGAGATGGACGGGCAGCTGCCCAAGGCCGTCGTCCAGGAACGCTTCGACCGGCTCATCGAGCTGCAGGAGGAGGTCTCCTGGGCGGGCAACCGCGAGCTCGAAGGACGCGAGGTCGAGGTGCTCGTCACGCCGGGCGAGGGCCGCAAGGACGCCGCGACCGAGCGCCTCTCGGGCCGCGCCCGGGACAACCGGCTGGTGCACTTCGCGGTCCCCGAGGGCGGCGAGCGCCCGCGCCCGGGTGACATGGTCACCGTGGCGGTCACCTACGGCGCTCCGCACCACCTGATCGCCGACTCCGGCGTCCAGGGCGGGGTGTATGCGGTGCGCCGCACCCGCGGCGGGGACGCGTGGTCGGCGCTGCAGGAGGGCGGCACGGCCGGGGCGACGAGGAAGCCTTCGGTGAGCCTCGGCATACCGTCCGTGGGTGCCCCGCCGCAGCGTGCGGCGCCGGCCGCCGCCTGCTGCCCGACCGACTGACCGACCAGCTGTCGTACCACGTCGGCAGAGTCGGGCCGGGGTATGACGGCCGAGGGCGCCGCCCCGGTAGTCTCCGGCTGGTGAGCCGGGCCAGCGTCGACGACCTGAGGGCCGCCAGACGGGTCCTGGTGTACGGCGTCACCGGGGCGGGCAAGTCGTCCGCCGCCGTGCGTCTCGGGGGCGCCGCGGACCTGCCCGTGCACCTCGTCGACGAGGAGATCGGCTGGCTCCCGGGCTGGCAGCAGCGCGACCCGGCCGACCAGCGGGCGCGCGCAGCGGCGCTGGCGGGCGGTGACCGCTGGATCCTCGACAGCGCCTACGCCGGGTGGGTCGATCTGGTCCTGCCGAGGGCACAGGTGGTGGTGGCGCTGGACTATCCCCGATGGCTGAGCCTGGTGCGCCTGCTGCGGCGCACCGCCCGCCGGTGGGCCCGCCGCGAGGCGGTCTGCAACGGCAACGTCGAGACCCTCGACGTCATCCTGTCGCGTGACTCCGTGCTCGTGTGGCACGTGCGCAGCTTCGCCCGCAAGCGTGCCCGCATCCGGGAGTGGGAGGCCCGACCGGACGCCGTACCCGTGCTGCGGCTGGGGCGGCCCCGCGAGCTGGAGGACGTCCTCGCCCAGCTGCGGGCGGACCCGGTCACAGGTGGCCGTGCCAGAACCGGTCGCGCCGACCCGCCCGCCGGTTGAGCCGCTGGTGCGCCTGGCGACGCCGAGCCACCCGCAGCCGCCGCTGTGTCTGCATCTGCATCACCTCGGCGACGGCCGCGGGCTTGCCGTGGAAGCGGACCACGGCGAAGACCAGCAGCGCGAGGGCGATGATGCTCGAGGCGATGAGGGTGTAGCCCACAGCCGGACCGCCGAAGAGCCACCACCGCTCGTCCAGGACCCACCACCGGGGAGCCGGGGGGGACCAGATCCACACCCCTCCGGCCGCGGCGACCAGCACGGCACCCAGGCCCGACAGCGCGATGCGCGGCCACGTCTCGACCCCTTCGACCGCGGCGAGCCAGGCCTTGACCCGGACGGGCTCGGTGAGGCGTCGGGCCCAGAGGTACTGCGTCGACAGCACCGCCAGCCCGGCGAACGTGAGGAGCAGGCCAGGTCCGGGCAGGACCAGCGCGAGCAGGCCCGCGACGAGCAGGATCCACCCGAGGCTCTCGAGCAGGAGGCGCTTGGCCGCGGTCGTCACGGGGACCAACCCTAGCCCTCCGACCGGGGGTTTTCCGGGTCGCCACCGGGAGAGTGCGAGCGTGCAGCGGTGGCACGGATCCGGTGGCCGCGACCGGTGGGGTGTGTGGCATGGTGGCCTGCGTGACCTGGGCCCCCATCGACCGCGCGGAGCTGCTCGAGCGCAGCGGTCAGGACCCGTGGGTGCGTTGGGCCACCTCCTCCCAGGTGCTCGCCGTGGCCGGTGAGCAGGGATGGGCCTGCGTGGGCCCGTGGCGCCCGCAGCTGGCCCACTGGGGCGGGACCGCGGTCGTGCGGCCGGGCAGCCCCGGCCAGGCGGAGTCGGAGGCGCTCGAGGTCCTGGCCCGGCTGGCGGAGGAGCAGGGCGTCGCGGTGGAGTGGTTCTCCACGCACCCGGGACGCGAGCTGGCCGTGCCCGCGGGCCTGGAGACGACAGGGTCGGGACGGTGGGACTTCATGTGGACCCGTGAGGCGCCGCCCACCGCGGACCCGGTGCCGCAGGGCGTGGAGCTGGAGGAGCTGCACGACCACGACGACGCCGACCTCATCGAGACCTTCGGCCGGCGCCACAGCGAGTCCTTCGAGGGTTTTCCCGGCCAGGGGTTCGCCACGCTCTGGCTGGCGGCGCGGGACGCGGGCGGCGAGCTGCTCGGCGTCGGCGCCCTCCACGAGCTGGCCTCGGGCATACCGCACCTCGCCGGTATCGTCGTCGCCGCGGACAGGCGCGGGCAGGGGATCGGTCGCCTGCTGACCGCCGAGCTGACCCGGGCGGCCATCGCGGAGGCGGGCGTGAGCACGCTCGGGGTCTACAGCGACAACACCGTCGCGACCCGGCTCTACGCGGGGCTCGGCTACCGCACCGCCCACCGCTTCCACACGCGCTCGCTCACCGCAGGTATGCAGTGAGCCCGACAGGGACCGGGGGCACGGAGCCCGGGGGCACGGAGCCGCAGACCGTCCCCACGCCGCGCGAGCTGCTCGCCGGCCGGCTGGCCACGGTGCTCGTCGCGCTCGAGGCGCTCGCGCTCGTCGGTATCGCCGCCTTCTACGTCTACGAGCTCGCCCTGGGGCACGGGACCGACGTCATGGTCGTGATCATGTCGGTGGTGACGATGCTCGTCTTCGTCCTGGGGCTGGGCTACACGGCCAGGGGGCTGCACGTGCGCCACCCGCGTGCCCAGGCGCCGGCGATCGCCGCCAACTTCCTGCTGCTGCCGCTGGGCATCGCGATGTTCCGGTTCGCCCCCTGGTGGCTGGCCGCCCTGGTGCTCGTCGCGAGCGTGTCCACCATCGCCTCGGTCTTCCTCATGGGCAGGCTGGCGGGTCCGGACGAGGGGGACCGTCCGGCCGGCTGACGGGCAGCACCTGCACCCGGGTGCACCGCCCGCGGTCGACGAGCACGCCCCGGCCCGGGACCGGCCGGTCGCCGACCGGCAGCCGCACGCCCAGCACCGAGCCGTGCGCGGCGGTGCCCGGCTGCAGGACGAGCCCACGCCGGTGGCGGGCCACGTAGGGGACCAGCCCGCGGAAGAGCGAGCCGCTCGCCTCCAGCTCGGCGCCGACGAGGAGCCGCCCGCCTCGCTCGGCCCAGGCCAGGGCGACCTCCTCCAGCCGGGTGCCGGTGACGAGGTGGGCGTCGTCCACGACGAGCGTGGTGACGGCCGGACCCAGCCGCGACACGACCTCGTCCGGGTCCGCGACATGCTCTGGCCCCACGTGCAGGACCGCCGCACCGTCCGGCGCCGCCAGGACGGCCAGCGTCGTGGACACGCCTGAGCCGGGCGGGCCCAGGACGAGGAAGGGGGCCGGGGGCACCTCCAGGTCCTCGGCGCCGTCACCGCCCACCGCCCAGGCGGTGGTCGCGGGCCCACGGCGCCCGGTCGGCAGGGTCACCACCCGCGGCGGCGGGTCACCGAGCGGTGCGCGGGCGTCCGGGCCGTCATCCGCAGGCTGCAGCACCTGGGCCACGAGCGCGTCGCTGGTCCGCACGGCCCGACCCGGCGGCTGCTCCGTGGGTACCTCGTGGGTCCGCAGCCCCGCCAGCGCCAGGTCGCCGCGGTCGTTCAGCCGCAGCGCCCAGGTCTCGGGGAGAGCCGAGGCGACCGTGCCGAGCAGCAGCGAACGGTCGCCCGTGAGCAGCGCGACCACGCCGGCGGCGGGGCCGTCGCGGAGCACCCGCAGCGCGAGGTCGCGGGCGCGCCCCCGGTCGGCGTCGCCGTAGACGTCGACGAACCGGTCCCACCCGTCGACGAGCAGGACCACGGGAGGTGGCCGGGATCCGCTGCCGAGCGCCAGCCGTGCGTCGATCACCTCGTTGACCACCTCCAGCACACGGGCGGCGTGCGCGGGGTCGTGGGGGCCGACATAGGCGCGCAGACCCGGGTGTGCGGACAGCTCGGACCCTGCCAGGCCGCGGGCGGGGTCCACCACGTAGACCCACACCGCTCCGGCCGCGGCGAGCAGGGAACGGGCTGCCGTCGTCCGGCCGCTGCGAGGGGCGCCCACCACTCCCACATGCCCCGCCGCGTCCCAGGCCAGCGGCTCGTGACGTTGCTCGTCGGGGCGGTCGGCCACCGCCCACACCCCCGTGGTGGCGGCGGTGACGTTCGTCCCCAGGGGCGGGAGCCACACCCGGGATGCCCGGTGGCCGTCGTCGGCGGCGACCCGTGCCAGCAGGTCAGGCAGGGCTCCGAGGCCGCTGCCGACGTGGCCCTCGCCCTCCGCCGCGTGCAGGGCCGCCCAGCCGCCCCATACCCCGTCGACCTCCTCCACGTGCCAGCTCTCGTCCGGCTCGCTGACCGCGGCGGGCGCCGCGGGTGCGACGTGGACGCCGCGTGGCGGCGCCGATCCGGTCCGCAGCAGGGCACGACCCGGCACCCCCTCGGGGATGCCGGCGGCGTCCGGTGCCTCCAGCACGTCGAGGCTGTCGGACGCGTCGCGGACCCGCAGCGCGATGCGCAGGTTGACGTTGGCCCGCAGGTCGGCCGAGACGACCCCGGCCGGGCGCTGCGTGGCCAGCACCAGGTGCACGCCGAGGCTGCGGCCGACGGCCGCCAGCCGGACCAGACCGGTGAGGAACTCCGGCAGCTCCTCGGTGAGCACCCGGAACTCGTCGACCACGACGAGCAGCCGCGGCAGGTCCGCCCCCACGTGGTCCCCGACGTCGCGGACCCCCGCCCGCGCCAGCACGGACTCCCGGCGCTGCAGCTCGGCCCGCAGCGAGACCAGCACCCGCTCGGCCAGGTGGGGGTCCAGGTCGGTGACCAGTCCGGTGCAGTGCGGCAGCGACGCGCACTCGCCCAGGGATGAGCCGCCCTTGTAGTCGACGAGCAGCAGGGCCAGCGCCGAGGGCGGGTTGCGCAGGGCCAGTCCGGTGACCAGCGTGCGCAGCAGCTCCGACTTGCCGGACCCCGTCGTGCCCGCGACGAGCGCGTGCGGACCGTCGCGGGCCAGGTCGACCTCGAAGGGTGCGCCCTGGTCGTCGGTGCCGATGGGGGTGCGTAACCGGGCCTGCGGCGAGGACCAGGAACGACGGACCTCGTCCGCGTCCACCGGCCAGGGCAGCAGGTCACCCAGCGCGACGGTGCGGTGACGACCGTCCCGCGGCCCGCTGCCCTCGTCCGCGTCGACCTCGGCCAGCCTGCGGGCGAGACTGCGTGCCAGGGGCAGGCTGACGAGGGTCGGCCGGAAGCGGACCTCCTCCTGCCCGGGCCGGCGTAGGACGGCACTCACCGCGCTCTCCACGAGCACCTGGACGCTCGCGGGTGGTGCCTGGGACAGGTCGTCGAGCAGCAGCAGGCCGTCGCCCCCGCCCCACACCACCTGCGTCCCGGTCTGCACGCCTGGGGCCCGGCGGGTGTGCGGCAGCCAGGCGAGCAGGTCCCACTGCGTGCCCGGGAGGGACGCGCGCTCGACGGCGAGCGAGAGTGCGGCAGGTGAGTGCCCGCAGGCCAGCTGCAGGATCCATCCCCTGACCAGGGCGTCGCGCACTCCACGCGGCCCTGCCACCGTCACCGGTTCACCCAGGTCGAGGACGAGCGGGGCGGCGGCGTGCTGGAGAGGAGCGCCGTCGAGCTCGACGCCCGACGGGGCCTCTCCCTCGCCGATCACCACCTCCGGCCTCTCGACGCTGCGCGACCACAGCCCGGTGGTCGGCCGGGGGACTAACGAGGTGACCACCCCCGCGAGGCCAGGATGACGGTGCCGCAGGGTGCTGAGCTCGTCGGTCAGGGCCTGGGCGGCGGACGCGTCGACCACGGCCTGCGTCCGCCGCCGGTGCCGCACGGCCCGGACGTGGTCGAGCCGTGCCGACCGCCGCTCCCCGAGATGGTGGCCGAGCACCATCGTCGGGGCCATGAGCCCGAAGAGGAGCACCATCGGCATCCTCAGCACGCCCGCCACCACCACGGACGCCAGGAGGGGCAGCGCCCAGACCCAGGCCGACGGGGCCCGCACCTCGCGCCGCTGCGGCTCGGGCGGGGTGCTGAACCGGGCCTGGCGGGGGAGGGGAGACGGCTGCCGGGGCCACGGGGTCACCAGCAGCCGGCCGCCACGGTCGCGCCCGACCGCGGGCGGCAGCGGTTCGAGGAGCAGCTCCAGGCGGCTGGCCCCGACCTCGAGACCCGACCCGGCTGGCCACGGCACGGGTTCGCCGCGTACCCCGGCACGCATGGCGGTGGGCGTGCTGGGTGCCCCGTCGGGACCCGCCGCGGACAGACCCACCCAGCGAAGGCCGTTGGTCGAGCCGAGGTCCTGGACGACGACGCCGGACCGCTCGTGACGCACCCTGAGGTGCCTTCGTGACAACCGGGGGTCGTCGACGGCGAGCTCGCACGACGCGGCCCGCCCCACCGTGACCCACCTCCCGGGGCGCAGCGGCACGGACGCCCCGGCGTCCGGCCCGGCCGTCACCACCAGGTGGGCGGGGCCGGACGGGGGCGTCCCGGACGGCGCCGGCCCCGCCGCATACCCGTGCCTGAGCGGTGCGTGGCCGACCGAACCGCCTGGCGCCGGCAGGCCCAGCGTCCGGTGCAGGTCGTCGACGGTGGCTGTGTCCGGCGCTCGCACGATCAGGTGTCGCGGGCCCCGGCCCCCGGGGGCGGTGACCATGACTCTCACCCCGCCATCGTGGTGCTCGCGGTGCACGTGCGACCGGCGTTGTCCACAGGCGTCCGGTTGTCCACAGGTTTGGTTCGCGTTCGGTAAGGAGTTGGCAAAGTCGCTTTACTCTCGACGCCCAGGTTGGTCACATGGATCGACCGGGCTGAGAGGGCAGCCCGGTCCCGCCGAGGTAGGAGGGGAGGGACGGCGACATGCAGAGCACGGCGCTGCAGCTGCTGGAGGAGGACGTGCGCGAGCTCGTCCGTCGTCGGCGGCTCGACCCGGCGCGTGACGAGGACGCGGTCCGCTCGCTGGTCGGCGAGGTCCTCGACGACTATGACGACCGGGCGCTGGTGGGCGGGCTCGTGCCGCTCGCGGACCGCAAGGAGGCCCACCGTCTGCTGGTGGAGTCGGTGGCCGGCTTCGGACCGCTCCAGGCCTATCTCGACGACCCGAGCGTCGAGGAGATCTGGATCAATGCCTCCTGGCGCGACGGCAGGTAACGGTTGTCAACGGAACCGCTGGTCAGAGACGTTCCGGAGTGACGCTTTCGTTGGTGAGTACGGGTACGAGACGGTGCTTCTGCGGACTCTGTGCGGACCGGGGACGGACGGGTGAACAGTTTGCGGTTCTGTGGATAGTTGGCGGCTGACCAGATGCAACCGGGGGCATGATCGAGGCGAGGCGGACCGCAGACGTCCGGGAAAGGGACTACATGGACGTTGGGGCAACGGCGGAGCACGAGCGCAGGAAGCTCGAGGCCGTCGAGCACGCGGCAGCGGCTCTGGCCCGTGCCGTGCAGACGGCGCGTGAGGCACGTGCGATGCGCGACGGGGCTGTGCGCGCTGCGGTGAAGGCTGGAGTGAAGCCCTCACGCGTGGCCGAGGCTGGGGGGATCAGTGCGGGGCGGGTAACGCATCTAACGTGCACTTCAAGGGGTGATCCCGGTGACGATAAGGTTGGGTGAGCTCGTGCGCTGGACATGGCTTCAGTCAGGGTTTCCGGCCCGTGCTGGGAGCGCCAGTTGGTGACCTCGCTCAAGATGGAGCTGCAATGGAGCAAGCGAACGTGTGACCGTTGCGGCGGTGACCGGTTGGCGAAGCGCCCCTGTCCGGAGTGTGGCGCTCGCCCGCGAGCTTATGAGATCCAGCCGGATTTGGATCGTCGACGTCGGTTGGTGCAGGACTTCCGGGCGGGGCGGCGGTCGGTCGTTCCGGTTGCCCGGCCGGAGGATGTGCAAGCGGACTTCGTGCTCGCGTGTGGCGGGGTCTTCTCGGCACTTGCCGCGGCCTCTCGGGGCGGATACGACGCGTCGGAGCTTTGGGACGCGTTCGAGAGGCTGGACCAGTTGGAAGCAAACATGTCCATCCCTGAATTGCGGCCACACCTGAACCGAGGCCGCGCATTGCTGTCGGCGATCCGCATGTTGGGGGAAGGCATGGAGAGGTTTTTGGACGCCCTGGCCGCGGAGGACATCGATGAAGCCCAGCGGTTGGAGGCGTCTGGACAGGCCATGATCGAGAGTGCGGTTGCCGAGCTCGAGCCGAATCGGCACGAACTGCTCAAGCGCAGCGTGGAGGAGGGGATGTCGCCTCTCGAAGCCATGGGGCGCGATCACGCTGGCATGTTGGGGGTTGGGTCTCTGCAAGATCTGCAGCAGCGTGTTGTGCGGGTTACCGGGCTGCCGGGTCAGGACTTCTCTCTCCACCTGGCGATCGAGGGGTTAGACATCGCCGCCGCATCCCTCGACCGCGAGCGCTACCTCCGTCTCTCAGAAGCAGCGAGCACGCTCCTCGAGGGGCGGGAGGAGATATTAGACGACGCGGACGTCCTGGAGGGTGTGCAGGTGGCCTTGCTATTGACGGAGGCGCGTCAGGCGACGCTTCTGGCCGCCATCGAGGCGGAAGAGGACGACCTGACCCTCACCGGCCTCGCCCTCGACCTGGTCAAGACCGTGAGGGAACGCGGCCTGCGGGCAGTCCTTGTACCGCTAGTCGCGGCCGCTCTCTGCGACTCGATAGAGCGGGTCGGCGACATGGGGAGCGGGTCTCTCTTGAAGCGCGCCTCTGCTCACATCCCGGAGTTGGAGTTGGATGGGCTGGACCGGTTGCTCAGGGATAGTGCAGCACACGAGGACTATCACGTCGAGAATGGGTTGATCGTCCTGGATCAGGGTCGAGTGCGCCTCACTCCGGACGAGCTACTGGACCGGGTGTTGGAAGTCTGGGAGTTTTTCACCGGGATGGCTCGAGGACTCTTCATCAGTGCGGCGAGGGCCGGAATGCCGCTGCCCGAAGTGGACCGCCTGCCGCCGCGGGTCCAGTTCGAGCTCGTGCGCTATTTCACAGGGCTGCATGGTTTGGGTCATGTCAACTTTGAGATTCAGGGAAGAGTTGCGGCCCTTTCCGGGGTCGGGATGGTGCACTCTTGGCCCGGGCTCGTGGCAGCGCTGTCTCCGCTGATAAGCGAAGAGGTCCTCACCTTGGAAGGTAGGTTCGAAGATTCGAACGGTGACGTCATCTACGGCTGCGCGGAGCTCGAGGCCTACCGGGCGTTGTCATCGGAGCGACCAGAGCAGCCGGGATGTTGTGCGCAACTACTGAAATTCTTACCAGTGTTCGCGTCCACGCGGTACGAAGACACGAGTCCTATCGACGCTCAGGAGTGGTTGTCGGTGGCGGTGCACGTCGTCTGTGAGCATGTGGACGCGGTTCCGCTGATCGACCGTCTACGCCGAGGGCGGGAAGTGCTTCAACGAGCGACCCAGGCCGGGGTGGATACGCGCCCAATCAAACTCCTGCTTGCCCGCATGCGTAATGTAGGTGGCACTGGAGCCACTCCGCGCAGGCTGTGGCACGTTCCTTTACGCGGTGACGCATAAGGAGCGGCTTCAGCCGTAGTCGCACACTGGCCGCCAAGTGACAACCGGTAGTGACAATTGGAAGAGCGTCGCGAGCGAGCCCAACGCCCAGGCCAGTGCCTATTTGGACGTATCCACCGTTGCCCGAGTTCGGATCGCGGGGATCGATACCCCGAGCGGGGGGAGCGCTGCCACGAGGAGGCCGATGCTCGGACGACCGAGCTGGGCCAGGGACCGGGAGGCGGTTCTGGTGAAGGCGGGCGCAGACAGCATCGAACACTACGGCCACCTCATCCTTACCTTTACGTCGATGGACGCGATGTCGGCCTGACGCTGATTCAGGAGGGCCCTGGCCATCGCCCTGTACGACTCCCGCGACGGCCGCGGTTGGCACGAGCGCGAACGGAGTACGTCGCCGCTGATGAGGCGAGTCCGCAGGGACACTCCTGCCAGGCGCAGCCAGCCACTCAGCCTGCACCTCAGCCCCCCGCGGATGGCGGGGGGACCCCACCCGCAGTTCGCGACGTGCAAGGAAGCGAAGGCGAACGGGTACGGCCGGTACTACCGCGGCGTGGACCCGAGTACCACTGGTACCGTGACGCTGACTGCGACGGGATTGTCTGTGAGCGGTGACCTCACCGTCCCCGCGGCAGGCCGGTCGGTGCGAGGACCCTCCGCCTTAGCGGCCCGGTAACGTCACGCGGCTGTGGCGATGTCGCCGGCGTGGTCGGTATCGACTGCAGATCCCGGGGCGAAGTTGAGGGTCCCGGGGAGTCACATCTTCGCGGCGTTGTCCCTGCTCCTCTCGATCGAGTAGCGCGCGTGGTTTTTGGCGACCTTGTCCTGCAGGGCCGTGCTCAGGTCGACGTCGAGGACGTCGGCTAGCCGCAGGGCGTAGATGAGGACGTCTGCCAGTTCGTCCCGTACTTGTTCGGCTTCCGTGGTGTCCATGATCCGCTTGGATTGCTCAGGCGTGAGCCACTGGAACAGCGCCACGAGCTCGCCTGCCTCGCCGGCCAGGGCCATGGCGAGGTTCTTCGGCGTGTGAAACTGATCCCAGTTCCTCTCGGCGGCGAACTCACGCAAGGCCTGCTGCTCCTGAGTCACATCCATGGCGGACAGTGTGCCGGGTCCAGAGCATGGCTCCATAACCGGCCGTCCTGTTGGTGGCACACTGAACATCCCGTCACCGCATCTAGGAAGGGTTTTCAGTGCCTACTGTCGTCATCCAGCCAAGCTTGGGAAACCCGGACGCCCGCCGACACTGGAAGGACACCATGGTTCGGCCAGTGCCGCTTGGGCGAATCGATGCGGCATTGACTGAGGAACTACGCCAAGAGTTCATCCGCATGCATCCGGATAACGAAGCTCGGTTTTGGGGGATGACAGCTAATCAAGACAAGGGCGTGGACAAGCTACGCACAGGGGACGTCGTTCTGTTTACGGGCGCGAACCATGTTCAAGGCATCGGTGAGGTTGGTCTCGTTCTCCGTAACGCTGCCGTCGGTGACCTCCTGTGGAAGCCCCACCCCGACCGTGGCAGTTATCACAATGTCTACTCCTTGAAGTCGTTCACCTTCACCCAGATCCCTTACGCCGAGATTTGGGCACTGCCCAGCTTCAACACCGGGGATAACTTTATGGGTGCCCGGTTCCTGACCGGGACGAAGGCGGACGAGATCCTCACCGGTCTTGACATCACCACACGAACAGCGGCTGAGCGGGAGCGGAGTGCCCAGCAGGCCGAGGTCGAGCGTGCGGCGAAGGTGCTCGGGTTCGTCGCTGACGAGGCCTTGCACGTTGAGTCCACCGAGTACGTGCATCCCGGCGGGCGCATGACGGTGAACCGCTTCGAGGCTCTGCTCGTCCGCCGCTATCGCGAGCATCTCGGCGTCGAAACGCGCCGCATCAGGTGTGACGCTGGAGTGACTGACATGGCCATCGGCACGGACGACGACCTGGAGATCGTCGAGGCGAAGTCGAACACCAGCCGCCTGAGTGTCCGCACCGCTATCGGCCAACTCCTCGACTACGGCTACCACATCCCCGGAGTTCGAACGTTCACCATTCTGCTCCCGGCGCAACCGGAGCCTTCGCTGGAGTCTCTTTGCCTGAGACTCGGCATAACGCTCGTTTACCTAGATTCCGAGGGGCACTTCACTCGATGCGAAGCGGCACGAGGAGCGCGGGTAGCCATGGCAGCCCTTCTTGCGCCTCTGCTTGAGCAGGCGACAGTTTGAATCGCCCCGGGTTTCGTGGAGGCTCGGTTAGTTGGTTCCGGCCCCGGCGGGGACGGGGTTGTCAGGGTAGTGCTGGGGCGTGGTGGTTGCCCAGTGGTGGTCCTCGTACTGGGCGGGTGGGACGTGGCCGAGCTCGCCGTGCAGGCGTCGGTGGTTGAACCAGTCGACGTACTCGGCGACGGCCAGCTCAACGTCGCTGACGTTGGCCCAGCCACCTTTGGGGCGCATGGCGGGGTTGCGGATGCACTCGGCCTTGAACAGGGAGTTGAAGGCCTCGGCCATCGCGTTGTCGTAGCTGTCGCCCTTGGACCCGACCGAGGCGACGGCCTCGGCCTCGGCGAGGCGCTCGGTGTAGCGGATGGCTCGGTATTGATCTCCGCGGTCGCTGTGGTGCGTCAGCCCGGCGAGGTCGCGGCCGGCCCGCCGCCGGGCCCACAGGCCCATGTCCAGGGCGTCCAGCGCCAGGTCGGTGCGCAGTGAGGTCGACACCTGCCAGCCCACCACCATGCGGCTGAAGACGTCGATCACGAACGCCGCGTAGGTCCATCCCGCGTGCGTGCGCACGTAGGTCAGGTCGGCCACCCACAGCTGGTTGGGCGCGGCCGCGACGAACTCGCGGTTGACCAGGTCCGCCGGGCGCTCGGTCTCGGCGCCCTGCCCGAAGGTGGTCCGGGCGGTCTTCTCCCGTGGGATGCCACGTAGTCCGGCCGCCTGCATGAGCCGCTCCACGGTGCAGCGCGCCACCGCGCTGCCCTTCCGGTTCATCTCGGCGTGGACCTTGCGGGCGCCGTAGACGCCGAGGTTGGCCTTGTGCACGGCCTTGATCTCCTCGGTCAGCTCTGCGTCGCGCACGGCGCGGGCCGAGAGTGGGCGGTTCCGGGCGGCGTAGTAGGTGCTCGGGGCGATCTGCACGCCGGCGTCCTTCAGGACGGCGCAGATCGGCTCGACCCCGAACCTGTCGCGGTGGGCGTCGATGTACTCGACCAGCACCGCGGTGGGCACCTCTACCTGAGCTTGCGGTCGAGCTCCGCGGCCGCGAAAAAAGCCGCGGACGTCTTCAGGATCTCGTTCGCCCGGCGCAGCTCACGGACCTCGCGCTCGAGATCGGCCAGCCGCTGCGCGTCATCGCTCGTGGTGCCCGGCCGGACGCCGTCGTCGATCTCGGCCTGCCGGACCCAGTTGCGCAACGCCTCGGGGTGCACCCCCAGCTGGTCCGCGACCCTCTTGATCGCCCCACGAGCCGACTGCGGGTCAGCCCTGGCGTCCAACGCCATCCTCGTCGCCCGCTGCTGCAGCTCGACGCTGTACTTCCTCGGTGCTGGCATGGTGCTCATCATCCTTCCCAGGATTGAGAGCCTCCACCAGACCCGGGGCGATTCAGTTCCAAGTCGCCCTCTGAACACACTGTGACGCGAGGCGCGCACAGGCGGTCAAGACCGGAGCCCTCGACGGGTGTTCCTGTTCCTTCTGCAGGTGCAGAGCCTTCGATGCCAGGTGCGGGAGTGGCGGGCCGGCAGCTGGGTAGCTCTGGTCGACGTACAACCCGCACCCCGAGAACGAATGCTCGAGTTCGGCCAGCCGTACCGCGTGTGACGGCTCCAGAGCGAAGCCCGGTCAACAGCGGCACCGGGTTGCGCCCCAAGCGAGCCCCCCGTAGCTCGGCCAAATTGGCACTTCCCCGCAGGGCTTCAGGCTGGCACAATACTGAGACCACTGGGGCAGGAATGAGCAGTCATGGGCACGCTAGGGAGGGGTATAACTGCCATTGGCCGCTGCGTGGAACCGGATGTTCGCGAGTCGAACATAGGGGCCAGCCGCCGGCTGGGTCCCGCTCAAGGCCTAATGGGCGCCGTGACAGCTTTCCTGCTTCTGTGGTTTAGCGTGTTTGCAGGAGTGAGCGCGGTCGCCGCGCCAGCGGGCAACGACGAACCCGCAGCTCTGTCACTTCTCGTTGTTTCCACGGGAGCAGCTGGGGGAGACGTTTTTGTGCTCCTCTCCAACGATGGGGGGACGGCCGGCACAAATATCGACCTTCGAGCGCAGGGTCCGCCGGGGACTGAAGTCCAGGTCCACCCGCGACGCGTGTCCAGCCTGCAACCCGGAGAGACGCGCCTCGCGCGGGTGGAAGTTGCAGGAACACCCGCCGCTCGTCCAGCTCGTCTAGTCGTACAGGCGACCGCGACAAGTGCTGGCGTCAGCGTAGGGGCAATGGAGGCGATGGAGCTGGCAGCGCCAACGGAGTCCACGACCTTAACGATTGCTGGCAGTACCAGCATCACGGATGCTTCCAAAGCGCATCTAGTCGCCGTGCTGGTGAATCCTCATTCGGAGGACATGACAGCCGTTCTGACGGCGCGTTCATCCGGAGGGATTGATCTACGCGTTAGTCCGCCTAGCTCGGCGCCGGATTGGAACGCTGGTCAGCAGACTCTTGAGGTCGAAATGCCGGCCAAATCTGTTGCCAGTGCCATCGTGCATGCGCGGGTGACAGACGCAATCAGCCGGGGGTCTGTGGCCGTCGTTGTTAGTGCTGACGTTATGGATAAGGCTGGCGTCAGACGCGAGACATTAATGGCCGCTCAAAATCTGCAAGCATCGCTCTCAGCCGACGCTCTGCCCACCTTCTTCGGTGTCAGCGGAGCGTTGCTGTTTCCCGGCACCGCCATGGTTTACGCGTACCTTGCCGTCTTGAGGTGGGACCAAAAACGCTTGAGGGTCACACCAACGTCCATTGGGGCCCGATTGTGGCAGGACAAGGAACTGCTGGCGCTAGCAGCGCTTCTTTCTGTGGGGCTTGCCTGGGTCTTTTCCCACGTAGGATTAGGGTCATTTTTCGACACTTATACCGTTCCTGATCTAGCAATTGCGACGGCGTTAGCTGCGGTTTTGGGAGCACTATTGGCGCTGCTTCGGGTAGCCATACATCGACGAGGGACCCGGTTACTGACAAGCGTGAGTTCGAAGTTGGAGGTAGTGCAGGCCAGTGAGACTGCGGATCCATCCAATTTGCGCCCCGTCTACAAAACGTCAAACGACAAACGTGGTGTGCTCATCCACGTGGATCGCGGCATACCCGTTCTGGCACCGCGAATGGGTTACATGGAAATTGATGTCGATCAAGCAGCACCGAAGTTGCCGAATAACCAGCCGCAACGCCTATCTGACATAACCCGTCATCTTGCAGAGGACCCGATTGCCAAGGATGATGTCCGACTCGTCTACCTACAGTCGCAAGACTGGGTGTCCCATCCCGGAGCGGCCATAGATGCCCGCCCGACTGGTGAGTCGGACGTCCTTCTTCGGTACTCCGACTCCTAAAAGACGTTGGCGCCTCCCCGTAGGAGACGCCAACGTGATCACTGGACTACATCGGATCTGATCAAGCTGCCATCGGCCTTGGCTACTGCCAGAATCATCGCCGCTGACCACCTCAGGATACCAGGAGGCAGGACATGCATCAAGGGGACAGTGTGAACATCTTGTCACATCGCGTTCGCGTTAGTTACATCTCGTCAGTACCGTTGGAAGTCTTGCCCAAATTCGGTGGGCCACAGGAGTTTGCGTTGGCGCTCCAGAGGCCCCCCGTGGTGGGAGACTTTCCATCGCAACTCCCCTTCGGGCCCGGACTCGAAGCAGAGAACACATTCTGGCTCCGAGTGGTAGAACGCAATCTCCAGACGCCCGTGTCCTCCGGGGAGGCGCCGCACCTACGCCGAGCGGGGGTTCCTTTGCGGTTTGCCCCCAAGGTTTGGTTCGAGCGTGAGACTAATGATGCACCTTGGAGTCTGCAGCTGCCTCGATTAGAGGTCTGGCTGCATCCCTATGCGCTCAGCAGTTTTACGAGCATCGACGTCGTCTTCGATCCAGCTATGGAGCTTGGCGATGTGGCGAACGTAGTTGACGCGAATCTCCTCGAGCTACCTCGAGTTAAGGGGCCGCTTAGCTCGACGGGGGTCCGGATCGACGAGGTCAATGCCCAAGCCTTGTCCGGATTTCTTGACCTCCTGGGGGCCCAGACCCCGCACCAGACCGTGCAGTATCGTCTATGCACGGTCATCGAGACCAAACCTGGCGACATGGAGGCTATGCCGAAATCAAAGGGCTCTCTGCAGGTTAGTATGCACCGATTGTCGGGTGGGGATGATCTACTGCCTGCTCCTGCCGATGCATTCGTGGCCACGTGGACTGGGTCTACATATGACTGGTCTCCGGCTCGGCTGTTCTACCTTCTAGCAGAAGGTGCTTCCTCCTTGAATTTTCAGAAAACATCCGGATTAGGGTCAGCCAGTACACAACATAGGTTTGCCACGATGATGACGGGGTTAATCCTGGCTCAGCTCAATCTACTACGGGTAGCGCCGCAGTCGAGTAATACCTTCTACAGCGAATGGGCGAAGTTGGCTGCTCAACAGCTCGGTCGACTCTTTGGTCCTAGCGAACGATTCAAGGACTGGGGCTTGATACCGCAGGCCTTAATGCGGCGTCTCGATGCTACGGCAGCCGTTCAAGCGGTGCTAGGAACCCCGTTGAAGCCGAACGAGAACTACCGCGTCGCAGAGTGGGCCGACCCCAAATTAGAAAACAAGTAGCTTCGGATGCAGGCGGCCATCTAATCAGTCGCAACGTGCCCGGCCTAGTCGATCGCGCCTGCACGCCATGCGGATGCCGGCTCCCGCCTTCCGCGGCGACAGGGGAACGACGCGTTCAACAAGGGACGTGGACGCTGGTGTTCATGTGTGTAATTCGCCCATAGCGTTCATCCGGTCCATCAAGCCTTGTCCCCTCATCGAGGATCGTGGCGCTGGAAGGTTCTACCGTCCTCCTCCCATATGACGGAGCAGCCGTGTGCTCGCATTAGGTCGACCAAGTCTTCGCTGGGACGCACCGGGACCAGAAGGGCCTTGGTCCGGTGGTCCACAAAGCGGGCGTAGTCGAGTAACTGCCCCAACCCGGCACGGACGTAGCTCCGGGCGCCCGACGCCTTGGCCTCCACGAGCTCCTCGGCGGTTTTGTTGTAGACGTCCGTGAACAGGTAACCACCACCAGGGATAGGGACACGATGACGAACCGCTTCTTGTCCCTGCTTGCTTAGCCACTCGGTGTACCGACCGACCAACCTCGCCTCGCGGCGGACCGCTTCCCTGGGTTCGTCCGGCCGCTGCGCGGCGTACTTGTCGACGTTGTGGGCCTCGACCGGAAGCTCCTCCGGAACCAACGTGTCAGGGCCGGCTGCATCTACCGAGGTCTTGACCACTTGACCCAGCGGAGTGAGACGGAACACGAGGACCGATCGCAACTCACCCTCGCGGTCGAGAGCGTCAGCCCGGTAGTACGGGGGGTCCGCCAGCATGAACTCGCCAAGGTACGTGGTGTCCCGGCCCGCGCTTCGGAACATACGGATGGTCCGTCCGAGCCCGTCCGCGTCCATGATGGACTTGTTGCCGCCGGTGCGTAGGGTCTGATCACCCACCTGCCCGTCGCCGGTGTAGTGGAAGGTGCCGTCGGAGTGCCAGCCGTCGTACTTGTAGCCGAACGCCTCACCGGCACTCGGATTGCTGAAGAGGAAGACGCTTTCCGCCTTGACGGATGGCTCCATCCCGCCATAGCGCCCACCACCCCACCGATCATGCAGTTCCGACCGCGGCAGCGTCTGGCCCACTTCGATGTCCCAATCAGCCATACTGCGCAGTCAATCACGGTCAGTCTTCGCTCGGCGCACCACCTCGACAGACGGACTGAAACTTCAGCTGCCGGATACCAATCCGCCCGGCGGCCTTGAAGACCTAACGGCCGACCGACTAGAGGTGGCGTGTCGGGGCCCAGTCGCCGGACGGGGTGTAGCGTCGCGGAGGCCGAAATGTTGTGTGTGGGCAAGGTGCTCTTGAGGAGGTTGGCGTGGAAGCCAGAGCGTGGGTCGTGCGTGCCGGTAGGCACGGCGAAGACGAAGGATCGAACCTGCAGGAGGGCCGGGCGACGATCGGCTGGCACGAAATCGGTGACCTCACCGAAATGCAGACCCGCGAACAGGTCCGTCGAATAGTGGACGAGGTCTTCGCGGGCGATCACCCGAGCCGCCAGGCAATCTTTGCGGGGCAGTTGTGGGCCTTCCGCGACACGATCCGCGCGGGTGACCTGATTCTGATGCCGCTAAAGTCCCAACCCGGCCAGATCGCTTTTGGGCGATGCACCGGCGAATACGCCTATGACCGGGAGGCCGACGCCCACCGGCGCCACTTCCGCCCGGTGCAGTGGCAACCGGACCTCGTGCCGCGCTCCGCGCTGGGTGGAGATCTGCTGGCAATGGTGAATGCGTCCATGACCGTGTTCAGCCCCTCCCGGAACGACGCCGCCAACCGCCTGCGCGCCGTCGCGGCCACGGGAGTCGACCCGGGACTGTCCGGCGGCTCAACGGCTGGTGCGGGTGCAGGCGGTGACGGGCTAGACGCGTCCGGCAACGCTGGTGACGCCCAGGTGACCGACCCTGCGCCGGCGCCAACGCTGGATGCCATCAAGGACCAGGTCCGCGCGTTTGTGATGACGCGCTTCCGTGAGCACGAGCTCACCCGTCTAGTGGCGGCGATCCTCGAGGCGCTGGGATTCGTGTGTGACGTGTCCCCGGCCGGGCCTGACGGAGGCGTGGACATCCTCGCCGGGTCGGGACCCCTAGGCTTCGATGCTCCGACCATCGTCGTAGAGGTGAAGTCGGAACCGGGAGCGGTGGGGTCCGCAGTCCTGCGCACCCTCCACAGCGCGGTCACCCGCTACAACGCCCACCACGGTGTCCTGGTGGCTTGGGGAGGCGTGAGCAAACCCGCCATGGCCGAGTTCTCCCACCTGCGAACAACCATCCGAGTCTGGGATAGCGAGACACTGTTGGACAAACTGTTCCAGACCTACCCGCGCCTCCCGGAGCACATCCGGGCGCAACTCCCGCTCAAGCAGGCTTGGGTGCTGGACGACGAGAGTGCGTAGTGCCGGCCTGTCCTGGCTGGCGTCTGCAGAGGTCCCTAGTGCATCGCTCAGCATCTGTAGTGGTGGCCCCGGCAACAAACAAGAGGCGGATTCCCGAGGCGCACCTTGATCGTGCCGCCTCGTGGCGTGTGGAAGCCGGAACTGGGAGACTGAGGTGTCACCCTCCTTGTCGTTCCGGCCTCCCGGCACGGCGCCGCCCGCTGGTTTCAACCAGAGGCAAGTTACGACCGCGCTTCCCCGGGAGATTGTTGACTACCATGCCTGACGCCGGCATGGTTGCCGGATGGAAGCAGTAGCCACTGCCGCTCTTGCGGTGGCCCAGACGGATGTGAGTGCGGGACGCGGCGCGTACACAGCGGTGCTCGTCGCAGTCATTTCACTCTTGGGAACGTTACTAGTGGCCGTGATCACAACTGTTGGGGGTGCGCGCCTGCAGCGGCGCAATGCCGCACTCGAGGAGAGTATCGCGGCACGGTCCAACGAAGCGGACGAGCGTATCAAGCACCTCGAGCACGAACATGACGTGGCCAGATTCGAACTCGAGGTATCGGAGCGCGCAAAGGCCGAAGAGGAGAGCCGAGATGCCGTGGCACGCCGCTATAGGGAACCTCTGTTGATGGCTGCCATCGAGTTGTACGGTCGCCTCCGTAACATCGTCGGCGACGACTTCTTGGGAGCTTTTCTGGTGCGCGGACGACCTCACGAGAAGCGCTACGCCGAGAATCATACCTTGTACCAGGTGGCTCAGTACTTCTGTTGGGTCGAGATCGTCCGCCGGGAGGTGCAGTTCCTGGCCCCGGGAAACGAGGCTCAGCAACAGGAACTGGAGGCGCGCCTACAGACGGTCAGCGCAGCATTCAGTTCAGATGACTTGCGTCGCGTTATGTTGCACCGACTGAAGAATCTGCCCGGCGCATGCGAGGTGCTTATGGATCGGATGACCGCGGACGCGCGGCTCAGAGGAGAGCCGACCTTTCGACTCTTCCGAGGAGAGCAGCGAGCGCTCGGCGAAGTGCTAACTGTCCCGCTTGGTGCAGCGCAGTCCGCGGAATGGGGATGCATGGGGTACGCGCAGTTCATGGAAGCTCTCTCACGACCAGCGACCGCGGCTTGGTTCGACAGTTTGCGAGAAGACATCGCCGAGCTTTCGACAAACCTTCATGATCGCGGCTCCCGACTCGTCGTGATCCAAGCGGCTCTTGTTGAACTGATCGATGCGCTCGATCCGCAAAACACTCGTTCACCACACAACGACCGGGAGGTGGTCGCCCTGCCGCAAAGATGAATGCTCCCACCGGTTGCGCTGTGTCGTCGGGTAGGTCCTCAAGCGATGCAACAGGTCCCGACGCAGACACCGGGCCCAGCACCAGCGACGACGCCGGGACGGCGCGCCAAATCCGACACGTGGCCGTTGACTCTGCGGCTCGCGCCCGCCATAAGCTGATTCGGCCATCCCCCTGGCCGGTGTCGGCTCCGGTCATTCTTCTGCTGCAGACTGCGCTGCACGGAAGCAACAAGGCTGGAGTGCGGACTACCACGACCCCCGCATTCGCCGACGCTCTCTTCATCCACGGGCACAGCCGGCGATGAACCTGCCAAACCACGAACTTCAAGTGGACTCTCTTAGCAGGTAGCCAGGACGCATCCCGCTGCGCGCCGCGGCACGCTTGGTTCTCTCTCGGCTTTCAACGGCCAGATAGAAGTCCCGGTTTTGGTCAGGTGAAAGTGCTCACCCTCTGTGGGGTGATCACTGGGTGGCAGTTCACCTCCTCGCCGTTCGCGGGCGCGTGCGGTACGACTGGCCGTTGGTGACGACGTGGTGGCGTGGTGCAGCAGCCGGTCGAGCATGGCCACCGCGGTGGTGTGCTCGGGCAGGAACCGTCCTCGATTTCCCTGTCGTGAGGTTCGGCATTCCTCCCCACGGGTGGGCTAGACCCAGCCCACGAAAGGGCGGTCTCGTACGCTCATAACGCCTCTAGGGGTTCTCCACCGGCAGACGGTCGAGGAAGTCGGCGTAGGACACGACGGGTATACCTAGGGCCGCCGCCTGCCTCACCTTGGCGGTGGCGCGCAGGGTATCGGGGGCTATGAGCAAAGAGATTGCGGAGCTGACCCCGCCGACCGGGTGCACGCCGGCCGCTCGTGCGAAAGCCTGCCACTCGGCACGGCTGCGGCCGGGGCCAGCTCCGGTGAAGCAGACCTTGTCACCCGGGTTCAACACCGGTAGATCGCTCGGGGGTGCTGTCTCGGCCGCAAGCGTGTGTGCCTCCCAGTCCTCGATGAACGCACTGTCTAGTTTCACGTCCCGGGCTCGTTCCAGGTAGTCGTCAAGGTGAATACGAATTGGTGCGGTTTCCTGCCACATCTCGGTCCATCCTGTGACCCGTTGCTCGACTGGAAAGCCCGTAGCCGGCCACGGCGCAACGGTGGCGAGGACCTGATCCTCCACCCACAGCGCAGCGCCTCGGTGAGGGACAGTGATGATCTGCTCCAGACGCCCGCCGAACTGCTCGAGTGTTACCAATCGGGCATCATTACCGCTGTTGGTGATCCCCACTTTGAAGACCCCCCAGTGCGGGAACCGGAACAGGTAGACCCGGTGCTCGCTTCTCGGGTCGGCTGCTCCGTCACACTTGTAGCACGGAACGAGGCCCCGGTTCAGCTGCTTCATGGAGACGCGACGCGGCGTCTGGCACCGGCTGCATCGGGCGTCCTGGATCGTTTCGGCCCCTGAAAGGGGTTGCTCGATCGTCATCTGGTGCGAACTGAAGCCCACCGCGACGTCCGAAGCGCACGGTCCGCGGTTCCGGGCGTTGCAGGAGGGGCACATGCACCACCTACCAGCAAGTTCCGAAGCCATTCGCCCAGGTAGTTCGACTGATTCCCATCCGCACAACCGGCATCGGACCACCACCGGAGACATCCCGTCGTTGTGCTCGACGCTGTCCCAGACAAGATCGTGGTGAAGGAGGTCCACTGTCGCCCGCGTCCGCTCCGTTGGCCACCACCATTGTCGCAAGACGGCCTGCAGGTCTTCGTGCGTGGCAATGAGTTCCTGCTCCTCCGGTGCAAGACCGGAGGGGCGTGACAGGACTTCTCCGAGAACGTAGGCAATCTGCGGTTTGTGGATCCTCCTGTTTTCCTCACCCCACCACGACCAGAAGCAGACCCGGCACACGGCGACCTCGGGGGAATGGATCTTCTCGACGACGTACTCCAACTTGTAGGGAACCTGGGCCCCACAAGTCAGACACCTTGTTCGCCGGCGCGCGTTGCGATCGCGGAACGGCTCTAGCGGCTCAAGACCAGCACTCTGGTAGATCTTGTCGATGCACGGCACGCAATATGCCTGCACGGTGCGCGTCGTGAACGCTGCGGCGTTCTGGCACCCATCCCCGGAGCAGACTTGAGCAACCATGCCATCAACCTCCACGTTCGCCACAGCTCGGCCCTGACCCTATCCGAACCGGCCGGCGACGGATGCACACCCTGCTCTGTACCCCGAAGACCAAGGCGTGCAGGCCCAACAGCCCTGCATCCAATGGCAGGGAGGCTGCCGTTGGCATGATGGTGCGACGTCAAAGGAGGCAAATGATGAGCAAGAAGGACACCGTCCGTGGGTTCGCCGTGCTGCAGGAAGATCCTGGCGGACGCCTGGCGGCATGGCACGTAGGCTATGGACCCCGCATCGCGTCCAACGTCAACGCGATCGTTCTACCAAAGGGCAGCCCCAACATAGACAACTTGTGTCGGGATCAGTTCGTCCTCTCGGCCGACGGTCAGGCGCAGGGGCCGAGCGCGAAAGAGGTTTGCGAAAGTTTCATAGAAGGCTCACATCGCCTCGGAGAGTATAAGGACATCCCGCACCCTCGGATCCCCAGCCCGCCACAATCGAACATCTCCTCACACGTCGCCCTCGCAGCGGCGAACGATCTGGTGGCCAGTTGGAACTACTGGATAAAAACTGTCCGCCGAGTCACTTCAGCCAAGGACCCGCACCCTCTCCCAGTTATACCGACCGAGGTCTGTCGGATATTTCGTACCGACCCCGAGGCCATCAAGGTCGTCGGAGCCTGGAATTTTCCCAAGAATTGAGCCCGATGTAGACACCCTCGTCCCGTTTCTCAAGCTTGATTCCTCGCGCGCCTTGTTGAGTGATCGCCAACATCTCGGTCACGTCCCGCAGTGGAAGAGGGCGATGGCCTGTTTGTGCGTCTCAACTTCCTCCAACACTGCGCGTGGGTCCCGCCACACGCTCCAGCTACACGCGCCTCAGACTCGACTTGCGTCCGGCAGCCGCTCAGGGCGTAAGATGAAACGTCAATCCACCCCGTCCCCGTAGGAGCCATTGTGGCGCAGAAGGTGCAGACGATCCTTGTCTCGGATCTCACCGGCAAGGAGCTCGGCGAGGATGGCCAGACCCTCAAGTTTGGTTTCCTCGGCGCTGACTACGAGATTGACCTCTCGCAGCAGGAGGCGGACGAGTTCGCCAAGGTCATGCAGAAGTACACCGATGCCGCACGGCGTGTCGGTGGCCGTCGCCAGCCCGGTGGCAACCGTGGCAGTGCCCCGACTGATCGTGAGCAACTGCGGAAGATGCGTGAGTGGGCGAATAAGAACGGCTACAAGGTGTCGACCCGTGGCCGCATCCCTCAAGAGATTCGGGACGCGTATCACGCGGCTAGCTGACTTCGAGGACTCCGAGCCCCCGATGGCACGTGACTGCCACGGGTTGGTTCTAAAAGTGACGGAGCCGAGGCACTCAATCGATGTATCCAGCTCGCGTCGCTCGTCGGCGTTCCCTGTACTCGGGTGAAGCCCAAGCTATAGGCCCTGATGCCCCGACGCGTCTACAAGCGCGGGGGACCGCACAATGCCTGTAGCCAACGTCGGGTATTAGCCAGGAAAGCCGGTTCGACTTCTTACTCGGTGGCGGTCCAGACAAGGGCGCGTGAGGGAGGGCTGCTCGGTGGACCATTGCGACCCGCCGTCACGTTGATCACTCTTGGGCCGCCTGCAACCTCACGACGACGTGCCCGTTCGATGTGGTCTGCCTCCGCCTGATCTAGATCAACCACTGTCCATAACATCATCTGACGTATAGGCTTTACAGGAATGCACTCGATCTGAACCACATCATCTAGGGACGTTCCCCAACTGCGGCCCAGAGTCTTTTCATGGCGATAAGGACGTCGCCGAAAGTCGGAAGTTCGCCCGATGTATATCTCTGTCACCCCTGACGTATGCCGTAATATTCGATAAATCCCAGCCACGCGCGGTATCTTGGCCCAGTCGGCACGACCTCGGACAATCAACGGACGTCCAGCGCGCAGGGCACTTCTTGGCGCCAAGAGAATAGGGCTACTCTGTCTAACCAACTGCTCCGGACCCGGTACCCAAATGGCAGCAGAGCGGTCCAGTCGCACGTTCTCTAGCGTGTCCTCCATAGTAAATGCTGCGAGGCGCAGATTTCTAGCGAGCGCAATTGTGATCTGCTTGTTGGGCATGTCCAGCGTGTATAAAGCACCCGCCTGGCCGAAGGCGCCGGATTCACCCAGAGGACCCCGACGCCCGAGTGTGACGTGATGAGGATGAGCGGCCAGGATGGCCGACCACATGTCCGCGACAGGATCTGAAGAGCGCGAAGCGGCTGCACCACCCCCCTCGAAGGCTGGGTTGCTGCGTTGTGGTGCACCCGTTCTCGCCGATTGTCGGCCGAAGACCTCCCGTGGAGTGGGGCCCGTGGATCGGACCATGGGATTGTC
This sequence comes from Ornithinimicrobium pekingense DSM 21552, assembly GCF_000421185.1. GTDB lineage: Bacteria > Actinomycetota > Actinomycetes > Actinomycetales > Dermatophilaceae > Ornithinicoccus > Ornithinicoccus pekingensis. The sequence continues at coordinate 263,301 of NZ_ATWJ01000007.1, forward strand.
TTCCGCTGAGGTCACCTGGCTGGCGCCAGGCATGTCTCCGCGGTCGGCACCAGTATCTCGCAAGGGGATAGAGGTCGGCTGGAAACTAGGCGGAGAGACAAGGGCACCGGCCTGGGAGTGGGTTCCCTGGGTTGTCCCTAGCGCGGCTACACGAGTCTGGATGGCCACACCGGAGCCGTCGCGCTTGTCGTTCGTTTCCGGGAGGTCGACGGGCATCCCATCTGTGGAGGCGGCCCTCGGTGGTGCAGCTTCGGCCCACGCGAGCAGGAGGGCATTTTCGTCGCGCAGGAACCGGTGACAGCGGACGCCGCCGGTGGCTCGGCCCTTGGAGGGGTAGACCCACATGTCCGTCACCTTGACCGAGCCCGCCTCCACGCCGAGCTGGGCGCCGGCGGAGCCCGCCACAGTGACTACCACGTTCTGAGCGGCGGGGTCGACGGCGCTGAAGCCAACGACCCAGGCCCCGGGGGACAGCATGACGCCGGCCAATCCGCCCCCGGAGAGTTCCTGGAACCGCACGAGGGAAGCGGAGTAGTGCAGCAGCTGGGCGTCGGAGGTGATGAACACCAGCGACTCCTCGCCGGTGGCCAGCTCGACGGCACCGACGACCCGGTCGCCCTCCTTGAGGCTGATGACCTCGAAGGCGTCCCGGTTGCCGGGGTAGTCGGGCTTAACCCGCTTGACGACGCCCTGCCAGGTCCCCAGCGCCAGCCCGGGCCCCCCGCCGTCCAACGACGCGAGCGCCAGGACGCTCTCCCCGGGAGGCAGGTCGACAAAGGCCGACAGCGGCGCACCGCCCGACAGGGAGGGTGCCCCGGCGGTGGGCGGCATGCTGGGCAGCTCGACGACGGACAGCTTGACCACACGGCCGGCCGACGTCACCAGCCCCACCTGTCCCTGTGCGGTCGTCCGCACCCGGGAGGTGATGACGTCGTGCTTGGCCCGGCGGCCGCCCGTCTCGAGCGGCTCCGCACCGGTGGTGCGGGCCAGCAGGCCGGTCGAGGACAGCAGCACCCAGCACGGGTCGTCGGGCACCTCCAGCGCGGCGCCCTTGGCGCCCGGGGCGGCGGCGCCCCTGGCGCCCGGGGCGGCGGCGGACGTCATACCCGTGTTGCCGTCGGACTCGAGCAGCACCGTGCGGCGCGGGGTGCCGTGCTCCTTGGCCACCTTGGCGAGCTCGTCGCTGACCACCGTGAGCAGCAGCTGGGGGTCGTCGAGCATCGCCTGGAGCCGTGCGATCTCGCGGAGCAGCTCGTCGCGCTCGGACTCCAGCTCGATGCGGGAGAACTTCGTCAGCTGGCGCAGCTGCAGCTCGAGGATGTAGTCGGCCTGCAGCTGGGACAGGCCGAAGACCTGCATCAGCCGCTGGCGGGCCGTCGCGGTGTCGTCGGAGGAGCGGATGAGCTGGATGACCTCGTCGATGTCGAGGATCGCCACGAGCAGCCCCTCGACCAGGTGCAGCCGGTCCTGGCGCTTGCGCAGCCGGTGCTCGGTGCGGCGGCGCACCACGGAGGTGCGGAAGTCGACGTAGACCTGCAGCAGCTCGCGCAGGCCCAGCGTGCGCGGCTGCCCGTCGACCAGCGCGACGTTGTTGATGCCGAAGGACTCCTCCATCGGCGTGAGCCGGTAGAGCTGCTCGAGCACGGCCTCGGGGTTGAAGCCGGTCTTGATCTCGATGACCAGGTGCAGGCCCTTGGTGCGGTCGGTCAGGTCGATGATGTCGGAGATGCCCTGCAGCTTCTTAGACTGCACGAGCTGCTTGACCTTCTCGATGACCTTCTCCGGGCCGACGAGGTAGGGCAGGTCGGTGACGACGATGCCCTTCTTGCGCGGGGTGACGTTCTCGATCCGCGCCGTCGCCCGGGTGCGGAAGGACCCGCGCCCGGTCTGGTAGGCCTCGCGGATGCCGTCGAGCCCGATGATTCGGCCGCCGAGCGGCAGGTCGGGGGCGGGGACGAAGCGCATCAGCGCCTCGAGGTCGGCCTCCGGGTGGGCGATGAGGTGGCGGGCGGCGCCGATGACCTCGACCAGGTTGTGCGGCGGCATGTTGGTCGCCATGCCGACCGCGATGCCGGAGGCGCCGTTGACCAGCAGGTTGGGGAAGGCGGCGGGCAGCACCTCGGGCTGGGTCAGCTGGTCGTCGTAGTTGGGGACGAAGTCGACGGTGTCCTCGTCCAGGCTGGCGGTCATCAGCAGCGCCGCGGGAGCCATCCGGGCCTCGGTGTAGCGGCTGGCGGCCGGGCCGTCGTCCAGGGAGCCGAAGTTGCCGTGCCCGTCGACCAGCGGCAGCCGCATCGTGAAGGGCTGCGCCATCCGGACCATCGCGTCGTAGATCGCCGTGTCGCCGTGCGGGTGGTACTTACCCATGACCTCGCCGACGACGCGGGAGCACTTCACGTGCCCCTTGTCCGGGCGCAGGCCGAGCTCGTGCATCGAGTAGAGGATGCGGCGCTGGACCGGCTTGAGGCCGTCGCGGGCGTCGGGCAGCGCGCGGGAGTAGATGACCGAGTAGGCGTACTCGAGGAAGGCCCCCTCCATTTCGTCACATATATCTGACGCAATCCATCGGTCCTCCACACTGCCTTGTGCGTCGGCAGACGCCGCGGCAAGCTCGCGCAGCGGGAAGGCCGCGGGCACCCCATGCTCACTCATTGCTCGGAACCCTCCTTCGGTGCCCCCAGGGCAAGCATGCTCACATGGAGCGGGGAAGGGAGACTACCGCAGAATGGCGTCCTCGCCACCAGTTTGGTTGACTGCCAGGCGGCACTGCGACATCGGCCTGCAGAGGCAGTACTGGACGCTGAGCTGTGCCGCGTTAAGGCGTTCTCGAGCGGGACCTCTTCCGGTTACAGGGCGGGCAGCCGACGTGTTGACGACGGATTCGCCCATTTATGGGCGCCTGCCAAACGGCGCCACAGTTCGAGCACAGCCACCAAGCCTTGGCGTTGCGTGCATTGGATACGTCCGCGGGAGTGAAAGGGCCGTTGAGGGCGGGATGCCACTCGGCCGCGATGGCGGGGGACTTCTCGGCAAGAGAACCCCCTGGCCGCGGGCGCGGTGGGGTGATGGACGGCTCGCGCGGGGAGCGCCTTCCCACGACCAGTTCGCTCCAAATGACCTGGGCCGCTGCGGTTTCCCTGGCCACGCCACCAGCGCGGTACAAGTCGAACTTCCGTCGCATCTCGGGCAGCGCGCCCCACGCTGCGCGGGAGGCCGCTCCGCCGGAGTTTTCGGGAATGGCGACGATGAGGCTGATGAGCTTCGCGGTCACTGTACAGGCGGTGATGAAGACGTCCGGTCGTCGAGCATCGACCGCCACATCGGAGTCGCGGCAGGGCAGAGGGGTCTCACGGGCGCGACACACCAGCCACCCCGCTCCAGTAAGGTCGCGCAGTTTGCGGTCGTCCCGGTCGTTCGTTCTTCGGTGCCAGTGCGCACCGTCGTACTCCACGATGATCCCCAGCTCTGGGCTGGCCATATCAACGCTCCAGGTTTGTTCTCGACCGTTCACCGTAGTGTCACCGGTTAGTGACGCTGGGAAGGTGTGGCGCAACTCAAGGAGCAACTGAATCTCAGGACGAGAGCGCCGCCATCCAGCGGCGCAGGTTGGGCATCCAGTGCCGCCGCGGACGCGCGACGCGATGGTTGCCGTCCAGGTGTGTCCACGTTCGCATAGCCACGCGTATTTACGCTGAACACCCGTTGTCACCTGAGCCGGGGTGACGTCACCGTTCAAGTCGAAGTGCCACTCGGCGGCGACCGCTGGTGCGAGGGTCGCTAGGTCATTCCCATAGCCCACCTTCTGCCCTGTGCAATAAGGGCACGCGCGCCCTAATTGACACCGATTTGCAATGCGACTGCGGTAGGAGTGGCCGCGCGGGCAGGACCACCAGGCATACGCGCTGGAGGCGGGCATAACGTCATCGGGCGTTTGCGATCCGTTCTTGTCGGCGTCCCACTCGGCGGCGATGTCAGCTCGAAGCGTTCTCAATGACGTTTCGGGGGTGGCGAGACGGCCCGAGCAGTAGGGACAGCCAGCCCCGCCCTTGCCCACGCGTCCGGCTGGCGGGACGGACCACTCGTGCCCCCGATGGCACACCCACCAAGCACGTTTGTTGGACTGTGGGCGAACGTGGAGAGGGGTTATTTGGCCGTTTCTCGTTGCATGCCACTCTGCTGCAATGCCGGGATGAAGGTCGGCCAGCGAACCCCCTGGTTCAGGAGTGGCACGGCGCGAAGACTGAGCTTTGGCGGCGCACCTAGGGCAGCCGGATCCGAGCACGCTCCTACTCCTGATGCTTGCCTGCCACTGGTGACCATCGCCGCACCGCCACCACGCCTTGCGTTCGGAGCCCGCCACGACTGTGGGCGAACCAGCGTTGGCCTCGAGGTCCCATTGCTGGGCCAAGTCGGGGTGTAGCACGTCGAGGCGGTTAGTGAGGGACGGGCGCTTGCCAGCGCAGTACGGGCATCCGGACGTCGGTGATGTCGAGCGATATACCGAGTTCGCCATCGCCTCCCATAAGTGATCCGGGCCGCGCGAACACTTCCACCGAAGGCGCTTGTTAGATCCCACTGGAACCGCGTGTGGCGGCAGTTCATTGGTCGGGTCATACAGGTCGGCAAGTCGCTGCACGTCTGACACACGAGTGCCACCGCGCCGCGGCCTCGGTTCTCGTTTACGAATCGGCTGCTGCTGCAGCGCTGCGACATCATTCCTACTCATCCGCGCCATCTTCGGGCACAGCACCGACAGACGCGTCTCCGGTCGCGTGGAAGTGTCGTTGCACCTTGATTCCTTCTGTCTGCACAGGCCGCCTCGGGCAGCGCAGGTTCGGCATACATGGGACGCTCTCTTCTCGCGGCTGCCCCATCAGCCCGGGGCGCATTCATCCCGATGACGGCTTCGTCCGTCGAGTCCAACTCTCTTGCCGCTGCGCGCCTGTTTGTCAACGAGGACGGGCCTCGAACAGCCAGCGCGGACGTCGACCTGCGAATCGCCTCGGCTCGTTTCGCAACGCATGACGACGGCTGACAGTTCGCGTCGCTTGAGCTGCCTCGCGTCGGTACTCGCAGCAGTTGCGTGGCCTTCGAACGGTCCTACTGAGCGTTTCAGGCGAAAAACTTGACTCTCTGCGTGGGGTCGTGGGGGACATGGTTCACGCGGGCGTAGACGGGACGTCCTGTAGTCGAGATTTGCGCCGTGACTAGGTCAATAGCGGACAGATAAGCGGCAGTCAAGAAGCTCACCTGGCGGGGCCCCGAGAACGGCGGGTCACGGTGAGCTAGCCAGGACATGCAACTGGCGCGAATCTCCCGCTGCTCTTCCGCAACGCTCCATTGGTTGACGTCTTTCGTGATCAGGACGTCGACCTCTCCTCGGGCGGAAAGTTCGCGGATCATCTTTGTGTCTACGGCGCCGGATAAGCCAGCGTCGTTACAGTGTTCAAACTCATGCTGCGGGAACATGAACTTCATCGCTGCACTGAAAGCGGGGGAGGTATTCTCATCGACGAAGAATTTCATGATGCTGCCCCTACCCGCATGGTGAGCTCGACGGCGCCTCGCGCCGCTTCATCGCTAACGCCTGGGTAGAAGTGGTGCAGCAGGGCAAAGTTCGTTTCTTCGTTGCCGATGAAGCCGGAAATGGTGTCATACGCTATCCGCGTGCCCTCAATGGTTGGCCAGCCTCCCATTCGCTTGAGTTCCACCTGGATTCCGCGGGTGGGGCGCTGGAATGGCACCACCGGCTTGCCATTTCTAGTCACAAAGGATTCAAACACGTCCTGGAGTGAGAAGTTCATGATCTGGGACCCTGGCCGCTTCGTCAGATCGATGGCAGCCTCGTCGCCAGCGTTCAGCAGCGCTATCAAGTGTCCATCGGTCACAAATCGATACTCTGATGGATGATCGTTGAAATCCATGTCGCGTAGCGACTCTTGGCTCTTGCGAATCCGCTGGATCGAGACGCTACCGATGGAGCGCAGCTTGACGAACGTTCGTGCGGCGACTAGATCCCTATATGAGTACGTGATTGGTCGCTCAGCCGACACCTCAGGTACGAGGAGCCCCTATGCGCCACCGGTGGAGTTGGCTTATGGAGGCACCGGTCAGGACCGACGCGAGTGGTACCGGGTACACCACACCACCTCACCTCCCTGTGTGGACACACGCGTGATCCCACAGGCAAGACCGCCACCCCCTGCAGCATCTATGCGGCGTTTCGTGCGTACATCCTTCGCACCCACATCGGCGTACCTGCCAGGTGGTGATACGACTACTTTCTCTTGACGTTACGCTGACTCCTCAATCAGCGTAGAAGCAGCTCTGCACGACGCGCTTTGTCCCGCCTGGTGCAAGTGGGGGCAAATGCGTAGGCTCGAAGGTTTGGATCCCAACGGGCTCGCGAGAATGTGCTGGCGTCCTCAAGGTCGCTTATCGGCCGCGCGCCACCGCGAAAGTATCCACCGCACCCGGGGGGGGGGGGGGGGGGGGGATAACTTGTGGCTTGTGCCCCCAACGAGTCTTATGTGAAACGCGCGCGTGAGCAGGAGCGCGCCCGCCGACTGTGGACGGATGCCCCACTCCCGCCGCCGTCATGCGCCGTCCGCGTTCAGGTTCACGAGGCACAGGTTGGCCCCGTGCACCAATCTTGCGCACAGCGACCACGGCTACCAGGCTTCTGGCACCTGAGCCGCCGCACCTCAACCTGGGGTGGTTGGGGGGCGTCGAGGTCCTTTCCCGCTTTGGCATCGACTACGACCGGCTCAACTCTGCCACGCCAGCGAGCCCGTCGCGGGGCGCTCAGGGGCTAGTGCAGTTCCATGGTCCTCTCGGGGTTCTGCCCCGGCACTGACTAGGGTGAGTGCCGATGAGAATGTCGGAGTGGAGTCACCTGTGGCAGATCCGGGCACATGAGTGAACTGAAGTACGCCCACGCGGGTTACAGCTACCAGGATCTTATGGGTGCCGTCGCGGCTGTGGACGTGATCCTCGGCGACGCGGTCCGGGTCTACTGCGACACCCTCCTCGGTGGTGTTCATGACAGGTTCGACGATCTCACTGTTGAGTGGGCCGACGGCCGCTGGACTCGACGCCAAATCAAGTACCAAGCCCAGCCCACGCCGCTCGACATCGACACGTTCGTGCGCGGCACACGCAAGCTGTTGCTGAGCGAGGTCTTCAGGAGCATGCGTTCGGACGCGGCGCTGCACTCGCAACGGGCCGGACAGAGTTCCTATACGGTCTACCTGCGCGACGCTGATGCTATTGACGGGGTGCTCACTCGAGTACTGCTGCCGGCCGACCCGGATCCTGGGCCGTCAATTGTCGGGACCTCTACGGCCCGATACCGTTTTGACGCCAAAGCGTTGTGGCAGGGCGTTCACCGGGAGGGAGCGGGCAGGAGAAGGGCGGGCGATGCATGGGAGTTCCTGCGGCAGACCGGCGGTGAGGGCGACGGAAGTTGTGTGGGACAGGCTGATGACGCCGAACGACTGACGTTCACCCAAGACGAGCTCCAGGAGCTGTGCGCCCGCTTGGTCGTTGAGGTCAATGCTCCCGCCATGTCCAGCGATTTCTCCGCTCCTGGAGCCCTAGAGCAACTCTTGCTCGCACGCCTGAGGGAGGAAGTGGGCGTCGGGCAATACCCCAACGAGAACCGGCGGCCAGAGGATGTCGCTGCCGCGCTCGTGGCGGTAGCTGGGAGGGCGCGACACACCCACGAGCCGCTGGTCCGTCCCGCGCTTCTTCGGGCCATCGCCCTACGCACGGACTTTGGCAGCGTCAGCCGCAGGAGTCCAGTCGTTCCAGACCAGCAGGTCAGTCGACTCGCGGCCGTGCAAAATCTGCGAACTGCCGCCGCCAGTGCCGCCGCGGACGGCGGCTTTCTGGTGGCGGAGGCGCCGCCTGGGCAGGGCAAGTCCTGGGTCGCAGATCAGCTGCGCTCGTCTTTGACCGCGGATGATTGGACTGTCGCTGAACACTTCTGCTTTCTCAACGACTCCGAGGAGGAGCGAGACGACAGGGTGGCCTCTGAGCGCGTGTTTGGCTCGTTGGCGGAGCGGATTGCCGCCGAATATCCCGCGATCGCGATGGCACAGCGGCCCATCTTCAGCGCCGACGAGCAGACGCTCATGCGGCTCGTGGAGAAGGTAGTGGGCGTCAGCAACGGGCCGGTCGCCCTAATTATCGACGGGCTTGACCACGTCACTCGGGTGCGAGCAAGTAGACCCGGAGCGGTGTCACCGTCCGCAGCCATGGCATCCCAGATCGCGGCGCTGGAGCCGATAAAGGGCTGCGTGATCATCGTCCTGAGTCAGCCCGGAGACCATCTTCAACCGCTCCGTGAGGCTGGTGCCACGACCGTGCAGGTTCCGCCAATGGGCCGCGCTGAGATCGCGACCTTGTTGGGACGCCTTGGCCTGAACGCAGACGAGCTTGCTGATGATCCTGAGGACGTGGTCGATGCCGTCTTTGGGCGCTCGGCCGGCAATCCCCTCTATGCGACCTACCTGTGTCGCGAGCTCCAGCGCGAAGACCGGGCTGATCTCCTCCTGACGTCCGGGTCAGCAGGTGAGGTTCTCTCCTCGATCCCGGCCTACGACGGCGACCTGGAGCACTATTACCGGCACCTGGCAGCGCTGTTGGACACTGCGGGCCAGGCTGCGGCCGACACCCTCACCGTGGTGGACTTCCCGCTCACCGTCGAGGAGCTGAAGGCGATCCAGCCAGGTGAGGGGCACCGTGTCGCAGCGGCGGTGCGCGTGTTGGAACCCGTCTTGAGGCAGTCGCCACGAGGTCTGGCGATCTACCACGAGTCGTTCGGGAGGTATCTGCGTCGAGAGTTAGAGGCCGAGCCCGAAGCGCTGGCAGCGCGTCTTGGAGCTGTCATCACTTGGCTTAGGGACCTAGGTCTTTTCCGTGACACGCGTGCATTCAGATCCCTCCTGCCGCTGCTGGCCACTGCGGGACGCAACCAGGAGGTGCTGGCCCTTGTCGATCGGTCCTTCGCGGCCGTCGCCGTGGGGGCAGGGTTTCCCCCATCGGCCATCGCGGCCAATCTCGCCGTCGGGGTGCGCTGCGCCCAGCGCGAAGGAGACTGGGCCGCCGTAGCACGGTGCTTGGAGCTCATGCGCGGCGTCGAGACGTACGAACAGGAGCGGCTCAGCGATCTAGACACCCGCTTCACCGAAGTGCGGATCGCTCTATTCGGCGGTGAGCAAGTCGCGGAACGGATGCTGCAGGAAGGGCTGGTGACGATGCCACCCGAAGCAGGCGTCCTGCTTTGCGCTGAACTCGATCGGGAAGGCTTCGTAGCGCCGTGGCGCCCTTATCTGGAGGCGTGGCGCGACGAGCACAGCGGCAATGGTCAAAGAGGCGAGGATCCTGAGGAGCATGTGGTCGAGGCGGTGCTGCGCGGGCAGTTCCGGCTGCTGCAGGTCGAAGGCGCACCGGTCCAGATGACCCAGAGCCGGTCTGAAACTGGAACCCACATGTCAGCCGAGCAAACGGCGGCTGCCACATCCGAGAGCATCAGGCCGTCCGGAGTCGGGCAGTCGCCGGGTGACGAGTTTGACGGGCACCCTGACATCGAACAGGGCAAGGGAGAAGAACCTCTGCCCGAGGACCCTCACGAGCGACTGCTGACTATCGCACGTGGCTGGTGCGACCGAACAGGGACCCTGTCCTCTCACCGCATCGTCGTAAGCACCATCGCAGACACACTGGGCCTTGAGACAGGCGCGCAAATGGCTGCTCGCGTGCGTGATTCCGGGGCCTATTGCCTCGCCGTGGCTGAAGAGATGGTTCAAAATGGCGTCGACGACCTGGCGCCCCATGGTTCAGTCGGCCGGTGGGCCACCCAAGCGCAGGCAGCCGGTGTTCCGGTGGGACAGGTGCACCGACTGAGGGATCTCGGAGCGGAGCAGACTGCGCCAAGCGGTGACCGCACGGCCAGCGACCATACAAGAGGTGGGTGGGAGGCGGATGCGCTGTCCTCGGCCATCGACGCAGCCACAGCGGCTTTGGATCGACACAGTCCCATTGCCGTCGCTGCCATGCTAGATGCAATTGAGGCATGCCGGCTGCGGCCGGTCGCGCTGGACGCGATAGTGGCCGCACTAAGTGGTGAAGGTTGGTACCGCTGCTGGCTTCGTTTCTGCGTCAACCTAGTCCGTGCTGAAGCAGCGCCGCCCGAGGATGCTAGTGCCACGGCGATGGCCGCACTGGAAGACTTGAAGTTCGATGCCCGTCCCTTTGCAGGGACGCCGCGGGCAGTGGACCTGTATTTCGAGATGGACCTAATCTGGGACACCATCGATCGCGCGGTTCGACTGCTCGACGCCGAGGACTGGCCCCGGGCAATTGAACTCCTCCTCGAGGTGGGGGAGGGGGTCACTCGCTCATTGCGAGGCGAGATGGGGGTCCCACTGCCACCGGACCGGACACTGACACTGGCGCTTCGGACTGCTCCTGATGAACAATTGGACTTCTTAAGTGACTTGATAGACGCCGAGATCGAGCGGTCGGACGGTCGCTTCTATAGCGACATCGCCGAGTTCCATCTTCTCAAGGCGTTGTGCCAGGTGAGGCTGGCCACAGTTGGTGAACTGACGTCTGGCGACACGTATTCGAATGATTACGTGCGCACCGACGTCCTTGCCGTCAGCCGCGGCGCTAGTGAACGCGCGATAGCGTCTTGGACCATGGCCAGTCGCATGCTGCTTGGCTACGGTTTCCATAAGGACCTCACGATCTACGAAGTGCTCGACCCGCTGCGGTCCCTCAACCTGCTGGACCCCGACCGGGGGTTGAAGCGCATGGTGACGGCGCAGGGCCTGGCGTATAAGGCACGTGCTCATACCGACGGCAAGGAGACTCGACATGCGCCGACCCAATGGTGGCGAATGTTGGCAGCCACTGATCCCGTGGCTCACGCTCAGTTCTCAACGGAACTGGGGCTCAATACACGGGGCCGTCGCACCCAGGCGGAGCACATGCGCCACGATCTTTGGTCCGAGCACGCTGACGACGCGGACCCAGTCATGGCGGCGGTGTTGGCAGCCACGCTCAGCGACGCGCCGCGGATGTCGACCTACGGCCGGATGGTGCAGCGTCTGTCGGTCGACGGGCAGGGGGAGGGCGGGATCCTCCAGCGCGCGCTCACCCGAGGCGATGAGGTAGCCCAGGCGGGCACCGGCGACGGCAGCGAGTTTGCCGAAGAGGCAGCGGCGCTGTTGCAAATGAACGAGGTCGCTGCGCACCACAATCTGCGACAGGTCACCGTAGTCGCATCCGTCTCTGATGCTGAAACGCCCACTGGCTATGGTCCTCACGATCAGGGAAGCGAACTGAGCGGCAACAGCGATGTGGCCGACATGACCAGCGCGCGACAGGAGCAGGAACGGGAACGGGGCAGAGCCGAACTTGAAGTTGTCACGCAGCTCGCGCGAACGGCGCCGCCGGGGGGACATGGCGTAGCAGCTTTGGCAAGGGCGTGGCGGCGAGGAGCCTCAAGAGTCGGGCAACAAGCGACCCGGCAGGCTCTGGTGGAGGCCTACGCGGTCGCCCTGATCGAGCGGCTGGGTCCATTGATTGCAGCCGGGCAAGACGCAGAGGTCGCAAGGACATTGGAGTCGCTCTCGGAGATCCCGGGCTTCAATGATGAGCATCTCCTTCTCGCGCGCATCGGGGAGCTTCTTTCAGAAGCAGGCGGGGCGCTGGAGCGGGAGGAGGGGACGGCGACCGCTGGCGGCCGCACCCACATCGCGCTCGCTGCACGTGCCTTCGCCCTTGCCTGGACGCAGGCAAGAGGTGACGGCGGGTGGCTGGCATTCGGTGGGAGGCAACACATGACCTTGCTGGCGCGCGCGACGACCCTGGCACCCGAAGTGGCAGCCGAAGCAGTCGGAATCGGCATCGAGCGCCGCCTGGTTGGCCCCGGTAATCAGACGATGGGCATCACCAAGGCACTCATCGAGGCTTGTGCTGCCCAGGCCCTCACGGTGCCGGGTGCACCCTCCTCGGCGGACCTGGCGTTCAACGTCTGGGATGAAGCAGCCGCGGTCATTGCGGACCGCCTGCCTGCGCTTCCCGGGGACGAAAAGTTGCCCGCTTACGGCGGTATACGCCTCGATCCGCCGCTGGTCGACCCCCGGCTGTCTGCTGTCGACTACGCCTTTGCTGTGTCCTCTTTCGCAGGCCTGTCCCACCCAGGGAGGGAGAACCTGCGCCGCACACTCATAGCCCTCGACGACTTGGCGCACCTGAGACCCAGGCTGTTCACTCACGCCCTCCCTGTCGCCCTGCGCTCGATGACAGGGGCTGTGCTGCCGCATCTGCTGCTGTCCATGGTCGAGCGCGTGGCAACGGAGGACCCGTCGATCCTCAGTGCGGCGGGAGAGGAACTGCGAAGCCTCCTCGCCTCGCAGTACCTCGTCGTCCGCGCACTCGCACGGAAGCTTTTGAGGCTGCTTCCCGGCGAGGTCCCGCCCCTCGCGTCCTCCGACCTGGATGCGTTCCCCGTGCCACAGCAAACGGGAGGCGCGGCCGACAAACGCCTCGGGCTCGCCGCAAGCCTTTTGCGGGAAGCCCCCTATCGTGCATCGGTTATCCACAGCCAGCTGGACGGGTTTATCGGGGCGGTGGTGGAACTTATCGCACGGTCCCTCGATGATGACCAGTTTGACATAGCGCTGCGCGAAAGCGTCCGCGATATGAGCGCCGACCGGGGATGGCCGGACGCCATTCTGCTCAGCAATCATGTGGCAGAGGAGTCGCTGCAGAAGGCCGCAGGCGCCTGCCGGGCCGTGTGCGAGCTCAGGGGTTACCCGGTGACTGATCCCGCCGAATGGGAGGATGACCTTGCCGAACTGCTGCGGTTGTCAACCCTGCCCTTGACGGTCGAGCGAGGGCGCATCCCAAGGCCTGCTGCCCTGCCGCTCCCTTCTGAAGGTCCGCATCCGGAAAACGCGCGGAGCATGGAAGCGAGCAGCGCCAACGGGGCCCTAGTAAACTTGCAAAGGCAGCCGGAGTCGGCGCCGTGGCTCCCGCTAGCACTCGGCGATGGTGGCCCCTACGACGCCTGGGTCCTGGTGGGATATCGCGAAACTCGGCGTGAGCGGCGCGGTCATATCACCGGTGACGATCGTCAAACAGAGGTTCAAGGCGGTGTCGAACTCAATCTCTCTGCGCTGTCCATCCCCAACCAACGCAGTCCGCTCGCTTTGGTCGGCGCGGAGCAATGGTTCAACCCAAGCGGTCGCCAGACGAGCGAGACGTCGACGCGTTACACCCCTCTAGCGGCTCGCGGCGACAAGGCCTTCATCGATGAAGACGCCCTACTGGGTCTCCCGGGCATGCTCGCTCCCGCACCTGCGCTTGTCGAGGCGCTTCAGCTAGTTGCCGGTGATTCCGCTGATGAGCTGTTGATGTGCGACAACGCTGGCTCGGCTCTGGCGCACGTTACATGGCGCTCGAAATACGCTCACAGCGACTACCATATGTCGTACCCGTTGCTCGCCGGCTCCGGATTGCTGCTGCGCCCAGACCTCGCGCAAATACTCACCGAGCGGTGGCAAGACCGGCTCACCTGGCGGACCTGGAACGATGTGTCTGCTGAGTCCGTCGAGCAGTAGCCCGCACGGTACCCTCGTCTCACGCGCGGGGCCGAGGCGACTCAGCAGACAACTGGGTTGCCATCTGTCTTCTGCCTTCCGCTGATGGATTTGCCAGCCGAGGCAGGCTACTTTCGGGCCATCAGTATTGTCACGCCCCAGGCGGAGTACACGGGCGCTCCACCAGCGCCTCGGTTCAGCGGCATCAGTTGCTTGTACGCACTTGGCTGCGGATGGCCGCGAGACTGGACGGACGACGACGCGGTGCGGGGCCGTCAGTGCTAGTACGAGCCGCCAGAGTGCGCAATGTCGTCAGATAAGTGCCCGCAAGGCGAGTTCCTGGACCCTCCGGCCCGGATGCGTCGAGCTGGGCAGCTAGGGCTCGGGCCAGCTCGATTAGCGGCTGGTCAGCGGGCCTTAGTTGGTCGTGGGCCGCCGTCAGCGCGTCTTCCACGGCCTTGGTGTGCTTGCCGGGTCCCATGGTTTTCCTTCCGAGTGGTGGTTTGTGAGCTAGGGAGAGATGTCCACTACCGGCCTGACTGGTCGAGCTGTCGGTCGTCGTGATTTGCCGGCCCTACCCCCGAGGTGGCGGGCGACGCGGGGAGGTCCGCATCTTCGCCCGAAGGGCCGGGCAAGTGTCATCGTGGTGCACCGTGACACGGTGCAGGCGCCCCATACTGGCGACAGTCTGATAGGCGTCACAGTCGTCGCACCCGCCGGGTATCCGACGTCCTTGCAGGCTAGTCAGAAGGTTGTTGGTGTCGTCGAAGGCCATGCCGTCAGCCCCTCACAGTCGACACGCTCGGTCCTGCCGTGGGTGGTCCGCATCTCGGACACCGACGCGCGGAACTGCGCCTCCTGCGCGCGCTGGTACTCCAGGCTGGTTTCTTGGTCATGATGCTTCCTTCCGGTCTTGTACACATCGGCCGCAGGTGGTGCGGCCTGGCTGTTGCAGCAGCAGCGGGGCGGAGCAGGTGTCGCAGGCAGTCGGGCCTTCTGGAGCCCCGTCTCCGTGGGCGGGCACGACTGGCGCGACTGGCTCCGACCTGAACAGTTGTGACCCCTGAGAGTCAGTCGTGCCCTCCTTAACCTCTCCTGGGAGCGGCGGCGCGACTGCAGGCACGACTGGGGCAGGGCCGGGGGCTGGGAGGGACCAGTGTGTGGCGCGCGGGAAGCCACCTGAGCTGATCTCAATACCGAGCTTGTGGCGAGCTCGGCGCAGTGCTTTCTCCGTGTGCCCAGCGATCTTGGCTGCACGTTTGACGTCGGCGCTGGGGGCCTGGCCTTCCTTTGAGACGATGTAGTCGTACAGCCAGTCGGCGGCCTCGTCGGTGGCAGACCTGTCGTTGTCGTCCACAGTGCGGCTCATGGCTTCTCGGATGGTCTCGGTCCGCTCCTCGCCCCAGATCAGCTGTGCCGTCCAGGCGGTGCCCTCATCGGTCTCGATCGGGCAAGAGGCAAGGGTGAACGCGAGAGTGGGCAGGTTTGTGGTGCCCAGGTTGTTTTTCGGCGTCCCAAACAGCCGGACGTTGTCGTCGTCGGGGTCGGGTACCACGGTGTGCACGGATCGCGCCACGGCCGTGAACGCCCTGCTGCCCATCACCAGGTGCATCGGGTCGACGGAGCCCGACTTGTTGTGGTGCATGAGACCCAGCACGGCCATCCGTGTTCGGTCCGCGATGGTGACCAGGGGCTCCAGGGCTTGTCGCACCTCGGCGTCCCGGTGGGTGTCCAGGTCACCGAGGCGGGACATCAGCGGGTCCAGCAGCATGAGGCCGGCATCGACATCGCGGCAGCGGCGTTCGATGTCGAGCAGGTCGCGGGGGAGGCTCAGACCCACCTGCACGTCATCCGCGTTCAGCACCTCCACCTGGTACACGCGGGTGAGATCGGCTCCGGCGGCCATGAGCCGGGGGACGATGGTGTGTGCCCAGGAGTCCTCGGTGGCGGCGACCAGAACCGATTTGGAGGTACCCCGGTAGCACCCGTCGAGCTCCCCACGGGTCATCCGCGCGGCGACCCAGTACGCCAGGGTCGACTTGCCCAGGCCCTCCCGACCGGCTAGCAGCCCGAGCGTGCCGAGGGCGAGCCTGCCTTCCCAGAGCCACCGGACCGGCCGCGGCCGGATCGTGTCGGCGCTAATGAGCACGACCCGACGATCGGTGGCCGTGCCGGTGGGTGTGCCCCCGCTTGGCAGGTTGACGGATGGTGCGGTTGTCGAGGAACGCAGGTGTTCACCGAGGGCGGGCACCTTCTCGGCTACCCGGGCGTGGTGGGTCTCGGGGTCGGTGGCGGTCGCTTGTGCGACCGCCCACGACAGCAGTCCGTACCATTCGTTGTGGGCGGTCGGCCCGGTCCGGGACGCCCCCTGCTTGCCCACCGGGGGCCTGGCTAGGGCGGACAGGAACAGGGACTGCAATGTGTCGGCCGCGGCGCGCGCGTCGACGTACCCTGCGGCGGCGTCCTTCATCGCCCCGGCCAGGTGCCCGGCCATGGTGTGGTGCCTCGACTCCCCGGCGTCCACCCTTCGCTGGAACGATTGGGCGTGCACCTTGATCAGGTCGGGTCTGGTGGCGCCGGTGTGGGCGTCCAGAAAGGCGGTCACCTGTACGTCGGTGGCTGCCTCAGCGGCCTGCATCGCGTCGGGCAGCTGTTCGGCCAGGTAGGCGGGGAGGACCGGCACCGGCCCGCTTCGCCTCCAGGTGTAGAGGCCGCCGGAGTCGGCGTTCATGTGGACGGTGGGTGCGACGACGATCAGGCCGTTGCGGCCCCGGATCTCGCCCCAGCCGCTCCCGAGGCCCCCGACGCTGTTGCCCAGCTCCCGCCCGGGTGGGGTGGCGAACAGGTAGTGCCCCCGGCGCGGGTCGCCTGCCCGGGTGGTCTGGTAGGGCGGCGCGCAGTCGGTGAGTGCCCGCACGATCAGCTGGGGCAGCCGGTCGGGGGTGTCTACGTCGAGCACGACCAGCCCGGAGCGTCCGCAGTGCAGGAACACCCCGTGGTCGGTTCCCGGGAACCAGGACGCAACGACGTGGGGATCGGTGCTCGTGCGGGTGTGCCAGCCTTTGCCCAGCGTCGAGGAGGGGTCCTTGGTCCCCCTCCGGACCGGGCCGACGTACAGCCCTGCGGCGGCATACCTCAGGGCGGCGCGCAGCACGTCGTCCTCGGGGGTGATCGGAGGAATGATGATGCTCACGCGATTCCCTCGCGACGCGCGCAGGTATTGCACATACCGACGCCCAGGGCGATGTCACCCCGCGGACGGATGAGGAAGGGCCAGAACGCGGTGCCCGACGGAGCGTAGGCCCGGCAGCGGTCACACGTGCGGTCCTCTCGCTTTCCGAAGCCGGTGGGTCTCCGCAGGAGGGCGAGAACCTTCCTACCACCCACGCCCGGACGGGCGTGGAGGTTGGCGACGCGTCGGGACGCGGCCTGTCGCGGCAACGCTGAGTGCTCAAACGGCGAGGACAATCGACCCTGAACTGGCCGGGCGGAGGTGCCGTGAGCCGGCCCGCGGCGGCTCGCGTCGCTCATGCGCTGCCCGGCGTCGTGGCGTATGGCGTGCCTAGGCCCACGAAGAGGCTGACGCCCGGGTCAGACGTCACGGTGGGAGACAAGAGAGCGCAGCGCAGGGATGCGAGGGGGCTGCAGCGGTCGTCGCGAGAGGCGAGGGCCCGGACGTGATCGGGCGGGCCGATCAGTGAGAGCAAGACGGCTGTGCTGCGGGCGCCAGCGCCTCGGAGCCGCGTGAGCGGTTCGGCTGGTGCCGTCTTCACGAACCGACCTGCCCGGCGTTGTACTGGTCCTCAACCCAGGCCTCGACATCGGCGCGGCGGTACATGACACGACGTGGCCCAAGCTTGAAGCTCCTCGGACCCGTACCCACGTGTCGCCAGTACCGCAGAGTCGCGACAGGGGTGTGCAGGACCTCGGCGGCCTCAGCCGTGGTCAAGAGCTCTGTGGAGTACACGGTGTGGTACCTAACGTTCTGTTGGCGGACATCAACAAGGCGATGGTGGCATGGGTTCGGCCGGAGGGCAAGCAGGACGTTGGCGGTCCTCTACAAAATGTTGTACGGTTTGACTCATGGACACAGCGCCGGCGGGACAGTGGGAGAGCAACCTCCGCGAGCGGTTGGTGCAGTGGCGCGAGCGCCGAGGCTGGACGCAGACCGATCTCGCGAGAGAGCTGCGTAACCGGTATGGGTTGCCGTTCCATCAGCAGACCGTGCAGCGCGTGGAGTCGGGCGTCCGGCCGGTGCGGCTGAACGAGGCCTACGCCATCGCCCAGCTGTTCGAGCTTGAGCTGGGCGAGCTCACCGAGAGCCACGGCACGCCGCGAGCTGTCAAGTTGGCAATTCAAAATGGGCTCAGCAATCTGTCTCAGCTGGCGGAAGAGGTGGTCGAGAAGGTCTCGTCTGTAGCCCTTGCGGCGGAGAGGGTCTACCACTCCGCCGGCGACGAGTGGTTTGCCTATGTCGAGCGACAGGAGCGTGCTGGGGAGCAGGTCGACCCCGAACTGAAGCGGGAGTGGACCGAGTTCGAGCAGCTGTGGGAGGGCGCAAACGAGGCCTGGAGCCACAATTCCATCAAGGGTCTGGCTGACTGATGGCCAGCGTCACGAAGCGCCCTAATGGCAAGTGGCGGGCCCGCTACCGAGACGCGGCGGGGAAGGAGCACGCGCGCCACTTCGCACGCAAGGTCGAGGGACAGCGGTGGCTCGACGAGGTCACCGCCGACGTCATAACGGGTCGGTACGTCGATCCGCGAGCCGGCGACGCAACGTTCGACGACTACATGAAGGCATGGTCATCACTACAGGTTTGGAAGCCGCGTACCGCAGTTGGGATGGACCTGATCCGGCGTTCGGTGCCCTTTGGCGACGTTCGCCTGCGGGCGCTCACGGCCTCGCATGTGGAGGCGTGGAAGAAGCAGATGGTTGCGGACGGATACGCGCCGCTGACCGTGAACCATAGGCTGACGGCCGTCCGCTCGGTGCTCAAGGCGGCGGTCGGGGAGAACCGGATCGCGGTAAACGCTGCGGCCACCGTGAAGCCGGTGCGGTTGGAGGGTCGCACAAAGCGGGTGGAGATCCCGCCGCCAGCTGCTGTGGCGTCAGTACTCCAGGCGACCGAGCCGCGCATGCGGGCGTACGTCGAGCTGGCCGCATTCGCAGGACTCCGGCTGGGGGAGTGCTCGGCCGTCCAGTTGGGCGACGTCGACTTCCTCCGTCGGGTGTTGCACGTACGTCGTCAGGTCCAGGCGTGCCCCGGTGGCAAGCCGGAGGTGCGCGAGCCGAAGTACGAGAGCGTGCGCGATGTGCCCGTCCCGGACGAGCTGCTGCAAACGCTCTCGCGGCACGTTGAGCAGCAGGGCGTGTCGTCCGCGGGTTGGTTCTTCTTCACAGGCGCCGGCGATCCTCTGCCGCCGTCCACCGTGCACTACTGGTGGAAGCGCACGGTGCGGGCGGCGGGCGTCCCAGGGCTGCACCTACACGCGCTGCGCCACTTCTACGCCTCAGGGCTCATCGCCGCTGGCTGCGACGTGGTTACCGTGCAGCGCGCCCTTGGCCACTCAAAGCCGAGCACGACGCTCGACACCTATTCTCACTTGTGGCCCGACGCTGAGGATCGGACCAGGTGTGCAACCGCCGACCTCGTCGCTGAGGTGCGGGGTGCTGAACAACGAAGGGCAAGGGCAAATTGATATGAGCGACTTTGAACGAGCGATGGCAGACGCAATCGCTGTAGCGACCAGCCTCCTGCATTCCGAGGGCGAGACCGCCACGCTGGAAGCCACGGACGAACTCGTCAGCGAGATCGTGGAGAAAGGGCGCGCGCACGGCGCCATGCTTGCTCAGGCGCGATTGACTCTGAACCTCCTCAACGCCATCACGCGCGCGCAGGGGCCGGAGAATATGGTCACCACTGGTGACTCCCTTCTGCGCGAGATCGGGCGCCACCTCATCGAGGCCGAAAGTAGGGGCGTTAACTGAGGCTCCTGCGGACCCTGCGCGGACTCAAATGGACCCCTAAGGGGCCTGACCAGCAGAGAAGCGGGCGGCTGGTTCGTTCTGGATCAACGAGCCCAGCAAGGTCTTCGTCGCCCGGCACGGCCGCTCGGAGCTCACGCCGACCTTCCTGACCGAGCAGCAGGTGCACGACCTCGTGGAGCGGATGCTGCGCAGCTCTGGCCGGCGCGTGGACCTGAGCAGCCCGTTCGTCGACGCCTCGCTCCCGGACGGCAGCCGGCTGCACGTCACGATCCCCGACATCACCCGGCGGCACTGGGCCGTCAACATCCGCAAGTTCGTCGTGGCCGCGGACGAGCTGTCCGACCTCGTGCACCTGGGGAGCCTGACCGAGCACGCGGCACGCTTCCTCGAGGCCGCGGTCGTCAGCGGACTCAACGTGCTCGTCGCGGGCGGCACCCAGGCGGGCAAGACGACCCTGCTGAACTGCCTCGCCGCCGCGGTCCCCGCCCAGGAGCGTGTCGTCACCTGCGAGGAGGTGTTCGAGCTCAAGGTGAACCTGCGCGACGTCGCGGCGATGCAGTGTCGCCAACCCAGCCTCGAGGGCACCGGCGAGGTGCCCCTGCGCCGGCTGGTCAAGGAGGCGCTGCGGATGCGCCCCGGTCGCATCATCGTCGGCGAGGTCCGGCAGGAGGAGAGCCTCGACCTGCTCATCGCCCTGAACAGCGGACTGCCCGGGATGGCCACGGTGCACGCCAACAGCGCCCGGGAGGCGGTGACGAAGATGTGCACGCTGCCGCTCCTCGCCGGCCCCAACGTCTCCTCCAGCTTCGTGGTGCCCACCGTCGCCGCGTCGGTCGACCTCGTGGTGCACCTGGGGCTGGAGGCCGACGGTCGGCGGCAGGTCCGCGAGATCGCCGCCCTGCCCGGCCGGGTCGAGGGTGACGTGGTCGAGATCGCCGACATCTTCGTGCGCAGGGACGGCCAGCTGGTCAGGGCTGACGGCTACCCGCCCCACGAGGAACGCTTCGTCCGCGCCGGCTACGACCTGCGCGCGCTGCTGGGGTCGAGCTGATGGCCGGGGCGGTGTGGGGGCTGGTGCTCGGGCTCGGCCTGGCCTGCATCTGGTGGTCGTTCTGGCCACGCGCGGAGGGGGTGCGCGCGCGACCGCACCGACGCCGCGTCGACCACCTCGCCGACGAGATCGTCCTGGCCGGTGTCCGAGGGCTGGGGCCCTGGACCTTCATCGGTTCCGCGGTCGCGCTGGCGCTGCTGGCCCTGCTGCTCGTGCTCGCGGTCACGGGGGTGTGGACCGTCAGCCTCTGCTTCGCGGTCATGGCGCTCTGGGCCCCCTTCGCGGTGGTGCGTTCCCGTGCCCGGCGACGGCGTACGCGGCTGCGTGACGTGTGGCCGGACGCCGTCGACCACGTCCAGTCCGCGGTGCGTGCCGGCCTGGCGCTGCCCGAGGCGCTGGTCCAGCTCGGCGAGCGGGGGCCCGAGGAGCTGCGTCCGCAGTTCGTGGAGTTCACCCACGACTACCGGGCGACCGGCAGGTTCTCGGAGTCCCTGGACCGCCTCAAGGACCGACTCTCGGACCCCGTGGCCGACCGTCTGGTCGAGGCGCTGCGGATCGCTCGTGACGTGGGTGGTACCGACCTGGGCAAGGTGCTGCGTGCCCTCACCGCCTTCCTGCGCGAGGATGCCCGGGCACGGGCCGAGCTCGAGGCGCGACAGTCCTGGACGGTCAACGCCGCCCGGCTCGCGATGGCCGCGCCCTGGGCGGTGCTCCTGCTCCTGGCCTCCCGGGGGTCCACCCTGGACGCGTACAGCACTCCCGCAGGTGCCCTGGTCCTGGCGGTGGGTGCCGCCGTCACCGTGCTCGCCTACCAGCTGATGGTGCGGCTCGGGCGGCTGCCCGAGGAGCAGAGGGTGCTGAGATGACGCCCGTCCAGTGGTGGGGCGCCGGCCTTGGTCTCCTGCTGGCCGGTGGCCTGCTCCTGGTCTGGGCGGGCCTGCCGCTCACCCGCCGCAGCGACCTGACCGCGCGGATCGAGCCCTACCTGGACCGGGCTCCGCTGCGCTCGCGGCTGCTGCTGGTGGACGACGGCCGCCCGTGGCGCCTCGGCGACGTGGTCGACCCCCTGGCCCGGCGCGGCGCGGCCGCCCTGGACCAGGTCCTCGGCGGCACCGAGTCCGTCCGCTCCCGCCTGCAGCGGGCGGGCCTGGCACCCGACGTGGAGGGCTTCCGGATCCAGCAGGTCCTGTGGGGCCTGGCGTCGGCGGTCCTGGCGGCCGGGCTGGGCTCGGTGCTGTGGTGGACCCGCGGCGCCAGCGTGGTCGCCCTCGGGGTGCTGGTCGGGTGCGCCTTCCTCGCAGGCGTGGTCGTGCGAGACACGCTGCTGAGCCGGGCTGCGGCCCGGCGGGAGCGGTTGATCATGGCCGAGTTCCCGGCCGTGGCCGAGCTGCTCGCGCTGTCCGTCACGGCGGGGGAGGGGACGGTGCAGGCGCTCGAACGCGTGGCACGGCTGTCCTCCGGGGAGCTGGCCGGTGAGCTCCAGCTGTGCCTCGCGCAGGCACGGACGGGGGCCAGCCTGCCCGAGGCCCTGCAGGCGCTGAGCAGACGCACCGGGCTCGCGCCGATCGTGCGCTTCGTCGACGGGCTGGTGGTCGCGATCCAGCGCGGCACGCCCCTCGGCGAGGTCCTGCGCGCCCAGGCCGCCGACGCGCGCGAGGCCGCACGCCAGGGGCTGATCGAGGAGGGCGGTCGGCGCGAGATCACGATGATGGTCCCCGTCGTCTTCCTGGTCCTGCCCGTCACCGTCCTGTTCGCGGTCTTTCCCGGGGTCACGATGCTGCGGATCGCCCTGTGACCCCCGCCGGCCACGCCCGGACCCGGCACCCCGACGACCTGTCCATGACACGCGGTGGCGTGACCGTCACGCCGCCATCGACGAAGGGAACACGCGATGCGTCGCTCGACCTCCTTGTCCGCCGTCGACCGGCACCGACCCTCCGGCCGGTCGTTCGCCCAGCGCCTCCGCAGCTGGGCGGCCGAACCGGAGCGCGGTGATGTCCCGGGATGGGTGCTCATCACCATCATGACCGCGGGCCTGGTGGCCGCGCTGTGGCTCGTCGCCGAGCCCCTGCTCACGGGGCTCTTCACCAGCGCCGTCTCCAGCGTCGGCGGTTGACCCACCGGCCGCCGGCCACCGCGGTGGATCGCGAGCGTGGGGCCGCGGTGTCGGAGTTCGCCCTGCTGGCGGGCCTGGTGAGCGTGATCCTGCTGGCGGCCGCCCAGCTCGCGCTCGCGCTGCACCTGCACAACACGGCGACGGCGCACGTGATCGAGGGCGCGCGCCACGGCGCGCGGGCCGACTCATCGCCGGCGCTCGGCGCCGCCCGTGCGCGACAGCTGCTGGAGCAGAGCCTGCCGGGAGCGGGTGGGGTCACGGTGACCGCGGGTCGCTCCTCGGTCGCCGGCGTGGAGGTCGTGCAGGTGTCCGCCTCGCTCGCGCTGCCCGTCTTCGGCCCGTTCGGGCCCGCGGACCGGATGACCGTGACCGGTCAGGCCTACGCGGAGGACCAGTGAGCACGCAACGGGCGGGGGACCGGGGCTCGATGACGGTCGAGGTGGCCTTCCTCCTGGCCCTCCTCGTCGTCCCGCTCTTCTACCTCGTGGCGACCGTCGGACGGGTCCAGGCGGGCGCGTATGCCGTGTCCGCGGCGGCCCGTGAGGCCGGCCGGACCTTCGTCACGGCCACAGACGCTCCCTCCGCCGGGGGGCGCGCCCAGGCGGCCGCCGCCCTGGTCTTCGACGCCCATGGTTTCGGCCCGGGGGAGGGGACCGTCTCGGTGACGTGCGAGGAGTCCATCTGCCTGAGCCCGGGGGGCCGGGTCGTCGTCGAGACGCGGATCGAGGTCCAGCTGCCACTGGTCCCGGACTTCATGCGCGGGTCGGTGCCGACGTCGGTCGCGCTCTCGGCCCAGCACGTCGAGGCCGTGGACGAGTACCGGGAGGGCCGATGAGTCAGCCGCGCGACCCGGAGAGCGGGCAGATCAGCATCCTCGTGGTCGGTCTCGTCGCGGTCTGTCTCTCGATCGTCCTCGGCGTCGTCGGGGTCACCAGCGTCCAGCTCAGCCGCATCCACGTCCTGGACGCCGCCGACGCCGCTGCCCTGGACGCCAGCGACGCGCTGGCGCCCGACCGGGCCTACGGCGAGGGCGTCGGCGCCGGCGTCCCGCTGACCGACGAGACCGTCCGCGAGGCGGCTGCGGCGCACCTGGGCAGCCGGCAGCGCCCCACGCGTCTGAGCAGCTGGGAGGTCGCCCCCGGCACCGGCTCGCCCGACGGTCGGACGGCGGTCGTGGTCGTGCGAGGGACTGCCCGCATCCCGGTGCTGTCCTCGGTGCTGGAGCCGTTCGGCGGCGGCGTGACCGTCACCATGACCTTGTCGGCCCGCAGCGACCTCGTGCCGTGACGGCCGTGGCGTCGGCGGCGTGCGACGACTGCGAGACTGGGCGCATGCGCGACATCACGGCGGAGACCTTCGACGCCGTCCTGTTCGACAACGACGGGACGCTCACCGACTCGACAGCGGCCGTGGAGCGGGCCTGGCGGGCGTGGGCCACCCACCACGAGGTCCCGCTGGAGCGGCTCACCGCCTTTCACGGTGTGCCCAGCCGCAGCATCGTGGAGGCGGTGGTCCCCCCGCACGTGGACGTCGACGTCGCGACCGCGGACATCGACCGGCGCGAGCTGGAGGACCTTGCGGGCGTCGTCGCACTGCCCGGGGCGGCGGACGCCATGGCCGCCGTGGGGGGACGGGCCGCCATCGTGACGTCGGCGGGGCGCGAGCTGGCGGTCCTGCGGCTCGGGGCCGCCGGCCTGGCAGCGCCCGAGGCGTTCGTGACGGCCGACGACATCAACCGGGGCAAGCCAGACCCGCAGCCCTACCTGGTCGGCGCCCGCAAGCTGGGGGTCGATCCGTCCCGGTGCCTGGTGGTGGAGGATGCGCCTGCCGGTCTGCGGTCCGGGCGGGGAGCCGGAGCGGCCACGCTCGCCGTGACGACCACCAGCCCGCACGAGGTGCTCGAGCCGTGGGCCGACCTCGTCGTGGCAGACCTGGGCGTGGTGGTCTTCAGCGCGACCCCCGAAGGGGTCCGGATCTCGCTGCGCTGAGGGCACGCGCCGGGGACCGGCGCCGCGGGTGCGGGCGAGCTGCCGTACGGCAGCCGCGGGACGAGCTCTCAGCCGGCAGCGGTCGCGTGGGCGCGCTGCTCCTCCTGGACGGGGACCTGCAGCTCGGCGAGGAGGTCCCTGACCCTGGTCTCGAGCTCGTCGGCGATGCGGCGGGCGGTCTCGAGGTCCTGGGCGTAGGGGTCGTCCACGTCCCAGCGCACGGTCCGGCGCCCCTCGAGGTCGCAGGAGCGGCACCCGATGAGGACCAGCACGTCGGCGGCGTCCAGCGCGTCCTCCTGCACCTCCGAGGGCAGTGCGTGGAGCAGCTCGATCCCCCGCTCGGCCAGGACCGTCCGGGTGTGCGGGTTGAGTCGTCCGGTGGGGTGGACGCCGGCGGAGCGGGTGAGGACGCGTCCCCCGGACAGGTGCTCCGCCAGGGCCGCGGCGACCTGCGAACGCCCCTCGTTGTGCTCGCAGACGAAGAGGAGCTTGGGCAGGGGTGACAGCGCCCGGCCCTGGCTCCGTGCTGCGGCGAGCAGCTCGTCTCGCACCCGGTGGTACAGCAGCGAGGGGATGAACTCCGCGTGCTTGCCTGACGTCTCGAGCTCAGCCCTGCCACGGGCGACCACGGCCGCGACCTCCTCCGGGGTGAACCCGTCCCCGAACCGCTCGGTGAGGTCCTCCAGGACCCGCGCGACCGAGCGCTCGTACATCAGGCTCTGCAGCTCCATCGCGCCTCCCGTCAGATGAACACCCGGTGAACACCCAGTGTACGCCAGGTGCTCCCTCGCTGCTCAGCGGTGGCCGGACGCGCGACGCAGGCTCCGCGGGAGGACGGAGCCAGAAACTTACGCTACCGTAACCTACGCGACCGAAACCTACGGTTACGTAGGTCCACCGATCCGGAAGGTGACCCCTTCGAGCATGGCTGTTGCGCACACCGAGCACCCCCCGTTCCCCGCCCCGCCCCGAGAGCGCCCACGTCCCGTCGTGATCCAGGGCGGCATGGGAGTGGCCGTCTCCGGGTGGCGCCTCGCCCGCGAGGTGGCTCAGGCCGGCCACCTCGGTGTGGTCTCAGGCACCGCGATGGACGCGGTGCTCTCCCGCGTCCTGCAGGACGGCGACCCGGGCGGGCACTACCGTCGCGCCCTCGCCCACTTCCCGAGCCCGGCCATGGCCGGGCGGGTCCTGGAGAAGTACTTCGTCGAGGGTGGCAAGGCGCCGGACGCGCCCTACAAGCCGATCCCCAAGCTGACCCTGGAGACCGCACGCGCGGGCCAGGAGCTCGCCGTGCTCGGCAACTTCGCCGAGGTGTGGCTCGCCAAGGAGGATCTGGGAACGGACGCCGTCGTCGGGATCAACTGCCTCGAGAAGGTGCAGATGGCCACCCCGACCGCGCTGCTGGGCGCGATGCTCGCCGGGGTCGACTACGTGCTCATGGGAGCCGGCATACCCCGCGAGATCCCGCAGCTGCTGCGGGCCCTGGCCGCCGGCCGACCCGGTTCCATCACGGCTGACGTCGCCGGCGGCTCGATCCGCCGCACGGTGTCCGTCGACCCTGCCGACCTGCTCGGGGAGGACCTCCCGAGCCTGGTGCGGCCCGACTTCCTGGCCATCGTCTCGGTCGACCAGCTCGCCTCCTACCTGCACCGAGACCCCGACATCCGCCCCGACGGGTTCGTGGTGGAGCGCCCGCCCGCCGGCGGGCACTCGGCCCCGCCCCGGGGCAAGCTGCAGCTCGACGAGGGTGGGGAGCCGGTCTACGGCAGCCGCGACGAGGCTGACCTCGCCAAGATGGCTGCCCTCGGGCTGCCGTTCTGGATGGCCGGTGCCTACGGCACGCCCGAGCAGGTCGCCGAGGCGCTGCGCGCGGGCGCCGTCGGCGTCCAGGTCGGGACGCTCTTCGCGCTCTCCCTCGACTCCGGCCTGGCGGCCGGGGCCCGCGGCCAGCTGCTCGACCAGCTGCGGTCCGGGGAGCTGACGGTGCGCAACGACCCGCGGGCCAGCCCGACGGGGTTCCCGTTCAAGGTCGCCACCCTGGAGGGCAGCGCCAGCCAGACCGAGGTCTACGAGGCCCGGCCGCGGCTGTGCGACCTGTCCTACCTGCGCCAGCCCTACGAGCGCGAGGACGGTGAGGTCGGCTACCGCTGCGCCTCGGAGCCGGTGCACATGTACCTGAAGAAGGGCGGCACCGAGGAGGAGACCCGTGGGCGCAAGTGCCTGTGCAACGGGCTGATGGCCAACATCGGCCTCGGTCAGCACCGCAAGGACGGGTATGTCGAGGACATCCTCGTCACGCTCGGGCAGGACCTGGCCGGCGCCAAGGAGCTCATCAAGCGCTACGCCCACGGCTGGCGCGCGGTGCACGCCCTGCAGTACCTGCAGGAGCACCTGCCCGGCGTCCGGCTCGCCGCCGTCTGAGCGGTCGCGACCAACCGGCCGTCACTCGCCCGTCTGGCCGTCGACGGCCTCGCGGAGGAGGTCGGCGTGGCCGTTGTGCCGGGCGTACTCCTCCACCATGTGGATGAGCAGCCAGCGCAGCGAGACCCGGGCGCGTCCGTCCCACGCTGGGTAGTCGCGGTCCAGGGCCTCGGGGCCGCTGCCGAGCAGGTCCTGCACGACGGCACGGGACCGGGCCACGGAGCGCTCCCAGCGGTCGCGGGCCTCGGCCGCCGACAGGTCGCCTGCCGACGTCCACGCACGGACGAAGTCGGACCCGTCGTCCGTCGGCTGCCACACCTGCGGCATCGGCGACCCGGTGGCTCCGGAGGCGAAGTAGAAGTCCTCCACCCAGGCCAGGCGGCTCAGCAGACCCGCCAGGGTCAGCTGCGAGGGGTGGGCCTCGAGCCTGCGCCGCAGACCGGCCTCGTCCAGCCCGCGGGTCTTCCACTCCAGCGTCGCCCGTTGGAAGTCGAGGAACCCCAGCAGGGTGTCGGCCTCGCCGGCCACCAGGGGAGGCTCGGGACGGCCCTGCTCGTCGGTCTGCGGGTTTCCCATGCCACGAGGCTAGACGAGCGCAGATGCGGTTCACCAACGGATAACGCGTAGGCTTGACCCTCGTGGCCGTGGACTTCGACAACGAGATCAAGCACCTGCGCACGACGATGTCCTCCGTGCGCGAGGTGACCGACCTGGAGAGCCTGCAGGCCCAGATCACCGACCTGGAGACCCAGGCGTCGGCGCCCGACCTGTGGGACGACGTCGAGCGCGCCCAGCAGGTGACCTCCGCGCTCTCGCGCGCCAAGGCCGAGCACGGCCGGGTCACGGGCATGGACACGCGGATCGACGACCTCGAGGCGCTCGTGGAGCTGGGCACCGAGGAGAGCGACGCGGAGACGATGGAGGAGGCCCAGCGCGAGCTGGGCAAGCTCAAGCGTGACGTGGAGCTGCTCGAGGTGCGCACGCTCCTCAACGGGGAGTACGACGCCCGCGAGGCGGTCGTGACCATCCGCTCCGGTGCGGGCGGGGTCGACGCCGCCGACTTCGCCGAGATGCTCATGCGCATGTACCTGCGCTGGGCCGAGCGGCACGACTACCCGACGACGGTCCTGGACACCTCCTACGCCGAGGAGGCGGGCCTGAAGTCGGCCACCTTCGAGGTCAAGGTGCCCTACGCCTTCGGCACGCTCGCGGTCGAGGCCGGAACCCACCGGCTCGTGCGCATCAGCCCCTTCGACAACCAGGGTCGCCGACAGACCAGCTTCGCCGCCGTCGAGGTGGTGCCGCTCATCGAGAGCACCGACTCGATCGAGATCCCGGAGGCCGACCTCAAGGTCGACGTGTTCCGCTCCTCCGGTCCCGGTGGCCAGTCGGTGAACACCACGGACTCCGCGGTGCGGATGACGCACATCCCCACCGGCACCGTGGTGTCGATGCAGAACGAGAAGAGCCAGATCCAGAACCGTGCCGCCGCGCTGCGCGTGCTCCAGTCGCGCCTGCTGCTGCTCAAGAAGGCCGAGGAGGACGCCGCCCGCAAGGAGATGGCCGGTGACGTCAAGGCCAGCTGGGGGGACCAGATGCGGTCCTACGTCCTGCACCCCTACCAGATGGTCAAGGACCTGCGCACCGGTTTCGAGGTCGGGTCGACCTCGGCCGTCCTCGACGGCGACATCGACGAGTTCATCGAGGCCGGCATCCGCTGGAAGCGCGGCCAGGAGAAGGCCGCGGGCTGACCCGTCTCGTAGGCTCGGCGGCATGACGAGCACGCCCGTCGCACCCGCCCCCGCCCCCGACGACACCGGCGGCGCGGAGCGCGCGACGGCCCACCCCCTCGGGCTCGACCTCGCCGTCCTCCGGGGCACCGTCGACGGAGGCGTGACGCACGACCTGGGCTGGCGACGGACGCAGCTGAGCGCCCTGCGGCAGCTGATCAGCGAGCACGAGGCGGCCCTGGCCGAGGCGATCACCGCCGACGTGGGCAAGCCGCCGCTGGAGGTGCGGCTGACCGAGACGTCCGCCTCGGTCCAGGAGATCGACCACCTGCTCGGTCATCTGCACACCTGGACCCGGCCCCGCAGGGTCGGCCTGCCCGCGGTCATGCTGCCCGCCACCGCCCAGGTGCAGCTGCAGCCCAAGGGTGTGGTCCTGGTCATCGCGCCCTGGAACTACCCCCTGCAGCTCCTGGTCGCCCCCCTCGCCGGTGCGCTCGCGGCCGGCAACACCGCGGTGCTCAAGCCGAGCGAGCTCGCCCCCGCTTCTGCGCCCTGATGGAACGGCTGGTCCCGCACTACCTGCCGCGCGACGTCGTCCAGGTGGTCACGGGCGGCGTGCCGGAGACCACCGCCCTGCTGCGCGAGCGGTTCGACCACATCGTCTTCACCGGCTCGACGCGGGTCGGCAAGGTGGTCATGCGGGCGGCCGCCGAGCACCTCACACCGGTCACCCTCGAGCTGGGCGGGAAGTCACCCGCCTTCGTCGACGGCACCATGGACCCGACGGTGGTCGCGCGCCGTATGGCGTGGGGCAAGTTCACCAACGCCGGCCAGACCTGCATCGCGCCCGACTACGTCCTCGTCACCCCCGAGGCGCGCGAGCCCCTCCTGGCCGCCCTCGGCGAGGCCGTCACGCAGTTCTTCGGGGCCGACCCCCAGCGCAGCCCCGACCTCGGCCGGATCGTCGACGCGGCCCAGCACGACCGGCTGGTCGGCCTCCTGGACGGTCACGGTGGTCGTGTCGTGGTCGGAGGCCATCACGACGCCGACGACCGCTACTACCTGGCACCGACGGTCGTCGCCGACCCCGACCCCGGCTCCGCGCTGCTGACCGAGGAGATCTTCGGCCCGATCCTGCCGGTGCTCACGGTGCGCGACGTGCACGAGGCGACCGCGTTCGTGCGCGACCGGGAGCACCCGCTCGCGCTCTACGTCTTCTCCAGCGACGACGACGTGCGCAGGGCCTTCGACCGCGGCACGATCTCGGGCGGCATGAGCGTCGGTGCGCCCCTGCTGCACATCGCCGCGCCCGGGCTGCCGTTCGGGGGCGTCGGGGCGTCCGGCATGGGCGCCTACCACGGGCGCTGGTCGGTGGAGGAGTTCAGCCACCGACGCTCGGTGCTGGTCAAGCCGGCCAGCCCGGACACCCTCGCCGTGGTCTACCCGCCGCACCCCCGCTGGAAGCGCGCCGTCATCTCCCGGATGCTGACGCCGCTCACGCGCCCGGACGTCCTCGCCCCGGCCCGCCGGGCGGTGCGCAGGCTGCGCGGCTGAGACCGGCCATGGGTATGCGGTGCCGGTGCACCGCATACCGGCTCGACCGCGTCCGGGCGAGGGGTCTTTGCCACAGCAATCACATCCGTTACCTTTGTCACGGCCGTCACCCCTGTCCCGGAGATAACCACCCCGCATGATCACCCTGGAGAACGTCAGTCTGCGCTACGCCAAGGGTGACCCCTGGGCGCTGCGCGAGGTGGACCTGGACGTGACCCGGGGCGAGTTCTGCTTCGTCGTGGGGCAGTCGGGGTCGGGCAAGAGCTCGCTGCTGCGCCTGATCAACCTGGAGCAGGAGCCGACCGGAGGCCGCGTGCTCGTGGCCGGGCACGACCTGGGCGAGCTGCCGCACCGCAGGGTGCACCTGCTGCGTCGCCAGATCGGGGTCGTCTTCCAGGACTTCCGGCTGCTGTCGGGACGCACCGTGGCCCAGAACGTCGCCTACGTGCTGCAGGTGCTGGGCGCCGGGCGGCACGAGATCCGACAGCGTGTCCCCGAGACGCTCGCGCTGGTGGGGCTGCAGGACAAGGGCCGGCGGCTGCCGCACGAGCTCTCCGGCGGCGAGCAGCAGCGGGTCGCGATCGCCCGGGCGATGGTCAACAAACCGCCGATCCTGCTCGCCGACGAGCCGACCGGCAACCTGGACCCGGACACCAGCTCGGAGATCGTCGCCATCCTCGACCGGATCAACCGTGCCGGGACCACCGTGGTGATGGCGACCCACGACACCACGATCGTCGACCAGTTCCGCAAGCGCGTCGTCCAGCTGCACCAGGGGCGGGTCGTGCGTGACCAGGCCGAGGGCGGCTACCGCGAGGTGGCGCTGTGAGACCGGGGTTCCTGCTCGGCGAGATCGCCAACGGCCTGCGCCGCAACGCCTCGATGGTGGTCTCCGTCGTCCTGGTGACGATGGTCTCGCTCTTCTTCCTGGGGATCGGCCTGCTCGCCCAGGCGCAGGTCAGCACCGCCAAGGGCTTCTGGTACGACCGGGTCCAGGTCTCGATCTTCCTGTGCACCCCTGACGCGACCGAGGTCGCCTCCTGCTCGGAGGGTGCCGTCACCCCCGAGCAGCGCGAGCAGATCGCCGCCGACCTCGAGAGCCTCGACCCGTTGGTCACGGAGTACTTCTACGAGTCCAACGAGGAGGCCTACGAGCGCTTCCGCGAGCAGTTCCGCAACTCACCGGTGCTGGACTCCATCCCCCAGGAGGCCATCCCCGAGTCCTACCGGGTCAACCTGTCCGACCCGACCCGCTACGAGGTCATCCGCGCCGCGTTCGAGCAGGCGCCGGGTGTGGAGAGCGTGGAGGACCAGCGCGAGGTCGTCGACAAGCTCTTCACCTTCCTCGGCGTCCTCAGCGTAGGCGCCCTGGCCCTGGCCGTGGCGATGGTGGTGTGCGCCGTGCTGCTCATCTCCACGACGATCCGGCTCACCGCCTGGTCGCGCCGGCGGGAGACCGCGATCAAGCGGATGGTCGGCGCCTCCGCGTTCTCGATCCACCTGCCCTTCATCCTGGAGACCGTGATCGCCACCGTGGCCGGCGCAGGGCTCGCCGTCGCGCTGCTGTGGGCCACGGTGCGCTACGGGATCACCGGCTTCCTGTCCGAGCTGCTCGCGGGGGAGAGCGGCCTGATCAGCCTGGTCGGGCCGCGCGACCTGTGGCTCATCACCCCGTTCCTGGTCGGCGGGGCGCTCCTGCTGGCCGTCGTCACCGCCTGGTTGGCGCTCCACCGCCACGTGAGGGTCTGAGGAGAAGCACATGAGCAAGGTCGTTCCGCCCTCCCGTGGGCACCTGGTGCGCAGGAGGCTGCGCGGGGCCGTCGCCCTGGCGCTGGTGGGGGCCGTCCTGGGCGGCCCTGCCGTGGCCGCCGACCTCGACGACATCCGCGACCGGATCCGGGAGGTCGAGCGACGGGAGAGCCGGGCGGAGAAGGACCGCGAGGCCGCCCAGGAGCACGCCCACGCGCTGGAGGAGGACCTCGAGCACACCAGCGCCGAGCTGGTCGCCGCCGACGAGCGGCTCAAGGAGACCACGGCCAAGGTGGAGGCGGCGCGGGTGGCGCTGGTCGAGGCCGAGGCCGACCTGGCGGACGCCGAGGCGGAGGCCCGGCGCATCGAGACCGAGCTGGCGATCGCGCGGGCCAACGAGGAGACGATCGAGGAGTCCCTCGCCGCCAACGAGGCCGCGCAGGAGGACAGCAGGGCGACCGTCGGTGCCATCGCGCGCGACTCCTACAAGCAGGGGGGCATGGGGTCGCTCGCCAGCACCCTCGAGCTGCTGTCCGGCGAGTCGGACGCCGTCGACCGGATGGCCATGGCGCGCACGGTGCTGCGGGTGCAGGACCAGCAGATCCGGACCCTGGCCCTGCAGGAGGCGCAGGCCGTCGCCGAGCAGGACCGGCTCCTGGGCGTGCGCCAGGACATCGCCTACCTGCTCGCCCTCGCCGAGGCCAACGTGGTGGCCAAGGAGCAGGCCCGGACGGCAGCGGAGGAGGCCAAGACCTCCCTGGAGGCGCTCGAGGCCCAGCAGGAGCAGGACCGGGCCGCCCTGGAGACGGAGAAGGCCAAGGTCGAGGCCGAGCTGGCCGACAAGCAGGCCCGCTCCGACGAGCTGGCCGACCAGCTGGCCGAGCTGGCCTCGACCAGGCACGGGCTCAAGGCCGAGGAGCAGGCCGAGGTCAGGCGCCTCGCCGAGGAGGAGGCCCGTCGCAAGGCGGAGGAGGAGGCGCGCCGCAAGGCGGCCGAGGAGGAGGCGCGACGGCAGGCCGCCCTCGAGGCAGAGCGTCAGCGGGCCGCCGAGCGGGAGGCGGAGCGACAGCGCCAGATCGCTGCCGAGGCGCAGCGCCGGCAGGACCAGGCCGCCGCGGACGAGGCCGCCCGGCGCGCGGCAGCGGCGCAGGCCGAGGCGGAGGCCGCCGACCGGGCGGCGCGCGAGGCGCGGGAGCGTGAGGCCGCCCAGGAGCGGGAGCGCGAGCGGGAGCGGGAACGGGCCGCGCAGGCCGCGCGCGAGGCCTCCTCGTCGGGCTTCCTGAGCCGCCCTATGAGCGGCTCGGTCACCAGCGAGTTCGGGATGCGCCTGCACCCGATCCTGGGGATCTACGTGCTGCACTCCGGCATCGACTTCGGGGCGTCCTGCGGGACCCCGGTGGTCGCCGCCGCTGACGGCGTCGTGCACTCCACGCCCTACGACGACAGCCGCGGCAACTACGTGGTCATCGACCACGGCGTGCAGCGCGGGGTCAACCTCACCACCGCCTCCCTGCACCTGCAGAGCTTCGCCGTGTCCGCCGGGCAGAGGGTCTCCCGGGGGCAGGTCATCGGCTACGAGGGGACGACCGGCTCCTCGACGGGCTGCCACCTGCACTTCGAGACCCGGGAGAACGGCACCCCCGTCAACCCCCGCAACTGGCTCTGATCCCACGGCGGGGCCCCGCCCGTCCCCGGAAGACGCAGCGTTCGCCGCAGGGCGTAGAGCTCGCTGCGCTCACCCCAGAGGCGTAGAGCTCGCTGCGCTCGCGTGCGTTGATGTTCCGCTGAACGAGGCTCGCTTCGCTCGCCGTTCAGCGGTCACCCGTGCTTCTTCAGGTGCGCCGACATCGCCCGCTCGGCCTCGCGCCGGTCCTGGCGCTCGCGCAGGGTCTGTCGCTTGTCGTGCAGCTTCTTGCCCTTGGCCAGGGCGATCTCGACCTTGGCCCGGCCGTCCTTGAAGTAGAGCGAGAGCGGGATGATGGTGTGTCCCGCCTGCTCGGCCTTCGCGACGAGCTTGTCGATCTGCTCGCGGTGGAGCAGCAGCTTGCGACGCCGGCGTGCCGCGTGGTTGGTCCACGTCCCCTGGCTGTACTCCGGGATGTGCACGCCCTCGAGGTAGAGCTCGCCGCCGTACTCCACGGCATACCCGTCCACCAGCGAGGCGCGCCCCTGCCGCAGCGACTTCACCTCGGTGCCGGTCAGCACGAGACCGGCCTCCACGGTGTCCTCGATGTGGTACTCGTGGCGGGCCTTCTTGTTGCTCGCGACCAGCGTGCGGCCGGGTTCCTTGGGCTTCGACATGACCGCGCCAGTCTAGGTGAGGCCGAGGTAAGCGGTCGCCCGGGTTTTCGCGGGGCGGCGGCTCGCCGCCGGACGTCGACGTCGGTCAGGCACGACCCTGACCCCTGGTCAGGTGGGCCACGGCTCGAGCGTCATCACGACCACTCCGGTCGTCGTGACCGCCACGGCGGTCGGGCGGGGCTCGTCCTGGCCGTCCTCGCCGCGGCCGCCGTCCTGCCCGGCAGGTTCTCGCAGGAGGCGGAGGTGTCCCGGAGCGAGATCGAGCAGGTCCGGTCACGGGGCACGGTGGTGCTGGCCTACTTCGAGATCGGGAGCATCGAGAACTTCCGACCCGAGTACCCGCCGGTACGGGAGCAGGCGCCTGACCTGATTTTCAACCGGTGGGACGACTGGCCCGAGGAGAACTTCGTGGCCTACTGGGACGAGCGATGGTGGGACCTGGTGGTCAGGCCCCGGGTCGACCAGGCCCAGAAGGCCGGCTTCGACGGGGTCTACATGGACACGCCGTTGGCCTACGAGGAGATCGACCTGCAGCTGGCACCGGGGGCGACCCGCGGGACGCTGGCGAGGCGGATGGTCGAGCTGATCGTGCGCATCTCCGAGTACGCCAAGGCGCAGGAGCCCGGTTTCCTCGTCGTGCCGCAGAACTCCCCGGAGCTGCGGCAGGTGCCGGGGTACGTCGACGCCATCGACGGGATCGGGATGGAGGAGCTGTTCGTGCTCGCCACCGACGAGCTGTGCACGCAGGACTGGTGCGAGGAGAACCTCGACCACACGAGAGTCCTGCGCGACCTGGGCAAGTTCGTCCTCGCGGTCGACTACGCCGACGACCCCGCGATGGTGGCCCTCGCCCAGCGTCGGCAGCGGGAGGAGGGGTTCTTCGGGTATGTCGGTCCCGTCGAGCTCAACACGGTGCGCCCGCAGTCAGGACACCGTGGTGGATGAGCCGGAGATCCGCTGGAGACGGTTCCGCACGGCTGCCGGCCGGGCGAACAGCCACATCCCGCCCAGGGCGAAGACCGCGGCGAGCACATAGATCGTGAGGTTCGTGGGCTCGGCGACGAAGCCCAGGGCGAGACCGACGAGGGCGGGGCCCTCCAGCAGGGCGGCGCGCAGCAGGACCAGCGACTGAAGCACCCCCGCTGGAGGCGCGCCGCCCGCCCCTGTGCCCGGGACGGGTCCGAAGGCGACCATGATCCAGGCGGCTGCGGTGGCGGCGGCCACGACCAGCAGCA
The DNA here is from genome assembly GCF_000421185.1 of Ornithinimicrobium pekingense DSM 21552. Taxonomy (GTDB): domain Bacteria; phylum Actinomycetota; class Actinomycetes; order Actinomycetales; family Dermatophilaceae; genus Ornithinicoccus; species Ornithinicoccus pekingensis. Next base: position 299,053 of record NZ_ATWJ01000007.1, read on the forward strand.
TCCAGGCCGGAGGCATGGCCAGTCGGCCGCCGGCCAGCACCAGCACCGCCCCCAGCAGGACCAGTCCGCCCGCCATCGAGGCGACGAGGAGGGACAAAGGGCCGTACCCGGGGTCGGAACGCCCGTCCCGGGCGTCGTGCGCGTGCGTCATGGCACCGCACCCTGTCACACCGGCAGGGTCACGACTGCGGATGCCCTCCGTCGTGCGGGCGTCGCTCGGGAATGAGGGTGCGTCGCGCCGTGTTGACCGTCTAGACTCCAGAGTCTGCGCCCGGGCACGCCCGGTGCGTACCGGTTGACAACTGCACAGCGTGAGACACCCCATGGGGGTGATCGGTTTCGACGTTGCACGGCACTTCAGGGGAAGCGGGTCGAGGATGCAAGGTCATCTCGTCAACGCTCCTTGCGAAACCAATAGCTGCCGATTCCAAGCGCAGCGACTTCGCCCTCGCCGCCTGAGCGAGCCACGAAGTCTGTCAGCCTGAGCTAGTCCTCGACTCAGTGTCTGGCATCAGCTAGAGGACTTGCTGCGCCGTCATGTCACGGGACGGTGCGGGACTCTTACGTGGCTGGGCCTGTCAGGGAACGTGTGCGCGCGAGCCCTGGGGCCGAGAAAATCCATAGCGCACTGCACCCGGAGAAGCCCTGATTTCCCGGTAACGGACGCGGGTTCGATTCCCGCCGCCTCCACTCACGTGTCTCACGCTGTGCAGTGCCCGCTTCGCGGTGCCTGTTTCCCGCATTACCGTGCGGTTTTCGGGCCGTGTGCCGGGTAGGCGCCGCAGCCCCCGAGAAGAACCAAACTGCGAGTACGAGCCAACTTTCTGGCACACAGTTGTCACGGTCTCGAGCGTCCTGGGGCTCGGGTAACCAGCGCCTCAAAGACCCCGAGCGGGCACCCCGGGCGCTTCCGCAGGGGGGCGGGAGAACCCCTTCATCAGCCATGCCCTCTCGGCGGCAAAATCCGGACTCCACCGCGGCTGAGGGGCGTCGCCGGTCAGTGCCGCGGCGATTGCGTGCTGCGGATCAACGGTGCTTTCCCGATCGCGGTGCGTGGGATGCTGCCGACCTCCCGGACGGTGATCACCGGTGGCGCGACACCGAGCCGCCCGAGCTCGCCCTGCAGGCGGTCGGCGACGTGCGCAGGGGTCATACCCCGACCGAGGCTGGCGACCAGGATGGTTAACCCCTCGGCGGTCTGGATGATCTGCCACGCTGACACAGGGACGGTGTCCATCACCCGGTGGAAGACGACCGGCTGCACGACCACGTCCGTCCGACCCACGCCGGCCAGACGGAGGGCTTCCTGCTCCCGCCCCTGGACGGCGTCAAGCCGGGTGAAGGGCATGCCGCACGGGCACGTCCCGCCCGTGGACAGTCGGACGCTGTCGCTCATCTCGTACCGGATCAGCGGGATGGTGCGCGATCCGAGGACGGTGACCAGGATCTTGGCGCCGAACTCACCGGCGGGCACCGCCCGGTAGTTCTCGTCGACCACTTCTGTGAGGACGAGGTCCTCGAAGAGGTGCAAGCCCGTGTGGTGCTCGCATTCCGCCGCGATCCCCGCGGTCTCGGTGGCGGCGTACACGTCGAACGGCTGATGCCCCCAGGCGTGCACGATGCTGCGCCGCGTCGCCGCGGTCAGCACCTCTGAGGCGCTGAAGGTGGCGGTCGCGGTGATGTGCAGCCGGTTCGCGGCCTGGGCGTCGGCCAGCAACCTCAGGATCGAGGCGTACCCGACGAGAACCTGCGGCTGGAAGACGTCGAGCCTGGCGGTCAGGTCCTCCAGCGGCTCGCCCGCATCCAGACGAAGGGTGGGGATGAAGCGGCTGTCGACGGTCGTGGCGACCAGCGCCGACTGGTGCCACGGTGTCGTCGAGCTCACCACAGCGGTCCGGGTGCGCCGGGTCAGGCTGACCGGCGCTCCTCCCCAGGCGTACGAGCGGCTGTAGGAGGCGAGGACACCGGCCCACTCGTGCGTGTCCCACGCGAACACACCGGGTCGGCCGGTGGTTCCGCCGGTGGTTGCGACGTAGTACCTGCCTCGGTGCAGCTCGCCGGGGCGCATACCGTCAAGGAAATTCTGGAGGTCGGCCAGGTGGAGGTCGCGGTCGGTCACGATGTCGTCGAAGTGCTCCATGAGCGTGGCCTTGGTGAGCACGGGAAGCCCAGAGAGGGGCGCATCGTCCAGGCCGTTGTGGAAGTCCGTGTAGAAGGGTGAGGCGGTGCGCGCGAACGCGCGTAGGGCAGTGACCTGATGCCGTTGGAAGGTCGCGAGCCGGGCTGCCGTCCAGGTCTCGCGTGCCCGCAGACGGCGCCTCGCGCGCAGGACCTTGCGGAGCAGCGACATCCGCATGGTTCTCCCGCCCTTTCCTGCTGCTGGCTCAGTCCATCCCGCGTCGGCCCGTCCCGACGTCGGGGGAGATGCGCCGTCCTGGTGACGTCTCAGCCTGGTCGGGAAGGGGCAGGGGCGGAGGGCTCGCCCCTGCCTCGTGGTGCGCAGGTGCGGCATCCCCTGGGCAGCTTGTGGTGCCCGAGGAGATCGGCGCCGTGCGCTCACCGGGTCCTGGGCGAGTCACGACCACCTTCACGACGACGGCGACCAGGGTCCAGAAACCGACGGTGGCTAGAAGCATCAGCGTCCACATCCACCACGTCGCCGTCAGGCTCATCGTGTGGACCCACATGGCGGTGGCCTCCCTCGCCTCGTGTACGTGCCTCAAGGTCGAGGATGGCCCCTCCCGCCCTGGGATATGGCGGATGTGCCATGAAGATTTCACGAATTTCGCTCGGCGCCGCCGGGTGGCGGCTCCCAGGGCACGCGGTCCGGGAGAGACTGGCCGGTATGAGTGGTATGAGCTCCACGCCAGTGCCCGACCCGCCGGTGCGGCCGCATCGTGTCCTCGTCGTCGACGACGAGCGTGACATCGCGCAGATGGTGGGCACCTACCTGTCCCGGGCGGGATATGACGTGTCTCTCGCCCACACGGGCCCTGGGGCTGTCGCGGCGGCGCGTGCGGAGGAGCCGGCCGTCCTTGTCCTCGACCTGGGGCTGCCCGGTCTGGACGGGATCGAGGTGTGTCGCCAGGTGCGCACGTTCTCCGACTGCTACATCCTCATGCTGACCGCCCGCGGGGATGAGATGGACCGGGTGATCGGCCTGTCCGTGGGCGCGGACGACTACATCACCAAGCCGTTCAGCGCCCGAGAGCTGGTGGCCCGGGTCCAGGCCGTCCTGCGCAGGCCCCGCGGCCCCGCCGCCGACCACGCGTCAAGATCGGCCCCGGAGGAGCCGCCGCGTGTGTTCGGGGACCTGACTGTGCGCCCCGGCGCACGTCAGGTGCTGCTGGGCGGGGAGGCGGTGCCCCTGACACGGACGGAGTTCGACATCCTCGACGTGTTGTCGCGGCGGCCCAGTTTCGCGTTCTCCCGACGCACGCTGGTCGACCAGGTGTGGGACCCGGCGTGGGTGGGGGACGAGCACATCGTGGACGTGCACATCGCGCACCTGCGGCGCAAGCTCGGTGACGACCCGGCCGAGCCGCGGTTCATCGAGACGGTGCGGGGTGTGGGGTACCGGATGGGCCCCGGATGAGCTCTGCAGGTCGCCGACGGTACGGGCTGGCCACGCGGCTGCTCTTCGCGCAGGTCGTGGTCCTGCTGGCCAGCCTCCTGACCGCCGGTCTGGTGGCGTTGCTGCTCGGCCCCAGCCTGTTCCACGGGCACGTGCTGCAGGTACGCCCGGTCTGGGACCCCGAGGAGCTGCTCCACATCGAGCGGGGGTTCCGGGAGGCCTCGTTCGTCGCGCTCAGCGCCGGGCTGCTGATCTCGCTGGGGTGCGCCATCGCGGTGACCTGGTGGATGACCCGCGGTATGCAGCGCACGCTCGACGCGCTCACCACCGCGGCGGCAGAGGTGTCCCGGGGGCACCTGTCGGCGCGTGTGTCCAGCGCGGGCGGGGGCGCCGAGCTGGACACGCTCGCGGGAGCCTTCAACCTGATGGCCGGGCAGCTGGAGTCGACCGAGGCCACACGGCGCCGGCTGCTGTCGGACCTGGCCCACGAGCTGCGCACCCCGATCTCGACGATCCAGCTCTACTGCGAGGGCCTGAGTGACGGGGTCCTGCAGTGGGACGAGGGCACCGAGCGGGTGCTGACCGAGCACACCGGCCGGCTGGCCCGGCTGGCCGGCGACATCGACGACGTCTCGCGGGCGGAGGAGGGGCGCCTGGAGCTGGACCTTGTGCCGGTGGCGGTCGGCCACCTGCTCGCCTCAGCCGTGGAGAGCCACCAGGACGCCTTCGCCCGTGCCGGCGTCCGACTCAGGGACGAGCGCGGGTCCGCGGACGACGTCCTGGTCCACGTGGACGTCCACCGGGTGCGTCAGGTCCTGGACAACCTGCTGCGCAACGCCCTGCGGCACACCCCGCCCGAGGGCACGGTGGTTGTCTCGGCGCGGCGGGCGGGGGAGGAGGTGCACGTCACGGTCACCGACTCCGGTGACGGCATACCCGCGGACCAGCTCGACCACGTCTTCGAAAGGTTCTACCGGGGCGACACCGCCCGGGACCGCGACCACGGCGGGTCGGGAATCGGGCTGACGATCAGCCGTGCCATCGCCGACGCGCATGGTGGCAGTCTGACCGCCTCCAGTGCAGGCCCGGGGCAGGGGTCCTCCTTCACGTTGCGGCTCCCTTCACCCGCCCGGCAGCGCCCTCCCCGCGGGGAGGGCACCGGCCGGACGTAAGCACACCAACGGCACAGGAGTCGTTCAGTGCCCGTGGCCCCCGCCGTCGCTGTCGACGTGCGGCATGGTCAGCTCGACGTCGTCGCGGGCGTCCACGGCAAGAGGGGAGAAGCTGATCCCGTTAGGCATGTCCCCGACCGGCACCGTCGCCACCACGGTCAGCCGGTCCAGGTCGATGACCGCCACGTCGTCGTCGAAGAGGTTCGTCACGTAGGCGAAGCGGCCCGTGGGCTCGACGACCACCCCGTGCGCGCCACGCCCGGTCTCGATGGTCGCCACCACCTCCATGTCCGCGGCGTCGACGACCGAGACGGTGGTGCCGGGGGCGTCCTCGGTGCCCTGGTTCGCGACCAGGACGTGCTGGCCGTCCGGGGTCACGTACGTCTGGATCGGCACGGCCCCGACCTGCACCGTGCCGACCAGCTCGCGGGTCGCGACGTCGACCTTGGCCAGTGCGCCCTCGCCGCTGAGGGAGGCGTAGACGAAGGCCCCGTCCGGGGAGAACGCGACCTGGGCCGGTGCCTCGCCGACCTCCACGTCCGCCACGGTCTCGAGGGTGGCGGTGTCGATGACGCTCAGCGTGGTCGAGCCGACGTTTGCCACGTACACGCTTGACCCGTCCGGGCTGGGGCGCAGTCCGTGCGCCCCTTCCCCGACCGGGATGGTGGCGACGACCTCCATGGTCGAGGTGTCGATCGCCGTGACGGTCCCCTCAGTGGTGTTCGTCGTGAAGGCCGTCCGGCCGTCGGGCGAGACGACGATGTGGGTGGGTGAGGAGCCCGTGGTTGTCACCCCGTGCTGGTCCAGCGTGGCCGCGTCCAGCATGACTGCGGCACCGTCGTGGCCGCTGACCGCCCACACCGACCGGCCGTCCGGCGACACCTGCACGTTGTGCGGGCCCTCGATGCCCGAGACCGTCTTCACCACCTCGTAGGTGGACGCGTCGATCGCGCTGAGACTTCCCTCGGCCTCGTTGGCGACCCAGATCGTGCCGCGCACGCCGCTCAGCGAGTCCGCTTCAGCCATGACAGGCTCGCTCGACTGGGCCGCCGTCGCCACCGGCCCCGGTGTTGCCCCGACCGCTGCCGCGGGCTCGGTCTCGTCCTGGGCGAGCAGGGCCACCGTCGCGGTCCCTGCACCTGCCATGACGATCGTCAGCGCGCCTGCAATGAGCAGACGACGTCTTCTCGGTGGCGCCGTGGTGTTCGTGTCCGACTCGCTCATTCAGCCGCTCCTTCGTGTGTCCGCCGGGCCTCGGGGCAACCGGTCCGACAGCAACTGTGGACTGGTGACCGTGAGCGACGACGCAGGAACGGTCAAGTTTTGATGAATTAACCGAAGGCTTCGCGTGATGTCAGAAGGGCTTGGGGGTGCGCATCCTGGACTTCTGGAGCCGTCCCCGAACCGGTACCTCGTCCACGCGACCCGTGACTTCCTCGACAAGGCCGCCGGTCTTGTGGCCCTTGAGCCAGGCAGTGGCAGCGCGCGCTCAGCTCCGCACGAGACGGGCGATCGAGGCGGAGGCGTCGTCGATGGACGCCTCGCGTGCCGACGGGGCGTTATCGAGGAGGCAGTGGCGCAGGTGTTGGTCAAGGATCGTCAGGGCCGCTGCCTGCAGGGCGCCGCGGGCCGCGGCGATCTGCGTCAGCGTGTCCAGGCAGGGCTTGCCGCTCTCGATCATCGCGGTGATGCCGTGGACCTGCCCCTCGATCCTGTGCAGGCGGTTGGTCAGCTCTGCGGTCGCGGCTGCGCGGCCAGGTGTCGGGCTGGATGCTCCGTTCATGCCCGTCCTTCCTTGGTAGTTGGCTGAGCCGGTGGTGCCCGCCCGCGAGGGTGGGCACCACCGGTCGGCTCAGGCTCCGGTGGTGGCGTAGCGCGTCGGGTCCTGGCCGAAGGTGGCCGCGCAGTGGGCGGAGCAGAAGTGGTAGGTCTGACCCTGGTGCTGGGTGTGGTCGGCGGCTGTGTCGGGGTCGATGCTCATCCCGCAGACGGGGTCGGTGACGAGGTTCGGGGTCTGGGACATGGGGGTCTCCTTGCTCTTGTCGTGCTCGGGTCGATGCCCGACCTCGACCACCGGTTCGGTGGCGAGGGTCTGTGTGACCTCCGGGACGGGCCGCGGGGTGAACGTCCGCAGGCGGTTGGCGTTGGCGACCACCGACAGCGAGGACAACGCCATCGCGGCGGCGGCGATGATGGGACTGAGCATCCAGCCCAGGGCGGGGTACAGCACGCCGGCGGCGAGGGGGATGCCCAGGCCGTTGTAGAGGAAGGCGAAGACCAGGTTCTGGCGGATGTTGCGCATCGTGGCCCGTGACAGGTCGACAGCGGTGACCAGGCCGGACAGGGACCCGGAGACCAGCGTGATGTCGGAGGACTCGATGGCGACGTCGGTGCCGGTGCCGATGGCCGAGCCGACGTCGGCCTGGGCCAGGGCGGGCGCGTCGTTGATGCCGTCGCCGACCATCCCGACCACACGGCCCTCGGCCTGCAGGCGCTGGACTTCGGCGGCCTTGTGCTCGGGCATGACCTCGGCCACGACCCGGCCGATGCCGACCTGCCGGGCGATCGCAGCAGCGGTGGCGGCGTTGTCTCCTGTCATCATGACCACGTCGATCCCACGGGCCCGGAGCGCGGCGACCGCGGCTGCGGACCCGTCCTTGATGGTGTCCGCGACACCGATGACCCCGGCGAGGCGGCCGTCGACGACGGCCAGCATGGGGGTCTTGCCGTCCGCGGCGAGCCGGTCGACGTCGGCGGGTGGGGCGTGGATGCCGGCGGTGGCGAGGAGGCGGTGGTTCCCGACGAGCACCTCGCGGCCCTCGACCAGCGCGCGCACTCCCTGCCCGGTCACCGAGTCGAACGCGGTGGCCTGCGGGAGCTCCAGCCCTTCCTCCTGGGCGCCGGCCACGATCGCGGTGGCCAGCGGGTGCTCCGAGGAGCGTTCGACGGCCGCGACGAGGCGCAGCAGCTCGTCTCTGCCCATGCCTTCGGCCGGGAGCACGTCGGTCAGGGCGGGGGCGCCCTTGGTGATGGTGCCGGTCTTGTCCAGGACGACGGTGTCGAGCTTGTGGGCGGTCTCCAGGGCCTCGGCGGAGCGGATGAGGATGCCGTGGGTGGCGCCCTTGCCGGTGCCGACGGTGATGGACATGGGCGTGGCCAGGCCGAGGGCGCACGGGCAGGCGATGATCAGCACGGACACCGAGGCGACCAGGGCGAAGACCAGCGCCGGCTGGGGCCCGACCAAGGCCCAGACGACGAAGGTCCAGCTCGCCACACCGATGACGGCCGGGACGAAGTAGCGGGAGACCTTGTCCACGAGCCGTTGGATCGGGGCCCTGGAGCCCTGGGCCTCCCGCACGAGCCTGATGATCTGGGCCAGCATCGTCTCCGCACCGACCCGGGTGGCGGTGTACCGGAAGGACCCGGTCTGGTTGATCGTGGCGCCGATCACGAGATCACCAGGACTCTTGGTGACCGGGATCGGCTCGCCGGTGACCATGGACTCATCCACGGCGGACCCGCCCTCCAGCACCTGGCCGTCGACGGGCAGCTTCTCACCGGGCCGGACCACCACGACGTCACCGACGGCGACCTCCTCGACGGGCACCTCGAGCTCGGTCCCGCGGCGGACGACCCGGGCGGTGCGCGGTTGCAGCCCGATCAGCGCACGGATCGCCTCCCCGGTGCCGGCCTTGGCCCTCGTCTCCAGGAGCCGACCGAGCAGGATCAGGGTGATGATCACCCCGACCGCCTCGTAGTAGACCGACCGCGCCTCCTCGGGCAGAACCTGAGGGGCTAGCGTGACGAGCAGGCTGTACCCGAACGCCGCGATGGTGCCCAGCGTGATCAGGGAGTTCATGTCGGCCGTGCGGTGGGACAGCGCCAACCATCCGGTCTTGTGGATGGGCCACCCGGTGAAGAGGAACACCGGGGTGATCAGTGCCAGCTGCACCCACGGGTCCATCAGGGCAGCCGGCATCCAGGGCAGGCCGAAGACCTCCTCGAGCATGACCGCTGCGACGACCGGCAGCGACAGGACGGTGCCGACGGCCACTCGCACGGTCAGGTCCTTGATCTCCGCGGCTCGTTCTCGGGCCTCGGGATCGTCGCCATCGAGGCCGCTGGCTGGCGGTGCAGCCTGGGAAGCCTGGTCCCCGTGGTCGTCGCGGTGGGTTCCGCCGCCGGGGAGGGGGTGGCTCTCGGATGTGTGGCGGTGCCCGGCGGGTCGCTGCGCCGTGAGAGTGGTCGAGGATGCGGCTGGGGGCAGGTCCTCGCTCCGGTTGCCGACGACCCGGATCGTGCCGCTGACCATGTTCATGCCGCAGGCGAACCGGTATTCGCCCTCGGTGTCCGGGAGGAACTCCACAGCGGTCTTCTCGTGGGCGGGCAGCAGCTGGTTGACCCGGAAACCGGGCATCACGACCCGGGAGGTGCACTCCCCGGACTCCTGCCGGTCGAACAGCATCCGCACCGGGACACCGGCGCGAACCTCGATCAGGTCGGGGCTGTAACCACCCTTGACCCCCACCCGTACCACCTGCATCCCATCCTCCAGGTCGGCCTGCCGTGACTTCTTCGGCCCGAAGAAGTACCACGCCAACAGCGCGGTCAGGATCAGTGCGGACAGGACGACCAGACCATCGTTGGCGGTCATCGGGATCTCACCTCCATGGCCTTGCGCAACCCGGGAGCTCCAGGTCGCCCCATACCCGGGCGGGGTACGGGCCTGTCTTCGAGACAACACCGTTGGGGCCGGGAATGAAGCCCGCAAGGAGATGTAGATCCGGCGAGGTCCATGAAGTTCTGATGAAGATGAACGGCACGGACGAACATGGACGAGGCCCACCGTGGCGTCTTAGTTCTTAAAGACAGGGGCGCCAGGTGGTGCTGGTTCAGTGGTGAACCTCGTGGTCCTGGGTCACCGCAGGATCGGTGGGCAGCGGGGTGTCAGCCTCGCCGCTAATGGCCGGCCCGACGACGAACGCGGAGAGAGCGAACAAGCCGGTGAAGACCACCACGCCCAACGCTGGGGCCCGCCACGAGCCGAACCTGGCCCGCAGCCTGCGCAGCAGAGGAATGCTGAACACCAGCCCCACGACGTAGAGGACCCCGTTGCCGACCGCACCGGTCAGGACCGCCGCACCGGCCAGCAGGCCCACGTGGTGCAGCAGGTGCGGTACCAGGCCGAGCGCGGCACCGACCCCGGCGCGGAGGCCTGCCCACACGCCGGCGACGCGGCGGGGGAGCGTGGCCCCAGGTGCGTGTGCCGCCGCGGGCACGGCTGGGACGGGTTCGTGCAGGTGGTGTGACATAGGCGATACCTGTCCTCCGGTGCAGGGGCTTCTCCCAAGAACATCGCGGACTAGCTCGGATGGTCGACCGAAGAACCGCTAGAGATTTGATGAAGGTTTGATGTAGGAGGCGTCGGGTCCGTCGCTGAGCGGCTTTGGGCGGGCCGTTACCTTTCCGTTACATTTCATTGGCACGCCTACCCCTGACGGCGTGACGTCCCGTCCCTGTGACGCCGGGTCCCCGTGTGCCCGGCGTCGCCCGACACCGGCCGCCGTGGCGGCTCGGAGGTTCTGCATGGCATCCACCCACCACCACCGCGCCAAGCACCGTGCGTCCACCGCCGCGCCCCGTAACGGTGCTGCCGCGCTGATGATCGGCGGCCTCGTCGCCGGCACGGTCGCCACCGCCGGCGCCACGACCCTCACCCAGAAGCCTGATCAGGGGCCGGGCCTGGCCGCGAGCCTGAACGGCACCGTGCGTCCCTCCACCGCCGAGCCGGCGCCGCAGGAGGTGCCGCCCGCCCAGGCCACGCTGCGCAGCGCCTCCCTCGACGAGCTGCGCGCCCAGCCGGCCGCCGACCGCAGCGAGGCCCGCTCGGCACCCGAGGACGCCGCCTCGGTCAGCACGTTGCTCGAGGACACCGAGTTCACCGGTACCACCATCGAGGTCGAGGTCGAGGCCCCGGTCGAGGAGGCTCCCGCCGAGGCCGAGCCCGAGCAGGTGGAGGCCGCAGCAGCGCCGGTCGAGCAGGAGCAGGCGCCGGTCGAGCAGGCACCGGTTCAGCAGGAGCCCGTCCAGCAGGCACCGGTCCAGCAGACCCAGCAGGCACCGGCCCAGCCGGCCGCGCCCGCCCCGGTCGGCGGCTCGGTCTTGGACGTCGCCGCCGCCTACGTCGGCTACCCCTACGTGCTGTACGGGACCCCACCCCAGGCGTTCGACTGCTCGGCCTACACCTGGTGGGTCTTCAAGCAGGCCGGGATTGACATCCCCCGCACTGTCGCCGGGCAGAAGGCCGCCGTGACCCCTGTCTCCGACCCGCAGCCCGGTGACCTGGTCATCTACAACGACTGGTACCACATCGGCATCTATGCCGGGAACGGCATGACCTACGAGGCGCTCAACCCCAGCACCGACGTACGGTACGGGCCGCTGCTGTCGGACAACGTCTGGTACGGCCGCATCGGCTGACCCCCGGGGCCCTCAACCCTGTGCCGGCGGGGTCCTGGTGATGTCGATGTCGCTGGCGGCCTGCTCGTCGAGGCACTCCTGCTCGACCTGCAGGGTGGAGAAGTAGACGTCGAAACGTGTGCGCAGGGCGTCGGTCGCCTCCTGCAGCACCCGGGCGCTGTGGGCTGCATCGCTCACCCGCAGGTGCGCGGAGAACACACCGTGCGTCCCGACGTCAGGCTCCACGCGTGCACGTGGTGCAGGTCCTTCACCGCGTCGATCTGGGAAAGCGCCCTGACGGCAGCTTGCATGTCGAACCCCTCCGGCGTCGCCTGGAGCAGGACCCGCAGGGCCGATCGCAGGATGCTCCAGGACGCCCAGAGCAGCACGAGTCCGAACGCCATCCCGAGCAGGGGGTCGATCGCCAGGAACCTGGTGAACCTGATGACGAGCGCCGAGATGACGATGATTAGGCTGCCGACGAACGTCTGCAGGATGTGCCAGAAAGCGGCCCTTCATGTTCAGGCTCGTCTTCTGCCTCTGGTACATCAGCAGGAACGCCACGACCTCGGTCGCGATACCGCCGGCAGCGACCCAGGGCATCACCGAGGTCGGCGGCTCGACCGGCTCGGACAGCCGCATGGCGCCCATCCAGAAGACATAGCCGGCCATGAGCACCAGGAAGAGCCCGTTGAACAGCGCGCCGAGGATCTCCGCCCGGCTCCATCCGAACGTCTCCCTGACCGTCGCCGGCCGCTGGCCGAGCGCCTGCGCGGCCAGCGCGATCAGGACCCCACCGACGGCCGAGAACGTGTGGAACGCGTCGGAGATCACTGCCACCGACCCAGACCACAGCCCCACGACCAGCTCGACCACGAAGTAGCCACCGGTCAGCCAGCCCGAGATGACCAGAGACCGCCGGTCCCCCTCGGCCCCGACGTGAGCGCCGTGCGACACCGTCACCTTGGTGACGTCCCTCCGTCGGCGTCCCACGCACCCGGTGGAAAGACCGACCTTGACGAGAACTTCATCATCCGCGTGCTGAAACGGCAACCCGTGCGCAGGAGCCTGGAAGGACCACCACGAGTTGAGGAGCCTCGGATGAGTCACTTCCCCACGGGTCCCGCGAACGGACCACACGACAACATCAGCGCGGTCCCGCCGTTGCCGACCGTGACGACACCACTCCACGAGCACCCTGCCCAGACCGCTCATGGGCACAGCGGGCACGGGTGGGCGATGTGGCTCATGTGCGTGCCCATGCTGCTGATCGTGGGCCTGCTGATGCTCAGCGGGTCAGCAGGGTTCGGTGCCGCTCTCTACGCGCTTGCCTGCCTGGGCATGATGGCCGCCATGATGCTGTTCATGCAGCACGGCACCCGCCGATGAACCGCGTCACCGAGGCGCGGGCCACCACCGGGCAGCCGGTGGAGCGACAGCCCGTCCCGCGAGCCACCCTGCTGACCACCTCGGCCTGCCACCTGTGCGAGGACGCCCACGCCGAGCTGGCCAGACGCGCCGAGCGCGGCGAGCTGTCCCTGGAGGTGGTCTCGGTGGACTCTGACGAGGGGCGCAGACTGGTCGCGACCCACCGGCCGGCCATGTTCCCGCTGGTGCTCCTGGGCGGGCGCCCGCTAGGTCATGGGCGCCTCTCCAGGCGCCGCCTGGACGCGGCGCTGCGCTCGGGCAGGGTGCGCTGATGGGCACCGAGCTGCTGGCCACCGGCAGCATCCTGGCGGCCTTCTTCGCCGGCGCCGTCGCGCTCTTCGCCCCGTGCTGCATCGTCTTCCTCGCCCCGGCCTACCTCGCCGCCGCCGTGAAGAACAACAGGTGGCGCCTTCTTCCGCTCACCTTCGTCTTCGCAGCCGGGCTCGCGCTCGTCCTGGTCCCGATCACCCTCGGTGTCAGCCTGGTCGCCGGAGCGATCGCCAAGTACCACGTCCAGCTGTACTGGGCGGGCGGGCTGCTGATGATCGCCCTCGGTCTGCTCGCCTTGTCCGGGCGCATGTGGTCGATGCCCTCGGTGCTGCGCGCCCCGGACACCGCCCGCGGGGACTCGGCGACCTTCTTCAGCCTGGGCGTCTTCTCCGGGGTCGCCTCCAGCTGCTGCGCCCCTGTGCTGGCCGGCGTCATGACCCTCTCGGCGCTCTCCGGCAGCGCCGTCGGCGGCGCGCTGCTGGGTATGGCGTACGTCTTCGGCATGGTGCTCCCGCTGCTGGTCATGGCCCTCGCCTGGGACGCTGCCGGGCTGGGGGAGCACCGGTGGGGCAATGCCACAGCCCTGCGGTGGAGCATCGGAGGGCGGACGCTGCACACCAACACCGTCAACGTGGGCGTCGCCGTCGCCTTCGTGGCCATGGGGATCGCCGTGATATCCCTGGCCGGGTCGACGACCATGACCGGCAACGCCACCTGGTTCCAGCGCCTCGCCAGCGACGGGATCACCCGCAGTGCGGAGCAGGTCCTCGACTGGGTCGCCCCCGTGCCCGAACCCCTGCTCGGTCTGGGGCTGCTCATCCTGGCTGCCTCGTTCGTGTGGTTCACGCTGCGCGACCGGACACGCAGGACGACCACGGACGCCGACGGAACCGCCGACGGAACCGCCGACGATGCACCCACGCGCGCGTGCCACGAGCACACGGGCGCACCAGGACAAGGAGCGCAACAACCATGAGCACCAAGACCCAGCAGGCGCGCCGTCAGGCGCACGTTGCCCAGATCCGGCTCGAGCAGCAACGTCAGGAGCACACCGAGCGGCGCCGACGGCTCCTGGGGCTGGCCGGGCTGCTCGTCCTCGTCGCCCTGGTGACCTTCGGCCTGTGGCAGGCGCGGCCCTCCACCAGCGAGGCAGGTGGCGGCGCGGCGCCCGACTTCACGCTGCCGACGACCACCGGGCAGAGCGCGTCCCTGGCCGACTACCGGGGGAGCCCGGTCATCCTCTACTTCAACGAGGGCGCCGGGTGCGGCTCCTGCACCCAGCAGATGGCCGAGATCGAGAAGCACCCCGGCTTCGCCGAGGCCGGCATCGTCGTCCTGCCGATCGTGATGAACACCGCCGCCCAGATCCAGGGCGACCTGGACACGTTCGGTGTCAGCACGCCATACCTGCTCGACGACGGCACCGTCTCCCAGGCCTATGGGACACTCGGCGAGGGCATGCACGCGGGGCTCCCAGGGCACGGGTTCGTCCTCGTCGACGAGGACGGCGTGCAACGCTGGCAGGGCGACTACCCCTCGATGTGGCTCGACCCCGACGACCTGCTGCGCGAGGCCACCTCGCGTCTGTGAGCGCCTGGCGCGCGTGGGACGAAGGTCCTACGTCGGTTCGATGACGGTTTCCTGAAGGACCCTGTCCTGGCTGGAACGACGCTGCGTGGTCACGTTTACTCATGGGGCACCGTCCCCGACCTCTTGGAGCTGGCCCCGATGATGATCACCCCTCGCCTCCGCCTTGCGACCGGCGCCCTGGCGCTGACCGCGTTCCTCGCCGGCTGCGGCGACTCCACCGAGACCGCAGGCGGCGGCACCACCGCCGCCGCCACGACGGACGGTGAGCAGGCCGCCCAGGAGCACAACGAGGCGGACACGATGTTCGCCCAGATGATGATCGTCCACCACGAGGGCGCGATCGAGATGGCCCAGCTGGCCCAGGAGCAGGCGGTCACGCCCGAGGTGCAGGAGCTGGCCGCGCAGATCGAGGCGGCCCAGGGCCCGGAGATTGAGCTCATGCAGTCCTGGCTGCAGCAGTGGGGCGAACCGGCCGCCTCCGAGGACGACATGGCCGGCATGGGCCACGGCGACTCAAGCGGGATGGAGATGGACCGGATGACCCAGGAGGAGGCGATGGCCGAGCTCGAGGGCCTCTCCGGCGAGGCCTTCGACGCCAGGTTCCTGGAGCTGATGATCGAGCACCACCGCGGCGCCGTCACGATGGCACAGACCGCCCTGGACGAGGGGCAGCACGCCGACGTGCAGGAGCTCGCCGAGCAGGTCGTGACCGACCAGGAGGCCGAGATCGAGCACATGGAGCAGCTGCACAAGGCGTTGTGAACCCCGAGACGGTATGCAGCCGTGCCGGTGGTGAGAGGAGGATGGAGCCGTGACCTGGGTATTCACAGCCCTGCTCATCGGTGGCATCGCGCTGCTGGCCTACACGCTGGTGCGGGTAGTCGCTGGCGGCCTGGTTCCCGGACCTGGCGGGGCCGTTCGGGGTCGTTCCGGCCGGGGAGAGACCCAGCCCAGCTCACCGGAGGAGTGGTCCAGGGCCCGACGGATCCTGGACGAGCGCTACGCGGCCGGGGAGCTGAGCACGCAGGAGTACGAGCACAGGCGCGCCGTCCTGACCGGGCGCGAGGAGGAGTCGTGAGACCGGTCACCCGGCGCACGGCCCTGACCATGGGTGGACTGGGTCTCGCCACCACCGTGATAGGTGGGACGGGCCTGTGGCGTGACCTGACCACCCCCGGGGCCCCCGGTCGACCCGGTAGCGAACTGGTGGAGCCGGAGGTGATGACCAGCAGCGGCGGACGCCTGGAGGTGAGCCTGCAGGCCCGGCTGGACACGCACGAGGTGGCCGGACGGCCGGCCCGCACGATGGGCTACAACGGCGGGGTGCCCGGCCCGACCCTGCGGCTGCGCCCCGGGGACCTGCTGCGGATCGACCTGGACAACCAGCTGGACCACGTGACCAACCTGCACGTGCACGGCCTCCACGTGAGCCCGGAGGGCAACGGCGACAACGTCTTCGTCGAGATCGGACCGGGGGAGAGCCAACAGTACGAGTACCAGCTGCCGAAGGACCACCCGCCGGGGGTGTACTGGTACCATCCCCACCACCACGGCAGCGTGGCCGACCAGCTGTTCGCCGGGCTCTACGGCGCCATCGTCGTTCAGGAGCACGACCCGCCGTCCGTCGACCGGGAGCGGGTGCTGGTGGTCTCCGACATCACCCTGTCGCAGGACGGGGCGGTTCTCAGTCCCTCGATGCCCGAGCGGATGATGGGCCGCGAGGGCGAGCTGCTCCTGCTCGACGGCCAGCTCGAGCCGGTCCTGAAGGCACGCGGCGGCGATCGGGAGCGGTGGCGCGTCGTCAACGCCTGCTCCTCCCGGTTCTTCTCCTTGCGGCTGTCCGGCGAGGGTAGCTCCGCACGGGTGGTGGGCCGCGACGTCGGCCGCCTGCCCACCCCGGTGGCTCTGGAGGAGGTGGTCCTGGCGCCGGGCAACCGGATGGACCTGCTGGTCGACCTGTCCGAGGGCACCGGTGAGCTGCTCGCCGTCCCGGTGGACCGCGGCCAGATGATGGGCGGGATGATGGGCGGCGCCGTCGGCCCGGAGGACTCCGAGCGGGCCCTCGCCCGCCTGGAGGTCGCCCAGGGTGCACAGTCCGGAACCGCTGTCGCGAAGGACGACGCCACCCGTGGGCCCGAGGGTTTGCTGCCCGACCTGAGGGACACGCAGGTCGACCGGCGTCGCGAGCTGACCATGGAGATGTCCATGGGCGGGATGATGGGCGGGAACCGCGGCCGCGGCCCCGGCGGGATGATGGACCTGACCATCGACGGCCGGACCTTCGACCACGACCGCACCGACCAGCAGGTCCGGCTGGGCACCGTCGAGGAGTGGTCCATCGGCAACGTGGGCCCGATGGACCACCCCTTCCACCTGCACGTCTGGCCGATGCAGGTCATTGACGTCGACGGGCAGCGGCCTGCGGACCCGCTCTGGCTGGACGTGGTCAACATCCCGGCCGGCGGCAGCGTCACCGTGCGCATCCGGTTCGCAGACTTCGGCGGTCGGACGGTCTACCACTGCCACATCCTCGACCACGAGGACCTCGGCATGATGGGCACCGTCCTGGCCGAGTGACCCTGCGGCGTTCGTACCGATCGACCACGAAGGAAGGACAGAACGATGATGCGTAACGGCTGGGGAGCAGGCATGGGTTGGATGCGGGTTCTCTGGCCCGTGGTCATCATCGCGACCGTCGCGGTGGTGGCGCTGGTGGTCCGCTCCGGCACCGACCGGACCCGCCCGCGCGGGCCGGTGGACCACCCGCGCGGGCCGGTGGACCACCCGCCGGCGCACGAGCCCGACGGACCGACCGCGGCCGCGGGCGGCTCGGCGGCGCGCCGGATCCTCGACGAGGACTACGCCCGCGGGGAGATCGACGAGGAGCAGTACCGCACCCGGCGTCGACGCCTCGAGGAGCCCGACGCCTGAGAAGCACCTAGCCTCACGACAGACCCCTTGAGCTGTCCCTGAACCCCACAGGAAGGACCACGATGTCCACCCCGCACGAGCAGCACAGCCAGTCCGACCAGGACCACAAGCAGCACCAGAAGCACGAGCGGAGGATGTACCTGACCTTCGCCGCGATGATCACCACCTCGACGGTGACCATGTTCCTGCTGACCTACACCAACGCCTTCACCTGGTCGCACATGACGTTCAGCGAGGAACGGCTCTACATGGCCCTGCTCATGGGCTCGGCGATGGCGATCATCATGCTCGGCTTCATGTGGGGGATGATGTACAAGAACGTCAAGGTCAACCTGGCGATCATCGCCGGCGCCCTCGTCCTGGGCCTGACCGCGCTGTGGCTGTCCCGCTCCCAGACGCTCGTGGACGACCAGGCCTACATGAACGGGATGATCCCGCACCACTCGATCGCCATCCTCACCAGCGAGCGCGCCGACATCGACGACGTGCGCGTGCGCGAGCTGGCCGACGAGATCATCGAGGCCCAGCGCAAGGAGATCGCCGAGATGAAGTGGCTCGTCGACGACATCGAGAGCAACGGCGTGGTCACCACCACCGAGGAGGCCGAGCAGCGCCCCGTCCCCGAGTTCGAGGGCACTCCTTGAGGCAGGCCCGGCCCCGGGGCGAGAGCGGTGCTCTCGCCCCCCGGTGGCCACGGTGTCTCGGATCGACCACCCGGGGAGGAACATGGTGAGCCAGGTGGTGATGACCGTCGCCGGAATCGTGGTGATCGGGCTGGGCCTGCACGACATGTTCCACACCCTGCTGCACCCCACGGGCCAGGGACGGCTGAGCCGGATGGTGCTGGCCGGGATGTGGCGGGTGTCGAAGGCAACCGGGCATCGGCTGGGTTCGACCGTGGGGCCCTTGGCGATGGTCGTGGTGATCCTGGTGTGGGTGCTGCTGCAGCTGCTGGGTTGGGCACTGATCTATCTGCCGCACGTCCCGGAGGGGTTTATGTACTCCTCGGGGGTGGACCCTTCGGACTATCCCGATGTCGTGGAGGCGCTGTACCTGTCGGCGGTCACGTTGAGCACGTTGGGCTACGGGGACATGGTGGCGACCGACCTCTGGATCAGGACCGCTTCACCCCTGCAGGCCCTGGCCGGCTTCGCTCTGCTCACCGCGGCGCTGACGTGGTTCACCCAGATCTACCCGCCGCTGTCCCGCCGCCGCGCCCTGGCCCTCGAGCTCAAGGGCCTGGCCGACAGCGACTGGGCAGACAGCGCGGACGACGCTGACCCCGCCGTCCTCACCCGGGTCGTCGACACCCTTGCGGCCGAGGTGATCAAGGCGCGTATCGACTTCGCCCAGCACACCGAGGGCTTCTACTTCCAGGAACGTGACCCCGACCTCGCGCTGGTACGCCAGCTTCCCTACGCCCTGTGCCTGCGCGACGCGGCGCTGGCCTCCTCGGAGGCGGTGGTGCGACGCAGCGGGCGGCAGCTGGCACTGGCGATCGACCAGCTCACCTCCGAGCTCGACGACAACTTCCTGCACACCGGCGGCGATGCCCAGGAGGTGCTTGTCGCCTACGCGGCTGACCACCACCACGAACCACGCTTCTGAAGCCAGCTGTCACGTGCGGGTGTCGTTCGCCCGTGGTTGCCCTCCGCAGACCCACCTGGGGCCGTGCCCGCCCAGCGACGTCGGCGGGCACGGCGTGCGGGGAGGCCTGTCTCAGGCGGTGCTGGTCGGGCGGCCGCCGGGCAGGCCGTACCACTCCTGCAGCCAGTTCTGCATCATCTCGATCTCGTCGAGCTGCACGCTCTTGATCTCCGCGCACATGGCCAGCAGGTCCTCGTGCTCGGCCCGGGCCAGGCACGTCTCCGCCTCCCGGATCGCGCCCCAGTGGTGTCGGATCATCGAACGCATGAACGCGATCTCGAACTCTTCCCCTTCCAGGTCGTGGAACCGCTGCATCGACTGCATCCCTGTCATGTCGGGCATGTGCTCGAGGCCGTACCAGTCCATGAGCCAGCTCTGCATGGTCTCGATCTCCGCCGTCTGGGTGGCGATGATGTCCTCGCAGGTGGCGATCAGCCCTCGTGGACGGCCTTCTCCAGGCACATCTGGCTCATCATCACGGCCATGTGGTGATGGTCGATCATGCCCGTGAGGAAGTCGACCTCGAACCGTGCCGCCTGCTCCGAGCTCGCCGGGGCATCCGCGACCGCGACCGGCGCGGTCGCGACGCTCACTCCGGCTGCCGGGGCGATGGCCACTGCCAGGGCGGTCAGCATGGACCTGGTGCGTCGGCGGTTGTGGATCGCGGTCTCGTCGTCGTTCTCCTTCTGTACGATGCCCGGTCCTTGTACCGGGCGGGATGACTGGACCTGGGACGAAGTCCGCAGGTCAGACTGGAATCGTCGTCTGGTTGTTCAGCTCAGGCCGGCGAGCAGCTCGGCGCACGCGGCCTCGCAGCGCCGGCACGCCTCGGCGCACACACGGCAGTGCTCGTGCATCTGCGCGTGCTGTTCGCACTCGTCAGCGCAAACCTTGCAGGCCGTCCGGCAGGCTTCCAACGCGGCCCGGGTCGTCTCGACGTTGTTCCCGGTCTGCCGGGACAGGACGTTGCCGGTGGCGGCGCAGACGTCGGCGCAGTCGAGGTTCTTGCGGATGCAGGTGACCAGGTCGGCCACCATGTCCTCGGCCAGACACGCATCCGCGCAGGCGGTGCAGGTCTGGGCGCACTCGAAGCACGCCTCGATGCACTCGGCGAGCTTGTGCTGGTCGATCGACCCCAGGTCCCTGGGGTAGGTCTGCAGCATCGTGGTCACGTGGTGGGTCATCGTGTTGCTCCTTCTCTCATGGCCGGCATCGGTGCCGGCGTCTGGATCTGGTGCAGGGCCGGCCAGGAGCCGGCCACCTCCCGATGTCAGACCTGGGGGAGACGGGTCGCGAGCGGAACCGGCCCGTGCGAGGGCAGCGGGTCACAGGGAGACGGAGGCCCAGAGGGCTCCGGCTCCGATGCCGAGGAGGAGGCTCACGGCTGCGGTCCCGATGGCCGTGCTGCCTGACCAGCGACCTGGTGCATCCGCGTCCTGGCGGTGCCCCGCCGCCTCCTGGCGCGCGTAGAGGGGCGCGATCCAGCGCAGGTAGTAGAAGAGGCTGACGACGGTGTTGAGGAGGACGAGCACGGCCAGCCAGGCGTACCCGGCGTCCCAGGCCGCGGCGGTGGTGGTCAACTTTCCGACGAAGACCACGGTGGGTGGGGTACCGACGAGCCCGAGGAGGGCCACGACCAGGGCTGCGCCCAGCCACGGATGGGTTCGGCCCATGCCCCGGTAGGAGCGCAGCTCGCGCCGCTGGGGGAAGGCGGTGGTGACCGCGAACGCCGAGAGGTTGGTGACGGTGTAGCCGGCGAGGTAGAGCAGCAGCGAGGGCAAGGCGAGGTCGCTGCGTCCGGCGACCGCGACCGGCACGAGCAGGTAGCCCACCTGGCTGACGGTGGACCAGCCCAGCAGGCGTCGCGGGTCGGTCTGCCAGTAGGCGGCGAGGTTGCCCAGCGTCATGCTGGCCACGGCCAGCAGCGCGACCAGCAACGGCCAGGCCAGGGTGTCGGGAAGCAGCTCGACGAGCCGGTATGCCGCGATGACCGCCCCGATCTTGGGCACGGTGGTGAGGAACGCCGCGACGGTCCCGCCGGCACCCTGGGCAGCGTCAGGGACCCAGAAGTGGCCTGGGGCTCCTCCGGCCTTGAACAGCAGCCCGCCCAGCACCGCCACGACGCCGGCGGCGACCACGCCTGCCGGTGCGTCGGCGAGCCTGTCGGTCAGCTCGGCGTAGGACGTGGTGGCTGTCACGCCGTAGAGGAGCGTGACCCCGGTCAGCAGCAGGATGCCGAAGAGGGCACCCAGCAGGTAGGTCTTCATCGCGGCCTCGGCGCCCAGGGGTGTGCGGGCGATCCCGATCAGGCCGTAGAGGGGGACGCTGGCCAGCAGGAACCCGACGGTGACGACGAGCAGGTCGTCCGCACCGGCCAGGATCAGGGTGCCGGTGGTGGAGAACAGCAGCAGCGCGTAGGTCTCGCTCTCCCGCGGGGTGCCGGCGATCTCGTCGGAGGCCAGGGCCAGCACGACGAGGGTGCCGAGCGCGGCGACGATCCGGGCGACCCCCGTGGTGGTGTCGACGGTGAACGTGCCTTCCATCGCCACCTGCGCCGGGCCGGGCAGGTCCAGGGCGGCCAGGGCGGCCGCCAGGAGCAGGGCGGCCGCGGTGACGGCACGGGTGACCCACTGGCGGGTCCGCGCCAGGAACGATCCTCCCAGCAGGGCCGCGAGCCCACCGAGGAACAGCACGATCTCCGGTGCGAGCAGGGCCGGCCGCATGGCCATGGACTCCACCGCGGTCTACCTCCCGACGAGCTGGACGAGGACCTGCGCCGCGGGCTCGATGACGTCGAGCAGCGGGCGGGGGAGGACCCCGATGAGCAGCGAGAGTGCCAGCAGCGGCCCGATGGCCCACAGCTCGGCGGGACGCAGGTCACCGAAACCGGCGGAGGCGCCCTGGGTGGCGCCGGTGAAGATGCGTTGCAGCGCCCGTAGGAACAGGGCGGCGGTGATGAGGATGCCCAGCAGCGCGACCGCGGTGACCGGTGCCGCGGCGATGCTGCCGGTGAAGATCTGGAACTCGGCGATGAAGCCGGACAGGCCGGGCAGGCCGAGCGAGGCGAACGCCCCGACGGCGAACAGCGCCGCGAGCCTGGGGGCAGGGTCGGCCAGACCGCCGTAAGCGCCCATGTCGTAGGTGCCGGCCCGATCCCACATCACCCCCGCGACGAGGAACAGGGCGGCGGTGACCAGGCCGTGGCTGACCATCTGGGTGACGGCACCGGTGACCGCCACGGACCGCGCCTGGGCGGTGTCGCCGGCGACGATCCCGGCGGCGCCGACGGCCAGCACGACGTAGCCCATGTGGTTGACCGAGGTGTAGGCGACCATGCGCTTGAAGTCGGTCTGGGCCAGCGCGACCAGGGCGCCGTAGACGACCGACACGATGCCGACCACGACGATCACCCAGGCCCAGGCCCGCCACGCCTCGGGCAGCATCGGCATCGCGATCCGGACGAACCCGTAGGTGCCCATCTTCAGCAGGACGCCGGCCAGGACGGCCGAGCCGATGGCGGGTGCGTCGGTGTGAGCCGGCGGCAGCCAGGTGTGGAACGGCACCGTGGGCGTCTTGACGGCCAGCCCGAGCAGGATCGCGGCCAGCACCAGCGCACCGGCGGTCGACGACCCCGTCAGCGGGGTCTGCTCGGCCAGGTCCACCATGTCGAAGGTGTGCGGGTCGGCGGCGACGTAGAGACCGATGAAACCGGCCAGCAGGGCCAGGGAGCCCAGGAAGGTGTAGAGGAAGAACTTCAGCGCCGACCGGCCGGCGTCCCCGTGGCCCCACCCGGCGATCACGAAGTACATGCCGACGATGGACAGGTCGAAGAAGAGGAAGAACAGGATCAGGTCGGCGGCGACGAACAGGCCCAGGCTCACGCTCTGCAGGAACAGGAACAGCGCCGCCTGGGTCCGAGGTCGGTCGTTGCTGCGCAGCGCGAAGACCGCGCAGGCCAGGAAGACCACCGCCGTCATCGCCACCAGGGGCAGGGACAGCCCGTCCACCCCCACGTGGTAGCTGCTGTTCACCCCGGGGATCCACTGCGCGCGCTCCTCGAACGCCAGCCGACCCGCGACCGGTGGCTCATAGGCCAGCCACAGCGCAGCGACGAGGGCCAGGTCGACGGCGGCCACGGCCACCCAGGCCCACCGTGCCGCCCCGTCGCCCAGCCGTGGCAAGGCCATGAGGGCCAGCGCGGCGGCCAGGGGCAGGAAGACGATCAGACTGAGCACGTTCACCTCACCGTGAGCAGGAGCAGGACGCCGACCGCGAGGACCGCGACGGCCTGGACGTAGTAGTGGTGCAGCTGCCCGCTCTGCGGGCGTCGCGCCAGCCGGCCGGCCTGGCGCACCCGTGCCGCGAGCTGCTCCACGGCGCCGTCGAGCCACCGGTCGTCCGCACGCCTGGCACGCTGCGCCGCTTCCACGCTCACGCGGGAGCCGGACTCCACGGCGCCGTCGAGCACCTGGTCGTCGAACCTGGCCGCCCGACGCGCCAGAGCGAGGGTGCCCGCTGCGGACCCGGTCACGGCCCGGTCCAGGACGTGGTCGTCGAAGCGCCCCAGCACCTGTGCCAGCGCCAGGGTCGGCCGGACGAGCAGCTTCCGGGTCACCGGTTCCAGACCGAGCCAGTCACGCGCCCATACCGGCTGGGGTGCTGGACGCCACCAGACGAGCGCGAGCACGGCCAGCGCGATCCCCGCCGAGGCGAGCATCTCCACGGGGGTGGGGTGCAGCGGTTCCTCGCCGAGCGCGCGGGCGAGGGTGTCGCCCACCGGCGGGAGCGCGAGCAGGCCCAGGACCAGCGCACCCACGGCGAGCACGACCATCGGCGCGTGCTCGAGCACTCCGACGCGGCCCGTGCCGGGCTCCTCCTCGTCGACGTGCCCCTCGACCAGGGCCCGCTCCGCGGCAGGCACGTGCCGCCACAGGACGACCAGGATCTTGCCGGCGTAGGCCGCCGACAGGGCGGCAGCGGCCAGTCCCACGGCATACAACCAGGGTGAGCGCGCCAGGGCCGCGGCCAGGACCGCGTCCTTGGTCGCCCACAGGGCCAGGGGCGCGACCCCGGCCAGCGAGAGCACCCCGAACGTGCTGGCCCACCCGACCAGCGGCCAGCGCCGACCCACCCCGCGCAGGCCGGTCAGGTGCTTGGTGCCCAGCGCGGTGAGCCAGGCACCGGCGGCCAGGAACAGCAGCGCCTTGGTCGAGGCGTGCGCCACCAGGTGTGCCGCGCCGCCGCTGACCGAACC
This sequence comes from Ornithinimicrobium pekingense DSM 21552, assembly GCF_000421185.1. Taxonomy (GTDB): domain Bacteria; phylum Actinomycetota; class Actinomycetes; order Actinomycetales; family Dermatophilaceae; genus Ornithinicoccus; species Ornithinicoccus pekingensis. The sequence continues at coordinate 323,378 of NZ_ATWJ01000007.1, forward strand.
CAGCCCGGCGCCCATCACCACGAAACCGAGCTGGGCCGAGGTGGAGGCCGCGAGCAGCTGCTTGAGGTCCCGCTGGGCCAGCGCCACGGCGCCGAGCAGCAACGCGGTCACCGCGCCGGCCCAGGCCGCGGCCGGCGCGGCCCAGCCCGTGGAGGCGAGCAACGGCTCGGTCCGCAGCAGCAGGTAGCCGCCCATAGCGACCATCGCGGCCGAGTGCAGCAGCGCACTGACCGGACTCGGGCCCTCCATCGCCCGGGACAGCCAGAACGAGAACGGCAGCTGGGCCGCCTTACCCAGCGCCGCGACCACGACACCGGCCGCCACCACGTGCCGCCACCCCTCACTGCTCTCGGGCAGGTCGGCCAGCGCCAGCCCGGCTCCGCCGGCCAGGGCCGCGCCGGCTGCGAGGTAGAGACCGACGTCCGCCGCGCGGGTGGTCACGAACGCGGTGATCCCGGCGGAGACCCGGTGCTGCTCGCGCCACCAGAACCCGATCAGCGCGAACGACGTCGCGCCCATGACCTCCCAGGCGAGCAGCAGCGCTGGCAGCGTCTGCGCGGTGGCCGTCAGGAGCGCGCTGGAGGCGAAGATGAGCATGAGCCCGTGGAACCGTGCCTGCGACCGCCGGATCTCGCCGGCCGAGAAGAGCAGTACAAGCAGGGTGACGAACGTCACGGTCGGCACGACCAGTGCCGAGAGCGCGTCCACGCCGAGGGCCAGGTCGCTGCCGGCCATGAAGGGCACCGACACCTGCGGTCGGGCCAGGGCCACGAGCAGCGACAGGGCAGCGGTCAGGCCGGCTGTGGCCAGGGACATGGGCGCCGCGGCACGTTCGAGACGCGAGAGGGCCAGGGCGCCGCCGACGACCGCGGGCATCAGCACGAGCAGCCAGAGAGCGGCCTGGGCCATCGACGGGCTCATCGGGTCAGGTCCGTGGCCATGTCGGTCATGTCGGCCTGCCGTTCCCGGTGCAGCAGGGTCGCGACCGCGAAGCCCATGGCCATCTCCAGGGTCATCGCCGCGATCACCACCAGGAGCAGGACCTGCCCGGTGGGGGCGGGCGCCAGGAACCACCAGAACCCGGCAGCGGCCAGGATGACCGCGTTGATCATCAGCTCCAGGCCCATCATCACCATCACCACCACCTGCTGGGAGATCGCGCCGTACAGGCCGACGGAGAAGATGGCGGCGGCGATGAGGAGGGTCGCCTCCAGGGTCATCGGCCCACACCTCCGCGCTGAGGGTCCTCGGGGGTGCGCTGCTTCAGGTCGTCGCCGAACCGGTCGTACCGGGTGCGGTGCGCCGCGAGCACGACGCCGGCCACGATGGTGGCAACCATGACCGGGCTGATCACGGCCATCACGAGCATCTTCGGGCCCATGAGGGCCTCGCCGAGGGACACGGTGACCTCCGGTGGTGGGCTGCCGCGGCGGGTGGGCCAGTCCACCAGCAGGATGCCGGCCGCCAGCACCAGGAAGGTAAGGACCGCTGTCGCGACGGCGGTTCTGTTGCTGTGGACCATGCTCATCGGCGTCAAGGCGGGATTCATGCCCATGAACATGACCATGTAGACGGCCATGATGGCCATCTCCATGACCATCATCAGGATGGTCACCACGCCGACGTAGTTCTGCTGCAGGAACAGCACCTGCAGGCCCACCGCGACGAAGGACAGGGCCAGGGCGTACGTGGCGCGGGCCATCGAGTCGACGTAGAAGACCGCGGCGCCGCTGATCACGGCGACCAGCCCGAGGCCCCAGAAGGCGATGTCTGCGACCACGGTCAGGCCCTCCAGACGGCGATGACGGCGACGAGCAGGTCCTGGACAAGCACGGCCGGGAGCAGCACCATCCAGCCCACCTCCATGAACGTGTCGGGCCGGAAGGCCGGCAACCGCCGCCGCAGCCAGACCAGCAAGGAGAGCACGGCCAGCATCTTGACCACCACCCAGGCCCAGTCAGGCAGCAGCGGACCAGCGCCCCCGCCGAGGAACATCGGCACCGAGAACGCCGCACCGGCCGCCAGCAGGGCGTAACGACCCGTCTCGAACACCAGCCCGTCCACCCCGGACAGCTCTGCCCGCACACCGCCGGCGATGTCGCTGCCCAGCGCCGGGGCGAACGGGCCCCACACCGAGAAGGCCGCGACCCCGAGCAGGTAGACGAGGAAGGCGACCGGCATCCACACCGCGAACCACAGCCCGTCCTGGACCGCGGCGACCGTGCCCACGTTCAGGCTCTCCGCGGCGATCGCCGGAGCGACCAGCGCAAACATCAGCGGCAGCTCATAGCCCAGCCCGTGCGCCAGGAACCGGTAGCCCCCCACCAGCGAGTGCACCGAGTTGGCGCCCCACCCGGTCAGCCACACCAGGGCCCAGACCAGGACGTCCATGGCGTTGAACCACATGACGCCAACGCCCAGGTCGAAGATCGTCCACCGCCCCAGCGGGATCACCGCCACCATCAACGCGGCCGTGACGACCAGCCCTGCCCCGCCGACGCGCCACAGCAGGGTGTCGGCCTGCACGGTGGTGCGACGCCGTTGCCGCATCAGCCGCGCGGCCTCGCCAAAGGGGCGCGCCGCCCCGCTCGCGCCAACGCCCGGCCCGCCGCCGGAGCGTGCCGACAGGGCGCCGTCGAGCATCCCTGCGACGAGGACCAGGGCACCGAGGATGGCCACCGCACCCAGCGCCCAGCCGGGCGCCACTGTCACGACTGGGGAGTCCGGCACGCCTGGGCTCTGCACCAACGCCAGCTCACCCATGGGCCGCCTCGTGCTGGGCGTGGTGGGCCCGCAGCTCGTGAAGGTCGAGGCTGGCCAGGACCAGACGTGCAGCCGCGAGGTCCAGTCCGACGACCAGCGTCCCCAGGTGCCCGGCGAAGGCAGCCGGGCGGTCGCCGAGCCGGGAGGCCGTGGCCGCACGGTCCACCATGCGGACCAGCCTGTCGTAGGTATCGCCTGCGGAGTCCGCGGGCAGCCCCTGGTGGCGGACCTCCTCCTCGGTCAGCGGACCCAACCCCCGCAACGACCAGCGCAGCAGCCGCGAACGACGCACCCGGCGCTGGAGCCGCTCAAGGCCCCTCAGGTCCACCGGTCCGTCCCCGGCCCCCAGTGCCACCTCGCGGAGCCTCCGTGCCTGGGCCGCGGCATCCTCCCACCCCGCCAGCGCCAGGACGGAGACAAGGTTGTCCAGACTGCGGGCCCGGGCGTCGGCCTCGTCCCCGGCCTCCTCCTCGGCGCCGAGCACCTCAGCGCGTGCCTCGGTCACGACGTCCCCCTGCAGCGAGCAGTGCAGCACCAGTCCTGCCGGCCAGTAAGGCAGCACCGGGCCCAGCCGGACCTTCAGGACGTCCATCTCCAGACCGTCCCGGTCCTCCCCGCCCCCCGCCAGAGGGATCCCGCCAGGGGACATGTCCATGCCGTCGTGGCCGCCGTGACCTCCGTGGTCGCCGTGGCCTTCGTGTCCACCGCCTCCACCGTGGCCTTCGTGCCCCTCTGCGTTCTCATGGGCGTCGGGCTCCTCGGGACTTGCAGGGTGCCCATGGTGTCCCTGGTGCGCGTCGTGATCCTCGGTCGGAGAAGTTGGCGCTGCCTCGGCGTGCTCCTCGTGACCGGCATGCTCCTCGTGACCGGCATGACCCTGGTGCTCGCTGTCAGCATGACCTGAGTCGTCCGCTACCGGCTCAACGTGGTGGTCGTGGCCACCGTGCGCGTGTTCGGTCTGACTGTCGTGAGAATGGCGTGCGAGCAGATCGTCTGATCTGGGTCGGTCCACCGCGTCGTGCCGGTGGCGGTCGGGGGCGAGGAGGAGTGCGTGTGCCTCGTCGAGGACGGCCGCGACGTCCTCGTGCCGAAGGGCCTGGACGAGCACCCGCGGCCCTGGCATCTGGTGCCACAACTGGTCGACGGCCTCGCTGAGCCGTGGCCCGGGAGTGCCGCACACAACGAGAACGTCAGCGTCTGCCGGGGAACGGGCCACTTGCCATCCACGCGCGAGCACCGCGCGCTCGGCCACCATGCGCGTCCGTCCCCATCCGGGCACCTCGACCAGCAGGGCGTGCGCGTACCGCGCGGCCACGCGCGAACTCGCCTCGCTCAGACCCATCGCAGGGCACCTTCCCGCCACGCCCAGAGGACGGCGACGAACAACGCAGCAAGGAAGAGGAACATCTCGACGACCGCCGTGGTGCCGATCTCGGCGACGACGACGGCCCAGGGGTACATGAACAACATCTCGACGTCGAAGGCGAGAAAGAGGAGGGTCGCCAGGTACCACCGCACGTGGTACCGGGACAGCGCGTGCTGCTCCGGGATCCAGCCCGACTCGAACGGGAGCACTTCGAGGGGATCCGGCGTAACCGCCGTGCGCCGGTGCAGCCCGTACAGCAAGAACACGGGTACGACGGCTGCGACGGCCATCACGACGACACCCAGGTACATGGACCTCCCTCCGGCGCCCTAGATCCTGCCCGGCAGTCACGGATCTGTCGACCGGAGGCCGGCCGAACGGTGCTTCCGACCGGGCACCGTTGCGGCTGCCACGCGCAGGAATCAGCACGAGGGCTCAGGAGGACTGTCACAGAACTGACACAGCGGGAGAAGACAGTCCATCGTCGCTGGTCAAAGCCCTGTAGGCGCGATTCCCGCCGCCTCCACGAATGTGTCTCACGCTGTGCAGGGCCTCTTCAATAGGGCTGCATCCGCGCAACCGCGCGGATTTTGTCCCTTGTATTATGTGCCTTGGCTGCCGCCAAATCGACCAGGATGTCCGGTTTCACCCGACGATCTGGCACACAGCTGTCACAGAAACTTGCGCTCGGCACGGTGGGTAACTTGCGCGTCAAAGAACCCGACGGGGACGAATGGCGGCCCGTGCAGCTCGCAAACGGCAGGGCCCGCGCCGTCCCACGGCAGCAGTTCCACTACTAGAGGGTTCGCCTCTGCGAAGCGTGGGAGGAGTGGGGGGCTGCGCGTCAAGGAACCCAATGGGCCATTTTCGCGTTGGCGGTGTGGCCCACAGTCACCGCGAGGGTGCTACATCTCGTCTGTGACAGGGCCGCTGGCAGAAGTCGGCGGATCACTGGGTGGGAGTGGCCAGAGTTCCTTGGTCAGCCCCGCGTCTGCCTGCGGAACGGTGCAATCCACAGCGTGTCAGGGGGTCTCGGACGGCCGCCCTTGCCTTTGCGTAATCAGGTGCCGCAGACCAGCTTCGGTTCGTAATGCAGCACCTGTTTGCCATGGGGCGATGATGCCCCTGGATCGAGATCGTTGGAGTCCGCACGGACTAGGTCAAGGATCGATGCGCACATGTCCTCGACGGGTTGACGGACGGTGGTGAGCGGGGGATGGGCGAAGGCGGCCGGCCCGATGCCGTCGAAGCCGATCACACGGAAGTCCTCAGGGACGCGGATGCCGTGGCTGCGCAGTCCCGAGATCAGACCTAGGGCGATGATGTCTGCCGCAGCTACGAGAGTCGCGTTGTGGGTCCCCTCCGCGATGAGTTGCTCAGCCGCAGTGATTCCCCAGGCCAGCGAGAAGGTCCCGAGCATGGTGCGGGCGCCGGGGAAGTGCTGCTCGAAGCCTTGCAGGCGCTCTCTTGCCGACGATGACTTTGCGCCGGCTCCAACGAAAATGACTTCCTTTGCTGGTGGAGCGGTCGTGAGGATGTGTTCGGCGATGAGGTCCATGCCGTATCGGTTGTCGCAGCCGACAAACGTCGCCGGGGCTCCTTCGACCCTGCGGTCGAACTGAATCGTCAGAGCCTTCGAAGATGCAAACTGGACGGTCTCCGCGCTTTGCGCTTCGTCACATGCGATGATCACGACGGCGTGGACCTGTCGTCCGAGAAAGGCGCGAACGCCCTCAGCCTCGGCCTCCACCGACCCTCCGGCGCTGGAGACCAGTAGCTCGAAGCCTGCGGCTCGCATCGTACGGCTCATGTGTTCGGTGAGGGATGCGAAGAACGGGTTCTCCAGGTCGGGCACGCTCAGACCCACGACGGGGTGGCGCTGCTGGCGCAGTGCCCGCCCCAGGAGGTTTACCTGGTAGTTGAGCTCCGCGGCGCTGGCCATGACTCGGGATCGCAACTCCTCGGACATTGGGCGAGTACCGCTGAGGGCCCTGGACGCCGTCGCAAGAGAGACCCCTGCGTGGGCGGCGACGTCCTTGATGGTGACCCGCTTGTCAGGCATCCACCCCTCCTTGCCTCGTTCTGTCGTCACCCCTTGCGCCTCTGTGTCTCGTGACCGGATCGTGACCGAATCTAGCGAGGAGACCTCTTGCCAAGGGGGGTGGTGGACAGGCTAACGTGTCCCCACCCGCTCGGTAAACGTTTTCCGAGGATCCCGCATGGAGGCATCATGACAACGACCAGTCCCCGTCTCACCGCCCTCGCCGCCGCAGCACTGGCTACGACGCTCCTGGCTGCATGCAGCACCGGGAACGAGGAGCCGACCACCCCCGACGCCGCTGCAGGGAGTGAGAACGGCTCGTCCGACTCCTGCACGATCGGCATGACGCAGATCAACCAGACCGCGATCTTCTTCACCCAGATGAACGAGGGCGCCCAGGAGGCCGCTGACGAGCTCGGCTGTGAGCTGACGATCGCCAACGCCAACAACGACTCCGCACGGCAGAGCAGCGACATCGAGAACTTCGTCAGCCAAGGTGTCGACGGCATCATCGTCGTGGCCATCGACGTCAACGGCGTGGGGCCCGCGGTCGACGCTGCCCGCGACCAGGACATCCCGGTCGTTGCCATCGACGCACAGCTCGACAACGTGGACACGTTCGTGGGTGTCGACAACGAGGCCGCCGGCAAGGAGGCGGCCGAGTGGTTGATCGAGAACGGCATGGCCGAGGGCAAGAGCTACGGCGTGGTGGACGCGAAGAACTCCTTCATCCAGAACCAGCGCGAGGACAGCTTCCGCGAGGTGATCGACGCCGCCGGTGCCGAGTACACCCAGAGCGTCAACGGCGACAACGTGCAGGAGAAGGCCGCGACCGCGGCCCAGAACCTGGTCACCGCCCAGCCTGACCTCGACTTCGTCTACACCACGGGGGAGCCGGCCACGGTCGGTGCCGTCTCGGCGCTGAGCCCCGACAGCGACACCGTGATCGTCGGCTGGGACTTGACCAAGGAGGTCATCGCTGGCATCGACAGCGGACTGGTTCATGCCGTGATTCAGCAGAACCCCCGTCAGGAGGGTGTGGAGGCAGTCACCGAGCTCAAGGCGATCCTCGACGGAGCCGAGCCCAAGGGGTTCATCGACGTCCCGATCGACATCGTGACCCAGGAGAACGTCGAGGAGTACCGGGCGATCTTCAACTGATCCCCATCCCGATGCGTAACGACCCGGAGGTTGAACCCATGACACCCACTGCTCGCGTAGAGATGGTGGACATCCGCAAGAAGTTCGGTGCCCTGTCGGTGCTCAGGGGAGTCAACCTCCGGGTCGCCCCCGGTGAGGTCATCGGCCTCGTCGGTGACAACGGCGCCGGCAAGTCCACCCTGATGAAAATGCTGGCTGGGGCTGTCACGCCCGACTCAGGCCGCATCCTCGTCGACGGTGAGGAGATGACCGGTTCAGGTCCGCGGGCCGCTCGCTCCGCGGGCATCGAGATGGTTTACCAGGACCTGGCCTTGTGCAACGACCTCGACGTCGCGGCCAACCTGTTCCTGGGCCGGGAGATCTACCAGCCGTGGAGCCGCCGCCTCGACCACGGACGCATGCATGCGGAAGCTGCTGAGGACCTCAAGAAGCTGCACATCCGGATCTCGGACACCTCCCAGGAGGTGGGGAACATGTCCGGAGGGCAGCGGCAGGCGATCGCCATCGCCCGGGCGGTCACCTTCGACCCCAAGGTTCTGGTGCTCGACGAGCCGACCGCTGCACTGGCGGCCAAGGAGGTCGAGATGGTGCTGCAGCTGATCCGCGACGTCTCAGCGCGCGGCGTCAGCGTCGTGCTCATCACTCACCGCCTGCAGGACCTCTTCGAGGTGTGCGACCGCTTCGTGGTCCTGTACGAGGGCGTGCTGCACCGTGAGCTCGACCCCGCCGAGACCGATCTGACCGAACTGGTCACCGCCATGATGGGAAAGTGAGCGCCTCGTGACGACCACCACCAGCACCGTGCCCACCGCAGGAAAGCGCGAGCGACACCTCTTGACCTTCGTCAGCCGCCACTTCGGCGTCCTGTCGATCACTGTCGTCTTCGTCCTGCTCTTCCTCTTCTTCTCCGTTCGTGCGGACGCCTTCCTCACCGCCGACAACCTCGTCAACGTCATGCGCCAGATCGCGCCCACCGTGATCGTCGCAATGGCCATGACCTTCGTCATCACCACCGGCCAGATCGATCTGTCGGTGGGCTCCGTGCTCGGCCTGTCCGCCGCGCTGCTCGGGATGTGGGCAGCCACCGGCAAACCGCTGGTCGCCCTGCTGGGCACGCTCGTGCTCGGACTGGTCGTGGGGATGGTCAACGGTGCCCTTGCGGCCTACGGCCGCATGCAGTCCTTCATCGTCACCCTTGCTGCACTGACGGCCTTCCGCGGTTTGGCACTTTTCGTCACCGAGGGATACAGCACGCCGATCGAGTCGACCTTCCTCCTGCCGATCGGGCAGGGAAAGCTGCTGGGGCTCTACACCCCGACCTGGATCGCCATCGCAGCCGTCGCCCTTGCCTGGTACGTCTTCAACCACACCCGGTTCGGCCGATACGTCATCGCGGTCGGTTCCAACGCCGAGTCCCTTCGTCGTGCCGGCGTTGACATCCGCAAGATCCAGATGGGCGTCCTGGCGCTCACCGGGTTCGCGGCCGCACTCGCGGGCGTCATCACCGCCGCCCGCCTGGCCAGTGGGTCACCGAACTCGGGCACCATGTTCGAGCTCGAGGTCATCACGGCCGTCGTGCTCGGTGGTACCAGTCTGATGGGAGGCCGGGGTTCAGTCATCGGCTCGGCCATCGGCGCCCTGACCCTGGGCATCATCAGCAACGGCCTGGTCCTGCTGCGCGTCGACGTGTACTGGGTGCCGATCGTCCAGGGGCTCATCCTGGTCTTGGCCATCTTGATGAACACCAAGCTCTTTGGACGGTTCTCCGGGACACGGAAGTGACCACCGCCGAACCTGCGTCCGCGTCGGCCAAGGCACAGGTCGTCACCGTCCGGGGGCCGATCCCCGTCCACGACATGGGCGTCACCCTCACGCACGAGCACGTCCTCAACGACGTCACGTCCTGGGCACACACCACCAGCTCGCGCGGCTGGGACCCTCAGGCGTACGCCGGGCACCCCGTGTCCGAAGACATCCTGTGGGACCTCAGACACGACCCCTTCGGCAATCTGGACAACTGTCGCCTGGATGACATCGACGTGGCGATCGCTGAGGTCGAGCGTTACCGCGGCCTGGGCGGGTGCACCATCATCGACACGACCAGCATGAATTCCGGGCGACGGCTGCGCGACCTGCGCACGGTGAGCGAGCGCAGCGGCGTGCACATTGTCGCCGGCACCGGCTACTACCTCGCGCCGAGTCACCCGCCTCAAATGCAACATCTTGACGCCCACGCCATCGCCGCGCAGATCCTGGACGACCTCCAAGAAGGTCACGGTGGCGCCCGGCCCGGGATCATCGGCGAGATCGGTGTCGGCGCCGAGTTCCCCGAACCTGAGCGACGCAGTCTTGCCGGGGCCTTCCTCGCCCAGCGAGAGGTTGGTCTACCGGTGCAGGTGCATCTGCCGGCCTGGTTCAGGCGGGGTCATGAGGTGCTCGACGTCGCCGAGGCGCACGGCGTGCCTCCCGAGCGGGTCGTGCTGTGTCACATGGGTCCTTCAGGCGCCGACCTGGCCTACCAGGAGGAGCTGCTACGCCGAGGTGCATGGGTCCAGTACGACATGATCGGCATGGAGGTCTTCTACGCCGACCAAGGCGTGCAATGTCCCTCCGATGAGGAGAACGCCGCTTGGCTGACGCGCCTGGTCGAGCGCGGGTGGATCGATCAGCTGCTCATCTCCCAGGACATCTTCCTCAAGTCGCTCCTGCGCGCCCATGGTGGCCCGGGTTACGGCCACATCCTTCAGTACTTCGTTCCGCGCCTGCACCGACACGGACTGACCCCTGAGGTCACCGACCGGTTGCTCGTCCATAACCCCCAAGCCCTGTTCATGGGCAGATCCACCTAAGACAAAGGAGAACTCATGCCGCGCGTGCTCTTGGCTGGCGAAAGCTGGGTCGTCCACGAGACCCACCAAAAGGGCTTCGACACCTTCACCAGCACCACGTTCGACACCGGCGCCGACGCATTTATCAAGGCGGCCGCTTCGCAGGGCATCGAGGTCGAGCAGATGTACGGTCACGACGTCCCGGCCAGGTTCCCCCGCACCGTGGAGGCCCTGTCCGCCTACGACGTGGTGATCATCTCCGACATCGGGTACAACTCCTTCGTCCTGACTCCCGAGACGTGGAGCAAGGGCGAGCGCAGCGCCAACTCCCTCAAGGCCCTGGTCGAATGGACCAACGCCGGGGGCGGGCTCATGATGGCCGGCGGCTACCTCAGCTTCCAGGGCATCAACGCGGTGGCCAACTTCGCCCGCAGCCCGCTCGCGGACGTGCTGCCGGTCACGATGCTGACCTGCGATGACCGCATCGAGGCGCCCGAGGGGGCCGAGGTCTCGGTCGCGCAGACCGACCACCCGCTGTCCAGTCTCCTGCAGGGGGCGCCGCACCTGCTCGGCTACAACGAGGTCCACGCCAAGGATGATGCCGACGTCATCGCCACGGTGGGTCAGGACGTCCTCTTGGCCACCCAGAGCGTCGGGCGGGGACGCAGCCTCGCGTGGTCCACCGACATCGGCCCGCATTGGTGCCCCCAGCCGTTCCTGGACTGGGACGGCTTCGCCCCCCTCGTGGGCGGAATGCTGCGCTGGCTCGCCGGCGAGGAGATCCGATGATGCGCCCCCTGATCATCGACTGCGACCCCGGGCACGACGACGCCCTCGCCCTGCTCCTAGCCGTGGCTTCCCCGACGCTTGACTTAAGAGCGGTAACCACCTGCTTCGGCAACTGCTCGGTCCAGGACGCCACCCGCAACGCTCTACGGATCCTGACCCTGGCCGGCGCGACGCACATACCCGTCGCGCAGGGTGCTTCTGGGCCGTTGACCGGCGAAGTGGCCCTCGGCAACTACGTCCACGGTGTCTCCGGTCTGGACGGGCCTGACCTGCCCGAGCCAGGCATGGAGGTAGTCGCCCAGGACGCCGTCAAGCTGCTCGCCGACGTCCTGCGCAACTCGGATGAGAAGGTCACCCTGGCCGTCACCGGGCCGATGACCAACGTGGCCCGCCTGCTCCAGCAGCACCCCGAGCTCACCCCGCGCATTGACGAGATCATCTTCATGGGCGGTTCTACCGAACGCGGAAACCACACTCCGACGGCGGAGTTCAACACCTACGCCGACCCCGAGGCCCTCGACGTCGTGCTCCAGACAGGCGTGCCGGTCCGCATGATCGGCCTGAACCTGACACACCAGGCACTGGCCACCCCGGAGGTCGTCCGGCGCATGTCTGACATGCAACACAGCGTCGGCCAGATCTGCGCCGGCTGGATGGGCTTTTTCGGCGCCTCCTACCGCAAGGTCTGGGAGTTCGACGCGCCGCCGGTCCACGACCCATGCACGATCGTGGCCCTCATCGACCCTGGGGCTGTCACCTGGCGTGAGGCGTTCCTCGCGGTCGAGCTCGAGGGCCGATGGACCCGCGGCACCACCGTGGTGGACCTGCACGAGCGTTACCCCGACCAGGCCCCCAACGCCCAGGTCGCCACCGTCCTCGATCGTGACCGATACTGGCGCATCGTGCTTGAGGCCCTCGACAAGCTCGGGACTGCCGCGTGACCAAACAGGCCGATGTCATCGTCGTTGGGTCGGCGAACCTCGACACCACGCTTCGGGTGTGTCGTGTGCCCGCGCCGGGGGAGACGCTGCTTGCCAGCGGCAGCAGTGTCACACCCGGTGGCAAGGGAGCGAACCAGGCGGTAGCCGCTGCGGCCGCCGGAGGGAAGGTGCACTTTATCGGTGCCCTCGGCCGGGACTCGGCCGGTGAGACGATGCGCGAGAGCCTGCGTAGCCACGGGGTGGACATCTCCGGGACGCACCTCCTCCAGGCCCCCACGGGCACGGCCACCGTGATCGTTGACGACTCAGGCGAGAACCTGATCGTGGTCAACCCAGGCGCCAACGCGCTGCTCTCAATCGAGCACGTCGATGAGGTCCTGGCCGAGATCGAGGCACCTGTGGTGCTGTGCCAGCTCGAGGTGCCGCTTGAGACGGTTCGGGCCGCTGCCGAGCAGAACCCAGGGCGCACCTTTGTGCTCAATCCGGCGCCCATGATGTCGGCAGATCGGCTCGCCTCCGTCCTGCTGCTGACCGACATCCTCGTCCCCAACCAGTCCGAGCTAGCGCAGCTCACCGGCCGAGAGGTGCCCACGACCCTCGATGAGGTAACGGACTGCGTCAACGGACTGGAGTACCGCGGCGCCGTCGTCGTCACGCTCGGCGCCCTGGGCGCGGCCGTGTTCCAGACCGTTGACGGAGCAGCCACGCACGTCCCTGCCCCGATCGTCAATACCGTCGACACCAGCGGAGCTGGCGACGTGTTCTGCGGCGTACTGGCCTACGGACTCAGCCAAGGCAGCGACCTCGTGACCGCCACCCGTCGGGCCGTCGCGCTCGCGGCAGAGAGCACCACCTTCCACGGTGCCCAGATGTCGAGCCGGAACCCGGTATGAGCGCCCTCAACAGCGCGGACACCCAATGGGTCAGCGACGGCATCGCCCACCTGTCAACGCTCGTGGACAGCGATCTGCCCGGCTGGTCCCGCACCGGCTTCAGCGAACAGGACGCGGCTGCGCGCGACTGGATCCACGGACAGATGCGGGCTCTAGGGCTGTCGGTCTCCACCGACCCCGTAGGCAACGTGATCGGTCGCCTGGACGGTCAAGACCCGAATGCGCCGGACATCGTGATCGGCAGCCACAGCGACACGGTGCCTGGCGGTGGCCGTTTCGACGGCATCGTCGGGGTGGTGGGTGCACTCGAGGTGATCCGGATGCTGCAACGCTCAGACGTCCGGCTGCGGCACGGACTGAGAGTTGTCGACTTCTCCAACGAAGAAGGCAATCCTCAAGGGGTCAAACTGGTGGGATCGCGAGCCGTCGCAGGGACGCTCGGAGCACAGGCGCTAGGCGCCACGGACGACGAGGGCCGGACGTTGGCCGAGCTCATGGCCGCCGGTGGACGCTCACCGGAGCATGTCGCATCGGCCCGCTGGGACCGTCGAGACGTCGCCGCCTACCTCGAGCTCCACATCGAGCAAGGCCCCCACCTCGAGGAAGCGGGAGCAAGTGTCGGTGTCGTCACTCGCGTCTGCGGCATCAGCACCTTCGCGCTCGAAGTGCAGGGACGCCGCGACCACGCAGGCACCACACCCATGGCGACACGCGCAGACGCGCTCTGTTGCGCCGCTGACGCGGTCCTGGCGGTGCAACGCATAGGGGCCAGCGGCACCGACACCGTCGGCACGGTCGGTGCAGTCACCACATCCAGTCCGTTGACCAACACCATCTCCGAAGATGCTCGAGTCACAGGAGAGTTCCGAAGTCCCGACGAGAGGCAGCTCCACGAGCTGCAGCGAGCTCTCGCCCAGACAGTGCCCGAGCTGGACGCACGACACCGCACCCGCTCCGAGTTGATGTGGAAGACGGATGTCCCCGTAGTGATGGATGAGGCCCTCTCGAACCTCGCCATCGCCGCAGCAACAAACGTCGGGCACCAGGCACTTCGCGTGTATTCAGGTGCCACGCACGACAGCGTCGAGATGTCTGCGATGATGCCAAGCGCGATGATCTTCGTGCCCTCAAGGGCAGGACGAAGCCATTGTCCCGAGGAGTGGACCGACTTGGTGGACATAGGGCACGGCGTTGACGTCCTCGCCGAAGCCGTACGTCTGCGCGACCAAGCACCCTGAACCCAGGGGAGTGGTATGCCCGCCGTCGTCGCGCTTCGGGCCTCGTGGACGGACGAGTCTCCGTGACCTGGCAGAACTGCACGGCGACGTGCCGCTCGCACAGCGTCGCAGGCACTGCTGGACTGCTGCACAGAGGTGACACGTGTAACCCTACGTCGCCGGCGGACGGGGACGTGTCTGCTTAGCCGTCGCTGGTAGGGCAGTGGCAGTCGCGCCTCGGCTACAGCTGCCTCGGGGCAGAAGTGAGCAGATGCACCCTGCAGGCCTGTCACAGAACTGGCACACGCGACTCAAGGCCCGTATCGCCGCAGGTCAGAGCGATCTAGGTACGTTTCCCGCCGCCTCCACTCACGTGTCTCACGCTGTGGATTGTCATCACAGCACTGCCCGAAATCCGCACAACTGCGCGGTTTCGGGCGGTGCGCCGAGATCGCGGAGCCTGCCTCGTGGTGAACCAAACTGCCCGTTTCCGGAAAGTTTCTGGCGCACAGCTGTCACAAGACTCGGCCGCTCCGGCGTCGGGCAACTTGCGCGTCAAGGTACCCATCTCGCCTCGCTTTGAGGCCCATGTCCCGAGGACAGCGCGGGGGGAGGGGATGGAGGTTGCGGGGGGGGTGCGAAACCCCTGGGCTCAGCGCAATGACAAGTGGTCATACTGCTGACGCAGCGAGGTCTGATGTCAGCATCGCCGCAGCCGGGGCCGCTCGGTGAGAGATTCCCGTCATCTACATCAATGCCGGCAGTAGGAGGTGCATTCCCCACCCGCACTTCCGTTAGATGCCGCGGTGACTTCTTAGAGAAAGCCTTGGTCGAGAGGTTAAACGTGCTCCACAACAGCGACTTGATCAGGCGCGCAGGCTTGGACTCCGGCGACGCGGACTAGTTGGCTACTGCCGAGGACGTCGACGCGATTCAGCCACCGCCGCCCTGTAAAAGCACGGGGCGACCTGTTCTGCCGACGGAGCTCCAGGCACTGAGGAAGCGGTCACCGCACACGACGACACCCAGTGGCGTACGCCGGGCGCAACAAGGAGGAGGTGTCTGAAACCGCCTGCTACGTCGACCCCTCCCCCCGCCCCGGCAGCTCAGGCCTGCCGGGGGGCGTGTGGTCGAACTCAGGTAGCCGCGTGGTACGCGTCCTGAATCTCCTGGGAGATGCGGCCACGGCTCGACACCTTGTAGCCGTTCTCGTTCGCCCACTCCCGCATCTTGCGAAGCTGCGCACGGTCGGTCGGGGCGCTGCCACGACTGCCACCGGACTGACGACGGCCACCAACGCGACGGGCGGCATCGGTGTACTTCTGAATGACGTTGGCGAACTCGTCCGCCTCCTGCTGGGAGAGGTCAATCTCGTAGTCAGCGCCGAGGAAGCCAAACTTCACGGTCTGGCCGTCCTCACCCAGCTCCTTGCCGGTTAGATCCGAGACAAGGATGGTGATGACCGTCTGCGCCACTATGGCTCCTACGTGGTGTGTGGAGATGACGTTTGATCTTACGCACTATGAGCCCTCAGCCCCAAGAAGCACACCCGGCCGCCGACCACCGGAGCAGCCCAGCCCCGGTGGTGACGAGATGACGCTCCGCGGTACTGGCGAGTCCTGTGACGGTCGGGCGCGGTTCTTGTCCTGGGGGTCCGCGTGAACGCGAGCTCGGTCTTGGTGGACAAGGGGCGAGCGTTGGCTCGTTCAGACTCGTGCCCTTGGGCAGCACGAGCTGGCTGCCGTTGGTGAAGCGGACCTCGATCCAGGTTGAGGATCTGATCCGTCGCCTCCTAGTCGCCCTTGACCACGGCCTTCACCTTGAAGACCGCCTTGATCTCGATGCGGTTTCCCCTTTTTACGATGACGATGTTGTCGAAGAACAGCTTGAGCGGCGACAGCTTCTTGCCCTGCATCAGCCGCAATTTGACCCAGTTGAACGAGTCGCAGGTTCCGGGCGGAGTTGTCCGCGCCGAGGTCCAGAACGTCCTACAGCCCGGCCGGTGCACTGGTCACGGAGGTCAGGGACGTTGCACCGCCACCTGCGGCATGTACGGAGTAACGGCGCCGCCTCGAGCGTGGCTTCACCGACACGGCTGGCGCTCCCGCCCTCCACCGTTGCCGGAGCAGCAACCTGCCCCTCAAGGAATGATCAGTTGATCGGTGCTTGGACGTTGAAGAGAAGGTGGAAGGTCCCACCTTCGGTGCCGTCGCCGGACGGAAGGGCGGCTGACGTCGAACTCCACGCATTCCAGTCGAACCATCCCTTGTCCTTTCGGTGTTCTGTGCCGGCGGGCATGGACCAGATCTCGTCTAGGACTCCGCCAGATAGCTTGGTTCCAGCAAAATCGCAGTCCAGAGCACGCGGTGGCCCCTTGTCGCCCAGGAGCGCTGATCCGAGGCGAATTTGCACCAGATAGAGAAATCCTTGGAATGGCGACTCCTCGAGTGCGTACAGTGTCTTTGTTCCAGATGGCGAGCCCGTGAGGGTTAGGCTAAGCTTCTTGATGGTGGTGAATTTGATGCCCAGCACGTCGTGCTCGGGATGAATCTCCCAAACTCGGAACCACGGGTCTGGGATGGCAAGTTGGGCTTGGTTCATCTGTTCGTCGAAGGTCACTTCTATCCGTCGTTTGGAGTTCCATTCCAGGGGAAGCATGGCCCCGCTGGCGGGTGTGAAGGCCGTGATGCGCGGCGGCGGGGGAGGCGGGGCCGGTTGACCCACTTTGATTGTCACCGAGTCAGCGGCGACGTGGCCGTCGGAGTCGGTGGCCTCCACGAGGACGGTGTGCTGCGTGTGCTCGTACGGTTTGTCTTGGTCGTCCCAGCTTAGGGTCGTGGTCAACGACGTTCCTGCACCCAAGGGCTCGTGTTGGGCATCGTGGTGGGAATCGAACCACTGCACGGAACCACCGGACAGCTCTCCGTCTTCTGGGTCGCTTGCCTTTGCCTTCAGCTCCAACCCCGTCTCGTGTGCCGATGGGAAGGTGCCTCCACTCTCGGGTTGAGTGATGGTCACGGTCGGGAGGTGGTCCGAACGGGGCGTGCAGCTGAACCCATAGCTGCCGAAGGACGCGAGGAAGCGGCGGTGCGAAAGCGGGTCGAGCGTGACCGTGCCCCGGGTGTCGACCTTGAGGTCGGCCAGAACAACCCACGGGGAGCAACAGTCGGGGCAGGGCCGGGTTCCGAGCCTTCGGATCCGCTCGCTGCACCCTACGGCCTCCTGCAAAGTCTCCACGGCCGAAGTCTTGTTAGTGGTGGAGCTCGTGTTTCTTGGGGCGGCGTAGCTGACGTCCTGGTGTGGTTGCTCGCGCAGGTCCTCCTGGTAGCAGTCGGGCAGCGAGTCGAGGACCGCCAGGGTGTAGGTCTCACCCACCCGGCTGTACTCGCACGGGTTGTCGTCGCACCCACAGTCGCAGGCGGTACGCACCGGACGACGTTGCTCCTCCGCGTACCGCACGGCGAGGTAATAGGTGCGCTCGGGATCGCGCCGCTGGCGCACCGGGGCGCACCAAGGGTCAACCGGCGGCGCGCATCCATCGACTCCGTCGGGGCGCGGCTGGCGGATGTCGATCCGCACCGGTCCTGGGACGCACACCTCGTCACCGCAGCCAGACAGCGCGTAGCCCTCCCCGACCGTCACCGACCACGGCTGCGCCGCACCCTGCTGGTCAAGCGTCTGCGTGACGGTCAGGCCGCACGCAACGCCCCACCCGTGGAGCATCCGGTTGTGCCGGCGGTTGCGCCCGATCACCCACTGCTGGAGCGCCTCGAGGTCGCTCGGGCCCACGAGCTGACCGGCGAACCACCGCGGGCGTTCGCTGGCGCCCCCGCAGGTGGCGCAGCGGTGCCCGCCGCAGTCGCAGTCCCTGCCGTGCGTGCCGCAACCGGCCGTGCCTCCGCCGCAGCCGCGGCATCCCTCCGTGAGCCCCGACTCACCGACGCCGAGTTCGACCGTCCTTACATGTGCACTCATCGTCATCACCTTTCGTCGTCGTCAGGGCTGGTGGATGAACATGCCCCAATGCACGAGGCCCCCGGGGGTGCCGTCGTGCAGGGTCTGCCCATCGGTGGCCAGTGGGAGGAAGGCCGGCAGCCCGTCGGGGAAGAGCTCCCTGGCCCACAGTCGGTAGAGGGTCTGGCTGTCGATCCCCGTCCCGGCGAAGTCCGCGTCGAGCAGGACGACGGGGTCGTCCCGTCCGACCGGGGACCTCTGGTGGACCGGGGGCGTGGAGCGCAGCTGGACGAGAAAGACCCGGGACATGAACTCCGGCCGGACCATCGGGAAGCGGTAGTGGGCTCCGCCGTCGTTCTCCGTGACGACCTCGCCGGCCTCGAGCTCGATCTCCCGGGCGGAGTAGAGCGTTTCCCCGTCCTGGTCGAAGTTCCACACGCGCAGCCAGTCCTTCGGGGCGGCGAGGGCATCGTCGGACAGGGCGCGGGAGATGAACAGCTCCACCCGCGGTTGGTCGATAAAGCTGCGCCACTGGTGGAGCTCGTCCTCGTCCATGTTCTCGTACTCCCACGCCGTGGCACCGGGGGGCCACACCGCCAGCAGCTGCGGTGGCAGCGCGACCTGCTCGCGCGCCCGCAGGACGACGTGCAGCTCGCCGCCGGCGAAGCCGTTGCCGGTTGGCAGGGTCAGCAGCGGGGCGTTGACGGCGTCCGCCGCGAAGGAGGCGGCGCCGCCGTCTGTCGTGAACGGCTCCACCTCCCACAGCCGCTGGCGCTGCTCCCGGCTGAGGCCGGTCGCGGCGAGGTCCGGGTCGAGGGCGAGGTGGTCCGTCGCCGCGGCCTGCACCGGCCCCGGCGACGTCGACCGCGCCATGACGACGACGCACGCGCCTGGCGGCAGCATCTCCTCCCGTAGCTCGACGGTGTAGGCGGCGCCGTCCCCGCCCGGCGGGAGGGCGACGTGGTCGAGCGCGCCGGCGGCGCGGGCGAGGGAGAGGCGGGTGGCGCCGTGCTCCGGGTCGAGCACCCACACGCCGAGCCACGCCATCGGGTCGTCCAGGCCCTGCTCGCCTAGGTCGCGGTCGAACGCGAGCTCGATGCGGTGAGACTCCGCAAACGCCTTCAGCGCCTCGTCCAGGTCGTCCGGCCGTGGCCAGAGGTCGGTGATGCGCGGCGGCTGGACGACCTGCGGCGGGTGGCAGCACTCCTCGACCCGCTCGGCGAGGCACAGGATGAGGTCGAGCAGCTGGCGGTTGGACCGGATGACCGACCGCACGCTCGTGTCGACGACGATCCCGTCGTCGTCGTCCAGCTCCACGGTCGCCAGCGGCACGCACGCCTCGGCGCACGCGCACGACCGCGGGTCGAGGTCGTCGAGGAGCAGGCGCAGGTCCTCCCGTGCCGGGTGCTCGTCCTCGTCCTCCTCGTCGTACTCGCCGTCGTCATGCTCCGTGTAAGGCTCCTCCTCGTCGACATGCCCGATCAGCGCGTTGCACACCTTGTCGGGGATCCCGACCCGCTCGGTCGCGCCCTCCGTGACGGTGACGGCGAAGGACTCGCGCACCATGGACGGCACGCAACGCGGATCCTCCGCGCAGCCCTCCGGCGGGAGGGCGACCGGGTCGGTGCCGCACTCGTGGAGGCACAGCGACACGGTAACGATGCCGGTCCTGAGATGCTCCTCGCCGGGGCGTCCGCACGCGTCGGTCAGCCGGGCAGGGTCGACCTCGACGTCCCGGGGGACGACGACGACGCGGCCGTGGCCATCGACGGCGACCCCGTGGCCCACGATGAGCGTCCCGTCGTCGGTCAGCGTCACCTCCAGCCCGCACAGCACCCCGGAGCCTAGGCCGAGGCGGGTGACGATCTCCCGCGCCCGCCGGTGGTAGGCCTGCTCCGCGCGCCAGTGGCGGACCTCCATGAGCTTGCGCGGGAAGAACAAGTTGCGCTCCAGCGGCCGGGGCGGGTCGCAGGTGCAGTCGTGGTCGCACCGGCAGTCGGTGGCGGGTGTGCCGATCCCATGGGTCGCGCTCATCGTGGGTCTCCTGGTGCGGGTGACGGGTCGGTGGGGGCCAGCCGAGCGGTGCCGAGGCGGATGGCGGGGCCGTCGATGCGGGGGTCGTGCGCCTCGTCGATGGGCAGGCCCGGCGGGCCCGTCCCAGGCAGCGCGTCGGTGCCGACCTCCACCGGCAGACGGGTGGTGCGCGTCGTCGCGCAGGTGCGGGCGAGCACGTGCGCCGGCCGCTCGCGCTGGACGACGGCGTCCACGGCGGCGACGTCCGCGGCGGAGCCGTCGGGCACGTGGACGCAGATGCGGTGCGCCAGGGCGCCGTGCACCGGCAGCCCGGCGTCCACCGGGGCGGTGAGCATCGACCGGTCGAGGAGCGCGGTCGTGTCCAGCACGGGCGGCCCCGGGTCGGCCGGCAGCAGGCCGGTCGTCAGCCCGAGCGCGCTCGTGCCCAGGTCCGCCCCGAGGCGCCAGATGAGGGCGCGGGCCAGCGGCTCGACGACGTCGACGGTGAGGCCGGTCTCGCGCCGGACCTGGTCGCGCAGGCCGAGGGCGGTGCCGCGGCGGGCGTACCGCTCGACGGCGGAGCTCACGGTCTCGCGGCGGTCGTCCTCGCCTCTGGGCAGGCGGGCCGGGTCGAGCGCGACCCACGCCGCGAGTCGCCCCAGCCACGGCGCGTCCTCCCGGTCCGGAGCCACCGCGGGGCTGAGGAGCGTCGGCAGCTCGTCGAGGACCGACGTCGCCTGCTCCTGCGTCGCCCCTAGCAGTCCGAGGTAGCGCCCGAGTAGGCCGTCGCCGTCGTCGACGTCGCCGGCGGTCGTCTGCCGGTAGGCCGGTGGGAGCAACGTGACGAGGCCGTCGTCGCCGGTCTCGACGAGGACGTCGGCGACGCGCGGGGTGTCCCCGCCGGCGCCGCCGAGCTCGAGCCCCACCCACAGGTCGCCGACGCCGGTCGCTGCGGCCAGCACCCGGACGTCCAGCGCCCCGGTCGGGGCGGCGCGCCAGCGGTCGGCGGGGGTGACGGCCGGCCCGAGGGCGGGCAGGTCGGCCGCAGGGTCGGGTGGTGGCGGGGGCCCCGCCCCGACGACGACCGTCCACACCCTCAGCCACGCCGGTTCGGTGACGGGCTCGGCGAGCCGGACCACGACCCGGCGCCACCGGTCCGCCGTCGTCGTGTCGACCTGTGCCGGGTCGGGGCGGCCCGCCCGCAGCACCGCGACCCCGTGCCGCCCGTACCCGCCGTCGTGCTCCGCCAGGGCGAGCGCGCCCTCCTCCACGGCCGTGCCGTAGTGCTCGGCCCCTGCCCATTCGCGCGCGAGCCACCGGTAGGCGCTCATCGCTGGACCCCGATCCACTGGACCGACCACGCCAGGGTGGTCGCGACGACGTCGAGCAGGTCGCCGTGGCCGACGACGGCCGGCGGGTTGACGTCGACGGCGGCCGTCCCCGCCACGGAGACACCGGCGGGCAGCGGCACCAGAACCCGGAACCGGCCCGCCTCCGGCGCCTCCACGTGGGGCACGCCGTCGAGGACGCAGGACGCGCCGGTCGGCGACGCGGCGGCGCTGAGCAGGCGATCACCGCCGAGGTTGACGAGGTAGACCGGGACGTCTCCGAAGCCGGCCTCGGCGGTGTCGACCTCCGTCTCGACGGCCCACACTCGGCCGGCGTCGTCCTGCCTGGCCTGCCACGGCGTGTAGCCGGGCCACGTCGCCCCGCTCGCCGCGTAGGGGGTCGGCGGCGGGTTGAGCAGGCGGCGCGCCGCGGGGTCCGGCGGCTGGCTGAGCCGGCAGCCGTGCACCGCGACCTCGGCGAGGACGACGTCGAGGCCCTCGCGGACGGGGCCGTCGAGCCACCCGACGGTCGGGACGTCGGACCGGCGCACGGCGCCGCGCGTGCCGCAGGCGCCCGCACGGTCGACGACGACGGCCTCCTCGTCCTCGGTCCAGCGCACGACGAGCGCGAAGGGCACCGGGTCCCCGGCGGGGCCGGAGGCGACCGGCGGGACGGGCACGGTGAGCGGGTCGTCGACGACGAGCTCACGGCCCTCGGCGTCGAGCGCGTACCCCGCGCCGAGGGCGACCTCGGTCCCACCGCGCCACCCGGTCACGGTGAGGCCGCTCGCGATGCCCCAGCCGTGGAGCATCCGGTGGTGCAGCCGCCGCAGGCCGGTGTCGACGTCCTGCCCGGCGGACAGGTCCTCGGCAGTGAGCAGCTGGCCGGGGAAGAACTGCGGGCGGTAGGCCGGGAACAGCGGGTCGAACGTCATCGGAACCATTCCTCGGTGGGCAGGGTGGGACGGGGGGCCGGGACCAGCGCCAGCCACGACACGGCGTGCGGCGCGGTGTGGAGCGCGGCCGCCGCCGTCGTGCTCTGCGCGGGGTAGCGAGACCGGACGGCGAGGACGAACCCGGCCGCGTCCGCGTCCCGGACCTCGACCGTCGTGCCGAGCGTCCCGGCGGGCGCCGGCCCTGCGGGGGTGCCGACGACGACGGGGTCCGCCGGCAGGCGGTGCTCGCCGAGGTCGACCTCGACCTTCCACGCGGCCGCGCTGCCGGTGGCCGGCGCGCCCCGCGGGACGGTCCCGGCCAGCCGGCGGATCGGGCCGGGGCGGCGCAGCCACTGGCGGTGCCCGTCACCGTCCTCGACCTGCCACCAGTCGTCCTCGCTGTCGTCGTGCGGGGTGACGGTCGCCAGCGGGATGTCGAGGTGCGCGAGCCGGCCCGCCTCACGCACGGCGACGAGGCCCTGCGGTCCCTGCCCACGAGCGTGCAGCACGACGGCCAGCGGCCCGGTCGCCCTCACCGGGACCGAGTGGGTGGCCGCGAGGACGACGACGCGACCGCAGCGGTCGATCCCGAATCCCCGGGTGACAGTCACCCGCCCACCCCGCGCCACGACCTCGAGCCCGGCCGAGCAGCCCCAAGTCCGGTGGGCGGCGACCTGGTGCTGGGCCAGACGGGCCGCGGGCAGGTCGGGCGCGTCCCGCAGGTCCATGCTCAGCAGCCAGGCACCGGTCACGTGGCGCAGCCGGGTTGGGGCGGTCATCGTGGTCCTCCGGCGGTGAGGTCGAGCCGCCCGGCCACGACGAGGTGGGTGCCGCTCACGGGGATGTCCCCGCAGCCGTCCGGGCATCCCGGGGTACTGAGCGCGAGGTGCTCGACCCGGTCGACGGCGGCCAGCGCGTCGAGCAGCTGGAGCACCTCGGTGCGCCGCACGGTGCGGCCGAAGGGCCACCCGAGCCCGGCGGGGCCGCCCGTCACGGGGTCGAGGAAGGTCTCGAGCGCGCGGGTGGCCTCGGTGACCACCGCCGCGGCGCTCCTGCCGGGGCGGGTGACGAGGTGGGCACGCACCCCGACCTCCACGTAGTCCGGCCCGACGACGAAGACGCGGGTGCCGAGCGTGCGCGCGGCGGCGAGTCGGCCGCGGACCCGGGCGAGCAGGCCGGCGGACGGGGTGGGCCGGCCGACCGGGAGCCCGGGGACGACGACGACGGTGACGCACCCGTCGGCGCGCACACCCGGCAGCCGGGGGTCCACCTCCGGCAGGGCCCGGGCCCGGCGCAGTGCGGTGCCGGCGGTGGCCAGGGCGATCCGTTCGAGGTCGAGGGCGGTGACGCCGCGCTCGGGGACCCCGAGCTGCCGCACCGCCGCGAGGGGCAGGTCGTCCAGGCTGCGTCCGCCGGTGAGCTCGACCGCCGCGCGGAGCCGGTCGTGGACCATGAGCGTGGCCTCGGCGCGGGCGGCGGCCTGGCGGGTGCCCTCCGCCGGTGCCCCGGACTCCCGCCCGGCGACGAGGGCGGCGTGGGTGGCGCCGACGTGGCCGCCGAGGAGCACGGCGGTCCGGTCGTCGTCCGTGAGCCGCACGCCCGTCGGCGGGGTGAGCCCGCCCAGGCCGGGGGCCGTCGTCCACCGTCCGGTCGCCAGCACCGTCGCGCCCGGCGTGAGCGTGGCGCCCTGGCGGCCGTCCCCGAAGCGCAGGCTCAGCCCGTCGGGATCCGGCGCGGCGGCGTACTCGGTGGCGTGCGCGACCGCGAGGTCGGGCAGGACGCGGACCGGGGACGTCGTCCCGTCCGGCTCGGTCACCCAGAGCGCCGGCGGCTGCCCGCACCACGGATGCGGCAGCCGGAACGTCTCCTCCGGCACGCCGGTGGCGACGCCGAGGACGGCGAGGTCGGCGACGAGTCGTCCCGAGGTGCCGGCCGTCGGGGCCACCCAGCGGACGACGTCGACCACCGGCAGCCCCTCCGTGCCGCCCGGCGGGTCGAGGCTCAGCGCGAGGACCCGGCCGTCGGCCGAGCAGACGAGCCCGACCACGGCCCGCGGGAACGGCTGGCCGGCGGAGGGCGCCCCCGAGACGGTGGCGTCCGAGGGCACGGTCACGCTCGTGCTGTACGGCGCGGTCGCGACCGCCTCGCCCACGTCGACGTGGAGCGCCGCGAGCGCGGGGGCGACGTCGTGCCGGCCGGCGTCGATCCGGCACCGTACCCACGCGCACGAGTGCCCGGCGAGGACGCCGGTGGCCTGGTCCCCGAGCACCGTCACGGGCACCATTGGCAGCTCGAGGCGGACCCGTCCGGGAGCGGTGAGCGCGGCGGTGTCGTCCTCGGCGTCGAGCGCCTCCCACGCGGTGCCGTCCCACGCCTCCCACCCGGTGCGCGCGTCGTGGTGGCCCGGGCCGGCGGCGGCGCGCTCGGGGCCGCAGAGCCCGGCCTCCGGGACGAGCCACAGGTCGAGCGTGCCGGACAGGGACCCGCCCGGGGGGAGCAGCCCGAGGACGACGGCGTCCCCGGGCCGGGGGTCGGTGCCGAACGGGTGCACGGTGCGGCCCGCCGTCAGCGCGCGCGTGAGGTCGGTGGCACCGCTGCGGTACTCCTCGTCCCCTGCGCCCGGGGCCGCGTGGGCGACGACCGCGAGCGTGGCCCCGGTGAGCGCCACGTCGTCGAGCAGGGTGAGCGGCGTCTCCTCCTCCTCGAGCAGGCCGGAGAGGCCCAGACCCGCCGGGATGCGCGCCGCGGTCGAGGAGAGCCCGAGCAGGCAGGTGGCCGGCCGCGGTGCCCGGGGTGGCATGCCGACGAGGGAGAGCAGCAGCCGCCGCTCGCGGTCGGTCACGGCGCTGGAGCGGTAGCTGTCGGCCTCGACCGACCACGCGAGGAGCTCGAGCGCGGCGATGCCGGGGTCGCTGACGTTCTGGTCGGTCCACGCCGGTGCGACGATCGGCAGCTGGGCACGTCCCTGCCGGACGAGGTCGCGCCAGCGCAGCGTGTCGGTGACGGGCGGGAAGAGCGGCATGTCAGCGCTCTCTTCCGAGGCGCACGGTGAGCGGTCCGGCGCAGGCGACGTGGTCGGGCGGCACCGGGACGACGTCGCCCGTCGGCGTGCCGTCGCGCGCGAGGACGAGGTCGGTGACGGCGTCGACGCCAGGCACCCCCTCGAGGACGCGCGCTAGGTCGGATACGTGGACGTCGGTTCCGAAGTCCCACCCCGTCCCGGAGTCACCCCCGTGGAGCGGGTGGAGGAAGGTCTCGAGGGCGCGGACGACGCGCTCGCGCACCTCGCCCGCCTCCCGGGCCTCCCGCGGCAGGACGCTCACCGCGACCCCCACCGGCACGTAGACGGTCCCCTCGACCGTGACGCGGGCGGCGGCGACGGCCGGTGAGGCGCCCGCGACCGCGGCCCGGACGGTGGTGAGGAGCACCGGACCGGGCTGGGGCTGGGCCGCGGTGTCCCTGGGGACGACGACGACGCGGACCGCGCCGGGCAACGGGCGCCCGTACCGGTCGACGGCCCCCAGGGCCCTGGCCCGGACGACGGCCGGGGAGGCCTCGAGTGCGATGGCCTCGACGTCCTGCTCGGTGAGGGCAAGGCGGCGGTGACGCAGCAGCCCCGGCCCCCGGGTGAGCGCGTCGGGGAAGGCCTCGACGTCGGCTCCGCCGGAGGCCGCCTCGGGGTTGGTCACCTCGCTCACGGCGACCGCGCTGAGCAGGGAGGTGATGGTGTGCGGGCCGACGTTCCCGGCGGAGCCGGCGCTCGTCCGGTAGGTCCGCAGCCGGACGTTGTCCCGGCCCTCGGGCAGCGGGCGGCCGTGGCCGCCGCCGCCGAAGATCACCCGCCCGCTGGCGTTGTCGAGCACGAACACGCGGTCGGTGGGGCCGGCCGAGCCGAGGGAGGTGACCGACCGCCACGGCACCCACACGGCGGTCACCTGCCCGGTCCGCGCGTCGCGCTCGACGCGGACCGCCTGCGGGTCCACGTCCTGCGTGCGCAGGGTGCGGGTGAGGACGTCGGCGTCGAGGTCGGCGCGCCGCCCCTCGAGCTCGCGGACCTCGAGCGAGACGTCCCCGGCGACGGGGAACCGGCGGGTCTGGAGCACCTGGTCCGGCGACCCGTCCCCGGAGCCGAGCACCTCGTCGTGCAGGGTCTCCACCTGCGCCACCTCGACGGCGTGCGCGGCGAGGCCGGTGATGCCGACCCGGGGCAGGGGCTGCGTCGCGTCGAAGACCGCCCGCAGCCACGTCCGGGGCCGGCCGAAGCGGGCCGGGGGCGCCGCCGCGAGCCGCGCCCCCGAGTAGGCCCGGGTCAGGGGGGCGCGCACCGTGACGGTCTCGGCGGTGACGGCGTCGACGACGACCGGCTCCTGGCTCTGGACGTCGGTGAGCATGAGCAGCTCTCCAGGCCGGTACCGCAGGCCGGCGCCCCGGCCCTGGAGGGTGATCGTGCGGCCGAGAGCCCCGCGGACGGCGGCCCCGGCGTACTCCTCCGTGCCGGGCCACACCACGCCGACGACGCCGCTGCGGCGCAGCCCGTCCGTGCCGTCGTCGGTGGTGAGGTGCACCCACTCCCGCCCGGTGAAGCCCTCCCACACCGGCCGGTGGGGCTCGGCCCAGGGCGAGGGGTCGGTGAGCTGCAGCCACAGCCCGACGCGGTCCGCCGGCAACGGGCCGTCGAGCCCGAGGTAGAGCGTCGGTGCCTGCTCGGTCATGGGGGTGAACGGTGTGCCGCCGGGACCTGGCCAGGTGACGGCCGCGGTGAGGTCGCGCCATGCGTGGTTGTCGTGCGCGACGACGGCGCCGGCGTCCCGGGGCGTCGACTCGTGCCGGTAGAAGACCTCGATCCGGTCGACCATCGGCGCGCGCGGCTCGACGACGGGGAGGTAGTTGATCCCGCCCTTGGTGTCGGTCCAGCTGACGAAGCGCAGGTTGGAGAACGAGCCCTCGGCCAGCCGTGCGCGCAGCCACCGGCGCACGTCCCCGTCGACGTCGACGTCGGCGATGTCGTCCGGCACGGTGAAGCGGATGGAGCCCGACGCCGACAGGGACAGCACCTGGGGGTCGCCCTCGGCGCCGAGAGCGCGCCACCGGTCGCCGTCGTGGTACTCCCAGGCGACGACCGGCTGGACCAGCCGCGTCGAGGCCTCGGGCACGATCGCCGCGACGAGGTTGGCCGCGTTGATGTCCTTGAGCGTGCCGACGGCGGTGGCCAGCCGGGTGCTCGCGGCGGCGACCGAGCCCTTCGCGGCGGTGAGCCGGCTCGTCACGGTCGCCACGTAGGAGGAGGGGTCGGTGTCGAAGATGGGCGGCAGCGAGCCCGCCGGCAGCCAGGGCTGGGCCGTGGCGAGCAGCGCCGTCAGGGCGGTGCGCAGCACGGTCTCCGCCGCGGCGACGGCGACCGGGTCGCCGCCCTGGACCGCCGCCGCGAGGCCGGCGCGGGGCCCGGCGAGGGAGGAGGGGTCCTGCGCGAGCTGGCCGACGGCGTCGGCGATGTCGACGAGCACGGAGGCGAGGGTGGGCCGCGCCTGGCGGAGGTGGGTGCCGGCCTGCGCGACGTTCGTCGCGTTCCCGCCGCTCTGGAAGGCGGCTATCTGGCCCCGGGCAGCGTCGACCTGGGCCGCCGTCGTGCCGTGGGACGCGACGGCTGTCCGCAGCTCCTGGAGGGTGGCGGAGATGCGCGACCGGACGCCGGGGTACCACCCGGCGGCGGCCGGGCTCAGCAGGGTGGGCAGGCTCTGCGCGAGCGTCGCGTCCGCCTGGGACAGTGCCGTCGAGACGCCTCCCGCGCCCTCGAGGGTCGTGAGGGCGGTGGCGAGGAGCTCGGCGGCCAGCTGGACGGCGCCCGCCTGCGACCCGCCGAGCTGGTCGGCCTCCTCGGCGGCGGTGACCGGGCGTTCGATGGTGAGTGTGACGCGGGTGCCCGGTCGCGCGGTCGCGGTTGCCGAGGCGAAGAGGAACGTCGTCCCGCGCACCGGCGAGGGGCCCAGCGGCGCGAACGCCTTGGACAGGTCCGCGGCTCGCTGGTCGGCGATCGCCTTGTCCAGGACCAGGCCCCGCTGGACGCTGACGTCGAGGTGGGTGCCGGTGTCGGCGAGGACCGGCGCGGTGAGGTTGTCCGGGTGGTCGTGTGCCACCGGCTGCGGGTGCCCCTTGGCGGGGGGCGTCGACCCCTCGGCGCGCGCGCCCTTCGGGCTGACCCCGATGCGGATGCTGTGGCCGGTGTAGGCCGTGAGCGACTGGGCCGCGGCGAGGGGGGCGGGCCCGGTGCCTGAGGTGCCGCTCGTCTCGTCGACGAGGTGGCGGTCCGCCTGCCCGCCCGGCGCCTCGGGCCACCACACCCGCAGCGTCGGGCCGCCGCTCGTCGTCGTGCGGCGCACGCGCAGCCGGCCGTGCTCGTTGACGACGACGAGCCGGAGCCGGTCGATGGTCGGCAGCGGCGCCGCCGGGGGAAGGTCGAGCGGCGCCGTCAGCCGCCCGCGGACCCAGTGGGTGCTCCGGCCGTCGAGCTCGAGGGGTGCGGAGGTCGCGCACGGGGCGACGAGGCGCACGGTGCCCGACCGGGTGAGGCCAGACGTCGCGTCGTAGGAGTCGTCGTCCCCGGCCGCGAGGGCCGAGTCGGCGAGGGGCGCGAAGGCCCGCCAGCCGGTGCCGTCCCACCACGACCACTCCAGGACGAGCGGCCACGGCGCCGGGACACCGACGCCGAGCTCGAGCTGGACGACGGCCCGCCCGTCGAAGGCGAGCAGCTCGTCGTGGCCCACGTACAGCTCGCGGTCCGCCGCTCGCAGGTCGCCGAAGAGGGTGAGGGGCCGGGAGGCGAGCACGTCGGTGGAGTGGTCCTGCTCGCTGTCGGCCTCGGGGTGGACGCTGTGGACCTCGACGATCGCGGCCGGTGAGATGGCGACGGGGTCGACGGTCTCGAAGACGACCGGGTCGTCCCGCCCCGCGACGGTGGCGCCGATGCGGGTGCCGGCCGGGACGCGGCCGCCCGGTGACCGGGGCACGGCGGTGAGCACGACGTGCGTGCGGGCGCCCTGGGCCGGACGCAGGGAGACCCCGAGCAGGTCGAGGAGGACTGCCAGGCGGTGCGCCGGCACCTGCGCGAGGCGGGCCTGGAGCAGCTCGAGGTGCCCGGCGACGATGTCCGCCAGGCCGTGCCCGGCGCCGCCCCGCGCGGGCAACCAGTCGGGCGCGTAGGCGGTCCGCGTCGCGAGGATCTCCGCGAGGATCGCGGCGCGGTCCCGGCCGAGGAGGCGGTCCGATGCCGGAGGCAGGGTCATGTCGCTCGCCCCTCCTGGAGGAAGAACGGGTAGACGAGGTTGTAGAAGGTGTTGGTGGCGCGGACGCGGTAGGAGATGGTGATGTGCAGCCGGCCGCTGCGGCGGTCGGCGACGTCGACGGCGACCTCGTGGACGTCGATGCGCGGCTCCCACACGATGAGCGCGGTCTCCACGCGCTGACGGATGAGGGCCGACGTCGTCGTCCCGACCGGCTCGAAGAGGAAGTCCTCCAGCCCGGCGCCGAAGTCGGGTCGCATGACGCGCTCCCCCCGGCGCGTGTCGAGGATGAGCCGGATCGCCTGCCGCACCTTCTCCGCCCCGGCCTCCAGACGCACCTCGCCCTGCGCGTCCAGGGTCACCGGGGTGGCCCACCCCTGGCCCAGCACCTGCTCGCTCACCTCACCCACCCACCATCACGGTCATGCACCCGACGACGATCGGTGCCCCGCACCCGGCCATGTCACCCATCCGCACGGCCGGCCGGCCGCCGATGAGCACGGTGGCGCTGCCCTTGGTGAACGGCGTCGGGGGGTGGCTGGCCGGCGGTGGGAAGGCGCACGCGTGCATGTCGCCCATGACGACGGCGGGCATGCCGCCGATGAGGACGGTCGTGACACCGGGGCCGGTGACCGTGCCGGGGTGACCGGTCGTGTCACCGACGCGGGCTGCGGGTGGCATGGGCTTCCTCCTTCGGGTGCTGGCGGGTGGCGGGTCAGTTGATCGTCACGAGGCCGCCCGTGACCTTGCAGGTGGTGTCGCCGGTGAGGCTCGTCGTCGTGCCGGACAGGTCGAGGGTGGCGTCGCCCTTGACGCTCGTCCTGCCCGCCTTGACGTCCGCCGACACCTTCGCCGAGACCTCCGCCCGGCCGGGCAGCGACAGCGTGACCGAGCCGACCCCGCCCTTGAGCTCGATGCTCACCTCGTCGACCGACATCGTGATGGTGTGCCCGGCGACGTGCGTGATCGTCACCGTCGCCTCGAGGTCGTCGAGCACGAGCTCGTGCCCCATCGGCGTGCGCAGCACGCGCTTGGTCACCGCGTCGGTGGGCAGGTCGACCGGCGGCCGGTTGCTCGAGTCCCACACGCTGCCGACGACCAGCGGCCAGTTGAGGTCGCCGTTCTCGAAGGCGACGACGACGACGTCCCCGACCTGCGGCATGCACCACAGCCCGTAGCCGTCACCGGCGAACGGGGCGCAGACGCTGGCCCACGGCTCGATACCCGGGATGGTGGGGAACTTGACGCGCACGCGCCCCTGCATGGTGAGGTCGGTGTTCTCGGTGACCTCGCCACGGACGACGCCGAGGCGGCGGCTGTCGGTGGCGCGGTCGTCGTCGCCGAGCAGGTCCAGCAGTCCCATGACGTCCTCCTCATCCTCCGGCGGGCAGCGAGAGCAGCCCGCCCTGTACTCGCACCGCGCCCTGGGAGGCGGGTGGGACTGACCCGAACCAGATCTCCTTGCGGAGCTCGACGTCGGTGCGCCAGCCACCGCTGTCGATGCGCTGGGTGACGGAGGTGACCCGCCACAGCCCGCCGTAGGTCTCCCCGACACCCTCGATGCGCAGGACGTGGCCCGCGCGGATCGCGGTGGTGCCGACGCAGGTGGCGCGGGCCGTCAGCCGCTTGTTGAGGACCGGCAGCAGCTTGCCGAGGACGACGCGGGCGGCGTTGGCGGGGGAGAGGGGCTCGTCGACCAGCGTGACGGCGGTCCCGCCGCCGACGGGGATGCCGAAGCCGGGCGTGACCTCGAGCTCGAGGGACTGGCGGTCCCAGTCGTAGCCGACGGTGATGGTGAGCTCGAGCCTGATGGACGGCTGCCACACGCGGGCGCTGACCTTGGCGACCTGGCCGACCGAGCTCACCCGCGGCTGGAACTCGATGAGCGAGTGTCCGTAGCGCAGGGTGACCTCCGGGGCGATGTGCGCCGCCGGGGACATGAGGCGCAGGACGAGCCCGCCGGGGCTGGCCTCGTGGTCGATGACGATCTCCCAGGCGTTCTCGGCCGCGATGCGCTTGAGGAGGTCGAGGGAGGTCTCGTCGGCCTGCTTGCGCACGATCCGCTGCCGCAGGGTGGGATCGTCGATGGACAGCACGGCCTCGACGGCGCCGAGGGCCGCCGAGAGGAGGCCGCCGAGCGGGTCGATGCTGGGCAGCAGCCCGTGCTCGAGGGCGAGCAGCGGCGCGACGGCGATGTCGGGCAGGGGCATGATGCCCAGCGTCGGCACCGGGATCCCGAACCACCGGGAGGGTTGCGCGGCCGCGAGCCGGGTGCGCCGGTCCTGGGCGACGACCGTGAGTGTCGGCATGCCGCTGCTCGGGAAGGTCGCCTCGCTGCCGACCACCTCGCCGGCGAAGATCCGCTCGGGCTGGTCGGGGGAGTATCCGAGCCACAGCTCGGCCGTGGTGTCCAGGCGCAGCAGGTCGTGGTCGAGCCAGCGCAGCGCCTCGTTGGCCAGCGCGACCTCCAGCCGGTCGGCGTCGCCGAAGCCGCACGTCGCGCTCACCGACGTGATGGACGCGCGCAGCGTCGCCGGCACCGGCCGGCCGTCGAGCAGCAGCCGGATCTCGGGGGCGTAGCTCGGGGTCGCACTCACGACTCCTCCCGTCGCGCGTCGGCGGTGTGCACGACGCCGCTCGGGTCGGTGTAGGGCAGCCGGGGGACGGACAGGACGGCGGCGGTGGCCAGCCGCCGCGGGTCGGTGATCCCGTTGCGGATGGCGATGGCGCGCCACGCCGTCGGGTCGGCGAGCTCGCGGTACGCGACGAGCGGCAGGGTCTCGCCCTCGGCGACGACGTGGACCTTGGTGTAGTCGACCGTCTGCCGCTTGACCTGCTTGGCCTCGAGCTCGGCGTTGCGGTACTCGCTGAGCCCGACGGTGAGCCGGGCGCGGACGGGGGTCCCGTCGGCCCGGAAGAGGACGTACTTCTGGGCGACCCGGGTGACGACGCAGGTGAAGGTGAACTTGCCCCAGGCGAAGATCACCGGTGGCGGGGCGTGCAGGCCGGGGTCGATGTCCATGAGCGCGGTGACCTGGCCGACGAGCGCGCGCACGTCGGAGCCCGGCCCCCCGGCCGGGGAGTCCACGGTGGTGTCGACGAGCAGCTCGAGCTCGACGGTCTGCGCGTTCCCCGCGACGAACTGCACGATCGGTGCGGACAGCCCGGGCACGGTGAGCTGGGCGAAGGAGGACTCCCGGTTGAGCGTGTACTCCTCGGGGTTGAACTGCACCGTGGTCCGCCTGCCGGTGACGGTGTTGGTCAGGGTGGCGCGCTCGAGCCCGGTCATGCCGTCCACCCCTTGCGCTCGCGGGCGGCGGCGACCCGCCGGTCGATCTCGGTGACGACCCGCTCGACGACCCCGGGCAGGTCGGCGAGCGTCATCGGGGTCGCGCCGGGCGCCGGCGGGGTGGGGGCCCTCGTGCCGGTCGGGTCGGCCCAGTGGACCGAGAGCCCGGGTGGCGCCGGCTCGACGCGTGGCGCGGGGGAGGCCGACGACGGCGTGGGGGCGCGGTGGACCATCGCCACCGGCCGGGCGCCGGGGGCCGACGACGGGACGTGCCCGCGCGGTGGCTGACCGCTCACGGCAGTCACCCGAGCCCGCGTCCGCCGCACCGGGTCGCTCGGCCGGCTGTTCTGAGCGCGGGCGAGCGGCTGCCCGGCACCGGCGGGGGAGCCGCGCAGCGAGCGGAGCACGAGCCGCGTCGTCGGCACGGGCCGGGCGGGCGCCGGAACGGCGTGGCCCGCCTGGCCGGGGCGCGTGGTCCCACGGGCCCCACCCGCCGCCGGCGCGGTGGCCAGGGTGAGCGCGAGGCCGACCCGCACGTCCCAGCGCCGCGCGGCAGCGGTGTGCCAGTGGTGACGTTCCCTCGTCCCCGGGTGGCGCCGGAGGACGAGGTCGGCCGAGGGGGGCGCGTCGGTCGCCCGGGCCGGGCCGGGCGCGCGGCGGTCCGGCCGGTGGCGCCGCCGGACCGCGGCCGCGAACCTCGCGGCACGCTCGACCGGCGACCTCCGGGGCCGGGACTGGCGCATCACGCCTCCTGGGCGTTGAGGGTGGTGTTGATCGCGGAGACCTCGTGGACCCAGGCGCGGCGCTCGCGGTGCGGCAGGTCGAGCAGCTCGGCCAGGGGCCAGTGCAGGTGGTAGGCGAGGAAGGCCATCTCGGCCCTCAGCTCGCCGACGGGGTAGGCACGCGTTCCCCCAGGCGTTCGAGGTCGTCGGCCAGCTCCTCCCCGCACGAGGGGCACCGGCCGCGGGGGGCGGGGTCCTCGACGTCGTTGATCCGGTCGTAGAGGCGCTGCAGGTGGGTGAGGTCCGCGGCGAAGAGCGACTCGATGGTCGCCGGCGTCACGCGCTCGACGCCGTCGAGGGCGGTGACGACCCGGCTGAGCAGGATGACCGTGAGGTAGGCCGGGTTGCGCTGCACGCGGGGGTCCTGGAGCGGCAGGATCTCGTCGGCCGCCGTCGCAAGCCGCATGGTGCCCTGCCGGTGGAGCCCGCCGTCCTGTCCGAGGAGGCCGACGGGGAGCGTGAAGTCGTGCTCGATCTGGAGCATGTCAGCTCACCCTGTCCAGACCCTCGTGGACGAGCTCGACTGACTCGATCGCGACGTCGGAGCCCTCGGCCGAGAGCGTGGGAGCCGTGTACTTCGTCGGCCACGCACGCACGAAGTTCCAGCGGGCCACCTCGGTGCCCCGGCGGTCGAGCAGGACCACCGAGCCGTTGCGGCGGTCGATGGAGCCGTCGACGACGCTGCGGTGCCACTGGAAGAGCTGGTTGTCCAGCGTCATGCCCCAGCGAAGGACGATGTTGCTGTACTTCGTCTGGCCGGCGAGCTTGTGCGGGGTCGCGTTGGCCCCGCCCTCACGGTGCTCGATGACGTCGATGGTCGAGTCCAGGCCGCTGACCTCCTGGAAGGCCCCGCGGGCGATGCCGTCGATCTCGACGAGGTAGTTGTAGTTGACGAACGGGTCTGGCGTGGCGGCGGTCATGGTGCTTCCTTCCTATGGTCAGGACTCGGCGGCCTCGGCGCCGCCGTCCCAGATCCCGATGCGGACGATGATGAACTCGGCCGGGTAGACCGGCTGGACGCCGATCTCGATGTAGAGCCGGCCGAGCTTGCGCGTCGCCGGCGGGTTGAGCACGTCGTCGATGCGGACGAAGAACGCGTCCTTGGCCGTCTCACCGAACAGCGCCCCGTCCCGCCACGTGCGGGTGAGGAACTCGGTGACCGTGCGCTTGACCCGCTCCCACAGCCCCGTGTCGTTGGGCTCGAAGACGCTGCCGCGCAGACCCTCCTGGATGGACTCCTCGAGGTAGAGGAAGAGTCTGCGGATGTTTACGTACTGCCAGTTGCGGTTGCCCGCCGTCGTCCGTGCGCCCCAGACGACCGGTTGCCCGCGCCCGGGAAGGACGCGGATCGCGTTGGTGCCGTCGAGGTTGATGACGCCCTGGTCGGTGTCGGTGAGGCGACGCTCGACCCCCGAGGCCCCGGCGACGCCGACGTTGGCCGGGGCCTTGTGGACGCCCCGGCGCGCGTCGGTCTGGGCGTAGATCCCGGCGATGTGACCCGACGGCGGCTGGAGCACCTGGTCCTTGCGGGAGGGGTCGAACACCGAGATCCACGGGTAGTACAGGGCCGCGAAGCCCTTGTCGAGGGTGCCGGTGAGGGCGGCTCGCTGGGTCTTGACGGTTATGAGGTCGCTGCCCTTGGCGGCGTCGAGGACGGCGACCCTGTCGAAGAGCAGCTCGCAGTGCTCGACGACCGCCTGCTGGGCAGGGATGTCGGTGAGGCCGGGGACGGTGACGATGCTGATCTCGTCGATCGGGGCGAGGAGGGCGAGGTGGGCGGTGATGTCGGTACGCACCTTGGTCCAGGACGCCGCGGGCTGGTCGAGGACCGCCCCGGTGACGGACGTCGTCCCCGCCGCGGGTCGCGGGTCTCCGGTGGGGAAGACGTCCGGGATGACTGTGAGCCGGGCGTAGGGGTTCTCGACGGCCGAGCCCCACCAGGCCTGGTGGAGACGCGACGTCGACAGGCCGGGGTAGCTGCGGGTGGTGCCGCCCGGGTCGGCGATGTCGAGGGTGAGCTCCGCCGTCGCCACGGTCGTCTGGGTGATGTCGTAGGACTTGGTGAGCGGCTGCGCCAGGGTGATGCCGTCGGCGCGGACCTCGGTGACCGTTCCCCACTCGGTGTCCGTCCCGTCGGTGATCATGACGACGGATCCACCGGGGACCTGGGCACGGAGGCTGACGGCCGGGGGGACGGTCAGTCGCACGACGGTGGTGCCGGGCTGGAGGTCCGCGGTCGTGAGCGAACCGCCGTTGAAGTCGACGATCCCCGCGGCCGAGGAGGTGAACCGGACGATGCCGGGTGTCACGCTCGCGACCGTGAGTGACGCGGTCTTGGTGGGGTCGGCCGCGTCGGTGAGGACGACGGCGTCACCGGGCTGGAAGCCGCTGGAGTCGTTGACCTGGACCTGGCGACGGGTGGCGTCGATCTTGGCCTTGACCGTGGTGCTGGCACGGTGCGCCTTCGCGGCGGTGCCCGCGCCGGCCGCGGTGAACGCGTCCGCCAGGGCACTCGTGTGGGTGACCGTGACGGAGCCACCCTCACCGGCGGGGCCCTCCTCGACGGCGTGGAGCCTGGCGAGGAGCGTTCCGGGGGCCCCGGCGGTGGACAGCTCGGCCTTCGCGGGGCTGCCGGTGCCCACCCGCAGGACGAACGCCGTGGTGCCGCCGTTGCGGAAGAAGCCCTCGACGGCGAGCGGCATGAAGTAGGGCGTGGCTGCGGCGACCGGCCCGCCGAACAGCGCGGTGAAGGCGTCCAGACTGGTGACCAGCCGGGGTTCGCCGATGGGGCCGCGCTCGGCGATCCCGATGAAGGCGGCGATGCTGGTGGAGACGCCCTCGATCGGTGCTGC
The DNA here is from genome assembly GCF_000421185.1 of Ornithinimicrobium pekingense DSM 21552. Lineage (GTDB taxonomy): Bacteria > Actinomycetota > Actinomycetes > Actinomycetales > Dermatophilaceae > Ornithinicoccus > Ornithinicoccus pekingensis. The sequence continues at coordinate 359,807 of NZ_ATWJ01000007.1, forward strand.
CGGTTCGTACTCGTCGATGTAGACGCCGGGATAAGAGACCTGGATCGCCATGGTGGACTGTCCTTTCGGGGCTGGGCCGGTCAGGTGAACGTGAGCGTGACCGGCCCGTCGAGCTGGGCCGGAACGGTGAGCGTGCTGCGGGAGAGCGCCGGCAGGCCGGCTGCCCGCGCCGTCAGGCGGACGGTGCCGGGCGGGACTCCGGCGAAGACGAAGCGGCCGTCCCGGCCCGTGGTGCTGTGTGCCAGGAGGTGGCCCGCGCCGTCGGAGAGCGTGACGGTGGCCTCGGGGACGGCCAGGGGTGAGGCGGCGTGCGTGCCCGTGGCGTCCAGGACGACGCCGCCGACGTCGAGGAGCGTCTCCGTCGGTGCGTGTGGTGGGCGGGTGCTGCCGAGGAAGGAGCCGACGATGCTCGTGACGACGCCGTCGACGGTGGTGGGGGCGGGGCTGACGGGGACGGTGACCGCCAGCCACGCGACCGGGCGCCAGGGTGACGTGCGGCCCATGGTTCCCCAGTACTCGGCGATCTTGGGGAACCCTTCGGGTGGCAGCAGCTCGGTGTCGAAGGAGGTCTCTCGCCACGCCACCGGCAGCGTGGCGAGGTCCCCGGGCAGGAGCACCTCGGCGGGCGTCAGGGGCGAGCGGTCGAGGAGGGCGGCGATGACGCGGCCCAGCAGCGCGTGCTCCTGCACGCTCGCCTCGACCGCGTCGGAGTCCTTGGCGCTGTTCCAGGCGCTGAGGAGGTAGTGGCACTGGAGGAGGAACGGTGGACGCACCCGGCGGACCGGGTCGCGTTCGACCCTGACCCCCGTGGTGCGCCGCTCCCTGTTCTCGCGGAGGTCGACGAGGGCGCAGTTGAGCCAGACCCCGGTGCCCGCGCCGACGCGTTGGCGCCAGGCGTCGTCGGGCGGCTGGAACCCGACCTTGCCGGACAGCTGCGGGAGCTCGGCGACGACGGTGGCGCGGATGACGGCGTCGAGGTGCTCGATCACGGGGACACCTGCTGGAGGTTCTCGATGTACTCCCGCAGAGCGTCCTGCTCGGCGTCGGTACGCGACATGTGCAGCTGGTGGAACTGGGTGACGTCCCGCGGGGTGAGGCTCGGGGCGTCCGCCTCGTTCAGCACCTGGAAGCGAAGCTCGGTCAGCCGCCGACGCTCGGCGGCGGCCGTGTCGAGGAGCCCGCCCGGGCCGTGGCACTGCTCGCAGAACGGGTTGCGCCCCGCGTCGAGCGCCTGCTTGGTAAGAGCCGGGTTCTGCGGGAAGCCGCCGCGCGGGGCCGTGAGGTCCCACACGGTCGTGACGATCGCACCCGCCAGGGTGAGGCTGACGACGTCCTTGGCGACGGCCCCGGCGATCTCGAAGCCGTCGGCGCCGCGCAGGATGGCGTCCGCGGTGTTGGCGGCGGGGTTGAGCGTCTGGAGGGCGGCACCGACGTCGCCCGTCGCGGCGTAGGTCCCGCCGGCGATCAGCGCGGCCAGCTTGCCACCGCCCTTGCCCCGGCCGCCCTTCGTCGGGTGCGGACCGTGCGGCGAGGGCACGTCGAGGCGCGGGTGCGGCGTGTGCGAACCGGTCGGGACCGGGACGTCAGCCACTTTCGGGACCGCTGCGGTGGGGAGGTCCGGGGCGAGCGCACCGGTCTTCGTCGGGACGGACGCAGCGCCTGTCTTCGGGACGGCGGGCAGGTCGGTCGCGAGCGCACCGGTCTTCGTCGGGACGGACGCAGCGCCTGTCTTCGGGACGGCGGGGAGGTCCATGGCCGCGGGTGCGACGTGGCCGTGGCCGTGGGTCGGCGCGGGCGAGGGAGCCGCGCCCGACGGTGGTGCCGGCGTGGGGTCGGGGCCCTTCCAGCGGTCCTGGGCATCCTTCACCCACCCGCTCAGCTTCTTCCCCGCCTCGCTGTCGAGGTCGACACCGGGCTTCTTCAGGGCCGCCTCGATCGCCGCGAGCTCCTCCTTGGTGGCGCTGCCGAGCGGCAGGCGCTTGCGCTCGTCGAGGACGTCGTAGGGCCCCTTCTTCTTCGCGTACTGGTCGACGACGGCGTGGAACTCGCGGTGGGTGGGCAGGAGGTTGCTCTTGTCGGTGAGCTTGCTCAGGCGGATGGCGTCCTGGACGGGGACGCCCGCCTTGACGAGCTCCTTGGCGACGCGTTGCGGGATGCGCGCGTGCTCGATCTGCGCCTCGAGCCGCTTGGGCATCTTCCCGGTCTTGGCGACCTTCGCCAGCTCCTTGGGGCTGAGGTCCTTGATCGGGTCGACGAGGTCCTGGGGAAGCTTGGGCTTGCCGAAGTCCTGCCACGGCTTGGGGTTGGTCTTGTCCCAGTCCTGCGGCCCGGGCACCCACCCCTCCGGCGGCTTGACGGTCTTCGGCTTCGGCGCGGGGGTCTTCTTCGCCGCCGCGCTTGGTTTGGGCGGTTGTGGCGTCTTCTGTCGCAGCGCCAGCTCCTCGAGGGCCTTCTGCTTCCAGATCGTGGCCCGCTCCTTCGCGAACGCGTACTCCAGCTGGCCCAGTGCCTTGGCCACCCCGGTGCGCTTCACCCGGGGCTTCTTCGGCGACGTCGACTTGGGCTTGCTGGGCGCCTTCGGCTTGCTCGCCGGCTTCGGCTTCGTCGTCGCCTTGGGCTTGGTCGCCGCCTTGGGCTTGCTGGATGCTGTCGATGTGCCCGGCGCCTTGGGTGCGGCCGTCGCCTTCGCCGCCGGAGCACCTGCCGTGGACGCCGCCTTGGACGCGGTCTTGGGCTTGCCGGCGGTCTTGGGCTTCGTCGCCGGCTTCGGGCTCGCCGCGGTCTTCGGCTTGGCCGCCGCCTTGGGCTTCGCGGGCGCCTTGGAGCCCACCGTCGCCTTCGGCTTGGTCGCGGCCTTGGGCTTGGCCGGCGTCTTGGGCTTGCCCGGGGCTGCGGGCTTGACCGCGGTCGTGGGCTTGGCGGGGCCCGCGGGCTTGGCGGCCGTGCTGGGTTTGGCGGCGATCGTGGGCGGGCTCGGCGTCTTGGGCTTGGAGGCCGGCTTCGGCTTGGTCGTCGTCGTGGGCTTGGCCGCGGGGGCTGTCGGCGTCGTGGGCCGGGCTGCGCCCTTCTTCGTGGTCGCGCCCGTCGCCGGCTCCGCGGCCGGCGCGGTGGACGTCCCCGGCTTCGCGGGTGCCCTCGTCTTGCCGGCCGGGCGCGCCGGAGCCGTGGGCTTGGTGACGGGAGTGCCCGCGGCCGTCGGCTTGGAACCGCCCTTCCCGGCATCACCCACCTTCGGCCGCGCCGGTGCTCCCGACTGCCGACGCGGCTCGGCCGGCTTGGTGCTGGTGCGTCGTCTCGTCTTCGCCCCACCCGGCTTCCGGGCGGCTGCCGCGGCAGGCTCCGGTATGGATGCGCTGGGCGGTGGGCCCTGCGGCAGGGCGGTGACCGGGGGCGTCGCCGTCGCAGGCGCCGGCTTCGCGGTGGACTTCGCCGGCGCGGCGGGCTCGACGAGCGCGGCTGCGGGCGTGGGCGTGGGCGTGGGCGTGGGCGTGGGCGTGGTCGTGGTGGACGCTGCGCGCTTGGCTGCCGGCTTGGCGGCGGCGGGCTCGGCGACAGCAACTGCGGGCGCGGCAGCCGGCTTCGGAGCCGCGGACTCCGCGACCGTGACTGCCGGCGCGGCGGCGGGCTTGGCTGCGGTGGGCTCAGCGGTGGTCGGCTTCCCGGGCGCGGGCTTCGCTGCGGCGGGCTCTACGAGTGCGGGTTTGAGCGTCACGGCCGGCGCCGGGGCAGCGATGGCTCCGGGAGGCGAGGATGCTGCGGTGTCTGTCGTCGGCGCGGGTGCCTTCGGGACCATCGCCTCCGGCGTGGTGCCCGGCACCTTGGGGGCGTTCGCGTCTGGCCCGGTGGCCGGCGTCTTCTGCGGCGTCCCCCCGCTCGGCGGCGTGTTGCCGCCCTTCTGGGCGTGGTGGCTGATGGCGTCCTGGACGGCGCTGGCGAGCGCCTTGACCAGCCCGGCCACCGCCTGCTTGACCGCCGCGTCGCGCGCCTCCCCGGCGGGCAGCGCCAGAGCCGTCCGCAGGTCGGCGATCTGCGACCCCGTCGACAGGACGTTGGTGCCGATGGTCACCGCGAGGGCGAGGAGCTTCTGCCCCGACGTGGCGGCCTTGAGGCCGATGAGGTGGAGTGCGCCCTGACCGACAGCCACCCAGAAGTCCTTGCTGAGCGCGAAGCCCTCGGGGTTGCGTTCGTAGGCGTCGGTGATGGCCTTGACCGCACCCGCGCTGCCGAGCACCTTGAGGAGGGCCTTGACCTCGGTGACCCCCACGGTCGCGAGGGCGGCCTGGGTGCCGATCGAGCCCTCGATCTGACCGAGCTCTCGCTCGGTGAGGAACCCGGTCTCGGCCGGCGCGTCGGCGAACACCGATGCCTTCGCCTTCTTCTCCACGGCGGTGAACGCGTCGGTCACGGCCGAGGAGACGGTGATCGCTCCCGTGTCGGGGTCGACCATGCCCTTCTCGGCCGCCGCCGCCCGGAGCCGCTTGTAGTCCGACCCCTGGAAGGACTTGACGGCCGCCGTCGTCGACTTGTCCAGGCCGACGACGTCACCCGCGTAGTCGATGCCCTTGTCGATTAGGTCGACCTTCTTGCCCTCCAGCCAGAGCAGCGTGTCGACGATCTGCCCGCCCTCCAGGGCGACTCCCTCGACCGTACCGAGGGCGCGCATGGTCTTGTCGCGGGCGACCGTCAGCGCCTGCTCCTTGACCCTCTGGTACCAGGACTTCTCCTCGGCCTTGTCCTGGCGTGCCACACCGACGGCCGCCACCCCCGACACCGGGGCCGCGTGCCCGAGAGCTGCCTTGCCCGCGCTGTCGTTCGCGTGCGTCTCTGCCGGCCATGTGTGCTGGGGAAGGGCGCCGGCCGGAAGACGCTCGCCCGCGTCGGGGTCGCCACCTCCCCGGCGCTGCTGGATGACGTGCGCGAGCTCGTGCGCGAGCAGGGTCCGCCCTCGCAGGGACGCGGGGTCATACCCGCCCGGCCCGAAGACGACGTGCCGGCCGACCGTGAAGGCCGCCGCTCCCAGCTGCCCGGCGGCGGCACCGCTCGCCGTCCCGGCATGGACGACGACGTCGCCGAAGGAGCCCCCGAGCGCCGCCTCCATCTCGGTGCGCACGTGCGGTTCGAGGTGGCGGCGCTCCTCCCGGAGCGGGTCGAGGAATGCGACGTCACCGCCGCTGCTGCGCTGCGAGCCGCTCATGGGACCGGCTCCGGGACCACGTCGGGGAGCTGGCCGAGCTTGGCGTACTCGCGGTCGATGGCCTCGAGCAGGCAGGTGGTGTCGACGACTCCCAGGCGACCGTGGGCCAGATGCGTCGAGGCGAGCGCGACGTTGCGGATGTGCCCGCCCGAGAACGGGTGCCGGGCGGCGATCTCGTCGAAGTCGATGGCGTCGTCGAGCTCCACCTGCGGTGGCCAGACGGCCCGCCAGATCCGTGCCCGCTGCGCCTCGTCGGGGTAGGGGAAGTGGAGGCAGAAGGACAGCCGGCGCGCGAAGGCGTCGTCGAAATGCCCTAGGAGGTTGGTCGCGAGGATCGCCACGCCCTCGTACCGCTCCATGCGCTGGAGCAGGAAGGATATCTCGAGGTTGGCGTACCGGTCCCGGGCGTCCTGCACCTCGCTCCGCTTGCCGAACAGGGACTCCGCCTCGTCGAAGAGCAGCACCGCGTCGGTCTTCTCCGCGGCAGCGAACAGGGCGTCGAGGTTTCGTTCGGTCTCCCCGATGTACTTCGACACGGTGGCCGCGAGGTCGACGGCGTAGAGCGGGAGACCGAGGTCGCCGGCCACCAGCCGCGACGCGAGGGTCTTGCCCGAGCCGCTCGGCCCGGCGAAGACGGCCGTGACGCCACGCGGTTGCCCGGGCAGGTCACCGAAACCGCACTCGTCCAGGACCGCGGCGCGGCTCGCCGCCTGCTCCACGAGCGCGGTGAGCTCGCGTCGCAACGGCGCAGGCAGGACCAGCTGGCTCCAGTCGCGCGAGGTCTCCAGCGGCGTGGCGAGGCGCGCGAGGTCGTTGCCCACGACGCGGACCGCGACGTCGCTGAGGTCGTCGGCGGTCACGGCCAGGGCGTCGTCCGTCGGCCCCCGCCCGGCGGCGCGGGCGCTGAGCGTGGCCACGAGGTGGCCGATGTCCTCGTGGCGCAGGTGCCGCCAGCCGCCGATGCGGCGCGCCTCCGGCGCGGAAACACTCAATCCGTGGTCCCGGAGCACGTCGACGAGATGGCCGCCGAGCGAGGTGGACGCGGGACGCTCCAGCGTCAGGGAGCTCACGAGTCGCGAGGTGTGGTCCCCCAGGACGGGGTGGGACCCGACGACCACCACCGTCGCCAGGGTCTCCCACCGCGAGGGTGGCACTGTAGTGGTGTCGCCGGTGACGACGACGACGGCGTCGCGCAGGAGGGATTCCGTCGCTACACGGGCCGCGAGGCTGGCGTCGACGAGCGCGTCGGCGGTGGTGGATAGCACTACCCGGCCGGACCGTGCGGCCGCGTACAGGGCGGTGGCCTGAGCGTCGCCCGGCCGGCCACCGACGAGCGATATGAGGCTGGGGACAGGGTCGGACAACACACTCGTGAGCGCCTCGGCGACGCGGGCGTCTGGCGGGTGCTGCGGGGCTAGGAGGTCGTCCCGTACCCGGGGGAACAGCGCGGGGTCGAGCCGGGTGACCCCGAAGGTCCACCGCAGCAAGCCCGCGCTGGGGGCGCAGGTGGCGACCAGAGATGGTCCTCTTGGGACACCGCCGGGGCAGAGCGGTGACATGACGTGGAGCAGGCCGAGGCGCGCCAATGGCCCCGCGTCGCACAGGCGCACCGCTAACTCCACCCGCTGCGTGCCGTGCGCCCCGACGAGGTCTCCGATGAGGGCGGCCGTCGGGTAGGGGGTCCCGAGTCCGACGGTCAGGGCGGTAAGGGCCTGCGCGAGGACTGGGTCGAGCTCGGGCGCGAGCGCGAGCGCGATGATCGTCTCGTCCAGAGCATCGAAGCCGCCGCGCCGCAGGGGTGTGCGCAGGTGCTGGGGCATCGGTGGTCCGGCGGCCACGGCGCCCTCACGGTTTCCGTGGACCGCTCGGTGCAGGGCTTCTCCGCACCAGACGGCGAGGGGGTCCAGGTTCAGGCTGTCGGGCGACCACCGGTGACCCGAGGCGCGACCCGGTTCGGCCGCCGACGAGTCGGCACTGCAGCGCTCTGCGCCCTCCACCTCTCCACGATCTCGACCAGGGTGGGAGAGGCGCCTCCACCGTGGCGAGTGACGCGGGATGGAGGTAGGGGGCGGAGCAGTGTCTACATCTCCACTCCACCGGGTGAGGTCGTCCCGCCAAGTAGGAGGGCACCGCTGAGGACGATCTCGTCTCGGCTCCGCAGCCCAAGCTTCGCGAGGATGGAATGGACGTGGGTCTTTACTGTCGACTCACCAAGAACGAGGCGGGCTGCGATCTGACGGTTCGTCAGGCCGCAGGCTGCCAGCTCTGCCACGACTTGCTCGCGTGGGGTTAGGGCGGGTGTCTTGTTCGCCATTGCTAGCGGCCACGCTGGGGGCGCCGGCCGACGCTGAAGTGCTTGGAGCAGCAACGCAGCGATGCGTGGGCTGCACGACGACTGTCCTCGCACGACGAGCCTCACGGAGGTGACCACGTCGCTCAGTGGCTGGTCGGCATCGACGAATCCGCAGACGCCCGCCTCGGCCACCCGCACGACGGCCTCCGCCTGCGTGGCTTCGAACCCTATGCCGAAGCACACTAGCCGCATCGTGGGCGCTGTGCGGCGCAACGCGGGCACCAGACGAACGAGGTCGTCGACTCCGAAGTCGAGCAAGGCTACAGCGGGTTGGCATGGCGTGACGCAAGCCAAGGCCTCTGCGCCCGAGCCTGCATGAGCCACAACCGAGACTTCTTGGTCTGCGCTCATTGCCGTGGCGAGAGCATCGCGGTAGGCGCGCACCGGCGCGACAAGCACAACGTCGATCCCCAAGGCGACCTCCCCTCCACCAGCCTGGGTGAGGTGGACGAAGTCGGTGTGTGGTGAGCCTGATCTTGACTTATCCCGATGCCCGACCCCCAGGATTGCCGACTTGGGGTCCGGTGTCCAGGGCGAAGCCAGTGGAGTGGTGGGCGAACGCGAGCGGCCGGCGAGCGCTTGGAAGGCCATCTTGGCGCGTCTCTGCGCCGTTTCGCACGTCTATCGCAAAGAAGAGGGTCTGGGACCTGTCGACGGCGGTTGAGATTGGACAGTGACGGCGCGGCGGAGCTGTTGAGTTTCCGAGCGCCAGCGACGGGCCCGACGCGTCAGGGCCGCAACCCGGGTATGAGTGCCTCGCGTCAAGATGCCGGCAAGGGCCGGGCCACGCTTTGCGATGGGTAGGAACAGTTCCGATGCGGCCCGGTCCGCGACTCAATCTGGACAGCGAGGAGCCCACGGCGTTCTTGCGCCTGCCGCCTACCACCAGCTGGTACGTCAGGGTCCGCAGTGGCCTGACGGAGGAACGCTGGTGGCGAAGACGCGGTGATGCACTCGTCTCGGTTAGTGGACGACCCGACGAAGAGGGACCTGCGCGTCTGGTTGGGTCGCCGGGGGTGCGCAACCGCAAGTTCCTCTCAACAATTCGCCTGCGTCCGAGCACGGCGGGGCAGCTACGGGATCCCATACCTTCTGCGGACCACATCGGCCAGGGCGGACGAAGTGTGGTTCAGGTGGTTCTGGGGAACCGACTGCACCGCCTCCTGTGGTGCATCCGGGGTGTGGCCCTCGGCGAGGCGATGCTGCAGGAGCTCATGACGCAAACCGACTGCGTCGATGACCACTTGGTAATCAGCGCCGAAGTGGTCCCGTAAGCGCGCCATGACCCCCCCGGTGGGGCTGCTCGGTACTGCGGTTGGCAGATCCTCCCTCCTCAGGTCGTGCTCGAGCAGAGCCAGGCAGGTGAGCAGAAGGTCGGCATACTTGTCCTGCTCGGTCAGGCACCGCAAGTGTTCTCCCACCTCGTGCGAACTCGGCCGGAGGGACAGTGCACTGATCCGGGAGATCAACGGCTCGACGAAGCCTTCGGGCCATAGCGACATGTCCGCGGGACGGATCACAGACTGCATGCCGTTTCCCAGTGGTCTGTCGAGCTGTGCCCGTGCTGGAGGAGCTTCGACGATGACAACGGGACCGACGCCTCGGATGGTGAGGACATAGTCTAGGGGGAGGCGGCTGCCGAAGCTGCGGTCGTAGACCACGACTGCAGCCTTTCGGAGGGTGATGTCGTTGGCCATGGGGGAGCTTTGTGACAGTCCAGCCCTGATGTCGTCCAAACCACTGGGCAGCAGTCCCGTGCGAGCCGGCACGGACGGGAAAACGAACTCACGGTACAGCGCCAGCTCGGCTCGCCCTGCGACGAAGAGAGCTAGTTGGGGGGCGAAATTTTCAGCCACGGCGCAGTTCCGCCGTCGAAGCATCGGTCCTGAGGCTGACGTGCCGGGCCGCTCGCCGCTCCCACTCGGTGAGGAGCTCCGTGAAGAAGACTTCCAAGACCTCGCCCCGGTCTGCGTCGGGATTGTCGTCCAGAACTATGGCCCGCAGGCCACGGCGAGCGAACTTCGCACTGGTGCGGCCATCGGCGTCGACGGGCAGGATGGCCCAGCCAGCCCGTGTCATGCGGCCGAGCCGGTCACGTAGGACAGCGAGTACCTCACGCAGGTCCACGTCGTCGAGGCTATAGCCGAACAGCACCGGTTCGCGGGTAAGAAGCCACCATGAGATGTAGGTTGTGAGCAGTGGCTTTCGACGCAAGAAACCGTCATAGTCCTCCTCAGTCATGATGAGGTCGCCGGGGTGGCGAAGGTCCCCGTGGAACTTGAGCAGCTGTGTGGCCTCCGGGCGACGGGCGAGCGATAGCTGGGACTCACCCAACAGCGGGACATACGGACGGCGCTGACGCTCATATGCTCGTTCCAGGAGGAAGTCGGCGTTCGTCGTCAGCACAATGTCGAAGGGCATTCGGGTGAAAGCCAAATGTGCCTGGCTGGGCTCCAGTGCATCGATGAGCAGGAGCTCACTGAGTCGCTCGACCAGGGCCGAACGGCCATATACGTCCGCGAAGGCGGAGATCGCATCGATGGGGGAGGTCGCGTCTGCCGCAGGCGTATCGACCGCGAGGAGTCGCCCCAGCTCACCCCACAAAGGAGCCCGACGTCCATCGTCTGTGACGGCGTTCCGGCTGAAGCCCGCACCAATGACGGGCAGCCACCGGCCAGCGAAAAGCGAGCGAAGTAGCCCGCCAGGCAGGCGGTCGACGTACCTACGCCCAGAGGGCTGCACCACGAGTGTCCTCCGCCCGGCGGCCAATGGCTGGCTAGGTCAAGGATGCACCCGCCAAGGCGGAGAGACAAGAGCTGTCAGCGCATCTCACGTCGGGTGTGTGCGGAGACGTAGTGAATCGCCCCGGGTTTCGTGGAGGCTCGGTTAGTTGGTTCCGGCCCCCGCCGGAGCCGGAGTTGTCAGGGTAGTGCTCTGGCGTGGTGGTTGCCCAGTGGTGGTCCTCGTACTCAGCGGGTGGGACTTGGCCGATCCCGCCGTGAAGCCGTCGGTGGTTCAACCAGGCGACGTACTCGGACTTGCACGAGCCTCTGCTGCAGTTGGAGTTGCGACCTGGAGCGATGACACCACTCGGAGCGTTGTAATAAGGGCCGCGGCCGGCCGCCTGAATAGCACTGCCTCTGACTAGCGGCCGATCGCTGCGCGCCGATCCTGCGCCGCCGGCGACCCTGTCGCTGGAGCACGGGGGAGACGCCCGCGCCGCGGCCGACGACCTTGCTGCCACCGTCGCGACGGCGGCGGAGCAGGGCGCCGTCGTCTAGCGGCTACGGGCAGCCGTCGCCATGGCCGACCTGCCCGCCGAGCACCGACCCGCCGCGTGGCTGGACGGGTTGCGGGAGGCCCGGCTGGCCGTGCCCCCGTCCCTCGCCGCACACGAGACGGCGGCCGTCGACCGGCTCCTGCGCGGATGAGCGGCCGGGACCGCGTCGTAGTCCTCGCGTACGAGTCTCATCGCGGCACCGCGCTGGGCTCGATCGGCCCCGTAGTTACATACTCGGTACAGGGATATGAACCGCGAGCGTCGGGTTCTGGCTCGTCCCGCCACGTGTTCTCCGGTGGGGTGGCGCGACCGACGGAGCTGCAATAGCCTACGGTCTCAGATGCGGTGAGGTGGCCGACACGATGACAAAGCGCGCTCTGCTGATCGGAAGTCAGACCTTCGGTCTGACCGGGGTGAACGCCGACGTGGAGCTGATGGCGGAGAGCCTTTCCGGGCGTGGATTCCAGGTGACGGTGAAGCTCGACGGCGGGGCGACGCGAGCGGGGATCCTCGACGCCTACGAACAGCTGATCACGGACACGCGGCGGGGCTCGACCGACCCCGTCGTCGTCTACTACTCCGGTCATGGTGGCCGCGACCCGTTCGACGACTGGGCGGACCGGCAGCGTCGCGGGGAGCAGTCCCACCTCCACTACATCGTTCCGTTCGACATGGCGGCGACTACCGAGTCCGACTACCGAGGCCTTCTCGCCCAAGAGCTGAGCGCGCTGCAAGCCCGCCTCACCGAGCGGACGCACAACGTCACGACAATCCTCGACTGCTGCCACTCAGCCACGATGTCGCGCGGCGCGACCCTGACGCCCAAGGCTGCGCCCCGCGGCTTCCCGACGGCAGGTGCCCTGTCGGTACTCGAGCGCCTCGCTCCCTCGCACGACGGCTGGGACACGTCCAACCGCCTCGCCGTCCGGATCGTCGCTTGCGACCCGACTCAGTCCGCCTACGAGCGCGACAGCGTGCTCGGCGGCCGGCACGGCGCGCTGACGGAGCAGCTCGTCATCGCCCTGCGCGACCTCGGCGATCGTCCAGTGAGCTGGCATTGGATTGGCGACCGCGTGCGCACGAGGGTGAGCGCCGAGCTTCCGATGCAGCGCCCCGAGGTCGAAGGGCCGAGCGACCGTGTGGCCTTCTCCCTCGACAGCCGTCCGCGCGCCGGTGCCGTGCCGGTATCAAGACAGGGCGCGGCCCTCACGATCGAGCCCGCGGGCCTCTTCGGGGCGTCGCAGGGCGACACCTACCATCTCGTCGAGGCCGGCGGCGCCACGGTGGCAGGGGCCACGGTTACTGAGGTCGCGGACGACCGTGCGAAGCTGACAACGAAGCCACCGCTCCCCGATGGCGTCTCCGCAGAACTGATTGCGATCCCGGTTCGCACGTCGTCGCCGCGCCCCGTGCGTCTGGCTGTTGCCGAGAATGTCGCCGAACCGCTGGCAGAGAAGATTGCCGCATCGCCCCTGCTCCGTGTGCTTGACGACGGCGACCAGGGCGACGGCAAAGACGAGGGCGAACCGCCGGCTGTCGCGATAGTCGGCGAGGCGAAGCTCGTCATTCACGACGGAAGCGGATTGTCGATCAACCGTGACGCACTGCCGACCGACGAGGCGGGCCAGAAGACGGCCATCGCGCTCGCCGAGCGCGTCGTGAAGGCCGAACGCCTTCGTCGTCTGCGTTCAGCCAGCGCAGACGGCCAGCGGGACAGGCTCATCTCCATCGAGTTCTTTCAGCACGACGACACCGGGCGGTCCCCGAGGGATCTCGCGGGAGTTCGACTTTATCCCGGAGACAAGATAAGCGTCGCGATCACCAACACCACGGACACGCCCGTCTACGTCGGACTCTTCGACATCGAGCTCGCCTCAAAGATTGTGCTGCTGAGCCGGGATCAGCCGTCCGGATGGCGGCTGGAACCCGGCGAAACAAAGGTGGCCGGCGGCACCGACGGCGTCGCCCTGTCCTGGGACGACACGGTTCCCGATAACGAGGAGCGCCTCGAAACGCTGGTCGTCATCGCCGCGACGGAGCCGCAGGAGTTCTTGCTGCTCGAAACGGCGAGGGACGTGGTCACGCGACGCGGCGTGCCCTCATCCGAGCTCGAGTCGCTCCTCACCGAGGCAGTCACGGGAACCCGCAACTGGAACGCGGGCTCATCCACGACCGGCGCGCCGCCTCGCTACTCGGTCGACACCATCGATTTTTTCCTCTCGCAGGGCTCGAAGATCGATCTGCATGAGCCCGCGTTCGCGATCACAGAGCTGCCGCCGCTATCCGTGCGCACCGCGCAGCCGCGAGGGTCGATCGACGCACCCTCACGCGCGGCTGTCCGGCTGGTCGCGCTCAAGGTGCAAAACAACAAGGCGCTGTTCCGGGCGACGGTGCGCGTCGATGCGCTCGTCATGACCCTGCAGAGCGACGGCCAGGTCGTCGCCCAGCCGTTCACCTTCCGATTCCCCGGCATCCAGGACGGCGACCTGCTGCCCATGGACAAGCTGCAGCTGTACCTCGGCGACGTCAACGAGTTCGTCGACATCGCAATCTGGGTGAACCGCGATGACACGAACGGCGTGGACCTCGCGAAGCTGTTTGAAGAGGCTGTAAATGACAACGTGACGCAGGGCGCCCTCACCGTGATCGGCGGACTGGTGCTCGCGGCACCACAGGTCGCCGTCGCCATAGGCACAGTCGCAGCCGCGGCGACCGTGATCCGGGTCGGCAACCAGCTCGTGCAGGCGGCCGTCGGCAAAGAGATCGGGCTGTACCGTACTAGCTTCCTCGCGTTCGAGGACTTCGGCGTGGGGCGCCAGCCCGCGGAGGGGCTGCGCCAGGCGCAGGGGATCGAGTTCGCGTACGAGATCGTCGATATCTCGGGCGACGGCAGGGAAAGGCAGAGGTCGGGCGGCAAGCTATGACGAGGGCTCCGGGTCGCAAGGCACCGGATCGGGAGCGCAACGTCGGCCCGCTGCCGGTCGGCAAGCAATACGGGGCTCACGCGAACCGGTGGGCGATCCTGGTCGGCATCTCGAACTACGCGGATCCCCGCTTGAACCTGAGGTGGGCGAACCGTGACGCGCAGGAGCTGTACGAACTCATCCAAACGCCTGCGGGTGGCGGCTTCGAGTCCGAGCGCATCCAGCTGCTCATCGATGGCGAGGCGACGACCGCCGCGGTCACCAAGGCGCTGCGCAGCTTCTTGAAAAAACCCGCCCGTGAGGACGTGGTGCTGCTCTACTTCGCCTGTCACGGCACGCCCGACGTCGACCGACCCAGCATCACGTACCTGCTGACACACGACACGGATCCCGACGACGTGTCGGGCACCGCCCTCCCGATGCGCGAGATCGACCTGTCGCTGCAGGAAAACCTGCTTGCGGAAAAGGTCGTCCTGATCGCGGACACTTGCCACAGCGCCGCGATCGGCAACCGTGTCGGGCGACGCGATGGTGGCGACGATGCCACCGCGATCAACGCCTACCTCGAGCAGGTGAGCCGGTCGAAGGGGGGAGTCGCGCTTCTCACCTCGGCCGAGTCGAACGAGACCGCCCGTGAGGGGAAGGAGTGGGGCGATGGGCACGGTGTATTCACGCACTTCCTCCTGCGTGGGCTGAAGGGCGAGGCCGATGGATACGGCCGCCCCAAGGACGGTGTGGTGAGCGTCGGCGAGCTGTTCGACTATGTGCGCGACAACGTCAAGCGAGAGACCGGCGACCAACAGCACCCCGCGATCGGGACCACCCCATTCGACCGCAACCTGCCGATGGCGATCACGGGGGGAGTGAACGCTCGTGAGCACCTCGACCTCGGTACCCGGCTCCTGACCCTCGCGCGTCGCCTGGACGAGCGCGAGCGCTACCTGGCGGCGGCAGGTCGCTTCACCGAGGCTCTCTCGCTCTCGAACATGGCACGCGCGGATCTTCCGCAGGCGGCCGTCGGACTCGGCTACGCGCTGCTCGGAGCCGGGGAGATCGCAGGGTGCCTCGCGGCCGTACAGCCGCTGGCGAGTCAGACGCCACCGCCGGCAGATGCGACCGAGGCGCTCTTGCTGCACGGTGTCGGCTCCGCCAAAGTCGGCGATCCCGACGCGGCCCGCAGCTCGCTGCGACGATTCGTCGAGCTCGATCCGGAGCACGAGTACGCCGGGTGGGCGCGAAGCTACCTCGGCCGCCCGTCGCGGGCGGTGGGGCGACGACGGGCGCTGGTGATCGGTATCGACACCTATCTCCATGGAGGCTGGGGCAACCTCAGCGGCTGCGTGACCGATGCCGAAATCATGGCGACCGAGCTGACACGGCTGGCCGGGTTCGACGCGGTCACCCTTACCGATTCGTACGCCACGAAGCTCGGCGTGCGGGAGGCTTTCATCGACCTCGCCGAGTGGACGGAGCCCGACGACACCGTCATCGTGCACTACAGCGGCCACGCGGTGGGGGATTCGGAGGAGGCGTCGAGCGACGCGGACGAGCTCTACCTCGTCGTCCACGACACGACCGAGGCGCAGCCCGGCATAACGGCACAGGAGCTGCACGACTGGCTCACCGCGATTCCCAGCCGCCACAAGACGCTCATCATCGACAGCCACACGCGCCGCGCGTTCATGGACCTGGCCCAGCAAGGCGGCGACTACAACGTGCTGTTCGCCTCGGACTCCGCCCAGATGGCCCAGGAGACCCGGATCGAACGCGATGGGTTCCTCGTGGCCGCGGGCCTCTTCACCACCGCTCTGGTGTCGCAGCTCGCCGATTCCAACCCAGAGACGCTCACTCTGGGAGAACTCCTCGATGCCGCAATCCGAAAAATCGTCGAAGACCGAGCATCAGTGGGCTCCCTTGCGGCACAGGTCCCGGTGCTCGTCGGCGACCGTGACGAACTCGTGTTCGGCGCCATCGACCGCCACCTGTGGGCGTTCGAATTCTCGCTGCGTCGCACTTACCCCCGGGAGTCGCACGAGACTCTGCGCGCTCACCTGCGCCGGCTACCGGGTGGCCTCGACCTGTCGTTCGCGCCGCTCTCGCTGAGCTTTGGGTGCGCCTTCCTCGCGCACGGCGCGTACGACGACGCGGTGTCGGTGCTCGCACCGCTCGCGACCAAGGAGGGTCTTCGGCGTCGAGAGGTGCTGCGGCTGCTCTCTGCAGCGCGGCTCGGCAGCGGGTCGCCACAAGACGCGGCAGCGGACATCACGTCGCTGGCCGGGCTCGTCGATGATCCGCTGCGGGCGACCCTCGAAAAGCAGGCCGCGCACATCACCTCCGCACGACGCTTCGCGCTGGTGGTCGGCGTCGATCGTTATCAGCACGAGAGGATGCTGCAGCCCCAGGGCGCGGTTGAAGACGCGCGTCTATTTCAGACCGCTCTCACCGAACGGTGCGGTTTCGCCGCAGAAGACGTCGTGGTCCTCGTCGACGAAACGGCGACAAGGGCGGCGATCGTCGATACCTTCCGCGCGCTCGCGGAACGGTCGCGCACCGACTCGACCGTCTTCTACTTCGCTGGAACCGGATCGCGAACCCTCGACGGTGCTCCCACGATCGTAAGCGCGAACGGGCGCACCGGTGATGTGCCGGACATCACCCTTGCCGAGCTCGACGCGATCGCACGCAGCTGCGACGCCCAGAATCTCGTGACCATCCTCGACAGCAGGTTCACCGCGAGCTCCGAAACGGGGAGCAGGTCCGCGTTCGGGGGTACCGGAGATGGATCCGGTCTGCGTGCCCTTCTGCCGCTCAGTCCTGACGCCGTCGGGCCCCACGCCGCGGGCGTCAGCCCGGTCACGCTCATCAATGAGATGGGTCTGGGCGGTGCCGGGTCACGCAGCTATCAGGGTTCCGAGATCGAGCGTGAGCACGACGCGGTTCTGGGGGCGGCCGCGGGAGTCCGCGGCGACCTGACCCACGGACTGGTGCAGGCGCTCGTGGTGGCGGACACCGCGGGCATGACTTATCGCTCGTGGCGCGACCGCGCTCGCGAGGCAGGCGCGCCCGTGCAAGTCATTGCGGACGAACAGCGCCTTGAAGAGCCGATCTTCAGCAACCACCGGCTTCGCATGAGCGTGAAAGCCGTACTGCAGCAGGTGTACTTGGAACCGATCACCGAGGCGGTGAACACCCTAAAGCGCCTGATCGCGCAACGGCATGACCAGGGCGACCCCGACCCGGCGGACCGGCTCGACCTCGGCGTCGCGCTCGCCGAAACAGCGGACTTCACCGCGGCGATCGAGGCGCTCGACAGCGCGACCTCGCGGTACCACGACCCCTCAGTCATGACGCGTGAGCGTGAACGCGATCCCCGTGCTGACGACCGCCTGAAGGAAGCTCACTACCAGTTCGGCCGCGTGCTGTACCAGAGCGGGACCGACTACTCCAGGGCCGTGAGCGAGCTTGACCGGGCGGCGCAGCTCGACCCCGAGAACGGGCGCATCCGCTACTACCTCGGACAATCGATCCGGGAGATGGTCGAGCGCGAGACGCTCGCCAAAGCGACAGACGCCCTACATGCCTACTTGACGCTGGGCGCGCCGCTCGGCGACGAGGACAGGATCCGCGAGTTCCTCGCCGTGCGGCGCGCACGGCAGACGAAGTGAGGGGAGAACCGATGGAGTCGGTGGCTTTGATGCTCCCGTTCGTGACGAGCGGGCAATGGCTGGGCGTCTCTCTCGGCTTTGACGCAGAGTCTGCCGGCGTTCCCCAAAGCGAAGCACCGTTCGTCGCTGCTGCCGCCGCGCTCGCCGCGGGCGAGCCCAAGCGCGCGCTTTCCATCCTGGATGACATTGCTGCGGCCGGTTATGACGACGGCGATCGCGCAGCGGTCGAACGCACCCTCCGGCGGCTCGCCCTCACGCTGGAGCACAACTGGTTCCCTGGCGGCGCCGCCGCGGTGCTGGATCCGGGCGAGACCGCCCAATTCGCGCTTTCCCCTTTGCAGGCGTCGTCGAGCAGCGTCGCCATCTTCGTTGACATCGTGGACTTCTTCTCGTCCCTGTCGACTCTGCGCACCGTCGCCGCGGGCACGCGACGCGGTTTCGCGGTGCCTGCGGAGCAAGACCCGGTGGTGATCGCCGAGTCCCTGGTCGGGCGCCTCCGAGAGATGCAGCCCTCGGTGGCGCTGGGCGCGGTGGCACTAGCAACGGCGGACCTTTACGTCCGCTCAGGCCGGATCTTCCAGGCCGGCATGCCGTTGGGGTTGGCGTTGGAATCGGCGGGAGCTCTCCAGGACGTCGCCGGCGTCGCGTCCTGTGCGCTGGTCCAAGGAGACTTCTCGGCGCAGCCCCTGTCGACCCCCGAGCTGCTCGGAGAAGACCTCGAAGGCTCCGCGCCGGGACCGCCGATGGCCGAGCCCGACGTCGGCTTCGCGGCACAGCGTTACCAAGAGGCTCGAGTGCGCTTCAGCGCCGCAGGCTCCGCGCGCGGCCTCGCGGCGCTGGAGCTCCGGACGGCGGGCCTGGCGGCAGCATCCGGCGACTTCACCGCAGCGCAAGAGATGCTCAGGCGCTGCGGCGACCTGGCTGCCGACGCGGGTGACGGGGCGCTGACGCAACTCGCCCTCGTGCACGATGCGCTGATCCGCATCGAGGCGGGCGCATCCGCCAACCTTGGGGTCGTCGCCGGGCGGATCGTAGAGTGGGGCACGACCGTCGGCAGCCGGAGCTACGTCCGCGGGCTCGCCCGCCTGTGTCATGCTCGTGCCCAGCGGTTGCGGAACGACGCCCTCCGCGCACGGCGGGCGCTTCTCCTCGCGGAGGCCCTCAACGACGGGATCGGCGCGATCACCGAACCCGCCCTCGTGCGTCGCGAACTGGCGGAGCAGTACGCGTCCGCGAACTACCGGCGCGCGGCATTCGTGCTCGGTGCGCTCGACCTGCGGGAAGCCGAGTCGGCGAGCGCGCCGACCGGGATGGAATGGATGCGGCTCGCCGACCTCGCGTTGCGGCTGTACTCCGACGCCAACGCGCTCAAGGACTCGGATGCGATCGAGCGCACGCTGCAGCACATGAAGAGGGTGCTCGAACTCGAGCCTGCGGAGGATCCGGCCACAGCAATGTTCCGCCTGATGCTCCAGCGGTCCACGGAGGAATCCGCCGTTCTGGCCGAGCTGTATCGCGGAGTCGAGGCGCGCGCCGCCGGCGACGACGAAGCCGCGGAGACCCACTTCGAGGAGGCGTTGACCCGGAGCGGTGCGTTGGGCGCCGACGGTGCGCTCGTACGTGCTGTCGTCCTCGGCACCGCGCGCCGCACCTCCGCCGCGCGCGACCTCGTCGAAGACCTGGTGGCGGCCGGACGGCTCTCGCCCGACCTCGCGGCGAACTTCTTCTCCCGCCTCGGGGCGTACCACCTCGCCGAACAGCAGCTCGACCAGTTCGAGGCGATCGCCCTGGAGCCTCCATCGAATGAACGACCGTGGGAACGCCCGGCCCTGCGCGCCGAGATCCTCGCGGGCAGTGGCCGTGCGCGCGAGGCGGTGGGCGTCGCGGAAACTGCGCTGGCGTCGTTCGAGGAGCATCTGGCCAACCTGTCGCGCGATGTGCTTCGGACGATGGCGAGCGACAGCCCGGTCGCGGCCGGCCTCTACACGACGGCCGTGCGCGCGCACTCCGACCTCGCACAAGAAGCGAATGCCGTCGCCCACGTCGGCGCCAGCTTTGTGCTATCCGATCGCAGCCGGGGTGTGGCGCTGACCGACCTCATCGACCTTGATCGTGCTGCTGGCGACGATCGCACAACGGTCAGGGCGGTCAGGGCCTGGCTGAAAGCCGGGGCCTCATTGGCTCAGACGATCGAAGTGGTCGGACGGGACGACTCGAGCAGCGGCGATACCGACGTCCGGGCGCGGATTCGGGCGGCCGAGTGGGAGCTCGACAACTCCGAAGCTGCCCTCGCGGCCACAGCACCGGCGCTCCTCGCCGGGCGTCGCCGCCTTCCCGCCTCGCGATCGATGGCGGAGACGCGCGAGCAGCTGGATCCCGACACCGTGCTCATCCAGTACCACGCATACGACGACCGGCTGGTCCTATGGGCGATCACTGCAGACTCGGCCAGGGTCTTCAGTCGTGAGAGCATCACGCCGGTGCTGGGATCCCAGGTGCGTCGATACCACCGCGGGATCTCCGATCCCGGCTCGCCTGAGTCCGTCCGCAGCGAGTTGGCGGACCCCCTCGCTGCGTTGCTCCTCGCTCCTGTCGCCGACGAGCTGTCGGCGCATCGCCGTGTGGTGTTCGTGCCGCACGGCCCGCTCGCGGTGTTGCCATTTCACGTGCTGCCCTTCGCCGGCTCCGACCTTGCCGCAACGCACGAGGTGTCGTATCTGCCCGCGGTCAGCGCCGCGCGCCCAACGGCCCCCCGGCGGATCGGTCACGACGCGCGTACGCTCATTGTCGGAGATCCCGACTACGGCCCGGCCAGCCCGTTCCGACCGTTGCCCGGAGCCAGAATTGAAGCGATGGCCGTTGGTGGCCTGCGGAAGACCGCGCCACTGATCGGCGCTGCCGCAAACCATGCCGACGTGCTTCGCGAGCTTGAAGAGGCCGACGTCGTGCACTTCGCCACGCACGGTGTGCTCGTTGAGGGTTCACCCTTCAGCGCGGAGCTCGCGCTGGCGCAGGGAGTCGGGCTGACCGTTCCGGACCTCATGGGTCTCGACACGTCGATCTCGCTGGCGGTGCTGAGCGCCTGCGACAGCGGCCGTGGGCGGTCAACGGCGGCAGGCGACGTCATTGGGCTGACACGCTCCCTTATTGCGGCCGGCGCTGCCGAGATGGTGGTTTCGCTGTGGCCCGTCGATGACATGGCGGCGTGCCTGACGATGGTGCGGTTCCACGCTGCACTCCTCGCTGACGAGAGCCCTGCTCGCGCCTTGCGCACCGCGACCGGCGCTACCCGGACGTTGTCTAAGTCGGCCGCGGTCGAGGCCTACCAAGACTTGACCGCCGGTGGCGCTGCAGTCGACACCATACGGACCGCGCGCAACGTCACGCTTTCGCACGCCAGCGCGCCAAACACGGACCTCAGCCACCCGTTCTACTGGGCACCCTTCGTTCACGTCGGTCTCTGACTCAGCAGTCAGAAAACCGGAGCGCCGAGTCTCACCGCCACCCACCCATGTTCAGCGGACAGTGTCCAAGCCTGCGTCGGAGTCTTGACAGTCGTGTGCTGGCGGTGCCGTACTGGCACCAGGTGATCTCACTGGTTGCCCTATGGGTGCGGGTCCAGGGGTGTCGCGTGTGGAGGGTGCCGTGACGGTGGTCGACGATCGTCGGGTTCGGCTTCGGGTGACGCACACTCAGGGATTGAGCGTCGCGATCGAGCAGCCGAGCGTGCGCGTGCCGTTGGGTCGTCGGCACGTGCAGGTGCACGTCATCGACGGGCCGTCACTGCAACTGCGTGGACGGTTGTGTACCGAAACTCATCCGCAACACACTGAACAGGCTCCGTGCCAACGAGTGGTCTTCGGGGCGGCCAACGGAGAACCCTCCTGGGTCTGAGCCCTCCCGGGATGTCCGGAGACCTGATCCGTTGGGAGGATGCAGGTCATGGCACGACCGTCGAAGTACAACCAGGAGTTCCGCGAGCGGGCGGTCCGGCTGGTGCTGGAGCAGCGTGAGGAGTACGCCTCGGAGTTCGAGGCGATCAAGTCGATCGCGGCCAAGCTGGGTGTTGGCTCAGCCGAGACGTTGCGCAAGTGGGTCCGCCGCGCAGAGATCGACTCCGGCGCCCGGCCCGGGCTGACGTCCGCCGAGCACGAGCAGATCATGGCGCTGAAGCGGGAGAACGCCGAGCTGCGCCGCGCGAACGAGATGTTGAAGGCCGCAGCGGCTTTCTTCGGGGCCGAGCTCGACCGGCCCGGGCGCAAGTGATCGCCTTTATCACCGAGCACAAGGACCACCGCGTGGGCGACGGGCTGCGGTGGGGCGTCGAGCCCTTGTGCGCCGTGCTGACCGAGCACGGCATCCCGATCAGTCCCTCGACCTACTACGAGTGGGTGACGCGCAAGCCCTCGGCACGGGCGCTGCGTGACGAGCAGGTCACCGAGCTCATCCGGGCCGAGCGGGCCTCCTCGAAGCTGGTCGCCGGCCTCGGGTCCCCCAAGATGTGGTTGCGGCTGCGCGGCAAGGGTCACGACGTGGCCCGTTGCACCGTCGAGCGGCTCTACCGGGCCAACGGCTGGGAAGGCGCCCGGTACGGACGCAAGCCGCGCACCAAGATCCCGGACGAGCGGGCGGCCCGGGCGGCGGACCTGGTCAACCGCGACTTCGACCCGGTCGCGCCGAACCGGCTGTGGGTAGCGGACTTCACCTACGTGCCGACCTGGCTGGGCATGGTCTACGTCGCGTTCGTGATCGACGCGTTCTCCCGGCGGGTGATCGGCTGGCGCGCGGCCACGTCGATGAGCACGCCGCTGGTGCTGGACGCCCTGGAGCACGCGCTGTTCACCCGCGCCCAGGAGGGCGTCACCGACCTGACCGGGCTCGTGGCGCACTCGGACGCGGGCTCGCAATACACCTCGATCGCCTTCACCAGCAGGTTGCTCGAGGCTGGCGTCGACGCCTCGGTCGGGTCCGTCGGGGACGCCTACGACAACGCCCTGGCGGAGAGCACGATCGGCTCGTTCAAGACCGAGCAGATCAACCGCAACGGTCCGTGGCGGGACGTCAACCACGTCGAGGTCGCCACCTTCGAGTGGGTGGACTTCTTCAACACCCAGCGCCCGCACGAGTCCCTCGACGACCTCACCCCGGCAGTCGTCGAGCAGATCCACTACGCTCACCGAACCCCCTCACCCGGGCTGGGTGAGACACATAACCGAGTCTCCGGACATCCCGGGAGGTCTCAATTTGCCATTACGTGACGACTCCGAGGTTTCGATAAGCGATGACACCGTGCAGAAGTGAGCAGAAGCACCCACTGGACCTGTCACAAAACTGGCACACGCCGCGGGGTAGCCGCATCGCCGCTGGTCAGAAGCGTGGCGGTGCGTTTCCCGCCGCCTCCACGATCGTATCTCACGCTGTGCAGTGCCCCTTGAGTAGGGCCGAGATCCGCGCAACGGCGCGGATGTAGCCATGTGTCTAGGTCAGCGGTGGCTGACGCAGAATCGACGAAGATGTCCGGTTCCACCTGACGCACCTGGCACACAGCTGTCACGAGATGCTGGGCTTCGGCCAGTGGGTAACCTGCGCGCCAAAGAACACGGCGGACCGCCGTGCAAGGCACTGCCGGTATGGCTCGCACCAACGGCAGGGTGCCCTCGCCCACCCACGGCGGCAGCTGCGGTTTCCAGAGGGCGGCGGATGCTGGCGGTGGGGGATTAGCCCCCTTGAGGCGGCGGGCGGGTGCCGCTCGTCGCTCCAGGTCACTGTCGCAAGGGCGCCAAAGCGCAGCGTCTCCCACTCGTGGTCGATCACCTCGTCGTGGCGGCCGCCATCGCGCCGCGGATGACTGCTGCCTGGGGGTCGTGACATCACGACTCCGCCGACGATTGCGCAGTCATCAGGGATATGTCGGTGATCGGCGCGCGCCGAGGTGCGGTACATCGCTGTACCGCCGAGAGTCGGAAGAGCCGCTATGGCCCTGGCGCAGGCCGGGTCACCGAAGCGGTCCGAGGTCGCTCGTGGCGGCGACACGCACTTCGTGCTCGACCTCCAGGGCTCACGTGAACCCTGGAGGTCGGACGGACCGGGCGAGTCGCGACCGATAGAGCCCGGAAGCACGCGGATCTGCGGCACCAGGCGTGTGAAAGCTGGAGCTGAGGGGTGTTCGTTGGGGGACCCGATGAGCTGAACAGCATCCCAGCCTGATGACCGTTCGCCCCCGACCCTAGGGTGGCAAAGTCCCGCTACGACGAAGATGCGAGCCCGCGCAGGCCTGTGATCGCTTCGGCTGTAGTCATGACGCGGGCGAACTCCCCGTCCAGGCTTGCGAGGGCAGTCCGGTGCATCGTCTCGGCGTCGAAGCCGGCCCGGGCGTGGGTCGCAGTGGCGTCTGCGACGAACCATGTCTCAAACCCGAGGTTGCTGGCCATTCGGGCCGTCGTTGAGCAGCAGTGGTCGGTTGTCAGGCCGACGATGACGACGTGGTCGGCCTCTGCGTTCCGCAGATGCTTCTGGAGGCCGGTGCCGATGAACGCGCTGTTGACCCGCTTGTCGAGGACCATCTCGCCCGGTAACGGTCGGGCTTCTGGCTTGAACTCGAATGCTGCTGTGCCGCGGCGGAAAAGCCCGGCGGGCGAGGCGCTTTCGTGGCGCACGTGTACGACGGGTGCGCCGAGCTCCCGCCATACGGCCAAGAGCTCACCAACGTGGGTCTCGGCATCAGGGTTGTTGCGTTCACCCCACGCGGAGTCGTCGAAAGCCTGCTGCACGTCGATCACGAGCAGGGTTGGAAGCGGCACGTCCCTGATCGTACGTGGCGGCAGCACCAAGCAGTCGCGTTCTCGTTCATGGGCGGCTGTGTTCAGTTCTTCTCCGTGTGGCGGTAGGGGCGCGCCAGCAGGGTGTGGCGTGTTTTCGCCGAAGGAGCCGCGTGGGAGTTTGGTTCTGGGCGTGGGCGGGCGAACCCGGCGGTCCTGCCGGCGCGAACGACGGTTGGTGCGGGCGACCGTAAGAGGACGGCCGGAACCCTCCGGGCGTGTGCCCATCAAGGAGTGACCATGCACGTTCTGGACCACCTGGCCCTGCAGCACGCCGAGCACGAGCGGCTCGTACTGGAGACCCACCGTTCCCGTCAGGCCGGGCGCGGCGGGCGAGGTCAGCCTCAAAATCGCCCGCGCATGATCACCTTGAAGTTGTGGCGCTGACCGGGTCGTCGGCGACCGCTGTCTTCTGGCTCGAGAAGACGTGAGCGAGCTCGGCCCGGGAGGTGAGGCCGAGCTTGGCGAACACGTTCCGCAAATGGAAGTCGACGGTTCGCGGGCTCACGAACAGCGTGGTGGCCACGTCACGTGTCGGCATGCCCCGCGCCACGAGAGTGGCGACCCGCAGCTCGGTCGGGGTGAGGTGGACGCCTGGGTGATCGCCCGAGGAGCGCGCGCGGGCTCGTTCGCCGGTGCCACGCAGCTCGCCGGCGGCCAGCTCGGCCCAGCGGCGGGCACCGATGTCCTCGAACGTGTGCAGCGCTGTGCGCAGGTGCGGTCGGGCGTCGACCCGGCGTCGTGCTCGGCGCAGCCATTGACCGTAGGCCAGGTGGGTGCGGGCAGCGTCCACGCGGCGTGGGGACTGCTCGTGCAGGGAGAGCGCCCGGGCGAAGTGTGCCTCCACCTCACCGGGGCTGTCTGACAGCAGGGCTCGTGCGTGCTCCGTCACGGCACCGGCCCAGGGTGAGCCGGTGCCGGTCGCGAAGCGGGCCAGGTGGAATAGCCATTTTTCGGCGAGGTCACGCCGGTCGGCGTTGATAGCCGTCTCGATGCGTTCCAGGGCGACCAGGCGCTCGGCGAAGCCGTGGCCCATCTGCTCGTAGTGGTGGAGTGCCGCGGCGGGTGTGTCCGCCAGGACGGCCCGGGCCCACGACACCTGGTCGATAACCGAGGCCCCGGTGGACCCGAGGGGCCCGGTCGCGACCACTTGCTCCAGCTCACGGAGCCGGAGGTCTGCGTCGTCCTCGCCTCGCAGGGCACCGACGAGTGCCACCCAGGCCCGGGGCATCGCCTCCAGTGCCGGTCGACCTGTGGCCTGGGCGAGGTCGAGAGCTTCCCGGGCGCCCGCGGCGAGCATGCCCCATCGGCCCAGGGCGAGGTCCAGACCACCCCGTCGAGTCAGGGCGTAGAGGGTCATGATGAGCGATCCCTGCTCCCGTGCCCGCTCCAGCAGATGCTCATGCAGGGGAAGGGCGACGTCGTCGACCGCCAGGTGCATCGCGGCGAGGGCCAGGTTGGGCAGCGGCCCGTCCAGGGACGCCTCGATGTCGCCGGCGTCGGACCCGGCGGACCTGACCGCCTCGACCGCCTCGCCCCACTCCTGCCGGGAGATGTGCACGAAGGCCTTCAGGACGTCGGCGATGCACTGTTGCTGCGGGTCGTCGGGTGTGCCGACGAGAGCCAGCGGGTCGGTGTAGGGCTCGACGTGCCCCATGGCCTGCAGGGACGCGGCGAACATCGCCATCCGCCTGGCTCGGGCGGGGTCGTGGACGGCGACGGCGGCCGCCTCGTCGAGCAGACCGCGGTGTGCCAGGCCCACGGATCCGGTGTTCCATTCCACCCGTGCGCGCAGCAGCGCGGCGTCGGCCCGCTCGAGCGGGTCAGGCAGGGACAGGAGCGCGCCCTCGACCAGGCTGGCCGCACGGTCGGGGCGTCCGGCGGTCCACGCCTCGGCTGCCGCCCGGTGCAGGCGCCGTCCGCGTTGGGTCGGGTCCAGCGTCAGCTCGGCGGCACGTTCCCAGGCGGCGCAGGCGGCTTCGTGACCACCGACGGCGACCGAGCGTTTCGCCGCGGCCTCCAGCTCGGCCACGACTGTCTCGTCGGGGCGGTCGGCCGCAGCGGCGAGGTGCCAGGCGCGGCGGTCCGCGTCCTGCGGGGGGAGCTGGGCGGCCAGGGCAGCGTGGGCCTGGCGGCGTTCGGTCGTCGTCGCGCCGGTGTAGACGGCCGAGCGCACCAGGGGGTGGCGAAGCTCGACCCGGGGGCCGTCCCGGTGGAGCAGTCCGGAGCGCTCGACGGCGTCGAAGGCCGCGTCGTCGGCTCCGAGGCGGCGGGCCGTGTCACGGATGAGCGTGAGGTCTCCGGAGTCGTCCGTGGCCGCGACGAGCAGGACGGTGCGGGCTGGGGGGTCCAGGAGGCGGTAGCGGCTCAGGAAGGCTGACTCCACGCCGTGGGTCAGCGGTAGGGGACTGGGGACGGGTGCGCCACCGCCCAGCACGTCTGCGCCGAGGCTTGAGGCCAACTCGGCCAGGGCGAGGGCGTTGCCGGCCGTCGCGGTGTGCAGGTGGTCGGCCACGCCGGGCTCGACCGGGACGCCGGACAGGCGCTCGAGCAGCGAGCGCGTCTGATCTCGAGTGAGGCCGCCCACGTCCACCGAGGGCAAGTCCTCGGGCTCGGCAAGGTCGTCCTTGCGTGCGGCCAGCAGCACGACCAGGCGCTCACCCGGTGTGCGGCGAGCGAGGAACAGCAGCGCCTCCCGGGAGGCGGTGTCCACCCAGTGCAGGTCGTCCACCACGATGAGCGTCGGTGCCGCGGTCGCTGCCTCGGACAGCAAGGTCAGGACTCCCAGGTACACCAGGAACCGGTCTGCGGTGCCGGGGCCGGACTCCTCGGTGAGGCCGAGCGCGTGGCGCAGCGCCTGGCCCTGGCGGGCCGGCACGGTATGCAGCTCGCGCAGCAGCGGGCGCAGCAGCCGGTGCAGGGCGGCGAAGGCCAACGGTGACTCTGACTCAACCCCCCGCACCCTGAGCACGCGCATGTCCGCGGCCAGGCTCACCGCGTGCTCCAGCAGCACGCTCTTGCCTGCCCCCGGCTCCCCGCGCAGCAGCAGTGCGGCGCCCTCGCCGACCCGGGCAGCCTCCAGCGCCGCGGCGAGTCTTTTCTGCTCGGCGCCCCGTCCGACGATCACGCGTCGAAGCATAGGGGCCCGGCGTCGTGCCTGGTGGGGAAGCGGCGCTGCGTGATCCCGGTGGTTTTGCCGGCGCGACCCCGGCAGCGGGCCGAGCACTCTCGAGAGACCAGCACCACCGCCTACCTCGAGGAGCAACCAGTGATGTCGTCCACCCCGCGGAGCTTCGTCGGCGCCGCCACCGTCCGCGTCGCCGGTGCCGTCTGCGGCCACTGCCTGGACGCGGTCCAGGCGTCCGTGCGTCAGGTCCCCGGCGTCCGCTCGGTGACCGTCGACCACGTCGTCGGCACGGTGACCGTCGTCGCCGACCAGCCCGTCGACCTGACCGACATCGACGCTGCGGTCTCGCACGCCGGCCACAGCACCGTCCCCGTCCGCTGACCACTCCACCCATCACCACACAGAAGGCAGGAACCATGACCACCACACCCACCACCACGGCCTCCTCCATCGAGGCACCGACCATGCGGCCACCGGCAGCGACCGCCACCGGCCTGGTCAAGGTCTACGGCCGCGGCGACACCGAGGTCCGCGCCCTGGACGGCGCCTCCCTGGTCGTTCCGGCCGGACAGCTCACCGCGATCATGGGCCCCTCGGGTTCGGGCAAGTCCACGCTCATGCAGACCATGGCCGGCCTCGACCCGGTCGACCAGGGCTCCATCCGCCTGGGCGACACCGAGGTGACGACCCTGTCGGAGAAGCAGCGCACCCTGCTCCGCCGCGAACGCATCGGCTTCGTCTTCCAGAGCTTCAACCTCGTGCCCTCGCTGACGGCCCGGGAGAACATCACCCTGCCGCTGCGGCTGGCCGGACGGTCCGCCGACACCGCCTGGTTCGAGGAGCTCGTCACCATCCTGGGCCTGGGCGACCGCCTGACCCACCGCCCCACCGAGCTGTCCGGCGGCCAGCAGCAGCGGGTGGCCGTGGCACGCGCACTGGTCACCCGACCGGACATCGTCTTCGCCGACGAGCCCACCGGCAACCTCGACTCCCGCCACGGCCAGGCCCTGCTCGCCTTCCTGCAACGGGCAGCGGGCGAGCTCGGGCAGACGGTGGTCATGGTGACCCACGACCCGACCGCGGCCTCCTACGCCGACCGCGTCGTGTTCCTCGTCGACGGCCGGGTCGTCAGCGACCTGGCCGGCCCCACCGTCACGACCGTCCTGACCCGGATGGCCGAGCTCGAGCAGCCCGCCTCGCGGGCGGGGCGGTGAACAGCATGTGGCACCTGACCCTGCGCAACCTGCTGGCCCACCGCGGCCGGTTCGCCCTGACACTTCTCGCCGTCGTGCTGTCGGTGACGTTCATCTCCGGCAGCCTGATGCTGACCGACACCTCCGAGCGCCTGCTGGAGGACCAGTTCCGCACCGCCAGCGCCGGCGTCGACATCACCATCCGTGACGCCGCCGCCTTCGACTCCGCCATGGGCGTCGAGGTCGAACGGGACCCGCTGGCGGCCGGCCTGCTCGATCAGGTGGCCCAGGTCCCCGGTGTGGGACAGGCCCACCCCGTGGCCGACGGGCAGGGCGTGCTCGAGGTCGGCGGTGAGGCCGTCGTGCCCGCGGGTGCCTCGCTGCTCTCGTCCTACTCACCCGAGCCGCTCGGCGCGTTCACCGTCCGCCAAGGGCGCGCGCCCGAGAACGACGGAGAGGTCGCCATCGACCTCGCCACCGCCCGCACCGCCGGCGTCGCACCGGGCGACACCGTCGCCGTCCTCACCGACCACCGAACCATCCTGAAGGTCGTCGGCCTCGTCGGCTTCGCCGAGGCGGACGGCATGCCGGGCGCCACGGTGGCGCTCGTGCCGCTGCACGAGGCCCAGCGCATGCTCGGGACGACCGGTGGCTACTCCGAGATCCTCGTGACGACCACCGACGACGCCTCGGTGCAGGACGTGCTGGACCAGCTGAGGACGAGGCTGGGGGAGCGGTATGCCGTGTCCTCCGCGCAGGACTCCGCGGCCGCGAGCGCCTCGGCAGCGCAGGAACAGATCGGCTCACTCACCATGGTGCTGACCGCGATGTCGGCGGCGGCGCTGCTGGTGGGGGCCATGCTCATCGCCAACACCTTCGCCATCGTCACCAACCAGCGGCGCCGCGAGATCGCGCTCCTGCGCGCCGCCGGGGCCACCACCGGCCAGGTGAGCAGGTCCATCCTGGGCGAGGCGCTGGTCATCGGGCTGCTGGGGTCGGCCCTCGGGGTCGGCATGGGTGTGCTGGCCGCGGACGGCCTGCGCACGCTGGGCGCCGCCTTCGGGACCGACCTGCCCGACGGTCCCACCGTCCTGTCAGCCTCGACCGTGGTGATCTCCCTGCTCCTGGGCCTGGGGGTCACCCTGGTCTCGGCGGTCGGCGCCGCCCGGCGGGTCGCCCGGGTCGCCCCCGTGGAGGCGCTGCGCGACTCCGCCGAGGCCTCCCCGGCCACCCGGGCCCGCGGCCGCAAGCGGTCCGCGCTGCGGCTGCTGCCGCTAGGGGCGGGCCTGGCCGGGACCGCGGCCGTGCTGGCGGGTGCACCCGCGCTCGTGCTCGTCCCCGCCGCCCTGGCCACCGTGGCCGGCATCGCGCTCCTGGGCCCCGCGGTCACCCCCGTGCTCGCCCAGGTCGTCGGGGCGCCGCTGGCCCGCATGGGGCTGCCCGGCCGCCTGGCCCGCCAGTCCGCAGCCCGAGCCCCCCGGCGCACCACCGCCACCGCCATGGCGTTGGCCCTGAGCCTGGCGTTGATCGCCTTCATGACCGTGGTCGCCACCTCGCTCAAGGAGGGACTGTCCGGGACCTACCGGGAGACGGTCACGGCGGACCTGGTCATCGAGAGCTCTCGCGCCGAGATGCTCGGCGGCCTGTCCCCGCACGTGGTTCAGGAGGTGGACGGGCT
This sequence comes from Ornithinimicrobium pekingense DSM 21552, assembly GCF_000421185.1. GTDB lineage: Bacteria > Actinomycetota > Actinomycetes > Actinomycetales > Dermatophilaceae > Ornithinicoccus > Ornithinicoccus pekingensis. Next base: position 390,039 of record NZ_ATWJ01000007.1, read on the forward strand.
GGCCGAGATCGCGACGACCTCGCGCGTGCGCTACGGGCACTGGCTCGACGGCGGCACCACCAGCGCCCTGACGGCTCTCGACCCGGACACGGTGACAGAGGTGACCGACCTGGATCTCGTGGCCGGGTCCCTGGACGCCCTTGACAGCGGAGGGGTCGTCGTCGCTCAGTCGGTCGCCGCCGAGCGCGGCCTGGCAGTGGGGGACACCGTTGAGATGACCTTCTCCTACACCGGTGACCAGCAGCTGGAGGTGGTGGGGATCCTGGAGTCGCTCGACGCCCAGGCACTGTCCACCAGCTGGTTCGTCTCGCTGGAGACCTACGCCGAGCACTTCACCGAGGACATGGACGCCAGCGTCCTGCTCCGGGTCGCCGACGGCGTCGACGTCGAGGAGGCAGCAGCCGCGGTCGAGGCCGCGCTGGTGGACCACCCGACGGCCGACGTCCGGGACCAGGCGACCGCCGCAGCCGCACGAGGAGCCACGGTGCAGCAGGTTCTCGGCCTGGTGACCGTGCTGCTCGTCCTGACGGTGATCATCGCCCTGCTGGGCATCACCAACACCCTCGCGCTGTCGGTGTCGGAACGCACCCGGGAGATCGGTCTGCTGCGGGCGGTCGGAGCGTCGCGCGCGCAGGTCGCCTGGATGATCCGTGCCGAGGCGGTCCTGGTCGCCGCCCTCGCCAGCCTCCTCGGCCTCGGGCTGGGGGTCGGGCTGGGCGCGGCCACCGTCCGGGCGCTGGGCCAGCAGGCGCCGTTGGCCGTGGCGCTGCCGACCGGACGGCTCGCCCTGGTCGTGGCCGTCGCCCTGGCGGCCGGGCTGCTCGCCGGCCTGCTACCCGCACGCAGGGCCGCCCGCATCGACGTCCTGCGGGCGATCACCACCCATTAGGACACACACCGTCCCGCCGCTGCCGGGGCGCGACCCCGGTGATCTCACCGGCGCGAACGCCCGGTCGGCGGCGGGACGGTGGTTCCACGCATCCACCCTCACCGCACCACCAAGGAGACTCAGCCATGTCCACCCCACCCGTCCCGATCACCGACAGCACCCAGACGTCCCTGACGATCCGTCCCGCCATCCCGGCCGACGCGGCCACGGTGCACTCCCTCGTGCTCGACATCGCCGAGCTGGAGGGAGACCTCGAGCACGTCCACGTCACCGTCGAGGGCTGGGCCAGGATCCTGGGCCGCAGCGACGTCACCGTCCTCCTCGCCGAAGGGCACGGGCAGGTCCTCGGCTACGTCTCGGCCACCCGTCGCCTGCACCTGTGGAGCGGGCAGGACCTGCTGGCTGTCGACGACGTCTTCGTCCGCGAGCACGCGCGCGGCAGCGGGATCGGCAGGCAGCTGCTCGTCGCGATGGCGACCACCGTGGCAGCCGAGCAGCTGACCATCGCGTGGGGCATGGGACCGGAGAACACCAGCGCCCAACGCTTCTACCGCCGCCTCGGTGCCACCCTGCGGCCCAAGATCATGGCCGGGTGGACGGCCACGGCATACCTGCCCCTGGTGCGCGCGCAGACCACCCCGGAGATGCCGTGAGCGCCGCTGCGGCCGCAGTCCGCCCCCGCGAGAGCCAACGTGACAACGCCCCTGCCCGGGGCCTCGGGAGCGCCCCGCTTCGTCGCCGGGCCGCGGCGGTGCTGCTCGTGTCTGCGCAGTTCGTCGTCATGCTCGACACCTCCATCGTCAATGTGGCGCTGCCCTCCATCCAGAACGACCTCGGGCTCAGCCCTGCCGGGCTGGCCTGGGTCGTCAACGCCTACGTCCTCGCCTTCGGGGCCCTGCTGCTCCTGGCGGGCCGGGCCGCCGACATCGTCGGGCGTCGCACCATGTTCATCGTTGGTGCCGCGGTGTTCACGCTCGGCAGCCTGCTCGCCGGCTCCGCCAGCGGCGAGGGGGCGCTGGTGACCGGGCGGGTCGTGCAGGGCATCGGGGCGGCGGCCCTCAGCCCGGCCGCGATGTCCCTGCTGCTGCTCACCTTCCCGGGCACCAGTCGGGCGCGTGCGATGAGCGCCTGGGGCGCCGCCTCGACCCTGGGCGGTGCCACCGGCGTGGCGGCCGGCGGTGCGGTGGCCGAGGCCCACGGCTGGTCCTGGATCTTCTTCGCCACCGTCCCGCTGACGGTGGCCGCGGCGCTGCTCGCACCGCTGGTGCTGGACGCCTCCCCGGGTACCGGCGCGCACCGGCGCTTCGACCTGGTCGGTTCGGCCACGATCACCGCTGCGGTGCTGGCCCTCTCGCAGGCAGCTCTGAACCTGCCGGTCCACGGCTGGTCCTCTCCGCAGGTCCTCGCTGCCCTGGCCCTCGGTCTGGGCCTGCTGGTCCTCTTCGTCCGGGTCGAGAGGTCCGTGCCCGACCCGCTCGTCCCCCTGGACATCTTCGGCGTCCGGGCGGCCTCCTCCGGCCTCGCCGTCGCGGTGCTGGGCGGCGCCGCCCGGGCCTCGACCTTCGTCCTCATCGCGCTCTACCTGCAGCAGGCGCTGCTGATGGCACCCGCTGCCGCAGGCCTCGCCATGCTGCCCACCTCGGTGACGGGGTTGGCGGTCTCCGTCCTCGTCCTGCCACGCGTCCTGCGCAGCCTCGGTCCGGAGCGCAGCATGGTGGTGGGACTGGTGTTGCTGGCCCTGGGCCAGCTGTTCCTCATGCGCGGCCCCTCCGAGATGATGTATGCCCGCGATGTGCTCCCGGGGCTGCTTCTGGTCGCCACCGGCGTCGCGCTGAGCTTTACCCCCACGACGATGGTCATCGCCGCCGCGATGCCGGCGGAACGGTCCGGGCTCGCCTCCGGGCTGGCCAGCTCCAGCACGCAGATCGGGGCATCGCTCGGCCTGGCTGTCTTCACCGCTATCGCCATGCACACCAGCCGGCCAGGACCTGACGCGACGGGGCTCGTCTCACCCGAGGGGTTCTCCGCAGCCTTCCTGGCGGCGGCGGTCGTGGCGCTCACCACCGCCGGCACCGCGTTCGTGTTCCTTGTCCGGCGAACCTGAACCAGAGCCGACCGGGCCGAGGCTCAGAGCTTGCTGCCCGGTGAGCCTGGGCTCAGGCTCGTGCCCCGCGACGCATCGCCCACACGTACGGACCTCCGCCAGGGACCTCCACCTCGCCGCTCACGCTGAACCCAGCCTGCCGGTACAGCGCGACGTTGGCTTCCGAGGAGGTCTCGAGGTAGGTGGTTACCCCCAACCGGTCGGCCAGTGCCACGACCGGCTTCAGCAGGTCGCGGGCCACGCCGAGCCGGCGATGGGCGGGATGGACACCCATCGTGGCGACGTTCAGGTGCGGCCCGGTGGGCCGAAGGACGCCGCACGCAGCCTCGGCCTGGTTGGCGACTTCCAGACGTTCCCCGAGGACCTGCGCCTCCGCCCTGCCGACTGCGTCCCACACGTGCGCGGGGACCGGGCGGTCTGGTCGGAGCACCACGACCCCACCGACGACGGTCGCCTCGGGTTCGGGACCACGAGCCACCCAGACGTCGCCGTGCGGCAGCGCCACGTCCGAGACCGTCAGGGCAAACAGGGCGCCCAGCCGTTCCTCGTGCTGCTCGGCCGGCACGATCCACGACGTCCAGGCATAGCCCTGGAAAGACTCTGCCAGGACCTCGACAAGGGCGGGACCGTCGGACGCCGTTGCGGGCTCGACGCGGTAGCGAAACCGAGGTGCCGACTGGCTCACCATGCGGGCGCGTCCCGACCGGGGAACACCAGATGGCCGGGCATGGCCCCGATCTTAGGACGCGCAGTTGGTCGCGAGCGACGCCCTCCTTGTGCGACCGGGCGACCGCCCCTCCTGCCGCTCGGTGCAGGGTGGGCGCGAAAGGCGACAGTGGCGACCAGGTCCATGAGCGCAGTCGGTGGACTCGGGCACCGCGCCATGGTGCCCCAGATGCTGACCCGGGGCGTCCGGACGACGACGTCAGGACCCGAGGCAGTGTCCACTCGGGGCCGCCGTCGAGGCCTGGAGGTGCGGCACGGGCACGCGCGCCCACGCCACCCTCGGCGACTCTCGTTGGACGTTCTGAATCTATCGTTATACGATGCCTGTGCGTTGTTTTTCGATGAGGGAGATGGCTATGAGCAAGTGGGTCGTGCTGACCCTGCGGGTGGTGCTCGCGATCGCGCTGGTGGGCTCGCTGGTGGTGCAGGTTCTGATCGTCGCGCTGCTGTGGTCGAACATGGAGGACGCGGCCGAGGGGGTCGGCATCTCACTGGCGGTGATCGCCGTGCTCGGCATCCTGTGCCTGCAGGTCATCGCCGTGTGCGTGTGGCGGCTGTTGACGATGGCCGCGCGCGGCACCGTGTTCTCCCCGGCCAGCTTCCGTTATGTCGACATCGTCATCGGCGCGATCGCGGCGGGCTCGGTCCTCGTGCTCTGCGTCGCCGTGGTGGCCAGGTTCGCCAACCACGCGGTCGAGGGTGACGCCGTGGCTCCCGGGATGGTGGGGATCATCTGCGGGCTCGCACTGGTGGCCGCAGGGGTCGCCCTGCTCGTCTACGTGATGCGCACCCTGCTCGCGCAGGCGGTCGCCCTCGACGTGCAGACCCGTCAGCTGCGCTCCGAGCTCGACGAGGTGATCTGATGCCGATCGTCGTGGACATCGACGTCATGCTGGCCCGGCGCAAGATGGCCGTAGGCGTGCTCGCCGACAAGATCGGCATCACGCCGGCCAACCTCTCCGTGCTCAAGAACGGCCGTGCCAAGGCGGTACGGTTCACCACCCTGGAAGCGCTGTGCGAGGCGCTGGACTGCCAACCGGGGGACCTGCTGCGCTGGGAGCCGGACGGCGACACCCCGCCCGGCACCGGCTGACCTGCTGCCATGGCTGAGCCCTCGGTCACCGTCCACGTCGACGTCCTGGTGGTGGGCGCCGGCCTGGCAGGACTGCGCACCGCCACCCGGCTGGCGGAAGCAGGCCACGAGGTGCTGCTCGTGGAAAGCCGGGCCTCGTTGGGCGTGGGGATCCGCACCACCGGCATCTTCGTGCACCGAACCCTTCAGGACTTCCACTTTCCCCAGCACACGCTCGGCCCCGCGATCCGGCGCGTGGTGCTCTACCCGCCGAGCCACCACCGACCCGTGGATCTTCGCAGCGAGCGGGAGGAGTTCCGCGTGGGCCAGATGGCCGAACTGTGCACCTGGGCTGGGGAGGAGGCCGAGCGGCACGGGGTCCAGATCATGCTCGGCACCGCCTACCAGGGTCGGGTGGGCCCGGCCTACCACCTGCAGGGACCGCACGGAGCGGTCCGGGTGCGGGCCCAGCTGGTGGTCGGCGCGGACGGGGCCCGCTCCCGCGTGGCCAGGGACCTCGGACTGGACACCAACCGTGCCCTGCTCGTGGGTGCTGAGGAGACCTACCCGGTGCACGACCCGACCGATCCGCCACCGACGTTCCACTGCACCCTGGACCCGCGGATCGCCCCCGGCTACCTGGCCTGGGTCGTGCACGACGGTGCCCACGTCCACGTCGGGACGGCCGGGTACCCCGCCCAGTTCCGTCACGGCCTGCGCCACAGCCTCGAGGGGTTCCGCGCCCAGGCGCCCGGGCTGTCCACCGTCACCCGCACCGGACCGGTCGAACACCGCGCCGGTCCGATCCCTGTGGGCGGGCTTCTCCGCAGGATCGGCAACCGGGACGGTCTCCTGGTCGGGGACGCCGCCGGGGCCGTGTCCCCGCTGACCGCCGGAGGCCTCGACCCGTGCCTGCGCCTGTCGGACCACGCAGCGCAGATCCTCGACGAGGCACTGAGGACGGGACGGCGCGAGACGCTGGACCGCTATGACGCCGCACCGTTGCGCCGTCGGCTCGGGGGCCGCATGGCCCTCCGGGCCGCGCTCGCCCGCACGAGCTCGCCCCGTCTGGTGGAAGCCGCCTTCGTCGTCCTTCGCACGACCCCCGGTCGCGCTGCCGCCCGCCGGATCCTGTTCTCCGACATGTCCTTCCCCATCGATGCACCGTCGGTCGGTCCAGCTCCAGCTCTGCGCGTTCCGCGGCGCCCGTGTGGGTCACCACGAGCGGGTTGGCGGGGATCTGGTGGAGGCGTGTGAGTGTCGTGGGGACTGCGGCGATCCTGCACGCTGGGATCCTTTGACTTGAAGTACTTGAAGTTCCTAGCGTGGTGCGTGTGAGGACACGAACCGCTGGGCAGGCGTACACGATCCGGGAAGCAGCCGCGCTGACCGGGCTGCCGGCCAGCACGCTGCGCTACTACGAGACGGTCGGGGTGATCGGGCCTGTCAGCCGCGGCGAGACCAGCGGCCACCGGGTCTATGACGAGGAGGACCTGGACCAGCTGATGTGGGTGGCCTGCCTGGCTGCCACCGGTATGTCGGTGGCCGACATGCGCACCTACGTCACCAACGGCCAGCTGGGAGTTCAGGCCGCCCAGGAGCAGATCCAGCTGCTCACCGAGCAGGAGCGTCGCCTGGCCCTGGAGGCCGAGCGCGTCGCTCTTCGCCACCGGTACGTGCGCCTGAAGATCGACTACTGGCACGCGGTTGCCGCCGGCGACTCGGCGCGCACCCAGCAACTGTCGAAGCAGGCCGCAGCACTGGCCGCTGAGCTCACCGGCACCACCCAGCAGTAGCTCGATCCTCCCTCCGGCCCGAGGCCTGCTCCGCTGCCTTGGTCGACGTCCACGACGGCGACCACGAACGCACCCGCGACGGTGGCCTCAGCCTGCCCGGCCGTCCCCACAACCCCGCACGACCCGACGAGACGAAGGAAGATCATCATGCGCGTCAACGCCTACGCCGCACCCGCCGCCGGACAGCCCCTGGCCTCCACCACCATCGAGCGCCGCGACGTCGGACCTCACGACGTCCTCATCCAGATCCAGTACGCCGGCATCTGCCACTCCGACATCCACACCGTCAACGGCGACTGGGGTCCCCAGCCCTTCCCCCTCGTCCCCGGCCACGAGATCGTCGGCGTCGTCAGCGAGGTCGGCTCCCAGGTCACCCGCCACGGTGTCGGGGACCGCGTCGGCGTCGGCTGCATGGTCAACTCCTGCCGGGAGTGCACCAACTGCCGCAACGGTGACGAGCAGTACTGCACCCAAGGCTCGGTGCCCACCTACGCCGGGACCGACCGTGACGGCACCACCACCCAGGGCGGCTACGCCACCCACGTCGTCGTGGACGCCGACTTCGTCCTGTCCGTGCCCGAGAGCATCGACCCGGCGGCCGCGGCGCCGCTGCTGTGCGCCGGGATCACCACCTACGCCCCGCTGCGCCGCTGGGGCGCCGGACCGGGCCAGAAGGTCGCCGTCGTCGGCCTCGGCGGGCTGGGCCACATGGCCGTCCAGATCGCCCACGCCCTGGGGGCCGAGGTCACCGTGCTGTCGCAGTCGCTGAAGAAGCAGGAGGACGGGCTGCGGCTGGGCGCCGACCACTACCACGCCACCAACGACCCGGCCACGTTCGAGGAGCTCGCCAGCAGCTTCGACCTCATCCTCAACACCGTCAGCGCCAGCATCGACCTCGACGCCTACCTGGGCCTGCTCGCCGTGGACGGCACCCTCGTCAACGTCGGCGCACCCGCCGACCCGCTCAGCGTGAACGTCTTCTCCCTGATCGGCGGCCGCCGCTCCTTCGCCGGGTCCATGATCGGCGGCATCGCCCTGACCCAGGAGATGCTCGACTTCTGCGCCGAGCACCGCATCGGCGCCGAGGTCGAGATCATCCCGGCAGACCGGATCAACGACGCCTACGAGCGCGTGCTGGCCTCCGACGTGCGCTACCGCTTCGTGATCGACACCGACACCCTGACGTGAACCACCGGCAACGCCCGCCCCACCACACCGGGCGCGGGCGCTGCCACCTGAACCGAGAGGACGCCCATGGACCTGGAGGACCTTCTCCGTGCACTGAGGGCCGGCGAGACGATCACCGGAGGCTCCCCGTTGCACGAGGTCATGCACCGGACCAGCCAAGAAGCCCTGCGCATCACGGCAGAACTCAACAACAGCTACCACGGCCCCGCAAGGGTTCGGGAGCTGCTAGGACTGCTCACCGGCACATCGATCGACGAGTCAGTGACGCTCTTCCCACCCTTTCGCACCGACTTCGGCAGGAACATCACGCTCGGCCGGCGGGTCTTCATCAACTCCGGCTGCGTCTTCCAGGACCAGGGCGGGGTGAAGATCGGCGACGACTGCCTCATCGGACACAACACCGTGCTGGCAACGCTCAACCACGACCTCGATCCCAGCCGCCGCGCCGACATGCACCCCACTCCCATCGTCATCGAAGACAACGTCTGGATCGGGTCCAACGTCACCGTCCTGGCAGGAGTGCGGATCGGCGCCAACGCCGTCGTCGCGGCAGCCTCAGTAGTCACCAGAGACGTGCCCCCGGACACCGTGGTCGCCGGAACACCGGCACGAGTAGTCCGGTCCATCACCGCTCAGGACAACTGACGGCCGCGAGTTTCAGCTTGACCATTGCCACGCCCGCGAGTCGATGAGCCCAGCCCCAGCAGGAGGAGAGAATCGGACCGGGCCCGCGACGCAGCCACTGCGTTTCCCCGGGAGTGACCCAGGGCAGCCGTCCTGACGCTCCTACCGCTGTGTCCTTCAGGCTGGTGAGTCGTCACCCCCGGCGAACGTCACGTTCATCCACGAGAAATCCACGACTGCCAGGTGCCTGAGCAGGCCCTCGAGGGAGAGCGCGCTTCCTAGCAGCATCGTCTCTCCCTCAGCTACCACAGGCGGCGGGGCGCGTTCCGTAGGATCCAGGATCGTCGTCACCGCTCGGCCGTAGGGGGAGATCCATGCGGATCCTCGCCGCCGCATACAGTCGCGGCAGCGGCATATCCATGAGCGTGTGCTGGTGTCTGCCCGCGGCTTGGTTGTCGGATCGGTGACGGGCCGCTCGTCGTCCTGTCGGACCCGCCTTCCGACCGGTGGGTTCTCCCACGACAAGAGAGGGTGTCTTCCATGAGGTATCTGATGCTGGTCTGTCGCGACGTCGATGACTCTCCCGCCCCGCCCACGCAGGCCGACCGTGACGGCGCGCCCGACGTCGGCCGGTGGTGGCAGGAGGTGAGCGACGCCGGCAAGTATGTGACGGGCGACCGGTTGCGTCCGGCCGCGGAGGCGATGACCGTGCGTGTGCGTGGGGGCGAGGTGCTGGTCACGCAGGGGCCGTTCACCGAGACCAGCGAGGTCGTGGCCGGGTTCGACGTCCTGGAGTGCGCCTCCATGCAGGAGGCCGTCGACATCGCCTCGGGGCACGCGATGGCCCATGCCGGCGCCATCGAGATCCGGGCGATGTGGCCCTTCGAGGGTGAGTAGACCACGGCCCACGGTGGGCGCGGGCCTTGAGTCCTCGCTCGAGGCGGCCGTGCGGACCCAGTGGTCGGTCATCGTCGCGGGACTGCTGCGCACGACCGGTGACTGGGACCTTGCCGAGGACTGCGCGCAGGACGCGACCGAGCGGGCGCTGCTGACATGGCCCCGGGACGGGGTCCCGGACAACCCCGCCGCCTGGCTGACGTCGGTGGCTCGGCGGCGCGCCCTGGACCTGCTGCGCCGGCGGAGTACCGAGTCCAGAGCGCTGCAGGCGTGGACGGCCATGACCGAGGCCACCGCTCCAACGTTCGATTTCGGTGGCGGGTATGCCGACGACCGGTTGCGGCTGCTGTTCACGTGCTGCCACCCCGACCTCGCTCTTCGTGACCGGGTGGCGCTGACGCTGCGGACCCTGTGCGGCCTGTCCACCCGTGACGTGGCACGCCTCATGCTGGTCAGCGAGCCGGCGATGAGCCAGCGTCTGCTGCGGGTGCGCAAGCAGATCCTGCGGCAGGGGCTGGTGATGAGCGTCCCACCGGCGGACCAGGTGCAGGACCGCGTCGCAGCCGTGCTGGCGGTGATCTACCTGCTCTTCACCGAGGGGTACTCCGCGACCGAGGGCACCGGGGTGCGCGACGAGCTGGCCGAGGAGGCGCTCGCCCTGGCCCAACTGGCCACGTGGCTGCTTCCCGGGCACGGGGAGGCGCACGCCCTGCGGGCCCTGATCCTGCTGCAGCACGCCCGCCGGCCGGCCAGGACGGCCTCGGACGGCACGCTGGTGCCGTTGGAGGAGCAGGACCGCACGCGCTGGGACTCGCCGTTGCTGGCCGCCGGTATGGAGTCGCTGCGCCGGGCACGCGCGGCACCGGACTCCACGGACGGGCTGGTCGGCATCTACCGTCCCCAGGCCGAGATCGCCGCTCTGCACAGCACCGCCCCCACACCGGCGGAGACCGACTGGGAAGGGATCGTCGCCTGGTACGACCTGCTCCTGGACGCCACCGCCTCGCCCGTCGTGGCGATGAACCGGGCCGTGGCCATCGGCCTGCGCGACGGACCGGTGGCCGGTCTGGCCGTTCTCGAGGAGGTGGTCGATCAGCACCGTTTGGACGGCGCCCCGGAGGTTCCGGCGATCCGCGCCGACCTCCTGCGCCGTGCCGGGGACCGGGCGGCTGCGCACGAGGCCTACCAGACCGCGCACGATGCCGCCCGCACCGAGGCCGTGCGCGGTTACCTGCGACGCCGCGCCGCCGAGCTGGGCTGACGACGCACTATCGCGCGACGGCGACCCTGGGACGGCTCGGACCTCCGAGCCGGTCCGCTTTTGTCGGATCCGTTGCACGTTGTTCGTCGTGTCGGTGGGCGAGCCACCCGGCTCACGTCCGAACGCGAGGAGAAGGAGAAGGTCCGAATGGTGAGGTTCATGCTGCTGATCAACGGCGACCGCCAGGCGTGGGCGGACATGTCGCCCGAGGAGGAGGCCCGCATCACCGAGGGGCACCGGGCCTTCCTTGCGGTAGCCGGGGCGGCCGTCCTGGACGGAGGTGAGTTGGACGCGCCCGAACGGGCGGCCTCGGTCAGGTCACGTCACGGCGTGGCCCCGCAGGTCACCGAGGGTCCGTTCACGGGGAGCGCTGAGGCGGTAGGCGGTTACTACATCCTCGAAGCGGCCGATCTCGACGAGGCGGTCCGTCTGGCTTCGCTGCTGCCGGAGACGAGCGCGCCCTACCGTGCCGGCGTGGAGGTCCGGCAGCTGCTCAACGGAGTGTGAAGGCCCTCCCAGCCGGCCACGACCACCACGGCGGGCACGGCGCCCGTGGGATACGTTCGTTTCCCCACCGCAGCACCCAGGAGGCTCGCATGGCGCAGTCGCAGTCCTGATCTACGACGTCGACTCCGCTCACGTACCCGGCTCGACCGCCAAGACCTCGCCTGAGGTTGCCAGGTGCGACGAGCACGCCCAGACCCTGGCCTCCACCGCGGTCATGACGGCCGCATGGGCCTTCACCCCTCGAACCATGGCCACATCAGTCCGCGCCGAGGGCATCACGCCCGGCCCGTTCCACGACAGCCGTCAGGTGGTGGCCGGGATCTACTTCCTCGAAGCTCGCGACCTCGACACCGCGCTAGCCATGGCCTCGACCAACCCGATCCTCCACCAGGGTGGAGGCCTCGAGGTCCGCCCGATCCACAGCGGTGGCCCGACGGCTTAACGCGAGCCAGTCCCGGCGACCGGTTGACCAAGACCCACGCGCCCAGCCGGGAATATCGAGGAGGGCATCCACCTTGGTCCCGTGGTGAGATCAGCCTCCGTCGCAGCACCACCCGCATCCCTCCGGCCCCGCACCGAACCCTCCCCGCTGGGCCGGCTGCTGCTGTTCGGGGCGCTCGTCGCGATCGGCCCGCTGACGATCGACATGTACCTCGCTGCCTTCCCGGCCGTCGTGGACGACCTGTCCACGACCGAGGCCACGGTGCAGCTGACCCTGACCGCGACCCTGGTCGGGCTCGCCACCGGCCAGCTCCTGATCGGGGCGTTGTCGGACTCCTTCGGCCGGCGCCGACCGTTGATCGCGTCGCTGATCCTCTACGTCCTGGTCTCGGCGGCGATCGCGGTCTCCTCCTCGATCGAGGTGCTGCTGCTCCTGCGCTTGGTGCAGGGCCTGGCCGGTGCGGCCGGGATGGTGCTGTCCCAGGCCATGGTCCGCGACCTCTACAGCGGCTCCCGGATGGCGACCTTCATCTCCCGGCTCTTCCTCGTGGTCGGCGTGGCTCCGATCCTGGCGCCCACGCTGGGCGCACAGTTCCTGATCTTCGGCAGCTGGCGGACCATCTTCTGGGCGCTAGGAGCCTTCGGGCTGCTGCTGGCGGTGCTGGCGGTCGTCTTCGTCAAGGAGACCCTGCCCCCGGAGCGACGGAGCCACTTCGGTCCGCGGACCCTGTGGGCCAGCTACCGGGTGCTGCTCTCGGACCGGCGCTACGTCGGTCTGGTCCTGACCGCGTGCACCGCGATGGGCTGCCTGTTCGCCTACATCTCCAGCGCGACCTTCGTCTTCCAGGGGCTGTACGGGATGACCACCCAGCAGTACGCCCTGGTCTTCGCCGCCGGCGCAGGGGCGCTGACCGTCACCAGCCAGGTCAACGGGTCTCTGGTGCGCACGGTGCACCCGGCCGCGGTGCTGCGGGTGGCGCTGCCCTCGATGCTGGGCATCGCCCTGGCCCTGCTCGCCGCCGCGCTGGTGGATCTCAGCGTATGGGCCATCGTCGGCGGCATTGTCCTGCTGATGGGCTCGGTGGGCTTCGTCATGCCGAACAGCCCGAGCATCGCGCTGGCCGACCACGGGGAGCGGGCCGGAGCGGCTGCCGCCCTGCTCGGGGCGGCAAACTTCGTCTTCGGCGCGCTCATCTCCCCGGTCAGCGGGCTGTTCGGGGTCGACTCGGCGGTGCCGATGGCGGCCATCATGGTCGTCTGCGCCGCGGCGTCGTGGTTCTTCTACACCGTGCTGGCCCGCCCGCACCACATCCTGCGGGACATGCCCTGGGAGTAAGCCCCCACCGGCGGGCGGGTGGGACCACGTGCCGGTGGCCTCAGCCTGATCACCTCGCGAGCGCGAAAAAGCGTGTGATCAGCCATCGATGGTCGTAGTCGGTCTGGTCGTCGACCTCACCCCGATCGATCCGCTCCCGCCGTACGTCTGGTACCAAGACATGGCCGACCGGGTGAGCGATGAGTCCGCGGGACGCCGACTCACGCGAGCCATCGCAGGCAAAGGCGCCTTCCGGCGGTTCACGAACGCGCTGTACGAGGAGTTCCCCGAGCTCCTACCGGCCTGGCACGCCTTCCGAGAGGCCCGAGCCAACAGGCGAGCCGTCGAGTGGCTCGCGGATGAAGGCCTCGTCCCCGAGGACGACGCCGACCGGTACCGAGAGGACCACCCCGACCCCGACGTGCCCTGACCACGGAGGTCGCTCAGCGCCCAGGACACGCACTCAGTTGCCGCGGGTCGCCCGCTTGTCAGATCCAGAAGTGGGCTGACCAGGCCGAGGCCGGGTATGACGTCGAGGAGCTCAAACGCCGCGGGCGAGGACGCCCCGGGCGCGGAGCCGAGCCGATGCAGGTGATCGCCGTGCGCCTCACGGCCGAGAAGATCTCGGCGCTGGACGCGTTCGCAGCGCGGGAGCACCTGTCACGCTCGGAGGCGATCCGACGAGCGCCTGCCGGCTACGCCGCGTGAAGGTCCACCTTCTGGAGACCGATGTGCTGATCTTCCGTAGCCAGCGAGGAGAGGGTCATGCACGCGATGCCGCCTCGTCGTCAGTACTGGGAACTTCTGCCCTGATCAACAAGCGGCTCTGCCGTCGGTCGCAAGGTGCGGGTTCGTGATCTCAACCCCCGGGGTCTCGGGACGGTAGTCTGCTCGAGTGGCCTTACCTGGCGGTGTCGGACTCTTGGTGCGGCTGGTAGGACGATTGTTGCCGGTGCCCACTTTGGGGAGGGGGCGTGCCTGAGTACATCGCTCCCGGCGTGTACGTGGAGGAGATCAGTTCCGGGTCGCGGGCGGTCGAGAGCGTCGCGACGAGCACCGTTGGGATGGTTGGCGCCACCCAGTACGGACCCGTTCCCTATCCGGCCGACGTGTCCTTCCCGGTTGCCGGGGGTGGCGTGGTCCCTGCCCGTGCTCGGCTGCAGGGTGGACCTCATCTGGTGAGGAGTCTGGCCGAGTACGAGCGGCTCTACGGTGGGCTCGACATCCACGGGCAGCCGTGCCAGCTGGCGCTGGCCGCGCGTGGCTTCTTCGCCAACGGCGGAGACCGCTTGTTCGTGCAGCGCGTCTACCGATACCCGTTGACGAGCCCCGCCCAGGGAAGTACGGACGTCGCAGCGTCCTTCGCGAGCCTGGACCTGCTGACCGGCCCCACTGCACCGGTGCTGCAGTGGCGGGCACGCTGGCCCGGTTCGGTGGGGGAACGCATCAGGGTGGTGGTCCGACTGAGACGCAGCGAGAACATCCTGGTCGACGGACACCTCACCGATGTCACGGCCGGCGCGGTCGTCGAGACAACCCCCCTCGCGCGTGGTCGTTCCTCCCCGATTCCGGACACGAGGGCACCGGTCCTGGGCAACGTCCGCCTCGTCGCCCGCAACGGCGCTGGCGAGCTCGGTTACGGTGACGGCGCCGGAGGCTTCACCCCGGTCGACCCCGGCGAGGCGGCGTTCCACCTGACCCTCGACGTCGAGGTCCACCTCGATGACCGAGTCGACACCCGCACCGGCATCGAGCTCGGCCGCGACCACCCCCGTTCCATCTTCACGGCCTTCTCCCTGGAGGATCCTGCGGACAGGGACTGTCTCGTCTGGCTGCACCAGCCGCCACCCACCAGCGCGGCACCCAGCGTCGGTGAGCTGCTGGCCGCTCTTCTCACGCTGCGGGACGGCGCCTACCTGAGTGGGGGCGGTGATGGCGACCCGCCCACCGGTGGCGACCTCCGGGGTAGGCCCGTGGACCCTGATGATGACCTGCTGCCCCCGCTCGGCCTGGGCGCCATGGAGACCGAGGGCGAGATCGCCCTCATGGCGATGCCGGACACCGTCAACCTGTCACGGTCTGCCCAGTCCGATGCCGTGGCAGGCCTGATCAGCCACTGCGAGCGGATGCGCCACCGATTCGCCATCGTGGACCCTCCCAAGGACTGTTCCCATTCTGAGGTGCTGGCCTTCCGGGAAGAGTTCGACACCTCACATGCCGCCCTGTACTACCCGTGGCTGCAGATCGTCGACCCCATCCTCGTCTCCTCCCCCGGGACCTCGCCGCCTGCTCTCGACCTGCCCCCGTCGGGATACGTCGCAGGTGTCTACGCCCGCACGGACAGGGACCGTGGCGTCCACAAGGCACCGGCCAACCAGAACCTGCTAGGCGTCACCGGGTTCGTCAGCACGCTCACGGACACCCATGGGGAAGCGCTCAATCCCGTCGGCGTCAACGTCCTGCGCTCCATTGACGGACTGGGGGCCAGGGTGTGGGGAGCACGCACCATGTCCTCAAACCCGGAGTTGAAGTACGTCAACGTCCGCCGCCTGCTCACCTACATCCAAGCCTCCGTCGAGCAGTCCACCCACTGGGTCCTTTTCGAACCCAACAACGAGCGGTTGTGGGGCTACATCCGGCAGAGCGTCGAAGGCTTCCTTATGGCCCTCTGGCGCTCCCGGGCGTTAGCGGGCCCAGACTCTCAGCAGGCGTACTTCGTGCGCTGCGACCGCACGACCATGACGCAGGACGACCTGGACAACGACCGACTCGTCTGCCTCATCGGGGTTGCCCCGGTCAAGCCCGCCGAGTTCATCATCTTCCGAATGCAGCAGCGAACCGCAGCCGCACCCCCCTGATCCTGATGCGAGCACCGAGAAGACCACGAGCGTGAGCTCGATGCCGAAGAAGGTGACGAAGAGACCTCGCGCAGCGAGGCCGCCCAGGCCGAGGAGCTGGCCGAGCACCGCGTCCACTCGGAAGCACAAGGCACCCACCGTCTGCATCGGCAACATTCGCAACGGCACCCGCCCCAAGAGGGCGCTGTGCCGTAGAGGGGTCGTCGGCGTGATCGTTCTCACGCTGCAGAGGGCTCCGGGCCTGCACCTTCGCAGTATCATATTGATAAGTGTCCATGCGACTTGGCAAGGTGGTGAGCGTCGGTGGCCCTTTTCGACATCCGCCCGGTCAGCACCACCCCGCCCGCGCAGGTCGCCGCGGCACTGGGCGCTGGCGTCGTGGCGTGGGTGGGTGCGTACTGGCTCAACGAACGGGTCTGGGACCGGGCCTTCGAGGGTCTGGGGATCGACCGGGGGACGCCGCTGGGGGGTGCGGTGCACTTCTTCCTCTACGACACCGCCAAGGTGCTGCTGCTCCTGGTGGGGATGATCTTCCTCATCGGGATGCTGCGCACCACCATCCGTCCCGAGACCGTGCGCACCTACCTGCTGGACAAGCCGTTGCCGGTCGCTCTCGGTCTGGCCGCCCTGTTCGGGGCGATCACCCCGTTCTGCTCCTGTTCCTCGATCCCGTTGTTCATCGGCTTCGTCGCGGCCGGGGTGCCGCTTGCCGTGACGCTGACCTTCCTCATCGCGTCCCCGCTGGTCAACGAGGTCGCCGTCGTCATGCTCGGCGAGTCGTTCGGGTGGGGCCTGACCGCGGCATACGTCACCGCAGGACTGGGCCTGGCCATGGGTCTGGGCGCGGTCTTCGCGCGGATGGACCTGGACGACCAGGTGGCTGACTTCGTCCGCAGCACCCCCACCTCACTTCTGCACGTCGGCGGGGCGAGGCCGACCCTGGCCGACCGGGTCCAGGCGGCCCGGCAGGAGACGGCCGAGATCGCGCGCCGGGTCTGGAAGTGGGTCATCCTGGGTGTGGCCGTCGGCGCGGGCATCCACGGGTGGGTGCCGGCGGAGACGCTGGCCACCTATGCCGGGCCGGACAACCCGCTCGCCGTCCTGGTCGTCACCGTCGTCGCGGTGCCGCTGTACTCCAACGCCGCCGGAGTCATCCCGGTCGCCGAGGCCCTGTGGGTCAAGGGCATGGCGACCGGGACCGTCCTGTCCTTCATGATGGCCACCGTCGCCCTGTCGGTGCCGGAGTTCGTCCTCCTCAAGCAGGTCCTCAAGACTCGCCTCCTGGCCCTCTACTTCGGTTCGGTCGCCGCCGGGATCATGGCGATCGGCTTCGCGTTCAACCTCCTTGCCTGACCTCGAAAGGAAGCGCCGCCATGCATATCAAGATCCTCGGCCCCGGTTGCCGCAACTGCGAGGCGCTGGAGAGGGAGACCCGCGCCGCGCTCGACCAGCTCGGCGTACAGGCCAGCATCGAGAAGGTCACCGCCTACCCCGACATCGCCGCATACGGGGTCATGTCCACCCCGGGGCTGGTCGTCGACGAGGACGTGCTGGTCTACGGACGCGTCCCCAGGCGCGACGAGATCGCCCAGCTCCTGAGCCCCTGACGCGCCGGCTTCGCCAGTCCGGAGAGCGCTGGCCGTGCGTCGTCCTGGGCGCTGACGGGTGTGCGGGAGCGGCCTGCTGAGGCGAGGGCGAGGGCGGCGGCCACGGCACAGGCCGCCACGGCGGCGAACATCGGCGCGTAGCCGGCGACCGAGATGATGCTGCCTGCGGTGACCGGGGCGGCGACCCGTCCCACGGTCGCGACGAGAACTTGTCGTCCGGAGGTGGAGGCGAAGGCGCGGCGGGGGACGAGCTCCCCGAGCAGGGCGGCGCGCGCGATGGTCATCACCCCGAACCCGGACCCGAACAGCAGCACGAACAGCACCACGCCCCCGGTGCCGGGCACGGTCAGAAGTACCAGGACGCCCAGGGCCTGGCCGCCGACGATCAGGGAGGCGGTCGCCGCGAGGCCGAGGCGCTGTGCGACGCCGGTGAAGACCAGTCGGCCGGTGACGGACATGACCCCGAGCGAACCGGCGGCCGTGGCGGCTCGCATCCCGGACATGCCCGCCTGGACCAGGTATCCGACGAGGTGGACCGCGACCACGGTGACGGCGATGGTGTGCATGAGGTGGGCGAACGTCAGCCGTCGCACCGCAACCGCCACGACGGGGCCGGCGGGGGACGAGGACCCGTCGTGGCCTCCGGTGGGCTCGGAGACGTGCTCAGGGCAGCGCAGGGTCCCGTCGGGGCTGAGGCCGTGGTCCGCCGGGGCACGCCGGAGAACCACGGCGTGCGGGATGGCGCAGGCACCGACCAGGCCCGCGAGGACCAGAAGGGCCCCGCGCCAGCCCAGGCGGTCCACCAGTGCCTGGGCGAGCGGGAGGAAGATCGTGGAGGAGAACCCTGCCACCACGGTCATGGTCAGCAGGGCGGCACGGCGGCGCCGGTGGAACCAGGTGTTGATCACGGCGAACGCCGGCTCGTAGAGCACCAGGGCGCTGGCTACACCGATGACCACGAACGCGGCGTACAGCTGCGGCACGGTGCGGGCCTGGGACCAGGCCAGCACACCGGCCCCTGCCACGATGCTGCCGCCGGTCATGACCATCCGGGCGCCGTGCCGGTCGACGTAGCGGCCGACCGCAGGGGCGGCTGCCCCGCTGACGGCGATGCCGAGGGAGAGCGCCCCGGAGATGACGGCCGTGCTGGCACCGAGCTCGGCGCGCATGGGCGCGACCATCACGGCGAAGCAGTAGTAGAGCGCGGCGTAGCTGACCGTCTCGGTCACTGCCAGAACCCGCACCACGCGCCAGCCGGGGAACGCGGTGCGCCGCCGCTGCCGGGGAGCGGCGGCGCGTGGCAGGGCAGACGTCACGCGCCGGTGCAGCACCGGCCCGATCCGCCAGGGCTGGTGGTCACGAGCTCGGCCAGCAGGCCTCCACCACCGGCGCCGGTGGCGAAGCCGAGTGCCGGAACCCCGGCCGGTCGTTCGCGGTGCGCCTCGATCGGCACGTGCAGGTCCGAGGCCCCGGTCGAGGTTCCGCAGCAGCCGCCGGTGGCAGCGGTGTCCTGGCCCTTGTCGTCGACCGAGCAGACCCCGGTCTCGGGCAGGACGAGCTGGACCTCGTCGGCCGCCGCGAGGTCACCGGCGAGTGCCGCGACCACCGAGCGGACCTGCTCGTTGCCGGTGGTGATGAGGAAGGTGGGGGCGCGGCCGTAGGACTTCATCCCGACGATGTACAGGCCGTCGTCGGGCTGGGCCAGGTCGTTGTGGCCGTGGGGTGGCACCGTGCCGCAGGAGTGGTACTGCGGGTCGACCAGCGGTGCGAGCCGGGTCGGGGCCTCCAGCGCCGGGTGCAGGTCCAGCTGGGTCTCGGCGAGCATGGCCAGGTCGGGCCGGAACCCGGTCGCCGCCGCGAGGTTGTGGATGCCCTCGAGGCTGAGCGGACCCTGGGCCGTCTGCCCCCGGACCGTCAGGGTGTCCTGCCCAGCCTCCAGCGCGGTGATCGAGAAGCCCGTGACCAGCTGCACGGCTCCGGAGTCCACGAGCGCGTGCAGGTCGGTGCCCAGCTGCCCGCGGGCGGGCAGCTGGTCGGCCGCCCCACCGCCGTAGACCTTCGCCGGCGACCCGCCGCGGACGGCCCAGACGATCTCGGTCCCGGGCTCCTGCTCGGCCAGGCGGGCCAGGTTCAGCAGCGTGTTGGCGGCGGAGTGCCCGGCGCCGACGACCAGTGTGCGGCGGCCGGCGAAGCGGGACCGGTCCCGGCCGAGGACGTCCGGCAGCGGTCCCACCAGGAAGTCTGCGGCCTCGTCCTCGCCGAGCGCGGGGAGACCCGACGCGCCGAGAGGGTTGGGCTGGCCCCAGGTGCCGGAGGCGTCGATGACGGCACGGGCGTGCAGCTCTTCCACGGTTCCGTCACCGTCGCGCACGCGCAGCACGAACGGCCGGTCCGCCCGACCGATGCTGCGGGTCTTGTCCATCCCCGCCCGGGAGACGGCCAGCACCCGCGTCCCCATGCGCACCCGGGCGGCGAACAGCTGGCCGAGCGGGCGCAGGTAGTGCTCGACCAGCTCCGCACCGGAGGGCGGGACCGGGGTGGAGGGGCGGGCCCAGCCGGTCGGCGCGAGCAGCTTCTCCGCCGTGGCGTCGACGATGTACTGCCACGGGGTGAAGGTGCGGATGTGGCCCCACTCGGAGACGGCGGCACCGACCTCGCCCCCGGCCTCGAGGACCATGAACGGCAGTCCCCGGTCTGCCAGGTGTGCGGCGGCGGCCAGCCCCACCGGTCCGGCGCCGATGACGATGACGGGAAGGTCCTCACGAGTCGCGGTTGTCATGATGATGTGCTGCCTCCTGGCGGCTCCGCCGGTCGATGCCTTAGTATCGACGTTTGTCGATGGAGTGCATCGTGCACCCAATATCGATCGGTGTCAATAGAGGAGCGTGAGCCATGTCTGTTCCCATCTCGGTCTCGCCCGTCGTCCCCGCCCAGCCGCAGGTGGCGCAGTGCTGCGCGCCGCTGCAGACGACGACGCTGGGCGCTCAGGAGGCCGCTGAGCTCGCCGCCCGGTTCGCGGCACTGGGCGACCCCGTGCGCCTGCGCCTTCTGAGCCTGCTGGCGACCAGCACCCACGGTGCCGTGTGCGCCTGCGACCTGGTCGAGCCGGTCGGCAAGAGCCAGCCCACGGTCAGCCACCACCTCAAGATCCTGCGCGAGGCGGGGCTGGTCACCAGCGAGCGGCGAGGCACCAACGTCTGGTATGCCGCCGTCCCGGCAGCCATCGAGTCCCTGCGCCAGACGCTGGCCGCAGGATCCTGACCGGGCGCCGGTGCCGGGCGCCGCGCGGGGAGCCAGGCACCCACGTCAGATTGACATTCGTCTATGTGGAAGCCACGATGGCCGCATCGATCTTCGTCCAGAGATTGGATCACGATGAGCAGGGCCACTCCCACGGCGCGCAACGAGGTCGCGAACCCGCCCGCCGCCCACCTGTCCACCACCGACAAGTACCTGCCCGTGTGGATCGGCGCGGCGATGCTGGTGGGGCTGCTGCTGGGCCGGCTGGTCCCGGGGCTGGACTCCTGGCTGGGGGCGGTGGAGGTCGACGGCGTCTCACTGCCGATCGCCCTGGGCCTGCTGGTCATGATGTACCCGGTGCTGGCCAAGGTCCGCTACGACCGGCTCGACTCCGTGGTCGCCGACCGCCGGATGCTGCTCAGCTCCCTGGTGCTCAACTGGGTCGTCGGTCCGGCGCTGATGTTCGCCCTGGCCTGGATCTTCCTGGCCGACCTGCCGGAGTACCGCACCGGGCTGATCATCGTCGGGCTGGCCCGGTGCATCGCGATGGTGATCATCTGGAACGACCTGGCCTGCGGCGACCGTGAGGCGGCCGCCGTGCTGGTGGCGCTCAACTCGGTCTTCCAGGTGATCGCCTTCGCCGGTCTGGGCTGGTTCTACCTGTCCGTGCTGCCCGGCTGGCTGGGCCTGGACCAGGCCGCGCTCGATGTCTCCGCCTGGCAGATCGCGAAGTCGGTGCTGATCTTCCTCGGGATCCCGCTGCTGGCAGGCTTCCTGTCGCGGGTGTGGGGGGAGAGGGTCAAGGGTCGCACCTGGTACGAGGAGCGCTTCATCCCTGTGGTCAGCCCGTGGGCGCTGCGCGGGCTGCTCTTCACGATCGTCCTGCTCTTCGCCCTGCAGGGGGACCGGATCACCTCCCAGCCGCTGGACGTGGCCCGCATGGCGGTGCCGCTGCTGCTCTACTTCGGCCTCATGTGGGGCGTCGGCTTCGCCCTCGGCAAGGCCCTGGGTATGTCGTACGCGCGCACCACCACCCTCGCGTTCACCGCGGCCGGCAACAACTTCGAGCTGGCCATCGCCGTCGCCATCGCCACCTTCGGGGTCACCTCCGGCCAGGCCCTCGCCGGGGTCGTCGGACCGCTCATCGAGGTGCCCGTCCTGGTCGGCCTGGTCTACGTCTCCCTGGCCCTGCGCGACCGCTTCTTCTCCTCGGAGGTCCCCGCCGATGTCCGCTCCCACCCCTGAGGCAGCCACGGGCGCCGGCGCGCACACCGACGCCGTGTCCCAGATCGTCGAGGACCTGGGCTACGCCTTCGAGAGCACGTTCACCGGTCAGGAGGTGCGCCGCGCGGTCGAGGTCGCCTGGTCCGAGCTCGCCGCGGTCTCGCGCATCCCGACCTACCTGCCGGTGCTGACCGCTCGCCTGGCCCGCCAGCGGCTCACCGCCGCCGCGCAGGCCGATGGCCGGATGGTCAAGACCGTGCCCGAGCTGCTGTTCGTGTGCGTCCACAACGCCGGCCGCTCCCAGATGGCCGCCGCCCTCGCCGCGCACCTGGCGCCGGGCAGGGTGCACGTACGCTCCGCCGGCTCGGCACCCATCGGCCAGATCAACCCCGTCGTGGTGCAGGTGCTCGCCGAGCGCGGGATCGACCTGCGTGAGGCGTTTCCCAAGCCCCTGGCCGACGACGTGGTCCACGCCGCCGACGTCATCGTCACCATGGGTTGCGGCGACGCCTGCCCCGTCCTGCCCGGGAAACGGTACGAGGACTGGGACGTGCCCGACCCGGCCGG
Source organism: Ornithinimicrobium pekingense DSM 21552 (assembly GCF_000421185.1). Classification (GTDB taxonomy): domain Bacteria; phylum Actinomycetota; class Actinomycetes; order Actinomycetales; family Dermatophilaceae; genus Ornithinicoccus; species Ornithinicoccus pekingensis. The sequence continues at coordinate 412,355 of NZ_ATWJ01000007.1, forward strand.
ACGGCCGGTCGAGGTCGTCCGTGACATCCGCGACCAGCTCCAGGCCCGCGTCACCGCCCTGCTGCGCGAGCTCGACCTGTGACACCTCCTGCCCACGTCCCGTCCGGAGAGGCCGCCCCCGTGCCCGAGGTCCCCACGGTGCTGTTCGTCTGCGTCAAGAACGGCGGCAAGTCGCAGATGGCCGCCGCCCTCATGCGGCAGCGCCACCCAGGTGGGGTCCGGGTGCTGTCCGCGGGCACCAGGCCCGGAGCGGCGCTGAACGCCGAGTCGGTCGCGGCGCTGGAGGAGGTCGGCGCGAGCACCGCGGGCGAGCACCCCAAGCCGGTCGACCCCGCACTGGCCCAGGAGGCCGACCTCGTCGTCCTCCTGGGTGAGGAGGTCGAGCTCGAGACCGGCCCCACACCGGTCCAGCGGTGGGTCACCGACGAGCCGTCCCGCCGCGGGGTCGAGGGAGCCGACCGTATGCGGCTGGTGCGCGACGACATCGCCGCCCGGGTCGCCGCCCTGGGCGAGCAGCTGGGGCTGCGGCCGCAGGCATGACCGACCGCTCTGGGCGGCACGTCCGTGCACTGGTCGTCGGCGGCGGTCAGGCCGGGCTGGCGACCGCGTTCTACCTGCGCCGCCGGGGCGTCGAGCACGTCGTGCTCGACGACCAGGCCCGCCCCGGCGGGGCGTGGCTGCACACCTGGGACTCCCTGCGCCTCTTCTCACCGGCCGCCTACTCCTCCCTGCCCGGATGGCCCATGCCTCCGACGGCCAGTGACGACTACCCGGATGCTGCGCACGTGGTCGACTACCTCACGCGCTACGAGCAGCGCTACGACATACCGGTCCGACGAGGGGAGCGGGTCACCGCGGTCGAGCACGCCCAGCACGGCTTCACGGTGACGACCTCCCGTGGCACCTGGCAGGCCGAGGCCGTCCTGAACGCCACCGGCACCTGGTCCCGACCCTTCGTCCCCACCTGGCCCGGCGCCGAGGCGTTCGGCGGCGACCAGGTGCACTCCGCCCGCTACCGGTCGCCAGAGCGCTACGCCGGGCAGCGCGTGGTCGTCGTCGGCGGGGGCAACTCCGGAGCCCAGCTCGCGGCCGACCTGGCCCCCCACGCGCACGTGACCTGGTGCACCCTGCGCCCGCCGCGCTTCCTGCCCGACGACGTCGACGGCCGCGAGCTCTTCCGGGTGGCCACCCTGCGGGCCCGTGGCCAGGGCGAGGGCGTCGGCGGGCTCGGCGACATCGTCGCGGTGCCGCCGGTCCGTGCTGCCCGCGACGCCGGGCAGCTGCGGCGCACGCCGATGTTCGAGCGGTTCACCACCGGCGGCGTCGCCTGGGCCGACGGCACCACCCGGGAGGTCGACACGGTCATCTGGTGCACCGGTTTCCGGCCCGCGCTGGGTCACCTGTCCACGCTGCGGCTGCGCCGCACGAACGGGGTCCCGGCCACCGACGGGCCGGTGGCAGAGGTCGACCCCCGCCTCGCCTTCGTGGGCTACGGCGACTGGTGCGGCCTGGCCTCGGCCACCCTGATCGGCGTCGGCCAGTGGGCTCGCCAGGCCGTCCACCGCGCCTTCCCCGAGGACCACGACACCACCCACCGACCGAGAGGCTGAACCCATGTCCAACGCGCCCACCGTCCTGTTCGTCTGCGTCCACAACGCCGGCCGCTCACAGATGGCCGCCGCCTACCTGCAGCACCTGTCCGGCGGTGCCGTGGAGGTCCTCTCCGCCGGCTCCGCCCCCGCTGACCAGGTCAACCCCGCCGCGGTCGCCGCCATGGCCGAGGACGGCATCGACCTGTCCGCCGGGCAGCCCAAGCTGCTCACCGACGCCGCCGTCCGCTCCTCCGACGTCGTCATCACCATGGGCTGCGGCGACACCTGCCCGATCTACCCGGGCAAGCGCTACGAGGACTGGGAGCTGGAGGACCCGGCGGGCCAGGGCCTCGAGGGCGTGCGCCCGATCCGCGACGAGATCCGCCGACGGGTGGGCGAGCTCCTCGACTCGCTCGGCGTCGATCGTGCATGAAACGGTCGGCTCACCCTGCGGGCGCCCCGTCGGCCGAGAGGCACGAGGTAGCGGGCCGGCCTCGACCGGATCCTGGGCCTGGCGCTCGCCTGGATCTCAACCGGAGGTCCGGGGCGGCGCGTCCGGGGCCTGCGGGTCGTCCTCATCCCCGGGCGCGGCGTCGGGTCGAGGACCGGGGGCGGCCGGCCGCGACAGTCCGGGCAGCAGCGTCTGGCCCTCACGCAGGGCCTCCATGGCGCCCGGGTGCTGACCGATGAGCGCGCGGCCCTTGTTGCGGTAGCGCCACAGCTGGAAGGCCCCCAGCGCCCAGAACGGGAACTGCACGGCCATGGCCACCCGGAAGTCGGCGGAGGTGTAGGTCGACGGGCCACCCGGTGCGCGGTAGTCCAGGATCAGCCCGATCAGGCCGATCGTCATCAACGAGGCGACGAACCCGCCGATGTTGATCATCCCGTTGGCGCGCCCGTAGCGCTCCGAGGGGTGGAAGGTGCGCGCCAGGTCGAAGCTGACCATCGACCCGGGCCCCCCGACCGCCGTGACCATCACCATGACGACCAGCAGCCAGAGCGGCGCCGGGCCCGGCCACAGCAGCACCACCGCCCAGACGGTGGCGATCGCGGCCACCAGCACCAGGACCAGGGTGGAGCGGTGGTAGGGCATGCGGCTCGTCAGCGAGCCGACCACCGGGCCCGCCGCCATCGCGGTGACGACCATGACGATGAGCAGCCCGCTCGCGCTCGTCGACGTCAGGCCCTCGGCGATGAGGAACGGGTAGCCCCACAGCATGGTGAACACCGTCGGGCCGAACTGGGACGAGAAGTGGACCCACAGGCCCAGGCGGGTGCCGGGGTTGCCCCATACCTCGGCCATGCTCCTGGCCAGGGCCCGGACCTTGATGCGCTCGACGACCTCCCCGGTGTAGGGGGAGTCCCGCACCAGCAGCAGGAGGGCGACGCCGAGGACGACACCGACCCCGGCGGCCACGCCGTAGGACCACCCCCACCCGAACCGTGACAGGGCGGCCGCCAGGGGAGTGGCGGCCGCGACGGCCCCGAGCTGTCCGACCATGCTGGTCAGCTGGGTCACCATCGGTGCCTGCTTGACGTGGAACCACAGCGCGATCAGGCGCAGCAGGCTGGTGAAGACCATCGCGTCGCCGATGCCCAGCAGGACACGTGCCGCGACGCCCGCCTCGAAGGTGCCGGCCAGGGCGAACCAGAACTGACCGGCGGTCATCAGCGACAGCCCGACGAACATGAGTCGCTTCGAGCCGTAGCGGTCGATCAGGACGCCGACCGGGATCTGCATCGCGGCGTAGACGGCCAGCTGCAGCACCGTGAACGTGGACAGCTGGCCCGCGGTGATGTCGAAACGTTCTGCGGCGATGATGCCCGCGACGGACAGCGATGTGCGGTGGAAGACCGCGAGGGTGTAGATCGACAGGCCGACCAGCCAGATCACCCAGGCGCGTCGTCTCCCGATGTTGTGCACCTGACGCCGCAGCTCAGCGCCCATCAACCCCGCCCATCTGTGTCCTTCCTCTGGCGCGTGACCGGTCGGCCGCCGTACGACCATGCGCGGTCCGTACGGCGGTCACCGTACCGAACGACGGCCCCGGTACCGGCGGGACGGCGGGGCGGTTGCGCCGAGGGCCGGGATCAGGCCGTGCCGGACGGGTCGTCCTGGGCCGACTGCGCGGCGACCTTCGCGCGGACCTCGTCCATGTCGAGGTCCTTGATCTGGGAGATGACGGACTCCAGGTCACGCGCAGGAAGGGCGCCGGCCTGACGGAAGACGAGCATCCCGTCCTTGAAGGCCATGAGCGTGGGGATGGAGGTGATCTGGGCGCCCGCTGCCAGCGCCTGCTGGGACTCGGTGTCCACCTTGGCGAAGACCACGTCCTCGTGCTGCTCGGCGGCCTTGTCGTAGACGGGCGCGAACATCTTGCACGGACCGCACCAGTCGGCCCACCAGTCGACCAGCACGATGTCGTTGCCGGTGACGGTCTCCTCGAAGTTCTCCACGGTCAGCTCACGTGTGCTCATGGTCCTCTCAACGTCTCGCCCCCGGGATTCCTTCCGCCGACGGGGTGGCGTGGGTCATGCAGGACAATGAGGCGCATGAGTCCCGTGCCCTCCGTCTCCAACTCCATCACCGTGCGCCTCGAGCTGCCCGCCCGGGTCACCGCGGTGAGCGAGATCACCACCGCGGTCGCCGACGTGGGTGGCATGGTGACCGCCGTCGACATCAGCGAGTCGGGAACGGAGCGGCTCCAGGCCGACCTCACCATCGCCACGCACGGCACGGACCACGCGGCCGAGGTGGTCGAGGCCATCAGCACGGTGGACGGGACGGAGATCGGGCGGGTCAGCGACCGCACCTTCCTGGCCCACCTCGGCGGCAAGCTGGAGGTCACCTCACGCCTGCCCATCCGCAACCGGGACGACCTGTCCCTGGTGTACACGCCCGGCGTCGCCAAGATCTGTCAGGCCATCGCCGAGAACCCGGCCGACGCCCGGAGCCTGACCATCAAGCGCAACACGGTGGCGGTCGTCACGGACGGCACCGCGGTGCTCGGGCTGGGCAACATCGGACCGCTCGCCGCCCTGCCGGTCATGGAGGGCAAGGCGGCCCTCTTCAAGCGGTTCGCCGACATCGACGCCTTCCCGATCTGCCTGGATGCGCACGACGCCGACGAGATCGTGCGCATCGTCAAGGCGCTGGCGCCAGGCTTCGCCGGGATCAACCTGGAGGACATCTCCGCGCCGCGCTGCTTCTACATCGAGGCCCGCCTGCGCAAGGAGCTGGACATACCGGTCTTCCACGACGACCAGCACGGCACCGCGATCGTCGCCCTCGCCGCGCTGAAGAACGCCTTGCGGGTCGTCGGCAAGGAGCTGGCCGAGGTCAAGATCGTCATGTCGGGCGCCGGGGCCGCAGGTTCGGCCATCATCCGGCTGCTGCTGCGGGCCGGCGCCCGGGACGTGGTCGTCGCCGACGTCGACGGGGTGGTCCACGCGCGCCGGCCGGACGTGGTGCGGGGGGACAACGGCAACCTGGCCTGGATCGCCAGCCAGACGAACCTGGCCCTCGAGACCGGCACGCTCAAGGACGCGCTGGTCGGTGCCGACGTCTTCATCGGCGTGTCGGCCGGCAACATCCTCACCGGTGACGACATCGCCACCATGAACGAGGACGCGGTCGTCTTCGCGATGGCCAACCCGGTGCCGGAGGTCGACCCGGTCGAGGCCGGACGGCACGCGACCGTGGTGGCGACCGGCCGGAGCGACTTCGCCAACCAGATCAACAACGTCCTCGTCTTCCCCGGGGTCTTCCGCGGGCTGCTCGACGCCCGCAGCCCCCACATCGACGACGACATGCTGCTGGCGGCCGCCTCCGCGCTGGCGGACGTCGTCCACGCCGACGAGCTCAACCCCACGTACATCATCCCGAGCGTCTTCAACCCCGAGGCCACCACCGCGGTCGCCCGGGCGGTGGAGTCCGCGGCGCGGGCGCGCGCCGCGGAGGCCGCGTCCTGAGCCGGCCGGCCCCGGGTCCGGCCCCCTCGCCCGTCGGACCCGGACCAGGACCCGGTCTGGACCCGGTGCGGATGATCGGCTGGCTCGTGCTCGTCGTGACGCTCGTCGTGCAGGCCGTCGGCCTCTACTCGCCGACCGTCCCGGGGCCGCAGGACGGGCCGCCGGGACTGGACAAGGTGGGCCACCTGGTGGCGTTCGCGGTGCCGGCGGCCGTGGCCGCTCTGCTGGGTGCCCGCTGGGTCGTGGTGGCCCTGGTGGTGCACGCGGTGGTGAGCGAACCTCTCCAGTCGCAGCTCGCCCCGTTGCGCCAGCCGGACGTGCTCGACGCGCTCGCGGACCTCGCGGGGATCGCGGTCGGGGTGGCGGTTGCCCGTGCGCTCAGGCGCCGGTCGGTCATCATGGGGGGATGACGTCGGCGGAGGAGGTCGCATGGACGACGACCTGACCGGCCGGTTGCTGGTGGCGACGCCGCTGACGGGTGACACCTTCGCCCGGACGGTGATCCTGGTGCTGCATCACGGGGACGACGGCGCGCACGGGCTCGTCCTCAACAAACCCCTGGAGGCGTCGGTGGACGTGGTCCTGCCGGAGTGGCAGCCCTTCGTGACCGCGCCGGGGGTGCTCTTCCAGGGCGGTCCCGTCGGGATGGACACCGCGATGGGTCTGGTGAGCGTGCCGGGGCACGAGAGCGGCGACTCGCCGCTGGGGACCCAGCTGCTCTTCGGCGGCATCGGTCTGGTCGACCTCGACGCCCCTGCGCCGCTGGTCGTGCCCGAGCTCGGGGCCTTTCGCATCTTCGTCGGCTATGCCGGGTGGACCGTGGGTCAGCTGGAGGGCGAGATCGCGCAGGGAGCCTGGTACGTGGTGGCCCGCGAGCCGCGCGACCCCTTCCACGAGAACGCCGAGGACCTGTGGCGCGAGGTGCTGCTGCGTCAGCGCAACAGCCTGTCGCTGGTGACGACCGCGACCGACCACCCCGAGCTCAACTGACCTCTGCCCCGGCCGGGGAGCCCGCGCCTACACTGGAGGGCATGTCGACCGTCCGCATGTCCGACCAGCCGCTCGACGCGCCGGAGGCGCCCAGCGCCCCGCAGACCCAGACCGCGTTGCTGGAGCGCACGGACACGCGGGCCGAGCCGGACCTGTCCGAGCCCGGCGACCACGAACGGTTCTCGCACTACGTGCGCAAGGAGAAGATCCTCGAGAGCGCCATGTCCGGGAACCCGGTGATCGCCCTGTGCGGGAAGGTCTGGGTGCCCGGGCGGGACCCGCAGAAGTTCCCGGTGTGCCCGATGTGCAAGGAGATCTACGAGGGCCTGCGGGAGCCGCAGGACGGGGGCGACGGCGGCGGTTCCGCCGGCGGTGGTGGCGGCGGGTCCGACTGACGCGGTGCCGTAGGTACGGCCGCCACGCCATACCACGGCTGGTCGGGCGCTGCGGCGCGTCGCGCACCCGGGTGAGTCGCCCTCGGCAGCGACCTAGACTGGGCCGGCCATGTCGACGTCTGCTGCCTCGCACCTTCCTCCCGCCTACCCCGGACGCGCAGCGTGGGGCACCGCCGGCAAGCTGCGTGCCTGGCAGGCCGCAGCACTCGACCGCTACCTGACCGAGCGGCCCCGGGACTTCCTGGCGGTGGCCACACCCGGTGCGGGCAAGACCACCTTCGCCCTGCGGGTCGCCACCGAGCTGCTCGACCGGGGCGAGGTCCAACGGGTCACGGTCGTCGCCCCCACCGAGCACCTGAAGGTGCAGTGGGCGGAGGCCGCCGCCAAGGTCGGCATCCGGATCGACCCCAGGTTCGCCAACGCGCAGGGCCGCCACGGCCGTGACTTCGACGGCATCGCCGTCACCTACGCCGGGGTCGCGAGCAAGCCGCTCCTGCACCGGGCGCGCACCGAGGCCGCCCGCACCCTGGTGATCCTCGACGAGGTTCACCACGGTGGTGACGCGCTCTCCTGGGGGGAGGCGATCCGGGACGCCTTCGAGCCCGCGACACGGCGGCTGTCGCTCACCGGGACACCCTTCCGCTCCGACACCGCGGCCATCCCGTTCGTGCGCTACGAGATGGACCACGAGGGGGTCCTGCGCTCCTCCGCCGACTACACCTACGGCTACGCCGACGCCCTCCGGGACGGCGTCGTGCGGCCCGTGCTCTTCCTGTCCTACGGCGGGACGATGCGCTGGCGGACGAAGGTCGGGGACGAGCTGGAGGTCCGGCTCGGGGAGCCCCTCACCAAGGACGTGACCAAGCAGGCCTGGCGCACGGCGCTCGACCCCGCCGGTGACTGGGCGCCGGCCGTCCTGCGAGCGGCGGACAAGCGGTTGACCGAGGTCCGCCGCCACGTCGACGACGCCGGTGGCCTGGTCATCGCGACCGACCAGGCCTCGGCCCGCGCCTATGCCCGGCAGCTGCACGACATCACCGGCGAGAAGCCCACGGTGGTGCTCTCGGACGACGCCGGCGCCTCAGGTCGCATCGAGGAGTTCGCAGCAGGCACCTCCCGCTGGATGGTCGCGGTCCGCATGGTCTCCGAGGGGGTCGACGTGCCCCGGCTCTGCGTGGGCGTCTACGCGACCTCGACCTCGACCCCGCTCTTCTTCGCCCAGGCCGTCGGTCGCTTCGTGCGCGCCCGGCGCCGCGGCGAGACCGCGTCGGTGTTCCTGCCCAACGTCGCCCACCTCCTCGCGCACGCCGGTTCCATGGAGCAGGAGCGCGACCACGCGCTCAACAAGAAGGCCACCGTCGACGACGAGTCGGTGTGGTCCGAGGAGGAGGGCCTCCTCGCCGCGGCCAACGCCACCGAGAGCGCCTCGGGCGAGCTGGACGGCGCCTTCGAGGCGCTGCACTCGGCGGCAGAGTTCGACCACGTCCTCTTCGACGCGGAGCAGTTCGGGCTGGGCGGGATGCCCGGCTCGGAGGACGAGGAGGACTTCCTCGGTCTCCCGGGGCTCCTGGAGCCCGACCAGGTGGCCCACGTCCTGCGCGAGCGGCAGAAGAAGCAGGTCGGCCGCGGTGGCGGTCGTGAGCGCGCCGAGGCGGTGTCCGCTCACCGGGCCCTCGCCGAGCACCGCAAGGAGCTGAACAAGCTCGTGTCGGCCTACGCCCAGAAGAAGGGACAGCCGCACGCGGTCGTGCACGCCGAGCTGCGCCGCGTCTGCGGGGGGCCCGAGCTCGCCACCGCCAGCGCCGAGCAGGTCCAGGCTCGCATCGAGAGGATCCGCAACTGGTTCGTCGGTCGACGCTGAGCACCCGCCCCCGGGCGCCCCGACGGATCCTCTGCCGGCCCACCCCCTGCCGCCGGGTGAGATGCTGCGGGGCATGACCGCGCCGCAGCACCCGCGCCCGGAGACCGCGCAGACGCTCGACCGGGGGCTGCAGGTGCTGCTGGAGCTCGGCCGACCCGGGGGAGCGGGCGGGCTCACCGTCAGCGAGCTGGCCGTGCGCCTCGAGGTGAGCCGCGCCGTCGTCTACCGGCTGGTCACCACGCTCGAGCACCGCGCCTTCGTCAGCCGCTCCGAGGACGGTCGTTACCGCCTGGGTCTGGGGGTCGCCCGGTTGCAGTATGCCGTCCGCCCGGTCCTGGTCGACGTCGCCCGCCCGGTGCTGCAGGAGCTCGCCGACCGGACGGGCGCGACGGCGCACCTCACGGTCGCCGAGGGGGACCAGGCGGTCGCGCTGCTGGTCACCGAGCCGAGCTGGACCGACCTTCACGTCGCCTACCGCGTCGGGAGCCGGCACCCCCTCGAACGTGGGGCGGCGGGCCGGGCGATCCTCGAGGGTCGGCACGGCCACCCCGACCGGGCCACGACGACGACGGGTGAGCTGCAGCTGGGCGCCCACGGCGTGGCCGCGGCCGTGCCCGCCGTCCCGGGTCTCGAGGCGTCGGTCGGGGTGGTCACCATGGGACCGCCACCGCCCGTGGAGGAGCTGGTGCTGGCGGCCGCGAGAAGCCTGGGGAGTCGTCTGACCGGGGGCCCGGCCGACTCGGTAGGGTGACGCACCACCAGCCCGCGCAGCCCCCGCCGGGCGATTCTGCGACGGAGGCCCGTGTGTCCCAGCAGGCAGCCGGCTCGTTGAGCCGCTACGCCGACCTCGTCCGCCTGCTCCTGCGCTACGGCAGGTCCGACCTGGTGACGGGCAGCGGGCTCGGCGACGTCGAGCTCGGCACCCCCGCCGGTGCGGAGGGCGACCCCGCCACCGCCGAGTCGTTCGCCGCCGACCTCGAACGGATGGGCCCGACGTGGGTCAAGCTGGGGCAGCTGCTCTCCACCCGGCACGACCTGCTGCCCCCGGCCTACACGGAGGCGCTCGCGCGGCTCCAGGACCACGTGGAGCCCTTCGACGGGGACCTGGCGGTGGCCATCGTCGAGGAGGAGCTGGGCGCCCGCCTGCGCCACCTGTTCGAGGAGTTCGAGTGCACCCCCGTCGCGGCGGCCTCCCTCGGGCAGGTGCACCGCGCGCGGACGCGCAGCGGCAAGGAGGTCGTCGTCAAGGTGCAGCGGCCCGGGGTGCGCGAGACGGTCGCCGGGGACATGGAGGTCCTGGCACGCCTGGCGGCCACGGCCGACCGGCACACCGAGCTGGGGCGCCGCTTCGGCGCGGCCGACCTCCTCGAGCAGTTCCGTCGCTCGCTGACCGGTGAGCTGGACTACGTGCAGGAAGCGCGCAACCTGCAGCTCTTCGGCGAGCTCACCGCAGGCGACGAGCATCTCTTCGTGCCCCAGCCCCTGCCGGACTACACCACCGGACGGGTGCTGACCATGGAGCGGGTCTCCGGCCGCAAGGTGACGGACATCGGCGAGCTGGGGATGCTCTCCGTGGACGGGGAGGCGATCAGCGAGGAGCTCTTCCGCGCCTACCTGCGGATGATCCTGGACGAGGGCGTGCTGCACGCCGACCCGCACCCGGGCAACATGATGCTCACGGACGACGGCCGGCTGGCCCTGATCGACCTGGGGATGGTGGCCACCGTGCCCCGCCGGGTGCAGAACCACGTCGTCAAGCTGCTGCTGGCCATCTCGGACGGCGACGGCGAGGAGGCGGCCCGCGTGCTCGCGGAGATGGGCCATCCTTTGGAGGACCACGACGCGGCCCGCTTCCGGGACGACGTGAGCCACCTGGTCTCCGCGGCCGTGGCGGCCGGTGGCGACCTGGACGCCGGCAGCATCATGGTCGAGCTCTCCCGCCTCTCGGGCGCGCACGGGCTGCGGCCGCCGCCGGAGATGGCGATGATCGGCAAGGCGCTGCTCAACCTGGACCAGGCGACGATGCACCTGCATCCCGGGTTCTCCCCGTCGGAGGCCGTGCGGCGCAACGTGGACCAGATCCTGCGCGGTGGCCTGCGCACGGAGCCGGGCTCGGTCATGGCGGCAGCGATGGAGGCCAAGGAGTTCGCGGCACAGCTGCCACGGCGCGCCAACCGGTTGCTGGACGCCCTCGGCGACGGCGAGCTGACGCTGCGGGTCAACGCCTTCGACGAGGAGCGGCTGCTGCGTGTCGCCCAGCACCTGGCGACGCGTCTCGTGGTCGGCCTCGTGCTCTCGGCGATCATCATCGGCGCCGCCCTGACGATGCGGGTGGAGAGCAGCGTCACCCTCTTCGGCTACCCGGCCGTCTCGATGGTCTTCTTCCTGCTCGCCGCCGTCGGGGGCCTCGTCCTCGTCGGATCGGTCGTCGTCACCGACCGTCGCGACGCCCGTCGCCGGACCGAGCGCCCCGGTGGCGGCCTGCGCTGACCCGGCTCAGCCCACCAGCGGGCGGGTGCGGAACGGGATGGGCGTCGAGAGGCAGATGACGGTGGCCGACCTGGCGACCAGCGGGTGGCCGTCGATGAGGTCGATCACGCGCTGCAGGTCGCCGTTGTCCCGGGCGACGACGCGCAGCATCACGTCCCCGGACCCGGTGATCGTGTGCGCCTCGAGCACCTCGGGGATGTCGCGCAGGTGCTCCATCACCTGTCCGTCGCGCGTGCCCTGTCGGATCTCGAGCGTGGAGAACGCCATCACCGGGAAACCGAGCCCGGCGGGGTCGACCTGGGGGGCAAAGCTGCGGATGACTCCCCGGGCCACCAGCTTGTCCAGCCGGCTCTGCACCGTGCCGCGCGCGACGCCGAGAGCGCGGGAGGCACCCAGGACCCCGACGTGCGGGTCCTCGTCGAGCAGGTGCAGGAGCTTGGCGTCCAGATCGTCGATCGTGACAGTCATGCACACAGTGTGCAACGGAGCAGGCAAGACATAGGTCAATGTGTGCAGTCTGACCATCGCGTCCCGGTCTGCTTGCGGGCTGTGTCCGCAGCAGGGACCCTCGGTCCATGACCGACACCGATGTCCGTTTGACCGACCAGGAGCGCGAGGCCGAGCTGGAGCTCGACCAGCTCAAGCAGCTCGTGGGCCTCGTGCCCTACGACGAGACCACCGACGTTTTCCCCGTCACCGGCTGGGACGCCATCCACTTCGTGGTGGGCAACGCCACCCAGACGGCACACTTCTACCAGTCCGCCTTCGGTATGGAGCTCATCGGCTACTCCGGCCCCGAGACGGGCAACCGCGACCACAAGGCGTTCGTGCTCAAGTCCGGGTCGATCCGGTTCGTCATCAAGGGTGGTGTCGACCCGCAGAGCTCCCTGCACGACCACGTCCGCCGGCACGGCGACGGCGTCGTCGACATCTCGCTGGAGGTCCCGGACGTGGACCGTTGCATCACCCACGCGCGCTCGATCGGGGCGACCGTCCTGCAGGAGCCGCAGGACCTCACCGACGACCACGGCACGGTGCGGGTGGCGGCGATCGCCACCTACGGCGAGACCCGGCACACCCTGGTCCAGCGTTCCGGTGACGGGTGGTCCTACGACGGCCCCTACCTGCCTGGCTTCGAGGCGCGCACGTCCTCCTACGTCAAGCGCGACGGTGAGCCCAAGCGCCTGTTCCAGGCGCTGGACCACATCGTGGGCAACGTCGAGCTGGGCCGGATGGACGAGTGGGTCGCGTTCTACAACAAGGTGATGGGTTTTGTGAACATGGCCGAGTTCATCGGTGACGACATCGCCACCGACTACTCCGCCCTGATGTCCAAGGTGGTCGCCAACGGCAACCACCGGGTCAAGTTCCCGCTGAACGAGCCCGCCGTCGCCAAGAAGAAGTCGCAGATCGACGAGTACCTCGAGTTCTACCAGGGTCCGGGCGCCCAGCACCTGGCCCTGGCGACCAACGACATCCTGTCCACGGTCGACCACATGCGTGCCAACGGGATCGAGTTCCTCGACACCCCGGACTCCTACTACCAGGACCCCGAGCTGCGCGCGCGGATCGGCCAGGTGCGCGTGCCGATCGAGGAGCTGCAGAAGCGCGGCATCCTGGTCGACCGGGACGAGGACGGCTACCTGTTGCAGATCTTCACCCGGCCGGTGCAGGACCGTCCCACCGTCTTCTTCGAGCTCATCGAGCGGCACGGCTCGCTCGGCTTCGGCAAGGGCAACTTCAAGGCCCTCTTCGAGGCCATCGAGCGTGAGCAGGAGCGTCGCGGCAACCTCTGAGCACCGAGCGGCCCCGTGCTGAGGGCGGCGTGCCCGGGCCCGGCCCGGGCGCGCCGCCCGTTCGTGGGCACGAGGTGCTCCGCCCGGTCGGCGCGTCGCCGGCGGAGGGGCGTCGTGGCGCCGGGCCCCTGACGTGGGAAGGTGGTGCCATGAGTCAGCAAGCAGGGTGGTACGACGATCCGCAGGCACCCGACAACCTCCGTTACTGGGACGGGGTGCAGTGGACCAACCACACCAGCCCCAAGCAGAAGCCGAACCTCGAGCAGGCGGGCCGGGCGATCCGGGCCGAGGAGGGCTGGGGGGCGGCGGCCCCGGGGCAGCAGACGGGCCAGCACGGGCAGCAGGGGTACGGGCAGCAGGGTCGCGGCTGGCAGGGGCAGGGCCAGGAGCCGGCCAACCCCTACGCCGGCGGCACCCAGGCGCCCTACCAGGGTCAGTGGCAGCCGATGCCGGGAGCCGGGCAGCAGCTGCAGGCCACCCGGGCCACCACGCCCGACGGTCAGCCCTTGGCGGGCTGGTGGCACCGCGTCGGCGCGCGGCTCGTCGACGGGCTGCTGCTGGCCGTGATCGGCTCGTTCGTCGCCAACCTGGTCGTCCCCGGGGTCTGGGGCGACTACATGGACTGGGTGCTGAACGCGACGGAGCCGGGGGCGGCGGCCGGCGCGGGCTCGCTGGAGCCTCCGGCCGACCTCGTCGGACGGCTCTCCACCTGGTCCGCCGTGGTCGGCGCTGTGGGCCTGGTCTACGAGATCGTGCTGGTGAGGCTCCTGGGCGGGACCCTCGGCAAGCTGGCCACGGGGCTGCGCGTCAGGCTGCGTGAGGAGCCGGGCAACGTCGGCTGGGGCACCTCGATCCTGCGGGCGCTCGTCTACCAGCTGTGCGGGCTCTTCGCCCCCGCCTACGTCCTCAACGTGCTGTGGCCGCTCTGGGACGACAAGCGGCAGGCGCTGCACGACAAGGCTGCCCGGACCAACGTCGTCCGCAAGCGCTGACGGACCGCGGCAGCACCACGCCCGGCGGTCAGGCCGCCGGGCGCACCGTGCCGCGGACCTCGGCCAGGCCGACCGTCGTCCCGTCGGGCCCGGGGGCCGAGGCGGTGATCGTGACGGTGTCCCCGTCCTGGAGGAACGTGCGCGTCGTGCCGTCGGGCAGGCGCAGCGGCCGAGCCCCGGACCAGGTGAGCTCGAGCAGGCTTCCACGGGTCTGGCTCTCCGGTCCTGACACGGTGCCGGAGGCGAAGATGTCGCCGCTGCGCACGCTCGCGCCGTTGACCGTGAGGTGGGCGAGCATCTGCGTGGGCGACCAGTACATGGTCCGGTAGGGCGGTCGGGACACCACGGCGTCGCCGAGGTGCACCTCCATGGTGATGTCCAGCCCGAAGAGCGCCCGGCCGGACCCACGCAGGTAGGGCAGCGGCTCGGGGTCCTGGACGGGCAGCGGCACCCGGGCGCGCTCCAGCGCCGCCATCGGGGTGATCCACGCCGCGATCGACGTGGCGAACGACTTGCCGAGGAAGGGACCGAGCGGGACGTACTCCCACGCCTGGAGGTCACGTGCGGACCAGTCGTTGAGCAGCGCGACGCCGAAGAGGTGGTCCTCCGCGGTGTCGACGTCCACCCGCGACCCGACGTGCGTGCTGCCCCCGACGACGAACGCGAGCTCGGCCTCGATGTCCAGGCGGGTGCTCGGGCCGAACACGGGGGCCGGGTCGTCCTTGCCCTTGCGCTGGCCGGTCGGTCGGACGATGTCGGTGCCGCTGACGACCACGGTGGAGGACCGGCCGTGGTAGCCGATGGGCAGGTGCTTCCAGTTGGGCGTGAGCGCCTCGCCGTCCGGGCGGAAGATTCGCCCGACGTTGGAGGCGTGGTGCTCGCTGGCGTAGAAGTCGACGTAGTCGCGGACCTCGAGGGGCAGGTGCGTGGTCATCGTCCCGAGCGGGTGCAGGTGCCGCCGCAGCTCTGCCTGCCCCTCCTCGTCCGCGATCATGGTCTGCAGCCAGGCGCGCACGGCGCCCCAGGTCGTCGGGCCCGCCTCGAGGAAGGCGTTGAGGGTCGGGCGTGACAGCACCGCAGCCCACTCGGTGCCGGCCGCGGCCCCCCGCAGGTCGATCACGTGGTCGCCGAGGCGGACGGCCAGGCGCACGTCGCCACCCTCCTGCGGGCTGACCGCGCCGTAGGGCAGGTGGTGCGGGCCGAAGGGGTGGTCGGCGGGCAGGTCGAAGGGTGCGGTCACGACGGGCTCCTCGGTGTCGGGGTGGCCGATGGTGCGGGCCTGGGTCAGGGGGTCAGCAGCGTGAGGTCGACGAGCTCGCCCACGGGGTCCATGACACCGCAGCATCCGAAGGAGAGGAAGCGGGCACGGAGCTGGTCGACGTCGCGCTCCGACAGGCCCCGGACGAGCGAGGTCAGGGCCGCGGTCTCACGCAGCTCCAGCGTCGCGATCAGGTCGCGCAGGGTGGCGCCCTGCTCGAGGTGGTGCGCGGCGACCACCACGTTGAGCACGCCGTGCTGCTCCTCGGGGGACGGGTCGGCGGTGAGCTCGGTGTGCGCCACGGCGTGGTGCAGGCCGCCCGTGAGCTTGAACGGCAGGTCCCGGTCGCGCGCACCGTGCATGAACTCGGCCAGCTCGCGGGGTGTCGGGACCGGAGCCGTCGGCGTGGACTGGGTGCGCAGCTTGGCGACCACCCGTTCCGTGCCCCGCGAGGCGCCCGCCGCCAGGTCGTCGAGCGCGTCGTGCTGGTGGCCCAGGTCCCGGGTGACCTCCACCGCCACGCGGGCGCCCAGCCCGAGAGCCTCCCGCCACGCGCCGGCGGTGTCGTGGGGCAGCTCGACGGACACGACGCGCAGGTGCGGGCTGGCTCGCAGGGCTGCGACGGCGGCCCGCAGGTCGCGGAGCGAGGTGCCGGCTCTCGCCACGACACCGACGGCGACGGGCGCCGGCCGCAGCCCCGCCGCGGTCTCGTGGTCGGTCACGGGCGGGTGGGCGGCGGCCGCCTCGACCAGGACGTCCGCGCCGGCCGCACCGATGAGCAACGGCCCGAGCACGTCGCCGTACCGTCCCGAGCGCATCGCCAGGTGCTCGGCCCACGCCACCGGGACCGGGGCGTTCCCCGGCGGGAAGACCGCAGCGTCGTCCACGAGCCGGTCGAAGAGCGACCGCGGCGCTGGCAGCGTTGACATGCGTGGCACGGTACTGCATCGTGACGGGCAGAAGGACGCAGGTGTCCGCATACCGGACGCCGCGTCGTGCCGTCGCCGTCCCCCCGCCACGATCGGAGCGCCCATGGCCCACTACCGATGCCTCGGCCACGTGCCGCCGAAGCGCCACACCCAGCACCGCGACGAGCGGGGAGACCTCTACTCCGAGGAGCTGATGGGTGAGGAGGGCTTCTCCTCCGACTCCTCCCTGCTCTACCACCGCAACATCCCCTCGGCCATCGTGGACGCCCGGGTCTGGGACCTCGGGGACATGACGACAGTGGCCAACCACCCCCTGCTCCCGCGCCACCTGCGGCTGCACGACCTGTTCGTGCAGTCCCACGGCGAGGACGGCACCCCCGTGCTGGAGAAGGGCGTCGACGTCGTCACCGGGCGCCGGCTGGTGCTGGGCAACGGCGACGTGCGCCTGCTCTACGTCGTTGCCGACGCCCCGAGCCCGTTCTACCGCAACGGGATCGGCGACGAGTGCGTCTACGTCGAGCGCGGCGGAGCCCGGGTGGAGACGGTCTTCGGCGCCTTCGAGGTGGGGCAGGGCGACTACATCGTGATCCCGAGGGCGACCACCCACCGGTGGATCCCGAAGGTCGAGGGCGACGAGGGTTACGTCGAGCCGCTGCGGGCCTACTGCATCGAGGCCAACAGCCACGTCGGCCCGCCGAAGCGCTACCTGTCGCGCTTCGGCCAGCTGCTGGAGCACGCCCCCTACTGCGAACGCGACCTGCGCGGACCGTCCGGCCCGCTGCTGGCCGAGGACGTCGGTGCCGACCGCGGCGAGCACACCGAGGTCTACATCAAGCACCGCGGCAGCGGTGAGCACAGCACCGGCGGGATGGTCGGCACCGTCTACACCTACCCGTACCACCCCCTCGACGTGGTCGGCTGGGACGGCTGCCTCTACCCCTACGTCCTCAACATCTGCGACTTCGAGCCGATCACCGGGCGGGTGCACCAGCCGCCGCCGGTCCACCAGGTCTTCGAGGGCTCCAACTTCGTGGTCTGCAACTTCGTGCCGCGCAAGGTCGACTACCACCCGCTGGCGATCCCGGTGCCCTACTACCACTCCAACGTCGACTCCGACGAGATCATGTTCTACGTCGACGGCGACTACGAGGCGCGCAAGGGCTCGGGCATCGGGAAGGGCTCGATCTCGGTGCACCCCGGCGGCCACGCCCACGGTCCGCAGCCCGGCGCGACGGAGAAGTCGATCGGGGTGGAGTACTTCGACGAGACCGCGGTCATGGTCGACACCTTCCGGCCGCTCGAGCTCGGGGAAGCGGGCCGCGCGGTGGACGACGGGGTGTATGCCGCGTCCTGGGGCCGGGGGCTGGCTGCAACCTCCTCGGAGGGCCGGCCCGGGGAGGACGAGGTCTTCTCGACCAGCTGAGGGCGCCGGTCAGCTCCGGAGGATGACGCCGGCGGCCTGCAGCTCCTCCAGGGCCGCCTGCGTCGTCTCCGGGGCCACGCCCGCGACCAGGTCGAGCAGGACGGTGGTGCCGAAGCCCTCGCGCACGGCGTCGAGCGCGGTGGCGCGCACGCAGTGGTCCGTGGCGATCCCGACGACGTCGACCTCGCGCACCTCCCGCTCGCGCAGCCACGCGGCCAGCCCCGTGCGCCGCCCGTGCTCCTCGGTCGTGCCCTCGAACCCGCTGTAGGCGGCCTCGCGCTCGCCCTTGCGGAAGACGGCCCGGACGTGGTCCAGCGCCGGACGCAGCTCCTCGCTGAACTCGGCACCGGGAGTGCCGGCGGCGCAGTGCACGGGCCAGGAGGTGCGGTAGTCCGGCTCGTCGGACCAGTGCTCGCCGGGGTCGACGTGCCAGTCCGCCGTGGCGACGACGGTGGAGTACTCCTGACCGTGTTCGCGCAGGTGCTCGCCGATGCCGGTCGCGACGGCCCTGCCGCCGTCCACCGCGAGCGAGCCACCCTCGCAGAAGTCGTTCTGCACGTCCACGATGATCAGCGCCCTGCTCATGTCCCGAGCCTAGGCCCTCGGCCGTGCCGGGCGCCCCCCGCGTGCTCTTCAGCTCCAGTCGTCGAGGTAGGTGGTGGGGATCGCCGGGTCGCCGTGGGAGAGACGCAGCGCCCGCTGGGGAAGCTCTGCGCGGGCCGCGGCGTGGTGCTCGCGGGCGGTGCGGACGTCGGTCGGTGCCACGACCTCACCGCGGCTGACGAGGGGGACGAGGAGGTCGCGGTCGTCGCCGTCGTCGGAGGGTCGCTCGTCGATGCCGATGATCTCGGCCTGGGCCAGCCCGTCCGCCCCTCGGCGGCGGAGGGCGAACTTCCGGCCGCCCACGGAGGCCTTGTCCGTGCTCGCCTTGGCCACCCCCTCCATGACGCCGGCGTCGCTCTCGCGGCTCACGAGCTTGTAGACCATGCCGGCCGCCGGGTGCCCGGAGCCGGTCACCACGCTGGTGCCCACGCCGTAGCTGTCCACGGGCGCCGACTGCAGCGCGGCGATGGCGTGCTCGTCCAGGTCGGAGGTGACCACGATCCTGGTGCCGGTCGCGCCCAGCGCGTCCAGCTGGGCCCGGACCCCGTGCGCCTGGCCGAGGAGGTCCCCGGAGTCCAGCCGCACCGCCCCCAGAGCAGGACCGGCCAGCTCCACGGCCAGCCGGACCGCTGCGGTCACGTCGTAGGTGTCCACCAGCAGCGTGGTCCCCGCCCCCAGGCTGGCGAGCTGGTTGGCGAAGGCGTCGCGCTCGTCGTCGTGCAGGAGGGTGTAGGAGTGTGCCGCGGTGCCCGCCGTGGGGATGCCGTGCCGGCGCCCGGCCTCGAGGTTGGAGGTCGAGGCGAACCCGGCCACGTAGGCGGCCCGCGCCGCGGCGACCGCAGACTCCTCGTGCGTGCGCCGCGACCCCATCTCGATGCAGGGCCGCTCACCGGCCGCCGCCGTCATGCGGGAGGCCGCGGACGCGACCGCCGAGTCGTGGTTGAGGATGGAGAGCACGAGGGTCTCGAGCACCACGCCCTCGGCGAAGGTGGACTCGACCACGAGCAGGGGCGACCCCGGGAAGTAGACCTCGCCCTCGGCATACCCCCAGATGTCGCCCGTGAAGCGGTAGTCGGCGAGCCAGTCCAGCGTCCGGCCGTCGACCACGTCGCGCTCGCGCAGCCAGGCCAGCTCGGCGTCGCCGAAGCGGAAGTCGGGCAGGGCCTGCAGGATCCGGCCGGTGCCGGCGACGACGCCGTAGCGCCGGCCGTCGGGCAGGCGTCGGGCGAAGGCCTCGAAGACGCAGGGGCGGTCGGCGTGCCCGCTCTCCAGGGCGGCCTCGATCATCGTCAGCTCGTAGTGGTCCGTCAGCAGGGCGGTGCTCGGGTTCACGGTCCTCACCCTAGTTCGGCCCCCCTACAGTGGGAGGCGTGCCGACCGACACCCCGCAGCCGCCCGCACCGCCACCCGGCCCGCAGACGACGCCCGAGGAGGAGGGGCGCGTCGCGGTCCTCGACCGGCCGGAGGCCGACACCCCGTGGGTGACGCTGGTGTGGAACGACCCGGTCAACCTCATGTCCTACGTGACCTGGGTCCTCCAGACCCACTTCGGCTACCCCCGGGCCAGGGCGGAGGCGCTGATGATGGACGTGCACACGAAGGGCCGCGCGGTCGTCTCCACCGGCACCCGGGAGAAGTGCGAGGCGGATACCGAGGCCATGCACGGCTACGGCCTGTGGGCCACCTTCCAGAAGGACGACTGAGGATGGCGACCGCGTTCCGCAGGAAGGGTGGTCGGCTCGTGGCCTCCTTCGAGGCCGACGAGATCACCGTGGTGACGCACGTGCTCGAGCTGACCCGCGCCTTCGTGGCCCCCGAGAGGCCGGAGACCGGCGACCCGTTCCTGGACCTCGTGGCAGGCCTCGGGGACGAGATAGACCCCGAGGAGCCCAGCGACCCTGCACTGGCCCGGCTGCTGCCACCCGCGTCGCGGGACGACGCCGAGCAGGCCGCCGAGTTCCGGCGGCTCACCGAGCACGGCCTGCGGCAGCGGAAGGCGGCGACGATCAGCACGGCGATCGCCGCGCTGGAGGCGGCGGTCCCGCCGCGGGTCGAGATCGACCTCGACCAGGCCCGTGCCCTCGCGGTGGCGCTGACCGACGCCCGCCTCATCCTGGGCGAGCGGCTGGGACTGCGGACCGACGAGGACTCCGACCGCCTCCATCGCCGGCTCGAGGCAGCCCTGGCCGGCCAGGAGGAGCTGGAGCCGGCGACGGTGCAGAAGATGGCCTACTACGACTTCCTCTCCTGGCTGCAGGAGTCCGTGACGTCGGCGATGCTCGACGGCTGAGCCCCCGCCACCGGGGGGTTGACGGTCCGGGAGAGGCGCGGGCCGGCGGGTCGCCGGCCAGTAGGCTGACCCGCATCATGACGACTCACCCTGCCCCCGCGTCTGCGACCGAGAACTCCGAGGCGACCGGCGCCGACGTGCGCGTCCGCTTCTGCCCGAGCCCGACCGGCACCCCGCACGTCGGGATGGCCAGGACGGCGCTGTTCAACTGGGCCTTCGCCCGCCACCACG
The DNA here is from genome assembly GCF_000421185.1 of Ornithinimicrobium pekingense DSM 21552. Classification (GTDB taxonomy): domain Bacteria; phylum Actinomycetota; class Actinomycetes; order Actinomycetales; family Dermatophilaceae; genus Ornithinicoccus; species Ornithinicoccus pekingensis. The sequence continues at coordinate 433,177 of NZ_ATWJ01000007.1, forward strand.
GCGGCACCTTCGTCTTCCGCATCGAGGACACCGACGCCGCGCGCGACAGCGCCGAGTCGGCGGAGCAGCTGCTCGACGCCCTGCGGTGGCTCGGGCTGGACTACGACGAGGGCCCCGGGGTCGGCGGACCTCACGGGCCCTACCGTCAGAGCCAGCGGCGCGAGATCTACGCCGACGTGGCCACCCGGTTGGTCGAGGCGGGCCTGGTCTACGAGTCGTTCTCCACGCCCGAGGAGGTCGAGGCCCGGCACCGGGCGGCCGGCCGTGACCCCAAGCTGGGCTACGACAACCACGACCGCGACCTCACCGAGGAGGAGCGCGCCGCCTACCGTGCGGAGGGCCGGGAGCCGGTCCTGCGTCTGCGGATGCCCGACGAGGACATCACCTTCGTCGACCTGGTCCGCGGCGAGGTGACCTTCCGGGCCGGCTCGGTGCCCGACTTCGTCGTCGTCCGCGGCAACGGCCAGCCGCTCTACACGCTCGTCAACCCGGTCGACGACGCGCTGATGCGCATCACCCACGTCATCCGCGGGGAGGACCTGCTGTCCTCGACCCCGCGACAGATCGCCCTCTACCGTGCCCTCGTGGAGATCGGTGTCGCCGAGCGCGTGCCGGTGTTCGCCCACCTGCCGCTGGTGCTGGGCGAGGGCAGCAAGAAGCTGTCCAAGCGCGACCCGCAGTCCGACCTCTTCCTGCACCGCGAGCGCGGCTTCGTGCGCGAGGGCATGATCAACTACCTGGCGCTCCTCGGCTGGGCCATCGGCCCGGACCGTGACATCTTCACGCCGGAGGAGCTCGTCTCCGCCTTCGACGTCCGGGCGGTCAACCCCAACCCGGCGCGGTGGGACCAGAAGAAGGCCGAGGCCATCAACGCCGACCACCTCCGGCTGCTCCCGCTGCCGGAGTTCACCTCCCGGCTGCTGCCGGTGCTGCGCGAGGCCGGGGTGCTGGGGCCGCAGAGCGGCATGGGCGAGCTGGCGCGTCTGGAGCAGGTCGCCGAGCTCATCCAGACCCGGATCCAGGTCCTCGCCGAGGCGGTCCCCCTGGTCGCCCCGTTCTACGTCCGGGGGGCCGAGCTGGAGATCGCCGACGAGGCCCGGGCCCAGCTCAAGGACGACGCCGGGGCGGTGCTCGACGCGGCGCTGGACGCCCTCGAGTCCATCTCGGGGGCCTTCCCCCAGCCGCTGGGCGGGGGAGTGGAGTGGACGGCCGCCCGGATCGAGCAGGCGCTGCGCGAGGCGCTGGTCGAGGGTATGGGGCTCAAGCCCCGCTTCGCCTTCGGCCCGCTGCGGACCGCCGTCTCCGGCCAGCGCATCAGCCCGCCCCTGTTCGAGTCCATGGAGATCCTGGGCAAGCACGAGACCCTGGAGCGGCTGCGCCGGCTGCGCGCCGAGGTCTGAGCGGCCCATGACCCACGTCGTGCCGCCGCCCGCCGGGCTGCGTGGGGTCCTGCTCGACGTCGACGACACGCTGCTGGGCACCCGCGAGGCGATGCACCTGGCGGCCACCCGTGCCGCGCGGCAGCTGTGGCCGGACGCCGACCCGGACCGGCTCGAGCGGGCCGGACACCGGTTCCGCGACGACCCGGGCGGACACTTCCGCGCCTTCACCCGCGGCGAGCACGACTTCGCGACGATGCGCGCCCTGCGCGTCCGGGACCTGGGCCGGTGGTTGGGCCGGGCAGCCTCCCCGGAGGACCTCGCGCGGTGGGACGAGCTCTACGAGGATGCCTTCACGACGGCGCTTCGGGCCTTCGACGACGTCGTGAACACGCTGCAGGAGTGTCACCGGCGGGGCCTGCGGGTGGCCCTGCTGACGAACTCCTCCGGCGACTACACCCGTGCCAAGCTGACGCGGGCGGGCCTGGCTGACGTCGTGGAGCGGCTCACGGCCGGCACGGTGACGAAGGACACCCTGGGCATCGGCAAACCCGCGCCGGAGGTCTTCCACCACGGGTGCGGCCTCCTCGGGCTGGACCCGGGCCAGGTGGTCTACGTGGGTGACGAGCTCGACGTCGACACCTGTGCGGCGCTCGGTGCGGGCCTGGGCGCGGCGTGGCTGCGCCGTCCGGGCTACGAGCGGGACCCCGACGAGGTGTCGCACGCGGCCACCCACGGCCTCGTCGCGGCCGAGACGCTGCGCGAGGTGCTGGACGCACTCGGCTGACCGGGGCGGATTTGGGTCCGGACCGGGGGCACGGTAAGGTTTCTCCTCGGTTCGCCGCCGAAGGGAAACCTGGAGCGGGGATACCCCTTGGGGTATGGTGTAATTGGCAGCACGACTGATTCTGGTTCAGTTAGTCTAGGTTCGAGTCCTGGTACCCCAGCGCGAAGACGCCGCTCGCAGGAGCGACCGGCCGATTTCGTGGAGAGCATGCCGATCCGGTAAGGTCTCTCCTCGGCGCGACACGCGCCGGACGCACGGCCCCGTTGTGTAGTGGCCTAGCACGCCGCCCTCTCAAGGCGGTAGCGCGGGTTCGAATCCCGTCGGGGCTACGCCGTGACAAGGCCCCCACCACGACCGTGGTGGGGGCCTTGTGCTGTCCCGGGGACGGGCGGGTGCCGGGCCGGTGCGGGTGCGGCGCATCGCCATCGCCGCCTCCTCGGCCGTAGCGTGAGGAGCACAGCAGCCGCCGCACCGACCTTCAGGAGCCAAGGTGAACAAGAACGACCTGATCGACGCGCTCGCCCCCCGCATGGGTGGCCGGGCCGCGGCCGCCCTCGCCGTCGAGGCCCTCGTCGACGTCGTGCTCCGACAGGTCGCGGGCGGGGGCAGCGTCTCCATCACCGGTTTCGGCACCTTCGAGCCGGTGGACCGCGCTCCGCGCACCGGCCGCAACCCGCACACCGGGGAGGCGGTCCCGATCCCCGCGACCACGACTCCTCGGTTCCGCCCAGGCAGCTACTTCCGGACGGTCGTCGCGGACCCGACCCTGCTGCCCTCGGAGGGACTGGCCGGGGCCCGGGTGGGCACCGCGGACGAGGAGGCGTCCGGGTCGGGCTCCCGGGCCGACGCGTCGGGTCGCGGGGCAGCGGACGGTGCGCCCGCGCCCGGTGCCCCCGCCACGATCCGGCGACCGTCGGGCAGGGTGGGCGGCAGGCCGGCCGGGGCGAGGACGTCGGGCAGGCAGGCGGAGGAGCGGGCACGCGCACGCCGCCGGACGGGCACACCCGCGACCGTCCGCGCCGAGCAGCCGGGCCCGGCTGCCGCGACCCCGGCCGCCGAGCCCGCCCGGGAGCCTGGGTCGGCGGGGCGCCTGTCCATCGGTGGCGAGCAGATCACCCGAGAGATGATCACCGCCAAGAAGGCACAGCTCGCCCGCGCCAAGCACGACGAGGACACGCCGCGCCACGGTGCTGGCGCAGAGGGCGCGAGCGCCGGACGCTCCAAGAAGGGCAAGGGCAAGAAGGGCAAGGGCAAGGGCAAGAACGGCAAGGGCGAGAAGAAGGGCGCGAAGGCGACGGGGGAGAAGGGCACGAAGGCCGGAGGCACGAAGGGGCGGGGCAAGAAGGGCCGCACCTCCTGAGCGGCCGGTCAGCGGATGCGCTCGCCCGGCCCCACGCCCACGATCCACAGACGCGTCAGGTGCGCGTCGGCAGACTCGGGGTCCTGCGGCTCGACCTCGACCGAGACCCGCTGGCCCGTCCGCAGGTGCCGCAGCCCGCTGGCCTCGAAGACGGCGGGGTCGAACGGCAGCATCCGTCCGGTGTCGAGCAGCACCGTGCCGCTGCCGGACTCCAGGTCGAAGGTGTGGACGCTCGCCTGCATGCCGGCCACTCTAGGCGCCCCGACGCACGGCGAGCAGGGTGTGTCGCCCGGCGCCCAACGCCAGCGCGGCCCGCAGGTCCTGGGCGAGGTCCACGTCCCGGCGCAGGCGGGGCAGGTCGAGCTCGAGGCTGACAGCGCCCGCGGCGCGGTGACGTGCCGCCGAGCCGGGCCCGAACAGCGGCAGCGGAGGGGCGACCGTCGACGTCAGCAGGACGGTGCCCGTGCCCTCGGCGTCCGGCACGAACGCCGCCGGATGCCGGCCGCAGCGCTCCAGGGCGGCGCGGAGGTCCTCCGGCCGCAACGCCGGCAGGTCACCCAGCAGCGCCGCCCAGCCGACACGCTGACCACCCGGGTCGGGCAGGTCGGGCCAGCCGGCCGAGACGGCGGCGTTGAGCCCCGCACCCGGGTCCGCCACGACGCGGGCACCGAGCGAGAGGGTCACCTCCCGGATGGCCGCGTCGGAGGTGACCACGGTCAGCTGCCCGGCGCCCACGGCCGCGCAGGCGGCCTCGACGGTGTCGTGCGCGACCGCCCGAGCCAGGTCGCTGCGGCGCAGCGGACGGGGCGCCTCGAGCCGGCTCTTGCCCAGCTCCGCGTCCTTCACCGGGACGACGAGGTGCCACCGGACCGGCTCATGGCGTCGGGGTCGTGGGGGCGGTGCGGTCGTCGCCGGCGGGGCCGTGTCGCTGCTCACCCGGGCATCCTCGCTCACCGCCCCGGGTGGGTGACAAGATGACCCCCGTGACTCGTCAGCCGATCAACGACCCGATCCCGTGGTCCTACAAGGCGGTGATCGCCACCGTGCGGCCGCTGCTGATCGCCATCTCCCGACGCTCCTGGTCCGGGGCCGAGCACATCCCCCGCAGCGGCGGTTTCATCGTCGCCAGCAACCACTACTCCGAGGTGGACCCGTTCATGCTGGCCCACTTCCTGGTGGACCAGGGCCGGCCCCCCTTCTTCCTCGCCAAGTCCTCGCTGTTCACCGTGCCCGTCCTCGGGGCCGCGCTGCGGCACCTCGAGCAGGTCCCGGTCTACCGCGCCACCTCCCGGGCGCACGACGCGCTCGACGCAGCCCGGGAGGCGCTGGCCGGGGGCAAGCCGATCGCGATCATGCCCGAGGGCACGCTGACCCGCGACCCCGACATGTGGCCGATGAAGGCCCGTCCGGGCGTGGGGCGGCTGGCGCTGACCAGCCGCGCCCCCGTCGTGCCCGTGGGGCAGTGGGGGGCGCAGGAGGTGCTGGGCCGCTACGCACGCCGCCCCGGCAACGTGCTCCGGCGCCCGGTGCAGCACATCAAGGCCGGTCCGCCGGTGGACCTGTCGGACCTCTACGGCCGCGCCGAGGACCCCCGCGCGCACGCCGAGGCGACGGCACGGGTGATGCGGGCCGTGACCGAGCTGGTCGCCGACCTGCGCGGCGAGACCCCGCCCGCGGTGCCCTACGAGCTCAGGCCGGGGGAGATGGACACGCGGGAGACCAGACGGAAGAAGGGGGCCACGTGACCCGGGCCGCCGTCTTCGGGGCGGGCAGCTGGGGCACGGCGTTCGCGCAGGTCCTTGCGGACGCGGGCGTGGACCGGGTGACGATCTGGGCGCGCCGCGAGCCCGTCGCCCGCTCGGTCGCCGAGCAGCACCGCAACCCGGACTACCTCGAGGACGTCGACCTGCCCGCACAGATCACGGCCACCACCGACCCGGGGGAGGCGGCGCGCGACGCCGACGTCGTCGTGCTGGCCGTGCCCTCGCAGACGCTGCGGGACAACCTCCAGGACTGGAAGGACCTCATCCCCCCGCAAGCCCTGGTGGTCTCCCTGATGAAGGGGATCGAGCTGGGCACGGGGCTGCGGATGAGCGAGGTCATCGAGGCCGCCGGGATCGACCGCGACCGGATCGTCGTGGTCTCCGGCCCCAACCTCAGCCGGGAGATCGCCGCCCGCCAGCCGGCGGCCAGCGTGGTCGCCTGCACCGACATCGCGGCGGCCGAGCGGGTGGCCGCCATGACGGCCACGCCCTACTTCCGCCCCTACACCCAGACCGATGTCGTCGGCGCCGAGATCGGCGGCGCGGTCAAGAACGTCATCGCTCTGGCGGTCGGGATGGCGGAGGGCCTGGGCTACGGGGACAACACCAAGTCCTCCCTCATCACCCGAGGCCTCGCCGAGGTGGTGCGCCTGGGCCAGGCGCTCGGGGCGGACCCCGCCACCCTGACCGGGCTCGCGGGGGTGGGCGACCTCATCGCCACCTGCATGTCACCGCTGTCGCGCAACCACCGCGTCGGGGTGGCCCTGGGCCAGGGACGCACGATCGCCGAGCTGCTGGCGCTGCCGCACCAGACGGCCGAGGGCGTCAAGTCGTGCCGCTCGGTCGTCGGGCTGGCGGCGCGCAACGGCGTCGACATGCCGATCTGCCAGGGCGTCACCGCGGTCGTCGACGGCCGGGTGACGCCGGAGCAGCTGACCGGGGCCCTGATGTCCCGGGCGCGCAAGCACGAGCTGGCCTGACCGCGACCGACCCGACGGGGCGCGCCATACCCGCGCCGCACCCGGGCCCGGTTAGGCTCGGGCGCGATGAACACCGACCCCGCCCCGCACCTGTCCGACGCCGCTGCGACGGCCCCCCGGACCCGCGTCGCCATCGTCTTCGGCGGTCGCTCGGACGAGCACGCGATCTCGTGCTCGACGGCCGCCAGCGTGCTGCAGGCGATCGACCGCGACCGGTATGACGTGCTCCCGGTCGGCATCACCCGTGAGGGTCACTGGGTGCTGGTCGAGGACGACGCCGCGGCGCTGCAGATCCGCGACGGGCGCCTGCCGGAGGTGCCCGGCACGGGCCGCCAGGTGATGGTGCCCCTGGGCGGCGTGGACCACGTGCTGCGCGTGGTCGAGCGGGACGGGTCCACGAGCGAGCTGGGCGTCGTGGACGTCGTCTTCCCGCTGCTCCACGGACCGTTCGGGGAGGACGGCACGATCCAGGGCCTGCTCGAGCTGGCCGACATCCGCTACGTCGGGTGCGGGGTGCTGGCGTCCGCGGCGATGATGGACAAGCACGTCATGAAGGTGCTGTTCGCCTCGGCCAGCCTTCCGGTCGGCCCCTACACCGTGATCACCGACCTGGAGTGGCGTCGGGACCGCACCGCCTGCCTGGACGCCGCCAACGCCCTGAGCTTCCCCGTCTTCGTCAAGCCGGCCCGGGCCGGCTCCTCGGTCGGCGTCTACAAGGTCGAGGCACCCGAGGAGCTCGAGGCGGCGATCGAGAAGGCCCGCTCCCACGACCCCAAGGTGCTCGTCGAGGAGGCCATCGCCGGCCGCGAGGTCGAGTGCGGGGTGCTGCAGGGCCGGGGCTCCGACGCGCCGCGGATCAGCGTCCCCGGTGAGATCGCGGTCGTCGGCGGGCACGAGTTCTACGACTTCGAGGCCAAGTACCTCGACGAGGGCAACGTGCGGATCACGGCCCCGGCCGCCGTCGGCGACGAGGTCCGCGAGCAGATGAGCCAGATCGCTCGCACAGCCTTCGAGGTGGCCGGCTGCGAGGGCCTGGCCCGGGTCGACTGCTTCGTCACCGACAGCGGCGAGGTCCTGATCAACGAGATCAACACGATGCCGGGGTTCACCCCGTTCTCGATGTACCCGCAGGTCTGGGCCGCCAGCGGGGTCACCTACCCCGAGCTCATCGACGAGCTGGTGCAGCTCGCCCTGGATCGGCCGCTCGGCCTGCGCTGACGGCCCGTCCCGGGCGACGACCTCAGCCGGTGACCGAGGAGCAGGCGCCCAGGGTCTGCTCGACCTGGCGCACGGCCTCGCCGAACGCGGGCAGCCACAGGGGGGCGGTGTCGTACTCCGCCGGGACCAGCACCTCGACGGCGGGGGAGCGGCCGTAGGTGGTGAACATCGTGCCGTCGTCCAGCTCGGTCGCGACCCAGTCGACCCCGTCGATGTCGATGCAGGGGTCGGTGGTCGGGGCCGGGGCCTGCTTGCCGCACCGGGCGACGACGGGTGGGTCACCCCAGGCCGCCACCCCCCTGGACTGCACGGCGGTCACGCGCGGCTGCAGACCCCCCACCGTGTCCGGCCAGCGGTCGGCCACCGCCTGGCAGGCGGGAGAGTCGGACTCGTCGAAGGGGACGGCGCGGACGGCGTCGTCCCCGCACGCGCCGAGGAGGAGCACGAGGGGTGTCAGGGTCAGGAGTGCGCGCCGGCGCAGGCTCAGAACTCGACGACCGTGCACGTGGTGGTTCGGGTGATGCGCGGCACGGCCTGGACGCGCGCGATGACCTCACGCCCGAGGCCCTGCACGGTGGGCGACTCCACCAGCGCGATGACGTCGTAGGGGCCGGCGACGTCCTGGGCGGAGATGACGCCCGGCAGCTCCCGGACGGCACGGGTGACCTGCGCCGACGCACCGACCTCGGTCTGGACGAGGATGTAGGCCTTGATCACGTCGCACCTCCTGATGGCTGTGCTGAGAGGCTACCGTGCTCAGGTGCACGTCGGGCGGGCGTGCGGAGGAGGACAGGTATGCAGCAGGACGGCGCGACGCTCGGTGGGCTCGGTGAGGAGGGGGTGCTGGGCGAGGTCCTCGACGCCTACGCGGACCTTCCGGCGCAGGACCTGCTGGTCGGGCCGGGCGACGACACCGGCCTGCTGGCGGTGCGCACGGGTGCCGTCCTGGCCACCACCGACACGGTGGTGCGCGACCGGGACTGGCGCGACGACTGGTCGACCGCCCAGGACGTCGGCATCAAGGTGGTGACCCAGAACCTCGCCGACCTCGCGGCGATGGGCGGCCGGGGGACCGGTGTGCTGGTGGCCCTCGTCGCCCCCGACAGCCTGCCCCGGGCGTGGGTGCGTGGTCTGACGGAGGGGATCGCGCACGCGGCCGGCCGCGCGGGGGTGCCGGTCGTGGGAGGTGACCTGTCCTCGACCCCGGGGGACACCGTCATGGTCGCGGTCACGGCCCTCGGCGAGCTGGACGACGGGGTCGGCGCCCCGGTGCTGCGCTCCGGCGCCCGGCCGGGGGACCTGCTGGCGGTGTCCGGTCCGCTGGGTCGCTCCGGCGCCGGCCTGGAGCTGCTCTCGAGCGGCCGGTCGACCGCCCGGGACGAGCAGGAACGGGCGCTGCTCGATCATCATCGCCGGCCGCTGACCGACCTCGGACAGGGCCCGGCGGCCGCCCGGGCCGGGGCCACGTCGATGATCGACGTCTCGGACGGGCTCGTGCGGGACGGGGACCGGGTCGCCAGGGCCAGCGGCGTGCGTCTCGTGCTGGACGGGGCCGCGCTGGACCGGCTGGCGGCGGCGCTGGTGCCTGCCGTCGACCCGGAGGAGGCCCTGCGCCAGGTGCTCAGCGGGGGCGAGGAGCACGAGCTGCTCGCGACCTTCCCCGCCGGCGCGGACGTGCCGTCCGGCTGGACGGTGCTGGGGGAGGTGGTGGCCCTGGGCGCCGACGCGCCCGCCGACCGCCCGGGCGTCTGGTGCCGCGAGGAGCGGCTGGACCCTGCCCACGGCGGTTGGGACCACTTCGGCGGCTGAGGACCACCGCGCCCGCCGCCGACGTGACGCCGCCCCGCACGCACAAGAGCCGACACGCACCCTCCGAGGATGCGGCCGGCTCGCGTGCTCGACCGGGCCGACGGCCCGGGCGTCAGGTCAGCGGGTGACCTTGCCTGCCTTGAGGCAGGAGGTGCAGACGTTGAGACGCTTCGGGGTCGCACCCACCATGGCGCGGACGCGCTGGATGTTGGGGTTCCAGCGGCGCTTCGTGCGGCGGTGGGAGTGCGAGATGCTGTGACCGAAGCTCGGTCCCTTGCCGCAGACGTCGCAAGTGGCAGCCACGGTGTTCTCCTGGGGTCGGTCTGGTGCGGTGGTCGTCGTGCCCGGGTCCGGCGGACGCTCGTCGCGAACCGGTCACCAGGCAACCTCGCTAGCGTAGCGGACCCCGCGCCGCGCTCCCAAATCAGCGCCGGCCGGCCACCACGGACGGACGGAGGGCCTCCGGCGCACCGGTCTGTGGACGTCCTGCCTGACCGGGGGCGGTGGAAGATAGGTTAGCCCCGTGTCCCGCCCAGCCCTCGACCTCGTCACCGCCCGCCGGTGGGCGGTGACGGCCAGGGTCATGCTCGCGGGGGCCCGGGAGCAGATCGACGCCCTCAACGTCTTCCCGGTGGCCGACGGCGACACCGGTACCAACATGTACCTGACGATGGACGGGGCCCTGGAGTTCGTCCGCGGCCAGTTCGAGCTCGGCGCGGGCACCGAGAGCCTGGACGAGGGGCTGGCGCTCATCGCGCGGGGCATGCTGCTGTCGGCCCGCGGCAACTCCGGCGTCATCCTCTCCCAGCTGACGCGCGGGCTGTCGGACTCGGTCGGCCCGCAGGTCGCCGGCGCCGGGCCCGAGGAGCTCGCTGTCGCCTTCGAGACCGCGGCCCGCACGGCGTGGGACGCCATCGCGGCCCCCGTGGAGGGCACGATCCTGTCGGTGGCCCGGGCCGCGGCCGAGGGTGCCCGTGCCGCGGTGGAGCGCGGGCGGCCCCTCTACGGCGACGAGGAGGAGCTGGGGGCGCTGCACGTGGTGCGCGAGGCGCTGGAGGCGGCGCGTCAGGCGCTCGCGCACACCCCCGAGCAGCTGCCCGCGCTGCGCCACGCGGGCGTCGTGGACGCCGGGGGCGCGGGGCTGGTCCTCGTCATCGAGGCGCTCGAGGCGGTGCTGGAGGACCGGCCGCACCGCGCCGTCACCGAGCTGCCCGCCTGGTGGGAGCTGCCCGCCCGGCGGAGGGGCGGGGCCGCCCCGAGCACGTGCGCGGCGGGTGAGCCGGACGCCGGCGCCGGCAGCATCGAGGTGATGTACCTGCTCACCGACAGCGACGACGAGCGCGCCGGTCGGCTCCGGGCCCACCTGACCCGCCTGGGCACCTCGGTCGCCGTCGCGGGCGGCCCTGCGGACTACCGCGTCCACGTGCACCTCGACGACCCGCGGCTCGCGGTGGAGGCCGGCACGATGGCCGGCGCCGTGCACGACGTCCGGCTGACCTCCCTCGCCGACGGTCGCGAGCTCGAGCCGCTCCCCGGCCCGGCCGCACCCGGCGAGCGGTCCACGGGGCAGGCAGCCGCCGCGGGACAGGGATATGCGGTGGCCTCCTGCGGGGGAGACGCGGCGGGCGGCCGCGACGCCCGGTTCGGCGTCGTGGCCTGCGGGCTGGGCAAGGGCGTCGAGGGGCTGCTGGCCGGTGCCGGGGCCCAGGTCGTGCCCTCCGGGCCGCGCCGGCGCGCCTCGGCCGGTCAGCTGCTGGCGGCCGTCTGGGCCTGCGACGCCTCCCGGGTCGTGCTCCTGCCCAACGACGGTGACACGGTCATGGTCGCGATGGCCGCCGCCGAGGCGGCCGCCCGCGAGGGGGTCCGGGTCGACGTGGTGCCGAGCCGCACGCTCGTCCAGGGCCTGGCCGCGCTGGCCGTGCTCGATCTCGAGGGTGACCCTGACCGGGCGGTGGCCGCGATGACCGAGGCGGCGGAGGCCGTGCGGCCCGGCGCCGTCACCCGTGCCGAGCGCCCCGCCGAGACCGCGGCGGGTCCCGTCGCCCCGGGGCAGTGGATCGGCATCGTCGGCCAGGACGTGGTGGCCGTCGACGACGACCTCGACCCGGTCGCCGCGCGCGTGCTGGACCTGCTGTGGCACGACGGAGCCGAGGTGCTGACGGTGCTGTCCGGGACCAGGGCCCAGGAGGGCGCCCTCGACGCGGTGCTCCAGGACCTGCTGTCGCGCCACCCGGGGACCGAGGTGACGCGGATCGAGGGCGGTCAGCCGACCTACCCCTACCTGCTCGGGGTCGAGTGATGGCCGTCGACCTGGACTCCCGGCTCCGCTCGATCGTCGGGGCCGGTGCCAAGAGGCTGGAGACCGCCCGTGGCTTCACGACCGTGCGGGACATGCTCGACTTCCTGCCGCGCACCTACCTCGACCCGGCCCGGCCGGCCGCCTTCCGCGACCTGCCGCACGGTGAGGACGTGGTCGTCGTCGGCACCGTGCGGTCGGCCACGACGCGGGCGATGAGGTCGCGCCGCGGTCGGATCCTCGTGGTCGACGTCGAGGACGAGGCCGGCGGCGGCACGCTGCAGCTGACCTTCTTCAAGCCCTTCGGCCACCAGGACCGGCTCGTGCCCGGGGCGCGGGTCGTCTGCTCGGGCCAGATCGGCACCTACGGGCACCAGCTGCAGCTGACCCATCCCGACTACGCGGTGCTCAACGACCCCTCGGGCTCTGCCTCCGGCGGCTGGCTGCTGGGCGGGCTGGTGCCCGTCTACCCGGCGACGCCCAAGCTCTCGCCCATCGTGCACGGCGACCTGCTCGACCTCGTCCTGCACGCGCTCGTGGAGCTGCCCGACCCGCTGCCCCAGGAGGTGCGTGAGGCGCACGGGCTGCCCGGCCTGCTCGAGGCCTACCGGATGGTCCACCGCCCGCAGTCGGAGGCGGAGCACCGGCGGGGTCGGTGGCGGCTGAAGTTCCAGGAGGCCTTCGTCATCCAGGCGGCGCTGGCCCGGGCGCGGCTGGCGAGCGACGCGGTGCCGGCGGTCCCGCGCGAGCCCGTGGAGGACGGGCTGGTCGACGCCCTCCTCGGACGGCTTCCGTTCGAGCTGACCGCCGGCCAGCAGACGGTCCTCGGAGAGCTGCGCACCGATCTCGCGCGGCCGGTGCCGATGCACCGGCTGCTGCAGGGCGAGGTCGGGTCCGGCAAGACCGTGCTGGCGCTGCTGGCGATGCTGGCGGCCGTGGACGGGGGCGCGCAGGCGGCGCTGCTCGCGCCGACGGAGGTGCTCGCCGCCCAGCACTACCGGGCCATCACGGCCATGCTCGGCCCCATCGCCGAGGGCGGCATGCTCGGTGGCATGGAGGGCGGCACCCGCGTGGCGCTGCTCACCGGCAGCCAGTCGGCGCCCGAGCGCCGGACCAACCTGCTCGCGGCGGCCTCCGGGGAGGCCGGTGTCGTCGTCGGGACGCACGCCCTCATCCAGGAGCACGTGCAGTTTGCCGAGCTCGGTCTCGTCGTCGTCGACGAGCAGCACCGGTTCGGGGTCGAGCAGCGTGACGCGCTCCGGGCCAAGGCGGGCATCGCCCCGCACGTCCTGGTGATGACCGCCACCCCGATCCCGCGCACGGTCGCGATGACGGTCTACGGCGACATGACGACCTCGACCCTGCGCGAGCTGCCCCGCGGTCGTCAGCCGATCACCACCCATGTCGTGACGGGGGACCGTCCCGCCTGGCTGCAGCGCACCTGGGAGCGCGTCGCCGAGGAGGTCCGCGGCGGCGGCCAGGTGTATGTCGTGTGCCCCCGGATCGGGGAGGAGGACGACCCCGACCTGCCCGGCGGGGACACCACCGGCCCCGGCGGGCCCGTGCGCGGTGGCGCGGAGGCCGACCCGGGCCACGGGCCCGACGACGGTGGGCAGGACGATGGCGAGGAGCTGGCGGGGGCCGGGACGGACGGCGGCCCCCAGCTGCACGGGGTCCACCAGGTGACCCGCGCCCTGCGCTCGCTCCCGGCCACCCGGGACCTGCGGATCGAGACGCTGCACGGCCGGATGGGCGCGGAGGAGAAGGACTCGGTCATGCGCCGCTTCGCCTCCGGCGACGTCGACGTCCTCGTCGCCACGACCGTCATCGAGGTCGGGGTGGACGTGCCGGACGCCACGACCATGGTGGTGCTGGACGCCGACCGCTTCGGCATCTCCCAGCTGCACCAGCTGCGGGGACGGGTGGGGCGCGGCGGCCGGCCGGGCCTGTGCCTGCTCGTGACGCAGGGCGGGTCCGGCGACGAGGGCGCCGGGCAGCGCCTGGAGCAGGTGGCCTCGACCACCGACGGCTTCGAGCTGGCCCGGCTCGACCTGGAGACCCGCCGTGAGGGCGACGTGCTGGGCGCCAGCCAGAGCGGCGGCCGCAGCGGGCTGCGCCTGCTGCGGCTGGCCCGCGACGAGGACCTCATCGTCACCGCCCACGAGGCGGCGTGGGGGACCGTCGAGTCCGACCCCGACCTCGCCGCCTCCCCCGCGCTGCGCCGCGAGCTGGACCTGCTCGACGCCGAGCGCGCCGCGTTCCTGGAGCGGGGGTGAGCCGGGCGTGACCCGCATCATCGCCGGCCGCGCCGGGGGCAGGAGCATCGCCACCCCGCGGGGGTCGGGCACCCGGCCCACGACAGACCGCGTGCGCGAGGCGGTCTTCTCCCGGCTGCAGGCGCTCATCGACCTGGAGGGGGCCCGGGTGCTCGACCTCTACGCGGGATCGGGCGCGCTGGGGCTCGAGGCGGTCTCCCGCGGGGCCGCCCACCTGCTGGCCGTCGAGAAGCACCGAGCGACCGCCGCGCTGGTGGAGCGCAACGCGCGCGACCTCGGCCTCGCCGACCGCGTCCGCGTCCGGGCCGCCTCGGTCACCACCGTCCTGCGCGAGGGGCCGGCCGGCGAGGACGACCGCTACCACGTGGTGCTGCTCGACCCTCCCTACCCCCTGTCCGAGCCCGACGTGGCCGAGGTGCTGGGCCTGCTGGTCACGCAGGGCTGGCTGGACCCCGAGGCGGTCCTGGTCGTCGAGCGCAGCTCGCGCTCGCCGGAGCCGACGTGGCCGTCCGGGCTGGCCCACCTGGGATCGCGCACCTACGGGGAGACGGCGGTGCACGTCGCCGAGGTGAGCCCGCCGCATACCGGGTCCTGAGCCCGCGCCGCGTGCCCGGCGCCCCGTCCGACGTGCGGTGGCGTGACCGCGGTGCCACCATCTGCCCATGACCGACTACGTGATCCCCCGTCCCGTCTCCGGCGACGTCGTGGACCTCATCCTCGAGGACCACCGGCTCTTCGAGACCCTCATGCGCGAGATGCGCGACAGCACCGCCGACCGGGAGGCGGCGCGCGAGGCGTTCGCGCACGTCCTGGTGGCCCACGGCGAGGCCGAGGAGCAGAACGTCTACCCGCGGCTGGAGAAGAAGACCGAGGACGTCGACGCCGAGGAGGTCCACCACGGCGAGGAGGAGCACGCGCAGATCAACGAGGCCCTGCTGGCGCTGCTCGAGTGCAGGGGCACCGACACCCAGAAGTTCGACGACGCGGTGGAGAAGATGAACGAGGTGCTCCAGCACCACCTCACCGAGGAGGAGCTGACCATCCTCAACCCCGCCCGCGAGGAGGTCGGGGACACGGAGCGGGCCACGCTGGGCGAGGCCTTCCTCGCCGCCCGCAGCGAGCATCTCGACGCCCGCGCCGGCTCGCTGGACAACGTGCGCCGCCTCGTCAAGGAGGCGCACGACGCCGGCCTGCTGCCGGCCGAGGAGGAGGAGTGAGCCGGCCGGCACCGCGTCCCGAGGCTGCTCCGGTATGACGTCACCCACCCGCCGCTGCGTGTGCCCCGGGTCCTTCGACCCGGTCACCAACGGCCATCTCGACGTGATCGCCCGCGCGACGACGCTGTTCGAGGAGGTCGTCGTCGCGGTGCTGCACAACCCCGCCAAGCGAGGCACCTTCCCGGTGGAGCGCCGGCTCGCCATGGTCAGAGAGGCCCTGCCGGCCGGCGTGGCGGACCGGGTGCGGGTCGAGGCGTTCGCCGACCGGCTCCTGGTCGACGTCTGCCGCGACCTGGACGCCGGGGCGATCGTCAAGGGCCTGCGCGGCGGCACGGACTTCGCCTACGAGCTGCCGATGGCCCGCATGAACCGCCACCTCACCGGCGTCGAGACGGTGTTCCTGCCGGGCGACCCGTCCCTGGAGCACGTCTCCAGCTCGTTGGTCAAGGAGGTGCACCGCTACGGCGGGGACGTGACCGGGCTGGTGCCGCAGGGGGTGCTCGAGGCGCTGCGCGCCCTGTGAGGTGTGCTGACGTGCCGCGCGTGGCGGCCACCTCCCCCTCACCCTCGGTTTGAGTCGGGGGTCACCGCTCGGATACTCTGGTGCGTCGGTTTGTGTCCCTGCAGCGTCTCGCCACGGACACCGGCCGTCCCCACCGACGCGAGTGCAACGAGGATGAGAAGAACCATGGCTGCTCACGAGCAGGAGAGCCCCTGGGTGGTCGACACCCGGGAGCTGATCCGGCGACCGGGCTCCATGCGCGAGCTCACCCGCACCGTGACGGTGCCGGAGCGCATCGGCACCGACGTCATCGCCATCCAGCCCGGCCGCCCGGTCGAGCTGGACGTGCGGCTGGAGTCGGTCGTCGAGGGCGTGCTGGCGACGGGGACGGTGCAGGCTGCGGCGAGCGGGGTGTGCGTGCGGTGCCTGGAGGACGTCGAGGTCGACCTCGAGGTCGGCTTCCAGGAGCTGTTCGCCTACCCCGAGCGTGCGGCCCACCACTCCAAGGTGGCGGCGCCGGGCTCCCGCAAGGGCGGCAAGGACGCGGAGACCGACGAGGACGAGCAGCACGTGCTCGACGGCGACCTGATGGACCTCGAGGAGGTCGTGAGGGACGCCGTCGTCACCGCCCTGCCCTTCCAGCCGGTGTGCCGGGACGACTGTCCGGGTCTGTGCCCCGAGTGCGGGGCACGCCTGGAGGACGACCCGGACCACCACCACGACGTGATCGACCCCAGGTGGTCGGTGCTGAGCTCCCTGAGCGTGCCGACCGACGACGACGAGAAGAGGAACTGACGTGGCCGTCCCCAAGCGGAAGATGTCGCGCTCCAACACCCGCAGCCGCCGGGCCAACTGGAAGGCGGCGCCCATCGCGCTGTCGACCTGCCCGCAGTGCGGCTCGGTGCGCACCCCGCACCAGGCCTGCACCTCCTGCGGCACCTACGCCGGCCGGCACTACGCCGCCGCCGAGCGCACCGAGCACCAGGACTGAGCGCGGCACCCGCAGCATGCGTCCTGCCGCCGAGCTCAACGACTACCTCGAGGGGGTCGTCGGGGCCCGTTGCGACGAGGCGCTGCTGCAGCGTGCCCTGACGCACCGGTCCTACTCCTACGAGAACGACGGGCTGCCGCACAACGAGCGGCTCGAGTTCCTGGGGGACGCGGTCCTGGGGATCGTCGTCACCGACACCCTCTACCGCGAGCACCCGGACCTGCCGGAGGGCAAGCTCGCCAAGCTGCGTGCCGCCGTCGTCAACTCCAGGGCGCTGGCCGAGGTCGCCCGGGTCATCGACCTGGGCGACTTCGTGCTGCTCGGCAAGGGTGAGGAGTCGACCGGCGGCCGGGACAAGGCCTCCATCCTCGCGGACACGACCGAGGCCGTCATCGGGTGCGTCTACCTCTCCTCCGGGATGGGGTCGGCCGACACCTTCGTGCACCACCTGCTCGACCCGCTGCTGCGACGCAGCGCCGCCCTCGGGGCGGCCCTGGACTGGAAGACCAGCCTGCAGGAGGTCGCGGCCACCGGTGAGCTCGGCTCGCCGCACTACGACGTCGTCTCCGAGGGGCCGGACCACGACAAGACGTTCACGGCCAACGTCCTCATCGACGGCCGCACGATGGGCACGGGCGTGGGCCGCTCCAAGAAGGGCGCCGAGCAGCGCGCCGCCGAGGACGCCTGGCGCGCCCTGACCGAGCGCGCCGCCAGGGTCGCCGAGGTGGAGCCGACCGCGGAGGCGCGGGCGGGGGCCTCCGCCGACACCACGGCCGCAGGTGCCTGAGCTCCCCGAGGTCGAGGTCGTCCGCCGGGGCCTGCAGGACCACGTCGTCGGCCGCACCGTGGAGCGCGCCGTCCTCACCGGAGCCCGCGTCGCCCGGCGCCACGGTGCCGGCCCCGCCGACCTGGCCGCGCGGGTCGCCGGCAGCCGCGTGCGCGCGGTCGACCGGCGCGGCAAGTACCTCTGGCTCGTCCTCGACCCGCCGCACGACGACCCCCAGGCGCTCGTCGTCCACCTGGGGATGAGCGGGCAGCTGCTGGTCGAGCCGCCCGACGCGCCGCGGGAGAAGCACCTGCACGCGGCCTTCGACTTCGCCGACGACGGGCCCCAGCTGCGGTTCGTCGACCAGCGCACCTTCGGCGGGCTGGCGCTGGCCGGGCTCGCGCCGGACCGGCACGGGCCGCGTGCGTACGGCATACCCGAACCGGTGCTGCACATCGCCCCCGACCCGCTCGAGCCCGCCTTCGACCGGGCCGCGACCGTGCGTCGGGTCAGGGCGAAGGACACCGAGCTCAAGCGGGTGCTCCTCGACCAGACGGTGGTCAGCGGAGTCGGCAACATCTACGCCGACGAGGCCCTGTGGCGGGCGGGGGTGCACGGCCGGCGGCGCGGGGCCGCCCTGACCGGACCGACCATCGGTCGCGTGCTGGACCACGCCGCGGACGTCATGCGCGAGGCGCTGGGCCAGGGCGGCACGAGCTTCGACGCGCTCTACGTCAACGTCAACGGGGCCAGCGGCTACTTCGACCGGTCCTTGGCCGCCTACGGCCAGGCCGGCCGGCCGTGCCCCCGGTGCGGGACCGCGATCGTGCGCGAGGAGTTCATGAACCGCTCCTCCCACTTCTGCCCCCGCTGCCAGCCCCGTCCCCGGGTCCGCAGGCCCGGCTGAGGCCCCCCCGGCCCCGATACCCTCGGGCCATGAGGATCAAGATGTGCAGCATCCACGTCCACGATCCGGCCGAGGCCTACCGCGTCTACACCGCCACGCTCGGCTTCACCGGGGTGCTGGCCGTCCCGGAGGCGGACCTGTTCATCGTCGCGGCGCCCCAGTCACCCGAGGTGGGGCTGCTGCTCGAGCCCAGCGACGACCCCGCGGCGGAGCGCTACCGGCGCACCCTCTACGCCGAGGGGCTCCCGGCCATCGTCCTGGGGGTCGGCGACGTCGCCGCCGAGCACGCGCGGCTCACCGGCCTCGGCGTCAGCTTCCGCGGGGAGCCGATGACCGACGCGTCGGGCACCAGCGCCGTCTTCGACGACGGCTGCGGCAACTACGTCCAGCTGCACCAGGACTGACGGCGCGGGCGGTCAGGTGCGCAGCGGCTCCTGCTCCTGCGGGTAGCGCACGCCCAGCTCGCGACGGATGCTCTCCAGCACGGTCATGATCGCCACCGTGTCCTCGTGGGGGACCAGCGCAGACTCCACGAGCCCCTCGCGCAGGCACCGGTGCACCTCCTCGACCTCGTGCTCGAAGCCGCGGCGCTCGCCCGTCACGTGCTCCTCGTCCTCGCCGGTGCGGTGGACGGTGAACGACTCCGGGTCGTTGACCGGGCCGTGCACCTCGATCCACCCCCGCGTGCCGCGCAGGACGGTCCGCGAACCGCCGTGGCTCTGGGAGTCGCAGACGACCTGCACGAGGACGCCGGAGTCGCTGTGCCACTGCACGGCGACCTGGTCGTCCGCGCCGGTAGGCACGGTCGTGCCCAGCACCTGCACGTCGGTCGGGTGCCCGGCCAGCAGGTGCGCCAGGGTCACCGGGTAGATCCCGATGTCCATCAGCGCCCCGCCCCCGTTCTCGAGGTCGAAGAGCCGGTGCTTCTCGTCATACCCGAACGGCACCGTGAAGGCCGCGGAGAACGAGCGCAGCCTCCCGATGTCGCCGCCCGCGACCCGGGCGGTCAGCTCCCGCACGACGGGCAGGCAGCGGGTCCACATCGCCTCCATCGCGAAGAGCCCGCGCGCCCGCGCCCGGTCGAGCACCCGCTCGGTGTCGCGCACGGTCA
The DNA here is from genome assembly GCF_000421185.1 of Ornithinimicrobium pekingense DSM 21552. GTDB lineage: Bacteria > Actinomycetota > Actinomycetes > Actinomycetales > Dermatophilaceae > Ornithinicoccus > Ornithinicoccus pekingensis. The sequence goes on from NZ_ATWJ01000007.1 coordinate 452,539, forward strand.
GCGCCAGCGGCTTCTCCACCAGGACGTGCTTGCCGGCGTCGAGGCAGTCGAGGGCCTGGGCCGCGTGGTGGGGGTGCGTGGAGGAGATGTAGACGACGTCGACCTCGGGGTCGGCGCACAGCTCGGCATAGCTGCCGAAGGCGCGGGGTATGCCGTGCTCCGCGGCGAAGGCGCGGGCCCGGTCGGCGTCCCGCGCGGCGACGGCGACCACCTCACCCCCGCCCACCCGGGCCACCGTGCGGGCCATGGCGTGGGCGATGTCGCCGGCGGCCAGCAGGCCCCAGCGGATCGGGCGGTCAGGGACGGGCGCGTATGCCGTGCTCACGGCTCCACCGTAGTGTCACCGCCATGGAGCGCGCACTGATCTTCGTCCGCGGCCGCGTGCAGGGGGTGGGCTTCCGGTGGTGGACCCGTGCCCGGGCCCTGGAGCTGGGCCTGGTCGGGCACGCCCGCAACCTGCCCGACGGCAGGGTGGAGGTGTGCGCCCAGGGTGCGCCGGAGGCGGTCGAGGCGCTCGTGCGCCTGCTGCAGGAGGAGCCCTCCGTGCGCTCGCGACCGGGACATGTCGCCGGCGTCACCGTGCAGCGGCACGCGCCGCGGGAGGGGCTCAGCGGTTTCGTGGAGCGCTGAGCGGGGCGCGCGCCCGCACGACAGTGTCGGGAAGGGTCGCCAGGGTCGTGGCCGCGAGGATCCGGGCGGCCGCGGCAGCGACGGGACGAGCGCTCGCTCACCACCCGCTTCCTCCCTCCGCCGGCGTACCCGCACCCGTCACCCCCGGCAGACCTTCGTGGCGGCCGCCGAGGCCCTGGGCAGGACTCCGGACCCGCCGCGGCCTGCGCCGGATCGAAGGACAGCACGGGTAGGGTGACCCGCATCACCCGATGCCGACCGTGAGAAGCCCGCCCGCGTGTACGTCAAGAGTCTGACCCTCAAGGGGTTCAAGTCGTTCGCCTCCGCGACGACCATGCGCCTGGAGCCGGGGATCACGTGCATCGTCGGGCCCAACGGCTCGGGCAAGTCCAACGTCGTCGACGCGCTCGCCTGGGTGATGGGGGAGCAGGGGGCCAAGAGCCTGCGCGGCGGCAAGATGGAGGACGTCATCTTCGCCGGCACCTCCGGGCGTCAGCCCCTGGGCCGCGCCGAGGTGTCGATGACGATCGACAACAGCGACGGCGCGCTGCCGATCGACTACACCGAGGTGACGATCACCCGCACCATGTTCCGCTCGGGCGGGTCGGAGTACGCCATCAACGGCACGTCCTGCCGGCTGCTCGACGTCCAGGAGCTGCTGTCCGACTCCGGCATCGGGCGGGAGATGCACGTCATCGTCGGGCAGGGCCAGCTCGACAGCGTCCTGCGGGCCACCCCGGAGGAACGGCGCGGCTTCATCGAGGAGGCGGCCGGCGTCCTCAAGCACCGCAAGCGCAAGGAGCGGGCCCTGCGCAAGCTGGAGACGATGGAGGGCAACCTCACCCGTCTGGCCGACCTGACCACCGAGATCCGCCGTCAGCTGGGGCCGCTGGGCCGGCAGGCGGAGACCGCCCGGCGGGCGGCCTCGATCCAGGCGGAGGTGCGCGACGCCCGGCTGCGGATCCTCGCCGACGACCTCGTCCAGCTGACCAGCGCGCTGGAGCAGGAGATCGCCGACGAGCAGGCGCTGGTCGCCCGGCGCACGGCGGTCCAGGAGGCGGTGGAGGCGGCCGACCGGTCCGTGGCAGAGCTCGAGCGGGAGCGTGCGGAGGCCGCGCCCGCGCTCACCGAGGTGCAGGACCGGTGGTACTCCCTGTCCTCGGCCCTGGAGCGGATGCGCGCCCTGCGCGACCTCGCCGGCGAAAGGGTCCGGCTGCTGGGGGCCGAGGAGGAGGAGCTGCGCGCCGAGGAGCGTGGGGGAGGGCGTCCGGGAGGTGCGCGCGACCCCGAGCAGCTGCGCGCGCAGGCCGAGCAGGTCCGTGCCGAGGAGTCGGCGCTGCTGGCCCGGGTCGGGGACCTGACGCGGGCGCTGGAGGACGCGGAGGAGGAGCGGGTCGCGGCCGAGCAGGCGCACGCCGAGGAGCAGAACCGCCTGCAGCGGCTCGCGCGTGCCGCGGCCGACCGGCGCGAGGGCCTGGCCCGGCTGGCCGGGCAGGTGGCTGCGCGGCGCTCGCGGATCGAGGCCGGCGAGGGGGAGATCCAGCGCCTGCAGGCCGGTGCCGCAGCCGTGCTCGAGCGCGCCGCGCGGGCGGAGCAGGAGTTCGCCGCCCTGGAGGGCACGGTCCTGGACGTCGAGGAGGGCGAGGAGGGCCTGGACGCCGAGCACGAGGCGGCCGAGGAGGCGCGGGTGACCGCCGAGGCCGAGGTGGTCCGGCTGGTCGAGGAGCTGCGCGCCGCGCAGGCCGACCAGGCCACCCTGCAGGCGCGCATCGAGGCGCTGTCGCTGAGCCTGCGACGCACCGACGGGGCCAGCGCGCTGCTCGCCGCCGAGGAGGTCACCGGCCTGCGCGGGACCCTCACCAGCCACGTCCACGTCGAGCCGGGGCGGGAGGCGGCCGTCGCCGCCGCCCTGGGCTGGGCCGGGGAGGCCCTCGTCACCGACGGCGTCGAGCCCGCCCGCCAGGCCCTGGGCTGGTTGCGGGAGCAGGACCAGGGCCGGGCCGGGCTGCTGGTCCCTGAGTCTGCCGTCGACGTCGACCGCTCGGCCTGGCCGCAGCTGCCCGGGTATGCCGTGTGGGCCGCCGACACGGTCGGCGCCGAGGACCCCGGGCTGGTCCGCGCGGTCACCGGTCTGCTCGCCCGCGTCGCCCTCGTCGGGGACGCCGACGAGGCGGCCCGGCTCGTCGGTGAGGTGCCCGGGGTGACGGTGGTGACCGCCGACGGCGACGTCTACGGGCCCGGATGGGCCCGCGGTGGCTCGAGCGCGGCCCCGTCCCTCATCGAGCTGCAGTCGGCCCTCGACGAGGCCCGGGCCGGCGCCGAGGCCGCGACGGCGCTCGCCGAGCGCCTCACCTTCGAGCTGAAGGGGGCCCGGACCGCGCTGGAGGAGGCCGAGGGCCGGGCGGACGCCGCGCTCGACGCCCTGCACGACTCCGACGCCCGGATGACCGCGGTGGCCGAGCAGCTCGCCCAGCTCGGGCAGACGATGCGGGCGGCCCGCTCCGAGCACGAGCGCACCACCGCTGCCGTCACCACCGCCCAGCAGGGGCTGGAGGCCACCCGGGCCGAGCTGGCCGAGCTCGAGCAGCGGCTCGCCGACGCGGAGTCCACGGCCGCCGAGGCGGGGGAGACCGCCGAGCCCGACACCGGCGAGCGGGAGCGCCTGGCCGAGGCGGCTGCCCGTGCCCGCAGCGCCGAGACCGAGGCCCGGCTGGCCCTGCGAACCCAGGAGGAGCGGGCTCGCGCGCTGTCCGGGCGGGCCGAGGGCCTGGAGGCGGCAGCCCGCAACGAGCTGGCCGCCCGCGAGCGCGCCGCCCGGCGCAGGGCGCGCCGGGCCGAGGAGCGCCGCGTCGCGGACGCGGTGGCCACCGGTGCGGCATACCTCGCCCGGCGCGTCGAGCGGCTCGTGGCCGTCGCGGCGCAGGAGCGGGAGGCCGCGCGTGCGGAGCAGACCCGGCGCGACGAGCAGCTCGCCGGCGCCCGGGCCCGGGCCGCCGAGCTCGCCGCCGAGCTGCGCGACCTCACGGACTCCGTGCACGCCGACGAGATCGCCCGCGCCGAGCAGCGGCTGCGCATCGAGGCGCTGCAGACGCGCGCGATGGAGGAGCTCGGCGTCGACCCGGGCACCCTCGTGGAGGAGTACGGCCCGCACCTTCCCGTGCCCCACATCGCCGGGCCCGACGACGACCCCGACGACCTGCCGGAGCCCCACCCCTTCGTGCGCGACGTCCAGGACAAGCGGCTGCGCTCGGCGGAGCGCAAGCTGGCCCAGCTGGGGCGCGTCAACCCCCTCGCGCTGGAGGAGTTCGCGGCGCTGGAGGAACGCCATACCTTCCTCACCGAGCAGCTCGAGGACCTGCGCCGGTCCAAGGCCGACCTGCTCGAGATCGTCAAGGAGGTCGACGAGCGCGTCGAGCGGGTCTTCGCCGAGGCCTTCCACGACACCGCCGAGCAGTTCGAGCGGGTGTTCTCCCGGCTGTTCCCGGGCGGAGAGGGCCGCATCACCCTGACCGACCCCGGCAACATGCTCACCACCGGCATCGAGGTCGAGGCCCGGCCCCCCGGCAAGAAGATCAAGCGCCTGTCGCTGCTGTCCGGCGGCGAACGGTCGCTGACCGCGGTCGCCCTGCTGGTCGCGATCTTCAAGGCCCGTCCCAGCCCCTTCTACATCATGGACGAGGTCGAGGCGGCGCTCGACGACACCAACCTCGGCCGGCTCATCACGCTCTTCGAGGAGCTGCGCGACTCTTCCCAGCTCATCGTCATCACTCACCAGAAGCGCACGATGGAGGTGGCCGACGCCCTCTACGGCGTGTCCATGCGCGGCGACGGGGTCACCACGGTCGTCAGCCAGCGGGTGCGCGACGTCGCGCCGGCCGGAGCCAGGGGACCGGGGGCCGGGCCCCTGGCCCCCGACGGTGACGGGTCGGGCGAGGGGACCGCGCCCGGGCCCGACCGGGCCGGCGAGGACGACCAGGTCCGCTCGCCGCAGGATGTCCACGCATGATCCAGGTCTACGGCGGCGGGGAGTACCCGGCCTACGTCATCGACGACGACACCCTGCGGGAGGAGCTGCTCGACCCGCTCGAGGCGCGCGAGTGGTGCGAGGGCACGCCGGACCACCCGGACGCGGTCTCGTTCTGGCGGATGCTGGGCGAGCTCGACCGCGCGCTGGGGTCCGGGCAGCGGGCCCTGCACGTCCTCGAGCCGGGCACGCCACGGTGGGCTGCCGCGGCGGTCCGGCTGGCGCACGTGCACCACTGGCGCGGTGAGTACGAGGAGGCCCACGACCTCCTGGACGCGGCGGAGGACGTGTTCGCGGGGGCCGGCGAGGGCGGTGGCCCGCACGGGCCGATGCTCGCCTTCGTCCACCAGCACCGGGCCAAGGCGCTCTTCGACGAGGGCCGCCACGCCGAGGCGGCCCAGCAGGCCAGACGCGCGCTGCAGCTGCGCGAGGGACATGCCGCGACCGCGCTCGTGGCGTCGACCAGGCAGACGCTGGCCCGGATCCTGCAGTCCCTCGGCGACGAGGAGCGGGTGCGATGACCGCGCCACGGGAGGTCCGCCGTCTGGCCGAGAGGTCTCGTCCCGGGCGTGCCGACCTGGACGCGGTCCTCGACGCCGGGCTCGTCGGCACGCTGTCGACGGTCGTGGAAGGGGCGCCGTGGGTCGTGCCGATGCTCTACGCCCGCGACGGCGACCGGCTCCTGCTCCACGGGTCCACCGGTGCCGGCGCCCTGCGGCACGTGGCGGCCGGAGCCCCCGCGGCCCTGAGCGTCGTCCACCTCGACGGCATCGTCGTGGCCCATACCACCTTCGACAGCTCGGCGAACTACCGCTCGGCGGTGGTCTACGGCACGCTGCGGCCGATCACCGACCCCGAGGAGAAGCGCGCCGCGCTGACCCGCGTCTCGGACGCGGTGCTGCCGGGCAGGGACGCCGAGGTCCGGCCGATGACGGGCCGGGAGGTCGCGGCCACGCAGGTCATGGCGATGGAGGTCCGGGACGGTGACTGGGTGGTCAAGGTCCGCACCGGCGGTCCGGGAGAGCCCGACGAGCCGACCGACGCCTGGACGGGGGTCGTCCCGCTGCGCACCGTCGCCGACGAGCCGCTGCCGGATCCTGGCGGCGGCCGCCCGGTGCCGCCGTCGGTGCGCGAGCGGGTCCGGCGCGGTGCCTCTGCGGTGTGAGTCCCGTCACGTCGTCGCGTGTCCCCCCGGACACGCCGTCGTCCCGATTCGCCGCCGGGGTCCGCGTGGCGCCACACTGGTCACATGCTCGCACTCATCCTGGCCATGCTCTTCTGCGTCGCGATCGGCGCGGGTGTCGTCGGGTACGTGATGCTCGAGGCGCGACGGGAGGGGCGCGGTGGCTTCTGGACCCCAGAGGGTGAGGAGCTCATCGCGGGCGCGCGACGCACCGGTGAGAAGGTGCGCACCCGCGGCGAGCAGCTGAGCCGCACCGCCGCCGAGCGCACCAGGGGCCTGACGTCCCGGCGGCCCGAGGGCGACGCCCGTGAGCCCGGCGTCGACGCGTCACCGCAGACGGCCGCGGACTCGACCCACGCAGCCGCGGGGCCGCGGTCCGAGCCGACCGACCTCAGGGACCGGCCCGGCACGGGCGGCTACCGCGCCGCCAGCTGAGGCTGCGCAGACCGGACGCCGACGGCCGGGTCCCCGAGAGGGGCCCGGCCGTCCGTCTGCCCGTCGTCCGTCTGGGAGACTGTGCGCGTGGGACCGATCGATGAGCTCTGGGAGATCCTGACCGTCGTCACCGTCGTCGCGCTGGGGGGCCTGGCCCTGCTCGTGGCGCTCGTGCGGGGTGGCGGGGGCAGGACGAGGACCGCACCGCGCCCGCCGCGCGCCGACACCGGGCGCGAGGCCGCCGGTGACGTCCTCGCGCCCGAGCGGCCGGACGGTGAGGTCGACAACCGCGGTGGCGGTGTCCTGGTCGAGGAGGACCTGGGAGAGCCGAGCGCCCCCACCCTCGAGCGCCCCGAGTCCGCGCGCGGACGCCTGCAGCGTCTCCGGGCCCGGCTCGCGCGCTCCAACTCGGCCATCGGCAACGCCCTGCTCGCGCTCCTGGCGCGCGGGGGGCTGTCCGAGAGCGACTGGGAGGACGTCGAGGACACGCTGCTCGCCTCCGACCTGGGGGTCGAGGCGTCCGAGGAGCTCGTCTCCGCGCTGCGCACGCAGGTGAAGGTCGACGGCACCACCGACCCCGAGCAGGTCCGCCAGTGGCTGCACGACGACCTGCTGCGCCTCGTCGACCCGACGATGGACCGCCGCATCGCCGCCAGCCGCGAGGGCGGCCACCCCGCCGTCATCCTGGTGGTCGGGGTCAACGGCACCGGCAAGACGACCACCGTCGGCAAGCTCGGCCGGGTGCTCGTGGCCGAGGACAAGGACGTGGTCCTGGGCGCTGCCGACACCTTCCGGGCGGCGGCCGCCGACCAGCTGCAGACCTGGGGCCAGCGGATCGGCGTGCCGACCGTGCGCTCGGACCGCGAGGGCGCCGACCCCGCCTCCGTCGCCTTCGAGGCGGTCTCGGCCGGGGTCGAGATGGAGTCCGACGTGGTGATCATTGACACCGCGGGACGGCTGCACACCAAGCGCGGGCTCATGGACGAGCTCGGCAAGATCAAGCGTGTCGTCGAGAAGGTGGCGCCGGTGGGCGAGGTGCTCCTGGTCCTCGACGCCACCACGGGCCAGAACGGCATGCGCCAGGCCGAGGAGTTCGCCCGCGAGGTCGACATCACCGGCATCGTGCTGACCAAGATGGACGGCACGGCCAAGGGCGGCATCGTCGTCAACGTCCAGCGCAAGCTGGGGGTGCCGGTCAAGCTGATCGGGCTCGGCGAGGGACCGGACGACCTGGCGCCCTTCGACCCGGAGGCGTTCGTCAGCGCGATCGTCGGCTGACAGGCCCGCGAGGACACGAGCGTGCGAGGCCCGCGTGTCCCGGCGGCGCCCTCACCCGCCCCCCGGGCGGCTCACCCGGTGACGAAGGAGCTGTCCGGGGCGTTGCGCAGCTCGGTCGGGTCACCCAGCGCCCACTCGACCGCACGGGTCCCCGCCACGCCCAGCGGGCCGGCGACCGACCGCAGCGCCACCGCCTCGACGCCGCGCAGCGGTCGCGGCGGCCGAAGGCCGAGCATCTCCCGCGCGTAGCCGGGCAGCAGCTCCACGGCGCCGGCGGCCAGCATCCAGAAGCCCGGGCGTGCTGCCCACGGCAGCGGCGGCTCCGCGAGCAGGAAGCGGACGACGTCCAGGGCGCCCCGGCTGGTCTCCAGCTCGGGCCGGTAGGAGGCCAGTGCACGCTCGAGCTCGGCGACCGTGCGCGGCGGCTCCGGGACACCCAGGCGGGTGGCGACGTAGGCGGCCTGGTCGACGTAGGTGTCCGCCTCGGCCGGGGTGAGCGGGGTGCGGGAGTAGCGCTGGTGGGCGACCAGGAAGCTGTCGATCTCGGCGATGTGCACCCACTCCAGCAGGTGCGGGTCCGTCGCAGCGTAGGGACGCCCGTCACGCGTCGTCCCGGACACGGTCTCGTGCAGGCGGTTGATCCGGTCGATCATCCGCTCGGCGGCCTCGACGGGGCCGAAGGTGGTCATGGCCAGGAACTCGCTGGTGCGCTGCAGCCGGCCCCACGGGTCGTCGCGGTAGCCGGAGTGCTCGCCCACACCCGCCATCGCCAAGGGGTGCAGGGCCTGGAGCAGGAGGGCCCGCATGCCGCCGGCATACATCGCCGCGTGTCCCTGCACCCGGCAGACGGGGTCGGTGGGCGCGAACCGGCGCTCGCCGGGGGCCAGCCAGATCGCGTGGGCACGACGCTCCGCGTCGGGGCCGGCGACGCGGTCGCGCAGGGCCGTGGCCAGCCGGCTGCGCAGGGAGGCGGTCAGGGCGCTGGGGGAGGGCACAGGACCAGTATGCGGCCGCCCGCCGGGCAGGGCCTCGCGGAGGCGGCTGGGGTGCAGGCTGCGCGGCACGTATCCTTGCCGGGTGTTCACCAGCCTTTCCGACCGTCTGACGCTGACCTTCAAGAACCTCAAGCGCAAGGGCACCGTCACCGAGTCCGACCTCAACGCGACGATCCGCGACATCCGGGTCGCGCTGCTCGACGCCGACGTCGCGCTCCCGGTCGTCAAGCAGTTCACCGGTCGCATCCGGGACCGGGCGCTCGGTGCGGAGGTGCACCAGGCGCTCAACCCGGCCCAGCAGGTCGTCAAGATCGTCAACGAGGAGCTCGTCGAGATCCTCGGCGGGGCCACCCGGCGGCTGCAGCTGGCCAAGACGCCGCCCACCGTCATCATGCTGGCCGGCCTGCAGGGGTCGGGCAAGACCACCTTCGCCGGCAAGCTCGGCCACCTGCTCAGGAGCCAGGGGCACACCCCCCTGCTCGTGGCGGCCGACCTGCAGCGTCCCAACGCCGTGACCCAGCTCGAGGTCGTCGGTGAGCGCGCCGGCGTGCCGGTCTTCGCCCCCGAGCGTGGCAACGTCTTCGGCCACGACGCGGCGCTGGAGACCGGTGAGGGCACGCGCTCCTTCGGAGACCCCGTGGACGTCGCGGTGGACGGTGTCGAGGAGGCCCGTCGCAAGGGCAACGACATCGTCATCATCGACACCGCCGGCCGTCTCGCCGTGGACGTCGACCTGATGCGTCAGGCCAGCGACATCCGCATCGAGACGGACGCCGACGAGGTGCTCTTCGTCATCGACGCGATGATCGGCCAGGCCGCGGTCGAGACCGCCCGGGCCTTCGCCGACGGCGTCGGGATCACCGGCTCGGTGCTGACCAAGCTCGACGGTGACGCCCGCGGCGGTGCGGCGCTCTCGGTGGCGACGGTCACCGGCCAGCCGATCCTCTACGCCTCCACCGGTGAGGGCGTCAAGGACGTCGAGCTGTTCCACCCCGACCGGATGGCCTCGCGCATCCTGGACATGGGTGACGTGCTGACGCTGATCGAGCAGGCCGAGAAGGCCTTCGACCGGGTCCAGGCGCAGGAGATGACCCGCAAGTTCCTCGCCGACGAGGACTTCACCTTCGACGACTTCCTCGAGCAGATGGCCGCCATCAAGCGGATGGGCAGCCTCAAGCAGATGCTGGGGATGATGCCGGGCATGCAGGGGATGCGTGCCCAGCTCGACGCTCTCGACGAGCGCGAGTTCGACCGGGTCGAGGCGATGGTCCGCTCGATGACCCCCTTCGAGCGCAACCACCCCAAGCTGATCAACGGCTCCCGCCGCGCCCGCATCGCGCGCGGCTCCGGCGTGCAGGTCTCGGACGTCAACCAGCTGCTGGAGCGGTTCGCGGACGCCCAGAAGATGATGCGCCAGCTCAAGAAGGGCGGGGGCATGCCCGGGATGCCCGGCATGCCCGGGATGGGTGGCCCCGGGGGCGGCAAGCGCGGCAAGCAGGCGCCCAAGAAGAAGGGGAAGTCGGGCAACCCCGCCAAGCGCGCCCAGCAGGAGCGCGACGCGGCCCAGAAGGCGCAGGCCGCCCGGGAGGCGTCGCTGGAGAGCGCCTTCGGCGGTGGTGCCCTGGGTCAGGACGTGCCGCAGGGCGACGGCGGCGCCGACGCGCTCTCCGGGCTCAAGCTGCCGCCCGGCTTCGAGAAGTTCCTCGACCAGGGCAAGAACTAGCCGCAGCGCACCGTGCGGGCCCTCATACCCGGAGGGAATGCGCCATACCCCGGAGGTTGTTGACGCATCAACGAACAACCGCGTGCGAGAGGGACGACCGTGACCGTAGAGCTGGGCCTGGACACCTTCGGCGACATGACGCTCCGCGACGACGGGACCCCCGAGACCGGCGCCCAGGTCCTGCGCAACCTCGTGGAGCAGGGGGTCCTGGCCGACCAGGTGGGGGTGGACTTCATCGGGGTGGGGGAGCACCACCGCTCCGACTTCGCGGTGAGCGCCCCCGACGTCGTGCTGGCGGGCATGGCGACCCGCACCGAGAGGATCCGCCTGGGTTCGGCCGTCACGGTGCTCAGCTCGGACGACCCGATCCGGGTCTTCGAGCGGTTCTCCACGATCGACGCGCTCTCCGGCGGGCGCGCCGAGGTGGTCCTGGGCCGCGGGTCCTTCACCGAGTCCTTCCCGCTGTTCGGCTTCGACCTGCGCGACTACGAGGTGCTCTTCGCCGAGAAGCTCGACCTGTTCAGCCGCCTCCTCGACGAGACGCCGGTGACCTGGGAGGGTACGACCCGGCCGCCGCTGGTCGACCAGGAGGTGTGGCCCCGGACCGAGTCCGGCCGGCTGGCGGCCTGGATCGCCGTGGGTGGCTCGCCGCAGAGCGTGGTCCGCGCGGCGTCCTACCGGATCCCCCTGATGCTGGCCGTCATCGGCGGCCCGGCGCAGCGCTTCGTGCCGTTCGCCGACCTCTACCGCCGCGTCCTCCAGGAGAGCGGGGCGCCGCAGCTGCCGGTCGCGGTCCACTCCCCGGGTCACGTCGCACAGACCGACGAGCTGGCCCGCGAGCAGCTCTACCCGCACTTCAAGGCCAACCGCGACCGCATCGGTGCCGAGCGCGGCTGGGGGCCGGTCGGCCTGGAGGAGTTCCACGGCGAGATCACGCACGGTTCCCTCTACGTCGGCTCGCCGGAGACCGTGGCGCAGAAGATCGCCACGACCGTGCGCGCGCTGGGCCTGTCGCGGTTCGACCTCAAGTACGCCAACGGGCCGATGCCCCACAGCCAGCTGATGAGCTCGATCGAGCTCTACGGCACCCAGGTCGTGCCCCGCGTCCGGGAGCTGCTCGCCCAGGGCTGACGCCGGACCACTCCTGGGGACGCGCGCGCCGGGCGACCAGGGTGTCGGTGCCCCGTGCGACAGTGCGGGTATGACGCACCGGCACTGCTCCATCGTCCCGCCCTACGTGCTGCGCCAGCTGGTGCAGGCGGAGCCGGACCTGGCGCCGGCCGTCGAGTTCGCCCTCTCCGACGGGGCCCAGGTGCGGCACCGCCGCGAGGTCACCGCCACACGGTGGCCCCCGGGCGAGCCGGCACCCGGGCAGGGCATCATCGCCTGGCCCATGAGGGAGCGGGCCGAGGGGCGCACGCCGCGGACGGGGGAGGACCGACCCGGGCCGGCGGCGGAGTCGGCACCGCGGCGCTCGGTCCACGACGCCCAGCACCTGACCGAGCTGCCCGGCCCGCTCGTGCGCGGAGAGGGGGACGGCCCCTCGGGTGACGCCTCGGTGGACGAGGCGTTCGCCGGCCTGGGCGCCACGTGGGAGGTGCTCGCCCGGGTCTACGGCCGCGACTCCCTCGACGGCCGGGGTCTGGGGCTCGTGGCGTCGGTGCACTACTCCCGCGACTACGACAACGCCTTCTGGGACGGGCGGCAGATGGTCTTCGGCGACGGCGACGGCGTCTACTTCGCCGGCTTCACCCGCAGCATCGACGTCGTCGCCCACGAGCTCGCGCACGGGCTGACCCAGTACACCGCCGGCCTGACCTACGTCGGTCAGCCCGGCGCCCTCAACGAGTCGGCCTCCGACGTATGGGGCGCGATCGTGCGCCAGTGGACGCGCGACGAGACCGTGGAGCAGGCGGACTGGCTCATCGGCGCCGAGCTGTTCACCGACCGCGTCGAGGGCCGCGCCCTGCGGTCGATGGCCGAGCCCGGCACCGCCTACGACGACCCGGTGCTGGGGCGCGACCCCCAGCCCGGCCACATGGACGGCTACGTCGTCCTGCCGCACGACGCGGACAACGACAACGGCGGTGTCCACATCAACTCCGGCATCCCCAACAAGGCCTTCCACCTGTTCGCCACCGCCCTCGGCGGGCGCGTGTGGGACCGGGCCGGACTGGTCTGGTACGACACCATGACCACCCGGGGTCTCATCCCGCGCGACGTCACCTTCGCGGGCTTCGCCGCGGCGACCGTGGACCGGGCGGTGGCCAGGTTCGGGGCCGGCTCGGAGGTGGAGCGGGCGCTGCGGTCGGCCTGGGCCGGGGTCGGGCTGGAGGTCCCGGACGAGGTGGCGGTCGGCGGAGCACCCGACGTGGCCGAGGCGGGCCGGGCGGCGGCCCGGCCCGGGGGACGGGCCGCCGGGGATGGCTGAGCCTGCGCGGAGGCGCCGCTTCACGCGGGAGGAGCTCGAGTCCTTCCGGGACGCGGAGGTGCCCGACCTCCTGCCGCCCGACGACGCGGCGGGCGCGACGCCCGTGCGGCTGCTCTTCGTGGGGATCAACCCGGGGCTGTGGACCGCCGCGACCCAGACCCACTTCGCGCATCCGGTCAACCGGTTCTACCCCGCCCTGCTGGAGGCCGGCATCATCCGGCGCAGGATCGACCCCTCGGCGGGGATGACCGAGGCCGACCGCGAGCACCTGCGGTCCAGGGGCGTCGGCATCACCAACCTGGTTCCGCGGGCGACGGCGCGTGCCGACGAGCTCACCGCGGCCGAGCTGCGGGAGGGCGGTGCGCGGCTGCGGGCCACCGTGCGCCGGGTCTGCCCGGCCGTGGTCGCGGTGGCGGGGGTCACCGCCTACCGCACCGCCTTCGGCGTGCGCGGCGCACGGGCCGGCGAGCAGCCCGAGCCGCTGGAGGGCGCCCGGTTGTGGGTGGTGCCCAACCCCAGCGGGCTCAACGCCCACGAGACGGTCGCCTCCCTGGCCGTGGCCTACGCCGAACCGGCCCGGGCGGCCGCCGTGGTCCGCTGACCCCGGCGGGGCTGCCACTGCTGCACCGAGCCGACCGGCACGAAGCCGCGGCGCAGGAAGAACCGCAGCGAGCGCGCGTTGCCGGGGGTGACCGAGGCCACGACGACCTCCCCGTCCTCCAGCAGCGCCAGCACGCCGTCGAGCAGGAGGTCCGCGGAGGCGTCCTGCGCGTGGATCCCCACCTCCGGCAGGCCGGCGATGCCCCGCGAGAGCGTCGCCAGGGCCGCGGTCGAGCGGTCCGGCAGGCCGTAGACCCGCACCTCGTCACGCCACTGCGCGGCGTGCCGGGCCCGCTCCGTGGATTCGAGGTCGGACCTGGCCACGAGACCACTCCCGGCACCGGTGCCGCGACCGAGCAGGAGCACGTCGAGCACCCCGACCTGGCCCCGGCCGGCCAGCGCCAGCGTGACGCGCGGGTCGTGCGCCCCGCCGAGCCCATGGACCCCCAGGGCGTGCAGCTGCTCGTCCGTCACGTCCTCGCCCACCGCCATGACCGCGTGGCCGGTGAGCGCGACGGCGGCCTCCACCCCGGGCCGCCAGGGCAGCGCACGGGAGAAGCCGCCGTCGACCGCCGGGAACCGTCCGTCCGCGGCCTCGCGCAGGATCCGGCCCAGGTCGGCACGCGGCACCCGGCCGGCGGGGGGAGGGCTCACGCGGGGAGTCTACGGAGGTCCCGGCGGGCGCACGGGGCACCCGGTAGCCTGACCGCACCCCATACCCCCGACGATGCGAGGAACCGAAGATGAGCGCGCCGGTGCTGCACGTGCGAGGCACGGTCCTGGTCGGGCCGCAGGAGGTGCTCGACGAGATCTGGGTGGTCGACGGGGTCGTCAGCCTGACGCCGCCGGCCGGGGGAGAGGTCGAGACGATCGAGGGGTATGCCGTGCCCGGCCTCGTGGACGCGCACTGCCACGTCGGGCTCGAGGCGCACGGGGCCGTCGAGGACGCCCGCGCCGAGGAGCACGCGCTCGCCGACCGGGACGCCGGCGCGCTCCTGCTGCGCGACGCCGGCAGCCCGCTGGACACCCGCTGGGTCCAGGAGCGGGAGGACCTGCCGCGGCTCATCCGTGCGGGACGCCACATCGCCCGGACCCGCCGCTACCTGCGCAACTTCGCCTGGGAGATCGAGCCCGAGGACCTCGTGGAGTACGTCCGCCAGGAGGCGCGCAGCGGCGACGGCTGGGTCAAGCTGGTCGGGGACTGGATCGACCGGGAGACCGGTGACCTGGGGGTGTGCTGGCCGGTGGACGTGCTGACCGAGGCCATCGCGGCCGCCCACGAGGAGGGCGCGCGGGTGACCGCCCACTGCTTCGGCGAGCAGTCGCTGGTCGACTTCGCCGCGGCCGGCACCGACTGCATCGAGCACGCGACGGGTCTGACCGACGACACGATCGAGATCTTCGCCCGCCAGCAGATCGCCATCGTGCCGACCCTGGTCAACATCGACAACTTCCCGGCGTTCGCCGAGGCGGGGCGGGGCAAGTTTCCCACCTACGCCGACCACATGATGGACCTGTACGAGCGGCGTTACGAGACGGTCGCCAAGGCCCGGGAGGCGGGAGTGCCGGTCTACGTGGGCACCGACGCCGGCGGGCAGCTGCCGCACGGCCTGGTGGCCCGGGAGGTCGAGGCGCTCACCCGGACCGGCATGTCCCCGCTCGAGGCGATCGGCGCGGCGACGTGGGGGGCTCGCGCGTGGCTGGGACGCCCCGGCATCGCCGAGGGGGAGTCGGCGGACCTCGTGGTCTACCGCGACGACCCGCGCGAGGACGTCCGGACGATGGCCGACCCCCACCGGGTCATCCTGCGGGGGGTCGCCCGCGAGCGCTCGGGAGCGCGGGGCTGACCGACCGCCTGCCGCCAGCCGCCCCCTGCAGCGGCTGGCGACGAGCCGGCGCGCCGCCTCGGTCAGGCCGCGGGTGCCCCCTCGGTGGCGTCGTCCAGCGAGACCAGCACCTCGTAGGCCAGGACGGACAGGAACGGCGGCGCCTCCTCGGCGACGACCGAGTCGCGCAGCAGGCGGACCGCGTGCGCCAGCAGCTCCTCCCGGGCGCCGCGTCGACGCAGCAGCGCGATCTCGTCCTCGAGCATGCGGTCCAGCAGGCGGGTGGACATGGTCGGGCCCTCCGCGAAGCGCTCGCTGTGGGCCATCCACTGCCACAGCTGCATGCGGCTCAGCTCGACCGTGCCGAAGTCCTCGATGTGGCCGGCGATGGTCACGGTGCCCTCGCCGGCGAGCCACCCGGTCAGGTAGGTGAGGGAGGAGCGCAGCGCGGTGCGCATACCGGTCAGCGTCGCCGTGCCCGGCAGCGAGCTGACGTCACGCAGGGCGAGCGGGTCGACGACGACCTCGGGGCGTGGCGCGTCCCGGTCCTGGAGCCGGTCCTCGGCGCCGGTGCCGACCCGCTCGTCGCGCGCCTCGAAGGGGGCCCGCACCACCGGCACCAGCGCGGGGTGCAGGGTCCACGCCCCGTCGAACCCCTGGGAGGCCTCGCGGGCCTTGTCGCGGTGGACCCGGGCGTGGGTCATGGCGACCGACTCGTCGAAGGGGCCGCTGGCGGACAGCGAGATCGGGCCGCCGATGGCCTGCACCCCCCGCCGGTGGCAGGTGCGCACGATGAGCTCGGTGTAGGTGCGCAGGAAGCGGGTGTTCATCGTGAACGCGTCGACGTCCGGCAGCGCGTGCTCGGGGCGGTGGCCGTAGGTGCGCAGGTGGGAGAAGACGTAGTCCCACCGACCCGCCGTCAGCCCCGTGACCCGGTCCCGCACGGCGTGCAGGATCTCCTCGAGCTGGTAGGCCGCCTGGACGGTCTCGACGAGGATGCTGACACGGGTGCACCCGGCGGGCAGCCCCAGCAGCTCCTCGGCGCGGGTCAGCAGGTGGTCCCACCACCGTGCCTCCTGCCACGACTCCAGCTTGGGCAGGTAGAGGTAGGGGCCGGAGTCGTTGTCGACCAGCCGGCGGCCGCTGCGGGCCAGGAAGCAGACGACGTCCACCACGGACGCGCTCGCCGGGATCCCGTCCACGAGGACGTGGGCCTCGGGCAGGTGCAGCCCGCGGGGGCGCACCATGAGCGTCGGCACGCCCGGTGCGGCGTCACCGGTGCGCGTGGCGGCGGTCTCCTCGATCACCTGGTGGGCGGCGAGCAGCCTGGCCGGCGTGGGCACCAGCATGTCCTCCAGATCGGCCACCCACACGTCGGCACCGACGGAGAGGGCCGACTTCGCCGCCTCGGCGGTCGCCGGGGTCGCCAGCTCCACCAGGCGGTAGGTGAGGTCGGCCGGAGGCGGGGCCACCCGCCAGGAGACGTCCTCGCGCACCTCCCGGGTGTCCGGGAGCAGGTCGAGGTCCTCCCCGGCGCGGACCCGGCGGGCCAGGTCCTTGCGCGCCTGCAGGAGCGTGGTGCGTTCCTCCCGGGTGGCCCGCTCCAGCTCCTCGAGCGCGGCCAGGTGGTCGTCGTCGAGCAGGCGGGTGACGAAGCTGGGGCTGCTGGGGGTCTTCACGAGGTCCATCCTCCTGGTTCGGCAGGCGGTCGGCGAGCCGTCCGTGGTCGCGCCGGTCGTCCTCAGTGGTGGAACTGCTCGGTCTCCGTGGAGCCGGTCAGCGCCGTCGTGGACGAGTCGGGGTTGACGGCCGTGCTGACGGCGTCGAAGTAGCCGGTGCCGACCTCCGCCTGGTGGCGGACCGCGGTGTACCCGCGCTCGGCGTCGGCGAACTCGGCCTCCTGCAGCTCGACGTAGGCCGTCATGCCGGTGCGGGAGTAGCCGTGCGCCAGGTGGAACATCCCGTGGTTCAACGAGTGGAAGCCGGCCAGCGTGATGAACTGGAAGGCGTAGCCCAGCTCGCCCAGCTTGTCCTGGAACTGCGCGATCTCGGTGTCCGACAGGGCGGCCTTCCAGTTGAAGGACGGCGAGCAGTTGTAGGCCAGCTTCTGGCCCGGGAACTCCCGGTGCAGCTCCTGGGCGAACTCGCGCGCCAGGCCCAGGTCCGGCGTGCCGGTCTCGACCCAGATGAGGTCGGCGTAGGGGGCGTAGGCCTTGGCCCGGGCCAGCACCGGCTCGATGCCGTTGCGCACCCGGTAGAAACCCTCGGAGGTGCGCTCGCCCGTGGTGAACTCCTGGTCGATCTCGTCGACGTCGCTGGTGAGCAGGTCGGCCGCCAGGGCGTCGGTGCGGGCGATGACGACCGAGGGGACCCCGAGCACGTCGGCCGCCAGGCGGGCCGAGCTCAGCGTGCGGACGTGCTGGGAGGTCGGGACGAGCACCTTGCCGCCGAGGTGACCGCACTTCTTCTCCGAGGCCAGCTGGTCCTCCCAGTGCACGCCGGCGGCGCCGGCGGCGATCATCGACTTCATCAGCTCGAAGACGTTGAGGGGGCCGCCGAAGCCCGCCTCGGCGTCGGCGACGATCGGCACGAAGTAGTCGGTGTCGGTCTCGCCGTTCATCCAGGCGATCTGGTCGGCCCGCTTGAGCGCGTTGTTGATGCGGCGGACGACGGCGGGCACCGAGTTGGCCGGGTAGAGGCTCTGGTCGGGGTAGGTCTCGCCGGCCAGGTTGGCGTCGGCGGCGACCTGCCAGCCGGAGAGGTAGATGGCCTCGAGGCCGCCCTTGACCATCTGCACGGCCTGGTTGCCGGTCAGGGCACCCAGGGCGCGCGTGAACGGCTTGGTCTCCAGGGCCTCCCACAGGCGCTCGGCGCCCCGTCGGGCCAGGGTGTGCTCCTCGACGACCGAGCCGCGCAGGCGGATGACGTCCTCGGCCGAGTACCGGCGCTGCACGCCGGCCCAGCGCGGGTCGGAGGCCCACTGCTGCTCGAGCTCGACGGCGAGCTCGGCCGGCGAGAGCGGGGTCTGGCGGGTCTGCGGTGCGGTGGTGGCAGTCATCGAGGGGTCCCTTCCCTGGGTGGTGCGACGGGCTGTGTTGACAACTGTGGCGGAGGATCTGCCCGGAGAAGGCCGTTGGGCCTTGTCAAGAAACGCGGAATTTTCGCTATTGTGCACCTATGACGATCGTCCACGACCGGGTGCTGCCGTTCTCGCCCACGCCGCACCTCGAGGGCACGGCGACAGCGGGCGGCGGCACCGACGCCGTCGCCCTCGGCCGGCGCCTGCGCCACCACCGCCGCGCCGCCGGCCTGACGCTGGCCCAGCTGGCCGCCCGCGTCGGTCTGTCCGCCTCCGCCCTCTCGCTCATCGAGAACGGTCGCCGCGAGCCCCGGGTGTCCACGCTGTCCGGGCTGGCGGCGGCCCTCGGCGTCGACGTCCAGCAGCTGCTCGACGGGGGCCCGCCGAGCAGGCGCGCGGCGCTGGAGGTGCGGTGGGAGCGCGCGCAGCGCTCGCCCGGCTTCGAGAGCCTGGGGATCCCTGAGGTGCGGGTGGGTCCGGGCCTGCCGGACGACGCCCTCGAGGCCCTGGTCGGCCTCTACGAGACCGTGGTCGGCGTCCAGCAGCAGCGGGCTGCCACCCCCGAGTTCGCGCGGGCGGCCAACGCCGAGCTGCGCCGGCTCATGCGTGAGGCGGACAACTACTTCCCCGAGATCGAGGCGCGCGCCGCCGAGCTGGTGCGGGCGGTGGACCACGGGCAGGGGCCCGTGACGCGGGAGGCGGTCAACCGCATCGCGCGGCACGCCGGCTTCGAGATCGAGCCGGTGGCGGACCTGCCCGCCTCGACCCGCACCGTGACCGACCTGGAGAACCGCCGTATCTACGTCCCGGTGCGCGGCGGGCACGACCTGCGGGCCACCGCGCTGCAGGCGCTCGGCCACGTGGTGCTCGAGCACCAGGCGCCCCGTGACTACGCCGAGTTCCTCGCCCAGCGGGTCGAGATCAACTACTTCGCCGCCGCGGTGCTGCTGCCGGAGGCCAGCGTGGTGCCTTTCCTGCAGCGCGCCAAGGCGGCACGCGACATCGCCCTGGAGGACCTGCGCGACGCGTATGCCGTCTCCTACGAGACGGCCGCGCACCGCTTCTGCAACCTCGCGACCCGCCACCTCGAGCTGCCCGTGCACTTCATGCGCACGAGCGCCGACGGGGTGATCTACAAGGCCTACGAGAACGACGGCGTGCGCTTCCCGATGGACGCGACGGGGGCGATCGAGGGGGCACGGGTGTGCCGCTCCTGGACGGCGCGCGTGGTCTTCGACCAGCCGACGGGAGAGGTCTACCACCAGTACACCGACACCGGGCGGGGGACGTTCTGGTGCACGGCGGTCGCGGAGCAGACGCCCAACGGGCGCTTCTCCGTCAGCATGGGCGTGCCGTTCGACCAGGTGCGCTGGATGCGCGGACGTGACACCACGCAGCGCCGGGTGTCGCGGTGCCCTGACCCGCGCTGCTGCACCGAGCCGCCCCCGGCGCTGGCGCGCCGGTGGAAGGGCAAGGTGTGGCCCAGCGCCCGGGCGCACTCGCACCTGCTCGCCGTGATGCCCCCCGGCGTCTTCCCGGGGGTGGACGACACCGAGGTCCTGGGCTTCGTGGCCGAGCACGCCCCGGACTGACGCCCCGGGGACCGACGGGCGGCCGCCCGGAGGTTGGGGATGGCGCCGCAGGTCTGGCACAATGGACGGCTGTACCCGTCCGGTCGCCCCGGCTGGACCGGACGCCTACGCACCGGGCCACGACTCCCCGCAGCGATCCGCCTGCGGTCTCGCCGTGCCCTCAACACCAGAAGGAGACACCGCACACGTGGCTGTCAAGATTCGCCTGAAGCGCATGGGCAAGATCCGTGCACCGTACTACCGCGTCGTCGTCATGGACTCGCGCACCAAGCGCGACGGCCGGGCGATCGAGGAGATCGGCAAGTACCACCCCACCGAGGAGCCCTCGGTCATCGACATCGACTCCGAGCGCGCGCAGTACTGGCTCGGCGTCGGCGCGCAGCCGACCGAGCAGGTCGCCGCGCTGCTGAAGGTCACCGGTGACTGGCAGAAGTTCAAGGGCGAGCCCGGCGCCGAGGGCACCCTGAAGGTCAAGGAGCCCAAGCCGGACAAGCGGGCTCTCTACGAGGCGGCCCTCGCGGCCGCGGACGGCGACGGTGCGGACGACGCCCCGAGCGCCCGCCGCAAGCCCGCCAAGAAGGCCAAGGCCGAGGAGGCCCCCGCCTCCGAGGAGACCCCGGCCGAGGCCGGCGCCGACACGGCCAGCAAGGACGCCACCCCGGCCGAGCAGACCGACGAGGCCTGACCGTGCTCGAGGAGGCCCTGGAGCACCTGGTCAAGGGCATCGTCGACCACGACGGTGACGTCGTGGTGCGCAGCAAGGGCGCGCGCCACGGGGACGTCCTCGAGGTCCGCGTGCACCCGGACGACCTCGGCCGGGTGATCGGCCGTCGCGGGCGCACCGCGAGCGCGCTCCGCACGGTCATGGGCGCCCTCGCCGGAGGCCAGAAGGTCCGGGTCGACATCGTCGACACCGACCGGCTGCGCTGAGCACCAGCAGATTCCGTCACCACGGCCCGCCCGGCGCACCGCGCCCGGCGGGCCGTGCTGCGTCCGCGCCCCGCCCGGGCGCACCGCATACCCTGCAACAGACACGACCCCGGAGGTGAGCATGGCGAGCGGTCAGGATCCCGCCGAGGGCTTCGTCGCCGCCCGCGTGGGCAAGCCCCACGGGCTGCGCGGCGAGGTGACCGTCCAGGTCCACACCGACGACCCCGAGCGGCGGTTCGTCCCCGGGGCGGTGTTCCCCACCGAGCCCTCGGAGCGCGGACCGCTGACGCTGCGCAGCGTGCGCGTGCACCAGGGGACCTACCTGCTCGCCTTCGACGGGCGCCCGGACCGCACCGCCGCCGAGGCCCTGCGCGGCACCCGGCTGCTCGTCACCGACGACGACCCCGACGTGGACGACGACGGGTGGCGCGAGGAGGACCTGCTCGGGTTCGAGGTGGTGCTGCCCGACGGGAGCCCGCTCGGCACCGTCTCGGCGCTGCACCTGCGTCCGGTCCAGGACCTGCTCGAGGTCCGCACCGTCCGGGGTGAGGTGCTCGTCCCGTTCGTCGAGGAGCTGGTGCCGGAGGTGGACGAGGAGCAGCGACGCGTGGTCGTCGACCCGCCTCCAGGCCTGCTGGAGCTGGGGGAGGGGACGTGACGCTGCGGGTCGACGTCCTGACGATCTTCCCCGACTATCTGGCGCCCCTGGACCTGTCGCTGATCGGCCGGGCACGTCGCCTCGGGCTGCTGGAGGTCCACGTCCACGATCTGCGGGACTGGACCCACGACCGGCACCGCACCGTCGACGACACCCCCTACGGTGGTGGTGCGGGCATGGTCATGCGCCCCGAGCCGTGGGGCGAGGCGCTGGACGAGGTCTGCGAGGCGCTGCCCGGGCGCACGCCCCACCTCGTCGTCCCCGGCCCCGGCGGGGACAGGTTCACCCAGCGGGTCGCCGAGGACCTGGCGTCGCGGGAGGACTGGCTGGTCTTCCTGTGCGGCCGCTACGAGGGCATCGACGAGCGGGTCTACGAGGAGTTCGCCGGGCGGTACCCGCTGTCCGTGCTCAGCCTCGGCGACTACGTGCTCAACGGGGGCGAGGTCGCGGTGCTGGCGATGACCGAGGCTGTCGCGCGGCTGGTGCCGGGCGTCATCGGCAACACCGAGTCGCTGACCGAGGAGTCCCACACCGGCGGGCTGCTGGAGTATCCCGTCTACACCAAGCCCCCCGTGTGGCGGGACCGCGAGGTGCCCGGCGTGCTGCTCTCCGGCGACCACGGCAGGATCGCGGCCTGGCGGCACGAGCAGCGGCTCGAGCGCACCGCGCGGCGGCGGCCCGACCTGCTGCGCGACTACCAGGCGCAGCAGGGACCGGGCGCGGCGCAGGGCTGGGACGCCTGAGCCCCGCGCCCCTCGGGCGCTCAGGGACGCACGACGTCGTGCGCCGCATACCCCTGCAGGTAGAGCAGCGCCGTGAGGTCGCCGTGGTTGACGCGCACGTCGCACCGCTCGGCGACCACCGGCTTGGCGTGCAGCGCCACACCCGTGCCGGCCAGGTGCAGCATGTCCAGGTCGTTGGCCCCGTCACCCACGGCGATCACCTCTCGCGGCGTGAGCCCCAGCCGGGCGGTGATCTCGCGCAGCGCGGCCACCTTCGCCTCCCGGCCGACGACGGGCTCCACGACGCGACCGGTGAACCGGCCGCCCGCGACCGCCAGCGTGTTCGCACGGTGCTCGTCGAACCCGAGCGCCGCGGCGACCGCCTCGGTGAAGGGGGTGAAGCCACCGGAGACGAGGGCGGTGTAGGCGCCCTTCGCCCGCATCGTGGCGACGAGCTCGGCTCCGCCGGGGGTGTAGGTGATGCGCTCGGCCAGCACCGTCCCGACCACCGAGGTCGGCAGGTCCTGGAGCAGGGCGACGCGCTCGTGCAGGGCCTCGGCGAAGTCGAGCTCGCCGTTCATGGCCCGGGCCGTGATGCCGGAGACGAGGTCACCGACCCCTGCGTGCGCGGCCAGCTCGTCGATGCACTCCTGCTGGACCATGGTCGAGTCCATGTCCGCCAGCAGCACCTGCTTGCGGCGGCCCCCGGCAGGCTGGACCACCAGGTCGTGCCCGCGGTCCTGCCAGGCCCGCCACTGCTCCCACAGGTCGGGTGGCGTCGAGGCCAGGTCGGCCTCGACCGCCACCCCCGGCGACAACCAGCGGGCCTCGCCCAGCGGCCAGACGGCGCCGAGGTCGGACAGCGCCGAGTCCGTCAGGTCGGCGCGGTCCGGGGCGGCCAGCAGCGTGAGCGTCAGCACGCCGCGATCGTATGCCGCACAGCGCCGCGGACCGCACGGGCGGGCGTCGACTTGGCCGTCGACGTCGGCGTCTGGCAGACTTGATCCTTGCGTCCCGACGCCGGACCATCCCCTCACGCCCCTGCCACAGGGGGAGCTGCGTGAGCGACCGGCGCCGCGGCACGACAGCCGAGACAGTGCCCGGTCACCCGCGCGTGCGCGGACGGGCACCAGACCGCCGTGGGTGACCTGTGGCAGCCACCGGTGAGGAGAACGACAATGCACAAGCTTGACGACATCGACGCGGCCAGCCTCCGCACCGACATCCCGGACTTCCGCGCCGGCGACACCGTCAACGTCCACGTGAAGGTCATCGAGGGCACCCGCTCCCGCGTCCAGATCTTCAAGGGCGTCGTCATCCGCCGCCACGGAGGCGGCATCGGTGAGACCTACACCGTCCGCAAGGTCTCCTTCGGCGTCGGCGTCGAGCGCACCTTCCCGGTGCACTCGCCCAACGTGGAGAAGGTCGAGATCGTCACCCGTGGTGACGTCCGTCGCGCCAAGCTCTACTACCTGCGCGAGCTGCGCGGCAAGGCGGCCAAGATCCGCGAGCGTCGCGAGACCACGCCGGCCAAGCAGGGCTGAGCCCGCACACCCCATACCTCTCGATCCCCCGTCGGCACGTCCGGCGGGGGATCGGTGGTCTCCCAGCGTCGCGGGATAGTGTCTCAGTCGGCGACGACGAGAGAACAGGACGGCACAGGTGAGCGATCCCACCAGGGGCGAGGTCTCCCATCAGGACCGGGGGCCGCGGCACCGCGGGGAGGGCTCGGGGGAGGACGGACCCCGTCGCGGCGGCGGGCTGTGGCACGCGGTGCGCGAGATCGCGATGATCGCGGTGACGGCGCTGGTCATCTCCTTCGTGGTCAAGACGTTCGTCGCCCAGGCCTTCTGGATCCCGTCGGGGTCGATGGAGAACACCCTGGTCTACGGCGACCGGGTGATGGTCAGCAAGATCCAGGCCGGGGCGCTGGACGTCGACCGGGGTGACATCGTCGTCTTCGAGGACCCGGGCGGCTGGCTGACGCCGGCGCCGCAGGTCAGCCGCGGCCCGGTGATGGACGGGGTGCTCTCCGTGCTGGAGTTCATCGGCGTGGCGCCGGTGACCGAGGGCAACCACCTCATCAAGCGCGTCGTCGGCCTCGGGGGCGACACGGTCGCCTGCTGCGACGACGACGGCCTGCTGACCGTCAACGGAGAGCCGATCGAGGAGGACTACCTCTATCCGGGCGACTCCGCGAGCACCGTCGACTTCGAGGTGACGGTGCCCGAGGACCACATCTGGGTCATGGGCGACCACCGCTCCAACTCGCGCGACTCCCGCGCCAACGACGACGGGACCGGCGCGACCGGCTCGGTGCCGCGTGAGAACGTGGTCGGCCAGGCGTTCGTCCTGCTCTTCCCGCTCGATCGGATCACCTGGTTCTCGGTGCCCGAGGCCTTCGCCGACGTGCCTGAGGAGGCGCCGTGACCACGACCACGGAAGCACGGCGCAGGATCGCCGCGCGACGCCCCGGTCCGGGGGCGCCCAGCCTGCGGGTCGAGCGGGCCCTGCAGCGCGAGGGGTATGCGGTGCTCGTCGGCATGGACGAGGTGGGCCGCGGAGCGCTGGCCGGACCGGTGACCGTGGGCGTGTGCGCCGTCGACCCGACCTGCCGCAGCGCCCCGCAGGGCGTGCGCGACAGCAAGCTGCTGACCCCGGCGGCCCGGGAGCGGCTGGTGCCGCTCATCCGGCGGTGGAGCCTGGCCCACGCGGTGGGGCACGCCTCGCCGTCGGAGATCGACGAGGTCGGCATCATGGCGGCGCTGCGGCTGGCGGGCGAGCGCGCGCTGGCCCAGCTGGGGCTGACGCCCGACCTGGTCCTGCTCGACGGCAACCACGACTGGCTGACCGACCCGGGCCGGGAGGGCCTGCTGGGCCTCCTCGCCGACGGCCCGCCGTGCCCGCCGGTGCGCACCATGGTCAAGGCGGACCTGCGCTGCTCCTCGGTGGCCGCCGCGTCGGTGCTGGCCAAGGTCACCCGCGACGCGCTGCTGGTGCAGATGGCCGACGAGCACCCGGCCTACGGTTGGCAGCACAACAAGGGCTACGCCGCGCAGGAGCACCAGGACGCCCTGCGCGCGCACGGGCCGAGCCCCTACCACCGCCGCAGCTGGCGGCTGGCGGGGACGGCGGAGGAAGGAGCAGCGCAGTGAGCGCCGAGGACCTGGAGAAGTACGAGACCGACATGGAGCTCGCCCTCTACCGCGAGTACCGCGACGTCGTCGGGCTCTTCTCGCACGTGGTGGAGACCGAGCGGCGGTTCTACCTGGCCAACGAGGTCGACGTGCAGGTGCGCAGCGGTGGGGGAGAGACGTGGTTCGAGGTCACCATGTCCGACGCCTGGGTCTGGGACGTCTACCGGCCGGCCCGCTTCGTCAAGAAGGCCCGGGTGATCACCTTCAAGGACGTCAACGTGGAGGAGCTGGCCAAGAGCGACCTGGAGATCCCCAAGGGCCCCTTCGGCGGCTGACCCCGGCCGTCCACATCCTCGACCCGACCCCCGCCCGCGTCCACAGGGCGGGGGTCGAGCCTTGCCCGGGCCGGTCGGCCGCGGTTGCCTCGGGGGTGCACCGCCGCACGGGCGGCGGGCGAGCGAGGAGGGACTCATGGGGAGGGGTATGCCGTGGCGCGAGGCCCGCGCGGTGGGTGACCGGGGCGAGGACCTGGCGTGTGCGCACCTGGAGCGGATGGGCTGGCAGCTGGTGGAGCGCAACTGGCGCTGCCGCCAGGGGGAGATCGACGTGGTGGCCAGGGACCCCGACGGGGAGCTCGTCTTCTGCGAGGTCAAGACCCGCCGCTCGGCCCGCATGGGGCTGCCGGTGGAGGCGGTGGGGCACGCCAAGGCCAGGCGGCTGCGCGTCCTTGCCTGGGCGTGGCTGGCCGCGCACGAGGAGCGGCCGGGCCGTTTCCGCATCGACCTGATCGGCGTGCTCACGGTCCCCGGCCGGGCCCCCCGGCTCGAGCACCTCGAGGCCGTGGCCTGATGGGCTTCGCCCAGACCCGCGGGGTCACCCTCTCCGGGGTGGAGGGCCACGTCGTGACGGTCGAGGCCCAGTGCAGCTCGGGCCTGCCGGTGTTCGTCATGAGCGGGCTCGCCGACACCGCCTGCCGCCAGGCGCCCGACCGGGTGCGCCCCGCGATCCGCAACCTGGGTGTGACCCTGCCGCAGGGGCGGTGGACGGTCAACCTCTCGCCCGCGGGGCTGCCGAAGGTCGGCAGCGGCCTCGACCTGGCCGTCGCCGCGGCGCTGCTTGCCTCGGAGGGTCACCTCGACCGGGACCAGGTCGCGCGGACCGTGCACATCGGGGAGGTGGGGCTCGACGGCACAATAAGGCCCGTCGCCGGCGTCCTGCCGATGGTCGCCGCCGCGGCGGCAGCGGGCGTCCAGGACGTCATGGTGCACGCCGCGGGGGCTCGGGAGGCCGCCCTCGTCTCCGGCGTGCGGGTGCACCCCGTCCGCACGCTGGAGGAGGTCAGGCACTTCTACGAGGCGCGGTCGGCCGGGGTGGACGCCGTGCTGCCGATGCCCGACCCGGCGCCGTGCGACCCGCCCCGGGTCGCCGACCTGGCCGAGGTCGTCGGGCAGGCGGTCGCGCGGTCGGCCGTCGAGCTCGCGGCCGCAGGCGGCCACAACCTCATGCTCGTCGGGCCACCCGGTGCGGGCAAGACGATGCTCGCCGAACGGCTGCCGGGCATCCTGCCACCGCTGACGCAGGACGACGCGCTCGCGGTGACGGCGGTGCACTCGGTCCTGGGGCTGCTGCCCGCCGGCGACGCGCTCCTGACGACACCGCAGTTCGTCGCGCCGCACCACAGCGCCTCGATGGCGGCGGTCATCGGGGGCGGTTCCGGCTCGGTCCGTCCCGGGGCCGTGTCGCGCGCCCACCGCGGCGTGCTCTTCCTGGACGAGGCCCCGGAGTTCCGCCGTGACGTCCTCGACGGCCTGCGCCAGCCGCTGGAGTCGGGGGAGGTCGTCATCGCACGGGCCGACCGGCACGTGCGGCTGCCCGCACGGTTCCAGCTCGTGCTGGCGGCCAACCCGTGCCCGTGCGGCGGGGGCAACGGCCGGTGCGTGTGCGCACCAGCGCGGCGGGCGCGCTATCTCGCCCGCCTGTCCGGGCCGCTGCTGGACCGGGTCGACATCAAGGTCGCGGTCCACCCGGTCGCCCGGGCCGACCTGGCCCTGGCACGGGGTGAGGCCTCCGCCACGGTCGCGCAGCGCGTCGACCGGGCGCGGCAGCGGCAGCGCGTGCGGTGGCGCGACCGGCCCTGGTCCCTCAACGCGGAGGCGCCGGGCTCGGCGCTGCGGCAGGGACCGTGGCAGCTGGCGCCTCGTGACCGCAGGCCGCTGGACGACGCCCTCGACCGTGGCACGCTGACCCTGCGGGGCCTGGACCGCTGCCTGCGGGTGGCGTGGACGCTCGCCGACCTGGAGGGTGCCGACCGACCGACCCACCCGCACGTGCACCAAGCCCTGACGATGCGCGACGCGCAGGGGGTGAAGGCCGCATGAGACCGCCCGCAGCCCTGCTCGGTGAACGGGACGCCCGGCTGCTGCTGGCACGCATCGCCGAGCCCTACGACGACAAGGTCCAGGAGCTCGTCGCGGCGCACGGGGTGGTCGATCTCGTCGGGTACGCCGTCCGGGACGGCCGCACCCCGGACGGAGCGAGCCTCGAGCGGCTCCGCGCCCGGCTGCCCCGTGCCCAGGGCGTGGACGACGCCCAGATCTGCCGGGCCCTGGGGCTGACGGTCCTGGTCCCCGGGGACGAGGGGTGGCCGTCCTCCCTGGACCACCTGCCCGACCCGCCCTGGTGCCTGTGGGTCCGTGGCCCCGTGCCGCCCCAGGAGTGGTGCGGCCGCGCCGTGGCGATGGTCGGCGCCCGGGCCAGCACCGCCTACGGCGACGAGGTCGCGGCGCGCATGTCCTACGAGCTCGCCGAGCGCGGGTTCGCCGTGGTCTCCGGTGCCGCCTACGGCATCGACGCGGCGGCCCACCGTGGGGCGCTGCGGGCGGGCGGCACGACGGTGGCCGTGCTCGCCGGCGGGGTGGACGTGCCCTACCCCCGTGCCAACACTGACCTGCTGGCGAGCATCGCCGGCAGGGGTGCGGTCGTCAGCGAGACGCCCCCGGGCGGGGCACCGGCCCGGATGCGGTTCCTGGCCCGCAACCGCATCATCGCCGCCCTCGGCGACGGGACGGTCGTGGTGGAGGCCAACGTGCGCTCCGGGGCCCGTACCACGGCCAAGGTCGCCAGGGAGCTCGGTCGCCACCTGATGGCGGTGCCCGGGCCGGTGAGCAGCGTCATGTCCTCCGGCTGCCACGAGGAGATCCGCCTCGGCGCGACCCTGGTGACCGACGCCGCCGAGGTCGCCGAGCTGGTCGGACGCATCGGGGAGGACCTGGCCCCGGTCCGTCGCGGCGAGGTCCGCGACGAGGACGCCCTGCCCGCCGAGACCAGGAGGGTGTGGCAGTGGTTGCGGCCGCGCAGGTCGGCCAGCGTGGACGAGCTGATGGTGCGGTCGGGTCTGGCTCTGGGCGAGGTCCTCGTGGCCCTGTCCGAGCTGGAGGAACGCGGGATGGCCGAGCAGCTGCTCGACGGCTGGAAGCGCAGGTCGGTGCGGTGACCGGTGACCCGCTCGCCGGTCTCGCCGCACGTCGGTCGGCCCTTCCCGTGGTGGCCGCGCTCCTGCTGCTGCTCCCCTCCGGTGCTGCGTCCGCGACCGAGATCCGTCCTGCGGCGCCGGAGGACGGCAGCGTTGTCTCGATGGTCCTCGGCACCAGGACGCCCGCCGAGCGTGCCGTCGGCGACCGTGAGCGCACCGCGGTCTGGGGCTGGCCCCTCGCCGGGCGGCCCGACGTCGCGCGGGGGTTCGACCCGCCCGAGCGGCGGTGGCTGGCCGGGCACCGCGGCATCGACCTGGTCGGGGTCGCGGGGGAGGCCGTGCTGGCGGTCGACACCGGGGTGGTGGCCTGGAGCGGCACCATCGCCGGGGTGGGCATCGTGTCGGTGGACCACGCAGGCGGCCTGCGGAGCACCTACCAGCCGGTGACCGACCGTGTCGGGCGGGGCGAGCGGGTCGCACGTGGGCAGCGGCTCGGGCGGCTCGACGCCGGAGGCCACTGCGTCGTGGCGGACTGTCTGCACCTGGGTGCACGCCGAGGCGCCGACCGCTACGTCGACCCGACCCCGCTGCTCCAGCCCGCAGAGCTCTCGCTGCTGCCGGTCACCTCCGGGCGCGGGCATCCGTGACGTGGTTGCATGTGCGGATGGACAGCCCCGAGCACGACCAGCGGATCGTCAGCGCCTCCCGGGAGATCGCCGCGCCTGCCGAGGTGATCTTCGAGCTCATCGCCGACCCCTCCCAGCAGCCCCGGTGGGACGGCAACGACAACCTCGCCGCCGCCGAACCCGGCCAACGGGTGAGCGCCGTGGGCGACGTCTTCACCACCGTGCTGACGCACACGGGGTTCGTCCGGGAGAACCACGTCGTGGAGTTCGACGAGGGCCGGCTCGTCGCGTGGCGGCCGGCCGAGCCGGGCGGGCGGCCCCCGGGGCACCTGTGGCGCTGGGAGCTGGAGCCGGTGGACACGGGGCGCACCCGGGTCACCCACACCTACGACTGGTCGTCGCTGGACGACCCCGGCCGCCTCGAGCGCGCCCGCTCCACGACCTCCGAGCGGCTCCTCGCCTCGGTGGAGCGGCTGGCCGCGCTCGTCGAGGGACCGGGACGGCACGGGGACGGGACGGAGCCCCTCGACCTGCTGCGCCACCTGCACGAGCAGCTGGACTGGCACTGGCAGGTGCAGGCCCGGCCGCGGCTGGAGGGGCTCACCGACGAGGAGTACCTCTGGGAGCCGGCGCCGGGGACCTGGAACGTGCGTCGTGGTCAGGATCCCGTCCCGGGCACGGTGACCCGGCGTGCCGGGGCGGGGGAGTGGCTCCTCGACCTGGGAGACCCGCAGCCGCAGCCGGCGCCCGTGACCTCGATCGCCTGGCGTCTGGCGCACGTGACCGTCGACGTGCTCGGCGCACGCGCCCACGCTCACTTCGGGGGTCCGGCAGCGGACCAAGAGTCCTGGAGCTACGCGGGAACCGCCCAGGAAGCCCTGACCCAGCTCGACGCGGCCTACGAGGCGTGGTCGGCCGGTGTCCGGGGCCTGGACCTCGACGACCTCGCCACCCCGGTCGGGTCGGCGGAGGGGTCGTGGGCGGAGCACCCCATGCTCGGGCTGGTGCTGCACATCAACCGCGAGACGATCCACCACCTGGCCGAGGTCGCCCTGCTGCGCGACCTGTGGGCCAACCGGGGCACCATGGCCTGACCCGGCCGCAGCGAGGGTTCCGGGCCGCACCCTTGGCAGGGGGCGCCGGTCCACGTCCGGCGGCGGACCCTGCCACCGGCGGTGTCAGGCGCGGGGGTGGGCCTGCTGGTAGGCCGCACGAAGACGGTCCACGGAGACGTGGGTGTAGATCTGCGTCGTCGCCAGGCTGCTGTGGCCCAGCAGCTCCTGCACCGTGCGCAGGTCGGCGCCGCCCTCCAGCAGGTGCGTGGCGGCGCTGTGGCGCAGCCCGTGCGGCCCCAGGGCCGGGGTGTCGGGCAGGTGCTCGAGCAGCCGACCCAGGGAGGACCGCACCTGGCGCTGGTCCAGGCGGCGTCCCCGGCGCCCGAGGAAGAGAGCCGGACCGGACTGCGGCGTGACCAGCGCCGGGCGGGCCGAGCCGAGCCACGCCCGCAACGCGGCTTCGGCCGGCCGGCCGAAGGGCACGATCCGCTCCTTGTCGCCCTTGCCGAGCACCCGCGCGGTCCCCGCCGACAGGTCGACGTCGTCGACGTCCAGCCCGGTCAGCTCGCCGACCCGCATCCCGGAGGCGTAGAGCAGCTCGAGCACGGCCCGGTCGCGGACGGCGACGGGGTCGGCGTCGTCGGAGGCGACCGCAGCCAGGGTCATGAGCTCTTCGGCCTGGCCCTGGCGCAGGACCCCGGGAAGGTGCTTGTCCTTGCCGGGGGCGGCCAGTCGGACCGAGGGGTCGGCGGTCAGCCGCCCGGTGCGCACCGCCCAGCGGAAGAAGGTCCGCACCGCCGCCGCCCGGCGCGAGACCGTCGACCGGGAGGCCCCGGCGCTGCCCTGCGCAGCCAGCCAGGAGCGCAGGTCGGCCAGCCGCACCTCCGACAGGTCGCCCACGCCCTGCCCGTGCAGGTGCGCGAGGAGCCCCCGCAGGTCGCCCAGGTAGGCCCGCACGGTGTGGGCCGAACGGCCCTTCTCCACCGCGAGGTGCTGCTCGAAGGCGCTGAGCGCCTCCTCCGCACCGTTCACCGGTCGACCGGCCCGGACCGGGACGCCCGCTGCACGCGGGTCCCCGCGACCCGGTCGTGCAGTCCACGGCCACCGACAAGCGACGGGACCATGCAGGCTGCGGCGAGCACCAGCGACAGGACGACGAGGGTCATCCCGATCGGCAGCTGCACCTCGAGGACGGCACGACTCACCCCGAGATGGGCCACCTGCCACGGCAGGGCCTTGACGACGTTGCGCGCGAAGACCTGGCCGGTCCGGGCCGGTCCGCCCGTGGCGCCCGCGACCACCAGACCCGCCCACCGCTTGCCCAGGCTCGCGGAACGCGGTGAGGACTCCGTCACAAAGAGGTAGAGGACGTAGGGCACGACCGTCACCAGGCTGATGGCGAGGTCCGCGGCGAGCACCCTACGCGGACCGGGAGCACCAGCCGGTCCGGGGACGTCCAGCAGCGGGCGGACGAGCACACCCAGGAGGGTCAGCAGGGCCAGCCAGCCTGCCACCACCAGCCAGTCACCCAGCCACGAGCGCACCCGGGCGGCCGGCGAGGGGCGCCACGTGGTGAGGGCGGGCGCGGACGGCATACCCCCGAGGCTGTCACGCACGCCCGAGGGCGTGCAGGCGGCGCGCCGCCTCGCGGAGCACCTCCTCCTTCTTGCAGAACGCGAAGCGCACGAGGGAGGCGACCGGCGCCGGGTCCTCGACGAAGACCGAGACCGGGACGCCGACCACGCCCAGCTCCTCGGGCAGACGGCGGCAGAAGTCGACGGCGTCGCTCACCCCGTGCGGGGCGAAGTCGGCGATGACGAAGTAGGTGCCCTGGCACGGTGACACCGGAACCCCCACGTCGCTCAGCGCCTCGACGAGGACGTCCCGCTTGCCCTGCAGCTCCTGGGCGAACCCGGTGAAGAACGACTCGGGCAGACGCAGGCCGTGGGCGACCGCCGGCTGGACGTGGGTCACGCCGACGAAGGTGAGGAACTGCTTGACCGCCGCCACCGCGTCGACCAGCTCGGCGGGGCCGGTCACCCACCCGGTCTTCCACCCGGTGAGGGAGAAGGTCTTGCCGACCGAGGAGATCGTCAGCGTCCGCTCGGCCATCCCGGGCAGCGTCGAGAAGGGGACGTGGGAGAGCCCGTCGAAGACGAGGTGCTCGTAGACCTCGTCGGAGACCACCCACAGCCCCTCGCGCTCGCGGACGATCTCGGCCAGCCCCTCCAGCTCCGCACGGCTGAAGACCTTGCCGGTGGGGTTGTGCGGGGTGTTGATCATCAGCACCCGGGTGCGGTCGGTGACGGCGTCCCGCACCGCGTCGAGGTCCAGGTGCAGGTCGGGGAAGCGGAGCGAGACGGCCCGGCGCGTCGCGCCGGCCAGCGCGATGGAGGCGTCGTAGGAGTCGTAGCTCGGCTCGATGACGACCACCTCGTCGCCCGGCCCGGCGAGGGCGAGGAGCGCCGCGGCGATGCCCTCCGTGGCACCCACGGTCACCAGGACCTGGGCGTCGGGGTCGAGAGGTATGCCGTAGAAGCGCCGCTGGTGCTCGGCCACGGCCTCGCGCAGCACGGGCAGCCCGCGCGCCGGGGCGTACTGGTTGAGGCCCTCCTGCAGGCCGTGCGCGGCCACCTGCAGCATCTCCGCGGGGCCGTCGGTGTCCGGGAAGCCCTGCCCGAGGTTCACCGCGTCGAAGCGCAGCGCCCGCTGCGTCATCTCGGCGAAGACGGTCGTGCCGAAGGGCTGCATGCGGGGGACGAGCGGGGAGGTCATGTGCGCCACCGTAGCGAGGGAGGGCGATTGGGTCGCAGCGGCTCGGCTGACGTAAGATGTGCCGCACGTGTGGTGTGCCTGCCCTCCGGCCCGCCGGGGAGAAGGTCGCCGCACGAATTCGCGCCCGGGCCAGGTCGGCTCGCTCGACGGCGTCCTCCGCAGTCCCGCCACCGTGAGGGTGACGGGTGGAGGGTGTCCCCGGGCCAGGACCCAACTGCACCTTCCACAGAAAGCGAGACCACGGCATGGCCGTCGTCACCATGCGCCAGCTCCTGGAGAGCGGCGTCCACTTCGGGCACCAGACCCGTCGCTGGAACCCCAAGATGAAGCGCTTCATCATGACCGAGCGCAACGGCATCTACATCATCGACCTGCAGCAGTCGCTGACCTTCCTCAACGAGGCCTACGACTTCGTCAAGCAGACGGTCGCCCACGGCGGCACCATCCTGTTCGTCGGCACCAAGAAGCAGGCGCAGGAGTCGATCGCCGAGCAGGCGACCCGCGTGGGGATGCCCTACGTCAACCACCGCTGGCTGGGCGGCATGCTCACCAACTTCCAGACCGTCTCCAAGCGCCTCACCCGCATGAAGGAGCTTGAGGAGATCGACTTCGACGACGTGGCCGGCAGCGGCCGCACGAAGAAGGAGCTCCTCATGATGAGCCGCGAGTACGAGAAGCTGAGCAAGACGCT
Organism: Ornithinimicrobium pekingense DSM 21552; assembly: GCF_000421185.1. Taxonomy (GTDB): domain Bacteria; phylum Actinomycetota; class Actinomycetes; order Actinomycetales; family Dermatophilaceae; genus Ornithinicoccus; species Ornithinicoccus pekingensis. Next base: position 486,401 of record NZ_ATWJ01000007.1, read on the forward strand.
CGGCGGCATCCGCGACATGCAGAAGGTGCCCTCGGCCGTGTGGGTCGTCGACACCAAGAAGGAGCACCTGGCGGTCACCGAGGCGCGCAAGCTCGGCCTGCCCGTCATCGCCATCCTCGACACCAACTGCGACCCGGACGAGGTCGACTACAAGATCCCGGGCAACGACGACGCGATCCGCTCCGTCACGCTGCTGACCCGCGTCGTCGCCGACGCGGTCGCCGACGGCCTGATGGCCCGTTCCGGCGGCGGGTCCAGCGAGGGCGCCGCCGAGGCGGAGCCGATGGCCGAGTGGGAGCGCGAGCTCCTCGCCGGCGCCGAGGTCGAGCAGGCCGCCGGCACCGACGACGCGTCCGCGCAGACCGAGCCCAAGGCTCCCGCGGAGGAGACCGAGACCGCCCCCGAGGCCGTCGAGTCCCCGGCCGAGGCCGTCGGCACGACCTCCGAGGAGACCCCCGAGGTCGAGGCCAAGGGCGAGGAGACCGTGTCCGAGCAGTCGCCGGCCGCGGACGACGAGTCCGTCCAGTCCTGACCGCCACCGCATCCCCGAAGGAGCGACACAGCACTTATGGCGAACTACACCGCCGCTGACATCAAGGCCCTGCGCGAGTCCACCGGCGCCGGCATGATGGACGTCAAGAAGGCCCTCGACGAGGCCGAGGGCGACCTCGGCAAGGCCACCGAGATCCTGCGCGTCAAGGGTCTGAAGGGCGTGACCAAGCGTGAGGGCCGCTCGGCCTCCAACGGTCTGGTCCGTGCCCAGGTCGACGGTGGCGTGGGCACCCTCGTCGAGGTCAACTGCGAGACGGACTTCGTGGCCAAGAACCCGAAGTTCGGCGAGCTGGCCGACCGCATCCTGTCCCAGGCCGTCGCGGTCGAGGCCGCCGACGCCGAGTCCCTGCTGGCTTCCGAGCTCGACGGCAAGACCGTCAAGGAGGTCCTGGACGAGGCCAACGCCGGGCTCGGCGAGAAGATCGAGGTCCGCCGCGTCGCCCGGGTGACCGGTGACCAGGTCGTGAGCTACCTGCACAAGACCAACCCCGACCTGCCCGCGCAGATCGGCGTCCTGGTCGCCACCTCCGGCGGGGACCAGCAGGTGGCCCGTGACATCGCGATGCACGTCGCGGCGTTCTCCCCGACCGTGCTCTCGCGCGAGGAGATCGACGCCGAGACGGTCGAGAACGAGCGGCGCATCGCCGAGCAGACCGCCCGCGAGGAGGGCAAGCCCGAGCAGGCCCTGCCCAAGATCGTCGAGGGCCGGGTCAACGGCTTCTTCAAGGAGAACGTCCTGCTCGACCAGTCCTTCGCCAAGGACGCGAAGAAGTCGGTCGGCCAGGTCGCCAAGGAGGCCGGTGCCACCGTCACCGGGTTCGCCCGCTTCAAGGTCGGCGTCTGAGCGCCTGACGCCCAGCACGTCGGGAGGGCCCGTCGCAGCCATCGGCTGCGGCGGGCCCTCCCGCTTGTCCTGCCGGCCGCCGGGCAGGGGGCGCTCAGCCCCGTCGTGCACGCCGGGAGGTGCAGGACCGGCGCGCTGTGCGTGGCCGGCACGCGGTGCAGGACCGGGTCAGCCGTCGACGTGGTCCAGCCCCAGGTCGAGGACCCGGGGCGCTGTGCGTGGCCGCGTCAGCGGGTGCGCGGCAGCTTGGTGCCCGCGACGCCGCGCTCGTCGAGCACCCCGCGCCGGAAACGGTAGAGCCGGGCAGGGCGGCCGCCGGTGTCGCTGTCGGTCTCGCCGGTGGGCTCCACGAGGTCCTGCTGGGTCACCAGGCGACGGAAGTTCTGCTTGTGCACCGCCTGGCCGGCGATCGCCTCCACCGCCACCTGCAGCTGGCCCAGGGTGAAGGTGTCGGGCATCAGCTCGAAGACGACGGGGTGGTACTGGATCTTGGCCCGGAGGCGGGCCAGGCCGGTGGACAGGATGCGCCGGTGGTCACCGGCCATCCGCTCGCCGGGCACGCCGGGACGGTCCTCGCCGTCACTCCCGGGCGCCGGGTCGTCGGTGGTGGCGCCACCGCTCTCCGGGAGCAGGCCGGCCTCGTAGAGCAGCTCGTAGCGCTGCAGCACCAGCTCGGGGGCCCACGGGCGGCCGTCGAGGGCGAAGCACACGTCCGTGCGCAGCTGGCGCCGCTCGCGCTCACCGTCCGACCGCGCGCCGCGGGCCCAGGCGTCCAGCAGGGGGGTGACCGTCTCCTGCAGGACGGTCGGGCCGGGAGAGCCCGGCCGCCGGTCCTCCCAGGGGAAGAAGGCGTACCAGTCCCGCCATCCGTGCCCGGCGTCGCCGGCGGCCCGGGTCAGGCCGAGGTAGGAGACCGAGACCACCCGCCCGCCGGCGACCGAGCGGTCGGGGTCGGCGAAGGTGTAGAGCTGCTCCACGTAGCCCAGGTGGTGGCCGGTCTGCTGCTCGACCCAGGCCTGCAGCCCGGCCTGCATCGAGCGGTGCTCGGTGCGCAGGGGGCCGGAGGGCAGGCTGCGGCCCTGGTCTGCGGTCAGGACCAGCGGGCGGCCGTCGTCGACGGCGGTCAGCACCGCCACGAGCTCAGCCCTCACGCGCTCACCGGTCACCGGGCCATTCTGCCCCGGGCGACCGCCCGTGCCCGCCAGGGGCCGGGTGTGGCAGGATCGACCGACCGCCCCACGCGACCCCTCGGAGGTTCTCCGCATGCCGACGTCCGCGCCCAGCCCTGCCACCCTTCCCACCCCGATGTCCCCCGCAGCCCCCGACGAGCCGCACACCGGCCGCCGGGTGCTGCTCAAGCTCTCCGGGGAGGCGTTCGGCGGCGGCAAGGTCGGCCTGGACCCCGACGTCGTCAGGGGCATCGCGCGGCAGATCGCCGCCGGCCAGCGGGCCGGTGTGCAGGTGGCCGTGGTGATGGGCGGAGGCAACTTCTTCCGCGGCGCGCAGCTGCAGCAGCGGGGGATGGAGCGCGCCCGGGCGGACTACATGGGCATGCTCGGCACCGTCATGAACTGCCTGGCGCTGCAGGACTTCCTGGAGAAGGAGGGCGTGGACACCCGCGTGCAGACGGCGATCACGATGGGGCAGGTCGCCGAGCCCTACATCCCGCGCAAGGCGATCCGGCACCTGGAGAAGGGCCGGGTCGTGATCTTCGGCGCCGGTGCGGGTATGCCCTACTTCTCCACAGACACCGTCTCGGCGCAGCGTGCCCTGGAGATCAAGTGCGACGCGGTGCTGATGAGCAAGCACGGGGTCGACGGCGTCTACACCGCCGACCCCCGCACCGACGACACGGCCGTCAAGCTCGAGGAGCTGACCTTCACCGACGCGCTCACCGGCAACCTGCGCGTGGTCGACGCCGCGGCCTTCAGCCTGTGCATGGACAACGACCTGCCGATGCTCGTCTTCGGCATCGACGGCGAGGACGCCATCACCCGCGCCATCCGGGGTGAGAAGATCGGGACACTGGTCACCGCCGGCTGAGCCGGCGCGACCACCACGCACGACGCGACGAAGGAGCGATTAGCAGCGATGTCCGAGCTCATCGAGATGGCCCTCATGGAGGCCGAGGAAAAGATGGACAAGGCCCTGGAGGTGGCGCGCGAGGACATGGCCTCGATCCGCACCGGCCGGGCCCACCCGGGCATGTTCGCCAAGATCGAGGTGGACTACTACGGCGCGCCGACGCCGATGCAGCAGCTGGCCTCCTTCACCGTGCAGGACGCCCGCACCCTGCTCATCACCCCCTACGACAAGAGCGCCATGAGCGCGATCGAGAAGGCGCTGCGCGACTCCGACCTGGGGGCCAACCCCAGCAACGACGGCAACGCCATCCGGATCGTCATGCCGCAGCTGACCGAGGAGCGCCGCCGCGAGTACATCAAGCTGGCGCAAACCAAGGGTGAGGACGCCAAGGTGTCGGTGCGCCACGTGCGCCGCCATGCCAAGGACGCCATCGACCGGGCCGTCAAGGACGGGGAGGTCGGCGAGGACGAGGGCACCCGCGCCGAGAAGGAGCTGGAGGCGCTGACCAAGCGCCACGTCGAGGCGGTCGACGAGGTGCTCAAGCACAAGGAGACCGAGCTGCTCGACGTCTGAGCGGCTCGAGATCGGTGTCGGGCGTCGGGGCCATGGCCGAGACGACGGGGGAGAGCACCGGGTCCCGGCGTGCCTACCGTGCGCGTCGGGGGAGCTCGCCTGCCCCGGGTGGCCCGGGTCGTGCGGGACGCAACCTGCCGGCAGCGGTCGTGGTGGGGCTCGTGCTCATCGGCCTGGTCGTCGCCAGCCTGCTGATCTACCGCCCGCTCTTCGTCCTGCTCGTGCTCGCCGTGGCCGTCGTCGGCGTCTGGGAGCTCGACCACGCCCTGCGCGTCGCGCGGTACTCCATACCCCTGCCCCCGCTGCTGGCTGCCACGGGACTGGTGCCCCTGGCCTACTACGGCGGGCCGTCCGCGCTCGCGGTCGGCTTCGGGGCCGCGGTGGCTCTGGTGTTGCTGTGGCGCTCGGTCGGACCTCCCGAGAACTCCCTGCGCGACGTGGCAGGGGGGACGTTCATCGTCGCCTACGTGCCGCTGCTCGCCGCCGTCCCCGCTCTCATGGTCGCCGAGCCGGACGGTGCGCTGCGCGTGCTCACCTACGTGCTGGTCACCGTGGCCAGCGACACCGGCGGGTATGTCGTGGGCGTGCTGCGGGGGCGCACGCCGATGGCGCCGTCCCTGTCGCCGAAGAAGTCGTGGGAGGGCTTCGCCGGCTCGGTCGGGCTGAGCTCGGTCGTGGGGCTGCTCGCGTTCGTCCTGCTGCTGGACGGCCCCTGGTGGGGCGGGCTGCTGCTGGGGGCCGTGGCGGCCTGCTTCGCCACGGTCGGTGACCTGGCCGAGTCCTCCATCAAGCGCGACATCGGCATCAAGGACATGGGCACCCTGCTGCCCGGCCACGGCGGGATCATGGACCGCCTCGACTCGCTCCTGGTCACCGCGCCGGTCTGCTGGGCGCTGATGCGCCTGCTGGTCTGAGACCACGGGGACGCCGACCCGGCCGGAGGATGGGACACTGGCAGGGATGAGCACCGAGCTGCCGACCCCGACCACCCGCCCCGAGCCCGGCAGGCTGACCTTCAGCGCGCCCCGGCGCGGCAAGCCGCCGACCCACCTGGCCGACCTCGACCCGGCGGGCCGCAAGGCGTGGGCCGCGGAGCTCGGGGTGCCCGGCTTCCGCGCCGACCAGGTCTCCCGTCACTACTTCGAGCGGTTGACCACCGACCCCGAGCAGATGACCGACCTGCTGCGCACCGGCCGTGACGAGCTCGTGTCCACGCTGCTGCCGCCGCTGCTGACCCCCGTGCGCACCCTGTCCACCGACGGAGGAGCCACCCTCAAGCAGGTCCACCGCCTCCACGACGGCGCCCTCGTGGAGTCGGTGCTCATGCGCTACCCCGGACGCGTGACCATGTGCATCTCCAGCCAGGCCGGCTGCGGGATGAACTGCCCGTTCTGCGCCACCGGGCAGCAGGGCCTGACCCGCAACCTGTCCACGGCAGAGATCGTCGAGCAGGTCATCGCCGCGGCCCGGGCCCTGCGCCACGGTGACCTGCAGGCGGGCACGGCCGTGGAGCACGGCCACGACCCCGCGGCCGAGACCACCGTCGAGCAGGCGCTGCGGGTGAGCAACGTGGTCTTCATGGGGATGGGTGAGGCCCTGGCCAACTACAAGGCCGCCGTGGGGGCGATCCGCCGCCTGGTGGAGCGACCGCCCGCCGGGCTGGGCATGTCCGCGCGCGGCGTGACGATGTCGACCGTGGGGCTGGTGCCGGCCATCGACAAGCTGGCGGGCGAGGGCATCCCGGTGACCCTGGCCCTGAGCCTGCACGCCCCCGACGACGAGCTCCGCGACGAGTTGGTGCCGATCAACACCCGGTGGAAGGTCGACGAGGCGCTCGACGCCGCCCGGCGCTACTTCGACACGACCGGTCGCCGGGTCAGCATCGAGTACGCCCTCATCCGCGACATCAACGACCACGCCTGGCGGGCCGACCTGCTGGGGGAGAAGCTCAACGCGCGCGGCCGCGGGTGGGTCCACGTCAACCCCATCCCGCTCAACCCGACGCCGGGCAGCAAGTGGACCGCCTCCCGCCCCGGCGTCGAGCAGCAGTTCGTCGAGCGGCTGCGGGCGCACGGCATACCCACGACCGTGCGTGACACCCGCGGCTCGGAGATCGACGGCGCCTGCGGGCAGCTGGCCGCCGTCACCGCCTAGACCGGCGTTGCCGCCGGGACCGGCGGCAGCATCGGCCAGTCCGGCGGCGGGTCCTCGCCGACACGACCGTCGACGGCCTCGCGCAGCAGGTCCATGTGTCCGGTGTGCCGGCCGTACTCCTCGATGATGTCGTGCAGGTGCCGGCGCAGCGACGGACGCGCGTCCTCGAAGACCAGGTGGCCGGGCCGGTCCAGCCCATCCTCGGCCAGCAGCGCACCCAGGCGGGTGCGGGAGCGTGCGACGGCGGCCTCCCACAGCCCGTAGACGTCCTCGGCGGTCTCGTCCGGGTCGACGGTGAACTGCCAGCGCGCCACGTCCTCCTCCGGCACCGAGAGCCAGGTGACCGGAGGCGCCCCGGCCATCCGCCAGCAGAAGACGTCGTCCTCGCAGACCGCCAGGTGCTTGAGCAGGCCACCGACGGTCAGCGCGGACGTGGGGACGGCTCGCCTGCGCAGCTGCTCCACGGTCAGGCCGTCGGCCTTCCAGCGGAAGGTGGCGCGCAGACGCTCGAGCGTCCCGACCAGGTGCTCGACGTCGGTGCCGGCCAGGGGTGGCTCCCAGGGTGGGTCGGTGGTCATGGCGCTCCTCGGTCCGTGTGGGTGGTGCTGCTGACGCTAGGCGCCCGACCTCGCGTCTGTCAGGGTCCCGGGCGCGACCTGCGGACAGGATCGGACCGCGTCAGCGGGTCGCTCACGAGGCGCTGGAGCGCCAGCCGGGTGACCTTCTGCGCTGGGAGCCCGACCACGAGGGCTCAGGACCCTGCGTCGTGAGCGAGCGGTCCCCGGCCGACGGGTGCCCGGTCAGCCGGGAGTGACGACGTCCGCCGCCTCGTCGACCGTGTCGACGAGGTGGAGGGAGCGCGCCATCGGGCGGTCCCTGCCCAGCGCCTGCAGGAGCTGCCACACGGGAAGGTGGGAGGTCCAGTGCTCGCGTCCCACCAGCACCAGCGGGGTCGGCGGCGTGCCGGGGCCCCCGGCCTCCACCTCGTAGTAGAGCCTGGTCGCCATCTGGAACACCTCCTGGACCGTCCCGGCCGCGCCCGGGAGGACCACGAGGCCGTGGCGGGCGTGCGCGAGGAGCAGGTCCTCGCGCAGGGCGTTGGAGAAGAACTTGGCGACGAGCTGGGCGAACGCGTTCGGGGGCTCGTGGCCGTAGTACCAGGTGGGGATCCCGACGCTGCGCAGGCGGCGTGGCCCGTGCGTCGAGGCACGCGTGCGCAGCGCCGGACGGACCCAGCCGGCGATGTCCGGGGCGAAGTCGGGGACGGTGGCCACCTCCTCCAGCGCCGCGGCCAGCACCTCCTCGTCCGGGGCCCAGGCGCCCAGGTTGGCGGCCTCCATGGCGCCGGGACCGCCGCCGGTGACGACCAGGGCACCGGACCCGGCGATCCGGTGGCCCAGGAGCGCGGCGGCGGCGAAGTCCTCCGTGCCGCGCCGCAGCGCGTGCCCGCCCATGACGCCGACCACGCGGCGTCCCTCCAGCAGGCCCGCGAGCGCGTCCGACATCGCGTCGTCGTGGACGGCCCGCAGCGCGGTGACGTAGGCGTCGTGGCGCACGGTCGCGTCCTCGAACCACCGGTAGGCCCTGGCGTCGACCGTCGCGGCGTAGCCGTCCTCCTCGATCCCGGCGTACAGCTCCTGGGGGGTGTAGAGCCGGGCCCGGTAGGGATCCACCGGGGCCCGCGGGTCGGTCGGGAAGATGATCGCGCCGTGGCGGCGCAGGTGGTCCTCGACCTCCTGGTCCAGGTCGCCCCCGAGGACGACGATGTCGCCCAGGTCGTCCCGGCCCAGGAGCAGCTCGCGGTCCCGGGTCAGGTCCAGACCCTGCAGGCGCAGCGCGTGCAGCGGCTCGGGCGAGGCCAGCAGCCGCGCCCACGTCGTGCGGTCCTCCACCTCCCGGACGGGCACGGTCCCGACGCTCTCGGCCCGGGGGTAGCGCACCTCGGGGCCCTCCTGCCTGCCGGACCCCACCCGGGCGGAGGAGACACGGGCGCTGACGGGGTGCTGGGCGTGCGGCATACCCAGACCCTATGCAGCGGGCCGCCCACCGGTCGGCGGGCGGTCGCCGCCCGTCGCACGATCCGCGCCGCCGGTCGGGCGGTCCTGCTCCCTGCCGCCCGCGGCCGGGCCCGCGGGTGTTGACTAGGGCCATGAGCAACGACGCCCAGCAGAGCTACCGCGACACCGTGGCCGCGAGCATCGCCGACCCGGCCGGCTTCTGGGGGGAGGCCGCCGGGCTGGTCGACTGGATCACGCCGCCCCGGCAGGTCCTCGACGACAGCGACCCGCCGTTCTACCGGTGGTTTCCCGACGGCCGTCTCAACGTGTGCTTCAACGCCCTCGACCGGCACGTGGTGCACGGGCGCGCCGACCAGACCGCGCTCGTCTACGACAGCCCCGTCACCGGGACGCAGCGGAGCTACACCTACGCCCAGCTGCTCGACCTCGTGGCCCGCTTCGGCGGGGTGCTGCGCGACCTCGGCGTCGGCAAGGGCGACCGGGTGGTCATTTACATGCCGATGATCCCCGAGGCGGTGGTCGCGATGCTGGCGTGCGCGCGCATCGGGGCGGTCCACTCCGTCGTCTTCGGCGGGTTCGCCCCCGCCGAGCTGGCCGCCCGGATCGAGGACGCCGAGCCCACCGTCGTCGTCTCGGCGTCGTGCGGGATCGAGCCGACGCGCACGATCGCCTACAAGCCGATGCTCGACGAGGCGATCCGGCGCTCGGCGCACAAGCCCGAGCACTGCGTGATCGTCCAGCGCGAGCAGCAGACCTGCGAGCTGGGCGAGCGCGACCTGGACTGGGCCCGGGTCATGCACCCCGACGCCGCCGCCCCGGCGGCGTGCGTGCCGGTCGCCGCGACCGACCCCCTCTACGTGCTCTACACGTCCGGGACCACCGGCAAGCCCAAGGGCATCGTGCGCGACAGCGGGGGGTATGCCGTCGCCCTGCGGTGGTCGATGACCAACCTCTACGGCGTCCGGCCGGGGGAGGCGTGGCTGTGCGGCTCCGACGTGGGCTGGGTCGTCGGGCACTCCTACATCGTCTACGCGCCCCTGCTCACCGGGGCGACCACCATCCTGTTCGAGGGCAAGCCCGTCGGCACGCCGGACGCCGGCACCTACTGGCGCCTGGTCGACCAGTACGACGCCGTGGCCGCGTTCACCGCGCCGACGGCGATCCGCGCGATCAAGAAGCAGGACCCGCGCGCGGAGCTGGTCAAGGAGCACGACCTGTCCTCGCTGCGCACGCTCTTCCTCGCCGGCGAGCGCCTCGACCCCGACACCTGGCAGTGGGCCACCGACCACCTCGGCGTGCCGGTCATCGACAACTGGTGGCAGACCGAGACGGGCTGGCCGATCGCGACCAACCCCGTCGGGCTGGCCCTGTTCGACATCAAGCCCGGCTCCCCGACCCTGCCGACGGTGGGCTACGACGTGCGGGTCCTCGACGAGAGGGGCGAGGAGGTGGCCCCGGGCACGGAGGGGGCCATCTGCATCAGGCTGCCGCTGCCTCCGGGGACGCTGCCGACGCTGTGGCGCGACGACGACCGCTTCGTCGCCTCCTACCTGTCGGCGCACCAGGGTTACTACCTGACCGGGGACGGTGGCTACGTCGACGAGGACGGCTACCTCTACGTGATGGGGCGCACCGACGACGTCCTCAACGTGGCCGGTCACCGGCTCTCGACGGGCTCGCTGGAGGAGGCCCTCGCAGGACACCCCTCCGTGGCCGAGTGCGCCGTCATCGGCGTGCGCGACGCGCTCAAGGGGCAGGTGCCCCGGGCCCTGGTGGTGCTCAAGGCGGGCATCGACCTGGACCAGGCGCAGACCGACGCCCTCGAGGCCGAGCTGGTCCAGCGGGTCCGCGACGAGGTGGGGCCGGTGGCGGCCCTGCGCCAGGTCGACGTGGTCGACGCCCTGCCCAAGACCCGCTCGGGCAAGATCCTGCGCAAGACGATGCGCCAGATCGCCGACGGGCAGGAGGCCCAGGTCCCGTCGACGATCGAGGACGTCGGGGTGCTCGACGCGCTCGCCCCCGTCCTGCGTGCGGGGTCGCCCTCCTGAGCCTCCCGCGCCTGCCTGTGGATAACCGGCGCGCCGGCTGAGGCGCCTTTCCTACCCTTCTCCGAAACAACGCTCCGGCCGCCGGCCGGGAGCATCGGGGAGGGAGGACCCATGGGGTATGCCGTGCGGGCGGACCCGGACGCCCTCGTCGGGGGCGCGAGCCGGCTCGTGGTGGCGGCGCAGACCCTCGACGCCGTGGCGGGCCGGGTGGTCGCGCTGTGCGCCGCGGCAGGGTCGGCCGTGGCCGGCACCGAGCTGGCCCTCGCGCTGGAGGAGACGGGGCGGGAGACCGCGCGTGCCGTCGCCGGAGCGGCCGGCGGGCTGACCGACCTGGGCACCGGCACACAGCTGGCGGCCGAGGGCTACCTGCGGGTGGAGCGGGCGCCGGAGGGCGACCCGGACGTGGGCGCGCGATGAGGTCGGTGCTGACGGTCGACCCCGACGAGCTGGACGCGGCCGCAGCCGGTCTGCGACGCGCCGCCGCCGAGCTGCAGGTCGTGGCACGCGACGTCGCCGGCTGGGACGACGCGAGGTGGGACGGGCCGGCCGCCCGGCAGCAGGCGGCCCGGCGCACGGAGGTGTCCACCGCGCTGGGTCACCTCGTTCCGCCGCTGGAACGGGTGGCCGACGGTGTCGGCGAGGTGGCGTACGCCGCCCGGGAGCACGCTGACACGGTCCGCAGGCACACCCGGCTCCAGGAGGACCTGGCGCTCGAGCGCTCCAGGCTGCTGGCGCTCGGGGCCCCGCCCGAGCCGGCGGCCGCTGCGCTCTGGGCCGAGCGGCTCGCCGTCCTGGAGCAGGAGAGCGGCTGGCACCGGCGGATGGCCGAGGAGGCGGAGCATGCCTTCGAGCGCGTCCGCCACCGGGCCGAGGCCCTGCTCGCGCAGGTCCGGGCGTCCGTCCCCCAGATCGTCTGGGACCTCGGGCTGACGTTCATGACGGCCGAGAAGGCGGCGAAGGGCTGGCGACAGGTCTCCGCCGTCGCCGCCATGGCCGACACCCTGTGGCGGGTGCACCGGATGCCGGTCCCCGGCGGCGAGCGCACCCTCCACCGGATGAGGAGACGCGTCGACGACCACCTCCGGACGCTGAAGCTGCACCCGCCCCGGTGGATCTCCAGGATCCCCGGCGGGGCGACGGTCGCCGGCCGTGCGGTCCCGGTGGTCGCCATGCTGGACGCGGGCGGCTCTGTGCTGACGGCAGGTGGCTACGACGGCTGGCGGGCAGGAGTGACCCGGGGGGTGGCGGGGGTGGCGGTGGTCGGCCTGGTCGCCGTCGTCGCCGCGCCGGGCAGCGTGGTGGTCGGTGCGGCCGGCCTGGGGGCCGCGGCGGTCTACCAGGCGTGGATGACCGGCAACTGGATGTACGACAACCGGGGCCGGATCGCCGGCACGGCGGCGCGCGGCTGGGCCGGTGCGACCCGGGTCGGGCGGCAGGCCTGGGCGGGCGGGCGCGGCCTGCTGTCCCGGGCCCGGGAGCGGGCTGCCTCCGGCCTCCGACGCCTTCGTGGGTCGTCCCCGCGCGCCGGGGCGACCGCCGGGGTCCAGGCATGAGCGAGCAGCCCGGAGCGCTGGGGCCGGTGGTCGTCACGCAGACGGAGCTGACGCTGCTGGAAGCGGCCCACCGGCGGCTCCTGGGCGAGGACCCGGACGTGGCCGCGGGGCCGGCCCACGTCGACGCCGCCGTCGTCGACGCCGACCCGGCCGCGGGGGCTGGGGCAGCCCGGGAGGCTCGGCTGTCCCTCGTCGCCCGCGGTCTGCTCGACCGTGCCGGTGACCTCCTCGAGGACGACGAGGCGGCCCTGCTGGTGACCACCCTGCTGGACCTCCGCCTCGCCGCAGACCGTGTCCTGGTCGTCGACCGGGTCGTCGCGGGGGCCGGGCCTGCCGCCGGGGCGGGCGACGACGACGGCGACCACGTCCCTGGCCCCGGCCCCCGGCACAGCCACGGCACCCGTCTGGTTCATGTCCTGGGGGACGGGGCCTGCGTCGAGGACCTGCTGCCGGACGGGGCCCGCCACCTCTACCTGCTCCTCGACGCGGAGGAGGTGGTGCCGTGGGTGACCGACGTGACGGTGCCGCCCGACGCGGCCCCGGCCACCGGCCCGCCACGTGCCGTCCGGCCCGACCGTCCGGAGGAGATCGCCGAGGTGCTGGGTCGCCCCACCGTGCTGGCCGAGCTGTCGGTGCTCACGCCCGGGGACGGCGCCCCGGCGGCGTGGACGGGCCAGGAGGCCCCACCCACCCGTGCGCTCCTGGCACTGGGCCCCGCCGGATGCTGGGTCACCGAGGTCCGGCGGGGGGAGGACCTGCCCGGGCACGTCCTCTTCCGCCCCGTGCACCCCGGGTGGGTGGAGGAGTGGGTGCGGTCGGCGGCGCGCCCGGCACCGACCGCCGGCCGCCCGGAGGGAGGTGGTGGGCAGGGCACAATGTCCGGGTGACTCAGCGCTCCGTGACCATCCTGGGCTCCACCGGGTCCATCGGGACCCAGGCGATCCAGGTCGTGCAGTCCCACGCCGGCCGCTTCCGCGTCCGTGCCCTGTCGGCGGGCGGCTCCGACGTCGCGCTCCTGGCGCGGCAGGCCGTCGAGCTCGACGTCGAGCAGGTCGCGGTGGCCCGCGACGACGACGCGACGGTGGCCGGGCTGCACGAGGCCCTCGACGCCGCCGCGCGCGAGGTCGGGCGCACCGCATACCGCCCCGAGGTCCTCACCGGCCCCGGGGCCGCCGAGCAGGTCGCGGGCAACGGGGCCGACGTGGTCCTCAACGGCATCACCGGCAGCATCGGCCTGCGCCCGACGCTCGCCGCCCTCGCCGCCCGGAGCACCCTCGCGCTGGCCAACAAGGAGTCGCTCATCGTGGGCGGGCCGATCGTGCGCGCCGCGGCGGCGCCGGACCAGATCGTGCCCGTCGACTCCGAGCACAGCGCGATCGCCCAGAGCCTGCGCGGCGGGCGCCGCGAGGAGGTGCGCCGCCTGGTGCTGACCGCCAGCGGTGGGCCGTTCCGCGGCCGCTCGCGCACCGAGCTGGCCCGGGTCACGCCGCAGGAGGCCCTGCGCCACCCCAACTTCGCGATGGGCCAGGTGATCACGACCAACTCGGCCACGCTGGTCAACAAAGGTCTGGAGGTGATCGAGGCGCACCTGCTCTTCGACGTCGGCTTCGACCGGATCGACGTGGTCGTGCACCCCCAGCAGCAGATCCACTCCATGGTCGAGTTCCACGACGGGTCGACGATCGCCCAGATGGGCCCGCCGCGCATGCTCGTGCCGATCGCCCTCGGGCTGTCCTGGCCCGAGCGCCTCGTCGGCGTCGACGAGCCGTGCGACTGGAGCCGGCCGAGCACCTGGGAGTTTCAGCCGCTCGACCACGAGGCCTTCCCCGCCGTCCGCCTCGCCGAGCACGTCGGTCGGGAGGGCGGGACCTTCCCCGCGGTCTACAACGCCGCCAACGAGGAGTGCGTCGCGGCCTTCCACGACGGGCGGATCGGCTTCCTGGACATCGTGGACGTCGTGGCGCAGGTCGTCGACGACCACGCGGGCGCGGGCGGGAACGGAATCCGCGGCTCGTCGGTTGAACTGACCGTGGACCAGGTGCTCGCGGCCGACACCTGGGCCCGGACCACCACCGCCGCCCGGATCGACGAGGCAGCGCAGCCACGCAAGGAGACCGTCCGGTGATGTACCTGCTCGGCGTCCTCGTCATCGCCCTCGGCATCGCGGTGTCGATCGCGCTGCACGAGGTCGGCCACCTCCTGCCCGCCAAGAAGTTCGGGGTCAAGACCACCCAGTACATGGTCGGCTTCGGCCCGACCCTGTGGTCGACCCGGCGCGGCGAGACCGAGTACGGCCTCAAGGCCGTCCCGCTCGGCGGCTACGTCCGCATGATCGGCATGTTCCCGCCACGGCCGGCCGACGGCGGCCGGCTGCGCCGGGCCACCTCCAACCCCTTCCACCAGATGATCGAGCAGGCGCGCCAGGACTCCCTCGACGAGGTGGAGCCCGGTGACGAGGACCGCGTCTTCTACCGGCTGCCCGTGTGGCAGCGGCTGGTCATCATGGCCGGCGGCCCGCTGATGAACCTGGCCATCGCCGCCGTGCTGGTCACGCTGCTGCTGACCGTCCACGGCATCGGCACCCTGACCCCGACCGTCTCCCAGGTCGCGGCGTGCGCCAACACCGACGTGGTCGACGCCGACTGCGCGGGCCAGGACCCCTCGCCCGCGCTGGCCGCCGGCTTCCAGGAGGGCGACACCATCGTCTCCGTCGACGGGCAGGCGGTCACGAGCTGGCCGGAGACGACCTACGCCATCCAGAACGCCGGCGACACGGCGACCTTCGTCGTGGAGCGCGACGGGAGCCAGGAGACGCTCACCGCCGACCTCGTGCTGCGCGAGCGGCCGCTGGTGACCCCCGAGGGGGAGTACCAGCTGGACGGGGCCGGCGAGCCGGTCTGGGGCGAGGTCGGCTTCCTGGGGGCCACCCCCACGTTCGTCTACGAGCCGCAGCCGGTCAGCGCGGTGCCCGGCTTCGTCGGTGACATGTTCACCCAGACCGCGCGCATCGTGCTCACCCTGCCCCAACGCCTGGTGGACGTCTCCCAGGCGGCGTTCGGCTCCGAGGAGCGCGACCCCGACGGCCCGATGTCGGTCGTCGGCGTCGGCCGCGTCGCCGGTGACGTGGCCAGCGGCGGGCTGGGCGACCTGACGCAGACGACGGCAGACCGGATGTGGGTGCTGCTGTCCCTGATCGCCTCGCTCAACATGGCGCTGTTCGTCTTCAACCTCATCCCGCTGCTGCCGCTGGACGGCGGCCACATCGCCGGCGCGCTCTGGGAGGGCCTGAAGAAGGGGTGGGCGCGGCTGCGCGGCCTCCCGGTGCCGGGGCCGGTGGACACCGCCGCGGCGCTGCCCGTGGCCTACGGCGTCGCGGTCACGCTGCTGGGGATGACCGCCCTGCTGATCTACGCCGACATCGTCAAGCCGATCACGCTCGGCTGATGCTCAGGCTGAGGGTGGGATACTGGCACGCATGACTGCTGGCACCCCCATCTCCCTCGGTATGCCGTCCGCCCCGCCGCCGGTGCTCGCGCCGCGGCGCAAGACCCGCAAGATCCGGGTGGGCAAGGTGGAGGTGGGCGGTGACGCCCCGATCTCCGTGCAGTCGATGACCACGACGCCGACGACCGACGTCAACGCCACCCTGCAGCAGATCGCCGAGCTGACCGCGACGGGCTGCGACATCGTGCGCGTCGCCTGCCCGAGCCAGGACGACGCGGAGGCCCTGCCGGCGATCGCCCGCAAGTCGCAGATCCCGGTGATCGCCGACATCCACTTCCAGCCCAAGTACGTCTTCGCCGCGATCGACGCCGGCTGCGCCGCCGTGCGCGTCAACCCCGGCAACATCCGCAAGTTCGACGACCAGGTCAAGGAGATCGCCCGCGCCGCCAAGGACGCCGGCGTCTCCATCCGCATCGGCGTCAACGCCGGCTCCCTCGACAAGCGGCTGCTGGACAAGTACGGCAAGCCCACGGCCGAGGCGCTCGTCGAGTCGGCCGTGTGGGAGGCCAGCCTGTTCGAGGAGCACGACTTCCACGACTTCAAGATCTCGGTCAAGCACAACGACCCGGTGGTCATGGTCCGCGCCTACGAGATGCTCTCCGAGCGCGGCGACTGGCCGCTGCACCTGGGGGTGACCGAGGCCGGTCCGGCGTTCCAGGGCACGATCAAGTCCTCGGTCGCCTTCGGCGCGCTGCTGTCCCAGGGCATCGGCGACACCATCCGCGTGTCCCTGTCGGCCCCTCCGGTCGAGGAGGTCAAGGTCGGCAACCAGATCCTGCAGAGCCTCAACCTCAAGCCGCGCAAGCTCGAGATCGTCTCCTGCCCCAGCTGCGGCCGGGCCCAGGTCGACGTCTACACCCTCGCCGACGAGGTGACTGCCGGGCTGGAGGGCATGGAGGTGCCCCTGCGCGTGGCAGTCATGGGGTGCGTCGTCAACGGCCCCGGCGAGGCCCGGGAGGCCGACCTCGGCGTCGCCTCCGGCAACGGCAAGGGCCAGATCTTCGTCAAGGGCGAGGTCATCAAGACCGTCCCGGAGTCGCAGATCGTGGAGACCCTCATCGAGGAGGCCATGCGGATCGCCGAGGAGATGGAGGCACGGGGCGAGCTGCCGGAGGGCAGCGGCACCCCGGACGTGACCGTCGGCTGACCGGGGCCGGTGCACCGACCGGGTGCACGGGGGAGGACCCCGCACGGTAGCGTCGGACCATGGCAGCGGAGCCGATCAGTCCCGAGACGGCTCGCCGTGCCACGTGGGACGACGAGTGCACCGCCTACTACCTCCTGGACCGCTCGGACCTGTCCGTGGTCCAGGAGCTGCTGCCCCCCGGCGCCCGCAGCCGGGCCCACGCGCACGACCGGTCCCGGCAGTTCTTCTACGTGCTGCGCGGCGACGCGACGATGATGCTCGGCCCGAGGACCGTGTCGATCCCGGCGGGGTCGGGGCTGGAGGTCCCGCCCCGGGTGCGCCACCAGCTGCGCAACGACGGCGACGAGGACCTCGAGGTCATGGTGGTGTCGACGCCGCGCGTGTCGGGCAGCCCGCACGGCCGCCCGCGGCCGCAGCGCCGTGACACCCGCAACCTCGTCGTCGGCTCCTACGTGCGTCGCACGCGGGCCGGCGACCTCGACACGGTCGTGCGCATCGAGGAGGGGTCGGACACGAGCCGATGGCTCGGGCAGGGCGGACGGGGCTGGCACGAGGAGGTCCTCGGGGACCCGGACATGGAGCACTGGGTGCTCGTCGACCGGCTCGACCGTGTCCTGGCCTTCGGCATCCTCGCGGGGCTGCAGGAGCCCGGAGCGGTGGAGCTGCGCCGCATGGTGGTGGCCAGCGAGGGTCGCGGGCAGGGGCTGGGTCGCCTCCTCCTGCGCCACCTGCTCGAGCAGGCGCTGGCCCGCCCGCAGGTGTCGACCGTCTGGCTGGACGTGGGTGCCGACAACCTGCGCGCCCGCAGCCTCTACCGCAGCTTCGGCTTCGAGGAGCGCCCCGCGCCACCCGGGGCGGTCCTGCTGGACAACGGCCTCTACCTGGAGTGGTCGGCCCGTCGCCACTAGCCCGTTCCCGGACCCTGCCGCCCGGTGCGCGTGCGGGCGGCAGGAGCTGCTCTGCATACCCTGATCGGTATGACGTCCCCCGGCTTCCTCCCGACCCGGCAGCTGGTCCTGGTCGACCTGCTCGCGATGATGTGCGCCACCGCCCCCGGCGAGCGAGCCCTGGTGGCCGTCGACGGCCCGGACGGGGTCGGCAAGACCCGGCTGGTGGGCGAGCTGGTGGCCCTGGCCCCCCACGTCGCCGGGCGCCAGGTGCTCAGCGTGTCGGTCGACGGCTTCCACCACCCGCGTGAGCGGCGCTACGCCCGCGGGCGGACCCCGCAGACCTACTACGAGGACTCCTTCGACTACGAGGCCTTGCGGGCTCGCGTGCTGCGGCCCTTCCGCGCGGGGCTGGAGATCGTGCCCGCCGTCCACGACGTGAGCAGCGACCGCCCGGTGCACCCGGACCCGGTCGAGGCCGACGACGACGCGCTGCTCGTCGTCGAGGGGGTCTTCCTGCGCCGGCCCGAGCTGCGGGGGGAGTGGGACGCCACGTGCCTGGTGACGGCACCCCTGCGGGTCACGGTGCCGCGCGGCAACGCGCGCCTGGCCACCGGCAGGGTTCCCGGCGACGACGACCCGGAGCACCCCGCCAACGCCCGGTACGTCGGGGGGCAACGGCTCTACCAGCAGCAGGCGCGGCTCTGGCAGCCCACGTGGATCGTGGACAACAGCGACCTGCAGCGACCCGAGCTGATCGTGCCGGACCCCGAGGAGCCGCAGTGGTTCGGTGACGAGCCCGCCTGAGCCGCGACCTCAGGCGTGCGCCGCCGGGGGCTCGGCGGCCTCGGTGTCCTCGTCGACCCAGTCGAAGGTGCGCC
Source organism: Ornithinimicrobium pekingense DSM 21552 (assembly GCF_000421185.1). Lineage (GTDB taxonomy): Bacteria > Actinomycetota > Actinomycetes > Actinomycetales > Dermatophilaceae > Ornithinicoccus > Ornithinicoccus pekingensis. Next base: position 504,647 of record NZ_ATWJ01000007.1, read on the forward strand.
GGACCGCCTTCTTCCACTGCCGGAAGAGACGCTCCCGCTCGACCTCGTCCAGCTGCGGGGTCCACCGCCTGCCCTCGGTCCAGCTGTCGACGACGGCCTGCTCACCGTCCCAGAAGCCCACCGCGATCCCGGCGGCGTAGGCGGCGCCGAGCGCGGTGGTCTCGACGATCTGCGGGCGCACGACGTCGATGCCCAGGATGTCGGCCTGGAACTGCATCAGCGTCTCGTTGACCACCATGCCGCCGTCGACCCGCAGCTCGGTCACCTCCACGCCCGAGTCGGCGTTCATCGCCTCCATCACCTCGCGCGTCTGGTATGCCGTGGCCTCCAACGCCGCGCGTGCGATGTGGTTCCTGTTCACGTAGCGCGTCAGCCCGACGATGGCTCCCCGTGCGTCGTCCTTCCAGTAGGGGGCGAAGAGCCCGGAGAACGCCGGCACGACGTAGCAGCCACCGTTGTCGTCCACGCGGCGCGCGAGGTCCTCGATCTGGGAGGCGTCCGTGATGAGACCGATGTTGTCGCGCAGCCACTGCACCAGGGAGCCGGTGACGGCGATCGAGCCCTCGAGGGCGTAGACCGGGTCCTGCTCCCCGAGCTGGTAGCAGACGGTGGTGACCAGGCCGTGGTCGCTGCGCACGATGTCCGTGCCGGTGTTGAGCAGCATGAAGTTGCCGGTGCCGTAGGTGTTCTTGGACATGCCCGGCTCGAAGCACGCCTGGCCGAAGGTCGCGGCCTGCTGGTCGCCGAGGATCCCGGCGATGGGTGCGCCCAGGCGGGTGCTGTGCCCGTAGACCTCCGAGGAGGACCGGATCTGCGGCAGCATGGCCAGCGGCACGCCCAGGTCGCGGGCGACCTCCTCGGACCAGGTCAGGGTGCGCAGGTCCATGAGCATGGTGCGTGAGGCGTTCGTGACGTCCGTGACGTGGACCCCTCCGTCGGGTCCGCCGGTGAGGTTCCACACCAGCCAGGAGTCCATCGTGCCGAAGAGCAGCTCGCCGGCCTCGGCCCGCTCCCGGGCGCCCTCGACGTGGTCGAGGATCCAGCGCAGCTTGGGCCCGGAGAAGTAGGTGGCCAGCGGGAGCCCGCAGACGTCCTTGAACCGGTCGGCCCCGCCGTCCCCGTCGCTGCCGAGCCGGGCCACCAGCGGCGCCGTGCGCGTGTCCTGCCACACGATGGCGTTGTGCACGGGTCGTCCGGTGCTGCGCTCCCACACGACCGTCGTCTCGCGCTGGTTGGTGATGCCGATCGCGGCGATGTCCCCGGCGGTGCGGTCGGCCTTGCCCAGCGCCGTGCCGATGACCTCGCGTGTGTTGTCCCAGATCTGGACCGGGTCGTGCTCCACCCATCCCGCGCGGGGGAGGATCTGGTCGTGCTCCTTCTGGCCCACGGCCAGGATCTGCCCGTCCCGGGTGAAGACGATCGCCCGGGTGCTCGTGGTGCCCTGGTCGATCGCCAGGACGCAGCGCTCGCTGTCCCTCATCGCGTGCGGACCTCCTCGTCCTCGCCGGTCTGTCTGTCGCCGTCCCGTCCGGTGGGCGGCACCGGGGCACGGTCGGGGACCTCTCCGAGGAGCACCCGGTCGCGGGCGGCGGCGGCGGAGGCGTCGTCCACCTCGAGGGCCGCCGCCTCGTCGGCCAGCACCCGTCGCTCGTAGTCGGCGATCTCCTCGGCCTCGTGCTCCTCGCCCCAGCCCAGCCACTGGACCGCGATCTCGGCGATCTCGGGCACGGCGCCGAGCCCCTTGCGCCGCTCCTCGTAGTAGAGCCGGGTGCGCCGCATCATGATGTCCTCCAGGCGCAGCACACCCTCGCTGATGCAGGCGTAGGCGATCTCCACCCGCAGGTAGGCGGGCGCGTGCTCGAGCGGACGGGCCAGGGAGGGGTCCTCGACGATGAGGTCGAGCAGCTGCTCGACGAGCGAGCCGTAGCGGTGCAGCAGGTGGTCGGTCAGCTGCTCGGACCAGCCGAAGCGGTCGCGCAGCGCGGGCATGCGGCGGCGCATCGCGGCCTCGCCCACCGCCCCCAGCAGCGGGATCTGGTCGGTGATCGAGGGCAGCTCGGCCGCGCGGTCGCCGAGCGCGAAGTCGACCGCGTCCTGCGCCATCACCCGGTAGGTCGTGAGCTTGCCACCGCCGACGACGGTGAGCCCCGGCAGCGGTGCCGCCACGGTGTGCTCGCGGCTGACCCGCGCCGAGTCGGTGCCCGACTTGGTCCCGGGCTGCAGGAGGGGCCGCAGACCGGCATACCAGCCGATGACGTCGTCGCGGGTCAGGCGGGTGGTCAGCACCTCGTTCGCGTGGTCGAGGACGTAGTCGATGTCCGTGGCGGTGGCGACGGGGTGCCCCAGGTCGAGGTGCCAGGGGGTGTCCGTGGTGCCGAGGATCCAGTAGCGGGACCACGGGATGAAGAAGAGCACCGAGCGCTCGGTCTGGAGGAAGAGGCCGCTCGTGCCCTGGATCCGGTCGCGGGGGACCACGAGGTGGATCCCCTTGGACGCCTGCACGCGCAGGCCGCCGTCGGTGTCGGCGAGGTCGGTGACCTCCTCGGTCCACACGCCCGCGCAGGAGACGACGTGCTCGGCCCGGGCGTGCAGGACACGGCCGCTCATCAGGTCCTGCAGGACCGCCCCGACGACGCGACCGTCCTCCTTGAGCAGGCCGACCGCGCGGGTGCGGCTCGCCACGGAGGCGCCGTAGGTGTGGGCGGTGCGCACCAGCGTGGACACCAGCCGGGCGTCGTCGACCGTGGCGTCCCAGTACTTGACCGCCCCGATCGCCCGGCCCTCCTGCAGGTCCGGGAACTCCGCGTGCAGCCCCCGCCGGCCCGTGTGCTGGTGGACGGGCAGGGCGCGGTGCCCGGGCAGCGCGTTGGCCAGCAGGTCGTAGAGGGTGACGCCGGCGCCGTAGTAGGCCCGCTGCCAGACCCGGTGCTCCAGCGGGATGAGGAAGGGCATCGGCTTGACCAGGTGCGGGGCCAGCCGGCGCAGCAGGAGCCCGCGCTCGGTCAGCGCCTCGTGCACCAGCCCGAAGTCGAGCATCTGCAGGTAGCGCAGCCCGCCGTGGACCAGCTTGGTCGACCACTGCGAGGTGCCGGATCCCCAGTCCCCGGCCTCGACGAGCGCGGTGGACAGTCCGCGGGTGGTCGCGTCCAGGGCCGTCCCGGCCCCCGTCACGCCACCGCCGACCACCAGCACGTCGAGGACCGGGCCGCCTGCCCCGCTCTCCTGCAGGACGCGCAGCGCCTCGTCCCGGTCCCGCCCTGTGAGCGCCTTGGGTTGCATCGTCGCTCGCGCCCCTTCCCCTGCTCCGTGGTGCACCGACCGTGGTGGACTGCTGCAAGCCTCTCACTCCCTGTCCCGCCCCTCTCGCGCGGCCGTGCGGCAGGCCCCTGTCGACGGCGGGGGACGGGTGGGGCAGGCTGGGCCTATGCTGCGCAGCCTCGGGACCGTGCGGGCCCTCGGCATGCAGGACGTCGAGGACGCCCTCGAGGTGTGCCGGCGCGACCCCGTCACCAACGTCTTCGTGGCGGCCCGCATCCTCGAGAGCGGTCTGGCCGGCACCCGGGGCCCGCTGTTCTCCTACGACTCCGGGGGCGAGCGCGCGCTGTGCTGGTGCTCGGCCAACGTCGTCCCGGTGGAGGCCACCAGCAGCCGGGCCATCGGCGCGCTGGCGGCCAAGGTCGTCAGGCGGCGCGCCTGGGCCAGCTCGGTCTTCGGCCCCGCCGACCAGGTGCTCGACCTGTGGGGCCGGCTCGTGCGCCACTGGGGCGTGCCGCGGGAGATCCGCGACAACCAGCTCGTGATGACGATGCGCGAGTCCCCGATGGCCCTCGGCCAGGTGGTCGACCCCGGGGTGCGCGTCGCCCGCCGCGACGAGCTCGACATCGTGCTGCCGGCCGCCACCGCGATGTTCACCGAGGAGATCGGCTACCCGCCCTACCAGGGCAGCGGGGTGGCCTACCGCCAGGGCGTGGCGACGCTCATCGAGCGCGGTCACTGCCTGGTGCGTGTCGAGGACGGCCAGGTCGTCTTCAAGGCCGACCTGGGCTCGGTCGCCCTCGGTGTCGCCCAGGTGCAGGGGGTGTGGGTGCACCCGCGGTGGCGCGGCCAGGGTCTGGCGGCCCCCGCGATGGCGGCCGTCGTGGAGCACACCCTGCGCCACGTCGCCCCGGTCGTCACCCTCTACGTCAACGACTTCAACGAGCCCGCCGTGGCGACCTACCGTCGTGTCGGCTTCGTCCAGACCGGCACGTTCGCGACCGTCCTGCTCTGAGCCGCGCGGTGTCCCCGGCGCGGGTCAGCGGGTCAGGCGCTCGTGCAGGAAGCTCCACGCGAGGGCGTGCCAGGTGGCCCACTGGTCGGCCGTGCTGGCGCCCCCGTGGCCACCCTCGGTGTTCTCCCAGTAGGTGACGTCCCGGTCGTGCTCCTCCAGCAGGGCCGCCATCTTGCGGGCGTGCCCCGGGTGCACCCGGTCGTCCCGCGTCGAGGTGGCCAGGTAGACGGGGGGAGTCGGCCGCTGCGGGTCGAGGCGCTGGTAGGGGGAGTAGGTCTGCAGCCACTCCCACTGCTCGGGGTCGTCCGGCTCGCCGTACTCCGCCGTCCACGACGCTCCCGCCAGGAGCAGGTGGTAGCGCCGCATGTCCAGCAGCGGCACCTGGCACACGACCGCCCCGAAGTCCTCGGGATACCCGGTGACCATGTTGCCGACGAGCAGCCCGCCGTTGGACCGGCCGGTGCACCCCAGCCGCTCGACGGAGGTCACCCCGCGGGCCACCAGGTCGCGCGCCACGGCGACGAAGTCCTCGTAGGCGCGGTGCCGCCGGGGCCCGAGCGCCGCCTGGTGCCAGCGGGGCCCGAACTCACCGCCGCCGCGGATGCCCGCGACCACGTGCACGTGCCTGTCCGCGAGCCAGGCGCGCCCGACGATCGGGTCGTAGGCGGGGGTGAGCGCGTGCTCGAAGCCGCCGTAGCCGTGCAGCACCGTCGGGGTGGACCCGTCGGCCGGCAGGTCCGCCGGGCCGACCTGCCAGTAGGGCACGCGGGTCCCGTCGGCGGAGGTCGCCCAGTGCTGGGAGACCTCCAGGCCGCCGGCGTCGAAGCGGTGCGGGGCGCTGCGCAGCGGCTCCGGCGACACCTGGTCCTCGAGCCGGGCGACGGACAGCGCCATCGGCTCCAGGTAGCCGGTCGTGACCAGCCACAGGTCGTCGCTGTCGTGCCGGTCGACCGCGCTGATGCTCACCGTCTGCAGCCCCAGGTCGAGATCGTCGGTGAGGTCGCGCGTGTCCCACGTGCCGTCGGGCCCCGGGGAGTGCACCTGCACGGTATGCCGCACGTCCACCAGCGCGGTGGTCACCAGGTGGGAGGCGGTCCAGGTCAGGTCGACCAGCGCCGAGCGCTCGTCGGGCACGAAGACGGCCGCCCAGTCGGCACGTCCGGCCAGCAGGTCACCGAGGCGGGCCACGAGCAGGCTGCCGGCGGCCCAGCTGCGTCCGGCGCCCCCCGGTGCGGTCGTCGTCCACGGCTGCCGCAGGCGCACGGCCACCAGGTCGCCGTGGACGGAGCAGTCGGCGCTCTCGGGCACCGGCAGCGCGACCAGGCCCTCGTCGGTGAGCACGAGGGTCTGCTCGGCGTAGAAGGCGATCGCGCGCCGCAGCAGGGTCTGCCCGGTGTGCTGGTCGTGGTCGACGAACAGCCCCAGGTCGGTCTCGTCGACGGTGTGCACGACCTCGGCCTCGGTGACCGGCGTGCCCCGCCGCCACAGGCGCGCGGTGCGCGGGTAGCCCGAGCGCGTGGCACCGGTCGGGTCGTCGGCGGTCACCAGGAAGACGTGGTCGCGGTCGCGCCAGCCGAGCCTGCCCTTGGCCTCACCCTTGGCGAAGCCCTCGGGGGCCGGGACCCACGCGCCCGTCGTCAGGTCCAGCTCGCGCGTGGTCCCCGCGTCGGCACCACCTCGGGACAGGTGCACCAGAGCGCGGTCGTGGGTGGGCCGCAGGACGGAGGCGCCCTGCCACACCCAGGGGACGTCCTCGTCCCGCGCCAGCGCGTCGACGTCGACCAGCACCTCCCACTCCGGCGCCTGCGTGCGGTAGGAGTCCCAGGTGGTGCGACGCCATACGCCGCGGGGGTGCTCGGCGTCGGTCCAGAAACCGTAGAGGTGCTCACCCACCTGGGTCACCAGCGGGATCCGGTCGGGCGCCTCGAGCGCCTCGCGGATGGCGGCGTGCCGTCGGGCGTGCCCCTCCACGGCGGTGAGGCGCTCCTCGGCCCGGCGGCTCCGCTCGGACACCCAGCCGAGGGCGTCGGCGGACCCGACGTCCTCCAGCCACAGACGGGGGTCCTGCTCGGCGGCCGGCGGCGTCGTCGTCATGGGCACCACTCCATCACAGGGGCGGGCCGCGCCGGGAGCCACCCTTGGACGCACCGACGGGCGGGGGTACGCTGCGTGAGCATCCGCCCTCACGCATAACCATCCACACATCTCGGAGGAACCCCCGTGTCGCCCCTGCGCCGCCGCGTCCCGACGTGGTCCGAGCTGCGCCCGCTGGTGCGGCTGGAGCCGCCGACGCTGGCCCGGGTCGCAGCCGCCCTGCGGCGGGCGCAGACCATCGAGGACCTGCGCCTGCTGGCCCGACGCCGCACCCCGCGTGCGGTGTTCGACTACGTCGACGGCGCCGCGGAGGGGGAGCTGTCGCTGGCGCGCTCGAGGCGGGCCTTCGCCGACGTGGAGTTCCGCCCGCGGGTGCTGCGCGACGTCCGGCAGGTCGACTCGCGCGTCGAGCTGCTGGGCGTCACGAGCCCCGTGCCCCTGGTGCTGGCGCCGACCGGTTTCACCCGGATGATGCACACCCAGGGCGAGTGGGCCGTGGCCCGCGCCGCGGCGGCCGCGGGCGTGCCCTACACGCTGTCGACGATGGGCACGGTCTCGGTCGAGGAGCTGGCGGCCGACGTGCCGGACGTGCAGCGCTGGTTCCAGCTCTACCTGTGGCAGGACCGGGAGGCCTCGCGCGAGCTGATCCGCCGGGCGGCGGGAGCGGGCTACGGCACGCTGGTCCTGACCGTCGACACCGCCGTCGCCGGCCAGCGGCTGCGCGACGTGCGCAACGGTCTGACGATCCCGCCCGCCCTGACGGCCCGCACCCTCGGCGGTATGGCGCTCCACCCCCGCTGGTGGGTGGACCTGCTGACCAGCGAGCCGATCGAGTTCGCCTCGCTGCGCACCTCCGGCGGCACCGTGGCCGACCTGGTGGACCGCATGTTCGACCCCGGTGTGACCACCGACGACCTGGCCTGGCTGCGCCAGGAGTGGCCCGGGCAGATCGTCGTCAAGGGCGTCCAGCACCCGCAGGACGCCGCCCAGCTGGTGGCGCTGGGCGTGGACGGCATCGTGCTGTCCAACCACGGCGGCCGGCAGCTGGACCGCGCCGTCGCACCGCTCGACCTTCTCCCCGAGGTCCGGGCCGCGGTCGGACCCGACGTGCCCCTGCTCGTCGACGGCGGTGTGCTGCACGGCGCCGACGTGGTGGCCGCCCGGGCGCGGGGGGCCGACGCGGTGATGGTGGGCCGTGCCTACCTCTACGGCCTGATGGCCGGGGGAGAGGCCGGGGTGGCCCGGTCGCTGGAGATCCTCGTCACCCAGGTCCACCGCACGCTGCGCCTGCTGGGCGTCTCCCGGCTGGCCGACCTGGGTCCGGAGCACGCGCCACCGGCACGCCATACCCGCGACGTCCTCGACGCAGGGCTGCCGCCCACCCCCTGACCACCGGCGCCGCGCCGGTCCCGCACCCACCGAGCACCACCACGAGAAGGAACACCGATGAACACCACCGTCAAGACCCTCGCCCTGGCCGGCTCCCTGGCCCTGATCCTCTCCGCCTGCGGCGAGAGCGGCGACGACAACGCCTCCGGCGGCGGTGAGCTGGCCGGCAGCGGCAGCGGGGACTCCTGCGTCATCGAGGCGCCCGTGCCGGTCGGCGCGGCCCTGTCCCTGACCGGCGCCGCCGCGTCCTACGGCGAGTCCCAGCGCAAGGGCCTGGAGCTGGCCGCCGAGCAGCTCGCCGAGCAGGAGGGCGTCACCTACGAGCTGACCGTCGAGGACGACGCGACCGACCCGCGCCAGGGCATCACCGTCTTCGAGCAGTTCGCCGAGGACCAGAGCGTCATCATCGGCCCCACCCTGTCCAACGGCGCCTTCCAGGCCCAGCCGATCGCCCAGGAGGCCGGGGTGCCGGTCGTGGCGATCTCCAACACCGCCTCCGGGATCACCGAGCAGGGCGACTACATCTTCCGGGTCTCCCTCACCGAGGCCCAGGTCATCCCGCAGACCGTGGAGATCTCCAAGGAGGAGTTCGGCCTGGAGAAGGTCGTCGTCATGTACTCCAACGACGACGCCTTCACCGAGTCCGGCTATGACGTCTTCGCCTCCGCCCTGGAGGAGCAGGGTGTCGAGGTCCTCGACACCCTCACCTTCTCCAAGGCCGACACCGACTTCCGGGCCCTGCTCACCGAGGCCCGGGCCGCCGAGCCGGACGCCATCGTGGTCTCCGGTCTGATCGAGGCGGCGATCCCGCTGGTCACCCAGGCGCGCGAGCTGGGCATCGAGGTCCCGATCATCGGCGGCAACGGCTTCAACAACCCCCAGCTGATGTCGGAGACGGGCGACGCGGCCGAGGGCGTCGTCGTCGGCGCCGCCTGGAACTCCGCCTCCGAGGGCGAGCTCAACACCGCCTTCCTGGCCGACTTCGAGGAGAAGTTCGGCCACCAGCCCGACCAGTTCGCCGCGCAGGCGTACGCCGGGATGACGGTCATCGACCACGCCGTGCGCGCCGGCTGCTCCGGCGAGCGCGAGGCCATCAAGGAGAACCTCGGCGCCGTCTCGGACGTGGAGACCGTCCTGGGCACCCTGTCGATCAACGCCGACCGCGACGCCGAGCACCCCGCCGTGGTGCAGGTCGTCGAGGGCGGCTCCTTCACCCCCCTCAACTGAGCCGATGCAGCAGCTGCTCAACGGGCTCTTCCTGGGGTCCATCTACGCGCTCTTCGCGATCGGGTTCACGCTCGTCTTCGGCATCCTGGACCGGCTCAACCTGGCGCACCCGGCGGTGTTCGCCGCCGCCGCCTTCGTCGGGATCGAGCTGGTCGCCGTCGGAGGGCTGTCGATCTGGGTGGCGCTGCCGCTGGTCGCCGTCTTCGGCGCGTTCCTGGGGCTGGTGATCGAACGGGTGGCCTTCCGGCCGCTCAGGGGCAGACCGGACGCCCACTTCGCGGGGCTCATCGGCTCGATCGGGCTCGGTGGCATGTTCATCGCGCTGCTGCTGTGGCGCTACGGCCCCGACACCCGCCGCTTCCCGGTCGAGGCCTTCCCCAGCACCGCCTTCGACCTCGGGCCGGCGCGGGTGACCCTGCTGCAGGTGGCCATCCTGGTCATCTCCGTCCTGCTCATGGCCGGGCTGACCTGGCTCGTCGCCCGCAGCCGCCTCGGCCGGGCCATGCGGGCGGTCGCCGAGAACCCGCGGGCGGCCACGGTCCTCGGGCTCAACGTGGACCGCGTGACGGCGACCACCTTCGCCCTGTCGTCCGCGCTGGGCGCCGTCGCCGGGGCGCTCTTCGCGCTCAACGTCAACTCCGCCCAGCTCGGCATGGGCACCGCGATCGAGCTCAAGGGCCTCGCCGTCATCATCGTCGGGGGTATGGGGTCGCTGCCGGGCGCGCTCGTCGGCGGCCTCATCCTCGGGCTGGCCGAGGTCTTCGCGGTCCAGTACGTCGGGTCCAGCTGGCGCGACCTGGTCGCCTTCGGCCTCCTCTTCCTCCTGCTCGTCGTCCGGCCCCAGGGGCTGTTCGGCAGCAGGCGCGTGCGGGAGGTGTGATGAGCGAGTCCGTCCTCGTCTTCATCGCGCTCAACGCGATCCTGGCCTACTCCTTCTACGCGGTCCTCGTGGCCGGGCAGCTGAGCCTGGGCCAGGCCGGCTTCGCCGCGCTCGGCGGGTTCACCGCCGCGGCGCTGGCCCCCGCCCCCTCCGAGGTGGGCGACCTGCCCGCCCTGCTCGTCGCGGTCGTCATCGGGATGGTGGTCGGCGCGCTGGCCGCGGTGGTCCTCGGGCTGCCGACCATGCACCTGCGCGGCGTCTTCCTGGCCATCGCCACGCTGGGCTTCGCCGAGGCGGTGCGCATCCTGCTCATCAACGCCGAGTGGACCGGCGGCGCCAACGGCATGTCGGTGACCAAGGTCGTCACGCCGGTGATCGCCTGGGTGTGCCTGGCGCTGGTGGCCTACTGGTTCTGGCGTCAGGGCCCCAGCAGCTACGGGCGCGCCCTGGCGGCGATCCGCGAGGACGAGCTGGCCGCCCGGGCCATGGGCATCGACGTCGGTCGCCACCGGCTCTCGGCCTTCGTCACCGCCGGGGCGGTCGCCGGGCTCTACGGCGTGCTCTGGGCCTACTACGTGCGGCTCCTGGCGCCGGAGGACTTCGACTTCGCCCGGGCCATCGACGGCCTCGTCATGGCCGTGGTGGGCGGCTCCACCGTGTGGCTGGGACCGCTGCTGGGCGGGGCCTTCATGACCTCGGTCCCGGAGGTCCTGCGCTCCATCGGGGTCGAGGCCGGCTGGATCCGGCCGTTCATCTCCAGCGCCCTGCTGCTCGTGGTGATCATCTTCCTGCCCGGCGGCCTCGGCTCCCTGCTGCCGCGGGTGGGCGCGAGGGCACCTGCCGACCTCGCAGAGGGTGGTGAGGGCCTGGCACCGCGGTCCGGCCGGGCCCTGCCCTCGCCGGGCGAGACGGTGGTGCGGGTCAGCGGCGGCAACAAGGACTACGGCGGCGTGCACGCGGTGCGCGACGTCGACCTGACGATCGCCTCCGGCGAGGTCGTCGGGCTGATCGGGCCCAACGGCGCGGGCAAGACCACCCTGGTCAACATGATCAGCGGGCTCGTCCCGCCCTCCTCCGGCACCTTCGAGGTGCTCGGCACGACGCCGGGGAGGACCGCGGTCCACAAGGTGGCCCAGGCCGGCGTGAGCCGCACCTTCCAGCACTCCAAGCTCTTCCCGCGCCTCTCGGCGCTGGAGAACGTGCTCGTCGGGGCGCACGTGGTGAGCCGGCCGACCTTCCTGCGCCGGCTGCTGTGGCTGCCCGGCGCGCGGCGTGACGAGTCGCAGGTGGTCGTCCACGCGGCCCGCTGCCTGGAGCGGGCCGGGCTCGGTGACCGTTCCCGGGAGGACGCCGGGTCGCTGTCCTACGGTGACCAGCGGCGTCTGGAGATCGCCCGTGCCCTGGCCGCCGAGCCCTCGCTGCTCATCCTCGACGAGCCCGCCGCGGGCATGAACCACGTCGAGGCCGACGCGCTCTCCCGGCTCATCGGCTCGCTGGCGGCCGAGGGCCTGACCATCCTGCTCATCGAGCACAACGTCGGCATGGTGATGCGGACCTGCGACCGCATCGTCGTCCTGAACTTCGGCGAGGTGATCGCGGCCGGCACCCCGGAGGAGATCGTGAACGACCCGGCGGTCGTGGAGGCCTACCTGGGTGGCGACGACGCGACACCGCCGGGGACCGAGACGGAGGAGGTGCGATGAGCGAGCCGATCCTGACGGTCGAGGACCTGACGGTCTCCTACGGCCGCGTCCACGCCGTGCGCGGGGTCAGCTTCACCGTCCCGCGCGGTGGGCTGGTCACGCTGGTCGGCGCCAACGGTGCGGGCAAGAGCTCGATCATCAACGCGGTCAGCGGGGTCGTGCGGCCCTCCGGCGGACGGATCTCCTTCGAGGGCGCGGACGTCACCCGGACGGCGGCGCACTCCCTCGTGCGCCGCGGGCTGGTCCAGGTCCCCGAGGGGCGCCAGATCCTGGCCTCGATGACGATCGAGGAGAACCTCCAGCTGGGGGCCTGGCACACCTCCGGGGCCCGCACGCAGGAGGTCTACGACCGGTTCCCGGTGCTGGCGGAGCGGCGCCGGCTCCTCGCCGGCAGCCTGTCCGGGGGCGAGCAGCAGATGCTCGCGATCGGCCGGGCCCTGGTGGCCGAGCCGGCGCTCATGCTGCTCGACGAGCCCTCGATGGGCCTGGCGCCGAAGGTCGTCGACGAGGTCTTCCGCGTCATCGAGGACATCCGCAGCAGCGGCACCAGCGTGCTGCTCGTGGAGCAGAACGCCCGCCGGGCGCTGCGCGCCGCGGACCACGGCTACGTCCTGGCCAGCGGCGAGGTGGCCCAGTCCGGCCCCGGCCGCGAGCTGCTGGCCGACGAGGGCATCGTCGCCGCCTACCTGGGACTGGAGCGCGACTGACGAGGCCTGTGGGTCTCCACGGACCGCCCGGCACGCATGTGACCGGGCGGTCCGCTATCTCTCGGGAGACTTGACCAAACCTTGACGTGATCTATATCACCCCTTGACCTTTGCGGCGCTACCTTGCCCGAGGAGGGCCACCCGGCTCCCCGTCGCTCAAGACAAGGAAGTCACATGCCAAGGATCATGCGTAGCAGGCGTGCGCTGGGCATCGCCGCCGCCGGTGCTGTGATCGGTTCGACCCTCGTCGCCGCGCCGTCAGGGGCCGCGCCGGCGCAGAAGGGGTGCGACACCCGCACGAACAACACCTACGACAAGCTGCTGGAGTGCGTCCGCCTCGAGGGCGTGATGGACCACCTGGAGGCGTTCCAGGCCATCGCCGACGCTAACGGCGGCAACCGGGCCGACCAGACGCCGGGCTATGAGGCCAGCGTCGACTACGTGGTCGAGACGCTTGAGGCGGCCGGCTGGTCGGCCGAGGTGGAGGAGTTCACCTACCCGGGGACGGACGTCACGCTGCAGCAGCTCACCCCGGTCTCCGCGGACTACGCCTCCGAGGACTTCGCCGGGACAGGGGCGGGTGACGTGACGGGCACCGTGGTGCCGGTCGACATCAACCTCACGGGCGACCGCGTCAACACCAGCGGGTGCGAGGCGGCCGACTTCGCCGGGCTGGACCTCTCGGGCCCTCACGACATCGTGCTCATGCAGCGCGGCACCTGTGGCTTCACCGACAAGGCCAACAATGCTGCGGCGGCCGGGGCCGAGGCGGTCGTGATCTTCAACCAGGGCAACACCCCGGAACGCGAAGGTCCGCTCACCAACGTGACGGCGGAACCGTTCCCGTACCCTGACGTGCCCGTGGTGTCGGCGTCGTTCGCCGCGGGAGCGGCCTTGGCCGAGCCGGGCTCGACGGCACGGGTCGCCGTCGCCTTCGTGGAGCGCACGTCCTTCAACGTCATCGGCGAGCTGGCCGGAAAGACCGACGGCAACGTCGTCATGGCCGGCGCCCACCTCGACTCCGTCCCGGCCGGGCCGGGTTACAACGACAACGGAAGCGGCTCGGCCGCCCTGCTCGAGGTCGCCGAGCAGATGGCCAAGTCCCGTCCGCACAACACCGTGCGCTTCGCGTGGTGGGGCGCCGAGGAGCTCGGGCTCATCGGCTCGACCGAGTGGGTCGCCCAGCGCACGCAGGAGCAGCTGGACGAGATCGCGCTCTACCTCAACTTCGACATGATCGGCTCACCGAACTACTACTTCGGGGTCTATGACGCCGACGAGTCGAGCTTCGCGGCGCCGGTCGTCGTGCCCGAGGGCTCGGAGCACATCGAGGAGACCCTCGAGTCGTTCTACACCCTGCGGGGCGAGCCCTACGACGACTCCGCGTTCAGCGGTCGCAGCGACTACCAGGCGTTCATCAACAACGGCATCGCCTCCGGTGGCCTCTTCACCGGCGCCGAGGTCGTCAAGACCGAGGAGCAGGAGGCCATCTGGGGCGGCACCGCCGGCGAGCAGTTCGACCCCTGCTACCACCTGGCCTGCGACTCCTCGGGCAACATCTCCGAGCACGCCCTGGAGGTCAACTCCGACGCGGTCGCCTTCGCGGTCTTCACCTACGCCGCGTCCACGGAGGCCGTCAACGGGGTGCGCGGGGCGAAGATCCCGGGCAACCTCCGGATCCCCGAGCCCGCCGGCCCGGAGCACACCTTCGCCGGCCCGCTGGGCGGCGACGACCACGGCCACGACCACGAGCACCACGAGAGCCGCTGACCTGGCCTGAGGCTCGACGGCGGGGCGGGTGGACCGGCACGGTCCGCCCGCCCTGTCCGTGCGTCACCCGGCGGTGTGAGCGCTGGTCACTCCTCCGCAACCGTCTCGGTGCCGCGCAGCGAGACCACGATGCCGGTCATCACGAGCGCGCAGCCGAGCAGCATCCGACCGCTCATCACCTCGCCCAGCAGCAGCCACCCGCCGAGGGCGCCGAAGACCGCCTCCAGGCTGAGCAGCAGCGCCGCGTGCGAGGCCTTCGCGTGCCGCTGGGCCACCACCTGGAGGGTGTAGGCCACGCCGACGGCGAACAGGCCGCCGTAGAGGACCGCCCACAGGGCGGGACCGAAGCCGGCGAACGGGCGGTCCTCGACGACCAGCGCGACCCCGGCCGACAGCAGCGCGCACGCCGCGAACTGCGCGGCCGAGAGGCGCAGGGCGTCCACCGTCCGCACGAAGTGGTCGATGACGAGGATGTGCACGGCCCAGAAGACCGCCCCCGCCATGACGAGCAGGTCCCCGGGGGCGATCGTCAGCTCGTCGGTCATGCTCAGCAGGTACAGGCCGAGCACCGCCAGTCCGAGGCCGACCCAGACGGCGGTCGTGGCACGGTGCCCGACCAGCAGCCCGAGCACCGGCACGAGCACGATGTAGAGCCCGGTGATGAAACCCGCCTTGCCCGCGGTCGTCGTCTCCAGCCCCAGCTGCTGCAGCCCGGCGGCGGAGAAGAGCACGGCGCCGGCGACCAGCCCGGGCAGCAGCGGGGAGCGACCCTCGTCCGGGGCCGGCGGGGTCTCGTCGTAGACCTCGCCCGCCGGCGGCTCGGGCACGACCAGCGGGACGCGCTCCCGTCGCCGCGAGAACCACCAGATCAGCGGCAGCAGGGACACCGCACCGATGGCGAACCGGGCGGCGTTGAAGCTCATCGCGCCCATGTGGTCGGCGCCCAGGCGCTGGGCCACGAAGCCCAGGCCCCAGATCGCGGCGGTGAGGACGAGCAGCAGGTTGGCGCGGGTGCGCAGCGCCGTCCCGGCCCCGGCCTCCCGGGCGGGCCGGACCACCGGGTCGTGCGTCACGCTCCGGCCCCGTCGGCTGGCGCGGCCCTCGCGTCGCGCTCGGCCAGGTCCTGCTGCACGTAGGGCGGCGGCTCCACGGCATACCCGCGCAGCAGCCACGCCGCGGCGGCGGGGAACCGCTCGGCCCAGGCCGTCTCGAAGTGGTAGCCGGCGGAGTCGAAGACGTAGCGCAGCGGCACCCCGGCCTCGCGCAGGCGACCGGCCAGCCGCTCGGCACACGCGACGTAGTGCTTCCGGACGTCCTCGTCCAGGTGGTGCTCGCGCCCGCCGACGTCGAGGTAGACCCGGCCGGCAGGTGGCCCCTGTGCCAGGGCACGCTCCACGTCCTCCAGGCCCCGCTCGCCGACCTGCGTGTCCGGCCACCACCAGGCGGGGGAGAAGACGCCGGCGCCGCCGAAGACGTCCGGCCGGGCGCTCCACAGGTAGGCGCTGACCACCCCGCCCAGCGAGCTGCCGGCGGTGAGCGTGTGCTCGGGCTCGGGCCTGGTCCGCAGCACGGCGTCCACGGCCGGCTTGAGGTGCTCGGCGAGGAAGGTGGCGTAGCGGTCCGCGCGGCCGCCGCCGACGCCGGGCAGGTGGTGGGGGGTGTACTCCTCGCCGCGTTCGGTGGGGTGGCAGGGCACCGCCACCACGATCGCGGGTATGCCGTCACGCGCGAGCGCGGTCATGGCGCGGTCGACCTGCCAGGTCGCGCCGCCGAACGCGCGTCCGGGCAGGAACATGTTGTGGCCGTCGTGCAGGTAGAGGACGGGGTAGCGGGCCTCACCGTCGTCGTAGCCGGGTGGCAACCACGCGTAGACCTCCGCGCGCCGGCCCAGGCCGGGCAGCTCGACGTCGCGCCACGAGCGCAGGTCACCGTGCAGCGTGTCGTGACGGAGGGGGGTCAGGTCGTCCGTCGAGAGCCTCATGCGGCCGAGCCTACGGTCGTCGTGGGGGCGTCCCGGCGGGCAGGGGTAGGGTCGAGGACGTGAGCCGACACGCGTGGGTGGACGCCTCGGCCGGTGTCGCCGGGGACATGCTGCTGGGTGCCCTGCTGGACGCGGGCGCCGGCCTGGACGCGGTGCGCCGCGCCGTCGCCGAGGTGCTGCCCGAGGAGGTCGAGGTCGGTGTCGAGCGGGTCACCCGTGCGGGTCTGGGGGCCCTGCACGCGACGGTCCGGCACACGGCTCCCTCCCCGGTGCGGGCGTGGTCGGACCTGCGCGACCTGCTCGGTGCTGCCCGGTTGGACGAGCGCGTCCGCACCGACGCGCTGCGCACCTTCGGGCTGCTCGCGCAGGCGGAGTCGCGCGCCCACGGCATACCCGTCGACGAGGTCCACTTCCACGAGGTCGGGGCCTGGGACTCCGTCGCCGACGTGGTCGGGGTGTGCGCGGCGTTGGCCGACCTGGAGGTCGACCGCCTCACGTGCGGGCCGGTCGGGCTGGGGTCGGGGACGGTGCGCACCGACCACGGCACGATGCCGGTGCCCGTGCCCGCCGTCCTCGGTGTGCTGACGGGCAGCGGGCTCGTGACGACCGCCGACGACACCTTGGTCGGGGAGTGCGCGACGCCCACGGGCGTCGCGCTGCTCGCCGCCCTCGCGGGCGGGCACGCCCGCGGGCCCGAGGGCCTGGTGGTCGCCGGCGGGACCGGGGCCGGGACCCGCGACACCGAGGGCCGGGCCAACGTGACCCGCGTCGTCCTGCACGAGCCGTCGTCGGCGCCGCACGAGCAGACCCTGGTGGAGGTCGGCGCGACGGTCGACGACCTCGACCCGCGGGTCTGGCCCGCGGTCGTCGAGGAGCTTCTGCTCGGGGGTGCGCTGGACGTCTGGACGACGCCGGTGCTGATGAAGAAGGGCAGGCACGGCACCGTCGTGACGGCGCTGGTCGAGCCCGGTGACCGGGCCACGGTGGTGGGGCTGCTGCTGCGCCACACCACCACGCTGGGGGTCCGGTGGCACGAGGTGCGCCGGACGGCGCTGGACCGGGTATGGCGTGAGGTCACCGTCTCCGGCGAGCAGGTGAGGGTCAAGATCGGCAGCCGCGACGGCAGGGTGCTGACCGTCACGCCCGAGCTGGAGGACTGCCGCGAGGTGTCGCTGCGTCAGGGCGTGCCGCTGCGGGTGGTGCTGCGCGCCGCAGAGTCCGCGGCTCAGGCGTCGGGCTGGGAGGTGGGTGCGGCGATCTGAGCGGCCAGGTGGCCGGCGCCGTAGCCGTTGTCGATGTTGACGACCGCCACCCCGGGCGCGCAGGAGTTGAGCATGGTCAGCAGCGCCGCGATGCCGCCGAGGCTGGCGCCGTAGCCGACCGAGGTGGGCACCGCGACGACGGGGGAGGGGACCAGCCCGGCGACCACGGAGGGCAGTGCCCCGTCCATCCCGGCCGCGACCACCACCGCACGGGCCGTGCGCAGCAGCTCCAGGTGGCCGAGCACGCGGTGCAGGCCGGCGACCCCGACGTCGACGACGAGCTCGGTGCGGCGTCCCAGGTAGCGGGCGGTCACCTCGGCCTCGCGGGCGACGGGCAGGTCGGAGGTGCCGGCGGACAGGACGACGACCAGCCCGCCGCTGGGGGCCGGGGGGTGGGGCGGCCAGACCACGAGGTCGGCCTCGAGCAGGTGGCGGGCGTCGGGCAGCTCGGCCAGGGCGGCCGCCGCGCGCTCCTCGTCGGCGCGGGTGAACAGCACGGCGCCGGTCGCCCGCTCGCGGCACTCCGCGGCGATGCGCCGGACCTGGTCCGGGGTCTTGGCGTCGCACAGGACCGCCTCGGGGTAGCCACGGCGCAGGGTCCGGGCGTGGTCCAGGTCGAAGTCGGCCAGGGGCGGGGCGAGCGGGTCGGTGCGGTCGCCGGTCACGACCCGGCCCTCGTCAGCCCGAGGGCGTCCAGGGTGAACAGACCCGACTGCAGCCCGGCCAGGTCGACGGTGACGTGGCGGAACCCCAGGCGGCGCAGCTCGGCGACCAGGTGGGTACGGGCGGCCAGCACGGTGGCCAGGTCGTCGGGCAGCACCTCGATGCGCGCGACGTCACCGTGGTGGCGGACGCGCACCTCCGCCACGCCCAGGGCCAGGACCGCGTCCTCGGCGCCCTCGACCTGGGCCAGCTTCTCGGCGGTGACCTCGGCGTGGTGCGGGATGCGGGAGGCCAGGCAGGGCGAGGCCGGGGTCTCTGCGGTCGGCACCCCGAGCCAGCGGCCCACCTGCCGCACCGCGGCCTTGTCGAGGCCCGCGTCCGCGAGCGGCCGCAGGACCCGGTGGGCGGTGGCCGCTCCCGCGCCCGGGCGGTCGGGCCGCAGCGCGTCGTCGGCGTTCTCGCCGTAGGCCACGGCGTCCAGGCCCTGGGCGGCCACGAGCTCGTCGGTGATGACGCTGAACAGCTCGTCCTTGCAGAAGAAGCAGCGGTCCGGGCCGTTGCGGCGGTAGTCCTCGCGCTCGATCTCGTGGGTGCGCACCTCCAGCAGGCGTGCGCCCAGGTGCTCCGCGACACCGGCCGCGCGGGCGCGGTCGCGGGCGGCCAGGCTCGGCGAGACCCCGGTGATCGCCAGCACCCGGTCCGGTCCGAGCTCGCGCAGCGCCAGGGCGAGCAGCACCGAGGAGTCGACCCCTCCGGAGAAGGCCACCCCGAGGCGGCCGACCCCCGCCAGCGCGCTCCGGAACCGCTCGAGGGACCCAGCCAGGTGCGCCGGTGCCGCTGAGGGTTCCGTCGGTCCGGGCCGTCCCGACGACTCAGACACGGAGCTCGGACCGGTCTCCCGACCAGTCGGTGTGGAAGGCGCCCTCGTCATCGACCCGACGATACGTGTGCGCCCCGAAGTAGTCACGCTGTCCCTGGACCAGCGCGGCGGGGAGACGTTCGGCCCGCAGCGTGTCGTAGTAGGCCAGCGCCGCGGAGAACCCCGGGGTGGGCACACCGGCCCGCGCGGCCGCGCCGACGACCCGGCGCCATCCGTCCTGGGCCTCGGTGAGGCCGGCGCGGATGCCGGGGGCCTCCAGCAGCGTGGTCAGGTCCTGCGCCGCATACTCCCCGCGGATGCGCTCCAGGAGTCGGGCGCGGATGATGCAGCCGGCCCGCCAGATCCGGGCGACCTCGGAGATGTCGATACCCCAGCCGTAGACGTCGGAGGCGACGCGGATGAGGTGCAGGCCCTGGGCGTAGGCGACGACCTTGGCCGCCCACAGGGTCTGCCGCACGTCCTCCACGAGGTCCGCGCCGCCCGCGTCGAGCGTGTCGCGTGCGGGTCCGGTGAGGGCCGCCCTCGCGGCGGTGCGCAGCTCGGGGTGGCTGGAGGCGGACCGGGCGAAGACCGACTCCGCGATCGCGTTGACCGGCACGCCGAGCTCGAGCGCAGCCTGGACCGTCCAGCTGCCCGTGCCCTTCTGCCCGGCCGCGTCGACGATCGAGTCCACGAGGGCACCGCCGGTGCGGGCGTCCCGCTGGGCGAGGACCTCCGCGGTGACCTCCACGAGGTAGGAGTCGAGGTCGCCCTCGTTCCAGCCGCGGAAGATGTCCGCCGCCGCGCCGGGGTCGACCCCGCCCGCCCGCAGCAGGTCGTAGGCCTCCCCGATGAACTGCATGTCGGCGTACTCGATGCCGTTGTGCACCATCTTCACGAAGTGGCCGGCGCCGTCGGGGCCCATGTGGGCGCAGCACGGCTCCCCGTCGACCGTGGCCGCGATGCTCTCCAGGACCGGTCCGAGCGCGGCGTAGGACTCCGGGGAGCCACCCGGCATGATCGAGGGGCCCTCCAGCGCGCCCACCTCACCGCCGGAGATGCCGGCGCCGACGAAGTGCAGGCCCTCCGCCCGCAGCCGCTGCTCGCGCCGGCGGGTGTCGGCGTAGTGCGCGTTGCCGCCGTCGACGACGATGTCGCCCTCCTCCAGCAGGGGCACGAGCGAGTCGATCACCGCGTCGGTGCCGGGCCCGGCCTGGACCATGACGATGATGCGCCGGGGCCGGGCCAGCGAGGCGACGAACGTGCCCAGGTCGGCGGCCGGCAGGAAGGTGCCCTCGGAGCCGTGCTCGGCCACCACGGCGTCGGTACGCGCCGGCGTGCGGTTGTAGAGCGCGACCACGTGGCCGTGCCGGGCGAGGTTGCGGGCCAGGTTGCGGCCCATGACCGCCATGCCCACCACGCCCACGGCTGCCTGCCCCGCGGTGGGCACCGACGACGGGACCGCAGCCGGGGCCTGCGTGGGGTCGACGGACTCGGCGGGACGCTCGGTCGCGGCCTCGGCGGGGGCGGCCGGCGGCTGCTGCGACGAGGAGGAGGTGGGGCGTGAGGTCATCGGGGGATCCTTCCGTGGCGTCCACCCATCGTCCCGAGCGGCGGGGTCGGCCGGAAGACTGTTGCCAGGTGTTGTCGCGGGATAGGGTGAGCCGGTGGCAGGCGAGGACGCCGGCAGGTCCGGCAGGGTGACGATCTACGACGTCGCCCGCGAGGTCGGGGTCAGCCCGTCGACGGTCTCGCGGGCCTTCTCGCGTCCCGGCCGGGTGAGCAGCGAGACCGCCCGGCGCGTCCACGAGGTCGCCGAGCGGCTGGGCTACCGGGCCGACCAGCCGCACCGGCTCCCCGGACCGGCGCGCTCGCGGGTCATCGCCCTCGCGGTGAGCGACATCACCAACCCGTTCTACTTCGGCATCATCCGGGGCGCCGAGAAGGCGGCGCACGACAACGACTTCACGCTCATGGTCGCCGACGCGCGCGAGTCCGCCGAGGAGGAGCGGCGGATGCTCGCCCGGCACCTGCCCCTGGTGGACGGGCTGATCGTCACCTCGTCCCGGCTGTCCGACACCGAGCTGCGGGGGCTGGCCCGCCGCCTGCCGGTCGTGGTGCTCAACCGGCGCGTCTCCGGGCTGCCGTGCGTGCATCCCGACAACGCCCGGGGCGTGCGCCGGGCGGTGGAGCACCTGGCCACCCTGGGGCACACCCGCATCGGCTACGTCGCCGGGCCGGAGGCGTCCTGGGCCGACGGGGCCCGGTGGCGGGCGGTGCGCGAGGCCTGCGACGAGCTGGTGCTGAGCGACGTGCGGGTGGGGCCGGTGGTCCCCACCCTCGCGGGCGGCCGGTCCGCCGCGGCCGCGGTGGTGGAGCGGGGCCTGACGGCGGTGCTCACCTACAACGACCTGGTGGCGGTGGGTCTGCTGCGCGGGCTGGTCGGGATGGGGGTGGACGTGCCGGGGCAGGTCAGCGTCGTCGGCTTCGACAACACCCTCCCCGCCGACCTCGTCAGCCCGGGGCTGACCACCGTGGCCCAGCCGGTGACCCTGCTGGGGGAGACGGCCGGGCGGCACGTCATCGCCCTGGTCAACGGGCAGGCCGAGAGCCGCGAGCTCACCTCGGTGCTGCCCGTGCACCTCACGGTGCGTCAGTCGACGGGTCCGGCCCCCGTCGCGGCGCCGCGGGGGCGCAGCCGGTAGAGCACCTCCCCGGCGTTGGGGACGACGGTGGTCCCCGGCTCGGCGGCCAGGGCCTCGAGGTCCACGGCGGCCGGGTCGAGGTAGCCCAGGTTGATGCGCTCGCACACCTCCCGGGGGATGCCCGTGGCCAGGGTCACCCGGATGCGCAGCCGCTCCTCGCCCGTCCGCGGGTCGTAGGTGCCCTGCCCGCGCAGGTGGGTGGAGTGCGCCAGGACGCCCCAGTGGATGTGCTCGAACCGTTCCCACTGCTGCACGAAGTAGTCGCGGCAGTGGTAGCCGATGTCGTAGATCTCGTGGTGCACCTCCGAGACCTCGGTGACGTGGGGGGCGTAGATGACCACCTCGCCGCCGTCGGCGATGGCGGGCTCGGTCTTGTAGCCGCCCTTGGCCGCGGTCCAGATGTCCTCGTAGCGGGTGGGCATCACGGCGATGACCCGCTGCATCGGCTCGTCCAGCCAGTGCACGTGCGTCTCGGCGGCGATCCGCGCGGTCTGCTGCCACGCCTCCTCGGGCGTGCCGAAGGCGGCCGCCTCCAGGTCCCCGCTGCCCGAGCGCACGACGCAGCACAGCGCCAGCCGGCGGGTGGGGATCATCTCCGAGCCCTCGTTGATCATGGCCCGCACGGGGGTGATGCCGGTGGTGCCGATGATCTCCGTGGAGGTGATCAGGGCACCGACCCAGTGGGTCATGTCGATGAACTCCTGGCTGGCCACCCCGGGGATGAAGTACTTGTTGCCGCCGGAGATGCCGACCACCTCGTGCGGGAAGACCGGGCCCACGACGATGGCGGTGTCGGCCTCCACGACCCGGCGGTTGATGACGATCGGCGCGTCCCGCTCGAGCCTGCCCTCGGACAGCTCGGAGATGCGGCTGGCCGGGATGGTGCCGACGTGGACGAGCATGTCGGGGTCGGCCCACTCGTGGTTGACCACCGTCAGCCCCGGGTAAGCCGTCTCCAGCGACTCGGGCTCCCCCTCGCCACCGACGCCGAGCAGCCGGTCGATCTCGTGCGGCTCCATGTAGGAGTGGGTGCCCAGCGCGATGACCGCGGTCAGGGAGGCCACCACCGGTGACAGGTGCCGGTGCAGGGTCCTGACCAGGAGCGGCAACGGGCACGAGCGGGTACCGTCGGGGATGACCAGCACCACGTCCTGGCCCTCCAGGCCGGCGTCGGTCACCGACGCGGCCACGAGGGCGTCCAGCTCCTCGGCGGACACGTTCTCGTGCGGCCCGCCCACGAGGCGGCAGGGGAGCGGAGGGGAGGCGGCGAGGCTCGTCATGGCACCGGAGCCTACGAGCCCCCCGACGGTCCTGCCAGCGGCCGAGACCGCGGCAACAGATGGCAACACCCGGCCCCCGTGCACGCTCTACCCCTCCAATGGATCTATCCCGACGTGCCCGCCGTCGCGCACCAGCGCCGGGCCCCCGACAAGAAAGCAGGTCTCTTCGATGAAGAAGCACACGCTCGCCGTCACCGCGGCGTTCTCCGTCCTGGCGCTCGCCGCGTGCGGCAACGGCTCCGACAGCTCCGGCTCGACCGCAGGCGGCGGAGGCGGCGGCGCCGACATGCGCCTCGCCCTCAACCAGACCGAGGAGCACCCCTCGTTCATCGCCCTCGACAACTTCGGCCAGAAGCTGTCGGAGGACACCGAGGACCGCTACAGCATCGAGGTCTACCCCAACGAGGAGCTCGGCGCCCAGGCCGAGGCCCTGCAGTACGTCGGCGACGGCTCCGTCGACCTGGCGATCGTCTCCGGCACCCAGCTGGAGAACCTCAACGCCGACTTCGCGGCGTTCAACATGCCCGGTGCCTTCGACAGCGTGGAGCACCAGATGGAGGTCATCCACGACGAGGAGATCGTCGGCGACCTCTACACCTCCCTGGAGGAGAGCAACAACGTCACGATCCTCGGCGGCTTCACCCAGGGCACCCGCAGCATCTACTCCGACAAGGAGATCCGCACGCCCGAGGACATGGCCGGGATGAAGGTCCGCGTCCAGGAGAGCCCCCTGCACATCGGCATGATCGAGGCCATGGGTGGCTCGGCCACCCCGATGGCCTTCGGCGAGGTCTACACCGCGCTGCAGTCGGGCGTCCTCGACGGCGCCGAGAACAACGAGGTGTCCTACTTCACCCAGAAGCACTTCGAGGTCGCGCCGGTCTACTCCCGGACCAACCACCTGGTCGGCCTGGACTACCTCATCATCAACACCGACGTGCTCGAGAGCATGAGCGAGGAGGACCGCCAGGCCTTCCTCGACGGCTGGACCGCGGCGCACCAGGAGCACACCCAGCTGTGGGCCGAGGCCACGGACCAGGCGATCGCCGACGCCGAGGCCGGCGGCGCCACCTTCGTGGACGTCGACGCCGAGGCCTTCGCCGAGGCCATCGCCCCGCTGCAGGAGGAGTTCCTCACCACCGACTCCCAGAAGGCGCTCTTCGACGCGGCCCGCGCCGCGGCGAAGTGAGCTGAAGGCGCGTCGCCCACCATGGCTGCCGTCAAGAGGGGTCTCGACAGGGTCCTGGCCGTCGCCTCGGTCGTCCTGTTCGCGGTCCTGGTCGTGATCGTGGTCTGGCAGGTCTTCAGCCGTCAGGTGCTCACCCCGAGCACCTGGACGGAGGAGGCCTCCCGGATGACGTTCGTCTGGCTCGGGTTCTTCGCCACCGCGCTCGTGTTCTCCGAGAAGGGGCACATCGCCGTGGACTGGCTGGTCCGCAAGCTGCCGCTCGCGGGACGCAAGGCCGTCGGGGTGCTCGTCCAGCTGGCGATCATCGCGATGTCGGTGCTGATCCTCGTCTGGGGTGGGTGGCGCGCCTCGCAGGGCGCCTGGAACCAGCAGCTGTCGTCCCTGCCCGGCACGCTCGGGCAGATGTACCTCGTGATGCCCATCACCGGGGTGCTCATCCTCGTCTACGCGCTGCACCACCTCGTGGACGCGCTGCGCGCAGACCCGTTCGCCCATGACGAGGACCTCGAGCAGGTCGTCGTCGAGAAGGGAGGTGAGTGACGGTGGACCCCTCCACCATCGCCGCCCTGATCCTGCTCTTCGGGATCCTCGCGGGCATCGCCCTGGGTATGCCGATCGCGGTCGGCATCGGGCTGTCCACCCTCGCCGCGGCCGTCGTCCTCCTGGGCCCGGACCGCGCCGTGCTCACCACCTCCCAGCGCATGTTCACCGGCATCAACAGCTTCCCGCTGCTGGCCATACCCCTCTTCGTGCTGGCCGGGTCGTTGATGAACTCCGGAGGCATCGCGACGCGCCTCATCGACGCCGCCAAGGTGCTCGTGGGCCGGATGCCGTCCTCGCTGGCCGCGACCAACGTCGTCGCCAACGGCCTCTTCGGGGCCGTCTCCGGTGCCGCCGTCGCGGCCGCCGCGGCCGTCGGGACCGTCACCCAGCCCCGGATGGTGCAGGAGGGCTACAACCGCCCCTACGCCGCCGCCGTCAACGTGGCCTCGGCACCGGCCGGGATGCTCATCCCCCCGAGCAACACCTTCATCGTCTACTCGCTGGTGAGCAGCACCTCGATCGCCGCGCTGTTCATGGCCGGCGTCGGCCCCGGCCTCGTCTGGGTCCTGGCCTGCATCGCGGTCGTCATGGTCATGCACAAGAAGTACGGCGCCCCGCCCGCCACGGAGCACCCGACCATCGGGCAGTCCCTGCTGACCGTCTGGCGGGCCGTGCCGTCCCTGTTCATGATCGTCATCGTCGTCGGCGGCATCCTCATCGGCTGGTTCACGCCGACCGAGTCCGCCGCCATCGCGGTGGTCTACACCCTGGTGCTGGGCCTGCTCTACCGCGAGATGACGGTCGGGAACCTGCCCAAGGTGCTGCTCGACTCGGCCCGCACGACGGCCATCGTCATGCTGCTCGTCGGCGTCTCCTCGGCGCTGTCGTGGGTGATGTCCTTCGCACGGATCCCGCGCCTGGTCTCCGACGCCCTGCTGGGCCTGACCACCAACCCCCAGGTCATCCTCATCCTGATGATGATCATCCTGCTGGTGGTCGGCACCTTCATGGACCCGACGCCGGCGATCCTGATCTTCACGCCCATCTTCCTGCCGATCGTCTCCGAGTTCGGCATCCACCCCGTCCACTTCGGGGCGATCATCGTCTACAACCTGAGCGTCGGGGTGATCACCCCACCGGTGGGCAACGTCCTGTTCGTCGGGGCCCGGGTCGCCGGGCTGCGGATCGAGCCGGTCGTGGCCAAGCTCGGGTGGTTCCTGCTCGCCCTCTTCATCGGCCTGCTGATCGTCGTCTTCGTGCCCTTCCTGTCGATGTGGCTCCCGACCACGCTAGGACTGATCTGAGTGAACCCCACGACCACCGCCTCCCGGCTCACGCTGCACCCCGACCGGCTCCTGCCGGTGGACCCGGGGACCCGCGACGTGGCCCGGCGGATCTACGCAGAGGTGGCCGGCCTGCCGATCGTCTCCCCCCACGGTCACGTGCCCCCGGCATGGCTCGCGCAGGACACCCCCTTCGCGGACCCCACCTCGATGCTCATCACGCCGGACCACTACATCACCCGGGTGCTGCACGCCAGCGGCGTCCAGCTCTCGAGCCTGGGCGTGGGGCGGGGCGAGCTGTCGCCTCAGGAGTCCCGGGAGGCCTTCCGCATCTTCTGCCGGCACTGGCCCGTCTACCGCGGCACCCCCATGCGGCTGTGGTTCGAGACCCAGCTGGTGGAGGTCTTCGGCATCGACCTGGTGCCGTCGGCCGGGACCGCCGACGCGATCTACGACGCGATCGCCGCCTGGATCGCCAGGGACAGCTCCCGGCCGCGGGCGCTCATGGACTCCTTCGAGATCGAGTTCCTCGCCACGACGGACGACCCCTGCGACGACCTCGCCCACCACCGGGCGCTCGCCGACGACCCGTCGTTCGCCCGGAAGGTCGTGCCGACCTTCCGCCCGGACAGGTACCTCGAGCCCGCCACCGCGGCGTGGGTCGGCCACGTGGACCGCCTGGCCCAGGTCAGCGGCCAGGACACCGGGACCTACGCCGGGTGGGTCGCCGCCATGGAGGACCGCCGTGCCTACTTCAAGGCGCACGGCGCGGTCTCCACCGACCACAGCCACCGCGACCTCGGGACCGAGCCCCTGGAGGGGCCGGAGGCCGAGCGTCTCTACGCCCTGGCACGGCGCGGCGAGATCTCCGCACCGGACGGCGACCGGCTGCGTCGGCACATGGTCACCGAGATGGTCCGGATGGCGACCGAGGACGGCCTGACCATGACGCTGCACCCGGCCGTCCACCGCAACCACCACACCCCGACGTTCGACACCTACGGGGCCGACGTCGGTGCGGACATCCCGATCGCGGTCGAGGTCACGCGTGCGCTGCAGCCGGCGCTGGCCCGCTTCGGCACGCACCCCGACCTGACCCTGGTGGTCTTCACCATCGACGAGACCGTCTACTCCCGCGAGCTCGCCCCCCTGGCCGGGTTCTACCCGAGCCTGCGGATCGGCGTGCCCTGGTGGTTCATCGACGCACCGGACGCCATCACCCGGTTCCGGGCCGCGGTCACGGAGTCGGCCGGCTTCACCCGCACGTCGGGCTTCATCGACGACACCCGTGCCTTCCTGTCCATCCCGGCGCGCCACGACATGGCCCGCCGCCTCGACAGCGGGTTCCTGGCCCGGCTGGTCGCCGAGCACCGCCTGTCGGAGGACGAGGCCGTCGAGACGGCCCGCTACCTCGTGCGGGACCAGCCGAGGGAGGTGTTCGGCCTGTGAGCTCGCCGCTGCGGCGCACGACGCCGGCCCCGCCCGTGCGCATGGTGCACCTGGGCCTGGGCAACTTCTTCCGTGCCCACCAGGCCTGGTACACGCACCGCGCCAACCAGGCCGGCGGCCCCGGTGACCGGTGGGGGATCGCAGCCTTCACCGGCAGCTCGACAGAGATCGCCGAGCAGCTCAGCGCACAGGACGGGCTCTACACCCTCGTCGTGGACGGCGCCGAGGGCGCCCGTGCCGAGGTCGTCGAGAGCCTGGTCGCCGCGCACGCGGGCTCCGACCTGCAGGCGTGGCACCGCTACCTCGCCGACCCCGTCGTGACCGTGCTGACCACCACCGTCACGGAGGCGGGCTACCGTCGGGGCGGTGACGGTGGTCTCGACCTTGAGGACGAGCAGGTGCGCGCCGACCTCGAGGACTGGCCCGCCGGCCGGCGGGACACGCTGCGCACGGCCCCCGTGCGGATCGCCAGCGGGCTCGCCGCACGGCGCGACGTCGGCGCGGGTGGACTGACGATCGTGCCCTGCGACAACCTGCCCGACAACGGTGCGGTCGCCAGGTCGGTCGTCCTCGGTGCGGCCGAGCAGCTGGACCCCACCCTGGCGGCGTGGGTGGAGGAGCACGTCTCGTTCGTCACCACCGCGGTCGACCGCATCACGCCGCGACCCACGGACGCCGACCGGGCGGCGGTGCCGGAGCTGACCGGCGTGGACGACCCGACCGTGGTCGTGACCGAGCCGTTCGTGGAGTGGGACCTGGCCGGGGACTTCGTCGGCGGCCGCCCCGCCTGGGAGACGGCGGGCGCGGTCATCACCGACGACGTGCGGCCCTACGAGACCCGCAAGCTCTGGCTGCTCAACGGGGCGCACTCCCTTCTCGCCTACGCCGGGAGCATCCGCGGCCACGAGACCGTCGCGGAAGCGATGGGCGACGAGCTGCTCGCCGGCTGGGTCCGGCAGTGGTGGGACGTGGCGGTGCCGCACCTGGAGCTGCCGGAGACCGAGCTGCGGGGCTACACCTCCGCACTCGTCGAGCGGTTCGAGAACCCCCGGATCCGCCACCTCCTCGCCCAGATCGCCGCCGACGGGATGCAGAAGATCCCGGTCCGGATCGTCCCCGCCCTGCGGGCCGAGCACGAGGCGGGGGGCGACGTCGACGGCGCGCTGCGTGCCGTCGTGGCCTGGGTGCTGCACGCGCGCGGAGCCGGCGCCCCCCTGACGGACGCCGCGGCCGACCGTGCCCGGGCGCTGGTGGACGGCGACCTGGCCTCGGCGGTGGGCCGCGTCCTGCAGCACTGGGAGATCGACCCTGGCCTGCTCGACCGTGCGCTCCACCTCGCCGCCGAGCTCGGTGGCGAGGCGCACCCCGACGAGGGCTGACGGTGGCCCGGCACCAGGTCCTCGGCTCCGTCCTCGGCCTGGATGTCGGCACCACGACGGTCACCTGCGCGGCCCTGGTCCCCGGCGGCACCGAGCCCGTTCCGGTGGTCAGCCGTCCGGTCCTGCGGGGCAGGGACGAGGACGGGCAGCCCCGTCCTGACCCCAGCTCCCTGCTGGACGCGTGCGACGAGGCGCTGCGGGCCTGCGTGGCTGCCGTGGACGGCCGGGTCACGGCGGTCGGGGTGTCCGCCGACCCCTGCCCCGTCGTGGGCCTGGACCGTGCGGGACGGCCGCTCACCGGTGTCCTGACCGGGACGCAGGCCCGCGCCGCCGAGCTGGCGGCCGGCCTGCGCCGGATGCCCGTGGGTCTGCACCTGCTGCGCGCCACCGGACGGCCGGTCCGGCCCGGCAGCCCGCTCGCCGCCCTGATGTGGTCGCAGGACCGTGACCCGGAGCTGTGCGGGCGGGTGCACGCGTGGGTCGGCCTCCAGGGGCTGGTCCTGCACCACCTGACCGGCCGGCTGCTGGTCGACCGCACCAGCGCCACCGCCAGCGGACTGCTCGACGTGGCCACCGGCACCTGGCACGAGGGCGCCCTCGAGCTCGCGGGGGTGGGCCCGGAGCAGCTGCCGCGCATCGTCGAGACCACCGAGATCCTCGAGGTGGACCCGTCCGCCGGGCACAGGACGGGCCTTCCCGCCGGGACGCCCGTCGCCGCCGGCGCCGCCTCTCACGTCTGCGGCGTCCTGGGCGCGGTCGGCGCGTCTCCCGGTGCGGCTGACCTGGCCCTGGACCGTGCAGGGAGGCTGCACGTGGTCTCCGCGGGCGACCCGCCCGCCCGGCTGCCCGACGGGCTGTCCGGGTCGGTGCTGTGGCAGGGGCGCTGGGTCGTCGGTGGTGAGCTGGGCGGAGCCTGGGGGCCGGTGCCCTGCACCGCCCCGGACGTGCTGGAGCGGGCAGGTCGGACGCCCCACGGCGCCGGCGGGCTGACCGTGCTGCCGCACCTGCCGGACGACGTCTCACCCGTGTGGGAGGGGTCGCTGCCCGGTGCCGTCCTGGGTCTTGCCCCGTACCACCGGGCCGAGCACCTGGCGCGCGCCGTGCTCGAGGCGCGGGCGCTCCAGGTCGCCGTGCTGCTCGAGGCGGTGGTGCGCCTGACCGGAGACGTCGGCCCGCTCGACGTCCGAGGCGGGCACCTCGAGCACCGCTGGCAGCTGGAGACGCTCGCCGCCGTGCTGGACCGGCCGGTGCGGACGCGGGCCGGCCCGCCGCCCCGCGCCGTCGGTGCGGCCGCCCTGGCGCTGCACGGGCTGGGTGTCGCCACCTCTCCCGAGGCGGCAGGTGCCCTGCTGACGGTCGCCCAGGAGCCACCGGTCACCGTCGAGCCCGACCCCGGGCTGGTCGACCTCCACGCCGACAGGCGGCGCCGCCTGGCGGACCTGGCCGGAGGGCTGGGAGCCGCGGCCGGACGCCTGGCGCACGTGCGCTGACGGGGCCGTCCTACCCCTGGTCCGACGTGCCGCCCGCCGCGGCTAGGTTGGCGCCATGAGGTATGACGTGTCCGCCGTCCGTGAGCACTTCCCGGCGCTGTCCTCCGGCACCGCCCACTTCGACGGGCCGGGCGGCTCCCAGACCCCCGCCGCCGTGGCCGAGGCCGTCGCCCGCACGATGACGAGCTCGATCGCCAACCGTGGCACGGTGACCGCGGCCGAGCAGCTGGCCGAGCGGACCGTGCGCGAGGCCCGCGCCGCCATGGCCGACCTGCTCGGCTCCGACCCCGCCACCGTGATCTTCGGACGGAGCATGACGGCCAACGCGATGGACCTGGGGCGCACGCTCGCGCGATGCCACCGGTGGGGCCCGGGTGACGAGGTCGTCGTGACCTCCCTCGACCACGACGGCAACGTCCGTCCCTGGGTGATCGCCGCCGAGGCGGTCGGTGCGACCGTCCGCTGGGCCGAGATGGACCCCTCGACCGGCGAGCTGCCGGTCGACGCCGTGCGGGCCGTGCTCTCCGACCGGACCCGGCTCGTGGCGGTGACCGCCGCCAGCAACCTCATCGGCACCCGGCCCGACCTGCCCGCGGTCGTGGAGGCCGCTCACGAGGTCGGGGCGCTGGTGCACGTCGACGCCGTCCACCTCGCCGCGCACGACCTGCTCGACCGCGAGGCCCTCGGCGCCGACCTGCTGTCGTGCTCGCCCTACAAGTTCCTCGGTCCCCACCTGGGCGTGACGACCGGGCGCGCGGACCTGCTGGAGGAGCTGCGTCCCGACAAGCTGCTGCCCTCCTCCGACGCGGTGCCGGAGCGCTTCGAGCTCGGCACGCTGCCCTACGAGCTGCTCGCCGGCACCACGGCCGCGGTCGACCTCCTCGCCGGCCTGGCCTGGCTCGGCGCGGGCGCCGGTGCCCACCCCTCGCCGGCGGGCCTGGGGCGGCGCGAGCGGCTGGCGGCCTCGTTCGCCGCGCTGGAGGAGCACGAGGACGCCCTCCGGGAGCGTGCCGAGGAGGGGCTGCGCTCGATCGACGGCGTGACGGTCTGGTCCCGCGCGGCCCACCGCACCCCCACGCTGCTGTTCACGCTCGAGGGCGTCGAGCCTGCTGCCGTGCACCGGCACCTGGCCGGGCTGGGGGTCAACGCCCCCGCGAGCCACTTCTACGCCTGGGAGCTGAGCCACCGGCTCGGGCTCGGACCGGCCGGGGGAGTGCGCGTCGGGATGGCTCCCTACACCAGCACCGACGACGTCGACCGGCTCCTGGAGGGCGTCGAGAAGATCGCGGCCGACCGGTAGGCTCTGACGGTCCGCCCGACCGGGGCGAGCCTGCGCGCCCGCGCGCGGCATACCTGCCCGGTCCGGGACCACCCGCCCGACGCGAGGAGTGCACCCACGTGGCCATGCGCCTGTCGACCCTGTTCCTGCGGACCTTGCGCGAGGACCCGGCCGACGCCGAGCTGCCCGGGCACAAGCTGCTCGTGCGCGCCGGCTACATCCGGCGGGCCGCCCCGGGCGTCTACACCTGGCTGCCGCTGGGCCTGAAGGTGCTGCGCAAGGTCGAGCAGATCGTGCGGGAGGAGATGGACGCCATCGGGGCCCAGGAGCTGAGCTTCCCCGCGCTGCTGCCGCGGGAGCCCTACGAGGCGACGAACCGCTGGACGGAGTACGGCGACAACATCTTCCGCCTCCAGGACCGCAAGGGCGCCGACTACCTGCTCGGGCCGACGCACGAGGAGATGTTCACCCTCGCCGTCAAGGACATGTTCAGCTCCTACAAGGAGCTGCCCCTGAGCCTCTACCAGATCCAGACCAAGTACCGCGACGAGGCACGTCCGCGGGCCGGGCTCCTGCGTGGTCGCGAGTTCGTCATGAAGGACTCCTACTCCTTCGACGTCGACGACGAGGGGCTGCAGGCGTCCTACGACGCGCACCGCGCGGCCTACGTCCGGATCTTCGACCGGCTCGGGTTCGAGTACGTCATCGTCGCCGCGATGTCCGGCGCCATGGGCGGCTCGGCGAGCGAGGAGTTCCTCGCGGTGAGCCCGATCGGCGAGGACACCTTCGTCCGCAACGACTCCGGGACGTATGCCGCGAACGTCGAGGCCGTGGTCATGCCCGTCGCGGACCCGGTCGCGCCCGAGGTCGTGGCTCTGACGCCGGCCGCGCACGTCGAGGACACCCCCGACACCCCCACGATCGAGACGCTCGTGGCCTCGCTCAACGCCCACCACCCGCGCCAGGACGGTCGTGGGTGGACGGCTGCCGACACCCTCAAGAACGTCCTGGTCGTGCTCGTCCACCCGGACGGCACACGTGAGCCGCTGGCCATCGGCGTGCCGGGCGACCGCGAGGTCGACGCCAAGCGGCTGGAGGCGCAGGTCTCCCCGGCCGAGGTGACGGCGTTCGAGGAGAAGGACTTCGCGGCCTACCCGATGCTCGCCAAGGGCTACATCGGCCCCGGGGTGCTCGGCGAGAACAATGCGGACCCGAGGAGCAGCCGCATCAGGTACCTGCTCGACCCGTCCGTCGCCGAGGGGTCCGCGTGGGTCACCGGCGCCGACGAGCACGGCAAGCACGTCCTCGACCTCGTCCACGGCCGGGACTTCACCGCCGACGGCACGATCCAGGCCGCCGAGATCCGCGACGGCGACCCGAGCCCCGACGGCGACGGCGTCCTGCACACGGCCCGCGGCATCGAGATGGGTCACATCTTCCAGCTCGGCCGCAAGTTCGCCGAGGCGCTCGACCTCAAGGTGCTCGACGAGTTCGGCAAGCTCGTCACCGTGACGATGGGCTCCTACGGCATCGGCGTCTCCCGAGCCGTCGCCGCGATCGCCGAGGGCACCCATGACGACATCGGTCTGTGCTGGCCGCGCGAGCTGGCCCCCGCCGACGTCCACGTGGTCGCCACCGGCAAGGACCAGACCGTCTTCGACCAGGGAGAGCTGCTCGTCGCCGACCTGGAGGCCGCCGGCCTGACGGTGGTCTACGACGACCGGCGCAAGGTCAGCCCCGGCGTGAAGTTCAAGGACGCCGAGCTGCTCGGGATGCCCACGATCGTGGTGATCGGCAAGGGCCTGGCCGACGGCACGATCGAGATCAAGGACCGGCGCACCGGCGAGCGCCGCGACGTGCCGGTCGAGCGGACCGTGGGCGAGGTCCTCGCCGAGGTGCGCGGCGACGCGCACCCCGCCTGACGGCATACCCGAGGTGGTCGAGAACCTCGACGCGAGCGTCCTGGTCTTCCTGGCCCTCGCCGGGCTGGCCGCCGGCTTCGTCGACGCCGTCGTTGGGGGCGGGGGGCTGATCCAGCTGCCCGCCCTCCTCGTCGGCCTGCCCGGCGCGAGCCCGGTGCAGCTGCTGGCGACCAACAAGCTGGGCTCGATCATGGGCACCACCACGAGCTCGGTCACCTACGTCCGGCGGGTCCGGCCCGACCTGCGCACCGCGGTGCCGCTCGCGCTGGCGGCGTTCGTCGGGAGCCTGGGGGGTGCGGCGCTGGCCTTCCTCATCAGCAAGGAGGCCTTCAACCCGATCATCCTCACCGTGCTGGTCGCGGTCGGCGTCTACACCCTCGCCCGGCCCTCGATGGGGCAGATGCAGGCGCTGCGCTTCGGGCATCGCCATCCCCGCCGGCACCTGGCCACGGCCCTGCTCATCGGTGCGGCGGTGGGGGCCTACGACGGCGTGCTCGGACCGGGCACCGGGTCGTTCTTCGTCTTCGCGCTGGTCAGCGTGCTGGGCTACGGATTCCTCGAGGCGAGCGCCAAGGCCAAGATCGCCAACGTCGCGACCAACCTGGCGGCGCTGGCGGTGTTCGTCCCCCAGGGAGCGGTGCTGTGGAAGGCAGGCCTGGTGATGGGTGCCTGCAACGTGGTCGGCGGCTACCTGGGCGCGCGCGTGGCCGTGGCGCGGGGCAGCGGCTTCGTGCGGGTCTTCTTCGTGGTCGTGCTCGCGGCGTTCGTGGTCAAGATCGGCTGGGACACCTGGGTGCAGCTCGCCGGCCGAGGCGGGGCAGCCTGACCCTCCCGCGGTCGACATCGTCCTGGTGGGCGAGGTCGACGCACGCCAGGTGATGCCGACGTCAGCGACGCGGGGTCAGGGGTGGACCGGCGTGGCCTCGCACCCGCCGAGCATGTCCACGGTGCTCGTGGTGCGCTCCCACGTCTGCGGGTAGGTCTGCGGCGAGACCAGCCGGACGATGTGCGGGCCGGGCTGGTTGGCGGGGTCGATCTCGACGCGCGTGGGCTGGTACTGCATCTGCGTGGTCACCGTGCCCTCCTCGTCGCGCCGCAGGGTGAAGGTGGCGACCATCCCCTCCTGCGTCGGCGGGCTCAGGGTGACGTTGGTGTCCGGCGACTGGTTGGACAGGAAGTTGCCCAGGCCGTAGGCCACGTGCTTGCCGTTGACACGCTCGCAGGGCTGGATGACGTGGACGTGGGTGCCCAGGATGAGGTCGACGGCGTCGTCCTCGAGCAGGTCGTGCGCCAGCTCCACCTGCTCGTCGAGGGGCTGCGCCTGGTACTCCCCGCCCCAGTGCATGCTCACCACGACGAAGTCGGCCCCCTCGTCCTTGGCGCGCCGGGCCTGCTCGAGGATGCCCTCGCTGCCGAGGTTGGGCCAGGAGCTCTCGATGAGCCACGGGGCCTCGCCGGGGACGTCGGTCGTCGGTCCACCGGAGTTGGGGTAGGTGTAGGTGTAGGCCAGGTGCCCTACCCGGGCGAGGCTCCCGTCGGCGGTGGGTACCTCGTAGACCTCGGCCGTCCCCGCGCGGTCCTCGTGCGCCGTGGGGCCGGCGTAGCCCAGGCCGACGTCCCGGAGCACCTGCTCGGTCGCGGCCACGCCGCTGATGCCGCGGTCCATCGTGTGGTTGGACGCGAAGTCGCAGCCGTCCACGCCGGCCCCGGCCAGCGCGTCGGCCATCTCCCGGGGGGTGTTGAAGGAGAGGGTGTCGGGCACCGACAGGTCGGTGTTGTCGGGCGACAGCGGCGTCTCCAGGTGGCACAGCGCCACGTCGGCGGCCGAGATGACGGGCGCCACGTCCGCGAACATCGGCGTGTAGTCGTAGGCACCCTCGACACCGCCCGCGTAGGCGTTGGCGGTCAGGTTGAGCCGCGAGTGGGCGAGGATGTCGCCGGTCGCCGCCACGGTGACCTCGAGGGGGCCCTCGGCGGCGGTCGGCTCCGCCGACGACGGCCCCTGCCCGGCGGAGGTCCGGGCCGCCTCGTCAGCCGGCGGTGCACCCGCCGTGGCGGTGCCGGGGGCACCGTCACCTCCTGGCCGCTCCCACTGCCCGCCGGGTGACTCCGGCGGCGTGGCCCGCGGGATCACCGCGCCACCGCAACCGGTGACCACCAACGACCCGACGAGCGCCAGCGCGGCCCCCGCCGCCTTTCCTCTCATGACTGGGCAGACTAGTCCCGGCCGGCGCCCCGCCCGGCCAGGCGCGTCGGCAGGTCGTCCGGTCGGGTCACCGGCAGGCCGCACACCGTGCCGTGGCAGACGGTCGCGGCCCGGAGCCCGTCGACCGTCGGCGTCTGCGGGTCGCCGTCGACCACGAGCGTGCCCACGGGGGTATGCCGCGCCGCCTCCGTCAGCGGGTCCTGCCCCGTGGCCCCGGGGGAGAGGCGGACCAGCACCGGGCCGGCGAGCAGCTCCTCGGCGGCGGTGAGCGCCCAGCCGGCGAACCGCGGCGCCTGCCGGGCGAGCGTCGCCATACCCTCCAGGGCCGTGCCGGCCAGCTCCAGGTGCGCGGCCTCGGCCGCCTGGGCGCCGTGCCGGGCCAGGGCGAGCGCCAGGGCGCTGGCCCCACCGGGCTCGGCGTTGTCGCCCTCCGGCCGCGGGGTCAGCACGAGCTGCTCGGCGTCGTGACCGGTCGCGCGGAAGGTGCCGTCCGGCTCGCCGAAGAGGTCGATCGCGCTGGCGAGGAGGCGGCCCGCCTCGGCGAGCCAGGTGCCGTCGCCGGTGGCGCGGTGCAGGGCGAGCAGACCGTCGGCGAGGTCGCCGTAGTCCTCCGCCACCGCGAGGGCGGAACCGACCGTGCCGTCCCGGGAGCTGCGCCGCAGCCGGCCGTCGACGACGTGGGTGCGCATCAGGAACCGGGCGCAGCGTGCGGCCACGTCCACCCAGTCCGGCTCGTCCAGGACCCACCCGGCGTGCGCGAGCGAGGCCACGAGCAGGCCGTTCCAGGCCGTGACGACCTTGTCGTCGCGGTCGGGCTGCGGCCGCAGGGTCCGGTGCAGGTGCAGCCGCTCCCGGGTGGCGCGCCACCACCGCGCGTCGTCGGGGTCGGCGCGCAGCTGCAGCGTGGAGGTGCCGTGCTCGAAGGTGCCGGAGGCGGTCACGCCGAGCAGCTCGGCGGCGCGGTCACCGTCCTCCTCCCCGAGGACCTGGCGCAGCTGCACGGGCGTCCACACGTAGGTGGCCCCCTCGACGCCCTCGGTGTCGGCGTCCAGGGAGCTGGCGAAGGCCTCCTGCTCGGTCCACATCTCCTGCAGCAGCCACTCCACGGTCTCGCGGACGACCCGTTCGGCCCACGGCCGCGACGTGTCGTCGGCACGGGCGAGGTCGGCGTAGACCCCGAGCAGCAGGGCGTTGTCGTAGAGCATCTTCTCGAAGTGCGGCACGACCCAGGCGCGGTCCACCGCATACCGGGCGAAGCCTCCGCCGACCTGGTCGTAGGTGCCCGACCGGGCCATCGCCTCGCAGGTGCCGCGCACCATCTCCAGGGCCCCCGGGTCACCGGTGCGCCCGTGGTGACGCAGCAGGAAGGCGAGCACCATGGACGGGGGGAACTTCGGGGCGCCGCCGAAACCGCCCCACTGAGGGTCGTGCTCGGCGGCGAGGACGCGCACCGCCGAGCCCAGGTCGTCCTCGGTCAGCGCCGGACCTCGGGCCCGTCCGCCGCCGGCGTCCCGCAGGGCCTCGACGATCCGTGCGCCGCCGTCCACGACCCG
Source organism: Ornithinimicrobium pekingense DSM 21552 (assembly GCF_000421185.1). Taxonomy (GTDB): domain Bacteria; phylum Actinomycetota; class Actinomycetes; order Actinomycetales; family Dermatophilaceae; genus Ornithinicoccus; species Ornithinicoccus pekingensis. Next base: position 541,730 of record NZ_ATWJ01000007.1, read on the forward strand.
GGCGCGGTCCTCGCGCCACGCGGCCGCGGCGGCGTCGAGGAGCCGCAGGAAGGCCTCGCGGGGCAGGTAGGTACCCGCCCAGAACGGCTCGCCGGTGGGCGTGAGCAGGCAGGTCATCGGCCATCCGCCGTGCCCGGTGAGGGCGGTGGTGGCGGCCATGTAGACGGCGTCGACGTCGGGCCGCTCCTCCCGGTCGACCTTCACCGCGACGTAACCGGTGTTGACGGCCTGCGCGACCTGCTCGTCCTCGAAGGACTCGTGAGCCATGACGTGGCACCAGTGGCAGGCGGCGTAGCCGACGGACAGCAGGACCGGCACGTCTCGGCGGCGGGCCTCGGCGAAGGCCTCCTCACCCCACTCCCACCAGTCGACGGGGTTCTCCGCGTGCTGCTGCAGGTAGGGGGAGGTGGCGGTCGCCAGACGGTTGGCCATGGCCCCCACGCTACGGGGCGCCAGGCAGGGGTGTGACCTGGGCCACGAACCCTTCCCCGAGCCGTCGCGGAGGAGGACGATGGAGGTGAGAGGAGGTGTGAGATGAGACTGACCTTCCGGGACCTTCTCGCGACCATCCTGGTCGTCGCCATCGGCGTCCCCTACGTCGGCTACCTGCTCGACGGCTCCGTGCCGTTCGTGCAGGACGCCCGTGGGATGTCCGCCGTCGGACTGGTCCTGGGCGCCGCCGCGTTCCTCGTGCTGAGGTACGGCGACCCCTTCGACCGGTACGAGAAAGTGACGACGGCCGTGGCGGTCGGGGCGTTCGCCCTCGGCCTCGTGGCGCTCTTCATGGCGGAGACCACCGCGTCCGAGTGGCTCCTCGCGGCGTTCATGGCCTCGATCCTGATCGTGTGGGCGATGGAGATCGCCGACCACGCCGGACTGGTGCACCACGACGCCGGTGCGCCCGCCCACGTCTGAGCTGACCGCTCTCTCCCGGGTCACGCAGAGCCCGTCGCCGACGGACCCTGCGTGACCCTTCGACGTGTCAGCCGCGCTGCATCGCCTTGATGATCGCGACCGACCTGGTGATCTCGTCGGCGACGTCGTCGCGGCCGTGCCGCACCGACCACAGCGCGTTGTCGGCCAGGCGCACGATCGTCATCGCCCGGGCCCGGTCGGGGTCGAGACCGCCGGCCCCGCACACCAGCTCCAGGCGGGAGGTCAGGTGGCTGCGCAGGTCGGCGGCCGCCAGCGCGTCGTCCCAGCGGTTCCACATGGCCGGTGCCACCGCCCAGTGCGGGTCGCCGGCGACCGTCTTGGGGTCGATGGCGGCCCACTCGCCGGGCTGCGCCCGCCACAGCACGTTGGCCTGGTGCAGGTCGGTGTGCACGAGGCGCGCGTCGAGGCCCTCCTCACCGGCCAGGTCCGCGGCCAGGGAGGCGGCCTGCTGCAGCAGACGGCGCGGGAAGCGGTGCGCGAGGGCGGCGTCCGTAGCGGCCCGCTGCGCCTGGTCCCGGATCCTGACCAGCTGCCCGGACAGCGGCGGCGCCCAGGGCGGGGCCGGGCGGTCCAGGCGGGAGAGCAGCCCGCCGAGAGCCTCGCTGGTGCCCTGCACGCTGCCGATGGTCAGGTCCCGCCCGGCGTCGAGGCGCTCCAGCAGCAGCGCGCCGGACGGGGGGTCGGCGGCGAGCAGCTGGACGGCGCCCCGGCCGTGCCACGCCCGCAGCGCCAGGTGCTCGGTGTCGGACTCCTCGTGCGGCCACCCGATCTTGAGCACCCCGGGGTCACCCCGCGGCCGGGTCACCGGGACCACCAGCGCGGTGAGTCCGTGGCGCAGGGGCTCGCCGCGGTCGACGCGCAGCGACCAGCGGTCCAGGGCCTCGTCGACGAGCCGGGGCAGCGCCCGCAGCCACGTCTCACCGTCCACGCGCCCGGGCAGGTCGGTCCCGGCACGGTGCTGGCGCGCGGCCGTGAGGAGCCCGTGCGGCAGCTCCCCGGCCGGGACGGCGCTCACGGCAGCGTCATACCCGGGAATGCCCGGCGGCTCCCGCCGAGCAGTGCCCCCCAGGTCGCGGCCTCGGAGACGATCCGCACGACCCCCGTGAGCTGGGCCAGGTCGCCAGGGACACGCTGCGCCGCCTCGAGCGTGGCGGGACCGAGGTCGGCGACCAGCCGGCGGGCGAGGTCGCGCCTCTCCTCGGCCGTCTCCAGCGGTTCGGGCAGGTCGTAGCCGAGCGGTGCGACGGGCGCGGCCTGGCCCGCGAGCGTGGAGAGCTGGCGGGTCAGGCCGCGCAGCGGCACCAGGACGGCCTCGTAGTCGGCGCGCTCGTCGCTGTCCGGCGCGCTCCTGGCCGCGACCACCTCCAGCCCGAAGACCGCAGGACGGGCGGCCGCGAGGACCGGCACGGCGGCCGCGCCGGACGGGCCGGGCAGGGGGCCCCACTCGACGGGAGACCCCAGCCACGCGGCCGAGGCCACGTGCTGGGCGGTCAGCGAGGCGAGGAGCAACAGGTTGGTGGGGGTGGCGGTAGACAGGTCGCGGCAGGCCTCCGTGCGGTCGTCCCGCAGGACCCGGCCCAGGTCGGACGCGGTGGGACGGTCCTGCTCCTCGTCCTCCCCGTCATCTTCGTCCGGCGCGGCCGTGGTCGCGGCCGCACCGGTCGAGCCCGTCGAGCCCGTCGAGTCCGGCAGGGTCACCGCCGGGTCGTCCAGCAGGTCGGGCAGCGGGACACCGCCCAGGGTGATGAGCAGCTCCAGCCGCTCCTGCTGCTGGCGCCACAGGTCCTCCAGCTCGGCGGCGGTGCCCTCCTCGTCCCCCACGAGCCGCAGGCCGAGACGGTAGCCGTGGATCCGCTGGCGAGCGGCGATGAGCAGGGTGGTGTCGGCCGGCCAGGTGGCCGGGTCGTCCGGCTCGACGCCGTCGGTGGGCGAGACGACGCGGTCGGTCTGCAGGTCGTCGCACCCGGTCAGGACCACGGACCCGCCGGCGAGCGCGAGGGCACGCAGGAGGGCACGGCGGGACAGGGCAGGGGGCATGACGGGGTTCATCGTTGAGGGTAGGGTAGTCGCTTCCGGACCGGTGGTCGGGCGCCCCGTGCTGCCCGGCGACCGGCACACAGCAGAAGATGGCAGGAGGCACCCGATGGACGCCCGGGCCCGCACCGAGACGATCACCCGCCAGGTCTCCGAGTCCCTCGCCGGAAGCGGCGTCGTCGTCGACGACGTGAGCGTGCAGCAGGCCGGCCGGCGCCGCCTCGTGCGGGTGTTCCTCGCCCGCGACGTCTCCGGCCTGCCCGCCGACGACACCACGAGCGCCGTCGAGCCGCTGAGCCTGGACGAGATCGCCGACGCCACCCGGAGCGTGTCGTCCGCACTCGACGGCTCCGACGTCATGGGTGAGGCCCCCTACACGCTGGAGGTCAGCTCGACCGGGCTGGACCGCCTCCTGCTGACCCGCGACCACTTCCGCCGCAACGTGGGCCGGCTGCTGTCGGTGAGCCTGGGCGGAGACGACGACGGGCCGGACACGGCCACCGGTCGCCTGACCGAGGTGCGCGCGGACGGCATACGCCTGCGTCCCGAGGGCAGTGATCCCGCCGCCGACGGCGCGACGACGGGCACCGACATCCCCTGGGAGGACGTGACGCGGGCGACCGTGCAGGTCGAGTTCTCCCGACCCGACGGAAAGGACGACTGATGGACATCGACATGACCGCGCTGCGCCTGCTGGAGCGGGAGCGCGAGATCCCCATGGACATCATCGTCCAGGCGATCGAGCAGGCCCTGCTCTCGGCCTACCAGCGGATCGAGGGCCACTACCGGCGCGCCCGCGTCGAGCTGGACCGCAAGACCGGCCACGTGACGGTGTGGGCCCAGGAGGACCCGCCCGTGCTCGAGGACGGCACCCGGGGCGAGCCCGGGCCCGAGTTCGACGACACCCCGGAGGGCTTCGGAAGGGTAGCCGCGGCGACCGCGCGCCAGGTCATCACCCAGCGGATGCGGGAGCTGGAGGACGACGCCGTGCTGGGCGACTTCCGCGCCCGGGAGGGCGACATCGCCTCCGGCATCATCCAGCAGTCCAACGACCCCCGCTTCGTCCTGGTCGACTTCGGCACGGTGGAGGGCGAGCTGCCCACCGCGGAGCAGGTGCCGGGGGAGTCCTACGAGCACGGCCAGCGGATCCGCTGCTACGTCGTCAGCGCCAAGCGCGGGCCGCGGGGGCCGCAGGTCATGCTCTCGCGCACCCACCCCAACCTGGTGCGCCGGCTCTTCGCCCTGGAGGTGCCGGAGATCGCCGACGGCAGCGTGGAGATCGCCGCGGTCGCCCGCGAGGCGGGGCACCGCACCAAGATCGCGGTCCACGCCAAGGTGCCCGGCGTCAACCCCAAGGGCGCGTGCATCGGCCCCATGGGCCAGCGGGTGCGCGCCGTGATGGCCGAGCTGCAGGGCGAGAAGATCGACATCGTCGACTACAGCGATGACCCGGAGGAGTTCGTGGCCTCCGCCCTCTCTCCGGCCAAGGTCCAGTCCGCGCGCATCGTCGACCAGCGCACCCGGCAGGTGCGCGTGGTGGTGCCCGACTACCAGCTCTCGCTCGCGATCGGCCGGGAGGGCCAGAACGCCCGCCTCGCGCACCGCCTCACCGGGTGGAAGATCGACATCCGGGCCGACACCGAGGAGCAGGAGGCGGACAGGCCGGGCGACGGCCCGGGTGCCGCGAGCGTGTAGCATGGGTGGCGATGCCCGTCGCTGCGCCACGCCCTCCAACACGTCGGGGACGCACCCTCCACCGGTGCGCACCTGCGTGGGGTGCAGGCGCAGGGACGCTCAAGATGCACTGCTGCGCGTCGTCGCGGTCCGGGACCCCGACGTCACCACCCGGTGGCGGCTGGCCCCTGACGAGCGGCGGCGTGCGCCCGGCCGGGGCGCCTACGTGCACCCCGACCCCGAGTGCCTGCAGTCTGCGATCGCCCGACGTGCGTTCGGCCGTGCGCTCCGCCTCCCGGCGGGGTCCGAGGTCGAGGTCACGACGGTGCAGGAGCAGCTGCGGCGGTGGTCGTGACACGACCTGGTCACCGGACCAGGTCGAGGTAAGGGCGGGTCCGACCGGACCTGTCATCGAGGAACCGGAAGCGGGTTTGACGCTGATGAGCACCCGATGAGTACTCAGCGATGAGCACCCACCAGCACTAGTCGCGACTGTGCCCTGCAGGGCCCGGTCGTGGCGCAACCTTCAAGGAGACACCACACCGTGGCCAAACTCAGGGTCTACGAGCTCGCCAAGGAGCTCGGGGTCGAGAGCAAGGAGCTGCTCGCCCACCTGAAGTCGCAGGGAGAGTTCGTCCGGTCGGCGTCGTCGACCATCGAGCCCCCTGTCGTCCGCAAGATTCGCGAGAACCCGCCGGCGGCGGCGGGCGCGTCCGCAGCCAAGCCGGCGGCCGGCAAGCCGGCCGGCAAGCCGGCCGACAAGGCCCGCCCCGCGGGCGCCACCCCGGGCCCGGCGCGCAAGCCCGGCCCCAAGCCGGCGGCCCAGCCGGAGCGTCCGGCCGCACCCACCCCGGGCACGTCCGGCGGCGAGCGGTCCGCACCGGCCGAGCCGGCCCGCCCGGCGGCCAAGGCCTCGGCGGCGCCCGAGGCCAAGCCCTCGGCCACGCCGGAGCCGGCAGCCGAGGCCAGGCCCGCACCCGAGGCGGCCCCGCGCAGCGGCGCACGCCCCGGTCCTGCGCCGGCGGCTCCCGCCGACCCGCGCGCCACGAAGCCTGCCGCCGAGGGCCGCGGGTCCTCGGAGGCCGGCCCCCGCCCCGCACGTCCGGGTGCCAAGCCGGGCCCGCGTCCGGGCAACAACCCGTTCGCGCCGAGCCAGGGCATGGGCCGTGACCGGCGCGGCGGTGGCGAGCGCGGTGGTGAGCGAGGCGGCGGTGAGCGTGGCGGCGGCTCGCCCCGTCCCGGCAACAACCCCTTCGCGCCGAGCCAGGGCATGCCCCGTCCCGGCGGCAGCCGTGGCCGCGAGGCAGGCCCGGGTGGCCCCCGTCCGGGCGGCCCGCGCCCCGCGCCGCGTCCGGGAGGCCCCAAGCCGAGCATGATGCCCGAGCGCGCAGCCGTGCCCCGGCCCGGTGAGCGGCCGGCCCGGCCCGGTGGCGGCCCCGGTGGTCGTGGTCGTCCTGGTGGCGGCCCCGGCGGCGGCCCCGGCGGTCCCGGTGGCGGGTTCCGCGGCGGCCCCGGTGGCCGTGGCGGTGGCCCCCGCGGTCGCGGCGGCACGGCCGGCGCGTTCGGTCGAGGCGGCGGGAAGGTCCGCGGACGCAAGTCCAAGAGGGCCAAGCGCCAGGAGTTCGAGGCGATGCAGGCACCGACCATCGGTGGTGTCTCCGTCCCGCGCGGCAACGGCCAGACCATCCAGGTCCGCCGCGGTGCTTCGCTGACCGACTTCGCCGACAAGATCAACGTCGACCCCGCGTCGCTGGTGACCGTGCTGTTCCACCTCGGTGAGATGGCGACGGCGACGCAGTCGCTCGACGAGGACACCTTCGCCGTCCTCGGCTCCGAGCTCGGCTACGACATCCGCGTCGTCTCCCCGGAGGAGGAGGAGCGCGAGCTGCTCAGCGCCTTCGGTCTGGACCTCGAGGCCGAGGCGGAGGCCGAGTCCGACGAGGACCTGCAGGCGCGTCCGCCGGTCGTGACCGTCATGGGTCACGTCGACCACGGAAAGACGCGACTGCTCGACGCGATCCGTCGCTCCGAGGTCGGCGCCGGCGAGACCGGTGGCATCACCCAGCACATCGGTGCCTACCAGGTGCGGACGGAGCACGACGGCTCCGAGCGCGCGATCACCTTCATCGACACCCCGGGTCACGAGGCGTTCACCGCCATGCGTGCCCGCGGTGCCAAGGTGACCGACATCGCGATCCTCGTGGTCGCCGCCGACGACGGCGTGATGCCGCAGACGATCGAGGCGCTCAACCACGCCCAGGCGGCGGACGTCCCGATCGTCGTCGCGGTCAACAAGATCGACGTCGAGGGTGCCAACCCGGCCAAGATCCGCCAGCAGCTGACCGAGTACAACCTGGTCGCCGAGGAGTACGGCGGCGAGACGATGTTCGTCGACGTCTCGGCCAAGCAGGGCGAGAACATCGACCAGCTGCTCGACGCGGTGCTGCTGACCGCCGACGCGGCGCTGGACCTGCGGGCCAACCCCGACAAGGACGCCCGCGGTGTCGCCATCGAGGCCAACCTGGACAAGGGCCGCGGCGCCGTCGCGACCGTCCTGGTCCAGCAGGGCACCCTGCACGTCGGTGACGCGATCGTCACCGGCGCGGCCCACGGCCGCGTGCGCGCCATGCTCGACGAGCACGGCAACAACGTCACGGAGGCGACCCCGTCGCGTCCGGTGCAGGTGCTCGGCCTGGACACGGTGGCCCGCGCCGGCGACACCTTCGTGGTGGCGCCCGACGACCGGACCGCCCGTCAGATCGCCGAGAAGCGAGAGGCTGCGGACCGTCAGGCCGCGCTGGCCAAGTCCCGCAAGCGGATCAGCCTGGAGGACCTCAACCAGGCCCTCGCGCAGGGCAAGGTCGAGACCCTCAACCTCATCCTCAAGGGCGACGTGTCGGGCTCGGTCGAGGCGCTGGAGGACGCGCTGCTGCAGATCGACGTGGGCGACGAGGTCGACCTGCGGATCATCGACCGCGGCGTCGGTGCGATCACGATGAACAACATCAACCTCGCGGTCGCCTCCGACGCCATCATCCTGGGCTTCAACGTCCGGGCCGAGGGTCAGAACGCGGACTACGCCGACAAGGAAGGCGTGGAGATCCGTTACTACGGCGTGATCTACCAGGCCATCGAGGACATCGAGAACGCGCTCAAGGGCATGCTCAAGCCCGAGTACGAGGAGGCCGAGACCGGCTCTGCCGAGATCCGCGAGATCTTCCGCAGCTCCAAGTTCGGCAACGTCGCGGGCTGCCTGGTCCGCAGCGGCACGATCACCCGCGGGGCCAGGGCGCGCATCACGCGCCAGGGCGTCGTGGTGACCGAGAACCTCGAGATCGCGGGCCTGCGCCGTTTCAAGGACGACGTCACCGAGGTCCGCGAGGGCTTCGAGTGCGGCATCAACCTGGGGTCGTTCAACGACCTCCAGATCGACGACGTCATCACCACCTACGAGATGCGCGAGATCCCGCGCAGCTGACACGGGGTATGACGCACGGCCGGCTCCGCCCTCGGGCGGGGCCGGCCTCGTCGTCCCCACTCCCTAGGATGGGAAGCCGTCCCGTCCCCGACCCCAGGAGGCTGCCATGGCAGACAACGCCCGTGCCCGCAGGATCGCCGAGCGGATCAAGCAGCTGGTGACCCAGGGCCTGTCCCAGGTCGTCAAGGACGAGCGCGTGGGCTTCGTCACGATCACCGACGTCCGCGTGACCGGTGACCTGCAGCAGGCCAGCGTCTTCTACACCGTGCTCGGGACCGACGAGGACCGGACCACGGCCGCCGAGGTGCTCGAGGCCTACCGCGGCCGGCTGCGCTCCTTCGTCGGCAAGGGCCTGGGCATCCGGCTCACGCCGAGCCTGGAGTTCATCCTCGACGCCCTGCCCGAGGACGCCCAGCACATGGACGAGCTGCTGCGCGAGGTCGCGCGGCGCGACGCCGAGCTCGCCGCGGCCCGGGCGGCCGCCGGCTACGCCGGAGACCACGACCCCTACCGCAGGCCGCGCGCCGAGGACGGGAGCGAGACCGACGAGACCGACGAGGACGGCACGGGCGCGGATGCCCGCGGCTGAGCCACGTCCCGGCCCCGAGGTCGGCGACGGGCTGCTCGTCGTCGACAAGCCGCCCGGCTGGACCAGCCACGACGTGGTGGGCCGTGTCCGGAGGCTGTGCCGCACCCGGCGGGTCGGTCATGCGGGCACGCTGGACCCGATGGCCACCGGGGTGCTCGTCCTGGGCGTGAACAAGGGCACCAAGCTGCTCACCTTCCTCGTCGGTCACGACAAGGGGTATGCCGCGACGGTCCGGCTGGGCCGGTCCACGGTGACCGACGACGCCGAGGGGGAGGTCACCGGTGGCTGCGACGCGTCCGCCCTCACGGAGGCCGACGTGGCCCGGGCCGTGTCCGGGCTCACCGGTGAGATCCAGCAGGTGCCCAGCGCGGTGAGCGCCATCAAGGTCGACGGCCGGCGCTCCTACGCCCGGGTCCGCTCCGGGGAGGAGGTCGAGCTGGCGGCACGGCCCGTGACGGTGGGTCGGTTCGAGGTGCTGCGCCTGCGCCGTCCCGGGGAGGTGGACCCCTCCGGTGCCGTGGTGCCCGAGGGGGTCCTTGACCTGGACGTCGAGGTGGAGGTGTCCTCGGGCACCTACGTCCGTGCCCTGGCCCGCGACCTCGGCGCAGCGCTGGGGGTCGGCGGCCACCTGACCGCGCTGCGCCGCACGCGCGTCGGCGGGCTGACCCTCGAGCACGCGGTGAGCCTGGAGCGGCTCGACCCCGAGACCGGCCCGGGGCCGTCGGCATACCTGGTCGACCTCGCGGCGGCGGCGCGCGCTGCCCTGCCCGTGCGCGAGCTGGACGAGGCGCAGGCGCGGGCCCTCGGGTACGGCCAGCGGGTGGAGTCGGCCGAGCCCGGCCGGCGTGGGCCGGTCGCGGCGTTCGGGCCCGACGGCACCCTCGTCGCGATCCTCGACGAGACGCGGGCGCTGGCCCGGCCGCACGTCGTCCTCGCGCCCGCCGGCGGGAAGTAGAGTGACGCGCGTGCATCGCTGGAGCAGCCTGGAGGACGTCCCCGCCGACCTCGGCCCGACGGTGGCGACGCTGGGCAACTTCGACGGCGTGCACCGGGGCCACCGCGCGGTCGTGGACACCGTGACCCGCACCGCCCGCGAGCGCGGGCTGGCCTCCGTGGCGGTGACCTTCGACCCCCACCCCGTCGCCGTGCTGCACCCGGAGCGTGCCCCGGCGGCGATCGCCAGCCTCGAGCACCGGCTCGAGCTGCTGGAGGAGCTGGGCCTGGACGCCGTCGTCGTCATCGAGTTCACCCACGAGTACGCCCGGCTGACCCCGGAGGCCTTCGTGCGCGAGACCTTCGTCGACGGGCTGCGCTCGCAGGTCGTCGTCGTGGGGGAGGACACGCGGTTCGGCCTGCACAACACCGGCGACATCCACACCATGCGCGAGCTGGGTGCCCGCTTCGGCTTCGAGGTCGTCGTGCAGGGCACGGTCGGGGACCACCTGACGGACGGGCTGCGCAGCTGGTCCTCCAGCGCCCTGCGGACCGCGATCGCGGAGGGCAACATGCGGTCCGCCGCGGAGATCCTCAACCGCCCGCACCGGGTGTCCGGCCTGGTCGTCCACGGCCACAAGCGCGGGCGCGACCTGGGCTACCCGACCGCGAACCTCTCCGCCGACAGCGAGGGCCTGGTCCCCGCGGACGGGGTCTACGCCGGCTGGCTGGAGCGTCCCGCCCTGGACCCCGGCCACCCGGACCGCCGGCTGCCGGCGGCGATCTCGGTGGGCACCAACCCCACCTTCGGTGACGTCGAGCGCACCGTGGAGGCCTACGCCCTGGACCGCACCGACCTCGAGCTCTACGGCGAGGAGGTGTGGGTCGACTTCGTGCAGCGGCTGCGCGCCAACCTGCGCTTCGACTCCGTGGACGCGCTGCTCGAGCAGATGGCCACCGACGTCGACCACACCCGCGAGCTGCTCGCCTGAGGGCCCAGGAGGGCGGGTATGGCGTGCGCGTGCCCCAGCGCGGAGGGGTCCGGGTGCCCAGGATGAGCGCGCCGCCCTCCGGGGAGCGGCTCTCCGGGCTGCGGAGCCGCTACGCCCGCGCCGACTGGGGGCCGTTCGTGGCCGCGCTGGGCCTCTCGGTCGTCGGGGCTCTGCTCGTGTGGTCGGCCACCCACCGCGAGGTGGGGAGCGCGCTGGCCGTCCGGCACCTCGTCAACGCGGCGCTCGGGTGCGCCGGTGCCCTCGCGCTCGTGGCCGTGGACCTGCGCCGGATGCGCGCCGCCGCCCCGTGGGTCTACCTGGCGGGGGTGGTCGGCCTCCTGCTGGTGCTCAGCCCGCTGGGTCAGAGCGTCAACGGCTCCCGGTCGTGGCTGTTCCTGCCCGGCGGCTTCTCGCTGCAGCCGGCCGAGCTGGCCAAGATCGGGCTGGTCATCGGGCTGGCGATGATCCTGGCCGAGGGCCGTGACCCGCTGCGCCCGCCGCAGTGGCGGGACGTGCTCCTGGCGTGGGCACTCGCGGCCGTGCCGGTGGGTCTCATCCTGCTGCAGCCGGACCTGGGCAGCGCGCTGGTGCTCGGCATGCTGACGATCGGCGTGGTCGCCGCCTCGGGCGCCTCGTGGCGGTGGACGGCCGCCGCCCTCGCGGGCACGGTGACCGCCGTCGTCGCTGCGGTCCGTGTCCCGCTGCTCGACCCCTACCAGCTGGACCGTCTCCTGGCCTTCCGCGACCCGGCGCTGGACCCCGAGGGCATCGGCTACCAGACCCGGCAGGTGCGCCTGGCGATCGGCTCGGGCGGCTGGTCGGGCACGGGCCTGGGGGAGGGGCCCCAGACGCAGGGCGGCTTCATCCCCTACCAGGAGACCGATTTCATCTTCTCCGTCGCGGGGGAGGAGCTGGGCTTCGTCGGCGCGGCCGGCCTCCTGGCCCTCCTGGGCTTCCTCGTGGTGCGCGCCCTGCTGGTGGGCGTGCGCTGCGAGGACCCCTTCGGCCGGCTCGTGGCGGTGGGCGTGGCCTGCTGGTTCGCCTTCCAGGTCTTCGAGAACGTCGGCATGAGCCTGGGGCTGATGCCCGTCACCGGGCTGCCGTTGCCCTTCCTGTCCTACGGGGGGTCCTCGATGCTGGCCTGCTGGCTGGCGGTCGGCCTGCTGGCCGGCGCGCAGCAGGAGCGCCCCGGTGCTTGGCGCGGGGGGCCTGACCTGAGAAGATCTGCTCACCCGCAGGGATGACAACGAAGGAGTTGACGATGGGCGTGTCCGCCGCCGACGAGAAGGTCGACTGGAGCCGGATCGAGAACCGGGCGCCCAGCGTGGCCCACATGTTCCGTGACCGGGTCACCGCGCTCCCCGACGGGGAGGCCTTCCGCTATCCCGTCGGTGAGGACTGGCGCTCGCTGACCTGGTCGCAGACCCGTGACCGTGCCTACGCCCTGGCCGCGGGCCTGGTCGAGCTGGGCGTCGCCGCCGAGGAGCGCGTGGCGCTCATGTCGAGCACCCGCCTGGAGTGGGTGCTGTCGGACGTGGCCGTCATGTGCGCGGGCGCCGCGACGACCACGATCTACCCCACGACGATCCACGAGGACGTCGCCTACATCCTGGCCGACTCCGGCAGCCGGGTGGTCATCGCCGAGGAGGCTGCGCAGGTCGAGACGCTGCGGGCCCACCGTGCCGAGCTGCCCGACCTGCGCAAGGTGGTCGTCATCGACGGCGAGGGGGACGGCGACTGGGTGGTCTCCTTCGCCGAGCTCGAGGAGTCCGGCCGCGCCCGGCTCGCCGCCGAGCCGGGGGTCGTCGACGCGCGCATCGACGCGCTCACCCCCGACCACCTGGCCACGATCATCTACACCTCGGGCACGACCGGCCGGCCCAAGGGCGTGCGCCTGACGCACTCGGCGTGGACCTACGAGGCCGCCGCCGTGGACGCCATCGGCATCCTGAGCCAGGAGGACCTGCAGTTCCTGTGGCTGCCGCTGGCCCACGTCTTCGGCAAGGTCCTGCTGACCCTGCCCCTGCAGATCGGCTTCCCGACGGCCGTGGACGGCCGGGTCGACAAGATCGTCGAGAACGTCGGCGTGGTCAAGCCCACCTTCATGGGCGCCGCCCCGCGCATCTTCGAGAAGGCCTACGGCAAGATCACGACGATGATGCAGGCCGAGGGTGGCGTGAAGGCCAAGCTCTTCGGCTGGGCCGGCGGGGTCGGCAAGGAGGTGGGGCTGATCCGGGCCGCCGGCGGCGAGCCGGGCGGCATGCTGGCGCTGAAGTACCGCCTGGCCGACAAGCTCGTGCTCTCCAAGATCCGTGACCGCTTCGGCGGGCGGGTGCGGTTCTTCATCTCCGGCTCCGCGGCGCTCAACGAGGACGTCGCCCGGTGGTTCGACGCGATGGGGCTGCTCATCCTCGAGGGCTACGGCCTGACCGAGACCAGCGCCGCCTCCTTCGTCAACCGGCCCTTCGCCGGTGGCTACAAGTTCGGGTCGGTCGGCTGGCCGCTGCCGGGCACGGAGGTCAGGATCGCGGAGGACGGCGAGATCCTGCTGCGCGGCCCCGGGGTCACCTCCGGCTACCACCAGCTGGAGGAGCAGACCGCAGAGGCGCTGGCCGAGGACGGGTGGTTCGCCACCGGCGACATCGGCGAGGTGGACGAGCACGGGTTCCTGACCATCACCGACCGCAAGAAGGACCTGTTCAAGACCTCCGGCGGCAAGTACGTCGCGCCCTCGCTCATCGAGTCCATGTTCAAGGGCATCTGCCCCTACGCCAGCCAGCTCGTCATCGAGGGCGACGGTCGCAGGTTCGTCTCGGCGCTCATCACGCTGGACCCCGAGTCCATCACCGCCTGGGCCGCGAAGAACGGGATGGCCGGCGACTCCTACCGCCAGATCGTCACCTCCCAGGCCTGCCGCGACATGGTCCAGGGGTATGTCGACGAGCTCAACTCCAAGCTCAACCGCTGGGAGCAGATCAAGCAGTTCCACATCCTCGACCACGACCTGTCGGTCGAGGAGGGCGACCTCACGCCGAGCATGAAGCTCAAGCGCAAGGCCGTGACCACCAAGTACAAGGACGAGCTCGACAAGTTCTACGTCGAGAGCTGAGAGAGCCGACCGGGTTCACTGACGGCCCCGACCACGGCGACCGCCGGGGTCGGGGCCGTGACGTTGCCCCCCTCGCGCTCCCGCCCGCGACGATTTAGCGGAGCCCGGCGGCGCTGCATACCCTTGAGGGCATGTCAGTGCCCCACCCCCAGCCGACCACCCCGGCCCGCACGCCCGGCGCGTCCCTGCTGCCCGAGCTCGAGCCCCTGCTGGAGCAGGTCTCCAAGCCGGTCCAGTACGTCGGCGGGGAGCTGAACTCCCAGGTCAAGGACTGGGACTGCGGGGGAGAGCACACGGCACGCTGGGCGCTGATGTACCCGGACGCCTACGAGGTGGGGCTGCCCAACCAGGGCGTCATGATCCTCTACGAGGTGCTCAACGAGCAGCCTGACGTGCTGGCCGAGCGCACCTACTCGGTCTGGCCGGACATGGAGGCCGCGATGCGCGAGCAGGGCGTGCCGCAGTTCACCGTGGACGGCCACCGCGCCGTGGGCGACTTCGACGTGCTCGGCCTCAGCTTCTCCACCGAGCTGGGCTACACCAACATGCTGACGGCGCTCGACCTTGCCGGCATCCCGCTGCACGCCGCCGACCGCGGCGAGCAGCACCCGCTCGTCCTCGCCGGCGGGCACGCCAGCTTCAACGCCGAGCCCGTCGCCGACTTCATCGACGCCGCCATCGTGGGCGACGGCGAGGAGGCGGTCCTGCACGCCTCCCGGATCATCAACGCCTGGAAGGCGGCGGGGCGGCCCGACGGCAGGGAGGGCCTGCTGCTCGAGCTCGCCCGGACCGGCGGGGTCTACGTGCCGGCGTTCTACGACGTGTCCTACCTGCCCGACGGCCGTATCCAGCGCGTGGCGCCCAACCGGCACGGGGTCCCGTGGCGCGTCTCCAAGCACACGGTGATGGACCTCGACGCCTGGCCCTACCCCAAGAAGCCGTTGGTGCCGGTCACCGAGAGCGTGCACGAGCGGATGAGCGTGGAGATCTTCCGCGGGTGCACGCGCGGGTGCCGCTTCTGCCAGGCGGGCATGATCACCCGCCCTGTGCGCGAGCGCTCCATCACCGGCGTGGGCGAGATGGTCGAGCAGGGGCTGAAGGCCACGGGCCTGGACGAGGTGGGGCTGCTGTCGCTCTCGTCGGCCGACCACAGCGAGATCGCCGACCTGACCAAGGGGCTGGCCGACCGCTACGAGGGCACCAACACCGGGCTGTCGCTGCCCTCGACGCGGGTGGACGCCTTCAACATCGACCTGGCCAACGAGCTCACCCGCAACGGACGCCGCTCCGGGCTCACCTTCGCCCCCGAGGGCGGCAGCGAGCGCCTGCGCAAGGTGATCAACAAGATGGTGACCGAGGAGGACCTCATCCGCACGGTGGCTGCCGCCTACGCCGCGGGGTGGCGGCAGGTCAAGCTCTACTTCATGTGCGGCCTGCCCACCGAGACCGACGAGGACGTGCTGGCGATCGCCGACCTGGCGAAGAAGGTCATCGACACCGGCCGGGAGGTCTCCGGGCGTCGGGACATCAGGTGCACCGTGTCGATCGGCGGGTTCGTGCCCAAGCCGCACACGCCGTTCCAGTGGGCCGCCCAGCTGGGTGCGGAGGAGACCGACGCCCGGCTGGCGAAGCTGCGGGAGGCGGTGCGCTCCGACCGGCGCTACGGCTCGGCGATCGGCTTCCGCTACCACGACGGGCAGCCCGGCATCGTCGAGGGCCTGCTCTCGCGGGGTGACCGACGCCTCGGTGCGGTCATCGAGCAGGCCTGGCGAGACGGCGGCCGTTTCGACGGCTGGAACGAGCACTTCTCCTACGACCGGTGGATGTCCGCCGCGGAGCGGGCGCTGGCCGACCAGCCGGTCGACGTCGCCTGGTACACCACGCGCGAGCGCGGCGAGCACGAGGTGCTGCCGTGGGACCACATCGACTCCGGCCTGGACAAGGAGTGGCTGTGGGAGGACTGGCTGGACGCGCTCGAGGAGCGCGAGGTGGAGGACTGCCGCTGGACGCCGTGCTTCGACTGCGGCGTGTGCCCGCAGATGAACACCGAGATCCAGATCGGCCCCACGGGCAAGAAGCTCCTGCCGCTGTCCGTGGTGCGCTGACCCTGGTCACGGCCCCCTGCCCTCAGGCGGCCTCCGGGGGAGCGCGGTCTGCGATGAGGGCCGGGAGGACCGGCGGGGGTGGACGGTAGTCGTCGACCGACGGTGGTGCCGCGCGGGGACGCTCCCGCGCGTTGTTGCAGCGCTGGCACAGGCCCTGTCCGTTGGTGGCGCTCGTCGGCCCGTCGTCGCGGGCGCGCACCTTGTGGTCGACGGCCCGGACAGGTGCTCCGCACCAGGTGTTGCGGCAGGTCCTGTCGCGGGCGATCAGGGCAGCGCGCAGCGCGCCGGTGAAGAGGCGCCTGCGGGTGTCGCGGCCCGTGAGCACGCCGGTGGCGGGGTCGCTCCAGAGCCTGCGGAGCCAGACCTTGGCCGCACGGGTGGCCGCGTCCGTGGGTGGTCGCGCCGGCGTGCGCGGAGCCCGCGGGGTCGCCTCGGGCGAGCCGTGCAGGAGCGAGCAGCTCCAGCTGGTGCACCGAGCCCCGTCCGGGCACACGCCGGACGCGGCGGCGCGGTCGTCCGGGCGGGCTGCGTGCTGGTGGGTCGCGTCCTGTGCGGCATCTTCGTGCTGGGTCTCGTCCGGGCGGGTCTCATCCGGGCGGGTCTCGTCCGGCTGGGCCTCGTCCGGCTCGGCCTCGTCCGCAGGCCTCTGCGCGGCCCGGGCATCGCAGCGGTCACCCTCACCGTCATCTGTGTGCTCTTCCGGACGGAGAAGGTCACGGGCCATCTCGGCGGGCACCGGACCATAACCCACGAGGTCGGCCGCCTCGCTCGTGCCGTCGAACAACGCACTGTCGGTGATGACGACCCCGACCTCGACGTCGAGGCCGTCGACGACCGTGCGCCCCGTGAGGCGTGCGAAGAGCTCGTCTGCCATCAGCTGCGCCAGGCTGCGTGGGTCACCGGAGGCCCGCATCGAGACTGCCTTCTCCTTCAGCGCCGTGTGGCAGGCGATCGCCTGCGCCGCGGGGAGCCGTGCGCTGAGCAGGGCCATCACGTCCGGACACGGCCGGACGGAGACACCACGGTCCGCGGCCGCCTTGCGGGCGCGGTCGACGAAGCCCTTGGGGTCGACCTCGTCGACGAGTCCGCGCACCGTCGCGCCGATCTCGGCGGTCGAGGCGCCCGGGAGCGAGCCGGCCAGCCGCCGGTCGACCTCCGCACGGTCGGCAGGGTCCAGGGGTGCGGTCGCCTCCGTCACCACCCGGGACTGGTAGAGGCTGATGTCACCACTGCTGAGGGCGGCGAGGGTGCAGGGCATCTCGGTCACCAGGGCCTTGGCCGAGGTGAGCTCCCGGCTGCCCCAGTAGGGGGAGGTCCGCCGAGCCTGGGCGAGGTCGTCCGGAGCTGCCCGTCCGGCCCGCGACGGCGCGACCCCGCGCTGGACCTGCTCGGCGACCTGCGAGGCGTGGAAGGCGACCTGGGTGCGCACCGAGACGCCGGCCGCCGAACGGGTGAGGAGCTCGAGCTCGGACAGCAGCGCGAGACGCTCGTCGTCGGACAGGCCGGCCGGGTCCAGGCGGGCCAGCCGCGCCCGGACCTGACGCACGTCCTCCACGGGCGTCGTCACCGTGCCGGTGCTGTGCGTACGCGTCATCGCGACACCCCCTCCCCGGGCCTGTTCGGGTCGGCTGCCGCACTCCGGCCCTCCCCGGCGAACTGCGACGACCCGTTGACTGTGTTCGTACAGACACACTACCGAAGACCGAGCATGAATCGAACGTCTGTCCACAGCGTGTCGCCGGGTGGAGAGACCAGACGTCAGCTGGCGGTCGCGGACGGTCGCGCGGGCGGGGCACGCCAGGCCGACAGGGTGGCGGGGAGGGCGAGTGTCAGGGCCACCGCCGCCACGACCTCGGGGAGGTCCCACCAGAGGCTGCCGAGGCCGACCAGGCCCAGGGCCACGAGGAACCCGCCCTCGGCCACCACGCCCGCCACGGAGGTCACGGTCGCCCGGGCGTCACCGCTCATCGCGCTCTGCAGCCGGATGTCCCCGGCGACGTAGACACTGCTCGCCGCGGCATAGCCCACACCCAGCGCCCCGAAGCTCCAGACCCCGGTGCCGGACGCCCACGCGCCCCACGCCAGCAGCAGCCCCGCGCCCAGGACCAACGCGGCGTGCGCACCCCGGTCGAGCAGCGCCACCCGGTCTGCGAACCACGTGCCCACCGCCTCCGCCAGGACGATCCCGGCCATGACCCAGGCGATGACCGGCACGCTCGTCCCGCCCTCGGCGAGGACCAGGTTGAAGTACTCGTCGAGCCCGACCAGGGCCACGACCGCGGCATACGCGAGCAGCACCCGGCGCACCGCCGGCGCGGACGCAGCCTCGTGCACACCCGCCCGGAGGGTATGCAGCCACGCCGCCGCGGAGACCGGCTCCGGCGGTGGGACCACCTCCTCCTCCGGCGGGGGCTCGACCGGGGCGGCGCGGGGCAGCGACACGGCGACGAGCAGGTGCACCAGCGTCATCGCCACGCTGACCCAGCCGACGAGCGCGAAGCCGCCGGCCTGGTGCAGGGGTGCCGCCGCGGCGATCGCCAGCCCCATCACGACCACCCCGGCCGTCTCGGCGCGGGCCCGCACCAGCCCGTAGCGGTGCGTGCGCCCGGCGGCCGCCAGCTCGTCGTAGAGGAACGCCTCGAACGTCCCGGACTTCATCGCGTCCGACAGGGACCACAGCACGAAGCCGGCGAGGAACCCCCAGTAGGAGGGCGCGAGCAGCCAGGTGACGAACGCGGAGGTGTAGACGACGGCGGAGGCGATGAGCAGCCGGCGTCGGTCCAGCAGGTCGGCCCAGGCACCCGAGGGCACCTCCAGCACGAACGCCGTGACCGACCAGACCGCCAGCAGCGAGGTGATCTGGGCGGCGTCCAGGCCCTGCTCGGCGAAGAGGAGGGCGTAGACGCCGAACAGGGGCATGGCCTCGTGCGTGGCCCGGTAGGCCACCGCCCTGCTCTCGACGCGGGTTCAACCCTCCCCGGCGGGAAAACGACCCCGGGCCCACGTGAGGTGCGGCACGGTCGGTCGGCCTACTGCTCGACGCGGAAGCCGACCTTGACGCCGACCTGCCAGTCCGCGACCGCCCCGTCGACCAGGTGGCCGCGGATCTCGGTCACCTCGAACCAGTCCAGGTTGCGCACCGACCGTGCGGTGGTCGCGATGGCGTTGGTGATCGCGGCCTCCAAGCCGTCGGGCGAGCTGCCGACGATCTCGGACACGCTGTAGACATGGTTGCTCATGGTGACCTCCCGTTGTCGCGGGGGCCGCGCCGACCCCTGCCCGCACCCTAGCCCCGCGGGCAGGGCCGGCGCAGGGGTCGCCGGAGCCCTCAGCCCTCGATCTTGCGGGCCCGGATGACCCCGTCGATGGCCAGGATCCGCTCCTTCAGAGCGTCCTTGACCTCACCCTCGACGTCCACCAGCGTGTAGGCGTACTCACCCTTGGACTTGTTGGTGAACTCCGCCACGTTGAGCCCCGCCTCGGCCAGCGCCGCGGTGATCTGGCCGATCATGTTCGGCTTGTTCTCGTTGAAGATGCCGAGCCGGGTGGTGCCCGGGGTGCGGGCCATGACGACCTCGGGGAAGTTCACCGCGTTGCGGATGTTGCCGTGCAGCAGGTAGTCGGAGAGCTGGTCGACGGCCATCACCGCGCAGTTGTCCTCGGCCTCGCCGGTCGAGGCGCCCAGGTGGGGCAGCGCGATGACCTTGGGGTGGATGGCACCGGCCTCGCTGGGGAAGTCGTTGACGTAGGCGTGCAGGTGCCCCGAGTCGAGCGCCTCGAGCACCGCGGCCTCGTCCACGACGCCGCCACGGGCGAAGTTGAGCACCACCGAACCCTCGGGCATGAGCGCGACACGCTGGGCGTTGATCAGCCCGCGGGTGCCCTCCACCAGCGGCACGTGCAGGGTGATCATGTCCGAGCGTGACAGCAGCTCCTCGACGCTGGCCACCTGCTCGACCTGGGGTGAGAGCTGCCAGGCGGACTTGACCGTCACGGCGGGGTCATAGCCGAGGACCTTCAGGCCGAGCGACTGCGCCGCGTTGGCGACGAGCACGCCGATCGCGCCCAGGCCGATGACGCCCAGCGTCTTGCCGGGCAGCTCGAAGCCCGCGAACTGCTTCTTGCCGGCCTCCACCTGCTTGTCGAGGTCGGCGCCGGACAGGTGCTTGTCGGCGACGAGGTCCCGGGTGTAGTCCGCCGCGTGGTAGAGGTTGCGCGCGGCCAGCAGCATGCCGGCGATGACCAGCTCCTTGACCGCGTTGGCGTTGGCGCCGGGGGTGTTGAACACCGGGACGCCCAGTGCGGCCAGCCGGTCGACGGGGATGTTGTTGGTCCCCGCTCCGGCGCGGGCGACGGCATACAGGCTGCTGGGCACCTCCACGGAGTGCAGGTCGGCCGAGCGCAGCAGGATCGCCCGCGGGCGCCGGATGTCGGTGCCGACGTCGAAGACGTCGCGGTCGAGGCGCTGGAGCCCCACCGGTGAGATGGCGTTGAGGGTCTGGATGGCGAACTTCGTCATGGGGATGTCTCAGCCGTTCTGCTTCTCGAAGTCGGTCATGAGGTCGACGAGGGCCTGCACGCCCTCGAGCGGCATGGCGTTGTAGATGCTGGCCCGCATGCCGCCGACGCTGCGGTGACCGCCGAGGCCGGACAGCCCCGCCTCCGCGGCCGCGGCCAGGAACGGCTTGTCCAGGGCGGGGTCGGGAGCCAGGAAGGGCACGTTCATCCACGAGCGGGCGTCCGCGTCGACCGGGTTGGACCAGAAGTCGGAGGAGTCGATCGCGCCGTAGAGCAGCTCAGCCTTGGCCCTGTTGCGCTGGGCCATGGCCTCCAGCCCGCCCTGCTGCTCGACCCACTCCAGCACGAGGCCGACGAGGTACCAGGCCAGGGTCGGGGGAGTGTTGAGCATCGAGTCGGCCTCGGCCATCGCCTGCCAGTGCAGCACCGACGGGGTCTCGGGGCGAGCCCGCCCGAGCAGGTCCTTGCGGACCACGACCACCGTCAGCCCCGCCGGTCCCAGGTTCTTCTGGGCGCCGGCGTAGATCACGCCGAAGCGGGAGACGTCGAGGGGCCGGGACAGGATCGTCGAGCTCGCGTCGGTCACCAGGGGCACGTCGCCCGCGTCCGGCACGTAGGGGAACTCGACGCCGCCGATGGTCTCGTTGAGGGTGTAGTGCAGGTATGCCGCGTCCGCCGGGACCTCGAGGCTGCCCGGCGCCGGCACGGTGGCGTAGCCCGAGTCCTTCTCGTCGGCGACCACCCGCACGTCGAGGTGGTTGCGGCCCTCGGCGATGGCCTTCTTGCTCCACGCCCCGGTGTTGACGTAGGCCGCGGTGGCACCGACGGCCGCGAGGTTGAGCGGGACGGCGGCGAACTGCCCGGTGGCCCCGCCCTGCAGGAAGAGCACGGCGTAGTCGTCCGGCACGCCGAGCAGGGACCGCATGCGGGCCTCGGCCTCGGCGGCGATGGAGACGAACTCGGGGCTGCGGTGGGACATCTCCGTCACCGACATCCCGGACCCTCGCCAGTCGGTCAGCTCGGACTGGGCGCGCTCGAGCACCTCGAGCGGCATGGTGGCGGGTCCTGCGGAGAAGTTGTAGACGCGCACAGGTCTTCCTCGTCGGTGTCGGGGAGCGACCGCAGCACAGGCTGGTCCCGCGGCCGCGGGTCTCAGCTCTGAGTTGCTGGCGCCTACCGTACCGTCAACCGCGCGCCGTCCGGACACCCGCCCGGACGGCGGAACGCGGCGGGTCCGCACGTCCTCCGGCCCACTACGCTGTCGCCCCATGGCCGGCTCCCGACGCGTCCCCGAAGGACCAGCACCCGACCCCGCCGTCCAACGGCTGCGCATCCGCTACGCCAAACGAGGACGGATGCGGTTCACCTCGACCCGCGACTTCCAGCGCGCGCTGGAGCGGGCGGTGCGCCGGGCCGGCCTGCCGGTGGCCTTCTCGGCCGGCTTTCACCCCCACCCCAAGATCTCCTACGCCAACGCGGCGCCGACCGGCACCGCCAGCGAGGCGGAGTACGTCGAGGTCAGCCTGTCCCGTCAGGTCGACCCGGCCTCGGTCGCGCCGCTCCTCGACGCCTCGCTGCCCGAGGGGCTCGACGTCCTCGAGGTGGCCGACGCGGCAGACCTGCCCGGCGCCCTCGCCGACCACCTGCAGGGCAGCCTCTGGGCCCTGCGCTTCCGGGCGGGGCAGTCGCTCCCGGACCTCGCGGGTATGGAGTCCGCCGTCGCCGCACTCCTCGCGGCCCCCGAGGTGCTCGTGACCCGGATGATGAAGAAGGGTCCTCGCGACATCGACGTGCGCGAGGCGGTCCTCGACCTCACGCTGTCGTCCAGCCCCGTGGCGGCGGTGCCGGCCGGCCCGGGGGACGTGGTGCTGCTGGCGACGGTGCGGCACACCACCCCGACGGTGCGTCCGGAGGAGATCTGGGCGGCCTTGCGGCAGGTCGGTGGCGCCGACCTGCCGAGGCCGGTCAGCACGCGGTTGCGGCAGGGCCCGGTCGTCGGCGGCACCGTCGCCGAGCAGCTCTCCGGCTGACCGCGGGACACGTCGGAGCCGTGGGGTGGCCCCCTACGGGCCGTGCTGTGCGATACTCGCCGTGGACGGGCAGTAGAGCCACACCGCTGTCCGGCCCGGTGCGAGTCCCCTCGCTGTGCGGCAACCCTGCCGGCACGCGCGACGCCCAGCAACGGTGCGTCGAGCCGACTCCTGCCGGCCCACCGGTGCCGCGCCCACGCGCGAACCGTGCGGCAACCAGGACGACTTCCGTCCACGGCCGACCGGCCTGGACGACTGCACCCGCGCCGCGCGGGGGAGTGGGCCCCAGGCCCCGAGGTGTGGGCTCGGCCGCGCGGCCTGGAAGGACACACCGTGTCTGATGACAGCACCCGCAGCATCGACGGCGAACAGACCGACGAGGACCGCCAGCACCGAGCCGCCGAGCTGACCGCGCAGGCGCAGGCGCTCTTCAGCGCCGGGGGCCTCGACCTGCCTACCGTCGACGTCCCTGACGACGACGTCGCTCAGGCCGACGAGGACGAGGACGTCGACGACGAGAACGTCGACGTGCCCGTCGTCGCGGTGGTCGACGACGACGGCCGGCAGCCGCAGCCTGCTGACGACTCCGCCGGGCCGGCCCCGCGCACCGAAGGCGTGGAGGGCCCCGACGGAGCTGACGGTGCCGGGGACGCCCCCGAGCCCGTGGACGAGGACGAGCCGGGCCAGGAGGAGACCTCCGAGGAGCCCTCGGCGGCCTTTCCCTCCTTCGGCGTGGTCTTCCAGGCCCCCGACCTCAGCGACGTCCCGCGTCGCCGCTCCAGGCGGGCCACCTCGGCCGTCACCACGCCCGCGGAGCGCCCCGCGGAGCAGCCCCAGGAGCCCGAGCAGGCTGCCGACCGGGAGGACGGCGCCGAGGGCGAGGACACGGACACCTCCGGCGACGACGCGGGCAGCCGCTCGGGGCGGCGTCGCAGGCGTGGCGGCAAGGGCCGCCGTCGCGGCGCGTCGGGCGAGCAGGGCGACGACCCCGCCGACGCCGACTCCGAGGGCGGCTCCGACGACGCGAACCAGACCGAGGGTGGGACCGACGCCGACCAGACCGGCGGCGGCGGGACGGCCGCGTCCGGCCGTCGCAGCCGCCGCGGCCGCCGCAGCGGCCAGCAGGCCGCCGAGGAGGCGTCGACACCTGCCACCGCCCAGGACGACGGCGAGGACGGCAGCGACGCCGACGACGACACCGGCACCTCCGGTGGCACCCGCCGTCGTCGTCGCAGGCGCCGTACTGGCGAGTCGGGTGCGTCGGAGCGGCCCGCCCGCGACGAGGTCACCTCGGTCAAGGGGTCGACCCGCCTGGAGGCCAAGCGCCAGCGCCGCCGAGAGGGCCGCGAGGCCGGCCGCCGTCGCACGATCATCACCGAGGCCGAGTTCCTCGCCCGCCGCGAGAGCGTGGACCGCGTCATGGTCGTGCGCGGGCTCGAGGACCGCACCCAGATCGCGGTGCTCGAGGACGGGGTGCCGGTCGAGCACTACGTCTCCCGCTCCGCGCAGAGCACGATGGCGGGCAACGTCTACCTCGGACGGGTGCAGAACGTCCTGCCCAGCATGGAGGCAGCCTTCGTCGACATCGGCAAGGGCCGCAACGCCGTGCTCTACGCCGGCGAGGTCAACTGGGACGCCGCCGGTCTGTCCTCCGGCGAGCCCAAGCGCATCGAGAACGCCCTCAAGGCCGGAGCGAGCGTCCTGGTCCAGGTGACCAAGGACCCCATCGGGCACAAGGGTGCCCGCCTGACCTCCCAGATCTCCCTGCCGGGTCGCTACCTGGTCTACGTGCCGGGCAACTCGATGACGGGGATCTCCCGCAAGCTGCCCGACACGGAGCGCACGCGCCTGAAGAAGATCCTCAAGGAGGTCGTCCCCGCGGACGCCGGGGTCATCGTGCGCACCGCCGCCGAGGGCGCCTCCGAGGCCGAGCTGCGTGCCGACGTGGAGCGCCTGACGGCCACGTGGGAGCGGATCAGCAACGCCGCGAAGCAGAAGAGCTCCAACGCCCCCGCCCTGCTCCACGGCGAGCCGGACATGACCGTGCGGGTCATCCGCGACGTGTTCACCGAGGACTTCTCCAAGCTGGTCGTCTCCGGCGAGCAGGCCTGGACGGAGGTCAAGCGCTACATCGACGACGTGGCTCCGGACCTGGCCGACCGCGTGGAGAAGCACACCGGGACGACCGACGTCTTCAGCACCTACCGCGTCCACGAGGCGATCGCCAAGGCCATGGACCGCAAGGTGTGGCTGCCCTCCGGTGGGTCGCTGGTCATCGACCGCACCGAGGCGATGACCGTCGTGGACGTCAACACCGGCAAGTTCACCGGCTCGGGGGGCAACCTCGAGGAGACGGTGACGAAGAACAACATCGAGGCGGCCGAGGAGATCGTCCGGCAGCTGCGGCTGCGGGACATCGGCGGCATCATCGTCATCGACTTCATCGACATGGTGCTGGAGAGCAACCGCGACCTGGTCGTGCGGCGGCTCCTGGAGTGCCTGGGGCGCGACCGCACCAAGCACCAGGTCGCCGAGGTGACCTCGCTGGGCCTGGTCCAGATGACCCGCAAGCGCGTCGGCTCCGGTCTGATCGAGGTCTTCTCCGAGCCGTGCGCGCACTGCAACGGGCGCGGGGTCCACGTCCAGGCCGAGCCGGTCCAGCGCAGCGGCAACGGAGGCGGCGGCTCGGGGGAGGACTCCTCCGGCGGCAGCAGGCGTGGCCGTGGCAAGGGGCGCAGCGGCTCGTCGGCACCGTCCGGCGGCACCGAGCCCAAGAACGTCCTGCCCACCCCCAACCCCAACGGTCCCACCCCGGCCCAGATCGCGGCCGCTGCGCACGCGGCCGCGCTGCAGGCCGGTGCCAGCTCGGACGCCGCCAACGCGGCGGCCCAGGCGGCCGCGACCGAGGTCGCCCCGGAGGCGGCGGCCGCCGTGGAGAGCCAGGAGGGTGCGGTCGAGGTGCGCTCCGACCAGACCCCCTCCGGTGACGCACCGACCGCAGCTGCGGCTGCCCCCGCGGAGGACGTGGCCGGCAGCGGGGCGGACGGCGAGGCCGGGCCGCAGGCCGACGCGCCGGAGGCCCCCTCGACGACGGGACGTGCCCGAGGCCGCGCGGCCAAGGCCACCACCGCCACCAAGGCGGCCGCCAAGCGCGGCACCGCCAGGCGTGCCTCCAAGGCAGCCGCCGCGGTCACCGAGCCGGGCGAGACAGCCTCGGCGGAGCAGGCCGCCCCGGCGACCGCCGCCGAGCAGCCCGCGGCGGCCACCGCACCGGAGCAGCCCGCCCCGGCCCCCGCGACAGCACCGGAGCAGCCCGCTCCGGCCTCCCCGCCCGCGGCCGAGCAGCCCGCACCGGCACCCAAGCGCCGCCGCCGCGGCCGTGCCGTCGCTCCGGCCGGGCCCCCGGCCGCAGGGTCGGAGGGCGCCACCGACCCGGACGGCTCCTGACCGCCCGCAGGACCGACGTCCCGGCCGCCGGCCGAGTTTGGTCCGGACGGCCGGGGCACGGTAGGCTGGTGCGTCGGTTCGCCCCGTACCCGGGACGGGTCTAGAGACGACGCGACGCGGCGGCTCGACCCGGACCTGCGGGAGCTGCATACCCACCCATGACGAGGAAGTGAGTTCAACGTGTACGCGATCGTCCGTGCTGGCGGCCGCCAGGAGAAGGTGTCCGTCGGCGACGTCCTGACCATCGACAAGGTCGGCGGCAACGCTGCTGCGGGCGACACCGTGGAGCTCGCGCCGGTGCTGCTGGTCGACGGTTCCACCGTCACCGCCGACGCCGACGCCCTCGGCAAGGTCAAGGTCACCGCCGAGATCCTCGGCGCCACCAAGGGCCCGAAGATCATCATCCAGAAGTACAAGAACAAGACCGGGTACAAGAAGCGTCAGGGCCACCGCCAGCCGCTCACCCAGGTCAAGATCACCTCGATCGACGCCTGACGTCGTCGTCGCTACCAGGAGGCATCAGCCATGGCACACAAGAAGGGTGCGTCCTCGACCCGCAACGGTCGTGACTCCAACGCCCAGCGTCTCGGCGTCAAGCGGTTCGGCGGCCAGGTCGTCGGCACCGGCGAGATCATCGTCCGTCAGCGCGGCACGCACTTCCACCCCGGTGAGGGCGTGGGGCGTGGCGGCGACGACACGCTGTTCGCCCTCGTCCCTGGCGTGGTCGAGTTCGGCAGCAAGCGCGGCCGCAAGACCGTGAACATCGTCGCGGCGGACGCCGCGACCGTCGACGCCTGAGGCCCAGGCGCCGCACACTCGCGCACACGACGTTCCGACGCCGGTGGGGGCATCCCCACCGGCGTCGACGTGTCTGCCGCACGTGCCCGCGTGCCCCGCGGGCACCGCATACCCGTCCGACCCGGTGAGAGGATCACCCCATGGCCAACTTCGTGGACCGCGTCGTCCTGCACCTGCGCGCCGGCAACGGCGGCCACGGGGTGGCCTCCGTGCACCGCGAGAAGTTCAAGCCGCTCGGCGGCCCGGACGGCGGCAACGGCGGGCGCGGCGGTGACATCATCCTGCGCGTCGACCCGCAGGTCACGACGCTGATCGACTACCACCACTCGCCCCACCGCAGCGCCCCCAACGGCAAGCCCGGCGAGGGGGACGAGCGCAACGGTGCCCAGGGCCAGGACCTGGTCCTGCCCGTGCCCTCGGGGACGGTGGTGACCACCCGCACCGGAGAGGTCCTCGCCGACCTCGTGGGCGAGGGCGCCGAGTACGTCGCCGCCCAGGGCGGACGCGGCGGCCTGGGGAACAAGGCCCTCGCCTCGCCCCGCCGCAAGGCGCCGGGCTTCGCGCTGCTGGGGGAGCCGGGAGCCGAGACCGAGGTCGTGCTGGAGCTCAAGACCCTCGCCGACGTCGCGCTGATCGGCTTCCCGTCCGCGGGCAAGTCCTCGCTGGTGTCCGTGCTCTCCGCCGCCCGGCCCAAGATCGCCGACTACCCGTTCACCACGCTGGTGCCCAACCTGGGCGTCGTCACCGCCGGAGGGGAGCGCTTCACCGTCGCGGACGTGCCCGGCCTCATCCCGGGTGCCTCCGAGGGCCGCGGGCTCGGTCTGCAGTTCCTGCGCCACGTCGAGCGCTGCCACGTCCTCGTGCACGTCATCGACTGCGCCACGCTCGAGCCCGGCCGCGACCCGCTCACCGACCTCGAGGTCATCGAGGCCGAGCTGGCGGCCTACGTGCCGCACGGCTCGCTCGGCGGCATCCCGCTGGCCGAGCGCGTCCGCGTCGTCGTGCTCAACAAGGCCGACGTGCCCGAGGCGCGCGAGCTCGCCGAGATGGTCCGTCCGGACCTGCAGGACCAGGGCTATGAGGTGCACATCGTCTCGGCGGTCGCGCACCAGGGCCTCAAGGAGCTGACCTACGCCCTCGCGGCGCACGTGAAGAAGGCGCGCGAGGAGCACCTCGTGGTCGAGCCGCCGCGGGTGGTGCTGCGGCCCAGGGCCGTCGACGACAAGGGCTTCACCGTGCGGCGGGAGACGGCCGGAGACGGTGAGGTGTTCCGCATCGTCGGCGAGCGGCCGACCCGCTGGGTGCGCCAGACGGACTTCGCCAACGACGAGGCGGTCGGCTACCTGGCCGACCGGCTCAACCGCCTGGGTGTCGAGGACGCGCTGCTCAAGGCGGGAGCGGTCGCGGGCTCGACGGTGCTGATCGGCCCCGAGGACGACGCCGTCGTCTTCGACTGGGAGCCGACGATGGCCTCGGGTGCCGAGCTGCTCGGCGCGCGCGGCAGCGACCTGCGCCTGGACGAGCGGGAGCGGCCCACGCGGGCCGAGAAGCGCGAGGCCTTCCACGGCAAGATGGACGCGGCGGCCCAGGCGCGGGCCGAGCTCGAGGCCGAGCGGCGCGCGGGCCGGTGGACCGAGGACGACTGACCCGTCACCCGGCGACCGAGGCAATGCATGAGTATGTTGTCACGTGGATTAGTATTCGGCCATGGCGAAGTCTCCGAGCCTTGACCGCAGCGTCGTCCGCGACGCGCGCCGGCTCGTCGTCAAGGTGGGCTCCTCCTCGCTGACCGCGCCCCAGGGGGGCCTCGACGGCTTCCGCCTGCAGGCGCTGGCCACCACACTGGCCAAGCGTGCTCTCGACGGCGTGGAGGTGGTGCTCGTCTCCTCCGGGGCGATCGCCGCCGGCATGGGCCCCCTGGGGCTGACCCGCCGGCCCAAGGACCTGGCCACCCAGCAGGCGGCGGCCAGCGCCGGCCAGGGCGTGCTGATGACGGCCTACACCAACGCCTTCACGATGCACGGCGTCAAGGTGGGGCAGGTGCTGCTCACCGCCGACGACATGCACCGGCGCAGCCACTACGTCAACGCCTCGCGCACCCTCGAGCGGCTGCTCGAGCTGGAGGTGGTGCCGATCGTCAACGAGAACGACACGGTCGCCACCGACGAGATCCGCTTCGGTGACAACGACCGGCTCGCGGCGCTCGTGGCGCACCTGGTCAACGCCGACGCGCTGCTGCTGCTCTCCGACGTCGACGGCCTCTACGACGGGCACCCCAGCTCGGCCGGCACCCGGCGGATCCCGCACGTGCGCACGGTGGAGGAGGTCGCGCACGTGGACGTCTCCGGGGGCGGCTCGCAGCTGGGCACCGGCGGGATGGCGACCAAGCTGACCGCGGCCCAGATGGCGACGGCGGAGGGCATCAGCGTGCTCCTCACCAGCGCCGACCAGATGACCGCGGCCTTCTCCGGGGACGACGTCGGCACCTTGTTCACCCCCACGGGGGTCAAGAGCCCGGCCCGTCGCCGGTGGCTGGCCCACGCGACCAGCGCCGCGGGCCGGATCGTCCTCGACGACGGCGCCGTGGAGGCCGTCGTGCGACGGCGCACCTCGCTGCTGCCCGTCGGCGTCACCCGGATCGAGGGACGGTTCACCGCGGGGGACACCGTCGAGCTGTGCGCCCCCGACGGGCACGTGGTCGCCAGGGGCCTGGTCGGCTACGACGCGGCGGAGCTGCGGCCGCTCGTCGGCCGCCGCCTCGACCGCGCCGCGCGTCTGCGCACGGAGGCCCCCGCACCTCGTCCCGTGGTCCGCCGCGACGACCTCGTCGTGCTCTGACCACCGCCCGCCCCGCGTCCACCCCGGACCCGACCCGCGTCACCCCGTATCCGACCGCACCGTCACGAGCACAGCAGGAGCAGCAGAGCATGAGCACCCAGATCGCCCCCGACGTCGTCGAGCACGTCCACGAGACCGCCCGTCGCGCCCGCGTGGCGGCGCGCGAGCTGGCCCTGCTCACCCGTGCGCAGAAGGACAGCGCCCTCGTCGCCGTCGCCGACGCCATCGACGACGGTGCCGCGGACGTCGTCGCCGCGAACGCCGAGGACCTGCGGCGGGGCCGTGAGCGGGGCCTGGCCGAGAACCTGCTGGACCGCCTGACGCTGGACGAGGAGCGCGTGCACGCCGTGGCCGACGCCCTGCGCCAGGTGGCATCCCTGCCCGACCCGGTGGGTGAGGTCGTGCGCGGCTCCACCCTGGCCAACGGCCTGCAGATCCGCCAGGTGCGGGTGCCGATGGGCGTCGTGGGCATGATCTACGAGGCCCGGCCCAACGTCACGGTCGACGCGGCCGGCCTGGGCCTCAAGAGCGGCAACGCGGTCATCCTGCGCGGCGGCTCCGCGGCGTCGTCCACCAACGCCGAGCTGGTGCGCATCATGCGGGCCGCCCTCGAGGCGCAGGGCCGCAACCCCGACGCGGTCAACCTGCTCACCGAGGGCGGGCACGACGCGGGTCGCGCGCTGATGACCGCCCGAGGGCTGGTCGACCTGGTCATCCCTCGTGGGGGTGCCAGCCTGATCAGGACCGTCGTGACCGAGTCGACGGTGCCCGTCATCGAGACCGGCACCGGCAACTGCCACGTCTACGTCGACGCCTCCGCCGACACCGAGATGGCCGTGGAGGTGGTGCTCAACTCCAAGACGCACCGCACCTCGGTCTGCAACGCCGCCGAGTCGTTGCTGGTCCACCGTGAGGCCGCGGACCGGGTGCTGCCGCGGATCATGGAGCGGCTCGCCGCGGCCGGCGTCACCGTGCACGGCGACCGGGCGATGGAGGGGTATGCCGAGTCCGCGGGCGCCGCGCACGTGCCCGTCACCGACGAGGACGACGACACCGAGTTCCTCTCCCTCGACCTGTCCGCCCGCGTCGTCGACAGCCTCGAGGAGGCGATCGCGCACGTGCAGGAGCACACCAGCGGCCACACCGAGGCGATCGTCACCGCCGACCGGGCCGCAGCGCGGCGCTTCACCGCCGAGGTGGACGCCGCGGCGGTCATGGTCAACGCCTCGACCCGCTTCACCGACGGGGGCGAGTTCGGCTTCGGCGCCGAGATCGGGATCTCCACCCAGAAGCTGCACGCCCGCGGCCCGATGGCCCTGCCGGAGCTGACCACCACCAAGTGGGTGGTGGAGGGCGACGGTCAGGTGCGCTGAGCGGGGGAGCCGGCCCGGTCGCTGCCGTCGTGCAGCGAGTCGTGCGCGACGTAGTAGGTCGGCCGGCGCTGCAGGGTGGCGTAGATGCGCCCGACGTACTCCCCGAGCACGCCGAGGCAGAGCAGCTGGAGGGCGCCGAAGGCGGCCACGATGACCACCGTCGAGGTCCAGCCGGCCACGGTGGCCCCGGTGAGCTTGGCCACGAGCGCGTAGACGAGCAGCGCGACGGCCAGCACGAAGCCGCCGAGCCCGAACCAGGTGGCCAGGCGCAGCGGGGCGCTGGAGAAGCCGGTCACCGAGTCGACCGACAGGCGGACCATCGTGGCCAGCGGGTACTTGCTGGAGCCGGCCGCCCGCTCGGCCCGGACGTAGCCCACCGTCGTCGAGGGGAAGCCCAGCGCGGGCACGACCAGGCGCAGCACCCGGTGGTCCTCGGGGAGGGCGTTGACGGCGTCGACCGTCGCGCGGGACATCAGCCGGTAGTCGCCGGCGTTGTCCGGGGCGCCGGTGGCGCCCATCATCCGCATCGTGGCGTAGAAGGCGTGCGCCGAGCGACGCTTGAAGGCGCTGTCGCTGGAGCGGTCGGTCCGCACGCCGTAGACGACGTCGACCTGCTCGGCGCGGGCCGCCTCGAGCATCCCGGGGATGACCTCCGGCGGGTCCTGCAGGTCGGCGTCCAGGGTGACCACCCAGTCGCCGCGGGCCGCCGCCAGGCCGGCCGAGATCGCGGCCTGGTGACCGGCGTTGGCGCGCAGCCGCAGCACCCGCAGCTGCGGCCAGGTGCGCCGCGCCGCCTGCAGCAGCACGGGGGTCTGGTCCTTGCTCCCGTCGTCGACGGCGAGGAGCTCGTAGGCCTCGTCCAGCCCGTCGAGGACCGGCCGGAGGCGTGCGACGAGCATCGGCAGGACGTCGGCCTCGTTGAACATGGGGACGACCACCGACAGCACGGGGTGAGGGGCGGGCATGGCACCACTGTATGTCCGCCAGGGCCGGGGTACAGTGACCCCCATGACGTCTGCGCTGTCCCAGTTCATCGTGGCCTCCGGCGAGCACGCCGAGGAGGGCGGCCACGCGATCGTCAACGAGCTGCCCTTCGAGCCGATCTGGTTCGGGGTGATCGCCCTGGCGGCCTTCGCCGCCCTGCTGCTGCTGCTCATGACCTTCCGCAACACCCTGGCGCTCGACCCGCACGCCCCCGAGGCGCGCAGCACGTCCGACGTCCACGGGACCCGCACCTCCTGATGCGCCTGGGGGTGATGGGTGGGACCTTCGACCCCATCCACCACGGGCACCTCGTCGCGGCCAGCGAGGCCGCGCACCTGCTCGACCTCGACGAGGTGGTCTTCGTCCCCACCGGGCAGCCCTACCGCAAGGACGTCAGCGAGGTCAGCCGCCCGGAGCACCGTTACCTGATGACGGTCATCGCGACGGCGTCCAACCCCCGGTTCACGGTCAGCCGTGTCGACATCGAGCGCGCCGGCCCGACCTACACGCGGGACACGCTGCGCGACCTGCGGACGCAACGTCCCGACGACGAGCTGTTCTTCATCACCGGCGCCGACGCCCTGGGGCAGATCCTGTCCTGGGAGGGCGTCGAGGAGCTCTGGGAGCTGGCGCACTTCGTCGGCGTCACCAGGCCCGGGCACGAGCTGTCCGGGGCAGGGCTGCCGCAGGACAAGGTGACCCTGCTGGAGGTGCCGGCGATGGCGATCTCCTCCACGGACTGCCGCGAGCGCACCGCCGCGGGCGAGCCGGTCTGGTACCTCGTCCCGGACGGCGTCGTGCAGTACATCGGCAAGTACCACCTCTACAGGGAGGACCCCACGTGAGCGCGACCCCCCGAGCAGTCGAGCTGGCGCAGGCGGCAGCCGCCGCGGCCCACGACAAGCTGGCCCACGACGTCGTCGGCCTGGACGTCTCGGGGCAGCTGGCGCTGACCGACGTCTTCGTCATCGCCTCCGCGCCCAACGAGCGCCAGGTCGGGGCCATCGTGGACGCCGTGGAGGAGCGGCTGCAGACCCTCGGCTCCAAGCCGCTGCGCCGGGAGGGCCAGCGTGAGGGCCGCTGGGTGCTGCTGGACTTCGGCGACATCGTCGTGCACGTCATGCACTCCGAGGACCGCGAGTTCTACGACCTGGAGCGGCTCTGGAAGGACTGCCCGCCGGTCGTCCTGCCCGAGGACGGCGCCGCCGTCGGCGACGGGGCCTGAGCCAGGGGTATGCGGCGCGTCATCGTCTGGCGGCACGGCGAGACCGCGCACAACGCCGGGGGGATCTACCAGGGGCAGCTGGACAGCCACCTGTCCGCGCGCGGTCGCGAGCAGGCCGCCGCCGCGGCCGAGGCGCTCGCCCGGCGGGGCGTGGCACGGCTCCTGGCCAGCGACCTCGCCCGCGCCTCCGACACCGCCGACGCGCTGGCCGCCCGCACGGGCCTGCACGTGGAGCACGACGGCCGGCTGCGGGAGATCCACGTGGGTCAGTGGCAAGGGCTGCCGCACACCGAGGTGGTGGCCCGCTTCCCCGACGTCGTCGCCGCCCTCGACCGGGGTGAGGACGCGGTGCGGGGCGTGACGGGGGAGCGGGTCGCCGACGTGCGGGTCCGGGTACGCGCGGTCTTCGACGAGCTCGTCGCCCGTCTCGGGCCGGAGCAGACCGCCGTCGTGACCACGCACGGGATGGCCGGCCGCGCGCTGGTCGCCGACGTCGTCGGCCTGAGCTACCGGCAGGCCTGGCTCTCGCTGGTGGGTCTGCACAACTGCCACTGGGCCGAGCTCGTCGAGCACCGGACCGGCTGGCGGCTGGAGGCCTGGAACGTCGGCGTGACCCCGAGCGTCGGCAGCGTCAGCGACCGCTGACCAGCGATTTGGAGATTGCTCGCGGGGGTGGGTAAGGTGTTCCAGTCCTCGCGACGAGGGGCTGTGGCGCAGTTGGTAGCGCACCTCCATGGCATGGAGGGGGTCAGGGGTTCGAATCCCCTCAGCTCCACCAGCAGGACCACGCAAGAGGCCGGGACGAGAGTCCCGGCCTCTTGCGCGTCCGGGCCGCCATCGGCCGGGCCGGCACGTCCCCGGGCCCCCGGCGGGGGTCAGAGGCCGCCCAGGACCCGGTGGGTGAGGTCGTCGGCGATCTGCTGCAGGCGCGGCACGACCGACGACGCGTGCTCTCGCGTCATCCGCTCCACGGGGCCGCTGACCGACAGGGCCAGGTCGCCCCACCGGCCGGCACCCACCGGGACGGCGACGCAGCGCACGCCCAGCTCCTGCTCCTCGTCGTCCACGGCATAGCCCTGCTCTCGCACCCGCTGCAGCTCCTGCCGCACCGCGTCCACCGTGGTGAGCGTGCGGGGCGTGCGCGCGGTGAGCTCGCCGTCGCCCAGCAGCGCGCGGGCGCGGGCCTCGTCCATGCCCGCGAGCACCACCTTTCCCACGGCGGTCGAGTGCAGCGGCACCCGCCGGCCGACCTCGGCGAAGATGCGCAGGGTGTGCGGCGAGGGGGCCTGGGCGAGGTAGACCATCGCGCCATCCTCGAGCGCGGCGATGTTCGCCGTCTCGCCGGTCGCCTCCACGGCGGCCCGCAGCGCGGGCAGCGCCAGCGCGGCCAGCTCGCGGGAGGAGGCGTCACCCACCCGCAGGGCCGCCGGGCCCACGCCATACCTGCGTCCGGGGTCCTGCCGGACCCATCCGCGCCGGGACAGGGCCATGAGCAGGCGATGAGCCGTGCCGGCCGGCAGCGCGACCTCGCGGGCGATCTCGGTGACGCCCAGGGTGCCGTGGCGCCCGGCCAGCAGCTCGAGGATGTCCAGGGCCCGGTCGACCGACTGGACGCCGCGCGGACGCTCCTCCTCCCGCGTGCTCATGCGCCCAACCCTACCGGCGGGTCCGGTGCGGGCCGTGGCTGTCCTGCGGCGTGGGTCATTGACGCGAGGCCCGAGCAGGGGCATAGTGCGACCCGCGCCGACGCGACGTCCTGTCGCCGACGCCCGGTCTCTTCCTGAGAGGTGTCAGTGTGGACAACCTTGCCGTTCTGAGTCTGCTGGCGATCGCGCCGATCGCCGTGGTCGGTGTGCTGCTGGCCGGCTTCCGGTGGCCCGCGAAGTTCGCCATGCCCGTCGGCTACGTCGTGGCCGTGGTGATCGCCCTGCTCGTGTGGCAGATGCGGCCCGGCGCCGTGGCGGCGGCCACCGTCGAGGGGCTGATCATCGCGGTCACGCTGCTCTACATCGTCTTCGGTGCCCTCCTGCTGCTGTCGACGGTCATCGCCAGCGGCGCGATGAGCACCATCCGGGCGGGGTTCACCGCGATCTCGCCGGACCGTCGCGTCCAGGCGATCATCATCGGCTGGCTCTTCGGCTCCTTCATCGAGGGTGCCTCCGGCTTCGGCACCCCCGCCGCGGTCGTGGCGCCCCTGCTGCTGGCGCTGGGCTTCCCCGCGATGGCCGCCGTCATGGTGGGCCTGATCATCCAGTCCACCCCCGTCTCCTTCGGCGCGGTCGGCACGCCCATGATCGTCGGCGTCGGGCAGGGCCTCGCCGGTGACCCGGGGGTGGCGGCGCGCGAGCAGGAGCTCGGGCTGTCGCACCTGGAGTACGTCGCGCTCATCGCCAGCCAGGTCTCGGTGATCCACGCGATCGCCGGCCTGCTCATCCCGCTGATCATCTCGGTCATGCTCACCGGCTTCTTCGGGGAGCGGCGCAGCTTCGCCGAGGGTCTGAGGGTGTGGCCGTTCGCCCTCTACGCCTCGGTCGCGATGACCGTGCCCTACGTGCTCGTCGCCTTCCTCGCCGGCCCGGAGTTCCCCGCGCTGCTGGGTGGCCTCATCGGCCTGGCCCTGGTGATGTTCACCTCCAGCAAGGGCTTCCTCATGCCCAAGGAGACCTTCGAGTTCGGTCCGCGCGCCTCGTGGGAGGAGCGCTGGATGGGCTCGCTGGACACCGACCACCTCGACGACCTGAGCCGGCGCAAGATGAGCCTGCCCGTGGCGTGGGCGCCGTACGTCATCATCGCCGTCCTGCTGCTGGCCACCCGTCTGATCGAGCCGCTGACCGCCGCGCTGCGCTCGGAGAACGCCGCGGTGACCATCCCCTTCGAGAACATCTTCGGCACCGGGATCTCCACGACCTGGCAGTGGCTCTACAGCCCCGGCACGGTGTTCATCATCACCTGCGTGATCACCTACGCACTGCACCGGATGAACGCCCGGCAGATCAGGGAGACGTGGACCGTCGCCGGCAGGCAGATCCTGGGCACGGCGGTGGCGCTGCTCTTCGCCGTGCCGCTCGTGCGCATCCTGATCCGGTCCGGCGCCGAGTTCACCGAGTCGGGCCTGGCCTCGATGCCGGTGACCCTGGCCGAGGGGGCAGCCGCGGTCGCGGGGGCCAACTGGCCGCTGATCAGCCCCTGGATCGGGGCCCTGGGTGCTTTCGTCGCCGGCTCCAACACCGTCTCGAACCTGACCTTCGCGCTGTTCCAGTTCGCGACGGGCAACGAGATCGGCGTGACGCCGGAGACGGTGGTGGCCACGCAGGCGGTGGGCGGTGCCGGTGGCAACCCGGTCGCGATCCACAACATCGTGGCCGCCTCCGCCACGGTGGGCCTGCTGGGCAGGGAGGGCGACCTGATCCGCAAGACGGCTCTGGTGACCTTCTACTACTGCCTGGTCGCCGGCGCGGTCGGCTACTTCATGATCTACGGCGCCGGGCTCGCCGGGATCATCCACACCGCCGTCCTGCTGGCCATCCTCGTCGGGACGGTGTGGTGGATGCTCAACCGCGAGAAGAGCCTGCCGCCGGCGAGGGCGCACGCCGAGCGCTGAGCGCCTGCGCCGCACGCACGAAGGCCCCGGTCGTCGCGACCGGGGCCTTCGCGCGCCAGAGAGCGGAGACGGGGAGCGGGGCGACGCCCTGCTCAGACCAGGAGCTCGCCGCGGATCGAGGCGTCCAGGAGGGTGGCGGTGTGGACGAAGGGGATCGGCCGGCCGGCCCGCTCGAGGGCCCGGGTGATCTGCATCAGGCAGCCGGGGTTGGCCGTGACGAGCAGCTGTGCGCCGGTGGACAGGATGGTCGCCGCCTTGCGGTCGCCCAGCTCCGTCGCCGGCACCGGGTTGAGGATGTTGTAGGTCCCTGCCGAGCCGCAGCAGATGTCGGCGTCCGGGATCTCGCGCAGGCTCAGCCCGGGGACGTCGCGCAGCAGCTGCCGCGGCTGGGACACGATCTTCTGGGCGTGCCGCAGGTGGCAGGCGTCGTGGTAGGCGACGGCCACCTCGGTGCCCTCCGCGGCGACCGGGTGCCGGGGCGCGACCGGGCCGAGCTCGACGAGGATCTCGGACAGGTCGCGGACCCGCTCGCTGAAGTGCCGGGCCCGCTCGGCGTAGTCCGGGTCGTCCGCCAGGAGGTGGACGTACTCCTTCATCGTCGACCCGCAGCCCGCGGAGTTGACGACCACCCAGTCGACCCCGGCCTCCTCGAAGGTGTCGATGAGGCGGCGCGCGAAGCCCTGCCCCTCCTCCTCGCGGCCGATGTGCACCGACAGCGCGCCGCAGCAGCCCTGCCGCCGGGGGGCCACGACGTCGCAGCCCTCCGCGGCCAGGACGCGGGCCGTGGCGGCGTTGACGTCGCCGAAGAACTCCCGCTGCACGCAGCCCGTGAGCATACCGACCACAGCGCGGCGTGGACCGCTGGCCGGGGTGCGCTCGGGCAGCTCGACGCGGGGGCCCAGGCGGGGCGCCAGGCTCTGCATGACCTCCAGCTCGGGGCTGACGCGACCGACGAGGCCGGTCCGCTCCACGAGCCCGAGCACGCCCGTGCGCTGCGCCAGGCGCAGGGGGCCGCGCAGCACACGCAGGCGCTCGGGGTAGGGGAAGAGGTTGAAGATGAGCGCCCGCAGCCCCTTCTGGGTGGCGGGTCGGTCGACGTTGCGCTCGACCTGGGCGCGGGTCTGCTCGAAGAGACGGTCGTACTGGACGCCGGAGGGGCAGGCCGTCACGCACGCCATGCAGCCCAGGCAGGCGTCGAAGTGGCCCACCATGGACTCGGTCAGCGGTGCGCCCTCGGTACCCGCCCGCATCAGGTCGATGCGCCCGCGCGGGCTGTCCATCTCCTCGCCCCACAGCTGGTAGGTGGGGCAGGTGGTCAGGCAGAAGCCGCAGTGCACGCAGTCGTCGATGAGCTCGCGGCTCGGCGGGTGGTGCTCGTCGAAGGCCGGGGTGCGCACGGTGGCCGAGCGCTCGCCACGGACGGTCGGGATGCCCAGGTCGACGGCGTCGACGGGACGCCCTGCCGGCTTCGGCGCGCCCACGGGCACGGGGCTCTGGTCGGGTCGTGCCGTCATCTACAGACCTCCTACGAAACGTCCGGGCGCGAGGATGCGGGTCGGGTCGAACTCGTCCTTGACGCGCCGCATCAGGTCGACCGCCGGGACCGGGCCCCAGGTGTCGACGGCGGACCGGGCCTGGGGACCGGCCTCGAGCACGACGGTGGACCCGCCGAGGTCGACGCTGGTGCGGCGCACCGCGTCGACGGCGTCGGCGACCTCCTGCGGCGTGCGCGCAGGCAGGGCCGCCCACAGGACGCCGGTACCGGCAGACCCGGTGACGGTGGCGCCGTGGGCGGTGGCGACCTCCACGAGGGCGGGTATGCCGCTCAGCCGTGAGGTGGTCTTCAGCAGCACCGTCCGGGCGGGCGGTGACGCCGCGGCGCCCGCGGCGTCGAGGCCGTCGGTGTCGAGACCGTCGCGCCGCCCGGGCAGGTGCCCCCACCACGCGGGTGGCGCGGCCTCGACGGACGCCCCCGGCCCGAGCTCGGCCCGGAGGGCCTCGGCGCGGGCGGCGGCGCCGGCCTCGGTGCCGCTGACCAGCGCGACGACCGACGGGTCGGCCCCTGGCGTGGCGTGGACCTCGACGGCGTGCGGCACCAGCTGGCTGGCCACCAGGGCGGCGAGCACGCCGGGCAGCCGGTCGGACGGCACGGCGCCCCCGACCCAGTGGCTGGCCGGCGGCACCGGGTGCAGGCGCACGGTGACCTCGGTGACCACCGCGAGCGTGCCGAAGGAGCCGGTGAGCAGCTTGGACAGGTCGTAGCCGGCGACGTTCTTGACGACCTTGCCGCCTGCCTTGGCCACGGTGCCGTCGGCCCGGACCAGCCGCATCCCCAGGACGAGGTCGCGGGGGGCGCCGACCCACATGCGCCGCGGCCCGGCGAGGTTGGTCGCGACCAGACCGCCCAGCGTGCTGCCGGCGGCCAGGTCGTCGACCACCAGCTGGTGGCCCGCCTCGCCCACCTGCTGCTGCAGGCGGGCGAGCGGCATACCCGCCCCCGCGGTCGCCACGAGGTCTCCGCGGGAGTGCTCGACCAGGGCGTCCATCGCGCCGGTCTCGAGCACCACGTCGACCCGCTCGGGTGGGCTGCCCCAGGACAGCTTGGAGCCGTTGCCGCGCACGACCACCGCGAGCCCGCGCCCGGAGCAGGCGCGCAGCAGGGCAGAGGTCTCCTCGGTGGAGGCCGGACGCGCCACCACCTGGGGCAGGACGCCGTCGACGGCGTCGTCCGCCCCGGCGTCGCGGACCGGGCACACGCTGCCCAGCTCGTCGGCCAGCGTCATCAGAAGACCTCCGCCAGACCGGCCTGCTGCAGCGGGTGCGCGCCCTGCACGACCCGCGGCCGCTCGCCGCACAGCCGTGGCGTGGGATAGATCTTGCCCGGGTTGGCGATGCCGTCGGGGTCGAAGGCGCAGCGCACCAGCTGCATCGTGTCCAGGTCGTCGTCGGTG
Source organism: Ornithinimicrobium pekingense DSM 21552 (assembly GCF_000421185.1). Classification (GTDB taxonomy): domain Bacteria; phylum Actinomycetota; class Actinomycetes; order Actinomycetales; family Dermatophilaceae; genus Ornithinicoccus; species Ornithinicoccus pekingensis. Next base: position 581,345 of record NZ_ATWJ01000007.1, read on the forward strand.
AACATGCGGGGCATGTACCTCGCCTTGTCCGAGCCGACGCCGTGCTCCCCGGTGATCGACCCGCCGCTGGAGATGCACAGGTCGAGGATCATCCCCGAGACCTCCTCGGCGCGCTCGGTGGCGCCCTCCTCGCTGGCGTCGAAGAGCACCAGCGGGTGCAGGTTGCCGTCACCGGCGTGGAAGACGTTGGCCACCCGCACACCCCGCTCGGCGCTGATCTCGCCCATGCGGCGCAGCACCTCCGGCAGCGCCGTGCGGGGCACCACGCCGTCCTGGACGATGTAGTCGGGGGAGATGCGCCCGACCGCGGCGAAGGCCGACTTGCGGCCCTTCCAGATCTCGGCGCGGTCGGCCGCGTCGGTGGCCACGCGCAGCTCGAACGTCCCCGCGTCGCGGCAGATCCGCTCCACCTCGGCGTACTCGTGCTCGACCTCGTCGGCGGCACCGTCGAGCTCCACCACGAGCACCGCGCCGGCACCCGCCGGGTAACCGGCGGAGACGGCCTTCTCGGCCGCCTCGATCGCGAGCGCGTCCATGATCTCGATGGCGGCCGGGATGATGCCCGCGGCGATGATCGCGCTGGTGGCCGCCCCGGCCTGGTCGGTGGACCGGAAGCCGGCCAGCACGGTGCGGACCTCCTGGGGCAGGCGGACCAGACGCACGACGGCGCGGGTGGCCACCCCCAGGGTGCCCTCGGAGCCGACGAAGGCGCCGACGAGGTCGTAGCCCGGCGCGTCCGGCGCCTCCGTGCCCAGGGTGACCTCCTCGCCGGTCGGCAGCACGACGTCCAGCGCCAGGACGTGGTTGGCGGTGAAGCCGTACTTGAGGCAGTGCGCGCCCCCGGAGTTCTCGGCCACGTTGCCGCCGATGGAGCAGATCTGCTGGCTGCTGGGGTCGGGCGCGAAGTAGTAGCCCTGGGGGTTGGCCGCCTTCGACACCTGCAGGTTGATGACGCCGGGGTCGACCACCGCCCGCTGGTCCGCGGCGCGGATCGCGTGGAGGGTGCGCAGACGGCTCGTCACGACCAGCACGCCGTCGGCGTGGGGGAGGGCGCCGCCCGACAGGCCCGTGCCCGAGCCCCGCGCCACGAACGGGACCCGGTGCCGGGCGCAGGCTCGCACGGCCGCGGTCAGCTCGCCGGCGTCGTCGGCGAGCACGACGAGCCCGGGGGTGACCCGGTAGGCCGCCAGGCCGTCGCACTCGTAGGTGGCCAGCTCGGCCGGGTCGGTCAGGAGCCGGGAGGCGGGTATGACGTCACCCAGGTCCTCGAGCACCTGCCGGACCGTGCCTCGGCCGGTGTCGTCCGTCATACCGCGCCTCCTCGTCCTCGATCGGCTTCTCGTCCCTAGCCTAGGTCGCGGCTCAGGGCATCTCCTCGTAGGCGGGGACCGTGAGGAAGTCGGCGTAGTCGTCGGCCACCGCGACCGCCAGGAAGAGGTCGCGCGCGCCGGCGTAGTCGGCACCGCCGCCGGAGGCGCTCAGCTCCTGGAGCACCTCGTCGGTGAGCCGGTGCACGAGGTCGGTCGTGACTGTCTCGCCGGTGTCGTCGAGGACGACGTCGTTGTGGATCCACTGCCAGACCTGGCTGCGGCTGATCTCGGCGGTGGCGGCGTCCTCCATGAGGTTGTGGATGCCGACCGCGCCACGGCCGGTCAGCCACACCGCGAGGTACTGCAGGGCCACGTCGATGTTGGCGCGCAGCCCGGCCTCGGTCACCTCACCCGGCGTGGCCGAGACGGACAGCAGGTCGGCGGCGGAGACGGAGACGTCCTCGCGCAGCCGGTCCACCTGGTTGGGCCGCTCGCCCAGGACGGCGTCGAAGACCTCCAGGCAGGTGGGCACCATGCCGGGGTGGGCGACCCAGGAGCCGTCGAAGCCGTCGTCGGCCTCCCGCTGCTTGTCGGCACGGACCTTGTCGTAGGCGGCCTTGTTGACCTCCTCGTCCTTGGAGGGGATGAAGGCCGCCATGCCGCCGATGGCGTGGGCGCCGCGCTTGTGGCAGGTGCGCACCAGCAGCTCGGTGTAGGCGCGCATCATCGGTGCGGTCATCGTCACGGCGTTGCGGTCGGGCAGCACGAAGTTCCGCCCTCGGGTGCGGTAGGTCTTGATGATGCTGAACAGGTAGTCCCAGCGTCCGGCGTTGAGGCCGGCCGAGTGGTCGCGCAGCTCGTAGAGGATCTCCTCCATCTGGAAGGCGGCCGGGTAGGTCTCGATGAGGCAGGTGGCCCGGATGGTGCCCTGCGGGATGCCGAGCGCGTCCTGGGCGAGGACGAACGCGTCGTTCCACAGCCGCGCCTCGAGGTGGTGCTCCATCTTCGGCAGGTAGAAGTAGGGGCCCTTGCCCGCGTCCAGCTGCGGCTGGGCGCAGGCGACCATGTAGAGGGCGAAGTCGACCAGGCCGCCGGAGGTGCGCTGCCCGTCGACCAGGATGTGCTTCTCGTCCAGGTGCCAGCCGCGCGGGCGCATGACGATCGTCGGCAGCTGGGACTGGTCGGTGGTGGAGAGGCGGTACTCCTTGCCCTCGGGCGAGGTGAACTCGATGGTCCCGAGGACGGCGTCGCGCAGGTTGCGCGGCCCGTCGACCACGTTGGTCCACATCGGGGTGTTGGCGTCCTCCTGGTCCGCGAGCCAGACCCGCGCGCCGGAGTTCATCGCGTTGATCGTCATCTTGCGGTCCGTGGGGCCGGTCATCTCGACCCGGCGGTCGACGAGGCCGGGGGCGTGGGGCGCGACGCGCCAGGAGTCGTCCTCGCGGACGGCGGCCGTCTCGGCCAGGAAGTCCAGGTCCTGCCCGTCGGCGACGGCGCGCACGACCTCCTGGCGGGCGGCCAGGCGCTCCTGCCGGCGCTGCTCCAGCTGACGGTGCAGCGTGGCGATCAGCTCCAGCGCCGGGCGGGACAGGATCTCCTCGTCCCCGGGACGCAGGTCTGCCGTGACCTCCACGCCCTCGGGCAGGTCCAGCGTGGGCGGGGTGGTGGTCGCGTCGCTCATGAGCGGCTCCTCGCAGTCGGTTCCACGATGTGGAATGGAAAATCCGATGGGTGAAATGACCGTAGCCGTTCACAGCGTATCGGTCCACCGCGGGCCTGTGCTCACCCGTGCCGCCGGCCCCACCCCTGAGGGGGTACGAGGCGGGCGGGGCGATCGCCTAGGGTGGAGGTCGTGGGAGCCCACGAGATCGTCATCAGCGCCGATGACCGCCCCAGCCGCGAGGAGCTCGTCGAGCTGTACGACGCGGTGGGCTGGACGACGTACACCACCGACCCGGACGTGCTCGTCGCGGCCGTGGAGGGGTCCACCCGCGTGGTCACGGCCCGCTACGGCGAGGACCTCCTCGGCCTGGCCCGTGTCGTCTCCGACGGCGCGAGCATCGCCTACCTCCAGGACGTGCTCGTGCGCCCCGAGCTGCAGCGCGAGGGTGTGGGCCGTCAGCTCGTGCAGGCGGCGCTGGAGCCGTTCGCGCACGTGCGGCAGAAGGTGCTGCTGACCGACGACGAGCCGCGTCAGCGGGCGTTCTACGAGTCCCTGGGCTACACCGAGCTGCGCGACTACGGCGACGGGGCGCTGCGCGCGTTCGTGCGCTTCGAGGGCCTGGCCGCCGCGGCCGCCCGCCAGGAGGGGCCGGACGCCTCCGGCCGGCCCGGTGGGACAGACCCGGTCCACGTCTGAGGCGGCCCTCGAGCGCCCAGCGCCTCGGCCGCGCGGGGGAGGAAGGCCTGTCCCGGGCGGCGCCGGTGCCCGGGCAGGGAGCGCCGTGGGACACTGGCACGACTGCCCGCGCTGACTCCATACCCTGAAGGTGCCAACCCGCTGTGTCTCCCCTCGCCCGCCCCGACTCGGTGCCCCAGCCGGCGACCACCCCGCCGGAGCGCATCCGCAACTTCTGCATCATCGCTCACATCGACCACGGCAAGTCGACGCTGGCCGACCGCATGCTCCAGGAGACCGGCGTGGTCGACCAGCGCCAGATGCGCGCCCAGTACCTGGACCGCATGGACATCGAGCGCGAGCGCGGCATCACGATCAAGAGCCAGGCGGTGCGGATGCCGTGGAGCGCGCCGGAGGGAGCGACCGGCGGCCTGAGCACGTACGTGCTGAACATGATCGACACCCCGGGGCACGTCGACTTCACCTACGAGGTGAGCCGCTCGCTGGCCGCCTGCGAGGGCGCCGTGCTCCTGGTCGACGCCGCGCAGGGCATCGAGGCCCAGACGCTGGCCAACCTCTACCTGGCGATGGAGAACGACCTCACGATCATCCCGGTGCTGAACAAGATCGACCTGCCCTCGGCCCAGCCGGAGAAGTATGCCGAGGAGATCGCCGGCCTCATCGGCTGCGACGTCGGCGACGTGCTCCGGGTCTCGGGCAAGACGGGCGAGGGGGTCCCCGAGCTGCTCGACCGCATCGTGGAGCTGATCCCGGCGCCGACCGGTGACGCCGACGCGCCGGCCCGGGCGATGATCTTCGACTCGGTCTACGACACCTACCGCGGGGTCGTGACCTACGTCCGGGTGATCGACGGCAGCCTCTCGCCGCGCGAGCGCATCGCGATGATGTCGACCAAGGCCACCCACGAGCTGCTGGAGATCGGGGTGAGCAGCCCCGAGCCCGCGCCGTCCAAGGGGCTGGGCGTCGGGGAGGTGGGCTACCTCATCACCGGGGTGAAGGACGTGCGCCAGTCCAAGGTCGGTGACACGGTCACCACCCTGGGGCGGATGGCGACCCAGGCCCTCGGCGGCTACAAGGAGCCGCGACCGATGGTCTTCTCCGGTCTCTACCCGATCGACGGGTCCGACTACCCGATCCTGCGCGACGCCCTGGACAAGCTCAAGCTCAACGACGCCGCCCTGGTCTACGAGCCGGAGACCTCCGCAGCGCTCGGTTTCGGCTTCCGCGTCGGCTTCCTGGGGATGCTGCACCTGGAGATCGTCCGCGAGCGGCTGGAGCGCGAGTTCAACCTCGACCTCATCTCCACGCTGCCCAACGTGGGGTACGAGGTGGAGATGGACGACGGCACCGTCGTCGACGTCACCAACCCCAGCGAGTTCCCCGCGGGCCGGATCGCCTCGATCACCGAGCCGGTGGTGCGGGCCACGATCCTGGCCCCGAGCGAGTACATCGGCGCGATCATGGAGCTGTGCCAGACCCGCCGCGGCACGCTGCGGGGGATGGACTACCTCTCGCCCGAGCGGGTCGAGATGCGCTACACGCTGCCGCTGGCAGAGATCGTCTTCGACTTCTTCGACGCGCTGAAGTCCCGCACCCGCGGCTTCGCCTCGCTCGACTACGAGCCCGACGGCGTGCAGGTCGCCGACCTGGTCAAGGTCGACATCCTGCTCCAGGGCGACACGGTGGACGCCTTCAGCGCGATCGTGCACAAGGACAAGGCCTACGCCTACGGCGTGCAGATGGCCGGCAAGCTCAAGGAGCTCATCCCGCGCCAGCAGTTCGAGGTGCCGGTGCAGGCCGCCATCGGGGCCCGGGTGATCGCCCGCGAGACCATCCGCGCGATCCGCAAGGACGTGCTCGCCAAGTGCTACGGCGGTGACATCAGCCGCAAGCGCAAGCTGCTGGAGAAGCAGAAGGAGGGCAAGAAGCGGATGAAGATGGTCGGCTCCGTCGAGGTCCCGCAGGAGGCGTTCATCGCCGCGCTGTCGCAGGACGGGGGCTCGGCCACCGCCGAGAAGAGCAAGAAGTGAGCGGGGCCGACCACCCCGGCGAGCACGACCTGCCCGGCAACCCCGACCTGGCCGGCCACAACGCCCTGGGGCACCCCGCCATCGGGCCCCGCCCGCTGTCGCGCACCCGCTCCTTCACCCGCAGGGGCGGGCGGATGCCGCGCACCCACCAGGCGGCGTGGGACCGCCTCGCGACGGAGGTGGTGCTGGACGTCCCGCGGCCCCTCGGTGAGACCTCCACCGTCGTGGACCCCTCCTACCGGCTCGACCCCGTCGACGTCTTCGGGCGCCGGGCACCGCTGGTCGTCGAGGTCGGGTCCGGCTCCGGTGACGCGCTGGTCGCCGCGGCGACCGCGCGCCCGGACTGGGACTTCCTCGCCCTCGAGGTCTGGCGGCCGGGCATCGGGCACGCGCTGGCCAAGATGGAGCAGACCGCCGGGGCGCCGCTGCCCAACGTGCGCGTCCTCGAGGCCGACGCCGCGGTGGCGCTGCGCACCCTGCTGGCACCGGCCTCGGTGCACGAGGTCTGGACGTTCTTCCCCGACCCGTGGCCCAAGGCCCGGCACCACAAGCGCCGGATCGTCAGCGCCGAGTTCGCCGGCACCGTGCTGCGCCTCCTCGCCCCCGACGGTGTCTGGCGGCTGGCCACGGACTGGGGGGACTACGCCGACGCGATGCGCGAGGTGCTCGACGCCCACGAGGGTCTGCGGCTGGCGTCCACCGACCGGGCCCCGCTGCGCCCGGTGACGCGGTTCGAGCGCCGCGGCCTGGCCGAGGGCCGGTCCATCACCGACCTCGCCTACGTGCCGGCGTAGGGCGCGCCCCCCGGCACTCGCTCCATACCCGCCCGCCGGCAGCTCCACCGGGCGTGCCGAGTGACCCACTTCGGCATAGCCCGACACCGGATGCGTCGACCGAAGTGGGCCGCTCGGTAGCGGGCCTGCGCAGTGCGGGCCGATCGTCGGTCAGGTAGCTGCGCACCTCGCGCCTGTGGATGACCGCGCCCGCCGACCTCCGTGTTGGGGCAGGCTGCCGAGATGGCCGAGCTCGACGTCACGCAGCCGTTCACGACCCAGCGCGCGCTGGCGGCCGGCCTGACCCGGTCGGTGCTGGCATCCTCCCGCTACCGGCAGATCGTCCGCGGGATCCATGTCTCGGCCGCCGTGACCGACGTCCACGCCGAGGCCCGGGCCGCCCTGATGGTGGCCTCGGTGCGGTCGGCCCTCGTGTCGCACCACCTGGCTGCCCGTCTCTACGGCGCGGTGGTGCCGGACACGCCATACCTGCACGTCTCGGTGCCGCCAGGTGCCAAGAGGCGTCGCCGTGACGGCGTGGTCGTGCACCATTCGGCGCGTGCGGCCGTCCGCTTCCGGCAGCTGCCGGTCACCTCGCCGGAGGACACGTTCCTGGACCTGGCGGCCCACCTGCACCTCGTGGACCTGGTCGTGCTGGGGGACAGCCTGGTGAGGAAGGGGCGAACCACGGGCGACAGGCTGACGGGGGCCGCAGGGGCAGCCACCGGGCGGGGCGTGCGTCTGGCCCGCCGGGCTGCCGCGCTGGTCCGGCCGCGTGTCGACTCGCCCATGGAGACGCGGTGCCGGATGCTTCGCGTGCTCAGCGGGCTGCCGGAGCTCGAGACGGACATCCGCTTCCATGACGAGCACGGCAACCTGCGCCGCCGGCTGGATGCGGGCGACCGTCGCACCCGCACGGCGGTGGAGTACGACGGCCGGCACCACGTCGAGCGGGAGAGGCAGTGGGAGGCCGACCTGGGTCGGCGCGAGGAGCTCGAGGACGACGAGTGGCGGGTGGTCACGCTGGTCAGCAAGGACGTCTATCGGACCCCCGGCGACACCGTCGCCCGGCTGGAGCGCATCTTCCGGCGGCGGGGCATCCGGGTGGGACGACGAAGCCAGGAGTGGAGGAGGTACTTCCCGCAGCGTTGACGGTCGGGCGCCGAAAGGCCCACTTCGGAAGTCTGCACGCGCCTCGAGAGCTACCGAAGTGGGTCGGTCGGTGAAGCAGCGGCTGACCGCCGTCCGGACCTCAGTCGCCGACGCTGTCCCGGGCTCTCTTGACCAGCCGCGGGTCGGGCCGCAGCACGATGTCGTGGTCCTTGCCCTCGTAGTCGAACTGGGACAGGAAGTGGCGCATCGCGTTGATCCGGGCGCGCTTCTTGTCGTTGGACTTGATCGTGATCCACGGCGCCAGGTCGGTGTCGGTGCGACGGAACATCTCCTCCTTGGCCGCGGTGTAGTCCTCCCAGCGGTCCAGCGACTCCAGGTCCATGGGGGAGAGCTTCCACTGCCGGACCGGGTCGAGCTGGCGGATCGCGAAGCGGGTGCGCTGCTCGGTGCGGGTCACCGAGAACCACAGCTTGGTGATCGTCGTGCCGGACTCGACCAGCATCTGCTCGAAGGCGGGCGCCTGCTCCATGAACAGCTCGTACTCCTTGGTGGAGCAGAACCCCATCACCCGCTCGACGCCGGCCCGGTTGTACCAGCTGCGGTCGAACAACACGATCTCCCCGGCCGTCGGAAGGTGCTGCACGTAGCGCTGGAAGTACCACTGCCCGGACTCCACCTCGGTCGGCCGGTTGAGCGCCACCACCCGTGCACCGCGCGGGTTGAGGTGCTCGGTGAAGCGCTTGATCGACCCACCCTTGCCGGCCGCGTCACGCCCCTCGAAGACCAGCACGTGGCGGCTGCCGTTGTCCTTGGCCCAGTACTGGAACTTCAGCAGCTCCACCTGCAGCAGCCACTTCTCGACCTCGTAGTAGTCGCGGCTCATGCGCTCGGCGTAGGGGTAGTCCTCACGCCAGGTGTCGACCGCGCTGCCGTCGGGCGTGATGAGGTCCGGGTCCGACCCCTGGTCGTCCCGGACCGTGTACCCCTCCTCGCGGAGGTGGTCGATGTACTCGCGGAGGCGCTGCTGCACGGTCCCGACCCTAGCGCGGCCCGGCGCTCCTGAGCCGGACCACCGGTCACGTCCGGGGACCACCACCCCGGGTGGGACACTGGGGCCATGCCCTCCGCCTTCCCGCCCGGTGAGCCCGCGCCGCCGGACGGCGCGCTGCCGCCGCAGGCGCTGGAGGGTATGGCGTCACGCACGTTCTCGGTCTACGTCCACGTGCCCTTCTGCCGGGTCCGGTGCGGCTACTGCGACTTCAACACCTACACCTTGCCCGAGCTGGGGGAGGGGCCCGGCCTGACGGCGGACTTCGTGCGGGCGGCGCACGCGGAGCTCGCGGTCGCGGAGCGGGTGCTGGACGCCGGACGTCCGCCCGAGGTCTCCACCGTCTTCTTCGGTGGCGGCACCCCGACGATGCTCCCGCCCGAGGTGCTGGGGGACCTGCTGCACGACATCCGTGAGCGGTGGGGCCTCGCGCCGGAGGCAGAGGTGACGACCGAGGCCAACCCGGACACCCTCGACGCGACCGTCGCCCGGACGCTGGCGGCGCAGGGGTTCACGCGGGTGAGCATCGGGATGCAGTCCGCCGTCCCGCACGTGCTGCGCACCCTGGACCGCACCCACGACCCGGCCAACGTCGAGACGGCCGTCGCCGCGGCACGGGACGCCGGGCTGCAGGTGAGCCTGGACCTGATCTACGGCACGCCGGGGGAGTCGCTGGAGGACTGGCGCCGCAGCCTCGAGGCCGTGGCCGCGCTGGAGCCCGACCACGTGTCGGCCTACGCCCTGGTGGTCGAGGAGGGCACGAAGCTGGCGGCGCAGGTGCGCCGGGGCCAGGTGCCGGCGCCCTCGGACGACGACGAGGCCGACAAGTACGAGCTGGCCGACGAGGTGCTGGCCGCCTCCGGGTACGACTGGTACGAGATCTCGAACTGGTCCCGGGGTGCGGGGTCGGAGTGCGCGCACAACCTGGCCTACTGGCGCGGGGGTGACTGGTGGGGGGTCGGGCCCGGCGCGCACAGCCACGTCGGCGGCGTGCGCTGGTGGAACGTCAAGCACCCCCGCGCCTACGCTGCGCGCCTGGCCGACGGGCTGAGCCCGGCGCACGCCCGCGAGGTCCTCGGGCCGGCGCAGCGGCACGACGAGACGGTGCTGCTCGGGTCGCGGCTGGCGGAAGGGCTGGCCAGCGACGTGCTGTCCGCGACGGGACGGCACGAGGTCGCCGGGCTGATCGCGGACGGGCTGGTGGACGGGGTGGCCGCGCTGCGCGGGACGGTGGTGCTGACCCGGCGCGGTAGACTGCTTGCCGACACCGTCGTCCACCGGCTGCTCCCCGACTGACGGGAGCCGGCCGCGGTCCTGGGACCGGACGCGGGTCTTTCCCGACACGCCACGTCCGTGCCGGCCCGCGCGTGCCGCGAGCCGGTAGACACGACAGCAGATCCTGCCGGGTATGAGCCGGCAGGGCCTCACCGCGTGTGCACATGGATGTGGCCCGCTTCGCGAAGTATGAGTTCGCGAAGCGGGCCACGGACCAGCTGTGACGCGCTGGACGGTGCGCGAGGTGTCCGGAGGCTCGACTCCCACGTCACCGGGAGTGTCCATATGGTGCTCAACGGCACCTGGCGGACGTTCGAATCCTCGACAGTCTTGCGACCCGCGCTTCCTCGTCGGAAGTGCGTAGAGGAATGTCTACTCCCTCACCGGACGCCACGCAAGAGGCTCGCCCCAAAAAGTTGCCCGACCCCGCGTGTCGTGCTTGACATGCGGGGCCGGTGAGTGCGGCAGTCGGGGACGTCTCAGCTGAGGATGCGCAGCTGGAAGGGGTAGTCGTAGACCTCTCCACGCGAGGCCGTCAGGGCGCCCTTGACGTGCACCCAGATCTGGACGACGAAGAGCACCACCCAGATCGGGATGGCCCACAGGAAGCCGATGCCCAGCGTGACGATGACGCTCACCCAGGTCAGCACGGACGCGATCGTCAGCGCGACGTTGAAGTTGAAGGCGCCGGCGGCGACGGTGCGCACGGCGGCGCTGCGGTCCTTGTAGAACAGCCAGACCAGCAGCGGGCCCAGGAAGGGCAGCCAACCCACGCTGACCAGCATCGCCACCGGGGCGGACAGGTGGGCGACGAGCATCATCGAGCGCTCGTCGCCGCTGACGGGGGGCGGCCCGCCGTAGCCACCCGGTGCGGGCGGCCCGCCGTACCCGCCGGGGGCGGGCTGACCGCCGGGGGCGGGCTGGCCGCCGTAGCCCGGCTGGCGGGCGGTGGTCGGATCGTGGTGCTCGGGGTTGTGGCTCATGCGGACCCTCCTCGGTCTGACGGAACCGTGACGAAGTCGATCAGCTCTTCGACGCTGGCGAGCAGCGTGGGTTCCAGGTCACTGTAGGAACGCACGGTGGACAGGATCTTCTTCCAGCCCAGCCCGACGTCGGCCTGGGTCTCGTGCGGCCACCCCAGCTCGGCCAGGATGCCGTGCTTCCACGACCGGCCGCGCTCGATGACCGGCCAGGCCTGCAGGCCGAGCCGCGCCGGCTTCACCGACTGCCAGACGTCGACGTAGGGGTGGCCCAGGATGCGCACGTGCGGGCTGACCCGCTCGGCCTCGGCGACGATGCGGCTCTCCTTGGTGCCGGGCACCAGGTGGTCCACGAGCACGCCGAGCCGCCGCCCCGGGGTGGGGGCGAACTGCCGGATGAGCGCGGAGAGGTCGTCGACCCCGTCGAGCATCTCCACCACGACGCCCTCCACCCGCAGGTCGTCGCCCCAGACCTTCTCGACGAGCTCGGCGTCGTGGCGTCCCTCCACCCAGATCCGGGACCCGCTCGCGACCCGGGCCGCCTGGCCGGTCACCCGCACGGACCCGCTGGCGGTGCGGCTCGCCGCCTTCTGGGCCGCGGCCACCTGGGCCCGTCGTTCGGCGGTGGGCGCGGTGAGCACCACCGGCCGGCCGTCGACGAGGAAGCCCGGTCCGAGCGAGAAACCCTTGGTGCGGCCGCGACGGTCCTCCAGGTGGACGACCTGCATCCCACCGGCCTTCTCCACCCGTACGACGGCACCGACCCAGCCGGTGTCGACGTCCTCCACCACGAGCCCGGTCACCGCCTCCGTGTCCTGGGCCCGGCCCCTTCTCGGGGCACGCCAGTCGGTGCTGAGCACGTCGGTTCCGTAGCGGTCCTTCACAGCCGTCGAGGGTATGCCGTGGGGCCGGTCAGCCGGGTGAGGCGCGCCCCCGGGACGGCACGAGGGCCCGGTCGGTCGACCGGGCCCTCGGCGTACCTCGCGTCAGTCGACCTGACGAGGCCGCGTCATGTCGCCCGGCACCACCCAGGCGTCGAACTGCTCCTCGGTCACCTCACCGCTGGCGACGGCCGCCTCGCGCAGGGTCAGGCCCTCCTTGTGCGCCTTCTTGGCGATGGCGGCGGCCTTGTCGTAGCCGATGTGCGGGTTGAGCGCGGTGACCTGCATGAGGTTGCTGGCCAGGTTGGCCTCGATCCGCTCGGTGTTGGGCTCCAGACCGACCGCGCAGCCGTCGTTGAAGGCCCGGGACGCGTCGGCGAGCAGCCGGATGCTCTCCAGCACGGCGTGCACCATGACCGGCTTGTAGACGTTGAGCTGGAAGTTGCCCTGGGTGCCGGCGAAGGCGACGGTCGCGTCGTTGCCGAACACCCGGGTGGCCACCATGGTCAGCGCCTCGGACTGGGTGGGGTTGACCTTGCCCGGCATGATGCTCGAGCCGGGCTCGTTCTCGGGGATGGTCAGCTCGCCGATCCCGTTGCGCGGGCCCGAGGCCAGCCACCGCACGTCGTTGGCCATCTTCATCAGGGCGCCGGCGAGGGTGCGCAGCGCCGCGGAGGTCTGCACCAGCGCGTCGTGCGCCGAGAGGGCGGCGAACTTGTTCTCCGCCGAGCGCAGCTCCATACCCGCCTCCTCGCCCATCTTGCGGGCGGCCAGGTCGCCGAAGCGGGGGTGGGCGTTGAGCCCGGTGCCCACGGCGGTGCCGCCGATGGCCAGCTCGCGCAGGCCCTCCCCGGCGTGCCGCACCTCGGCCATCGCGTAGTCGATCTGCGCCACCCAGCCGCCGATCTCCTGGCCCAGGGTCACCGGCGTCGCGTCCTGCAGGTGCGTGCGACCGACCTTGACCACGTCGGCATACTCCTGCGCCTTGGCGGCCAGGGTGTCGCGCAGCACCCCGACCCCGCCCTCGAGCCGGTCGCGCAGCTCCAGCAGGACCGCGATGTGCATCGCGGTGGGGAAGGTGTCGTTGCTGCTCTGACCGCGGTTGACGTGGTCGTTGGGGTGCACCGGGGTCTTGCTGCCCAGCTCCCCGCCGGCCAGCTCGATGGCCCGGTTGGCGATGACCTCGTTGCTGTTCATGTTGCTCTGGGTGCCCGAGCCGGTCTGGAACACCACGAGCGGGAAGTGGTCGTCCAGGTCGCCGGCGATGACCTCGTCGGCGGCGCGGGCGATCAGGTCGGCGACGTCCTGGGGCAGCTCGCCGAGCTCGGCGTTGGCCTGCGCGGCGCCCTTCTTGAGGATGCCCAGCGCCTTGATGACCGGGCGCCCCCAGACGAAGGTGTCCCTGCCGATGGGGAAGTTGTGGATGCTGCGCTGCGTCTGCGCGCCCCAGTAACGGTCGGAGGGGACCTCGACCTGTCCCATGCTGTCGGTCTCGATGCGCGCCGTGCTGCTCATGGAGAGCCATGCTAGGGGCCCTCGCCGCGCGGTCCGCGACGAGCCTGCCGGGTATGGCGTACGCCGGGCGGGTTTGCGCCGGACCGGTAGACTGGCACTCGCGAAGTGAGAGTGCCAACCGGCGAGCAGAGGAGGTGAGGCACGGATGAGCGACGACCGTCGTCTGGAGATCCTGCGGGCCATCGTGCAGGACTACGTGCGCACGTCCGAGCCCGTCGGCTCCAAGGCGCTGCTCGAGCGGCACCAGCTCGGCGTCTCCGCCGCCACCGTCCGCAACGACATGGCCGTCCTCGAGGAGGAGGGCCTGATCACCGCGCCGCACACCAGCGCCGGGCGGGTGCCGACCGACGCGGGCTACCGGATGTTCGTCGACCGCCTCTCGGCCGTCAAGCCCCTCACGCGGGCCGAGCGGACCGCGATCGAGCGGTTCCTGCACGGCGCGGTCGACCTCGACGACGTCGTGACCCGCACCACCCGGCTGCTCTCGAGCCTCACGCACCAGGTCGCGGTGATGCAGTACCCGAGCCTGTCGCGGTCGAGCGTGCGCCACATCGAGCTGGTGCCCGTGGGCGGCACGCGGCTCATGGTCGTGCTCATCGTCAACACCGGCCGCGTCGAGCAGCGCGTCATCGACGTAGGACGTGACCTCACCGGCCAGGAGGCGCTGGTCGCCGACCTGCGGGCCCGCGTCAACGGCACGGCCGTCGGCGAGGCGCTCACGGCGGTGCCGGACCGCCTCGTCGGAGTCGTCGACGCCGTCGCCCCGGAGGACCGCCCGGTCGCCTCCGCCGTCGCCGCCGCCCTGCGCGACGCCCTGGAGGAGCAGGCCGAGGAGCGGGTGGTGCTCTCCGGCACCGCCAACCTGGCCCGCGTCAACACCGACTTCCCGACCTCGCTGTCCGCCGTGCTCGACGCGCTCGAGGAGCACGTGGTGCTGCTGCGCCTCATGGGCAGCCTGTCCAGCGTCCCGGACGCCGACCGCGTCGCGGTGAGCATCGGGGCCGAGAACCCCTACGCACCGCTGCGCACGACCTCGGTCGTGGCGACCAGCTACGGTGTCGCCGGCGGACTCGGGGTCCTGGGCCCGACCCGCATGGACTACCCCCAGGCCATGGCGGCCGTCCGTGCCGTGGCGCACTACGTCGCCGAGATCCTGGACGGGTGAGACCCCCGTCCACCTGCCCGCCGCCGGCGCTCGGCATACCTGAGCGCCTTCGACCGTTGCACCATCGTTGCCCGCGACCGACCACCCAAGGACGCCTCCTGCTGTGAACGACTACTACGCCGACCTCGGAGTCTCCCGCGACGCCTCCGCGGAGGAGATCAAGAAGGCCTACCGCAAGAAGGCCCGCCAGCTGCACCCGGACGTCAACCCGGGAGCGGAGGCGGAGACGGAGTTCAAGCGGGTCTCCCAGGCCTACGACGTGCTCTCCGACGCCGGGAAGCGGGCGGCCTACGACCGTGGCCAGGACCCCTACGCCGGTGCCACCGGCGGCTTCGGCCAGGGGTTCACCTTCAGCGACATCATGGACGCCTTCTTCGGCGGCACCGCCGCCGGTGCGCGCGGCCCCCGCTCGCGCGTGCAGCGCGGGCACGACGCGCTGGTGCGCCTCGACGTCCCGCTGTCGACCGCCGTCTTCGGCAGCGAGGAGACCCTGACCATCGACACGGCGGTCCTGTGCACCACCTGCACGGGGTCCGGCGCCCAGGCCGGCAGCGGCACCCGCACCTGCCAGATCTGCGCCGGCCGCGGTGAGGTCCAGCAGGTGCAGCGCTCCTTCCTCGGCCAGGTCATGACCTCCCGGCCCTGCCAGGCGTGCCGCGGCTACGGCGACGTCATCGAGCACCCGTGCTTCGACTGCTCCGGCGAGGGGCGCGTCCGCACCCGCCGCGACCTGACCCTCAAGGTCCCCGGCGGCGTCGACAGCGGCACCCGCATCCAGCTGGCCGGGGAGGGCGAGGTCGGACCGTTCGGCGGCGAGCCCGGCGACCTCTACGTCGAGATCGCCGTCGAGCCGCACGAGACCTTCACCCGGCGCGGCGACGACCTCCACTGCACCCTCGAGGTGCCGATGACGGCGGCGGCGCTCGGAGCCACGCTGCCGGTGGAGACGCTCGACGGGCCCACCGAGATCGACGTGGTCCCCGGCACGCAGCCGGGGGAGACGGTCACGCTCGGCGACCACGGCGTCACGCACCTGCGTGCGCAGGGCCGCGGCGACCTGGTCGTCCACCTCGACGTCAAGGTGCCGACACGGCTGACCGACAGCCAGCGCGAGCTGCTGGCCCAGCTGGCCGAGGAGCGCGGGGAGGCCCGGCCCGAGGGCCGGATGGCCGCCGCCGGCCACGGCCGGGGCAGCAAGTTCTGGGACGTCCTGCGCGGCCGCTGACAGACACCCGACCACCTCGACGTGAGCGCACCCCTCTTCCTCGTCGGCGCCGGCACGCTGCCCGACGGCACCACCACGGTGCACCTCGACGGCCCCGAGGGTCGGCACGCGGCCGACGTGCAGCGGCTCACGGTCGGCGAGCGCGTCCTGCTCTCCGACGGCGCGGGTCGCCTGGCCCGGTGCACCGTGTCCGCAGCCTCCCGCGGGTCCCTCGACCTGCGCGTCGAGGACCTGCGCGACGAACCGCTGCCCGCCCGCCGGCTGGTCCTCGTCCAGGCCCTGGCCAAGGGGGACCGGGACCTGATGGCGGTCGAGGCGGCCACCGAGCTCGACGTGGACGAGGTCGTGCCCTGGCAGGCTGACCGCTCGATCGTGCGGTGGAAGGGTGAGCGCGGGGAGAAGGCCCGCGGCAAGTGGGAGCAGACCGCCCGCGCGGCGACCAAGCAGTCGCGCCGGGCGCGCGTGCCGGTGGTGGCGGGGCTGGTCGGCCGCGCGGCGCTGCTGGACCGGGTGGGCCGCGCCGACCTCGCCGTGGTGCTGCACGAGGAGGCCGGCACGCCGCTGACCGGGCTCGCGCTGCCGGCCCGGGGCGAGATCCTGCTCGTCGTGGGCCCGGAGGGCGGGATCAGCCCGGACGAGCTGGCGGCGCTCGTCGACGCCGGTGCCCGTCCCGTACGTCTGGGCCGCACCGTCCTGCGCACCTCGACGGCGGGTGCGGCCGCGCTGGCCGCGCTCCATACCCTCGGCGGCTGGCGGTGAGTGTGGGCACGCGCGCGCCGAGCGAGGACCCCGGCACGCGCCCGGTGCCGCCCTCGATCTTCTCCCCGGGCCTGCGCAGCGCCTCCGTCGGGGCGACGGCGCTCATCGCGCTGCTGGCCCTGGAGTACATCGCCGTGGGCGCCGCCATGCCCACGATCGCGGGCGCGCTGGACGGCTACCACCTCTACAACATGGCCTTCGGTGCCACGGTGGCCGCGAGCGTGGTCGGGATGGTCGTCGGCGGCTGGTGGAGCGACCGCGCCGGCCCCCGCCCGGTCACCGTGGTCGGGGTGCTGACCTTCTGCGCCGGCCTCGTGCTGGCGGGGCTGGCGCCGACCATGGAGGTCTTCGTGCTCGGGCGCGCGGTGCAGGGGCTGGGCAGCGGCCTGACCACCGTCGCCGTGTATGTCGTGATCGCCCAGCGGGTGCCGGACCAGCGCCGCCCCGCCGTCTTCTCCCTGCTCGCCGCCGCCTGGGTGGTGCCGGGTCTGGCGGGGCCGCTGCTGACCGGGCTGGTCGTGGAGCACCTCACGTGGCGGTGGGTCTTCCTCGGGGTCGCGCCGCTGGCCGCGCTGTCGTTGGTGGTCTTCTGGCGCGCGCTGCGGGCGACGCGGTCCGGTGAGGACTCGCCCTACCTGCGTCCCTCGACCATCGCCTGGGCGGTCGTGGCCGCGGTGGGCGTCGGGGTGCTGAACATGTCGGGCGAGAGCGTGGACGGCCTCGAGCGGGTCGTCGGCCCGCTGGTGCTGCTCCTCGTCGCCGTGGCGAGCTGGCGGTTGCTGCCGGCCGGCACCCTCTGGTCGGCGCGGGGCCTGCCCTCCGTGATCGGGGTGCGCGCCGCCATGGGCGGGTCGTTCCTGGCCGCGGAGGCCTACCTGCCGCTCATGCTGCGCGACGAGCACGGCTACTCGCCCGCCCAGGCCGGTGCCGTCCTCGCGGTCGCCTCGGTCGCCTGGGCCTTCGGGTCCTGGCTGCAGGGGCGGCTGGGCGAGGGTGTCGACCGTTACCGCGTCATGACCCTCGGGGTGTCGGTCTTCACCGCCATGATGGTCCTGCTGGCGGTCGCCGTCTGGCTGCGCTGGCCGGGCTGGGCGCCGATCCTCGTCTACGGCGTGGCCACGCTGGGGGTGGGGCTGGCCTACCCGACGACGACGCTTCTGGTCATGCGGCTGTCGACGTCCTCGCAGATCGGGCGCAACTCCTCGGCGCTGCAGGTGGGGGAGTCGCTGAACGGCGCCGTGGCCCTGGCGGTGACCGGGGTCGTGTTCGGCCTCCTCTACGCCACCCAGCCGCACGCGGCGTTCGTCGGCACGCTCGCCGTGGCCGCGGCCGTCGGGGCCGTGGCCGTGGTGAGCGTGCTGCGGGCACGGCCCGCCCGATGAGCCGCCCCGGGCCGGGGGCGGCGCCCGCGCATAGACTGGAGGCCTGATGACAGAGCCCAACCTCGAGCACCGGACGTCCCCCACCCACACCGTCGTGATCCCGGACGACGTGCCGATGGTCAGCCTCCTCGGCCCTCGCGACGAGCTGCTGCGCACGATCGAGCGGGGCTTCCCCAGGGTCGGCGTGCACGTGCGGGGCAACGAGTTCCGCCTGTCCGGCGACACCGAGGAGCTGGTCCTCGTGGAGCGGCTGATCGACGAGCTGCTCGCCGTCGCCGGGGCGGGGCACCCGCTCAACCGCGACGCGGTCGAGCGGTCGATCGGGATGCTGCGCGCGGCCACCGGCGAGCGCCCGGCCGACGTCCTGACGATGAACATCGTCTCCAGCCGCGGACGCACCGTGCGGCCCAAGACGCTGAACCAGAAGCACTACGTGGACGCGATCGACCGGCACACGATCGTCTTCGGTCTCGGTCCGGCGGGCACCGGCAAGACCTACCTGGCGGTGGCCAAGGCCGTCGCGGCCCTGCAGGCCAAGGAGGTCAACCGGATCATCCTGACCCGCCCCGCGGTCGAGGCGGGGGAGCGCCTGGGCTTCCTGCCCGGGACCCTCACGGACAAGATCGACCCCTACCTGCGGCCTCTGTACGACGCCCTGCACGACATGGTGGACCCCGACTCGATCCCGCGCCTGATGGCCGCCGGCACCATCGAGGTGGCTCCGCTGGCCTACATGCGGGGCCGCTCGCTGAACTCGGCCTTCATCATCCTCGACGAGGCCCAGAACACCTCGCCGGAGCAGATGAAGATGTTCCTGACCCGCCTGGGCTTCGGGTCCAAGATGGTCGTCACCGGCGACACGACCCAGGTCGACCTGCCCACCGGCACGTCCTCGGGGCTGCGCGTCGTCCAGGACATCCTCGAGGGCGTCGAGGACATCCACTTCGCGCACCTGACCAGCCAGGACGTCGTGCGGCACCGCCTCGTCAGCGACATTGTCGACGCCTACGGCCGGCACGAGGCCCGCCGCGGCGGCCGCACCGCCCGCAGTGGCGGTGCGCGCCCGGCGCGGGCGCAGACGGAGGCGCCGGCGGCCGACGGGCCGTCCGGGCAGGACCGGGCATGAGCATCGAGGTCCTCAACGAGTCGGGCGAGGTGCCCTCTCCCGTCCCCGAGCAGGAGCTGGCCGACCTCGGCCGGCACGTGCTGGAGCAGCTGCGCGTGCACCCGCTGGCCGAGCTGACCATCACGCTGGTGGACGAGCCCGCCATGGCCGCGCTGCACGAGCGGTGGATGGACCTGCCGGGCCCCACCGACGTGATGAGCTTCCCCATGGACGAGCTGCGCCCGGGTCACGACGAGGACGAGCCCGCCGAGGGCGTGCTGGGCGACGTCGTCCTGTGCCCCTCGGTGGCGCGGGCGCAGGCCGCGGCCGCCGGCCACGCGGTCGGCGACGAGCTGCTCCTGCTGACCACGCACGGCATCCTGCACCTGCTCGG
This sequence comes from Ornithinimicrobium pekingense DSM 21552, assembly GCF_000421185.1. GTDB lineage: Bacteria > Actinomycetota > Actinomycetes > Actinomycetales > Dermatophilaceae > Ornithinicoccus > Ornithinicoccus pekingensis. Next base: position 600,659 of record NZ_ATWJ01000007.1, read on the forward strand.
CTTCGACCACGCCGAGCCCGAGGACGAGCGCGAGATGTTCGACCTGCAGCGCACCCTGCTGCTGACCTTCCTGGCCCAGCGGGGGCGGAGCACGACCGCGGCCCCGGAGGCGGGCCGAGCATGACCCCTCTCGTCGCTGTCGCGATCCTGACGACGGTGATCGCCTTCCTGCTCTCGGCGGGGGAGACGGCCCTGACCCGCACCAGCCGGCACCGCGCCGAGCAGCTGGCCGAGGAGGGCCGCCCCGGCGCCCGCGCCCTGGTGCGGATCGCCGCCGACGCCCCGCCCTACCTGGCGGTGGCCAACTTCGTCCGGGTGACCGCGGAGGCCGCCAGCGCCGTGGCGGTGACGGTCGCGGTGGACATCGTGACCGACTCGCACTGGCAGACCGCCCTGATCGCCACCGCCATCATGGCCGTGGTCTCCTTCGTCGCGGTCGGCGTCTCGCCCCGCACGCTGGGCCGTCAGCACGTCGAGTCGGTGGCGCTGATGGCCGCCCCGGTGGTCCGCACCCTGCGCCTCTTCCTGGGCCCGGTCGCCAAGCTCCTCGTCGTCTTCGCCAACATGGTCACCCCCGGACGCGGCTACGCCGAGGGTCCGTTCGCCTCCGAGTCCGAGCTGCGCGACCTCGTCGACCTGGCGGGGGAGTCCGCGGTCATCGAGGACGAGGAGCGCGAGATGATCCACTCGATCTTCGAGCTCGGCGACACGGTGGCCCGGGAGGTCATGGTGCCCCGCCCCGACCTGGTCACGATCAAGGCCGAGAAAGTGCTGCGGCAGGCCATGTCCCTCTTCCTGCGCTCCGGGTTCTCCCGGGTGCCGGTCGTCGGCGAGGACACCGACGACGTCCTGGGGATGCTCTACTTCAAGGACGTCGCCCGCGCGGTCAACTCCAACGCCGACGCCGCGCGTTCCGTCCCCGTCACCGAGGTCATGCGGCCGGTGCAGCGGGTCCCGGAGATGAAGCGGGTCGACGACCTGCTGCGCGACATGCAGCGCGGCCGGCAGCACGTGGCGATCGTCATCGACGAGTACGGCGGGACGGCGGGCCTGGTCACGATCGAGGACATCGTCGAGGAGATCGTCGGCGAGATCACCGACGAGTACGACCGGGACCAGGTCGAGGTCGAGCAGGTGGTGGCCGAGGACGGCACGGAGATGGTCCGCGTGCCCGCCAACCTGCCCGTCGACGACCTCGCCCAGATGTTCGACGTCGAGATCGGGTCCGAGGACGTCGACTCCGTCGGTGGCCTGCTGGCAACGGCGATCGGCCGGGTGCCGATCCAGGGGGCCACGGGGCAGGTCGCGGGCCTGGAGCTCACCGCCGAGCGGATGGCCGGCCGCCGTCGGAGGGTCGCCACCGTCCTCGTCCGGCGACTGCCGGAGCCGTCGGAGGACGACACCGAGGACGACGGCCGGTCCGAGCAGGGCCGGACGACCGCAGAACCGGGCGCCGGCCCCGGCGCTCAGACCACGGAGGTGAGCCGTGCCCACTGACCCCACGACCGCGGGGGCCGACCCCGGCGACGGGAGCACGGCATACCGCAGCGGGTTCGCCTGCCTGGTCGGCCGGCCCAACGCCGGGAAGTCGACCCTGACCAACGCCCTCGTCGGCAGCAAGGTCGCGATCACCTCCTCCAAGCCGCAGACGACGCGGCACACGATCCGGGGGATCCGCACCACCGACCACGCTCAGCTGGTGCTCGTGGACACCCCCGGGCTGCACCGGCCCCGCTCGCTGCTGGGACAGCGGCTCAACGACCTCGTGCGCGAGACGCTGCTCGGGGTCGACGTCATCGGCTTCTGCCTGCCCTCGGACCAGCGCATCGGGCCGGGGGACACCTTCATCGCCGGCGACCTGCTCGACCTGCACAGGGTGCGCCGGGTGCCGGTGGTCGCGATCGCCACCAAGGCCGACGCCGTCAGCCGCGACCGGCTCGCCGAGCACCTGGTGGCCATCGACCAGCTCGGTGACTGGTCGGAGATCATCCCCTGCTCCGCGGTCAGCGGAGAGCAGGTCGAGGAGGTGGCCGAGGTGCTCGCCGCCCACCTGCCCGAGTCGCCACCGCTCTACCCCGCCGACCAGCTCACCGACGAGCCGGCGGTCGTGATGATCGCCGAGCTCGTGCGGGAGGCCGCGCTGGAGGGCGTGCGCGACGAGCTGCCGCACAGCCTGGCCGTGCAGGTCGAGGAGATCGTGCCGCGCGAGGACCGCCCCGACGACGACCCGATGAGCGACGTGCGGGTCAACGTCTTCGTGGAGCGCCCCAGCCAGAAGGCGATCATCATCGGCCGCGGCGGCTCGCGGCTGCGTGAGGTGGGGACGACCGCCCGGCGCGGCATCGAGAAGGTGCTCGGGCACCGGGTCTACCTCGACCTGCACGTCAAGGTGGCCAAGGACTGGCAGCGCGACCCCAAGCAGCTGGACCGGCTCGGCTTCTGACCTGCCCGTCCCCGGGCACCGTGGCAGAGTGAGCCCATGAAGAAGCTCCTCAACGACCCCGGCCGGGTCGTGGTCGAGTCGCTGGCCGGTCTGGCGGCGGCTCACCCCGACCTGCTCGAGGTCGACCTGGGGCAGCGCGTCGTGCGGCGCCGGGGCGGGACCCGGCCCGGCAAGGTCGGCGTTGTCTCCGGGGGAGGGTCGGGCCACGAGCCCCTGCACGCCGGCTACGTGGGGGTCGGGATGCTCGACGCGGCGTGCTGCGGCGAGGTGTTCACCTCGCCTGTGCCGGACCAGTTCGTCGCCGCCCACCACGCCGCCGACGGGGGCGCGGGCGTGGTGCACGTGCTCAAGAACTACACCGGTGACCTGCTCAACGCCGAGATGGCCCACGACATCCTCCGGGCCCAGGACGTCGACGCCCTGGAGGTGGTGGTCACCGACGACGACGTCGCCGTGCTCGACAGCACGTTCACGGCCGGGCGCCGCGGCGTCGGTGCCACCGTGCTGGTCGAGAAGCTGGTGGGTGCCGCCGCCGAGGAGGGGCGCGACCTGGCGGCCTGCGCGGCGCTCGGCCGCGAGGTCAACGCCCGCAGCCGCTCCATGGGGGTGGCCCTGACCTCGTGCACGGTCCCGTCGGCCGGGGTGGCGACCTTCGCGCTCGCGGACGACGAGATCGAGCTCGGCATCGGGATCCACGGCGAGCCCGGACGCCGGCGGGCGCCGCTGCAGCCGGCGCACGACGTCGCCGCCGCGCTCCTCGCACCGGTCGTCGAGGACCTGGCGCTGCGGCGCGGGGAGGCGGTGGTCGTGCTGCTCAACGGCATGGGCGGCACACCTCTGATCGAGCTGTACCTCATGTTCCACGAGGTGCGGTCCATCCTCCACGAGACGAGGGGCGTCACGGTCGCCCGCAGCCTCGTGGGCAACTACATCACCTCGCTGGAGATGGCCGGCTGCTCGGTCACCCTCCTGCGGGCCGACGACGAGATCGTCCGGCTGTGGGACGCCCCCGTGGCGACCCCCGGCCTGCGATGGGGAGCGTGAGAGACGACGTGGCTGACCTGACCGCCTTCCAGTCCTGGATCGCCGAGACCTCTGCCGAGCTCGACGAGCACGCCGGGCACCTCACCGAGCTCGACCGCGCCATCGGTGACGGCGACCACGGCACCAACATGGCCCGCGGTTTCGGGCGGTGCGCCGAGCTGGCGGGCGAGGAGCAGTTCCCGAGCATCGACGCCTACCTCAAGAAGGTCGGGATGACCCTGGTGAGCACGGTCGGCGGGGCCTCCGGCCCGCTCTACGGGACCTTCTTCCTCCGGTTCGCCGGGCCGCTCGCGGCCACCGACGACGCCGGGGTGCACGCGCTGGCGCAGGGCCTGCGGGCCGGGGTCGACGGCATCGTGGCCCGGGGCAAGGCCGAGGTCGGCGACAAGACGATGTACGACACCTTCGCCCCCGCGCTGGAGGCCTTCGACGCCGCCGCCGTCGCCGGCAGCCCCGTCGCGGAGTGCCTGCGCGCGTGCGCGGAGGCCGCCGACAGCGGCCGGGACAGCACCGAGCCGCTGGTCGCGCGCAAGGGGCGGGCGTCCTACCTGGGCGAGCGCAGCGCCGGGCACCTCGACCCCGGCGCGAGCAGCGCGGCCCTGCTGCTCCGGGCGGCGGCCCGGACGCTCGCCTGAGCCTGCGCCGTGATCTCCCTCGTCGTCGTCGCCCACAGCCGTCCCCTCGCCCGCGCGGCCCTGGACCTGGCCCGCCAGATGGTGGAGGACGGGGCCGGCCCGCACGTCGAGATCGCGGCGGGGCTCGACGAGCACACCCTGGGGACCGACGCCGCGGCGGTGGCCGAGGCCATCGACCGCGCCCACACCGCGTCGGGCGGTGACGGGGTCCTGGTGCTGCTCGACCTCGGCAGTGCCGTGCTGTCGGCCGAGATGGCCCTCGAGCTGCTCGACCCCGGCGTCGCGGCAGCCGTCAGGCTCAGCCCCGCGCCGCTGGTGGAGGGGTTGGTGGCCGCGCTGGTGACCGCCGCCGCGGGCGCGGACCTGGCCTCGGTCGAGCGTGACTCCCGCGCGGCGCTGCGCCCCAAGGCCGAGCACCTGGGCACGGAGGACCCCACGGGGGGCGGGCCCAGGACGCCGGGCCTGCCGGACGCGATGTCCGTGGAGCTGCCCGTGACGGGCGAGCACGGGTTGCACGCCCGACCTGCGGCCCGGCTGGTCTCACGCGTGGGGGCCTACGCCCCCGCCACGCGGGTCGTGGTCCGCAACCTCACGTCGGGCAGGGGCCCGGTCGACGCCCTCAGCGTCTCGGCTGTCGCCACCCTGGACGCGCAGCAGGGTCACGTCCTCCTCGCGGAGGCCCAGGGGCCAAGGGCCCAGGAGGTCCTGGCCGCGCTGCGCGACCTGGCCGACGAGGGTTTCGGTGACCTTCCCGTGCCCGCCGAGCCGCTGGCGGACGTGGCGACCCCGGTCCCGGCCGTGTCCGCCGAGCCCGGGGTCGCCGGCTCCGGGCTCGAGGCGGCGGTCGGTCCCGCAGTGCTGCTGGAGACCGTCCCGGACCCGCACGGGGTCTCCGCAGAGGACCCCCGGGCCGAGGCCGCGCGGCTGGCCGCGGCCGTCGAGCAGGCCCTGGGGCAGCTGCTCGAGCTGGGGGAGCGTGCCGGCCGCAACCTGGGCGAGGGCGAGGCGGAGGTGTTCACCGCCCACGCCACCCTGCTGCGCGACCCCGAGATCGTCCGGACCGCCCAGCGGCTCATGGACGCAGGCTCCTCGGCCGCGGCCGCCTGGAGCGACGCGGTGACCGCGGTCGCGTCCGCCTTCGAGGAGCTGGCCGACCCCTACCAGCGGGAGCGGGCCCAGGACGTGCGCAGCGTCGGCGAGCGGGTGCTGCGGCTGCTGCTCGGGGTGAAGGAGCCGGAGGTCCTCGACGACGGCGTCCTGGTCGTCGACGAGCTGTACCCCGCGCTGGCGATCTCCCTGGACGCCTCCCGCGTCCACGGGGTGGTGACGCGGGTGGGCGGTGCGACGGGTCACGGCGTGCTCATCGCGGCGGCCCGCGGCATCCCGGTGCTGACCGGGGTCGGCGCCCGCGCGGACGTGCCGGCCGGGACCGTCATCGCCTTCGACGCCCGCAGCGGTGAGCTGGCCGTGGACCCCGGGCCGCAGGTGCGCGCCGCCTTCGAGGAGATGGTCGAGGCCCGCCGGGCCGAGCGGGAGGCGGCGCTGCACAACGCCCACCTCCCGGCCCTGACGACCGACCGTGTCCGGATCCGGGTCAAGGCCAACGTCTCCTCGGTGTCGGTGGCCCGGCTCGCGGCCGGCCTGGGGGCGGACGGGTCCGGACTCGTGCGCACGGAGGCCGTCTTCGCGCAGTGGCGCCAGGCGCCCACGGTCGAGGAGCAGACGGAGGTCTACCGCGCCCTGGCCGACGTCTTCGACCCCCACCAGGTCTGCATCCGCACCTGGGACGCCGGCGGGGACAAGCCGTTGGCGTTCATCGACCGGCCCACCGAGGCCAACCCCTTTCTCGGGGCCCGCGGCGTGCGGACCTTCACCTCCGATCCGGGACTGCTGCTGGACCAGCTGGAGGCCGTCTGCCGGGCCGCGGGCGGCCGCAGCATGCGCCTGCTGTTCCCGATGGTGTCCACCCCGGCGGACCTGCGGATGGCCCTGGACCTGCTCGGCCGGGCGGCCCGCCGCGCCGGGCTGCCCGACCCGCCCGAGGGTCTGGAGGTCGGCATCATGGTCGAGGTGCCGGCCGCCGCGCTGCGGATCGGGCACCTGGCCCGCGGCCTGGACTTCGTCTCGATCGGCAGCAACGACCTGGTGCAGTACGTCATGGCGGCCGAGCGGGGCAACCCTGCGCTCGCACCCTGGTCGGACCACCTCGAGCCGGCCGTGCTCGGACTCATCCGGCACGTGGCCGACCACGTGCCCGAGGGGGTGCCGGTGGGGCTGTGCGGCGCGATGGCCGGCGACCCGGACCTGGCCGGGCTGCTCGTGGGCCTGGGGGTGGACGAGCTGAGCACGATGGCCGCGGGGGTGCCCATCGTCAAGCAGCGGTTGCGCAGCGGGTCGGTGGCGCAGTTCCGCGAGCTGGCCGAGCAGGCCCTGTCCGCGGCCGACGCCGCCGAGGTCCGGGCGCTGCTCGAGCGCAGCCGGCAGCACCTGTTGCAGGGCTGAGCGACAGCCGGCGGCGGAGCTCGGCTCAGCGCACGCCGCGCGGCCGGAACTGGATGCTGATGCGCGGGCCCACCGGCTGCGACGTCTTGGGCACGCAGTGGTCCCAGGTGCGCTGGCAGGACCCGCCCATGACGAGCAGGTCGCCGTGCCCCACCGCATACCTGAGGCTGGACCCGCCACCCCGAGGCCGCAGGAGCAGCGCGCGCGGGGCCCCGAGGCTCACGATGGCGACCATCGTGTCCTGGGAGGTGCTGCGCCCGTGCCGGTCACCGTGCCAGGCGACACTGTCGCGGCCGTCGCGGTAGAGGCACATCCCGGCGGTGCGGAAGGGCTCGCCGAGCTCGGTGGCGTAGTAGCGGCTGAGCTCCTCCCTGGCCTCGGCCAGCACCGGGTCGGGCAGGTGCTCCTGCTCCCGGTAGAACCGCAGGAGGCGAGGCGTGTCGACCTCCTGGTCCCACATGGTGCGACGCTCGGCGCGCCACTCCACCGCGGCGGGGCCGCCGAGGGACAGCCGGGAGAAGAGCTCGTCGGCCCCGGTGACCCATCCCGGGCGGACGTCGACCCAGGCGCCGGCCGTCAGCGTCGTGCGGCGGACCGCACCGGAGAGAGGGCGCAGCCCGACCTCGTCGACCTGGTCCAGCAGGGACCCCTGGAGCATCATGGAGCAAGGATAGGACGTGTGTACGAACAACGCCACCCCTCCCGCGAACGGCCCGGCTGCCGGGCCCCACGCCCCGACGGTGGGAGGATGGGGGCATGCCCACCTACCGCGAAGCAGCCGTCGTGCTGCGCACGCACAAGCTGGGCGAGGCCGACCGGATCGTCACGCTGCTGACGCGGGGTCGCGGGCGGGTGCGGGCGGTCGCCCGCGGGGTGCGCCGCACCAAGAGCAGGTTCGGGGCGCGCCTGGAGCCGGGCATGGTCGTCGACGTCCAGTGCTACGAGGGGCGCAACCTGGACACGATCACCCAGGCGGACGTGCTCGCGACCTACGGCGAGGCGATCGCCCGCGACTACCCCGCCTTCACGGCGGCCAACGTCATGCTGGAGACCTGCGAGCAGCTCACCGACGAGGGACAGCCCGCGCCGCAGCACTTCCGCCTGCTCGCGGGCGGGCTCGCCTCGCTCGCCTCCGGGGAGCACGACCCCAGGCTGGTCCTGGACTCCTACCTCGTGCGCGCGCTCGCCATCGCGGGGTGGCGCGCGAGCTTCTCGGACTGCGCGCGGTGCGGGATGAGCGGTCCGCACCGGGCCTTCCACGTGCCCTCGGGGGGCTCGGTCTGCCCGGTATGCCGCCCGCCCGGCTCCTCCGCGCCCGCGCCGGAGACCCTGGAGCTGCTGCGCGCCCTGTTCGGCGGGGACTGGCAGGTGGCCGACGCCAGCCAGCGCCGCCACCGCAGCGAGGCCAGCGGCCTCGTGGCCGCCTACCTGCAGTGGCACATGGAGCGGGGCGTGCGGTCCCTGCGCCACGTCGAGAGGACCCCATGACCGGCGACCCGAGACCGCCCTTCCCGCACCCCTCCGGGGCGCGACCGCCCGCCGTGCCCCGCGACCTGGTGCCGCGGCACGTGGCGATCGTCATGGACGGCAACGGGCGGTGGGCCAACCAGCGCGGGCTGCGGCGCACCCAGGGGCACGAGGCCGGTGAGGTCAGCCTGCTGGACGTCATCGCCGGCGCGATCGAGGTCGGGGTCGGGTGCGTCTCGGCCTACGCCTTCTCGACGGAGAACTGGCGGCGCAGCCCCGACGAGGTGCGCTTCCTCATGGGTTTCAACCGCGACGTCATCCGGCGCCGTCGCGACGAGCTCGACTCCTGGGGCGTGCGGGTCGTGTGGTCGGGGCGGCGCCCGCGGCTGTGGAAGTCGGTCATCAGCGAGCTCGAGGACGCCCAGGAGCGGACCCGGGACAACGACGTCATCACGCTCAACTTCTGCGTCAACTACGGAGGCCGGGCCGAGATCGCCGACGCGGTGCGCGCGATCGGCCAGGACGTCGCGGAGGGGCGCCTGCGTCCGGGCGGCATCGACGAGCGCACGATCGCCCGGTACCTGTACCACCCGGACGTCCCGGACGTCGACCTCTTCCTGCGCAGCTCGGGGGAGCAGCGCACCTCCAACTTCCTGCTGTGGCAGAGCGCCTACGCCGAGATGGTCTTCCTCGACACGCTGTGGCCCGACTTCGACCGTCGTGACCTGTGGCGCGCGGTGGAGGCGTACGCGGCGCGCGACCGCCGCTACGGGGGTGCGGTGGACCGTCCGTCGCAGGCCTGAGCGGGCTCGGTGCCCGGAGGCGCCGACCGGTCCCCTCAGCGTCCGTAGAGCTGGGGCGCCGCCCGGCGCAGCTCGGCGTCGAGGGCGGTGGCCAGCGTGGCCGAGAACGACGCGGACAGGTGCGAGTGGTCGCTGTAGGCGATGATGTTGCCGACCACCGCCGGGCAGACCCGTGCGGTGCAGACCCGGTCCACCAGGTCGATCAGCCGCACGTTGCCGGGCACCATGGCCTCGGTCATCGGAGAGGGACCGGGCACGCGTGGGGTGTCGCAGGCCGCCGGCTCCTCCATGTGCTCCTCGACGCAGTCGGGGACGTGCTCGGCCATCCGGTGGATGTCGCGCACCGCGACGACGTCGAGGCCGAGCTCGTCCAGCGCCTCCCAGGCCTCGACGAACCCGCGGGAGGCCTTCTCCGTCTCCTGCGCCCCGGCGGTCGTCGTGGCGATCGTGAAGACGACGTCGGGGTCGATCCGGTCCAGCTCGGCCAGGGCCCGCCGGTTCCACTCCTGGCAGGACGCCGACGGGAGCACGTCGGTCTGCTCGGGGTGCTGGCCCACGTTCGTCGTCAGCTGGCAGCCCGCCTTGACCATGACGAGCACGCGCCAGCGGTGCTCCTGCGCGAGCACCCGCCAGGCCGGCTCCCACATCGCGCCGTGCGAGCCGCCGGTGACGACGACGGTGGCGCCCGGGTCCTCGACCTCCATACCGGGCGGCTCGGGGCAGACGAGCACCTCGGCGTTCTCGGGCCGGTCCTTCGCGCTCTGCCAGCAGCCCTGGGCGTCGTGCGGGGGCTTGTCCTGGGCGGCCAGCTCCGGTGGCAGCAGCAGCGGCGCGTCGGGGACCGGCCCCCAGCCCGGCGTGAGCGCGAGCGCCCCGGGATGGCTGTCGACCCGCCCGTCCCACCCCGTGCCGGACAGCGCGACCTGCAGTGACTCCAGGCGCTGGTCGTGGCGGCTCTCCTGCAGCGCGGCCGCGCCGGTGAGCAGGACGGCGGGGACGACCAGGGCCGCGACCCCGGCCAGGGTGGTGCCGCGCGGTGCGGGCCACCGGCGGGCGTCGCCCGCGGGTCGTTCCACCCACCGCCAGGTGAGCCAGGCCAGGGCGACGGAGGTCACCAGGACCGCCGTGGACAGGGCGAGGTCCCCGGCCGGGCGGTCGGTCAGGCGCAGCGCGGCGATGAGCAGGGGCCAGTGCCACAGGTAGAGGGCGTAGGAGATGTCGCCGAGCCGGTGCGCGGGACGTGAGGACAGCACGACGTCTGCGCTGCCCCGGGCACCGGTGTCGTCGGCGAGCAGGAAGAGCACCAGCCCGGCCACGGGCCACATCGCCCACGGCCCGGGGAACAGCGCCGCACCGTCGAGGACGAAGCCGCAGCTGACGATGAGTGCCACACCTGCCCACCCCATGGCCACCCGCACGGGCACGGGGATCCGCCGGTGGGCGACCGTGAGGGCGAGCAGGCCCGGCAGGGCCAGCTGCCACAGGCGGGCCCCGGTATGCAGGTACGCCGCCTGAGGGTCGAGCGAGCGCAGGTGCACCGCGAAGGCGAAGGAGGCCAGGGCCACGGCGACGACGGCGAGAGCCACGACCCGGCGTGCGTCCCACCCCCGCCACCGCGCGAGCCAGTAGCCGGCGAGGATGACGACCGGCCACAGGAGGTAGAACTGCCCCTGGACCGACAGCGACCAGAAGTGCTGCAGCGGGCTCGTCTGCACACCCGCGGCGTCGTAGCCGAGTTGGGAGTCGATGAGCTCGAAGTTCTCGCGGTAGAGCAGCACCGCCGCGGTCTCGCGCCAGGTCGCGACCCGGGCCGAGGACGCCATCCAGGTGAACGTGCCGACGAGGACGAAGGCCAGGACGGGCAGGATCGGAGGGAGCAGCCGGCGGACCAGCCGCGCCAGGTAGGCCGGCAGGTCGAACCGTCCGCCGTCCCGCACGACCCGGCGCGCGATCATGCCGGTGAACAGGAAGCCGGAGATCGCGACGAAGACGTCGATGCCGCCGGAGACCCGGCCCGCGCCGAACAGGTGGAAGGCGACGACGAGCGCGACCGCCACCCCGCGCAGGCCGTGCAGCCCCTGACGGCGGGGCTGGGGCTCGAGCGCGGCGGGCACGGGCGGCCCGTCGACGCGGTGGCGGCCACCGGTGACGAGGTCGCCGCGGGTGCCCGTGGGCACGCTGACCGGACCGACCGTGCTCACCCGCTGCCCTCCTGCTCCGACTGCTCGCTGCGCCTGCCCATGCTAGGTGCTGGACGACCCCCGTCCGCCCGCCACGCACCGGCAGCGCCGGCGCCGGGGCTCAGGCGGGCGCGCACCCCTGGCAGCGTCCGAAGACCTCGAGCGTGTGGCTGACGTCGGTGAAACCGTGCTCCGCCCCCACCCGGTCGGCCCAGCGCTCCACGGCCGGTCCCTCGATCTCCACCGTCCGGCCGCAGTCACGGCAGACGAGGTGGTGGTGGTGGCCGGTCGAGCACATCCGGTAGACGGCCTCACCCTCGTCGGTGCGGATCATGTCGACCTCGCCCGCGGCCGCGAGGGAGGTCAGCGTGCGGTAGACGGTCGCCAGCCCCACCTTGTCACCGGCCTCGCGCATGCGCGCGTGCAGGTCCTGGGCGCTGGTGAAGTCCTCGCTGCGCCCGAGCCGCTCGATGACGGCGGCCTGCTGCCGGGTGGGTCGACGGTGCGTCGTCGTGCTCATCGGGTCACCTCCTGCTCGTGGCGGGCGTCCTGGTCGGGCCCCTCGGCCGGGGGCGGGTGGTCGCTGTGCTCGTCGTAGTGGCCCTCGTGGGCGGCGTGCCGGTGGCCGTCGTGCAGGTAGTCGACGTGGTCACCGTGCGGGACGGCCTCGTGCCCGCACCCGGGTCCGTGCTCGTGGGCGTGCCGCTCGGCCCGCAGGTGGCGCCGGCGGGCGACCAGCCGCACCACGTGGCCGACCACCATCGCGACCACGAACAGGGCGATGGCGATGAGCACGATCGTGCCACCGGAGGCGGTGTCCAGCTGGTAGGAGACCACGACCCCGCCGACGGAGGAGAGGACGCCGAGCACCACCGCCCAGAGGTTGGCCGCACGGAAGCTCCCGGACAGCTGCTGCGCCGCGGCGTTGGGCACGATCATCAGGGCGCTGATGAGCAGCAGCCCGATGACGCGCATGGCCACGACCACGGTGACCGCGGTCAGCACCGCGAGCAGGATGTTGAGCGCGAGCACCGGCAGGCCGCTGGCCCGGGCGTACTCCTCGTCGCCGGCCACCGCGAACAACCTCGGTCGCAGCACCAGCGTGACGCCCACGATCACGGCGGACAGCACCGCGAAGGTCACGAGCTCACCGCGGGTCGTGGTGGCGATCGACCCGAAGAGGAAGCTGGTCAGGTTGCCGGTCTGGGCGCCCTCGGACCGGTTGATGATGACGACGCCGGCCGCGATGCCGCCGTAGAACAGCATGGCCAGGGCCAGGTCGCCGGAGGTGCGCCCACGGGCGCGGAGCAGCTCGATCACCACGGCACCCAGCGCAGCGGTGACGAGCGCGGTGAGCACGGGCGCACGGTCGGTCGCGATGCCGATCGCCACGCCGGCCAGGGCCACGTGCCCCAGGCCGTCCCCGATGAGGGAGAGCCGGCGCTGGACCAGGAAGATCCCGACCATCGGCGCGGCGAGGCCGACGAACAGCGCGGCCAGCAGCGCGTTGCGCATGAAGTCGAGCTCGAACATCGCGCTCACCGTGCTGCCGTCCTTCCGCTGGAGCGGGCCAGCGCGCCCTGGTGCACGGCATACCCCTCGGGGGTGCCGTCGAAGGTCACGTGGCCCGTGTCGACCTCCACGATCCGGTCCACGACACCGCGCAGCGCCGACAGCTCGTGGGTGACGATGGCCATCGTCGTGCCCGCGTCCGCCAGGCGGCGCAGCACCGAGGTCAGCACATCCTGGCTGGCCCGGTCGACGCCTGCCGTGGGCTCGTCCATCAGGAGCACGTCGGGGCGGGCGACGAGGGCACGGGCGATGAGCACGCGGCGCTGCTGGCCGCCGGAGAGCGTCTCGACGTCGAAGCGTGCCCGGTCGGCCAGCCCGGCTGCCTCGACGGCGGCCAGCACGGCCTCGCGGTCGGCCCGGGTGGCGGGGCGGTACCACGGACGTCGTGCGAGCAGGCCGGTCGCCACGACCTCGGCGACCGTCGCGCGGACCCCGCCGACGAGGGTATGGCGCTGGGGGACGTAACCGATGCGGGTGCGGTCGGGCAGGCGCGCCAGCGGGGTGCCGAGCACCTCGACCTGCCCGGACAGGTGCTCGGAGAGGCCGAGCAGGCCTTTGACCAAGGTCGTCTTGCCCGAGCCGTTGGGGCCCAGGACCGCCACGACCTCGCCCCGGCGGACGGTCAGGTCGACGTCGGAGACGACCGGTCGCCCCCGGTAGCCGAAGGCGGCGCCGCGCAGCTCGACGACGGGTGGGGCGGGGGCACTCACGAGCAGCCCTGGCCCTCGCGCAGGGTCTGGAGGTTGGTCCGCATGATGTCAAGGTAGTCGCTGCCCGCGCCGGGCTCGCTCAGGCCGTCGGCGGGATCGAGGGTGAGGACCTGTGCCCCGGTCTCGGAGGCGACGGTGCGGGCGATGTCGGGGGACAGGAGCGGCTCGGTGTAGACCGTGCTGACGTCCAGCTCCTGCACCAGCCGGGTCACCTCCGCCAGGCGCGCCGGCGAGGGCTCGGACTCCGGGGAGATGCCGGTGATGCCGGTCACCTCCAGGTCGTAGCGGGCCCCGAGGTAGCCGAACGCGTCGTGGGTCGTCACGACCTGACGGCTCGCGCACTCCCGCAGCCCCTCGGTGAACTCCTGGTCCAGCGCCTGCAGGTCCGCCACCAGGGCCGCCGCGCCCGCCTCGTAGTCCGGGGCGTGGTCGGGGTCGACCGCGCCCAGCTCGGCGGCGAGCGCCTCGGCCACGTCCCCGTAGCGGACGGGGTCCAGCCAGAAGTGTGGGTCCTCCGCGCCGTGGCCGTGGCCGTGGCCGTGGCCGTCGTCCTCGGCGTCCTCGTCGCCGTGGTCCTCCCCGTCGGCGTGCTCGTCGTGCTCCTCCCCGGACTCCTCCAGCGCCAGCAGGTCGGCGGCGGGCGTCACGTCGAAGCTCGTGCCGGGGGCCTGCTGCGCGACCGCGTCGTCGACGGCCGGCTGCATACCCGACTCGAAGACGACCAGGTCGGCCGAGCCGAGCGCGCCCACCGTGCGCGGCGACAGCTCCACGTCGTGGGGGTCGACCCCCGGCGCGGTCAGCGCGGTGACCTGGGCGTGGTCGCCGCCCACGCGCTCCACGAGGTACTCCAGCGGGTAGAAGCTGGCGACGACCTGCACGGCGTCCGCGTCGGCCGGCGCCGCAGCGGGGGTCGCGTCACCGTCGTCGGTGGAGGCGGCGCCGCACCCTGCCAGCAGAGCGGTGAGGGGCAGGGCGAGGGCGAGGGTGCGCACACGGGGCATGGCACCAGTCTGCGCTCAACTGAGAATGATTGTCAAAATCTAGCCCCGGGGGAGAAGCTGCACCACGGTGACCACCGCGAAGAGCAGCAGCACGACCAACCGCATCAACCGCTCGACCGTGGTCAGGCGCGGCCAGGAGAGGTAGAGCAGCCACAGGATGAAGGCCAGGGCCATCCCCACGAGGGTCCAGCCGACCGGTCCGCCGAGGAACCCGCCGCCCACCATGAGCAGCAGCAGCACCAGGAAGGGCAGCCAGACGGGCAGCCGTGCCAGCTGCTCGAGGGCCGGCCGGGAGGCCTGCTCGATGCTGCGGCGGAGCGCACCGGGGGAGGTGGAGGGGTCAGGACCGGGGGAGGGCGTGCTGGACACCGGCTCAGCGTAGTGGGGGTCCGGGAGGGGGTCGGTGGCCCCCTACACTGACGCCCATGGCTCAGACCTCCACCGTCGACCTTGTCGTGTCCCTCGCCAAGCGGCGAGGCTTCGTCTTCCCCTGCGGCGAGATCTACGGCGGGACGAGGTCGGCGTGGGACTACGGGCCCCTGGGGGTGGCGCTGAAGGAGAACATCAAGCGGCAGTGGTGGCGCTCGATGGTCCAGACCCGCGACGACGTGGTCGGCCTGGACTCCTCGATCATCCTGCCCCGGCAGACCTGGGTCGCCTCGGGTCACGTGGGGGAGTTCTCCGACCCCCTCACCGAGTGCCAGTCCTGCCACAAGCGCTTCCGGGTGGACCACATGCAGGAGGCCGTCGCGGAGAGGAAGAACAAGAAGGCCCGGCCGGGCGAGGAGATCGACCCCGACGACGTGCCGCTGGCCGAGATCGCCTGCCCCAGCTGCGGCAACAAGGCCTGGACCGAGCCGCGCGAGTTCAACATGATGCTCAAGACCTACCTGGGCGTCATCGAGGACGAGGGCGGGCTGCACTACCTGCGGCCCGAGACCGCCCAGGGCATCTTCGTCAACTTCGCCAACGTCATGGGCGCCGCGCGCAAGAAGCCACCGTTCGGCATCGCCCAGACCGGCAAGAGCTTCCGCAACGAGATCACCCCCGGCAACTTCATCTTCCGCACGCGCGAGTTCGAGCAGATGGAGATGGAGTTCTTCGTCAAGCCCGGCGAGGACGAGGAGTGGCACCAGTACTGGATCGACGAGCGCACCCGCTGGTACACCGACCTGGGCATCGACCCCGGCAACCTGCGCCACTACGAGCACCCGGCCGACAAGCTGTCGCACTACTCCAAGCGCACGGTCGACATCGAGTACCGCTTCGGCTTCACCGGCAGCGAGTGGGGCGAGCTGGAGGGTGTGGCCAACCGCACCGACTTCGACCTGGGCACCCACAGCCAGCACTCGGGCGCCGACCTGAGCTACTTCGACCAGGCCAGCGGCGAGCGGTACACGCCCTACGTCATCGAGCCGGCCGCCGGGCTCTCCCGCTCCCTGATGACCTTCCTCGTCGAGGCCTACACCGAGGACGAGGCGCCCAACGCCAAGGGCGGGGTGGACAAGCGCACCGTGCTGCGCCTGGACCCGCGTCTGGCGCCGATGAAGGTGGCCGTGCTGCCGCTGTCGCGCAACGCCGACCTCTCGCCCAAGGCCAGGGACCTCGCCGCCCGGCTCCGGCAGCACTGGATGGTGGAGTTCGACGACGCGGGCGCGATCGGCCGGCGCTACCGCCGCCAGGACGAGATCGGGACGCCGTTCTGCGTCACGGTCGACTTCGACACCCTCGAGGACCACGCCGTCACGATCCGGGAGCGTGACTCGATGGCCCAGGAGCGGGTGGCGCTGGACCAGGTCGAGGGATACCTGGCCCAGCGTCTCGTCGGCTGCTGAGGCCCCCGGCGTCGCGGCCGCGGGGCGGGCGCGGTCCGTCTCGCGCCACCGTGCGGGCCGACCTACGGTGGAGACGACCGCACATCCCTACCACCGAAGGAGAACGATCATGCCTGCGCTCGACGGCAAGAAGGTCGCCTTCCTGGCCACCGACGGTTTCGAGGACAGCGAGCTGACCAGCCCCTGGGAGGCGGTGACGCAGGCGGGCGCCCAGGCCGTGCTCGTCTCGCCGGGGACCGGCTCGATCACCGGCAAGAAGGGGCACGAGGCCGCGGTCGACGAGGCGGTCGCCTCCGCCGACCCGGCCGCGTTCGACGCCCTCGTGCTGCCCGGCGGGGTGGTGAACGCCGACAACATCCGGATGGAGGAGGCCGCTGTCGCCTTCGCCGGTCACTTCTTCGCGACCGGCAAGCCGGTCGGCGTCATCTGCCACGGGGCCTGGATCCTCGCCGACGCCGACGTGCTCGGCGGCCGCACGCTCACCTCCTACCCCTCCCTGCGGACGGACCTGCGCAACGCGGGTGCGACGTGGGTCGACGAGGAGGTGCACGTCGACCAGGGCCTGGTCTCCAGCCGCACGCCGGACGACCTGCCCGCGTTCAACGCCAAGATCGTCGAGGAGTTCGCCGAGGGGCGCCACGAGGCGCAGACCGCCTGAGGCGGGCCGGCGTGGGGCTCATCCGCCGCTGATGAGTCCCACGCCGATCGAGACCATCACCACGGCGATGCCTGCGTCGAGCGCCTGCCACGAGCGGGGCCGGGCGAAGAACGGGGCGAGCCTGCGCGAGCCCAGGCCCAGCGCGGTGAACCACACCGCGCTGCCGGTGACGATCCCGGCGTAGAACCACCAGCGGCCCTGCCCGCCGTGACTGTTGGCGATCGTGCCGAGCAGCACGACGTCGAGGTAGACGTGCGGGTTGAGCAGGGTGAGGGCGGCCATCGTCCCCAGGGCGCGGGCCGCCGACCCCGCGCGGCCGGCGCCGGTCGCCTCGAGGGTCTCGCCCGGGTGCAGCGCCCGCCGGGCGGCGTGCATGCCGTAGCCGATGACGAACAGCCCTCCGCCCCAGCGGGCGACGGTCAGGAAGGACGGCCAGGTGGTGACGACCGCGCCGATGCCCAGGACGGCCAGGCCGATGAGCGCCGCGTCGGCCAGGATGCAGAAGAGCACGAGCGGGCCCACCTGCTGACGGCGCAGCCCCTGGCGCAGGAGGAAGGCGTTCTGGGCGCCGATGGCGACGATGAGGCCGAGTCCGGTGAGCATCCCGGTGAGGACGAGCGCGAGGGGGGTCACAGGCGTCCACGATAGGACGGCCAGCGCCCGCTCGACGCATCAGGACGATGAAGGATTCTGGCCGCGCATTAGTCTGGCTTCATGCGTCTGGACCCGGTCGCCCTGGCCACCCTCTCGGCCGTCGTGCAGGAGGGGACCTTCGAGCGGGCCGCCGCGCGCCTGCACGTGACCCCCTCGGCGGTGTCCCAGCGCGTCAAGGCGCTGGAGCAGTCGGTCGGGCAGGTCGTCGTGGGTCGCACCAAGCCCGTGACCCCCACCGCCGCGGGGGAGGTGCTGCTGCGCCTGGCGGGGCACTGGGACCTGCTGGTCTCCGACGCGCTCGACGAGCTCGTGCCCGAGGCGAGCGCGACCGCACACCCCCTCGTGCCCGTCGTGGTCAACGCCGATTCCCTCGCGACCTGGATCCTGCCCGCGCTGGCACGGGCGCAGGAGGAGCTCGGGATCACCCTGGACGTCGTGCGGGAGGACGAGGAGCACGCCTCGGACCTGGTCCGCTCCGGGGCGGCGCTGGCAGCGGTGACCGCCGACCCGACGCCCGTGGCCGGCTGCCGGCTGACACCGCTCGGCGCGCTGCGCTACGTCGCCGTGTGCACCCCGGCCTTCCGTGACCGGTGGCTGCCGAGGGGCCCCCGCGCGGCCGACCTCGACCGCGCTCCTGTGGTGCGCTTCGACCGCAAGGACACCATGCAGCACCGGGTCGCGCGGCGCTGGGTGCGGCGCGAGGTGGACCCGCCGGCGACCTTCATCGGCTCCAGCCGGGAGTTCGCCGAGGCGGTCCGGCTCGGTATGGGGTGGGCGCTGATGCCGGTGGCGTGGGCGGAGGACGGGCTCGCCTCCGGAGGGCTGGTGCCCGTCGGCCGCCGCCCGCACCACGACGTGCCGCTGCACTGGCTGGCCTGGCGGCTCCCGTCACGCACCCTGGAGGTGCTGACGCGCTGCGTGCAGGAGCAGGCCGCGCGGACGCTCGTCCGCGGCGGTTCGGGGCACGGGCGCGACGATGGGACAATCGAGCGGTCATGAGCACCGTTCCCACCCTCCTGCCGCCCCTGCGCATCGGCCCGCACACGATCGGCTCGCCCGTCGTGCTGGCGCCGATGGCGGGGATCACCAACCGCGCCTTCCGGCGGCTGTGCCGGGAGTACGGCGACGAGGGCCTGGCCGTCGCGAGAGACGACGACCCGGCGGGGACGAGCGCTCCGGGCGGCTCCAGCTGCCTCTACGTCAGCGAGATGATCACCTCCCGCGCCCTCGTCGAGCGCACGCCGATCTCGATGAAGCTCATCGAGCACGGCCCCGAGGAGGTGCCGCGCTCGGTCCAGCTCTACGGCGTCGACCCCGTCACCGTCGGCGCGGCCGTGCGCATGCTGGTCCGGGAGGACCGCGCCGACCACGTCGACCTCAACTTCGGCTGCCCGGTGCCCAAGGTCACGCGCAAGGGCGGCGGGTCGGCGCTGCCCTGGAAGACCGACCTCTTCCGCGGCATCGTGCGCGCCGCCGTGCGCGAGGCGGGTGCGAACGGCATACCCGTGACCGTGAAGATGCGCGTCGGGATCGACGACGGGCACCAGACCTTCCTCGACGCCGGCCGCATCGCCGAGGACGAGGGCGCCGCGGCGGTCGCGCTGCACGCGCGCACCGCGGCGCAGGCCTACTCGGGACAGGCTGACTGGAGCCGGATCGCCCAGCTCAAGGAGGCGGTCACCACGATCCCCGTCCTGGGCAACGGTGACATCTGGTCGGCCGACGACGCCGTGCGGATGGTCGAGGAGACCGGGTGCGACGGGGTGGTCGTCGGCCGCGGGTGCCTCGGGCGGCCCTGGCTGTTCACCGACCTGGCCGCCGCCTTCGCCGGCTCCCGTGTGCGGGTCGAGCCCACGCTGGCCGAGGTATGCCGTGTGCTGCGCCGGCACGCCGAGCTGCTCGTGGAGTTCCACGGGGACGAGGGCCGCGGCTGCCGCGACATCCGCAAGCACATCGCCTGGTACACCAAGGGCTTCCGCGTCGGCGGACAGCTGCGCCACCAGCTCGGCCTGGTCGACTCCCTCGCCGACCTGGACCGCCTGATCGAGACCCTCGACCTCGACCAGCCGTGGCCCGGTGACGCCGCCGAGGGGCAGCGTGGACGCGCCGGGTCCCCGCGGGTCGTGGCACTGCCCGACCGGTGGCTGGAGTCCCAGGAGCTGGACGAGGCGCAGCGTGCCGTCGTCGCCCAGGCCGAGCTCGACGTCTCCGGTGGCTGAGGTGGGCGGCACGGGACGGGCCGGGGCCGGCGAGACCCGCGGCGTGGGATCGCCCCCACGCAGCCGGGACGGCAGCGTCCACGTCACCGACGAACGGGTCAACACCGTCTCGCACCTGGTCGGGTCCTGCTTCGCGGTCGCGGGGGCGGCCCTGCTCGTGGCGCAGGCGGGTGCCCAGGGCGACCCGTGGAAGATCGTCGGCTTCAGCGTCTACGGCCTGTCCCTGGTGCTGCTGTTCGTGGCCAGCACCCTGCACCACGGCCTCGACCGGGGCGAGAAGGTCAACGACGTGCTGCGCACCCTGGACTACACCTCCGTGTTCGCGCTCATCGCCGGGACCGTGACCCCGCTGGTGCTGGTGCTCATGCGCTCCACCTTCGGCTGGACGATGTTCGGCGTGGTGTGGGCGATCGCCGTGCTGGGGATCGTGCTGCGCTCGGTGTGGCGGGCGCTGCCGAAGTACGTCACCAACACGCTGTACATCTCCCTGGGCTGGGTCACCGTCCTGCTCGTGGCCGGCGACATCGGGCTCCCGCTCGGAGCGCTCGTGCTCATGGCCGCCGGGGGCGTGGTCTACACGGTCGGCTTCGTCGTCTTCGTCCTCGAGCGGCCCAACCCGGTGCCCGGTGTCCTGGGCTTCCACGAGCTGTGGCACGTGATCGTGATCGTGGCCGCCGCCCTGCACTACCTGCTCATGTACCTCTACGTCCTGCCCGCGTAGCCGGACGGCGAGGCCGGTCGACGAGGCCGCTGGGCCGGTCCGGTGGCGACCGGGCGGGTCGGGTCGCTGACCCAGTCGCTCCAGCTGCCGACGTAGAGCGCGGGGGTCTGCTCCAGCAGACCCGCCGCCTCCAGGGCCAGCGCCGCGTGGGCGGCCGTGACCCCGGACCCGCAGTAGAGTGCCGTCGGGGTCGCGGGGTCGGCACCGGCGTCGGTCAGCAGCGCCTCGATCGCGTCCGCCGGCAGGAAGGTGCCGTCCTCGGCGAGCAGCGCGAGCGAGGGGAAGCTGCGCGCCCCCGGCACGTGCCCGGCGACCGGGTCGATCGTCTCGTCCTCACCCCGGAAGCGGTTCGCCGGCCGGGCGTCCAGCACCTGGCCGCCCCCCTCCAGCCAGGCGGCGAGCCCGTCGGCGTCGAGCAGCGGACGCCTGCCCGCCGTCAGCACGACATCGCCCTCCGGCACGTCCACGGACCCGGTCTCCACCGGCAGTCCCGCGTCCTGCCAGGCCGACAGCCCGCCGTCGAGGACCCGGGCACCTGCGACGCCGTAGTAGGACGCCACCCACCAGGCCCGGGCGGCGCCCGCCGAGATGCGGGCGTCGTAGAAGACCACCGGGCGGTCACGGCATACCCCCGCCGCGCGCAGCGCAGCCTGCACCCGCTCCAGGGAGGGCATCGGGTGCCGTCCGCCACGACGGTCGGGGGCGACCGGGTCGGACAGGCCGCCGTCGAGGTCGAGGAACGACGCGCCCGGCAGGTGGCCCGCGAGGTAGGCGGCGCGGTTGTCCTCCGGGGCCGTGCCGAGGG
Source organism: Ornithinimicrobium pekingense DSM 21552 (assembly GCF_000421185.1). Lineage (GTDB taxonomy): Bacteria > Actinomycetota > Actinomycetes > Actinomycetales > Dermatophilaceae > Ornithinicoccus > Ornithinicoccus pekingensis. Next base: position 621,908 of record NZ_ATWJ01000007.1, read on the forward strand.
ACCAGCGGACGTCGACCAGCACCGGTCGAGGGGTCGCGGGGCCGTCGGCGGAGAGCTCGGCCGCGAGGTCGCCGGCGCTGACGAGGGGGTGGTGGCTGCGGGGCATGGCCCGACGATAGCGACCCGCCTGTCCCTGTGGGGCGGGCCGGCGCCGTGGCACAGTGAGAGGCATGTGCCGCAACATCCGCCCGCTCAACAACTTCGCGCCGCCCGCTACGGCCGAGGAGGTGCGTGCAGCCGCCCTGCAGTACGTCCGCAAGGTCGGCGGGTCCACCAGGCCGGCCAAGGTCAACGAGGAGGCGTACGCCGTCGCCGTCGCCAAGGTGGCGGAGGCCACCCAGGAGCTGCTGGACGCGCTCGTGACCACTGCACCTCCCAAGGACCGGGAGGCGGAGGCCGCCAAGGCGCGGGCCCGCGCGCAGGCGCGGTACGCCTAGTGGGCCGGGCGCGTCCTCCGCTGCGGGCGTCCGGCCCGCCGGCGACGCACCCCAGCCTGCTCCCGGACGCCCTGCCGCTCACGCGCGCGGTGACGCTGCGCAACGTGCTCAACTGGGTCAACCTGTCCACCCCCCTGGGCCTGGCGCTCGCGGGTGCCGGCGGCTGCCGGCTGCGGCGGGGGCCCGAGCGCTGCTTCCTGGCCGACCGCTACCGCTGGCGCTTCCCGGCCGCGGGCGCGTTCACCGTCGGCGACGTCGTGCTCAGCCGCCACGACCTGGACCTGCTGGCCGCGCGCCGTCCGACCCTCGTGCGGCACGAGCTGGTGCACAGCCGGCAGTGGGCCTACTGCTGGGGCCTGCCCTTCCTGCCGCTCTACGTCGCCTCGATGGGATGGTCCTGGCTGCGGACGGGGGACCGTGCCGCGCGCAGCGTCTTCGAGCGGGAGGCCGGGCTGCACGACGGCGGGTATGCCGACGTCCCGCCACGACCGCTCGGCGTCGCCCTGCGCGAGGCGGGCGCACGGCTGTCCCTCGCGGTGCGTGGACGCCGCGGGCTGGACGCCGGCGCGGACGTCGGCACCGGCAGGCCCCGGTAGCCGTACCCGCGCCCACGACCTGGCCGGACGGCATACCCTCGTCCCGTGACCACCGCGACCAGCGCAGACGTGCCCGGCTACGCCGCGGCCGACCGGGAGCGCTGGGTGGCCGAGGACCCGGCGCAGAAGCGCTCCGACCGCCGCGACTTCGCCCGCGACCGCGCCCGGGTGGTGCACTCCGCGGCGCTGCGCCGGCTGGCCGCGACGACCCAGGTCGTCCGGCCCGCCAGCGACGACTTCGTGCGCAACCGGCTCACGCACTCCCTGGAGGTGGCCCAGATCGGGCGGGAGTTCGGCGCCGCGCTCGGGTGCGACGCCGACGTGGTCGACACCGCCTGCCTGGCGCACGACATCGGGCACCCGCCCTTCGGCCACAACGGTGAGACGGTCCTGGACGAGTTGGCCGCCGGCATCGGCGGCTTCGAGGGCAACGCCCAGACGCTGCGCGTGCTGACCCGGCTCGAGGCCAAGCGGACGCACCCCGACGGCCGGTCGGCCGGCCTGAACCTGACGCGGGCCAGTCTGGACGCTGCGACGAAGTACCCCTGGCCCCGGGGCGGGGGAGGCCCGGGGACCGGTCGCAAGTTCGGCGTGTACGCCGACGACCTCGACGTCTTCGCGTGGCTGCGCCGCGGCGCGGCCGAGGGTCCCGCCGACCGCCGGTGCCTCGAGGCGCAGGTGATGGACTGGTCCGACGACGTGGCCTACTGCGTGCACGACGTGGAGGACGCCATCGCCTCCCAGCGGGTGGACCCGGCTGCGCTGCGCTCACCGACGACGCAGGCCGACGTCGCGACGCTCGCCCAGGAGTGGTACGCCCCCGACCTCGAGGTCGAGGTGCTGCGGGCCGCGCTGGGGGAGGTCCTGGACAGCGGCTGGGTGCCGGACCGCCACGACGGGACGCGCCGCGACCTCGCCGCGCTCAAGGACATGACCTCGCGGCTCATCGGCCACTTCGTGCATACGGTCGAGCTGGCGACCCGGGAGCGCTACGGCCAGGGCGTGCTCAGCCGGTACGCGGCCGACCTCGTGGTGCCCGACCGGATCCGCGCGCAGGCCGCGGCGCTCAAGGCGGTCGCGGCCCACTTCGTCATGCTCAGCGACGAGCGGCGGCAGGTCATGAGCACCGAGCGGGAGGTGCTGGAGTCGCTCGTCGGGCGCTACCGCGACGACCCGTCCCTGCTCGACCCTGTCCACCGCGAGGCCCACGACGCCGCGGCGGACGACGCGGCCGCGCTGCGCGCGGTCATCGACCAGGTCGCCAGCCTCTCCGACGCCCGTGCCCTGGCGGTCCACGCCGACCGCCCGGTCCGGCCGCGCCCCGCCCCGACCACCCCCGGAGGTATGCCGTGACCCTGCTGAGCGAGCTCGAGACCCCGGTCGTCGGGGCACCGATGGCCGGAGGGGTGAGCAGCCCGCTGCTCGTCGCCGCCGTCAGCGACGCGGGCGGCCTGGGGATGCTCCCGGCCGGATACCGCACCCCCGAGCAGCTGGCCGCCGACCTGGTCCACGTCCGCGACCTCACCGACCGGCCCTTCGGCGTCAACCTCTTCGTCCCGCAGCCCGTGGACCGTGGGCGGCACGAGACGGCGGTGCAGACCTACCGGGAGGCGCTGCTGCCGCGTGCCGCCACCCTGGGCGTCGAGCCCGGACACCCGTCGTGGGGGGACACCGACCACTGGGTCGACAAGGTGCTGCTCGTGGAGGCGCTGGCGCCGGCGGTGGTGTCCTTCACCTTCGGCGTGCCGGACAGGGGGACGCTCTCACGTCTGCGGGCCGCCGGCTGCGAGATCCACATCACGGTGACCTCGGCGGGCGAGGCCCTGGCCGCCCAGGAGGCCGGGGCCGACGTGCTCGTCGTGCAGGGGCAGGAGGCGGGCGGGCACCGTGGCACCCACGACCCGACGGCCGAGCCGGAGGCGATCGACCACCTGGGCCTCCTCGAGGCAGTCACGGCGGCCGGCGGGACGCTGCCGATGGTCGCGGCCGGCGGGGTCACCACCGCGGGAGACGTCGGCCGGGCCGTGGGCACCGGCGCGGTGGCCGTGCAGGTCGGGACCGCGCTGCTCCTCGCCACGGAGTCGGGGGCCTCGCCGGCCTACCGGGCGGCGCTGCGGGACTCGTCGCTGACGGAACGGGTCACGACGCGGGCCTTCAGCGGCCGTGTCGCCGGGGCGGTGCGCAACCGCTTCGTCGATGAGCTCGAGCACCTGGCGCCGCCCGCCTTCCCGGCGGTCGACCAGGTGAGCCGACCGGTGCGGACCGCCGCGGCGCGCGACGGCGACGTGCACGGCATCCACGTCTGGGCCGGGTCCGGCTGGCGGGCGTGCCAGGATCGGCCCGCGACCGAGATCGTCAGGGAGCTGGTCACCGGGTGAGCGCAGGCCCGCGGCACGACGCACCGGGGCAGTCCCGGGACGGGGCGTCGGGCAGGCCCGTCGCCGGTCTTCCCCCGGGGGTGGTGCTGGGGGGAGACCGTGACCTCGGCGGGTCCGTGCGCTCGCAGGTGCACCGGCACGAGGTGCTCCGCGGGCCCGCGCACCGGGCCTCCACCGTGGTGGTCAAGCGCTTCCTGCCGCAGCCCCCGGGCCCCGTCTTCCGTGCGCTGCTCACCTCCCGGTGGCGCTGGGTGGTGCGGGAGTGTGCCCTCGAGCTGCCGGACGTCGCCGCAGCCTGCGACGAGGCGCTGACGTGGGCGGCGCGGGCGTGGAGCACGGGGTCCAGCCCCGATCTGCCGGGCTCCCCGGCCCGGCGGCAGCGCTGAGCGGTGCCCGGCGCCGGGCCTCTGCGGGAGGCAGCGCGGGCGGCCCGCCCGGGTGGACACTGAACCATCCGGTCGTCCGCTGCGACGCAAGGGGTGAGGCAGCATGACGGAGCCCAGGTCACCCGAGGGAGGCGAGATGGTCACGACCGACCCCGGGTACACCGACTTCGTGCTCGCCCGGCAGGGACGGCTGCGCCGCGCGGCCTACCTGATGTGCGGGGACGCCTCGCTGGCCGAGGACCTCCTGCAGGAGGCGCTGATCGCGCTCGCCTCCCGGTGGGAGTCGGTGGAGCACCCGGACGCCTTCGTGCGGAGGGTCATCTACCGCCAGCGGGTGTCGGCGTGGCGCCGTCAGCGGCACGAGGTGGTCAACGGGGACGTGCCGGAGCGCTCGGTGACCGACGGCGCCGAGGAGCGGGCCCGGGACGAGGAGGTGCACGACGCGCTGCGCGCGCTGCCCCCGCGGCAGCGCGCGGCGCTGGTGCTGCGCTACTTCGAGGACCTGACCGAGGCGCAGACGGCCGAGGTCATGGGGGTGCGGATCGGCACCGTCAAGAGCCTGTCCCACCAGGCCGTGGCGCGGATGCGTGAGGAGCTGCAGGCCGGACGAGCCGCGCAGCGGGAGAAGGAAGGGACACGATGAGCGAGCTGCGCGACAGGGAGCTGCGCGACCTGCTGGAGCGCGTCTCCGCGATCGACGGCGACGTCGACGTGGACGAGCACTGGATGCAGGGTCGCCGTCGTCGCACCCGACGGGGCGCCGGGCTCGCCCTCGTCACCGGGGCGGTCGCCGTGACCGCGGCCGCGGGCCTGGCGCAGACGGGGCTGCTGGGCGGCTCGGACCCGGCGCCGACGGGGCCGGCGGCGGTGCCCGACAGCCTCGAGACCTTCGTGCTGAGCGGGCAGGAGACCGCCGGCACGGCGCTGCCGGGACCGTCAGCGGCGCTGCGGGCCGCGACCCCGGACGACCTCGCGGGCACCAGCTGGACGCTGCAGGACGGTATGTGGAACGCCTCGACCTCCGCTCCCGACCTCACGGGGACCACAGGGACGACGGTCCTGGCGTTCGGCGGCACCGGACCCGGCCCGGGTGGGTGGGGTATCGAGGTCGACGGGTGCGGGTCGGTCGGGGTCGACGAGCTCTCGCTGGACGGACGGGGACGCTTCCCGGCGTCGGTGCCCAGCACGACCGACATCGGCTGCCCGGACGACGTCCAGGCCGCGGAGGACTTCTGGATCGACGCCCTGGCCGGCGGCGGGCAGCTCACGGTGGTCGAGGACGGGCGGTGGCTCCTGCTGTCCGTCGACGCGCCGGCACCCCCTGAGCCGGGGCCTCCGGCCGAGCCGGGGCCCAGACCACCTGCAACACCCCGCCCGGACGAGAGCGGAGCACCGACCGGTGGTGGGGCGACGGTCCCTGGTGACGACGACGGTGCCGCCCCTCCGGGCGAGCCCGCCCGCACGCCGACGGAGCGCGGCGGGCCGGAGCCGACAACGGACGACGAACAGCCGCCGGGGCCGGATCCCGCCCCGCCACCGACGACCGACGCCGCCCCGCCGCCGACCCCTGGTGCCGGTCCCGTTGCGCCGACCGTGCCGGCGGACCCGACGGCGCCGACGGTGGCGGAGGGCTTCACCGGCCCGTCGGCCGCGTCTGTCGACCCGCCGTGGCCGGGCGGCGGTGGCGAGCTGTTCGCCCCCTCGGTCCGGGCCGGCGTCCACGAGGGCTTCGACCGGGTGGTCGTGGACCTCACCGGCACGGGGGACCCGGGGTGGCGTGCCGCCTACACCGACGACCCACGGCTCGACGGGTCCGGGTTCGCCTCCGACGTCGCGGGCGACAGCGTGCTCGAGCTCAGCCTCTCCGGCATGGCCTACCCGGACCCGGGCTCGGAGGTCTACTCCGAGGGGACCTTCGGGCTGGACACCCACACGTTGACGGCCGTCGTCGAGGTCCACCGGACCACCCCGTTCGAGGGGATGCTGCAGGTCTTCGTCGGGATGCAGGGCGACCCCCGCCCCTACCGGGTGTTCCTGCTGCAGGACCCGATGCGGCTGGTGGTCGACGTCCAGACCTCGTCCTGAGCTCGACGCGGCAGCACCACGGGCAACGGAGTGCTCGCCCCTCGTGGGTCGACCTCGCCCAGCTGGACGATGTCGACCGACCGAGGACGAGATCGCCCGCAACGTCGGGTCGGCTCAGTCCTCCTCGGGCGGCGTCTCCTGCCCCTCGGCCTCGTCACGTTCGGCCCACTCCAGCAGCGGCGCGATGTCGAACACCGCGTCGTCGATGCCCGCGTGCAGGTCGCCGAGGTCGGCGTAGCGCTGCGGCATCGTCAGCACCGTGAAGTCCGCGGGGTCGCACCCGGGCACCTCGTCCCAGGTCAGCGGGGCGGACACCCGCGCGTCGGGCGTCGCGCGGACGGAGTAGGCGGCGGCGATCGTGTGGTCGCGGGCGTTCTGGTTGAAGTCGACGAAGACCTTCCGCGGGTCACGGTCCTTGCGCCACCAGGTGGTCGTGGCCTCGTCGGTGCGGCGCTCGACCTCCCGGGCGAAGGCGAGCGCGGCCCGGCGCACGTCGGCGAAGCCGTGCTCGGCCGGGATGCGGACATAGACGTGGATGCCCTTGCTGCCCGTGGTCTTGGGCCAGCCGACGGCACCCAGCTCGTCGAGCACCTCGTGCGCCACACCGCAGACCCGCCGGACGGTGGGGAAGTCACACTCGTCACCGGGGTCGAGGTCGATGCGCCACTCGTCGGGCTGCTCGACGTGCCCCCGCCTGCTGTTCCACGGGTGGAACTCGACGGTCGACATCTGCACCGCCCAGACCACGTGCGCCAGCTCGGTGACGCACAGCTCGTCGGCGGTGCGGTTCCACCGGGGAAAGGTGATGTGGACGGTCTCCATCCAGTCCGGGGCGCCTCTGGGCAGGCGTTTCTGGTGCACCCGCTCGCCGGCGGTGCCGTCGGGGAAGCGGTGCATCATGCACGGCCGCTCCCGCAGGGCGTTGACGATGCCGTCGCCGACCGACCGGTAGTACTCGACCAGGTCGAGCTTGCTCAGCCCCAGGTCGGGGAAGTAGACCCGGTCGGGGTTGGAGATCCGCACCGTGCGTCCCCCGACCTCGACCTCGGTGGCGGGGCTGCTGGTGGATGCCATGGCTGCACCCTAGCGATCAGGCCTCCGCCGGGGCGGGCGCGGAGACGGCCGGCCCCCGGGGGTGCTCCTGCCGGGCCGGGTCGGGCGCCGGGGTGTCCTGCTGGCCACCGGGGGCGCCGCGCAGAAGCGTCGACAGCACGACCACGACGGCGCCGAGCGCGACGGCGACGACCAGGGCGGCCTGCGTGCCGCCGGCGAGGGCGGCCGTGTCACCCGCCCCGCCCTCGCGCAGCCCCGCCTGGCGCCAGGAGAGCACGGCCACCGACAGCGCGGTGCCGGCCGCGGCCGCGACCTGCTGGACGGTCCCGAGGGTCGCGCTGCCGTAGGGGTAGAGACGGGGCGGCAGGGCGGCGAGCCCGGTCGTGAAGGCGGGGGTGAAGAGCAGGGCCAGGCCGGTGCTGGCGACCACGTGGCATACGAGGAAGGCCCACCAGGGGCCGACCGCGGTCGCGGTGAGCATGCCTCCGAGGGAGAGCAGCAGCAGCACCGCCCCGGGCACGACCAGGGGTCGCGGCCCGAGCCGGTCGTAGAGCCGGCCCACCTGCGGGCCCATCAGGCCCATGAGCAGGCCGCCCGGCATGAGGAGCAGCCCGGCCCCCAGCACCGACAGGCCGCGGACCTGCTGCAGGTAGAGGGGCAGCAGGATCATCACGCCCATGAGCGTCATGAAGGCCACGGACATCAGCAGCAGGGCGACCGTGAACTGGCGGTGCAGCAGGGTGCGCAGGTCGAGCAGCGGCTGACCCGTGCGCTGCAGGGCCAGCTGGCGTCGCACGAAGAGCGCCACGCCGAGCGCGCCGGCCACGAGCGCTGCCACGGGGAGCGCACCCCTTCCGCCGCCGCCGGCCTCGGACAGCCCGTAGATCAGCGACCCGAAGCCGACGGCGGTCAGCGCGACGCTGACCAGGTCCAGCGACGGGCGTGGCCCGTCGGCGTCCGGCACGCGGGCGGTGCGCAACGCCCGCAGTCCCAGGAGGGCGACGACGAGGGCGATCGGCAGCACCAGGCCGAACAGCCACCGCCAGGACAGCCACTGCAGCACGAGCCCGGAGACCGTGGGCCCGAGCGCGGGAGCGACCGAGATGGCGAGGGTGACGTTGCCCATGACCCGTCCGCGACGGTGAGGCGGCACCAGGCGCAGCAGCGTCGTCATGAGCAGCGGCATCATGACGGCGGTGCCGCTGGCCTGCACGATGCGGCCCACGAGCAGCAGCGGGAAGCTCGGGGCGAGCGCCGCCGCCAGGGTGCCCGTCAGGAACAGCCCCATGGCCAGCCGGAAGGCGGCCTCGGTGCCGAGCCGCTGCAGCAGCCATCCCGTGGTGGGGATCACCACCGCGAGGGTGAGCATGAAGCCGGTCGAGAGCCACTGCGCGGTGCGCTCGTCGACGTCCAACGAGGACATCAGCTGCGGCAGGGCGTTGACCAGCACGGTCTCGTTGAGGACCACCACGAACGTCGCGATCGTGAGCACCCGCAGCACCGTCGTGGTGGAGGACGGCAGGGCGGTGGGTTTCGACATGGGTGGACAGACCTCGGTTCGTGGGCGGACTCATCGGCGAACAGCACGCCGGGCTGGGGCATTCCGGCCACCGGCGGCGACCGCGTCCTTTGTGGGCGGCGTCGCGGGGATCCACCGTAGGCGACCTAGACTCAGCCCCGACAGCGGTTTTTCGGCGAGGAGGTGGCGACGTGGCGAGACGGATCCGGCCCGAGGACGTCCAGACCGTCAAGGAGCGCGCCTCCCTCGAGGAGGTCGTGCGTGACCACGTCACCCTGCGCGGCGGCGGGGTCGGCACGCTCAAGGGGCTGTGTCCCTTCCACGACGAGAAGACCCCCTCCTTCACGGTGCGTCCCGCGGTCGGCTACTTCCACTGCTTCGGCTGCGGCGAGGGTGGGGACGTGCTCGACTTCGTGCAGAAGGTCGACCACCTGACCTTCAGCGAGTCCGTCGAGCGCCTTGCCGACCGGCTCGGCATCACCCTCCGGTATGACGAGACCGGCGGCGGCCGTGGCGACCAGGGTCCGCAGGTGCCGACCGGGCAGCGCACGCGCCTCATGGAGGCGCACCGCGTGGCCGAGGAGTTCTACCACGAGGCCCTGCTGCGCAGCCCCGAGGGTCGGGCGGCCCGCGACTTCATGCGGGGCAAGGGCTTCGACGCCGACGCCTGCTCCCGCTTCATGGTGGGCTACTCGCCCAACGGCGGGGAGACGCTGGTCCGGCACCTGCGCGGCAAGGGCTTCACCGAGGAGGAGCTGGTCGTGGGCGGCCTGGCCGGGCGCGGCTCCCGCGGCCTGTACGACCGGTTCCGGGGGCGCGTCATGTGGCCCATCCGCTCGATCGCGGGGGACACCGTGGGCTTCGGTGCCCGTCGGCTCTACGACGACGACCGCATCGCCGCGAAGTACCTCAACACGGCCGAGACCCCCATCTACCGCAAGACCGGAGTCCTCTACGGGCTCGACCTGGCCAAGAAGGCCATCGCGACCGAGCGACGGGCGGTCGTCGTGGAGGGCTACACCGATGTCATGGCGGCCCACCTCTCCGGCGTCGGCACCGCGGTCGCCACCTGCGGGACGGCGTTCGCCTCGGACCACATCACGATCCTGCGGCGGATCCTGCGCGACGAGGCGGGGCAGGCGCCGGCGCGGGTCATCTTCACCTTCGACGGTGACGCAGCGGGCCAGAAGGCGGCCATGAAGGCGTTCGAGCAGGACCAGCGCTGGGCCGCCCAGTCGTTCGTCGCCGTCGCCGAGGACGGGCAGGACCCCAACGACCTGTGGCTGCGCGGCGGGCCCGAGGCGGTGCAAGCCCTCGTCGACGGGGCACGCCCCATGTTCGAGTTCGCCGTGCGCACGACCCTGGCTCCCTACGACCTCGGGCTGGCCCAGGAGCGGGTGCAGGCGATGCGTGCGGTCGCACCGATCCTGGCGGGCGTCAAGGACACGACGCTGCGCCCGGAGTACGTCCGGGAGGTCGCCGGCTGGATGGGCGTCGACCCCACGGCGCTGGGCGCGGAGGTGGCACGTGCCGGTCGGGCCCCCGCCGCAGGGCCCAGGCCCCTCACCGCGGGACAGGTCGAGCCCGGTCCCCGGCCCGGAGGTGAGCGGCCGGACCGGCCGGGCACACCCCGGACCGCCCCGCCCGTGCCACGTCCTGACCTGAGCGACCCGGTCCAGGTGGCCGAGCGCAACCTGCTGCAGGTCGCGCTGCAGTACCCGTTGGCGATCGTCGCTGAGGACATGGACGAGCTGTCACCGGGCCAGCTCCGCGCGCCGATGCACCAGGCGGTGTGGCACGGGCTGCAGCAGGCCGGGGGAGTACGAGCCGCCGCCGGCATGAGCGCGGCGACCTGGAACCAGGCGGTCCTGGGGCAGACCCCTCCGCTGGTGCACCCGCTGGTGCAGGAGCTCGCGGTCGCGCCGCTGCCGACGAGGCTGGACCCCGTGACGGGCATGCCACCGGAGGCCTACGTGGACACCCTGGTGCTGGGCATCAGGCTCGCCACGCTGGAGCAGCGCATCGCGGCGACGCTGGGCCAGATCCAGCGCGGCCGGGACGACTCGTCGGCGGAGGCGCGCCGGCTGAACGAGGAGCTCATGGGCCTGCACCGCGAACGCGCCGCCCTCAAGGACAGGATGAGCTGACATGCCCTGGTGGAGACGACCGACCCGGATCATCGGCCCCGAGGTGCCTCCTGCCGAGGGGCGCCCGGACGACCTGCCCGGGAGCGCCCGGCCCGAGCTCGGACGTGGTGAGCAGGTCCTGGCGACCGCCCGGGAGGACGCCACCGGCCACTGGCTGGTGCTGACCACCTGGCGCCTGCTCGAGCGCACGGAGGACGGGACCACGGTGCTCGACCGCCCCTGGCACGAGGTCGACACCGGCTCCTGGGACCCTGACACGTGGGTGCTGTCCGTGCTGTTCGTCGACGGGCTGCACGGGCGTCAGTGGCGCCTGCAGCGGCTGACTGGGCCCGGGCGGGTACCGGAGGTGTTCCGCGACCGGACCACGGCCAGCGTGGTGCTCACCCGCCCGGTCGAGCTGGGCGCGCGCCGTACCGCTCGTGTCACCGTGCGCACGGACCTGCAGTCCCGGGAGCTGCGCGAGCAGGTGCTGCTCGGCCGGGGCGCCCGCGACGACGACCGCGAGCTCGCTGCCGCCGTGCTGCTGGCCCGTCAGGAGCTGCGCGAGCAGACCGGGATGGAGCCTCTCCCGCCGCCCGCGTAAGGCCGCGTGCCGACCCGGGCCGGATTTCGGCGGGGGGAGGGTCGACTGCTACAGTCTGTCCTCGCTGCACCATTCCCCTGTAGCTCAATTGGCAGAGCAGCCGGCTGTTAACCGGCAGGTTGTTGGTTCGAGTCCAACCGGGGGAGCGCGACACATCACGAGGGGCCGGACCCGCAGGAGCGGGTCCGGCCCCTCGTCGTGCGACCGGGTTCAGGCCCCTCTGGTGGGGGCGTCCAGGCTGTCCGTGGGTGCGGAGCCCTCCATCGTGACGGAGGGCGCGGTGCGGGGGTCCGGCCCCCGGCGACGGCGCCGCTGACGGGACTCGATCCACTCGGCCGCCTTGGTGATCGCCCAGTTCAGCAGGATGAAGATCACCGCCACGACCAGGTAGGCCACGAAGGTGTTGGCGTTCGCCGACCCGAGCTGGCGGGTCCGGCTGACCAGCTCGGGGTAGGTGATGATGTAGCCCAGGGCCGAGTCCTTGGTGATGACCACGATCTGGCTCAGGAGCGCCGGGAGCATGGCGGTCAGCGCTTGGGGGACCAGGATGAGACGCCGGACCTGGCTGGGGGACAGCCCGACCGACAGCCCGGCCTCGCGCTGACCCGCCGGCAGCGATGTGACGCCGTTGCGCACGACCTCGCAGATCACCGAGGAGTTGTAGAGCACCAGCCCGGTCACCACGGCGACGAAGGTCACGTCCTGCGCCTGGACGCCGAGCGAGGCCGACACCTGCCGCAGGGTGGGGTTCTTCACCAGCATGACCCAGGTGAAGATCATCATGATCAGGACGGGGACCGCGCGGAAGAACTCCACGAACACCGAGGTGGCCCAGCGCAGCGGGGCGATGTCCGACATGCGCATCATGGCCAGGACGACGCCCAGGACCATCGAGAGCACGATGGCCACGGCGGCAGCCTTCATCGTGGCCCACAGACCGGGCAGGAGGTAGAAGGTCCACGTCACCGACTCCGTGAACGGCACCCACTTGTCGGCCTCGAACTGACCCTTCTCGGCGACCCGGACGAGGGCGAGCGCCAGGATGCCCAGGCACAGGGCGGTGCCGACGATGCCGCCGATGAGGTGCCGGCGCCGGGCCCGGGGACCGGGCAGGTCGAACAGGACGTGCTGCGCGGCGCTCATCGCTTCACCGCCAGACGGGTGGACAGCCAGCTGGTCAGCAGGCCGACCGGGAGGGTGAGGGCGACGAAGCCGATCGCGACGAGCAGGAAGATCAGCAGGCCGGCGTCAGGGCGGAACTCGATCATGTTCCGCATCGCGTAGGCGATCTCCCGGTTGCCGATGGCCACCGCCACGGTGGTGTTCTTGATCAGCGCGATGAGCACGTTCCCGATGGGTGTGATCGCACCACGGAAGGCCTGGGGCAGGATGACCTCGCGCAGGCTCTGCGGAAAGGTCAGCCCGATGGACCGCGACGCCTCCGCCTGGCCGACCGGCACCGTGTTGACACCGCTGCGGATCGCCTCGCAGATGAACGCGGCGTGGTAGACGGTCAGCCCCAGCACCGCGAGCCAGAAGTTGTTCTCCAGGATGAAGTTCGGCCTGTCCCGCGGCACGAACTCCAGTCCCAGCTGGGCCCACAGCCCGAGGTTGGCGAAGACGATGATGAGGGTGAGCGGGGTGTTGCGCAGCAACGTCACGTAGGTGCTGCCGAACCAGTTGAGCACGCCGACGGGCGCGAGCCGGAGCACGGCCACGACGGTGCCGAGCACGAGCGCCAGCACGAACGACACCGCGGCCAGGCGGATGTTGAGCCAGAAGGCCCCCAGGACGTTGAACTGCTCGATGAGCTCGAGCACGGGCTCACCTCCTCATGGTCGGGACGGGTGCGGCCGGCGTGCAGTGTGCCCGCACGCCGGCCGCAGGCCGTCAGTGGTCGTCAGCCGCAGTGACCGCCGGGCTCCGGCGGGTTCAGCTCGGCGTTGGGGGTGTAGTCGGCCGCGCCGAGGTTGTCCTCGACGATCTGGTCCATGGTGCCGTCCTCCCACAGCCCGGCGATGATCTCGTTGATCTCCTCGCACTGCTCGGACTCCTTGGGCAGGCCGACGCCGTAGAGCTCCTCGGAGAAGGTGTTCCCGACGACCTTGAACTCCCCGGCGTAGTCCTCCTGGGCGGCGAAGCCGGCCAGGATGGTGTCGTCGGTGGTCATCGCGGTGATCACTCCCGAGGACATGGCCTCCATGCACTCGGAGTAGGTGCCGTACTCCTGCAGCGCGACACCGTACTCCTCGTTGACGCGAGCGGCGGAGGTCGAGCCGGTCACCGAGCACAGGATGGCGTCCCCCATGTCGTCGGGGCCGGAGATGTCGCTGTCGCTGGGCACGAGCAGGTCCTGACCGGCGACGAAGTAGGGCCCGGCGAACTGGACCCGCTGCTTGCGCTCGTCGGTGATGGAGTAGGTCGCGAAGATCATGTCGACCTGGCCCGACTCCAGCAGGTCCTCGCGCTGCCCGGAGGGCGACTCGCGCCAGGTGATCTGGTCCTCGGAGTAGCCCAGCTCTTCGGCGACCGCCTTGGCGACGTCGACGTCCATACCCGTGGGGGTCTCGCCCTCCATCAGGCCCAGACCGGGCTGGTCGAACTTGATGCCGATGGTGATGCCCTCGCCGTCGCCCTCGGCGGCGCCGGTGTCCTCGGTGGCGGCGCCGTTGCCGTCGCCCTCGTCGGTGGTCTCGCCCTCGCCGTCGCCGCCGCAGGCGGACAGGACCAGCGCGGCGACGCTCGCCGCTGCGGCGAGCCGGAAGGTGGTGTTTCTCATCAGGTGCTTCTCCTTGATCTCAGTGGGTGAGGATCTTGCCCAGGAAGTCCTTGGCACGCGCCGACTGCGGGTTGGTGAAGAACTCCTCGGGGGTGTTCTCCTCCACGATCGCGCCGTCGGACATGAAGACGACGCGGTCGGCCGCCTTGCGCGCGAAGCCCATCTCGTGGGTGACGACGATCATCGTCATGCCGCTGTGGGCCAGGCTGGTCATGACGTCGAGGACCTCGTTGATCATCTCGGGGTCGAGCGCGGAGGTCGGCTCGTCGAAGAGCATGACCCGGGGTTCCATGGCCAGCGACCGGGCGATGGCGACGCGCTGCTGCTGGCCGCCGGAGAGCTGGGCGGGGTACTTCTCCGCCTGATGGGCCACGCCGACCCGCTCCAGCAGCTCCATGGCGCGTTTCTTGGCCTCGGCCGGCTTCTTGCCGCGGGCCTTGACGGGACCGAGGGTGACGTTCTCCAGGATCGTCTTGTGGCTGAAGAGGTTGAAGGACTGGAACACCATGCCGACGTCGGCACGCAGCTGAGCCAGGGCCTTGCCCTCCTCGGGCAGCTTGGTGCCGTCGATCGTGATGCTGCCCGACTCAAAGTTCTCGAGCCGGTTGATGGTGCGGCACAAGGTCGACTTGCCCGAGCCCGACGGGCCGATGACGACGACGACCTCACCCTCGTGGACCGTCAGGTTGATGTCCTTGAGCACGTGCAGGTCGCCGAAGTGCTTGTTGACGTCGTCGAGCACGACGAGCGGCTTGCCCAGGCCACGCTGGGGTCCGGAGGAGTCCGTCATGTCGGGCACACTAGCGGCCACCTGCCGCACGCGTCATGCATTTGGGCTGGACGTCACCGCATTGTGACCTTCGGTGGGCCAGCAGGGGCTTGAACCCTGGACCGACGGATTATGAGTCCGCTGCTCTGACCGGCTGAGCTACTGGCCCCGGCGTCCGATCCTAACGGTCCGGGGAGGCCGCTCAGCGCCGCAGGTAGTCCTCGAGCATGTCGCGCTCGGCCTCGAGCGCGTCGAGGCGGGCCTTGACGACGTCCCCGATCGAGATGATGCCCCGCAGGTTGCCGTCCTCGATGACCGGCAGGTGACGCAGCCGGCGCTCGGTCATCGTCCGGGCCAGCTCGACCAGGTCGTCCTGGGCGGCCACCGGATGCAGGTCGGGGGACATGAGCTCGGCCACGGTCGAGCTGAGATCCCGGCCGGTCCGGAAGTGGTGGACGACGTCGCGCTCCGAGACGACCCCGATGCACTGGTCGTCCTCGACCACGACGACGGCACCGATCTTGTTGTCGTCGAGGGTCTCCAGGAGCTGCCCGACGGTCGCGGCGGACGGCAGCGTCACCACGGAGCTGCCCTTCTTCTTCAGGATGTCGGCGACACGCATGTTTGACGTTAGCACGGTGCCTACCGGCGTGTCCCGGGAACGCGAGGACCCCCACGACCGGGTGGTCGCGGGGGTCCGTCGCGGTCGCGGAGGGCCGCTCAGCCGATCCGGCCGTACCAGACGTTGCTGGACAGCAGCGGACCGTAGCGCACGCCCGTGCCGGGGTTGAGCGCCTCGTAGGTCATGCCGTTGCCGGCGTAGATGCCGATGTGGTGCCAGTCGTTGTAGATGACCAGGTCACCCGGCTGCGGGTTGCTTACCGGGGTGACCGCCGCACGCTGGCCGGCGACCGTCCGGGGGATGCTGATACCGGCCTGCTGGAAGACCCACCAGGTGTAGGCAGAGCAGTCGAAGGACTGCGGCGGCGTGCCGTAGAGCACGTACGGGTAGCCGACGTAGGCGGCCGCGACGTCGAGGACCGAGCCGCCCACCGGTGCGGGCGCCGCCTGCTGGACGGGCTGCTGCTGGGTCTGCTGGGCCGGCGCGGCCTCCTGAGCCGGCGCGGCCTGCTGGGCCGGGGCCGCCTGCTCCTGCTGGGTCGGCTGCTCCTGGGCCGGGGCGGCCTGCTGGACCGGCTCCTCGACCGGCTCCGGCGCGGCCACGGGCTCGGCCGTCTCGGCGGGCGTGGGCTCCGCCTCGACCGGTGCCTCGACCTCGACCTCGACGGTCGTGCCGGTGAAGCCGGAGTCGGAGAGCAGGGTGCTCACGGCGGCGGCGTCGTCAGGGGCCGAACGGGCCTCGCTGCGGTCGGCGGCCGACTGGTCACGCAGCTCGTCGAGGGAGGCGCTGTGCAGGGTGGCCGACTGCGGTGCGGGGGTCTGGGCCGCCGACTCGTCGGGGGTAGACGGGCGCACGGCGTCGTTGATGCTGGCCGCGGTGCCGGACTCGACGCCCGGCTTCTGGGTCAGCGTCGTGGCACCGGCCGTCGCGACGGTGCCGGCGACGAGGCCGCCGATCATCAGCGCGGCCGCGCCGTTGCGCGGGGCGGCGTTCGACACGCGGTGCTTGGCGCGGTGCTGGTCAGTGGACTTCATAGAACCTCCGGGACCGCAGGGGGGACCACGGTCTCGTCTCAGGGGTCGGCAGGCGCGCGGGGCGACTGGCCGTCACGGGACGTGCAGGGGCGACGCGTTCTGGAAGAACGGGACAAACGCGCCTCAAGTAGGTTACGAAAAGATCACGAAAGCACCAAGTCTGTGGCGTGGTTTGTGACCAATGTGACAAATGAGTCTGGTGAGGCGCCAAACCAGCCCATTCCCGCGGTCGGCGGTCACGGGCCCGGCGTGTCGCGGAACGCTCGCGACACCCCCGGCAGGGGCAGCACTTGATACCAGAGTGACAAGGGAGCACAATGTGACCCACAACCGCACAGCGTGCGCGGCGAACGCCGCCTGCCGTCCCAGTGTCGAGGTCGTTGGGGAAGACGTCCCTCACCACACAGGAGGCCAGGATGTCCGTCGTCATGCCCCGAGTCATGACGCGTGGGGTGGTTTTCATCCACTCCACGCCCACCGCGCTGTGCCCGCACATCGCCTGGGCCCTCGAGGGGGTCCTGGACACCCGTGTCAGCCTGGACTGGGTGCCGCAGCCGGCCCAGCCCGGGACGATGCGCACCGAGTTCTCGTGGACCGGCGAGGCCGGCACCGGAGCTCTCATCGCCAGCGCCATGCGCGGCTGGGACGGCCTGCGCTACGAGGTCGTCGAGGAAGCCAGCCGCGGCAGCGACGGTATGCGGTGGACGCACACGCCCGCACTCGGGATCCACCAGGCGCGCCTGTCGGCCAACGGTGACGTCGTCGTCAACGAGGACCGCCTGCGCACGCTCCTGGAGGCCTCCGCGGGCAGCGCCGCCACGCTGGTGGCCGAGCTGGACCGCGCCCTCGGTGCCGCCTGGGACGCCGAGCTGGAACAGTTCCGCCACGCGGGCGAGGGCGCGCCGCCCACCTGGCTGCACAAGGTCGGCTGACCGCGGCGCGGCGCCGGCCGGTCCCGCGTCGCGGGACCCGGCCACCGGTGCGCCTGCAGCGCGCGACCGCCCGGGTCGCCTGTGAGGCCCGGGCGGTGCGGCATACCCCTGCGCCGTGCAGGCACGCCCGCTCGGTGGGGGCGGGCCCGGACTCGGGACCACGTCCCCGTCGAGCCGGCTCAGCCGCCGTCGTGGCTGCCGCGCCGGCCGGCGAGGACCTGCTCGTGGATGGCGAGCATGCGCTCGGCGGACGCGCGCCAGTTGAAGCGCTCAGCCTGCTCCCGGGCCCGCACGTGCGACCGGGGTCGGGCCAGCAGCGCCTCCACCCCGTCGGCGAAGGCCGCGGGGTTGGACCGGGCCACGTAGCCGCCCTCCCCGACGACCTCCTGCAGCGCGCCCTCGTCGGTGCAGACGGCCGGCACCCCGCAGGCCATGACCTCCAGCGCCGCCAGCCCGAAGGTCTCCAGCGGTCCGGGGGAGACCGCGACGTCGGCCGCCCCCATGCGGGCCGCGAGCTCGGCCCGGTCGGTGATGTAGGAGTGGAAGACGACGGGCAGGTCGCGGGAGCGCTCCAGCAGCTCGTCGCGCAGGGGTCCGTGGCCGAAGACCGTCATCTCCACGTCCATGCCGCGGCGGACGAGCTCGCGCACGGTCTCGACCGACAGGGCGGGCCGCTTCTCGGGGGAGAGGCGCCCGCAGTGCACGAGCTGCACGCGGGACCCGGGCGGCGGAGGGTGGTAGTCGGCCGGGTCGTGGAGGGGCGCGAACGTCTCGAGGTCGACCCCGAGCGGGACGACGTGGGCGTCGATGCCGTTGCGGTGGAACTCCTCGGCCGCGAACCGGCTCGGGCACACGATCGCGTCGTAGTCGTGCGCGCTGCGGCGGTTGATGACGTCGGCCATCCACGCGGCCGGTGTGTCGGGGACAGGCGTGCGCCGCACCAGGATGCCGGTCATGTGCTCATGGCTGATCATCACCGAGCCGATCCCGCGACGCCGGGCCCATCGACCCATCCAACGGGTGGTGGAGCGGTCGGAGACCTCGATGACGTCCGGGCCGATCGCGTCCATGAGCCGGGACAGCCCTCGCCGGTCCCACATGAGGGAGTAGCCGGTGCCGGGGACCGGGGTGGCGGGGACCCGGAAGACGGTGCCCTGGGACTCCTCGCTGATCTCCGGACCGGGACCGGGGATGATCAGGGTGGCCCGGTGCCCGAGCTCGCGGTAGTGCTCGCCCCAGGCACGCAGCGCGGTCTTGATCCCTCCGGACGTCGGGCTCACGAAGTTGGCGACGCGCAGGATGTGCATGGTGCGCGTCACCCTACCCGTGGCCGCCGCCGGCGCCGGTCCCGCGGGGCGGATACCTGGCACCGGTCCCGCGGGGCGGGACGGCCTCGCGCTGCTGCCGTCAGAGCGGGATGTTGCCGTGCCGGCCGCGCCGCTGCGGCGCAGCGGCGATGGCGCTCGCCAGTGCCCGGCGGGTGGCGCTGGGCTCGACGACCTCGTCGATGACACCGAGCTCGACCGCGCGGGCCAGGCCACCGGTCTGCTCCGCGTGCCGCGCGGCGAGCTCGGCCTCCACCCGGGGACGCTCGGCCTCGTCCACCTCGGCGAGCCGGCGGCGGTGCAGGATGCGCACGGCGGCCACATGGCCCATGACCGCGACCTCGGCCCCGGGCCAGGCGAGGACCCGCGTCGCGCCGAGGGCACGGGCGTTCATCGCGATGTAGGCACCGCCGTAGGTCTTGCGCGTCACCAGCGTCACCCGGGGCACGACCGACTCGGCGAAGGCGTGCAGCAGCTTGGCCCCGCGGCGCACGACGCCGTCCCACTCCTGGCCGACGCCGGGCAGGTAGCCGGGCACGTCGACCAGCACGACGAGAGGGACGCCGAAGGCGTCGCACATCCGCACGAAGCGTGCGGCCTTCTCCGCGGAGGCCGAGTCGAGGCACCCGCCCAGGCGCATCGGGTTGTTGGCCACCACCCCGACGGTGCGACCGCCCAGCCTGCCCAGCGTGGTCACGATGTTGGGCGCCCACCTCGGGAACAGCTCGAGGGCGGCCTCCGGGGAGGCGTCGTCGAGGAGGTCCGCCACCAGCGGGTGCACGTCGTAGGCGCGGCGGGGCGACTCGGGCAGCGTCGCCGCCAGGTCGCGGTCGGCCACCGCGTCGAGGTCCAGGGACCCCTGCGCCGCGAGCAGCGTGCACAGCAGCCGGCCACGGGCGTAGGCCTCCTGCGCCGTGCCGGCGACCACGTGGACCACCCCGGAGCGGCGGCCGTGGGGCTCGGGGCCCCCGAGCCGCAGCGCGTCGACCGCCTCGCCGGTGACCGACCGGACGACGTCCGGCCCGGTCACGAAGACACGGCCCTCCGGCGCCATGATGACCACGTCGGTCAGGGCCGGGCCGTAGGCCGCGCCCCCTGCGGCGGCGCCCAGGACGATCGAGATCTGGGGCACGACGCCTGAGGCGCGGGTCATGATCGCGAACACCTCGCCGACGGCGTGCAGCGACGCCACACCCTCGGCCAGCCGGGCACCGCCGGAGTGCCACAGCCCCACGACGGGCACCTGGTCGGCCAGCGCCCGCTCGTAGGCGGTGAGGATGACCTGGCAGCCGGCGATGCCCATGGCGCCGCCCTGGACGGTCGCGTCGGAGCAGAACGCGACCACCGCGGTGCCGTCCACGGTGCCGGAGGCCGCCAGGAAGCCGGAGTCGTCCTCGGGGGTGAGCAGCTGCAGGCTGCCCCCGTCGAGGAGCTCGGTGAGTCTGGTGCGCGGATTGCGGGGGTCGTCCTCCCGGGCCACGGCGACCCGGGCCGCGACCGACCCGGACGCCTCGGCGGACGCGCTGCTCGGGGTGCGAGCGCTCACCGCCAGCTCCGGAACGCCAACGCCACGTTGACGCCGCCGAAGCCGAAGGAGTTGTTGAGCGCGGCCAGGTCGCCGTCGCCGAGCGACCGGCTGGTGCCGGTGACGACGTCCAGGTCGATCTGCGGGTCCTTGTTCTCCAGGTTGATCGTCGCGGGGACCTGTCGGTGGTGCAGGGCCTGCACGGTCAGCACCGCCTCCAGCGCCCCCGCCGCGCCGAGCAGGTGGCCGGTCATGGACTTGGTCGCGGTCACCGCGATCTCGTCGGCGCGGGCGCCGAACGCGCGGCGGATCGCCTTGGCCTCGGCCAGGTCACCGACGGGGGTGGAGGTGGCGTGGGCGTTGATGTGCACGATGTCCTCCACCGACAGGCCACCGTCGGCGACCGCCTCCTGCATCGCCCGGGCGGCACCCGCGCCCTCCGGCTCGCCCGCCGTGATGTGGTAGGCGTCGCTGGACATCCCGGCTCCCACGATCTCGGCGTAGATCGTCGCGCCTCGGGCCACGGCGTGCTCCTCGGCCTCGAGGACCATCAGGCCCGCCCCCTCGGCGATGACGAAACCGTCACGGTCGACGTCGTAGGGGCGCGAGGCCCGCTCCGGCTCGTCGTTGCGGTTGGACAGCGCGGTCATGGAGGCGAAGGCCGCGATCGGCAGCGGGTGGATGGCGGCCTCGGTGCCGCCGGCGACCATGACGTCGGCGCGGCCGCTGCGGATCATCTCCAGCGCGAGCCCCATACCCTCGGCGCCGGAGGCGCACGCACTGACGGGGCAGTGCGCGCCGGCCCGGGCGGACAGGTCGAGCGACACCGCGGCCGCGGGGCCGTTGGGCATGAGCATGGGCACGGTCAGCGGGAAGACGCGCCGCGGGCCCTTGGCCTTCATCACCTCCCACTGGTCCAGGAGGGTCCAGACGCCGCCGATGCCGGAGCCGATGGCCACGCCGAGACGCTCGGGCTCGACCTCGGGGGAGCCTGCGTCGGCCCAGGCCTCGCGGGCGGCGACGAGGGCGTACTGGCCGGAGGGGTCGTTGCGCCGGATCTCGACCTTGGCAAGGCCGCTGTCGGCGGGAGAGGTGTGGATCGACCCGGCGAAGGTGACCGGGAGCTCGTGCTCGGCGACCCAGTCCTGCGTCAGCGGGCGGACGCCGGAACGGCCGGCGTTGATGGCCTCCCACGTCGCGGGGGCCGACCCGCCGACGGGCGTGGTGGCGCCGAGCCCGGTGACGACGACTCGGCGGGGCTGCTGGGTGTGGCTGGCGGACATCGGCTCGGCCTCTTTCGCAAAGGTCGGTGCGGCGGCGGCGCCGCCCGGTCAGGGGATGCTCGGGGTATGCGGTGCAGGGGCGGACCGGTGCGTGCACCGGTCGGTGGGGCGGGGTGCGGTCCGCGGACGGGCGGGGGCGGGTGACCGCTCCGCCCGCCCGCGGCGCGCGGAGCGGGTCAGCCCTGGTGGTTCGAGATGTAGGTGACCGCGTCCTTGACGTGCGTGAGGTTCTTGACCTCGTCGTCGGGGATGCGGACGCCGAACTTGTCCTCGGCGTTGACGACGATGGTCATCATGGAGAGGGAGTCGATGTCCAGGTCCTCGGTGAAGGACTTGTCCATCTGGACCTCCTCGGGCTCCAGACCCGTCTCCTCGTTGACGATCTCGGCCAGGCCGGAGAGGATCTCCTGCTCGCTCAGTGCCATGCGGTGCTTCTCCTTCGGTGTGCGGTTGGGCTGACCCGGATGTGTGCCCGCCGGGCCTCGGGAGCTCGGGGTGCCCGTCAGGGCATGACGACCACCTGGGCGGCGTAGACCAGCCCGGCGCCGAAGCCGATCTGCAGGGCCAGGCCACCGTGCGGTGCCTCGCCCTCGGCCAGCATCCGCGACATCGCCAGCGGGATGGAGGCCGCGGAGGTGTTGCCCGTCTCGGCGATGTCGCGGGCCACCGGGACGTGCTCGGGCAGCTTGAGGGCCTTGATCATCGCGTCGGTGATGCGCATGTTGGCCTGGTGCGGGACGAAGGCGTCGAGGTCGTCGGCGGTGATGCCGGCGGCGTGGACGGCCTCGACCGCCACGGGGGCCATGGAGTAGACCGCCCAGCGGAACACCGACTGCCCCTGCATGACGAACGAGGGCCAGGCCACTGCCTGCTCACGGCCGGTGGACTCCATCTCCTCGCGCAGCTCGGTCCAGGACTCGCGCTGGGTGATGACGTCACGCTGGTCCCCGAGGCTGCCCCACAGGGTCGGACCGATGCCGGGGTAGTCGGAGACGCCGACGACCGCAGCCCCTGCCCCGTCGCCGAAGATGAACGCGGTGCCCCGGTCGTACTTGTCGGTGAAGTCGGACAGCTTCTCCACGCCGACGACGAGGACGTAGTCGACGGTGCCCGCGCGCACCATGTCGTTGGCCAGCGAGATGCCGTAGCAGTAGCCGGCGCAGGCCGCCGAGAGGTCGAACGCCGCGGGGTTGGGAATCTGCAGCCGGTGCGCGAGCTCGGGCGCGGCGGCCGGCGTCTGGAAGGGGTGGGTGACCGTGGCGATGAGGACGGCGCCGATCTGCTCCGGCGCGACACCGGCATGGGCGATGGCCTCGCGCGCGGCGGCCTCGGCCATGTCGATCACCGTCTCCTCCGCGGCAGCCACGTGGCGGGTGGCGATGCCGGAGCGCTGCCGGATCCACTCGTCCGAGGAGTCGATGAACTGGATGACCTCCTCGTTGGTGACCACCCGCTCGGGGCGGTACCCGCCCAGGCCGTGGATCCGGGCGTGGCGCAGCCCCGCCGGGGCCGCCAGGGTCTTGGTGCTCACAGGGAGTCCTCCTCGGGGTACAGGCGCAGCAGGGGCTGGCCCGGGCTCACAGGGTCACCGGGCTCGACCAGCCACTCGACCGCCCTGCCCCCGTGGGGGGAGACGACGGCGTGCTCCGCGCGCAGGGTGGTGACGGTGGCGACCGGTGCGCCGTGCGTCACGGCCTCGCCGACCGGGACGGAGGGCTGCACGGTGCCCTTGACGGGGGAGACGACGACCATCCACGAGGCCTCGATCGGGGCCAGCTCGGTGGCCGCGCCGTGCTCGCGGATCATCCGGTGCGCGGCCTCGAGGTCGTCGGGGGTCTTCAGCGCCAGCGTCTCGACACCCTTCAGCGCGCGCTTGGCCAGCCCGGCCAGCGTGCCCGCCGGGGGGATCTCGATCAGGCCCGTCACCCCCATGTCGGCGAACGTCTCCATCGTCAGGTCCCACCGCACGGGGCTGGAGACCTGGCTGACCAGCCGGGCGAGCACCTCACGGCCGTCCTGCACGACGGTGCCGTCGACGTTGGAGACCAGCGGCAGGCGGGGGTCGTGGGTGGAGATGGCGCGCGCGTAGCGGGTGAGACGGTCGACCGCGGGCTGCATGTGGTGGGTGTGGAAGGCGCCGGCGACCTGCAGCGGGATCACCCTGGCCCGGGCCGGGGCGTCCGAGCGCAGCGCCTCGAGCTGCTCGAGCGTGCCGGCGGCGACGACCTGGCCGGCGCCGTTCATGTTGGCAGGGGTCAGGCCGTGGCGCTCCAGCGCCGCCGCGACCTCCTCGGGGTCGCCGCCGACGACGGCGTTCATCCCGGTGGGGGTGGCTGCGGAGGCCTCGGCCATGCCCCGGCCGCGCTCGCGGACGAGGACCATCGCCTGCTCCGCGCTCAGGACCCCCGCCGCCGCGGCGGCGGTGATCTCACCCACCGAGTGCCCCGCGCCGGCGCCGACCACCCGGAAGCCGTCGGCGGGGTGGGCGAAGAGGGAGAGCAGGGAGACCAGGCCGGAGCCGACGATGAGCGGCTGGGCGACGGCGGTGTCCCTGATGGTGTCGGCGTCGGAGGTCGTGCCATGGCCGACCAGGTCGAGACCGGCGACGACACCCAGCCACTCCATCCGGTCGCGGAAGCCGGGCAGGTCCAGCCAGGGGGCGAGAAAACCGGGGGTCTGGGAGCCCTGTCCGGGCGCGACGATCACGAGCACCCCCTCACTCTGCCTGTACGACCTGCCCATCCTCGTCAGCGTTCCCGACGAGAAGCCGGCCCGATGTCTGTAGGGTTCCTACAAAAGACGGGTGTCCGCGACCGCGCGGACGGAGTATGCCTCAGCGGCGGCCGCGGCGCGTGCCCAGCTGCTCCGTGGCCCTGCCCAGCGCGAGGGCGACCTGCAGGACCCAGGCGTCCCGGGGGGTGTGGGCGTCCAGCCCGACGACGTCACCGACCTTGCGCAGCCGGTAACGGACGGTGTTGGGGTGCAGGAAGAGCTCGCGGGCGGTCGCCTCCAGCGCGCGCCCGTTGTCCAGGTAGGTCTGGACGGTCTCCAGCAGCGTCGCCGAGTCGTCCCGCAGCGGCCGGTAGACCCGGTCGACGAGCATGCGCCGGGCCGGGACCTCCCCGAGCAGGGCGCGCTCGGGCAGGAGCTCGTCGGCCGCGACCGGGCGGGGGGCTGCGGTCCACGCCGGGCAGGCGTCGCAGCCGGAGAGGGCCGCCCGGGCGCTGCGCCCGGCGGCGAAGAGGTGCGGGACCCGCGGGCCCACGACGACCGGCCCGGGGCCGAAGTGGGCAGCCAGGCGCGCGGCGTCCTCCAGCGGTTCCCGGGACCCTCCGAGGATGCAGACCAGCCGCGAGCCCAGCGCCGCCGTCAGCGCCTCCCGGCCCAGGCGCCGCGCGGCGTCGCGCAGCACGGTCAGGGCCGGCCCCGACTCACCGTCCGGCAGGCTGCCGGCGACGACGACGACCCCCGTCACGTCCTCCCAGCCGAGCTCGGCGGCCCGGGAGGCCAACGTCTCGTCGGCCTCGCCACGGACGACGGCGTGCACGACGAGCGACTCCAGACGGGCGTCCCACCCGCCCCGCTGCTCCGCCGCACGGGCGTAGACCGCGGCGGCGGCGAACGCCACGTCGCGGGAGTAGCGCAGGACCGCCTCGCGCAGCCGCGGCTGCTCCTCCGCCTCGACGAGCTCGGGCACGGCGTCCTCGACGGTGGCGATCGCCGTGCGGGTCAGGTCCAGGGCCTGGCGCAGGGAGATGGTCTGGGCCAGGCTGCGGGGCGCGGCGGCGAAGACCTCGCCGGGCACCGTGCCCTCCTGCGCGCCGGCGGCGTACCAGCCGAGGAGGGCGTTGATGCCGGCCTGGGCCACGAGG
Organism: Ornithinimicrobium pekingense DSM 21552; assembly: GCF_000421185.1. Classification (GTDB taxonomy): domain Bacteria; phylum Actinomycetota; class Actinomycetes; order Actinomycetales; family Dermatophilaceae; genus Ornithinicoccus; species Ornithinicoccus pekingensis. The sequence goes on from NZ_ATWJ01000007.1 coordinate 647,233, forward strand.
CTGACCCAGGACCGGTCGTCGGGGCTGAGGGTCCGGAACCAGGCGCGTTCGGCCGCCATCCGCTGCGTCGCCCGGGTGGCCAGCTCCCCGGCGCGGCGGGGAAGCGGCTCGGCGCCCGGGACCTGCTCCGGCAGCACGGACGGGTCGGACGGGGGCACCGATCCAGCCTACCGGCGGTTAGCGTTGGCGCCGTGCCGCCCAGCGACCGAGACGTCCAGCGCGAGCTGCTCCCGATGCGGTCGCCGGTGGTGATCGGCCACCGGGGCGCCTGCGGCTACCTGCCGGAGCACACCCTCGCGAGCTATGAGCTGGCGGCCAGGCAGGGAGCGGACCTGCTCGAGCCCGACCTCGTCGCCACCCGGGACGGTGTCCTCGTCGTCCGCCACGAGAACGAGATCTCCGGCACCACCGACGTGGCCCACCACCCCGAGCTCGCCGACCGGCGCACCACGAGGACGGTCGACGGGGTCCCGGTCACCGGCTGGTTCACCGAGGACCTCACGCTGGCCGAGCTGCGCAGCCTGCGTGCCGTGGAGCGCCTTCCCGACCTCCGCCCCGGCAGCTGCGCGCACGACGGCCGGCACACGGTGGCGACCTTCGAGGAGGTCCTCGCGCTGCGCGAGCGGCTCTCGACCGAGCTGGGCCGGCAGATCGGGGTCTATCCCGAGACCAAGCACCCCACGCACTTCCGTGAGCTCGGGCTGGGGCTGGAGGAGCGGCTCGTGGACGCCCTGCGCGCGGCCGGGCTGGACCGGCCCGACGCGCCGGTCCTCGTCCAGTCCTTCGAGGTGTCCAACCTCGTGCTCATGCGGCGTGACCTGGGCTCGCAGGTGCCGCAGGTGCTGCTCGCCACCGCCTGGGAAGACGTCCCCCACGACCTGCTCCGTCCGGGCCTGTGGCCGCACGCGCCTCGGGTATGCGGTGCGCGGCGCACCTACGGCGAGCTGCTGTCGCCGGCCGGCCTGGCAGCCCTCGCCGGCGTGGTCGACGCCATCGGGCCGGACAAGACGATGGTGGTGCCGTGGACACCCGACGGCTCTCTGGGCGCGCCGACGTCGCTGGTCGCCGACGCGCACGCCGCCGGTCTCTTCGTCCACCCCTGGACGTTCCGGGCCGAGAACGTCTTCCTCCCGCCCGCGCTGCGGCGGGGCACCGGTCCGGAGGACCTCGGCGACCTGGCGGCGGAGGTACGGGCCTACCTCGACGCCGGGGTCGACGGTGTCTTCACCGACCACCCCGACGTCGCCGTCGCCGCCCGTGCGGCCTGGCAGGCCTGAGGGTCGTCCGCCGGGTCGCGCCCGTCACGTCAGGCCCACGCGGCACGTCGTGCTCGCCCTCGCGAGGTCGACCTCGGCCAGCTGGGCGAGGTCGACCGGTGGACGTCGAGGTGGCCGGGCCGGGCGGCGCCGCATACCCACGAATGACGCAGGGCGCCGCACCCGATGGGGTGCGGCGCCCTCGTGCGGCGGACAGGTGGCCGTCAGGCGTCGCCGCCCACGTTGCCGGAGGTGCCGGCGTTGACGTCGTGCAGGCGGTACTTCTCGGCGGCCCGACGCGGCACGTCGGGGTCGATCTCGCCGCGGTCGGCGAGCATCTGCAGCGCCTTGACCGCCATCGACGGTCCGTCGATGTGGAAGAAGCGTCGCGCCGCCGCGCGCGTGTCGGCGAAGCCGAAGCCGTCGGCGCCGAGGGCGTAGTAGTCCTCGGGGACCCACGGGGCGATCTGGTCCTGGACCGCGCGCATGTAGTCGCTGGTCGCGACGACCGGCCCGGTGCCCTCGGACAGGCGCCGGGTGACGTAGGGCACGCGCCGCTCCTGGTCGGGGGCGAGGAAGGCGTCCTCGTCGCAGGCCATCGCCTCGCGCCGCAGCTCCGACCACGACGTCACCGACCACACGTCGGCGCTGACGTCCCAGTCCTCGCGCAGCAGCTCCTCGGCCTCGAGCGCCCACGGGACACCCACGCCGGAGGCCAGGAGCCGCACGTGACGGCCCTCCTTCGGCTCGGTCGCCACGATGCGGTGCATCCCCTTGAGGATGCCCTCGACGTCGACGTCCTCCGGCTCCTTCGGCTGGAGCATCGGCTCGTTGTAGACCGTGATGTAGTAGAAGACGTCCTCGGGGTCCTCGCCGTACATCCGCCGCAGCCCGTCGGGCAGGATGTGCGCCATCTCGTAGGCGTAGGCCGGGTCGTAGGCGACGCAGGCCGGGTTGGTCGAGGCGAGCAGCGGGGAGTGGCCGTCGGCGTGCTGCAGGCCCTCGCCCGTCAGCGTGGTCCGCCCGGCCGTGGCGCCGATCATGAAGCCGCGCGCCAGCTGGTCGGCCGCCGCCCAGATCCCGTCGCCCGTGCGCTGGAAGCCGAACATCGAGTAGAAGATGTAGAACGGCACCATCGGCGTCAGGTGCGTGTCGTAGGAGGTGCCGGCCGCGGTGAAGGCCGCGACCGAGCCGGCCTCGTTGATGCCGACGTGCCAGATCTGGCCGCTCTCGGACTCCTTGTAGGCGAGCATGAGGTCGGCGTCGACCGAGGTGTAGTTCTGGCCGTGGACGTTGTAGATCTTTGCCGTCGGGAAGAAGCTGTCCATGCCGAAGGTGCGCGCCTCGTCGGGGATGATCGGCACCAGGTGCTTGCCGAACTCCTTGTCGCGCATCCACTCCTTGAAGATGCGGACCAGCGCCATGGTCGTGGCGACGTTCTGCTTGCCCGACCCCTTCTTGGCGACGTCGTAGACCTTCTCGTCGGGCAGCGTGAGGCTGGCCGCCTTCTCCGGCTCCCGCTTGGGCAGGTAGCCCCCGAGCCGCTGACGCCGCTCCCGCATGTAGCGGATGGCCTCGTCGTCCTCGCCGGGGTGGTAGTAGGGCGGTTTGTAGGGGTCGGCCTCGAGCTGCTCGTCGGTGACCGGGATCTTCAGGCTGTCGCGGAAGCCCTTGAGGTCCTCCAGCGTCATCTTCTTCATCTGGTGGGTGGCGTTGCGGCCCGCGAAGTGCGTCCCGAGGCTGTAGCCCTTGATCGTGTGGGCCAGGATGACGGTCGGCTGGCCGGTGTGCTTCATCGCGGCGGCGTAGGCGGCGTACACCTTGTGGTAGTCGTGCCCGCCGCGCTTGAGCTTCCACCAGACGTCCTCGTCGGTCCAGTCCTTGACCATCTCCTTGGTGCGCGGGTCGCGGCCGAAGAAGTGGTCCCGGATGAAGGCGCCGTCGTTGGCCCGGAACGTCTGGAAGTCCCCGTCGGGGGTGGAGTTGAACAGGTTGACCAGCGCGCCGGAGGTGTCCTTGGCGATGAGCTCGTCCCACCCGCGGCCCCACAGCACCTTGATGACGTTCCAGCCGGCGCCGCGGAAGAAGCTCTCCAGCTCCTGGACGATCTTGCCGTTGCCGCGCACCGGGCCGTCGAGTCGCTGCAGGTTGCAGTTGACGACGAAGGTCAGGTTGTCGAGCTCGTCGTTGGCGGCCACCTGCAGCAGGCCGCGCGACTCCGGCTCGTCCATCTCGCCGTCGCCGAGGAAGGCCCACACGTGCTGCTGGCTGGTGTCCTTGATGCCGCGGTTGTGCAGGTACTTGTTGAAGGCCGCCTGGTAGATGGCGTTCATCGGGCCCAGGCCCATCGAGACCGTCGGGAACTGCCAGAAGTGCGGCATGCTCCGCGGGTGGGGGTAGGAGGGCAGGGGCTCGGCGTCGCCGTGCTTCTTGCTCTTCTCCTGCCGGAAGCTGTCGAGGTCGTCCTCGCTCAGGCGCCCCTCGAGGAAGGCGCGGGCGTAGATGCCGGGGGAGGCGTGGCCCTGGAAGAACAGCTGGTCGCCGCCGCCCTCGTGGTCGCGGCCGCGCCAGAAGTGGTTGAAGCCGACCTCCCACAGGGTCGCCATGGAGGCGTAGGTGGAGATGTGGCCGCCCACGGAGATGTCCGGGTGCTGGGCGCGGTGCACCATGACCGCGGCGTTCCAGCGCATCCAGGCGCGGTAGCGACGCTCCAGCTCCTCGTCACCGGGGAACCACGGCTCGCGCTCCGGCGGGATCGTGTTGATGTAGTCGGTGGTGGTCAGCGAGGGCAGCCCGACCTGGGAGTCGCGGGCCCGCTCCAGCATCCGCAGCATCAGGTAGCGCGCCCGCTGGCGGCCACCGGTCTCGATGGCCGCGTCGAGCGAGTCGAGCCATTCCTGGGTCTCCTCGGGGTCGACGTCCGGGACCTGGCTGGGGAGACCGTTGAGGATAGGACCGACGGGGCGCTCCGTAGGCATGAGGCATGTCCTTTCCGACGTAGTGACGGTCCTCAGTCTGTCACGGACCCTTGCCGTGACGTCCGCCCGGTCGCCCCGGCCAGGGGGGTGCGGGAAGGTCCGTCGCGGCCTCGGCGGAGCGTCGCCCTTTACAACGGGGGTCCCCCTCTAGTTGTGTAGGGCCACCATGGGCAGCAAAGGGACGGAAGAGGTGGACGTGGCCGAGGGCAGCCCCCTGGCGGCACCGGTGCGCAAGCTCGGCTTCGCGCCGGGGCAGATCGTCATCGAGTACGGCTACGACGACGACGTGGACGAGGAGGTCCGGGAGGTCGTCGAGCAGGTGGTCGAGGCGCCGCTGGAGGACGAGGACTACGACGGCGTGGTCGACGTGGTGGTGCTGTGGTGGCGCGAGGGCGACGGCGACCTGGCCGACGACCTCGTCGACGCCCTGACCACCATGGAGGAGGGCGGGTTCATCGCCCTGCTCACCCCCGGTGCCGGCCGCGGCGACCGGGTGCAGGCCCACGTCGTGCAGGAGGCCTGCACGACGTGCTCGCTCACCGCCTCCGGCGGCGTGGCCCTGGGGGAGTGGGTCGGGCAGCGGCTGGTGGGCCGGCGTTGAGCGCCACCGGTGAGGGCGGGCGGCCCGAGCACCTCACCGCACACCCCCGCCCCGGTGACCGGGCGCCCGACCTGACGCTGCCGGACCAGCACGGCGAGCCGGTGACCCTGTCCGAGGCGGTGCGCGGTCGCGCGGCGCTGCTGGTGTTCTTCCCGGCCGCCTTCACCTCCATCTGCACCGGTGAGCTGCTGGAGGTGCAGCTCGACATCGACACCTTCGCCAACGACCGGGTGCAGGTGCACGGCATCTCCTGCGACCCCCAGTCCTCCCTCCGGGCGTGGGCCGCTCTCGAGGGCTACCGCTTCCCCCTCCTGTCCGACTTCTGGCCGCACGGGCAGGTATGCCGTTCCTACGGCGTGCTGGACGAGCGTCACGGCCGACCCTTGCGCGGCACCTTTCTCGTGGACCCGACGATGACCGTGCGCTGGAGCTCGGTGCACGGGCCGGACGAGGAGCGCCCCATCGGGCTGCTGCACGAGGCGGTCCGCGACCGGTGAGGCGTCCGGGGTTCCCGAGCACTGCCGCGCGGCTGGCACAATGGGCGCCCCAGGGCCTGTAGCTCAGCTGGTAGAGCGCCGCGTTTACACCGCGTAGGTCGTCGGTTCGAGCCCGGCCGGGCCCACGTGGACAACAGCAGAGCGGACAGCACACGGCTGGGCGACGTCGTCGCCGTGCTCGAGGAGCTCTACCCGCCCGCGACCGCCCAGTCGTGGGACCGGGTCGGTCTGGTCGCCGGTGACCCGGACCAGCCCGTCTCGCGCGTCCTGCTCGCCGTGGACCCGACGCTGGAGGTCATCGCCGAGGCGGTCGAGACCGGGGCCGACCTGATCGTCACCCACCACCCGCTGCTGCTGCGCGGCATCCACTCGGTCGCGACGACCACCGCCAAGGGCGCCGCCGTCGCCGAGCTGCTGGTCAACGACGTGGCCCTCTACTGCGCGCACACCAACGCCGACGTGGCGGACCCCGGTGTCGGGCACGCGCTCGCCGCCGCCTGCGGGCTGACCGCCACCGAGCCTCTGCAGCTGTCCGAGGAGCAGGAGCTGGGACGCGTCGGCGACCTCGACGCCCCGGTGACCCTGGCCGAGCTGGCGACCCGGCTGCACGCCGCCCTGCCGCGCACCGCGGGCGGGGTGCGCGTCAGCGGCCCGGCCGACGCGCAGGTGCGGAGGGTCGCCGTGCTGGGCGGGGCGGGGGACTCCTCCTTCGGGGCCGTCCGGCGCAGCGGGGCCGACGTCTACGTCACCGCCGACCTGCGCCACCACCCCGCCCTCGAGGCGCGCGAGGAGGCGCGGGCCGCGGCCCGGGGGCGCGGCGACGACGCACCGCGCACGCCATACCTCGTGGACGCCGGGCACTTCGCCAGCGAGTGGCTGTGGCTCCCGGCGCTGCGCGCGCGGCTGCAGGAGCGGCTCGCCGCTAGCGTGACCCTCGAGATCTCGACCGTGCGCACCGACCCGTGGGACTTCGTGGTCGGCGCGCAACCACCCACCGACGCAGGAGGTATGCCGTGAAGGCGTCCCCCGAGATGCAGGCCCGGCTCCTCGAGCTGCTGGCCATCGACACCAGGCTGGACCAGCTCGACCACCGCGTGCGCTCGCTGCCCGAGCTCACCGACATCCGCCGCATGGAGGCCGAGTCGGCCGACCTGGAGGCTGAGGTGGTGCGCACCGAGACGCTCGTCGGCGACCTGCAGCGCGAGGTCGCCAAGGCCGAGGCGGCGGTGCAGCAGGTGCGCGACCGCGCCGCCCGGGACCAGTCCCGGCTCGACGCGGGCACCGGCACCGCCAAGTCGCTCCAGGGCCTGCAGCACGAGCTGGAGTCGCTGGCGCGGCGGCAGTCCGTGCTCGAGGACGAGGAGCTCGAGGTGATGGAGCGCCTCGAGCAGGCCCAGCAGGCGGCCGACACCGCGGCGCGCGTCCGCGACGAGCACGCGGCCCGGCTCAACGAGCTGCGCGCGGCCCGCGACGAGAAGACGGCACAGACCACCGCGGAGCGGACCGAGGTCGCGGGCGGGCGCGACGCCGTCGCACAGGACCTGTCCGGTGAGCTGCTGGCGCTCTACGACCGGGTGCGGGCGCACAGCGGGTCGGGGGCCGCCGCGCTGGTGCAGCGCCGTTGCGACGGGTGCCGCCTGGACATCAACGCCGTGGACCTCTCCCGGATCCGCTCCGCACCGGAGGACGAGGTGCTGCGGTGCGAGGAGTGCGGCCGCATCCTCGTCCGCACCCCGGAGTCCGGTCTGTGACGTTGCGGCCGGCGCTCGTCGTCGAGGCCGACGGCGGCTCGCGCGGCAACCCCGGGACCGCCGGCTACGGGGCCCTGGTGCGCGACGCCCGGACCGGGGAGGTGCTGGCCGAGCGGGCGGCGCCGCTGGGCATCGCCTCCAACAACGTCGCCGAGTACAGCGGCCTGGTGGCCGGGCTGCAGGCCGTGCTCGACCTCGGTCTGGCGACCGACGCCGCCGTCGAGGTCCGGATGGACTCCAAGCTCGTCGTCGAGCAGATGTCGGGCCGCTGGAAGATCAAGCACGCGGACATGCGCCGCCTGGCGATGCAGGCCCGGCGGCTCGTCGACGCCATCCAGCAGGAGGGCGGCAGCGTGTCGCTGACCTGGGTGCCGCGGGAGCGCAACAAGGCGGCCGACGCGCTGTCCAACGTGGGCATGGACGGACGGACCGTCAGCCGTGACCACGCGGGTGCGAAGGGCGGCGGCGAGGGCGACGAGGGTCACGAGAGCGACACGGGCCGGGACACCGTGCAGCCCGACGGCGGGCAGGACCCCTGGGCGCTGCTGGACGTGGACGACGACGGGACCGAGGACGTGGACGACGACGCGCCGACCCCCGCCGGGCCTGCGTCCCGGGACCGGCCCACCTTCGGCGTGGGCAGGGTGCCGCTGAGCGACGTCTACGTCTCGGACGAGACCGTCCCGTCGTTGGAGGGGCAGACCCGTCTGGTCCTCGTCCGTCACGGGGTCACCGACTTCACGCAGGGCCACCTGCTGGACGGCCGGGGCGGGGCCGACCCCTCGCTCAACGCCACCGGCCGGGCCCAGGCCCAGGCGGCCGCGGCGGCCGTCCGCCGCCTCGTCGAGCGCTCCGAGCCGGGGCCGCTCGCCGTCGTGTCCTCCTCGCTGCAGCGGGCCCGCCAGACCGGCCAGGCGATCGCCGACCACCTCGGGGTGGCCCGCGAGGAGGACCGCGACTGGGACGAGCAGGGCTTCGGGGCGTGGGACGGGATGGCGATGGCCGACCTCGTCCGCGACCACGGCGAGGACCTGCTGCGGCTGCGCCACGACGACGGGTTCGCCCCGCCCGGCGGTGAGACGCGCCGCGAGCTGGACGCCCGGGTCGGCCAGGCGCTGGCCCGCGCGATCGCCCGAGGAGGCACCGTCGTGGTCGCCACGCACCGGGTCGTGCTGATGTCGGTGCTCGGCCGGCTGCTCGGGGTCGACCACGGGCGCGCGTGGTCGATCGCGACCTCGCCGGCGTCGCTGACGGCGGTCGAGGTCTGGCCCGACGGGGGCGCCCAGGTCGCCTTCGTCAACGACACGCACCACCTCTACGACCCGGCCTCCGACGCGGACGACCCGGACGCCGAGATCACGATCGTCGACGCCGGCGTCGACTGACACCCGGTCCCCTCAGGCGGGCTGCACGTCCAGCACCCACGGCCGGCCCGGGCGCTGCGGCTCGTGGAGCCGCACCTCGAAGCGGTCCCGCAGGAGCGGCACGAGCGCGGCGGGGCGTCGGGGGTCGGACGGTTCCTCGCACAGGGCCCGGGCGACGAGCCCGCGCGTGTGCTTGGCCATGTGCGTCGCGCCCGGGACCCGGACGGTGACCCAGCGCGTCGCGAGGTCGCCCTGGGGGACCCACGCGGCCGCATACGTGCTCGAGCGGCAGTCCATGACCAGCCCGCGGCCCGCATCCTCGGGCAGCACCTGTTCCAGGTGGGGACGCCAGGCGCCGGCGAGCGGCCCGACCCCCGGCAGGTTGACCGACATCGAGAGCCGGTAGGGGGCCAGCCGGTCGGTCATGCGCACCAGCCCGTAGAGCGCGGAGACGACCCGCAGCCGCCGGGTCGCCCGGCGCGCCGACGAGGGGTCGAGCGAGGCCAGGTCGAGCGCGTCGTAGAGGACACCGGTGTAGAGGTCGCGGGCGGGCAGCGTGGGCGCGGTCAGCAGCCGGGTGTTGCGCCCGACCTCCTCGGCCAGCGACGGGCTCACCCCGAGCGCCTCGGCCGCGTCCTCGCGCCCGCTGACCTCCGTCAGGGCGGCGATCACGCGCGCGCGCTGCGGCCCCAGCGAGGAGGCGGACAGCTCCTCCGGCCGCAGCGCGGCCCCCCGGGCGCGGGTGGCCTTGGACTCGGACGGGGGCAGCAGGATCAGCACGTCAGGAAGGGTAGGCGACGGCCGGGGCGACGCGGACGACGACACCGTAGGGTGACGGGCATGCTGCAGCGTGCGACGAAGCTCACGGAGGCCTCCTCCGCCACCGACCGCGGCCGCCTGCTGGAGGAGGCCTTCCAGCGGGCCCGTGACCAGCACGACGTGCGCCAGCAGTTCCCGGCGGAGGTGCTCGCCGAGGTCGAGCGGGTGATCGCCTCCCCGGACCTGCCGGAGCGCGACGAGACCGACCTCGAGCTGGTCACGATCGACCCGCCCGGGTCGATGGACCTCGACCAGGCGATGCACATCGAGCGCGACGGCGACGGCTACCGGGTGCGCTACGCGATCGCCGACGTCCCCGCCTTCGTCCGCCCGGGCGGCGCGCTCGACGAGGAGGTCCAGCTGCGGGGCATGACCGTCTACTGCCCGGACGTGCGCGTGCCCCTGCACCCGACCGAGCTCAGCGAGGGCGCCGCGAGCCTGCTGCCCGACGTCGTGCGGCCCGCCTACCTGTGGGACATGCGCCTGACCGCCGAGGGCGTGCGCGACACCGCCCAGCTCTACCGGGCCCTGGTCCGCTCCCGCCGGCGCTACACCTACGCCGAGGTGCAGGAACAGGTCGACGCGGGGGAGGCCGAGGAGACCCTGATGCTGCTCAGGGAGGTGGGCGAGCTGCGCATCCGGCGCGAGGTCGAGCGCGGCGGGGCCAGCCTGCCGATGCCCGAGCAGGAGGTGGAGGTCGCCGCCGACGGCAGCTACCACCTGCGGCTGCGGCCTCTGCGCCCCGCGGAGGACTGGAACGCCCAGGTCTCGCTGCTCACCGGCATGGTCGCGGCCGAGATCATGCTCGAGGGCGGGGTCGGCGTGCTCCGGACGATGCCGGTGCCCGACACCGCGGCGGTCGCCCGCTTCCGGCGGGAGGCCAGGGCGCTGGGGCACGCCTGGCCGGAGGGTATGGCGTACGGCGAGTTCCTGCGCAGCCTCGACAAGTCGGCGCCCTCGCACCTGGCGGTGGTCAGCGCGGCGACCGCCCTGTTCCGCGGGGCGGGCTACACCGTCTTCGACGGGCAGCTGCCGCCGGAGGACGAGCGGGTGCAGGCCGCCATCGCCGCCCCCTACACCCACGTCACCGCGCCGCTGCGCCGTCTCGTCGACCGCTACGCGCTGGCGGTGTGCGCGGCGCTCACCTCGGGGGAGGAGGTCCCGGCCTGGGCGCGGGAGGCGCTGCCGGAGCTGCCGTCGGTGATGGACCGGGCCGACGGCCGCGTGCGGGCCGTGGAGCGCGAGTGCGTCAGCGCCGTCGAGGCGGCCGTGCTCGTCGACCGTGTGGGCCACACCCTGGAGGCGGTGGTCGTCGACGGGCTGCCGCGCGGGGACGTCGTCGTCCAGCTCACCGACCCGCCGGTCTCCGAGGTCGCCGAGGGCAGCGCGGAGCTGGGAAGCACCGTGCAGGTCGAGGTCGTGGAGGCCGACATCGTGCAGAGCCGCGTGCGGCTACGTGTCGTCCCCGAGGCGTCCTGAGGCGGACGTGGACCGGCCCCGGGTCGTCGCGACGGACGTCGACGGCACGCTGCTGCGCTCCGACGGGCGGGTGTCGGCCTTCACCCGCGACGTCCTGCGGGCGGTCTCGGCCGACGGCGTCACGGTGGTCCTCGTCACGGCCCGCCCGCCGCGGTGGATGCACGAGCTGGGCGAGCTGGGGGTCCACGCCGTCGCCCTCTGCGGCAACGGCGCGTTCACCTACGACGTGGGAGCACGGCGCATCACCGGCCACCGGCTGCTGCCCACCGAGGTGCTGGGCGGGCTGCTCGCGGACCTGCGCGACGGCATACCCGGCATCGTGCTCGCGACGGAGGGCGTGGAGGGCCCGGCGTGCGAGGCGGACTGGGAGCTGGACGACTACCCGGCGGAGTGGACGGTGGGCCCGTGGCGCGAGCTCGCCGGACGTCCGGTCGGCAAGGTGCTCGTGCGTCACGCGACGATGGCCACCGAGGAGCTGACGGGGCTGGTGGCGCAGGTGGTGGGCGACCGTGCGCAGGTGTCCCACTCGGGGGCGGTGCGGATGGCCGAGATCGGCCCCCGCGGCGTGACGAAGGCCGTGGCGCTGGAGCAGTGGTGCCTCGAGCAGGACCCCGTCGTGGCGGCCGAGGAGGTCTGGGCGTTCGGGGACATGCCCAACGACCTGCCGATGCTGACCTGGGCGGGTCGCTCGTTCGCCGTCGCCAACGCGCACCCGGACGTGCTGACCGCTGCGACGCACGCCGTGCCGAGCAACGACGAGGACGGTGTCGCGGTCACCCTCGCCGCCCTGCTCGGCCGCTGAGGCACCGGGCTGCTGCGCGCCGACCGCGGGGTCTCGGGCGCCCGCGCGCGGGGAAGGAGGCCGGGGTGTGGGAGGATCCTGCCCATGAGCGAGCATGTGCCCACGTCCCAGGCAGACACCCGTCCCTTCACCAAGGTGCTGGCGGTCATCCCGATCGGCGTGGCGGTGCTGACGGTGCTCTTCGTGCTCGTCGACCTGGTCACCGGGGCCCTGCACCTGTAGAGCCGGCGGGGGATGAGCCGGCCGGTACGCCGGGTTCTGTCCCTCCGCACCGTCGCCGGCACTGCGGAGGTGGCGACCATCCATCTACGACGACCGTTGCCGGCCGCCTCCAGCGGTCTACCCGTGCGCTCGGGCGGGCAGCCCTCGTGCACGCACTGTCTGACCTTGCTCCAGGTGGGGTTTACCTAGCCACGCCGGTCACCCGGCGTGCTGGTGGTCTCTTACACCACCCTTTCACCCTTACCCACCGTCACCGGTGGGCGGTCTGCTCTCTGTGGCACTGTCCCGCGGGTCACCCCGGGTGGCCGTTAGCCATCACCTTGCCCTGTGGAGCCCGGACGTTCCTCGGCGGGACACCCTCGCGGGGCCCGACGCGGCCGCCTGGCCGACTCATCCGCCGACCAGTCTAGCGCCGGCCGACGGTGGTCGGTCCCTCCCCGCGCAGGTCGAGCACCTCGACCCCGCCCTCGGCGCCGAAAGCCTGCACGTGCTGGAGATACATCCCCCGCCCGGTGTCGTTGAGCAGACCGTCGTGGATCGGCACGACGCCCAGGGCCGGCGCGACCCGACGGACGAACTCGACCGTCTCGCTCACCTTCCCCCACGGCGCGTTGACCGGCACCGCGAGCAGGTCCACCGGGCCGGGGTCGGCGTCGAGGGCGTCGCCGGGGTGGAAGAGGGTGGGCTCGCCGTCGGCGGCGAGCACCACGCCGCGGTTGTCGATCCGGTCCACGTAGGGGTGGATGACCGCGTGCCGGTCGCCGACGGGCGTGAGTCGAAGGGCGCCGAGCTCGACCGTCCCGCCCGACTCCATACGCTCGGCCCGTCGGCCGTGACCCTCCCGGGCCAGCAGCTCGGCGGTCTGCGGCTCCACGAGCACGCGCGCGTCGGGGTTCTCGGCCAGCAGGCGGGGACCTCGGCGCGGGTCCCAGTGGTCGGGGTGCTGGTGGGTGACCACGACCGCGGTCAGGTCGACCAGACCGTCGAGCTGGGAGAAGGTGCCGGGGTCGACGAGGACGCGCTGTCCGGCGACCTCCACGAGCAGGCAGGCGTGACCGAGGTGGGTGATCTCCATACCCCGACCGTAGGGCGCGTCCCGCCCGCCCGCCACGCGTCGGGGCACGGTCCGGGGCGCGGCCACGTAGTCTCGTGGTCCGTGGAGTTCCTCAACGGCACACAGCCCGTGCACGACCTGACCTACAACGACGTCTTCATGGTGCCCTCGCGCTCCGGCGTGACCTCCCGCCTCGACGTCGACCTGCGCACCCCGGACGGCGTGGGCACGACCATCCCCGTCGCCGTGGCCAACATGACCGCGGTGGCCGGGCGGCGCATGGCCGAGACCGTCGCGCGCCGCGGTGGCGTGGCGGTGCTGCCCCAGGACATCCCGCTGCCGGAGGTCCGCAAGACGGTGGAGCGGGTCAAGTCCAGCCACCCCGTCTACGAGACGCCGATCGTCGTCGAGCGCTCGGCGCCGGTCGCCCAGGTGCTGTCGGTGATGCACAAGCGCGCGCACCGGGCCGCGGTCGTCGTGGAGGCCGGCCGGCCCATCGGCATCGTCACCGAGTCGGACACCGAGGACGTCGACCGGTTCGCCGCCGTCGGCGAGGTGATGGAGGAGCCGCTCGTCGTCCTCGAGGAGGGCGTGGACCTGCGCGAGGCGTTCGACCGGCTGGAGGGGTCGCGGGCCGGGCTGGCCCCCGTGGTCGCGGGTGGCCTGCTGCGCGGCATCGTGACCCGCACGGGGCTGCTGCGCTCGGCCATCTACGCCCCGGCCCTCGACGCCGACGGCCGGCTGTGCGTCGGTGCGGCAGTCGGCATCAACGGCGACGTCCCGGGAAAGGCCGCCGAGCTCCTCGACTCCGGGGCCGACGTGCTGGTCGTCGACACGGCGCACGGGCACCAGGACAAGATGCTCGACGCCCTCCCGCACGTGGTCGCCTCCCGTGACGCGCACGCGCAGGCGACCGGCCGCCGGGCCCCCGTCGTGGCTGGCAACGTCGTCTCCCGGGCGGGGGTCCAGGACCTCGTCGACGCCGGCGCAGACATCGTCAAGGTCGGCGTGGGCCCGGGCGCCATGTGCACGACGCGGATGATGACGGGCGTGGGGCGCCCGCAGTTCTCCGCCGTGCTGGAGTGCTCCGACGCCGCCCGGGAGATGGGCGCCCACGTGTGGGCCGACGGGGGAGTGAAGTATCCCCGCGACGTCGCCCTCGCCCTCGCCGCCGGCGCCGCCTCGGTCATGGTGGGGTCGTGGTTCGCCGGCACGCTGGAGTCGCCGGGCGACCTCATGCGCGACGCCGACGGGCGCTACTACAAGGAGTCCTTCGGTATGGCGTCCGCCCGGGCGGTCAAGAACCGCACCCGCGACCTGTCCGCCTTCGAGCGGGCCCGGTCGGCCCTCTTCGAGGAGGGCATCTCCTCGGGTCGGATGTTCCTCGACCCGCAGCGCCCCGGCGTCGAGGACGTCATCGACCAGATCGTCTCCGGCGTCCGCAGCGCGTTCACCTACGCCGGCGCCCGCACGATCGGGCAGTTCCACAGCGGTGCCGTGGTGGGCATCCAGGGGGCGGCGGGGTACGAGGAGGGACGGCCGCGGCATACCTCGTGGTGAGGGGTGGGCCCCCGTTCCGGCCTGAACCGCTCACACCACTCGCGACGCGTCGTTGCACAGATCCCACGATGCGTCATGGAGTCCTTGCAGCGAGGCGTCGCAAGTGCTCAGACGCGGCCACGTGACCGTGCAGCAGCACGGATCTTGGCCGCGACGAGCGGCGGCGAGAAGAGGTCGGCCCAGACGACGCGGGCGACGCCGTGGCCGAGCGAGCGGATGTCGTCCTCACGGTGCTTCTCGGCCGCGAGCTCTGCCCGGCCCTCTGACCCGCCGTACTTGACCATCCCGTCGAACTCGAGGACGACGTCGAGCTCGGGGAGGTAGAAGTCCACCCGAGCCCAACGGCCGTCCGGACGATGGATCAGGTGCTGCTCCACGAAGACGAGTCCCAGGCCGACGAGCACGAGCCGGAGCAAGGACTCACCCGGTGACTCGGCCCGCGCCGAGGCGCTCCCCACGACATACCGCGCCCGGGCCACGCCGGGCACCCGGCGCAGCCGACCCAGCCAGTGGTGCAGCTCCTCGGTGGTGACCATCTCGCGCCGGAGGGCCGCGTCGGCGGCCATGACGCCCGAGCGGACGCCAGCCATCATCCCCGTGCCGAGCACGGCGAGGGCAGGCACCACCGTGGCCACCATGCCGTGGCTGCCGATGGCGTCCGGACCAGGGCAACGATGGACCGTGAAGGCGTCCTGCCGCCGGGTGTTGGCGTCCTTGGACGTGTGCGCCACCCGCACCGGTCCGAGCTCGGAGACCAGCAGGGGCAGGCCGAGCACTGCGGCGGCACTCTGGTGGCTGACCGCGAGCTTCCCGTGCCGGCTCAGGACGACGGCGGTCGTCCGGATGCGGTGGGACTCCCGGGCGTCGGCGGCAGTGGGTGCGCAGCCGCGGGTCCATGGCGCCCCAGTGTGGTCCGGGACGGCCCGCCCGACGTCAGCTGCGGCGTAGACCTGTGGATAAGTCCCCGGTCCAGGGACGCAGGACCACTGACGACGCCGAGCTGCTGGGATCACCTGACGCATCAGGTGATCCCTGCAGCTCGACGTCGTGAGTGGGATGCGGCGCGGCAGCGCCGGCCCGTCACTCCTCCTCGTGGGCGGTGTACCACGCCGCCCCGATGATGCCCGCGTCGTTGCGCAGCTGCGCCGGGACGATCGGCGCGCGCAGGTCGAGCAGCGGCAGGAACTTGTCGGCCTTCTTGGACACGCCGCCGCCGACGATGATGAGGTCGGGCCACAGCAGGGCCTCGACGTGGGAGTAGTAGCGCTGCAGCCGCTTGGCCCACTCCTTCCACGACAGGTCCTCCTCGTCCCGCACGCTGCTGGCGGCCCGGGTCTCCGCGTCGTGGCCGTCGAGCTCGAGGTGCCCGAGCTCGGTGTTGGGCAGCAGCTCCCCGCGCAGGAAGAGGGCGCTGCCGATCCCGGTGCCCAGCGTGGTGAGCAGGACCACCCCCGTGTTGTCCTTGCCCGCGCCGTAGTGCATCTCGGCCACCCCCGCGGCGTCGGCGTCGTTGACGACGTGCACGGGCCGGCCGAGGCGCTCGGTGAAGAGCGCGTCGGCGTCGGTGCCGATCCAGCTCTTGTCGATGTTGGCGGCCGTGCGGACGACGCCGTGGTCGACCACCGCGGGCACGGTGATGCCGACCGGGGTGCCGTCCTCGACGTCGCCGGCCAGCTGGTCCACGAGCTCGACGACGAGGTCGGCGACGGCCTCAGGGGTCGACTTCTTCGGGGTGTCGATCCGGACCCGGTCGCGGGTGAACTCGCCCTCGTCCAGGTCGACCGGCGCCCCCTTGATGCCGCTGCCGCCGATGTCGATACCGAGGATGTGGGTGGCCATGAGGGTCCTTTCGGGCGCGGGTCCTGCGGGCCTGCACAGGGTATGACGTCACGCGCCCGGGCGCAGGCGCTGCGTCACTCCTACGGCTCGACGCGCAGCCCCAGCCCCTGCGCCATCAGCGGCGCGAGCATCGCCAGCTGGTCCGGCCCGACGGTCGCGCCACGCAGTCCGGCCACGTCGTCGACGCTCGCCAGGACGGCCCCGCGCAGGTCGACGTCGGTGAGCCGGCTGCCGCCCACGCGCAGCGTGTCCACCCGGGTGCCGGTCAGCGCGACACTACGGGCGGTGGCGCCGGAGAGCACGAGCTCGTCGACCACGCAGTCGGTGAGGGCCACGTCGACCAGCTCGGCGTCGCGCAGGTCGACGTAGCCCAGCCGGCAGCCGGTCAGGTCGACCGACCACCACTGCGCACCGGGCGCCTCGAGCACACCGACCCGACCACCGAGCCGCACCTCGCGCCACCGGCCGCCCGCGGCGCGCAGGACCGTCAGCCCGACCTGGTCCAGGTCGACCTCGGTGAGCCGGGCGCCGGAGAGCAGGGCCTCGTCGGCGGTGAGCCGGCTCAGCCGGGAGGCGGTGAGGAGCGCGTCGCCCAGGTCGAGCCGGTCGAGCCTCGCGCCGGCGCACACGACCGCCTCCAGGTCGGCGCCGGGTCGCAGCGCCGAGGCGTCGACCTCCGTCAGGACCCCGAGAGCCAGGTCGGGGACGGCTGGCGCCTTCACGGCCCCGGCAGCGTCAGGATCTCCGCGCCGTCGTCGGTGATGAGGATCGTGTGCTCGAACTGCGCCGAGGGCCGGCCGTCGGCGGTCAGCACGGTCCACCCGTCGTCCCACTCGACCCACTCGGGGGTGCCGAGGTTGAGCATCGGCTCGATCGTGAACGTCATACCCGGCTCGATGAGCGTGTCGTAGGCGGGCGCCGCGTCGTAGTGGGGGATGACGAGCCCGGAGTGGAAGGCCTCGCCGACGCCGTGCCCGGTGTAGTCGCGCACCACGCCGTAGCCGAAGCGCCGCGCGTAGCTCTCGATCACCCGGCCGATGACGTTGATCTCGCGCCCGGGGCGTGCGGCCCGGATCGCGCGCATCAGCGCCTCCTGCGTGCGCTCCACGAGCAGGCGGGTCTCCTCGGCGACCTCGCCGCACAGGAAGGTGGCGTTGTTGTCGCCGTGCACGCCGCCGACGTAGGCCGTGATGTCGATGTTGCAGATGTCCCCCTCCTGCAGCTCCCGGTCGTCGGGGATGCCGTGGCAGATGACCTCGTTGACCGACGTGCACAGCGACTTGGGGTAGCCGCGGTAGCCCAGGGTCGAGGGGTAGGCGCCGTGGTCGAGGAGGAACTCGTGGCCGGCCCGGTCGATCGCGTCGGTCGTCACGCCCGGACGGACCATCTCGCCGCACAGCTGCAGCGCCTGGGCGGCGATGCGTCCGGCCACCCGCATCCGCTCGATCGTCTCGGCGTCCTTGACCTCGCTGCCGCTGAAGGGTGCGGGCGCCGGCCGGTCGACGTACTCCGGGCGGGCGATCGAGGCGGGGACGGGCAGCCGCGGGCTGACGACTCCCGGGGCGAGGGGGGTGGTGGTCGGCATAGGGTGGAGTCTAGGTCGCCGCGCTGGGCGGCCGAGCCGGACAGCAGGAGGCACACCGATGGGTATGGAGTACTGGTACAACACCAAGACCGGCCGGGTCGAGGCGACCGACGACCCCGAGCGCGCCCGCAGTGCCGACCTGATGGGTCCCTACGGCAGCGAGGACGAGGCCTCCCGGGCCCTGGAGACCGCCGCGCAGAAGACGGCCCAGTGGGACGAGGAGGAGCGCAAGGAGCACGAGTGGCGCACCGGTGACGCCGACTCCGCCGCCTGGGACAACAACCCGCTCAACGACTGACGCGGCGCCCGGCAGCCACCCGCCCTGACCCGTGGACGACCTCCTCGTCGAGCGCGTGCTGCGCGCGGTCGAGCTCGTGCCGCCCGGCCGGGTCGTGTCCTACGGCGACCTCGCCGACCTCGTCGGCATCGGCCCCCGGCAGGTCGGCTCGATCATGCGGCACTGGGGCGGCGACGTGACGTGGTGGCGGGTCGTGAGCCACGCCGGAGACCTCGGCGGCGGCCTGCTGACGCGGGCCCGGCCGCACTGGGACGCCGAGGGGATCGCGGTCAAGCCCAACGGCCTGGGCTGCCGCATCGCCGACTACCGCGCCGACCTGGCGTTGCTCGCGGCCGACTACGAGCGGGCCGTCGCCGACCTGCCCGGGGACCCGGCCCGGGACCAGCGGCGACGCGCACGGCATACCCCCGCGCGCGGGTGAGGCCATGCGGCAGGATGGGCGCATGAACCGCCAGCAGGAGTATGTCCTCCGCACGATCGAGGAGAGGGACATCCGGTTCGTCCGGCTCTGGTTCACCGACCTCCTCGGCACCCTGAAGTCCGTCGCCGTGGCGCCGGCCGAGCTCGAGCAGGCCTTCACCGAGGGCATCGGCATCGACGGCAGCGTCATCGAGGGCTTCACCCGGGTCTACGAGGCGGACATGGTCATCCAGCCCGACGCGGACACCTTCCAGGTGCTGCCGTGGCGGGAGCGCACCGCGCGCATGTACTGCGACATCCACATGCCCGACGGCACCCCCGCCCCGACCGACTCGCGCCACATCCTGCGCAAGGCCCTCGACTCCGCCGCGCAGGAGGGGTTCACCTTCTACACCCACCCCGAGATCGAGTTCTACCTGTTCAAGGAGCCCTACGACCCGGCGGTCGGACCGGTCCCGGTCGACCAGGCCGGCTACTTCGACCACGTCGCCCGCGGGGACGGGCACGACTTCCGGCGCGCGGCCATCGAGATGCTCGAGCAGATGGGCATCTCGGTGGAGTTCAGCCACCACGAGGGCGGGCCGGGCCAGCAGGAGATCGACCTGCGCTACGCCGACGCGCTGTCGATGGCAGACAACATCATGACCTTCCGCACGGTGGTCCGGGAGGTCTCGATGCAGGAGCAGGCGTTCGCCACCTTCATGCCCAAGCCGCTCGCGCCGCACCCGGGGTCGGGCATGCACACGCACATGTCGCTGTTCGAGGGCGACAGCAACGCCTTCTACGAGCCGGGCGCCCCCTACGAGCTCTCGCAGACGGGGCGCCGCTTCATGGCCGGTGTGCTGCGGCACAGCCGGGAGATCTGCGCGGTGACCAACCAGTGGGTCAACTCCTACAAGCGTCTGTGGGGCGGGGGAGAGGCGCCGGCCTACGTGTGCTGGGGGCACAACAACCGCTCCGCCCTCGCGCGCGTGCCGATGTACTCCATCGGCAAGGGGCACTCGCGCCGCATCGAGGTCCGCTCGATCGACTCGGCGTGCAACCCCTACCTGACGTATGCGGTCATCCTCGCCTCGGGCCTGCGCGGCATCCGGGAGGGCTACGACCTCCCCCCGGAGGCCGAGGACGACGTGTGGGCGCTGACGGACGCCGAGCGCCGGGCGATGGGCATCGACCCGCTGCCGCAGAGCCTGGGTGAGGCCGTGGCCGTCATGGAGGAGTCCGACCTCGTCGCGGACGTGCTCGGCGAGCAGGTCTTCGACTTCTACCTGCGCAACAAGTGGCAGGAGTGGGGCGACTACCGCTCCCAGGTGACCCGCTTCGAGCTCGACCGCTACCTGCTCCACCTGTGAGAGGTATGCCGTGACCTCCGAGCGCGCGGGCACGGCGGGGCGTGGCCGGGACCGTCGCGCACCCGGTGAGGCCCCCGGCGGGGTGACGTCCGGCGAGCTGGTGCGGGCGGGTCTGGACGACACCCGCCGGGCGTCGGCGCTGGTGGAGGAGCTGCGCGAGCGCGTCGGGGACCTGGACCTGCCCGGCCTCCTGGCCGACCTGGGCGTCGCCGCCGACCCCGACGCGGCGCTGCTGTCCCTGGCCCGGCTCCTGGACCCGTCCACGACCGACCTGACGGGCGGGCCCACCGCGGAGCACGTCACCCCGGTCCTGCGGTCCGGGGGAGACCCGCGCCGCCGCCTGCTCGCCCTGCTCGGCGGGTCCGCCGCCCTCGGTGACCACCTCGTGCGCCACCCCGAGCACATCGCCGACGTGGCGGAGGGCCGACAGCCGGACCCGGACGCCGTGGTGCGGGCGGTGGAGGGCCTGCGCGACCGCGAGGGCGCCGACGCGCTGCGCGTCGCCTACCGCCGGGAGCTGCTGCGCGTGGCCACCACCGACCTAATGGGCGAGAACCCGCTGGAGCTGATGCCCACCGTGGGGGCCTGGCTGGCCGACCTGGCCTCGGCCGCGCTCCGGGGAGCCCTGCTCCTGGCCCGGGCGGAGACGCCGGGGGAGGAGACCTGCGACCTGGCGGTGGTCGGCATGGGCAAGACGGGCGGGTGCGAGCTCAACTACGTCAGCGACGTCGACGTGATCTTCCTGGCCGCCCCCCGCGGCGACCACGACGAGGAGCAGGCCATGAAGGTCGGGGCCTCGCTGGCCTCGGCGGTGATGCGGATCTGCGGGCAGTCCACCGCAGAGGGGGCCCTGTGGCAGGTTGACGCGGCGCTGCGCCCGGAGGGCAAGCGCGGTCCGCTGGTGCGCAGCCTGCGATCGCACCGGGAGTACTACCAGCGCTGGGCCAAGACGTGGGAGTTCCAGGCGCTGCTCAAGGCCCGGCACGTGGCCGGCGAGGAGCACCTGTCGACCGCGTGGTTCGACATCGTGCGGCCGATGGTCTGGGAGGCCTCCGGGCGCGAGAACTTCGTCGACGACGTGCAGGCGATGCGCCGCCGGGTCGAGGAGCACGTCCGGCCCGCCGAGGCCGAGCGGCAGATCAAGCTGGGGCCCGGCGGTCTGCGCGACATCGAGTTCAGCGTGCAGCTGCTCCAGCTGGTCCACGGTCGTGCCGACGAGGAGCTGCGCTCGCGCACCACGCTCGAGGCGCTCGCGGCTCTGCGGGACGGGGGCTACGTCGGCAGGGACGACGCCCGGGCCCTGGACGAGGCCTACCGCCTGCTGCGGTGCCTGGAGCACCGGGTGCAGCTGCACCGGATGCGGCGCACCCACCTGATGCCCACCTCCTCGCCCGAGCTGCGCCGCCTCGGCCGGGCGCTGGGCGAGCGGGGCGAGGCCGAGCGTGCGCTCGTCGAGCGCTGGCGCACGGTGCGCCGCGACGTGCGACGGCTGCACGAGCGGCTGTTCTACCGGCCGCTGCTCAGCGCCGTGGCCCGGCTGTCGACCGAGGAGGCGCGGCTCTCTCCGGAGGCGGCCCGGGTGCGGCTGGCCGCGCTGGGCTTCCGTGACCCTGCCGGGGCGATGCGCCACCTCGAGGCGCTGACCGAGGGGGTCAGCCGCCGGGCCACGATCCAGCGCCACCTGCTGCCGGTCATGCTGTCCTGGTTCGCCGACGGCGCCGACCCTGACGCCGGGCTGCTCGCCTTCCGCCAGATCAGCGACGCCCTGGGCACGACGCACTGGTACCTCGGGATGCTCCGCGACGAGGGCACCGCCGCCCAACGTCTCGCCAGCGTCCTCGCCACCAGCCGGTATGCGGTGGACCTGCTCATGCGCTCGCCCGACACGGTCTCGCTCCTGGGTGACCCGTCGGGGCTCGTCCCGCCGGACCGGGAGGCCGTGCTGGGCCGCATGTTCGCCGCGGCCGACCGGCAGGAGAACCCGGAGGAGGCCTTCCTCGCGGTGCGCAAGGTGCGAGCGCGCGAGCTGGTCCGGGTCGTCCTCGGCGACCTCGTGGGGTCCTGGACGGGCGAGCAGGTCAGGTCGGCGCTGACCGACCTGACCGACGCCTACCTCGAGGGCGCGCTCGGCGTCGCCCGGCACCGGGTGCTGACGCGGCGCGAGGAGGACCCGGCCGTGGCGCTGCTCGTCGTGGGCATGGGCCGGCTGGGTGGACGAGAGCTCGGCTACGCCAGCGACGCCGACGTCATGTACGTCTTCGACCCCCTGCCCGGGGCCGACCCCGACCTCGCGGCCGAGCAGGCGGGGGAGATCTTCACCGAGCTGCGCAAGGGCCTGTCGGGCGCCGGACCGGACCCGGTGCTCGAGCTGGACGCGGGCCTGCGCCCGGAGGGGCGCAACGGGCCGTTGGTCCGGAGCCTGGAGAGCTACCGCACCTACTACGAGCGCTGGTCCGCCGGCTGGGAGTCGCAGGCGCTGCTCCGGGCCCGCCCGGTGGCGGGCAGCAGCGACCTGGGACGCCGCTTCTGCGAGCTCGTCGAACCGCTGCGCTGGCCACCGGGAGGCATCAGCGAGGCCGCGGTGCACGAGATCCGGCGCCTGAAGGCGCGCATGGAGGCCGAGCGGCTGCCCCGGGGCGCCGACCCACGCACGCACCTCAAGCTGGGTCGGGGTGGGCTCACGGACGTCGAGTGGGTCGTGCAGCTGCTCCAGCTGGAGCACGGTCATGCGTTCCCGGCGCTGCAGACGACCAGCACGATGCGGGGGCTGGAGGCGGCCGTCGACGCCGGCCTGGTACGCGCCGAGGACGCCGAGGAGCTGGCCAGGGCGTGGCGGCTCGCGTCCCGGCTGCGCGACGCCGGTGTGGTCTGGCGGGGACGTCAGGTCGACTCCGTCCCGAGCAACCTGCGGGACGCCGAGGGGATGTCCCGGGTGATGGGCCGTCAGGCGGGTCGCGGCGGGGAGCTGAGCGAGGAGTGGCGGCGGGCCGGGCGGCACGCGCGCGTGGTGGTCGAGCGCCTGCTCTACGGCGACGCAGCCCCCGCGGCGACCCGCTCGGTCGAACCCGCCCGCACGGACCGGAGGGGGCGTCCCGGCAGGGCTGCCGGGTTCTCGCGGGCGGCCCAGGGACCGCCGCCCTCGCCGAAACGCTTCCCGCGGCCCCGCCCGGGATCCGAACCGCCGGGGCGGCGTTCGTAGGATGACCCGGTGAGCTCCGAACCTGCGCCCCGGCCGGGCGACACCCCGACCGGACTGCTGCTGCTCGGCGGCAGCCGGCGCGAGGTGGACGCCTGGGTGGCCAAGCACGTCGCCCCGCTGGTGGTGGCCCCGGTCAAGGGCTGGACGCTGGTGGCGGCCGTCGGCTCCTCGAGCGTCGGTGCGCCCTACGACGACGCCGCGACGGTGCTCGCCGCGCGGCCCGTCCCCGTCAAGGCCGGTCCGGCCCTGGGCTTCTTCGAGATCGACGGGCGTGCCGTGCTGACGCTGCACGGCACCGGCCGGCGGCGCAACCCGACCTGGGTGGTGTGGGAGCCCGACCACGGGCTGCTGCGCCCGCCGGGCCTGGAGCTCGCGGGGCCCGCCGAGCTGGTCCGGACGGCCGGGCGCCCGTCCTCGACGCGCGACGAGCTGGTCGACCTGCTGCACGAGACGCAGGCGAGGCCGGTGATGATGCTGCAGGCGGTGATGGCGACGCTCGAGCTGCCGGGGACGCGTCTGCTCACCGACCCGCTGCTCGCACGGGAGCTGCCCGAGGCGGTGCTGCACGAGCCCGACGCCCGGCAGGTGGGATGGTTCGAGGACTCCGTGGCCGACTCGGTGCGGCTGCGTCGCGAGCTGGGGGTGCTGGAGTGAGCCCGGTGCTGGAGCTGCTCGCGGCGGTCGACGTCGCGGGTCGGCGCGCCACGCAGGTGGTCGACGGTGGCGACGACGACCCGGCGGGCGTCGCCCGGCGCTGGGTCGAGCAGGGCGCCGGGTGGGTCCACCTCGTCGACCTCGACCGGGCCTACCGCCGGGGGTCCGACCTGCCCTACCTCGCCGAGCTCGTCGCCGGGCTGCCCGTGCCGGTGCAGCTCTCCGGCGGCCTCGACACGCCCGAGGCCGCCGAGGAGGCGCTGGCCACCGGTGCCCGTCGCGTCAACCTTGCGGTCACCGCGCTGCGCGACCCCGTATGGGTCGTGGACCTGGTGCGCGAGCATGGCGACAGGGTTGCCGTCGGTCTCGACGTGACCGGCGACCAGGTGGTCGCCCGGGGCTCGGGGGAGGTCCTGGGGTCGCTGGAGGAGGTCCTGACCACCGTCGAGGGGCACCTCGCCGACACCCCGCCCGGTGCGTATGTGGTGGCTGACGCGGCGCGGGACGGGCGTCTCGGCGGAGTCGACCCTGCGTTGTTCCGGGCTGTCGTCGAGCGGCTGAACGCCCCGGTCGTCGCCTCCGGCGGGGTGGCCGGCATCCCCGACCTGCTCGCGCTGCGCGACGCCGGCGTGTCCGGGGTCGTCCTCGGCGCCGCGCTGCACCACGGGCGCTTCACCCTGCCCGACGCCCTGGAGGCCCTCCGATGACACACCGCTTCAGCGGGCACGACCCGGGCGAGGGCAAGGACACCGGCGGGGTTCCCTGGGAGGGGCGGACCCTGACCGGGACGGGTTTTGACGGTGACACCGGGGAGGCCGACGCCCGCCTGGCACACCTGCTGGCCGAGGCGGACCCGGACCCCGTCGCCCTCGTCGAGGCGGTCTCCGGCGCCCGGCTGATCGTCCCCGTCGTGGCGGTGCCGGGGGAGATCGACGACTCCAGCGGCATCCCCGCGGACGCCACCAGCGACATGGCCTCGGTGACCCTGGTGGCACCCGACGGGCAGCGTGCCCTGCCGGCCTTCACGAGCACCGCTGCCCTGAGCACGTGGGACGCGGGTGCCCGCCCGGTGCCTGTCACCGCCCAGCGGGCGGCGCTGGCAGCGGTCCAGGAGGGGTGCGACGTCATCCCGCTGGACCTGGCCGCACCTCCGGGGCCGGCTGCCTACACGCTTCGGCCGTCGATGGTCTGGGCGCTGGCCATGGGGCGCGCCTGGGCACCCGCGCACAGCGACGAGCACGTCGCCGCTGCCGTCTCCGCGGCCGTGTCGGACGAGTCGGACGTGGCGGCGCACCGCCTGGAGCCCGGGCCCGAGCACGCGCTGCAGGTGTGCCTCAACCTGCGCCCCGGTCTGACCGCGGACCAGGTGCGGGCGCTCGTGACCAGGGTGGGGGAGCGCATCGCGACCGACGGGGAGGCCCGGGCACGGATCGACGCGCTCGCCTTCCGCCTGCAGGCCGGTTGACGAGCGAGCCAAGCGACCGGGGCCGCTGGGTCGATGAGCTACTCCTGGCGTCGAGTGCTGACTTCTCGTCGTGGGCCTGACTCCAGGCTCAGCTGGGCACCGAGGTCGGGGCGGCGCTGACGAAAGCGTGCACGAAGGACTCGAGGTCGGTCGGCTCGACACCGAAGGTCGCGCTTGTCAGGGTCATGTCAACGGGTGAGTCGTAGCCCTCGAGCGCGGTGAGCAGCTGGACGACGAAATCCGGGAGGTCACCCGCCGGTCCTCCCGGTGGCACCGTATGCACCGCGACCCGCCTGTCGAGCTCGTGCTCGAAGGCCGCCACGACGTCGCGCCAGGACAGGGGCCTCGGCCCGCCTATCCGGATCGTCTGGTGGCCTGGCTCGCCGTCGTGCTGCAGCACAGCGAGGGCATAGGCGGCGACATCGCCCATGGCCACGAAGGAGTGGTGCCGGTCGCCGTCGCCGACGAGGGTCACGGGACGGTTCGACAGGGCCGGGTCCCCGACCACGATCGGGATGAGCCGGTCCATGAACACGTCGGGCTGCAGGATGACCGAGGCCATGCCGCTGGCGCGTAGCCGTTCCTCGCTGAGCCCCTTGGCACGCAGCAGCGGCATCGGATGGTCCGGGGCGGCGCCGAGGGCCGAGACGAACACGAACAGTCGGACCCCGGCGTTCTCGGCGGCCTCGATCAGATTCAGGTTGCCGGTCAGATCGACCGACTCGACCGTGTCGGGTGCGGTTCGGGAGGTGGCGTTGGCGGTGGTGATGACGGTGTCCACACCTGTGCAGGCCGCGGACAGCGTTCCGGGCTCCTTGAGGTCCCCGGTGACGACGTCGACGCCGGGCCAGCGCTCCGCCACAGAGGCGCCGTCTCTGGTGAGCGCCCGGACGGGCTCACCCTGCTGGAGCAGAGCATCGGTGATGCGGCTGCCGAGGTCACCGGTGGCTCCGACGATGAGGATCATGAGGGCTCCTGCGGGGGTGGGGGTTCGCCGGCGACCCGGAGGACGGCGTGGTCTGCTGAGCCGCTGAGGCGCTCGACCGGCTCCAGGTAGAAGGTGGCGGCGGTGATGGTGGCGCCCGCGGGCACCTCGAAGATGACCACTCCGGCCATCAGGAACTGGCTCGCATCAGCCCGCGTGCCGTGGAGCTCCCACTCGGTCCACGCGAACGGCCCGTCGGTGGTGAACCGCAGGATGTCGGCGCGCACGTCGGGCACGGCGACGAAGATGTGGGCCCAGTTGCGGCGGACCTGGTCCCTGCCGGCGAACCCGCGCCGGGGGTGGGCGGGTGTGCGGTTGAGATAGTCCTCGACGAAGCAGCCGACCAGGGCCTGCAGATCATGGGTGTTCACGGCGTGGACCAGCCGGTCCAGCGGAGGCGGGAGCGGGCGGTCCGGCATGGCAACACACCTAATTCCGTTACAGTTGGCTGTAACTGATTTCAGTATGGGAGCCGTCATGAGCCACGTCAAGACCCGTCGCCGCTACGACTCCAGCCGCCGCCAGGACGCCGCCCGCCGCACCCGGCAGGCCGTCCTCGACGTCGCGGAGCGGTTGTTCCTCCGCGACGGGTACGCCGGCGTGACCGTCGCCGCGATCGCCCGGTCAGCGGGTGTCTCCCCGGAGCTGATCTACAAGACGCACGGCGGCAAGAGCGGCCTGATGAAGGCCATCTACCAGCGGCGTCTGGCGGGGACCGGCCCGGTGCCGGCCTATGACCGCTCCGACGAGATGCGCGAGCACCACACTGACCCGACCGAGATCGTGCGGCAGTGGGGGCTGCTCACCGCCGAGGTCACCGCCGAGCTCACCCCGATCCGCCTCCTCCTGCGCGCAGCCGCTGCCGTCGACCCACAGATGGCGACCCTCCTGGAACGCACCGAGGACGAACGCCTCGACCGGATGCGCCACCATGCCCGGTTCCTGGCCGAGCGGAAGTACCTCCGAGCCGACGTCTCTCTCGACGAGGCCATCGACGTCCTCTGGGCCTGCAGCTCGACCGAGTTCTACGAGCTCCTCGTGATGCGACGCGACTGGCCCCTGCCGCGGTACGCCCGATTCATCACCGACTTCATGACCGTTGGACTCCTACCGCGATGACAGTCCCCGCCACGAGACCGCCGGCACCAGGGGTACGCGTAGGCGCTGGCGGCCGGAGCTACCGCGCCGGGTGGCGTTCGCATGGCTCTCATGCAGAGCCCCTTTGGGTGCGTCACCGATCGTCGTCTCATCCGGCTGGTTCTTCCTGCCTCTCGCGCCGTCGTGGTTCCTGGGCGTGCAGCCAGGCGCTGAACGGCGCGGACGTGAGGCCGTGAAGGAGGACCGAGATGGTGATCGCCAGGGTGGCGTAGACGAAGATGTCGTGGTTGCCGGTGTGCCGTTCGGCCAGTGTGGCGTAGAACAGCGCAGAGACCCCGATGGGGGCGAACCAGCTGAGGAAGGCTGCCTCGCTACGGTCGTGCACGCTCCCCAGCACGGGCCACAGCGTCCAGATCGTGGCCAGGCGCCGGAACAGGACGGCCCCCGCGAGGACCAGGACCGGCGCCCAGCCCAGTCCGGCCCAGGCACCGATCGGTAGTGCCAGACCCAGCAGGATGAAGATCGGCAGCAGGAAGAGACGGGCGACGGCGTCGTGCACCTTGTCCTCCTCCGCCTCGTCACGTTGGGGGATGACCTGTCCGAACACCGCGGCACCGACGAACACGGCCAGGAGGGCATCCGTGCCCAGCAGCTTGCCACCGCCCAGCAGCACAAGAGACAGCGGAACGACGAATGCCAGATAAGAGCTCTCCTCCATCAGCCCGTGGTTTCGGACCAGGACGAACAACGTGCCCAGGACGAGGCCCGCGAAGGCACCAAGCAGCGCCGCGCCCACGACCTCCCGCAGCAGGACCTTGACCATCAGCTCGTGCCACGCCTGGTCGGGCTTGGTGATCAGCAGGACGGGAAGCATGACGAACAGGTAACCCAGTCCGTCGTTGATCCCGCTCTCGGCCGAGAGGTTGTGCCGCACCTTCTCGGGCACCTTCTCCTCAGCCAGCGACCCGGTCACGATCGGTGTCGTGACCACGGGGTCCGTCGGCGTCACGATCGCGCCCACCAGCAGCGCCACAAGGAACGGCACTCCCAGGCCCCACCACGCCACACCCGTGGCCACGACGAGCATGAGAAGCATTCCCAGCCCGATCATGGTGACGACCCAACGAGCATTGGCCCGCCAGTACCCGTGCGGCAGTCGCAGCGCGACGCCGGCCAGCCCCACCGCCAGGGTGATCCTGGCCGCCTGCTCGAGCAAGGTGCCGGTCGGCACCTCGAAGTCCTCGACCCGGACCAGGTCCAGGGCGTGCGGGCCGATCACCGTTCCGAAGCACAGGCACAGCAGCGGACCGGGCAGACTGGCCCGCTGCAGCACCGTCGAGAACGCGGCAAAGGTCAAGAGCGCCCCAGCGAACAATGCCAGGAGCAGGTTGATGTCCACGTCGGTCGAAGCCTTCCTGCCGGATGGGCACAGGCAACCACCCAGCGGCTGGCAGCGCCTCTCGGGTCGACCTCGGCCCCCAGCTGCACCACATACCGCTGCCTCTTGACGGAAAGTGCGTGGTCAGCGCTTCGTGCCAACCTCTCCGAGGTGGGTGTGTGTGAAGCGGTCCGTGAACTTCAGCCCATACCCGAGCAGACGATCGACGGCGATGTGGAAGGCCCACGTCAAGGTGACGAAGAGGGGCCAGCGCGCATCGACCGCCCCCACCCAGCTGAGAAGAAGCAGCGTGGCCGGTCCCAGGTAGCTGTGGCCGACGTTGTAGCTGACCGCCCCGACCGTCGGGGAGACGAGGTAGCCAAGCATCGAGAGATCCCAGAGCAGGAAGATCGCGACAAGCCACCACCAGGCGAAGCCCAGCTGAACGAAGACAACCACGACCAGCGCCGCCACCGCCGCGCTCTCGATCCGTTGGAACCACACCGGCAGGGCCACCCAAGCAGTATCCACCCCCGTCCAGGAGCGTGCTTGAGCACTGACTGTCCGCGTCTCGGGCGAACTCCTGGGTTCGCGGACCTGCGCGGTCACAGCAAGGACGACCGCCGTCGGTCCAGCGCGGCCTGAAGCTCCCGGCGCACCCTGCGCCGGGCTCTCCTCGACCCGTCCCGCGGAGGGTGCGCAGCCATCCAGCCCTCGAGCTCGTTCTGCGCGGCGGCGCGGCCAGCGTCTGGCACGGTGACGTCATACCCGCGCACCGCGGCCTCCTCCTCAGCGATCATGGGCGAGGCGAACCGGTGCACCTCGGCGGTGATTCCTGCGCGATAGCGCTGCGGGAGCAGCTGCAGCGCGGGTTCGTACGAGCGAGTGAGCCAGTCGCGCGGGTCGGGGCCGGCTTTGGCCGCCACCGATCGCAGGAGTGCGCTGCGGCCACCGTCAGCCAGGTATCGGTGCGCGCAGTGCGCCAGCACCGGCTCCACCTTCATGGGCTCGACCAGAAGATGCTGGCGGGCTTCCCGGTCGCGCCACTGCCGCTCGATCGCACGGTCGTCCGGCCACCTGCCGCTGACCGCAGACGTGAGCAGGTCCTTCCGGGCGCACTTCGGGCATCGACGGCACGGGCGCCCGAGGCGTGAGCCGCGCACGCACGACTGAGCTGCTCGCCCAAGCTCGTCCTGCTGGACGATCGCGCTCGTCACCACCTCCGAGACCCCGGCGACCGGCACGCACACGGGCAGGCTCAGCACCGCGAAGAGAGGTCCCCACTCGGCGACGAAGGGCGACCGTGCGTAGTCACGGAATCGACCACGCTGCAACCGGTAGGTGGCCTCCAGGGGAGCGCCCCACGCGACGGCGTCGAGCCGGTCGGCGTCGGCATGCAGCAGAAGGGGAACGGCCGTGGTCAGGTCGTGCGGGAAGCCCATGGGGTGTCGCAGGTACTCGACGTCGCTCGGCACCACCCTCACAGCGCGTCCGTGCCGCGCCAGGACCTCGCACGACTGCTCTGCTGCCCGGCCGTCCATCATGGTGGCCCGTCGCTCGCCCCGAGGCCTCCGCCTGGACAGGTGATAGCTGTGGGTGCTCTCCGGCAGCAGCACCAGGGCCGCGACGCTGTCCGTGCCCCCGCTGAAGCACAGACCGGGTCGACCGTCCCGTGGGGTGGCACGCGGGGAATGCTCCCGGACGTGCGCCACGGTCAGGCCGAGCCCGGCGCGGATCGCGGCGGCCAGCTCTCGGCTCGCCGGGACGGAGCAGGAGAAGGGCGTGGCCTTGGACACCCACGGACGGACGCAGAGCAACGCGCTGACGACAAGGAGGTCCGGATGCACCTTCCCTGGCGCCACGTCCAGGAGGAAGCTGGTCCTGCCGCGGGCGAGCTCGACGCCTCGCCGAGTGCGCTCGCCCTCGCTCGGCTCCAGCACGAAGGTGACCCTGCCGGGCGTGTGCTCGATCTTGACGTGCATCAGCCAGGCGCCTCCGCGCCGGCACGAACTGCGTCCCCTGCATCCAGGTCCCTCACGCGACCATCATCGGCCACGCGGCGAGCACGGTCCGGTAGCCGCACCGGGCGGTGGAGATCACCCGACCACCGGGTGCCCGGCGCAGGGGCCGACGAGCGGTGCCTACCCGTGGTCGCCGACGGTGACGGCAATCTTGCCCCGCACGTGTCCCTCGATGCTGCTGCGGAAGGCGTCGGCCGCGCGCTCCATCGGGAAGGTGTCGGCGATGACCGGCTTCACGCTCCCGGCCTCCACGAGCTCGGTGAGCGCGAGCAGGTGGACGGGGTCGGGGCGGACGAAGACGTAGCGGCCACCTTTCTCCTTCACTCCGACGTCGACCACGGAGGCAACCCGCTCGGGCGTCCGCAGGTACGGCAGGGACGCCATCCAGTCGTCGCCCCCCACGAGGTCGACGACGGCATCGAGCCCGTCGGGCGCCGCCTCGACGATGCGCTCGGCGAGCCCGTCGCCGTAGGTCAGCGGTTCGGCGCCGAGCGAGCGCAGGAAGTCGTGGTTCTTCGGGGACGCAGTAGCCAGCACGCGGGCTCCCCACGCGGTGGCGATCTGGACGGCGTAGGTGCCCACGCCGCCTGCTCCGTTGTGCACCAGGACGGTGTCACCCCCCGTGGTGCCGACCGCCTCGAGCGACTGGTAT
Organism: Ornithinimicrobium pekingense DSM 21552; assembly: GCF_000421185.1. Taxonomy (GTDB): domain Bacteria; phylum Actinomycetota; class Actinomycetes; order Actinomycetales; family Dermatophilaceae; genus Ornithinicoccus; species Ornithinicoccus pekingensis. The sequence goes on from NZ_ATWJ01000007.1 coordinate 678,562, forward strand.
GCCGTCAGCCCGGCGAGAGGGATGGTCGCGGCTTCGGCCCAGGACACGTTGCGCGGTTTCCGGGCAAGAGCCCGCACCGGAGCGGCGACCCGCTCGGCGAAGGTGCCCAGCCCCACCGTGTCCATGCGGGCGTAGCCGATCACCTCGTCGCCGGCCTGGAACTCGGTCACCGACGCCCCCGGGTCCACGACCACCCCAGCCACGTCCCAACCCGGAATCACCGGAAAGTAGGTCGGCAGGGCAGCGTCGAGGTAGCCGGCGGTGATCTTCCAGTCGACCGGATTGACCGACGACGCCCGCACGTCGAGGAGCACGCTGTCCGGCCCCACCTTGGGGTCAGGCTGGTCGCCGTACCGGAGAACCTCAGGACCGCCGTACTCGTCGTAGAAGACTGCCTTCATCGTGCTCCTTCTCCCAAGAATTCGCCCCGCGCCGGGGCTCGCCATCTCTCGGCGGCGGCAACGGCCAGCTCTTGGTGCGCATTCCCGACCCGAGGCGATCGCCAGGCGGCGCACTCACGCGCCTGCGGGCGGGTTGTCGGGGGCCAGGTCTACGGTGCCTTCATGGCTGACTGGGACGAGATCTTGAGAGCGGTGGGACTTGCCCTGGGCGGCGACCGCGAGGCCGGCCGAGAGGCTCTGGTGATCGCGTGGGAAGGGACGCGGGAGAGCGATCATGCTCAGCGGTGTGTCATCGCGCACTACCTGGCCGATCTTCAGGCGTCTCTCGAGGACGAGGTTCTCTGGGATGAGGTCGCCCTGGCCGAGCACGCCCATGTCGCTGACGCCGACCTGACGCCTGTGGGCGTTTCAGCAGCCGCCAGCCTGGGGCCAAGTCTCCATCTGAACCTCGGGGACGGATATGTGCGTCAAGGACCACTGCGCGAGGCTGAGGGAGAGCTCGACAAGGGCCTGCAGACGCAGCACGTTCTTCCCGCGGACGGATACGGGGACATGGTCCGCGGCGGGCTGGACCGGCTGCGCTCGCGCCTGCACGAGGCGACGACAGGCTAGGTCCGCGACGCACCCTGCCGCGGACAGACAGGGCCGAGGCGCTGATGGGCCGCCGGCCTGCTGGTGCTCAGGATGGGAACACACCGCTGGACAGGTACCGGTCGCCGCGGTCGCACACCACGAAGACGATCGTGGCGCCCTCGACCTCCTCGGCCACCTGCAGGGCGGTCCAGCAAGCGCCGCCCGCCGAGACCCCGCCGAAGACGCCCTCCTCGCGGGCCAGCCGACGGGCTGTCTCCTCCGCGTCGGCCTGGGTGACCTCGACGGTCCGGTCCACCGCCGACGGATCGAAGATCTTCGGCACATACTCCGGCGGCCAGGCGCGGATCCCCGGGATCTTCGCACCCTCCGCGGGCTGTGCCCCGACGATCTGCACACCTGCGTTGCGCGACCGCAGGAACCGCGAGACCCCGGTGATCGTGCCGGTGGTGCCCATCGCGGACACGAAGTGGGTGATCCGACCGTCGGTCTGGCGCCACAGCTCCGGGCCCGTGCCGTTCTCGTGGGCACGGGGGTTGTCCGGGTTGCCGAACTGGTCCAGGACCCGGCCCCTACCCTCGCGCTCCATCTGCGTCACGACGTCGCGGGCCTCTTCCATGCCCCCCTCAGCCGAGGTGAGAACCAGGTCGGCTCCGTAGGCCTTCATCGTCTGGATGCGCTCGGTAGAGGCGTTCTCGGGCATCACGATGACCAGCGGGTAGCCGCTGATCGCCGCCGCCATCGCCAAGCCGATCCCGGTGTTGCCGGACGTGGCCTCCAGCAGGGTGTCGCCGGGGGAGATCTCTCCTCGCTCCTCGGCGCCCCGGATCATGCTGATCGCGGGCCGGTCCTTCACCGAGCCGGCCGGGTTGTTCCCCTCCAGCTTGGCCAGCAGCACGTTGCCTCGGCGCTCGTTCTCCGGCCCCGGAAGGCGCTGCAGACGTACCAGCGGGGTGTCGCCGATGACGTCCTCCATCGTCTGGTACGGCCGAGGGTTGCTCACCCGCCGGATTCTACGGTGGTGGTCACCGAAGAATCGCTCGTCGGGGACACTGGGGGGAACACCGACCGCCGCCTGGAGAAGGAGACAGCCGTGACCGAGGGAACAGTCCGCTGGTTCGATGCCGACCGGGGGTTCGGTTTCATCGCCGTGGGAGAGGGCGCAGAGGACCTGTACGTGCACGCGTCCGAGATCGTCAGCGACGACGCGATGAAGCTGCTCCGGGAAGGACAGGTGGTCGAGTTCGAGATCGGTGAGGGGGACCGTGGTCCGCAGGCACGCCGCGTCCGGGTGCTGGCCGACCTGGCTGCCGACACGACCCTCGGCCTGCTCGGCACCGTCTCCTGGTACGAGCCTGCCAAGGGATACGGCTTCATCACACCCGACGGCGGGGGGCCCGAGATCTTCATGCACAGCTCGGCCATCGTCGGGGGCGGCGTCGTCGTGGAGGGGCAGCGGGTGGCGTTCCTCGTCGTCGACGGGGAGAAAGGGCCCCAGGCCGATCACCTGCTGCCCCTGGGAGCCCAGGCCGCTCACCAGGCGGAGGTGACGGACGGGGCGGACGGCACCGTGTCCTGGTACGACGAGGACAAGGGTTTCGGGTTCATCACCCCCGAGTCCGGCGGCCCCGATGTCTTCGTCCACGTCCGCGCGCTGGCCGACGGGCTCCCTGAGCTCGAGGAGGGGGACCGGGTCACCTATGACGTCGTCGAGAGCGAGAAGGGGCCACAGGCTCGCGACGTGCGTCTCGCGCGCAGCTCGGCACGGCGCGGCGCGTCGGCGACGTCGACGACCCGGCCCCGCTCGAGGCGACGGGAGGCCTCCGACGTCCCGGCGCGCGGCGGCGAGGGCGTGGTCACGCGCTACGACGCAGAACGGGGGTTCGGCTTCATCGCTCCGGACGCGGGAGGCCCGGACCTGTTCGTGCACGTGTCGGTCCTCAGGGACGACGAGGCGCTGCTCAAGGGCGACCGTGTCCGCTTCCAGGTGCGACAGAGCGATCGAGGACCGCAGGCCGACCGCGTCGAACGGGTGTGAGCGGGGACGCAGCTGTGCGCGAGTCATGGCGGTCCAACCGCCACCGGCCACGGCTTTGTCGACGTGGTGGAAGGGTTGCCGACGGTCCTTCGACCTGGGTCAGCGGTGAACCGACCGACGGCGTCTGCTCGCACCTACTCCTCCATCGGGCAGGTGCCGTCCGGTTCGAGGAAGTCGTCGGTGCACAAGGTGACCTCCGCGACGACCTCGAGGGAGTACGGGCGTCCTTCGACCTCGTAGGCGACCCGGTAGCCGCCCCTGACCCACTTGCCGGGCTGGGTGACCTCCAGCCCCATCACGAGGAGGTAGCCGGTGAGCGCGCCACCCTCCGCCTCCTGCGCCTTCTCCGGCTGGAGGACGGCCCCCTCGGCAGGGACAAGGGGACCGAGGGCGTCGTGCGTCGGCGGGAACTGCGGCTCGAACTGATGGCTCTCCGTCCGGCCCCCGCCGATCAGTGCATCGACCAGCCTGAGCTGCCGTGGCGTGTCGACGAGCTCGACGGACGTGATGCGCGCCGGCTTGTCCCCGTGGTTGAGCAGCACCTCGAACGTGTCCGTGACGGGCTCGCCCACCGCGACGTGGAAGCCGCCGTAGCCGTGGTCGTGCGGAGTAGGCAGAGGCCCGTCGGTGGAGGCCGCGCCGAGGCTGGTGCAGCCCGCCAGCGGGAGCAGCGCCACGAGGGGCCAGCGATCGACAGCGCCCCGAGAGGGTCATGCGCTCTCGTGCGGGGGGGCGCGGCCCCGGGCCTGGAGGGCAGCCTCGTCGGCACGGCGTGACCTGGCGGTGTGGTCCACGTGCAGCTGGACGACGGGGTCCTCCACGAGGGCACCCTCGAGGACGTGACCGCCGTGCAGGTACATGTCGATCGTGCGCCCCTCCACCTCCCAGAAGGCGGTGAACGTGTCCGGGTCCTCGCCAGGCGTCAGCTCCTCGACGGGCGCGCCGGCGAAGCCGGAGGACAGCTCGCGCAGCTGCCGGGCGGCCGCCCGCACGGCTTCGGGCGGTCCGCCGCGCCACAGGAACCAGCTGACGCCGACGAAGTCCCCCTCGAAGGTGTGCCAGCCGAGACCCGGGCTTCCCCACCGCTCGGGCCCCTCGCCCACGACGGTGTCGGAACCGTACTCACCCCAGGCCCGGTGGGCGGCCCGCACGTCCAGCCCGTGCCTCGTGAACCACTCGAGGCGTTGTGCCTCCGACGTCGGCCACTCGGACCTGACGAGACGTTCCACGAGGGTTGCCACCTCGTCCGGGTCGGGCAGCACGTCCAGATCCCCATGCATCTGCCCACCCTAGGGCGTGATGACTGCCGGCGGGGGTCACCATGGGCCGGCTGCACGGCGACCGCGCCTTCTCCGCGGCCGGCCTGATCGCCTTCACCGAACCCGCCACCCGGCCGCGCCCGAGCTGCTCGAGGTGCCGGTCGAGGTGTGACGCGGGGCCGGTCGTGGGACCGTCGGAAACCAGAAGAGGCGGACACACCGTCGCGAAGGAGACGACGTGCGCAGCGAGCGAGGCCCCGACACGCACCGGACCACGGTGCAGTGGATGGGAGAGCCCGTGCTCACCCTCGCCGACGTCTGGCCGCAGCGACCTCGCGGCGTCATCGTCAGCCTCAACTCGACACCCACCAGTGTCGCCGCCGGCCACTACCACCAGGGCTCGCTGGCGCAGCGTCAGCTCTCCCGTCTCGCCGACGCCGGCCTGTTCCGGGCCCCCGAACCCGGTCAGACCTCCTTCGAGGACGTCGCAGCAGAGGCCGGCATCGGCCTTGCCGACGTGGTCAGACGCCCGACCTGTGCCGAGAGGCATCTGATCGCCCGCGAGATCGAGGTCGGCCGCAGGTCCCTGGTCGTCGAGCTGGAGGCTCGACGTGTCGCGCTCCTCATCTGCATCTTCCGCCGCCCGGTGGACGTCCTGCTCGGGACCAGCGGCCCACCGGGGTTCCAGCCGCGGACGACGTCCTGGGGAGCGCGGGTCTTCCGCCTGCCCGGCCCCTTCGCACCGGTGCAGGAGGTGCGCGGCGTGATGGCGGAGCTCACCCAAGCCCTCGGCTCCGCCTCCTCCGTGCAGTGACAGGCACCGTCACGACGACCTGACGAGGACCCGCCGACGTAGGGTGCGGGACAACCAGAGGCAGCCGGGTCGGGGGCGCAGGGGGACAAGCCCTGACGCACCCGGGTGGCACCGACCAGGAGGATGCGGGTGAGCGAGGCGTTCTACTCCAGCGCGAGGATCTACGACCTGCTGTTCCCAGGCGGCGGGCCGGCGGTCGCCTTCTACCGCTCCCAGGCGCGGGGGAGGGGCGGGTCGGTCCTGGAGCTCGGGTGCGGCACCGGCCACAAGCTGATCCCGATCGCCGCGGACGGGCACCCGTGCGTGGGCCTGGACAGCTCGACCGACATGCTGGTCGAGGCCCGGCGCAAGGCGGACGAGCAGGGAGTGACGGCCGAGTGGGTCCAGGGCGACATGCGGGCCTTCGACCTGGGGCGCACCTTCGACCTCGTGCTCATCCCGGCCAACTCCCTCCTGCACCTGCACACGACGGAGGACCTGGTCAGCTGCTTCCGGACGGTGCGACGCCACCTGGCACCAGGAGGCCGCCTCGTCCTGGACGTCTTCAACCCGAGCGTGCGGCTGCTCGCCGGGGCCGACGGCGTGCGCCGCAACCGGGAGTCCCTGACCTTCCAGGACCCCGAGCGCGGCCGCGTGCGGGTCGACGTCGCCGAGACCTATGACGCGCTCGACCAGGTCACCCGCGGCACCTGGCACTTCTCGACGCAGGAGGAGCCTGACTTCCTCGTCGTCCCGCTGGCCCTGCGCAGCATCTTCCCCCAGGAGCTGCCGGTGCTCCTCTCCCTCGGCGGTCTGCGCCTCCTCGACCGCTTCGGTGACTGGTCGGGTGCCCCGTTCACGGGGGACGCGCCGGTCCAGGTCTGCGTCTGCGTCGCCTGACCCGACCGCTCAGGCGGGCTCGAGCACGAAGAAGAGGAAGCCGATGAAGGCCCGGCCCCGCATCGGCGGGAGCAGCTCCGCCGGGGTGTCCGGCGTGGGCGAGGGCTCGGTGATGGTCGAGATCCGCAGGCCGGCCCCGGCGAAGGCCTCGGCCATGGCGCTCAGGGGGCGATGCCAGAAGGTGAGCACGGCCTTCTGCCCGGCGAAGGTGTAGTCCTCGGAGTACTCGGTCAGGGCGAAGTAGTCGGCCCGGGGGTACACGATCGGGTAGGCACCCGGGTGGTTCACCGAGACCAGCACACGACCACCGGGGCGCAGCACCCGGCGCAGCTCCGCCAGCGGCCCGGACCAGTCCTGCAGGTAGTGCAGCACGAGGGAGGCGACCACGAGGTCGAAGGCCCCGTCGTCGAAGGGAAGGGGCTCCCGGAGGTCCCCCACGCGCACGTCGGCGTCCTGCCCGAGCCGGCGGCGGGCCAGGCCGACCATGGCCGCGCTCGCGTCGAGGCCGGTGACCCGGGCGCCGCGCTCGTGCAGCGCGGAGGCCAGCGGCCCCGACCCGCAGCCGGCGTCCAGCACGGCGAGCCCGGTCACCTCACCCGCCAGCCGCAGCATCTCGGGACGTTCGTACCAGGCGTTGAACAGGCTGGACTCGTTCTCCGCCGCGTAGGCCTCGGCGAAGGTGTCGTAGGCGGCCGGGGGCGAGGGGTCGGGCGGAACGGCGGGCATGCGTGCCTGTCTAACGGGTCGTCGCGAGCAGGGGCCCCGGACACGCCGACGGCCCCCCGCCCGGAGCAGGCGCGGGGCCGTCGGCAGGGGCCGGGCTTACGGCATACCCGGCGAGGTCAGCGGTGCCCGCCGACGAGGTCGGCCCCGGTCTCCTCGCGCAGCGCGTCGACCTCGTCGGCGTGCGCGTCGGAGGCGCCCGGGACGTCGTCGCCGAGCAGACCCCGGGCCGCGGACTCGATCCGGTCCCCGACCTCCTGGTCGATGGCGCGCCAGTAGGCGTAGACACGCTCACGGACCTGCGGCTCGCAGTCGCCCATCATGCCGGCGACGGTCTGCACCAGGCGCTCGCGCGCCTCCTCGCTGTAGACCTCGCGGACCAGGGTGCGCGCCTGGCCGAAGTCGCTGTCGTCGCGGCGCAGGTCGTAGGCCTGGCGTACGAGCTCCCCGTCGGCCTCCCAACCGTTCTCCACCGGCCCCGTCCGGTCCGACCAGGGGCGGCCGTAGGCGTTGGTCGCGTAGGTCGGCTGGCTGCCGGAGTGCAGGTAGGCCATCGGGCCGTCGAACTGGTAGGCGTTGACCTGCACCTTGGGCTGGTTGACCGGCAGGTGCGTGAAGTTGGCACCGATGCGGTGGCGCTGGGCGTCGGGGTAGGAGAACACGCGGGCCAGCAGCATCTTGTCGGGGGAGACGCCGGTGCCGGGCACCTGGTTCGACGGGCTGAAGGCGGCCTGCTCGATCTGGGCGAACCAGTTCTGCGGGTTGCGGTCCAGCGTCAGCGTCCCGACCCGGTGCAGGGGGTAGTCGGCGTGCGGCCACACCTTGGTCAGGTCGAAGGGGTTGAAGCGGTACGTCCTGGCCTCCTCGTACGGCATGACCTGCACCGACAGGGTCCAGCTGGGGTGCTCGCCGCGCTCGATCGCCTCGAACAGGTCGCGCCGGTGGAAGTCGGCGTCCTGCCCGGCCAGCAGGCCGGCCTCCTCGTTCGTCATGTTCTCGACACCCTGGTCGCTGTGCCAGTGGTACTTGACGAAGAACCGCTCCCCGGCCGCGTTGACCCACATGTAGGTGTGCGAGGAGTAGCCGTTCATGTGCCGCCAGGTCTTGGGCAGGCCGCGGTCACCCATGACGTAGGAGACCTGGTGCGCTGACTCGGGGTTGGCGGTCCAGAAGTCCCACTGCATGTTGGGCGAGCGCAGCCCGCTGTCGGGGGTGCGGCGCTGCGAGCGGATGAAGTTGGGGAACTTCATCGGGTCGCGCACGAAGAAGACCGGGGTGTTGTTCCCGACGATGTCGAGGTTGCCCTCGTCGGTGTAGAGGCGCACCGCGAAGCCTCGGACGTCGCGCCAGGTGTCGGGGGAGCCCTGCTCGCCCGCGACCGTGGAGAAGCGCAGGAGCGTCTCGGTGGAGGCGCCCGGCTGGAACACGGCGGCCTTGGTCCACGCGGAGACGTCCTCGGTCACCTCGAAGACGCCGAAGGCACCCGAACCCTTGGCGTGCGGCAGCCGCTCCGGGACCTTCTCGCGGTCGAAGTGGGCCAGGTTCTCGATGAGCGCGACGTCGTGCAGCAGCAGCGGGCCGTCGGCCCCCACGGACAGGCTGTTGCGGTCAGAGTCGTTGGGGGCGCCGTTGCTCGTCGTCGAGCCGGTGGGGACGGGGCCTGCGCCGGTGTGCTCGGCGTTGACAAAACCAGGACGGGTGTCGGTCATGCCTTCTCCTTCGGTTGTTCTCGGGGTCGGCGGTGCCGCGGACGTCATGTCATCTTATCTTGAGTGATTCAAAAACTTGCAGGTGGTGCGACGGCGGTGCTCGCGGAGCCGGTCCCTCGACGACGCATCCGGGCCGGCCCGGGCGGTCTGCTACGATGGTGGATCGACCAGTCGGGCACCTGTGCACAGTGCAGGGGCCCGACGTGCAAGAGGGGCTCGCGCCCCCACCCGCGTCGACCCCAGGGTCGCCGGGTCCCAGGTCCCACCCCGGCCCGCCGGGGTGAGCGTATGACGTGGCCCAGGTCACGGCATACCCGCCCGGCGCTGCTGGGTGCGGACCGGTGGCGAAGGCCTCTTGCGCACCTCGTGCCAGGAGGCCTTTCTGGTGCTCGGGGTCGTCAGGACGACAGACGAAGGAGCAGCACATCAGCGAGCCTCGCATCAATGACCGCATCCGGGTCCCGGAGGTGCGGTTGGTGGGCCCCAACGGGGAGCAGGTCGGCATCGTGCGCGTCGAGGACGCGCTGCGTCTTGCCGCCGAGGCCGACCTCGACCTCGTCGAGGTCGCCCCCATGGCGCGTCCCCCGGTCGCCAAGCTCATGGACTACGGCAAGTACAAGTACGAGACCGCCATGAAGGCGCGTGAGGCCCGGAAGAACCAGGTCAACACGGTCATCAAGGAGATCAAGCTCCGCCCCAAGATCGACCCGCACGACTACGGCACCAAGAAGGGCCACGTCGAGCGGTTCCTCAAGGCGGGCGACAAGGTCAAGGTCACCATCATGTTCCGCGGCCGCGAGCAGTCCCGCCCCGAGCTGGGTTTCCGGCTGCTGCAGCGCCTCGCCGAGGACGTCGCCGAGATCGGCTTCGTCGAGAGCGCGCCGCGCCAGGACGGCCGCAACATGGTCATGGTGATCGGGCCCGCGAAGAAGAAGACCGTCGTGCGCCAGGAGAAGAAGCGCGACGCCGAGCGCGCCGCGGCCTCCGACGACACGGTCGAGACCCCCGAGACCGCGGCCGAGGCTGCCCCGAACGAGACCGCCCCCGAGCAGGCGTGACCGTCGGCGCGCACGCGCCGACGCCACCCCGCTCTGACTCACCCACGCGCGCCGTCGGCGCGAGCGAGAACAAGGAGATCGGCCCATGCCGAAGATGAAGACCCACAGCGGCGCCAAGAAGCGTTTCCGCGTCACCGGCTCCGGCAAGGTGATGCGTCAGCGTGCGCGTCACGTGCACAAGTTCCAGGAGCGCCCGGCCCGTCAGGCCCGCCGCCTCGTGAACGACGTGGTGGTCGCCAAGTCCGACGTCCGCAAGGTGAAGAAGATGCTCGGCCTCTGAGGGCCTGAGCACTTCTCCCACACCCCCCAGAACCAGCAAGGAGACATCACGTGGCACGCGTGAAGCGGGCGGTCAACGCCCAGAAGAAGCGCCGGGTCGTCCTGGAGCGCGCCAGCGGTTACCGCGGGCAGCGCAGCCGGCTCTACCGCAAGGCCAAGGAGCAGGTCACCCACTCGCTCGTCTACGCCTACAACGACCGCCGTGACCGCAAGGGTGACTTCCGTCGCCTGTGGATCCAGCGGATCAACGCCGGCGCCCGCGCCAACGGCATGACCTACAACCGGTTCATCCAGGGTCTCAAGGCCGCCGGTGTCGAGGTCGACCGCCGCATGCTCGCCGAGCTCGCGGTCAACGACGAGGCAGCCTTCGTCGCGCTCGTCGAGCTGTCCCGGGCCAACGTCCCGGCCGCCAGCTCGGCCGCCTGAGACTGCGACACCCCTTCCGACGCCCCAGCCCGTGACCGACCTGCCGCTGCTGAGCAACGCTCGCAGCGAGCGCGTGCGGTCGGTCGCGGCGCTGGGGCGTCGTGCTGCCCGGGACAAACAGGGGCGCTTCCTCGTGGAGGGCCCGCAGGCGGTCCGCGAGCTGCTGGGGTATGCCGTGCACGCGGCAGAGGCCCTCTACGTCACGGACCCCGCAGCGTCGCGGCATACCGAGATCGTCTCGACAGCGCTCGGGGCCGGGGTCCCGGTCCACGGGTGCACCGAGCAGGTGCTGGCGGCGATGGCCGACACCGACCACCCCCAGGGCATGGTCGCGGTGGCACGGCGGGTCGACGTGCCCCTGCAGGAGGCCCTGGACGCGGTGGGGGAGCGCGGCTACGCGGTCGTGCTGACGCACGTGCGCGACCCCGGCAACGCGGGCACCGTGCTGCGGGGTGCCGACGCCTTCGGTGCGTCGGCGGTGCTGGTCAGCGCAGCCTCGGTCGACGTCTTCAACCCCAAGGTGGTGCGCTCCACGGCCGGCTCGGTCTTCCACCTGCCCGTGGCGGTCGGGACCCCGGTGCCCGAGCTGCTTCATGCCTGCCGGGACCGGGGGATCCGCCTGCTGGCCGCCGACGGCAGCGGTGCGACCGCGCTGCCGGACGCCGACCTCGGCGGCCCGCACGCCTGGGTCATGGGCAACGAGGCGTGGGGCCTGGAGCCCGAGGTGCTGGAGCTGTGCGACGACGTGGTCGCCATCCCGATCCGGCGCGCCGAGTCGCTCAACCTGGCGATGGCCGCGACCGTCTGCCTCCACGAGAGCGCGCGCGGGCGCTAGTCGCCCCTGCCGCCGGGCCTGCCGACACCGGACCCTTCAAAGAGCCCGGCGCCGACCGGCCTCGCGGCCGAGGCCTCCTCGCCACGGCGCCCGAGCCAGGCCAGGCCGAGCACCGCCGCGGCGCCGACCAGGCACAGCACGACCGGCACCGTCAGGTCCCCCTGGGGCGCCAGCAGGGCGCGGTCCTCGTCCTGCCAGGGCCACAGCGCCCGGACGGCCCCGGCGATCAGGCCGGTGACCACGACCAGCGTCAGGACGTGGTGCGACTCGAGCAGGCGCTGCAGCAGCCGGACGAAGAGGCTCAGCCCCAGGACCATCCCGGTGCCGAAGAAGACCAGGTAGCCCCAGTCGCGGCTGTTGACCGCCTCCAGGGTCGGGGCGTAGAGGCCGAGGGTGAGCAGCAGGAAGGACCCGGACAGACCCGGCAGCGCCAGCGCGCAGACCGCGACGCCCGCCGCAAGGAAGACCAGGACCGGGTTCGTGGGCAGGTGCTGGGGCGGCAGGCCGACGACCAGGAAGGCACCCAGCGCCACCACGGCGGCCAGCGCTCCGAGCGGCCAGGTCCACGCCCGGCCGACCATGAGCGCGGGCACCGTGATCGCCGCGACGCTCATCCCGAGGAAGAGCGCGAGCGTGGACACCGGGTGGTCCTCCACCAGCGGGCCGAGCAGCCGGGCGCCGACGAGGACCGCCGGCACCATCCCGAGGAGCACGGGGAGCACGACGTCCCACCGCACCCGGGCGAGCTCGGCCCGGGCGGCGGCACGGTCGGTGGGCAGCAGCCGGGCCGCGCCGACGAGGTGGCCGGCGGAGGTGATGAGGCGCTCGTAGACACCGACGATGAGCGCGACCGTCCCCCCGCTGATGCCGGGGACGACCTCGGAGAGGCCGATGAGGGCCCCGCGGGCAGCATGGAGCAGGGACGTCGTCACAGGGGCCATGACCGCCAAGGTTAGAGGGCAGGACAAGCCCGGTCGGGACCGGTGCGGCGGCGTGCCTAGACTTGCGCAGGTGTCCGGACCCAACACCAACTACGACCCTGTCGAGGTCGCCGCGCTCGCGCCAGAGGCTGTCGAGGCCGATGTCGCAGCCGCGCTGAGCGCCGTCGCCGCCGCGTCCGACCTCGAGCAGCTCAAGGCCGCCCGGCTGGCCCACGCGGGGGAGCGGTCCCCGCTGGCGCTGGCCAACCGCGAGATCGGCGCCCTGCCGCCCAGCGCCAAGGCCGAGGCCGGCAAGCGCGTCGGGCAGGCGCGCGGACGCGTGAGCCAGGCGCTGGCGGCGCGGCAGGCCGAGCTCGAGGCCGAGCGGGACGAGCGAATCCTGGTCGAGGAGGCGATGGACCTCACGGCGGTGCCCGCCCGTCGGCCTCTCGGCCGCCGGCACGTGCTCACCGTGACCGCCGAGCGCATGGCCGACGCCATGGTCGGCATGGGGTGGGAGATCGCCGAGGGCCCGGGCGTGGAGGCCGAGTGGTTCAACTTCGACGCGCTCAACTTCGACAAGGACCACCCGGCCCGGCAGATGCAGGACACGTTCTTCGTCGACCCCGCCGACGCGGGGCTGGTGCTGCGCACCCACACCTCGCCCGTCCAGGCCCGTTCCCTGCTCGAGCGGGGCGTGCCGCTCTACGTCGCGGTGCCGGGCAAGACCTTCCGGACCGACGAGCTGGACGCCACGCACACGCCGGTGTTCCACCAGCTCGAGGGCCTGGCCGTCGACGAGGGCCTGACGATGGCGCACCTGAAGGGCACCCTCGACCGGCTCGCCGAGGCGATGTTCGGGGAGGGGATCGTCAGCCGGCTGCGGCCGGCCTACTTCCCCTTCACCGAGCCCAGCGCGGAGATGGACTTCCAGTGCTTCGTCTGCCGCGGCGAGGACGCCGGCTGCCGGACGTGCGGCGGCACGGGGTGGATCGAGTGGGGCGGCTGCGGCATGGTCAACCACAACGTCCTGATCGCCTGCGGCGTCGACCCCGACCGCTACCAGGGCTTCGCCTTCGGCATGGGGGTGGAGCGGACCGCGATGTTCCGCCACGGCATCACCGACATGCGGGAGATGATCGAGGGAGACGTGCGCTTCAACGCGCAGTTCGGGATGGAGATCTGATGCGGGTTCCGGTCGACTGGCTGGGCGAGTACGTCGAGCTGCCCGAGGACGTGACCGGCGAGCAGATCGCCGCCGACCTCGTGGCCGTGGGGCTGGAGGAGGAGGGCCTGCACACCAGCGGTGTCGGCGGCCCCCTCGTCGTGGGCCGGGTGCTGGAGAAGCACCCGGAGCCGCAGAAGAACGGCAAGGTCATCAACTGGTGCCAGGTCGACGTCGGTGACGCCAACGGCAGCGGCGAGCCGCAGGGCATCGTCTGCGGTGCGCACAACTTCGAGCCGGGCGACCTCGTCGCGGTCATCCTGCCCGGCGGCGTCCTGCCGACCCCGCAGGGCCCCCTCACGATCTCCGCGCGCAAGACCTACGGGCACGTCTCCGCCGGCATGATCTGCTCCGTCCGCGAGCTGGGCATCGGCGACGACCACGAGGGCATCATCGTGCTGCCGCGCCTGCTCGGGGCCGACCGGGTCGAGCAGCTGGGCCTGACGCCCGGTGACGACCTCGTCGGGGTCCTCGGGCTGGACCGGGAGGTCGTCGAGGTCAACGTCACCCCGGACCGCGGCTACTGCTTCAGCATCCGCGGCATCGCCCGGGAGTACTCGCACTCGACGGGCGCGCCATACCGTGACCCCGCTGACCTGCCCGTCGACCCGGCCACCGACGACGGGTATGCCGTCGAGCTGCGGGACGAGCACCCCCGTGACGGCGAGGTCGCCGGGTGCGACCGCTACGTCGCGCGCGTCGTGCGCGGCATCGACCTGACCCGGCAGACGCCGGAGTGGATGGCGCGTCGGCTGACCGAGGCCGGCATGCGCCCGATCGGGCTGGCCGTGGACGTGACCAACTACGTGATGCTCGCCCTGGGGCAGCCGCTGCACGCCTTCGACCTGGCCACGCTGGACGGCCCGATCGTCGTGCGGCGGGCACGGGCGGGGGAGCGGCTGCGCACCCTCGACGACGTCGACCGCGAGCTCGACCCCGAGGACCTGCTCATCACCTGCGGCCCCGACGGGGAGCGCGTCCTGGCGCTCGCCGGCGTCATGGGCGGGGAGGACGGGGAGGTCACGCCCGGGGAGACGACCGACGTGCTGATCGAGTCGGCGCACTTCGACGCCCGCACCGTGGCGCGCACCTCCCGCCGGCACAAGCTCTCGAGCGAGGCGGCCAAGCGCTTCGAGCGGGGGGTCGACCCGGCCGTCACCGCCGCCGCCGCGCAGCTGGCCGTCGACCTGCTCGTCGAGCACGGCGGCGGCACCGCCGACCCGGCGATCACCGACCGCGACGAGCGGGCCAGCACCGCCATGCCGTCGATCCTCCTCGACCTGGGCATGCCCACCGACTACGTCGGTGTCGACTACAGCCCCGAACGGGTCGTCGAGGTGCTGAGGATGATCGGCTGCGAGGTCACGCCGGAGGACGAGACGCTGCCCGGGACCGTCAGCGTCGTCCCGCCCACGTGGCGGCCCGACCTGACCGACGCGCCGACCCTGGTGGAGGAGGTCGCGCGGATCGACGGCTACGACAAGATCCCCTCGGTCGTGCCGCGGGCGACCGGCGGCCGCGGCCTCACGCACGCCCAGCGCTCGCGCCGGGCCGTGGCCGGAGCCCTGGCCGGGCAGGGGCTGCAGGAGGTGCTGACGTACCCGTTCGTCGGCGCCACCCGGTTCGACGAGCTCGGCCTGGCCGCCGACGACCCCCGCCGTGCCGCCCTTCGGCTGGCCAACCCGCTGTCCGACGAGGCGCCGCTGATGCGCACCGAGCTGCTGCAGACGCTGCCCGAGGTGCTGCGGCGCAACATCTCCCGCGGGTCGCGGGACGTGGCCCTGTTCGAGATCGACACGGTCACCCTGCCGGACCACTCGGCGAGCGCACCGGTCCCCGACGTCGGCCAGCGCCCCGACGACGCGACCCTGGAGGCGATCCGCGCGGCGGTCCCGGGACAGCCGTGGCACGTCGCCGTGGTCGCCGCAGGCCTGGCCGACCGCGCCGGGTGGTGGGGCAGCGGCCGGCACGTCGACGTGACCGACGTCGCAGCCTGGGCCCACTCCGTGGCGGACACCCTCGGCGTCCGCGTCCGGCGGCGGCAGGCCGAGCGGGCGCCCTTCCACCCCGGCCGCTGCGTCGAGCTGACCCTCGACGACGGCACCACGGTCGGGTGGGCCGGCGAGCTGCACCCCAAGGTCAACCAGCGGCTGGGGCTGCCGGAGCGCACCAGCGCCGCCGAGCTCGACCTCGAGGTCCTCGTCCGGGCCAGCGACCACCGCAGCCAGGTGACCCACCTCTCGACGCACCCGGTGGCCGCGTCCGACGTCGCCCTGGTGGTCCCCCTGTCGGCCCGCTACGGGGAGGTGGAGGAGTCGCTGCGCGCCGGGGCCGGTGCGCTGCTCGAGAGCATCGCCCTCTTCGACGTCTATGTCGGCGACCAGATCGGCGACGACCAGCAGTCGCTGGCCTTCCGGATGCACTTCCGCGCTCCCGACCGCACGCTGACGACCGAGGAGGTCAACGCGGCGCGCGACGCGGCGGTCGCCCGGGCCGCACGCGACCACGGCGCCGTGCAGCGGTGAGCCGCCCGCGTAGGGTGACCGCATGACTGCTGCCTCCGCCGACCGCGTCGCCCTCGTCACCGGTGCCTCCCGCGGGATCGGTGCCCACATCGTCCAGGCGCTGGCCGGTGCGGGATGGACGGTCGTGGGCCTCTCCCGCTCCGGGCAGGTGGCCGACGGCGCCCAGGGCGTGGCGTGCGACGTCACGGACGCCGACGCCGTCGACCGCGCCGTCCGCCAGGTCGTCGACGAGTTCGGCAGGATCGACCTGCTCGTCAACAACGCCGGCCTCATCGAGACCGAGCAGCCGTTGTGGGACGCCGACGTCGACGAGTGGTGGCAGGTCATGGTCACCAACGTCAAGGGCCCCTTCCTGCTCATGCGGGCGGTCGTGCCGCACATGCTCTCCGCCGGGGGCGGGCGGGTGATCAACCTCAACTCCGGCTCCGGCACCCGGGAGAGCGACGTGCTCACCGCATACCACGCCTCCAAGTCGGCCCTGGCCCGGCTGACCGGCGGCGTGGCGCTGGCCGGGGCCCAGCACGGGGTGCACGCCTTCGACCTCGCGCCCGGGGTCGTCGAGTCCGACATGACGCACTCCATGAAGCTGCACCAGGGCCGCACCGAGTGGACCGACCCCGAGGACGTCAAGGCGCTGGTCCTGGCGATCGCCGACGGGGAGCTCGACGGCTTCAGCGGAAGGTTCGTCCGTGCGGGCACCGACGAGCTCGACGTGCTGCGTCGACGCTCCGCCGAGGGGATGGGCGAGGGAGAGCGCATGCTGCGCCTGCGCCCGTGGGGCGCGGGCGACCCGCTCTCGGGCTGAGCGCGCCCCGTGTATGGCGTGCGCCTGACCTGGGCGCAGCTGCCCCCGCACGTGCGTGCCTGGGTCGGCGACGTGCTGGACGGCCCGGTGGTCGGTGCGGTCTCCCAGCCGGGCGGCTTCTCACCCGGCTCCGCCGACCGCGTCGTGACGGACGGTGACCGGCGCGCGTTCGTCAAGGCGGTCAGCCCCGACCAGAACCCCCGCACACCCGACCTGCACCGCCGGGAGGTCGAGGTCCTGCGCACGCTGGCCGGCCTGCCGGAGGCGCCCCGGCTGGTGGCGGCGTCCGACGACGGTCACTGGGTCGTGCTGGTCGTCGAGGACGTGGAGGGCCGTCACCCGTCCCTGCCGTGGACCGACGAGGAGGTGGCGGCGACGCTGCACACCCTCACCTGCCTGGCCACCCGTCCCGCCCCGCCGACCTGGCCGGCGCTCGAGGAGGAGCTCGTGGGGGAGATGACCGCCTGGTCCCGGGTCAGGGAGTCGCCGGACGCACCGGTCGACCTGGACCCCTGGACCGTCGCCCACCTGTCGGAGCTCGACGCACTGGCACGGGCGACCCTGCCCCGTCTGGCGGGCGACAGGATCGTCCACACCGACCTGCGCGCCGACAACCTGCTCGTCACCCCCGACGGCCGGGTGCGGGTCGTGGACTGGCCGTGGGCCTCTCGGGGGGCCGCCTGGTTCGACGCCGCGACGCTGCTGCTCAACGTGCGCTGGTCCGGCCCCCTCGACGTGCGGCCGCACCTCGGCGCGCTCCGTGACCTGGGCGCCACCGACGAGGACGTGCTCGGCGTGCTCGCCGGCCTGGCCGGCTACCTGGTCGAGGCCGCTGCACAGCCACCCGCACCGGGACTGCCGACGCTGCGGGCCTTCCAGCGCGAGCAGGGCAGGGCCGCCCTGGCCCTGCTGCAGGAGCTGTGGCCGGCGGGGTGAGGAGCGGCCGGGTCCGGATAGTCATGCGGTCGCCTGTATAGTTCCACCACGTGACCAGCATCCCGATGACGCGTGCCGCGCGGCACCAGCGGATCGCCGACCTGCTCGAACGTCACGCGGTCGGCTCCCAGGGCCAGCTGCTCGACCTGCTGGCGGAGGACGGCATCTCGGTCACGCAGGCGACGCTGTCGCGCGACCTGGTCGACCTCGGCGCCGTCAAGGTGCGTCGCGGCCGCCACCTGGTCTACGCCGTCCCGGGGGAGGGTGGCGACACGACCCCGCGCCCGGCCCAGGACGCGCTGGAGGTGTCCTCGCGGCTGGTCCGGCTGCTGCAGGAGCTGCTGGTGAGCGCGCGCGCCGTCGGCAACCAGGTGGTCCTGCGCACCCCGCCTGGCGCCGCGCAGTTCCTCGCGGCGGCCATCGACCGCAGCGACGACCCGGACATCCTGGGCACGATCGCCGGCGACGACACCATCCTGGTCATCACCACCGCCCTGGACGGAGGGCCAGGCACGGCGCACCGCCTGCTGACCCTGGCCTCCGACCCCGAGGCGCGCGACTAGGCCGGGCTGTCCGGGCGCCCGCCGGCGCCGCACGCACGACCGTCGACCCGCCCCGTGGGCGGCTGAGGGAGGATGGAGCCATGACTGTGAGCCTGTGGGGAGGCCGTTTCAGCGGCGGACCCAGCGACGCCCTCGCGGCGCTGAGCAAGAGCACGCACTTCGACTGGCGTCTGGCGCCCTACGACCTGGCCGGGTCGCGGGCGCACGCCAGGGTCCTGCACAAGGCCGGGCTGCTGTCGGAGGAGGACCTGCGGACGATGCTCGAGGGTCTGCGCTCGCTGGGCGCCGACGTCACCTCCGGCGCCTTCGTCCCGGCGGAGACCGACGAGGACGTCCACACGGCGCTGGAGCGCGGCCTCATCGAGCGCGTCGGGCCCGAGGTCGGGGGGCGGCTGCGGGCCGGGCGCTCCCGCAACGACCAGGTCGCCACCCAGTTCCGCATGTACCTGCGCGACCAGGCCCGGCTCCTGTCCGCCAAGGTGCTGGACGTCGTCCACGCGCTCGTCGAGCAGTCCGCCCGCCACCCCGACGTCGCGATGCCCGGGCGGACCCACCTCCAGCACGCCCAGCCGGTCCTGCTCGCGCACCACCTGCAGGCCCACGCCTGGGCTCTGCTGCGCGACGTCGACCGGTGGGCCGACTGGGACCGGCGGGCCGCGGTGTCGCCCTACGGCTCGGGGGCGCTGGCCGGCTCATCCCTCGGGCTGGACCCGGAGGCGATCGCCCACGACCTGGGGATGGCCTCCTCGGTGGAGAACTCCATCGACGGCACGGCCTCCCGCGACTTCGCGGCGGAGTTCTCCTTCGTCGCGGCCATGCTGGGCGTGCACCTCTCGCGGATCGCCGAGGAGGTGATCCTCTGGTCCACGGCGGAGTTCGGCTTCGTCCGGCTGGACGACGCGTTCTCCACCGGCTCGAGCATCATGCCGCAGAAGAAGAACCCCGACGTGGCCGAGCTGGCGAGGGGCAAGGCAGGGCGCCTCATCGGTGACCTCGCCGGGCTGCTGGCCTCGCTCAAGGGCCTGCCCCTGGCCTACAACCGCGACCTGCAGGAGGACAAGGAGCCGGTCTTCGACGCCGTCGACACCCTCGAGGTCCTCCTGCCCGCGGTCTCGGGCATGGTGGCCACCCTGAGCTTCGTGCCGGAGCGGCTCGAGGAGCTCGCGCCGCAGGGGTTCTCGCTGGCCACGGACGTGGCGGAGTGGCTGGTGCGCCAGGGCGTGCCCTTCCGGGTGGCCCACGAGGTGGCGGGGGAGTGCGTGCGGGTCTGCGAGTCGCGGGGGATCGGCCTGGAGGACCTCGGCGACGGCGACCTGGCCGCGATCAGCGAGCACCTGCACCCGGGGGTGCGGTCGGTCCTCACGGTGCCGGGCTCGCTGGCGTCGCGCAACGCCCACGGCGGCACGGCCCCGGTGCGCGTGGCCGAGCAGCGTGCACACCTGCTGCACCAGCTCGCCGCCCACCGTCACTGGGTCGAGGACATGCCGGTCGTCCGGGACTGACGCATGACCACGATGATCGTCCCCGACCGGGCCGACCTGGCCGGACCCGTGCTCGAGGTGGCGCCGACGCTGCTCGGCGCGCGGGTCAGCGCCCACGGGGTCACGGTCCGGCTGACCGAGGTGGAGGCCTACGCCGGCACCCGCGACCCGGGCTCGCACGCCTTCCGGGGGCCGACGCCGCGGACCCAGGTCATGTTCGGGCCCGCCGCCCACCTCTACGTCTACTTCTCCTACGGCATGCACTGGTGCTGCAACGTGGTCTGCGGCCCGGACGGCGAGGCCAGCGCCGTGCTGCTGCGTGCGGGCGAGGTCGTGGACGGTATGGAGCTCGCGCGCGAGCGGCGCGACGCCGGCCGGGCCCGCCCGCACCCGGAGCGTGACCTGGCCCGAGGACCGGCTCGCCTGGCCTCCGCGCTCGGGCTCGGGCGCGAGCACGACGGGCTCGATCTGCTGGACCCCGCCAGCCCGGTCGTGCTGCGGCTGGCGCCGGCGCCCGTCGGACCCGTGCGGCAGGGACCGAGGGTGGGGGTCTCCGGCGCGGGCGGGGACCCCGAGCGCTACCCGTGGCGCTTCTGGGTGGACGGCGACCCGACGGTGTCGGTCTACCGGCCGGGCACCACCCGCAGACGGACCCGGCCCGACGACGGTGGCTCCGTCCGCACGTAGGCTTGGCCGGGCGTGGGTGGGCCGCAGGAGGCGGTCAGGACCCTGTCGCGCGCATCCCCTGCCACCCATCCGGAAGGACCCTGGACCGTGACGAACATCCTGGACGAGCTGCAGTGGCGCGGCCTGGTGGCGCAGACCACCGACGAGGCCGGGCTGCGGGAGGCCCTCGACGGGACCCTCACGGTCTACTGCGGCTTCGACCCGACCGCGGCGAGCCTGCACTTCGGCAACCTCGTCCAGCTGATCGTCCTGCGGCACCTCCAGCGTGCCGGGCACCGCGTGCTGGTGCTCGTCGGTGGGTCGACCGGCCTGATCGGCGACCCGCGCCCGACCTCCGAGCGGGTGCTGAAGACCAAGGAGCTCACCGCCGAGTACGTCGCGCGCATCCAGGCGCAGGTCCGCCCCTTCCTCGACTTCGAGGGGGACAACCCGGCGGTCGTGGTCAACAACCTCGACTGGACCGCGCCGCTGAGCGCCCTCGACTTCCTCCGCGAGGTCGGCAAGCACTTCCGGGTCAACCAGATGATCCGCAAGGAGGCGATCGCGGCGCGGCTGGAGAGCCAGGAGGGCATCTCGTACACGGAGTTCAGCTACCAGCTCCTGCAGGCGATGGACTACCTCCACCTCTACCGCGAGTTCGGCTGCACCCTCCAGACCGGCGGCCAGGACCAGTGGGGCAACCTCACGGCCGGTGTCGACCTCATCCACCGCGCGGAGGGCGGCAGCGCCCACGTCCTGACGACACCCCTCATCACCGACGAGAACGGTGAGAAGTACGGCAAGTCCGCGGGCAACGCGGTGTGGCTGGCCGGCGACATGACGAGCCCCTACGCCTTCTACCAGTACTGGATCAACGTCGCCGACAGCGAGGTGGCCAAGCTGCTGCGGGTCTTCACCGACCGGGACCGTGACCAGATCGCCGCGCTGGAGGAGTCCGCGCAGGAGCGGCCGCACCTGCGCGAGGCCCAGCGCGCGCTCGCCGCCGACATCACGACACTTGTCCACGGGGCCGGGGCCACCGCCCAGGTCGAGGCGGCCAGCCAGGTGCTGTTCGGCAGGGGTGACCCTGCCACCGTCGATGCCCCCACCTTGCGCGACGCGACGGCTGAGCTGCCGGGCGCCGACGTCGAGGACGGCAGCTCCGTGGTGGAGGCGTTGGTCGCCACCGGCCTGGCTGACAGCAAGGGTGCCGCCCGCCGCCTCATCGGCGACGGCGGCGTGAGCGTGAACAACGTCAAGGTGGGCGACGTGGACCAGGTGCTCGGCGACGCCGACTTCCTCCACGGGTCGGTGGCCCTGCTGCGTCGTGGCCGCAAACACCTCGCGGCGGCCCGAAAAGTGCTCTGACCTGCAGATTTGTGCGTCGCCAGGAGAGGGCCTAAAGTTATCTCTCGCCAGGCCGACAGGGAGGCACGGACACCGACACGGTGGCCGGTCCCGGGCAGGCCCCCAGCCTCGATCAGCTACGCACCACGGTGCGAGGCGCGGATTTGACTCCGACGAGTCGAGGCGAATAACCTGAACTGGTTGCCCCACACGAGAAAAGCCCACAAGGCCTCGACCGTGCGGTGTGCGTCCGATCCTTGAGAACTCAACAGCGTGTCAGATTATTGATGCCATAGTTTATTTTGTTTACTGCCGCGTCGTGCCGCCCCCGGTGGGGCGTGGTGGTTGTTTGTCAGGTATCTATTCTCTTTGGTAAGAGTTTAGGTTTTTATCGGAGAGTTTGATCCTGGCTCAGGACGAACGCTGGCGGCGTGCTTAACACATGCAAGTCGAACGATGAAGCCCAGCTTGCTGGGTGGATTAGTGGCGAACGGGTGAGTAACACGTGAGTAACCTGCCCACCACTCTGGGATAACTCCGGGAAACCGGTGCTAATACTGGATATGACTCCAACTCGCATGGGTATGGGGTGGAAAGATTTATCGGTGGTGGATGGACTCGCGGCCTATCAGCTTGTTGGTGGGGTAATGGCCTACCAAGGCGACGACGGGTAGCCGGCCTGAGAGGGTGACCGGCCACACTGGGACTGAGACACGGCCCAGACTCCTACGGGAGGCAGCAGTGGGGAATATTGCACAATGGGCGAAAGCCTGATGCAGCGACGCCGCGTGCGGGATGACGGCCTTCGGGTTGTAAACCGCTTTCAGCTCTGACGAAGCTTTTGTGACGGTAGGAGCAGAAGAAGCACCGGCTAACTACGTGCCAGCAGCCGCGGTAATACGTAGGGTGCGAGCGTTGTCCGGAATTATTGGGCGTAAAGAGCTTGTAGGCGGCTTGTCGCGTCTGCTGTGAAAACCCGGGGCTTAACCCCGGGCTTGCAGTGGGTACGGGCAGGCTAGAGTGTGGTAGGGGAGACTGGAATTCCTGGTGTAGCGGTGGAATGCGCAGATATCAGGAGGAACACCGATGGCGAAGGCAGGTCTCTGGGCCATTACTGACGCTGAGAAGCGAAAGCGTGGGGAGCGAACAGGATTAGATACCCTGGTAGTCCACGCCGTAAACGTTGGGCGCTAGGTGTGGGTCCCATTCCACGGGGTCCGTGCCGCAGCTAACGCATTAAGCGCCCCGCCTGGGGAGTACGGCCGCAAGGCTAAAACTCAAAGGAATTGACGGGGGCCCGCACAAGCGGCGGAGCATGCGGATTAATTCGATGCAACGCGAAGAACCTTACCAAGGCTTGACATATACCGGAAACTCTCAGAGATGGGGGCCCCGCAAGGTCGGTATACAGGTGGTGCATGGTTGTCGTCAGCTCGTGTCGTGAGATGTTGGGTTAAGTCCCGCAACGAGCGCAACCCTCGTTCTATGTTGCCAGCACGTGATGGTGGGGACTCATAGGAGACTGCCGGGGTCAACTCGGAGGAAGGTGGGGATGACGTCAAATCATCATGCCCCTTACGTCTTGGGCTTCACGCATGCTACAATGGCCGGTACAGAGGGCTGCGAAACCGTGAGGTGGAGCGAATCCCTTAAAGCTGGTCTCAGTTCGGATTGGGGTCTGCAACTCGACCCCATGAAGTCGGAGTCGCTAGTAATCGCAGATCAGCAACGCTGCGGTGAATACGTTCCCGGGCCTTGTACACACCGCCCGTCAAGTCACGAAAGTCGGTAACACCCGAAGCCGGTGGCCCAACCTCTTGTAGGGGGGAGCCGTCGAAGGTGGGACTGGTGATTGGGACTAAGTCGTAACAAGGTAGCCGTACCGGAAGGTGCGGCTGGATCACCTCCTTTCTAAGGAGCATCACTGAGCGCCTCCTGGCCGGCTGTGGTCGGTGGGGGGTGCTTGTCTGTGGCCTGCTGCGTGGACGCGTGTTCCACGGTGGGTTGCTCTGGGTGGAACGTCGATGATCTGTCGCTGCACGTGGTGCGTGCCGCACTGGTGAGTACGGCCCTTCGGGGTGGGGAAAGCTGGGTGGTGCGTGGTGGGTGTGGTGCTGACACGTTGTTGGGTCCTGAGGGATCGGGCCCTGTCACGGGCTGTGCCGTTGAGGCATGGTGTGTGGGAGGTGCTGGGTTTCCTTGGTTGTCCGGGGCCCCGGGTTCGTCCAGACCCGCAGCTGCTGTCTTCTCTGTGAGGGGGAGGTGGTGGGTGTGTGCTGGTGGGCGAGTGTT
>NZ_ATWJ01000008.1 GCF_000421185.1 Ornithinimicrobium pekingense DSM 21552
CACAATGGCAGTGACTCGTGACGCGACTTCCCCCGGCGACGGCTTCATGACGCGACCTTAGCGGCTGCCACGAATCCGCACTCTTCTGCCGCTGTCGTCGCGTAGCGTCCGACCATGCCGCGCGGAGGACGTCCCTGCCTGGACGTTTGTGACGTGCCGGTGAGGGCTCAGAGCGCTACGGGGAAAGCGACGGGCAGCTTGATGCCCACCGGGGCGGGGATGCGACCGAGCCCTGTCAGGACTGCGTCGGTGAGGGGTAGCTCCCCCGGAAGGTCTGCGTCAGCGATCGCCTCGATCGTGCGCTTGGCGAGGGGCAGACCTACCGGGGTGTCGGCGGTCGTGGCGAGGTCGAGCTGGTGGACAGCGAGTTCAGCGATCCATGTCGCGATGAAGTCACCGGTTCTCATCGCCTTTCCCTGAAACAGGACAACTCGGTTCGGCACGTGTGAGACGACTGTCGCAAGTGTCTCCGCGACTTCTCGAAGTCGGTGGAGCGCGGCTGTGGGCCGCCCGTACGCGGAGGCGGTCCGTCGCAGCCACATCACATGGGCGATGGGGTTCTCGTCGCGGTCGTCCGGGTGGCTGCTCCAGTACGTCGCAGCGTCGTGATCGGGGGGCGCGTCGGTGAAGGCGACCGCTGCGGCTGCCATTTGCGCCAGTCCGTCGCGGACATGCTCGATCACCTCCAGACGGCTCCATCCGCGGCATCGGGATGCCTCGAGCAGCTCGAAGTCCTCCAGGTCCTGGCAGGCGTCGAGGAAATCCGCGAGCTGTCGCAGGAACAGCTCACGAGCCTCCTCAAGACCTAGCGAGAGTGGCCTCATGCCATAACCCTAGAACGGGCTTGATGTCCCTGCCCGGAGCCGTCAAGGAGCCATCAGCAATTGCCGCTGGTCGCTCTCCGTTCCAGCTCGATCGGAAGGCATCGTCTCTGGGTCCTCAGGGGAGCGATCACGGCTCTTCGAGCAACGGCACCTCGAGGTCGTACGCCAGCACGATGGCTCTTGCGAGGTGGCGCTCCTGCTCGGGCGTGAGGAACCCCAGCGTCCTGCCCAGGAGGTCGGCAGGGATGGTCAGGACGTTGTCGATCGAGACAGCACTGTCGTGGTCCAGCCCGTTGGCACGTCCTACCGGCACCTCGCTGGACAACCCCTTGACGGTCGACGTGATGGGAGCCACGGTCACCTTGGTCATCACGGCGCGGGCAGTGTCGCGGGTGAGCACCAGGACGGGGCGCGTCTTGTCCAGCCTCGCCAGGCAGATCTCGCGCAAGGTCAGTCGTCCAGTGTCGCGTGGGCTACGGACCAAGAGACGAGCTCGTCGAGGTCATCGACCGTGCCCTTCTTCTTCAGGGTCTGGACGTCCTGCTGCGCGGCTTGCAGGCGCATCTCGCGCTCTAGGGCCGCGGCCACCAGCGCGGCTCGGCTGGCAGCCTTGCCACTGGCGACACTCCGGTCCAGAAAGCGAACCATCTCGTCAGGGAGCCGTACCGCGATCTGTGTCGTCATGGCGCGAGCATACCATCGAGCATCCCATAATGGGATGCACCTCTTGCCGCGGATCGACCGGTTGCTGCTCAGGAGTCATGGCCTGCCCGGGCGTCCCGATCCCGTGCCCGAGCTGATGGGCCGCCTCGATCTCTCGAGAGCGGCGCAACGAGGGTCGCTGGCACTGGCAAGCCCTACTCGTAGTGAGTCCACATCCGCAGCACGTGGACGACGCGCTCTTCCGGGAGCACCTCGTAGACGAGTCGGTGCTGGATGGTGATCCGCCGCGAGTAGCAGCCGGCGAGGTCACCGACGAGCTTCTCGTAACGCGGGGGTGTGGCGAACGGGTCCTCGGCCAGGATGCCCAGGAGGTCCTGCGTCTTGTTCTTCAGGCCTGACGACACCAGCTTCTTGGCATCCTTCTGGGCCTGGCGCGAGTAGACCAGGGTCCAAGATCCATCGCTCACCAGTCGAGCTCGGTGGACCCAGCCTCAACACCCTCAACGCGGGCCTGACGGATCGACTCGGGCAGGCCAGGGACCGACTCCAGGAACAGGGTCTCCTGTATCGCGCGCCAATCGTCTTCACCGATCAGCACAGCATTGCCCCGCTGACCTGTGATGGTGAGCGGCTCAGACTCCTGGTTCACCTGGTCGATCAACCGGTACAGATTCGCCCGGGCCGTCGTCGCGCTCACAGCGGTCATGTCACCCACCTCCACAGCAACCGTACGCCATCCCGTACGGATCAACAAGAGCCGTCCGCCTGCATGCCTCGGCATACGGTCCACGAGGCCCTGCACGAGCAGCCGTCGTCGTGTGGGTCGTCAGTGGGACGTCACCACCTTGAGAGGCCCACTACGCCCCAGTGTTGACCACATGCTCTAGGCCTCTGACCAGACAAGACTCGGCTTGGCGATCGTCGCGTACCTACCCAGGTCGCTCTCCTAAAGCGGGTGTCGCAGGTTCGAATCCTGCCGGGGGCACTGTGCATCTGTGCAGGTCAAGGCCGGGGTGAGTCCCTTCTCGATCCAGAACGGTGGACCTTCATGAGCCATGGCACGGTCCTGGTTACCGGCGTGGGCCGCACGCGGGGGCTCGGCGCCGGTATCGCGCTGCGCCTCGCCGGGCGAGGATGGGACCTCGCCCTGGGCTACCTGCCCGAGTACGACGACCGCGTGGGGCTGGAGCACGGCCCTGACGATCCGCACGACATCGCCGAACGGTGCCGCGCTGCGGGGGCCGCCGTCCAGCTGCTGCCCGGCGACCTGGCCCACCCGGACGTGCCCGAGAGGCTCGTCACCGCCGCCAACGCGCGCCGCGACCTGACCGCACTGGTGCTCTCCCACGCCGAGAGCGTCGACTCCTCCCTCCTCGACACGAGCCTGCAGAGCTGGGACCGGCACTACGCGGTCAACGCCCGGGCCTCGTGGCTCCTGATCAAGGCGTTCGCCGAACAGCTCCCCGCACAGGTGAGGGAGGCCCGTGCGGGACGCGTCGTCGCGCTGACCAGCGACCACACGGCCCACAACCTGCCCTACGGCTCCAGCAAGGGGGCCCTGGACCGCATCGTCGTCGCGGCCGCCGTGGAGCTGGCCGGTCGGGGCATCTCTGCGAACGCGATCAACCCCGGGCCCATCGACACCGGCTGGATGGACGAGCGCCTGCGCACATCCCTCGCCCAGCGCACACCGGCAGGTCGTCTCGGCACGGCCACCGACACCGCCGATCTGGTGGCGTTCCTCATCTCCCCCGACGGCGGGTGGGTCACCGGTCAGGTCATCCGGTCCGACGGGGGTTTCTCGGCCCAGTAGTGGGGCGGGCCCGGGCGGCGGCCTTGACGCGGGCGCGGGTCACCGAGGCGGTTCGCCACTGATGTCCTCCGTCGCGCTGGGCAGGAAGATGATTCCTCGTTCGAGGTCCACCCCCGCGGCACGAGGGTCGTCGTCAGCCTCCGAGCCGGGCAGCTGCGCCTCGATGCGCTTGCGGTCCCGTTCCTCGGCCAGGTGCTTGTGGCCCGGGTTGAACAGCTCGACGACGTCGTCCCAGCTCATGGTGCCTCCCCTTCCTGACCTGACCTGACCTGACCTTAGCGGGCGAGAGAGGACCGAAAAGGGACATCGACGGGCTTCCGGTCCCCACCCGCGGTCACAGCCCCCGCATGGTGAACGCCCGCGCCAGGTGGTCGCGCAGCGGCGTGCCGAGCGCGGCCCGGATCGCGCCGTTGCGCACGACCCCGGCCCACGCCGGCAGGGGCCTGCCGGCCGCCATGTTGAGCTCGGCGCGCCGGGCCGCGGCGAGCGCCGCGCGCAACCGCGCCTGCTCCAGCTCCCGGAAGGACGCCACGGCGCTCAGCGGGCCGGTCGGGCCATCGGCCAGCAGCTGCTCCACGACCGGCGCCACGGCCAGGGCGTCGAGCCAGCCAAGGGTCATCCCCTGTCCCCCGATCGGGCTGATCTCGTGGGCAGCGTCGCCCACGAGGACGCTCCTGCCGCCGAGCATCCGCTCGGCGATGCTGCGTCGCACGGAGAACGCGCTGGTCATCGTGCACGACGGCACGTCCAGCACCTGCCCCGTGCGCCGCTGCACGATCTCGGTCAGGAGCTCGGGGGAGGACGGTGCGAGCGCCGCACCCGTGTGCGCCACCCACCGCCGCACCCGCCCGGGAAGCGGAAAGGACTCGACGATCCCCCCGGGCTCCACGTGCAGCACCGCGGCCGCCCCGTCGCCGGTCGTGTCGGCGAAGTCACCCATCAGGTAGGTGTGCGGATAGGCCCTCCGCCGGGTCCGGATGCCGACGTGCTCACGGACCAGGCTGGACGGGCCGTCCGCGCCGAACAGCACCCTGGCCGACCACCGGGTGGACTCCCCCGGCGTCCGGTCCCCCACCTCCGGCGCGGGCGCGCGCACCGCGTCGACCACGACCCCCTTGGCGTCGTCGTGGATCCCGGCCACCTCCCACCCCCGCTGCAGCGCACCGGGACGCAGTTCCGCCAGCCGCCCCACCAGCAACGCCTCGGTGCGGTGCTGCGGGAGGGCCAGCACCTGGGGGCGGTCCGGCCAGGCACCCTCGAAGGTCAGGTCACCCAGGTCACGCCCGCGGCTGCGGGCGACGCCCCGCCGGATCGCCACCCCCTCCGCGAGCGCCGGCTCCTCCAGCCCGAGGGTATGCAGTGCCGCCAGGGCGGGCGGGTGCAGCCCGATCGCCCTGGAGTGGGTGCTCGCCTCCGGCCGACGCTCCAGCACGACGACGTCCACGCCCTGCTGCGCGAGCAGCGCAGCCAGGAACAGCCCGGTCGGCCCGCCCCCGACGACGAGGACGTCGCACGCCCGCGGTCCACCACCCGGACGCACCGGCTGCGCCACCTCAACCACCCGGCGCGTCGTGCACCAGGAGGTTGCGCCACGGGTGCTGCCGCTCGACCCGCCACCCGGCGGGCACGACCGCCGCGAGCTCGTCGGGGGTGTAGCTGCGGCGGATCGAGACCAGCCCGTCGGCACGGATGAAGGAGCCCGGGAAGAAGGGCAGGGTGCCGGCCGAGAACAGGAGGTAGGCCAGCCTGCTGCGCAGGATGTCGCTGTGCACCACCCGTGCCCGCGCCAGGCGGCGCGAGTCCGTCAGCAGCGCCTGCAGCTGCGCCTCGTCGAGGTGGTGGAGCACGTGGTTGGACACCACGACGTCGAAGCGCGCTCCCTCGGCGACGAGGTCGCCGCTCAGCGCGCGACGGAAGGTCACCCCGGCCACCGGGGGTCGTGACCTGGCCCAGGCGTGGGCCCGCGGGTCGGGGTCCACCCCGGTGACCTCCACGCGCAGCCCGTCGCGAGCGGCCCACCGCACCAGGGAACGGGCGAGGTCGCCACCGCCGCAGCCGACGTCGAGCACGCTGGTCACCCGGTCGGGGTGCAGGACCGGGCGGAGGTGGTGGCGGTAAGTCGACCGCCACCCGGCCACCACGGCATTGACCACCCGGAACTGGGCGTAGGTCCGGCGGAGCGCGGCGGCGTCGCAGCCAGGGTCGTCCATCTGCTCACGGGCGTCCCGGTCGCGCTCGAGCAGGGAGGGGACGATCACCGCACTCCGGCGGCAACCTCGTCGAGGACGGGTGACGCGTCACCCTGCCGGGTGCCGTCACCCTGCCGGGTGCCGTCGCGCTGCCCCGCGCCGCCGGGCCGCGTCCCGGCACCCAGCTTGGTCATCAGGGCGCTCTCGACCGTGAGACCGGGGCCGAACGCCATACCGCAGATGCGTTCCTCGCCTCCCGTGTGCGGCTGCTCGAGGATGTGCTTGAGGACGAAGAGCACGGTGGCGCTGCTCATGTTGCCGTAGTCACGCAGCGTCTCGCGGGAGGCGGTCACCTGCTCGGGCCGCAGACCCAGCCGTGCCTCGACCTTGTCCACGATGCTGCGGCCCCCGGGGTGGATGGCCCAGTGCTCGATCTCGTCGTAGGGCCGGCCGGCGACACCCTCGTCGCGGGCCAGCAGCGGCTCGAGGGCCCCGGTGATGTGCTCGTCGATGATGTGCGGCACGTAGGTGCCCAGCACCATCTCGAAGCCGTTGTCCCCGATGTTCCAGGCCATCGCCTCCTCACCGACGGGGGTGAGGACCGTGTCGAAGTGGTCCAGCCGCAGCACCGGGCGGGGGGAGGGCAGGTCGCGCCCGGTGACGACGGCGGCCGCCGCCCCATCACCGAAGAGCGAGGCGCCCAGGATGGTGTCGGGGTCGTCGGTGACCCGCACGTGCAGCGAGCAGAGTTCGGCGCTGACCACGAGGACGACGGAGTCGGGGTCGGCCCGGCAGATCGTCGTCGCCTGCCGCAGGGCGGGGAACGCCGCGTAGCACCCCATGAAGCCCAGGTGGGAGCGCTGCACCGAGGGCGCGAGTCCGAGCGCACGGACGATCCGGTAGTCCGGACCCGGGCAGAAGAAGCCGGTGCACGAGACGGTGATGACGTGGGTGACGTCGGCCGCCTCGACCCCCTCGCACGCCGACAGCGCCGCGGCGGCCGCTCGGGTGTAGAGCTCGGTCGCCTCACGGACGTAGAGGTCGTTGCGGGTCGCGGTCGAGGGGTTGAGGATCTGCCGGGTCGCGGGGTCGAAGAAGACGGCCTCCGCGCCGTCGGAGCCGTGGCGCAGGCTCATCTCGGCGACCGCGGTGTGGCGCCGCTCGATCCCCGAGGTGCTGAAGGCCGCGCTCACCAGGCGGGACGCGAGCCGGCTCAGCCCGGGCTGGGAGGAGAACACCTCCCGCACCTCGTCCTGGTGCAGCACGGTAGCCGGGACGGCGACTTCGAGGGACCTGAGCGTGACAGCCATGAGCCATTGTCAGGGCACGGGCGCGGTCCGCACCTGTCGAACCGGCGCGGGCCCGCCGTGGCAGGCCCGCGGCCGGGGGGCGTCCTGGGGCGGTTAGGAGGCGGATCCGACGGCTGCCGCGAGGTTGTTGAGGCTCTCCTCGAGCTGGTCCTCCTTCACCAGCGGGAAGGAGACCTTCTTGAGCAGCTCCTGGTCGGTGACGTGGCTCCAGTCGTAGGTCAGCCGCACCTCGGTGCTGTCCGGGCCGTAGGGCTGCAGCTGCCAGACCCACTGCCAGCCCTTGGGCTCGGTGCCGGCGGGGGTCGTCTGCCAGGCGAGCAGCCGCCCCTCGTCATACCCGGTGACGTGGTTGTCGGTCTGGTAGTCACCGCCCATGTGCTCGCCCGACATGTTCATCGTGAAGACCTGGCCGGTGGCGGTGATGCGGTCGCCGTGGTCGACGGAGCGCACGAACCCCGAGCCGTCGATGTCCACGTGGTTGGCGGGCAGCGACAGCACGTCGAAGATCTCCGCGGCGCCGGCGTCGATGGTGCGGGTGACGGTGATGCTCGTGTCCGTGTCCATGCCCGGCACGCTAACCACCGGCCCGGCACGTCGCCAGCCGAGCCGCTGCCCCGGCTGCCACAGTGACGGGTATGGCGACGCACACCTACGGGCTCGACCTCACCTGGACGGGCAACCAGGGAACCGGGACCTCCGGCTACCGCGACTACTCCCGGGCCGTCCTCGCCCGCAGCGCCGGCCGGCCCGACCTCGAGCTGTCCGCCGACCGACCCTTCCGGGGGGACCCCGGCCGGTGGAACCCCGAGGTGCTGCTGCTGGCGGCCCTCAGCGAGTGCCACCTGCTCTCGCTGCTGCACATCGCGGTCTCCCACGGCGTGAGGGTCACGGCCTACACCGACTCGCCGCTGGGCTGGATGGAGCAGGAGGGGGTCGGGGGCCGGTTCACCCGCGTCCTGCTGCGGCCACGCGTCACCGTCACCGACCCGGCGCACGTCGAGCTCATGCCCGCCCTGCACCGGGAGGCCGGGCAGGCCTGCTTCATCGCCTCCTCGGTGAGCTTCCCCGTCGAGCACGACCCCGTCACCCTGGCGGGCCCCGCCGGCTGAGGAGCTCACGGCTGCCTGTCAGGGCACCCGCTCCACCCGGCACAGCTGCCAAGGGGCAGGTATGCCGCGCAGCTGGGCGGTGCCGAGGTCGGCGAACTCGATCCCCGAACCGACGACCAGGTCGGGCACCACGCGGGAGACCACGACCTCTCCGGGTTCGGCCGCGGCCATGATCCGGGCGGCCAGGTGGACCGCCACGCCGCTGACGTCGCCGCCCACTCGCTCGATCTCACCGGTGTGCAGACCAGCCCTGATCTGCAGGCCGAGCGGCTGCACGGCGTCCCGGACCGCCGTCGCGCACCGCACCGCCCGGGCCGGCCCGTCGAAGGTGGCGAGGAACCCGTCGCCGGTGGTCTTCACCTCCTTCCCGCCGAAGGTCGCCAGGTACCGACGCACCACCTCGTCGTGGGCGGCGTGCAGGTCCCGCCAGCGGGAGTCTCCGAGGCGGGTGGCGTGCCCGGTCGAGCCGACGATGTCGGTGAACAGCACCGTGGCCAGCTCTCGCTCGGTGGAGACCTCCTCCCGCGCGCCGGTGAGGAAGCCCTGGACCTCGTCGAGCACCTGCGAGCTCGCGTCCGTGTAGAAGGGGAAGCAGTCGGCCCCCGGCAGCTCGACGAGACGCGCCCCCGGGACGTGCGCGGCGAGGTAGCGACCGTGCCCGAGGCGGTAGTGGTCGTTGTCCTGCCGGTGCAGCACCAGGGTGGGGGCCGAGATGGCGGGCAGGACGGCCCGGACGTCGAGCCTGGTGACCCAGCGGTACATCTGCGTCGCGGCGCCCGGCGGCATGGCCAGCCGCTGGTAGCGCACGAACCACTCCTCCGCCCGGGGGTCCCCCGCCAGGCTGGGCGCGGTCAGGGCCAGCATGGCCGGGTGCTGGCCCCAGTGCCGCTCGTACTCGGTGATCAGACGCTCACAGGCCTCCTCGGGCATGCCGACCGGGAAGTCGGGCGCCCGCCGCCACCGCGCGAAGGTGTTGAGCAGGACCAGGTGGCTGACCCGGTCGGGGTACGTCGCCGCGAGCAGCATGGCCATGGGGCCGCCCTCGGTGTCCCCGACGACCACGGCCTGTCGAGACCGCGTCGCGTCGAGCACCACCCGGGCGTCGTCCATCCACACCTCCAGCGTCGGCAGCGCGGCCAGCGGCACCGGGTCGGAGACGCCGCTGCCGCGCTTGTCGAAGCAGATCACCCGCCCCAGCCGGCCCAGACGCCGGAAGAAGTGCGTCAGCGAGGGGTCCTCCCACATCGCGTCGAGGTTGGTGGCCCAGCTCGTCACGAACAGGATGTCGCGCGTGCCCCCGCCCAGCTCCTGGAAGGCCACATAACCCCCGGCTGACCGGACGTACCTCGTCTGCCGTCGCATGGGTCGGCCCCCTCCTCTGCTGCCCGTCGCCGTTCAGGCGTGGGTCGGGTGCTCGTGGTCGGCGTGCCCGGCACGTTCGAACTGGATGGTCGAGTGGCTGACGTCGAAGTCGTCGGCCAGGCACCCCTGCAGCTCGTCCAGCAGCGACCCCAGGTGGCCGTCGTGGAAGCAGGAGTCGTCGACCACCACGTGCGCGGTCAGGACGGGCAGGCCGGTCGCGACCAGGCTCGCGTGCAGGTCGTGGACGTCGTGCACGTGCGGGACACGCAGCATGCGGTGCCGCACCTGGTCGAGGTCCAGGCCCCTGGGGGTCGACTCGAGCAGGACGTGGACGGTCTCGCGCAGGAGCACGACGGTGCGGGGCACGATGAGGGCGCCGATGAGCAGCGAGGCGACGGCGTCCGCCCGCTGCCAGCCCGTCGTCGCGATCACCACCGCGGCGGCCAGGACCGCGACCGAGCCCAGCGTGTCGTTGAGCACCTCCAGGAAGGCGGCGCGCAGGTTGAGGTTGGTGTCGCGGATGCCGCCGAGCACACCCAGGCCCACGAGGTTGCCCGCCAGACCGACCGCCCCGAACACGAGCATCACCCCGGACGTCACGGCGGGCGGGTCGAGGAGCCGCCGCGTCCCCTCGACCAGGATGAGCACGCCGACGACCAGCAGCACCGTGGCCTGCGCGGCGGCGCCCAGCACCTCGGCCCGGCGGAACCCCCAGGTGCGGGACGTCGTGGCCGGCCGCGCCGCCAGCGTCGCCGCGACGAGCCCCATCGTCAGCCCCGCCACGTCGGTGACCATGTGCCCGGCGTCGGCCAGGAGCGCCAGGCTCCCCGAGACGGCCGCCCCCACCACCTCCACGACGAGCACCGCCAGGGTGATGCCCAGCACCAGGGCGAGCCGGCCGCGGTGCTGCGCCAGGCCGAGGTCGTGCCCGTGACCGTGGCTGGACCGCTCAGCCACGGTCGGCCCGTCCGCCGCTGCTGCCGTGCCCGACCATGAGGCCGATGCTACGCCCGGGGACGACCGCCGCGGCGATCCGGAAACGGAGCCAGGAATACCCATAGGGGGTATATGTCTTCCTCTGCTATGGACGATCACCAGCACCTGGCGCCGACGCAGGCCGACCCCGCGACCGGGCACGGAGACCACGGGCCCGGTGGGCACGACGGCCACCTCGGGCAGTTCCGACGGCTCTTCTGGACCATGCTCGCGCTGGCCGTGCCGGTCGTGGCCCTGAGCCCGATGTTCGCCGCGCTCGTCGGCTACGACGTGCCGATATCGGGGTGGACGACCTGGGTGCCGCCGGTGCTGGGCACGGTCATCTTCCTGGTCGGCGGGCGGCCGTTCCTCTCCGGCGCGGTGTCGGAGCTGCGCACCCGCACGCCGGGGATGATGCTGCTCATCGGGCTCGCCATCACGGTGGCCTTCGCGGCCTCCCTCGGAGCCACGGTCGGCATCCTGCC
Source organism: Ornithinimicrobium pekingense DSM 21552 (assembly GCF_000421185.1). Classification (GTDB taxonomy): domain Bacteria; phylum Actinomycetota; class Actinomycetes; order Actinomycetales; family Dermatophilaceae; genus Ornithinicoccus; species Ornithinicoccus pekingensis. The sequence continues at coordinate 10,731 of NZ_ATWJ01000008.1, forward strand.
GCACCACCTGGACTTCTGGTGGGAGCTGGTCCTGCTCATCGTCATCATGCTGCTGGGCCACTGGATCGAGATGCGCTCACTGGCCCGGACCAGCTCGGCGCTGGACTCCCTGGCCGCCCTGCTGCCCGACGAGGCCGAGCGTGTCGAGGACGGGGCCACGGTGCGGGTCAGCCCCGCCGACCTGCGCGAGGGTGACGTGGTGCTCGTCCGCCCCGGCGGGTCGGTCCCGGCGGACGGCCGGGTGGTCGACGGCAGCGCCAGCATGGACGAGTCGATGGTGACGGGAGAGTCGCGGGCCGTGCGCCGCAGCGCCGGGGACACCGTGGTCGCGGGCACGGTCGCCACCGACTCCGGCCTGCGCGTCGAGGTGACGGCGACCGGTGAGGACACGACCCTGGCGGGGATCCGACGCCTCGTCGCGGAGGCCCAGTCGTCCTCGTCACGTGCGCAGCGCCTCGCGGACCGGGCGGCCGGCTGGCTGTTCTGGTACGCGCTGGGGGCCGGCCTCCTCACGGCGCTGGTCTGGCTGCTGCTCGGCGAGCCCGGCCAGGCCGTGGTGCGGACCGTCACGGTCCTGGTCATCGCCTGCCCCCACGCCCTGGGCCTGGCCATCCCCCTCGTCGTCTCGATCGCGACCGAGCGGGCCGCACGCGGGGGTGTGCTGGTCAAGGACCGCCTCGCGCTGGAGAGGATGCGTCTGGTGGACGCGGTCCTCCTCGACAAGACCGGCACGCTGACCAGGGGCGAGCCGACGGTCACGGGGGTCGAGACCGTCGGCGCCCGGGGCGCCGCGGAGGTGCTGGCCCTGGCCGCGGCCGCGGAGAGCGACAGCGAGCACCCGCTGGCGCGGGCGATCGTGGGGGCGGCCCGCGCCCAGGACCTGGTGGTGCCCCCCGCCGTCGACTTCGCCTCCTCCCCGGCCGTGGGGGTCACCGCGACCGTGCAGGGGTCGCAGGTCCGCGTCGGCGGTCCCCACCTGCTGGCCGAGCACGAGCTGGACGAGCTGCCCGTCGCCGCGGAGTGGCACGGGGAGGGTGCGACGGTGCTCCACGTGCTCGTGGGCGGCGAGGCGGTCGGCGCGCTCCGGGTGGCCGACGAGATCCGGCCCGAGTCGCGGGAGGCGGTCGACGCGCTGCACGCGCTCGGCATGCAGGTCGTCATGGTCACCGGGGACGCGCAGGCTGTCGCGGACTCCGTGGCCCGGCAGCTGGGCATCGACCGGGTGTTCGCCGGCGTGCGGCCTGAGGACAAGTCCGCGACCGTGGCCGGGCTGCAGCGCGAGGGGCTGCGTGTCGCCTTCGTCGGCGACGGCGTCAACGACGCCCCCGCCCTGGCCCAGGCGGACGTGGGGATCGCGATCGGCGCCGGCACGGACGTCGCGATCGCCTCGGCCGGGGTCATCCTGGCCAGCTCCGACCCGCGCTCGGTGCTGTCCGTCGTCGAGCTGTCGCGGGCGAGCTACGCCAAGATGAGGCAGAACCTGTGGTGGGCGGCGGGCTACAACCTGGCGGCCGTGCCGCTGGCGGCCGGGGTCCTGGCGCCGGTCGGGTTCGTGCTCCCGATGAGCGTGGGCGCCCTGCTGATGTCCGCCTCGACGGTCGTGGTGGCCCTCAACGCCCAGCTGCTCCGGCGGCTGGACCTGCGTCCCGAGGTCAGCGCCCGGCGGGTGGCCTAGCGCGGTCCGGGAGGTCCGGGCGGTCCGGTTGTCGGCTCAGGCCGACAGCCGGACCGTCTGCGCCTGCGGCACCGCGGCGTAGCGGTCGGGGGTGCACGTCAGCAGGATCACCTGCACCTCGGCCCCCGCGGTGCTGGCCCCCAGCACCGCACCCATCTGGACCAGCCGGTCGGGGTCGGTGTAGCCGAGCGCGTCGTCGATCACGACCGGCACCCCCTGGGTCGGGTCCACCAGCCTGGCCACGGCGAGGCGGGCCAGGATGCCCAGCTGCTCCTTGGCCCCGCCGGACAGCTCCTCGAACGGCACGGTGGCACCGTCGAGGGTGCGCGAGCGGACGACCAGCTGGTCGTCGACCGTGACGCCGAAGCCGGGCCCGTAGACCCGCCGCCCGAGCTCCTCCAGGGCCTGGGTGTACGGCAGGGCGTAGGTGGCGTGGGCCCGGTCGCGGTGCTCGGTGAGGGTGCGCCACAGGTGCCGTGCCGCCCGGGCCCGGCGGTCGAGGGACGCGAGCCGCCGCTCGGACTCCTCCAGCGCCACGACCGCGAGGTCGTAGAGCTCGCTGCGGCCCTCGCTCTGGGCCATCTCGACCTGGCCGGTGAGCGCGTGCAGCGTCGCGGTCGCGGCCTCCTGGGCCTCTTCGGCCTCCTCCAACCGGCGCGCTGCCTCGCCGAGCCTGACCCGGACGCCCTCGACGTCGGCCTCGGCGAGGGCACGTCGCGCCCCCGCCTCCTCCACCTCCGCCTGCGCCAGCAGCGTCGCCCGGCGGGCCTGCTCCTCGTCCAGCGCCCCGTCGGACATGACCGCCCGGGCCTCGGCCAGCTCGGACGTGGCCCGCTCCACCTGCCGGCGCAGCGACTCCAGGTGTCCGTCGGCGCGGTCGAGCCTGGCGCGCAGCAGCGCGGCGCCCTGCTGCCGCTCGCGATGGACGGCGACGGCGCTCCGGCGCGCCTCCCGGCACGACTGCACGTCGACGCCGGCGGCGTGCGCGACGGCCCGGGCCGTGGGCACGTCGGCCGGGAGGGGATGGTCGTCGTCGTGACGGGTGGAGGCTCGGGCCTGCTCCAGCAGGGCGTCCAGCTCCTCGCGCAGCGCGGCGGGGACGGCACCGTCGAGCGCCTCGCGCAGCTGCCCGGCGGGCCGCCCGGCCAGCAGCGACTCGAGGTCGCGGGTGAGGTCGCGCACGGCGCCCTGGGCCGCGGCGGTGGCCTCGGCCGTCGCGGCCAGCTCCTGGGGGTCGGCGGCTCCTGCGTCCGCCAGGAGCGTGGCGAGCTGCTCGCCGACGCGCTGGAGCTCCTCGCGCCTGCTGCGGCCGTCGGCCTCGGGCTCGAGCACCACGCGCGCCGCGCCGGGGACCGTGACGACGACCTCGTCGGTGAGCGCCCCCTCAGAAATCTCGCCGGCCTCCAGGGACAGCGTCGCGCCCGGCCCTGCGTCGGGGCGGGCCATCTCGACGTGTCCGCCCAGCGACTCGACCCGCACCCTGGCGCTGGCCGCCTCGTGCTGGGCGGTGAGCACCTCGACCCGGTGCTGCAGCTCCCGCACCCGACGAACCTCCTGGGCGCCGACCGGGCGCGCCGGCACCGCCTTCCGGGCGGCGACGAGGCGGGCCACGGTGGACCCGACCCGCTCGACCAGCCGGTCGAGGGCCTGGGCCTGGTCCACCTGGACCAGGTGGTCCACGTCGGCACGGGCCAGGTCGCAGACGTCCTCGGCACGCTCCAGGGCCTGGTCGGCCTCGGCCACGGCCTCCTCGGCCTGCTCCAGGAGCGGGCGCAGCTGCTCCAGCGCCGTGTGGTCCTCGGCCCTCCGGCGCTCGGTCAGGTCCGTCTCCTCACCCAGCCGGTCGACCTGCTCCGCCAGCTCGACGCGGTGGCGACGGTCCTTGACGATCGCCCTCGACCGCTCCCGGGCCTGGCCGAGCAGGGCGCGTGCGGTGGCGTGCGCCTCGGCGAGGGCCTCCGCACGCACCTGCGCGGCCTGGGCGGCCGCGTGGTCGGTGCGGGCGCGGGCGACCACGTCGGCGCCCGCCTCGACCGCCTCACGGGCCGACTGCTGACGCTCGAGCAGGCGCCCCGCCTCGTCGAGACGGCGGTGGGCCTCGGTGACCCCGTGCTGGGCCTCGGTGTGGTCGGTCATCGCCCGCCGGTAGTCACCGGTCGGACGGCCGGTGCGGGTGAAGTAGGCGAGGAACTCCTTCTCGACCATCTCCAGCACCTGCTCGCCGCCCTCCGCGTGCAGGTCGGAGCCGGCCGCGGCGTCCAGGGCCGCGCCCAGCACCGCGCTGTCAGCCAGGGGCGCGAGGCTGCCGTCCCCCGTCTGCGCCAGTCGCAGAGCTCCCCAGAGCGTGCGGTCGAGCGAGTCGTTCAGCAACCGCTCGACCCGCGCGTGGGCAGCCTCCCCGGTCAGCTGCTCGTGGACCGGGGTGAGGATCTCGAGGGTCGTGGTGGCCTGACGCAGCCAGCGCTTGGCGTAGCGGACACGGTGCCCGCCCACGGTGAACTCCGCCTCGACGTAGGGACCGACATCACGGCCCACCGGCTGGAGCCGCTTGACCTCCTTGCTCAGGGAGGAGGCCTTCAGACGAGGGTCGAGCAGCTTGTCGAAGGCCTCCAGCACGGTGGACTTGCCGACCTCGTTGGGCCCCTCGACCACGACCACCCCGTGCTCGGGGAACTCGACGGTGCTCTCGCGGACACCCTTGACGTCACGGACCGTGATCCGGTGGACCCTCATGCCACCCCTCCCCTGGTCAGCCGGTAGAGCAGCGCGAGCGCGTCGCGGGCGCTGGTCTCGTCGTCGTCGCGCCCGGGCCGGAACGGCTCCCGCGCCGCCTCCTCACCCCTGCGCTCCTCCTCGAGCCCGGGACGGTCCTCCCCGACCCCGAGGCCGGCGCCCTCGGCCTCGGCCTCGGCCTCGGCACCGTCCTCATCGACCGCACCGCCGACCGGCCGCGCGGAGGCGCGGATCTCCTCGACGGCGGTCGCCAGGAAGCCGCCCAGCCCGAGGTCCTCCCAGTCGGTGCCGTCGTCGAGCACGGCCAGGTCGGTGTGCCGGCCCCACTGGTCGAGGGCGGCCAGCGTGTCGCGGTGCCGCGCGCACACCTCCTCGAGCCGGGCGTGCTGGGCCACCGTCAGCTCACCCCTCAGGGCGAGCCGCACCACGGCGCGGTCCTTGTCGGGCAGGGCCCGGAGCCGGGCGTCGAGGGCGTCGAGGTCGGCGTCGGAGCCGAGCCGCTCCTGGACCAGGTGGAAGGACCAGGTGCCGACGTGGTGGGGCGTCACGCGGACCTCCGCGCCCGGCTCGACCTCCACGACCAGCACGTCACCGGGCCGCTCCTCGCGCCAGGCCGTCGCCTCCGGGGCGCCGGAGTAGTGGATGCCGGGCCGGTCGCCGACCTGGGTGCGTGAGTGCCGGTCACCCAGGGCCACGTAGTGGATCTGCCCCTCGTCCAGGGCCGCGCGCAGCGGCCCTGTGCTGATCGAGGCGGGGTTGCGCCGGTCAGGGTCCAGCTCGTCGACAGCACCGTGCCCCACCACGACCCGCACGGTCCCGGCGGGCGCAGGACCCTGGTCGACGACGGACAGCGCCTCGGCGACCAGGTCGCGGCCGGGGTGCTTGCTGCCCCACGGCGCGGCCACCAGCTCCACCCCCGGGGCCACCCGGTGCGGGCCGGGACCGTCGAGGACGTGCACGTGCTCCGGCGCCTCCTCGCGGAACACGGCCGAGGTGTAGACGGACATGGCGTCGAGCGGGTCGTGGTTACCCGGAAGCAGGTAGACCGGCACCGGCACCGACCGCAGCGCCTCCAGCGCCCGGCGCACGGTCTGCGGGGTGAGCTGGTTGCTCTCGAACACGTCACCGCAGACCACCACGAAGGCGCACGCCTGGTCCTGGGCCACCCGCCCGAGCCGCCTGATCACGTCGACCCGGGACTGGGAGAACCGCGGCTGGGCCTCCGAGGACAGGAAGCGGCGGGTCATCCCGATCTGCCAGTCGGCGGTGTGCAGGAACCGGACCACGACCACTCCTTCCTCCCTCGGCCGTCCGGGTCGAAGGACCCGGTCGGTGATGTGGGACCACCGTAGGAGAACGCTCCGACAGACCCCGGGAGGCGGCCGTGCTGTGTTGGTCACCCCGGCCGCCGAGGCGGGCCTGCCCTACCCGAGCAGGCGCAGGACGCTCAGGGCCGCCCCGAGCCCGAGCACGAGCGTCACCCCCAGGTATGCCGTCGCGCGGAGGGTCGCGACCCTGGCCAGGTCCGCGGTCTGCACGGCCAGTGTGCTCCAGGTCGTCAGGGCGCCGGCCAGCCCCGTCCCCAGCAGCAGGAGGAGGACGGGGTCGTCCACCCGGGCGACCAGGGCCCCCAGCGCGGCGGCCCCCGCCGTGTTGGCCACCAGGACCCCGCGCAGCGGACCCCAGGGTGCCGTCGCGAGCAGGTGCCGCACCAGCGCCCCCACCGCTCCACCGAGCGCGACGGCCACGACGGCCCAGCCCCACCCCATACCCGGGTCCGTCACGGCGCACCCACGTGACGACGCACCCCGGCCGCCGCCAGCGCCGCCGCCGCGACGCAGGTCAACGGGGTCACCAGCGCGTAGACGAGAGCAGTGACCGGCGCCTCGTGGAGGAGGACCGCCGCCTGCACGGCATAGGTGGAGAAGGTGGTGAACCCGCCGAGCAGACCCGTGGTCAGGAAGGCCCGTCGCCCGACCCGCAGGGCTCCGCGGCCGAGGAGGACGACCGCCGCGCCGAGCAGTGCAGAGCCCGTCACGTTGACGAGCAGCGTGGCCCAGGGGACCGCTCCGGACGCCGGCGGAAGAGCCGTCTCGACCCCCCACCGGAGCAGGCTGCCCGTCGCCCCGCCGAGCGCCACGGCGGCCAGGATGCGGGGCGAGAAGTTCACAGGAGGAGCGTAGCCACGCCGTACACTGGGCGGATGACGTCCTCGAGTGCCGATCCCTCAGACAGTCCGTGGCCGGGCAGTGCCCGGCTCCCCCGAGGTGACAGGGGCACCTCGTGCTGATCGCGACGGGGATCGCGGTCATCGTCGTCCTGACCCTCATGACGGGCTACTTCGTGGCCCAGGAGTTCGCCTACGTCAGTGTCGACCGCGGCAGGCTGCGTCAGCTGGCCGACGACGGCGACCCGGCCGCGGCGCGGGCCCTGCGGATCACCTCGCGACTGTCCTTCACGCTGTCCGGGGCGCAGTTCGGCATCACCGTGACGGCGCTGCTCGTCGGCTATCTCGGCGAGGAGTTCCTGGTGCGCGGGCTGACGGAGTCCTACGCCGACGTCGGCTGGCTGGCCCGGGCCGCGATGATCTCGCTGTTCTCGATCGGCACCCTGGTCTTCTCCACGGTCCTGCAGATGGTGATCGGTGAGCTCGGGCCCAAGAACCTGGCCATCGCCCGGCCGGTGCCGCTGGCCAGGGCGCTGTCCCGCTCCACGCTGATCTACCTCGCCGTGATGGGTCCGGTGATCCGCCTCTTCGACATGGCCTCCAACGCGCTGCTGCGCTCCGTCGGCATCGACCCCGTGGAGGAGCTGCCGCAGGGCGCGACGCCCGAGGACCTGACCCGGATCATCGCCGAGTCCCGCAGCGGGGGGACGCTGGACGCCGAGCTGTCGACGCTCCTCGGGCGGGGGCTGGCCTTCCGCGACCGCGTCGCCGAGGAGGTCATGACCCCCCGGACCTCGGTGCAGACCGTGCAGGCCGACGAGACCGTGACGGTCGTCCTCGAGGCGCTCCAGTCGGGGCACGCCCGCTTCCCGGTCGTGGGGCGGGACATCGACGACATCGTGGGCGTGATCGGGCTGCACGACCTGCTCCGGGTCGACCCGCAGGACCGCGCCGGCACGCTGGTGCGCGACCTGACCGACGACGCCGTGATCCTGCCCGAGTCGCTGCCCCTGCCCAAGGTCCTCGAGGCGCTGCGCGACCAGCACCAGCAGCTCGCGGTCGTCGTCGACGAGTACGGCGGCTTCGCCGGGATCGTCACCTTCGAGGACGTGGCCGAGGAGGTCGTCGGCGAGATCTGGGACGAGGACGACGCCGAGGAGTCGACCAGCCAGGACCGCGGTGACGGCATCTGGGACCTGTCGGCACGCCTGCGGGTCGACGAGGTCGCCGAGGTCACCGGCATCGAGCTGCCCGAGAGCGAGAACTACGACACCCTCTCCGGCCTGATCCTGGACCGGCTCGGCCGGACCGCCGAGGAGGGCGACTCCGTGCTCGTGCGCTGGACCAGCCGGGACGGGGAGGGTGAGGAGTACGTCCACCAGACCCGTCTGGACGTCGTGACGACGACCCGCTACGTGCCCGACGCCGTCGTGCTGCACCCGGTCGTCACCCGGTCGGTCGGCGACTGGGCGGTGCTGAGCGAGGACGAGCGCGAGCGCCTCTCCAGCGACACGACGCTGGTCATCGCCGCGGTGGAGCCGCAGACCGAGGAGGCCGTCCGATGAGCACCACCGTCGCGCTGCTGGTCAGCCTCGTGCTGCTGGTCGCCAACGCGTTCTTCGTCGCGGCCGAGTTCGCCATCGTCGCGGCCAAGCGGCACCGGCTCGAGGAGCGCGCCGAGGAGGGCAGCCGCGCGGCCCGTGCCGCCGTCGACGCCTCCCGCGAGCTCTCGCTCATGCTGGCCGGCGCCCAGCTGGGCATCACGCTGTGCACGCTGGCCCTCGGGGCGCTGGCCAAGCCGGCCGTGGCCTACCTGCTGGAGCCGGTCATCCAGGCGCTCGGCGTGCCCGACATCGCGGTCCACGCCATCGCGGTCGTCATCGCGGTCTCCGTCGTGGTGTTCCTGCACATGGTGGTCGGTGAGATGGCGCCCAAGTCGTGGGCGATCTCCCACCCGGAGAGCTCGGCCACCCTCCTGGCGCTCCCCTTCCGCGCCTTCACCTGGCTCGCCAGGCCCGTGCTGTGGCTGATGAACGAGCTGGCCAACCTGCTGCTGCGGATGGCCCGCGTCGACCCCGTGGACTCCCTGGGCAGCGCCCAGACGCCGGCCGACCTGCAGCTGCTGCTGGCGCAGTCCTACGAGCACGGTGTCCTGGAGGACGCCGACCACCAGATCCTCAGCGGCGCGCTGCGGCTGGAGGCCGAGACGGTCTCCCAGGTGATGTTCCCCGCCACGGCCGCGGTGACGATCCCCCGCTCGGGGACGGCCGCCGACGTCGAGCGCATCAGCCGCGACAGCGGCCGGTCCCGGCTCTTCGTCGTCGAGCCGACGGGCCGGGCGGGCCAGCAGCGCATCCGCGGCATCGTCCACGTCCGCGACGCCATCCTGGCGACAGCGGACGACGGCGCCGACCGCTCGCTGCTGTCGTTCATCCAGCCGGTGGCCTCGCTCCCCGCGTCGATGCCGCTGATCGACGCGGTGCAGAGCCTGCGTCAGCAGCGGGCCCAGCTCGCCCTCGTCCGTGACGAGGACGGCCGTGTCGTGGGGATGTCCTCGATGGAGGACCTCCTGGAGCAGATCCTCGGCGAGTTCGACGACGAGTCGGACGAGGCCACACCGGAGGTCGCCACGGCCTGACCGGGCCGGGTCCGCGCCTCGAGGACGGACCGCACGACGAAGCCCCCTCCCGGAGACCGGGAGGGGGCTTCGCGGACGTTCGTCGCGGGCTGTCAGGCCCGGCCGTAGCCGGAGACGCCGCTGAAGATCGGGCGCAGCTGCGAGGGGATGCCGGGCTTGCCCGAGTCGTACATCATGCCGTTGCCGGCGTAGATGCCGACGTGGTAGGCCGGGTAGCCGAAGAAGACCAGGTCGCCGGGCTGCGGGTTGCTCACCGGGGTGAGGGCGGCCTGCTGGGCGGCGGCGGTCCGGGGCAGGGAGATGCCGGCCTGGGCGAAGACGTACTGGGTGTAGCCCGAGCAGTCGAAGCCGGCCGGCGTCGCGCCGCCGTAGACGTAGTAGATGCCGGTGTAGGCCGCGGCGATGGACAGGATGCCGCCGGTCGGGGCGGGGGCAGCCTGCTCGACGGGAGCCGGCGCAGGAGCGGGCTCGGGCTCCGGCTCGGGCTCCGGGGCGGGCTCAGGAGCGGCCTGCTGGGCCGGGGCCGCCTCGGCGGTCGGCTGCTCCGGGGCGGCGGCGCGCTCCTCGGTGCGGCTCGCGGCGGCGCTGTCGCGGTCCTCGACCGCCTCCTGCACCTCCTCGGGGGCGGGCGCCTGGGCGACGACCTCGACCGCGGTGAAGCCGGAGGTGCCGAAGCTGACGGCGTCCTCGACGACCTCGGGAGCCGGGGCGGCGACCGCGGGCCGCTCGGCGGCGGCGAAGGCCTCCACCGCACGGACGAGGGTGTCCGCGGCGGCGACGCCGGTGGCGGGCTCCTGGGGGTTGGCGGGGTTGGCGCTCGCGGCGGCCGCAGTGCCCGCCAGAAGGCCGGTCGAGGTGGCTGCGACGGCAGCGGAGCGGGTCAGGGCGGTGGGGCTGAGGCGGCTCGGCGCACGGTGCCGGCCATGGGGGCGCAGGGTCACGAGGGGGTCCTCCAGGGTGCCTACGGGGTCAGCTGTCGGGCTACGGATGGAGTATCCGCCGGTCACGGTGGGCGCCGTGGCCGTGAGCCCCGAGGACCGTCACGGGTAACGGTCCGAAGGTGGGTCCCCCGCTCCTGTCGAGCGGTGTTCGTACGAGTACCCGGGCACGCAGACAGGACTCGGCAGATGCGCGTCGGGTTCTCCTCCAGGGGAGAGGAGCGAGAGAAACACTACACAACACATCCGGCACATGTCACGACTCGGTAACGACGCTGTGGACAGCGGCTTCCCAGGCCGCCCTCAGCGAGCCGCTGACCTGGGGTGATCCCGCCGACGCCGATCCCTCCCCGCCGACGACGCGTGAGCGATGTCACACGACTCGCGGGCAACGTCCTCCGCCGCCGGCGCGTCCGCGCCCGCGCGGGCCGGGGGCTCGCTCACGCGCAGAAGATGTGCGAGGCGACGTCGACCGGGAGCGAGACCGCCTCGCCGTCGACGGCCTCCACGATGGTCCTCTCCGCCTCGCGCCAGACCACGACCTCCGCGCCGGGCCGGACGCCCGACTCCAGGAGCAGCCCGAGCACCTCGGGGTCGACCTGGGCCGGCTCCCCCAGGCGCGTGACCCGCGCACGGGTGCGGCTGCCCGCGTCACCGTCCGCGGCGATCTCGTGGCTCGGGCGGCCCAGCGGCGCCGGGGCCGCCGGGTGACCCAGCTCCTCCAGCCCGGGCACCGGGTTGCCGTAGGGCGAGGTGGTGCCGTCGGCGACCAGCCCCAGGATGCGCTGCTCGACCTCGTCGCTCATCACGTGCTCCCAGCGGCACGCCTCCTCGTGGACGTAGGCCGGGTCCAGCCCGATGACGTCCGTGAGCAGCCGCTCGGCCAGGCGGTGCTTGCGCATGACGCGCACCGCGGCACGCCGCCCGTCCTCGGTGAGCTCCAGGTGCCGGTCGGGGGCCACGTGGAGCAGGCCGTCCCGCTCCATGCGCGCGACCGTCTGGGACACGGTCGGGCCGGACTGGGCGAGCCGCTCGGCGATCCGGGCACGCATCGGGACGACCCCGTCCTCCTCGAGCTCGAGGATGGTCTTGAGGTACATCTCGGTGGTGTCGATCAGCTCGCTCACGCCCGCCATCCTACGGTTCGCGCGCGTGGGGGCAGCCAGGTGCCGGACGTCCCGGCCGCCGGGACGCCACCGTCAGGGGGCGAGCCGTACCCGGCTCCACGCGGTCGGCTCGTCCAGCCCGCCCGGAGCCACGCGCTCCCACACGAGCCGGTCGTGCAGGCGGCTGCGCCGCCCCTCCCACAGCTCGACCCGGTCGGCGACCAGCCGGTAGCCGCCCCACCCCTCGGGCACGGGCACGTCGTCCGGGCTGCCGGTGTCGGGGAAGCGTCGCGCCGCGTCCTCGTAGGCCGCCTCGAGCGTCGCTCGGTCCCGCACGGGCTCGGACTGGGCCGAGGCGTGGGCGCTGATCCTGGCGCCCCAGGGACGGGTGCGGAAGTAGTCGAGCACCTCCTCGGCCGGCAGAAGCTCGGCATACCCCCGGAAGCGGACCGCCCGGAACATGGCCGGCCAGGTGAGGGAGGCCGCGACCCCGGGGCTGGCGGCCAGCTGGCGGCCCTTGGCCGAGCGGTTGCTGGTGTAGAAGGCGGGTCCGCGCCGGTCGAGCCCGCGCAGCAGCACGGTGCGCACGTCGGGCACCCCGTCGGCGTCGACGGTCGCCACGGACATCGCCATCGGCTCCGGGACGTCGCCGCGCTCGGCCTGGCGCTCCACGGCCGCCCGGAGCCAGTCCTCGACGATCTCCAGCGGGGCCTGCGGAGCGCGCTCCTCCGACAGCCCCTCGCCCTCGTAGTCGACCCGGTCCCGACGGTAGGGGTTCACGGTCAGGTCCTCGGGCGTCGCGGCAGCGTGACCGTGCGGCGCAGCTCCTGGGGCGTGACCCGGCGCTCGGGGTCGGCGTTCATCAGCAGCACGTCGAAGGAGGCGTCGGTGTGCGGGTGCGTGCCCACCGGCTCGCCCCGGGAGAAGACGACCCAGTAGGGCTGACCCCGGTGGAAGACCTGCTGCAGCGAGCCCTCGACGACCGACTCCGCGTGGTCCAGCGCCCGGCGGCGGGGGTTGCTGCGCACCCGCTCGGTGCGGTCGTGCACGAACCGCTGCGCGGGCTCACGGTTCTTCAGGACCTGCTCGACGAGATGGGGGCCGTACTTCTGCGCCAGCGTGTAGACGATCGGGCCGTACTTCAGCGCCAGCTTGGCGAGGTTGGTGGCTGCCACGGGTTCTCCTGCTCGGGGATGCTGCTGGACACGGTAGGCGATGCCCCCGCTCAGCGCCCTACGGCATACCCCTGCATGCCGCGGGGGTTCGCGCCGGCGGAGACGATCCCGGTGCCCGGGTCCACGGCGACGGCGCACAGCCGGCCCAGCGTCCACGGTCCCTGCTCCAGCACGTCGTGGCCACGCTCGCGCAGGCCGTCGAGCACCTCCCGGCCCAACCTCGTCTCGGCGACCACGACCCCGGGCTCGGTCGCCCGCGGGTGGAAGCTCCCGGGGAAGCTGGTCGTGTGCAGCTGGGGGGCGTCGATCGCCTCCTGCAGGGACAGGCCGGCGACGAGGTGGCGCAGCAGGAAGACGCTCTGCCACTGGTCCTGCTGGTCCCCGCCGGGGCTGCCGCACGCCAGCACGGGTATGCCGTCGCGCAGCACGAGCGTGGGCGTCAGGGTCGTGCGCGGCCGGCGGCCGGGGACCAGCGAGCTGGGCAGGCCCGGCTCGAGCCACATCATCTGCAGCCGGCTGCCCAGCGCGAAGCCCACCTCGGGGATGAAGGGCGAGGACTGCAGCCAGCCGCCGCTGGGGGTGGCGGAGACGAGCATCCCCCACCGGTCGACGACGTCGACGTGGCAGGTGTCACCGCGGGTCTCGCCCTCGCGGGTGACGGTCGGCTCACCCACGGTGGCGTCGACGTCCGTCGCACCGTCCACGGCCAGGGCCTGCGCGGCGACCCGTGGCTCGCGCCCACCGGGCGACCCCGGGCGCAGGTCGCGGCTCGCCGTCGCCGTGATGAGGGAGGCGCGCTGTGCCGCGTAGGCCGGGTCGAGCAGGTCCTCCAGCGGCACCTCGGCGCTGTCCCCCAGCCAGGCCTCGCGGTCGGCCATCGCCAGCTTCCAGGCCTCCACGAGGGTGTGGGCGCCCTCGACCGTGCCCGGGTCGTCGGCGCCGGCGGCGTCGACCATCTGCAGCACCTGGAGCAGGGCCGGGCCCTGGCCCCAGGGACCCGTCTTGGCGATGGTGTGGCCCCGCCAGTCCAGGGTGACGGCGTCCTCCCAGGTGGCCTCGAAGTCGGCGAGGTCCTGCGCGGTGAGGACGCCGGGGAGGACCTGGCCGCCGGAGTGGCGGAAGGGCCGGCGGGCGAAGACGCCGACCGCCTCGGCGACGAAACCCTGGGACCAGGCGCGACGCACCGCGTCGATGCCCTGCTCGCGGGTCCCGCCGGCGGAGGCCTCCTCGGCGAGCAGCCGCTCGAGGGTGTCCGCCCAGGCATGGTTGGTCACGAGGGTGCCCGGCTCGGGCGGGGCCCCGTCGACCAGCCACTGGTCGGCGGAGGTGGTCCAGTCGTCGGTGAACAGGTCGCGGACCGTCTCGATCGTCCGCGCGACCCGCTCCAGGACCGGGTGCCCGTGGCGGGCGTAGTGCAGCGCGGGAGCAACCACCTCGCGGGCGGTCATCGTCCCGCGGTCGCGCAGCAGGACCATCCAGGCGTCGAAGGCGCCCGGCACGGCGGTGGCCAGGGGCCCCGAGCCGGGCACCCGGTCCAGGCCCAGGCCCGCGAAGTGCTCCGGCGTGGCACCGGCGGGGGCCGGGCCCTGTCCGCACAGCACGCGCGGGGTGGGGTCGTCGGCGGAGGCGACGATGAGCGGCAGGTCGCCACCGGGGCCGTTGAGGTGGGGCTCGACGACCTGCAGGACCAGGCCGGCAGCGACGGCGCCGTCGGCCGCGTTGCCGTCGAGCTCGAGCATCCGCATGGCGGCCTGCGAGGCCAGCCAGTGGGTGCTCGACACCATGCCGAAGGTGCCGGTGAGGGTGGGTCGGGTGGTGAACGTCACGGAGTCTCCTTGCTCAGGCGAGGGTCGCGAGCACGGGCGCGAGGATGAGCGCTGCCAGCGCGACGAGGACGACGATGCGTCGGGTGCGGGCGGTCATCATCAGGTCACCTTCTCGGGGATCGGTTCGGTCAGCACGGGGTCGCGTTCCAGGTAGAGCGGGCGGGCCCAGCTCGCCCGGACGCGCAGCCTCAGGTTGTCGTGCCGCATCACGTAGATGATCGCAGCCACGGCTGTGATGCCGCAGGCGATGGTCGCGATGAGGATGGTCCAGCGCGCCCCGAAGGTCTCCCCGACCCAGCCGATGATCGGCGAGCCGATGGGGGTGCCGCCGAAGAACACGGCCATGTAGAGGGCCATCACCCGGCCGCGGACGGCCTGGTCCACGGACAGCTGCACCATCGCGTTGGCGCTGACCATCACCGTCAGCGCGGTCAGCCCGGTCGGGACCAGGAGCAGCGTGTAGACGGTGAAGCTCGGTGCCATCGCCAGGAAGAAGCTGAAGATCGCGAAGAGCCCGAGCGATCCCAGCAGGAGCCGCCACCTCGGGCGATCACGGCGGGCGGCGAGCAGCGCCCCCGCGAGCGAGCCGATCGCCATGACCGAGCCCGTCACGCCATACTCCTCCACGCCCTTGCCGTAGATCTCGGTGGCCATCAGGGCGTTGGTGATCTGGAAGTTCATCCCGAACGTGCCGTGCATGAAGGCCACGATCATGATGAGGATGATGTCCGGCCGGCGGGCGACGTAGGCGACGCCCTCGCTGATCTTCGCCCTGCCCATCCCTGTGCGGTCCGGCGGTGGGGCGAGCTGGCGCACGTCCATCGCCAGCAGCGCGACGATCACCGCCACGAAGGTGAAGGAGTTGATCACCAGCGTCGGGCCGGTGCCGAAGGCGGCGATGAGCAGGCCCGCGGTGGCCGGGCCGATGAGCCGCCCGGAGTGGAAGGAGGCGCTGTTGAGGCCGACGGCGTTGGTCAGCCGCTCCGGCGGGACCATCTCCGAGACGAACGCCTGCCGGGCCGGTCCGTCGACCGCGGCGGCGCAGCCGGAGAGGAAGGCCAGCACGTACATGTGCCACAGCTCCATCGAGCCGTGCAGCACCCACAGTCCCATGACCAGGGCGAACAGCGCCATCATGGACTGGCTGACCAGCATGACCTTGCGCTTGGGGAAGGCATCGCTGAGGGCCCCGGCCAGCGGGGTGAGCAGCACGATCGGCAGGAACTGCAGGCCGGTCACGATGCCCAGGGCGGACGCGGAGTTGTCGGTCAGCTCGGTGAGGACGACCCAGTCCTGGGCGACGCGGCCCATCCACGTGCCGGTGTTGGAGATCAGCGCCCCGGCGGCGTAGACGCGGTAGTTGCGCACCGACAGCGCGCTGAACATCCCGCTCACCGGGCCACCAGCTCCTCGAGCAGCTCGGCGGCCCGCTGCAGCAGCTGCTGGTCCTCGGCGCTGAGGCTCTCGAGGCGCTCGGTGATCCACCGGTCGCGGTGCTCGCGCTCGGTGCGCACGGTCTGCTCCCCCAGCGCCGTCAGCGCCAGGCGCACCAGACGGCCGTCGTGCTCGTCGGCCATGCGCACGACGTACCCGCCCTCGCAGAGCTGCCCGACGGTGCGGCTCATGCTGGGCGCGCTCACCTGCTCGATGCCGGCCAGCTCCCCCACGGTCCGCGGCTCCTCCGCCAGCCGGACGAGCACGCTGAACAGGTGCGGCGGCACGGTGTTGCCGGCGTCGTAGCGCACCCGGCGCGCGACGCGCATGCACGCGATGCGCAGCTGGTGGGCGAGGTCGGGGACCGGGACGGGAGGGGAGTCGGGCACGGGTCGTTAGTCTACCTCATTACCTTGGCTAACGACCTTCCGGACCATCACCGACGCGGGGTGCAACGCGTCCGGCCCGCCCCGCGACGAGCGAGGACGGGCCGGAGCAGGTATGCCGTGCGCGTGCGCAGGTCAGGCGCCCAGCCAGCCCCTGATCGGGTCGATGGCGAAGTAGATGACGAACAGCACGGCGACGAGCCACAGCAGCCAGTGGACCGACCGGGCCTTGCCGCGCACCACCTTGAGGGCGACGTAGGCGACGAAGCCGGCGCCGATGCCCGCCGCGATGGAGTAGGTGAAGGGCATCACCACGATGGTCAGGAAGGCCGGGATGCCGATCTCCAGGTCGTCCCAGTCGATCCCCGTGACCTGCTGCATCATCAGGAAGCCGACGATGACCAGTGCGGGGGTCGCGGCCTCGTGCGGCACGATCGCGACGAGCGGGGCCAGGAAGGTCGCGAGCAGGAAGAGCACACCGGTGACGATGGAGGCGAGCCCCGTGCGGGCGCCCTCGCCGACGCCGGCGGTGGACTCGATGTAGGAGGTGTTGCTGCTGACACCGGCGGCACCGCCCGCGGCGGCGGCGATGGAGTCGACGACCAGGATCCGGCGGGTGTTGGGCGGGTTGCCCTCCTCGTCCAGGAGGCCGGCCTCGGCGCCGACGGCCACCATCGTGCCCATCGTGTCGAAGAAGTCGGCCAGCATGAGGGTGAAGACCAGCAGGAAGACCGCGGTGGCACCGATGGCGCTGAAGGAGCCCAGCAGGTTGAACTCGCCCAGCAGGCTGAAGTCGGGCATCTGCACGACCGTGTCGGGCAGGGCCGGCACGCCCAGGCCCCAGCCGGTCGGGTTGGCCCCGTCGGGGGTCTGCGGGCCGATCTCGAAGATCGCCTCGATGACGATCGCCAGGACGGTCGCGCTGATGATGCCGTAGAGGATGGCGCCCTGCACGCGCAGCGTGAGCAGGGCGGCGATGACGAACAGGCCGATGACGAAGACCAGGGTCGGCCAGCCGGCGAGGAAGCCGCCGACGCCCAGCTCGACCGGGACCGGGCCGGCCGCCGGCCTGCGCACCACCCCCGCGTCGACCAGGCCGATGATCGTGATGAACAGGCCGATGCCGACGCTGATCGCGACCTTGAGCTGGGCCGGGATCGCCCGGAAGACGGCCTCGCGGAAGCCGGTGAGGACCAGCACGAGGATGATCAGACCCTCGAGGACGACCAGCCCCATGGCGTCGGCCCACGTCATACCGTCGAGGCTGGCGACGCCGTAGGCGACGAACGCGTTCAGGCCCAGGCCGGTGGCCAGCGCGAGCGGGTAGTTGGCCACCGCGCCCATGAGGATCGTCATCAGGCCGGCGACCAGGGCCGTGCAGGCGGCGATGACCTGCAGGTCGCCGTCGGCGAGGAAGCTGCCCGTGCCGTCGGGGACCGTGCCGATGATGAGGGGGTTGAGGACGACGATGTAGGCCATCGTGAAGAAGGTGGCCAGACCGCCTCGGACCTCGCGGCTGACGGTCGAGCCGCGCTCGGTGATCCTGAAGTAGCGGTCCACGGCGGAGAGGTCCCCGCGGGAGGGGGCAGTGACGGACATGCGCGGTAGCGTAGCGGTGTGCGACGCGATCCCCGACCACGCCCCGAGGACCCGGCCGCCCCGGGCACCGTCGCCGTGCCCGACCCCGGGCTGCGCACGGTCGCGCTGGTCCGGTGGGGGATCGTGCTCTGGCTCGTCGCGCTGGTGGTGCTGCTGGTCGCCCCGCTGCCGGAGGGGCGCGGGTGGTGGGTGTGGGTCCCCGTCGTCGGCGCCGCGCTCGGCGTCGTGGGCCACGTCTACCTGGCCCGCGGCCGGGGCAACGCGCAGTTCGCCTGAGCGCTCAGCCTGCCTGAGCGCTCAGCGCTCGACGAACTCGATCTCGGCGTCGTCGTCCAGGACCGGGGGGTCGGTCCGCTCCGGCGGCCGGCGCTCGACGTCGACCTCGCTGTGCGCCCCGCAGCCGAAGCCCAGCGCCACGACCGAGCCGTCCGCCGGGGACCACTCGTTGGCGCACACGCCGAAGACCGAGCGCAGCGCTCCGGACATCGGCAGGAAGTAGCCGCAGGTCGAGCAGGGCCTGGACGCCTTGCGGGCGGTCTCGCTGGCGGGACCGTGCTCGCCCTCGAACCACCGGGTGGCGGCGGCGTCCCGGCCCTCGGCGGAGAGCACGCGGGGGCGGCCGAGGCCCAGCTCCCAGGTCGCGACCTGGTCGACGTCCTCCTCGCCGGTGGCCTCGAACCCCGGCTCGAGCAGCGGGTCGTCCTCGACGTAGGGGGTCCGGTCGGCGGGGCCGATGTCACCGGGGGCGAGCCGTTCGGCGTAGGGCACCCACTCGGGCGAGAGCAGCGCACCCTCGCCCGGCAGCAGGTGCACCTCGCTCACGGTGGCCCGGCGGGCGCGCGGCGCACGGGAGAGCGTCACCGCCCAGCGCCAGCCCGGGTATGCGGCCGCGGTGCACGCGAAGCTGTGGGTCGTGACGCGGTCAGCCTCGGTCACCGCGCCCAGGTGGTCGCCCACCGTGCCGGGCTCGGCGATCTCGACGGCGGCGGCGCGCGCGACCTCGACCGCGGAGGTCAGGACGGCGTCGGGCTTGGGCGTGGCCACGCGGGTCAGCTCCCCGCCTCGAACTGGTCGGCGACCGCACGCAGCGCCTTGGCCATCGCAGCCCCGTTGCGGCGCTCGGGGTAGTGCCCCTTGCGCAGCGAGGTGGAGGCGTTGTCGAGCAGGGCGATGAGGTCCTCGACCACGACGACCATCTCCTCGGCCGGCTTGCGGTCGCGCAGGGTGAGCCCGCGCGAGACCGACGGCGGCGGCTCGACGAGCCGCACGTGCAGGGCCTGGTCGCCGCGCTTGCCGGCGACGATGTCGAACTCGACCCGGGTGCCGCGCTGCAGCGTCTCCACGCCCGCGGGCAGGGCGGAGCGCGGGACGTAGACGTCGTGGCCCTCGTCGCTGGACAGGAAGCCGAAGCCCTTGTCCTCGTCGTAGAACCTGACCTTGCCGGTCGGCACGCAGCACCTCACGAAGTGGTAGGGGGAAGTCAAGCGGTCCGACGAGGATATCGCCCCTGGCCTACGCCACCTAACGAGTTCGTCGAGGGCGGGTGTGCGGTGCCCGCTCCGGTCATCCTGCCGCGTCGGCGGCCGCCCGCAGCCAGCCGAGCACCTCGTCGTCCACCTGGTCGGCGTCGGTGACCTCGAGGTGGTGCATCCACGGTCCCGGGTGCACGACCTCCCTGAACCGGTCGGAGGGGATCCGGCTCGCGGACGCGATGGACAGGACCACCGGGGCGGCCGCGTGGTGCAGGTAGCGGCCCGGCGCCCAGAGATAGGCGAACCCACGGCGCCGGCGGAGGGCGACCTGGCTCACCGAGACCCGGACCGTCACGTCCGGGTGGGTGCTGCGGAGCGCCGAGAGGACCCGTGCGCAGGTGTCGAGACCGACCTGGTTGCCGGCGAAGTGCTCCTCGGGCGTGCTCACGGCGACCGGAGGGTCAGGCCCCGTTCGGCCAGCGCCTCGGCGAGCCTCTCGACCGCGATCGGCCCGACGCCGTGCAGGGCCCGCAGCTGCTCAAGGGTGTACTCCGCCACCTGCTCCAGGGTCGTGACCCCCGCGTCGCGCAAGCCGCGGGTGGCGGGTGCACCGATGGACCGCGGCACCGGTGTGCCGGGCGGCCGGGGCGCCCGCTCGCGGGGTGGGCCTCCGTGGTCGAGCACCGCCTCGCCGCGGGGGGAGAGGCGATAGCCGATCGCCAACGACTCCGTCAGACCCTTCTCCTTGAGCTTGCGGACGTCGGCCTTCCACTCCGCCGTCTCCCGGCCGAGCTCCGCAGCGAGCTCGGGCGCACGCACCCCCGGCGAGCGGTCGATGATCTGCAGCGTGGCCCGCGTCCACGGGCCGTGCCTCGACGCGGCGTCCAGCCGGTCGAGCCAGGCCCGGATCTGCTCGATCTCGCCGGCGCCGGGCACCTGCTCGCGGAGCGCCTCGCGCGGGTCGGGCCCGGCATACCGCAGGCCGACCCGGAAGACCGACCGGTCCGGCCGGTGGCCGAGCCCCTCCCGGAGCGCCGCGAGCGAGGGGGCGCCGGCACGCCGGGCGTCCTCGGCGCGCAGCGACGAGAGCGCCACCCGCTCGACCTGGGTGACCTCCAGGACCCCGACGGCGGTGCGCATGCGCGTGCCGACCCGCACCCGCGGCCGGTCCCACCGGCGGAAGGCGAGGTCGACCTCGCCGTCCCTGATCGCCGCCAGCTCGGCGGGCCGGATCATCATGGGCCCAGTCCATCACGAGACCGCCGCGCGGACCAGGGGCCGGCGCCGGCAACCCTCGTGCGGTCCTGTCGTGTCACGACGGTCGCACGGACGACGGATGTGACACGACAGAACTGCACGAGCGTCTGCGCCACGTTGCTGCCGCTCTCGCCGTCGCTCTCGCCGTCGCCGGCGCACCGGCCGGTCAGGCGGCGAGCGCCACGGGCTCGGCGTCGGAGGCGAGCGCCACGTCCTCGTCGTCCGTCCCGTCGGGCGAGGTGTCCCGGGAGCCGGCGGCGACGAGCGCGGCATACCTGCCCCCGAGCGCGAGGAGCTCGTCGTGACGGCCCCGCTCGACGACCCGGCCACCGTCCAGGACCACGATGAGGTCGGCACGCCGCACGGTGGAGAGCCGATGGGCGATGGTCACGACCGTGCGGTCCTCGCCGACCCGCTCGAGCGCGTCCTGGATCGCGGCCTCGGTGCGGGTGTCCAGCGCGCTGGTCGCCTCGTCCAGGACGAGCACCCGCGGGTCGCGCAGCAGCGTCCGGGCCAGCGCGAGGCGCTGCTGCTCACCGCCGGAGAAACGGTGGCCGCGGGCGCCGACCACCGTGTCGTAGCCGTCAGGCAGGGAGACGACGAGGTCGTGGATCTGCGCGTCCCGCGCGGCACGCTCGACCTGCTCGTCGGTGGCGTCCGGCCTGGCGAAGCGCAGGTTCTCCCGGATGGTCGCGTGCAGCAGGTAGGTCTCCTGGGACACGACGCCGACCACGGCGGCGCGCTCGTTCGACGGCAGGTCGCGCAGATCGATGCCGTCCAGGGTGACGCGGCCGCGGGTGGGGTCGTCGAGCCGGGTCAGCAGCGCTGCGAGGGTGCTCTTGCCCGAGCCGGTGGCCCCGACGAGCGCGACCGTCGCGCCGGCGGGGATGGTCAGGTCGACGTCGCGCAGCGCGTCGGGCCCGGGGGCGGCAGCACCCCCGTAGCGGTAGGTCACGCCCTCCAGGCGCAGCTCGCCGCGCGCGGTCGCGGGGTCGAGGTGGCGAGCCCTCGCCGGCGCAGGCTCGGGGACCTCGACGGGCAGGTCGAGGTACTCGAAGATGCGGCTGAAGAGCGCCATGGACGCGGTCACCTGGACCCCGACCGACAGCAGCCCCATGACGGGCCGGAAGATACCCGCCTGCAGCGCGGTGAACGCCACGAGCGTCCCGATCGAGATCCCGGCTCCGGTGACCGGCAACCCGGCGACCAGGTAGAGCGCCGCCGGGACGACTGCGAACACGATGCCCATCGTGGCGGTCCGCCACCGGCCGGCGATCTGCGCGGCGACCTCGAGGTCGAGCAGCCCCGCACTGGTGGAGGTGAACCGCTGCGCCAGCGCCTCCCCCGCGCCCAGCGTCTTGCTCAGCCGCGCACCGCTGACCGACAGCGACTCCTCGACCTGGGCGTGCAGGCCCGCCAGGGCCTTCTGCCGCCTGTCGGTCGCGTCGCGGCGCAACCGGGCGACCGAGCGGGTCACCAGCACCGCGGGCGGGATGACGACCAGCGACAGCAGCGCCAGCGTGGGGCTGAGCGCCAGCATGGCGACGAGAGTGCCGATGACGGTGGCGACGTTGCCCGCGAGCGAGGTCGCCGTAGAGGTGACGACGCCCTGCAGCCCGGACACGTCGTGGGTCAGGCGCGACTGCACCTCCCCCGACCTGGTGCGGGTGAAGAACGACAGCGGCTGGCGCTGCAGGGAGGTGAACAGGTCGGTCCGCAGGAGGTGCATGATCCGCTGGCCCGTCGTCGTGCTCACCCAGGTCTGGACCACGCCGAGGACCGAGGTGACCACGGCCACGCCCACCATGGCGCCGACCAGCATCAGCAGCAGGCGCACATCCTGCTCCGGGATCGCCACGTCGACGATCTCCTTGACCAGGAACGGCGTGGCCAGGCCGAGGGCCGAGCTGGTGACGATGAGGGCCAGGACGACGGCGATCGACCAGCGGTGCGGGCCGAAGAGCGCGAGGACCCGCCGGCCGCTCACCGGGTAGGCGGCCAGCTGGGCGCGGTCCCGCGGGTCCCGGCGCGCACCGGCGCCGCCCCCTCGGTCGCCGCGACCTGCGCGGTCACCGAGGCCGTGACCGGAGGCAAGGGAAGAGAAGTCGGTCATCCGGCTCTCCTTTCGCTGTGCTCCCGCCGGTCGTCGCCGGCGGGAGGACGTGTGTCGACAGCATCAACTAAGGAGGTTGCCTCTTTATTTCCAAGCCTCGCTATGCTCCGGGTATGCCGCCCGCGCCCCTCCCTCCCGGCGCCTCGGCCGAGGTCCCGGACGACTCCTCAGAGGTCGACCTGCTCATGCGCCTGGCCCGCCGCTGGCGCCGGCTCGGGGCGCAGGAGGCGCCCGGGCAGGGCCTGTCGCCCCACCAGGAGCGCGCCCTCCTCGCGGTGGCCCGGCTGTCGCGGGGCCCGGCTGGACAGCCCGGTCACGACGGCGGCGGTCCTGCGGAGCACCGCGCCGCGGGGCACGGGGCCGCGGAGCACCGCCCCCCGGCCCCGGGCGTCCGCGTCTCCTCCCTCGCCGCCCACCTCGGTATCGCCCCCCGCTCGGCCACCGAGGTCGCCGACGCCCTCGAGGCCGCCGGGCTGCTGTCCCGCGCCGCCGACCCCACCGACCGGCGTGCGGTGCTCCTGACGCTCACCGACGAGGGACGGCATACCGTCGGGCAGGTGCGGGAGCGGCGCCGCGCCGCGGCCGACGCGGCGGTGGAGCGGCTGAGCCCGGCCGACCGTGCCGAGCTCCGGCGCCTCCTGCAGGCGCTCCTCGACGCCTGACGGCCTCCACGACGCGAGGTCCGGCACCCGTCGTGGGACGGACGCCCGCGCTCGAGCACGGGCATCTGTGGCAGGACATGTGTCGGGGCGGGGCGCCACCCGGTCTCCCGGGGGCGCCCCGCCCCTGCTCGCACCGGCCGTCGTCCGGCCGCGTCCCTTCGACGGCCGGCCACCGGGCCGTGCTGCTCCTAGGTGCGAGCGTCCTCGGCGAGCGGTTCGTAGGAGGCAGACTCCTCGCCGAAGGTGTAGGCGGACTCGCTGTGCTCGGACAGGTCCACGCCGCGGGCCTCGTCCTCGGCGCTGACCCGGAAGCCCAGGGTCCGGTGGATGGCCAGCCCGATCAGGGCCGTGAGCACGCCGGTGAAGACGAGGGTGAAGACGGTGGCCGCGACCTGCGCCACGAGCTGTCCGGCGCCGCCGCCGTAGAACAGGCCGCCGCCCTCGCCGTCGACCGGCAGGGCCAGGAAGCCGATCGCCAGGGTGCCGATGATGCCGGCGACCAGGTGCACGCCGACCACGTCGAGCGCGTCGTCGTAGCCGAACCGGTACTTCCAGCCGACCGCCACGGCCGACCCGACGCCGGCGAGCAGACCGATGACGAGCGCGCCCAGCGGGGAGACGCTGGCGCAGGCCGGGGTGATGGCGACCAGCCCGGCGACCACGCCGGAGGCGGCCCCGATGGAGGTGGGACGCCCGTCCCGGACCCGCTCGACGACCAGCCAGGCCAGCATCGCCGCGGCCGGCGCGGCCAGGGTGTTGACCCAGATCAGGCCCGCCTCCTCCACGGAGCCCGCGGCGCCGCCGTTGAAGCCGAACCACCCGAACCACAGCATCGCGGTGCCGATCATCACCAGCGGCACGTTGTGCGGGCGGTGGTAGCCCTTGGTCTTGCCGAAGTCGGCCCGCGAGCCGATGATGTAGACGAGCACCAGCGCCGCCAGACCCGCGTTGATGTGCACGACGGTGCCGCCGGCGAAGTCGATCGCCTCGCCGAACACGCGCCCGACGGCGCCGTCGGCCGACAGCAGACCGCCGCCCCAGACCATGAACGCCAGCGGGCAGTAGACCAGCGTGACCCAGATCGTCACGAACAGCGTCCACGAGCCGAAGCGGGTGCGGTCGGCCACCGCGCCGGAGATCAGAGCGACCGTGATGATCGCGAACGTCGCCCCGTAGCCGATGCCGACCAGGTCTGCGGTGCCCACGTGGGAGGCGAGGCCGAGGTCGGCCAGCGGGTTGCCGACGAGCCCGCCGAGGATGCCGGGCGCCGACGTCATCCCGTAGCCCCAGAGGACCCAGACGACACCGACGATCCCCACCGCGACGAAGCTCATCATGATCATGTTGAGGGCGGCCTTGGCCCGGGCCATGCCGCCGTAGAAGAACGCCAGTCCGGGCGTCATCAGCAGCACGAGCGCCGCCGACACCATCACCCAGACGTCACCTGCGGTGAGATCCATTGTCCTGCCTCCTTGGTGAGTGCCTGTGCACGGCCCGTCCCGCGCCACGCCCTCGGGGGGCGGGAGCGGGCCGCTGCGGACAGTCAACGGCAGGGATGTTTCCGGAGGCGGCGCGCCGGCGTTAACTCTTCGTTGCCGACGTTTCGGGCGCGTAACGCGGCTGGTCAGACAAGGGCGTGGGCGCGGGCCAGGCGCTCGCGCCACCACCGCTCGCGCTCCGCGCTGCTCCGGTATGCCGTGAGGCTGGCCGGGTCGGTCGCCCTCCGGGCCGCGTCGGCCCGGGCGGTCGTCAGCTCCCCACCGACCGGCAGGAGCGGGTCGGCGACCACGTCGGCCCGCAGGAGCGCCGCCGTGCCCAGGCCGCAGTCGTGCTCGAGGCGGGGCAGGGCGGCCGCCAGACGCACGCCGACGGCCAGCCCGACCGAGGTGTCGAGCGCGGAGGAGACCACGGCCGGCAGTCCGCAGGCCTCGACGACCTCCAGCGCGCGGGCGACGCCGCCCAGCGGGGCGACCTTGACCACGACGAGGTCGGCGGCCCGCTCCCGGGCCACCCTCAGCGGGTCCTCCGCCCGCCGGACGGACTCGTCGGCCGCGACGGGCACCTCGGCACCCGCCCGCGCCAGCGCGACCCGCAGGGCGGCCAGCTCCTCGACCGTGGCGCACGGCTGCTCGGCATACTCCAGCCCGAGCGGAGCCAGCGCCCGGAGGGCCTCCACCGCCTCGTCCACCGACCAGGCACCGTTGGCGTCGACGCGGATCCGGGCGTCGGGGCCGAGCACCCGGCGCACCTCGGTCACCCGGGCCACGTCGTCGGCGAGCGCCTGCCCCTTCTCGGCGACCTTGACCTTGGCGGTCCGGGACACGTCATACCGCGCGAGGACGCCCTGGACCTGGTCGGGCGGCACGGCGGGGACGGTGGCGTTGACACCGACGGCGTCGCGCACCGGCGGGGGCAGCTCGCCCCACCCCGCCTCGACCGCGGCGGCGAGCCAGCGGGCCGCGTCGGCGTCGTCGTACTCGACGAAGGGGGCCCACTCGGCCCATCCCCTCGGCCCGCGCAGCAGCACCGCCTCCCGCTCGCTCACCCCGCGGAAGCGCACCCGCATCGGCAGGGTCACGACGTGGGCGGCCTCCAGCAGGGCGGGCAGGTCGGGCGTCACCGTCACGCGGTCCAGCCTAGGAGAGCCCCCACCCGCGGACACCGGCTGTCCGCAGCGGCGGTCGAGGTGGCTGCGCCCCGGGCCGCCCTGCGGCAGGGTGAGGCCCATGGCACTGAAGTGGTACACCGTCGTCGTCGACTGCTCCGACCCCCGGGCGCTGGCCCGCTGGTGGGCGGAGGTCCTGGACTGGGTCGCCGTCTACGACACCCCCGAGGAGGTGGTGCTCGTCCCCCGGCACGCGATGGAGGAGGCCGAGCACGTCGAGTCGCTGGAGGAGTGGATGCGCCGGGGCCAGGGGCTGGTCTTCGTCCCGGTGCCGGAGGGCAAGACGGTCAAGAACCGCCTGCACATCGACCTGGCACCGCACACCTCCCAGGACCGCGACGCCGAGATCCAGCGGCTGCTCGACATGGGGGCCACGAGGGCGGACGTCGGGCAGGACACGGAGAAGGTCAGCTGGACCGTCCTGGCGGACCCGGAGGGCAACGAGTTCTGCGTGCTGTCGAGCCGGGACCAGTAGGCGGGGCGCCCCGCAGCCCCCTCAGCCGGGTCGCAGCACGCCGAGGTCGGGACGCCCGCCCAGCCGGGCGACCGTCGAGGCCGCGCAGTCGGCGGCCAGCTCCCCGGCCCGCTCGGGCGTCGTCCCGGCCCGCAGTCCCACCACGAGGCCGGCCACGAAGGAGTCACCGCCCCCGGTCGCGTCGACGTGGCCGCTCGCGTGGGGGAAGACGCGGTGACCGCCGGGCCAGGCCACCAGGTCGCCTCCGTCCACCCCGAGCGCGACGACGTCCAGCCGGTGCTCGGCCACGAGCTGACGGGCGAGGGCCGCGGCGGCGTCCGCGTCCCCGGTGGGCCGCCCTGCGAGCAGGCCCGCCTCGTGGGCGTCGGCCCGCAGGACCGATGCAGCGTCCAGCAGCCCGCGCCGGTCGGCGTCGACCGCGCCGTCCAGGACCACTCTCGCCCCGGCGGCCGCGGCCAGCCGGGCGGCTTCGACGAGCGCGCCGACCGGCTGCTGCAGCTGCAGGCACACGGTGTCCGCCGCGGCGAACGCCTCGGCGGCAGCGTGCACGTCCTCGACCGTCAGGACCGACGTGGGCGGGACGTCCTCCAGCAGGCGGCTGTCCCCGTCGGCCGAGACGACGTCGACCAGCAGGGCGCTGGGCCCCCTGCGCCGGACCCAGCGGTGGCCGACCCCGTCGCGGTCGAGGGACCGGAGCAGCTCCTCCCCCACGGCGTCATCGCCGACCACGCCCAGCAGCTCCACCTCGGCACCCAGCTGCACCATCGCGACCGCCTGGTTGGCACCCTTGCCACCGAGGAGCTCGCGACGCTCCCGAACGTCGCTGCTGCCCCCGCCGCCAGGCACCTCCTTCACAGCCAGCACGAGGTCCCGGCCGACCTGCCCGACGACGAGGATGGAGGTGTCCGCCATGGCCACGGGTCTACCACGGTCGGGACGACCCCGCCCTCCGCGCTGCCGGGCGGACGGACGAGACCGCCGGCGCCACGTCATACCCCCTCCCCTAGTCTGACCGCGTGAGCGAGCAGACCGACCCGGAGCAGAGCGCCGACCCCTTCGACCCGACGCAGTGGCAGGAGGTCGAGGGCTTCGCGCTCACCGACATCACCTACCACCGCCACGTGGAGCTGGGGTGCGTGCGTATCGCCTTCGACCGTCCGGAGGTGCGCAACGCCTTCCGCCCGCACACGGTCGACGAGCTCTACCGGGCGCTCGACCACGCCCGGATGACGCCGGACGTGGGCGTGGTGCTGCTCACGGGCAACGGCCCCTCCCCCCGGGACGGCGGCTGGGCGTTCTGCTCGGGCGGCGACCAGCGCATCCGCGGGCGCAGCGGCTACCAGTACGCGCAGGGCGAGACCTCCGAGACCGTGGACGCGGCTCGGGTGAAGGCGGAGGGCGGGCGGCTGCACATCCTCGAGGTGCAGCGGCTCATCCGCACCATGCCCAAGGTCGTCATCGCGGTGGTCAGCGGCTGGGCGGCCGGCGGCGGTCACAGCCTGCACGTCGTGTGCGACCTGACGATCGCCTCCCGTCAGCACGCCCGCTTCAAGCAGACCGACGCCGACGTGGGCTCCTTCGACGCCGGCTACGGGTCGGCCTACCTGGCCAAGCAGGTCGGGCAGAAGTTCGCCCGCGAGATCTTCTTCCTCGGCCGCCCCTACGACGCCGAGACGATGCAGCGGATGGGCGCGGTGAACATCGTCGCCGACCACGCCGACCTGGAGACCGAGTCGGTCCAGGTCGCCCGGGAGATTCTGGGCAAGAGCCCGACCGCCCAGCGGATGCTCAAGTTCGCGTTCAACCTGACCGACGACGGGCTCATGGGCCAGCAGGTCTTCGCCGGGGAGGCGACCCGCCTGGCCTACATGACCGACGAGGCGGTGGAGGGCAAGGAGGCCTTCCTGGAGAAGCGGGCGCCCGACTGGTCGCCCTTCCCCTGGTACTTCTGAGCGCCGCGCACCCGGCTCGGGCCCCGGCGGCCCGCCGAGGACCGTGCGACACTGGCGGCACGAGGCAGTTCGCGACGGGGAGGACGAGAGCATGCGACGGGCACTCCTGACGGTGGTCGCCGTCCCGGCGCTGGTCACGGCCCTGGCCGCCTGCAGCGGCGACGACGGCTCCCCCGACCCGACCACGCCCCCGGCCGACCCCTCCGCGGCCACCGCCCCCGGCGACGCCGCCGACGGCACCGCTCCGGCCGCGACCCAGGCCCCCGCCGGTGACGACACCGCGGTGGCGACGGCGACCGTGGAGCCCGAAGACGTCGAGGGTGGTGAGGAGGGCCAGGCCGCCGCCGACGTCGCGGCGGCCTTCCTCGTGGCGATGGTCAACGCCCGGCCCGAGGCCTGCGACCACCTGCTGTCCTTCACCGACATCGAACGCCCGATGACCGCCGTCGAGGCCGACTACGCGATGTGCGCCGAGCTGCTGCCCGAGGTGCTCCGCGCCGAGACCGAGGCGCAGGGCCTGGACGCCGAGGCCGCGGCCGCGCTCGAGGGTCTGGTCATCCGCGGCGCCGACGTGGACGGCGACACCGCCGTCGTCGACGCCGACAACTACCCGCCCGACCTCGCCACCTCCATGGGTGACGCCGCGATGACCCTCAAGCGGGTCGACGACCGGTGGTACGTCGACCTCGAGGACTCCTTCGCGGTCCCGACCGCCCCGTGAGCGAGGGTCCCCCCGACCTGACCGTGCGCCCGGGCGCCGGCTGGGCCGAGCTCTCCGGAGCCCTCGGGACGCTGCTGCGCGGCGGGCCGGGCGGTCCCGGGGCGGCCGTGCTGGCCACCTCCGGCTCCTCGGGCACGCCCAAGCGCGTCCGACTCTCGGGGGCTGCGCTGCGGGCTTCCGG
Source organism: Ornithinimicrobium pekingense DSM 21552 (assembly GCF_000421185.1). GTDB lineage: Bacteria > Actinomycetota > Actinomycetes > Actinomycetales > Dermatophilaceae > Ornithinicoccus > Ornithinicoccus pekingensis. Next base: position 39,906 of record NZ_ATWJ01000008.1, read on the forward strand.
TGAGGCGACCGCCCAGGTGCTCGGCGGTCACGGCCGCTGGCTGCTGGCCCTGCCGACCCACCACGTGGCCGGCTTCCAGGTGCTCGCGCGCTCGGTGCTCGCGGGCACCGTGCCGGTCCCCGTCCCCACCGCGCCGGGTATGCCGTTCGCCGCCGGGCCCTTCGCCGCCGCCGTCGCCCAGCTCGGCCCCGGCAGCGGGCTCCGGCTGGCCTCGCTCGTGCCCACCCAGCTCGCCCGCCTGGTCGACGACGCGAGCGGCGCCGGCACCGCGGCCCTGCGCGCCCTCGACGCCGTGCTCCTGGGCGGGGCCGCCGCCGACCCGGGCCTGCTCGTCCGGGCCCGGGAGGCCGGCGCCCGGGTGGTCACCACCTACGGCATGAGCGAGACCTGCGGCGGGTGCGTCTACGACGGGGTCCCCCTGCCCGGCGTCCAGGTGCGGGTGGACCCGTCGGACGACCGCATCCGGCTCGGCGGCCCGGTGCTGGCCGACGGCTACGAAGGTGACCCGGTGCTGACCGCGGAGCGGTTCCCCGAGGACGCCGACGGACGCTGGTTCCGCACCGACGACCGCGGCGTGTGGGCGGAGGGTCGCCTGAGCGTCCTGGGCCGGGTCGACGACGTCATCGTCACCGGTGGGCACAAGGTGGAGCCCCGCGACGTCGAGGCCGCCCTGCGCCGGCTGCCGGAGGTGGCCGACGCCCTCGTCGTCGGCGTCCCCGACCCCGAGTGGGGCCAGGCGGTCGCGGCCCTCGTCGTCGCCGCCGGCCCGGGGGACCCGCCGTCGCTGGAGCACCTGCGCAGCGCGCTCGCCGGCGTCCTGCCCGCCCACGCCCGGCCGCGACGAGCGTCCTGGGGCGACGCCATACCCCTGCTCGCGTCGGGCAAGCCCGACCGCGCCGCCGTCCGGGCGGCCCTGGAGCGGTGAGGCCCCACCCGGCCCGGCCGCCCTGCTCCCCGGACGTGCTGACCACCCAGGTGGCGGTGGCAGAATGGACCCTTCCAGCCCAGCCCGAGGAGGAGTGCCCGTGCCCCGCGTGATCGCCGCCGTCGCGCTTCTCGCCTTCACGATCTACTGCGTCGTGGACGCCGTGCAGACCGACGACTCCGACGTGCGTGGGCTGCCCAAGCCGCTGTGGCTGGTCATGATCCTGCTCTTCCCGATGGTCGGCGGCGTGGCGTGGCTCATCGCCGGGCGGCCGACGAGCATCCTGGAGACCCTCCTCGGCCCCCGCCGCCGCGGCGGTCCTCCACGCGGCCCGATCGGGCCCGACGACGACCCGGACTTCCTCAAGGGCCTGTAAAGGACACGACTTGGCAACCCTCGCCCAGTGGATCGAGGGGGCGCGACCACGCACGCTCCCCGCCGCCGTCGCCCCCGTGCTGGTCGGCACCGCCTCCGCGCACGCCCTCGGCGCCGCCGACCTCGGCCTCGCGGTGCTGGCCCTCGTCGTCGCCCTCGGGTTCCAGGTCGGCGTCAACTACGCCAACGACTACTCCGACGGCATCCGCGGCACCGACGCCGACCGGGTAGGGCCGGTCCGCCTCGTCGGACAGCGCCTCGCCGACCCGGCCAACGTCAAGGCCGCCGCCCTCCTGTGCTTCTTCGGCGCCTCGGTCGCCGGTCTGGCGCTCGTCGCGCTGGCCACCACCTGGCTGCTCCTGCTCGCCGGGGCCGCCGCGCTGTGGGCCGCCTGGCACTACACCGGCGGCCGCAACCCCTACGGCTACCGGGGCCTCGGCGAGGTCATGGTCTTCATCTTCTTCGGCCTCTTCGCCGTGCTGGGCACCACCTGGACCCAGGCCCACCGCCTCGACCTGGCGACGGTCGCCGGCGCGGTCGCGATGGGCCTGCTGCCCTGCGCGATCCTGATGACCAACAACCTGCGCGACATCCGCGGCGACCGGGAGGTGGGCAAGCGCACGCTCGCCGTCCGCCTGGGCCCCGAGCGCACGCGCGCCCTCTACACCGGCCTGGTCGTCGGCGCCTTCGTCATGGTGCTCGTCGCGGCCCTGGCCCACCCGAGCGCCCTGCTCGCGCTGCTGGCCGCCCCGCTCGCGGTCCGCCCGCTGCGCATCGTACGCGGCGGCAGCACCGGCCGGGACCTGCTTCCCGCGCTCGCGCAGACCGGCCTGCTGCAGCTCGGGTATGCCGTCGCGCTCACCGTGGGCCTCGCGCTCGCGCCCGCCCTCGCCTGACGAGACCCCGGGTCCTCGTGCGAGGAGGCCGGACCCGGTCTCCTTACTCCTCGTCCTCCGCGACCCGCTCGGCCTCCATCTGCTCGCGCCGGCGGGTCATGCGGGCCTCGACCCGGCGCTCAAGGCTGGCGGCCATCTGCTCGCGGTCGCGGGCGAGGAGGAAGTAGGACACGACCATCGACAGCAGCGCGCCGCCGACCGCGGCCCACGGCAGCGAGACCTCGAGCAGGAGCAGGACCGCGAAGAAGCCGACGAAGATCATCAGCCGCATCACGGTGTAGCGGAACGCGATCACGAGCTCACCCCGGAGTAGCTGTGCAGGCCGGTCATCAGCAGGTTGACGACCGTGTAGTTGATGATGATCGCCGCGAAGCCGGCCAGGGCCACCCACGTGGAGCGCCGGGTGGACCACCCGGTCGTCGCCCGGGCGTGCAGGTAGGCGGCGTAGACGGCCCAGATCACGAAGGTCCAGGTCTCCTTGGGGTCCCAGCCCCAGTAGCGCCCCCAGGCCTGCTCGGCCCAGATGGCGCCGGCGATGAGCGTGAACGTCCACAGCGGGAAGGCCACGATGTGCAGGCCGTAGGTCATCTGCTCCAGCCGACGGCCGGCGGGGAGGGCGGCGAGCCACCCGGTGACGTCGCCCTTGCGCTCGGCCCCGTCCTTGACCAGGTATGCCGTCGCCAGCGCGGCGCCGAGGGTGAACAGGGCGACCGACAGGGTGGCCACGGTCACGTGGATGACCAGCCAGATGCTGTCGAGCGCGGGCATGAGCTGGGAGGCCTCGGTGTACCAGGACAGCTTGGCCGCGCCGAGGAAGACGACGGCCGGGAGCACCACGAAGGCGCCGAGCCACAGCCGGTCCTGGCGCAGGCTCCACGCGGAGTAGACGACGAGGACGAAGGAGACGGTGAACAGCGTGAACTCGTACATGTTGCCCAGCGGCCAGCGCGAGACCGACAGCCCGCGCAGCGCCGTGCCGGCGACGACCGCGAGGGTGGCCAGCCACGTCAGCTGCAGGCCGACGACACCCCAGCGGCGTGACGGCGTCGGCGCCCGGCCGGGCACCGCGGGCGCGCCGTCGTCGGCGTCACCGCCCGGCGCGCCGACGGTGACCGGGGTCCGGGCGTCGGCCCGCAGGGCGCGCGGCTGGCGCACCGAGCCGGTCACGGCCAGGTGCACCGAGAAGGCCACCATGGCGACGGCCAGCACGATGATCGCCGCCCAGATGAAGTAGTCGGAGGCGACGGCATACGTCGTGTTCGTCATCAGGAGTCGTCCTTGTCTGTCACCACGCGGCCGCCGGAGGCGGTCGCGATCCGCTCGAGGACCTGCTCGACGAGCTCGTCGAGCCCGGGGTCGGTGCCCTTGGGCAGGCCGGCGACGGTCATCTCAGTATGACGTGCGCCGTCACCGGCCGGGTCCGGGGTGCCGGTGGCCGGCGTCACCCGGACGAACACCCGGCGGCGGCGCACGCCGAGCATGAGGCCCAGCCCGAGGAGGGCTGCGCCGGAGAAGACCAGGGCCGGGATGCGGCCCGGGTCGTGGCGGACCATGAGGCCGCCCCAGCGGATCACGGTCTCCAGCTCGATGGAGCCGCGGTCGCCGGCGAGCTCGAGCTCGTCGCCGGGTCGGATGAGCAGGCTCACGGGCGTGCCGTCGTCCTGGAGCACCTGGTCCATCGACTCGGTGTCCAGGGAGAACACCGACTGGGCCCGACCCTCCGGGTAGAGGTCGCCCTCGAAGACGGCCAGCACGAGCGCCGGGTCGACCAGGTCCGGGAAGGAGGAGGTGGGGCCGATCTCGGGGTCGAAGGTGAGCGTGGGCAGGAAGCCGCCCACGAAGCCCAGCGCGGGGTCGGCGCCGGGCACCTTGATGACTCCCTCGGAGGAGTAGGTGTTGTCCTGCGGCAGGAAGGTCACCGCGTCGCTGAAGAGGATCTGCCCGTCGGCGTCGCGCACGTTGACCACGGGGGCGTAGCCGTTGCCGAGCAGGAACACCGACGTCCCGGAGATGCCCAGCGGGTCGTTGACCGCGAACTCCTCGGTGCGCGGGGCCGACGGCGAGCCCGACACGTCCTCCTGCACCGTGGCGACGCCGCGGAAGACACGGGGCTGGCCGAACTGCGCCCCCTGGGCCTCGGCCTCGAACTGCACGTCCAGGTCGTTGAGCTGCAGGGAGTAGACGGGGATGTCGTCGGGGTCGACCAGCGGTCCCAGGTGCAGGGTGTCGAAGGCGCTCGGCCCGGTCGTGACCGTCTCGCCCTCCTTGACGATGATCTCGCCGCGCCAGCCGAACAGGTGGCCGGCGGCGACGGAGACGATGACGCCGAGGACCGCCAGGTGGAAGACCAGGTTGCCGCTCTCCTTCAGGTAGCCCTTCTCCCCCGAGACGGTGCGCGCGCCGTCCTCCTCGGCCCGGAGCCGGTAGCGGCGTCGGCGCAGCTCGGCGCGGGCGGCGGCGACCACGTCGTCGGGGGCGGCGTCCAGGACGACCGAGCGGTGCACCGGCAGGCGGCCCAGGCGCGCCGGGGTGCGCGGCGGCTGCGCGCGCATCGCCTCCCAGTGCTGGCGGCTGCGCGGCACGATGCAGCCCACCAGGCTGACCATGAGCAGCAGGTAGATCGAGGCGAACCAGGGCGAGGCGTAGACGTCGAACATCCCGACGCGGTCCAGCCACGGGGCGAGGTCGGGGTTGTCCTCGAAGAAGCGCCGCACCCGCACGGGGTCGACGCCGCGCTGGGGGAAGATCGAGCCCGGGATGGCGGCGAGCGCCAGCAGCAGGAGCAGGAAGAGCGCGGTCCGCATGCTGGTGAGCTGGCGCCAGACCCATCGCGCCCAGCCCACCGCGCCCAGGCGCGGGCCGCCCAAGGTGGTGCGGTCCTTGGGGTAGCTGGGCTCGATGCGCTCGGGCGCCTGCGTGCCACCCCTGTCGGTACTCATGTCCCCGTCCCCGGCCACCGTCAGATCACCGTGGTGAAGTTGCTGGTCAACCGGGTCTGCACCCAGGCGGTCGCCTCGGCCCACACGCCGGTGAGCATGAGCAGGCCGAGCAGCACGAGCAGGCCGCCGCCGACGCGCTGGACGAGCACGTAGTGGTCGCGCAGCCAGCGGGAGGCGCGGGTGACCCAGCCCAGGCCCGCGGCCACGAGCACGAACGGCACCCCCAGGCCCAGGCTGTATGCGGTGCCCAGCACCAGGGCGCGCCAGACCTGGTCGTCCCCGGGCAGGATCGAGGTGCCGAGGGTCTGGATCGCGGCCAGGGCCGGTCCGGTGCAGGCGCTGAAGCCCAGGCCGAAGGCGACCCCCAGCAGCGGGGCACCGGCGATGCCGGCGGCCGGGCGCCACCGCACCCGCCACTGCGCGGTGGGCTGCAGCAGCATGACCAGGCCGAGCGCGAGGACGACGCCGCCGGCGACCCGCAGCAGCAGGCCCTGGTGCTCCACGAGCGCCAGGCCCACCCCGGAGATCACCACGCTCATCAGGAGGAACACCAGGGTGAAGCCGAGGACGAACAGCAGCGCGCCGAGCACGAGCCGGCGCCGCGAGGAGGTGCCGGCGGACGTCATACCCCCGACGTAGCCGAGGAAGCCCGGCACGAGCGGCAGCACGCAGGGCGAGGCGAAGGAGACCAGGCCCGCCAGCGCGGCGACGAGCACCGCGCCCAGCAGGGGCCCGGAGAGGACGAGCTCGCTCACCGGGCGGGTTCTCCGGCCAGCACGTCCTCGATGAGCCCGCGCAGGGTGGAGGCCTCGACGGGGCCGCTCACGCGGGCCGCCAGGCGTCCCTGGCCGTCCAGGACCATCGTCGTGGGTGTGGCCACCGCCAGGCCCTGCAGCTGGGCACGGGTGCGGCCGCCGTCGTCCTGCAGCGAGGGGTAGGAGACGGAGTACCGCTCCTGGAACGCCAGGGCGCTGGGCACCGAGTCGCGGCTGTTCACCCCGATGAACCGCACCGGCTCACCGGCCTCCGCGAGCTCGGTGGCGACCTCCTCCAGGTCCATGGTCTCCTCGATGCACGGGCCGCACCAGGAGCCCCACACGTTGACCACGACGACCTCGCCGAGGTGGTCCGCGGAGGACCACGCCTCGTCCTCCAGCGTGGTGCCCTCCAGCGTGATGACGGTCTCGCGCTCCTCCGGCGCCAGGGCCTGGACGGTGCCGTCGCCGGCGACGTAGCCCTTCTGGTCGCCCTGGCGCATCTGGTCGTTGATCGTCGACCCCTCGCCCTGGCAGGCGGCGAGGGTGAGGGACAGGGCCAGCGCGCCGAGCACGCCGGCGGCCCGGCGGGGGGCAGGTCGCCTCACCGGATCACCTCGGTGGACGTCCCGGTGACGTCCAGCGCGCCCGGCAGCAGGTGGGCGGCCGGCTCGGAGTAGCTGACGTCGACCACCTCGGAGCCGTGGAAGCGGACGGTGGTGAGCGAGGCCAGGGTGCACTCGCGGCGGCGGGGGTGGTGCCACAGCCGCTTGCGCTCCAGGGAGCGGCGCAGCGTCCACACCGGCAGCTGGTGGCTGACCAGGACCGCCTCGTGCCCCTCGGCCGCGGCGCGTGCCGCCTCGAGGGCCTCGGTCATCCGGGCGGCGATCTCGCCGTAGGGCTCGCCCCAGGACGGGGTGAAGGGGTTGGTGTAGGCCTTCCAGTGCCGCCGCCGCCACAGCGCGCCGTCACCGCGGCCCACCGTCAGGCCCTCGAAGTGGTTGACCGACTCCACGAGCCGGTCGTCCACCCCCACCTCCAGCCCGTGGGCCGCCGCGACCGGTGCGGCGGTCTCCTGGGCGCGCTCCAGCGGGGAGGCCACGACGTGGGTGATGTCCTCGTCCTTGAGGGAGTCGGCCGCGGCCTGTGCCATCTGCTGCCCGCGCTCGGACAGGTGGTAGCCGGGCAGCCGGCCGTAGAGCACCCCGTGGGGGTTGTCCACCTCCCCGTGCCGCATCACGTGCACGACCGTGACCAGGGTCCCGTCGGGCAGGGCGCGAGGCTCGCGGGCGGGGGAGGACATGGGCGCGATTCTCCCACGCGAGGCTGGGACGTCACTGAGCCGGTCGTGCGGGCCGCCCCGTCCGGCCGGGCGCGTCCTCGTGCCGGGGAAACTTCCCCCGCACGAAGCACCTCCCCCGGCACGGAGCCGTCGGTCGGCTGCCTCAGGCGATCTCGGCCGCCGACTCCTCGATGGCCGACACCACGGTCTGCACCGCCTCGTCGTCGTGCGCTGCGGAGACGAACCACACCTCGTAGCAGCTGGGCGGCAGGTGCACGCCGCGGCGCAGCATGGCGTGGAAGAAGCGTCCGAAGCGCTCGGTGTCCTGGGCCCGGGCGTCGTCGTAGTCGCGCACCTCACCCTCGCGGAAGAAGACGCTGAACATCGAGCCGACGCGCTGGATCCGGTGGGGCACCCCGTGCCGCCCGAAGGAGTCCGTCACGGCGGCCGTCAGCGCGTCGGCGACCTCGTCGAGGCGCGCGTAGACCTCCGGTGTGCAGGCCTGCAGCGTGGCCAGCCCGGCGGCGGCGGCCACCGGGTTCCCCGAGAGGGTGCCCGCCTGGTAGACCGGCCCCTCCGGCGCCAGCATCGCCATGACCTCGGCGCGCCCGCCGAAGGCCGCGGCCGGGAAGCCGCCACCCATGACCTTGCCGAAGGTGAACAGGTCGGGGGCGCCGGAGGCCGGCACCCCCTCGAGCCCGAGCCACCCGGCGGCCGACGCGCGGAAGCCGGTCATCACCTCGTCGCTGACCAGCAGCGCGCCGTGCTGGGCGGTGATCCGACGCAGCCCCTCGGTGAAGCCGGGCGCCGGGGGCACGACCCCCATGTTGCCCGGCGCCGCCTCGGTGATGACCGCGGCGATCTCGGAGCCGCGCTCGGCGAAGGCCCGCTCGACGGCGCCCAGGTCGTTGTAGGGCAGCACGATCGTCTCGGCGGCCGCGCTGGCCGGCACGCCGGGGCTGTCCGGCAGGCCGAACGTCGCGACCCCCGACCCCGCCGACGCCAGCAGGGCGTCCACGTGACCGTGGTAGCAGCCGGCGAACTTCACCACGGCCGAACGGCCGGTGAAGCCGCGCGCCAGCCGGATCGCGCTCATCGTCGCCTCGGTGCCGGAGCTGACCAGGCGCACCCTCTCCACCGGCTCGACCCGCCGCACGATCTCCTCGGCCAGCAGCACCTCGCGCTCGGTCGGCATGCCGAAGGAGAAGCCCTCGGCGGCCGCCTCGGTGACGGCCTGCAGCACCTGCGGGTGGGTGTGCCCCAGGATCATCGGGCCCCAGGAGCCCACGAGGTCGACGTAGCTGCGCCCGTCGGCGTCCTCCAGCCACGCTCCGCGGGCGCGTGTCATGAAGCGCGGCGTTCCCCCGACCGAGCCGAAGGCACGCACCGGGGAGTTCACCCCGCCGGGCACAACCTTGCGCGCCCGAGTGAGCAGGGCCTCGGAGGCCCGGGCGCCGTCAGGGTATGGGGTGTGCTCGGGGCTGCGGGTGGCGTCGGTGGTCATCCCTCCAGCCTGCCACGTCCGGGAGGTGGCGCTCACCGCGGCGCCACCGCCACCGGGAGGGCCGCCGCCCGTCCCCGGTCGACGGTCCCTAGATGACGTCGGAGGCCTGGTCCTGCCCGCGGTTGGCCCGCACGACCCGCGCCATCAGCTCGCCGTAGGCCAGCAGCTCCTCGCGGCTCAGGTGGTCCAGCAGGGCCTGACGCACGCTCTCCACGTGGACCGGCGCGAGCTCGCCGATCATCCGCAGGCCCTCGTCGGTCAGCGCCAGCATCACGCCGCGGCCGTCGTCGGTGGAGCGGTCGCGGCGCACCCAGCCCCTGCGCTCCAGGCGCGTGGCGGTGTGGCTGACCCTGCTGCGCGACTGCACGACCAGCTCGGCCAGCGCCGACATGCGCATCCGGGCGCCGGGCGCCTCGGAGACCATCGAGAGCAGCTCGTACTCGCCCATGCTGACGTCGTGGCGGTCCAGGGCCTCCTCCATGGCCAGGCGCAGCAGGTGGGAGGAGCGCAGGATGGCCCGCCAGGCCCGCTGCTCCTCGTCGTCGAGCCAGCGCACCTCCGGCGCCGGGGTCGCCCCGCTCACCGCCCGGCCGCCAGCAGCCGGGCCGCGTGCACGGCGTAGTAGGTGAGCACGACCTGGGCCCCGGCCCGACGGACCGAGGTCAGCGACTCCAGGACCATGCGGTCACGGTCGACCCAGCCGCGCTCCGCCGCCGCCTCGATCATGGAGTACTCCCCGCTGACCTGGTAGGCGGCGACCGGCACGTCGGCGACCTCGGCGACGTCGCTGAGCACGTCGAGGTAGGGCCCGGCCGGCTTGACCATGACCATGTCGGCACCCTCGGCGAGGTCGAGCCGCAGCTCCCTCAGGCTCTCGGTGCGGTTGGCCGGGTCCTGCTGGTAGGTCGCGCGGTCTCCCTGCAGGGTGGAGGCCACGGCCTCCCGGAACGGGCCGTAGCAGGCGGAGGCGTACTTGGCGCTGTAGGCCAGCACGGCCACGTCCTGGTGGCCGGCCGCGTCGAGCGCCGCACGGACGACCCGCACCTGGCCGTCCATCATCCCGCTGGGTCCCACGACGTGGGCCCCGGCGGCGGCCTGCGCGACGGCCATCTGTGCATACCGCTCCAGCGTGGCGTCGTTGTCGACGCGGCCGTGGGCGTCGAGCACCCCGCAGTGGCCGTGGTCGGTGAACTCGTCCAGGCACAGGTCGCTCATCAGGACGGTGGAGTCCCCCAGGGCGTCGCGCAGCGCGCGCAGCGCCCGGTTGAGGATGCCGTCGGGCTCGGTCCCGCAGGTGCCCGCGGCGTCCTTGTCCGCCTCGCGCGGCACCCCGAAGACCATGATCCCGCCGACCCCGGCCGCGACGGCCTCACGGGCGGCGTCGACCAGGCTCTCGAGGGTGTGCTGCAGGACACCGGGCATGGAGCTGACGGGCTGCGGCTCCTCGATCCCGTCGCGGACGAAGACCGGCAGCACCAGGTCGGCCGGGTGCAGCCGGGTCTGCGCCACGAGGCGTCGGACCGCGGGGGTGGTCCGCAGCCGGCGGGGACGCTCGTGCGGCGTCACGAGGGCCGGACGACGGTCGCCGCCGGTCACCGACGTGCGCGGGAGCGGCGACCCGCGGCGCGCTGCTGGCTGGGGCGCAGCACCGGCCGACCCTCTGCCTGCGCGGCGGCGGCCACGCCGCGGGCGTGCTGGGCCAGCGCGTCCACGAGCGCCAGCGAGCTGGCCTCCGGCGCGACGACGTCGACCCGCAGGCCGTGCTCCTCGGCGGTCTTGGCGGTGGCCGGCCCGATGCACGCCACGACGGTCGTCGGGTGGGGCTTGCCGGCGATGCCGACCAGGTTGCGCACGGTCGAGGAGGAGGTGAAGCAGACCGCGTCGAAGGCACCGCCCTTGATCGCCTCGCGCACGGGAGCGGGCGGCGGGGCCGCGCGCACGGTGCGGTAGGCGGTGACGTCGTCGACCTCCCAGCCGGCCTCCTGCAGCCCGGCCACCAGGGTGTCGGTGGCGATGTCGGCCCGCGGCAGGAAGACCCGGTTGATGGGGTCGAGCACCTCGTCGTAGGGCGGCCACGCCTGCAGCAGCCCCAGCGCCGACTGCTCCTCCTCGGGCACGAGGTCGGGCTCCAGGCCCCAGTCGCGCAGCGCGTCGGCGGTCACGCCGCCCACGGCGGCGAGCTTGAGCCCGGAGAAGGCGCGGGCGTCCAGGCCAAGGGCCTCGAACTTCTCCCGCACGGCCCTGACCGCGTTGACCGAGGTGAAGCCGACCCACTCGTAGCGACCGGTGACCAGGCCCTTGACCGCCCGGTCCATCTGCTGCGGGGTGCGGGGCGGCTCGACCGAGATGGTCGGCACGACCGCGGAGGTGGCGCCGTAGGAGGCGATCCGCTCGGTCATCGGCTCCGCCTGCTCCTTGGTGCGCGGCACCAGGATCGACCAGCCGAAGAGCGGCTTGGTCTCGTACCAGGACAGCTCGGCGCGCAGCTCGACCTGCTGCCCGACGACGGCGACGGACGCGTCGGGGCACTCGCTCTTGCCGGAGGACAGCGCCGCGATGGCGGTCTCGAGCGTGGTGACCGAGGTGTGCTGGGTGACCGTGGTGCCGTGCTGGGTCAGCGCGACGGGGGACTGCGGGTCGCGGCCCGCCTCGGCCAGCCGGCGCAGGGCCGCGGTCAGCGGCTCCCCGCACCCGAGGATGACCACGGTGATGTCCTCGCGGGCCGAGAGCGTCCAGTCGACCTGCGGGTCGGCGGCCGAGACCATGTGCAGCGAGCCGGCCCCCTCGTGGGTGGACAACGGCACCCCGGCGTAGGCGGGCACCGACCAGGCGGTGCTCACCCCGGGCACGATCTCGAAGGGCACCCCGGCCTCACGGCAGGCCAGCGCCTCCACGGTCAGCCCGGTGAACGCGGTCGGGTCGCCGTCCATGAGCCGCACCACGAGGTGGGAGGGCGCGCCGAAGCGGGTGGCGGTGCGCACGAGGAGCTGGGCGCGGGCGTCCTCCCCCATCGGGCGGCCGGCCCGCGACGGGCTCTGCTCGGTGGTGACGACGAACTCGACGTCCTCCCTGGTCCACGCGCGCAGCTGCTCCACGTGGTGGATCGTGTCGAGCAGGACCACGTCGGCGGCGGCCAGGTAGTCCCGGGCGCGCACCGTGAGCAGCCCGGGGTCGCCCGGTCCCGCCCCGACGAAGGCGACCCGGGCGGCGGTGGCCGGGGGCGGGACGGGCAGGGACGCGGCTTGGGTGCTCACGTGCGGATCACACTCCGGTGTTGGGTGACCCCGGGCCGGTCGCCGCGGCGTCGGGGCGCACGGTCCTGGGGTCGAGACGGTTCAACAGGTCGTCGGCCAGGGTGCGGCCGAGGTGGACCGGGTCGGTCCCGGTCAGCTCCTGGCGCTGCGGGAGGTCCTGCAGCGCCACGAAGACGGAAAGGGTCAGCGGCGGCACGTCGAGGTCCGTCGCGTCGGGGTCGGCGCCGAGGGCACCGGGTATGCCGTGCACGTGCCCGGCGCCGGGCACGAAGGTCGCGAGCGCGCCGACCGGGGCGGTGCACCCGGCCTCGAGGCGGGCCAGGACGGCCCGCTCGGCGGTCACGGCCGCCCGGGTCGGGGCGTGCTCGAGGACCTCGGCCAGCAGCCGCGCGAGGTCGGCGTCGGTGATCCCCGCGTCGACCCCGTGGTCCTGCAGCGGGGCGTCGCCGTCCCGGCACTCCACCGCCAGGGCGCCCTGGCCGGGCGCGGGCAGCATGGTCGCCAGGTCGATCCGCTCGGTCGCCTCGTCCAGACGGCCCAGACGGGCCAGCCCGGCGCAGGCCAGGACCACCGCGTCCAGCTCGCCGGTGCGGACCAGGTCGATGCGGGTGCCGACGTTGCCGCGGATGTCGCGGACGACCAGGTCGGGCCGGGTCCGGGCCAGCTGGGCGGCACGGCGGGGCGAGCCGGTGCCGACGACCGACCCGGGGGGCAGCTGGGCGAGCGTGAGCCCGTCGCGGGCGACGAGCGCGTCGCGGGGGTCCTCGCGCTCGGGCACGGCGGCGATGACCAGCCCCGGCTCGGGGGTGGTCGGGATGTCCTTGAGCGAGTGCACGGCCAGGTCGATCCGGCCCTCGCGCAGGGCATCGCGCAGCGCCGAGGCGAACACCCCCGTGCCGCCGATCTCGGACAGGCTGGCCCGCGACACGTCGCCCTCGGTGCGGACCAGGACCAGCTCGACCTCGTGGCCGGCCGCGCGCAGGCGGTCGGCCACCCACTCGGACTGGCTGGTGGCCAGGGCGCTGGCCCGGGTGCCCAGGCGCAGCGGGCGGCCCACGCGGGCGACCCAGGGCATCCGGTCGGGCGTGGCGTCCGGGCGGAGGGAGCCGACGCTCATCGGGCACCCCCTGCCCGGGCGGCCTCGGAGGCCGCGGTGATGTCGGGCACCTCCAGCGGCGGCGCGGCGACGACCGCGACCTCGTGGGGGTCGAGGTCGAACAGCTCGCGCAGGGCGGTGGCGTAGTCGCCGGGCTCGTTGCCGGCCCCCGTCTGCAGCTGCTTGACCCGCACGGTGGGGGTGTGGAGCAGCTTGTCGACGACCCGCTGGACGGTGCGGCGGACCTCGGCCCGCTCGTCGTCGGGCAGGTGGGGCACCCGCTGGTCCAGACGGCTCATCTCGGCGTCGACGACCCGTGCGGCCTGGGCGCGGAGCGCGGCCAGGGTCGGGCCGAGCCGTGCGGTGCGCCGCTCGGCCACGTACCCGGCCACCTCGGTGCTGACCAGCGCGCGCACGGCGTCGACCGCGTCGTCCTGGGCGGTCCGCCCACCGTCGGCGTGCTCGGCGCGGTCGGCCGTCTCGAGCTCGTCGCGCAGCTCGGCCAGCCCCCACAGGCGCACCCCTGCCAGGGAGGTGACGGCCGGGTCGACGTCGCGCGGGAGCGCCAGGTCGAGCAGCACCAGCGGTGCGCCGCTGCGGCCCTGGTCGGCGCGGGCCCGGGCGAGCCGGTCGGCGTCGACGACGTGCCCGACGGCGCCGGTGCAGGTGAGCACCAGGTCGGCGCCGCCCACGAGGCGGGGCGCGTCGACCCAGTCGGCGACCCGTGCGCCGTGCTGCGCGGCGAGCCGCTCGGCCCGGTCGCGGGTGCGGTTGACGATCGTCAGGTCGGTGACGCCGGCGCGTGCGAGCGTGGAGACGGCCAGCCCGGACATGGCGCCCGCCCCGACGACCACCGCCTTGGCGCCGGAGAGGTCGCTGAGCACGGAGCGGGCCAGGTCGAGCCCCGTGCCGACCAGGGAGTGGGAGACCCGGTCGATCGTGGTCTCGGAGTGGGCGCGCTTACCCACGCGCAGGGCTTGCTGCAGCAGCGGGTTGAGCGTGGCGCCCAGCCGGCCGTCCTGCTGGGCGGCGGCGAGGGCGTCGCGCAGCTGCCCCAGGATCTGGCTCTCGCCCACCGCCATGGAGTCCAGCCCGCAGGCCAGCTCGAAGAGGTGGGCCACGGCCCGCTCGTCGTAGTGGACGTAGAGGTGGGAGGCGAGGGCCTCGCGCTCCAGACCCGTGATCTCGCACAGCGCCTCGCCCACCCCGGTGAGCGCCCCGTGGAAGGTGTCGGCCTCGACGACGACCTCGAGCCGGTTGCAGGTCGCCAGGACCAGGGACTCGGCCACGTGCTCGCGCTCGTGGACCCGCGCCGCGAGGTCGCGCGCCCCCTCGGCCCCGAGCGCGGCACGCTCGAGCAGCTCGATGGGGGCCGTGTGGTGGGACAGCCCGACGACCAGGACGCTCATCCGGCCTCGTCCCCCCGCGAGTCGGCCAGCAGACGCTGGTGCTCGTGGAAGGCGAGGATCTGCAGCTCGGTCGCCAGGTCGACGGCCCGCACGTGCACGCCCTCCGGCACGCGGAGCACGACCGGGGCGAAGTTGAGGATCGAGCGCACACCCAGGCCCACCAGCGTGTCGGCGACCTGCTGGGCCGCGGACGCCGGCGTGGTGACGACCCCGACGGCGACCGGGGTGCGCACGGGGTCGAGGTCGGCGAAGGTGCCGACGGCCAGGCCCTCGATCGTGGTGCCGACCAGCTCCGGGTCGTTGTCGACAAGGGCGACGACCTGGAAGCCGCGCGGGGCCAGGCCGCCGTAGGCGACGAGCGCGCGGCCCAGGTTGCCCATCCCGACGATCACCACGGGACGTTCCTGGCTGAGCCCGAGCTCGGCCGCGATCTGGTCGGAGAGGCGGGCGACGTCGTAGCCGACGCCGCGCACGCCGTAGGAGCCCAGGGAGGACAGGTCCTTGCGGACCTGGGCGGAGCGGATGCCCATCAGGTCGGCCAGCTCGTCGCTGGAGACGGAGGGACGGCCGCGCTCGGCCAGCTCGGTCAGGGCCCGCAGGTAGCCGGGGAGTCGTCCGACGGTGGCCTCCGGCACACCGCGTCGGGTCGACTCGGCCATCATCGGCGGACCCCGCTCCTCTCATCGACAACGACGTCGAGGGGCGGTCTTATATCAGACGCGCTGACACGCTCGACGCGGACCCCCACACTCTAGGCAGCGGTTCCCGTTTCAACCAAAACGAGCCTCCGTGAGGTACGTCACCGCTTGACGTGACGTCGGCCCGCACGGCGCATCGGCGCAGGCCACCTCCGCGGGTCAGCGGCGCAGGGCCGTCCGGACGGCCTGCGGGTCCACGCTCCAGTGCGCGACCTCCCGGTCCTCCACCAGCAGGACGGGGACCCGGGTCGTCCACCGCTCCAGCAGGGCGGGGTCGGTGCGGCCGAGCTCGTCCAGGTCGACGACGCGCAGCCTCCCCCGGCGGGCCCCGCGCGCGGGCCGCTCGGCCAGCACCTGGGAGACGACCTGCTCCATCTGGTCGCACAGGTGGCAGCCGGCGCGGGTGACGACGACCACGTCGACCTCCCCGCCGCGCGACCGCCGGCCACGCAGCTGCTCGAGCCACCTCATACCCGCTCCTCGTGCCGTGCCATCACGGGCGCCGGGGACGCCGAAGGCGCCGCCCCGTCGGGGTCGACGCCTTCTGCAGCGCTCCGGCTCAGCCGGTCACTTCTTGTTGCGACGCTGGTGACGCGTCTTGCGCAGCAGCTTGCGGTGCTTCTTCTTCGCCATCCGCTTGCGGCGCTTCTTGATCACAGAGCCCATGGGCTGTCCTTCGTCTCGATGGTCAGGGTCGTGCCTCGGCGTCGTGCGGGGCGCACGGGTCACCGCATCGCATCGGTGCACCCGCGCAGGCGGCCGGGAGCGGCGCTGATCGCGGCATCGCTGCCACGCCTCACCCGCACGACGAACCCGGCAAGCCTAGCGCGGCTGCCGGTCGGCGCCCAAACCCACCGGATGGTTCCCGGCCGACCCTCACGGGCGGGGCCGCCCCGGAGACCTCGGTCACGCAGTGCCGTGGTAGGACTCGTCGAGGTAGTCGTGGACTGCCTTCTCGGGGACCCGGAAGGAACGGCCGACACGGACGGCCGGGAGCTCGCCGGAGTGCACCAGGCGGTACACCGTCATCTTGGACACGCGCATCACGGCAGCCACCTCGGCCACGGTCATGAACGTCATCTCGGCGAGCTGGCGCTCTTCTGCCATAGGACGCATCCCGTCTCTCGTATGAGCGTGGACCCGGTCGCGGCTTCCCCTCCGGCCCGGCTCCACTGATCTGTCGTGCCCACACTAGGGGCAGATGTGGTGTTTGCGAAAGCGGTGGCGGCAGATTGTCCAGCCCGACACGCGGACTGGTGCCACCTGGACCGGTGTGACTGGTGTGCCGGACGTGGCCTGATCAGTCGAAATAGGGGTCCAGGCCCCATCCGGGGAAGATCGCCCGGCGGGTGGCCATGATCGCCGAGTCCACCGGGTCCTCGGGGTGGTAGCCGTCCTCCCAGGCCCCGTACCGGATCGGGCGGCCGCCACGGTCACCCATCGTCGCCGGTGCCTCGCGGCCGTAGGTGTGCTCCACATGGCTCCGCCAGCTCTGCGGCACCGGCGTCGTGGGGTCCACGGGCCGTCCGGTCACCACGCCGATGAGGTGGGTCCAGGCGCGGGGCACCACGTCGACGAGCTCGTACCCGCCACCGCCCAGGGACACCCACCGCCCGCCGGCCACGTCGTCGGCCAGGTCACGCACCCAGGAGTATGCCGTCGCCATCGCCTCCATCGACACGCTCAGGTGGGCCAGCGGGTCGGAGTAGTGACAGTCGCAGCCGTGCTGGCTCACCAGCACGTCGGGCCCGAAGGTGCGCACGATCGTGGGGACCACGGCCTGGTAGGCGCGCAGCCACCCCTCGTCGCCGGTGCCGGGCGGCAGGGCGATGTTGACGGCGGTGTCCGCGGCGCGCGGCCCACCCGTGTCGCCGGGGAAGCCGGTGCCGGGGAAGAGCGCACGGCCGGTCTCGTGCAGGGAGACGGTCATCACCCGGTCGTCGTCCCAGAACACCCGCTCCACACCGTCCCCGTGGTGGACGTCCAGGTCGAGGTAGACCACCCGCCGAGCGCCCAGGTCCAGCAGCCGGGTGATCGCCACCGCCGCGTCGTTGTAGACGCAGAAGCCGCTGGCGGTCGTGGGCATCGCGTGGTGCAGGCCGCCACCGATGTTGACGGCGTGCCTGGCCTCGCCCGACCAGACCGCCTCGGCCGCGGCCAGGGTGCCGCCGACGGCAAGGGCGGAGGCCTCGTGCATGCCGGCGAACGCCGGGGTGTCCTCGGTGCCCACGCCGTGCCGGCCGGTGGCCGAGGCAGGGTCGGCCGAGGCCGCCTTCACGGCCTCGAGCAGCTCGGGGCTGTGCACGGTCAGCAGCTGCTCGTCGGTCGCGGGCTCCACCGGCCGGACGACCACGTCGTCGTGGTCGAGCAGGCCGAGGGCGTCCGCGAGCCGGTGCGTCAGGTCGAGCCGCGACGGGTGCATGGGGTGGCCCGGCCCGAAGTCGTAGGCCGTGTAGCGCTCGTCCCACATCACCCAGGATGCCGTCATAGGAGCCACGGTAGTCCACGACACGGCGTCGTGGTCACGCCCGCCGCGGCGGCGGGGCCGGCGCAGCCGTCCCGGCGCGGGACGCCGGGCCGCGGGGTCTCAGAGCGAGGTCGGGACGCCGCCGGTGTCGGTCAGCGGGTAGACCATCATCATCTCCTCGGAGTCGGCGTCCTCCTCGTCGACGCCGCGGATCCGCATCGGGCGACGGTCGTCCGTCGGCCGGAAGCCGAAGCTGGAGGCGAACGCCACGGCCCGTCCGTTGTCGGTGCCCACCCAGTAGACGAGCTGCTTGAGGCCCACCTCGCGGCCGACCCGGGCAGCCTTCTCCATCAACCGGCGGGCGACGCCGCTGCCACGGCGCGGCGGCTCGACCCACAGGCCGAACAGCTCGCCGGCCCCGGGGATCCCGGTGCGGTGGCCGGTGCCGACGCTCACGACGCCGATGACGTCCTCGCCGTCGACGGCCAGGATGCGGCGCGAGCGCTCCATGCGCTCCTGCCACACCGAGTCCTCGAACGCCTCTTCCTCCTCGGCGGAGGCGACGAAGGCCTCCGGCGACTCACGCAGGGCCCTCAGACGGACGTCCCGATAGGTGGCCCACTCGTCCTTGTCGAGGACGCGCACGTGAATCTCGTTCATGCCCATACTCTGTCACACGCCGCCGAGGCGTTGCGCGGCGCTCCTGACCGCTTCCTGGGAGGGCCACGCCGCTGCCCGGTCCGGCCCCCGACCTCAGTCCGGCGGCGGGGTGAGCTGGCGCGACCGGGTGGCCGCGGCCTCCATGGCGGTGAGGAAGGCCGCGCGCACCTTGTGGTCCTCCAGGGCGCGCAGCGCCGAGACGCTGGTGCCACCGGGGCTGGAGACCTGCTCGCGCAGCACGGTGGGGTGGGCACCGGTCTCGCGGATCATCGTGGCCGCGCCGTAGAGGGTCTGCACGACCAGCTCCGTGGCGGTGTCGCGGGGCAGGCCCAGCAGGACGCCGGCCTCGATCATCGCCTCGACGACGTAGAAGATGTAGGCCGGGCCGCTGCCGCTGATCGCCGTCACCGCGTCCTGGTGGGACTCGTCCAGCACGATGACGCGTCCGACGCTGCCCATCAGCTCCCGCGCCTGCTCCAGCTGCTCGGGCGTGCAGTGGCTGCCCGGGCTCATCCCCGACATCCCCTGGTCGACCAGCGCCGGGGTGTTGGGCATCACCCGCACCACCGAGGTGCCGGCGGGCAGACGACGCTCGAGGAAGTCCGTGGTGATGGCCGCGGCGATGGAGACGACCAGGGTGCCGGGGCGCACGTCGTCGTGGATCTGCTCGATGAGCCCGGACATGTCCTGCGGCTTCACCGCGAGCACGACCACGTCGGCCTCGGCAGCGGCCTCGTCCGCCCGGGCCGCCCGGGCACCGTGCTGGGCGGCCACCTGCTCGGCCCGCTCCGGGGACTTGTCGGCCACGAGAAGGTCGGCGGGGTCGTGCCCGGAACGGACGAGGGCGGCGAGCAGCGTGCTGCCCATCACCCCCGCACCCAGCAGCGCGATCGTCATACCCCTCACCCCCGGGTGGCCAGGCCGCGCAGGAAGAAGCCCAGGTTGGCGGGGCGTTCGGCCATGCGGCGCATGAGGTAGCCGTACCACTCGTCGCCGTAGGGGACGTAGACCCGCATGCGGGCTCCCGAGGCGGCGAGCCGCAGCTGCTCCTCGGGACGGATGCCCAGCAGCATCTGGAACTCGAAGGAGTCCTCGGAGCGCTCGGCCTTGTCGGCCAGCACCGTCGCGATCTCGACCAGCCGCGGGTCGTGCGTGGCGATCATCGGGTAGCCCTGCCCCTCCATGAGGACCTTGAGGCAGCGCACGTAGGAGCGGTCGACGTCGGCCTTGTCCTGGAAGGCCACCGACTCCGGCTCCTTGTAGGTGCCCTTGCACAGCCGCACGCGCGAGCCCTCGCCAGAGAGGTCACGGCAGTCCTGCTCGGTGCGGTAGAGGTAGCTCTGCAGCACCGCGCCCACCCACGGCCAGTCCTGGCGCAGGTCGTGCAGCACCGACAGCGTCTGGTCGGTGGTGGTGTGGTCCTCCATGTCGAGGGTCACGGTGGTGCCCGCGTTGGCGGCCGCCTGGCAGATCGTGCGCGCGTTGTCCAGCGCGATCCGGTTGCCGTCGCGGCCCAGGGCCTGGCCGAGCGCGCTCAGCTTCAGGCTGACCTCGACCGTGCCGTCCTGGGTCAGGCCGGCCCCGGACATGGCGCCGAGGACGTCGACGTAGGCGTCGCGGGTGTGCTCGGCCATCACCGGGTCGAGGGTGTCCTCGCCGAGGTAATCCACGGTGACCAGCCGGTGCGTGTCGACCAGCTCACCGGCCACCCGGAGCACCTCGTCGGTGCTGGCGCCGCCGACGAACCGGTGCACGACGTCCCGGCTCACGGGGGCCTTCTCGATGACCTGGCGCAGCTGGTCGTTGCGGCTCATCCCGAGCAGGGTCTGCCGCATGAGGGCGGCCGGGTTGAGGTCGGCGAGGTCCATGGGGCAAGGCTACGCCGACCAGGGGCGGCACCCGCGACCGGTCGTGACCGTCAGCCGCCGACGCGGGCGCCCGGCCGGTCGTGCTGGCCGAGGTGCTGGCGGGCGAACGCCAGCGACTCCGCCAGCGCCTCCTCGCGTTCCGCCGTCTTCATCTTGCGGGTGCCGACCTCGAGGGTGACGACCCCGCCGAAGCGGGTGGTCACCAGGTGGTCGAGGACCTCGGCGCAGCGCTGGCTGCCGCGCCCGGGCACGAGGTGCTCGTCCATGAACGACCCGAAGGAGTCACCGAGGTGGACGTGGCAGGTGCGGTCGCCGAGGTCGCGGGCCAGGTCCAGGGCGTCGACACCGGCGGTGGCCGCGTGGGAGATGTCGAGCGTCACGGACTCGTAGGGGAAGTCGCGGGGGTCGGGGCCGGGCAGGTAGGCCTGCATCGCGCGGGCGCCGGAGCGCCACGGGAACATGTTCTCGACGCCGATCTTGATGCCCCACTGCGCCTGGCGCTGCGCCACGCCCTCGACGAAGCCCTCGGCATACCCGCGCTGCCAGCGGAAGGGCGGGTGCACCACCACGCACTGGGCCTGGACCTCGGCGGCCAGGTCGAGCGCACGCTCGATCTTGCCCCACGGGTCCCAGCCCCACAGCCGCTGCGCGAGCAGCAGGGTGGGGGCGTGGATCGCGCCGATCTGCAGCTCGTGCAGCTCGGCGAGGGCCTTGAGGGCCCCGGCCTCCTGGGTCACCGGGTCGGTCCAGACCATGACCTCGACGCCGTCGTAGCCGAGGCGCTGGGCGAGGTCGAAGCAGTAGGCGGCGTTCTCGGGGTAGACCGAGGAGGACGAGAGGTGGACCGGGATGGGCGAGGTGTCAGTCATCGGGCAGTCCGTCCAGGAAGCGGAGGATGAGGCCCTCGCGCAGGGCCCACGGGCAGATGCTCAGCGACTCGATGCCGAGCAGGTCGAGCGCCGCCTCGACGACGAGCGCCCCGGCCAGCAGCTGAGGGGCGCGCGCCACGGAGACCCCCGGCAGGGACGCCCGCTCGGCGGCGGTCATCCCGGCCAGGCGGGGCACGAGCTCCGCGAGGTCGGACCGGTCGAGCGTACGCGGCACGTAGGGCCCCTCGGCACGTGGGGCCGCCCCGCACACCCGGGCCAGGGACCGGATGGTCTTGCTGGTGCCGACCGCCAGCTGCGGCGCCCCGACCCGGGCCAGGGAGGGCTGCACGCCGGCGATCTCGGAGCGGATCCTGCGCCGCAGCTCCCTGAGCCGGGCGGTGTCGGGCGGGTCACCGCGCAGGTCTCGGGTGAGCCGTCCGGCGCCGAGCGGCAGGGAGACCGCGACGTCGGGCTCCTCGTCCAGGCCGACCGCCATCTCCAGGGACCCCCCGCCGATGTCGATCAGCAGGATCCGGCCGGCGGACCACCCGAACCACCGCCGGGCGGCCAGGAAGGTGACCCGTGCCTCGTCGTCGCCGGGCAGCACGTGCAGGTCGACCCCGGAGGACGACGCGACCTGCGCGAGGACGTCCTCGGTGTTGCCGGCCTCGCGGATCGCGCTGGTCGCAAAACCCATGAGCTCGGCCACGCCCCGGCTCTCGGCGACCTCCGTGCAGTCGGTGACGAACCGCGCCAGGGTCGCCGCCCCCTCCGGCGAGATCGCACCCTCGGGGGTGAGGTGCTCGGCCAGCCGCAGGGTCACGCTGTGCGAGTAGTCCGGCAGCGGATGGGCCCCCGGGTGGGCGTCGACCACGAGGAGATGCACGGTGTTGGATCCGACGTCGATCACACCGAGGCGCATGCGGCCCATTATCCCCCTTAGGGTGACGCGGTGACCGAGACCCCGCTCGACGCACCCCGTGCCTGGGCCGAGCTCACCGACCCGGCCGAGCCGGCGCAGCGCCTGCGCGTGGACCTGACCTGGCTGACGTCGCGCTGGCGGTGCATCTTCGGCGCGGGGTGCCACGGGATCGACGCCGCCCAGCCCGATGCGGGCTGCTGCACGCTCGGCGCCCATCTCACCGACGACGACGACGTGGCGCGGGTGGCGGCCGTCGCGCAGCGCCTGGGTCCGGACGAGTGGCAGCTGCGCGACGAGGCGCTGGCCGAGGGGTGGCTGGTCGACACGGAGGACGACGACGCCGACGGCCCGCCGTCCCGGGCGACCCGCGTCGTGGACGGCGGGTGCATCTTCCTCAACCGCCCGGGCTTCCCTGCCGGTGCGGGCTGCGCCCTGCACCAGCACGCGGTCGCCGAGGGCGTGGAGCCGCTGACGACCAAGCCGGACGTGTGCTGGCAGCTGCCGCTGCGGCGGACGTACCGGGACGTCGAGCTGCCCGACGGCACGGCCTACCTGGAGATCACGATCACCGAGTACGACCGCCGCGCCTGGGGCCCCGGCGGCCACGACCTCGACTGGTACTGCACCGGCTCCCCCGAGGCGCACACCGGCGCCGAGCCGGTCTTCGTCTCGCTGCGCCCCGAGCTGGTCGAGCTCGTCGGGCCCGAGGCGTATGCGGTGCTCGCCCGGCTCTGCGAGGAGCACCTCGCGGCGACGGCGGCGCAGACCCGCGCCGCCGGACCGGACGGACGGCCGCTGCTCCCGCTGCTGGTCCATCCCGCCACCCGCGCCGCGGGGACCCTGCGCACGGAGTGAGGGCACGGCCCTGTCGGGGCCACCGCCTACCCTCGGGCTCGTGGCGTCGAAGAACGGGAACAGGCCGGCCTACCGGTGCACCGAGTGCGGCTGGACGACGGTGAAGTGGGTCGGCCGGTGCGGCGAGTGCCAGACCTGGGGCACGGTCCAGGAGTCCGGGGCCCCGACGGCCGTGCGCACCAGCGCCGTCTCCCCCTCCCGGCCCGCCGTGCCGATCGGCCAGGTCGACGCCCAGGTCGCCCGGGCGCGGTCGACCGGCGTCGGGGAGTTCGACCGCGTGCTGGGCGGGGGCCTCGTGCCGGGTGCGGTCGTGCTGATGGCCGGCGAGCCCGGCATCGGCAAGTCGACCCTGGCGCTCGACGTGGCCGCCCGCGCCGCGCGCACCGGCCGGTCCGTGCTCTACGTCTCCGGGGAGGAGTCCGCGGCCCAGGTCAAGCTGCGGGCCGAGCGGATCGGCGCGGTGGCCGACACGCTCTACCTCGCCTCCGAGACCGACCTGGGCAGCGTCCTGGGGCAGGTCGAGCAGACCGACCCCGACCTGCTGGTCGTCGACTCGGTGCAGACCGTGGCGTCCGCCGACGTCGACGGCGCGCCCGGCAACGTCGGGCAGGTCCGCGAGGTCGCCGGCGCCCTGATCCAGGCCGCGAAGTCGCGAGGTGGCGCCATGGCGGCGATCCTCATCGGGCACGTCACCAAGGACGGCTCGATCGCCGGGCCGCGGATGCTCGAGCACCTCGTCGACGTGGTCGTCCAGTTCGAGGGCGACCGGCACTCCCGGCTGCGGCTGGTCCGGGCGGTGAAGAACCGCTACGGCCCTACCGACGAGGTGGGCTGCTTCGACCTGGGCGACTCCGGGATCACCGGCCTGCCAGACCCCAGCGGGCTCTTCCTGACCAGCCGCGACCGCCCGGTGCCCGGCACCTGCGTGACGGTGACGCTGGAGGGGCGGCGTCCTCTCGTGGCCGAGGTCCAGGCGCTGGTCAGCCCCTCCTCCGCCGGCTCCGCCCGGCGCACGACCAGCGGGCTGGACTCCTCCCGGCTGGCGATGGTGCTCGCGGTCCTCGCCCAGCGCGCGGGCGTGCCGGTGGCCGACCAGGACTGCTACGCCGCCACGGTGGGTGGCGTCCGCCTCTCCGAGCCCGCCGCCGACCTGGCGGTGGCGCTGGCGCTCACCAGCGCCAAGGCGGGCCTGGCTCTCCCGACGGGCACGATCGCGGTCGGCGAGGTGGGGCTGGCCGGTGACCTGCGGCCCGTCACCGGGCTGCCGCGCCGGCTCGCCGAGGCGGCGCGCATCGGCTTCACCGAGGCCGTGGTGCCCAGCGGCTCGCTGACCGAGGGTCCTCCGCCCGAGGGGATGCGCGTGCACGAGGTCGCGAGCCTGGCCGACGCGGTCTCGCTCGTCCTCACCGCCGCCGAGGCCAGCCGGCTGCGCGCCTCGGACGCCGTGCCGGTCACGAACGGGTAAAGAAACGAGAGCGCGCCTGGACCTGCCCCAGCGGTCGCCTACTATCGGGCCCAGGGGATCGAGGCGGCCCGTCGACGTCCGCCCGGGAAGGGCTGAGGGAACTGTGGTCGAACGCACCGACGAGGACCTGCTGCGCGCGACGCTGGCGGCGGTCGCGCCCGGCACCGACCTGCGGGACGGCCTCGAGCGCATCCTGCGCGGGCGCACGGGCGCGCTGGTCGTGCTCGGCACCGACCGCACCGTGGAGTCCATCTGCACCGGCGGGTTCGAGCTCGACGTGGACTTCTCCGCCACCCGGCTGCGCGAGCTGGCCAAGATGGACGGGGCCATCGTGCTCAACCGCGAGGGCACCCGCATCCTGCGCGCGGCGACGCAGCTGGTGCCCGACCCCTCGATCGAGACGGTCGAGAGCGGCACCCGGCACCGGACCGCCGAGCGGGTCGCGAAGCAGACGCACATGCCGGTGATCTCGGTGAGCCAGTCGATGGCGATCGTCGCGCTCTACGTCGGCTCGATGAGGCACGTGCTGGAGGCCCGCACCCAGATCCTGGCCCAGGCCAACCAGGCGCTCCAGACGCTGGAGCGCTACCGCGCGCGCCTGGACGAGGTGACCTCCTCGCTGTCGGCGCTGGAGATCGAGGACCTCGTCACCATCCGCGAGGTGGCCGCCGTGCTCCAGCGCCTGGAGATGGTGCGGCGCATCAGCGGCGAGATCGAGCAGTACGTCGTCGAGCTCGGCGTCGACGGGCGCCTCGTGGGCCTGCAGCTGGAGGAGCTGACCGGTGGCATCGGACGCGACCGTGAGCTGGTGATCCGCGACTACGCCGCGGCCGCCGACGCGACCCGCGACCCTGCCGACGTGCTGGAGTCGCTGGCCTCGCTCGACGGTGCCGAGCTGCTCGACCTGACCTCCGTGGCCCGCTGCCTGGGCATCACCGTCATCGGCGACGGCATGGACCACCACAGCCTGACCCCGTCCGGCTACCGGCTGCTGCACCGCATACCTCGCCTGCCCGGAGCGATCGTCGACCGCCTCGTGGAGCACTTCGGCAACTTCCAGGCGCTGCTGTCCGCCGGGCTCGAGGACCTCATGGAGGTCGACGGCGTCGGCGAGGCGCGGGCCAAGGCGGTGCGCGAGGGGCTCTCGCGGCTGGCCGAGTCCTCGATCCTGGAGCGCTACTCCTAGTGCGTCCCGCCCGCCCTGCGGCCGGCGTCCTCCACGACCTGGTGCTGCCCTGGTATGCCGCGCACCAGCGCGACCTGCCCTGGCGCCGGCCCGACCGCTCCCCCTGGGGCGTGCTGGTCTCGGAGGTGATGCTCCAGCAGACCCCGGTGTCCCGGGTGCTGCCCGTCTGGCAGCGGTGGATGTCGTTGTGGCCCACCCCGTCCGCCCTGGCCGACGCCGCTGCGGGCGAGGCCGTCCGCGAGTGGGGCCGGCTGGGCTACCCGCGGCGGGCGCTGCGCCTGCACGCCGCGGCGGTGGCGGTCCGGGACGACCACGGTGGGGTGGTCCCGGCCGAGGAGGCGGTGCTGCGGACGCTGCCGGGGGTCGGTGACTACACCGCGGCGGCCGTCGCGGCGTTCGCCTTCGGACGGCGTGCGACGGTGGTCGACACCAACGTCCGCCGCGTCCACGCCCGCGCCGTCACCGGGACCGCGCTGCCCGCCCCGTCGCTGAGCAGGGCCGAGGTGGAGCTGGCGACCGCGCTGCTGCCGGAGGACGACGCGCGTGCGGCCGTCTGGAACGTCGCGGTGATGGAGCTGGGCGCCCTGGTCTGCACGGCCAGGGCACCGCGCTGCGGCGACTGCCCGCTCGCGACCGTGTGCGCGTGGCGGCTGGCCGGGTCGCCCGCCCACGACGGGCCGCCCCGACGCGGGCAGGCCTGGCAGGGGACCGACCGGCAGTGCCGTGGCCGCATGGTGCAGCTGCTGCGGGACAGCACCGAACCGGTGCCTGGTGACGCCCTCCGGGCGGTGTGGCCCGAGGAGGCCCAGCGCGACCGCTGCCTCGACGCACTCGTCGCCGAAGGACTGGTCGAGCCGCTCGACGGCGGCCTCTTCCGGCTGCCCGGCCTCGCGTCCTGACATCGTCGCCGGTGGTGTGCCGGCACGTCGGCGGGTCGGGACACCCCCGGCCGCACCGACCCACAGGGTTCACGTGCGCGCTGCAGGTCGACCCGGGGTGCGTGTCGTCAGGCCTGACGCGCCCGCCGCTTGACGGCGCGGGAGACCCGCGCGGCGAGCGCGCGACGTCCGCGCTGCACGCGTGGGACGAGCCGGGCGAGCACGGCATACAGGGCCGGGCGGTGCACGACGTCGACCTCGCCCACGAACTCCGTCGCGCCGCCGTCGCCCTTGCAGAAGGCCCGCTTGAACAGGTAGAGCCCGTCGGAGTTGTCCAGCTCGAAGACACCACCCATGTCGTAGCTCTCCGCGCCCCGCTCCAGGCCCCAGACCATGAGCTCGTGGTTCATCACCTGGTTGGGGGCCAGGTTGCGCTTGAGGTCGTTGGACCCGGCGTAGAGGTAGTAGAGCTTGCCGAAGTAGTCGACGGTCACCGACGCCGCCAGCACATCCTCCTCGTGGGAGGCCAGCGTCACCCGCATGCGGTCGCCGAAGGCCGCCCGGAGGCGGTGGAAGTAGGGCAGCTCGCGGGTGGTGATCTCGTTGCGACGGGCCATGTAGGAGTAGATGTCGTGGAAGGTGCGCAGCCCCTCCTCGGTGTCGGCCGCGGCGGTGACGACCCCCTTCTTGCGCCCGGTGCGGACGCGGTTGCGCGCCTTCCCGTCGTACTTGGCCATCAGCCCGTCCTCGTCCAGCTGCCGGCCGTCCTCGTCCTGGAGGCGGACGATCATGCAGTAGCGGGGCTGGACCATGTCGTCCTTGCCGGCCCCGACGTTCTTGACCACCCAGCCGTCCTGGTCGCGCAGCCAGGCGTCCAGCTCGGAGGTGAACCGCACCTCCGGGTCCAGCTTGGTCATGATCGCCCGGTGGCGTCGCACGAGGGGGGCGGCCTCGGCGAGCAGCCGGTGCAGCATCGAGGGGTCCGACCAGTCCATCAGCGGCCCGCGCGGTGCGTAGAGCACCGAGAAGCCGCCGGGCAGCCGGCGCACCAGCAGCGTCATCGCTGCGACGATGGCGCCGTCCTCCTCGACGTAGACCGCCTCCTGCCCCCAGTCGTCCTTCACGACGCCCCAGCGCAGGTCCTGGGTGAGCGCCCGGTGGGGGTGGGCGCGGACGAAGGAGCCGTAGCGGTCGACGGCGGCGGGGTCGGCGAGGTCGAGGACGGGCACGGTCGTTACCGTACCCGGCTCACAGGTGGGCCCGGACCACCTCGACCGTCCTCCTGGCCGCCTCCGGCGTGACGAACTCGGCGGTCTGCAGGTTGAGCACCCGGGAGGCGACGTCCTCGGCCACGGGGCTGGCCGCGGGGTCGTAGGCGAAGTCGGCGGGGTCGACGCCGGGGAACAGGGTGGGCCGGTACCACCGGCCCGGGACCAGCCCCTCGGCCTGCAGCGCGGCGAACGCCGCCTCGGCCCTGCCCGGCGACGACAGCAGCAGCGGGTAGCGCACGAGCGTCACCCCGGGGTCGTCGAGCAGTCGTGGGACCACCACGCCCGGCACGCCGGCGAGCCCGACCCGGTAGAGCGTGGCGATGCGGCGCCGGTGCTCGGCGGAGCGCCCCAGGGAGGGCACGGCCCGCGCCACGTCGCGCAGCGCCGGCCCGGAGAGCGCGGCCGGCTTTCCCGCGACCCGGCCCTGCCGCTCGGAGGGCATGATCGCCAGGTCGACCAGCCCGGCGGACGCGGCGAGCGCGAGCGCCCGGGCACCCGGTCCGCCCAGGCGGCCCGCCACCCGGCGCGCGGGGGTGCCGACGACGTGGGCGACGGTCTCCCGACGGCCGCCGGTCGGCAGAGCGGTGAGCGCCGCCGTGAGCAGCGGGTGCCAGGGCGTCCCGCGCAGGGCGGGGTTGACCCACACGGCACCCCCGGCGCGGGTGGGCAGCATCTTCTCGACCCCGAAGCTGTGCACCGACACGTCGGCGGCGGGCGCACCCGCGCGGTCCCGGCCCAGGTCGCCCAGGCAGTGGGCCGCGTCCTCGACGAGCAGCGCACCCTCCGGGGCCAGGTCGCGCAGGCGGGCGACCGGGGCGGCCCGGCCGAAGGTGTGCTGGGCCACGACGGCCCGGGTCTGCCCAGACACGACCCGGTGCACCGTCGCCGGGTCGATCGCCATCGTGTCGGGGTCGAGGTCGGCGTAGCGGGGGCGCAGGCCGGCGGTGACGATCGGCGCCACGGCGGTGGCGCACGTGAACGGCTGGGTGACGACCTCCCCGTGGCCGCCGGCGTGCCGGGCGACGGCCCGGAAGACCACGAGCAGGCCGTGCCGCGCCTTGCTGACGAGGTGCCAGTCAGCGGCGTCCGTGCCGGAGGCCTCGGCGAGGGCACGCCGTACCGCGGCCGTCTGGGCGGCGTCGGCGCCGGTCGTCGAAGTGGTCACGCCTCCGGAGTCTAGGCGTCGCACGGCCGGGGCACCGGCTGACCGTAAGGTGAGCGCCATGGCCCTGACCTTCGTGACCTCCCCCACCGCGCAGGAGTGGGACGACCGGATCGCCGCCACCCCCGCCGGCGGCAACATCTTCCAGAGCCACGAGCTCGGCGAGGTCAAGCGGATGGCCCGCTGG
Source organism: Ornithinimicrobium pekingense DSM 21552 (assembly GCF_000421185.1). Lineage (GTDB taxonomy): Bacteria > Actinomycetota > Actinomycetes > Actinomycetales > Dermatophilaceae > Ornithinicoccus > Ornithinicoccus pekingensis. Next base: position 68,829 of record NZ_ATWJ01000008.1, read on the forward strand.
GAGCCCAGGTATGCCGTGGCCGACGGCGTGGCGATGACGATCCACGAGAAGCCGGCCCCCGGCTTCGGGAAGGTCTGGTACGTCCCCAAGGGCCCCTGCGTCGCCGACGTGGCCCGGCTGCGCGACGTGCTGCCCCACCTGCGCGAGAGCGCACGGGCCGAGGGCGTCCTCTTCGTCCGGATGGAGCCGGAGATCCCCGAGACGCAGGACAGCCTCGCCGGGCTCGCCTCGCTGGGTCTGGTGCGCACCGACCCGGTCCAGCCGCACTCGTCCACGGTCGTCTTCCCCCTGCCGCCGACCGAGGACGAGCTGCTGGCGGCATACCCCTCCAAGACCCGCAACATGGTGCGTCGCGCGATGCGCGACGGGGTCGAGGTGGTCCGTGCCCCGGACACCCCGCAGACCTACGAGACGATGTGGGAGCTGTGGCAGGACGTCGTGCGCGACCAGGAGCTCGGCGTCCGCGGCAAGGACTACCACGTGCGCTCCTGGCAGATCATGGTGCGCGGCGGCAACGCGCAGGTGCTCGTCGCACGCGCCGGCGGCCAGCCGGTGGCATCGGCGCTCATCACCTGCATCGGCGACCACGCGGAGTACAAGGAGGGCGCCAGCCTGCGCGACCGTCCCGTCCCGGGCGCCAGCCAGCTGGTGCAGTACGAGGGGATGCGCTGGGCGATCGAGCAGGGCGCCCGCACCTACGACCTCGTCGGTGTCCCGCACTCCAGCCAGCTGGACGACCCGACCAACTCGCGGCACGGCATCGGCAAGTTCAAGCGCGGGTTCACCAAGGAGGTCACCGACTGGGTCGGGGCCTGGGACCTGGTCCTGCGGCCACGCCGGTATGCCGTGTGGCAGCGGGTCGGGGAGCGCGTCGTCGCGCGGGTGCAGCGCCGCGAGCCCGGCGACGCCTTCTGGTGAGTCCCCCGCTGCGTCAGCGCCGCCGGTTGGTGCGTGCGGTCGCGGGGGCCGACCAGGGGTCCTCCGGCCACGGGTGCCGGGGGTAGCGGCCGCGCATCTCCGCGCGGACCTGGGCGTAGGGGCCGGCCCAGAAGGACCGCAGGTCGTCGGTCACCGCCAGCGGCCGTCCGGCCGGGCTGAGCAGGTGGAAGAGGGTCGCGACCCGCCCGTCGACGAGCCGCGGCGTGTCGGCCAGCCCGAAGCACTCCTGCAGCTTGACGGCGACGACCGGTCGGGCGTCAGGGTCGTCGTGCGGGGGGTAGGTCACCGCGACGCGTGACCCGCTGGGCACGGGGAGCCGCTCCGGGGCCAGCTCGTCCAGGCGTGCTGCCCGGGGCCAGGGCAGCAGCCGGCGCAGGGGGTCGGCCAGGTCGACGCGGTCGACGGGCGTCCCGGCCGCGAGCCGTCGCAGCTCCGGACCGAGCCACTCCTCGGCGCGGGCCGCCAGGGCCGCCTCCGAGACGTCGGGCCAGGGGTCGCCCAGCACGCGGTGGAGCAGGGCCATCCGCCGACGGAGCGCGTCGGCCGTCCCCGACCACGTCAGGATGCCGAGCCCGTCGCGGGCCAGGGCGTCGGCGACGGCGCGGGCGCCGGCCTCCTGCGACGGGCGTACCGGGGTGGCGGCCAGCTCGATCGCCCCGATCGCGTCCACCTCGCGGGCGACGACCCTGCCGTCGACGAACGCGGCCCGGACCTCCCGGGTGCGCAGCGCGCCTGTGGCGAGGTCGATGCCGTCCGCGCCCAGGCCGGCCGCGAGCCGGATCACCGCGCCCGTCCCGGCGGCGGCACGTCCCTCGGTCCGCGTGACGTCGGCGACGGCGACCCAGTCGAAGGACTGCAGGGGGCTGCCCGGAGGCAGTGCCGCCCGGGTGCCGGAGGCCAGCAGCCAGGTGGACCCGTCCCGCCGGGCCACGCGGGAGGGGTGGGCCAGCGCGGTGACGAGGCCGGGCACGTCGTGGCCAGGCACGTCGTGGCGGGGCACCGCGTCCTCGGCCCATCGCCGGAGCCGCACGACCTCGCCACGCCATCGCGCGGCCCCGGGCGCCCGGCCCGACCGCAGCGCGGACACGAGACCGGCGAGGTCACCGTCCGGGGCCCGGTGGTCGTCGGCGAGCGTGGCCACGACCTCGGCCGCGGCGCGGGCGCCGACGAGCGGCGCCCCGGCCAGCAGAGCCCTGGCCAGCCGGGGGTCGGCCGGCACCCTCCCGGCCCGCACCCCGAGCTCGGTGGTCCGGCCGTCGGCGTCGACGAGGCCGAGGTCGTGCAGCACCTGCTCCGCGGCCCGGACCGCCGCGGGCGGAGGCGCCGTGAGCAACGGCATACCCTCGCCGCGCGGCGAGCCCCAGGCCGCCAGCGTGAGCAGGGCGCCGGTGAGGTCTGAGGAGGAGATCTCGGGTGCGGCGTGTTCCGGCGCGTGCGCGAAGGTGGTCTCATCCAGACAGCGCACCACGGTCCCAGGTCCCAGCCGCGCCGCCCGCCCGGCCCGCTGCGTCATCGCCGCGCGGGACGCCTGGACCGTGACCAGCCCCGACATGTCCCGCCGCAGGTCCCGGCGCGGCACCCGGGCCAGGCCGGCGTCCACGACCAGGCGCACGCCCGGCACGGTCAGGGACGACTCCGCCAGCGCGGTCGCGACGACGACCCGCGGCGGGTCCCCGGGACCTCGGCCGGCGACCGCGCGGTCCTGCGCACGCAGGTCGAGCCGGCCGTGCAGGGCCAGCACCTCCGTGCCGCGCGCGAGCCGGGACACCTGCTCCACCACCCGGTCGACCTCCCGGACCCCCGGGACGAAGACCAGGGCGTCGGCACCGGAGTCGGCGGCCAGGGCCCGGGCGTGCATCTCGGTCGTCGTCCGGGAGACGTGGTCGAGGAAGGCGTCCGTGACGCCCCGTGCGTCGAGCCGTGGGACGGGCGGGGGCGTCCACACCACCTCGAGCGGGTGCTGCGCGGAGGGGTGGTCGACGACCGGTGCCGGCCCGTCGTCGCTCCCGAGGACCTCCGCGAGGGCCGGGACGTCCAGGGTCGCCGACATCGCGACCAGCACCAGGTCCGGGCGCAGTGCGCGGACCTCGGCGAGCATCCCGACCAGCAGGTCGGTGTCCAGGCCCCGCTCGTGCACCTCGTCGAGGACGACCGCACCGGTGCCGACGAGCTCGGGGTCGGACAGCAGCCGCCGCACCAGGACGCCGGCGGTGACGTGCTCGACCACCGTGTCCCGCCCGACCTGGCGCTCCCCGCGCACGGTGCTGCCCACGGGCCCCCCGACCCGCGTCCCGGTCAGCGCGGCCAGCCGGCGGGCCGCGGCCTGCACGACGACCCGCCGCGGCCCGGTGACGACGACGCGCCGCGCGTCTGCGCCCCTCACCTCCAGCAGGTCCGCCACCGCGGGCGGGACCAGCGTGGTCTTGCCCGCCCCCGGCTCCGCGCGGACGACGGCGACGCCGCGGCCGTCCAGGGCCTCGCGCAGCTGGGGCAGCGCGGCGACGAAGGGCAGGCCCGTCCCGATGCGCGCCAGGTCGAAGGTGCTCACCGGCGGTCGGGGGCGATCAGTAGAAGAGCGGGTTGGCCCTCGCGGTCAGGCGCCGGTAGACCGGCATCCCGACGCGGTCCCACACCCGGAAGACCCGCGGCTTCAGGACCAGCTGCATGGTGCCGACCTGGTCGGTGATCGGGCCGAAGGCGGTCTTGAACTGCACCAGCGGGTGCAGCTTGTGCGACTCGTCCTCGGCGGCCCACGAGGGCGGAGCGCCGTACATGTCGTAGGTGCTCGCGCCGTGCTGCTTGCACCAGCGCATGGCCTCCCACTGGACGCGGTACTGCAGACCGTTGCTGTCGCGCGTCCGCAGCGACCCGCCGTCCTTGTAGTAGCCCAGCTCGCCGCGGTGGATGACGAAGGCCCCGGCCTCCACGTCGCCACCCTCGCGCGGGCGGGCCAGCACGAAGTGGCCCTGCCCGGCGTCGACGTAGCGGCGCCAGATCCCCTGGTGGTAGTCCTGGGACCGGCGCTCGACACCGGCCCGCTCCATCGTCTCGGCGTAGAGCGTCCACATCGTGGCGAAGGCCTCCTCGTCGGTGCGGTGCTCCACGACGGCCTCGTCGGTCTTGCGGATGTGCCGGCGGGCCCGCTGACGGAAGGAGGCGAGGATCTCCTCCTCGTCGGGTCGCAGGTCGACCAGCACCGTGTGCTGGCCCTGCTGCAGGTCGGGGTGCTCGCGCATCCCGGGGACCGAGGCGATGAGCTGCTCGCGGTCCTGCGGCCCCTCGGCCGGCACCGACGGCTCGAGCACCACCGCGAACGGCGTGCCGATGCCCGTCGCCCGCAGGTCCTCGAAGCACGCCCGGGCGTGGTCGGCGTCGGCCACCCGCGGACCCATCGGGCAGTACCAGAGCTCGCCGAACGGCGGCACCGCCCGGTAGAGGTAGAGCGCGTGCACCGCGGGCCGGCCGTCGTGCTCGTGCACGAGGTGACGGGCACGCCATACCGGCGCCTTGATCTGCGCGTAGGAGTCGAGCTGGTAGAGCTCGGGTCCGCCCGGGTTGCCCCACACCAGGTCGTCCCAGGAGGAGCGTTCGTCGGGGGTGGCCTCGCGCAACGTCATACCCGCAACCCTAACGGCGAGGGGGCGCCCGCCTGACCGGCGGACGCCCCCTTGCAGGTGCGGTGGTGGGTATGCCGTGCGCGGACGGCACGCCCACCCGGGTCGGACGTCAGCCTGCCTGCTCGCCACCCTCCGGGGTGGTGGCGGTGCCGCCGACGCCGGCCTCGGCCACCGGCAGGGTGTCCGGGACCGCCGAGGGCTTGGGCTGGCCCTTGAAGGTGAAGACCTTGTCGCGGGTCTTGTCCTGGCCGCCGGTGTCCTCGACGTCGACGAGCACGATCTGGCCGGGGCCGATCTCGCCGAAGAGGATCTTCTCGGAGAGCTGGTCCTCGATCTCGCGCTGGATGGCGCGGCGCAGCGGCCGGGCGCCCAGCACCGGGTCGTAGCCCTTCTTGGCGAGCAGGTCCTTGGCCGCGGACGTGAGCTCGATGGCCATGTCCTTGTCCTTGAGGCGCTCGTCGAGGCGGGCGATCATCAGGTCCACGATCTGGACGATCTCGGACTGCGACAGCTGCGGGAAGACGATGGTGTCGTCCACGCGGTTGAGGAACTCGGGGCGGAAGTGCTGCTTGAGCTCGTCCTGCACCTTGTTCTTCATGCGCTCGTAGCTGCTCTGGGTGTCGGGCCCGGCCGAGAAGCCGAGCGAGACGCCCTTGGAGATGTCCCGGGTGCCCAGGTTGGTGGTCATGATGATGACGGTGTTCTTGAAGTCGACCATCCGGCCCTGGGAGTCGGTCAGGCGACCGTCCTCCAGGATCTGCAGCAGGCTGTTGAAGATGTCCGGGTGCGCCTTCTCGATCTCGTCGAAGAGCACGACCGAGAACGGCTTGCGCCGCACCTTCTCGGTCAGCTGGCCGCCCTCCTCGTAGCCGACGTAGCCGGGGGGCGAGCCGAACATCCGCGAGACGGTGTGCTTCTCGGAGAACTCCGACATGTCGAGGGTGATGAGCGCGTCCTCGTCGCCGAAGAGGAACTCCGCCAGCGTCTTGGCCAGCTCGGTCTTGCCGACGCCCGTGGGCCCGGCGAAGATGAACGAGCCGCCCGGACGGCGGGGGTCCTTCAGGCCGGCGCGGGTGCGGCGGATGGCCTGGGACAGCGCGCCGATCGCGTCGTCCATGCCGATGATCCGCTTGTGCAGCTCGTCCTCCATGTGGAGCAGCCGGCTGGACTCCTCCTCGGTGAGCTTGAAGACCGGGATGCCCGTCGCGGCGGCGAGGACCTCGGCGATCAGCTCGTCGTCGACCTCGGCGACGACGTCCATGTCACCGTTCTTCCACTCCTTCTCCCGCTCGGCGCGCGCCTGGGTGAGCTTGTGCTCCTCGTCGCGCAGCCGGGCCGCCTTCTCGAAGTCCTGGGCGTCGATCGCCGACTCCTTCTCGCGCTTGGCGTGCGCGATCTTGTCGTCGAAGTCGCGCAGGTCCGGCGGCGCGGTCATCCGGCGGATGCGCAGTCGCGCTCCCGCCTCGTCGATGAGGTCGATCGCCTTGTCCGGCAGGAAGCGGTCGTTGATGTAGCGGTCGGCCATCGTCGCGGCGGCCACCAGGGCGCCGTCGGTGATGGAGACGCGGTGGTGGGCCTCGTAGCGGTCGCGCAGGCCCTTGAGGATCTCGATCGCGTGCGACAGCGTCGGCTCGTTGACCTGGATCGGCTGGAAACGGCGCTCCAGCGCGGCGTCCTTCTCGATGTGCTTGCGGTACTCGTCGAGGGTGGTCGCACCGATCGTCTGCAGCTCGCCGCGCGCCAGCATCGGCTTGAGGATGCTCGCGGCGTCGATCGCGCCCTCGGCGGCTCCGGCCCCGACGAGGGTGTGGATCTCGTCGATGAACAGGATGATGTCGCCGCGGGTGCGGATCTCCTTGAGCACCTTCTTGAGGCGCTCCTCGAAGTCACCGCGGTAGCGGCTGCCGGCGACCAGCGCGCCGAGGTCGAGGGTGTAGAGCTGCTTGTCCTTGAGCGTCTCGGGCACCTCGCCGCGGACGATGTCCTGGGCCAGGCCCTCGACGACGGCGGTCTTGCCGACGCCGGGCTCGCCGATCAGCACCGGGTTGTTCTTGGTGCGGCGGGACAGCACCTGCATGACCCGCTCGATCTCCTTCTCCCGCCCGATGACCGGGTCCAGCTTGCCCTCGCGGGCGGCCTGGGTCAGGTTGCGACCGAACTGGTCGAGCACCAGCGAGCCGGCCTGCTGGCCCTCGGGGCCGCCGGAGGGGCCCACGCCCGCGCTGGCGGTCTCCTTGCCCTGGTACCCCGAGAGCAGCTGGATGACCTGCTGGCGGACCCGGTTGAGGTCGGCTCCGAGCTTGACCAGCACCTGGGCCGCGACGCCCTCGCCCTCGCGGATGAGGCCGAGCAGCAGGTGCTCGGTGCCGATGTAGTTGTGGCCCAGCTGGAGGCCCTCGCGCAGCGAGAGCTCCAGGACCTTCTTGGCCCGGGGGGTGAAGGGGATGTGGCCGGTCGGCGACTGCTGGCCCTGGCCGATGATCTCCTGGACCTGCTCGCGGACGGCGTCCAGCGAGATCCCCAGGGACTCCAGCGCCTTGGCGGCGACGCCCTCGCCCTCGTGGATGAGCCCGAGCAGCAGGTGCTCGGTCCCGATGTAGTTGTGGTTGAGCAGCCGCGCCTCTTCCTGCGCGAGCACCACCACCCGCCTGGCGCGGTCGGTGAACCGTTCGAACATCGTCACTCCTTGACTTCCGTCGTGGCACGCGGTCGGTGGGCTAGCACTGACGTGCCCACGTGCGCGCGGGCGTGCTTCCACTCTACGTTGCGTCTGAGAGCCTCAACGTCCGCGAGCGCCCACGGTGTTCCAGGACGGTGCCGTGTTCGCCCCCGGCATAACGCCACCGCACCCTGTTGGCCGCCCACAGGTCGTGGACCTAGCATGTCCCGCCATGCGCACCCGCACCCTGACCCTCCCGGCGGTCCTCGCCGGGCTCGCCCTCCTGGCGGGCGCCTGCACCTCCGAGGACGCCGACCCCCGGCCCACGGCCGAGGACACCGCGAACGCCACCGACGACGGGCTCGAGGGGCAGGCCGGCAACCAGGGATGGATGTGCCAGTACGTCAGCCCCACGGCCGTCGAGCTGGCCGCCGGCGGCGAGGCGCAGACCCCGCGCGAGCTCATCTCGGTGGACGACGAGGACTCCTGGGTGTGCGACGTGCTCGTCGGCGGCGCCGGCGAGCAGGAGCCGGTGATCCGGCTGAGCATCGAGCTCGGCGAGGAGGCGCGCACCGCCGCGCGCGCCCGGGCCGAGGGCGCGGAGGGTGTCGAGCCGGGCCCCGACCACCTGGGGGTCTCCTTCGTCTCCCCCGGGCTGGTCACCGGGCTGACGCTGTGCACCGCCCCGGACGCGACCAGCGCCACCGAGAAGATCCCCTACTCCCTGGTGGCCGAGTCGCTCGGCGAGACCGACGCCGAGGCGACCGAGCACCTGGAGCGCGCGCTGACCGAGACCGCCAAGAACCTGGACCGCACCCTGGGCTGCAGCCCGCGGCGCGCGGTCGAGGAGGAGCAGGACGCGGCGCAGACCACCGCCCCCTGACCCCGGCGCCGGTCCCGTTCAGCCCGCCTTCTTGGCCGTGCTCTTGCGGGCCGTCGACTTCTTCGCGGCGGGCTTGGCGGTGGACTTCTTCGCCGCGGCCTTCGTGGCCGTCGACCCCTTCGAGCCCGAGCCCGTGGTCGAGCCGGCGGCCTTCTTGGCGTCGGCGTCGTCCGTCTTCTCGCCGCGCCCCTTCTTGGCGCGGTCGACCGAGCGCTGCAGCGCGGCCAGCAGGTCCACGACCTCTCCGGACTCGGCCTCCTCCTCCGACTCCGGCGCCTCGGTGACGTCGCCACCCTCGATCTTGCTCTGCACGAGCGCCTCCAACGCCTCCTTGAAGTCGTCGACGTGCCCCTCCGGCTCGAAGTCGCCGGCCATCGAGTCGACGAGCATCCGCGCCATGGCGACCTCGGCCTCCTTGGGCTCGCTGACCTGGTCGAGGTTGTCGAGACGGGCGGAGTCACGGACCTCGTCGGGCCACAGCAGGGTCTGCAGGACGATGACGTCGTCGACGACCCGCAGCACCGCCATGGTCATCCGCGTGCGCAGCGAGACGGTCACCACGGCGACCCGGTCGGACTCGCGCAGCGCCTCTCGCAGGAGGCCGTAGGCCTTGGCCCCCATGGCGTCGGGCTCGATGAAGTAGGGCTTGTCGAACAGGATCGGGTCGATCTGGTCGATCGGCACGAACCGCTCGACCTCGATCTCCTTGCTGGAGCGGTTGGGCAGGGCGGCGAGGTCCTCGTCGGTGAGGACGACGGTCCGCCCGTCCTCCGTCTCGTAGGCCTTGGCGATCTCCTTGTAGGGGACCTCCTCGCCGTCTGCCTGCGCGACCCGCTTGTAGCGGATCCGGCTGCCGTCGCTGGCGCGCACCTGGTGCAGGCTGATGTCGTGGTTCTCGGTCGCGGAGTAGAGCCGCACGGGGACGTTGACCAGCCCGAACGAGACCGCTCCCTTCCAGATCGCTCGCATTGGACAAGGATGGACCCATGCGCCCCATGCTCGCCACCCACGGTGACCCGCGGACCGGTCCGCCAGCGGGACCGGCCTGGGTGCACGAGGTCAAGTGGGACGGCATCCGGCTGCTCGCCGACGTCACCGGCGGGCGGCTGCGGCTGCTCACCCGCAGCGGCCGCGACATCGCGGTCGCCCTTCCCGAGCTGCGGGCCCTGGCCGACCTGTGCGACGACGTCCTGCTCGACGGCGAGGCGGTGACGATGATCGGCGGTCGTCCGTCGTTCAGCCACGTCGTCGACCGGGTCCACACGGCCTCCGCCGCCGCGGCCGGCCGGCTGGCCCGGACCCGCCCGGTGACCTACCTGGCCTTCGACCTGCTGCGGCTGGACGGGATGGACCTCACCGCCCTGCCGTGGTCGGCCCGCCGCGCCGCGCTGGAGGACCTGCTCGACGGCGTCCCCGGCGTGCAGGTGCCGCCCGTCTACGTCGACGGCCGCGAGCTGCTCGCGGCCACGGCCGACCAGGGCCTGGAGGGGGTGGTGAGCAAGCGGCGGGACGCGACCTACCAGCCGGGGGTCCGCAGCACCGACTGGCTGAAGTTCCCGCACCGCGACGTCCGCAGCGTCGTCGTCGGCGGTTGGCGCCCCCAGACCGGCACCGCGGCCCGGTTGGGTGCGGTGCACGTCGGCGTGCCGGTCGACGACGGCACGGGTGCGCCCGCGGTGGATCCGTGGGGCCGGTTGCTGCTGGACTACCGCGGCCGGGTGGGCAGCGGCCTCGCCGGGCGGGCCGGGTCGACGCTCCTCGCCCGCCTGGAGGAGGTGCCGCGCGCGGCATACCCCTTCACCGCCGACATCCCGCGCCCCGAGGCGGCCGGCTCGACCTGGCTGGAGCCGCAGGTCGTCATCGACGTGGCCGCGCTGGGCGTGACCGCCGACGGCCGCCTGAGACAGCCCTCGTTCCAGGGCGTGCGCCCCGACCTGACCCCCGAGGACCTCCTGGAGGAGCCGTGAGCAGCCAGTCCGTCAGCGTCGCCGGACGCACGCTGAGGGTGAGCAACCTGGACAAGGTGCTCTACCCCTCGACCGGCACCACCAAGGGCGAGGTGCTGACCTACTACGTCACCCACGCCGACCAGATCCTGCCCGAGCTCCAGGGGCGCCCGGTGACCCGGATCCGCTGGCCCGAGGGGGTGGCCCAGGACCACTTCTTCGAGAAGAACCTGCCGCCGGGGGCCCCCGACTGGTTGCCGCGGGTCACCGTTCCCACCCCCGGCTCGTCGCGCGGTCGCGACACCATGACCTTCCCCCTGGTCACCGACCTGGCCGGGCTCGTCTACCTGGTCAACCTCGGCAGCCTGGAGCTGCACGTGCCCCAGTGGCGGGTGGACGACGACGGCCGGCCCCAGCCGCCGGACCGCATGGTGGTCGACCTCGACCCCGGTCCGGGCGCGGGGCTGGCGGAGTGCGCGCGCGTCGCGCTGCTCGTGCGTGACCGCCTCGAGGGCGTGGGTCTCGCGGCGCACCCGGTCACCAGCGGCAGCAAGGGCATGCAGCTCTACGCCGACCTCGAGGGCACCCGGTCCTCCGACGAGGTCAGCGCCGTCGCCAAGGCCCTCGCCGAGCACCTGGAGGAGGAGCACCCCGGTCTCATCACCTCACGGATGACCAAGGCGTTGCGTCCCGGCAAGGTCTTCCTGGACTGGAGCCAGAACAACGGCGCCAAGACGACGATCTGCCCGTGGTCCCTGCGCGGGCGCGAGCGTCCTCAGGTCGCCCTGCCCCGCGCCTGGGACGAGGTCGAGTCGGCCGCGGCCGGCGACGAGCCGCTCACCCAGCGCACCCTCGACGAGGTATGAGGCCGGGCCGGCCCCGGAGCCGCCGGCCCGGACGGCGCGCCCCTCACAGCACCCCCGCCGAACGCAACCGGACCGCCGCGGCCAGGCCGACCGGGACGGGCAGCCAGAGGGAGAGCAGGCGGTAGAGCAGGACCGCCGGGAGGGCGGCCGCCAGGGGCGTGCCGACCGCGACCAGCCCAGCCGTCATGGCGGCCTCGACCCCGCCCGTCCCACCGGGGGTCGGGACCGCCGACCCCACCCCGGCACCGACCAGGACCACCACCAGCGCGTCGAGCGGGTGGACCGCGGTCCCCACGGCCATCGCGCTGGCCCACAGCGCCCCGGCCAGGGCGGTCGACAGCAGCACCGCCCCCCCGAGCGCCTGCAGCCACCGGCGCGGCGAGCGCAGGACGACGCGCAGGGCCGCACGGACGTGGGTCAGCTGCTCGACAACCTGCTGTCGTCGTGCCCGCACGGCCCAGGCCAGGCCGGCCGCCAGCGCTGCGGCGCCGACCGCGACGACCACCGTCGCGGTCGCCGTGGGCGCACCGAGCTCGGGCAACCTGCGGCCGGGGGCCAGCGCCGCGGCCACGAGCAGGACGACCGTCACCACCAGCTGGGCCGCCTGGGCGCCGGCGACCGCACCGACCGCGACCGGCGTGTCCTCGCCGCTGCGGCGCAGGAGCCGCAGGTTGACGGCGTGCGCGCCGAGCCCCGCCGGCGTGACGATCCGGGCCCCGGCGGCCACCACCTGGGCGGCGACCACGCGGCGCAGCAGGAGCCGGCCCGGCACGAACCCGGACAGGTTCCACCCGGCACCCAGGAAGGAGACGGCGGTCAGCAGCGCCGCGACGAGCACCCAGCCCCAGCCCCGTCCCGAGACCGTGACCTGGTCGAGTGGCACGCCCTGCCGCAGCAGCACGGCGACGGCCACCGCGACGGCGACCACCGCCACGACCGCCCGCACCCAGGAGCGCCCGCCGGCGGGATCGTCGTGGGCCGCCGTCACGGTCCTCGGGTTCTGCGGACAGGTCACGGCGGACATGGATGCTCCTGCTGCTGGGGTCGTCGCCCCCGGGCTCCGGGGGTCCTGCATCCAGGACACCGCGGGCGCGGCCGCAGATGAAGGGTGCTGCCCCTCCGGGTGGCGGGTGGGGCTCCCCCGGGCCGCCGGGGGTTGTCCCCCCGGCAGCCGGGGTCAGGCTCCCGTGCCCGCCTCGCCGTAGCGGCGCACGACGAGCGCCGTCAGCGCCGGGTGACCCAGCAACGGGCCGGAGGCCACCGTCCCGAGCTCGCCGGCGGCGAGGCGGGCCCGCTCGACGAAGTGCCCGGGAGCGAGCAGGTGGGTCGCCACCACCACCCGCCGGTGCCCTGCCGCCCGCAGCCGGCGCACCTCCTCCTGGGGCCGGGGACCGGGACCGCTGAGGTATGCCGTGCCGGCCGCCGTGCCCAGGCGGCGCGCGAGCAGCCCCGACACCTGCACCACCTCGGCCCGGGCGCTGTCGACGCTGGAGCCGGCCGCGGTGAGCACCACCGCGTCGGGCGGCGCCCCGGGGTCGCCGCAGGCCTCGAGCACCCGGTCCGCCAGAGCGGTCACCACCTCGGCCGCGTCCCCGAGCGCCGGAGTCACGGTCGCGTCGGGCGCCACCGCCACCGCGCCGGGCACGTCGTGCCGCACGTGGTAGCCGGAGGCCAGGAAGAGCGGCACGACGACCGGCGCGGTGCTGCGGGCCAGCACCTCCTCCAGCGTCGGACCGCAGACGTCGACGTAGCCGACCGCGTGCTCGGTGCGCAGGTCGGCGGCCGCCGCGGCGGCGCACTCCTCGACGGCGCGGCGTCCCTCGGCGCTGGCGGTCCCGTGGGCCGCGACGACAAGGGCACGGGTGCGCGCGGGACGGCTCACCGCAGGACCGTGTCCGCCGGCTCGGGAGCCGCCGAGGGGGCCGCCCGCCGCGCCCGCAGCAGCCGGCGCGAGACCACGCCTGCGACGAGCAGGAGCGAGACCGCCAGCACCGCGAGGCGCAGGGCGACGCCGGCCAGCTCCCCCGCGCCCGCGACCGCCAGCACGGGGCCCAGGTTGAGGTTGACGATCATCACCCCGACGGCCACGCCGAGCACCTCCGGGGGCATCCGGCCGGCCAGCAGCGCGGCGGCCGGGGCCGCCAGCACGCCCCCGGCCATGAGCGCCAGGATGGTCCCCGCGTGCAGACCGGACAGTCCCAGACCGACGAGGAACCCGACGCTGGCGCACACCGTCACCACGAGCTCGGAGGCGGACACCGAGCCGATGACCCGGCGCGGGCTGGCCGGACCGGTGGTCAGCAGCGTGGACGTGACCACCGGCCCCCATCCCCCGCCCCCGGTGGCGTTGACGATGCCGCCGACCAGTCCCAGGGGTCCGAGGAACCGCCGCCGCCGGGCCCAGGCCGTGGCGCCCGCCACCGCCGCCGGGGGCCGGGTGAGGAAGCGCACGACGACCGCGACCCCGAGCAGCAGCAGCAGGACCGCCATGACCGGGCGGGCGACGGTCGCGGGCAGGGAGGTGAGCAGGGTCGCCCCGAGCAGACCACCGAGGCCGCCCGGCAGCGCCAGGCGCCGCACGATCGTCCAGTCGACGTTGCCGGCCCGCCAGTGGCTGGCGCCCGAGGCCAGCGTGGTGCCCAGCTGCGCCAGGTTGACCGAGGCGCTCACCAGAGCCGGAGTGAGCCCCGTGGCCAGCAGCAGGGAGGCGGAGGTGACGCCGTACCCCATCCCGAGGGACCCGTCGACGAGCTGCGCGCCGAAGCCGGCGAGGGCGATGAGGAGCAGAGTGGTCACGCGACCGCCTCGGCACGGACGGCCGCGGGCCAGGCGTGCGCCAGGCGCACGACGTCCCCGACGACGACCACGGCGGGGGACGCCACGCCCACCCGCTCGGCCAGGTCGGCGATGTCGGCGAGGGTCCCGAGCGTCACGCGCTGCTCCGGGGTCCAGCCGCGCTCGACGATCCCCACCGGGCACCCGGCCGGCCGGCCGCGGGCCACCAGGCGGGCGGCGGTCTCGCGCAGGGTGGCGACGCCCATCAGCAGCACGAGCGTGTGGTCCGCACCTGGCGGCACCGCCGCGATCTGCTCGTGACCGGTCACCACCGTGAAGCCGCGGGCGACGCCCCGGTGCGTGACGGGGATCCCTGCGGCGGCCGGCACCGACACCGCGCTGGTCACCCCGGGGACGACCTCGACGGGCACGCCTGCCCGCTCGCAGGCCAGCCGCTCCTCCCCGCCGCGGCCCAGCACATAGGGGTCTCCGCCCTTGAGCCGCACGACCCCGCGCCCGGCCGAGCCGTGCTCGACCAGGATCCGGTTGATCTCGTCCTGGGGGACCAGATGGTGTCCCGGCGTCTTGCCCACGTCCACGACGGTCACGGTCCCGGGCAGCGCCTCCAGGACCCCTTGAGGGACCAGCCGGTCGGTCACGACGACGTCGGCCGAGGCCAGCAGCTGGGCGGCGCGCCGGGTCAGCAGGCCGTCGTCACCCGGGCCGGCGCCGACGAGCGCGACCCACCCCCGCCGCGGACGACGTGCCCGCAGGTCCACGGCACCGGAGCGGAGGTGGTCGGTGACCGCGTCCCGGACCGCCACGGCCCGGCGGGGGTCGCCGCCGGCGTGCACCGCGACCCGCACCGTGCCGTCGGGCAGGGCCACCTCGCCCCGGGCCGGGACCTGCGCCGTCCCCAGGGAAGCCTCGCCCGCCGTCACGCAGAAGACGCGCCGTTCCTCGGCGTCGGTCGCGACACGGGCGTCCACGGCCGGGTCGCCGGTGGCGGTGTGCACCAGCCAGGCCCCCCGGAGGTCGGCCGGGCCCGCATAGCGGCGGGGGACCCACAGCAGGGCGCCACGGCCGGCCAGGTCGGCGAGCAGGCTGCACAGCGAGGGCGAGACCACGGTCACCTCCGCGCCGTCGGCAAGCAGGTCCTGCACCCGGCGCGCCGACACCGGCCCTCCGCCGACGGCCACGACCCGGCGGCCCTCGAGCGAGAGCCCGAGCAGGGTGGTGGCCACGTCAGGTCCTCAGCCCGGCGCCGACGAGGCCGGCAGCCAGCGTGGTGCCGTCGTGCGGGTCGACGACCAGCAGGCTGCCCAGCTCGCGCGACACGGCGTAGTCCTCCAGCGGCAACGGCTCGGCGAGCGCCAGGCCGACGCGCACGAGGTCGTTGAGCCCGGCGCCCTCGCCCCCGACGTCCTCCACGTGCATGGCCGCGACGTCGAGCCGCTCGTGCAGGGTCGTCACCCGCGCGCGCACCGTGCGCGTGCCGTGCTTGACCAGCACGCGGGCACCGGGGAACAGGGGCTGCTCGGTGAGCCAGCACAGCACCGCGTCGGCCTGCCGCACGGGCACCGGCACCGCCTCCGCACCGACGACCAGGTCGCCGCGCGAGATGTCCAGCTGGTCGGCCAGCCGGAGGGTCACCGACAGCGGGGCCACGGCCCGCTCGACGCTGACACCGCCGCGGTCGATGCCCACCACGGTCGTGCGCCGGCCCGAGGGCGACACCACGACGTCGTCGCCGACGCGGACCACCCCCGACGCGACGTGCCCGGCATACCCGCGGTAGTCCACGAACGCCGGGTCGACCGCGCCGTGCTGGGGGCGCAGCACCAGCTGGACCGGCATCCGGAACGGCTGGCCCGTCTCCTCCCCCGTGGGCAGGGCCTCGAGGAGCTGCAGCAGCGTGGGCCCGGGATACCACGGCGTCCGGGTGGAGGGTTCCACGACGTTGTCGCCGTGCAGCGCCGAGACCGGCACCACCGAGACGTCCACCAGGCCGAGGGCCTCGGCCAGGGAGGCCACGTCGGCGGAGACGGCGGCGTGGACGGCCTGCGCGTCGGGCACGAGGTCGATCTTGTTGAGCGCGACGACGACGTGCGGGGCGCGGAGCAGCCCGACGACGGCCAGGTGCCGGCGGGTCTGCTCGACGACACCGTGCCGGGCGTCGACGAGGACGACGACGACGTCGGCGGTGCTGGCGCCGGTGACGGTGTTGCGCGTGTACTGCACGTGGCCGGGGCAGTCGGCGAGGATGAACGAGCGGGTCGCGGTGGCGAAGTAGCGGTAGGCCACGTCGATCGTGATGCCCTGCTCGCGCTCGGCGCGCAGGCCGTCGGTGAGCAGGGCCAGGTCGGCGAGCTCACCCACCCAGCCGCGCCGCCGCGACGCCTGCTCGACGGCCGCCATCTGGTCGGCGAGCACCGACCTGGTGTCGTGCAGGAGACGGCCGACGAGCGTGGACTTGCCGTCGTCCACCGACCCGGCGGTCGCCAGCCGCAGCAGGGTGGGCGCCGTGGTGGGCACGGTGTCGGTGTCGTTGTCGTTGTCGGTGTCGTTGTCGTTGTCGGTGTCGTTGTCGTTGTCGTTGACCAGGGTGCTCATCAGAAGTACCCCTCCTTCTTGCGGTCCTCCATGGCGGCCTCGGAGAGGCGGTCGTCGGCGCGGGTGGCGCCGCGCTCGGTGACGGTCGTCGTGGCGACCTCGGTGATCACGGCCTGCACGTCGCGGGCCTGCGAGGGGACGGCCCCCGTGCACGACATGTCGCCGACCGTGCGGTAGCGCACGGTGCGGGTGCCGACGGGCTCGCCCGCCCGCGGAGCCGTCCACGGCGACGGGGTGAGCAGCATGCCGTCACGCTCGAAGACCTCGCGCTCGTGGGCGTAGTAGAGCGGCGGCAGCTCGATGCCCTCCCGGGCGACGTAGCGCCACACGTCCAGCTCGGTCCAGTTGGACAGCGGGAAGACGCGCACGTGCTCGCCGGGTCGGTGGCGGGTGTTGTAGAGGCGCCACAGCTCGGGCCGCTGGTTCTTGGGGTCCCACTGCCCGAAGGAGTCGCGCAGGCTCACCACCCGTTCCTTGGCCCGGGCCTTGTCCTCGTCGCGGCGGCCGCCGCCGAAGACCCCGTCGAAGCGGCGCTCCTCGATGGCGTCGAGCAGGGGCAGCGTCTGCAGCGGGTTGCGGGTGCCGTCGGCGCGCTCGCGCAGCCGCCCGTCGTCGAGGTAGTCCTGGACGCGGGCGACCACGAGGTCGACGCCGAACCGCTCGACGGTGGCGTCGCGGAAGGCCAGCACCTCGGGGAAGTTGTGCCCGGTGTCGACGTGCACGACGGGGAAGGGCAGC
This sequence comes from Ornithinimicrobium pekingense DSM 21552, assembly GCF_000421185.1. Taxonomy (GTDB): domain Bacteria; phylum Actinomycetota; class Actinomycetes; order Actinomycetales; family Dermatophilaceae; genus Ornithinicoccus; species Ornithinicoccus pekingensis. The sequence goes on from NZ_ATWJ01000008.1 coordinate 85,865, forward strand.
CGGGTCGGCCACAGCGCCTTGGCGGCGAGGTGCAGCATCACCACGGAGTCCTTGCCGCCGGAGAACAGCAGCGCGGGCCGCTCCAGCTCGGCGACCACCTCACGGATGATGTGGATCGCCTCGCTCTCGAGGGCGTCGAGCAGGTCCGGCGCGGAGCCGGCGTGCGGGTCCAGCTCGCGCGCGAGCTCGACGCGGTATGTCGTCACGAGGTCTCCTCGGTCGTGGTGGCAGCGGCCGTGCCCGGGTGCAGTCCGCACTCGGTCTTGGCGAACCCGGCCCAGCGGCCCGCCCGCGGGTCATCGCCGTCCACCACCGGGCGGGTGCAGGGGGCGCAGCCGATGGAGGGGTAGCCCTGTGCCAGGAGCGGGTTCGCCGGGAGCAGGTGGCGCTCGGCGTGGGCCCGCACCTGCTCGGAGGTCCACGCCGCCAGCGGGTTGACCTTCACCAGGCCGAAGGCCTCGTCCCACGTCACCAGCGGGGTGTCGGCCCGCGTCGGGCCCTCCTCGCGGCGGACGCCGGTGACCCAGGCGTCGTAGCCGGCGAGGGCACGTCGCAGCGGCTCCACCTTGCGCAGGCGGCAGCAGGCGCCGGGGTCGCGGGCGAAGAGGTCCTTGCCCAGCCTGGCGTCCTGCGCGGCCACCGTCAGCTCCGGCCGCACGTCGACGACCGTGACGTCGAGCAGGTCGGCGACCCGGTCTCGTGTGGCCACCGTCTCCGGGAAGTGGTAGCCGGTGTCGAGGAAGAGGACGTCCACCCCGGGCAGGTGCTCGGCCACGACGTGCGGCAGGACCGTGTCCTGCATGCTGCACGCCACGGCGACCCGGCCGCGGAAGTGCGCGGCGGCCCAGGCGAGGACGCCGTCCGTGTCCTCGGCACCTCCGTCGGCGAACCGCTCCTGCGCCTCCTGGGCGAGGGCGCGCAGCCGCTCCGTCCGCGCGTCGACCCGTCGCGGCTGTGCCGGGTGGGTGGTGGCGGTCATGTCAGGTCCTCCTCCTCGGCACGGTGCGCCCAGGACGCGAACGCCTCCCCCGGCCGGCGGGTGGCGGCGTAGCGGCGGACCACGCGCTCGACATACCCCGGCAGGTCCTGGGCCGGGACCTTCAGGCCGCGCACGGTCCGGCCCAGGCCGGGCTCGCCGTCCCGGTCGACCGAGGCCAGGCCGCCCCCCAGGTGCACCTGGAAGCCCGGGACCTGCTGCCCGTCGACGGTGACGATCTGGCCCTTGAGCCCGATGTCGGCGGTCTGGATGCGGGCGCAGGAGTTGGGGCAGCCGTTGACGTTGAGGGTGATCGGGTGCTCGAGCAGCGGCTCGACGTCCGCGAGGCGCCGTTCGAGCTCGGAGACCGCGTGGGCGGCGGTGTCCTTGGTGTCGACGATCGCCAGCTTGCAGAACTCGATGCCGGTGCAGGCCATGGTGCTGCGGCGGAACAGGCTCGGGCGGGCGGTGAGGCCGAGCGGCTCGAGCGCCTCGACCAGCTCCTCGACCCGCTCGGCGGGCACGCCGAGGACGACCAGCTTCTGGAAGGCGGTGAGCCGCACGGACCGGGCACCGACCCGCTCGACCAGGTCAGCCAGCCCGCGCAGCGTGCTCCCGCCCACGCGGCCGACCGTCGGTGCGGCGCCGACGTAGAAGCGCCCGTCCTTCTGGCGGTGCACCCCGACGTGGTCACCCGGCGCCGTCGGCGCCGCGGGCGCGGGGCCGTCCGGGAGCCGGTAGCCGAGGTACTCGGTCTCCAGGACCTCGCGGAAGCGCTCGGTGCCCCACTCGGCCAGCAGGAACTTCAGGCGTGCCTTCGTGCGCAGCCGCCGGTAGCCGTAGTCGCGGAAGATGCGGATGACGCCGTGCCACACCTCCGCCGCCCGCTCCTCGGACACGAAGACCCCCAGCCGCTCGGCCAGCCTCGGCGCGGTGGACAGCGCGCCGCCCACCCACAGGTCGTAGCCAGGCCCCAGCTCGGGATGGACCACCCCCACCAGCGACACGTCGTTGATCTCGTGGACGACGTCCAGGCTGGGGTGCCCGGTGATCGCGGACTTGAACTTGCGCGGCAGGTTGGCCAGATCGGGGTCACCGACGAAGCGCCGCTTGATCTCGGCGATGACGGGCGTGGGGTCGATGATCTCGTCGGCCGCGACGCCGGCGACCGGGCTGCCGAGGAACCCGCGGGGGGTGTCGCCGCAGGCGGTGGTCGTCTCCAGCCCGACCGCCTCCAGCCGGCGCCAGATCTCCGGGACGTCCTCGATCCGTACCCAGTGGTACTGGATGTTCTGCCGGTCGCTGATGTCGGCCGTCCCCCGGGCGAGGTCGGTGGAGATGTCGCCGAGCACGCGCAGCATCGTCGGAGTCAGCTCGGCCCCGTCCGAGCGCACGCGCAGCATGAAGTAGCGGTCCTCGAGCTCGTGCGGCTCGAGCTGGGCGGTGCGGCCGCCGTCGATGCCGGGCCGGCGCTGGGTGTAGAGGCCCCACCAGCGGAAGCGTCCGTGCAGGTCCTCCGTCGGGATCGAGTCGAAGCCCTCGAGGGCGTAGACCTTCTCGATCCGCTCGCGCACGTTCAGGCCGTTGTCCTCGGCCTTGACGCGCTCGTTGTCGTTCAGGGGGGTGGTGCCGTCGACCGCCCACTGGCCCTGCGGGCCGGTGGATCGGGACGGGCGGACGCGCGAGCGCGCCGGGGCATGGGTGGTCATGGGTCTCTCCGGTCGGGTGGGGGCGGGGGCGCCGCTGCCGGACGGGTGCCGGCGCCGGGGCGCGGGACGGGGCGGAGGTCAGCGACACGGGCGCATCAGCATGCTGCTGACGCGCTGGAGGTCGAGCTCGTGACACCTCGTCAGGAGGAGCCCATCCGGAAAAGCCATGCGGGCATCATGCACGCTTATCCGTTCGATAACAAGTCGAGTCAGGTCGTGCTGGAGCGGCGGAGGCGCGCGACGCCCGCGCGACGGAGCCAGCGCGAGCAGGCCGGGTTCCGGTAGCGTCTGCGCCAGTGCGGTGCAGGGCCGCACTGGTCGATGGGGATCGATGATGGGCAGGATCGGACGTACCGCACGGCCGGGGGCCGCAGCTCTCGCCGCGGTCGCTGCTGCCGCGGCATGGGGCGCGGGACCGGCGAGCACCTCCACGCCCGCGACCGGGCTGGCCCCGCAGGCGACCGCCCAGGCCGTCCGGTGGACCGAGGCCCTGGCCGGGCCGGCCCCGTGCCCCGAGGGAAGCACCCGCAGCGCGACCCTGCTCGAGGAGGACTTCACCGCAGCCATCCCGCAGGCGAGCTTCAACGACGGCTGGGGCGTGGTGACCGGCGCCGTCGACGGGCGCGCCGCCCGGTCGACGGTGGGGTCCACCGACGCCGAGGACTGGTTCTTCACCTCCTGGGCCTCGGCCCCCGTGGGAGCCCGCACCATGCTGGGCTTCGCCACCCGCGGCTCGGTGCCCGACCCGGCGTGGTCCCGGGCCGACGTCAACTCCGTCTCGGCGACGGTCACCACCGGCGCGACCTGGCAGGGCCGGGTCTACGACGTCACGGCCGCGACCGACGACGAGCAGGGCCGCCTCGGACCGTGGTTCCAGCACCGGTCGGCCGCGGGGGCGAGCCAGTGGTGGGAGGTCGACAACGTCCAGATCTACACCTGCCGCCCGGCGCCCGTCAGCCGGCTGCGCGGCACCGACCGCTACGACACCTCCGCGGCCGTGGCCTCCCAGTACCCCGCCGGCCAGGACGTCGTCTACCTCGCCCAGGGCCTGGACTTCGCCGACGCCCTCGCCGGGGCCGCCCTCGCCGGCAGGGACGGAGCACCGGTGCTGCTCGTCCGCAAGGACACGATCCCCAGCCGGGTGGCCGCCCAGCTCGACCGGCTCGACCCCTCACGTGTCGTGGTCCTCGGCGGGCCCGAGGTGGTCAGCGACGCGGTCGTCGCCGCCGCTGCCGCCCGGACGACCACCGGGGAGGTGACCCGGCTCGCCGGGACGAGCCGGTGGGGGACGGCCGCGGCGATCGCGTCCACCTATCCCTCCGGGGTCGGCACGGTCTATGTCGCCAGTGGCCTGGACTACCCGGACGGGCTCTCCGGAGGGGCGGCCGCCGGCCGCCTCGGCAGCCCGCTCCTGCTCACCCGCCCGGACGTGCTGCCGCTGGAGACGCAGGCGGCGCTGGACCGGCTGGCGCCCGGCGCTGTCGTCATCGTCGGTGGCCCCGGGGCGGTGTCCTCGGCGGTGATGACCCAGCTGCGCGACCACACCTCCGGCACGGTGAGCCGCATCGCCGGCGTCGACCGCTACGAGACCGCCGCCCGGGTCGCGGCGACCTTCCCGGCGGGCCCGCGGCGCACCTTCGTCGCGACGGGCACCGCCTTCCCCGACGCCCTGTCCGCCTCGGCCCTGGCCGGGGCGGAGGCGACCCCGGTGCTGCTGACCAAGCCGCAGGCCCTGCCGGCCACCGCCCGGACCGCCCTCGACCGCCTCGGCGCCGGGGCCGGCGTGGTGCTGGGCGGCTACAACGCGGTCCAGTCCACCGTCCTCGACCAGCTCGGCCAGCGGGTCGGCTGACAGGAGCGCCATGCGGACCACCCGGAACCTGCTCAACGGCGAGACGCTGGTCCTCGACGTGCCGGACGCCGACGCACTGCCGGAGGCCGCCGCGGTGAGCGTGCTCGCCGTCGACGGCACCGAGATCGAGGTGACCAGCGGCGGGTCGGCCTACCTGGAGCACTACCTGTCCGCCAGCGGGAGCAGGCTCACCGGCGAGGTCCGGCTGCGCACGGGCCGCACGCTGCGTCACGGGCGCTACGGCGACGACCCGGCGCGCGGACTCGCCTTCGCCGTCCGGGCCGGGGAGCACGAGATCTACGGCTTCACCCTGCCCACCCTGGACCTGGAGGGGCTCAGCAGCCTGCTGTCCCACGTCGAGGTCGAGGCCGGCACCCTGGGGCCGGTGCTTCGGCCGGGCGGCCCCGTGGGCTGGTCGGACCACCGCACCCACGACGTCGCCCAGGTGGCGCACCTCGGGGACACCCGGCTGCTGCTGGACGTCCGCCGCACGCGCAACGGCGTCACCCGCCCCTCGGGTCCGGGGCTGGACGTGCGTGGCGGGCGGCTCAGCCGGTCCGCCGAGGACGAACGCGTCCACTACGCCGTGCTGGAGACGACCGCGTTCGTCGTCTACGGCATACCCGGCGTCGAGGCGGACGTGGACGCCGTGGCCACCACGCTCAGCGGCGTCACCGCGGAGCTGGGATGAGCGTCCTGTCCCCCGCCCTGCTCGCCGCCGTCGGACTGGTGCTGGCGGTAGCCGGGGTGGGCCACGTGCGGGCGCCGGCGGAGCTGCGCTCGGGCCTGCACGCCCACGGGGTGCTGCCCGGGGCGACCCACCGCGCGGTCGCGCTGCTCCTGGGCCCGGCCGAGCTGGCTCTGGGCCTCGCCGTCCTGGTCGTGGCGGCCGCCGGACCCGTCCCGGGCACGGCGCTCGCGACGGGCGGGGCGGCCGCGGCCCTGCTCCTGGCGCTGACCGCCTACCTGCGGCGTGTGCTGGCGGTGTCGCGGTCAGCCGGGCGACCCGTGCCCTGCGCGTGCGGACTGGGCGAGGCGCCGGTGGGCCCGTCCACGGTGGCTCGTGCCGCGATCCTCACGCTGATGGCGACCGTCGGGGGCCTCACCGCGAACGGGTGGTCGGCCCCCGCCGCCCCGCTGCCGGAGGTCCTCGTCGTCCTGGCCGCGGCGCTCGTCCTCGCCGTCGGGACCTCGCTGCTGCCCGCCGCCCGAGCCGTGCCCGAGCCGGCCGTCCGTACCCGTCCCCCGGCCCCGACGCCCGTCTCGACGAGGAGAACCTCATGAGCTTCATCGAGTCCGCCGTCCTGCTCGCCTGGGTGGCCCTGGTGCTCCTGGCCCTCGGGCTGGCCGGGCTGCTCCGGCAGGTGACCCTGCTCACCCGGGGTCAGACGGGCCCGCGCGGGTCCGGCGCGACGCCCGGTGACGCCCCCCGCAGCCCCCGCGACCTGGTCGGCTTCCGACTGCCGCTCACGGGTGACCTCGCCGACCTGGTCGAGCCGGGCGCCCACCGGACGGTCGTCGCCTTCATCTCGCCGGGCTGCCCGTCGTGCGCCCTGACCCTGCGTGGGCTGGCCGGGGTCCCTGACGTCGACGCCGGCTCGGTCGCCCTGGTGGCCGTCTCCTCCGGCTCCTGCGACCCGGCCCTGGAGGAGCTGGGCGGCACGGGCCGCTGCGTGGGCCAGGGACGCGACCTCCTGGACCGGCTGCAGGTGCCCGCCACCCCCTACCTGATGGCGGTGGACGGCGCCGGGACCATCGTCGCGGCCACGCTCCCCGACCCGGACACCGACCTGACCGGCTGGGTCCGCCGGGCCCGTGGCCCCGTCCCGCTGGCCGAGGAGCAGGCATGAACGGTCCGGCCGCCACGCCCGTCCGCTTCGCCGACCTGCCGGTGGCCGACGCCGGTCACCTGCGCCGTCGGCTGCGGCCCCGGCCGACCCGGCGCACCTTCCTCGGCTCGGTGCTGGGGGCGGGCACGGCCGTGGGCCTGGGTTCCCTCTTCCTCCTCAACCGGGCGGCCGAGACCGCCCGGGCCGCGTACTGGCTGGACTGGACCAGCACGACGACCGGGCCGTGCGCGTCCTACGCGCGGGACCACACAGAGAACGGCATCCAGTGCGGGGTCTCCCAGATGTGCCTGACCCTCTCGTGCTGCTGGAAGTACCGCAACGGGGCCGGCAACGTCGTGGGGTGGCACAAGAACGCCCCCGGCTCGGCCGGCTACTACGTCCACCGGCCCGACGAGTGCTGGAACGGCACCTACGACTCCTGGCACTGGCGCTTCAGCGACGGCCGCACCTACCGCTGCTCCGACGGCTGGACCTGCAGCCCCTCGGGGTCGTGCTTCAAGTCGATCTGCCCGTGGGTGGTGTGAGGTCCGTGACCGCCGCGGTCCCTGCCACCCGCCGATGGACCGCCGACCCTCTGCTCCTGCTCGCGCTGCTGGCGGCGACCGCGGTCACGCTCACACTGGTGCCGCGCTCCGGTGCGGCCGCCGCGACCTGGCAGGTGCCCGCCCTGCTGGGCGTCGTGGCGTCCGGGCTGGCGCTGTCGGGATCCACCTGAGGCCTGAACAGCGCCTGGGCGCTGGTGGCCTCGGTCCGGGGCCGGTCGACGCAGCTGGGCCTGTGGTCCGCCTTCCTGGCGGGCTGCACGGTGGGTGGTGCCGCCACGGGAGCCGTCCTCGGGGTGCTCTCCGGGCTGCTGTCCCCCGTGCCCGACCTGTGGCGGGCCGGGCTGCTGTGCGTGCTCGTGCCGGGGCTCGTGCTGCTCGACCTGGCCCAACCGGTGCTGCGCCTGCCGCAGCGCACCGAGCTCATCCCCCGCTCGGTCTTCGCCCGGGGCCTGGCGCGCGGCGGGTTCCGCTTCGGCGTCGAGTACGGCTGCGGCGTGCGGACCCTGGTGCCCTCCGCCGCCTCCTACGTCTCCGCGCTCTTCGTCCTGGTGGCCGTCGTCCCCCTCGGGTGGGCGGTCCTCCTCGGGGCGGTGTTCGGGGCCGCCCGCACGCTGGCGGTGCTGCAGTACATCCTTCTCGGCCGGCCCGGCTGGCAGCACTTCCTCTCCGGCCACACGCGGGCGCTCGAACGCAGCGGCACCGTGGTCACCGCCGCGCTCGTCACCTGGGCGACGGTCCTGCTCGTCTCCTGAGCGGTCGGGCGCGGCAGCGGCCGGCAGGGCCGTCCGGGGACGCAGACGGGCCGGCCTCCCCCGCGGGGAGACCGGCCCGTGAGACTGTGACGTCGACCGTCAGTGGGCCGCGGCGTAGGCGTCCTGCAGCTCCTGCGACACCCGGCCGCGCGAGCTGACCTTGAAGCCGTTGGCCCGGCCCCACTCACGCATCTTCGCCAGCTCGTCGGACTTGGCCGGGCCGTTGCCCGAGGCACCGGCTCCCGCGGCACCACGCCGGCGGGTCTGGCGACGGCCGCCGGAGCGCCGGGCCTCGGCGATCCACGGCGCGAACGCCTCGCGCAGCTGCGCGGCGTTCTCGTCGTTGAGGTCGATCTCGTAGCTCACGCCGTCGAGGGCGAACTCGACGGTCTCGCTGGCCTCACCACCGGTCATGTCATCCTCGAGGATCACCTGTACACGCTGAACCATGTTGCCTCCACATTCTTATGTCCCGTACACGACCACACACGAAATGGTCGTGCTGCGGAACAGCAAACCACAGGAATGGGTCGAACGCATAGATGGCTGTGGACAACAATGGTCGTGGATGAAGAATCAACTGGCTGCGGACCGGTGTTTTCAGGCTTTCCTCAGGAAGATCCGGAAGGGTCGGTGCGCCCGGAACTGTCCTTCCTCTGCATCTCGGACATTTCTGCGGCATTACCAGGGCCGTCCGCCGCGGAGGCCGCCTCGGCCCGCGCGGCGTCCTGCTCCTCCTCCCACCGACGGATAGCCGCACGCTCGCGGCGGTCTCCTTCGAGAAGGTGCTTGAGGATCACCCAGAAGAGGAACAGCAGCCCGATCGAGGGAATCAGTGCGGCCAGGATCAACCAGCCCTCGCGCAGGAGGTCCATCATGCCTCCGGCTTCAGGAACGGAAAGAGGATGGTCTCGCGGATCCCGGTGCCCGTCAGCAGCATCAGCAGACGGTCCAGGCCCAGCCCGAGCCCACCCATCGGCGGGGCCGCGTACTCCAGCGCCCGGAGGAAGTCCTCGTCCAGGACCATCGCCTCCGGGTCACCCCCCGCGGCGAGCAGGGACTGCTCGACGAGGCGCGCGCGCTGGATCTCGGGGTCGATGAGCTCGCTGAAGGCCGTGCCCCGCTCGACCCCGGCGATGATGAGGTCCCACGCCTCGACCAGGCCTTCGTGCGTGCGGTGCGTCCGGGCCAGCGGCTGGGCGATCTCGGGGTAGTCGCACACGAAGGTGGGCTGCAGCAGCGTCGGCTCGACCACGTCGCCGAAGATCTCCATCGCGATCTTCCCGGCATTCCATTCCGCCCTGACGGGCACGTCGTGGGCAGCGGCCAGCTCGACCAGCACCTGGCGGTCGGTGGTCACGTCAATCTTCTGCCCGACACCACGCGAAAGGCCCTCGTAGAAAGGAAGCCACGTCCATTCACCGTCGAGGTCCACCACGCCCATCGGCGTCTGGACCTGCCGGTTTCCGACCGCGTCCGCGGCCGCCAGGATCATCCGTCGGATCAGCTCGGCCATGGTGTGCTGGTCGCCATAGGCCTGATAGCACTCGAGCATGGTGAATTCTGGGCTGTGCGAGGAGTCGATACCCTCGTTGCGGAAGATCCGACCGATCTCGTAGACCCGCTCGATACCGCCCACGACCGCGCGCTTGAGATGCAGCTCGAGCGCGATCCGCAGCGTCATCGGCAGGTCGAAGGCATTGAGGTGGGTGATGAAGGGGCGGGCGGCCGCGCCACCGTGGACCGCCTGCAGCACCGGGGTCTCGATCTCGACGTAACCGTCGTCCTCGAGCACCCTCCGGACCGCCCTGGTCACCTCCGCCCGGTCGACGACCATGCGCCGGGCGTCCTCGCGCACGATGAGGTCGACGTAGCGCTGGCGGACCCGCTGCTCCTCCGACATCTCCTTGTGCAGCACGGGCAGCGGCCGCAGCGCCTTGGAGGCCATCTGCCAGGAGTCGGCCATGACGGACAGCTCACCCCGGCGGGAGGAGATGACCCGGCCACGCACGAAGACGTGGTCGCCGAGGTCCACCCAGGCCTTCCACCGTGCCAGCGCCTCCTCACCGACCTCGGCCAGCGACAGCATCGCCTGCAGCCGGCTGCCGTCGCCGCCCTGGAGGGTCGCGAAGCACAGCTTGCCGGTGTTGCGGACGAAGACCACCCGGCCGGCCACCCCGACGACGTCCTGGGTCTCCTCCCCGGTGGCCAGGGACCCCCAGCCCTCGCGCACCTCGCCCAACGTGTGCGTGACGGGCACGGTGACCGGGTAGGGGTCGACCCCGGCGGCAAGCATCGCCTCGCGCTTGCCCTGCCGCACGCGGACCTGCTCGGGCAGGTCGGCCTCGTGGATGTCGGGCTCCGCGGGGTCGGGAACGGCGTTCTGGGGGGTCTGGCTCACCCCGACAGGGTATCCGTCACCCCGCGGGGCGCCCGCATCGGCGGTGCGGGACGACGGCCTCCCTGGAGCACCCCTGCCCTCGTCCGGTGCGCCGGTCAGAACAGCGCGTCGGAGGTCGCCCGCCGCTCCAGGTCGAGCAGCAGCTGCTTGCGCTCCACCCCGCCGCCGTACCCGGTGATCGCCCCCGTGGAGCCCACGACCCGGTGGCAGGGCACCACGATCGACACGGGGTTGCGCCCGTTAGCCAGCCCGACCGCCCGGGAGGCCCCGGGCTGGCCGAGCCGCGCGGCCAGCTGACCGTAGGACCAGGTCTGACCGTAGGGGATCTGGCGCAGCAGCGCCCACACCCGTCGTTGGAAGTCGGTGCCGGCGGGGGCGACGGGAAGGTCGAACTCGGTGCGGGTGCCCGCGAAGTACTCGCCCAGCTGCTCCGCGGCCGCACGCAGGACGGCAGGGGCCTCCTCGACCGCCACCTCCGTCCCCAGGTCGGCGGGCGCGTGCCGGTGCCCGGTGAAGTAGACACCCGCCAGGTGCGTGCCGTCGCTGACGAGGGTCAGGGGCCCGGCAGGTGAGTCGACAACGACGTGCGTCCGCTGATCGGTGGGCGCGGCGCCGTGGGTGGTGGTCGGGATGTCGTCGGTCATGAGGCCTCCTGGGGCCAGGCCGGTCCGGCCCGGTCGTGGTCGGTGTGCGGGCGTGTCCCACGCCCGGGGGTGTCTGGGTCGGGCAGCCGGGCTGCCGCGTGGTCGCTCGAGGCCCAGAGCAGCTGGACGGCGTAGGAGCGCCACGGCCGCCAGGCGTCGGCCCGCTGCTGCAGGGCGCGCGTGCTGTCGTCGAGGCCGGCCGCGCGGGCGGCCGTCCGCAGTCCGAGGTCCGTGGACGGGAACGCGTCCGGGTCGCCGAGACCGCGCAGGGCGATGATCTCCGTGGTCCACGGGCCGATGCCGGGAAGGGCCAGCAGGGCCAGACGGGCCATCTTCCACGAGGCCCCGGGCGAGAGGTCCAGGTCCCCCGTCGCGAGGGCGGTCGCCAGCCCGCGCAGCGCACCACGCCGCGCCCCGGGCATCCCCGGGTAGGCGTCGTCCGGGGCGTCGGCCAGGGCGGAGGGGCTGGGGAAGAGATGCGTCGGGCCACCCTGGTCCGTCAGCGCCGTGGGCAGGGGACGGCCGAGGACCTCGACCAGCCGCGCCGCCAACCCTGCGGCCCGGGTGGTCGAGATCTGCTGACCGAGCACCGCCCGCAGCGCGAGCTCTGCCGCGTCGACGCTGCCCGGCAGCCTGACCCCGGGCGTGCGGGCGGCCAGCGGCGCGAGGGCGCGGTCGCCGGCGAGGTGGTCGTCGACGGCGTGCGGGTCCGCGTCGAGGTCGAGCAGCCGTCGGCACCGGTCGATGGCAGCCGCGAGGTCACGGACGTCGAGCAGCCGCAGGACCACGTGGACATGGCGGTCGCTGGGCCCGGGCGGCCGGACCGTGACGACGGCAGCTCCGTGCGGCAGGGCGAGGGCGCGCTCGAGCGCACCGTCGCGCCACACCTCCACCCCGGGCGCCAGCGTGGCGGCGAGGTGGCCGAACAGGCTGGGTGTGTGCAGCGGCGTCCGGAACGGCAGGCGCAGGTGGAGACGTGCCGCCCGGGTCGCGCCACCGTCTCCGCCGGCGCGCGGGCTGTCCTGCCCCACGGCTGCACCGCTGCGGCTGCGGGCGACGGACCGCAGCTCGCGGGGCGCCGTGGCGTAGACGGCCCGCACGGTGTCGTTGAACGAGCGGATGCTGGAGAAGCCCGCCGCGAACGCGACCTCCGCCATCGACAGGTCGGTCCCCTCGATGAGCAGCCTGGCCGTCTGCGCGCGCTGCGCCCGCGCCAGGGCCAGGGGGCCGGCCCCGAGCTCGGAGGTGACCAGCCGCTCGACCTGACGCACGGAGTAGCCGAGCCGGGACGCCAGCCCCGAGACGCCCTCGCGGTCGACGACGCCGTCGGCGACCAGCCGCACCGCCCGGGCCGCCACGTCGCTGCGCGTGCGCCATTCCGGCGACCCCGGTGTCGCGTCCGGGCGGCAGCGTTTGCACGCGCGGAACCCGGCGCCCTGCGCCGCCGCGGCGGAGGGGAAGAAGCGCATGTTGACGACCCGGGGGGTGATGGCCGGGCAGCTGGGCCGGCAGTAGATGCCGGTGCTGAGCACACCGGTGACGAACCACCCGTCGAAGCGGGGGTCCTTGCTGCGGACCGCGGTGGCGCAGCGGTCGTGGTCGAGGTGCACACCACCATGCTGGGTCATCGACCGACGGCCGTCTAGCAGGAATCCGACATCTCGGTGCCATGCAGCAGAATCGGCACCGTGGAACCACCGCCGAGCACCGTCGCGCCTCGCCCGAGGACCTGGGAACGCGCGTGGCAGGAGGCGCTCTACGGGCCGGCCGGCTTCTACCGGTCCTCCTCCCCCGGCGGCCACTTCGCCACGTCGGCCCAGGGCATCCCGGGGGGCGGGGAGCTCCTGGCGAGGGCCCTGGTGGCCCTGGCGGGGCGGCACGGCTGCACGCAGGTCGTGGATGTCGGCGCCGGGGGCGGCGAGCTGCTGGCCGCGGTCGCCGCGCTCGCCCCCGACCTCACGCTGACCGGGGTGGACGTCGTCGACCGACGAGGCGCCCGCTCCGTCGACTGCTGGCTCCTCGCCCCCGGGGGTGCGGTGCTGCCGCAGGGGCTCGTCGGCCTGGAGGACGCCCTGGTGGTGGGTCATGAGTGGCTCGACGTGGTGCCGTGCCCGGTCGTGGCGCGGGGCCGCGACCGGGTCTGGCGGGAGGTCGCGGTCCTCCCGGACGGCACGGAGACCGAGGGGCCACCGGTCGGGGGCGAGCACCTGGCCTGGCTGGAGCGCTGGGTCGGCCAGGACGTCGAGCGCGCCGAGGTCGGCCTGCCGCGCGACCGCGCCGCCGCCGACCTGCTCGGCCGGATCAGCAGCGGGGTCCTGCTCCTCGTCGACTACGGCCACGTCCGCGGCGACCGCCCCCGGCACGGCACCCTGACCGGCTTCCGGAGCGGGCGGGAGGTCGCCCCCGTGCCTGACGGCACCTGCGACCTCACCGCCCACGTGGCGGTGGACAGCCTCACCGACCACCTCGCACTCACCCGCCCCCGGGCGCGGCCCCGGGTCCTCACCCAGCGGGCCGCCCTGGCCGACCTGCTGCCCGGCGCCGACGCGCCGGTGCCCCACGGGCTCGCCCGGTCCGCGCCCACGGCATACCTGCGCGCACTGGCGAGCCGGGCCGCGCTGCAGACGCTCACCGCACCCGGTGGGCTCGGCGACTTCGCGTGGGTCACCGTCCAGGTGCCCCGCGAGCCCGGAGGCCGTCAGTAGGGTAGGCCGGGTGAGCACCCGCGACCTCGACGTCTCCCTCGGCGCCGGCACCGGCGTGAGCGGCCTGAGCACGACCGAGATGGTGCTCAACATCGGCCCGCAGCACCCCGCGACCCACGGCGTGCTGCGCCTGCGCATCACCGTCGACGGAGAACGGATCGTGGCCGCCGAACCGGTCATCGGCTACATGCACCGGGGGGCGGAGAAGCTGTTCGAGGTGCGCGACTACCGACAGATCCTCGTGCTGGCCAACCGGCACGACTGGCTGTCGGCCTTCAACAACGAGGTCGGGGTCGCGCTGACGGTCGAGCACCTGCTGGGCATGGAGGTGCCCGAGCGGGCGACGTGGACCAGGACGCTGCTCTCCGAGCTGGGCCGGGCCCTCAACCACCTGATGTTCCTCGGCTCCTACCCGCTGGAGCTGGGGGCGATCACCCCGATGTTCTACTCCTTCCGCGAGCGCGAGGAGCTGCAGGCGGTGATGGAGGAGTTCTCCGGCGGGCGGATGCACTACATGTGCACACGGGTGGGCGGGCTCCTGCACGACCTGCCCGAGGGATGGCTCGACCGCGTCGACGCGGCGGTCGAGAAGGTCCGTGGCCGGATGCCGGAGCTGGAGTCGCTGCTCCTGGGCAACGAGATCGTCGACGCCCGCACGAGGGGGATCGGGGTGCTCGACCTCGACCGGGTCATCGCCTACGGCGTCAGCGGTCCCATCGCGCGCGCCTCCGGGCTCGACCTGGACCTGCGCCGGGACGACCCCTACCTCGCCTACGGCGAGCTGTTCGCCGAGGGTGGCCCCGGCCGGGTCGTCACCCGGGACGCGGGCGACTGCCACGCCCGGCTGGAGGTGCTGGCGGAGCAGGTCCACGTCTCGCTCGACCTCGCCCGCGCCTGCACCGCGCGCCTGCGCGAGCTGGGCGCGGGGCCCTACGACACCAAGCTGCCCAAGGTGCTCAAGGTGCCCGAGGGCGCGCACTACCTGCAGACCGAGAACCCCCTGGGGCACAACGGCTACTACCTCGTCAGCCGCGGCGACAAGGCGCCCCACCGGCTCAAGCTGCGCTCGGCGTCGTTCAACAACGTCCAGGTGCTGCGCGAGATGCTGCCGGGCACGGTGGTCGCGGACATGGTCGCGATCCTGGGCTCGATGTTCTTCGTGGTCGGTGACGTCGACAAGTAGACCCACGGGGGCTTCGCCTTCGCACGGGGGCTCCGCCCCCGTGAGCCCCCCCCGGACGGCGGCGAGCTCGCTGCGCTCGCGCCTCCTCTTGTTCCGCCGAAGCAGGCTCCTCCGTCGCGCTTCGGCGGGCTCCTACGTCGCGCTTCGGCGGCGCAGGACGCTGACGCAGAAGTCTGAGTCCGCCGTCCAGGGCCGCAGGTCCCAGGTCGCGAACCGCTGCTCCAGGCGCAGCCCCGCCGCGGGGCTCGCCTCGTCCAGGTCCCGGGGCGTGAACCCCCGGCCCACGCGGCAGCCGATGACCACGAAGCCGTCGGGCACCAGGTGGGCGGCCACCCGGCGGACGGCCTCGGCCTGGTGCTCGGCGGGGATGAAGTCCATCACGTTGCCGGCGAGCAGGGCGCCGTCGAAGGGCTCCGGCTCACCCTGCGCAGGCAGGTCGAGGCTGACGAGGTCGCCGACCAGCCAGGTCGCCCCGGGGTGGTCCTCGGCAGCGGCGGCGACCAGCTCGGGGTCGATGTCGACACCGACCACCGTGTGGCCCAGGCGGGACAGGTGCCCGCCGTGCCGGCCGGGGCCGCACCCGGCGTCCAGCAGGCGCGCCCCGCGCGGTGCCAGCGCGTCGACGAGCCGGGACTCACCCAGCAGGTCGCGACCGGTGCGGGCCATCGCCCGGAAGCGCTCGGCATACCAGCGCGAGTGCTCCGGGTCGTCCAGGCCGGGCCACAGGCTCGTCGGCACCGAGGAGGGGGCGGGCTCGACCGGCGCCCGCCGCGAGCCCCCGCGGTCGTGGTCGTGGTGGGTCATCCCGCCACGATAGGCCAGCGCGGCGCGGCCGCCTCAGCCGTAGGCGAGGTCCCCGTCGGCCACCGTGCCGTCGTCGTCATCGTCGTGCTCGGTCGGGGGGATCCGGCACCACGCCTGACCGACGTAGCCGCTCACCGACAGGGCCAGCGCGGTGGCCGCGTGCACCAGCCCCCACACGAGCTGCACGCGCTCGCTGGCCACGTCGGCGTTGGGCAGGTGCGTCAGGGCGTTGGCGGCGTACCACCCCAGCAGCGCCGCACCTCCGAGCGCCGCGGCCTGCGCACCCACCAGGGTCCCCCGGGCGCGCTGCGGCGTCGGCCGCACGGTGCCCCGACCTCGCGTGTACCGGCGGATCTGCCAGCCCATCACCAGCACGAGCAGCGTCACCGCCACCAGCGGCACGAGGCCGATCCAGGAGATGACCGGGTAGGTGCCGCCCCACGAGCGGACGAGCTCCAGCAGCAGCCAGCTCGCCATACCCGTCAGCAGGGCCGTGATGACGCCGGCGGAGATCCTGATGCCCTGGGCCGGAGGCGGCGTCATGCGAGCCCCTCCAGCGGGTGCACGTCCTGGTCGGCGACCCGCGGTATGAGGTCGCGCACCGCCCGGACCTCCTCGCCGATGCGCAGGACGGCGTCGGGGTCGACGTCCAGCCAGGGCACCAGGACGAACGCCCGCTCGTGGGCGCGCGGGTGCGGCAGCAGGAGCGACTCGTCGTCGTTGACGACGTCGGTGCCCGCGGACGGGTCGCCGTACTGGACGAGGTCGAGGTCGAGGGTGCGCGCCCCCCACCGCACCTCCCGCGTGCGGCCGAAGTCCTCCTCGACGCGGTGCAGGGCCGCGAGCAGCCGGCCGGGGGCCAGGCGGGTGCGCGCCACGGCGACCGCGTTGACGTAGTCCGGTTGGGCCGGCCCGCCGACCGGGGCCGTGGCGTAGAGCCCCGAGAGGCGCACGCGGCCCAGCCCGCGCACCCGGTGCAGCCGTCGGGCCGCGGCGGCGACCGTCCCCGCCGGGCCGGAGCCCTCGGCCCCCTCGAGGTTGGCACCCAGGGCGATGACGACGGGGACGTCGCGCTCCCGGCGGACGACCACCTCCACGTCGTCGAAGGGCACCCCGACCGGCGCGGAGGGCTTGTGCACGGTGACCTCGACCGCCTCGACGAGCGGCCGGGCGAGGGCGCGGGCGGCGATCTCCTCGGCCACCGTCTCGATCAGGTCGCGCGGGGGCCCGGTCACGACCGCCACGACGTCGGTCGCCACCTCGGCGTAGTTGACCGTCCGCCGCAGGTCGTCGCTCGCACCGGCGGCAGCCAGGTCGACGGCCAGGGTCACGTCGACGACGAAGTCCTGACCGTCGCGTCTCTCGTGCTCGAGCACGCCGTGGTGGCCGAAGGCGCGCACCCCGCTCAGCCGGATGAGGTCCCCCCGCAGCGGTCCGGTCACGGCGCCTCTCCTGCCTGTCGGGTCAGCTGCCACACCCCGAGCGCGTCGCGGGTCGGCGCGACCTCGTGGACGCGCACCGCGAAGGCGCCGGCCTGGGCCGCGAGCAGGCAGGTCGCGGCCGTGGCGGCGTCGCGCAGGGTGGGGCCGGTGGGCTCGGTGCCAGGCTCGACCGCCGCCCCCGGGCGCTGCGGCAGCCGCCCCAGGAACCGCTTGCGCGAGGTGCCGACCAGCACCGGCAGCCCCAGCGCCATCACCTGCGGCAGGCCGGCGAGCAGCTGCCAGTTGTGCTGAGCGTCCTTGGAGAAGCCGAAGCCGGGGTCGAGCACGAGCTGCCCCGGGTCGACACCGGCGTCGACGAGCGCGTCCACCCGACCGGTGAGCTCACGGCATACCTCGGCCGTGACGTCCTCGTAGCGCGGGCGCGCGGCGGGGTCGGTGAGCAGGCCGCGCCAGTGCATGACGACGAAGGGGACGCCGGAGGCGGCCACGAAGGACGGCATGTGGGGGTCGGCGAGCCCGCCGGAGACGTCGTTGACCAGGGCTGCGCCGGCGTCCACGGCGGCCTCCGCGACACCGGCCCGCATGGTGTCGACGGACACCAGGTGACCCTCCGCGGCGAGGGCGCGCACGACCGGCAGCACGCGCGCCAGCTCCTCCTCCTCGGAGGGGCGGGCGCTGCCCGGACGGGTCGACTCGCCGCCGACGTCGAGCAGGTCGGCCCCCTCGGCGGCCATCGACAGCCCGTGCCGCACGGCAGCGTGCGGGTCGAGCCACCGTCCGCCGTCGCTGAAGGAGTCCGGCGTCACGTTGACGATGCCCATGACCCGGGTCACGCCCGGGACCACGAGGTCGGCGAGGGGACGCACGGTCAGCGGTTCCTGCCCATCACCAGGCTCATGGCCTCGGCCCGGGTGGCGGGATCGCGCAGCTGCCCCCGCACCGCCGAGGTGATCGTGCGCGCGCCGGGGCGGCGGATGCCGCGCATGGACATGCACAGGTGCTCGGCCTCGACGACGACGAGCACGCCGGCAGGGTCGAGGTGCTCGACCAGGGCCTCGGCCACCTGCGTGGTGAGCCGCTCCTGGACCTGCGGCCGCCGGGCGTAGACGTCGACGAGGCGGGCGAGCTTGGACAGCCCCACCACGCGGCCGTCGGCCCCGGGGATGTAGCCGACGTGCGCCGTGCCGTGGAAGGGCACCAGGTGGTGCTCGCAGACGCTGTGCAGCTCGATGTCGCGCACGAGGATCATCTCGTCGTGCTCGACGTCGAAGGTGGTGCCCAGGACCTCGGCCGGGTCCTGGGCCAGGCCCGAGAAGACCTCGGCGTAGGCACGTGCCACCCGCGCCGGGGTGTCGCGCAGCCCGTCGCGGGCCGGGTCCTCCCCGATCGCGGCGAGGATCTCGCGGACCGCCGCCTCGATCCGGCCGTGGTCGACCTGTGCGGTGACGGGTGCGCCGGGGGCGTCACCCTCGTCCACGCTCGTCAGGTCAGTGCTGCCCCGGGTCGACATACCCACCCTCCGGCACCTCGATCACCTTCTCCGGCGGGTGCTCCTCCCCGGCGTCTCCCGGCGGGCGGTGCCCGTTGGCCATCGCCCGCTTCTCGGCCTCGGTGAGGACCGGGCCCTCGGTGTGGATGGTGCGGGCGTCCGAGGACAGCCACACCGGCCGGACCGGCCGCCTGCGCACGTCCTGGAAGATCTCGGCGATGGCGGCCGCGTTGAGCGTCTCCTTCTCGAGCAGCTCGAGCACCAGCGCGTCGAGGATGTCCCGGTTGTCGTTCAGGGCGTGCCAGGCCTCGTCGTGCGCGGCCTCGATGAGGCGACGCACCTCCTGGTCGACGACGCCGGCGAGGTTCTCGGAGTAGTCGCGCTCGTGGCCCATGTCCCTGCCGAGGAAGACCTCGCCGCCGGCGGAGCCGAGCTTGACCGCCCCGACGCGCTCGCTCATCCCGAACTGGGTGACCATCTTGCGGGCCAGCCCGGTGGCCTTCTCGATGTCGTTGGCCGCACCGGTGGTCGGGTCGTGGAAGACCAGCTCCTCGGCCACGCGCCCACCGAGGGCGTAGGCCAGCTGGTCGAGCAGCTCGTTGCGCGTCGTGGAGTACTTGTCGTCGGCGGGCAGGACCATGGTGTAGCCCAGCGCCCGGCCACGCGGCAGGATCGTCACCTTGCTCACCGGGTCGGTGTGGTTCATCGCCGCGGCCACCAGGGCGTGGCCGCCCTCGTGGTAGGCGGTGATCTTCTTCTCCTTGGCGCTCATCACGCGGGTCCGCTTCTGCGGGCCGGCCATGACGCGGTCGATCGCCTCGTCCAGGTCCTTGTCGGTGACGACCTTCTCGTCCTGGCGGGCGGCCAGCAGGGCGGCCTCGTTGAGCACGTTGGCCAGGTCGGCGCCGGAGAAGCCCGGGGTGCGGCGCGCGATCGCCATCAGGTCCACGCCCTCGGCCAGCGGCTTGCCCTTGCCGTGCACCTGCAGGATGTGCAGGCGGCCGAGCATGTCCGGGGCCTCGACGGCGATCTGCCGGTCGAAGCGTCCGGGGCGCAGCAGCGCCGGGTCGAGGATGTCGGGACGGTTGGTGGCGGCGATGAGGATGACGTTGGTCTTGACGTCGAAGCCGTCCATCTCCACCAGCAGCTGGTTGAGCGTCTGCTCCCGCTCGTCGTGCCCGCCGCCCATGCCGGCTCCGCGGTGGCGGCCGACGGCGTCGATCTCGTCGACGAAGATGATCGCCGGGGCGTTCTCCTTGGCCTGCTCGAAGAGGTCGCGGACCCGCGAGGCGCCGACACCGACGAACATCTCGACGAAGTCCGAGCCGGAGATCGAGTAGAACGGCACCCCCGCCTCACCGGCGACGGCGCGGGCGAGGAGGGTCTTGCCGGTGCCGGGCGGGCCGTAGAGCAGCACGCCCTTGGGGATCTTCGCGCCGACCTCGAGGAACTTGCGCGGCTCGGAGAGGAACTCCTTGATCTCGTGCAGCTCCTCGACCGCCTCGTCGGCGCCCGCGACGTCGGCGAAGGTCACCTTGGGCATGTCCTTGGTGGCCAGCTTGGCCTTCGACTTGCCGAACTGCATGACCCCGCGGCCGCCGCCCTGCATCCTCGTCATCAGCCACAGGAACAGGCCGAGGATGAGCAGCAGCGGCAGGAAGTTGGCCAGCATCGAGACGAACACGTTGGGCCGCGCCGGGTCGTCGGTCCAGGAGCCGCTCGGCGGGGTCTCCTCCAGCGCGGCGATGACCTGCTCACCCCGGGCCTCCACGTAGAAGGCCTGCACCTGGCTCGTCTCGTTGACGTCCTCGTTCGAGAAGGTCTCACCCTCCTCCAGCGTCAGGTCCAGACGCTCGGGGGTGATCGTGGCCTCGGCAACCTTGCCGTCCCGGATCAGCTCGAGGGCGTCGGCGGTGTCGATGCGGGTGTAGGCGCTGGGGGACAGCACCGAGAACCACAGGATCCCCAGGCCGAGGAAGAGGAAGATCCACATCCACGGACTGGGCTTGGGGCGGGGCCGCCGCTGGGTGGCGTTGCTCATGTCTGGCGCGTTCGGGCGGCTCCCGCGTCCACGGCGGCCGGCCCGGTCCTCCTGATCGTGATGTCGGCACGGGGTCTTCCTGCCGACAACGCGCGGCAGGGGGTCAGTGTTCCACGTCCCCGGGCGCTGCGCCCTCGGGGAACCTCCCGGTCAGGAGTAGACGTGCTCGGCGAGGGTGCCGATGACCCGCAGGTTGCGGTACTTCTCGGCGTAGTCCAGGCCGTAGCCGACGACGAAGGCGTTGGGGATCTCAAAGCCGACGTACTTGACGTCGATCTGGACCTTGGCGGCCTCGGGCTTGCGCAGCAAGGTGCAGATCTCCACCGACGCCGGGCCCCGCGACTCCAGGTTGGTGCGGATCCAGCTGAGCGTGAGGCCGGAGTCGATGATGTCCTCGACGATGAGGACGTGACGGCCCGAGATGTCGGTGTCGAGGTCCTTGAGGATGCGCACGACGCCGCTGGACTTGGTGCCCGAGCCGTAGCTGCTCACCGCCATCCAGTCCATCTCGGCCGAGCCCGGCAGCGCCCGCGAGAAGTCGGCCATCACCATGACCGCGCCCCGCAGCACCCCGACCAGCAGGACGTCCTTGTCGTGGTAGTCCTCCCAGACCTGGGCGGCCAGCTCGGCGAGCCGCTCGCGGATCTGCTCCTCGGTGAAGAGGACGTTCTCCAGGTCCGCTCCCATGTGCTCGGCGTCCACGCGCTGCTCCTTCTCGTCGGTCGACGTGCTGTGCTGCACCGGCCCATTCAACTACGTGGGCCGCGGACCGCGACCCGCTCCCCCGTCCGGGAGGCGCGCACCCCGCCGGGCAGGTGCAGCGGTCCCTGCCCCCGCCAGGCGGTGACGAGCCCGTCCACCGCGAGCAGGTGGTCCGAGGTCAGGTCGGTGCCGGGGCTGCCCGCGTCCAGGGCCAGGCGCCGCCAGAGCCGGGTGCGCACCGCACGTGGGTGCTGACGCAGGTCCGTCACGGCCCACGGCGGCGGGCCCAGAGCCAGGTATGCCGTGCCCGCCGTCGTGTCGAGCGCGTCGGCGTCGTCCTGCAGCAGCGAGGCGGTGCGGGCCAGGCCGGCGACGACCCCCGGGCCGAGGTCCCGCTCGAGGTCGGCGAGCCCGCGGCGCGCCCGCACCCGGGTGAAGCGGTGGTCCTCGTTGTGCGGGTCCTGCCACGGCTCGAGCCCGAGCTCGGCGCACGCCTGCGCGGTCTGGGCGCGCGAGACCCCCAGCAACGGTCGGACGAGCAGCATGTGCGGTGCCCCGTCCCCCGCACCCCCGCGGACGACGCGGTGGGTGCGCATCCCGGCGAGGGACCTCGCCCCCGAGCCGCGCACCAGCCCCAGCAGCACCTGCTCGGCCTGGTCGTCCAGGGTGTGCCCGAGCAGCACCGCCCGGGCGCCGACGCGGTCCGCGCAGGAGGCGAGCGCCGCATACCTGGCCCGACGCGCGTCGCCCTCCGGTCCCGCCCCGCTCGCGCCCACCACGACCCGCACCACCTCGACCGGGTCCAGGCCGAGGTCGCGGCACCGGGCGGCGGCGGCCTCGGCGACCTCGGCCGAGCCCGCCTGCAGCCCGTGGTCGACGACGACCGCTCCGGCGGCCCAGCCCAGGCGGGGGGCGACGAAGGCGGTGCCCGCCGCAAGCGCCAGCGAGTCCGCCCCGCCGGAGCAGGCCACGAGGAGCAGCGGGGCACCGGGCTGCGGCCCGGGCCGCGGGGGCACGCGCTCGGCCCGGAGGGGTCCGCCCGTCAGCGCCTGCCGGACGGCGACGCGGACGGCGGCGACGGCGGGAGGCGGGCCGGGCACGGCTCAGCCGTGGACGCGCGCGATCCAGGCGCGGGGGTCGGCGATCTCGGTCGGCAGCGGCAGCGTGTCGGGGCTGGTCCACACCTGGTTGAAGCCGTCGACGCCCACCTCGTCGACGACCCCGCGGACGAAGGCGGCACCGTCGCGGTACTGCCGCATCTTGGCCTCCATGCCCAGCAGCCGGCGCAGGACCTTGTCGACGTTGCCGGCGCCCTTGCGCCGCTGGTCGAACCTGCGGCGGATGTCCGCGACGGTGGGGATGACCTGCGGCCCGACCTCGTCCATGACGACGTCGGCGTGCCCCTCCAGCAGCGACATCACGGCGGTGATCTCGGCGAGGCGCTCGCGCTGGGCCGGGGTGGCCAGGACCTGCGTGACGTCGGTCTCCCCGCGCAGCACCCCGGGCAGCTGGGTCAGGACCTCGCCCAGCCGCTGCGACATCTGGTCGGGCTCGGGCATCATCTCCGCACCGATCGACCGGGCGCGGCCGACCACGTGGTCGCGCAGCCAGGGCACCGCGGTGAACTGCACCCGGTGGGTCTCCTCGTGCATGGCCACCCACAGCCGGAAGTCCGTAGGCTCGACCCCGAGCTCGCGCTCGGCCCCGAGGATGTTGGGCGCCACGAACATCAGCCGGGGGGTGCCCTGGGGCGCCAGGTCGTACTGCCCGAGGACCTTCGTCGAGATCCAGGAGAGGATGCCGGCGACCTCGGTGCCGGTGACCGTCGCCCCCACCTTCTGCGCCGTGTCCCCCACCTGGGGCAGGCTGCGCCCTGCGGACCGCGCCTTGTGGCGGTCGCTCTCCCGCTTGCGGGCGACCACCTCGTCCAGGACCGGCGCGAGCATGGCCCCCATCGAGCGGGCGTTCGCGCGGATCCAGCCGGGCCGGTCGACCACCAGCGCCGGCGGCGTGCCCGCGGGGGTCTGCATCCGCGCCGTGGTCGCCACCGGGTCGACCGCCCGCTCGCCCGCGACCCGGAGCTCGGCCACCAGGTCCTCGATCTCGCCCCGGCCGGCGCGGGGCCCGGGCCGCACGAGCCGGCTGGCGGCCGCCGCCGCGAAGTCCCAGTCGACCAGGTCGCTGCCCTGGACGTCGCGGTCGGTCCCCGACGGGGTCGGGTCCGTGGGCAGGGAGGAGGACGGGGTGGAGGTCATGCCCCGACCGTATGCGGTGGCGCCGGGCGGGCGCGACCCCGGCAGCCGGGCGGTCGGCGCGGTCGGGACCGCGGTCAGCAGCCGCAGCGTGCGAGCTGGGCGACGACCTCGTCCAGGCTGGAGCGGGCCTCCAGCACGGCGGCGTCCTCGCCGATGTCGTCGGCGGTCAGCGAGTAGACGAGCAGGCGCCCGTCGGCGGAGACGACCGTGCCGGCGAGCGAGGTCACCCCCGGCAGCGAACCGGTCTTGGCCCGGGCGTTGCCGACCCCCGCCTCGTGCACCGGCAGGTGGAACCGGGAGGACAACGTGCCGGTGTAGCCGGCGATGGGCAGCCCGCCGGCCGCCAGCACCGTCTGCAGGTCGGGGCGGGACCCGTCGGCCGCCGCCACCAGCAGGTCGGCGACGACGTCGACCGTCAGCAGGGTGCCGTCGGACAGCCCGCTGGCGTCGGCCAGCTCGAGCCCGGTCAGGTCGACGCCGTAGTCCTCCTCGACCGAGCGCCGGATCCATGCCGTCACCGCCTCCCGGTCGGCGCTCCCGCCGTCGGTCACCGCCGCCTGCCTGGCCAGCTGCTCCACCATGGCGTTGTCGCTCGCGGCGAGCGCCAGGGCCAGGACGTCGCGGAGCGCGGCCGACTCCACCTGGGCGAGGACCTCGGCACCGGCGATCTCCCCGCCGGGCTCCTCGGTGGCGGGAGCGCCGTCGGGTGCCTGGGTCACCGTGCCCCGCTCCTGGGCGGCCGGGTCCGCGGCCGGCCGGGTCAGCCCCACGGTGCCCGCGGGTGTCTCCACGAGCTCGGCGGTCCAGTCCTGCGCCTCGTCCTCGCCCTCCCAGCCGACGACCTCCACCCCGGCGTCCTCGAGCGCGGCGGCGAACGCCCTGGCGACCTCCTGCTCCGGGTCGGTGGGCGAGGGGTAGAAGGGCAGGGCGAGGTCTTCGGCGAGGCCGAGCTGGACGATGCGTCCGGCGTAGCCCTCGGAGACCCAGAAGTCTGACCAGGTGTCGAGCTGGTGGGGACCGGCCACGTGCTGCAGGTCGAGGCCGACCGACACCGGTCCCGGGACGCCGCCGGCCTCCAGCGCGTCCGCGGTCTGCGCGGCGAGGTCGGCGACCCCGGCGTGCCCGGCGACGGCCCCCGGGTCACCCGCGCCGCGGGCCAGCAGCATGTCTCCCCCGGCGACAAGCACGACCTCGTCCGCGGCCGCTCCGGTGACGACGCGGGTGGTGAACGTCTGCTGGACCGGCAGGCCGGTCACGATCGCGGCGGCGGACAGGATCTTGGTGGTCGAGGCCGGGGTCACGGGTCGGCCGGCGTTGCTCTCGGTGAGGACCTGCCCCGTGAGGGCGTCGCGCACGGTGATGGCCCGGCGGTCCTCGGGGCCCAGCCAGTCGGTCTCGAGCTCGTCGGACAGCGCCCTGCTCACCGTGTCGGGGTCGGGCACCGGCCCGTCGGCGACCGCGCCGAGGGGGCGGTCGAGGGGCATCAGCCTGGGTCGCGCCTCGGCCTGGGTCTGCGGGCGGGCGGTCGCGGCAGGACCGGCCGGGCCGGTCGTCACGGCCTCGTCGTCGACCGCCGCGACGGCCGGCGAGCCCGCCGCGAGCAGGGCGGCGAGCAGTGCGGGGGCGACGGCATACCGGAGGCGCCGGTGCGTGCAGTGCACGCTGTCGCTGACCACCTGTGACTGCCCTCCGTCGGGATCCTGGGCGCGGATAGGGAACACTGGACCCCAGAGCCTAACCGTCAGCGACGCGAGAGAGAGCACCGCACATGCAGTTCGACGTGACGATCGAGATCCCGCAGGGCAGCCGCAACAAGTACGAGGTCGACCACGCGACCGGGCGCATCCGCCTGGACCGCATGCTCTTCACCGCCACCCGCTACCCGGCCGACTACGGCTACATCGAGGAGACGCTGGGCGAGGACGGCGACCCGCTCGACGCGCTCGTGCTGCTCGACGAGCCGACGTGGCCCGGCTGCCTGGTCGCGGCACGCCCGATCGGCATGTTCCACATGCGTGACGAGGCCGGCGGCGACGACAAGATCATCTGCGTCCCGGCCGACGACCCGCGCAAGGCCGGCATCACCGAGCTGGAGCACATCGGCGAGCACACGCGCCTGGAGATCCAGCACTTCTTCGAGGTCTACAAGGACCTGGAGCCCGGCAAGTCGGTCGAGGGTGCCCACTGGGCCGGCCGCGAGGAGGCCGAGCGGGTCTACCACGAGGCCGTGCAGCGCGCCAAGGACGCCGGGCTGACCACCGCCCGCTGGCCGATGCCGCACCAGGGCCACTGAGCCCCACCCCTTCCCGCCGACCGTGACGCCCCGGACCTCCTGGTCCGGGGCGTCATCTCGTCGTGGCAGGTCAGCGGCCCGCCACGTCGATGGAACCGACCGGCACGCCCATCCGTCAGTCTCCACGGACAGGCCCGTGGGCGGCCCGGGACCTGCCAGGAACACGGACTAGTCTGGCCGCAGCACCGTCGCCGACGACGGGCACGACAACGGGGCGGCAGGACGCCCCCGGGAAGTGGGGACGGATGAGCACGGTGATGGAGCACCCGGGCGGGGACGTGACCGAGACCGGTCGCGGCGGCCGGGGCCTGGTGATGGCGGGGGCGGCGCTCGGCGCCGTCGTGCTCGTGGGTGGCGGCGCGTACGCGGCGACCCAGCTGCTGGCCGGCGGCGGGGAGCAGCCCGACACCGTCCTGCCCGCGTCGGCGGCGTTCTACGCCAGCGTCGACGTCAACCCCTCGGTCGGCCAGAAGGTCGCCGCGGTGCGGTTCTTCCAGGGACTGGACGAGGAGACCAAGGCCCGGCTCGACGACGGCGAGTGGCGCGAGTGGGTCTGGGAGCAGGTCCAGGACGAGGGCGACGTGCCCGCCGACATGGACTTCGCGACCGACATCGAGCCCTGGCTCGGCGACCGGCTGGGCGTCGCCGTGGTGCCGCGCGGAGCCGACCAGGAGCCCATCGTGGCGGTCGCGCTGCAGGTCAAGGACGGCGAGGCGGCCCTGGAGACCCTCGAGCGGCTCAAGGCCCAGCACGAGGACGCGCCGGCGGAGGAGCAGGTCGACTACTACCTCGACGACGACTACGTCGTGCTGACCGGCGCGCAGATGGTCAGCGACCTGCGGGCCGCGACGGAGCAGGGCACGCTGGACGGGCACGAGGCCTACACCGACGACATGGACGAGCTCGGTGACGCCGGGGTCGCCTCGATGTGGGCCGACGCCGCCCGGCTCGGCGACCTCGACCCCGCAGCCCTCGCAAACCCCGCCCTCGGGGCCGCGGGCATGCTCGACGGGATGGGTGAGGACCTCGGCGACGAGGCCGACCTGATGGCCGGCCGCATGGCCGCGACCGTGCGCCTGTCCGCCGACTCCGTGGAGGTCCACGGGGTCAGCCGCGGCGTCGACGGCCTCGCCATGCCCACCGGCGACGACACCGCACGCCTGGTCGACGACCTGCCGGCCGACACCGCCGTGGCGCTGTCGCTGGAGAACGGTGCCGGCTGGGTGCAGGCGGCGTGGGACTACTACGCCGCGACCTTCCCCGAGCAGGTGGAGGAGGCCACGGCCGCCGCGGAGGAGCAGGGCTTCAGCCTGCCCGACGACCTCAAGACCGTCCTCGGCGACTCCCTGGCGCTCTCGGTCGGCCCCGACATCGTCTCCGCCTTCCAGGGCATGAGCGAGACCAGCACCGAGATGCCGCCGCTGCCGGTCGGCTACCGTGTCGCCACCGACGCCGAGGCCATGGTCGCGATGCTCAGCGACGCCGGCGTCCCGCCGACGATGCTGGCGCAGCGCACCGACGACGGCGTGCTCACCATCGGCCTGCACCAGCCCTACGTCGACGCGCTGGCCGCCCCCGAGGGCACGCTGGGTCAGGACGCCACCTACCGGGCGGCCGTCGCCGACAGCGACGAGGCCGACTCGGTCCTCTACGTCAACGTCAACCCCTTCGAGGAGCTCTACCTGGCGCAGGTGACCGACGAGCGCGCCCGCACCTCCCTGGAGGCGCTGGCCGCGGTCGGCCTGTCCACCACGGTCGACGACGCCGACCAGAGCCGCTTCACGATGAGGTTCGTCGCCGACGAGGAGTGACCTGCGGCTCCCGCCCGTGAAAGCCGGGACGCCGTGACGGACAGCACCCCCGGGCCTCGTGGCCCGGGGGTGCTGCCGGTCGGTGGGGACACGACGGCGCCCCCGGCCGAGGGCCGGGGGCGCCGTGGTGGAGCCGCCTAAGGGAATCGAACCCTTGACCTATTCATTACGAGTGAATCGCTCTGGCCGACTGAGCTAAGGCGGCGTGTCGCCGGTGACGGACAACCCGAGGAAGGATACCCGACCGTCGCGGGTCGCCCCAAACCGCCGGGTTTGCCACGGGCGCCCCGTCGGCGGGGACCGCGGCACACCCGGCAGGTGCCCTCAGCAGGTGAGGCCGCCCTCGGGCACGGCGCCCTCGAGCAGGTAGGCGTCCACCGCGTCGTCGACGCAGTCGTTGGACCGGCCGTAGGCGGTGTGACCGTCCCCGTCGAAGGAGATCAGCACCCCTGAGTCCAGGGTCTCGGCGAGCTGCACCGCCCACTCGTGCGGGGTCGCGGGGTCGCGCGTGGTGCCGATGACCAGGATCGGCGCGGCGCCCTGCGCGGAGTAGTCCTCGACCGTCTCGGTGGCCTCCGCGGGCCAGTACTCGCAGGCGCCGTCCCCGGCCAGGTAGCGACCCCACGTCGGCGAGGCCTGCTCGAACCGCTCCTGGACGGCGTCGGTGTCGAGGTCGACCTCCGCGTCGGCGGGGCGGTCCAGGCAGTTGACGGCGTAGATGGCCTGCATGCCGTTGCCGGTGTACTCCCCGTCGCTGCCGCGCGAGGCGTAGGTGTTGGCCAGGAACATCAGCAGGGTCCCGTCCCCCTGCTCGGCCCGCTGGAACGCCTGGGTCAGGATCGGCCAGAAGTCCTGGGCGTACATCGCGACGATGATGCCGTACATCGCCCAGCCCTCGGTGAGCTCGGTCACGGTGTCGCCGCTGACCGGCAGCGGGTCGGCGTCGACCTCGTCGAGGAACACCGGGATCGCGGCCATCGCCGTCTCCACGTCGTCCCCGAGCGGGCAGTCACCGGAGGCGACGCAGTCCTCGACGTAGGCCCGGGTGGCCCGCTCGAAGCCGGCGGCCTGGCCCAGGCCCATCTCCAGCCCCGTGAGGTCGGGGTCGATGGCGCCGTCGAGGACGAACCGGCCGACGCGCTCGGGGAACAGGGTGGCGTAGGTGGTGCCGAGGAAGGTGCCGTAGGAGGCGCCGAGGTAGTCCAGCTGCTCCTGGCCGAGCGCCGCGCGCAGCACGTCCATGTCCTTGGCGGCCTCGACCGTGGACACGTGCCCGAGCAGGTCGCCGGCGTTGGCCGCGCAGGCCTGCGCGAAGTCCTCCTGGCCCTCCCGGGCGGCCTCCTCCTCGGCGGGGTCGTCGGGCGAGGGGTCGGCGCCCAGGAGCTGGTCCATCTGCTCGTCGGAGTAGCAGGTGACCGGCGCCGAGCGCGCGACCCCCCGTGGGTCGAAGCCGACGATGTCGTAGACCTCGCGCACCGGCGGGGAGACGACGGCACCCGCTGCCGTGGCGTAGTCGACGCCCGAGGCCCCCGGCCCGCCGGGGTTGACCACGAGCGCCCCCCGGGCCTGGCCCGTCGCCGGCGCGCGCAGGAGGGCGAGCTCGATGCTGCCCCCGGCGGGGTCGGCGTAGTCGACGGGCACCTCCAGCGAGGCGCACTCGAAGGCGGTCTGGCACTCGGCCCACTCGAGCTGCTGGCCGTAGAAGGGCTCCAGCCCGTCAGGAGCACCCTCGACCAGGGGGGTCGACGTGCGGTCCGCCCCGTCCGCCGACGGCGTGGCAGGGCCGCCGGAGCTGGCGGCGCCGTCGGTGCTGCCGTCGAGCAGCGAGCAGCCGCTGAGCAGCGCCAGCGCGCTCACGGCGGCGACCAGCCGGACGACCGGCCCCCGTCGCCCGGGAGCGGGACGGTCGGTCGCCACGCGCCCGCGCGACCCCCCGGGGGTATGCAGTCCTGCCACGTCGGTCCTCTCGCTCGGCTCAGCCGGTCGCCACAGTAGCCCGGCGCCCTGTGCCCGACGTCTGCCGGGACCCCGAGCCTGCCGGACCGGACGGCACCGTCAGCCCGATCATCATCGCCTCGAGGACGAGCAGCGGTGCACCGTTGGCGATCAGCCGCTGCCGGGCCAGACCGATCGTCTCCAGCGCCCGCAGCAGACCCTCGGCGGAGAAGGAACGCGCGAGCTGCTGGACCTGGTCCGGCTCCGTGGCGTTGACGAGCTCGACCTGGCTCCTGGTCGACACGACGAGCGCGTCGCGGTAGACCGAGGCCAGGTCGGTCAGCGCGGCGTCGATGCTGTCGTGCTGCTGGCGTCGCGCCTGCCGTTTCTGGCGGGCCTCGAGGTCGCGCAGGTGGGCACGCACCGCCGGCGGCTGCGTGCGGGCCGAGGGGTCGGCCCCCAGCTGGGCCAGCAGCTGGCGACGCTCCTGGTCCGCCCGGTCGGCCGAGACGGCCTCGGCCCCCGCACCCGCCTCGTCCACGAGGTCCTGGGCCGCGCGCAGGGCGGCCCCCAGCCCGGTCAGGGTGAGCGGGATGGAGATGATCTCGCGTCGCCGGGCCCGGGCGTGCTCGTCGGTGGCCAGCCGGCGGGCGATGCCGATGTGGCTCTGCGCCGCCCGTGCCGCGTAGTGCGCCATGGCCGGGTCGATACCGTCACGCTCGACGAGCAGGTCGGCCACCGCGTCGACGGGCGGGGTGCCCAGGCGAAGGTGCCGGCACCGGGACCGGACGGTGACGATGAGGTCCTCCTGGGAGGGCGCGCACAGCACCCAGACCGTGCGCGGCGGGGGCTCCTCCAGCGACTTCAGCAGCGCATCGGCGGCCGGCTCGTTGAGCCGGTCGGCGTCCTCGACGACGATGATGCGCCAGGGCCCCGCCGAGGGGCGGGTCTGCGCCAGGAGCGCGAGGTCACGGGCCTCGGCGACCTTGATGAAGGTCTCGCTGGTCGCGACGATCGTGACGTCGGGGTGGGTGCCCGCCGTGGCGGTGCGGCAGGCCTGGCACTCCCCGCAGCCGGGGTCACCGGGGGCCTGGCACTGGAGCGCGGCCGCGAAGGCCCGCGCCGCGACGCTGCGGCCCGACCCGGGAGGCCCGGTGACCAGCCACGCGTGGGTCATCGCCCTCGGCGTCGAGACGGTATGGCGCAGGGTCGCCACCGCACGGTCCTGGCCGACGAGCTGGTCGAAGACGCTCACCGTGGCTCCTGCCCCGCCCGGCCGGCCGAGCGGTGAAGGAGCGGGCTCACGCGCCGGCGCACGGCGGCGGCCAGCTCATCCGCGGGCAGCGTCGCGTCCAGGACCAGGTAGCGGTCCGGGGCCAGGGCCGCCAGGTCGAGGAAGCCCTGGCGCACGCGGTCGTGGAAGTCGTCGGCCTCCCGCTCGAGCCGGTCGTGCACGGCTCCCCGACGGGCACGCCCCTCGGCGGACGGGACGTCGAGCAGCACGGTCAGGTCGGGCACGAGGTCCTCGACGGCCCACAGCGACAGGCGGCGCACCTCGTCGTGACCGAGCTGGCGGGCCGCTCCCTGGTAGGCGACGGAGGAGTCGAGGTAGCGGTCGGTCAGCACCACGGCTCCGCGGCTCAGCGCGGGTCGCACGACGGTGGCCACGTGATGGGCGCGGTCGGCCGCGAAGATCAGTGCCTCGGCCCGCGGGCTGACCGACCCGTCCCGGCCGTGCAGGACGAGCTCGCGCAGGGTCCGGCCCAGCGTCGTGCCCCCGGGCTCGCGGGTCTGCACGACCTGCGCACCGTGCTCGGTCAGCCACTGCGCCAGCAGCCCCGACTGGGTGGACTTGCCCGCCCCGTCACCGCCCTCGAACGCGACGAACAGACCCGGTCCGTGACCGCATACCTGGGTCCCGGACGGGGTCTGCTCGCTCACGTGGGCAGCCTACGTGACCCGCCCGACAGCGCTCCTGACCGTCCACAACGGCCGGGACACCGACGTCGGGCAGCGGGGCTCAGCCCCGCGCCGCGTTGGCCACGACCGCGTCGCGGACGTAGCGCGCCAGCCCGGGCGCGACGTCCTCGTAGGTCTTGGTGAACCGCGGGTCGGCGACATACATCTCGGCGATACCGGCGTGCATCTGGCGCGGGCAGTCGTAGAACCACGTGCAGATCTGCTGCCGCGCCGCCTCCGCCACCTCCATGGCCTGCTCGGAGTCGGCCGGCACGCCCTCGTGCATCAGCTGCACGTAGCGGGCGTTGATCTCCTCGCCCTCGTCCTTGATCTGCTGCCACTGCTCCTTGCTGTAGGACCTCGCCCGCTGCTGCGACTGCGTCCAGGCGTCGGTGTCGCCCCAGCGCTGCTCGGCCTCCTGGGCGTAGCTCTCGTCGAAGGAGTCGCCGAAGAGCTCACGCTGCTCCTCGCGGGTGATCCGGTAGTCGTTCATCTCGGCCTCCAGAGCCTTGTCGATCGCTGTCACGAGCCGGGCGAGCCCGGCCATCTGGTCCGTGAGCGCCTCCCGCTGCCGCCGCAGGTGGGTCAGCACCGTGTCCCTGCCGGTGCCGTCGGACAGGATGTCCCCGATCTGCTCGAGGGGGAACCCCAGCCGCCGGTAGACGACGACGTGCTGCAGCCTCCGCAGGTCCGCCTCGGTGTAGAGGCGGTAGCCGGCCGGGCTGCGCTCCGAGGGCACCACCAGGCCGATCTCGTCGTAGTGGTGCAGGGTGCGCACCGTCACGCCGAGAGCCTCGGCCACCTGGCCCACGGTCAGCACCTCGTCGGTCATCAGCTGGTCTGCGCTCACGTCCTCGACTCTGGGGCCTCACGCCGCGTGAGGGTCAAGCCGGATCCTCCGAGGCCGTCTCCGCCGCCGTGTCGGGGTGGGTCATCGTGCCCCGGCCGCGCAGCGACTCGAAGATCAGGGAGGTCTCGGCGTGGAGCACGCCCGGGCGGTTGGTGAGGTGGTCGAGGACGAAGTCGCGCAGCGCGTCGGCGGACTCGGTGGCGACATGCACGAAGTAGTCGATGGCCCCGGAGACGTGGAAGGCCCCCAGCACACCCGGCAGCTCGGGGACCTCCTGGGTGAACTGCTCGAAGTGGCTGCGCCGGTGACCTCCGAAGCGGACGGCGATCATCGCCTCGACGGGCCGTCCGACCGCGACCGGGTCGATGTCGGCGTGGATCCCGCGCACCACCCCCCGCTCGCGCAGGGAGCGGACGCGCACCAGGCACGTCGACTCGGCGATCCCCACCTCGCGGGCGAGCATGGCGTTGGACATGCGGCCGTCCTGCTCGAGGAGGCGCACCAGCGCCAGGTCGGTCGCGTCGAGGGGCTTGGCGGGAGGCTGAGGATTCTTCGGCACGACAGGAGAGTATGCCGTGCAGCGAGGCGCCGTCGCGGTAGCAGACCGCACGATCATCCGGCTCGTGCGCTGTGACCAGATCAATACTTCGGAGAACTTGATCTAGCGACGCAGTATCTGCACCATATGGGCATGACCGCCGAAAACCTGGGCTTCGACAGCCGCGCCGTCCACGCCGGGCGTGGTGACCTCACCGCGATGGGCGTGCACGTCCCGCCCATCGACCTGTCCACCACCTACCCGCTGCCGACCGTGGACGAGGGCGGGCAGGCCTACGAGGACATGGCCGGCGGGGACGCCTGCGGCGACGGGCAGACGCCGGTCTACCAGCGCCTCTGGAGCCCCGGGGTGGCACGGTTCGAGGAGGCGCTCGCGGGCCTGGAGGGCGCGGAGGCCGCCGTGGCCTTCGGCTCTGGGATGGCGGCCCTGACCGCGACCCTGCTGGCCAGCGTGTCAGCCGGCCGGCCGCACGTGGTCGCGGTCCGGCCGCTCTACGGTGGCAGCGACCACCTGCTGGCCAGCGGTCTGCTCGGCACGCGCGTCACCTGGACCACAGCGGAGGGGGTCGGCGAGGCGGTCGAGGAGGACACCGGACTGGTCGTGGTGGAGACCCCGGCCAACCCGACCCTGGACCTCGTCGACCTGCGCGCCCTGTGCGACCGGGCCGGTGAGGTGCCCGTGCTGGTGGACAACACCTTCGCGACGCCGGTGCTGCAGCGCCCGCTCGAGCACGGCGCGAGCATGGTGCTGCACTCCGTGACCAAGTTCCTGGCCGGGCACGGCGACGTGCTCGGCGGCGTCGTCGCCTGCAGCGAGGAACACGCCCGGCGCATCCGTCCGGTCCGGGCCATCACCGGCGCGATCATGCACCCGCTGTCGGGCTACCTGGCGCACCGCGGCCTGCAGACGCTGCCGGTCCGGGTGCGGGCACAGCAGGACACCGCGCAGGTGGTCGCCCACTGGCTGGCGGCGCACGCCGACGTCGAGCGGGTGCACTACCCCGGCCTCGACGGCACCGACCCCTCCGGGCTGGTCGGGACCCAGATGACCGGGCCGGGCGCGGTGCTGTCGATCGACCTGGGCACCTTCGAGCGCGCCTGCCGGGTCGCGGAGAACGTGCGGATGATCGTGCACGCCGTCTCCCTGGGCGGGGTCGACACCCTGCTCCAGCACCCGGCCGCCGTCACCCACCGGCCGGTGTCCGGCGAGGCCAAGCCGGGCGAGGGCGTGCTGCGGCTCTCGGTCGGCCTTGAGACGCCGGAGGACATCATCGCCGACCTGGCCAGGGCGCTGACCGCCTGACACCGGCCGGCTGCCGCCGACCACCTGAGCGCCGCCTCCCGGGTCTCAGGCAGCAACCCACGACCCCGGGGCACAGGACAGGCACAGGCAGCCGGGGTCGAGCGGCTCCGGCGGCTCCCGGTCCAGGCACGCGAGGATGTCGGCGCGCAGGTGCAGCAGGCCGCGCAGCGTCACGCCGCCGACGCCGAGCTCCTCGGCGAGGAGCAGCCCCCGCTGGCACCATCCCCAGGCGTAGACGTGGTCGTCGCGGTCCGCCCAGATCTGGGCGATCCGGCCGTGGTCCCGCACGCTGCAGGAGCGGTCGCGGCGCCAGGCCTCGCTGAGCTGCCGCGCCTCCTCCTGCCCGTCCAGGTCGAGCGTGCGCCGCAGCAGGTGCGCACGCGCCGACAGCACACGGTCCTCCTCGAAGGCGCACGCCAGGGCCAGGAGGCCACCGGCCAGCCCCCGGTGCCCCAGGTCGTCGGCCCGTCCCGCCGCCATGACGAGCAGGTCGCTGCGCCCGTAGGCGTCCTGAGGGTGGGCCGAGGCGGCGAGCCGAAGCAGGTGCCGCAGCTGCGCGGCCCAGGCCCCGCGCGTCCGTTCGCGCCACCTCGGCAGCTGCTCGGGAAAGCTGTCGAGGGTGAGCGCCTCGCGTCCTGGTCCTGGCTCCATGACAGGAGGGTGGCAGCCCTCCGCGCGGGGGCGCCGGAGTTATCCACAGGCGCCGTGACACGGCCGAAGGGGCCCGCGCCCTGGAGCGGTACGACTCCTGGCCCCGAGCAGGCGGTCAGGTCCTCAGGACGGGCACCCGGACCGCAGCCACTCGCGACGCCCAGGTGCACTGCTCGCACGATGCATCATGTGAACTCTGCTCCTGGGCGTCGCGAGTGCGCCTGACCGGTCGGCGGGCAGACCGGCGAGCGGCGCCGGCCGCGGCTCAGGCCTTCTTGGTCGACGTCTTCCGGGCGGTCGTCGTCTTCTTCGCGGCCGTCTTCTTGGCAGCGGTCTTCTTGGTGGTCGTCTTCTTCGCGGCCCGCTTGCGAGTGGTCGGGCCCTTGGCCCGCTTCTCCTCCAGCAGCTCGAAGGCGCGCTCCTGCGTCAGCGACTCGGGCTCGTCGCCCTTGCGCAGCGTCGCGTTGGTCTCCCCGTCGGTGACGTAGGGCCCGAACCGGCCCTCCTTGACCACGACCTTCTTGCCGGAGACCGGGTCCTCGGCGAACTCGGCCAGGGGCGGCTTCGCCGCGGCCCGACCGCGCTGCTTGGGCTGGGCGTAGATCGCCAGCGCCTGCTCGAGGGTGATGTCGAAGATCTGCGCCTCGGTCTCCAGCGACCGCGAGTCCGTGCCCTTCTTCAGGTAGGGCCCGTAGCGGCCGTTCTGGGCGGTGATCTCCTCGCCCGACTCCGGGTCGGCGCCGACGACGCGGGGCAGCGACAGCAGCCGCAGCGCGGTCTCCAGGTCGATGGAGGCCAGGTCCATGTCCTGGAACAGCGACCCGGTGCGCGGCTTGGCCTTCTTCGCTCCGCGCTTGGGCGGCTCGTCGGCCTCCGGCAGCACCTCGGTCACGTAGGGGCCGTAGCGACCTGCACGCGCGACGATCTCGTGCCCCGTCTGCGGGTCGGTGCCCAGGACGCGCCCATCGTCGGCCGCGGCCGCGAGCAGCTCGTGCGCCTTCTCCACCGACATCTCGTCGGGGGCGATGTCGTCGGAGACCGTGGCCCGCCGCGGCTGCGCGCCCTCGGCCGTCGCGTCCTCGCCGACGAGCTCGACGTAGGGACCGTAGCGACCGACGCGCACGACCACGCCGTCCCCGATCTCCACCGTGGACACCCCACGGGCGTCGATGTCACCGAGGTCCTGGACCAGGTCGCGCAGGCCTGCCCCGCTGCTGCCCTCGGCGCCGAAGTAGAACCGGCGCAGCCACGCCACCCGCTGCTCGTCCCCGCGGGAGATCCGGTCGAGGTCCTCCTCCATCGAGGCTGTGAAGTCGTAGTCCACGAGCGTGGGGAAGTGTCGCTCCAGCAGCTGGGTCACCGCGAACGCCAACCAGGTGGGGATCAGCGCCGACCCGCGGGTGCGGACGTACCCCCGGTCCTGGATGGTGCCGACCGTCGCGGCGTAGGTGGACGGGCGACCGATGCCCTTCTCCTCCAGCGCCTTGACCAGCGTCGCCTCGGTGTAACGGGCGGGCGGGACCGTCTGGTGGCCCTCCGCCTCGGCCCGCAGCGTCTCCAGGGCAACGCCCTCGGACAGCTTGGGCAGCCGCGTGCCGACGGCCTCGTCGTCGCCGCCGTAGCGGGCCTCGTCCCGGCCCTCCTCGTAGGCCGCGAGGAACCCGCGGAAGGTGATCACGGTGCCCGACGCGGAGAACTCCGCAGACCGGTATGCCGTGCCGTCACCGCCGCGGGTCCCCTCCGGCAGCGCGGCCCGCAGGCGCACGGTGGCGGTGGAACCCTTGGCGTCGGCCATCTGAGAGGCGACCGTGCGCTTCCAGATCAGCTCGTAGAGGGCGTACTCCTGGCCGCGCAGCTCACCGGCGACCTGCGCCGGCGTCCGGAAGCGGTCTCCTGCCGGGCGGATGGCCTCGTGCGCCTCCTGGGCGTTCTTGGCCTTCTTGCCGTAGAC
This sequence comes from Ornithinimicrobium pekingense DSM 21552, assembly GCF_000421185.1. Classification (GTDB taxonomy): domain Bacteria; phylum Actinomycetota; class Actinomycetes; order Actinomycetales; family Dermatophilaceae; genus Ornithinicoccus; species Ornithinicoccus pekingensis. The sequence continues at coordinate 122,526 of NZ_ATWJ01000008.1, forward strand.
GCGCGGGGTCTCCGGCACGTAGTCGGCGCCGTACATGTCGCGGGCCTGCGAGCGCGCGGCGCTGACGGCCGAGCTCGACAGCGTCGTCGAGTCCGTCCGCATGTAGGTGATGTAGCCGCCCTCGTAGAGCCGCTGGGCGGTGCGCATGGTCGTCTGGCTGTTCATCCGCAGCTTGCGCGAGGCCTCCTGCTGCAGCGTCGACGTGGTGAACGGCGCGGACGGCCGGCGCGTGTAGGGCTTCTCGGCGACCTCGCTGACGGCGACGTCAGCCTCCCGGGTGCCCTCGGCGACCGACTGGGCGCCGGCGGCGTCCAGGTGCACGGCCCTGGCCGTGCGCAGGGTGCCGTCGTCGGCGAAGTCGCGTCCGGTGGCGACCTTGCGGCCGTCGACGGAGGTGAGCCGGGCGGTGAAGGCGTTGCTCGCGGACGGCCCGCCGCCCGCGGGGGCGAAGTCGCCCTCGACGTCCCAGTAGGAGGCGGAGCGGAACGCCATACGCTCCCGCTCCCGCTCGACCACCATGCGGGTGGCGACGGACTGCACGCGTCCCGCCGAGAGCCCCTGCTTGACCTTGCGCCACAGCACCGGCGAGACCTCGTAGCCGTAGAGGCGGTCGAGGACGCGACGCGTCTCCTGGGCGTCGACCAGGTGCATGTCCATCTCGCGCGTCTCGTTGACGGCGCGCCGGATGGCCTCCTTGGTGATCTCGTGGAAGACCATGCGGCGGACAGGGACCTTGGGCTTGAGGACCTCGAGCAGGTGCCAGGCGATCGCCTCGCCCTCGCGGTCCTCATCGGTGGCCAGGTAGAGCTCGTCGGCGTCCTTGAGCTGGCGCCGCAGCTCGGCGACCTTCTTCTTCTTGTCGGCGTCGACGACGTAGTAGGGCTCGAAGTCCTCGTCGACGTTGATCGCGAACCTGCCGTAGGGGCCCTTCTTGAGGTCGGCGGGCAGCTCGGAGGGGTTGGGCAGGTCGCGGATGTGGCCGATGCTGGCGTTCACCGTGTAGTCGGGGCCGAGGTACTCCCCGATGCTCTTCACCTTGCCTGGGGACTCGACGATCACCAGCTTGCGTCCTGCTGCCACGGGCGTTGCTCCTTCTCGGGGCTCCGTGTGCCGTGGATTCGTCACGGCTCCGACACGGGTCCTCGGCCGTCACCGTAGCCCATGGCCCTGCACCGACTACGCTGCATCCCTATGACGACGCTGGCAGGAGCAGGTATGCCGTCGCGGCGCCGGAGCAGGGTGTCCCGGCTGGCTGCGCTCACGCTGGCCGGTGCCCTGGCCCTCGCCGGGTGCAGCGGCGACGAGGACGGCGGCACGCCCGACGGGTCCCCTACCGGCGGTGACACCGCGGTCGGGACCGGCGGGGCCGACGGCGCCCCCCAGACCGGCGGCGAGCCGGTGGCGGCTCCCACGGCACCGGCCGACATCCCGGCGGCGCTGGGCGAGCGGTCCGCGAGCGGCGGCGGCACCTCGGTGACGGTCGACGCCGACCAGGCCGGCTTCGTGCTGCCCTCGGGCAACATCGCCTGCTCGGTGACCGCTGGGGGCGCGGTGTGCCAGATCGCCGACAAGAACTTCACGCCCCTGGCCGACCACCTGTCCGAGGCCAACCTCGCCGGGTGCACGGCCGAGGAGGCCGACGTCATGCGGCTGGCGGCCGGGCGCGGCGCGTGGACCTGCGTGGCCGAGCCGCTCACCGGTGCGGCGCGGGTCGGCACCGGCGGCTGGTGGGCCGAGCAGGTCGGAGGGGAGACCCTCGACCTCGACGGGGCGACCCTGGCGGTGCTGCCCTACGGCTCGACGCTGACCGTCGGTCCGACCTCGTGCACCTCCGCCGAGTCCGGTGTCTCCTGCACCAGCAGCGAGCTCGGCCGCAGCTTCAGCCTGGCCCGCACGACGTACAACTACGGCTGACCACCGACGGCGCCGTCCCGTCCCCGGCCTCACCGACGACTCCGGAGCGCGCCCTCAGCGCAGCAGCCCGTCTTTGACGAGCTCGCGCAGGACCGGCACGACCGCGGTCTCCACCGCGGCGGGCGGTGTGTCCGTCAGCACCGCGAGACCGGCGCACAGCTGACGGGCGGTCAGGTCACCGTCGCACGCACCCACGACCCCCGCGGCGAGGGTGTCCAGCTGCAGCACCCTGCCCAGCCCACCGCCCTGCCGCACCTGGATCACCGCAGGGTCGGGGGCACCGGGCCGGCCGACCCGTTCCTCGGTGACGTCGTCGGCGACCTGCCAGGCGACGTCGAGCACGTCGTCGTCCCCGTGCTCGGCCAGCCACGTCCGTGCCCTCAGCCCGGCGAGCACGGTCGGCCCCATCGGTGAGGAGACCGGCGTCCGGACGTCCACGAGGTCCCGCCACGGTGCACGAGGCGTCGTCGGCCGGTGCAGCGTGACGACACCGAAGCCCACGCTCTCCACCCCCCGGCTCGCGAAGTCCGCCAGCCACGCCCCGTAGAGCCGCTCGAAGGCCACGGACCCGGAGCGGTGCCCGCCGTCGCGCACCCAGGTCTCGGCATACTCCGCGACGTCCTGCACCTCGCGCTGGACGACCCAGGCGTCCAGGCCGGTGCCCTCCAGCCAGGCCTCGACGTGCTCGTGCCAGTCCTCGCCCTCGCGCAGCTCCCAGTTGGCCAGGAGCTGGGCGATCCCTCCGGGGCGCAGGTGGGCGGCCAGGCTGTCGACGAGCCCGCCGACGAGGGCGTCCCCCGCCGCACCTCCGTCGCGGTACTCGTACAGCGGGACCCCCGCGAGCCGCGGCGTGATGACGAAAGGCGGGTTGGACACGACGAGGTCGAAGGTCTGCCCCGCCACCGGCTCGAGCAGGCTGCCCTGCCGCACGTCGAGCGTGAGGTCGTTGAGGGCCGCGGTGAGGCGGGCGTAGGCGAGTGCTCGGGTCGACAGGTCGGTGGCGACGACGTGCCCGGCGTGCGTCGACAGGTGGAGGGCCTGGACCCCGCCGCCGGTCCCCAGGTCGAGCGCCCGGTCGACCTGGGGGCGCGGTGTCCACGAGCTGAGGGTGGTCGACGCCCCGCCGACGCCGAGGACGTGGTCGGTCGGCAACGGCCCGTCGGTCGCCGCCTCGCCCAGGTCGGAGGCGAGCCACCAGGTATGCCGTTCGTCACCGTAGGGGCGCAGGTCGCAGGTCGCGCGCAGCGCTCCGTCGGGCAGGGCCCGGTCCGCCAGTCCACTGTGCAGCAGGCCGGCCGCGCCCGTGCGCGGGAGGGCGGTGTCGACGGCGGCCGCGTCGACCGGCCGGGCGAGGACGAACAGGCGGGCCAGGACCGCCGCGGGGTCCGCACTCCCTGCCGTGGCGAGGTCGGCGGGCAGGACCTGTCCACGGTGCAGCGCGGCCGAGGCGCGGTCACCGAGGAGCTCGGCCAGGTGGTCGACGGTGTAGCCGGCGTCGAGGAGGTCGGCACGCAGCAGGCCGGCGGCCTCGTCGTCGAGGACCGGCGGGGGCGTGGGGGCGGTGGCGCTCTGCACGCAGGTCACTGTCGCACGGTCAGGGTCGTCCCGGCGCCGGCCGTCGCACCCCGGACACGGACCGGGGCGGCACCCCGGTCAGAGTGCCGCCCCGGTCAGGGGCTGTCTCGTGTCAGGACCCGGAGATGACCCCGGCGCGCTCGGGCGCCTCGCCGATGGCGATGTCGCGACGCTTCGAGACGACGACCGCGCCGACGATGACGACGACGGCCACCAGCGCGATCGCCCAGCGCAGCCAGTCGTTGGCGCCGCTGCCGTAGGTCAGACCGATGATCGCCGGGGCGATGAGCAGCGCGACCAGGTTCATCACCTTGATGAGCGGGTTGATGGCCGGGCCGGCGGTGTCCTTGAACGGGTCGCCCACGGTGTCACCGATGACGGTGGCGGCGTGCGCGTCCGTGCCCTTGCCGCCGTAGTGACCGTCCTCCACGATCTTCTTGGCGTTGTCCCACGCGCCGCCGGAGTTGGCCAGGAAGACGGCCATCAGCACGCCGGTGACGATCGCGCCGGCGAGGTAGCCGGCCAGCGCACCGACGCCCAGGCCGAAGCCGACCGCGATCGGGGCGAAGACGGCCAGCAGGCCCGGGGTGGCGAGCTCTCGCAGCGAGTCGCGGGTGCAGATGTCGACCACGCGGGCATACTCCGGCTTCTCGCTGTAGTCCATGATCCCGGGCTTCTCGCGGAACTGGCGACGCACCTCGAAGACGATCGCGCCGGCGGCGCGGGTCACCGCGTTGATCGCCAGGCCGGAGAAGAGGAACACCACGGCGCCACCGATGAGCATGCCGACCATGGCGCGCGGGTCGAAGACGAGGAACTGGTCCCAGATCGCCTCGGCCTCCGCGGTCTCGGCGTCGCTGACCGCCTTGATGATGGCGTCGAGGTAGGAGCCGAACAACGCGGTCGCGGCGAGCACCGCGGTGGTGATCGCGATGCCCTTGGTGATCGCCTTGGTGGTGTTGCCGACGGCGTCGAGCTCGGTGAGGATCTGCGCGCCCTCACCGTCGACGTCCCCGGACATCTCGGCGATGCCCTGGGCGTTGTCGGACACCGGGCCGAAGGTGTCCATCGCCACGATCACACCGACGGTGGTGAGCAGCCCGCAGCCGGCGAGCGCGACGAAGAAGAGGGACATGATCAGCGAGCCACCGCCGAGGGTGAACAGCGCGAAGATGGCGATGGCGATCGTGACCGCCGTGTAGACGGCCGACTCCAGCCCGACCCCGATGCCCGACAGCACGACAGTCGCCGGCCCGGTGAGCGAGGTGCGCGCCACGTCGTTGGTGGGCTTGGACTCCGTGCCGGTGAAGTACCCCGTGAGCCAGAGGATGAACGCGGCCAGCACGATGCCGATCACCACGGCCACGGCCGCTCCCAGGGCCGGGTTGACGTCGGCAGCGGCGGCACCGCCGCCGAAGAGGTCCCGGGAGGAGACGCCGTCGAGGTCGGCGCTGCTGCTGGGCAGGAACACGAAGGCCGCGGCGACCGAGGCCAGGGCTGCGCCGGCCGCGGAGAGGTAGAAGCTGCGGTTGATGGAGCGCAGGGCGTTGACGCCGGGCTGGGCCTTCGTCAGGTAGACGCCGATGATCGCGGTGATCACGCCGATAGCGGGGATGATCAGCGGGAAGGTCAAACCCCCGTCGTTGCCGAGCGCGGCGGTGCCCAGGATCAGCGCTGCCACGAGGGTCACGGCGTAGGACTCGAAGAGGTCGGCGGCCATGCCGGCGCAGTCACCCACGTTGTCACCGACGTTGTCGGCGATGGTGGCGGCGTTGCGCGGGTCGTCCTCGGGGATGCCCGCCTCGACCTTGCCGACCAGGTCGGCGCCGACGTCCGCGGCCTTGGTGAAGATGCCTCCGCCGACCCGCATGAACATCGCCAGCAGGGCGGCGCCGAAGCCGAAGCCCTCGAGGACCACGGGCGCGTCGCCGCGGTAGACCAGGACGACCACCGCGGCGCCCAGCAGGCCCAGGCCGACCGTCGCCATGCCCACCGTGCCGCCGGTGCGGAAGGCGATGCGCATGCCCTCGTCCCGGTTGCCGTTACGGGCCGCCTCGGCCACGCGCATGTTCGCGGCGGTGGCCAGGTTCATGCCCAGGTAGCCGATGGTCGCCGAGAACCCGGCGCCGAAGAGGAAGGCGACCGAGCGGCCGATGCGCACGGCCAGGTCGTCGGCCGGGAGCACGAGGAGGAGGAAGAACGCGACGACCGCGAAGATCCCCAGGGTCCGGAACTGACGGCCCAGGTAGGCGGAGGCACCCTCCTGCACGGCGCCGCCGATCTCGCGCATCGACTCGGTCCCCGGCGAGGTCGCCAGGACCTCGCGACGGAACATGAAGCCGAAGACGAGGGCGACCACCGCGATGCAGAGCACCACGATCACGATCGAGGTGTCGGTGCCGGACAGCGTCACCTCGCTCACGGAACGGACTGGTGTCATGTACAGCCTCCTGAGCTGGCCCGCGGCTCTGCGGGCGACGGCGCGGGGGTTGGTGGCCCGCTCGGTTGTGGCCACACTGTAGTGACAGGGTCACGGGGGTCGGCCGCCGTCATGGTATGACGCGCCGCGTCGAGCCCGTGGGCGGGCCCGGCCTGGGTGTGTCGTCCCCGGCCCGGCGGCCCTGTCAGCGGCGCGGCGTACCGTGGTCGCGTCATGGCCGAGCATCCTCTCTTCGACCCGCTCACGGCGCTCGCCCACCTCTCCCGGGGGCCGCGGGCCGAGCGGCTGGTCCACGTGCGCACCGTGCCCGCCCGCGAGGGCCGCACGGTGCCCTGGCCCGCGTGGGTGGCGCCGGAGGTGACCGCGGCCCTGCACGGCGAGGGGATCGGCACGCTGTGGGAGCACCAGGCCCGGGTGGCCGAGCTGGCCCGCGGCGGACGGCACGTCGTCGTCGCGACAGGCACTGCCTCCGGGAAGTCGCTGGGCTTCCTCCTGCCGGTCCTGACCGCCCTCTGCGAGGGGACCGCGGCCGCCAGCGGGCGAGGGGCCACCGCCCTCTACCTGGCCCCCACCAAGGCGCTCGGTGCCGACCAGGGAGCGCGGCTGCACACCCTCGCGATCCCCGGGGTGCGGGTGGCCGCGCTGGACGGCGACACCCCGGCCGAGGAGCGCAGGTGGATCCGCGACCACGCGCACTACGTGCTGACCAACCCCGACCTGCTCCACCACACGCTGCTGCCGGGGCACGAGCGCTGGCGCGGCTTCCTGCGCTCCCTGCGCTACGTCGTCGTCGACGAGTGCCACGTCTACCGCGGCGTCTTCGGCGCGCACGTCTCCGCCGTCCTGCGCCGCCTGCTGCGGGTCGCCGCCAGGTACGGCGCCCATCCCACCGTCGTCCTGGCGTCCGCAACCGTGGCCGAGCCCGAGGTCCTGGCGAGCACCCTCGTCGGGCAGGACGTCGTCGCGGTGACCCAGGACGCCTCGCCGCGCCGGGAGACCGTCGTGGCGCTGTGGCAACCGCCGGAGCTGGAGGACGGCTCGCGCCGTGGCACCGTCGCCGAGACCGCGACGGTGCTGGCCGACCTGGTCGAGACGGGGGTGCAGACCGTCGCCTTCGCCCGGTCCCGGCAGGGCGTGGAGGTGGTGGCCGGGCGGGCCCGTGAGGAGCTGGACGCCCGAGGTGCCGGCGCGCCGGGCCAGGTCGCGGCCTACCGCGGCGGCTACCTGCCCGAGGAACGTCGGGCACTGGAGTCGGCCCTGCGGGGCAGGGACGTCCTGGGGCTGGCCGCGACGACCGCGCTGGAGCTGGGGATCGACATCGCGGGGCTCGACGCGGTCGTGATGGCGGGCTGGCCCGGGACCCGGGCCTCGTTCTGGCAGCAGGCCGGCAGGGCCGGCCGGCGCGGCGCTCCGTCGCTTGCGGTCCTCGTCGCCGCCGACGACCCGCTCGACAGCTACCTGCTGGCACATCCGGAGCTGATCTTCGACGCGCCGGTGGAGTCGTGCGTCCTGGACCCGGAGAACCCCTACGTGCTCGCGCCCCACCTGGCGGCTGCCGCCGCGGAGCTCCCTCTGACCCGCGACGACGAGAGGTGGTTCGGTGCAGGCGTCGCGGTCCTCGCCGAGCAGCTCGTCGCCGGCGGCGTCCTGCGCCGTCGGCCCACGGGCTGGTACTGGGCCCGCCCGGACCGGCCCTCCGACCACGTCCAGCTGCGCGACGCCGGCCAGGCCGTGCAGATCGTCGACGCCCGCAGCGGCCGGGTCCTGGGCACCGTCGACGAGGAGCGGGCGCTGACCACGGTCCACGCCGGCGCCGTCTACGTGCACCAGGGTCAGGCGCACGTCGTCACCGACCTCGACCTGGAGAGCTCGGTCGCCATGGTGGTGCCGGGCGACCCCGGCTGGTCGACGCGCGCCCGCAGCGAGAGCACGTTCACGATCCGGGCCGTCGAGGATGAGCAGGCGTGGGGCGCCGCGCGGCTGTGCACCGGTCGGGTCGAGGTCACCTCGCGGGTCACCTCCTTCCAGCGGGTCCTGCCCGACGGCACCGTGGTCGGCACGCATCCCCTCGACCTGCCGGAACGCACCCTGGTGACCCAGGCTGTCTGGTGGACCCTCCCCGAGGAGGAGCTGGCCCTCGCCGGGCTGAGCGAGGACGACGTCCCCGGCGCCCTGCACGCGGCCGAGCACGCGGCCATCGGCATGCTGCCGCTGCTGGCGACCTGCGACCGCTGGGACGTCGGCGGCGTCTCGACCGCGCTGCACCCTGACACCGGGCTGCCGACCGTGATGGTCTTCGACGGGCACCCGGGTGGAGCCGGCTTCGCCCGGCGGGGGTTCCGGGAGGCGGCGACGTGGCTGGCGGCCACCCGTGACCTCGTCGAGGCCTGCGCCTGCGCCGCCGGTTGCCCGAGCTGCGTGCAGTCGCCCAAGTGCGGCAGCGGCAACGAGCCGCTGCACCGAGCGGGTGCCGTCGCGACGCTGTCGCACGTGCTGTCCGAACGCTCGGTCTCGGTCCCTGCTGCCGGCTGAGCGCTGCCCCGGCGGACCTCGGGGCGGCGCAGCGGTCAGGGCATGGCCGTGCGCCCGGGCCGGGCCGGGCCGGTGCAGCGTCCGCTGCGGGGAGCGCCGACGTGGCGGGTCGGCTAGCCTCGACGCGCACCGGTGCACCCGCGCCGCCGAGCTGCGACGAGATCGTCCCGAAAGGCCCGACATGTTGATCATCGGCTTCCTGCTCATCCTGCTCGCCGCCGCCGTCATCACCTACGTGCTCCTCGCGACGGCCGGCATGACCCCCGTCGAGGTCAGCTACGGCGTGCTCAACGTCGAGGTCGCACCCCTGTGGCTCTTCCTGGCGGGCGTGCTGACGCTCGCCGTCGCCGCGATCGGTCTGTGGATGGTGGCCGCCGGAGCCCGCGGCAAGGCCCGCAAGGCGCGTGAGGTGCGCGAGCTCCGGAAGCAGGCCAAGGACGCCGACCGGCGTGCGACCCGCGCCACGGACGCCGGCCAGCTCGACCAGCGGCCGACGTCGACGGGCCGACCCGGCGCTGGGGCCCCGGGCACGACCACGCCACGGCAGGGGTCGTCGACGACGCGGCCCGGCACCGGACCGACCCCGCCGGAGCGTCACCGCCTCGAGCCCGACCGGTAACCGACGCCCGCGGGAAGACACCGCGCCTGCGGCGGCGCGGGCGTGCACCACCCAGGGGGTGCCGTCGACCCGCGCGCTCACGGTCAGCTCCGCGCGCGGGAGACCGCTGACCGCGCTGACGACGCACGAGACGAGGACTGCGCCGTGACGGTCCGTCACGTCGTCGGCGACGACGCACGCCTCCTCCTGGGGCGCGCCCTCCAGGGCGCGCCCGGCCGCGGCGAGGGCGCCCAGGTCGGCTGCGGTCCGTGCGCGGTGGCCTGTCGTGGCGACGGCAGCCACGAGCAGCCCGGCCACCAGCAGGGTCGCGAGCACGCCGACGAGGCCGACCGCCAGCACGGTCCCCGAACCCCGTTCCCCGACGGCCGGCGCCGTCGGCCCGGCGCCCGGGCCGGGCACGGTCCGGGTGCTGCGCCCGGGGCCGGGCACCGCCCTCACGGGCGCACCCCCGGCTCCCACAGCGCCTCCGCTGTCGCCTCGGCGCTCGGCAGGCGCGGCAGCAGGCGGACACGAGCCGGGGCGACGACGCGGACCACCACCCCCTCGGCGCCGGCGTCGACGATGATGCTCGCCCCCCGGGGCGCCCGGGTGGCCGCGACCTCGCGGACCACCGCGACGGGCTCGCCGCGGGACGCGGCGCGTGCTCCGGCACGCGCCGCGTCCTCGGCCCGGACGTGGTCCACGCCCAGGGCCATCGCCGTGAGGCAGAGCGCGAGCACCAGGACGACTGCCGGGAGAGCGACGGCCAGCTCGGCCGTCGCCAGCCCCCGGTCGCCGCAAGGGCGCCCGCGCCGGGTCACAGCGACACCGACAGGGCGGTGGTGATCACCGTGGTGACGAGGCCCTCGACCGCGCCGGACTTGATGACCATCAGCAGCAGCGCCGCGAACGCGCAGGCCGCGATGGTCCCGACGGCGTACTCGGCGGTGCTCATCCCGGCGTCGGGACGCCGGCCCAGCTGGGCCAGGTGACGGGCGATGGTGCTTTTCTTCATGGGTTCCCCTCCTTGTGGGTGGGTGCGCCCCCGGGTGGGACGCACGTCGTGAGGTGGTGAGCGCTGCTCACCAGGCCAGGTCTCTCGTCAGTGCGAGCACGACCGGGAGCACCGTGGTCAGGACGAAAGCGGGCAGGTAGGCCAGGCCCAGCGGAAGCACCAGCCGGACCCCGAGCCGTGCGGCGGCCACCTCGACGTCGGCCACCGCGTCCCTGCGCAGGTCCTCGGCCGACCGGACCAGCGCCTGCCCGGGAGCCACGCCCGACGCCTCAGCGAGCGCAAGGCTGCGCCGGGCCGGCGCCCAGTGCTCCCCCGCGCCGTCCCAGACCTCCCCCTCCGCCGCTCCGTCGCGGAGCCGGGCACCGACCTCGACGAGCTCACGTCCGCACGGGCCGGGCAGCACGAGGCCGACGCTGGTGACCGCGCGAGCGAGCGAACCGCCACCGAGCAGCGCCAGGGCGACCAGCTCGAGAGCCTCGGGGACCAGACCGCGGACGGAGCCTGCGGCGGGCCGTGAAGGTCGGTTGGGGGACAGGGGGGCCAGGGTCGACCGTCCGCCCCCCCGACCCCACGGCGTCACCACGGGAGTCCACGCAGGACCACGACGGTGCGGCCACACCAGCACCGCGGCGCCGGCGAGCGCGGCCACCAGGACCGGAGCGGCAGGAAGGGCCCCTGCGTTCATCCGAGACCCCGAAGCACAGAGGAGACCATCCGGCGGACCACGAGATGACCCGTGAGGAGCAGGACGACCCCGAGACCAGCTGACCCCATCGCCAGGGGGTCGGAGTAGAGCGTCGTCGGCCCCACGCCGACGAGCGCGGCCAGGCCGACACCGGCGAGCGGGAGCAGCCCGAGGACGGTGGCCGTGGCACGTGCACCCGCGGTGGCGGTCTCGACGGCGCGCTCCAGCCGTCGTCGCTCGCGGGCCGCGTGCGCGCTCGAGCGCACCGCGGCCGCGACCGGAGCGCCCGTCGTGGAGGCGACGGTCCAGGCCCGCGCGACCGAGGCGGCCGTGGGGCTGCAGGTCCGGCGCGCCAGCCGCTGCCAGGCGGCCCCCAGGGGATGGCCCTCGCGAGCCTCTCGTGCCAGCTCCGCCCAGTGGCCGGCCGCCGGACCCGCTCCCACCGGGGCGAGGGCGACCTGGACGGCGTGCTCCGTGGGCAGCCCCGCCTCGAGAGCGGCCGCGAGCCCGTCGAGCAGCTGCACCTCCTCGGACATCGCGTGGGCCCTCCCGGCCGCTCGCGCACCCGGCCTCCTCAGCCGCCGCAGGAACACGTCCAGGGCCGTGCCGGGCAGCCCAGGACGTGCGCCGCGGGCGAGGAAGGCAGCCCGGCCGGGCCGGTGGCGACGGGGGAACCGGTCACCGTCACCGGTGTGCGTCCCCGTGCCGGCCACCGGTGCGGCGATACCGCAGGTGGGGGCCTCGTCCTGGTCGGGCGACGCGTGCGAGGACCGGCCCGGCCACGTCAGGACGGCACCGGCGGCGAGGAATGCCGAGAGCACGGCGACGACGAGCGTCATGGGCGACCCTGTACGTCCGGCACCTGGTCCGCGGACAGTCCGAGCCGTCGCGAGAGCTGTCCCCAGGCAGGTCCGCGGGACCACCGCTCCGGTCCGCCCAGGAGCGCCGGCACCGCCCGGACCACGCCGGACACCTGCTCCAGGACGGCCACCTCACCCAGCACCCGGCGACCGTCGCTCCTCCTGACCACGTGCAGGACCACCTCGATCGCGCTGGCGAGCTGGGCGTGCACGGCAGCCGGCGACATGCCGGCGAGAGCTCCCAGGGCCTCGACCCTGCTGACCACGTCGGCGGCCGCATTGGCGTGCAGGGTCCCGCAGCCGCCCTCGTGACCGGTGTTGAGGGCCGCCAGCAGCTCGCGCACCTCCGCGCCGCGCACCTCACCGACGACCACCCGGTCGGGGCGCATGCGCAGGCTCTGCCGCACCAGGGTGGTGAGCGTGACCTCGCCGCGGCCCTCGACGTTGTTGCCCCGACCCTGGAGGTGGACGACGTGCGGGTGGTCGACGTGGAGCTCGCGGACGTCCTCGACCACGGCGACCCGTTCGTGGCCGGGCACCCGAGCCAGCATCGCCGCGAGCACGGTGGTCTTGCCCGACCCCGTCCCGCCCGAGACGACGAAGGAGACCCGAGCAGCGACGACCGCCTCCAGCACCTGCCTGGCCGGCCCGTCCAGGGCACCCCAGGCCGACAGGTCGTCCAGCGAGGGACCGGCCCGACGCGGCACCCGCAGGCTGACGTGGGCGCCGCCGCTGACCAGCGGCGGCAGGACGGCGTGCAGGCGGATGCCGCCGGGGAGCAGGCCGTCGACCCACGGGCTCGCGTCGTCGAGGCGTTGCCCCGCCAGGCCGGCCAGACGGACCGCGAGACGGCGCACGGTGCGCTCGTCGCTCAGCGCGCTCTCGACGGCCTCCACACCGTTGCCGCGGTCGACCCAGACCCCTGCGCCTCCGTTGACGAGGATGTCGGTGACCCGGTCGTCCTCGAGATGGACCGTGAGCGGCCCGAGGGCGCCGGCCACGGCGGCACGGTCCTGCGCCACGGTCACGCTGCCTCCCCTGCCCGGTCCGTCCCACGCAGAGCGACGGAGAGGACCGCCGCCGCCACGTCCCGGACCGGGCCGGGCACGAGGCCCGGCCACTCCTGCTCGAGGACGGAGCGGGCCACGGACCGGTCGTGCCCCAGCAGGTGCACGAGAGGAAGGCCCAGCAGCGCGGCCACGTCGTCGGGGTCCAGCCCGGCCTCCTCCGCAGGGCGCAGCACGAGCCGCGACGCGCAAGGCGCCAGCGCCTGCGCGACCAGCGCAGCAGCGATCTGCGGCGGCGCGGTCCCGGCGACCAGGACGACCGTGTCGCACAGGCCGAACCAGGCCGCGGCGTGGGGGTGGTCGGCCCGGGGGAGGTCGAGGACGGCCAGCGCGTGGTCCGCCGCCAGCCGCGACACGGCCCCGACCGCGGCGGGCCCCAGGGCAGGAGGGGGTCGTGTGGGCCCGCGCTGGCTGAGGACGGTGACCCCACCCCATACCGGGAGGTGGTGCGACGTCAGCGAGGCGATGTCCTCCTCGTGCACCGGCCAGCGACGACCGGGCTCGTGGGCGCACCCGGTCAGCTGGTCGAGCCCCGCGCCGTTGGGCACCAGGTCGACCAGGAGGGCCGGGTGCCCCAGCATCTGGCCGAGCCCGGCGACAGCGGCGGCGAGGGTGCTGGTGCCCAGTCCTCCGGAGGCGCCGGTCAGGCCGACGACGCTGGTGCGCTGATCCATGCCTCCACCCTGGTCGGCGGCGCTGGAGGGGCCAAGGGAGCTGCCGCGCGCTGTGGACGGCTGACCTGCGGCCCCGGACCATGTGGACAGACCGACGATGGCGCAGGGAGCAGGTGAATAGGGGACGGCCCCGGCGGGGGGGATGCCGGGGCCGTCGGTGTCCGAGATCAGGGGGGGATGATCCCGAACACCCGCGCTACAACTCTGACGAGGAGCGCTGTCTCAGCAGTATGTCACGCCCAGAAGACACGGTGCAAGCCGTGGCACGGCGACGTGCTCCCCCGACGGAGGCGGCCAGAAAGCCGCAGGTCAGCGGACTATCGGGGCAACCGTCCGGCGAGCACGGCGTCCGCGATCCGCGTGCCCTCGGACGCCGCCCGCTCGACCGCCTCGGCGCAGTGCAGGAGCCACAGGCGCACCCCGTCGGCCGAGCCGGTGGCGTAGGCCGACACGGCCCCGCGGTAGTCGGCGCCGGCCCGGTCGGCGTGCCCCACCTCGGGCACCGCCACCCCCGTCGGGTCGAGGCCACCGGCGCGCAGCACCACTCTCTCCACGGCCCGCGCCACGACCCCGTTACCGAGGACGAACGGCCGCACGGTGACGATCTCGGCATGCACGACCGCCGCCACGAGCAGCGCCGGCACCCGGCCGGCAGGCACGGCGGACAGCAGCTCGTGGACCAGCGCGAGCCGCTCGTGCGCCTCCCCGGGCTCGGGGGCCGGGCCCAGCTCGGCCCACTCGGCGCACGTCTCCCCCGCCACGCGCGGGCGTCCCACCTGGGTCATCGGCAGCAGGTCCCCGGCCGCGGCGGCGTGCAGCCCGGCGAGCACCTGCCCCGGAGAGCGGAGCCGGTCAGGTCCCAGGTGCTCGGTCGCGGCCGTGGCGCGCACGACGCCGGCGAGCACGTGCCACACCGGGTCGTTCTCACGCTCGTCCCACCCGACCGCCCCGCGGACGAGGTCGCGCACCAGGTCCACGCTCCCCCGTGACCCGGCCGGCTCGGCCCCTTCCAGCAACGCGCTGGCCGCGGCCCCGCGGACACGGGACTCGGCGGCAGCCTCGGGTATGCGGCGGCGCAGGGCCTGGTGCCAGCGCAGCTGGGTGCAGGCCTCACGGGCGGCCGTGACCCCGTCGTCGACCCCGGGCAGCCGGGCGAGGTCGTGCAGGGCGTCGACGGCGGGGGAGCTCACCGGCACACTGTCCCAGATCGGACGCGACACCCGTACCCGAGGGTCTTTAACAAACCTTGACCAAAACTGGCTAGAACGGGTCCGACCCCGATGGCAGAATGTGCCGTATCGACGAGGTGGCCCCCCTCCGGGAGCGGCCCCACCGGCTGTCACGGGACCGGAGAGTCGACATGGTGTCCGCCCGGCACTAAACAGGGGGTGCTGGGCGGACACCGTTACGGGCAGTCGCCCGGCGGACCGGCCGCGGTGAGACCGACGCCGGCACCCCCTCGCATCGCTCGGACCTGCACGCACCGGACCCTCGCGCTAGCATCCGAGCCATGGCAACCCCCGTTGACCCCGGCAAGCAGCCCCTTCAGGGCACGACCGGCGAGCGCTCCATCGGACAGCTCGTCAGCGACGTGTCGACGGACCTCTCGCAGATCGTGCGCGGCGAGGTCGAGCTCGCGAAGGCGGAGATCAAGACCGACCTGCAGCACGCGGGCAAGGGCGCTGGCATGTTCGCCGGCGCCGGCGTCCTGGCGGCCTACGGCTTCGGCCTGCTCCTGCTGGGCCTGGCCGGCGTCATCGCGATCTGGCTGGACTGGTGGGCAGGCCTGCTCATCGTGGCCGCCGTGCTGTTCCTCGTCGCCGGCATCCTGGCGATGATCGGCAAGAAGCAGGTCACCCAGGTCAAGGGCAAGCCGCAGCGCACCATCGACAACGCCCAGCAGACGGTGGAGACGCTCAAGCAGGCCCCCGCCCAGCTGAAGTCGCCGACGCCTCCCCCGTCCGCGGTCACGCGCCGCGAGCTCGAGGCGGACGCCGCATCGACGCGTCGCTGACCGAGACCGGCTGCTGAGGACCCCGGCCGCCCGGACGGCCCCGCTGCGGGTCAGGCCGGCAGGTCTCGCACCCGCGAGCGGTCCCAGTCGGGAGCGACCCCGGCCAGGTCGAGGATGCGGTCGAGCAGCCCGGCCGTGAAGCCCCACACCAGGAGCCCGTCGACGTCCCAGGCCGGGCCGACGAACCCGCTGGGGTGGCGCACCAGAAAGCGGTGCCGCGGGTCGACGAGCCACGACACCGACGGCTGCACGACCCGGGCGACCTCGCGCGGGTCCCTGGCCCACAGCGACGCGGGGTCAGGTTCGCGCCACCACCCGAGCACCGGAGTGACGTCGTAGCCGCTCACCGGGATGTGCAGGGTGGGCAGGTCGCCGAGCACGTCCACCGTGCCGGGGTCCAGGTCCACCTCCTCCTGCGCCTCCCGCAGGGCCGTCGCGGCCGGGTGGGGGTCGTGCTCCTCGGTGCCCCCGCCGGGGAAGGCGGGCTGCCCGGCGTGGGAGCGCATGCTGTGCGCGCGCTCGGTGATGACCACGGTCGCCCCACCCTCCCCGCCGTGCTCGTGCTCTTCGCCCCCGGGGGCGAAGAGCACGAGCACGGCCGAGTGACGGCGTCCGCCCTCGGGCGGGGGCAGGAACCGGCTGAAGCGTTCCCCGCCGATGGCCGGGATCCTCTCGGCGAAGGAGGTCAGCCACCCGGGGGGCGGGTACGCGGTCATGCCCGGGGGCCGCTGCGCAGCAGCTTCTGCGCCTTGTCGGGGTCGGTCTCCCCGGTGCCGTAGGCGGGGCACAGAGAGGCGACCGGGCAGGCACCGCAGGCGGGGTTGCGGGCGTGACAGGTCCGCCGCCCGTGGAAGATGAGCACGTTGGACAGCTGGGTCCAGTCCTTGCGCGGGAACAGCGCCCCGACCTCGTGCTCGACCTTGACCGGGTCGTCCTGGCTGGTCCAGCCGAAGCGGCGCGCGAGGCGCCCGAAGTGCGTGTCGACGGTGATCCCCGGGACCCCGAAGGCGTTGCCGAGCACGACGTTGGCGGTCTTGCGGCCGACCCCGGGCAGGGTCACCAGGTCACGCAGCCGGCCGGGCACCTGACCGTCGAACCGCTCCACGAGCGCCGAGGCCAGCCTGAGCAGGCTGTCGGTCTTGGCACGGAAGAACCCGGTGGGCTGGACGATGGTCTCGACCTCGGCGCGGTCCGCCGCGGCCAGCGCCCTGGCGTCGGGGTAGCGTGCGAACAGGGTCGGCGTCACACCGTTGACGCGCACGTCGGTCGTCTGCGCGGACAGGACCGTGGCGACGAGCAGCTGGTAGGCGTCGGCGAAGTCCAGCTCCGCGCGCGCGTCGGGGTAGCGCTGCGCCAGCAGCCGGTAGATCCGGCGGGCCCGGCGGGTCAGGGCCAGGGGGGTCTCACCCGTGGGCGTCGGGGCCCCGGTCTTGACGTCGTCGCTGCTCACGGACCCAGCCTAGACGTGACGCGCGACACACCCTGACGCGCCCGGTTGTGACGGTAGTGGCACTATGGGGCGCGTGGACCGTCATGTCGTGATGAAGGCGCCGCTGTTCTCCGCGCTCGACGAGGAGGCCGCCCGGCGGCTCTTCGACTCGATGACGCCACGACGGTTGTCACGGGGTGAGACCGTGTTCCGGGAGGGGGACAAGGGCGACTCCCTCCACGTCATCGTCACCGGCAAGGTCAAGCTGGCGCGGGGGTCCGCCGACGGCCGGGAGAGCCTGCTCTCGGTGCTCGGACCGGGTGAGATGTTCGGCGAGCTCAGCCTCTTCGACCCGGGCCCGCGCCTGTCGACCGCCTACGTCGTCTCCAACACCGAGCTCGTCTCGCTCGGCAACGACGCGCTCCGGATCTTCCTGTCGGACCATCCCGAGGTCGCGATGCAGATGCTGGCCGGCCTGGCCCACCGGCTCCGCCGGACCAACGAGGGCATCTCCGACCTGGTCTTCACCGACGTCCCGGGCCGCGTGGCCAAGGCCCTGCTCGACCTGTCCGACCGCTTCGGCCGGCGCACCGACAACGGTCTGCTCGTCGCCCACGAGCTCACCCAGGAGGAGCTGGCCCAGCTGGTCGGCGCGAGCCGCGAGACGGTCAACAAGGCGCTCGCCGACTTCGCGCACCGCGGCTGGGTGACGCTGGGCGCCAAGTCCGTCACGCTGCAGGACGTGGAGCGCCTGCGGCGACGCGCCCGCTGAGCTCAGCCGGACAGCCTGCCCAGGTAGTCCAGCTGGGCCAGGACGCTGAGGCGCGCGGCCGGCCACACCTCCCGGGGCACGTCGGCGTAGACCGCCCGCACCACCCGGTCAGCCAGGTCCCCGTCCGCGGGCGACACCCCGGCGCCCTCGGCCTCGAGGGCTGCGACCGCCGCTCGCACCTGCTCCAGGCGCTCGTGCCGGTGACGCAGGTAGTGCTCGACGGTGCCGGCTGCGTCGGGCACCACGGGGCCGTGCCCGGGCGCGATGCTCGACGCCGCGCCTGACCCGGTCAGGTCGCGCAGCCGGGCCAGCGACTCCAGGTATGAGGTGAGGTCGCCGTCGGGGTAGGCCACCACCGTGGTGCCCCGCCCCAGCACCGTGTCGCCGGTGAGCAGGACCTGCTCGGCGGGGAGCAGGAAGGACACGGAGTCACCGGTGTGCCCCGGGGTGGGCACGACGAAGACCTCCAGACCACCGACGCGCAGCCTCTCCCCCGCCGCCAGGTCGTCGTGCCCGCGCCCCACGGCCCGCACGGGAGCCCCGGTCAGCTCGGCCCAGCGCCCGGCCGACTCGGCGTGGTCCCAGTGCCCGTGCGTGAGCAGCGTCAGCGCGACCCGGCCGCCCCGCCCGGCCACGTGGTCGAGCACGGCGCGCAGATGCCCCTCGTCGAGGGGGCCGGGGTCGACCACGACGACGTCGCTGCTGCCGGGCTCGGCCAGCACCCACGTGTTCGTGCCCTCCAGCGTCATGGGCGAGGGGTTGGGGCAGAGCACGCAGAAGGCACGCTCGCCCCAGCCGCCACCCGCCCAGGAGGCGTCCGCGGGACCGGCCGGCCGCATACCTAACCCTCCTCCGGCCCCAGCGGGCAGCGCATCCAGAGAGCACCGTCGTGCTCCACCGGCCACGGCTGCACGGCCGGCACGGCGCTCGGCGCCGCCGCCAGCCAGGCGTCGAGGTCCTCGACCAGCGCCAGCTCCTCGACCATCACCTGGGTGGGGGGCAGCAGGATCTCGGTGCCCTCGGTCTGTGCCGCGAGCAGCTCGTCCGGGACGGCCCAGTCGACGCGCTCGGCCTCGGTCGTCAGGTGCAGGGCCCGCTGACCCTGCGGCAGGCGGGCAGCGAAGAAGCGGGTGTCGTAGCGGCGCGGCTCGCACACCGGCGTCCGCCAGTGCGCGCGCAGCGACAGCAGGTCGCTGCGCAGCACCAGGCCCCGCCGGGTCAGCAGCTCGCCGAGACTCTGCCGCCGGTCGAGCAGCCGCTGCCGCTCCGTCTCCCAGGACGGGTCGCCGAGGTCGGCGACGACCTCCCGGTCCGACGGTCCGGCCAGCAGGACGCCGCACTCCTCGAACACCTCACGAGCGGCCGCGATGACGAGCTCGCGCGCCACGGCCTCGTCGGCGCCCAGCCGGCGCGCCCACTCCGTGGGCCGGGGACCGGCCCACGGCACGTCGGGATCGGCGTCGCGAGGGTCGACCCCGCCACCGGGGAAGGCCACCATGCCCGGCGCGAACGCCATCGAGGAGGCCCGGCGCAGCACGAAGACCTCGGGCCCGCCGCTCCCGTCGCGCAGCAGCATCACCGTCGACGACGGCCGGGGATCGGGGACCGTGCGCTCTGCGGGCGGCGTCAGCAGCCACGCGCGCGTGTGCTCCTCCACCACGGAGGGCATCCGGAAGTCCCGGTGCGGGCCGGGCACCACCCCCAGGACGGGGTCCGGCACCGTCAGCTGCTCGTCCACCCGGCGAACGCCTCAGTCGGCGACGGCGACGGTGATCTCCACCTCGACCGGGGTGTCCATCGGCAGCGTGGCCACGCCGACGGCGGAGCGCGCGTGCACCCCGGCGTCGCCGAAGGCCGAGCCGAGCAGCTCCGAGGCACCGTTGATGACGCCCGGCTGACCGGTGAAGGCGGGGTCGCTGCTGACGAAGCCGACGACCTTGACCACGCGCACGACCTTGTCGAGGTCGCCGACGACCGACTTCACGGCCGCGACGGCGTTGAGGGCGCACAGGGCGGCCAGCCGCTTGGCCTCCTCAGGGTCGACCAGGCCCTCTCCCTCGCCGACCTTGCCCGTCGCCGGCAGCGCGCCGTCGACGAAGGGCAGCTGGCCGGACGTGAAGACCAGGTCGCCGTGCCGGACGGCAGGGACGTAGGCGGCGACCGGGGCGGCGACCTCGGGCACGGTGTGGCCGAGGTCGGCGAGCCGCTGCTCGACCGTGCTGCTGCTCGTGCTCATCGCGCTCAGCCCTTCTGCCGCTTGAGGTAGGCGACCAGGTTGGTGCCGTCCGGGCCGGGCACGACCTGGACCAGCTCCCAGCCGTCCTCGCCCCACTGGTCGAGGATCTGCTTCGTCGCGTGGATGATGAGGGGGACGGTGGCGTACTCCCACTTCGCGGTGCTCATGACGTCCGACCCTACCGGCACACCGCGGCGGTGACCCGGCGGCACGGGTCCGTGGTAGGACTGCCCCGTGAGCCCGGGCGACGACGAGCCGACGAGCACCGACCGGGGGGTCCTCGACCGCCCGGCCCCTCCGCCGGACCAGGTGCTGCGTCTCGGCGACGCCGAGCACCAGGTCATCGACCTCTACCTGCCCGCCGGCCCCGCCGCGCCGGCGTGGGTGGTGCTGGTGCACGGGGGCTTCTGGCGCGCCGAGTGGGACCGCACGCACCTGCGCCCGCTCGCCACCGCCCTCCGGGCCCGGGGGTATGCGGTCGCGCTCGTCGAGTACGCCCGCACCGGGATGGCGGGCGGCGGGTGGCCGGGCACCTTCGACGACGTCGCCGCCGCGCTGGCGGCCGTGCGTGACCACGCCGCGACCGACCGACCGGCGCCCGTCGTCCTCGTAGGTCACTCCGCGGGCGGTCACCTGGCGGCCTGGGTGCTGCACCAGCCCGCGGCGGCACCCGCCCGGGGCCGACCGGACGTCGTCGGGGCCGTGAGCCTGGGCGGCTGCCTCGACCTGGCCATGGTGGCCGACCTTGGCCTCGACGACGGGGCCGCGGTCGACCTGCTGGGCGGCAGCCCGGCGGAGGTGTCGGGACGCTACGACGCCGCCGATCCCGCCCGCCTCGGGCGCACGCCATACCCGCTCGTCGTGGTGCACGGGACGGCAGACGAGAAGGTGCCGCCCGCCGTCGCCCGGTCGTGGTGGCGGTCCGCCGGCACCCCCGGTCGCGACCGTCTGGTGCTGCTCGACGGCGTCGGCCACTTCCCGCTGATCGACCCCGATGCCCCGGCCTTCGCCGCGCTGACCTCGCAGATAGGCTGGCTGCTCGACGCCCGTTGACGGGGGATCCTCAGAATCGTCCCGTACCGTGGTGGTATGCGTTCTGCTCTGACCGTCGCCAGAGTGACCTCGCTGCTGGGGGTCTTTCTCGCCGTCGCCATGCTGATGGGTGTCATCGGCGCCGGCCTCGCCGCCCCCGTGATCGGTGCTGCCGGACTCGCCGCGCGCGAGAGCGTCGGTATGTTCGACCGGCTGCCCGGCGACCTCGAGCAGAACCCCCTGGCGCAGCAGTCACGCATCCTCACCGCCGACGGCTCCATCCTGGCCACGCCCGCCAAGCAGAACCGCATCATCGTGGACAGCTCGGAGATCTCCGAGCACATGAAGAACGCCCAGATCGCCATCGAGGACGAGCGCTTCTTCGACCACGGCGGCCTCGACGTCGAGGCGCTGGCGCGCGCGGTGGTCTCCAACGCCACGAGCGACACCACCCAGGGTGGCTCGACCCTGACCCAGCAGTACATCAAGATGGCCCTGGAGCAGGAGGCGGTCAAGGAGCGTGACGCCGAGGCCCTGCAGCAGCTGCGCGCCCGCTCGGGCATGGACGGCTACATCCGCAAGCTGCGCGAGCTGAAGTACGCCGTCACCCTCGAGGAGCGCCTGACCAAGGACGAGATCCTCGTCGGCTACCTCAACCTGGCCTTCTACGGCGACAACGTCTACGGGGTCGAGGCGGCCGCCCGCCACTACTTCAACGTCAAGGCCGCCGACCTGTCGATCCCCCAGGCGGCCACGCTGGCCGGCATCGTCCGGGCCCCCTCCACCACCAACCCGGTCTACGACATCGAGACCTCCACGGCCCGGCGCAACACCGTGCTGCGCAACATGCGCGACCAGGGGATGATCACCCAGCAGGAGTGGGAGGAGGCCACGGCCAGCCCGATCGAGCTGGACCTGACCGACAGCCAGCGTTCCTGCATCAACTCGCGCAACCCCTACTTCTGCGACTACGTCACCGCCTGGCTGCTGCGCCAGCCCGCCCTGGGCGCCACCCAGGAGGAGCGCCTGGAGAACCTCACCACGGGCGGCCTGACGGTCACGACCACCCTCGACAGCGAGCTGTCCAACCAGGTGCGCGAGATCCTGCGCGAGACGACCCCGGAGAACGACTACAACATCGGCTCCGCCGCGACGATCATCGAGCCCGGCACCGGCAAGGTCCTGGCCTTCAACCAGTCGAGCGAGTACACCTTCGACGAGTCCGGCGACAAGGTCACGACGACCTCGATCAACTGGAACGTCGACAGCGCCTACGGCGGCCCCGGAGGTATGGAGCTGGGCTCGGTCGCCAAGGCCTACACCGTGGTGGAGGCCCTCGAGAAGGGCGTCCCGGTCGAGACGACCCTGGAGATGCCCGAGCCGCAGCGGGCCGACGCCAGCGGAGTGTGGATCAACAACCCCGACGACCCGCAGACCCCGGACGGCAGCGTGCACCCGGTCGCCGTCTTCGAGCAGGAGGACTTCCAGGAGGGCTGCACCATCGGTGAGGACTACTGGACGGTCCGCAACGCGGCCGACCAGAACCACGACCCCGAGATCTCCCTGCGCAAGGCGACCGCGCTGTCGATCAACACGGCCTTCGCCACCCTCGCCTCCCAGGTCGGCACCTGCGACATCGTGGAGACCATGACGCGGATGGGGATGCGGGACAGCACCGGGGAGCAGTTCAGCCCCTTCCCCCCCTCGATCGTGCTCGGGTCGGACTACGCCTCGCCGATGACGGTGGCCGCCTCCTACGCGGCCTTCGCCTCGGGCGGCATCTACTGCCCGCCGGTGCCGGTCACCAAGGTGGTCGACACCAACGGCGAGGAGCTCCCGCTGGACCTGCCCGAGTGCGAGCGTGTCATCGACGAAGAGGTGGCGCTCGGCACGGTCGAGCTGCTCAAGGGCGTCCTGAGCCCGCAGGGCTCGGGCTGGGACGCGATCCTCGAGGGCGGTCGGCCGGCGGGCGGCAAGACCGGCACCAACAACAACTCGAGCCACACCTGGTTCGCCGGGTTCACCAAGCAGCTGTCTACGGCCGTCTTCGTCGGGGTCCCGACCGGGGCCTCCCTCGGGGCCGACCGCGAGAACTTGACGATCGGTGACACCTACATCGAGGGTCCGCTCTACGGCTCCTCCCTCGCGGCGCCGACCTGGAAGCGGATCATGGACGTCGCCTCCGAGGGCATGCCCGCCGAGGACTGGGAGAACCCCTCCGACGAGATCCTCAACGGCCGGCGGGTGACCATCCCGCCCATCATCGGGCTGAACCAGCAGGAGGCCCGCGACCGGCTGCAGGACGTCGGCCTGACGGCCACCACGCAGGACGTCGCCAGCGGCCAGCCGCCGGGCACCGTCCTCTACACCACGCCGGGTGTGGGCAGCTCCATCCGCACCTCCACCCAGGTGGTGCTGCACATCTCGACGGGGCGGGCCGTGGCGACGCGGTCGCTGCCGCCCAGCACGACCGGCACCCGGTCGGCACCTCCCGCCCAGCCGGCCCCCGCACCGGCACCCGCCCCCGCACCGGCACCGGCACCCGCACCCGCCCCCGAGCCCGAGCCAGCACCGGAGCCCCCCGGCACCGAGCCGCCGCCCGAGGACGGTGGCGGTCCCGGCAACGGTGGCGGTCCGCCGGCGGACCCGCCGGGCCAGGGCGACGGCGACGACGCCTGACCCGACGGCCCTCGGCGTCGGTCAGCCGCTCAGCGCGGACCGCACCGCGGCCGCCACGCGACCGCCCTCGGCGCGGCCGGCGACCTTGGGCTGCAGCGCCTTCATGACCTGCCCCATACCGCCCATGCCGCTCACGCCGAGCTCGGCCACCGTCTCGTGGGCGAGGCGGTCCAGCTCGGCGTCGTCGAGCTGCGCGGGGAGGTACTGCTCCAGCACCGCCAGCTCGGCCTCCTCCCGGGCCGCGAGCTCGGGCCGCCCCGCACCGGTGTAGGCCTCGGCCGCCTCGCGCCGCTTCTTGGCCTCCTTGACCAGCACCCGCAGCACCTCGTCCTCGCCGAGCGTGCGGTGCTCCTTGCCCGCCACCTCCTCGGTCGAGATGGCGGTGAGCGCCATCCGCAGGGTGCCGGCGCGCACCTTGTCCTGGGCGCGCATGGCCTCGGTCAGGTCGCCCTGGAGGGTCGCCTTGAGGTCGGTGTGCTGGGGCGTCGTCATGGCGGTCAGTCTCTCACCCGCGCGGCTGCCGGGCACCGGTCGCGCTCCCACCTGGGAGGATCGGGGCATGACGGGTCAGGTATGGCGTGCGCTCGGGACCGCTGCGACACTGGCGGCGGGGGCCGCCGCCTACGCCACGTGGGTGGAGCCCCGGCTCTTCGCGCTGCGCCGGGTCGACGTGCCGTGCCTGCCGCCCGGCACGCGGCCCCTGCGGGTGCTGCACGTCTCCGACCTGCACCTCGTGCCGCGGCAGCAGCTCAAGCGGAGCTGGGTCGCCGGACTGGCCGACCTGCGTCCGGACCTTGTCGTCGACACCGGCGACAACATCGCGCACCGCGACGCCGTGCCGGCCCTGCTGGAGGCCTTCGCCGGGTTGCTCGACGTCCCCGGGGCGTTCGTGCTCGGCAGCAACGACTACTACGCGCCGGAGTGGAAGAATCCCCTGCGCTACCTCGACGACAGCCACGACAGACGGGTACGGACCGGTTCCGTCGAACCGGGGCAGCACGGTCCCGGGCCTGCGGCCCGTGACGACCCTGTGCGGATGCCGACCGACGACCTGGTGGCCGGGCTCGCCGACCGCGGGTGGGTCGACCTGACCAACGCCCGCGCCCGGCTCGAGGTGGGCGGTGTCCGGCTCGAGCTGGTGGGCGTGGACGACCCGCACCTGGAGTACGACGACTACCCCTCGGTGGCGGGTCGCGCGTCACCGGACGCGGACCTGACGATCGGGGTCACGCACGCGCCCTACCAGCGCGTGCTCGACGCCATGACGTCGGACGGTGCCGGGCTCGTCATCGCCGGCCATACCCACGGCGGCCAGCTGCAGGTCCCCTTCCACGGCGCCCTCGTGACCAACTGCGACCTCGACACCTCCCGGGTGGCGGGCCTGTCCCGGTGGTGGCCCGGCGCCGGCACGGCACCCTCGTCCCGGGCGCCCGGCGACGCCGCCTGGCTGCACGTCTCCGCCGGCCTGGGCGGCAACCCCTACACCCCGTTCCGGTTCTGCTGCCGGCCGGAGGCGACCCTGCTCACGCTGGTGCCCGCCGGCTGAGGCTGCAGCTCGGGCGGATTCGGTGGCACGAGGGGCCGTGGGCTATTCTGTCGACGCTGTCCCGGTCCGCCGGGGACGAGCCACGGGGTGTGGCGCAGCTTGGTAGCGCGCTTCGTTCGGGACGAAGAGGTCGCAGGTTCAAATCCTGTCACCCCGACCATGGCAGAAGGGCCGTTGACCTGCGGAGACGCGGGATCGACGGCCCTTCTCACGTCTCGTTCGTGCCTGCCGCCCGCGGCCTTTGCCCACTGGCCCACCTCGGACGCCTTGGGTCGAGACATCGCGTGCCGAGGTGGGCCACTCGGCGTCGCGATGCTGCCGCCGGCACGTCGTCGGGCGTGCTGGGATGCATCAGGCCTGCCATTACCCTTGGCCCATGCTCCGACGTCTTGTGGCTCGCGCCTTCTGGAGGGTCAGCCCCTGGACGCTGTCCACCGCTCCCGCACCGGACCGGCCCACCGTGCTCGTCGGTGCGCCGCATACCTCCAACTGGGACTTCGTCCTCATGCTGGGGATCACCTGGCGCCTGGACATGGACGTCCGATGGCTGGGCAAGGACGGACTCTTCGCGGGCTGGCGCGGCCCGCTGATGCGTGCCCTGGGCGGCATTCCCGTCGACCGGTCCGACGCGGGCCGCGTCGTCGACGAGGTGGTCAAGCGCGTCCGGACGGGCGAGGTCTTCGGTCTCGTGGTCACTCCCGACGGCACCCGCGGGGGGCACGCCCGCTGGAAGTCCGGCTTCTACCGCATCGCCCGCGAGGCCGGGATGCCGGTGACGCTCGGCTACGTCGACCGCACCACGATGACGACGGGTCTGGGTCCGACCATCGAGCTGACCGGTGACGTCACGGCCGACATGGACCGCATCCGGGCGTTCTACGCCGACAAGGCAGGGTTCCGCCCGGAGCGGCGCGTCGAGCCCCGGCTGCGGGAGGAGACCCGACGGGCCTGACGGACCCGCCTGGCGCATCCGACCGCCAGGTATGGAGTTGGTCAAGAAGGTCGCCTGACCCTTGGCCTCGCGCCGGCCGCCACCCAGGATGGGTCGGCATGACCCGACGACGCGTCACCACCCGGCCCCGCCTCCTCAGCACCCTCGCCGCCGCGCTGGCACTTCCGCACCTGGCCGCCCCGGCGGCGGGGACCCCGGCGGACAGGGGCGAGTCCACGTGGACACGCGACTCCGCAGGCACCTCCTACGTCGCGCTCGGCGACTCCTTCTCCTCGGGGACGGGCACCCGTGCCTCCACGGGCGACTGCTACCGCTCTCCCTACGGCTACCCCGCGCTCATCGCCGGCAGCCAGGGGCTGGTGCTGGACTACCAGGCGTGCAGCGGGGCCACGACGGCCGACGTGCGCACCCACCAGCTCGGGGCGCTGGACGACGCCACGGACTACGTGACCATGACGATCGGCGGCAACGACCTGGACTTCGCAGGCGTCATCACGCAGTGCGCGCTGCCCGGCTGGCTGTCCGACTGCGACGGCCGGATCAACCGTTCGCTGGAGCTGCTGCGGACCACGATGCCGGACCGCTACGACACGCTCCTCGCCGAGGTGGGTGTGCGCGCTCCCCACGCCGACGTGGTGGTCGGCTCCTACCCCCGCCTGTTCAACGGCCGGGACTGCAACCTCGCGACCTTCTTCTCCGGCTCGGAGATGAGCCGGCTCAACGCCGCGACCGACGAGCTCGCCGGCACCATCGAGCACCGGACCCGGGCTGCCGGGTTCAGGTATGCCGATCCGCGTCCCGCGTTCACCGGGCATGCCGTCTGCGACGCGGTCGAGTGGGTGAACGGGCTCAGCACCCCGATCACCGAGTCCTACCACCCCAACCACGCCGGCAACGTCGCCTATGCGGAGGTCTTCTGGCCCGGGAGCATCGCCGGGACGATGAGCTCTGCGAAGTCCCGCTCGTCGACGACCGGGGATGCCAGCCGCACCGGGGCCGTCCGCGCGCAGGCCGACGCCGTGCTGGCGATGGACCTGACGAGCCGGCAGAACCTCGACCGGGCACGTGCCGAGGGCGTGAGCACCGGCGCCGTCGTCCGCCTCGTCGCGCAGCTGCGCTCGGGTGACTCCGAGGTCGTGGAGCGCGCGCTGGAGGGACTGGCCCGGCTGGACCGCCAGCACGAGGCGCGGTCCGGGTCCTGACCCGGGGCGCCTACCGGCTGAACACCTCGGTCACCTCCCGGTAGAGCGGGGTGGCCAGGGCGCGGGCGAAGGTGGCGGTCAGGTGCCCCCCGTCGTGGTAGACGATCGTGTCCTCGATGACCGGTGGGCAGCTGGTGGGGGTGCACAGCCAGTCGCTGAGGTCGGCGACGGTCAGGCCGGGAAGCTCCTCGTCGAGCACGGCAGCGGGGTTGACCTCGGCCAGGGTGGCCGCGCGTCGCACGTCGCACTCTGGCGCCTCGGGACCGTGCTCGACGATGCAGTCCAACCGGTTCACCGTCGCCCTGGGCGTGCCCCGGATGCCCAGCATCTCGAGGTCGTGCTCGGCCAGCTCGCGCCAGAAGGCGTCGTAGTAGACGGGCAGGGTCTCCCCCTCCTGGGTGACGACCGTCGTGCTCCCCACGACCAGCTCCGGTCGCTCGGTGGTGAGCAGCTCGAGCACCGAGGCGTTCCACTCCCGGCACCGCTCGGCCTTGCGGTCGTCCTTGAGGTAGTCGTGCTCGGGATCGACGAGGTGCATGCCCTGGCGGCACTCCCCCTTGACCATGACCTCCAGCCGCCACCCGGTCCGGTCGGCGATCTGGTCCAGCGCCGGCTGCCAGTGGGTGGCCTGGCTGCCGCCGACGAGGACCATCGTCCGGTCGGCGTCCGGGTCGCCGTAGGTGCACCGGATCACCTCGGCCGAGCCGTGGTGCTGCTGGCACTTGTCCAGATGAGCCTGCGAGAGGTCGCGCACGGCCGCCGCATACCCGGGAGCGGGCGACTCGCCGGCGGGGGCGTCGAAGTCGGGCCTGCTCTGCGCCTGCGACCAGTGCGCCAGCGGTCCCCCCTCGCCCGACGCGCTCAGCGTCGCCGGTGCCGTGACGGCGTTCACGGTGCTGGCCGCGCCGACGGTGAGCAGGATCGCGCCGGCGCCGGCCAGCGGGGCGACCCACGAGGGCCGCTGGCTCCACCGGACCTGCCGGACAGGTCGTTCGACGAGGTGGGTCGATGCGTAGGCCAGCAGCACCGACGTGCCCAGGACCAGGGCACCGTCCCAGGCCCCGGCCCGGTCGACGCCCCGCAGGTGCAGGGAGAGGACCAGCAGCGGCCAGTGCCACAGGTAGATCGCGTAGGCGACACCGCCCAGCGAGACCAGCGGCCTGCTGGCGAGCAGCCTCGTCGCGCTGCCCCGGCCTCCCTGGCCGGACAGCAGGATCAGCGTGGCTCCCGCGACGGGCACCAGGGCCGCGACTCCCGGGAAGGCGGAGGCCACCGGCAGCAGCAGACCCGTGGTGACGACCAGGCCCAGCCCCACCCAGCCCAGGAGGGTGTGCACGCCCCTGGTCAGGGTCGGGATCCGGGCCAGCCCGAGCGCCACGAGACCACCCACCCCGAACTCCCAGGCACGGGCCGCAGTGTGGAAGTAGGCCACCGGCTGGTTCAGGTGGGTCAGCACCACGGAGGCGGCGAACGAGGCCAGCGTGACCAGCAGGACGAGGAGGGCGAGCCGGCGCCGCACCGCGCGACGGGCCCCGACGGCGACGGCGAGCACCGCGATGACCAGCCAGAGGACGTAGAACTGCCCCTGGATCGACAGCGCCCAGAAGTGCTGGAGGAGGGAGTCGCCGCGGTCCCTGGCCAGGTAGTCCACGGAGTCGGAGATGAGCAGCCAGTTCTCGACGTACAGCGCAGAGCCCACCACCTCCCGCAGCGTGTCCGCGCGTCTGGTCACCGGCAGCAGCACCGTCGCCGCCACCAGCACCGACAGCAGGACGGTCAGGGCGTTGGGCAGGAGCCGGACCAGCAACCGGCCGAAGAACCGCCCGGGGGACACCCTGCCGGTGCGGTGGACCTGCCGCAGCAGACTCCCGGTCACGAGGAAGCCGGCGATGACGAAGAAGACGTCGACGCCGCCGGAGACCCGCCCCAACCAGATGTGGTAGACCGCGACCAGCAGCGCCGCGACCGCGCGCAGCCCCTCGAGGTCGGCCCGGAAGCCAGCACGCGGCTCGGCGGGTGCGGTGGGGGTCATGGGCGCAGGATAGGACGCTGGCCTGGCCCGGCCGGAACCCGCCGGGGCCTGCTGTATGTTCACGTCACCGCGGACCCGTCAGACCCCGGGCCCGCGACAGGTCCCTTCGTCGCGATACCAGGAGCACACCCATGTCATCAGCTGCGCCACAGACCCAGGGGACGAAGTCCGCGCCCCTCGCCCGGGTGATGCGCCCGGTGAACTCCCTCGTGGAGCGGTTCATCCCCAGCGCGTTCGTCTTCGCCGTGGTGCTGACCTTCGTGGTGGCGGTGGCAGCCCTGCTCCTCACGGACGCCGGTCCGGTCGACGTCATCACCGGCTGGGGCGACGGCCTGTCCGGGCTCCTGGCCTTCATGACGCAGATGGCCCTGATCCTCCTGCTCGGCCACACATTGGCCAACACCGGTCCGGTGCGCAGCGTGCTCGCCCGGCTGGGCGGGGTGCCGAGGACGGTGCTGCAGGCCTACCTCTTCGTCTTCGTCGTCGCCTCCCTCGCCTCCCTCATCACCTGGGGGCTGGGCCTGGTCGTCGGTGTCCTGCTCGCCAAGGAGGTGGCGGCCCAGGGCCGGGAGCGTGGCCTGCGGCTGCACTTCCCGATGCTGGTGGCCGCCGGCTACTCCGGCTACGTGATCTGGCACATGGGCTACTCCGCGTCGGGCCCCCTCACCGCGGCCACCGAAGGGTCCTTCATCGCCGAGCAGCTCGGGCGGACCATCCCGGTCGGCGAGACGATCTTCACCTGGTGGAACATCGCTGCCGCGGTCGCGACCATCGTCGTCGTCGGGGTCGCTCTGGCCCTGGTGGCACCCCGGGACGGCGAGCAGGTCATCGAGCTGGGGTTCGACGCCCGCGACTCCGACAACGTCGACCTGGACGACGAGGTCGTCACGCCGGCGGACCGGGTCGACGCGAGCCGGGTGGTGACCCTGCTCGTCGGCCTCGCCCTCGCCGCTTACCTCGTGCTGCACTTCACGAACGGCGGGACGCTCACCCTCGACATCGTCAACTGGACCTTCCTGGCGCTGATCCTCCTGCTCGTGCGCAACACCTTCGAGCTGATCGCCCTCATCAAGAACGCCGCCTCCAACGTCGGCGAGATCCTCCTGCAGTTCCCGCTCTACGCCGGGATCATGGGGATCATGGCCACGACCGGCCTGATCACCATCTTCTCCGACTGGGTGGTCGGCGTCGCCACCCCGGCCACGTTCGGCGTGCTCGCGTTCCTGTCGGCCGGCGTCGTGAACTTCTTCGTGCCCTCCGGCGGCGGGCAGTTCGCGGTGCAGAGCCCCGTGATGCTCGACGCCGCGGAGCGTCTCGGGGTCGACCCGTCCGTGGCCATCATGGCGATCGCCTACGGCGACCAGTGGACCAACATGATCCAGCCCTTCTGGGCGCTGCCGGTGCTGGCGATCGCCAGCCTGAAGATGCGCGACATCCTCGGCTACACGACGGTCACCCTCATCGCCTCGGGGCTGGTCTTCGCCGGGGTCCTGCTGCTCGTCGGCGCAGGGGTCTAGGAACCGCCCCCGGGGCGCGGGCGGGCGACCGTCCCGCTCAGGTCCTTCCGGGACAGCGCCTCCAGCGCCGCGGCACCGACCTGCTCCCCCGCCCGGCCCAGCAGGGTCAACGGTCCTGGCCGCCCGAGGTCGGTCCAGCGGCGCTGCCACCGCCGCAGCAGGTGGTAGGCGCCGTCCGAGAGCGGCTCCCGGGCGGGGGAGACGACATAGCCCCACTCCCGACGGGGGTCCCCGCTGCACGGCGCGCGGTCGTCGACCAGGACGGCCGGCAGCAGCCGGCGGAGAACCTCCGGGTCGCCGATGTCCCTGCCCTCCTCCCAGTAGGCCCGCAGGAGCAGCTCCCGCACCGCCGGCCCCCGCCCCAGCTCCACGCCCTCGGCGTAGGCGGCGGCCACCGGGCGTGGGTGCGGGATGACGACCGGCACGTCGTCCGGGAGCTGCTCGTCCGCGAGGGCGGCGTCCCGGACGGCCTCCAGCTCCCGCCGCCGCAGCTCGCGGGCCGGCCCCGGGGCCCAGGAGCCCGCGAGCGGGACCCGAGGCGTGTCGTTGACCGCCCACCAGACCGGCGCTCCGGCCCCTTCCTCCCCGTCACCCGCACGCAGGTGGGCCAGGTAGGCCCAGGGCGAGGTCAGGTCCGCCAGCAGCAGGTCCGGCTGCCGGTCGGCGAGGTCGCCCGTCCGCTCGACCCGGGGTGTCGCGCCGACGCGGTGCGGGGGTGGCATCGGGGCCCGGGGACGGGTGTTGTGCCGACGGTGGAACACGTGCGGGCGAGAGCTGCGCCCGGCCAGGTTCGTGGTCATGTCCTATTTTTACAACATTTGTTGTATAAATGGAACCCGCCGCGGGCCCCGTCCTGCCCGTCGCGGTCGGCGAGGGCCGGTCAGTGGCGGCTCGCGAGCCGCTCCCGGAGGCGTCGCGCCCGGCCCCGCACACCGCCCACCACGCCGGGATGGACGTGCGCCACCGTGGGCCGGTGCTCGGAGCCGGCCGGTGGCACGTCCAGCTCGAGGTCGGCGACCACGGTGGTCTCGGGGCGGTCGTGCTCGGCCCCCAGCACCCGGCTGCCCAGCCACACCGCGCGCAGCTCACCGGCGTCGATCTCGAGCAGCGCCACGTTGTTGTCGAACCAGGGGCCGGCGACACCGTGCCAGCGCCACCCGGGGTCGGGCACCCGCGCCGACCGCGCCAACGCGTTGCCGAGCGGCCGGGCGGCGTGCGAGAGCCCGGCCACGAGGGCCCGCAGCGCCCGCGGCAACGGGTTGCGGATCGGGGAGCACACCAGCTGCAGGATCCGGGAGCCGCTGACCCGCTCGACCTCCGTGACGTAGGAGTGGTGCACGTCGCCGGAGAGGAAGACCACCGAGGACGGGGCGGGACCACGGTGGCCGTCGGCCACCTCGTCGACCATCCGCGCGACCCGGTCGAAGGAGTCGCTGAAGGCGCCCCAGTGCTCCAGGTCCAGCTCCTGGCGCAGCCGCTCGCCCAGCCCGACGAACCGGTGTCCCCACCGGCCGTCCACCAGCGCCTCGTTCCACGACTCCAGGTGGTGCAGACCGCGCGGGAGCAGGAACGGCAAGGAGGTGGCGACCACCACGTGGTCGTGGCCCCCGCTGAGCTGCTCGTCCAGCCAGTCCATCTCCCCGGGGTCGAGCATGGCCCGGTCGCCCGGGTCCAGCCGCCGGGCCGCCCGCGAGTCGACCACCACCAGGTGGCTGCCGCCCAGCGGGTGGGTGTAGCTCCACCGGTAGCTCAACGGCTCCTGGTCGGTGCGCGCGGCGAAGGCGTCGACCTCGTCGGTCAGGTCGACCTCGTCGGGGCCCGCGGTCTCCTGCCGCCGCAGGAGCTCGCGCCAGAGCGGGTCCTGCGCCCGGGCCGCCGGGGAGAGGTTGCCCAGGTGCTGGTAGACCCAGTAGGAGCCGAGCGCGGCGACGATGCGCCCGTGCCACCAGCTCGTGGCCTCCATCTCCTGGCGCCACCGCACCGAGGTGTTCCAGTCGTCGCGCACGTCGTGGTCGTCGAAGATCATCAGCGAGGGCAGCCACGACAGCAGCCAGCGCAGGGGCGGCTCGCTCCACGCGAGACGGTAGAGGTGGGCGTACTCGTCGTAGTCAGCAAGCTCGGGCCCGGGTTCCTCGTCCAGGTCGCGGCGCGAGGCGATGAAGTCGCGCATGGCCGCGCTGGTCGAGTCGGCGTAGACCTGGTCGCCCAGGAGCAGGAGCAGGTCGGGGCGGTGACCCAGCGGTCCGGGGGCCTCGTCGGCGAGCGCCAGCGCATAGGTCCGCAGCGCGTCCACGCCGTGGCTGAGGTGGTGCACCGCGTCGTGCGGGACGCTCGTGCGGCACGACCCGAACGCGAGCCGGACGGGTCCCTCCGGCGAGGTGGTGGTCAGCATGCTCGGCGGGAAGGGGCTGTCGGGCTCCGGCCAGCACACCTTGTCGTCGACGAGCACCTGGTATGCCGCGCGCTCCCCCGGACCGAGCCCGTCCACCTCCACGAGGGCGTAGTGGTGGCCGTGCACCGCGAAGGTCCGCGCACGCCATACCCGGTCCTCGCCCTGCCCGCCGTCCAGGCGCACCGCCACCTCGGCGGCACGCTCGGTCTGCACCCACACGGCCGCCGACGTGTCGTCGACGTGCCGCACCAGCGGCCCGAGCACGAGCGCACCGGACATGCAGCCAGTGTGCAGGTCGGACGCCCCGGTCGCGAGCGTCACGGGTGGCCCTGTCGCCACCGCTCGACGACGACGTCCACCGGGACCGGCTCGACGCACGCCTGCGGCAGCCAGCCGGGGACCGGCAGATGCCCGGCGAGGCGGGCGGTCGCGGCCGTCCGGGTCAGCGTGACCCGGACCCCGCTGCCGGCCTCGTCGACGAGGTCACCTGTCACGTCGGCGTCGGACAGGTCGGACGGCCAGGGCTGCCAGGGAAGCCGGAGCACGGCGACCGGCCGGTCGACCTCGACGAGCGCCCGGGCCCGACGGCGCACCCGGGCCGCCGGGAGGCCGGCGTGCAGCCGTCCCGAGCCGGCCACCTCCGCGCCGAGCTCCTCCAGCGACGCGGCGGGCATCCAGATGCCGACGTCACCCTGCCGCAGCAGCGACTCGGTCACCACCACCAGCTGCCCCGCCGACCAGCCGTCGGGGTGCAGCACCACGACCACGTCCGGCTGGTCGTGGACCCACCCCCGCCCCCGCACGAGCGGGTGCGGCAGCCGTGGGGCCAGCCGGGCCGTCTCGGCGTTCTTGACCCGGGCCAGCTCGGCCGACGCCTCCTGCCGGCCACCCAGGTCGGCACCGTCGTGCCAGGCGACCGCGGCCGGCAGGTGCCGCAGGCGCGCTCCCGCCAGCCAGGCCCGCCAGGCGAGGTCCCAGTCCTCCCCGCCGTATCCGACCAGCTCCTCGTCGAAGCCGCCCACGGCCTCCCACAGCGGACGGCCGACCCCCATCACGGCGGAGATCACGAAGCGGAAGGAGGTGTCGTCGGCCGCCTCGAGGTCCTGCGTCGCGGCATACCCCTGCGTGAGCCACCCGGGCTCGGGCAGCGGCTCGGCCGGGGGCCAGGGCACGGCGCCCTCCCGCCCGGCACCGCGCAGCAGACCCCGCAGGTCGGCGTGCCGGCGCCGCCCGACCGCGAGGACCGTGCCGCCCAGGCAGGCCTGCTGCAGCGTCGCGAGGTAGTCGTCGTCGGGGACGGTGTCGCCGTCGAGGAAGGCGAGGACCCGGCCCCGGGCGGCCCGGGCGCCCAGGTTGCGGGCGGCGCCGGCCCGGAAGCCGCGGTCCTCCTGGCGCACCACCCGCACGGGCACCTGCCCGGCGGACCCCGTCTCCGGCGGGCGGGGCGAGCCGTCGTCGGCGACGACCACCTCCAGCCCGCCCGCGACCCCGGCCTGGGCGGCGACGCGGCGCAGCAGCAGGTCGAGCAGCTCCTGGTTGCGGTAGTAGGGCACCACCACGGACACGGCCGGCCCGTGCGCGACCTCGGCCAGGCGGGCCCCGGCCCCGGCGGCGTCCGGCCCGAGGCGCACCTGCGGCCCGAGCCAGGTGCCGGACGGGTCCTGCAGGGCCGAGACGAGAGCCTCGGCCAGGCCGTCGGGGAGCACCAGCGTGACCGCGTCCGGCATCCGGGCGGCCAGCTCCTCGGTGTAGCGCGAGCGCAGCACCACCGGGCGCCGCCCCGCGGCGAGCCACGTGGAGATCGAGCCGGAGGCCGACAGGTGGCGGTGGGCCGCCACCGGGACGGTGGCCGCGGCGAGGGCGGCCGGCAGGTCGTCGTCGTCGACCCACCCGCTGGTGGACCACCGGACCCCGGCCGCCCTGGCCCGGTCGGCGAGCCGGGCGGGAAGGTCCTCGTGCCCGTCGGACGCGCGGCCGAGGTTGCGCACCTCCACGGCCCGGCCCTCCAGGCGCGGGTCGCGGGCCGCGCGCGCCGCGGCGTCGACGACCTCCTCCAGCCCCTTGCCCGGGTAGACGTAGCCGAGCGTGACGACGCTGGCGGGCGCACGGTCCTGGACGTGCGGGCGGGGCTCGGCCGCGGCCGAGCGCTGCACCGGCAGGGGTATGACGTGCACGCGGGCCAGGACGGCGTCGGCCGCCTCGGGCCGCTCGTGCCGGAGCGCCGCCGCGAGCAGCAGCCGCTCGTGCTCGCTGGCCACGACGACGTCGTCGGAGTGCGCGGCGAGGGTGGCGTAGAGACGCGTGCGGGCGGCCCGCCAGCGGCCGTCCGAGGCCTGCGGCAGGTCGTGGAGCACCACCGTGACCCGGGCTGCCGGGCCGGTGACCCGGTGCCACACCTCGACCGCGGTCACGGGGTCGGCGGCCAGGACCCGGTCGGTGGCCTGGACGACCACGGTGCGTGCGGCCAGGGCGTCGCCGCCCAGGTCGTCCAGGCGACCTGGGCGCAGCAGGTCGGCCCCGCCCAGGTGCGGGTGCACGAGCAGGCCGTGCCGGACCACGCCGTGGGCCTCCGGTCCCGGCACGACGTGCAGCAGGGTCACGGGGTCCATCCCAGGCCGCGCAGGACCTGCGCCTTCTTGGCCACGCCGACCTCGACCACACGGGGGTGGGTGGCGTAGAACTCCTGGTGGGCGGCCCCGACCTCCTCGTCGGTCAGCTCGCGCCCGTCGACGACCCACCCCGGGCGCGGGTCACCACCCAGGCCCAGCGCCTCGAGCACCGACCCCCGCAGCGGCGAGCGCACCGACCCCAGCAGCACGCGGCCGGGGTCGTGCACGGCCGTGCCCGGGCCGACCGCCTCGTCCAGCACGCGCTGGGCCAGGGCCAGAAGGACCGGGTTGCCCGGGTGGTCGACCGTCCACCCGCCCCGGGATCCGGCCTCCAGGACGACGTCGCTGACGACCAGCGAGCGCTGCTCCTGCTCGCGCCGGCGCAGCTCTGCCAGGGACGCCCGGGCGGCGTCCCGGACCGCGGCCGCGGGGGCCTCCTCCGGCCCGCTCCAGCCCGCGGCCCGGCCGAGCCTGCGCACGTCGTGGTAGGGCACGACCGGCGGGTCCGCCACGCCTGGGTCGTCGTGCCGCACGAGCACCTGCTCGGGGTAGAGGACGGTGGAGAAGTAGTTGGGCACCCGCACCAGGCGTGCCTGCGGCCGCATCCCGGCCGCGACCTGGGCGGTGCCGACGGGCAGCCCGCGGTAGTCGTCGCGCACGGCCTGGACGACGAGCACGTCGACCCACCGCAGCACCCGCTCGAGGTGGGGGACGTCGTCGGCGGTCAGCTCGTGCGCCGGCGGCATCCGGACGCTGTCCACCGCCCCGGCCGTGCCGACGGCCACGCGCAGCGCCTCGGCCTGGCAGTTGCCGTGGACCGCCAGGCGGAGGCGGTCACCTCCCGGGAGGTCCTCGAGCCCGTAGAACGCGCCGTAGTGCCGACGCCGCCCCTCCGCCGCGTCGGCTCCCGGCTCGGCGTGCGGGTGGGTGTGCGGGTGCCCGCTCATGCGACCCGTCCGTCCCGGCCGGCGTCCACGCGCTCGCCGGCGACGACGGCGGCATACACCTCGGCGTGGGTGGCCGCGACGGAGTCGCGCTCCCGCTCGCGCTCGGACCGTCCGACGTGCGGTGCCGGGGTTGCGGCCCCCTCGGCGAGCAGCTCGACGAGGCGGTCGGCACGGGCCGGCCGGTCCGGCGGGCCCCAGGTCAGCACGCCGCCCTGCTCGGTCAGGTGGCCCACGTCGGGGGCGAGCACCCACGTGCCGAGGTCGCGGCAGGCCTCGACCCAGCCGGAGTGGGTCCCCCAGGCGTAGGGCAGGACCGAGACGTCGAGGGCGGCGAGGTAGGCCCACAGCGCGTCGTCGTCGAGGCGGGGGGCGACCACGACGTCCACACCCGGGCGGGGCTCGACCCGCAGCCGGTGCACGAGGTCGGCGAGCGCCGGGTCGTGGCGCGACGCGAAGGGCTCGAGCACCTCGGGGTGACCGCGCACCTCCAGGCGCACACCACCCGGGACGGCGGTCGCGGCCTCAGCCACGGCGTCGAGCAGGGCGGGCAGGACCCGCATCGGCGCGAGATTGGGCCTCAGGCTCTTCAGGTGCAGCCCGACCCGCAACGGGCCGTCCCGCTCGCGACGCGGCCGGCCGACAAGGTCCGGCGGCACCACGTGCGGGTGCGGCACGACGAGCGGACGACGCCCGTAGGTGCGCTCCACCTCGGCGGCGGCGCCCTGGGTGAGGGTGAGCAGCCCGTCGCAGCGCCGGACCAGCAGCGAGAGGTGCTCGCGCTGGCGGGTCTGGTCGAAAAGGTGCGGGTTGACCAGGTCGTGGACGGTGTGGACCAGCGGCAGCCCGAACTCCCCCAGGGCGTCCAGCCAGGCCTCGAGCTCGGCGGTCGTGCGCCCCTCCATCCCGAAGTGCGCGTGCACGACGTCCTGGTCCGTGGCGTGCGCCCGGACCCAGCCCGGTTCGAGGGCCGGGTGCGGCCACCACTGCCCCGGCGGCGCCCCCGGCACCGGCGGGTCGGGCAGGTGCACCACCCGGGCCGGCCCGTGCACGGGAAGCAGGCTGGCGACGTAGGCGTGCGAGGCGGGGATCATCCGCACCCTCACCGGCCCGGTCGTCATGACAGCACCCTCCACCGGCCCGACGGGTCCGGAGCCGCCAGACCCCGCTCCCGGAAGGCGGTGAGCCAGCCCTCCATCGGCCACCAGCCCCACCGGTCGGCGAACACCCCGGCGTTGCGCACGACCGCCTCCAGGTGGCCGACCGGCGGCATCGAGCTCTCGTGGTGCTGGTGGTATGCCGTGGCGCCGCCGACCCAGGTCAGGCTCCCGCCCCGCGACCCGACCACCTGGGCGAAGTCGGTGTCCTCGCCCCCGTAGCCGACGTAGTCCTCGCAGAACCCGCCGGCGGCCTCGAAGTCGTCGGTGGACAGCGCGAAGCTGAGCGACCAGAACTGGCGCAGGTCCGGCTCCTCCATCCGTCGGCCGTCGGGCAGGAAGACCCGGTCCGGCCGGTGCCGGCCCACCTGCGCCAGGCGCGCGAGGTCGGCGGGGCCGGCCCAGCTCTCCTTCCCCTCGGGCAGGGGCGGGAGGTAGGCGACGTCACCGCACAGCACGGCGGGGTGCCCGGCCGACCGGGTCTGCGGCGAGGCCAGCTCGCGGGCGTAGGACGCCACGGTGCCGGGCCCGGGGATGCAGTCGACGTCGAGGAAGACGAGCTGGCGTGCCCCCTGCTCCCGCGCCGTCGCGGCGGCGAGGTTGCGGGCCCGGGCGAGGGGCAGGCCGAGGGGGTCCGCCGGCAGGTCGACCACGACCAGCCGGGTCGCGGGCTCCTGCCCGTGGCCCGCGGCCGCCCAGGCCTGCTCGGCGACGGCGCGCACCTGCGGGTCGTCCATGGCGACGACGACGTGGAGGTCGGGCTGCTGCTCGCCGACGGCCAGACCGGCGACCTGCCCGCGCAGGTGGTCGTGCCGTCCGTGCGCCAGGGTGAGGACGGCCAGGGGCGCCTCCTCCTCGTCGGCGCCGGGCGTGGCGTCCGGGCCGGGCGCAGGGCAGAGACGGTCGGCCAGGTCGTCGAGGAGGGCCGCGGCGCGCGCGGCCCCGTCACCGCCCCAGGCCGACCAGCCCTGCCCGCCGAGCTCCAGCGCGCGTCCGAGCAGCCCGGGCCAGAGCTCGGCCGCAGGCCAGCCGGTGGCGGTGGCGGCCAGGGACAGCCGCTCCAGCGCGCGGACCGTGGCCTCCTGCTCCTGGTGCGGCCGCGGCTGACCGAGCACCACCGCCGGACGACGGGTCAGCGCGACGTCGGCGACGGCGTTCTGCCCCGCGTGGCAGACGACGACGTCAGCCTCCGCCAGCTCGGCGAGCAGGTCCGGGCTGGCCGGTGCTCCCCCGCCGCGGACGGTCCACCGCCATCCGGGCGTCGCCGCCTGCGCCTCGCGGACGGCACCGGGGTCGAGGTCCGCTCCGCCACGGCCCCACAGGAGGAGCACCCGGCGTCCGGAGCCCCTGTCGTCGACGTCACCCTGGTCGAGGTGCGGCGCCCGGTCCGGCGCCGGTGACCCCACCGGCAGCGCGCTGATGCCGCCGACCTCCCAGACCTTCTCGCGCCACTCCTGCGGCCAGCCGGCGTCCGGGTGCGCGCCGGGGGGCCACGGCGCCAGCAGCGCCTCGGCGAGGTCGTAGGCGGTGCGGTGAGGGCGGTCCAGCCGGTCGCCCGGCATCGCCGCGACCACCACGGGCACCCCGCACAGCCGCGCCACGAGGCAGACCTCGACCGACACGTCGACGACCAGGAGCGCGGGGCGGGTCCGGGCGAGCCAGTCGACCAGCTGCCGGTGGCGGGCGAGCAGGCCCGGGTGGTGCCGCGGCACCCAGTGCAGGGTCCCGTGGGCCGTCGTGTCGGCCGCACCCGGGTCGGTCACGCCGGGGTCGTCGTCGCGCTCCAGCCGCACCCAGTCCCCGGGCCAGGCCTCGGGCACGGGCCCCGACCCCAGTCCCGTGACGTGGTGGCGCAGCTCGCGCGCCACGGCCAGGCCGCGACGTCGGTGTCCCTCGCCCTGGTGGTGGAGGTAGTAGCCGATCACGGGGTGCCCGTCCCCAGGTCCACGGCCGGGGCGGCGGCGCGGCCGTGGGCGCGGGCCGGGCTCGCGGCCGGCGTGCCGGGACGGGCCGGCCCGACGGGCCGTCGCAGGCTCGAGAGCGGGTCGGGCCGCGCAGCGCCCGGAGCAGGGAGGGGCGCGAGGGAGCTCGACCGCTCGGGGACGATCGAGCCGTAGACCGCCAGGTAGCCGTCGACCATCCGGTCCATGGAGTGCTCGCTCTCGGCCACGGCACGGCAGGCGGCGCGCGAGAGCCCGAGCACCTCCGGCAGGGCGGCCGCGCCCCGCGCGACGACCTCGTCCTCGCCGCCCTCGGGGCTGACCAGCCGACCCACCTCCGGCCCCACGACCTCGGGCAGCCCGCCGCGGCGCAGGCCGAGCACCGGTGTGCCGCAGGCGAGCGCCTCCGCGGCGACCAGCCCGAAGGGTTCGTCCCAGGCCGGGGTGACCAGCGCCGCCGAGGCGGCACCGACCAGCGCCGCCAGCGCGGTGTCCGACAGGTGGCCGGCGTAGGTGACGGCGTCGTCGTCGCACAGGGGCCACAGGACGCTGCGGGCGTAGTCCTCGTCGGCGACGGGCCCGGCCAGCACGAGCGGCAGCCCGGCCTCGCGGGCGATCCGCACCGCCACGTGGGGCGCCTTCTCGGGCACGATCCGGCCCGACCAGACGAGCGGGCCGCCACCGTCACCGGCGCGCCATACCTCGGTGTCGACCCCGTTGCGCACGACCTGGGCCCGGACCACGTGCTCCCACGCCCGGGCGGTGTGCGCGCTCACGGCCGTGGCGTGCAGCGACGGGGCACGGTCACCGGCCAGGGCGATGCGGATCGCCGACTCCAGCCAGGGCGTGGGCGGGGTGTGCAGGCTCAGCAGGGTGGGCACGGGCAGCGTCGGCGCCATGGCGGTCGGCAGGTGGTGCAGCGCGTGGGTGTGGACGAGGTCGATGTCGTCCCGCCGCGCCAGCTGCAGCATGAGGGACAGGTAGGCGTGGTGGCGACGCAGCCATCCCTCGTCCGGCATGGAGACGTCCGCGCGCGCCGCGTCGGACAGCGGCAGCTCGTCGGGCCAGAGGTGCTCCACGCCGGGGATGCGGTCGCTGCCGCGCGCGGCGAACACGCTGACCCGGTGTCCCCGCTCGGCCAGCCCACGGGTCAGGTGCCAGCTGACCGACTCCAGCCCACCGGCGAACGGCTGCCGCACCGGGTGGCGGGTGTGCGCCACGATCACGACGTGCACTGCTGACCTCCGTCTCCGCGCGAGCCCCATGTCCAGCCCCTGCGCGGGCGGGGGCCCTGTCCCTCGGATGCTAGGGCGCTGCGCGCCGCAGCGCTCGTCAGAGGCGCCCCGCGGCGGTGGACGGCGCGGGATCCGTGGCCCGGTCCGGGACCGTGACGGCGCCGGGCGCCCCGACCAGCCGCACCCGGACCGGACCGGGGGTGGTGCGCCCGTCCACCACCACGCCGCGCCGGGTGACCGCCACCAGCCCCTCGTCGGCCAGCATGCACGCGACGGCGCGGGCGACCGGGGTCAGCGCCCGCCGTCGTGCGGGGTCGACCGCGGCGGCGGCCTCCGAGGGGCACAGCGTCCTGCCGGGTCCCCGCTCGTGGGCGATCCGCAGCAGGTGCCCGCGCAGCAGGCGCTCGAGGGTGTCGGGGTCGCCCCAGGTCTCCATGGCGTCGTCCAGCGCGCGCAGGAACCGGGCGAACCCACCCCGCGCCCGGCCCTCCCGGCGCGACGAGGTGACCACCCGGGTCCGGTCGGTGCTCGCCCAGGGCACCCCCAGGACGACCCGCACCCGGTGCACGAGCTCGGCGTCCTCGCTGCGGTCGAGCGCTGCGAAGCCGCCGGCCTCGTCGTAGGCGGAGAGCCGGACCCCCAGGTTGGCGGCGTGGACCGCGGTGTGCCCCTCGGCGAGGTGGTGCTGCAGGTGCCAGAGCCGGTCCGCGGCGGGGTGGGAACGGTCCTCCGCCGGCACCACCGTGCCCAGCACGAGGTCCAGCCCGTGGGCCGCGAGCTCGTGCTGCACCGACAGCCAGTCGGCCGGCACCCGGGAGTCGGCGTCCGTGCTGGCCAGCCACAGGCCCGCCGCGTCGACGGGGGCACCGTCCCCGTGGTGCTGCGCCCACGCCTCCCGGGCCGCCGCCACCCCCTCGGCACGCGCCTCGCCGAGGCTCCCTGCCTCGCTCTCCACGAGGCACCACCGCAGCCGCCCGTCCTGGGTGGCTACGGCGACCTCCGCGGCCCGCTCACCCGTCCGGTCCCCGCACCGGTGCAGCACGACGGCGACCACCACCGGCAGCGCCGGCGACGCCTCCCGCACGGCGGTTGCGAGGGCCCGGAGGGCGCCCCCGATCTCGTCCTCCTCGTCGCGGGCAGGCACGACCACGAGGGTCCCGCGCAGCGGCGGCCGCTGCACGGCCTCGTCCCGGGGCCTCACCGGGACCACACCGTCAGCACGACGTCGTCCTCGACCAGGCAGCTGCGCCGGGGCAGCCCGAGCTCCTCCTCGAGCAGGGCGTGCACGTCGTCGCCCCGCAGCGGCCAGCCGACGATCTCGTGCCGCCAGTGGCAGGCGAGCACCGTCGCGCGCGACCTGCCCTCGAGGGTCCCTCGCACCCTGCGGGCCAGGGTGCGCAGGCGGTTAGGGGAGAGGAAGTAGCCGACCTCGGAGACGACGACCAGCTCGACGTCCTCGGGCACGACGTGCCACTCCTCGGGCAGCCGCGCCCGGGTCAGCTCGACCTGGCCGCGCCCGCCGCCCCCCGGGCCGCGACCAGGGACACCGGCCGCCTCCCGCGCCCGGCGCAGGGCCTCGGCGGCCTCGTCGACGGCGACGAGGCGGTCGCAGCGCGCCGCCAGGTCCGCGGCCAGCGCCCCCACCGAGCACCCGACCTCGAGGGCGACCCCATACCTCTCGTGCGGCAGGGCCGCGAGCGTCAGGGCACGCTTGCGGCGCTCGTACCACGCGCCGCGCACGTCCCAGGGGTCCGCGTCGTCCCGGTGCAGCCCGTCGAACGGGCTCTCCTCACCGGGCGCGACCTCCACGACGACCTCGTGGGGGCCGCGGAAGTGGGCCAGGACGTCCTGCGGCAGCAGCACCTCGTCCCCGGGTTGGTCGGACAGCGGCTCCACCTGGGAGACGTGCCCGGCCAGCGCCCTCGCCTTGCGGGCCCGGGCGGCCCCGGAGAGGGGTATGCGGTGCACGCGCTCCTCGGGCAGCGGCTCGCCGGGGCGCCACGGCCACCACCAGACGGGGTACTGCAGGAGCCGGGCGTCGGTGCGCCAGGCCGCCGAGGCCGCCGCCCGGGCGGCCTCCTCGTGGTCCGGATGGCCGTCGTGCCGGTAGGTGGACAGCAGCGCGGTGCGGGTGCCGTCCGGCCCGACGAGCCGCACCAGCGAGGCCACGAGCCGGGCCCGCACCTCGGGTTCCGCCAGCCCCCCGTCGGGCAGGCCCAGCAGGTGCAGCAGGGCGTGCGGCGCGAGGAGCCGGACCGCGTCGTCCACCTCGGCGCGGCGCCGGGCCGCCAGCTGCTCGGGGGTGTGGGTGGGCGAGCGGGGGTGGGAGGCCTCGCCGTCGGTGGCCACCACCACGTCGACGGTGACGTCGGGGCCGAGGTCGGCGAGCAGGCCACCGACCCCGAGCGTCTCGTCGTCGGGGTGGGCCGCCACGACCACGA
This sequence comes from Ornithinimicrobium pekingense DSM 21552, assembly GCF_000421185.1. GTDB lineage: Bacteria > Actinomycetota > Actinomycetes > Actinomycetales > Dermatophilaceae > Ornithinicoccus > Ornithinicoccus pekingensis. The sequence continues at coordinate 166,015 of NZ_ATWJ01000008.1, forward strand.
CGTGAAGAACGCCGTCCAGGGGCGCGCTCACCACGGTGTCGCCATCCCGCCGGCCACCGCAGCACCCACGACGGCGGCGTCCCGCACGCCGCGGTGCTGGCGCAGGTAGACCTGGAGGTCGGCGACGCGGGCGGCGTGGCCCTCCTCGGTGACGAGCGGTCCGGGGCCCAGGCCGTGGGCGACCGCCGACAGCACCGCCTCGCAGGCGTCGTGCACCACGTGCCGGACCCGTACGGCGCGGGGCCAGGCGTCCGGGCCCGCGGCACGGCCGGCGTCGACGGCCCGGGCCGCCTCCGTGAGCACCGCGGCGGCCGCGACGAGGCGGGCGTCGACCTCCCCGAGCAGCGCCTGGCCGACCTGGTCCGGCTCCCGCTCGCGTGCCGACCGCCGCAGCCGTCGCGCCAGGCCGACGGCGCCGCCGAGCCACACGGCGGCGACGCCCATGCCGCCCCAGGCGAAGCCGGGACGGGACAGGTACCACCCGGACGGGCCCACGGGCACGGCCGGCACGTCGGCGAACCGCAGACCCGTGGAGCGCACCGTGCTCAGCCCGCGGGGGACCCACTCCCCGGGCAGCTCGGTGACGCCCGGGTGCCGCAGGTCGACCGCCACCAGGGCGCGCTCGTCGTCGGACACCCAGGCGGTGACCAGGGCCCGGTCGAGCTCGCCGGCCAGGGAGCACCACGGCTTCGTGCCGGTGAGCCGCCCGTCGGCCAGCCCCAGCCGGGTCCCGGGCCCCTCGGCCGCGAAGACGCCCCACGTCCCCTCGTGCGCCGGCACGGGATGACCGGCGGCCCGCGCCTGGGCCAGCACCGCTCCGGCGTCGAGGTGCGGCTCCAGGGCCCGGGCGACGGTCAGGTCGGCCGCACCCATCTCGGCGAGCGCACGCCACAGCTCGTCGGTGCGTCCCTCCCCCGGCAGCGGCAGCGCGGACATCGCCCGCCCGGCCAGGCCCAGGGCGCGGGTGGCGTCCCCCGCGGCGTCGGCCGCGTCCGCGAGCAGCCCGGTCAGGGACACGGGCAGCGGGACCTCGCCCGGCGCCCACGGGTCGACCCCGATCACTCCTCGCCGTCCCGGTCCCGCGCGCGCACGTCGCTCAGGCTAGAGGGCGCCCCTGACCTGCGCGACCGCAGCGGAGAGGCCCCCGGGCCGCCGGGCGAGGCCATACACCCGCGTCTATAGTGCAAGGAGCCCGCAATCCGCCACATCATGAGGAGAGAATTGCAGTGAGCACCTACACCCTTCCGGACCTGTCCTACGACTACGGCGCCCTCGAGCCGCACATCAGCGGCCAGATCATGGAGCTGCACCACAGCAAGCACCACAAGGCCTACGTCGACGGCGCCAACCAGGCCCTGGAGAAGCTGGCCGCCGCGCGCCAGTCCGGCGACTTCGCCACCGTGCCGATGCTCGAGAAGAACCTCGCCTTCAACCTGGGCGGGCACACCAACCACTCGGTCTTCTGGCAGAACATGTCGCCGGAGGGCGGCGGGCGCCCCGACGGTGAGGTCGCCGCCATGATCGACGAGCACTTCGGCTCCTTCGACGGCTTCAAGGGCCAGTTCGAGGCGGCCGGCACCACCATCCAGGGCTCCGGCTGGGCCGTGCTGTCCTGGGACTCCATCGCCCAGCAGCCGCTGGTCTTCCAGCTGTGGGACCAGCAGGGCAACGTGCCGATCGGCCAGACCCCGCTGCTGATGCTCGACATGTGGGAGCACGCCTTCTACCTGCAGTACAAGAACGTCAAGGCCGACTACGTCAGCGCCTGGTGGAACGTCGTCAACTGGGCCGACGTCAGCCGGCGCCTGGAGACCGCGCGATCGGCCACCAACGGGCTCATCGTCGCCTCCTGACCGGGCACGCACCGTGACGCGAGGGGCGTCGGACCTGCGGGTCCGGCGCCCCTCGACCGTCCGCCGGATCCCCCCTCGGGCCGACGGGGGTCCGAACGTCTAAACTCGGCCCATGTCCCGCCGTCGACCGTCCTGGCCGACCGCACAGGTCCGCGACGACAGGACCAGCCCGTGACGCTGGTGTGGACGCTGGGAGTCTGTCTCCTGGCCGTCGTCGCCAGCTTCCCCCTCACCCGGGCGCTCGGACGCCACGCCGGCTGGCCCCTGGCCGCGGTCTACCTCGCCGGGGTCGCCGCCTTCTGGCCGGCCGCCACGCGTGTTCTCGACGGCGAGGTCGTGACCTGGAGCGTGCCGTGGGTGCCCGAGCTCGGGCTGGAGGTGTCGCTGCGCGCCGACGGCCTCGGCCTGGTCTTCACGATGATCGCGCTGGTCATCGGCGCCGTGGTGCTGGCCTACTCCACGGCCTACCTGTCCCCGGGCCGCAACCTCAGCTTCTACCTCTTCATGGCCTTCTTCACCCTGGCCATGGTCGGCCTGGTCCTCGCCGACGACCTGATCCTGCTCTTCCTGTGCTGGGAGCTGACCTCCCTGGCCAGCTTCCTGCTCATCGCCCGCTCCGGGCACGCCGGCGAGGCCGCCTCGATGCGGACCCTGCTCGTGACTTTCCTCGGCGGCCTGACGCTGCTGGCCGCGGTCGTGGTCATGGTCGCCGCGACCGGCACCACCGGGCTGCAGGAGGCGCTGGCCCACCCCGTCTGGGACGAGCAGCCGGCGCTGACCACGGGGGTGGCGCTGCTCGTCCTGCTCTCGGCCTTCACCAAGTCGGCGCAGTTCCCCTTCCACGTGTGGCTGCCCGACGCCATGGCAGCGGCCACCCCGGTCAGCGCCTACCTGCACGCCGCCGCCGTGGTCAAGGCCGGCATCTTCCTGCTGATGCGCTTCTCGCCGGCCTTCCACGACGTGCCCGTGTGGAACGTCACGCTCATCACGGTCGGCCTGCTCACCTGCGCCCTCGGCGGCTGGTTCGCGCTGCAGAAGACCGACCTGAAGAAGCTCATGGCCTACTCCACCGTGAGCCAGCTGGGGCTCATCGTCGCCGCGATCGGCGTCGGGACCGAGTACGCCCTGGCCGCCGCCGTCCTGCACGTCATCGCCCACGCGCTGTTCAAGTCGGGGCTGTTCATGATGGTCGGCGTCGTCGACCACGCCACCGGCACCCGCGACGTGCGACGGCTGCCCGAGCTGCGCAGCGCCATGCCGCTGATGTTCTGGACGACCGTGCTGGGCGCCGCCTCGATGGCCGGGGTGCCGCCGATGCTCGGCTTCGTCTCCAAGGAGAAGGTCTTCACCGGCCTGCTCGAGACCCCCGGGCCGGCGTGGACCGGGTGGGTCGTCCTCGTCGCCGCGGCGGCGGCGTCGGTGCTCACCTTCGCCTACTGCGCCAAGATCGTCCTCCACGGCTTCGTCGACGGGCGCGGTCAGGAGCGCTGGCCCGAGGACCAGCCCCTGCACGCGACACCGCCGGCGCTGGGGGTCTTCGCCGCGCTGCCCATCCTGGTCGGTCTGCCGCTGGCCCTGGTGGTGGCCGTCCTGGACGTGCCGCTCGACCGCGCGGTCGCCGCCGCGCTGCCGCACGTGGAGCCCGAGACGCACCTGGCCCTGTGGCACGGGGTCAACGCCGAGCTCGTGGCCTCCCTGCTCATCATCGCCGTGGGCGTCGGCGTGATCGTGCGGCGCCACCGACTGCTCCCCGCGCTGGAGCGCGACACCTTCTCCCGCGACGGGGCCGGGGTCATCGCGGCGCTCGTCGCCCCCGTGGCCCGGGCGGGTATGCGGCTCGCGCTCCTGGTCCGCGCGGACAGCCCCACCCGCCACGTCGCCCCGGTCCTGGTCGTCCTGTCGGCCGTCCTGGGCGGCGGGTCGCTCGGGCTGCTGCTGACCGGGCGGCTGGCCGATCAGCACCCCGGGCTCGACCGCTGGAGCGACGGCGTCGCCTTCGTGGTCATCCTCCTGGGCGCGGCGGGAGTGGCCATCTCGCAGTCCCGCCTGGCCGCCACCGTGAGCCTCTCGGCGGTCGGCGTCGGCATCACCGTGCAGATCTTCGCGCTCGGCGGCCCCGACGTCGGCCTGACCCAGCTGCTGGTCGAGGCCCTGACGATCCTCATGATCATGCTGGTGCTGCAGAAGCTGCCGCTGCGCTTCGGACGGTCACCCCGGCTCGGCCAGCGCGCCGCCCTCACCCTGGCCGTCGTCACCGGGCTCTCCGCCGGCCTGGGAGCCTTCGCGCTGACCGGCCGCCGGGAACGCTCCGACATCGCCGACTACTACCTGACTCAGGGACCGGAGATCACGCACGGCTACAACGTGGTCAACACCATCCTCGTGGAGTTCCGGGCCCTGGACACCCTCGGGGAGCTGACGGTGCTGGGCATGGCCGGCGTCGCGATGGTCGCGATCCTGTCCACCGTGCGCGACCGCTTCCTCGACCCACCCGCCGAGCACGACCCCAGCCACCTGCCCCAGCCGGACATCGCCCTGCGCGAGCCGGGCAGTGCCGCCCACCGGGCGATCCACCAGGCGTGGGGCAACGCCGTGCCGATGCAGCTGCTGGTCCGGCTCACGGCACCGCTGCTGCTGGTCATCTCGCTCATCCTCTTCTGGCGTGGCCACAACTCCCCCGGTGGCGGCTTCATCGCCGCGCTGGTGGGCTCCACGGTCGTGGCGCTGGTCTACCTCTCCTCCGCCCGGGACCAGGCGGTCGGCCCGGCCCGGCTCCCGGTGCTGCTCATCGGGGGCGGCGTGGCGGTCGCCATCCTCACCGGGCTGTGGGGCCTGGTCGCCGAGGGGTCGTTCCTGGCGCCGATCAGCGGCGACGTCGGACCGCTCTACCTCACCAGCGCCCTGCTCTTCGACCTCGGTGTCTATGCCGCGGTCCTCGGCCTGGTCATGGAGGCCTTCAACCTGCTGGGGGCCACGGGCGGGCGGGAGCGGACCCGCGAGCGTGCCGACGAGTCGGTCGAGGGTGAGCTGACCGGCCCGATGGACAGCGCGCGCGGGGAGACCCCGGCCGAGCTGGCCGACCGGGACACGGCGCTCGCCCGCGCCCACGCCGCCGGCGTCCCCGAGGGCCCCGACCCGCAGCACAAGGGCCGGGTCGGGCGGCGCACCACCTACCTGGCCCACGGGACACCGCCGGGCAACGTCGCGGACCCGGAGGAGGACCGATGATCATCGCCGCGTCCGTCGCCGTGCTCGTCACCGGCGGCGTCTACCTGCTGCTGCAGCGCAGCATGGTCCGGGTCATCTTCGGCCTGGCGCTGCTCAGCCACGCCGCCAACCTCATCCTGCTCCTGGCCGGGGTCAGCGCCTGGCGCGGTGAGCCGCTGCCGGACCGGGTGGACCCCGCGGTGGCCACCGACCCGCTGCCCCACGCCTTCGTGCTGACCGCGATCGTCATCGCCTTCGCCGTGACCGTGCTCATGCTGGGGATGGCCGTCATCGGGCACAACGACGACACCAAGCGCATGCCGGCCACGGGCGAGGAGCGGGCGACGTGACGGCCTCCCTGCTCCCGCTCCTGCTGGCCGTGCCGCTCCTGGCCGCAGGACTGCTCGTCGTCGCCCGCCACCGGGTCGTCCAACGAGTGCTGCTCCTGGCCGTGCCGGCAGCGTCCCTGGCCTTCGCCGTCGTCCTCCTGCAGCTGCACCGTGACGAGCCGGTGCTGGCCCACCAGGTCGGGGCGTTCGCCCCCGGCGTGGCCATCCCGTTCGTCTCCGACACCCTCTCGGCGCTGATGATCGCCGTCACGTCACTGGCCACCCTCGGCGCGATCTGGTTCCTGTCCGTCACCGGGGAGGACCGCTACCGCTTCGTCCCTCCGCTGGTCCTCATGCTGCACGGCGGCGTCAACGGCGCCTTCCTCACCGGCGACCTCTTCAACCTCTTCGTCATGGTCGAGGTCATGCTGCTGCCCTCCTACGCCCTCATCGCGGTGACGGGCACCTGGCGGCGCCTGGGGATCGGGCGCACCTTCGTCGTGGTCAACCTGCTCACCAGCGCCATCCTGCTCACCGGGGTGGGCCTGGTGTACGCCGTCGCCGGCTCGGTCAACCTCGCGGTGCTCTCCGACGCCGCCTCCGAGCAGCCCGAGCTCGCGCTCGCCACCGCCGTCGTGCTGCTCGCCCTGTCCGTCAAGGGCGCGGTCGTGCCGGTGCACGGGTGGCTGCCCCAGACCTACCCCGCCACCTCCGCAGGGGTGATGGCCCTCTTCTCGGCGCTGCACACCAAGGTGGCGCTCTACGCCGTCTACCGCGTCTACTCGACCCTCTTCGACGGCCCCGCCCCCTGGGCCCCGGTGCTGGTCCTGCTCGTCGTCGCCACGCTGGCCGTCGGGGCGTGGAGCACCTTCGGCGAGCACGTCATGCGCCGCGCCCTCGCCTGGCAGATGGTCGCCGGCGTCGGGCACATCCTGGTCGGGGTGGCGCTGTTCACCGTCGCGTCGCTGGGCGCCGGCCTCTTCTACATGGTCCACCACATCGTCACCATGAGCGCCCTGCTGCTGCTCGCCGGCGCGATCGAGCAGGTCTACGGCACCGGTCGCTACGAGCGGCTCTCCGGGCTCATGCAGCGCGACCGCGCGGTCGCGGTCCTCATGGCCCTGGGGCTGTTCTCCCTCATCGGCATCCCCGCCTCCTCCGGGTTCGTCGGCAAGGTCGCCGTGGTCAGCTCGGCCGCGGGTGCCGCCTCCTGGCAGGGCTGGCTGCTCCTGACCATGGTGCTGCTCGCCTCGGTCGCGAGCCTGCTGGCGATGCAGCGGCTGTGGGTCGGGGTGTTCTGGGGCCCGCCGCTCGCGGCCTACCGCCCCGACAGCCCCGAGACCGGCCGCGCCAGGCTCACCACGGTCCCGGAGGACGTCCGCATCCCCGTCCGGCTCTGGGCGCCCGGTGCCACCCTCGTCGGGGTGCAGCTGCTGATGTTCCTGGGCGCCGGCCCGCTGATGGCGATCACCGCGCGGGCGGCCCAGGGCCTGGTCGACACGGCGCCCTACGTCGAGGCGGTGCTGCCATGATCAACCCGCTGCGCATGGTGAGCTACAGCGCCTGGCTCGGGGTCCAGATCGTCAAGGGTGCGCTGGACGTCGCCCGGGACGCGCTGCTTCCCGGCGTCGACATGCAGCCGGCGATCCTGGAGCTGCCCCTGCGGTGCACCACGGACCTGGAGGTCAGCCTGATGGCCTCCTCGATCACCATCACCCCCGGCACCATCACCGTCGGCATCGCCAGTGCGGCCGGTGCCGCCCCGCCCACGCTCTACGTGCACGCGATCTACGCCGAGGACCCGGAGGCCGTCCGGGCCGACCTGCGCATCATGGAGGACCACGTGCTCACGATGACCAGAGGCTCTGCATGGGCCCGGGAACGGAGCGCGTCGTGATGGTCGTCGTCGCCGGCACCGTCGGCATCCTGCTGGTCGCCGCCGTGCTCGGCCTGGTCAGGCTCTACACCGCGCCGGACGACGCGTCGGTGGCCGCGGTCAGCGACCTGCTCTACTTCTGCGCCGTCGGCATCGTCGTCATGGGCGCGCTCGCGGTCGGCTCCTCGATCGTCTTCGACGTCGCCTCGATCGCCGCACTCATCGGCATCCTGGCCACGATCGCCCTGTCCCGGATCCTGACCAGAGGGAGACGCTGATGGTCGTCACCGTGGTCGTCGGGGTCCTGTGCCTGACCGGTGCGCTCTTCGTGCTCGTCAGCGCCGTCGCCATGATGAAGGCCCGCGACGGCCTGTCTCGGATCAACGTGCTGTCCGCCGCGACCGGTCTTGGTCTGCCGCTCATCGTGGTCGGAGCGCTCGTGCACGACGTGCGCACCAACGGCTTCGACTGGGTCGACCTGGTCAAGGCGGCCGTGGCGGTGCTGGGCTTCATCATCATGTCGTCGGTCGCGTCCAACAACCTGGGCCGGGCGGCCTACCGCTCCGGTGCCGCCGTGGACCCCGCGACCACCCCCAACGAGCTGGCCGAGGCGCCGGAGCAGCGCGGAGGGTCCTCCCGCTCCTGAGGGGCGGCCGGCTGCGGGGTCAGACCTGGTGGAGGGCGGCCATCTCGGCCTCCATGACCTGCTCGTCGTCGGCGTCCAGGCGCACGTGCGACAGCAGCGCCAGCAGGACCCGGAGGGCCGCTGCCGCGCGCTCCCCCCAGGACGACACGTAGCTGAACTGCCACCACCACATCGCCTCGGTGGGACGACCCGCCTCGAAGTGGGCGCGTCCGTGCTCCAGGTCCGAGGCGATCGCCACCAGGTCGGCGGACAGCGACCCGCTGACGACCTCGCCGGAGAGCACCGGGTCCTCCAGGTCGCAGTAGGTGTCGACGCCGCCCAGCAGGGCGTGCAGGCGCGCGCGCACCTCCTCGAGGTCGGGGTCCGGACCCGCGTCGGGCTCGAACCGCTCCTCGGGCACGACGTCCACGAGGGCGCCGATGCGCGCCCCGGCGCCGCAGAGCTGACCCACGGCCAGCAGCAGCACGGGGAGGGCCGTCTCGGGTGCCTCGCCCGAGGCCACCTTGTGCAGGACCGCGAAGTAGGCGGTCACCTCGGCGTGCATCTGCTCCGCCAGCACGTCCCAGCCGTCCTCCGCCGTCTCGCTCATGCCTCCACAGTAGGGGCAAACCGGCGCCGACGGTGGGTCCTGCGGACCTGAGTCACGCCGGCCGAGGACCGCCAGCCCGGGCTCGGCGTCAGCCTGACGACGGGGTGCCGCCCGAGAGCACGCGGCGGCCCTCGAAGGCCCGCCCGAGGGTCACCTCGTCGGCATACTCCAGGTCCCCGCCCACGGGCAGGCCCGAGGCGAGGCGGCTGACCCGCACCCCGTCGAAGGCGGCGAGCATGCGCGCCAGGTAGGTCGCGGTGGCCTCCCCCTCGAGGTTGGGGTCCGTGGCGATGATGACCTCGCTCACCTGCCCGTCCGCGAGCCGGGTGACGAGCTCGCGGACCCGCAGGTCGTCCGGGCCGACCCCGCCGATGGGGTTGATGGCCCCGCCGAGCACGTGGTAGCGGCCCCGGAACTCCCGGGTCCGCTCGATGGCCGCGACGTCCTGGCTCTGCTCCACGACGCAGATCAGCGAGGCGTCGCGCCGCGGGTCCAGGCAGATGCGGCACTGCTCCGCCTCGGCCACGTTGCCGCACACGTCGCAGAAGCGGACCTTCTCCCGGATCTGGATGAGCGCGTCGGACAGGCGGGTGATCTCCTCGGGATCGGCGGTCAGCAGGTGGAAGGCGATCCGCTGCGCACCCTTGGGCCCGACGCCGGGCAGCCGGCCGAGCTCGTCGATCAGGTCCTGGACCACACCCTCGTACACAAGGGAGGACTCTATGTCGTCGGGCTGGGTCCTCCGGCACGGCGGCCTCTCGGCGCGCCCGGCAGCAGCACGTCTCTGAGCTGGGCGACGTCGTCGACCACGTGGTCGGCGCGCTGCAGCACGTCCCGGGTGCCGGCACCCCAGGTGACGGCGACCGACCCCATGCCGGCGGCCCGGGCGGCCAGCACGTCGACGAGCGCGTCCCCGACGTAGACGCTGGCCGCGGGGTCCACCGCCAGGCGCCGGGCGCCCTCGAGGAGCGGGGCGGGGTCGGGCTTGTGGGCCGTGGTGTCCTCCAGGCCCACGACGTGCTCGACCTCTGGAAGCCCGGTCACTCGCATGCCCCGGCGAACCGTGACGTGGCTCTTGGAGGACACGACCGCCACGGGTATGCCGTGCGCGTGCAGGTCGGCGAGCAGCTCGGCAGCCCCGTGGACCCGTCGGATGAGGGTGTCGTGGTGGGTCAGGTTGTGCTCGCGGTAGCGCCGCACCAGCTCCTCCCCGCGCCCAGGGTGCCGTTCCTCCAGCACGTCGTGCAGGATGCGGCCGATCCACCCCCGGATCTCGTGCTCCTCGAGGTCGCCGTCCGTCTCGGCCAGCGTGTGACGGAAGGACTCCACGATGAGCGGCACGGTGTCGGCGAGGGTGCCGTCGAAGTCGAAGAGCACGGCCGCCCAGGGCCGTTCGCGGCCGCTCACCCCGGCAGGTCCGGCTGGCGCTGGTTGTACTCGTCGGCCCACTCCTGGCCCGACATCGCCAGGATCGCGGCCATCACCTCGTCGGTGAGCTCGCGGCGGGCACGCCCCTGGGGCACCCCGTCGAAACGGCCGGTGACCTCGATCGGCCGGCCGAACTCCACCCGCACCTTGGCACGCCGGGGAAGCCGGGAGCCCACGGGCTGGATCTGGTCGGTGCCCGTGAGCGCGACGGGCACGACGGGGCACCCGGACTGCAGCGCGAGCCACGCCACCCCGGTGCGGCCGCGGTAGAGGCGGCCGTCGCGTGACCGGGTCCCCTCGGGGTAGATGCCGAAGGCTCCGCCGCCCTGGATGTGGGTGAGCGCGAGGTCGAGGGAGGCCTGGGCGGCCCGGGGGTCGTCGCGGTTGACGGGGATCGACCCGACCCCGGTGAACCACTCACGGCTGACCCACCCCCGGACCCCGGTGCCGGTGAAGTACTCGGCCTTCGCGAGGAAGGCGACCTGGCGGGGGGCCGTCAGCGGGATGACGACGCTGTCGACGAAGGAGAGGTGGTTGCTGGCCAGGATGACCCCGCCGGTCATCGGCACGTTCTCGGTGCCGACGACCTGGGGTCGCCAGATCGCGGTCGCCAGGGGCGTGACGACCGGGTGCAGCACCTCGTAGAGCATGGCCCTCCTCTCAGGCGACGGGGTCGTCGTTGATGGCGATGACGGTACCGCCCAGCACGCTCTCGATCACAGGCTGCCCCACGACCTTGGACGAGGCGAGGTCCTCGTCGTCCTCGCTGGGGGCGTCACCGTCACCCGGCCCGACCTGGCCGCCAAGGGCAGTCTCCGGGGCCGCGGGGCCGCCGGGCGGCGCGACCGCGGGCGCGGCCGCGGCGCGGGAGCGCACCCGGGCCGCGGGTGTCTCCGTGGTGGCCTCACCCGGTCCGGGGGCGGCCCAGGCAGGGGCGGAGGTCGTGCGCGCCTGCTGCGCCCAGTCGGGGCCGGCCGCGGTGGTGGTCGAGGCACCCGCGCCCAGCTGGTCGGCGACCGTGGGCCCGGGCCCCGGGGCGTTGCCCTGCGACGCGTGGCCCTGCCTCGTCGCTGGCTCGTCACCGGCCGGGCCCTGGGCGGGCCGGCCGGGCGGCTGCGGCGCGGTGCGGACGGGGGCACCGGCGGCGGCACCGTTGGGGTTGGCCCGCGTCCGGATGCGCACGCCCGGCGGCGGGCCTGCCGGGGGCGCGTCGGAGCCCGTCGCCGGGCCGGCGGGTGGTGCCCCGCCCTGCTGCTGCGGGGACGTGGGGGCAGGTGTCGGCTGTCCCGACGGTGGCGGGCCGGACGGAGGCGGGCCCGACGGAGGCGGGCCGGACGGAGGCGGGCCGGACGGAGGCGGGCCGGACGGAGCAGAGGCATCGTCCGGTCCGCCGCCCGGCCCGGTGACGACGGCCTCGACCTGGGTGTCGAGCGCGATCGCCTCGATGAGGGCCTGCCGCAGGGCCTCCTGGTGCTGGGTGCCGATGAAGTGCCGGATCCAGTTCTCGTCGGGCATGCCGAGCAGCACGCGCCGACCGTCGTAGTCGAGCAGCACCGCCATCTGCAGCCCGCTCCACGTGCGTCGGCTGATGAGCCGGACACGCTCGAGGACGTCAGGCCACTGCCGACGCAGCGCCGCGGTGTCGAGGGCGCCGGGGGCGGACGGGGACGGCTGCTCCGGTGCAGGAGGGGGCTGGGCGCGCTCGGGAGCGGGCTGGGCACGCTCGGGATCACTCCGGTCCGGCCCGGGGACGTGCCGGCTCTCGTCCGGTGCGTCCGCCGGGGCTGCCGGCCGGGGCTCCTGCGGCGGCGTGACCGCGGGGCCGGCCGACGACGACCCCGTCGCGGCACCGTCGGAGGCGGTCAGGCGCCGCTCGATCCGGTCCAGGCGTGCGCCATACCCCTCCTCGCCCTCCGCGGCCGGCAGCAGGAGGCGGGCGACGAGCAGCTCGAGCATGAGCCGGAAGGAGACGGCCCCGGTCATCTCGGACAGTCCGCGGCTGATGATGTCGGCCGCGCGCGACAGCACCTCCGGGCCCTGCACGGACGCCTGGTGGCGCATGCGCTCGATCTGGTCCGCCGGGAGGCCGGGCAGCAGCCCCGCGGCCGCGGCCGCGTCACCGACCGCGGACAGCACGATGAGGTCGCGGTAGCGCTCGAGCAGGTCCTCGACGAACCGTCGGGGGTCGTGCCCCGACTCCATCACCTTGTCGACCTGGCCGAAGACGGTCGCGGCGTCGCCCGCGGCCACGGCGTCGACCACCGCGTCGAGCAGCTCGACGTCGGTGAAGCCGAGCAGCGCCGCGGTGCGCTCGTAGGTCAGCCCCTGCTCGCCTGCCCCGGAGATGAGCTGGTCGAGGACCGACAGCGAGTCGCGCACCGAGCCGCCGCCGGCGCGCGTGACGAACGAGAGCACCCCCGGCTCGAGCGCGACGTCCTCCTGCTCGCAGAGCTGCTCCAGGTAGGTCGTGAGCCGCTGCGGCGGGACGAGGTGGAAGGGGTAGTGGTGGGTGCGGGAGCGGATGGTCGCCAGGACCTTCTCCGGCTCGGTCGTGGCGAAGATGAACTTCACGTGAGGCGGTGGCTCCTCGACGACCTTGAGGAGGGCGTTGAAGCCGTTGGGCGTCACCATGTGCGCCTCGTCGATGATGTAGACCTTGTAGCGGGACTGGGCCGGCCCGAAGGCCGCCCGCTCGCGCAGGTCGCGGGCGTCGTCGACGCCACCGTGGCTGGCCGCGTCGATCTCGATCACGTCGACGGACCCGGCGCCGTCCCGGGCGAGCGCGACGCACGACTGGCAGGCGCCGCACGGGTCGGGGGTGGGGCCCTGCTCGCAGTTGAGGCAGCGGGCCAGGATCCGGGCGCTGGTGGTCTTGCCGCAGCCGCGCGGGCCCGAGAACAGGTAGGCGTGGTTGACCCGCCCGGAGCGCAGCGCCTGCATGAGCGGCTCAGTGACGTGCTCCTGCCCGATGACGTCGGCGAAGGACTCGGGCCGGTATCGGCGGTACAGCGCGGTGCTCACGGGTCGACCCTAGTCGCCGGCACCGTCACCCCTGACCACCGTCCACAGGCCGCAGCACCGTCATCCGGTGCGCGGCACGGGTGAGCACCACGTAGAGCGCCCGCACCCCGCCGGCCGACTCCGCGACGATGGCGTCGGGGTCGACGACCAGGGTCGCGTCGTACTCCAGGCCCTTGGTGGACAGCGGGTCGATGACCAGCACCCGGTCGGCCACGTCCGCCAGTCCGTCGAGCCGGGCACGCCATACCTCGGGGGTGATGACCGCCACCGAGCCGTCGACCTGCTCCAGCAGGTCGGCCAGCGCGGTCCGCGCGTCCTCGACGAGCCGCTCCGGCGGGGCCGTGAGCTCGACCGGGTGGTGCCCGGTCTCGCGCACCGCGGCGGGGATGTCGGCGTCGGGGACGTGCTCGCGGATGACCCGTGCCGCGTGGTCGAAGATCTCGCGGGCGTTGCGGTAGTTGGTGTCCATGTGGAAGCTGCGTCGCACGTTGCTGCCGAAGGCCTCCTCGCGGGCCCGGGACGACTCGTCCAGGTCCGACCACGACGCCTGGGCCAGGTCGCCGACGACGGTCCAGGACGCCCAGCGCCCGCGCCGCCCGAGCATGCGCCACTGCATGGGCGAGAGGTCCTGCGCCTCGTCGACCAGCACGTGGGCGTACTCGTCGGCGGAGCCGATGCGGCCGGCCAGCAGCCGCGTGCGCGGGTCGCGGGAGACGCGCTCGGAGGCCGTGGGGTCGGAGGCCACCACCACCGGCCGGCCGTCCTCGTCGGTCGGGGCGAGGGGCCGGGCCGACCCGGCGGCCCCGTCCCCACCGACCCGCAGGGCCGCGACACCGTACTGGGAGGCGTCGTCGAGCTCCTCGATCTCGAAGAACCCCCGCTCCTCGCTCGGCAGGTCGACGACCGGGCCGAGCCGGGCGTGCAGGTCGTCGACCAGCGCGACGTCGGCGACCGTCCACTCCCCGTCGGTCAGCGCGCGGCGGTATGACGCAGCCAGGAGCTGCCCCTCCTCGTCGGACACGACACCCAGGCGCCGCACCAGGTCCTGGTCGGCGAGCCAGAGCAGGACCTCGCGGGGGTCGACCGGCCGCCACCACTCCCGCGCGAAGGCCTCGACCTCGCTGGAGTCGACGAAGCGGTCGACGAACTCGGCGCGCTCGCCCTGCTGCACCTGCTCCCACGCCAGTCCGGCAAGCGTCTCGACCGCCGCGTCGAAGGAGGTGTTGCGGTGGTGGTGCCGCAGCACCTGGGACCGGGCCCTGCGCAGGTGCGCCTCGGTCAGGCGGATCGCGTGGCCACCCACGAACACGCGCAGCTGCGTCGGGGCGTCCGGTGCGGGCTCCCGCGAGAGGCGGGCGAGGAGCTGACGGACCCGCAGAGACCCCTTGACCGCGGCCGTGGCGGGCGGGTCCAGACGGGTCGCCGTCATGCCGCCGACGACGTCGCCGAGGCTGCGCAGGACCACGCTCTCCTCGCCCAGCGAGGGCAGGACGCGCTCGATGTATGCGGTGTAGGCCGCGGACGGGCCCACGACCAGCACGCCGCCGCCCTCGAAGCGGCGCCGGTCGGAGTAGAGCAGGTAGGCCGCGCGGTGCAGCGCGACCACGGTCTTGCCGGTGCCCGGGCCGCCGGTGATCTCGGTGACGCCGCGGGCGGGCGCGCGGATGGCCTCGTCCTGGTGCTGCTGGATGGTCGCGACGATGTCGCGCATGCGGGCGCCGCGGCTGCGGGTGAGCGCGGCCATGAGGGCGCCGTCGCCCACCACGACGATGTCCTCGGGCGGGTCGGCGACCATGAGGTCGTCCTCGACACCGACGACCTCCTCGCCGCGGCAGCGCAGCACCCGGCGCCGCAGCACCCCCTGGGGGTCGACGGGCGTGGCCCGGTAGAACGGGGCGGCCGCCGGCGCCCGCCAGTCCACGACGAGCGGCTCGTAGTCGTCGTCGCGCACCCCGAGGCGGCCGACGTAGCGCACCTCCCGCGTGTCGTGGCCGGAGGCGCCGTCACCACCTGCCCGGCCGGCGTGCTCCAGGTCGAGACGGCCGAAGACCAGCCCCTCGTGCTGGTGCTCGAGGGAGGCGCGCCGCTTGCTGGCCGAGTAGACGAGCGCGTCGCGCTCGAAGAGCCCGGCCAGCTCCTCCTCGCGGGGGTCCCCGGTCCCCCGACGGTCGGTCTGGCCGCGGGCCATGCCCTCGGCATGCACCAGCTCGGCCCGTTGCGCCGCCTTGGCGAGCTCGGCGTAGACACGGTCCACGTGCTCCTGCTCGGCCGCGATCTCGGCGGCGACGAGGTCGTTGGTCGTGGTGCTCACTCGCCCACCCTTCGTCCGGCGTCCTGCGCCCGGCGCGGTCCTCCACCACCCCTGGCAAAGGACACACTCTATCTGCTGCGCCGGAGGGCGCCGTCGTCCCTGCGCACGCCCGCGCACCGACCGTCGCAGGCCCTCAGATCCAGTCGCGCCTGGCCGCCTGGACCCCGGCCTGGAAGCGGGTCGCCGCCCCCAGCCGGTCCATGAGGTACCGCACCCGGCGCTCGACGGTGCGCACGGAGACCGCCATCAGCCGCGCGATGACCTGGTCGCTGGCGCCCGTGGTGAGCAGCGCCAGGATGCGCTGGTCGCGCTCGGCCAGCGGGAGCCGGTCGGGGGTACGGGGCGCCTCGAGCAGACCGGGCCAGTAGGGGGTCGCCAGCGCCCAGATCGCCTCGAACAGCCGGGTGATCGCCCGGACGGGCGGCGCCAGCCGCACCTCGAAGGAACCGCCGTCCCGGTCGAAGGTGGTGAGGTCCACGACCGCGGTGACCGAGTCGACGACGACGAGGGAGAAGGGCACGCCGTGCCCGAAGACCACCGGGTGCCCGTCGGCGCGCAGCTGGTCGACGAACGCCATCGCGGCCGGGTCGTCGAGCAACGAGGTGTCCAGCGCCAGGCGCCGCTCGACCCCGTCCCGGACCGCCAGCCGTCCCGGGTCCGCGACCGCCTCGGCCAGCAGCTGTCGCCCGGCCGGGGACCCGTCGACGGCCCACCACACCCGCAGCGTCGCCGAGCGGTGGACGGAGGCGATCCGGTAGGCGACCGCCTCGGTCCCGTCGATGACGTCGAGGTCGCTGGCCGCCAGCGTGGGCCTCTCCCCGACCGCCCGGCGCCACAGCGCGTCGACCTCGCCGGCCGTCATGCGCGTCGTCTGCATGCGCCGCTCCACCGCCTCCGCGTAGCGGGGGAGGGCGTCCCGCGGCGGCACGACCTCCCAGGCGTCCGGGTCGTCGGTGCTGGCGAGCAGGCCGCGGGCCACCAGCTCCTCGGTCGCGACCGTCACCGCCTCGTCGTCCATGTCCCCGTGGACCAGCCCCGCGCGGGTGGGCGTGCCCAGGCGGATCGCCGCGATGTAGGCCGCCGAGATGAAGTCCTCGTAGGCCTCCCCGTGCGTGTTGAGCCGGGTCTCACGCCACCCTCTGCGCCTCGTCACGATGCCCAGCATGGCGGATTCCCGTCATTGTCGCGATCCCGTCAAGGCCCGGCGTGACATCGGCGAGGCGGTGTGCCACTCTTGGTGGTACCGGCTTCGGTCGGTGCAGGGATTGTGCGAGTCGCCGGGCATGCCCCCCATCAGCCTGGCAGACCCTGCCCTGCGCGTGGCCCTCCTGGGAGTTACCCCCCTGCCTTCCAGGAGGGCCACTCTTATGCCCCCGCGCGCCCCTCACGACCGACGACGTCGTGTGCACGCCACAACCTTCACCGACGACGTCGTGTGCACGCGATCCTGGTGACCGAGGACGTCGTGCGGACACCGAGCGCCCAGGCCCCGTCGGCCAGCGCGTGACGAACGAGCACATCACGTCCCCGGTCGCGTGAAGGGCGTGCGCACCACGTCCCCGGTCGCGTGAGGGGCGTGCGCACCACGTCCCCGGTCGCGTGAGGGGCGTGCGCACCACGTCCTCGGTGGGGTCGTGCGCCCGGAGCCAGGCCGCTCAGCGCACGCCGGTAGGCTCGACCGGCGTGAAGGTCCTTCTCCTCGGCTCCGGAGCACGTGAGCACGCCCTGGCCCGTTCGCTCGTGGCCGACCCCGACGTCGAGGAGCTGACCGCGCTGCCGGGCAACCCCGGGATCGCGGCCGTGGCCCGGTGCCTGTCCGGCGACCCCTCCGTCCCCGCCGACGTCGTGCACCTCGCGCAGGAGCTGGCGGTGGACCTCGTCGTGGTCGGCCCGGAGGCCCCGCTCGTCGCGGGTGTCGCCGACGCCCTCGCCGCCGCAGGGATCGCCTGCTTCGGGCCCACCGCCGCCGCGGCCCGGCTCGAGGGCAGCAAGGCCTTCGCCAAGGAGGTGATGGCCGCCGTCGGCGTGCCCACCGCCGCCGCGCACGTCTGCACGACCCTCGAGGAGGCCGCCGCCGCGCTGGACGCGACCGGTGCGCCCTACGTCGTCAAGGAGGACGGTCTGGCCGCGGGCAAGGGCGTCGTCGTGACCTCCGACCGGGACGCGGCGCTGGAGCACGCCTCCGCGTGCGTCGGCCGGGAGGGGGGCCGGGTCGTGGTCGAGGACTACCTGGACGGCCCCGAGGTCTCCCTCTTCTGCATCGCCGACGGTCGCACCGTCGTCCCGCTGGCCCCCGCCCAGGACTTCAAACGGGTCGGGGACGGTGACGCCGGGCCCAACACGGGGGGAATGGGCGCCTACACGCCGCTGCTCTGGGCGCCCGAGGGCCTCGTGGACGAGGTCGTGCGCACGGTGGCCCAGCCGACGATCGACGAGATGGCGCGTCGGGGCACCCCTTTCACCGGAGTCCTCTACGTCGGGCTCGCCCTCTGCGCCGACGGGCCGAGGGTCGTGGAGTTCAACGCCCGTTTCGGGGACCCTGAGACGCAGTCGGTCCTCGCGCGGCTGGAGACCCCGCTCGCGGGAGTCCTGCTGGCGGCCGCCCAGGGGCGTCTCGCCGAGCTCCCACCGCTCCGGTGGTCGCCGCAGGCCAGCGTGACCGTCGTGCTGGCGGCTGACGGCTACCCAGCCGCTCCGCGCACCGGAGACCCGGTCACCGGCCTCGAGGAGGCTGCCTCGGTCGGGGGCGTGCATGTCCTCCACGCAGGCACGCGTCTCCGGGAGGACGGCACGCTGGTCTCCTCCGGGGGGCGGGTGCTCAGCGTGGTCGCCCTGGGCGAGGACCTGGCGCAGGCCCGCGCCCGCGCCTACGCCGCCGTGCACCGCATACACCTCGACGGGTCCCACTTCCGCGGCGACATCGCGCGGGCCGCGGAGCAGGGCGACGTCACCGTGCCCGGCGCCACCACACCCGACGTCCGTTCCCCCTCGGAGGTACCCGTGGACCTGCCCGGGCACGAGCTGCTCTACACCGGCAAGGTCCGCGGCCTCTACGCCCCGCTGGACCCCGCCACCGGTGAGCGCGACGACTCACGGCTGCTGCTGGTGGCCTCCGACCGCATCAGCGCCTACGACCACATCCTCGACACCCCCATCCCCGACAAGGGCACCGTGCTGACCCAGCTGTCGCTGTGGTGGTTCGACCAGCTCTCCGGCGTGGTCGACGCGCCGCACCACGTCGTGTCCGCCGACGTGCCGGCGGCGGTCGCCGGCCGCGGGGTCTACGTGCGCAGGCTGCGGATGCTGCCGGTGGAGTGCGTCGCCCGCGCCTTCCTCACGGGCGGGGGCCTCGCGGAGTATGCCGCGACCGGCGCCGTCTCCGGCGTGCGCCTGCCCGAGGGGCTCGCCGACGGATCCCGGCTGCCGCAGCCCGTCTTCACGCCCAGCACCAAGGCCCCCGTCGGGGAGCACGACCAGCCGATCTCCTACGAGGACGTCGAGCAGCTCGTGGGGCCCGGGCTCGCAGCGAGGCTCCGCGACCTGACCGTGACGATCCTGCGGCACGGCAACGAGATCGCCGGCCGGCGCGGCATCCTCATCGCGGACACGAAGGTGGAGTTCGGCGTTGACCCGCACCAGCTGGCCGACGCGCTGGGGATCTCGGCCGAGGCGGCCATGGACGGCCCCGTCGACTGGGCCGCCGTGGACCCCGACGTCGTCGACGTGGTGCTGGCGGACGAGGTCCTCACCCCCGACTCCTCCCGCTTCTGGCGCGCGAGCGAGTGGGCACCCGGCCAGCCCCAGACGTCCTACGACAAGCAGGTCCTGCGGGACTGGCTCACCTCGCCCGCCAGCGGGTGGGACCGGTCCTCCGACGCGCCGCCGCCCCCGCTGCCGGAGGAGGTCGTGCAGCTGACGCGCGCCCGCTACGTCGAGGCCTACGAGAACCTCACCGGCCGGCCGTTCACCGGTGCGGCGACGACCCCCAACGACTCCGTCCCCACCGCCTAGGAGCCGCCGCGATGGCCGTGCACGACTACCGCCTGACCCCCTTCCCGGGCGGGTCCGCCCTCTCCGACTTCCGCGCCCGGGCCCTCCTGCGCCGCCTGCAGGAGGTCGCGCCGCAGGTGCAGACGGTGTCGGCGCGCCACGTGCACTGGGTGGCCTCCGAGGACGAGCCGGCCGCGTCGGACGTCGACCGGCTCGGCGCGCTCCTTACCTACGGCGAGCCGTGGGACGGTGCGGAGGACGAGGCCACGGCGCGGCACGGTCTGGTCGTCGTCGCGCCGCGCCTGGGCACCATCTCACCGTGGGCCAGCAAGGCCACGGACATCGTGCACAACTGCGGCATCGACATCCACCGCGTGGAACGCGTGACCGAGTACCACCTCGAGCTCACGGGAGGCACGGACCTGTCGGGGCAGGAGTGGGACGCGTGCGCCGCCCTCCTGCACGACCGGATGACCGAGACCGTCCTGCCCACCCGCGAGGGCGCCGCAGCCCTCTTCGCCGAGCGCCGGGCGGCGGCGATGGAGCACGTCGACGTGCTGGGCCGCGGCCGCGAGGCCCTGGAGGAGGCCGACCGCGGCTGGGGCCTGGCGCTGGCCGACGACGAGATCGACTACCTCGTCGACGCCTTCACCGACCTGGGCCGCAACCCCACCGACGTCGAGTTGACGATGTTCGCCCAGGCCAACTCCGAGCACTGCCGGCACAAGATCTTCAACGCCGACTACGTCGTGGACGGGCAGGAGCAGCCCAGCTCGCTGTTCGGCATGATCCGGCACACCGAACGGGTCAGCCCCCAGGGCACCGTCGTGGCCTACAAGGACAACGCCTCCGTCATGGAGGGCGGCCGCGTCCGCCGCTGGCTGCCGGGGCCCGAGGGGCTGACCGGCCCGAGCCGCTACACCGTCCGCGAGGAGGACGTGCACGTCCTCATGAAGGTCGAGACCCACAACCACCCGACCGCGATCTCCCCCTTCGCCGGCGCCGCGACGGGCGCGGGCGGCGAGATCCGCGACGAGGGTGCGACCGGCCGGGGCAGCGCCCCCAAGGCCGGCCTCACGGGTTTCGTCGTCTCCAACCTGCACCTGCCGGGGACCGATGAGCCGTGGGAGGCCGGGGACCACGGCCGCCCCGGCCACCTCGCGAGCCCGCTCGACATCATGCTCGAGGGACCGATCGGAGCCGCGGCGTTCAACAACGAGTTCGGCCGGCCGGGGCTGGGCGGTTTCTTCCGCGTCTACGAGCAGACGGTCGACGGGGTGCACCGCGGCTACCACAAGCCGATCATGAGCGCCGGCGGCCTCGGCTCGATCAGCGCCGTCCAGACCGAGAAGGTGCTCTTCCCCGCCGGGACCCTGCTCGTGCAGATCGGTGGCCCGGGCATGCGCATCGGCATGGGCGGCGGGGCCGCCAGCTCGATGGCCTCGGGCGTCAACGCGGCGGAGCTCGACTTCGACTCCGTGCAGCGCGGCAACCCCGAGATGCAGCGCCGGGCCCAGGAGGTCATCACCCACTGCGCCTCGCTGGGCGCGGCGAACCCGATCCTCGCCGTCCACGACGTGGGGGCCGGCGGGCTGTCCAACGCCTTCCCCGAGCTGGTCGACGACGCCGGGCTGGGTGCACGCTTCGACCTGTCCCAGGTGCCGCTGGAGGAGTCCGGCCTGGCGCCCAAGGAGATCTGGTCCAACGAGAGCCAGGAGCGCTACGTCCTGGCCATCGCGCCCGAGTCGCTTCCCACCTTCACCGCGCTGTGCGAGCGCGAACGCTGCCCCGTCTCGGTCGTCGGCGTCGCCACGGAGGAGCCCCGCCTCGTCGTCACGGACGGTGACGAGGAGGGTGACGACCCGGTCGACATGCCGATGGAGGTGCTGCTCGGCAAGCCGCCGCGGATGACCCGCGACGCCCGCCGGGTCACGCGCACCACCCCCGAGCTGAACCTCGCGGGCCTGGACACCGGCGCGGTCCGCGACGCCGCCTACGCCGTCCTGCGTCACCCCACCGTCGCCTCCAAGCGGTTCCTGATCACCATCGGCGACCGCACGGTCGGCGGGCTGAGCCACCGCGACCAGATGGTCGGCCCGTGGCAGGTGCCGGTCTCCGACGTGGCCGTCACGCTCTCGGACCACCTGGGCCTGGCCGGGCAGGCGATGTCCAGCGGGGAGCGTATGCCGCTCGCCGCCGTCGACGCGCCCGCGTCGGGACGGATGGCCGTCGGGGAGGCACTGACCAACCTGCTGGCCGCACCGGTGGCCCTGCAGGGCGTGAAGCTGTCGTGCAACTGGATGGCCGCCGCCGGTGAGCCGGGCGAGGACGCCGCGCTCTACGACACGGTCCACGCCGTCGCGATGGAGCTGTGCCCGGCCCTGGGCATCTCCGTGCCGGTCGGCAAGGACTCCCTCTCGATGCGCACCACCTGGACGGGCGACGACGGCGCCGCCCGGCACGTGGTCTCCCCCGTCTCGCTGGTCGTCTCCGCCTTCGCCTCCCTCCCTGACGTCCGCCGCACGTGGACCCCGCAGCTGCAGGACGGCTCGGCCCTCGTCCTCGTCGACCTGGGCGCCGGCCGTGACCGGCTGGGGGGCTCGATGCTGGCGCAGGTGCGGGGTGCGTTCGGCGGCACCGTGCCGGACCTGGACGACCCGCAACGGCTGGTCGCGCTCGCGGCGGCGCTCACCCAGCTGCGGGGCGCGGAGAGACCTCTCGTGACGGCATACCACGACCGCTCCGACGGCGGCCTGTGGGCGGCCGCGTGCGAGATGGCCTTCGCCGGCGCCCTGGGCGTCGACCTGGAAGTCGGCTCCGTCCCGGCACTCTTCACCGAGGAGCTGGGCGTCGTCCTGGGCGTCCCCCTCGACGCGGTGGACGAGGTGCTGGCGGTGCTCGGGCAGCACGGCCTGGGTGAGCTGACGGGCGTCGTCGGCCGCACCGCCGCAGACCGACGCGTGCGCGTCCGCGCAGGAGGCACGCAGGTCCTCGACGAGTCCGTGCGTGACCTGGCGCAGGCCTGGGACGAGGTGTCCTGGCGGATCACGTCGCTGCGTGACAACCCGGAGTGCGCCGACGAGGAGCACGCCGCCGTCGGCGCCGAGGACCCCGGCCTGCACGTCGCACCGACCTTCGACCCGCGTGAGGACGTCGCGGCGCCCTACCTCAACCTGGGGGCGCGCCCGAAGGTGGCGATCCTGCGCGAGCAGGGGGTCAACTCCCACGTGGAGACCGCCTTCGCCTTCGACCGCGCCGGGTTCGACACCTACGACGTGCACATGACCGACCTGCAGGCCGGCCGCTTCGACCTGGCCGACCCGGCCGTCGTCGGTCTCGTGGCGTGCGGCGGCTTCTCCTACGGCGACACGCTCGGGGCCGGGGAGGGCTGGGCACGCTCGGTCCTCTTCAACGAGCGCCTGCTCGACTCCTTCACCGGGTTCTTCCACCGCGAGGACACCTTCGGGCTGGGCATCTGCAACGGCTGCCAGATGTTCGCCGCGCTGGCGGACCTGATCCCCGGGGCGGACGCCTGGCCCCGGTTCACCCGCAATCGCAGCGAGCAGTACGAGGCCCGCCTGTCGATGGTCGAGGTGCTCGACAGCCCGTCGGTCCTCCTCACCGGCATGGCGGGCTCACGGCTGCCGATCGCGGTGGCCCACGGCGAGGGGTTCGCCAACTTCTCCGCGCGGGGGGACGAGTCGGCCGTGCTGGCGGCGGCACGCTACGTGGACAACACCGGTGCGCCGACCACCACCTACCCGGCCAACCCCAACGGCTCCCCCGGCGGGCTCACCGCGGTGACGACCCCGGACGGGCGGTTCACGGCGATGATGCCGCACCCCGAGCGGGTGCAGCGCAACGCCCAGCTGTCGTGGACGTCCGGGCCGGTCGACGAGCCCAGCCCCTGGCTGCGGATGTTCCGCAATGCCAGGGTGTGGGTGGACTGAGCCCGCGAGCTCGCCGGCTCCGGCCCGCTCACCCCCCGGCCGACCAGGCGTCGAGCGCGGCCTGGACCTCCTCCGGCGTCAAGGTCACCGCCGTGCCGACGATCCACTCGTGACCGAACGGGTCGCGGAAGCGGCCCTGGCGGGCACCGTAGGGCTGGTCGGCCACCCCGAAGACCGGCACGGCACCGTGCTCCACGGCACGGTCCATGACGGCGTCCGGGTCGTCGCAGAGCACGTCGAGCACGACGCCCACCCCGCGGCCCTGCGGCGCCGGGTCGTGCTCGTCGGCGTCCTTGACCTGGACGGTGTCCCCGCCGGGAAGCTCCAGCTCGGCCAGGACGACGGTCTCGCCCATGGTGAACCGGCTGACGGGCCGGGCGCCCAGGACGGCCTCGTAGAAGGCGAGCGCGTCGTCGGCGCCGGCGACGACCAGCTTGGGCCGGACCCTCACGCCACGGCCCGCCTCACCAGCTCCCGGACCCTCTCGGCGTCAGCCTTGGTGAGCGTGGTCAGCGCCCAGGACGTCGGCCACATGGACCCCTCGTCCAGGTGGGCGGCCTCGTCGAACCCGAGGGTCGAGTAGCGGGCGTCGAACTTGGAGGCGCCCTGGAAGAAGACCACGATCTTGCCGTTGGCGTCGGCGTAGGCGGGCATGCCGTACCAGGTCCTGGCGGTCAGGTGCGGCGCCTCCTCCGTGACGATGTCGTGGATCTGCCTGGCCAGCTTCTGCTCGTCCTCGGGCATCTCGGCGATCTTGGCGAGGACCGCCTGCTCGAGCTTCTCCTTCTTCTGGCTGGCCTTGAGCTCGGCCGCGCGCTCCTTGATCGCCTTCTTCTCGGCGGCCGAGAGGGTCGTGGTGTCGGTGGCCATCGTGGTGTCTCCTTGTCGTCGTCAGGCCTGCTGGACACGGACGGAGTTGCCGGCGGGGTCGCGGACCGCGAAGTCCCGGGCGCCCCAGTCCTGGTCCATCGGCTCCTGCATGATGTCGGCCCCGCTGGCCTGCACCCGCTCGAAGGCGGCGTCGAGGTCGGTCGTGGCCAGGTTGATGCCGGCGAAGGTGCCCTTGGCCATCATCTCGGCGATGACGGCGCGCTCGTCGTCACTGATGCCCGGGTCGACCGCCGGCGGGTGGAGCACGATGGAGGTGCCGGGCTGAGCGGGCGGGCCGACGGTGATCCACCGCATCTGGCCCGACCCGACGTCGCCGCGGACCTCGAAACCGAGGGCGTCGCGGTAGAAGGCCAGCGACGCCTCGGGGTCGTCGGCCGGCAGGAAGCTGGAGGAGATGGTGATGTCCATGGCCCTCACGCTAGGGGCGTCGTCGCCAGCGGTGCTTCTCGATTCCTGATCGGTCTGGTGACCCTCCTGGTCACGCACGGCGGGATCGCCAGCCGCTCCGCGTCCCGGCGGTAGGTGCTCGGCGGGACCCCCACCAGCTCGGAGAAACGGGTGCTGAAGGTCCCCAGGGAGGAGAAGCCCACCTCGAAGCACACCTCGGTGACGCTCAGGTCGCCCCGCCGCAGCAGGGTCATCGCCCGCTCGATCCGCCGGGTCATGAGGTAGGAGTAGGGCGACTCGCCGTAGGCCTCGCGGAACTGGCGCGAGAGATGACCCGCCGACAGGTGCACCTCGCGCGCCAGCGCCGGGACGTCGAGCGGCTGGGCGTAGTCGCGGTCGATGCGGTCACGCACGCGCCGCAGCAGCGCCAGGTCGCGCAGCCGCTGGTCGGTCGTCGAGCGGGGGCCCACCATCCGCATGATGCCACCGTCGACGGACGGGCCGCAGCAGTCCTAGCCTGGGGCGAGGGGCGCGCTCGACCGGGAGGAGCGGGTATGGCGTCGCGAGGCACCGGTGTCGAGCCGCTCAGCGCGGCCGACGCCTCCAACGT
Source organism: Ornithinimicrobium pekingense DSM 21552 (assembly GCF_000421185.1). Lineage (GTDB taxonomy): Bacteria > Actinomycetota > Actinomycetes > Actinomycetales > Dermatophilaceae > Ornithinicoccus > Ornithinicoccus pekingensis. The sequence goes on from NZ_ATWJ01000008.1 coordinate 191,103, forward strand.
CTACATCGACGCCGCCGACCAGGTCAACGTCTTCCTGCTCGCGGGGGTCCTCGGCCGGGGCGGGTTCGTCGGGGACGACGGTGAGCCGGACCTGTCCCGGTTGCGCTCCGACCTGACGGCCAGGCTGGCCGGCGACGACGGTCTGCGCCGCCTGTCGCAGCGCGTCGCCGGTCGGGGCGGCGCGCTCCGGTGGGAGCCGTGCACGCCCGACCTCGCCCGACACGTGCGACGGGTCGAACCGGTGACCGGCCGGGAGGGTCTGGCCACGCTCTGCGCGGCCCTGATGACGGTGCCGCTCCCCGAGGACCTCCCCAGGTGGGAGCTGCTGGTCGTCCCGGGCGCCTCGGTGGACGGGCCCGGCATCGTCCTGCGCATCCATCACGCCGTCGCGGACGGCGCGGCCGGGGTCGGGCTGGTGCAGCGGCTGTTCGGGGCCCCCCCGGAGGACCGTCCGGACCAGGCCGGCGGAGCGGTCGCGACCGCCGGCCCAGCCGGTCTGCCCGACGCGCCGCCCCGCTGGCGGAGGGTCCTCACCGGCCTGTGGCGGGTGGTGTCGGTCCTGCGCAGGACGGTCCCGCCGACGGTGCTGCTCGGCCCGGTCTCGTCGCGGCGCGGGGTGGCGTTCGCGGTCGTCGACCTGGGGCCGCTGCGGCAGCGGGTGCGGGACGCGGGGGCGACGGTCAACGACGCGCTCCTGTCGGCGGTGGCCGTCGGCGTGGCGGCGGGGCTGCGCGGCGTCGGGGAGGAGGTGCCGGCGGCGGTTCCCGCGAGCGTCCCCGTGGCGCTGCCGGGGCGCGGCGGGTCCGGCAACGCGGTCGGGGTCATGCTGGTCCCGCTGCCGACCGGCGAGCCCGACGGAGACCGACGACTGGGCCTCGTCGCCGGGACCACCAGGGCACGGCGGGCGCAGGCTCGAGGACAGGGCACGTTCGAGCTCACCCGCACGCGCTGGGGCTCGCGCGTCTTCGCCTGGCTGGCCCGGCGGCAACGCTTCGTGGCCGTCTTCGTGACCAACGTGCGTGGGCCGGACCACCCGCTGAGCGTCGCCGGCGCCCCACTCCTGGAGGCGTGGCCGGTGGCGCAGATCCAGGGCAACGTGCGCCTGGGTGTGACAGCCCTGTCCTACGCGGGTCGGCTGTGCTGCACCGTGCACTGCGACGCCCGCGCGGTCCCGGCCGACCTCGTCGCCGCGACCCTGGCCGGGGAGCTGGAACGTCTCGCGGGCACCGCCGGCGGCCGTCCGTGAGCACACCTTCCCCCTGTCGGTGGGCGGGTCTACCGTCGACCTCATGGACACGACGCCGAGGTCGAGCCGCCCCACCTTCCCCGACGGCTACGGCATACCGGAGACGACGGACGGCCTGCTGACCTGGGACCAGGTGGAGCCACGGCTGCGCGAGGCGATGCACTACTGGCTCAGCAGCGTGCGTCCCGACGGGCGGCCGCACTCGGTGCCGCGGTGGGGCGTGTGGCTCGAGGGCCGGTTCTGGTACGACGGGGCCCCGACCACCCGGCACACCCGCAACGTGGAGGTCAACCCGGCGGTCACGCTCACGCTCGAGAGCGGCACCGAGGTGGTGATCGTCGAGGGTGAGTCGCACGCCACCCGGGCCGAGCCGGACGGGCTGGGCGCGCGGTTGGCGGAGGCCTTCGGCAAGTACGCCGACGCCGGCTACAGCCCCGGACCGGACTCCTGGGCCGGGCCCGACGGCGGCGGGCTGCGGGTGGTCACGCCCCGGCGCGTGATGGCGTGGTTCGCGTTCCCGACGGACTGCACGCGCTTCACCTTCGGCGAGCCGGACGGCCGGGTATGACTTCGCGCTCGCAGGAGGGCACCACGCCCGGACGCCCGGCGGTCTTCTTCGACGGCCCGGAGGCGTTCCGCAGCTGGCTGGAGGAGCACCACGACTCGGCGACCGAGCTGTGGATGGGGCTGCGGCGCAAGCACGTGCCCGACCGTGGTCTGACCTGGGAGGAGGCGGTGCCGGTCGCCCTGTGCTTCGGGTGGATCGACTCGGTCAGCCAGCGCATCGACGAGGACGCGCGCCGGCAGCGCTGGACGCCGCGCCGCAAGGGCAGCACGTGGAGCGCCGTCAACGTCGCCCACGTCGAACGCCTGCTCGAGGCGGGGCTCATGCACCCGGCCGGGATCGCGGCCTACGAGGCGCGGCGTGCCGACCGGACGGGGGTCTACTCCTACGAGCGACCCACGGAGCTGTCTGCCGGCCAGCTGGCCGCGCTCGAGGCGGACCCGGCGGCCACCGCCTTCTGGGAGCACACCACCGCGAGCTACCGCAGGACGGTCGCAGCCTGGCTCGCCGGCGCCAAGCAGGAGGCGACGCGCGACCGGCGCCTGCGCCAGCTCGTGGACGACTGCGCGGCCGGGCGGCTCATCCCGCCGCAGCGCTACGGGCAGGCTCCGGCCTGGGTCGGCCGGGCGGCCGAGGCAGCGCGTGCGGCACGTGGCGCCACGACCTGAGCCTTGCGGGTCAGTGACCCTGCTCGCCGGCGACCACCCTCTCCAGGCGCTCGAGGTCCTTGGTCATGGCCCTGCGCATCGCCGCGGGCAGGATCCCGGCGGCCAGGGAGGCGAAGCCGCTCGGCCGTCCGGTGTTGCGAAGCTCCATCCCGGTGCGCGCCCCGTCGGGACCCGGTGGCTCGTCCCACCACGTGTAGGTCGTCTCCATGGGGAACGGGCCCGAGGCCGTCCGCATGACCATCCGCTCCTGGGGCACCAGGTCGACGATCTCGTAGGTGTAGGCCAGGTCACGCCCCAGGAAACGGGCCACGAAGTCCACCCGCGCGCCGACCCGCACCTCCGGCTCCCCGTGCCAGCGGACCGAGCGGATGTTGCTGTACCAGCGCACCGCCTGCGAAGGGTCCCCCGCGACCGCGGCAACCCTGCTGCGCGGCGCGGGCAGGACGCGTGAGACGGCGACATCGACCATGCGGCCAGTATGCGGCCGGGGCCGGAGCTGACGCTGGGGGCCCTGACCGGCCTGGGGCGTCAGGCCGCTGCCGGGGCCAGCATGTCGTGCAGGACGATCGACTGCTCACGACCCGGCCCCACGCCGACGACCGAGACCCGGGTGCCCATGAGCTCCTCGAGGCGGCGGACGTAGCGCTGGGCGTTGACCGGCAGCTCCTCGAAGGAGCGGCAGCCGGTGATGTCCTCGGTCCAGCCGGGCAGCTCCTCGTAGACCGGCCGGGCGTGGTGGAAGTCGGACTGGTTGACCGGCATCTCCTCGAAGCGGGTGCCCTGCACGTCGTAGGCGACGCAGACCGGGATGGTCTCCAGCCCGGTGAGCACGTCGAGCTTGGTGATGACCATGTCGGTGATGCCGTTGATCCGCTGGGCGAAGCGGCCGATCACCACGTCGGCCCAGCCGCAGCGGCGCGGACGGCCGGTGGTGGTGCCGTACTCGTGCCCCGCGTCGCGCAGGAACTGGCCGTTCTCGTCCTCCAGCTCGGTCGGGAAGGGGCCCTCCCCGACCCGGGTCGTGTAGGCCTTGAAGATGCCGATCACCCGGTCCACACGGGTGGGCGCGACGCCGGACCCGGTGCACGCGCCGCCGGCGGTGGCGTTGGAGCTGGTCACGAACGGGTAGGTGCCGTGGTCGACGTCCAGCAGGGTGGCCTGGCCGGCCTCGAACAGGACGGTCTCGCCCCGGTCCAGCGCGTCATTGAGCTCCAGCGCCGTGTCCTTGACCATCGGGCGGATCCGCTCGGCGTGGCGCAGCAGCTCCTCGAGGACCTCCTCGACCTCGACCGCCCGGCGGTTGTAGATCTTGACCAGCAGCTGGTTCTTGGTGGCCAGGGCCGCCTCGACCTTCTGCCGGAGGATGGACTCGTCGTAGAGGTCCTGGACCCTGATGCCGACCCGGTTCATCTTGTCGGCGTAGGTGGGACCGATCCCGCGTCCGGTGGTGCCGATCTTCCGGCTGCCCAGGAAGCGCTCGGTGACCTTGTCCAGCACCCGGTTGTAGGGCGGGATGACGTGCGCGTTGGCGCTGACCTGGAGCTTGGAGACGTCCACCCCGCGGGCCTCGAGGCCGTCGAGCTCCTCGATGAGCACGGCGAGGTCGACGACCACACCGTTGGCGATGACCGGTGTGCAGCCCGGCGAGAGGATGCCGCTGGGCAGCAGGTGCAGGGCGTACTTCTGGTCGCCGATGACGACCGTGTGGCCGGCGTTGTTGCCGCCGTTGAACTTCACCACGTAGTCGACGCCGCTGCCCAGCAGGTCGGTGGCCTTGCCCTTGCCCTCGTCGCCCCACTGGGCGCCCACCAGGACGATCGCTGGCATTCGCTGACCTTTCGCTACGGGTATCGGCGGTCCATCAGCCCCCCAGCCTAGCGTCGGGCCCCGTCGAGCAGCCCCAGCCGGCCCGCGGCCAGCCCCAGCTGGTAGCGCGTGTCGGCACCGTGCTCGGCCATCAGGGTGGCGATCCTGCGCCGCACCGTGCGCAGCGACAGCCCCAGCTGCCGGGCGACGGCCTCGTCCTTGAGGCCGAGTGCCAGCAGCTCCAGCAGCCGGACCTCGCCGTCGGACACGTCCCGCCCCAGGGCGGGCTCGGCGCGTCGCCACAGCTCCTCGAAGAGCGCCGTGAACACCTCGACGAGGGAGGTGTCGCGCACGATGAGGAAGTCCTCCTGGTGCCCGGTGCTCAGCACCACCGCCGAGCTGCCGAAGACCCCGAACGCGACGGGGATGGCGTCCACCGGCAGGTAGCGCTGCTCCTCACCGTCGGCCGCGCGGCCCCTGGCCCAGTCCGACCAGTGCTCGCTCTCCAGGACCGACTGCGGGAAGACGGAGCGGAGGCTCCGGCCGGAGGACAGCCAGCGGTCGCGCTGGCGCTGGACCTCCTCCTCGTGACCAGGGCCGTAGGAGACGTAGCGGCTCACCTGCAGCAGTCCTCCGGTCGTGGTCCGGAGCAGGTGGTCGACGGCCGCGCTGGCCTCGGTGGGCGCCACCCGGTCCCACGGCGGGGTGCGGGGGCCGGAGAGCTGCAGACCGCGGCGGTAGTCGTGCTCGAAGGTCTCCAGGGCCTCCCGCAGCTCCAGCAGCCGGCGCCGCCGCCCGTCGAGCTCCACCTCCTCGCCGTCGAGCAGGCGGCCCACGGTGGCCCGGGGGTCGTCGACGCGCACGGTGCCGTCTGCCGTGTGCCGGACGAGCCCCAGCCGCTCCAGGTCACGCAGCAGCCGCGTGGTCCGGTCCGCGGGCCAGCCCAGCGCCTCCGCGTGCTGCTCCGGGGTCCGGGGCAGGTTGCGCAGGACATGCCGGTAGAGCACCTGGGCCTCGTCCCCGAGGCCCAGGTCGACCGCGCGCCGATGAGGGTTCACGGTGGCAGGTTAGGGCCACTGGCAGCCTTCGGCCACCAAGGGCGGCGGAACTCTGCTTTCATGAGTGCTCACGGGCGACACCGCCAGGGGACGCGAGCGCCCGCTCAGGGGGCGCGGTCGGGGCCGGTCCACCCGGCGCCGACCGCGCGGGGGGCAGCGTCGGTCCTCAGAGCCCGAGCTCGCGGGCCGCCTCCACCGACGACGCGCGCAGGAACTCCGTGCACCGCGCCCGCTCGTCCTCCTCGCCGATCCGCCCGGCCGCGTGCGCCAGCGCGGCCAGTGCCCGGAGGAAACCACGGTTGGGCTCGTGCTCCCAGGGCACCGGCCCCTGGCCGCGCCAGCCCGCCCGTCGCAGGGAGTCCAGCCCGCGGTGGTAGCCGGTGCGGGCGAAGGCGTAGGCCGTCACGTCGTCGCCCTCCTCCAGCGCCCGCTCCGCCAGCGTCGCCCAGGCCAGGCTCGAGGCCGGGTATGCCGTGGCCACCTGGCGCGCGTCCGCCTTGCCGAGCGCCTCGGCCGCGGGGTCCGTGGGCAGGTGCGTGGGCGGGATGCCCAGCAGGTCGCCGCCGGCCGTCACCGGGAGGTCCCCGCCGACCGGAGGTTCTCGCAGGCCTCGACCACGCGCGCGGTCATCGAGGCCTCGGCCTCCTTGCCCCACGCACGGGGGTCGTACATCTTCTTGTTGCCGACCTCGCCGTCGACCTTGAGCACGCCGTCGTAGTTCTTCAGCATGAAGCCCGCGACGGGCCGGGTGAAGGCGTACTGCGTGTCGGTGTCGATGTTCATCTTGACCACGCCGTAGTCGACGGCGTCGGAGATCTCCTGGGCGCTGGAGCCCGAGCCGCCGTGGAAGACCAGGTCGAAGGGACGCTCGCCCTCGGCCAGCCCCAGCTCCCTGGCCGCCGCCTCCTGCGCGGCCTTGAGGATCTCCGGGCGGAGCCTGACGTTGCCCGGCTTGTAGACGCCGTGCACGTTGCCGAAGGTGAGCGCGGTCAGGTAGCGCGCCTTGTCGGCGCCGCCGAGCGCGCGGATGGTGGCGATCGCGTCCTCGGGGGTGGTGTAGAGCTGCTCGTTGATCTCGTTGGCCACGCCGTCCTCCTCGCCGCCGACGACGCCGATCTCCACCTCGAGGATCGTGCGGGCCTGCGCGGAGAGCTGCAGCAGCTCCTCGGCGATCTGCAGGTTCTCCTCCAGCGGGGTCGCCGAGCCGTCCCACATGTGCGACTGGAACCAGGGCTGCCCGCCCTGCCTGACCCGCTCGATCGAGGCGGCCAGCAGCGGGCGGACGAACCCGTCGAGCTTGTCCTTGGGGCAGTGGTCGGTGTGCAGCGCGATGTTGACGCTGTACTTCTTGGCGACCTCGTGCGCGAACGCGCTGAAGGCGAGCGAGCCGGTGACCATGTCCTTGACGCCCTGGCCGGAGAGGTACTCCGCGCCACCGGTCGAGACCTGCACGATGCCGTCGCTCCCGGCGTCGGCGAAGCCCTTGATGGCCGCGTTGAGCGTCTGGCTCGAGGAGACGTTGATGGCCGGGTAGGCGAAGTTCTCCGACTTCGCCCGGTCGATCATCTCGGCGTAGACCTCGGGGGTGGCGATGGGCATGGTTGCTCCTTCTCGAAAGGGCATCGGCGGTCGGCTCAGGGCCATGCTTGCACAGGGCGGGTATGCCGTGCCGCCGGGTCTCTCAGGGGCGTCCGGCGTGCTGCAGCGCCCAGTGGTACATGACGATCGCCGCGGCCGCGCCGGCGTTGAGCGACCGGGTGGAGCCGTGCTGGGTGATGGCCAGGACGGTCTCGCTGGCCGCCACCGCCTCGGGGCTCAGCCCCGGCCCCTCCTGGCCCAGGAGGAGCACGCAGCGGCGCGGCACGGCATACCCCTCGAGGGCGACCGAGCCCGGCACGTTGTCCACGCCGAGGATCGGCAGGCCCTCCGCGCCCGCCCACTCCGCGAGCGCGGCGACGTCGGCGTAGTGGTGCTCGTGCTGGTAGCGGTCGGTGACCATCGCGCCGCGGCGGTTCCAGCGGCGCCGGCCGACGATGTGGAACGCGGCGGCGTTGAAGGCGTTGGCGGTGCGGATCACCGAGCCGATGTTGAAGTCGTGCCCCCAGTTCTCGACCGCGACGTGGAAGCCGTGGCGTCGCGTGTCCAGGTCGGCCACGATGGCCTCGTGCCGCCAGTAGCGGTAGCCGTCGACCACGTTGCGGGTGTCACCCTCGCGCAGCAGCTCGGAGTCGAGGTGCTCGGGGAGGGCACCGTCCGGACCGGCGGGCCAGGGCCCGTCCCACGGCCCCACGCCGACGCTCATGCCGAGCGGTCGCGACGCAGCCGTCGCAGGCGGCTCACGACGAACCAGGCGGCGCCCAGGACGACCACGACGATGACGACCCTCTGGAAGATCCCGGCGTAGTCCTCCACGACGTGCCAGCTCTCCCCCAGCTGGTACCCCGCGACGACGAAGAGCGTGTTCCAGATGAGGCTGCCGGCGGTGGTCAGGGCGACGAAGAGGGGCAGCGGCATACGCTCGATGCCTGCCGGGATCGAGATCAGGCTGCGGAAGATCGGGATCATCCGGCCGAAGAAGATGGCCTTGGCGCCGTGACGGCCGAACCACGCCTCGGTGCGGTCCAGGTCGTCCAGGTCGACCAGCGGCAGCCGGCTCCAGACCGCCCGGAAGCGCGTGCGTCCGAAGACCGCACCCAGGGTGTAGAGGAGCAGCGCGCCGACCACCGACCCGGCGGTGGTCCAGGCGATCGCCCCGGGCACCGTGAACGTCCCCTGGCTGGCCGTGAAGCCGGCCAGCGGGAGGATGACCTCGCTCGGCAGGGGCGGGAAGAGGTTCTCGGCAGCGATGATCAGCCCGGCACCCGGCCCCCCGAGACGTTCCATGACGTCGACGGCCCAGCCGGCCACCCCGGTCAGCTCGGCCTGCGTGCTCACGGTTGTTCTCCTGTCGACAAGGGGGGATCGGACCTGATTGTCCCATCCGCGCAGGTCCCCTCAGACCGTGCGCGACCTGCGCAGTCGCACTACGGTGGGCTCAGCGCCGCAATCTCTGCGGGCGCCCCGGACGCGGCCGTGCACGGGCCGCCACTAGGAGGAACGCCTCATGAACGACACCACGAAGTGGATCATGATCATCCTGCTGCTGCTGCTGATCGCCGCCGCGGTGTTCATGCTCCTGCGCTCCCCCGGCAAGGACAACGGCACCGACGAGCGGGATGGTGCGCTGACCCGTGGGGACGCCGACCGTGACGGCGTGCCGGACGCGCGGGAGCGCCCCGTCGACCAGGGCAGCGGCGCGGGCGCCGTGGACCGTGGCGTCTACGACCAGGAGGCGGACACGGCCGCCCGCGCCGGCACGGCGCACGCCGCTCCTGAGGCGGAGCCGGTCGTCGCCGACCGCGAGCACCCCGTCGCCGACCGGGACCACCCCGTCGCCGACCGTGGTGACACCGTGGGTGACCGCGACGAGACCGTCCACCGCGACGAGCCCGTCGGGCACGTCACGGACGAGGACCCGACCACGGCACCGGTCGAGACCACCGGCTACGACGACACGACCACGACCCCCGTGGAGGTGCCGCCGACGCACTTCGACGACGGCACCGCGCGGGACGCCGACGTGCAGGAGGCTCCTGCGACCGGCTGGGACGAGCCCGCCACCACCGCGACGGCCCCCGTGGCGTCCGAGGACACCACCACCGACGTCCACCCCCTGACCGACGACGAGGTCACCCACGGCGGCAGCGACGAGCCCCTCACCCGCGGGGAGCAGGAGCCCTGGGACGGGGGCGACGAGGCCGCCGCCACCCCGGACATCCATGACGACGCAGCCGGGAGCACCTCCCCCGTCGACCGGGACGGGCCGGACACGACGGCCGCGGCCGCCGCTGGTGCGGCCGGCGCTGCTGGTGCCGCGGGCGCCGGTGCGGGTGCGCGGTCGCAGGACCGTGAGGACGGCGCGGGCTACCACCAGGGCACGCTGTACGCCGACGACACCACCGTCCGGGACACCGGACGGGGGGCGACGGAGGAGCACCCGGTCGGTGAGGAGAGCACCACCTACCGCGCGGCCCAGGGTGAGGCCGTGGTGGTCGAGGACGAGCGGGCCGACGCGCCGGCGGACACCGGCACCGGGGCACCGCAGACGGCCGACGAGATCGTGGAGGGCCGCCAGACCTCGACGACGGACGGCGCCGCGCCGGCACCGGTGTTCACCGAGGCGGCCTACGGCCCCGGCTCGGCCGAGCCGCTCGAGGACGGCACCGGGCCCGCCGGCTGGGAGATCAAGGGCAACATCGGCTCGATGCTCTTCCACACCCCCGAGTCGCCCAGCTACGACGCCGTGCGCGCCGAGGTCTGGTTCGAGAGCGAGGAGGCCGCCCGCACGGCCGGCTTCGCCCACTGGGACCGTCGCCGCCGCTGAGGTGCTGCTCGAGCGCGGGCCCTGCCGACCCCGTCGGCAGGGCCCGCGGCCTGTCCCGTCACGCTGTGTCCGGCGTCACACCCGTCACACCAGGACACGCGGACCACACCGCTGCGCGGGCCGCGTGTGACCCGCGAAACAGATGTGACAGAGGCGCAAAACTGCTGGTCAGCGAGTTACACCGGTGTGATATTGGGCTTGACCTGCGACGATGCCCTCACGGTGTGACCAAACTCACGGAGTTACATGCTTGTGGTTCCCGCATGGGACGGCCTCAACGGACGACGAGAGGCTTGCGCAGGTCGCTGACATGGGGATTCACTGTCCCTGCTCGCCCCTGCGAGAGTCCCGTCCCACGAGTCAGATGGCTGGTTCTATGTCGTCCCGTACGCGCAGTCTGTCCCGCACGCTGATCGCCGTCACCGCGGCCACCGCCCCGGTGGTCGCGCTCGCCCCCACCGCCTCCGCCGCACCGTCCCCCCAGGTGCCGCGCCTGCCCCAGGGCCTGGTGCCCGCCACGCCGACGATGCCGGCCGCGCCGGCGCGCATCCTGCCCACGGTGGAGCACAACAGCGTCACCCGGTGGGTCAGCGTCCCGGTCGCCAACGTGCGCTCCGGGCCGAGCACGTCATACAAGGTCGTGGGCACCAGGACGCAGGGCGCCGCCGTGAAGGGCACCGTCACCTCCAACGGCTGGCTGAAGATCTCGGACACGCAGTTCATCGCGCCGTCGGTCGTCAGCTCCACCGACCCGGGCGCACCGAGCGCCGGCACCGCCGGACAGACCGCGACGATGTACCTGTCCGCCAAGGTCGGCAACGTGCGGTCGGGGGCGGGCCTGCAGCACCGCGTCGTCGGCACGCTGCTCAAGGGTGCCGAGGTCAAGGGCACCTGGACCAGCAACGGCTGGCTGAAGATGGCCGGGGACCGCTACGTCAGCGGCACCATCCTCACCTCCTCCGGCTCCTCCTCGGCCCCGGCGGGCGGCAGCCCGACCGCCCCGTCGACCTCCGGGACGGTGGCCCGCTGGGTCAGCGTGCCCGTGGCCAACGTGCGGCGCGGGCCGTCGACGTCGCACTCGGTGGTCGGCACCAAGACCTCCGGGGCCCAGGTCCGCGGCACCCTCAGCTCCAACGGGTGGCTGAAGATCTCCGACACGCAGTACATGGCGCCCTCGGTGCTCACGAACGACCAGCCCGGTGGCAGCACCTCGAGCGACACCTCCACCGAGGTGACGCAGTACGTCACCGCCGCCGTGGCGAACATCCGCTCCGGCCCGGGTCTGAACCACCGGGTGGTCGGGACGACGACGCAGGGCACCCGGCTCACCGGGACCTGGACGAGCAACAACTGGCTCGACCTGGGCGGCGGGCGCTTCATCAGCGGCCTGATCCTCAGCTCGGGGGCCACGGCCACGCCGCCGCCCGCCTCCCAGGTGGTCGACCGCTGGGTCAGCGTCCCGGTCGCCAACGTGCGCTCCGGCCCCTCGACCTCCTACTCGGTCGTCGGCACCAAGACGCAGGGCACCAAGGTCAGCGGCGAGGTGAGCAACGGCTGGCTGAAGATCTCGGCCACCCAGTACATGGCCGAGAGCGTGCTCACCGCCACTCCCCCGGCGACCAGCCCCGCCCCGGCGCCCGCGCCCGCGCCCGCGCCGCCCGCGCCCACCCCGCTGCGCCAGGCGCTCCTCGACACGGCGGCCCAGTACGTCGGCTACCCCTACGTGCTCTACGGCACGCCGCCGGAGGCCTTCGACTGCTCGGCCTACACCTGGTGGATCTACAAGCAGAACGGCATCAACATCCCGCGCACGGTCCGCGACCAGCGCACGTTCGTCACCCCGGTCACCGACCCCCAGCCGGGCGACCTGATCTTCTACAAGAACTACTACCACGTGGGCATCTACGCCGGGAACGGCATGACCTACGAGGCGCAGAACCCCGACGTCGACGTCATCTACGGCAAGGTGTGGGACCGCCCGGAGAACGTCTGGTACGGCCGGGTGCCGGGGCTCTGACCTCCAGCACCACGGCACGGCAGGGCCCCCGCACCCGGGGAAGGTGCGGGGGCCCTGCCGTGCCCTACGCCAGCCCGAGGTCCTCCAGGGAGTAGGCCGCGAGGTAGTCCACGCCCGCCCCCCGGATGCGCTCGTCGGCCCCGCTGGCACGGTCGGCGATGACCGCCACGGCCACCACCTCGGCCCCCGCCCCGCGCACCGCCTCGACCGCCGTGAGCGGCGAGCCGCCCGTGGTGCTGGTGTCCTCGACGACCAGCACGCGGCGCCCGGCGATCGAGGGGCCCTCCACGCGCTGCTGCAGCCCGTGGGCCTTCTCGCTCTTGCGCACCACGAAGGCGTCCAGCCGCCGGCCCCGGCGCGCGGCCGCGTGCAGCATCGCGGTGGCCACGGGGTCGGCGCCCATGGTCAGGCCCCCGACGGCGTCGTAGTCCAGCTCCCCGGTGAGGTCGAGCATGACGTCGCCGACCAGCGGCGCGGCCTCGCCGTCGAGGGTGACCCGGCGCAGGTCGACGTAGTAGTCGGCCTCCGTGCCGGAGGAGAGCGTGACGCGGCCGTGCACGACGGCCTTGTCCTTGACGATCTCGAGCAGTCGCTCGCGGGCAGCAGTCATGGGACCCGAGGGTAGTGGGCCCGCTCAGCGCCCCCGGTCCCGCGGTCGGCGCCGGGTCGCCAGCGAGCCCGCCACCCGGCGGCTGAGGCGCCGCGGCACCACCCGCAGGACCCCCACGACCCCCTTGTAGACCGGGGACGGCACGGCCACCACGGTGCCGTCGCCGACGGCCTCCAGTGCGTCACGCACCACGTCCGGCGCCCGCAGCCACAGCCCCGCCGGCAGGCGCGACATGTCCATCTCCGCGCGCTGGTGGAACTCGGTGCGCACGAAGCCGGGGCACAGCGCGGTCACGGTCACCCCGTGCGGCGCGAGCTCGGTGGCGAGCGCCTCGGACAGGACCGTCACGTAGGACTTGATCGCCGAGTAGTGCCCCATCACGGTGAAGGAGGCCACGGAGGAGACGTTGAGGATCGCGCCGTGCCCCCGCCCGCGCATCGCGCCGCCGGCGGCGTGGCACAGCACCATCACCGCGCGCACCATCACGTCGACGGCGCGCTCCTCCTCCTCGAGGTCGTTGCTGACGAACCCCCTGCGCGACCCGAAGCCGGCGTTGTTGACGAGCAGGTCGACCGGTCGCGCGGGGTCGGCGAGCCGGTCGGCCACGCGCTGCAGCTGGGACCGGTCGGCCAGGTCGGCCGCGAGCACCTCCACGTCGGCCCCGTGCCGGGCACGCAGCTCGGCGGCGACCGCCGCCAGACGGTCCCGGTCCCGCGCGACGAGGACGAGGTCCTCACCCCGCGCGGCCAGCTGCTCGGCGAACTCCCGGCCCAGTCCGGCGGTCGCGCCGGTCACGAGTGCGACGGTCATGCCGCACAGGGTATGGCGCTCGCCGCGCCGGCCGCGCGGCGCAGGGTGGCTAGGCTGACGGCTCCACGCAGAAGGAGGCTCGCATGGCACCGGAGTTCACCGTCGACCTCGTGGTGGCGGGCAGCCCCGAGGAGGTCTGGCAGCGGCTGTGGGACCTGGACCGCCACGGCGCGACCGTCCCGCTGACCACCATGACCGGAGGACCGCTCGGGCCCGGCGTCCGCTTCTCGGGCCGCACGGCCCTGGGCCCGCTCGGCTTCGACGACGACATGGTCGTGCGCGACTGGGACCCGCCGCGACGTGCGGTCGTGGACAAGGTCGGCCGCGTCGTCACCGGGTCGATCGTCGCCACGCTGGAGCCGGTCGTCGACGGCACCCTGCTGCGGTGGCGCCAGACCTACGGCTCCGCCCTCGTCCCCGGCCGCCTCGCCGGGCTCGCCCGCCCGGCCGTGCGCGCCGCATACCGCAGCGCCCTGCGTCGCATCGCCGCCCCCTGAGCGACCTCCCGCCCGGTCGGGCGCGGTGGGCGCCCGCCTAGGGTGGGGCGCGTGCGCATCGCCACCTGGAACTGCAACAGCATCCGCTCCCGCGTCGACCGTGCCGTCGCCTTCCTGGAGCGGCACGACGTCGACGTGCTGGCGCTGCAGGAGACCAAGTGCCGCGACGACCAGTTCCCGATGATGCCCTTCCAGGCCGCGGGGTATGACGTCGCGCACGTCGGCTACAACCAGTGGAACGGCGTCGCGGTGGTCTCCCGGGTCGGGCTGGAGGACGTGCAGGTCGGCTTCGAGGGGATGCCGACGTGGGGCGACGGTGACGAGGCGACGGCCGAGGCGCGGGCGGTCTCGGCGGTGTGCGCCGGGGTGCGGGTGTGGTCGCTCTACGTGCCCAACGGGCGCTCGCTGGTCGACCCGCACCTGCTCTACAAGCTGGACTGGCTCGCCGCGCTGCGCGACGCCGGGTCGGGCTGGCTGGCGCGGGACCCGGAGGCGCCGATCGCGCTCATGGGCGACTGGAACATCGCCCCGACCGACGACGACGTGTGGTCGGTGGAGTACTACGAGGGCAAGACCCACACCTCGCCGGAGGAGCGGGCGGCCTTCGCCGGGGTGGTCGACGCCGGCTTCACCGACGTGACGCGCGAGCACACACCCGGCCCGGGGACGTTCACCTACTGGGACTACACCCGGCTGGCGTTCCCCAAGCGCCGCGGCATGCGGATCGACTTCTGCCTGGGCAGCCCCGCCCTCGCCGGCCGCGTCGAGGGTGCGTTCATCGACCGCGAGGAGCGCAAGGGCAAGGGGGCCAGCGACCACGCGCCCGTGGTCGTCGACCTGACAGCTGCGTGAGGACACGGAGCGCAGCGCAGCGAGCACCGGCCCGGAGGGCGGCGCGGAAGGTCGACAACGGGCTCGACCTGACAGCTGCGTGAGGACACGGAGCGCAGCGCAGCGTCCCGACGGCCGGTTCTCACCGGCGTGAGCGCAGGGCGATCGGCAGCGTCAGCAGCACCAGCCCGGCCGTGATGGCCATGCCGACCCCGAACCCCCACCCGACGGCGACCGCCCCGACGAGGACGGACCCGGTGGCCGTTCCCGCGTCGAAGCCGGCGTTCCAGATCGCGCTGGCCGCCCCCACCCGTCGCGGGCCGGCCTTCTCGAAGGCCCGGATCATCGTCAGGGTCTGCAGGCCGCCGTAGGCCGCGCCGAGCAGGGCGCACCCGGCCAGCCACAGCAGCAGCGCCCCGGTCCCCACCGGGTCGCGGGTCAGCCAGGCGAGGGCCAGGAGCCCGGCGACGGCCACGAGGACGAACGCCCACAGCAGCCGCCCGCTGCCGAGCCGGTCGGCGAGGCCGCCGGCCCGCCAGCGCAGGAGGGTCGAGACCAGCCCGAAGGCGAACAGCCCCGCCGTGGCCAGCCAGGCCACGGCGACCATCTGCGGCGCGAAGGTGATGAGCGCCCCGCCTGCCAGGGTGATCCCCAGCAGGATGAGGGTCGGCGGCAGGACCACCCGGAGCGTGGCCCGCCCCGTGGGAGCCTCCAGCACAGCGGGGTGCCGGTGGTCGTGCGTCGCACGCTCCGGCAGGTGCCGCGCGAGCACCACGGTCGCCGGGATGCCCAGCAGCGAGGCGCCGCTGAGCAGGAAGACGATCCAGAAGCCCCACGTCTCGGCGACCCAGGAGCCCACCGGCATGAGCAGGACGTTGGGCGCGGCGAGGGCGAGCGAGTAGGCACCCACCGCCGCGCCGCGCCGGGCCGGGTCCACGAGGAGCACCGCGGCGGCGCTGGCCGCGACGGTGAGGATGCCGAAGCCGACCCCGCGCACCGCCGACAGCGCCAGGATGACCCCGAGCTCGTCGGTGAGGATGTGCAGCAGGGCGGGGACGCCCAGCAGGAGGAGCGCCAGGCTCAGGGTGAGCGCCCAGCCGACGCGGCGGATGAGGGCCGGCACCGCGAACTGCGTCGCGACGGTCGCTCCCAGGAGCACGAAGTTGACCAGCCCCGCGCCCGCCGAGTCGGCACCGCCGCGCACCGCCCACAACGGCGCCACCGGCAGCAGCGCCGCATACCCCGAGAAGCCCGTGAAGGCCACCACGGCGAGGGCGACCATCCCCGGGACCGACCACACGCTGCCGCGCAGGTCCTCCCCCCGGGGCGGGGGTGCGCCCCCGGGGACCGTCACGCCCGGGCGGCCTTCGCCGCCGCCTTCTTCTCCTTCTTGTAGGCGCGCACCTTGGTCAGCGACTCGGCACTCGTCACGTCGGCGATCGACATGTGCACCCCGTCGCGGCCGTAGTCACCCGCCGCCTCCCGCCAGCCGGGCGCCTCGAGCCCGCGCTGCTTGCCGAGGAGGGCCAGGAAGATCCGAGCCTTCTGGTCGCCGAAGCCGGGCAGCGCCTTGAGCCGCTTCAGCACCTCCTTGCCGTCCGGCTCCCCCCGCGTCCAGATCGCGGCCGTGTCGCCGTCGTAGTCGCGGACGACCGCGACCGCGAGGTCGTGCACGCGCTGGCCCATCGACCTGGGGAAGCGGTGCACGGCGGGCGGCGTGGCGCACAGGGCGATGAACTCCTCCGGGTCCGTGGCGGCGATCTGGTCGGGCTCCACCGAGCCGAGCCGCTCGACGAGCTTGCGCGGCCCGTCGAAGGCCACCTCCATGGGGATCTGCTGGTCCAGCAGCATGCCGGTGAGCAGCGCGAACGGGTGCTCGGTGAGGATGCGGTCGGCCTCCGGCTCGCCGACGAGGTGGAGGGTCTGGGTCATGGGCCGATGGTATGCCGAGTCGGTCGGTGAGCCGGCTGGGGTGGGCGGGCACCGCATACCCTGCCGTCGTGTCCACACCCGACCTGCTCGCGCTCCACGGCGTCCGGGTGCTCGGGTCCGCGAGTGGATCCAGCTGTGGCACCTGGTGGTGCTGCTCGTGCCCGTGGTCCTGGCGCTCCTGCTCTACGCCGTGGTCCGGACCGGCGTCCGGCACGGCATGCAGGACCACCGAGAGGATCGCGGGACCCTCTAGCCCGCGGGCGGACGGTCGGCGTGACCGACGGGCCGCACCCCCAGGCCGAGCGCGACCAGCGCCGCCAGGGCGGCCGCGACCCCCGCGCCGGTGAGGACGGTCTGCACCTGGACCACGGCGGCGTCCAGGAGCGCCTGGGTGTCGGTCGGGTCGGCCAGCCGGGCGACCTCGAGATGGAAGCGGCGCAGACCCCAGGACGTGAGCAGCGCCAGGCCGACGACCATCCCCACCATGCGCGCGACGACCACCAGCGAGCTCACCGTGCCGTGCCCGTCCTCGCGGGCGTCAGCGAGCGCGGCGTCGTTGACGGGGGCGATCGCCAGACCGATGCCGAGACCGGCACCGACCAGCGGCAGCGTGGTGGCGACGAGGTCGTCGAGGGAGGTGCGGTCCCACTGCGCCATGGCCAGGATGGACCCGGCGGCGACCGCCAGCCCGGGGGCGGCCACGACCGCCGGGCCGACCCGGCGCAGCAGCCAGCCGCCGAGCACGGCGCCGACCGGGACGGCGACGAGGAAGCGCACGAGCACCAGCGCCGCGTCGGTCTCGTCGGTGTCCTGGACCAGCCGCGAGAGGAGCGGGACGTCGACGACCACCGCGACGATGGCCGCACCGACGAGCAGGCTCACGCCCAGGGCCGGCCACACGCGTCGGCGCACGACTCCCGCGGGGACCAGGGGGTCGCGGGCGGCGCGCTGGCGCACCAGGAAGGCGACCGTCGCCAGCGCGGCCAGCGGCAGCAGCCACAGCCCCCAGGCGCCCAGCACCTCGGTCTCCGGGTCCGCGGTCGAGAAGGTCAGCACCACCGCGCCCAGCGCGACCGCCACGAAGGTTGCACCGAGCAGGTCGGCCCGCAGCAGCAGCGGCAGCCACCGACGCGCGGTGAGGGCCGCGAGCACGAGCCAGGCGAGCCCGGCTGCCGCACCCACGGGGGTGAGGGCCCGCGAGCCCGACCCCGGCTCGAACGGCACGAAGGGCCCGCCCAGCGCGATCGAGGTGGTCAGCGCCTCCGGCGCCCACAGCGCCAGGGTCGTCAGCAGGGCGGCGACCGCCGTGAGCAGGTATGCCGTGAGCGTGGCGGCGCGGGGACGGGCGCGGCTGCGATGGGCGTCCTGCAGCGGGACCTGGTTCTGGGAGCCGGTTCGAACCGGCTGCGAGAACCCCGTCCGGCTCTCGGTGGGCACCCCGAGCAGCCAGACCGCCACGAGGCAGGCCAGGCCCAGCACGACGTTGAGCCAGAAGATCTCGCGCCACCCGGCCACGGCCAGCACCAGCGCGCCGAGCAGCGGGCCCAGCACCGAGCCGAGCTCCTGCACCCCGCCGACGACGCCGAGCGGCATACCCCGCCGGCCGGGGGGCCACAGGTCGGCGACGAGCGCGAGGGTCGCGGGCACCAGACCGCCTCCGCCCAGCCCCTGCAGGAACCGGCCGCCGACCATGACCGGCAGCTCGACCGCCGCCGCGGTCACCGCCGATCCGACGACGAAGACCACCAGGCACCACAGCAGGATCCGGCGGCGGTCGACGAGGTCGGAGAGGCGGCCGATGAGCGGCAGCACGGCGATGTAGCCGAGCAGGAAGCCGGAGATGATGGGCGTGGCCCGCTGCAGCGACTCGATGCCGACACCGACGCCGGCCATCATGTCGGTCAGCGCCAGCACGACCACATAGGTGTCGGCCGCCGCGAGCGCCACCGCCAGCGCCGCCACGCTCAGCAGCCCGCGGGCGCCGCGCGTCACCGGGGCCGTCCGCGTGGCCGCCGTCCGCCCCCGCGTCACGTCAGGGCCGGGTGACGGTGACCGGCGCACCGTAGCTGTCGAGGGTCACCGTGTAGGTGGACGTCGCCGGCGGGTAGAAGGGGCCGGTGATCTCGACGGTCCGCACCTGCCAGCTCTCCTCGACCAGCGCGTAGGTGACGTCGAACGGTGAGGAGGCGTCACCGGCCAGCAGCAGGTCGGTGACGGTCTCGCCCGGCAGCGTGCCGGTGACCTCCTGCACCGTCTCGGCGCCGGCCCGTGCGCGCTGCCCGAACTGCGGGTCCTGTGTCTGCGGGAGCAGCCCCACCAGCCCGGCCTCGGGGTCGAAGAGCGTGGCGGGGTCCGGCACGCCCAGGTCGGCCGGGTCGGTCCGCACGTGGGCGGGGGCGAAGGGCAGCTTGACCCACAGCTCGCCGTCGAGGGCGACGGTCGGCACGTCGGCCTGGATCCCGGCCAGCCGGGCCGTGATCGTGCCGGTGAAGGCGGGCGGCTCCATCGTGCCCTCCCCGACGGCGCTGATGATGTAGCTGCTCTCGTCCTCGGGCAGGTCCGTGCCGGTCAGCGCCAGGTGGACCGAGCCCGCGTCGACGAGCACGCCGCGGGCCTGCTCGAGCCGGTCGGCGGCGGTCGGCTCCGCGGTCGTGGGCGCCGCGTCCTCCCCGCCCCCGTCGCAGGCGCTCAGGAGCAGGGCGGCGCCGGTCACGACGAGCGCGGCCAGCGACCGCCTGGAGGGACTCATGCGGCCCAGTATGGCGTGCCGGTCGCCCCGGTCAGCCGAAGCGGCCGGAGATGTAGTCCTCGGTGGCCTTCTGGCTGGGGTTGTTGAAGATCGTCTGCGTGGTGTCGAACTCCACGAGCTGGCCGGGCTGGCCGGTCGCCTTGAGGTTGAAGAACCCCGTCTTGTCCGAGACGCGCGCCGCCTGCTGCATGTTGTGCGTGACGATAACGACGGTGTAGTCGGACTTGAGGTCGTTGATGAGGTCCTCGATCGCCAGGGTCGAGATGGGGTCCAGGGCCGAGCAGGGCTCGTCCATGAGGATCACCTCGGGCTGGATCGCGATCGCACGCGCGATGCACAGGCGCTGCTGCTGACCGCCGGACAGGCCCGACCCGGGCTTGTCGAGGCGGTCCTTGACCTCGTTCCACAGGTTGGCCCCGCGCAGGGCGCGCTCGGTGAGCTCGTCCGCCGCCGAGGAGGAGATGCGCCTGGCGTTGAGGCGCACGCCGGCCAGGACGTTCTCCTTGATCGACATCGTGGGGAAGGGGTTGGGCCGCTGGAAGACCATGCCGACCTGGCGGCGGACGTCGACCGGGTCGACGCCCTTGCCGTAGAGGTTCTGGCCGTCGATGAGCACCTCGCCCTCGACGCGCGCACCGGGGATGACCTCGTGCATGCGGTTGAGGGTGCGCAGGAAGGTCGACTTGCCGCAGCCCGAGGGGCCGATGAAGGCGGTGACCGACCGGGGCTCGATGGTCATGGAGACACCCTTGACGGCATGGAAGTCGCCGTAGTAGATGTCGAGGTCCTTGACGTCGATTCGCTTGGACATGAGGTGTGGGTCTCTCCTGGGGCAGGGGGTCAGCGGCCGGTCTTCGGCGCGAACATCTTGGCGATGAGGCGGGCCAGCAGGTTGAGCGCGACGACGATGAGGACCAGCAGCAGGGCTGCGGCCCACGCGCGCTCCAGGCTGGGCTCCCGCACGGCGGGGCTGAGCGGCTTGGTGAACATGTAGTAGGCGTAGACCGCGAGGGTGTTCATCGGGCCCTCGAAGGCGTTCAGGCTCAGCCCGCGGGCGTAGCCGATGGCCACGAGCAGCGGGGCCGTCTCACCGATGACGCGGGCGATGGCCAAAGTGATGCCGGAGGCCAGGCCGGAGGCGGCGGTCGGCAGGACGACCTTGGCGATCGTGCGCCACTGCGGCACGCCGAGGGCCAGCGACGCCTCGCGCAGCTCGTTGGGGACGATGCGCAGCATCTCCTCGGAGTTGCGCACGACGGTGGGGATCATCAGCACCGACAGCGCGATCGCCCCGGCGATGCCCATCTTCGCGTCGCGCGGGCCGAAGAGCTGCACGAAGAGCGCGAACGCGAACAGGCCGGCCACGATCGAGGGGATGCCGGTCATCACGTCGACGAAGAAGCGGATCCAGCGCGAGAGCGGGTTGCGGCCGCCGTACTCCACGAGGTAGATCGCGGTGAACAGGCCGATCGGCACCGAGATCAGCGTGGCCAGCCCGGTGATGATCAGCGTGCCGACGATCGCGTGGTACGCACCTCCGACGAACGGCCCGACACCCTCGGCGTAGTCCTGGTCGTGCAGCCCGGTGACGCCGTTCATCGTCTGGTTGAGGAAGGACGGGTCGAAGGCCCGGCCGGCACCCTGGGCCACGACTGTCCACAGCAACGAGGCCAGCGGCACGATCGCGCACACGAAGGCGAAGTAGACGAGGGCGCGCAGCACCTGGTCCACCGCCACCCGCGGCCCGCCGAGGTGGCGGTACACCGCATACACGGCGCCGAGGTAGCCGACGAAGGACAGCACCAGGGCGAGGGCGACGTGCATGTCGAGGCCGAGCCGCAGGACGACCGCGAGCACGAGCGCACCGAGCGCCAGCAGCAGCGCCGGACGCCCCGTGGTGGGGCGCACGCGTGAGAGCACGACGCCCTCGACGTCCTCCAGGCGGGACCGCTGCACGTCGCCCTGCGGGGTCTGCGGGGTCTGGGTCTGGATGCTCATCAGTTGGCTCCGGAGAACTCGGCACGGCGGTCGACGATCCAGCGCGCGAAGAGGTTGACGGCCAGGGTGATCACGAAGAGCACCAGGCCGGCGGCGATCAGCTCGGACAGGCGCAGGCCCGCGGCCTCGGGGAAGTTGAGGGCGATCTCGGCCGGGATGGTGGCGTTGCCGGCACCGATGAAGTTCCACGAGAACACGCCCGGGGCGAGGATGATGGCCACGGCCATGGTCTCACCGAGCGCGCGTCCCAGGCCGAGCATCGTGCCGCCGATCACGCCAGGCATGCCGAAGGGCAGGACCGCGGTGCGGATCATCTCCCACTTCGTGGCCCCCAGGGCGAGGGCGGCCTCCTCGTGCAGGCGGGGGGTCTGGAGGAAGACCTCGCGCGAGACCGAGGTGATGATCGGCAGGATCATCACGGCGAGCACGATCGAGGCCGTCATCAGGGTCCGGCCGGTCGCCGAGGCGTCGCCGAAGATGGGGATCCAGCCGAGGTTCTGCGAGAGCCACTCGTAGAGCGGGCCGAGCCGGGGTGCGAAGACGGCCATGCCCCACATGCCGAAGACCACGGACGGCACGGCCGCGAGCAGGTCGATGACGAAGCCGATCCCGTTGCCCAGTCGACGTGGCGCGTAGTGGGAGACGAACAGGGCGATGCCGATCGCCACCGGCGTCCCCAGCAGCATCGCGATGACGGAGGCGACCACGGTGCCGAACACCAGGGGCCAGACGTAGGCGAAGAAGCCTTCCCCGCCGCTGATCTCCTCCGCGGGCGCGGTCAGTGCCGGGACCGCCTCCATCACCAGGAAGAAGGCGACGCCGGCCAGGATCAGCAGGATCAGGACGGCGGAGCCGAGGGAGGCGCCGTTGAAGAGGATGTCACCCGGACGGCGGACGGCCGTCGAGGACGAGCGCGCACGCCGCGTGGCAGGGGCGTTCATGAAGTTCCTTCGGGACAGGGACAGACGGGCGGAACGGCACGACCGGCGGTCGTCGTCATCATCGACGACCGCCGGTCCATGCTGACACGAGGGCTCAGCGGTCAGCCACCCTGGATGGAGTCGATGAGGTTCGTGGCCTTCTCGCGCAGCTCCTCGGAGATCGGCGCGGAGCCGGCCGCCTCCGAGGCCGCCGTCTGGCCGTCCTCCGAGACGACGTAGGTCAGGAAGTCCTTGACCGCGTTGGCACGGTCGGCGTCGTCGTAGCTGGAGCACGCGATGTGATAGCTGACCAGCACGATCGGGTAGGCGCCCGAGGCGGTGGTGTCGCGGGCCAGCTCGAGGGCCAGGTCGCCCTCCACCCCGGTGTCGGCCGGCTCGGAGGCGTCGACCACCTTGGCCGCGGCCTCCGGCGAGAACTCGACGAAGTCCTCCCCGACACCGATCGCGGCGGACTGGCCGGTGACCACCGAGGCGTCGGCGTAGCCGATGGTCCCCTCGGTGGAGTTGATCACCTGGATGACGCCGGTGTTCTGCGCGGCGGCCTCGGCGGGCACCGGCCAGGCCTTGTCGGCCTCGTGCGGCCAGGCGTCCGGCGCCGCGGCGGAGAGGTACTCCATGAAGTTCTCGGTCGTGCCCGAGTCGTCGGAGCGGTGGACGACCGTGATCTCCGTGGCAGGCAGCTCGGCGCCGGGGTTGTCCGCGGCGATCGCCGGGTCGTCCCAGGTGGTGATGTCCTGGTTCATGATCTTCGCCAGGGTCTCCGGGGTGAGCTGCAGGCCGTCGACACCGGGCAGGTTGTAGGGCACGGCGACCGGGGAGATGTAGACCGGGATGTGGTAGGCGCCCCCCGGGCCGCAGACCTCCTTGACCGCCTCGCGCTCCTCCTCGTCCAGGTAGGCGTCGGAGCCGGCGAAGTCGACGGCACCGGCGATGAGGTTCTCGCGGCCGCCGCCGGAGCCGATGGAGTCGTACTGCACGGTGACGCCCGGCTGCACGGCCTGGTAGCCGGCGATCCAGGCGGTCATCGCGGCCTCCTGGGAGGAGGCGCCGGAGGCCTTGACGTCGCCGGAGAGCTGGCCGGAGGCGTCACCCTCGGTCTCGGACGCCTGCTCCTGGCCGCCGTCGTCGGCGCCGGAGGCGGGGGTGGTGGGGCTGTCGTCGCCGCAGGCGGCGAGCACGAGGCTGGCCGTCATCGCGATCACGACGGTGGGGCCAAGGCGGTGCAGCTTCACTTGACGAACCTCTCTTCACGGATGGCTGGGTGGTGGCACGCCGGTCCCCCGCACGGGTCGGGGGGTGGTGTGTGGTGCCGGCGGCGCTGCCTACCGAGACCGAACGTAGGAAGGTCAGGTGACCCGAAGAGGCGGAGCGGGTGAACGGTCCGTGAACGAGCGACGAATGTCGGTCGACCGACCCTGGACAGGCCGACGGCCCGGCCCCCGCGTGGGGACCGGGCCGTCGCCGGCCGTGCCGGGTATGCCGTGCGCGGGCAGCCGCGCTCAGCGCAGGGTGAGCCCGTCGGCACCCTCCGTGCGGTCGACGTCCACCGTGACCCGCTCGCCGTCCCGGACCTCCCCGGACAGCAGCCCGCGGGCCAGCCGGTCGCCGATCTCGGTCTGCACCAGGCGGCGCAGCGGCCGGGCGCCGTAGGCCGGGTCGTAGCCGCGCTGGGCCAGCCAGGCGGCCGCCTCCGGCGTCACGTCCAGCTCGATGCGCCGGTCGCTAAGGCGCCGGGCCAGGTGCTCGACCTGCAGGCCGACGATGGTCGCGAGCTCGTCGCGGGTGAGGGCGTCGAAGACGACGACCTCGTCCAGGCGGTTGAGGAACTCCGGCTTGAACGCCTGCCGGACCGCGACCATAACCTGCTCGCGCTTGGCCTCCGGGTCGGTGAGCGGGTCCACGAGGAACTGGCTGCCCAGGTTGGAGGTCATCACGAGGATCACGTTGCGGAAGTCCACCGTGCGGCCCTGGCCGTCGGTCAGGCGCCCGTCGTCGAGCACCTGCAGCAGGATGTCGAAGGTCTCCGGGTGGGCCTTCTCGACCTCGTCCAGCAGCACCACCGAGTAGGGACGGCGCCGGACGGCCTCGGTCAGCTGGCCACCCTCGTCGTAGCCGACGTAGCCGGGGGGCGCGCCGATGAGACGCGCGACCGCGTGCCGCTCGGAGTACTCCGACATGTCGATGCGGACCATCGCCCGCTCGTCGTCGAAGAGGAAGTCGGCCAGCGCCTTGGCCAGCTCGGTCTTGCCGACGCCCGTCGGGCCGAGGAAGAGGAAGGACCCCGTCGGGCGGTCGGGGTCGGCGATGCCGGCCCGGGCGCGGCGCACGGCGTCGCTGACGGCGCGCACCGCGTCGCGCTGGCCGATGAGCCGCTCGCCGATGACCTCCTCCATCCGGAGCAGCTTCTCGGTCTCGCCCTCGAGCAGACGCCCGGCGGGGATACCGGTCCAAGTGGAGATGACGTCGGCGATGTCGTCGGCGCCGACCTCCTCCTTGACCATCGGCGCCTCCGCGCCTCGCCCGCCCACGGCGGACTCCTCGTCCTCCACCGCCGCGGTCAGCTCGGCCTCGGCCGCCGGGATCTCGCCGTAGAGCAGCCGGGAGGCGGCCTCGTAGTCGCCCTCGCGCTGCAGCCGCTCGGCCTGGGTGCGCAGGTCGTCGAGGCGGGCCTTGAGCTCACCGACCCGGTTGAGGCCGGACTTCTCGGCCTCCCAGCGGGCCGTGAGGGCGGCGAGCTGCTCGCGCCGGTCGGCGAGGTCGGCGCGCAGCCGCTCCAGCCGCTCGCGCGAGGGCTCGTCCTCCTCGCGCTGCAGGTGCATCTCCTCCATCGTCAGGCGGTCCACCTGGCGCTGGAGCTCGTCGATCTCCACGGGTGAGGAGTCGATCTCCATCCGCAGGCGCGAGGCGGCCTCGTCGACGAGGTCGATCGCCTTGTCGGGCAGCTGCCGGCCGGTGATGTAGCGGTCGGACAGCGTCGCCGCGGCCACGAGCGCCGAGTCGGCGATGGCCACCTTGTGGTGCGCCTCATACCTCTCCTTGAGCCCGCGCAGGATCGCGACGGTGTCCTCGACGGAGGGCTCGCCGACGAAGACCTGCTGGAAGCGGCGCTCGAGCGCGGCGTCCTTCTCGATGTTCTCGCGGTACTCGTCCAGCGTCGTGGCGCCGACCATGCGCAGCTCGCCGCGGGCCAGCAGCGGCTTGAGCATGTTGCCGGCGTCCATCGAGGAGTCGCCGGTGGCACCGGCGCCGACGACGGTGTGCAGCTCGTCGATGAAGGTGACCACGCGCCCCTCGCTGGCCCTGATCTCGCCGAGGACGGCCTTGAGCCGCTCCTCGAACTCGCCGCGGTACTTCGCACCCGCGACCATCGCGCCGAGGTCGAGGGAGATGAGGGTCTTGCCGCGCAGCGACTCCGGGACGTCGCCGGCGACGATGCGCTGGGCCAGCCCCTCGACCACCGCGGTCTTGCCCACGCCCGGGTCGCCGATGAGGACGGGGTTGTTCTTGGTCCGCCGCGACAGCACCTGCACGACGCGGCGGATCTCGGCGTCCCGGCCGATGACCGGGTCCAGCTTCCCCTCGCGCGCCATCGCGGTCAGGTCGGTGCCGTACTTGCCCAGGGCGTCGAAG
Source organism: Ornithinimicrobium pekingense DSM 21552 (assembly GCF_000421185.1). Lineage (GTDB taxonomy): Bacteria > Actinomycetota > Actinomycetes > Actinomycetales > Dermatophilaceae > Ornithinicoccus > Ornithinicoccus pekingensis. The sequence goes on from NZ_ATWJ01000008.1 coordinate 216,884, forward strand.
GTGGCCTCCGGGTCGGCGGTGTCGACCTTCTTGCCGCCGCGCAGGGTCGGGATGCGCTCCTCGATGGCGCCGGCGTCCAGCACCGGGAACCGCCCGGTGCGGGCGACGCCGAGGAGCAGGTGGTCGGTGGAGACGAAGGTGTCGCCCATCGAGGCCATCGAATCCTGGGCGTCCTTGACCACGCCGTGCAGGGCGCGGGAGAAGGCGGGGTTGCCCATCGAGGACCCGCTCGCGGTCGTCAGCCCCCGCAGCACGCCCTCGGCGGCCTGCAGCGCGGACGCGGCCGAGGAGCCGATCGCGTCCAGCAGGGGGGCGGTCGTGGTCTCGGTCTGCTGCGCGAGCGCCTTGAGCAGGTGCGCGGGCTCGACCTGGGCGTGGCCCGCCGCGGCGGCGTCGCGCACGGCGGTGGACAGGGCCTCCTGGGCCTTGGTGGTCAGGGACAGATCCATGTGACACCTCGGGTATGTCGTGCAGGTGGAAGGAACTCTGGTCAGTGCAACCGCGACAAAGTTGAGCCTATTCCGCTCAACCCTGTCGGCCGCTCCTGACGCCTGCGCTAGGCCGCCGGCGCGGCCAGCAGCTGCAGGCTCAGCACCATGACCACCGCGCCGAGGAAGAAGCCGACCAGGGACTGGGTGTAGTGGGTCTCGTAGCGGCGCGCGGCGGGCAGCAGCTCCAGGAAGCTGACCGCCAGCATCATCCCGGCGACGAGCGCCAGGGAGAGGATCAGCCACTCCTCGGGCAGCAGGGCGCGCAGCAGCAGGTAGCCGACGACGGCCCCGAACGGCTCGGCCAGGCCGGACACGGTCGCCCAGCCCAGCGCCATGGCGCGGCTGCGGGTCGCGGCGTAGATCGGCGCCGCCACGGCCAGCCCCTCGGGGATGTTGTGGATCGCGATGGCCACCGCCAGGGTGATGCCCCCGGTCGGCTGCTCCAGCGTCGCGACGAACGTCGCGAGCCCCTCGGGCAGGTTGTGCAGGCCGACCACGGCGGCCAGCAGCACCCCGCTGCGCAGCAGCCGGCCGTCCAGCTGGCCGGCGGTGATCCGCTCCAGCTGCTCCCCGCCCTCGATCTCGGCCGGGTTGACGTCGTGGGGGATCGCGCGGTCGATGCCGACCACGACGACCGCGCCCAGGACGATCGCCCCACCGACCCACAGCAGCGCTCCGGCGTGACCCACGACGTCGGCCAGGGACCGGACGGCGACCGGGGCGATCTCGACCACCGAGATCGTGATCATCAGCCCCGCCGCGAAGGCCAGCGAGGCGGCCAGGGCGTCCCGGCGCAGCAGCTGCGGGCGGGTGCCCAGCCAGCCACCGACGACGGTGGACAGCCCGGCGAGCAGCGCGACGACGAAGGCGAGGGTCACGGCATACCTCCTCGTCGCGGGGCCCGCACCACCCGGCGCAGGTGCTGTGATTGTGCACCGTGCCGGGGGCGCCCCGCGGCACCGGCGTGCCACCCTGGAGGGTATGCAGATCCGAGGGCACCAGGGCGACATCACCACCGAACGGGTCGACGCGGTGGTCAACGCCGCCAACTCCACGCTGATGGGCGGCGGCGGCGTCGACGGGGCCCTCCACCGCGCGGCCGGCCCGGACCTGCTCGAGGAGTGCAGGCGGCTGCGGGCCGCCCGCTGGCACGAGGGGCTGCCCGTGGGCGAGGCGGCCGCCACCGGCGCCGGGCGCCTGCCGGCGCGGTGGGTGATCCACACGGTCGGGCCGAACCGGCACCTCGGCCAGACCGACCCCGACCTGCTGGCCTCCTGCTTCCGGCGCAGCCTGGAGGTGGCCCACGAGGTGGGTGCGCGCTCGGTGGCCTTCCCCGCGATCAGCGCGGGCGTCTACGGGTGGGACCCCGCCGTCGTCGCGGGGGTGGCGGTGGAGACGGTGCGCGCCACGGCTCCGGACGTGCCGTCGGTCGAGGAGGTGCGGTTCGTGCTCTTCGGCCCCGACGTCCTCGTGCACTTCGAGCGGGCGATCGCGGGCTGACGGCGCGGGTGCCCCGTCCTCCGCGGGTGGTCAGGGCCAGGGGTGCTCCAGCGCGACCCGCAACGCGGCCTCCCCCTCCTCGGCAGCCTCCGCCCGCGCCGTCTCCCGCCCGGCGAGCACGCCGTAGGTGTAGGTCGGCTCCCCCGCCCGCTCCGCCGTGCCTGCGATCTCGCGCAGCCAGCCGGCGGCCAGGGCCGCGTCCTGGACGGCGCCGAGCGTCTCGGTGACCTGCTCCCAGGTCGCCGCGGCCTGCGCCGCGTCCTTCCCGAGCGCGGGCGCCAGCGCCTCGCAGGCGTAGCGCACGGCCTTGGCGCGCTTGCGGGCCTCGTGCAGCAGGTGGAGCCGCTGCACGCCCTCCGCCGCCGCTGCCGACCGCGCCTCGACCCGCGCCCGGCCGACGGCCCTGGCCACCAGGTCCGGCAGGACCTTCCCGGCCCGCCGGCTCGCACGCCCCCGCCACGGGGGCTCGGCCAGCAGCTCGAGCAGCCGGTCGACCAGCTCGCGGTAGCGGTCGGAGTCCATCACCTCGACGAGTGCCTGGTGGGCCTCCGCGTGCCGCCGGTCCGCCTCGGCACGGACCCGCTGGCGGACGGGGCCGACGACCTCCTCCTCCGGCAGCTCGTCGAGGGCGGCGAGGAGGTGGTCGCGCATGACCTCGGCGTCCCGCGGCTGCCCCAGGGCGGTCGCGAACCACCTGATCTCCTCGCGCAGCGGGTCGCTGACCTCTCGGTCGAGGAGCCGCCGGAAGGTGCGTAGCGCGCTGCGCAGCCGCCGGGTCGCGACGCGGCTGCGGTGCACGGCGTCCGGGACGTCCGCGCGCACGTCGTCCTCCCGGGCGACGACGACCGCGACCTGCGCGGCGAGGTAGGCCAGCACCACGTCGGCGGCGGGGCCGTCGGCGGCGGGGCCCTCACCACGCCCGGCCCGCGCGGGCCGGTCGCCCAGGGCCCGGGACAGCTTGGAGGGGTGGTCGGCGAGGGTCACGCCCTGGTCGGCGAAGGCGTCGGCGACCGCCCCGAGCAGGGCCTGGTCGCCGTCGACGAGCTCGACCTCCAGCTCGCGCCAGGTGCTTCCCTCCGGCAGGGCCGTCACCCGGTCGTCGCACAGCTGGGCCAGCACCACGTCGTGCCGGTCCGGGTCGAGCAGGTCGACCTCCAGGCGGTGGGTGGTGAGCACGGCGGCCGGGAGCAGCGCACCCTCGGGGCCGTCCGGCCACGCGTGGCCCAGTGCGGCCCGCACCTCGTCACGCAGCTCCTGCGGGACCCGCATCCGCCCTGGCCCCTCCCCCAGGGGCGCGTGCACCTCCAGCCGCGTGCCGTCCGGGCGCGGCAGCTTCAGGTGCCAGCCGGCGTCCGCGCCGCCCTCGCGGCGGCGCAGGGTGATGCGGTGCCGCACGAGGAGCAGGTCGGGGGTGTCCAGGTAGACGGCGCGCATGCGGTGCTCGCGCACCGGGCCCACCTCGGCGAGGTCGCCCGGTGCGGGCAGCGGGGCGTCCTCGCCGATGGCGAACTTCAGCTCGGACTCGACCTGCCGCATACCTGCCTCGCGGCTCAGCCGGTGGCGGGGCGGGGGTCGCCCGGCTCGTCGTACCAGCCGTCGTGCTGGCGGGCCAGGTCGATGAACCGGTCCCGCAGCGCCTCGTAGGCCGCTCCTCCTGCGGCGTCGGGCAGCCGGGTGTCGGTGATGTGCACCGCCCACTCGTGGTCCTCGTCGTCCTCCTCGGTCCGCGACGCCTCGCGCAGGACCCGGACCCACAGGAAGCCCTCCTCGTCGAGCTCCTCGGCGATGGCCTCGGCCACCTCCCGGTCCTGCAGGATGATGAGGTGCTCGCTGCCGGGGTGGAGGGGCTCGGTGGTCACAGGACCAGGGTATGGGGTGCGCGCGGCCGGGAGGTCACGCCGGGGAATGGTGTTGACGGCCCCGGGGAGGATGGTCCGGTGACCGACCTCTCCGACACGCCGACCCTCACCGGTGACCTGGTCGCGCTGCGCCCGGCCGACGGGCGTGACGCGCCCTGTCTCCACGCCCTGATGGCCGACCCTGAGGTGACGCGGCTGACCGGGTCGGCGCACTCCAGCGAGGACCTGACCTCGGCGCGCTGGTCGGTCGAGCAGCTGGTGGAGGTCTACGACCGGTGGTCGAAGGCCGAGGACCGCCTCGTGTGGGCGGTGGTCGAGCGCACCTCGGGCGCGGTCGTGGGCGAGGCCCTGCTGCTCGACCACGACCCTGGCAACCGCTCCTGCTCCTTCCGGATCTGGATCAGCGGCGCCCGCGACCGGGGCCTGGGCACCGAGGCGACGCGGCTGGCCGTGGGCCACGCCTTCACGACGCTGGGGCTGCACCGGGTCCAGCTCGAGGTCTACGCCTTCAACCCCCGGGCGCGGCGGGTCTACGAGAAGGTCGGCTTCGTCCTCGAGGGCACCCAGCGCGAGGCCCTGCTCTTCGACGGCCGGTGGGTTGACCTGCACCTCATGGGGATGCTGGAGCAGGACTGGCGGGCCGCCGCCGGTCGGTGAGCCCCGTCAGTGGATGGGGGCGTGCGCCAGGTGGACGCGCACCAGCAGGTCGTGGAACCAGTGGTGCTCCTCGTCGACGGCGGGCGGGGCGTGCCGCGCCGACGCCTCCTGCTGACGCAGGAGCGGGTCCTGGTGGCGCTGGGCCGCGCGGAGCCCGTGCTCGCGCTCCCGGGCCATGCTCTGGGCGGCCATGAGGTCGAGGTGCTGGTACATCGGGTGTCCTTCGGTCTGGTGGGTGGTCGCGGGCGTCACTGGACGTAGCGGTGGAGCAGCGTGGGTCAGGCGATGGTGCTGGTGCGTCCGGCCGCTTGCCGATCCACTGCTCGACCACCGTCGCGCGCCGCGGTAACAGGACGGTCGCGCAGCGGTATCAGCCGGGTATCAGCACGCCGGAAACCTCTTGTGGCACCCCCGAGACGGGGAGGACCATCGCTGGTATGACCGGCATCACCGTGCTGGGACCCGTGGCCGTCGGCGACGACGGCGCGCTGTCCCCGCGGGACCGGGTCGTGCTGTCGGTGCTGGTCGCCCGGCGCGGGCGCGAGGTGCCGGCCGAGGTCCTGGCCGAGGCGCTGTGGGGCGAGGACCTGCCGGCCTCCTGGCACAAGGTCGTGCAGGGCTGCGTGGCCCGGCTGCGGCGCCGGCTGGGGCACGAGGCGATCGTGACCGGCGGGGGCGGTTACCGGCTCGCGGTCCCGGCGGAGGACGTGGACGCCGCTCGGTTCGAGCGGCTGGTCGACCGCGCACGCGAGCTGCTGGTCCTGGGGCACGCCGACCAGGCCGCGTTCACGGCCGACCAGGCCCTCGCCCTGTGGCGGGGTATGCCGCTCGCCGACCTGGCGGACTGGGCGCCCGGCCGCGGCGAGGCAGAGCGGCTCGGGGAGCTGCGCCTGCGCGCCGAGGAGCTGCGGCTCGATGCGTTGCTGGCCGCGGGCCGGCATTCGGAGGTCCTGCCGGAGGCCGGGCTGCGGGTCCGTGAGGAGCCGCTCCGCGAGCACCGGTGGGCTCTCCTCGCCCGGGCGCAGTACCAGGACGGACGCCAGGCCGAGGCCCTGGCCACCCTGCGCCGCGCCCGGGAGACGCTCACCGAGGAGCTGGGGCTGGACCCCGGGGCCGAGCTCGCCGGCCTCGAGCACGCCGTGCTCACCCAGGACCCGGCGCTCGCCGTGGCCGTTCCCGGGATGCCCGCGTCGGCCTGCCCCTGGCCGGGCCTGGCGGCATACGACGTCGACGACGCCGACGCGTTCTTCGGCCGCGAGGCCGAGCTCGCGCAGTGCCTGGAGCGCCTCGACCGGTCGGGCTTCCTGGCGGTCGTCGGGCCGTCGGGCTCGGGCAAGTCCTCCCTGGTGCGCGCCGGTCTGGCCGCGCGCCTGCGCCGGGACGGCCGCCGCGTGCGGGTCATCACCCCGGACCCCCGCCCTCTGGACGCGCTGGCGGCCGCGACCTCCGACCCTCACCGTGGCCTGGTGCTGGTCGTCGACCAGTGCGAGGAGATCTTCGGCGTCTCGGTGCCGCCGGCGGTGCGTCAGGCGTTCCTCACCAGCGTGGCCGAGCACGCGTGGAGCGGGACGACCGACGTGGTCCTGACGCTGCGGGCCGACCGGATGGGCGAGCTCGCGGCGTTCCCCGACATGGCGCGGCTCGTGGAGGAGGGGCTCTACCTGCTCAAGGGCATCGGTCCTGACGGGCTGCGCGCGGCGATCGAGCGACCGGCCAGGCGGGCCGGCCTCCTGCTGGAGGAGGGGCTCGTCGACCTGCTCGTGCGCGATGTCGAGGGCGAGCCCGGGTCGCTGCCGCTGCTGGCGCACGCCCTGCGCCAGACCTGGGAGCGACGGGAGGGCAGCACGCTGACGGTGGGGGGCTACCGCGCCTCGGGCGGCATCCGGGGGGCGGTGGCCCGCTCCGCCGAGCAGGTCTACGAGAGGGCCAGCCAGGAGCAGCGGCACGCGCTGCGCGAGCTGATGCTGCGCATGGTGCAACCGGGGCCCGGGGGCGACCCGGTGCGGACCAGCGTCCCGCGGGCCGTCCTGACCGACGAGCGGCACGTCGCCGTCGTCGAGCAGCTGGTCCGGGCCCGGCTGGTGACCGCCGCGGAGGACCGGCTGGAGATCGCGCACGAGGCGCTGGCCCGGGCCTGGCCCCGCCTGCAGGCCTGGCTGGCCGACGACGTGCAGGGCGAGCGGATCCGGCACCACCTGGCCGCGGCCGCCAGCGCCTGGGACGGGATGGGGCGTCCGGAGAGCGAGCTCTACCGCGGGGCGCGGCTGGCGGCTGCCCGCGAGTGGCGGGACGCCGGCACCCACAGCCTCAGTCAGGTCGAGCAGGACTTCCTCGCCACCAGCGAGGCGGCGCACCGGTCACGGCTCGCCCGCGCCGAGGACGAGGCACGGCGGCAGCGGCGGCTCAACCACCGGTTGCGCCTGCTCGCCGTCGGAGCCGTCGTCCTCGCCCTCGTCGCGGCCACCTTCGGGGCGGTCGCCCGTGCCCAGTGGCGGGACGCGCGGACGGCCAACGAGCTCGCCGTCGTCGAGGCTGCGCGGGCACGGTCGCACGAGCTGGCGGCGGCGGCGCTGGCGGACCTGCCGGCGGACCCCGCTCGGGCGAAGTCGCTGGCGGTGCTGGCCGGTGAGGTGACCGACCCCGGACCGCAGACGGCGGGTGCCCTGCACGCCGCCCATGCTGCCGATCCCGTGGTCGCGCGGGTGAGCCTGCACCGGCGGACGGCGTGGACACGGCTCTGGACCGCCCTGCGCCCGGACGGAGAACGGGTGGCGATGGCCGGAGAGAGCGCCGTGGAACCCAGCCTGGCGCTCGAGGTGCGCGACGCGGTGTCCGGGGAGCTGGTGTGGGAGTGGCTGCCGCAACGGCGCCCCGGGCACGAGTCGGCCTACGTGGCGGGCGCCGCCTACTCCCCCGACGGGTCCGTGCTCGCCACCGGCGTCGTGTGGCACCCGACCTTCGAGGAACGGTTGGCACCCTCCCACGAGGACGCACCACCTCCCCCGGACGGCCTGCTCGGGATCCACCTGCGCGACGCGCGGACGCACGAGCCTCTCGGCGTGATCGACGTCGGGCCGTGCGGCGGCTGGCCGCTGGGGGTCACGGCCGACCGGGTGCTCGTCCGTGCGCTCGTACCCTCGACCGACCCTGCGTCGGTCCCCGTGACGGACCACGAGGTCCTGGCCGGCTGCCGGTGGTGGGAGGGCGGATGGGCCAACTACGTGGTGGACCGGCAGACCGGGGACCGCACCCTGCTGGCGGTCACCGACCCCTCGTTGCTGCAGTGGAGCGTGGGCGCCGCCCTCAGCGGTGACGGGTCCGTCGCCGCCGCCTGGCACCAGAGCAGCAGCGACAGCACTCTGGGCGACCGCGAAGGGCACGAGTCCACCGTCCTCGTCGACACGACCTCCGGGAAGGAGCTGGGACGCATCGACCACGCCTTCCCGGTCGACCTCGACGCCGCGGGCGAGCGGGTCCTGCTGCGCGACCGGGACGTCGAGGACTCCAACGTCCGCTCCGCGAACACCTGGCGGGTGGTGCGGGTCGACGACCTCAGCACCCTGGCCACCTTCGCGGGGCACGAGGGACGACCGACCTACGCGGCGTTCTCCGCCGACGGCACCAGCGTCCTGAGCACCGGGCTGGACAACGTCCTCCTCGAGTGGGACGCCTCGAGCGGCACGCTGCTGCGCAGGGTGGTCGGCGCGGGGTCGGGGCACCCCGACCCTGCCGGGACGTCCCGCACGGTCATCCCGCGCCCGCTCACCGGTGGCGCCGTCGTCGTCGACACCTCTCCCCGTGGGGAGGGGTGGGCCGTGCCCCCCTGCGACGGCCTGGGCGCCCCCGACCAGCTCCGGGTCGTCGACGGGTCGGTCGTCGCGGGGCGTGGTTGCGACGGCCGGCCGGGGACCCTCGAGGTCTTCGACCCCCTCACCGGTGGCGTGCGGCAGATGCCCGGCGCGGTCCGGAACGAGGCGTTCGGGGTCTCGGCCGACGGTGAGAGGGTCGTGTCCCAGGGCGGGGACGAGCCCGGTCCGTTGCAGGTGCGGCAGCTCGGGTCGGAGGAGGTGGTGCTCACGCTCGAGGCGTCCTCCTCCGCGAGCGCGGTCAGGTGGTCCCCCGACGACCGCTGGGTGGCCGCGCTCGACGGAGCCACAGGTCGGGTGGGGGTGTGGGACGCCACGACCGGCGACCAGGCCTGGTCGGCCGTCCTCGGCGGGGACCAGGGCTTCAGCGCGGCCTGGGACCTGCTGTTCTCCACCGACTCCGCCCGCCTGCTGGTGTCGACGGACGACGCCCGGCTGATCGCCGTCGGCACGGAGACGGGCGAGGAGCTGGGGGCTGCCGCCCTGCCCTCGGGCGGCAACCACATCTCGCCGGGCCTGGTCGGCCACCGGGGCGACGGCGCGGTCGCGGTCGTGAGCCCCCTGCGCAACAACGCCACCAGCACCTCGCTGCTGCTGCTGGACCCGACGACCCTGGAGACCAGGCAGACCTTCTCCAGCGTCGTGGACGGATCGGTGCGCTCGGCCGCGGTGTCCCCCGACGGGACACGCGTCGCAATGGCCACGAGCGAGGGGTTCGTCGGCGTCTGGGACCTCGCCACCGGTGCCGCCGTGGACCGTGCCGACCTGGGGCTGGGCAGCCTGGAGGGGGTGCAGTGGACCGCCGACGGGGACCTGCTCGTGCTGAGCGCGGAGGGTGCCATCGTCCGGGTCACCTCGGACCCTGCACAGCTGACCTCGCTCGTGCGCGGCACGCTCACCCGGGGCCTCACGCTCAGCGAGTGCGCGGCCCACGCCATCGACCCCTGCCCCGACCTGGGCACGCTGAGGGGTGCGGCACCGACCGTGCCGGACGAGCTGCGCGGCAGCTACACCCTCACCTGGACCGTCGAGGAGCTGCGCGAGGCGGGGGCGGCCGCCGTCGCCGACGCCTACGGCGCAGGTCCCGGCCCGGAGGCGCAGCAGACGCTCGACGACTTCGCGGCCGCCATGGCCGGTACCTACCGTCTGACCTTCTCCGAGCACGGCTACTCCGTCACCTCGCCCAGCGGGCAGGAGTGGTGCACCGGTGCCGTCACCCGACGCGCGAACGACCCCGACCGGTTGCTTCTCGGGGCCGACCGCGGGGCGGGGTGCGTCGACTTCCACTACGCCGAGACGGGCTGGCGCCTCGAGGGGGACGAGCTCGTCCTCCCGCCCGAGACGTTCCGCGGCAGCCAGCTCGACGCACTGCTGTGGACCGGCCGCCCGCTGGAGCGGGCCGGCTGACCGCCTCACCAGGGGACGGAGCTCCCGTGACCGGCATCACCGTGCTGGGACCCGTGGGGGTCGGTGACCAGGGGTCGCCGCTCCCGCCGCGGGACCGGGTCGTGCTCTCGGTGCTGGTCGCCCGACGGGGGCACGAGGTGCCGGCGGACACGATCGCCGAGGCCCTCTGGGGTGAGCACCTGCCGCCGTCCTGGCACAAGGTCGTCCAGGGCTGCATCGCGCGGCTGCGGCGCCGCCTCGGGCACGACGCCATCGTCACCGACCGTGGTGGCTACCGCCTCAGCGTCCCGCCCGAGTCGGTCGACGCAGGCCGCTTCGAGCGCCTGGTGCACCACGCCGGGGACCTGCTCGCGCTGCACCAGCCCGACCAGGCGGCGTTCACCACCGACGAGGCCCTGGCCCTGTGGCGGGGTATGCCGCTCGCCGACCTCGTGGACTGGCCCCCCGGGCGCGGCGAGGCCGAGCGCCTCGGGGAGCTGCGCCTGCACGTCGAGGAGCTGCGCCTCGAGGCCCTCCTCGCCTCGGGGCGGGTGGCGGAGGCCCTGCCGGAGGCCCGCGCCCGGGTGCAGGAGGAGCCGCTGCGCGAGCACCGCTGGGCCCTGCTGACGCGCGCGCTCTACCAGGACGGTCGCCAGGCCGAGGCCCTCACCACGATCCGGCAGGCGCGCGACACCCTGGCCGATGAGCTGGGGCTCGACCCGGGCCCCGAGCTGGCGGCTCTGGAGCACGCGGTGCTGCGGCAGGACCCCGACCTCGCCGTCCCGGTCGCGGAGACGGTGGCGGCCGGGTGCCCGTGGCCCGGCCTGGCGTCCTACGACGTGCAGGACGCGGACTCTTTCTTCGGCCGTGACGCCGAGGTCGCCGAGTGCCTCGAGCGGCTGGACCGGACCGGTCTGCTGGCCGTCGTGGGCCCCTCCGGCTCGGGCAAGTCCTCCCTCGTCCGGGCCGGGCTGGCGGCGCGCCTGCGCCACCTGGGTCGGCAGGTCGTCGTCCTCACGCCGGGGCCGCGGTCCCTGGACGCGCTGGTCCCGCCGGCCGGCACCTCCGCCACGGTGCTGGTGATCGACCAAGGCGAGGAGATCTTCGCCCCGACGGTGCCGCTCACGGTGCGGTCGACCTTCCTGCACCAGGTGACGGAGCAGGCTGCACGCGGCCCCGTGGTGCTGACCCTGCGCGCCGACCGGCTCGGCGAGCTGGCCGTATACCCGCGGGTCGCCCGGCTCGTCGAGGACGGTCTCTACCTGCTGACGCCTCTGGACACCCGGGGCGTCTGCGAGGCCATCGAGCGCCCGGCACGTCGTGCGGGGCTGCTGCTCGAGCAGGGGCTGGTGGACCTGCTGGTGCGTGAGGTCGAGGGAGAACCGGGCTCGCTGCCCCTGCTCACCCACGCCCTGCGCGAGACGTGGGCGCGACGGGTCGGCTCGACGCTGACGGTCGAGGGCTACCGGGCCTCCGGCGGCATCCGCGGAGCGGTGGCACAGTCAGCCGAGCGGATCTACCAGGCCGCCACCGAGGAGCAGCGGCGGGCCCTGCGCGAGCTCCTGCTGCGCCTGGTGCAGCCCGGGCCCGCGGGCGAGCCGGTGCGCACCAGCGTCAGCCGCTCCGTCGTCGACGACGAGCACGCACCGGTCGTCGAGCAGCTGGTGCGGGCGCGTCTGGTCACGGCGCACACCGACCGCCTGGAGATCACGCACGAGGCCCTCGTCCGGGCGTGGCCCCGGCTGCAGGCGTGGCTGGCCGAGGACGTGGAGGGCGAGCGGCTGCGCCACCACCTCGCGGCGGCGGCGCAGGCGTGGGACGCCATGGACCGGCCGGCGAGCGAGCTCTACCGCGGTGCCCGGCTCGCCGCCGCCCGCGAGTGGCGGGACACCGGCCTGCACCGGCTGACGACCCTCGAGCGCGCGTTCCTCGACGCGGGCGACGCGGCGGAGCGGTCCGAGCTCACCCGCGCCCAGCACGAGGCGCGTCGGCAGCGACGGCTCAACCGGCGGCTGCGGCTGCTGGCCGTCGGGGCCGTCGTCCTCGCCCTCGTGGCCGTGACCTTCGGCACGCTCGCACGCCTGCAGTGGCAGGAGGCCGGCGACGCGCGTGCGGCCGCCCAGGTCGAGGCGGACGCGGCCCGGGCGCAGGAGACGCTGGCCCGCTCGCAGGAGCTGGCCGCCGCCTCGGTCGCCGCGGTCGGGCAGGACCCGGCCCTCGCCAGGACCCTGGCCGTCCTCAGCGCGGCCGAGGGTCGCCCCACACCGCAGAGCACGGACGCCCTGCACCGCGCGCTGTTCGCCGACCACGTCGTGGCACGGACGGGCACGGACCGGGCGCCCGGGCGGCTGTGGGCCGTCCTGCACCCGGAGGGGGACCGCGTCGCGATGACGGCAGAGCACGCCTACCAGCCCGCGGACGGCATCGAGGTCCGGGACCCGCGGACCGGTGCGCTGGTGTGGGAGTGGGTCCCCCCGGAGGAGCCGGAGTACGGCTCGGTGGTCGTGGCGGGGGCGGAGTACTCACCCGACGGGACGGTGCTCACCGGAGGCGTGCTCCGAGACCCCGCCGGCCAGGTCCGTCCGGACCCCGTCCCCGACCAGCCCCCACCCCCGCCGGAGGGTGTGGTCGGCGTGCACGTCTGGGACGCCACGACGCACGAGCTCCTGCAGGTCGTGGACGTCGGTCCCTGCGGAGGGTGGCCGGTCGCGGTGGCGGGCGACGCGCTCCTCGTCCGGACGCTGGCCGCCCGACCGAGCGACGGTCTCGACGCTGCCGGGCGCGAGCGCTTCCTGCGAGCGTGCCCGTGGCAGGAGGGCGCGATCGCCACCCTCCTGGTCGACCGGAGCACCGGGCGGTCCCGGCAGGTGAGCATCACCGAGGACCTCAACATCACCCTCACCGTCGGCCACGCACTCAGCGACGACGGCTCCCTCGCCGTCGTGCCGGACCTGCAGACCTGGGACGCCGTGCTGCTGGACGTCCCGACCGGCCGGGAGGTGGGGCGGACCGACAACGCCGTCGCCCTCGACCTCGACTCCACCGGTGAGCATCTCCTGACCATCGACGTCATCCCGTTCGGCAACGACCTGTGGCGCATCGTCTCCGTGCCCGGGCTGGAGACGGAGGTGACCTACACGGGCCGCAGCTCCTGGAGCAGCTACGGGCGCTTTTCCTCCGACGACGCCACGGTCTGGACGACGGGGACGGAGAACGCGCTGGTGCAGTGGGACGCCGGCACCGGGATCCACCTGCGCACGTTGCCGGCCGTGGGCAGCGGCGCTCCCAGCGTCGCCGGGACGCGCGTCCTGGTGCCGCGCCCCGAGACCGCCGGTGCCGTCCTCCTGGAGACCCGCCCCCACGGCGACCTGTGGTCGGTCCCGTCCTGCGGCGGCGCGGCCGGGACGGACCGCCTGCGGGTCACCGACACCCTCGTCGTCGTCGGACGAGACTGCGACCCGGCGCCCGGCGGCCGGGTGGAGACGCTGACGACCGCCGGCGAGGCCGTCGCCAGCCACGACCTCCTCAGCTGGGAGGCCTTCGAGGTCTCCCCGGACGGCCGTCGGGTGGTCGGTCGGGAGGGCGCCCTCGACCCCGGCACCGGAGCACCGCACGTCGGCGCGCTGACGGTGCGGGACCTGCGCACGGGTGCGGAGGTCGTCGAGCTCGAGGGCCTCTGCGACCACGCCCTGATCACCTCGCTCGCCAGCGTCGAGGGCGGCGACCCGGCTGCCGAGGGGTGCCGTCGCTTCCCCGACGCGCCCTTCCGGTTCATGACCGGGTCGGTCGCGTGGTCCCCGGACGGGCGATGGATCGCGGCGGCCAGCGAGGGCCTCGGGGTCTGGGACGCACGGACCGGGGAGCTGGTCACCACGCTCGGCGGCACGGGCTCCGCCGCCAACCAGCGGTGGGGCCTGCCGTGGGACCTCTCCTTCACCGACGACTCCCGGCGCCTGCTGATGACGACCCTCGGCCGGTACGTCGTGCCGGTGGACACGACGACCTGGGAACCGGGCCCGCCCGCACGGCTGCAGGTGCAGAGCGCCCACTCGGCGGGCCTGGTCGGGACCGCCGCCGACGGCGCGCTGGTCGTCGTCACGCCGCTGCACCAGATCGCCGGCAGCACCACCGTCCTGCTGCTCGACCCCGACGACCTCGAGGTGCGGCAACGGTGGGACGCCTCCACCGACGCGTCGGTGCAGTCGGCGGCGCTCTCTCCCGACGGCACCCGCCTGGCGCTGGCCCGCAGCGACGGTCTCGTCACCGTGTGGGACCTGGCCAAGCAGTCGCGGGTCGACCAGGCCGGCCCCGGGCTGGGACGCCTGGACGGCGTGCGGTGGCTCAGCGACCGCCACCTCGTCGTGCTCAGCGCGAGCGGCCACGTCACCACGGTGACCACCGACGCCGACGAGCTCCTCGGGCTGGCGCGGGAGTCCCTGTGGCGCGGCCTGACCCAGGCCGAGTGCACCTCGCACGCGCTGCCGGCGTGCCCGACGCTCGCGGACCTGCGCGGCGACGGGCCGGTCGTGTCCCCCGGCCTGCAGGGCAGCTACGAGGTGACGTGGGGTGCGGACGAGCTGAGGACCACCCTCCTGCGGTGGGCGCGCGAGTCGCTCGGGGACCTCGACCCCGACTCCGGAGCCTTCCTGGCGGAACAGGCAGAGCTCGCGGAGGGCACCCTCCGGCTGCAGCTGCGCGGGTCGGACTACACCGTCAGCCGCGGGGACGGCGAGGAGGTGTGGTGCACGGGGTCGGTCAGCCCCAGCCCGAGCGACCCTGACCGGCTGGTGCTGTGGGCCGACGCCGGCGAGCGGTGCACCGACGTGAAGTACGCCGAGCTCGGCTGGCGGGTCGACGGCGACCGTCTCGTCCTGCCGCGGGGGGAGTTCCGCGGGGACGACGTCGACCGGGTGCTGTGGACCAGCAAGCCCCTGGAACGGACGGGCTGACCTGCAGTGCCCGGACGGGCCGGCACCACCCGGTCAGGACCGTGGGCCGTCGTCCTGCAGGGTCAACGGCTCCGGAGCGCGCAGCCACGGCAGCACGCCCACGACGCAGACGAGCCCGGTGACGAGGAAGGCGGCCCGAAAGCCGAGGGCGTCGGCGACGACGCCGATGAGGATCGGCCCCACGATCGCCCCGCCGTCCTGGGCCATCTGGAATCCGGACAGCACCGGCCCGCCGTTGCGCTCATGGCCCACCACGTCGGCCACCGCGGCCTGCTGGGCGGGGTTGACCAGCCCGGCACCGATGCCGGAGACCACCGACAGGCCGAGCAGGACGACCAGCCCCGCCGTGGTGGGCAGCACCGTGGCCATCCCGAGCAGCCCCATGGACACCCCCATGACCAGCAGCCCGGTGATGACCAGCGGCCTGCGTCCCACCCGGTCGGCCATCCGGCCGGAGAACTGCAGGGTGGCGGCCGTCCCGACCGCCCCCACCGCCAGGACGGCGCCGGCGACCCAGGGCCGGTCGAGGACCGCGATCGCCAGCAGCGGCAGCACGGCCATGCGCACGCCGAAGTTGGTCCATCCGTTGGCCGCGCCGGAGACGAGGACGGCGCGGTAGACCGGCGAGCCCCAGGCCTCCTTGACCCGCATCGTCGGGTGCGTCGCCCGGTCCGGGGCGGGGCGCAGCCGGGCCCCGCCCAGCCCCACCGCGACCACCGCGGCGGCGAGAAGCAGCGCGACGCCATACACGACGAAGGGGGCGCGCAGCCCCCAGCCGGCGAGGAGGCCACCGATCAGCGGCCCGACCATCCCGCCGACGAGGAAGGCCGAGCCGTAGGCCGAGGAGACCCGGCCGCGGGCGCGCGGCGGGGCCAGCCGCACCAGCAGCGCCATCGCCGAGATGGTGAACATCGTCGAGCCGACGCCACCCAGGCCCCGGAAGAGCAGGAGCTGGCCGTAGGACTGGGCGAAGGCCGTCGCGAACGAGGAGACCGACACGACGAGCAGGCCGGTCAGGTAGACCGGTCGCTCACCGAGCCGGCCCACGAGGAACCCGCCGGCGGGGGCGAAGACCAGCCGGAAGAAGGCGAAGGCCGAGACGATGACGGAGGCCGCCGCCACCCCGACGTCGAAGGACCGGGCGTAGGCCGGCAGCACCGGGGAGACGATGCCGAAGCCGACGGCGATGACGAACGCGGCACCGACGAGGATCCAGATCTCGCGGGGTATGGGGTCGCGCGGGGCGGGCGTCGCCGCTCCCGCTCCCCCGCCGCGCTCAGCGGGCCTGCGCACGGAGATGCTCGCGCAGGTAGGGCAGGGTGAAGTCGACGAAGCCGTGCCCCGCCGCCTGGACCAGCTCCCGGTCGATGAGGCGGGCGCGGTAGACGTTCTGCTGCTGCATCGGCACGCCCATCCGTTCGGCGACCTGGCGGGTGGCCGCGGGACCGTCGTCGGCGGCCATGGCGCGCAGGTAGGCGCGTTGTCCCTCCGGCAGCGCGCCGAGCGCCGGGGCGTGGACCAGCCTGCCCATGCGCTCCACGACCAGCGGCCGGGTGCCTCCCACGTCGTCGGGGGTGATCTCCGGACGCTGGGGCGCGACGCGCCAGGCGTGGTAGCCGACGAGCTGCAGCAGGTAGGGGTAGCCGTGGACGATCCGGGCGTAGCGCTCCAGCGCCTCCTCGCCGATGCTGCGGCCCGCGTCCTCGACCGTGGCCCGCGCCGCGGTGCGCACGTCCTCGTCGGCGAGCACCGCGAGGTGGACCCGCTCGGCGCGCCGCAGGAAGGTCGTGCCGGCCTGCCGCAGCAGCTGGTCGATGCCGGTGGGCAGCCCGGCGGCCGCGAAGGCCACCTCGCGGTCGTCGCGCACCAGGTGCTGGTAGGTCGCCGCGAACCGGCCGACGACGTCGGGGGAGGCGGCCTGGACCTCGTCGAGGGTGAAGAGCAGGCCGGTCTCGTGCCCGACCAGCACGTCGAGGAGCCGGCCGAGCAGCTGGGCCAGCGACTGCCGCACGGGGTAGCGGTCCTCCACCTCGGTGGAGACGGAGCCGACGGCGCTGATCCCGCCACCGGTGAACCGGCGGCGCACGGCGGTGGTGTCGTGCTCGGCGAGGAGGGCCGGCACGGTGGAGGCCTCGAGCTCCTCGAGCATCCCGTCACCCTCGGGCAGCCGCACGACCAGCCATCCTCGTGTGCGCGCGATGTCCTCCAGCTCGTTGAGGACGACGGTCTTGCCCATCCCCCGCGCTCCGCTGACCAGCAGCGAGCGCAGCGGGGACCCGGGGCCCTCGTCGAGGGCCACGTCGAAGTCCTGCAGCAGGTCCTCGCGGCCGGCGAGCACGCGCGGGGACACCCCGAAGCTGGGGCGGAAGGGGTTGGCTCCGGTGACCACGTCGTACCTCCTCTCGGGGTGGGCGTCCGAGGCTAGCCCGGACCCCCGACGGACCCGAGCGACGTTACACCTGTTACATCCCCACGATCGAGTTACATCTGTTACATCTTGTGTGCTGGACTGCCGTTTTCGTCCTCCGGCTGCCGGGGCGTCAGGATGGGGGTATGACGTACGAGATCGCCCTCTACCCGCGCCGGGCCGGGCAGGACTGGGCCGACGTGGTCGCCGCCGACGAGCAGGACGGCCCGCCGATGGACCGCACCCAGCTGGAGGCCGGGGTGGCCACCTTCCGCCGGATCGAGGCGCACCTGCGCGAGCTGCTCACCGAGCCGGTCGAGGTCTGGGTGGCCGAGGAGGCCGACGGCGACGTCCTCGGCGAGCTGACGGCGACCGGCAGCGGCCTGCAGGTCGAGCTCTACGACCGGTCGGCGTCGGTGTCCTTCCCGACCGGGGCCACCGAGGGTCGCGCCCTCCTGCACGACCAGGCCCGCCGGGCGGTGCGGGTGGTCGCGACGGAGACCGGTTACGAGGCGTACGACCCGCAGACGGGCCGCGCCTACGACGGCCTGTTCGACGACGGGTCGCAGCCCGGGCCCCCCGTGGGCGGGACGGCGGCGGCCTCGACGGAGCCGTCCGTGCCGTCGGCCGCCGCGGCACCCGCGGGCCCGGCCGGCCCGCCCTCCCCCCTGGCCGACCCGCGGCTCGACCCTCGGATGCTGCGCCGCCGGGCGGTGCTCTACCTGGTGCTGGGCGCCGCGCTGATGGTCTTCGCCCTGGCCCGCCTGAGCGCCGGGGACACCGGCTGGCTGACCTGGCTCTTCCTCGGGTTCGCCGGGTTCAACCTGCTGGCCGGCTGGATGATGCGGCAGCTGGCGGCCCAGGCCACCCAGCGCGCGGCCGAGGAGCCGGGGACCGCCGGCGCCTGAGCCGTCAGGCGGGAGCGTCGCGGCCGCCGACCAGCGCCGCGAAGCGGGTCAGGTCGACGTTGCCGCCGGAGAGCACGACACCCACGCGGGCACCTGCGGTCTCCGGCACGGCACCGGACAGCAGCGCGGCCAGCCCGAGCACCCCGGTGGGCTCCACGACCTGCTTGAGCGTGGCTGCCACGAGGCCCATGGCCCCGACCAGCTCCTCGTCCGTGGCGGTGACGACCCCGGTCACGCCGTCGCGGATGACCGGGAAGGTCAGCTCCCCCAGGTGCAGCGTCTGCGCCCCGTCCGCGATCGTGCGCGGCGTCTCGATGTGCACGATCCGCCCCTCCTGCAGCGACCGACGGGCGTCGTCCCCCGCCTCCGGCTCCACCCCGTAGACGCGGGCCTGCGGGGCCAGGGCCCGGGAGGCGAGGATGCTGCCCGACAGCAGCCCGCCCCCGCCGAGCGGCGTGATGATGACGTCCAGCGGTCCGGCGTCCTCGAGCAGCTCCTTGACCGCGGTGCCCTGGCCGGCGATGACGTGACGGTGGTCGTAGGGCGGCACGAGCGTCATCCCGCGCTCGCGGGCCAGCGCGGCGCCGATCGCCTCGCGGTCCTCGCTCCAGCGGTCGTAGCGGACGACCTCCGCGCCGTAGCCCCGCGTCGCCGCGACCTTGAGCGCCGGGGCGTCGTGCGGCATGACGATGGTCGCGGGGACGCCGAGCTCGCGCGCCGCCAGCGCGACCGCCTGGGCGTGGTTGCCGGAGGAGTAGGCCACGACCCCGCCGCGCCGCTGGTCGGCGTCGAAGGCCGACAGCGCGGTGAAGGCGCCGCGGAACTTGAAGGCCCCCACCCGCTGCAGGTGCTCGGCCTTGAGGTGCACCTGGCACCCGGCGAGCTCGTCGAGCCGGCGCGAGCGCAGGACCGGGGTGCGGTGGGCCACGCCCTCGATCACGGCCGCCGCGGCCTCCACGTCGGCGTAGGTGGGTGCGCTCATGACGCTCAGTCTGACGCCTCCCGCCCCCACGGCCACCGGCGGCCCCGGCGGTGACCGGAGGGGCCGGAGGTCTGCAGGGGCACGAAGCGGTAGCCCCCGGGCGCGCGGTCGACCTGCGCGTGCCCGGCGGTCAGGGTCACGCGGGCCAGCCGGCCCCGCAGCGGCAGCACCATGAGGCCCTCGGGCGCGAGCTGGCCGAGGAGGGCGTCCGGCAGCTCCCCCGCCATAGCCGAGACCAGGATGCGGTCGAACGGCGCCGCGTCGGGGGCGCCCAGCTCGTCCGCGGCCGCCACCCGGACGGACGCGTGCGCCAGGCCGTCCCGCCGCAACCGGTGGGCGGCGTCCTGCACCAGCTCGTCCACGACCTCCACCCCCACCACGCGGCCGGCCGGGCCGACCAGCCGCGCCAGGATCGCCGTCGTCCATCCCGAGCCGCTGCCGACGTCGAGCACCCGCTGCCCCTCGTGGACGTCGAGCAGCTCGAGCATCGTGCGGACCGTGGAGGGCTGGGAGCAGGTCGACCCGTGCCCCAGGTCCACCGGCGCGTCGACCGCGGCCCGGTGCCGCGCCGGCCCGGGCAGGTAGTCGGCGCGGGGCGTCGCCCGCATCGCCTCTCCCACCGCCTCACGCCCGGGCATGACCTCCACGCTAGGGCGGCGGGGTCGCGCCCGCGAGCGCGGCGACCAGCGCGGGCAGCGCCTCGGCGGCCGGAGCGCGCCATACCTCGTCCGCGGCCTCGCTGACCGCGGTCTCCCTGGGGTTGACCTCGACCACCGGCACGCCCCGCGCACCCGCGAGGTGCGGGATCGTCGCGGCCGGGTGGACCAGGCCGGACGTGCCGACCACGAGGACGAGGTCGGCCTCGCGGGCGGCGTCGGCCCCGGCGAGGAAGTCCGCCTCCGGCAGTGCCTCGCCGAACCAGACCACGCCCGGACGCACCGGCCCGCCGCAGACCCCGCACACGGGCGGGTCCAGGTGCCCGACCGGCCCGGTGACCTCCGGGTATGCCGCGTCGCTGGGCCGGTCGCAGCGCGCGCAGCGGAGCGTGAAGAGGCTGCCGTGGACGTGGGCGAGCACCTCGGCACCCGCGCGCTCGTGCAGGTCGTCGACGTTCTGGGTGACGACCGCCAGGTCGACGCCGGGCCGCCGCTGCCACGCGGCCAGCGCCTCGTGCCCGGCGTTCGGCGCGGCCCGGCGCACGAGCGAGGCCCGCCACGCGTACCACGCCCAGACCTGCGCGTGGTCCCGCTCCCAGGCCTGGGGGCTCGCCAGCTCGGCGGGGTCGAAGCGCTCCCACAACCCGACCTGCACGTCCCGGAAGGTCGGGATCCCCGACTCGGCCGACATCCCCGCGCCGGTCAGCACGCACACACGCGCCGCACCCCGGGCGAGGTCGAGGATCGCCTCAGGCACCTGGTCGGTAGCATCCGTCAACGAGGTCATGGGCACATTCTCCCCGACCCGCCGACCGCGGACCCCGACCCGGACGACAGGCATGGACACCGACCCCTTCCCCACGGCGCGCCGGACGGCCCTGCTCGGCACGACCGCCCTGCGGCGGCTGTGGGTGCGGCTGGGGCTGCCGCCCGACGAGCCCCGGGTCCTGTCCAACCGCGGGTCGCTCATGGTCCGCATGCCCCGCGCCGGGGTGGTCGCCCGGGTCTCCACCCACACCGGCGCCCAGCGACGGGACCCCGGCTGGTGGCTTCGCACCGAGGTCGCCGCCGGGAGGATCGCGGCCGCGGCGGGAGCGGGGGTGGTCCCGCCCGCGACGCACCCGGACGCCGGGCCGCACGAGGTGGACGGGCTCTGGGTCTCGCTGTGGACCGACCTGGGTGACGGGGGTGGCGACAGGCCGGAGCCGTTGGCCGCGGCGCGGGCGCTGGCCCGCTGGCACCGGGCCCTCGAGGGCGCGGACGGCACCGCCCTGCCCGCCCTGACAGTGGCGCGCGGGGTCATCAGCGAGCCGCTGGAGCACGCGCGACGGCACGGCTTCCTCGACGCTGCGGAGCACGCGGCGCTGCGGCGCGAGCACGAGGAGGCGCTCGCGGGGATCGAGGGTCGCGGGTCGCGGCAGGTGGTGCTCCACGGCGACGCCCACCGCGGCAACCTGCTGCGCGCGGCCGACGGGTCGTGGGTGTGGAACGACCTGGAGGAGGCCTGCCGGGGCCCGCTCGAGTGGGACCTGGCCGTCCTCGGCACCACCCCGACGCCACAGCTGGGGGCGCGGGCCCTGTCCGCCTGCTGCGCGCTGCTGGGACGCGAGGTGCCCTCGGCGGAGGAGCTGGCCCCGTGGCTGCGGCTGCGGCGGCTGGAGGGCAACGCCTGGGCCATCGGGTGCGCGGTCACCTTCCCCGAGCGGTATGCCGAGGGCGCGCGGCGGTTCGTCGCGGAGGTGGTCGGCCGGCCCGGGGGGCACTGACCTGCCGCGGGCGACGGGTCAGTCCACGGGGGCCTCGCCCGCGTCGTGGACCAGCAGCGCGACCTGGACGCGGTTGGACAGCCCGAGCTTGGCCAGGATGCTGGAGACGTGGGCCTTGACGGTCGGCACGCCGAGGTAGAGCTCGCGGGAGATCTCGGCGTTGGAGCCGCCGCGGGCGACGGCCCGGGCGACCTCGCGCTCCCGGTCGGTCAGCGCCGCCAGGCGGCCGCGCGCACGGGCCGCCCGCTCGTCGACGCGGCCCGTCCCGGCACCGGAGGAGACCTGGTCGACGAGCAGCGCGGTGACCGAGGGCGACAGGGCGTGGTCGCCGCCCGCCACCTCGTGCACCGCTGCGACGAGCCGGTCGGGCGGGGTGTCCTTGAGCACGAACCCCCGCGCACCCGAGCGCAGCGCCTCGACGACGTGGTCGTCGGCGTCGAAGGTGGTCAGCACGAGCACCCGGGCGGAGGGATAGGCCGCCAGGACGGAGCGGGTGGCCAGCAGCCCGTCCACCCTGGCCATCCGGATGTCCATGAGCACGACGTCGGGGCGGTGGCGGCCGACCAGCTCGACGGCGCGGTCGCCGTCGTCCCCCTCGGCGACCACGTCCACCCCGTCCGGGCCGCCGAGCATCATCCGCAGGCCGGCGCGCACCAGCGGGTCGTCGTCGACGATGACCACCCTGGGACGGCCCTCACCCATCGTCTCCTCCTCGACCCGGCCACGGCAGCCAGGTCCGCACCACGAAGTCGGTCACCTCGACGCCCGCCTCGAAGCGCCCGCCCGCCAGCTGCACGCGCTCGGCCAGGCCGGCCAGCCCGCGGCCGCCGGAGGGGAGCGTACCCTCCGCGACGGGTGGCGTCGGGTTGGCCACCGTGATGGACAGGCCCCGCCCGGGACGCCCGTCGACGTGCACGGTGACCGGTCGGCCCGCCGCGTGGCGGCGGGCGTTGGTCAGGGACTCCTGGACGACGCGGTAGGCGTGACGGCCGGTGCTCGCCGGCAGCGACAGCGACCGCCGCCACAGGTCCTCCTCGACGCTCAGCCGGACCTGCTGGCCGCTGCCGGTCACCTCGGCGAGCAGGGCCGGGATGTCGCTCAGCCCCGGCTGCGGAGCCTCGACGCGACGCTCGCCGCCCTCGCGGTCGTCGTCCCTGAGCACCCCGAGCACCTCGCGCAGCTCCTCCAGCGCCTGGTGCGCGCCGGACCGGACGACCTCGGCGGCCTCGACCCGCTCCTGGTCCGTCAGGTCGGGACGGTGGGCCAGGGCTCCGGCGTGCATGGCGACGAGGGAGAGCCGGTGGGCGAGCACGTCGTGCATCTCCCGCGCGATCCGGGCACGCTCGGCGAGCTGGGCCTGCGCGACGCGTGCCGCCTGCTCGCTGGTGGCGGTCTCCGCCTGGCGGCGCCAGCTCGCGACGAGCTCGCGCCGCGACCCGACGTTCCAGCCGATGAGGACCACGACGCCGTAGAGGAGCAGCGCGAACGCCACGTAGACCAGCCCGTCGACGAGCCAGCCCTGACCGGTGAGGCTCTCCCGGAACTCCGCGGGGGTCGTCCAGGGCACGACCAGGCGCTCGTGCGCGGCGCCCACCACCCCGTTGAGCACGCCCAGCCACACCAGCGGCCACAGCCGCCGCCGGGTGGCCAGGGACATCACCGCCAGGAACACCGGCCCCACCGCGAGCACCGACACGGCGGACAGCACCGTGGCCACCACGGCGACGGCCACCGGCCGGCGCCGCCGGAAGGCCACGAGGACCAGGGCAAGGTGTCCCACCAGCAGGTCGAGGAGCAGGAAGGCCCCGGCCACGGCCGCGTCCAGGTCGGACCGCGCGTTGAGCATGAGCGGGCTGACGTAGACCACGAAGAAGACCATGCCGAGCAGCCACGCCACCACCAACCGCCAGGCGTTGCGCCACAGCGGGAGGCGCTCGAAGTCGCGTGCTGCCGAACCGGCCGTCGCCGCCGTGGGGGGCGGGGACGCGACGGACAGGGACGGCATACCGAGATGCTAGGTGGCCCGTCGCGGTCGGGACGACCGTCTTCCGTCGGGGGCGACCCCCTCCTTCGGTAGGGGGTGGCCGCGGGCCGTGCCCGACCGACGGCCGCACCTGCCAGACGCACGGCCGATGTCCCGGGCCCGGCCCGGCGGCGAGCCTGGGGACATGATCCAGATCGAGAACCTGACCAGGCGCTACGGCGGCTTCACCGCCGTGGACGACATCACCTTCACCGCCCGGCCGGGGCGGGTGACCGGCTTCCTCGGCCCGAACGGCGCCGGCAAGTCCACCGCCATGCGGATGATGGTCGGCCTGACCACCCCGAGCTCGGGCACCGCGCTGGTGCTCGGACGGCCCTACCGCGCGCTGCCCACACCGACACGGCACGTCGGGGCGATGCTCGACGCGACGGCGCAGCACGCGGGGCGGACCGGGCGGGAGACCCTCAACCTCGCGGCCGTCATGGCCGGGCGCGGGCGTCGCGACGTCGACGCGGCCCTGGAGCGGGTGGGGCTGACCTCCCGGGAGGCGGAGCGTCGCGTCGGCAACTACTCGCTCGGCATGCGGCAGCGGCTCGGCCTCGCCGGTGCCCTGATCGGCGACCCGCAGGTGCTCGTCCTGGACGAGCCCGCCAACGGCCTGGACCCGGCGGGGATCCGGTGGATGCGCGGCCTGCTGCGCGACTTCGCCGCGGAGGGCGGCACGGTGCTGCTCAGCTCGCACCTGCTGCACGAGGTGGAGCAGATCGCCCAGGACCTGGTCATGATCGGCCGGGGGCGCATCGTCGCCCAGGGCACCAAGGAGGAGCTCCTGCAGGCCGGCGGCACCCTCGTGCGCTCGCCCGACCTGGCCGGGCTGGGCACGGCGCTGGAGCGGGACGGCCACGAGGTGACGCTGCGCGCCGAGGGTGACCTGCGCACGACGGCGACGGCGGAGGAGGTCGCCCGGCTAGCCCTGGCGGCGCAGCTGCTCGTCACCGAGCTGCGCACCGCCGGGGGCAGCGGGCTCGAGGAGATGTTCCTGCAGCTCACCGCGGCGGACGCCCGGGAGACCGGCGCCGAGGGCGTCGCGGCATGAGCACGACCACCCCCAGAGCCGGCACGACCGGCACGACCCGCCCGACCCGCACGACCCTCGAGGAGAGCGCCATGACCACGACCGCCCGACCGGGGACCGAGACGGCATACCCGCCGCAGATCGACGCGGTGGGCGCACTGCCCTTCTCCCGGCTGCTGCGCACCGAGCTGCGCAAGCTCATCGACACCCGCGCAGGGCGGTGGCTGGTCGTCGCCATCCTGGTGATCACCGCGCTGTCGATGGGCGTCACGCTGTGGCTCAACCGGGAGACCGGCACCGGCATGCTCGGGCTGATGCTGGCGGCCAACATCCCGCAGGCGCTGCTCATCCCGATCCTGGGCGTCATGACGGCGGCCAACGAATGGGGCCAGCGCACCGCACTCATCACCTTCACCCAGGAGCCCCGCCGGCTGCGGGTGATGGCCGCCAAGACGCTCGCCGCGGTGCTGCTGGGCCTCGGGGTGCTCCTCGTGACGACCCTGCTGGCAGCCGCCGCCCACACGGTCTCGGTCTCCGCCGCCGGTGGGGGTGAGGTCGACGCGTGGCTGGGCTGGCCGTTGACCGTCAACCTGCTGGTGCTGCAGACCATCGGGGTCCTCATGGGCGTGGCCTTCGGCGCGCTGTTCCTCAACGTGCCGGTGGGCATCGTCGCCTACTTCCTCGTCCCCATGCTCTCGCCGCTGCTCTTCCTCACCACGGCGTGGCTGCGGGAGAACTCAGCCTGGCTGGACATGTCCGTCGCCCAGGGCGCGCTCCTCGGCGACGAGTGGGCGACCGGTGAGCAGTGGGCCCAGGTGGGCACCACGAGCGCGCTGTGGATCCTGCTGCCGCTGGCCGTCGGCTTCTGGCGGGTGGCCCGGCGCGAGGTGAAGTGACGAGCCGGTGCTCGTCTCAGTCCGGGAACGGCCAGCCGTGGGGACGCCAGAGCGCCAGCGCGGTGCTGCCCGAGCTGGCCCGTGGCCGGGTGCCGGCCCGCAGCGCGATGACCTCGCCGGAGCGGCCGGCGGCGAAGACCCGCTGCGACTGGCCCAGGGCCTCGCGCAGGGCGTGGTTCTCCGCGGTGAGCTCGGCGAGCCGGCTGCGCATCGCCTCGACCTGCATCTCCAGGTCGAGGATGCGCTGGATCCCGGCGAGGCTCACGCCCTCGGTGGAGAGGCGCTGCACCTCCCGCAGCCGGTCGATGTCGCGGGAGGAGTAGCGCCGGCCACCGCCCCGGGTGCGGGACGGGGTGACCAGGCCGAGGCGGTCGTACTGGCGCAGGGTCTGGGCGTGCATCCCTGCCAGCTCGGCCGCCACCGAGATCACGTAGACGGGGGTGTCACGGTCGACCACGGGTCATCACGCCCTCGCCTGACGCATCAGCTCGCTGCGGGGGTCGGCCGCCCCCTCCTCGTCGCGGAGGGTCTCGACCGCCTCGCGCGCGGCGTCGGACAGCCGCTGCGGCACGACGACCTGCACCCTGACGAGCAGGTCGCCGGTGCCCTTGCTGGTCTCGATGCCCCGGCCCTTGACGCGCAGCACACGCCCTGAGGGGGTGCCCGGGGCGATCCGGACCTTGACGGTGCCGCCGTCCAGGGTCGGCACGGCGACCGTGGCTCCCAGCGCGGCCTCGCTGAAGGTGACCGGCAGGTCCACGGTGAGGTTGTCGCCGTCCCGGCCGAAGACGGGGTGCGGGCGCACGGTCACGTGCAGGATCAGGTCGCCCGGCTCCCCGCCCTGGACCGGGGAGGGCATCCCCTTGCCGCGCAGCCGGATCTTCTGGCCGTCCTTGACGCCGGCCGGGATCCTGGTGGTGATGCGTCCGCCGTCGGGCTTGCTGAGGGTGACGGTGTCACCGCTCGCCGCGGCACGGAAGTCGATCGCGGTGCGGGCCTCCACGTCCTGGCCCTTGGCCGTACCCCGCTGCCCGCGCTGGCCGAAACCGCCGGGGAAGCCCTGGCCACCACCGGGGAAGCCCTGGCCGCCGCCGGGCTGGAAGCCACCGGCGCCGCCGAAGGCACCGAGCAGGTCCTCGAGGTCGATCCCGCCCCCGCCTCCGGTGGAGAAGCGCACGTTCTGGGCGCCGCCGCCACCGCCGAACATCTGGGCGAAGACGTCCTCGAAGCCGCCGCCACCGGGCCCACCGGGGCCGCCGGCGGTGAACCGGGCTCCGCCGCCCATCGCGCGGACGGCGTCGTACTGCTTGCGCTGCTCGGGGTCGGAGAGGACCGCGTAGGCCTCGCCGATGTCCTTGAACTTCTGCTCCGCCGCCGCGTCACCGGGCTTGGAGTCCGGGTGCCACTCGCGCGCGAGCTTGCGGTAGGTCTTCTTCAGCGTCTTCTCGTCGACGTCCTTGGGGACGCCGAGGATCGCGTAGAAGTCCTTCTCCATCCAGTCCTGGCTGACCAACGGTCCTCACCTCCTTCGTCTTCTCGACCTTCTCCCGACCGAGGTCACGGTCTGTACGCCATTGTCCCCACCGACGACGCCGTGTGCCCGCATCTGCGGCCACCGGGGACTCCGGGTATGGCGTGCACGCCGCGTCCCCGGTCGGGGGTGGGGCGTGCACGCCACGTCCTCGGTCGGTCAGGCGGGGTCGGCCACCGCGACGCGTGCCGCGCGGACGACCTTGTCGTTGACCACGAACCCCGGCTGGATCACCTGCACGACCGTCATCTCCGTCGAGCCCTCGGGCAGCTCGACGCCGGGGCTGTCGGCCGGCAGGTGCATGAGCGCCTCGTGCACGGTGGGATCGAAGACGTCGCCGACCTCGCCCACGCGCCGGACGCCGAACCGCTCCAGGGTGACCTCGAGCTTGTCCGCGATCGCCCGCAGCGGGGTGCCCTCGCCGAGGTCACCGTGCTCGCGGGCCGAGTGGATGTCGTCCATGACCGGCAGCAGGGCCTCGATGACCGAGGAGACCGCGCGGTCCTTGTCCGCCTCGCGCTCCCGCTGGGTGCGGTTGCGGAAGTTGACGAACTCCGCCTGCATCCGGCGCATCTCCTCCAGCCGCTCGGCGGCCAGGGCGGTGTCCGGGTGCGCGTCGTCACCGGCAGCGCCGGCGTCGGTCACGCCGGTGTCCGCACCGGCATCGCCGTCGGCCTGGCCGGGCGCCGGCTCGGGCGCGGTCTGCGGGGTGCGCGGCTGACCCGTCTCGGGGTCGATGCGCCGCTTGTCCCGGATGACCGGCCCCGAGCCGGGGTGCTCCTCGTCGCGAGGAGCACCCCCGGTCTGGGTGCCGAAGCTGTCCGTCACTTGGTCTCCTCGTCGTCGACGACCTCGGCGTCGACCACGTCGTCACCACCGGCGTCGGCCGACCGGTCGGGGTCGACGTCCGCGGCACCGGTCGCGTCCGCGAAGCCGGCCCCCGCACCCGCGCCACCGGCGGCGGCGCCCTGCGCGGCATACATGGCCGACCCCATCTTCTGCGACTCGGTCGAGAGGGTCTCCATCTTGGCGCTGATGTCCTCGACGGAGGCGCCGGACTCGGGCTTGAGGGCCTCCTTGAGGTCGTTCAGCGCCGTGTCGACCGGGCCCCGGGTGTCCGCCGGGACCTGCTCGCCGTTGTCGGCGAGGAACTTCTCGGTCGAGTAGACCAGCTGCTCGGCGGTGTTGCGGGTCTCGGTCTCCTCCTTGCGCTTGCGGTCCTCCTCGGCGTGCGCCTCGGCGTCCTTGACCATGCGCTCGATCTCGTCCTTGGGCAGCGCGCTGCCGCCGGAGATCGTCATCGACTGCTCCTTGCCCGTGCCCCGGTCCTTGGCGGAGACGTGCACGATGCCGTTGGCGTCGATGTCGAAGGTGACCTCGATCTGCGGGACGCCGCGGGGGGCCGGGGCAATGCCGGTCAGCTCGAAGTTGCCGAGCAGCTTGTTGTGCTGGGCGATCTCGCGCTCACCCTGGTAGACCTGGATGCCCACCGACGGCTGGTTGTCGCTGGCCGTGGTGAAGACCTCGCTGCGCTTGGTCGGGATCGCGGTGTTGCGCTCGATCAGGCGGGTCATGATGCCGCCCTGGGTCTCGATGCCCAGGCTCAGCGGGGTGACGTCGATGAGCAGCACGTCCTTGCGCTCACCCTTCAGGACACCGGCCTGCAGCGCGGCGCCGACGGCGACGACCTCGTCGGGGTTGACGCCCTTGTTGGGCTCCTTGCCACCGGTCATCTTCTTGACCAGGTCGGTCACGGCCGGCATGCGGGTCGAGCCGCCGACGAGCACGACGTGGTCGATCTCGTCGAGCTTGATGCCGGCGTCCTTGATCACCTGGTCGAACGGCGCCTTGGTGCGCTCCAGCAGGTCGCTGGTCATCTGCTCGAACTGCGCGCGGGTGAGGGTCTCGTCCAGGTGGACGGGGCCGTTCTCCCCCATCGACAGGTACTGCAGGTTGATCGTGGTGCTGGTGCCCGAGCTCAGCTCCTTCTTGGCCTGCTCGGCGGCGTCCTTGAGGCGCTGCAGCGCGATCTTGTCCTTGGCCAGGTCGACGCCGGACTGGTTCTTCACCGTTGTGACCAGGTGGTCGATGATGCGCTGGTCCCAGTCGTCACCACCGAGCTTGTTGTCACCGTGGGTGGCCTTGACCTGGATGGTCGCGAAGCCGTCCTCGGCGTCCTTGCCCACCTCGAGCAGGGAGACGTCGAAGGTGCCGCCACCGAGGTCGAAGACGAGGATGAGCTCGTCCTCCTTGCCCTTGTCCAGGCCGTAGGCCAGCGCGGCGGCGGTCGGCTCGTTGACGATGCGCAGCACGTTGAGGCCGGCGATCTCACCGGCGTCCTTGGTGGCCTGGCGCTCGGCGTCGTCGAAGTAGGCCGGGACGGTGACGACCGCGTCGGTCACCGGCTCGCCCAGGTAGGCCTCGGCGTCGCGCTTGAGCTTCATGAGGATCCGCGCGCTGATCTCCTGCGCGGTGTAGTGCTTGCCGTCGATGTCCTGGGTGGTCCAGTCCGTGCCCATGTGGCGCTTGACGGAGCGGATGGTCCGGTCGACGTTGGTGACGGCCTGGCGCTTGGCGACCTCACCGACCAGCACCTCGCCGTTCTTGGCGAAGCTGACGACCGAGGGGGTGGTCCGCCCGCCCTCGGCGTTGGCGATGATCTCCGGCTCGCCGCCGGTCAGGACCGCGACCGCGGAGTTGGTGGTGCCCAGGTCGATGCCGACTGCACGTCCCATGTGGTGGTCTCCTTCGGGTATGAGGTGCGCCGCACCCGGGCGGGTGGACGCGGTTGACACGTCAGGACTCAACTCTGTGCGGCGCGGTCGATCTTGTCAAGCTCGCGCTCACCGAAGTTGAGTTCACCTGGCTCAACCTGCGCCCGGGCGGATGTGTTCCCCGGGCGGCTCCACCCCTCCCGTGCTGCGCCCGGGCCCCGGACGGCCTAGCGTGCTGCCCATGGCTACCGACACCGCGCCGCTGACCGCCCTCGCGCTCAACTGCACGCTGAGCCCCTCCCCCGCGGAGTCCAGCACCCAGGTGCTCGCCCAGCAGGTGCTGGACGCCCTGGCCCGGCACGGCGTGAGCGGCTCGCAGGTGCGCGTCGTCGACCATGACGTGCGACCGGGCGTCGAGAAGGACATGGGCGACGGCGACGAGTGGCCGGCCATCCGCGAGCAGGTGATGGAGGCCGACATCCTCGTGCTCGCCACGCCCACCTGGATGGGCCAGCACACCAGCGTGGCCCAGCGGGTGCTGGAGCGGCTCGACGCCGAGTTGTCGGAGACCGACGACGAGGGGCGGCTGCTGACCTTCGGCAAGGTGGCGCTGGCCGTGGTGGTCGGCAACGAGGACGGGGCGCACCACATCAGCGCCGTCCTCTTCCAGGCGCTCAACGACGTCGGCTTCACCGTCCCGGCCAACGGCGTGACCTACTGGAACGGCGAGGCCATGCACACCGTGGACTACAAGGACCTCGACGAGACGCCGGAGGCGACCGCCTCGGCCACGGCGACCGCGGCCACCAACGCCGCCCACCTGGCCCGGCTGCTGCGCCTGGACGGCTACCCGGCGGTCTGAGGCAACCTTTCCCCGTCCCCCCGCGACACAGGGGTATGACGTGGCTCCACGTCATACCTCACCCGGGCAGCCGCCCGGACGACGCAAGGGGAAGAGACCATGGGGACGCGACGGACCCGACGACAGCTCACCGCACTGGCCGCGGCAGCGGCCCTGGCCGCCGGGCTCGGGGCACCCGCCTCGGCCCTGGCCGGCCCGGCCACCACCCTCGCCACGACGGCGCGGCCCTACTGCGGGATCACCTGGGGCTCGCTGGCCAAGGCCAACGCGGTCTCGCACACCACCGGCACCCTCAGCGGGGTCCGGTCCGGGCGCCACGACTGCTTCGACCGCCTGGTCCTCGACGTCGCGAAGGTGCCCCGGTCGCTCAGCTACGACGTGCGCTACGTCACCACGGTGCGCGAGGACGGCAGCGGCAGGGCCGTGCCGCTCAAGGGCGATGCCGACCTGCGGATCGTCCTGCGGGCGCCGGCCTACGACGACCAGGGGCGCGCGACCTTCACACCGCGCAGCCGCACGAACGTCGTCGACGTCACCGGTTACTCCACCTTCCGGCAGGTGGCCTGGGCCGGCAGCTTCGAGGGACAGACCACGCTGGGCCTGGGCGTGCGCGCCCGGCTGCCGATGCGCGTCTTCGTGCTGGACGGGCCCGGTGACGGCGCGCGGCTGGTGATCGACGTCGCCCACCGGTGGTGAGCCCTGCGCGGCGCCCGCGTCGGTCGGACCGGCGCGGGCGCCGCCGCGTCTCCCAGGATGAGGGGTATGGAGCTCCTGCTGCTCGGCGGAACCGCCTTCCTCGGCCGCCAGATCGCCCTGTCCGCCCTGGCCGACGGCCACTCGGTCACCTGCCTGGCCCGGGGCAGCGCCCCGCCGCCGGAGGGCGTCACCTTCGTCCCCGGTGACCGCGACGACGACGCCGCCGACGCCCTGGCCCCCGTGGCCGGTCGTCGCTGGGACGCCGTGGTCGACCTGACCAGCCAGCCCGGCCGTGCACGCAGGGCGCTGCGCGACCTGCGGGCCGACCACTGGGTGTTCGTGTCCACGGCCAACGTCTACGCCGGGACGACGCCGGCCGGCCACCGCGAGACCGACGCCCTGACGCCGGCGCTGCAGGCCGAGGTCATGGCCGGGCCCGAGGACTACGGGGCTGCCAAGGTGGCCTGCGAGCAGCTCTACGCCGGGTCGGGCACGACCGCGACGCTCGTGCGCTCCGGGCTGATCGGCGGGGCGGGCGACACCTCGGGCCGGTCGGGCTACTGGCCGTGGCGCTTTGCGCACCCGGTCGGCGACGGGTCGGCCGTCGCCGTGCCCGACGACCCCGGCTTCCCCTGCGCGCTCGTCGACGTGCGCGACATCGCCTCCTTCGTCGTCACCGCCGCCCGCGAGCGCCTCGACGGGCCCTACAACGTCACGGGGCCGACCACACCGCTCTCGGAGGTGCTCGCGACCGCGGCCGAGGTGGCGGGGACGGCCGCCCGGCCCCACCCGGTGCCCCCGGCCCGGCTGGCCGAGCTCGGCGTGAACCCGTGGATGGGGCCGCGCTCGATGCCGCTGTGGATCGACGACCCCACCATGCGCGGCTTCGGGACCATGGACACCTCCCGGGCCCGTGCCGCCGGGCTGGTGACCCGGCCGCTGGCCGAGACGCTGCGCGCGGCCCTGGCCTACGAGGAGAACCGCGAGGGCGAGCGACCGACCGGGCTCACCGACGAGGAGGAGCACGAGGTGCTGGCCGCGGTGCGCTGAGGCAACGGCATACCCTCGGGGCGTGGAGCCGCTGACGACGGACGCGCCCGGCACCGCCCTGGTCCTCGAGGGCGGCGGGATGCGTGCGTCCTACACCTCCGGGCTGGTCGTGGCCCTGCTCGAGGCCGGGGTCCACCTGGGCTGGGTGGGTGGCGTCTCGGCCGGGTCGAGCAACACGGTCAACTACGTGGCGCGCGACCCGTGGCGTGCCCGGCACAGCTTCACCGACTTCGCCGCGGACCCCCGGTTCGGCGACTGGCGGACGTTCGTGCGCGGGCAGGGGCTGTTCAACGCGCGGTACATCTACGAGGAGACCGGGCTGCCGGGCGCCGCGCTGCCCTTCGACTGGGAGACCTTCGCCGCCAGCCCCGCGGCCGTGCGGATCGGCGCCTTCAACGCCACGCGCGGCGAGCAGGTCTACTGGGGCCGCGAGGACCTCCCCACGATGGACGACCTCATGGTGCGCGTGCGGGCCTCGTCGACCATGCCGGTCGTCATGCCCCCGGTGACGATCGGCGGCGAGGTCTGGGTCGACGGGGCGCTCGGGCCCTCCGGCGGCATCCCGCTGGACGCGGCGCGCGCCGACGGCTACCAGCGGTTCCTGGTCGTGCTGACGCGCGGGCGCGACTACGTCAAGACACCCTCGCGCCACGACTGGTACCTGCGCCGGCACTTCCGGCGCCTGCCCTCCGTGGCCGAGGCCCTCCGGCAGCGGCCGGCGCGCTACAACGCCGTGCGCGAGGAGCTGTGGGAGCTGGAGCGGGCCGGCACGGCCTACGTGTTCGTGCCCGGGGCCATGCCGGTGGGCAACGGCACCCGCGACGTCGCGCGGCTGCGCGCGAGCCACGAGGCGGGCCTGGCGCAGGCGCGCCGCGAGCTGCCGGCGATCCGGGAGTTCCTCGGTCTCTGACCGCGCGTGCCATGCTCCGGGTATGGAGTCATCCGCCGGCACCGGACTGGTCACCACCGAGGTGGAGGGGCAGGTCGCGCACGTGCGGCTGGCGCGACCGGACAAGCTCAACGCGCTGACGCTGGGGATGCTCGACGAGCTGGTCGCGACCGCGCGGGCACTGCGGGACGACCGTGAGGTCCGGGCGGTGGTGCTCAGCGGCGCCGGCGAGGCGTTCTGCGCCGGGCTCGACCTGCGGGCCGCGCTGGGCGAGCCGCGCGGGATCGCCCGGCGCTTCGTCCCCGGGCTGCGCGGCACCAACGTCTTCCAGGAGGCGTGCTGGGCGTGGCGCCGGCTGCCCGTCCCGGTGGTCGCGGTCGTCCACGGCCACTGCCTCGGCGCCGGTCTGCAGCTGGCGCTCAGCGCCGACCTGCGCGTCAGCACCCCGGACGCGCAGTGGTCGGTGCGCGAGGTGCGCTGGGGGCTCGTGCCGGACATGAGCGGGACGCGCTCGCTCGTGGAGCTGGTCGGGCTGGACGTCGCCAAGGACCTGACGCTCACGGCCCGGACCGTGACCGGCACCGAGGCGCACCGCCTGGGGCTGGTGACGCGGCTGTCGGAGGATCCCCACGCCGAGGCCGCCCGCCTCGTCGGCCAGATCGTCGAGCACGACGCCGAGGCCGTGGCCTGGAGCAAGCGGCTGCTGGACCGGGCGGTGGCCTCCTCGTCCCGGGCGGTGTTCCGCCGTGAGCGTCTCGCCCAGCTGCGCCTGCTGGCCCGGATGGACCGCGGCGGACTGCCCGGGCGGGCCTCCGACCGGGCCGCGTCGGCCTAGCTCAGGCCTCCACGCCCCCCGACGCGACGGCGTCGTCCCCCGGCTCGTCGAGGAAGTCCGCCAGGATCGTGGACAGCTCCTCCGGCCGGTCCACGTTGACGAGGTGCCCCGCGCCCTCCACGACCCTCAGCCGCGCGTCCGCGATGCCGGAGGTCAGCGCCCGCGCCGCCGCCTGGTTGACGACGTCCTTGGCCCCGACGAGCACGAGCGTGCGGGCGGTGATCCGCGGCAGCGCGTCGGTCAGGTCGAGGGCGCGGACGACCTTCTGGCTGCGCAGCACCTGGTCCTTGGAGACCCCCGCGTCGACGAACCGCGACCGGGGGATCATCCGCAGCAGCGCGCCCTGCATCCGCATCACCGACCGCGGCGGGCGCACCTGGCCGCCGACGAGCACGAGCCGCCGCACCCGCTCGGGGAAGTCTGCCGCCAGCTGGGCGGCCACCATCGCCCCGTACGACACCCCGCACAGGTCGACCTGCTGCATACCCTCGAGCATCAAGGTGGTGTCGAGCGCCGCCGCGGCCTGGCCCATCGGCAGCGGCTCCTTCTCGGTCGGTCGCAGCCCGGGCACCCACGGCGTGAGCAGCCGCCGCGAGCCGTAGAGCCGGACGACGACGTCCTCCCACGCCATCGGCGCCTGACCGCCGGCGTGCAGGAGGACGAGGGGCGGCGGAGGGTCGGTCGGTCCGGTCACCCTCGCAGGGTATGCGGTGCGCCGGGCGGGGCGAAGGGTCAGGCGCCGTGGGGGTCGGAGACGCAGAACTCGTTGCCGGCCGGGTCACGCAGCACCGTCCAGGCGAACCCGTCGTGGTCGTGGTTGCGGACGACGCTGGCCCCCAGCTCCACCAGGCGCGCGACCTCCTGCGTCCGCTCGGCGCCGGACAGGTCGAGGTGGAGCCGGTTCTTGCCGGGGGTCGGCTTCTCCACGCGCTGGAAGGCGAGGGCGGGCCGGCCGCGCAGGATGACGAAGTCGGGCAGGTCCGTGCCGACCTCGGTCTGCAGGGCCTGGCGCCAGAAGTCCGCCAGCTCCTGGGGCTCCTCGCAGTCGACGGTCACCATGTCCACCGACAGGCTGCTCTTCCTGCTGTCGTCGCTCATGACCGTCAGTCTGGCGGATCCGACCGCCGCGCGCAGGGGGACGGCCTCAGGCCGTGACGGACCCCCGCTCGCGGGCGGCGGCGACCAGCTGGTCGAAGAGTCCGCGCACGGCGTCCTCCGGGGCCGCCTCGAGGACCTCGCCCTCGGGCGTGAGGTCCTCGCCGAAGCGCAGGCCGGGGCCGTCCAGGCGCACGGTCTGCAGGCGGTCGAGGACGGTCGCCAGGGCGCCGGTCGCGGCGGTCGCCCCGCCCCAGCCGTAGCCGACCACGCCGACGGGCAGGCCGTTCCACTCGGCGTGGAGGGTGTCCAGGGCGTTCTTGAGCACGGCCGGGTAGCCGCCGTTGTACTCGGCCACCGTCAGGACGAGCGCGTCGTAGCCGCGGACCCGCTCGGACCAGGCGATCGTGCTGGGCTGGTCGTACTCACCGGCCGAGGGCATCTGGCCGTCGGCCAGGAAGGGCAGGCCGATCGCGGCCAGGTCGACGATCTCGACCTCGGTGCCGTAGGGGGCCAGGCCGGCGACCCAGCCGGCGACCTTGGGGCCGATCCGGGCGGGGCGGGTGGTGCTGACGACGACGCCGATCGTGGGGAAGCTCATGCAGGCGTCAATGAGTGACGGTTCAACGACATTCCCGTGAGCGCCCGGCTGTGGCGCACGCCATACCCTGACCTGGTGACCGGACGGATCGAGGTGCGCGGCGCCCGCCTGCACAACCTGCGCGACGTCGACGTCGACCTCCCCCGCGACGCCTTGGTGGCGGTCACCGGCGTCTCGGGCTCCGGCAAGTCCAGCCTGGCGTTCGGCACGGTGCACGGGGAGGCGCAGCGCCGCTACCTCGACTCGGTGGCCCCCTACGCGCGGCGGCTGATCCACACCGCCGTCGACCCGCAGGTCCGTGACGTGCGCGGCCTGCCCCCGACCGTCGCGCTCGAGCAGGGGCGGGGCGGCGCCGGGGCCAGGTCGACCGTCGGCACCGTCACGACGACCGGCTCGACCCTGCGCATGCTCTGGTCGCGCTGCGGCACCTACCCCGCGGGAGCCGGCCACCTCGACTCCGACTCCTTCTCCCCCAACACCCCGCTCGGCGCCTGCCCGGCGTGCGGCGGGCTGGGGGTGGTGCACGAGCCGACCGAGGCGTCGATGGTGCCCGACGACTCGCTGTCCATCGCCGAGGGCGCCGTCGCGGCGTGGCCGGGCGCGTGGCTGGGCAAGAACTACCGCGACATCGTCGCCACCCTCGGCCACGCCGTCGACGTCCCCTGGCGCGAGCTGCCCCGGGCCACCCGCGACTGGATCCTCTTCACCGACGAGCAGCCCGTGGTCACCGTCGTGCCCACCCGCGACGCCGCGCGCATCAACCGGCCCTACCAGGGCACCTTCTCCTCGGCCGCCCGCTACGTCCGCCGCACGCTGGCCGAGACCAGGAGCGCCACGCAGCGCGAGCGGATGCTCCGGTGTGTCGTCACGCGCCCGTGCGGCACGTGCGGCGGGCGCCGCCTCCGGCCGGAGGCGCTGGCCGTCACCTGGCAGGGGCTGGCGGTCGACGAGGCCTCGGGGGTGCCGGTCGACGGGCTGCTCGCGACCGTCCGCGAGCGCCTGGACGAGCTGGCGGTGCTCCTGGAGCGCGACGCGCGGCAGCAGGCCGAGACCTTGCTGCTGGAGGACCTGGCCGGGCGGCTGGGGCTCATGGCCGAGCTCGGGCTGGGGCACCTGACCCTGGGCCGGTCGAGCACCAGCGTCTCGGCGGGCGAGCTGCAGCGGCTGCGGCTGGCGACCGCGTTGCGGTCGGGGCTGTTCGGCGTGGTCTACGTCCTGGACGAGCCGTCGGCCGGGCTGCACCCGCGCGACACCGACCGGCTGGTCGACCTGCTGCGCCGCCTCGTC
Organism: Ornithinimicrobium pekingense DSM 21552; assembly: GCF_000421185.1. Classification (GTDB taxonomy): domain Bacteria; phylum Actinomycetota; class Actinomycetes; order Actinomycetales; family Dermatophilaceae; genus Ornithinicoccus; species Ornithinicoccus pekingensis. The sequence goes on from NZ_ATWJ01000008.1 coordinate 253,826, forward strand.
GGGGCGGGCAACACGGTGGTGGTCGTCGAGCACGACATGGGGATCGCGAGCCGCTGCGACTGGGTCGTCGACGTCGGTCCGGGCGCCGGTGCCCAGGGCGGGGAGGTCCTGTGGTCCGGCCCGCCCGCGGGCCTGGTGGGTGTCGACGCGTCGGTCACGGCGCGCTACCTCGCCGACCGGGTCCACACGGCCGAGATCCGCCAGGGGCCGCGCCGTCCCGGGACCGGCACCCTGCACCTGGCCGGGCTGGCGCGGCACACGGTGCGCGGCGTCGACCTCGACCTGCCCCTGGGGACGTTGACGGTCGTCACCGGCGTCTCCGGGTCGGGCAAGACCAGCCTGCTCGACGCGGTCCACGACGTCACCGGCGCCGACCTCGCCCGGGTCGAGGACCAGCCCGACGACGACCCCGCCGACGACGACGCGCCGGCCACCGGGAGCGTGACCGCGACCGGTGACGGCATACCTCGACGGGTCGTGCGCATCACCCAGCGGCCGATCGGCCGCTCGCCGCGCTCCACCCTCGCCACCTACACGGGCCTGTGGGACCACGTGCGCCGGCTCTTCGCGGCGACGCCGGACGCGCGCGAGCGGGGGTGGACGGCCACCCACTTCAGCTTCAACACCGCCGCCGGGCAGTGCCCGACCTGCGGCGGCGAGGGAGCGGTGGCCGTCGAGCTGCTGTTCCTGCCCGGCACCTACTCCACCTGCCCGACCTGCCGCGGCGCCCGGTTCGACGCCCAGACCCTCGAGGTGACCTGGGAGGGCCGCACGGTCGCCGACCTGCTGGCGATGACGGTCGTGCAGGCAGCGGAGGTGCTGGCCGGGGTGCCGCCGGCGCGGCGCGCCCTGGACGCCCTCGACGCGCTGGGCCTGGGCTACCTCACCCTCGGGCAGCCGGCCACCGAGCTGTCTGGCGGCGAGGCCCAGCGCATCAAGCTGGCGACCGAGCTGCAGCGCGAGCGTCGCGCGCCGACGCTCTACCTCTTCGACGAGCCGACGACCGGCCTGCACCCGGCCGACGTGCACCGGCTGCTGGCGCAGCTGCACACGCTGGTCGACGCCGGCCACACGGTGCTGGTCGCCGAGCACGACGAGGCGGCGGTGGCGACGGCCGACGTCGTCGTCGAGCTGGGCCCGGGTGCCGGTGACGAGGGCGGTCGCGTGGTCAGCGTCCGGCGATAGGGCCGGGCCCCGCACACTGGAGCCATGCGCATCGCCCTGCTCGCGGCCGGCAGCCGCGGCGACCACCAGCCCCTGGTCGCCGTGGGGCGCGGTCTGGCGGCACGCGGCCACGACGTCGGCGTCACCGCCACCTCCGACTACGTCGACCTGGTCCGGGCCGGCGGGCTGCGGCCCGAGGAGGTCCGGATGGACCTCATGCGCCGCTACCGCGAGGAGGTGCTCACCGGACCGGGGATGCCGGAGGACCTGCACGGGCAGCTGGGGATGATCGGCGAGATGGCCCGGGTGCTGGCACCGGAGGTCAGCCGGACGATGCGCGACCTGGCACCCCGCTACGACGGCTTCGTCACCACCGCGCTGAGCGCCACCTGGCCCGGCCTCTTCGTCCCCGGACCCTCGCGGCCGCAGGTGCTGATGATGTTCGTCCCGGCGCTGCCGTCCGTGCACGGTGACTCGAGCCTGTTCTCGGTCGCGCGGGGTCGCTCGCTGCGCAACCTGGCCGCCGGGGCACGTGGCATGTGGTCCGCGCTCGGTGCCGTCGCCCCGGGCGTCGAGCCGGGCACCGCCGGGGTCACGCGGCGCGACCGGCGCCGTGCCGCGCTGCAGCTGGCGACCGCCCCGGCCTTCGTCGCGAACACCCCTCAGCTCGTCACCCCCCGCCGCGTGGCGGGCCGGCGGGTGCGCAGCGTCGGCTACCCCTTCACCGACAGCCCGCCCGGCACGGCGCTGCCTGCAGAGGTCGAGGCGTTCCTCTCGGCGGGGCCCCCGCCGGTCTTCGCCGGGCTCGGCTCGCACACCGTCCCGGCCGTCCGCGACGCCCTGCGCAGCACGGTCGACGCGGCCCTCGGGCTGGGCCGGCGCGTGCTCGTCATGCGCGGGTCGGGTCTGGAGGACGAGCGCGGGTATGACGGGCGCGTCGCCTTCGTCGGCGAGGCGCCCCACGACCTGCTCTTCCCCCGTGTCGCCGCCGTGGTCCACCACGGCGGCGCCGGCACCACCGCCGAGGCGCTGCGGTCCGGACGGCCGCAGGTGGCGGTCCCGTTCACGATGGACCAGCCCTGGTTCGGCCGGCGGCTGCACGAGATCGGCGTCGCGGCCGCCCCGGTCCCGGCGGACGCGGCCGGCAGCCCCACCGGTGCCGCCGCCCTCCGCGCGGCCCTGGCCGTGGCGCTGGGCCCGGGCGTCCGGGCCAGGGCGCAGCAGGTGTCTGTCGCGGTGCGCGGCGAGGACGGCGTCGCCGGCGCCGTCGCCGAGATCGAGACGGCGCTGCTGCGTGGCCCCCACGAGCGCCCGTAGACAAGGTTGTGCACCGCAGACACGGTTGGCGACGTGGTGCGCGGTGCACAACCTTGAGTGGCCGGCCGCCGTCCACCCGCGGGGCGTGCGTGGCGGGACGGACCACCGCAGAGACTGTGCGGCGCCTACGCTGGGGCCATGGCGGGCGTGGCGCGGGCGGCGGCGGCCGGCGCTGTGCTCGCGCTGGCGCTGACGGCCTGCTCAGGCGGAGCCGACGACACCGGCGGCTCCGACGAGCCCGTCGCGGCGCCCACCCCCGACGCAGTGGACGTGACCACACCGGGGGCTCCCAGCGGCCCGACCGACGACAGCGACGTCACCGGCGCGACCGCACCCGGCGGCGCCACGACCGAGGACCCCACCACCGAGGACGCACCGGCGGCCGCGCCGGACGGCCTCGACGTCGAGGTCGTCCTCGACGGGCTCGCGCTGCCGTGGGACGTGCAGCTGCTGCCCGACGGCACCGCGCTGGTCACCGAGCGGGCCGGCCGGCTGCTGGCCGTCGACGACCCGCCCGGGTCCGCCGGGGCCCGTGAGGTGTCGATCGACCTGTCCGAGCTCTTCGTCGGCAGCGAGGCGGGGCTGATGGGCCTGGCGGTCTCGCCGCAGTTCGAGCAGGACCGCACGATCTTCCTCTGCCACGCGGCGCAGCCGACGGGCGGGCGCCCGGACGTCCGGGTCACCCGGTGGACCCTGGACGCGGACGTGACCGCGGCGACCCAGGACGCCGTCGTCGTGGACGGCATACCCCTGACGTCGGGACGGCACTCGGGCTGCCGTCTGCTCGTCCTGCCCGACGGCACCCTGCTCGTCGGCACCGGTGACGCCGCCGACGAGCGCAACCCGCAGGCGCTGGACTCCCTCGGCGGCAAGGTCCTGGCCGTCACCCCCGACGGGGACCCGGCGGACGCCGACGGTCACGTGGAGGGCGCCGACCCGCGCATCCTCACCTACGGGCACCGCAACGTGCAGGGCCTGGCACTGCAGCCCGGCACTGACCCCGCCCGTGTGTGGTCGGTCGAGCACGGTCCCGACGTCGACGACGAGGTCAACGTCCTCGTGCCGGGCGGCAACTACGGCTGGGATCCGGGCCCCGGCTACGACGAGTCGGTGCCGATGACCGACACGGGCGCCTTCCCGGACGCGGTCGGCGCGGCCTGGAGCAGCGGAGCACCCACGCACGCCACGAGCGGCGCCGTCTTCCTCGAGGGCGAGCAGTGGGGCGCCTGGGACGGGGCGCTGGCCGTGGCCGAGCTCAAGGGCAGCGGGGTCACGATCTTCGACGTCGACGGCCAGGAGGTCCTCGGCACCGTCCGTCCGCCGGAGCTCGACGGGACCTACGGGCGGTTGCGGTCGCTCACCCTCGACGACGACGGCGCGCTGTGGGTCACCTCCTCCGACGGGCAGGGTGACGTCCTGCTGCGCGTGACGCCCGGCGGCTGACCTCGACGTCGGTCACGCTCCGAGCCGCCGGCGCACCTGCTCGAGCCGCTCCACCTGGCGGCGCACCTGCCGCTCGTAGGCCTCGGCCCGCGGGTGACCGGCGAGCCGGGCGCTGCGACGTGGGTACAGGCTGACGAGCTGGGCGTGACAGAGCGCCAGCTCCTCCAGCGGCAGGTAGGCGGTGCCGCCCGCCCCCGCACCCTCCACCAGGAGCGCGACGACGAGGTCGAGGACCTCCTCGGGCTCGGCGCCGAAGAGGTGCAGCTTGGCCGCGTCGTTCATCACCAGGCCCTCGTGCGCCTGCTCCCAGTCGACCAGCACGACCCGGTCCTCGACGGACAGGACGTTGGAGGCGACGAGGTCGCCGTGGATGAACGACCGGCGCAGCTCGCCGTCCCGGTCGAGCAGGTCCTGCACCCAGGCGGCCAGGGAGGCGGGCACGACGTCGGTGCGGCACGTCTCGCGCCATCGCTCGGCGAACCCGCCGCCCCAGTGGTCGGTGAGGCGCACGGGCGTCACGCCGTGGCCACGGTGCACCGCGGCCAGCCCGGTGAGGATCTGCGGGGCGGCCGCGGTCAGCTGCCGCGCACCGGCCAGCGGCGCGCCCGGGAGCCACCGCTCCACGAGGTACGGCATACCTCCGCCGAGGACGCCGTGACCCACCATCGGCGGGACGAGGTCGGGCGCGTGCCGCTCGACGACCTCGTGGGCGCGCACCGCCCGCGCGACCCCGCTGCCGCTGCTCGGGCTCGGCGGCTGCACGACCAGGGTCAGGCCGGCGTCGGCGTAGACGGCGCGCAGCTTGGGTCGTCGCTGCAGGTCGAACTTGCCCAGCACGACGAGGTCCGCGGCCACCGGCGCGGGCAGCACGGTGACTCCCTCGTCGTCGGGGTCCCAGGCGGCACGCTGGCTGCGGCCCGGCACGAGGGCGGCCACCCGGGGGTCGAGCTCGGGCCGACGCACCACCCGGTCACGCCCGAGCAGCAGCACGTCGTCCGCCCGACCCGGCAGCGCCGGCTCTGCGCGCTCCGCCTCGGCGACGAGCGCGAGGGCCTCCCGCAGCCGCGCCACCGGGTCGTCGGTGGCCGCGTGCGGCGCGTCGTCAGCGAGGCTCCGGCGCGCGGCCCGGGCCACCGACGCCCGGCCGGGGCGCAGGTCGTCGAGCAGCAGCGGCACCGACCATCCCTCCCGCTCCCACGCCTCCTGGTCGGCCACGCTGCGCGCGACCCACCGGGGGACACGGCCCAGGTGCTCGCGCACGAACGCCCCGGCCGACTCGAGGTCGCGGGGCGGCTCCTGCACCGACGGGGGCACGGCAGCCACGAGGACGCGGTCGGCCGTGGCCCGCGGCAGCGGGACGGCCGGCAGGGCGAGCACCGACGGCTCCAGCACCACCAGGACCTCGGCGTGCACCGCGTCTGTGTCGGTGACCAGGTCGACCCTTCCCTGCCTGGCCGCGTCGAGCAGCTCAGGGCTCCAGCCGGGTGAGGCGGCACCGGCACGCGTCAGGTCCTCGCGGCCCAGCACCGCCACCGGCGGCCGGTTCCCGTCGACCGGGTCACCGCCCCCGAGCACGAGGGAGCGGAGCTCCTCGTCGACCCCGGCCGGCAGCGGGTCGGCCTGGTCGACGACCACGACCAGCGGGTATGCCGTGCGCGCCGGCCGGGCGCCGGGCAGGTCCCGCACGAAGCCGCGGGGCACCGGGAACGGCCGCATGCCCTCCCGCCGCAGCCGGACGTCCTCCGGTGCGTTCGCGCCGGCCCTGGCCAGCCCGGCGTGCCAGTGCCGGAAGGCGCTGCGGAAGAGCACCCGGTCGGGGCTGTGCCGGCCGAGCGCGAAGTCCGCCCGGGACAGCGACCCCGCCGCCAGCCGCGTGACGGCCAGCGGCCGCACGACGTTGACGACCCCGCCGACCAGCTCGAGCCGCTCCTGCAGCTCGGAGTCCGCGCCCTTGCGGATGGCGTCGAACCCGCCGACCTGCTCCAGGAGGTCCCGCCGGACGAGCAGCGAGCTCGCGTTCATCCGCTCCGGCCGGTAGCCGAACCACTGCCGTGTCAGGTCCGGCCGCGCCCGGATCGCGGTGCTCCGGCTGGCCGCCGCGGCGGGCGCCTCGTCGAGCGCGCCCACCTGCAGGGCGATCCGCTCCGGGTGCGACCAGTCGTCGGCGTCCTGGGTGGTCACGTGGTCACCGCGGGCCACGGCGAGCGCCGCGGCGCGCGCGAGGTAGGACCCGCCGTTGACCTCCTGCCGCAGCAGCCGCACCCGGTCGTCGAGGGCCTCGCACTCGGCGAAGAGCTCGGCATACCCCGGTCCGGAGGCGTCGTCGACCAGCAGCACCTCGAGGTTGCCCCACGACTGGGCGAGCACCGAGGCGACCGAGGTGACCAGCCCGCGGTCGGGCCGGAAGGCCGGGACGACGACCGACACGAGCGGGCCGTCCACGGACCGGTCGGCCGTCAGCCGGAGCCCGTCGAAGACGGGCCGGAGGGAGGGGTCGACCTCCGGGCCGCGCAGGTCGCGGGCGACGAAGCGCGACCCCAGCAGCTCCTGCCACCGCTCGTGCGTCGCCGGCTGCTGCGTCCCCTCCGCGTGCGGGTTGACGAGGTCGGCCCGCAGCCCCTCGACCACGTCCGCGCTCACCCCGTCGAGCTGCTCCAGCCCCTGGCGCACGAGGTCGTGCCGGCCGAGGAGGAAGGCCGCCTGCAGGTAGTGCCGCCGCTCGACGGGCCGCAGCGCACGCGGGCCGCGGGCGGCCACCACCTGGCGGTAGAGCTCGACCCCCGCCCGCTGCTCCACCTCGTCGCGGGCCGCCCCGAACCAGGCCGTCGCGAGGGCCACCGCGAAGGGCAGCGTGCTGCCCGGCACCGTCGCCCGGTCCGGGACAGGGGCGCCGTCGGCCAGCCGGACGGCCAGCGACCGGGCGGGGGCGCCGGCGCGGGCGTGCCGCGCCAGCGCGTCGAAGGTCGCGTCGTGCTGCCCGCGGAGCGCCGCGCCGAGCAGCCGTTCCTCGGGCGGGGCGACGGCAGGACGGGGCATGCCGCTCATTGTGCACGGCACGGGCCGGACTTCCGGTGCGTCGGCCCACGACCGTAGGGTTTGCCGCGTGAGCACCCACATCGCCGCGCAGCCCGGCCAGATCGCCCCCCGCGTCCTCCTCCCCGGCGACCCCCTCCGGGCCCGGTGGATCGCCGAGAACTTCCTCGAGGGGGCAGAGTGCTACAGCGAGGTCCGCGGGATGCTCGGCTTCACCGGCACCTTCCGCGGCGAGCGCGTCTCGGTGCAGGGGACGGGGATGGGGCAGCCGTCCGCCTCGATCTACGTCAACGAGCTCATCAAGGACTACGACGCCCAGCAGCTCGTGCGCGTCGGCTCCTGCGGCGCGCTGTCGGAGCAGCTGCGGGTCCGCGACGTCGTCATCGCCCAGGCCGCGGCGACCGACAGCTCGATGAACACCCTGCGCTTCCAGGGCTACCACTTCCCGCCCACCGCGACCTTCGCGCTGCTGCGCAACGCGGTCGAGGTCGCCGAGCGCGCGCAGGTCCGGCACATGGTCGGCACCGTCTTCAGCTCTGACAGCTTCTACCACTCCCGCGCCGAGCTCACCGCCAACGTCGTGGACTACGGCGTGCTGGCGGTCGAGATGGAGGCCGCGGAGATCTACACCCTCGCGGCGCGGCACGGGCGCCAGGCGCTCGGGGTCATGACCGTCTCCGACCACATCGTCACCGGCGAGGAGACCACCGCCCAGGAGCGCGAGCAGACCTTCGGCGACATGGTCACCGTCGCCCTGGAGGCGATGCTCGCCACCCCGCTGCCCGGCTGAGGCCGCCATCAGCGTGGGTCGGCGTGCTCCGGCGGCCACACCACGGTGAAGCGCTCGAGGACGATCTCCTGGTCCTCGGTCCACGACTCCCCCCGGGCTGCGCAGGTCCGGGTCCAGTAGCGGCGGTGCTCGCGCCGCCAGCTCTCCAGCGTCAGGTCGTCCTCGCCCTCGTCCCGGGCGAACGCCGTGTCGGCGGTGTCGATGGTGCCGATGCGCAGCTCGGTGCTGCGCAGGACCACCCGGGGAGTCCCCCTCCCGTCGCACGCGACCCAGTGCGAGCCGACCCGCGGCAGCTGCTCACCCTCGGCCACGAAGTCGGCCACCAGCGCCGACGTCGCGCGCTTCCCACCGGCCAGCACCAGCTCCAGCAGTTCGTCGGCCAGGGCCTCGGAGTCACCGAAGCGCTCGACGGTGTGCTCCGGGCAGGCGGCGACCGCCTCGGGGTGGGCAGCGGCATACTCCTGCCACAGCACGGACGCGGCGGCCCTGTCCGGCTCACCCGGGGGTATGCGGTGTGGTTCGCTCACCAGCGAACCCTCTCACCCGGGGGGATCACCCGGCGCGGCGGGCCACGACGTCGACGAAGACCTGCGGCAGCTCGCGGGGGTCGCGCAGCACGAGCGACTCCCCGCCGGCGGCGGCGGCCAGACGCTCCAGCGCGTCGGCGTCGACGTCCGGACCCATCCCGATGAGCACGACGGTCACGGGTCGGTCGCCCGGCGCGCGCGCCTCCTCGAGCCGCTCGACCACCTCGTCCTCGGACAGCCCGCCCGTGCTGTCGTCGTTGATGCCGTCGGTGAGCAGCAGCACCGAGCTGATGGCGTCGGGCCGGTAGTCCTCCTGCATGAACTGGTAGGCCGCCCAGAGGGCGTCGTGCAGGCCGGTGTCGCCCTGCAGGGTGTCCAGCCCGAGGTCCTCGGTCTCGGCCAGAAGGACGTCCTCGTGGGTGACCCCGCTGCGGACCTCCTCGTTGAGCGGGCGCAACGGCACGACCTCGACGAAGTCCGTGTCGTCGTCGAGCGCCGTGGCGAAGTACCAGAGCCCGATGGCCGTCTGCCCGGGCACGACCGCCAGGGCTGTCTGCGCGGCCTCGCGCGTGAGGTCGATGCGGGTGGTCCCCTCGCCGACGACCGCCTCCATGGAGCCGGAGATGTCGATGAGGGTGAGGATCCGCGACTGCGGCGCGATGACGGCCCAGGTGCGCGCCAGCCTGGCGCTGACCTCGGCGTCCGGCGCGGCCGCCTGCAGCGCCAGGTCCTCGGGGATCCCCGGCACACCGGGTGCCTCGCCGTCGGCACCGGGCCGCAGGTCCAGCGCGAGCAGGTCGGCGGCCCCGTCCTCGGAGAGCAGCTGCTCCTCGAGCGCGTCGACGGCCTCGGCGGACCCGGCGTCACCGACGCGCACGAAGGGCATCGTGACCGTCCCGACGCCGCCCTGCAGGGCGACGCCCCGCAGCTCCTCGCCGTCGGCGACGGCCCGGCCGAGCTGCTGCTCCGTGGCCGGCACGAGGGTCGTCGGGTCGCTGCGCACCGCCGCGAGGGGGTCCCCCTGGATGGAGCTCTGCGCGAGCAGCACCAGCAGGTTGCGGCCCGGGCTGCCGGGCTCGGACAGCCCTCCGAGCTGGTCGGAGGTGGAGCCGAGCAGCGCCATCGAGGCCGGGTCGGTGCGCGGGTCCCCCAGGCGCAGCGACACCTCGGGACCGCCCGAGGCGACGGACTCCTGGTACTGCTGCAGGACCTCGGCGAAGGTCGAGTCGGGGCCCACCCCGAGGTCGGCCAGACCGGCGACGACCTCCGGACGGCCGGTGAGCAGGACCGGGCTGGTGGCCACCGTCTGCCCGACGTCCAGGTCGGTGCCCGACTGCTCGACCAGCTGCGCCCACGCCAGCGAGCTGGGCAGCCACACGTCCGGCTCCTCCCCGTCGCGCAGGCTGGCCTGGAAGACGGCGGTGTCGCGCGAGACGACGGCGTAGGTGAAGCAGTCCGCCGACCCCTCGGCCGCCCGGTCGGCGGCCGACTCCACGGCCGGCAGCAGCTCCGGGGCGCTCCACACCGTCACGGCCTCGCAGCTCGGCGGACCCTCCACGGGTGAGCCGCCGCCGGACGCCCCCGCGCCGTCGGACTCCTCCGCACCGGTCGTGGCAGCCGCCCCGTCCCCGGAGGCGGCCCCGTCCGCGGGCCCCGCCCCGTCGCGGTCCAGCCACCAGAGCAGGCCGAGGCCCCCGACGAGGAGGACCACGACGAGAAGGACGACCATCCCTGCTCCGAAGTTCACGGGCTCCGGGGCGCTGTGCTTCGCCACTCTCGCAAAATAGCGCAGTCCGCGGGCCCCGGTCACCGGCCCGAAAAGGTGAACCCGCGGGCCGCGGGCGCGGCTTCTGGACGACGCCGCCTCGACGGTCAGCGGACCCGCGGCACCCCGTCCTCCAGGAAGACGGTGTGCCGCCCGTGGGCCCGCTCGGCGGCGACCACCGATCCCAGCAGCCGGTGGACGTAGGGCGCGACGTGCCCCGCCGCCTCCTGCGGCGTGCGCCAGTGGACGGCCCTGATCTCCGAGGGCTGGAGGGTGACGCGCTCGGGCAGGTCCGGGTGCTGGCCGAGGTCGAAGACCAGCAGCAGGGCGTCGGTCCACTGCTTGTAGGGCGGCAGCCAGTCGACCGCCACGAGGTCGCCGACGGGCAGGTCGACGCCGAGCTCCTCGCGCACCTCACGCTGCAGCGACGCCACCGGCGTCTCCGCCGGCTCGGCCACCCCGCCGACCAGGTCCCAGTCCTTCTTGTAGGTCAGCTCGCACAGCAGCACCCGCCCGGCGCCGTCCCCGACCAGCCCCTGGACGATGAGCCGCTTGGTCGGCAGGGAGGCGTCGAGCATCGCCAGGAACGCCTCCTGGGTGCCGGGCGCCGGGTCGTCGCGCAGGCGCGCCAGGCGCAGCACGTCGACGGGTATGCCGTCGCGCGAGACCCCCCGCCCGCGGGCGCGGCCCTCGGGGCGCAGCCCGGCGCGCTGCAGGACCTTGCGCAGGGCTGCCTGCTCCGGCGCGACGTCAGCCTCGACCCGGTGGTGTCCCGCGGCGAAGGCCTCCTCGACCAGGGCCCGCACCTGTCCCAGCGCACGCTCGGCCGCCTGCTCGCCGTCGACCCGCAGGTGCTGCAGGCCGACCAGGGTGACCACGCCCCGCTGGGCGGCGCGCAGCCCGGCACCCGCCTCGCCGTCGCCGTCCGGCGCCATACCCCTGACCTCCGTGCCGTCCCTCAGACGTGCCGCCGGCTGGTGATGACCCGGAAGCGCCCGGCCACGAACGCCGCGTCCGCGTAGGCGGCGTTGGCGGCCGGGTTGGCACCGGTGCCGTGGAAGTCGGAGAACGCCGCGGTCTGGTTGACGAAGATCTGCCCGGTGAGGTTCTCGGACAGCGCGACACCCGCGTCGGCCGCCGCGTCGCGGGCCGCGTCCAGGACCTGCTCGTCGGTGGAGTAGACGGCCGCGGTCATCCCGCCGTGCTCGCGCACCGTCTCGGTGAAGCGCCGCAGCGACTCGGCGGTGTCCTGCGTCCGCACGACGAAGGCCACCGGCCCGAAGCACTCCTGGGTGTAGGCGCCCGTGTTGTCGGCGAGGACCCCGACGAGTGCGGGCGTGCGGACCACGGCGTCGGGGTAGGTGGGGTGGGTCACCGCGCGGGAGTCGAGGACGACCTCCCCGCCCAGACGCTCGGCGAGCGCGGGGACGTGGGTGGCGCGGGAGCGGACGTCGTCGTTGACCGTCGCACCGAGGATCTCCACGGCGCGGGCGTCGTCGGCGGTGAAGCGGGTGATCGCCTCGGCGAGCCGGCCGGCGAACTCGTCCGCCGACAGGTGGCCCTGGTCGGTGTCGACACCGGTGGAGGGGACGTAGACGTTCTGCGGGGCCGTGCACATCTGGCCCGAGTAGAGGGAGAAGGAGAAGGCGAGGTTGCCCAGCATGCCCTCGAGGTCGTCGGTGGAGTCGACGACGACGGTGTTGAGGCCGGCCTTCTCGGTGTAGACCAGCTTGCCCTGCGCGGCGGCCTCGGTCTCCAGCCAGTGCCCGAAGCCCGGGCCGCCGGTGTAGTCGATGATCCGCACGGCCGGGTCCAGCGCGAGGTCCTTGGCGAGGGTGCCGCCGTCGTCCTCGGGTGCGAGCTGGACGAGGGCCCGGTCGAAACCGGCCTCGGCCAGCACGTCGCGGGCGATCGCGACGGTCAGCGCCAGCGGCAGCACGGCCCGGGGGTGGGGCTTGATGACCACGGGGTTGCCGGTGGCGAGGCTGGCGAAGATGCCGGGGTAGGCGTTCCACGTCGGGAAGGTGTTGCAGCCGATGACGAGGGCCACGCCGCGGGGCACGAGGCGGTAGTCCTTCTGCATGCGGATCGGCTCACCCTTGGCCGGCTTCTCCCAGGTCACCGAGGCCGGGATGCGCCGCTGCTCCTCCAGCGCCACGACGATGGCCTCGAGCGCGCGGTCCTGGGCGTGCGGGCCGCCGGCCTGGAAGGACATGACGAACGGCTGGCCGCTGGTGTGCATCACCGCGTGGGCCATCTCGTGGGAGCGGCGGTTGATGCGCTCGACGATCTCGGTGCAGACGGCGGCGCGCACCTCGGCCCCGGCGTCCCGCCAGGCGGGCAGGACGGCCTGGGCCGCGGCCATCGCCGCCGGGACGTCGAGCTCGGGGTAGCGCACGCCGAGGGCGGGGCCGTAGGGGCTGCGCTCGGAGCCGACGGTCCGGCCCGTGGTGGGCTGGTCGGCGAGCGCGGTGAAGTCCTTGTTGAGGTGCGCCTCGTGGGCCGCCTGCCCGTCCTGGGGGGCGGTCTCCCCGTAGACGCGCGGGCTGGGCGACTCGGGGTAGCGACTGTAGTAGCTGCGCTCGCGCAAGGCCTGGGTGGCCGCGTCGAGCGTCTCACGGTGCGTCTCGAGGAACGGGTGCGTCGTGGCGGTCTCGGGCATGGTCCCCACCCTACGAGGTGGCTCCGGCAGGTGCCGCGCCGCTCGCGCCCCCACCGGCAGTCCGGCGGCCCGCCCGCTGTCAGGCAAGCCGGCCAGGGTCGAGGACCACGCGGAAGAGGGCCCGCGGGTCCTGCAGCGTCGCCGGGGGCAGGGCCGCGGACCGGGGGACGACCCGCTCCCAGCGCACGGTGCGGCGGTGCGGCAGCGGGCCCCGGCCCGCGTAGGCGTAGCCGCCGGTCACCCGGCCGAGCAGGAGCCCGTCGCCGTGCTGCACCGGAAGTCCCACGAGGTCCCCCTCGCGCACCTCGTCCAGGAGGACCGCCAGCTGGCGCAGGTCCTTGGCGCGCCGTCGGCCGCTGCGGGCCAGGCCCAGGGCCGCAAGCTCCTCGGGCGGCACCCGGCCGGCGTCGACGTCCACGCCCGACTGCTCGCCGAGGCCGATGACCCCGGCGGACAGGCAGGTGGCCAGCTCGGCGTCCTCGCGCGGGCGGACGACCCAGGCGCTCACGCCCTCCGGTCGGGGACGGGTCGGCACGTCGTCGGCGTCCGGCCAGACGTAGGGCAGGTCCTCCGGCTCGGCACCGAAGCGCTCGGTGAAGAGGGGACGGTAGTAGTCGGGGTCCTTGGCCAGCAGGTTGGAGCGGTGGGACAGGTGCAGCGCCTCGTCGCCCAGCCATCCGGGCAGCAGGCCCGCCGCGGCGAGCTCGGCCTGCGGCACCCCCACGACCTGCGGCGCGAACTCGGCGATCATCGGCTCGGTGCTGTCGGCGTGCCCGCGCTCGCGCCAGTGCCGCACGGTGGCCAGCCCGTAGGCGACGAGCGCCTCGGTCCGCCCCCGCCACATGAGCACGACGGGGTGCGAGCCCCAGCCGTAGTCGGGCAGCTCCAGCGCGCGCAGCACCTGCAGGGTCTCCACCCGTTGCTTGCCCAGGCGGGCCGGGTCGAGCAGGCGGGCGCTCTCGTCGAAGTCGGGCACGGGCAGGAAGGTCTGCACCGAGCCATCCTCACCCAGCCGGGCGTCGTCAGCGCGACCGGCGCACCCGCTCCTCGTCCCACACCGGCTCGTCGGCCTCGTAGACCTCGCCGTCGGCCCCGAGGACCAGGAACCGGTCGAAGCCCCGGGCGAACCACCGGTCGTGGGTGACCGCGAGGACGGTGCCCTCGAAGGACCGCAGCCCCTCCTCCAGGGCCTCGGCCGAGTGCAGGTCGAGGTTGTCGGTCGGCTCGTCGAGCAGCAGGAGCGTGGCGCCCGACAGCTCGAGCATGAGGACGCAGAACCGGGCCTGCTGGCCACCGGAGAGACTGTCGAAGGTCTGCTCCGCCTGCAGTGCCAGCTCGTAGCGGTCGAGCACGCGGGCCGCCTCCTCCCGGGTGCGGCCCCGGCGGTGGTCGTCGCCGCGGTGCAGGATCTCCAGCAGGGTCCGCCCGGCGTAGCTGTTGCCCTCGTGGGTCTGGGCGAACCAGCCGGGCCGCACGCGGGAGCCGAGCCGTGCCGTGCCGGTATGCCGCACCGCCTCCGGGCGCGTCTCTCCCACCGGCTGGTGCTCGACGTCCGGGTCGCTGCCGCCCGCCGCCAGCAGCCGCAGGAGGTGGGACTTGCCCGAGCCGTTGGACCCGAGCACGGCGACGCGCTCGCCATACCAGACCTCGAGGTCGAAGGGCCGCATGAGCGGGTCGGCCGGGGCCGGCCCGTCCTGTCCGGGGGTGCCCGGGGCGAGCAGCTCCAGGCCCTCGCAGACGACCGCGCGCTTGGCGGTGCGACCACCGGTCAGCCGCATGGTCACATGCTGCTCGGCGGCCACCTTCTCCGGCGGGCCGGCCTCCTCGAAGCGGCGCAGCCGGGTCTGGGCGGCCTGGTAGCGGGCGGCCATGTCGGCGTTGTAGGCGGCCTTGCTCTTGTAGAGCTGCATGAGCCGGCGCAGCTTGGCGTGCTCCTCCTCCCAGCGGCGCAGCGCCTCCTCGAGCCGGGCGTTGCGCTCCTGCCGGGCCTGGTGCCAGGTGGCGAACGAGCCGGGGTGCGTCCAGGCCGTCGCCCCGGCCGCGCCCGCCTCGAGGGTGACGACGCGGGTGGCGGCCCGGCTGAGCAGCTCGCGGTCGTGGCTGACCAGGAGCACCGTCTTGGGGGTGGCCCGCAGCTGGTCCTCCAGCCAGCGCTTGCCGGGGACGTCGAGGTAGTTGTCCGGCTCGTCGAGCAGCAGCACCTCCTCCGGGCCGCGCAGCAGCGCCTCGAGCACCAGGCGCTTCTGCTCGCCGCCGGACAGGGTGGTGACGGCCCGCCACTGCGCGCGCTCGAACGGCATGCCCAGGGCCGCCGTGGTCACCTCGTCCCACCGGGTCTCCTGCTCGTAGCCGCCCGCGTCGCCCCAGTCGACGAGCGCCTGGGCGTAGGCCATCTGGGCCGGCTCGTCGTCGACCTCCATGATCGCCAGCTCGGCGGCGTCCAGGGCCCGCGCCGCGTCGGCGACGCGCCCCGGGGCGACGCTGACGAGCAGGTCGCGGACGGTCGAGTCGTCACGCAGCGAGCCGACGAACTGCCGCATCACCCCCAGGCCGCCGGTCCGGGTGACCGTGCCCCCGTGGGCGTCCAGCTCGCCCGCGACGATCCGCAGCAACGTCGTCTTGCCGGTGCCGTTGGGCCCGACGAGCGCGACGACGGCTCCCTCCCCGACGCGGAAGCTCACCTCGTCCAGCAGCGGCCTGCCGTCGGGGAGGACGAAGGAGATCCGGTTGACGTCGACGTGGCCCACGCGAGTCGATGGTGTCAGCGGCGCGGCGGCGCTGTCCACGGGTTTGGGCGGGGGCCACTCTCCTGGCCCTTCGTCCCGTGGAAGGGGTCACGTGGGAGTGGTCAGCATCTCGCCACTTCCACGTGACCGCCGGCCGCGCCGAGGGCACACAGCGCTCAGGCCGCCCGGCGGCGACGTCCTGCAAGCAGCGCTCGAGCGACCTGGTCCAGGTATCGGTCAGGGTAGAGCCGCCATCCCAGGACCGGGATCGTCAGACTGATCGTGTCAACGTCGCCGATCGCGAGGTCGTTGGCCCTGAAGGAGTCGTCCACGACCTTGATCCCTTGGTAGTGGTGAGCTCCCTGCACCTCGGCGTGAACCTTCTCCTTGTCCCAGAAGATGTCGAGATAGACAGCCCCGCGGGGGCCTGTACGTACAGCTTGCCGCGTCGGCACGGGCAGCCCTCGAGCGCGGCACGCCGCCGCGACGTCCAGCTCGTTGATCGACTGGGCTCCGTCGCAGACGTCTCGGATCACGACGTCCAGGAAGCGGCGTCGGCGCGAGGCTCGCACGGCGGACCAGCGTCCGAGCAGCACCGCCGGTGACACGAGCCGCTGCTGCACCACCATCGCCAGCACGGTGGCGGCCTCGCGGTCCGTGCGGGCCCACTGCGCGGCACGGACCGCCGCCACCTCCGGGCGAGTCCGGCGCAGACCGGCGAGCACGCACGGCCCGACGTCGCGCAGGGTGTGATGGCGCACGCCCCGCAGCGGACGGATCGTCGCGTTGCCCGGCACCGAGACATGGATCAGCTTTTCGGTCCAGTGCCTGAGGCCGGCGACCACCAGAGCGGACGGACCGTCCAGCACCGACCGTGGGCCGGACTCCCAGAGCGCCCGCCACAGCAACCCCTCGTCGCGGGGCCGCTGCCCGTCGATGCAGATGGTGTGGACGCCGGCCCGGTGCCAGACGCCCCGTCGGAGCTGCGCGTCGACGTCGTAGCGGGTCAGTCCTTCCGCCAGCAGGTCAGCACGCCGGACCACACCCCCGTGCCGCCGTGCCAGCTGCGCGGCGATGTCCCCCCGTCGGGCGAAGCGTTCCGCCGACGTCGGCCGCCCCACGGAGCCGCCGCCGGGTCCCGCGCCACCGCCCATCCGTCCATCTCCTTCACGACTCCGCGATCTCGTGCCCTGCCCAGCGTGGCAGAACCGCGCTGGCACGACGCCCGTCGTCCACAGCGCCAGGGCGGCGGTCACGTGGGAGTGACGCCATACTCGCCACTCCCACGGGACGCTTCGCCCAGCACAGCCGCTCGGTCGCCCGCGCACCGCGCGTGCCAGAGTGGCGCCATGGACGACAGCCCCGGCACCTCCAGCCCCCTGCTCAGCTCCCCGGCGGCCGAGCTGGCCGTCGCCGTCATCGGTGCCGGCGCCATGGGCAGCGGCATCGCCCAGGTCGCGGCGCAGGCCGGGCACCCGGTGCACCTCGTCGACAGCCAGCCGGGCGCCGCCGAGAAGGCCCTGGAGACGATGGGCGCGACGCTGGACCGCCTGGTCGGCAAGGGACGCCTGGAGCGTGCGGACGCCGACGCGACGCTCGCCCGGATCACGCCGATGACGACCGGCGACATGAGCACGGTGCCGCCGTCGGGGCTGGTCGTCGAGGCCGTGGTCGAGCACCTGGACGTCAAGCGGCAGATCTTCCGCCAGCTCGAGCAGACCCAGTCGCCCGCCGCGGTGCTGGCGACCAACACCTCGAGCCTGCCGATCGACGGCATCACCGACGAGGCCACCACCGGCCACGACGCGGCCCTGCACGGCGGCCGGTCCCCGCACATGGCCACCCGCGGGCGGGTCGTCGGGCTGCACTTCTTCAACCCGCCGCCGGTGATGCGGCTGGTCGAGGTCGTCGCCGGCACCCACTCCGACCCCAGGGTGGTCGACGACGCCGCGGGGCTGATGCGGCGCTGGGGCAAGGTCCCGGTCCGCTGCACCTCGACGCCGGGCTTCATCGTCAACCGGGTCGCCCGGCCGTTCTACGGCGAGGCGCAGCGGATGGTGCAGGAGGGGCTGGTCGACCCCGCGACCGTGGACCTCACCCTGCGGCGCGCCGGCTTCCGCATGGGGCCGATGGAGCTGACCGACCTCATCGGCCAGGACGTCAACCTCGCGGTCGGCGAGTCCGTGTGGCACCAGACCGGCGAGGATCCTCGCTACGCCCCCACCGACTACCAGCGCGGGCTCGTGCGCGAGCGTCGCCTCGGGCGCAAGACCGGCCACGGCGTCTTCCGGTATGACGACTCCGGCACCGCTCTCGACGCGACGCCCGACGAGCAGCTGGCCGACCGCCTCGTGGGCGGGCCGGTGCTCACCGACCCCGTGGCCCGGACGGTCGCCATGCTGGTCAACGAGGGGGTCGACCTGGTCGCCCGCGGGGAGGCGAGCGCCGAGGACGTCGACACCGCCATGAAGCTCGGCACCAACTACCCCAAGGGCCCCTTCGAGTGGCTGGCCGAGATCGGCGCCGAGACCGTCCGCGCGCAGCTGGCCGAGCTCGACCGGGCCTACCCCGGCGGGCGCTACCGCCCCAGCGAGGCGCTGTGAGCGAGCCCGACCTGACCCACGTCCGGCGCATGTGGGCCGACGACCGGGCCTCGGCGGCTCTGGGCATCGAGCTGCTCGACTGCGGGGTCGACACGGACGGCACGCGGCCGCTCGGCCACGCCCGCACCCGCATGCCGGTGAACGGGTCGATGGTCAACGGTCACGACATCGTGCACGGCGGCTACATCTTCACCCTGGCCGACTCCACCTTCGCCCTGGCCTGCAACGCCACGGGCCGGACCACGGTGGCCTCCGGCGGGGACATCACCTTCGTCACCTCGGCCCGGCTCGGTGACGTCCTCGTGGCCGAGGCCCGCGAACGGGTCACCTTCGGCCGCAGCGGCCTGACCGACGTCACCGTCACCCGCGAGTCCGACGGGGCCGTCGTCGCCGAGCTCCGCGGGCGCAGCCGCGCCCTCCCGCCCCGCTGAGACACGCCATACCCTGCCTCTGACCGACGAGAAGGACCGCTCATGTCACTGCCGACCATTGACGCCCGTCCCGACCTGCACGACGAGGCGGAGCGCTGGTCCGTCGACCAGCTGCGCGCCGAGCAGCTGCGCCGGCTGCAGGGTTGCGTGCGCCGCGCCCACGACGGCGTCCCGCACTACCGGCGGCAGCTGGAGGAGCGCGGCGTCCACCCCGACGACATCCGCAGCCTGGAGGACGTCCGGCTGCTGCCCTTCACCACCAAGGCCGACCTGCGCGACAACTACCCCTTCGGGATGCTCGCCGTGCCGCGCGAGCAGTGCGTGCGCCTGCACGCCAGCTCCGGGACCACCGGACGGCCGACGGTCGTGGGCTACACGAAGCAGGACATCGACACCTGGGCCGGGCTTGTCGCCAGGTCGCTGCGCGCGGCCGGGGTGCGCCCCGGCGACCTGGTGCACGTCGCCTACGGCTACGGGCTGTTCACCGGCGGGCTCGGCGCGCACTACGGGGCCGAGCGGCTGGGCTGCACCGTCGTGCCGATGAGCGGCGGGCAGACCGAGAAGCAGATCCAGCTCATCCAGGACTTCCGCCCCGACGTCATCATGGTCACCCCCTCCTACTTCCTGGCGCTCGTGGACCACGTCAAGGAGCTCGGCCTGGACCCGGCCGAGACCTCGCTGCGCGTCGGCGTCTTCGGCGCCGAGCCGTGGACCGAGGCGATGCGCGCCGAGATCGAGCAGACCTGCCGGATGCACGCCACCGACATCTTCGGGCTCTCGGAGATGATGGGGCCGGGCGTCGCGCAGGAGTGCGTCGAGACCAAGGACGGGCTGACGCTGTGGGAGGACCACTTCTACCCCGAGGTCGTCGACCCGCTGACCGACGAGCCGGTCGCCGACGGGGAGGAGGGCGAGCTCGTGCTCACCGCGCTCACCCGCGAGGCGATGCCCGTGCTGCGCTACCGCACCCGCGACCTCACCCGTCTCCTACCCGGCACCGCCCGTCCGTCGATGCGCCGGATGGCCCGGATCACCGGCCGCTCGGACGACCTGATGATCGTGCGCGGCGTCAACGTCTTTCCCACGCAGATCGAGGAGATCGTGCTAACGGTCGAGGGGCTGTCGCCGCACTTCCAGTGCATCCTCACGCGCCCGGGGCGGATGGACCAGCTCACCGTCAACGTCGAGGCGGTCCCCGGCACGGACCCCGCCAGGTATGACGTGCTCGCGCGGGAGGTCTCCCACCAGATCAAGTCGCGCATCGGCACCAGCGCCCAGGTGGTGGTCCTCGGGGAGGGCGGCATCGAGCGGTCGGTCGGCAAGGCCAGGCGGATCGTGGACCAGCGCGAGCGCGGCTGACGGGCGGTGGGCCGGTCACGATCCGGTCACGCCTGCGGCGCGGCCGTTGCCGCACGTCGGCCCCCCTGCCTATGGTCCCGCTCATGACGTCGTGGTGGGGCTGGGCGCTGCGCCGTGCCCGGGCCTCGACGGGCCTGCTGCTGACCCTGCTGGCGCTGGTGACGGCCACGACCGCGATCCTGGCCGGTGCTGTCGGCTACTCCGGCGCGGCCGCCACGACCGCGGCACGCGAGGCGCTGACCGGGGCCGTCCCCGGCGAGGCCGGCATCCGGGTCCAGACCCGCCAGGCCGAGGACCCGCAGGCCCAGGACGCGGCCGCGCGGCAGCGCATCGCGCAGGCCTTCGACCCCGCCCCCGTCAGCGTGCAGCGCACGGTCGTCAGCACCCCCCGGCCGGCGTCCCTCGACGGCACCCGTCTGGACGGGGGCCTCGTCGCGGTCGCCAGCGGCTCGCTGACAACGGACGCCCCCGGGGCCGGCGAGCGGGTCGACGTGGTGGAGGGGTCGTGGCCGCGGGAGGGCTCCCTGGAGGGCATGCTCCACGCCGGGACGGCCACCGAGTGGGAGGTCTCGGTCGGGGACACCCTCGAGGTCGGCGGCGCCGAGGTCGCCGTGGTCGGGCTGTGGCGCCCGGTCGACGCCGAGGACGCCTTCTGGTTCGGCGACCCTCTCGTCGCCGCCGGCCGCGACGGCGACCAGCGCGGCCCGCTGGTCGTGGCGCCGGGGTCGGTCGGCGACCTGGTGGACGCCCCGTTCGTGCGGTGGACCGTCCAGCCCGACGCCTCGCAGATCCAGCCCGACGACCTCGCCCACCTCGCCTCGGCGGCCGGCAGCCTGCGCTCGTCGCTGAAGACCCCCGAGGTCGAGGTCCGCGGCGTGACGGTCGACGGCGACCTCGCCCCGACGGCCGCGACCGCCTCCCGCAACCTGGCCACCGCCAACGCGCTCGGCGTCATCCCGCTCTCGGTGCTGACGCTGGTGACCCTGCTCGCGGTCACCCAGCTGGCCCGGCTGCTGTCGACCACCCGCGAGGCGCAGGCGCAGCTGCTCGTCGCGCGTGGCGCCACGCGCACACAGGTCCTCGTGGGCACCGTCGCCGAGGCCGCCGTCGTGACGGTCGTCGGTGCGGCGCTCGGCGCGCTGGCGGCGTGGGCGGTGCTGGGCACGGTGCCGGCCGGCGACGCCCAGGGGGCCACGGTGGTCCGTGTCGCCGCGGTCTCCGGTCTCGCGGTCCTCGCCGTGCTCGCGGCCGTCGCCGTGCTGCAGGTGCGGCGCCTGACCGCCGGCGGCCGCGCCGACATGTCCGGCCGGACCCGGGCGGCCACCGCCCTGGCCACGCTCGTCCTCGTGCTCGGCGCCGCGGCCGTCGCCTGGTGGCAGCTGCGCCGGACCGGTTCGCCCCTCGTCACCCGCGAGGACGGGACGCTCGGGACCGACCTCGTGGCCGGTGCCGCGCCCGCGCTGCTGCTGGCCGCCGCCGCCGTGGTCGCCATGGCGCTCCTGGGTCCCCTGGGCCGGCTCGCGGAGAGCCTCACCCGGCCGTCGCGCCGGGCCGGCGGTCACCTCGCCGCCGCGCAGGTCTCCCGGCGGCTGCCCGTGTATGCCGTGCCGGCCGTGCTCACCGTCCTCGCCGTCGGTGCCACCACGCTCGCGGGCCTGTACTCCGGCACCTCCGCCGCGCTCCGGGACAACCTCGCCGCCGTCGCCCAGGGCGCACCGGTCCGGGCCAGCCTCGACGAGCCGCCCCGCACCACCGCGCCAGGCGCCGTGCCGGCCCCGCCCGCCCTGCCCGAGGTCCCGGGCAGCACCTCCACCCCCGTCTGGCTCGACGCGGACGCCCGGCTGGGCGACCTGACGCTGCCGTTGACGATGGCTGACGTCGAGGAGCTGGGACGGGTCGCCAGCGTGCCCGACCTGCCGGAGGACGCGCCGCTGGTCCCGGCCGACGCCCTGACCACCGAGGCCGCGGCCCGGGAGGGCCTGGCCGTGCCCGAGGGGACCCGGGAGGTCACCGCCGTCCTCGACGTCGAGCTGACCGTCCCCGAGCGCGACCTGACGACGATCCAGCGCGGCTTCGAGCAGACGGTCAGGGACGTCCAGGAGGGCACCTACGGCGCACCGCAGGAGGACCTGGAGGCCGCCCGGTCGGCGGCGCGCCAGATGACCGACTCCATGCTGCTGACCTCCATGGGACAGGTCGAGTGGGGCGTCACGCTGCTGCTCGTCGAGCAGGGCAGCGGGCTCTACCAGGAGGTCAGCTCCGCCCCGGTCACGGTCGACCTGCCGCAGGTGCGGCCGCCGTGGCTCGACCTCGACGCGGCAGCCGACCCGGCGCCGGGCGAGGACCCGGTCGCGGAGGTGCCCGAGGGCACGGTCGTGGACTACACGCTGGCGCAGGTCCGTCAGGGCGGCGGCAGCGCCGACCTGACGTTCACCCTCCCCGAGGGCACGGCCTGGACGCTGACGGGGGTCCGGCTGTCCACGCCGCGCCACCAGGACTCCTTCTGGGGGTTCGTCTCCCCCGCGGTGGAGGCGAGCCTGTCCCTGCGGACCGACGACGGCACCGACCTGCTGGGTGCCCCGACCGCCGGGTGGGGCTCGGACCAGCTCGCCACGCCGGAGGCGGTCGCCAGGGCTGAGGAGGCCAACGCCGGGCTCGACCCGGAGGAGACCACGACGACCGTCCTCCCGGACGGGAGCGTGCTGGTCTCCGACGGCGCCACCGCGGTCTTCGGCGCGCTGGACACCAGCGGGCCGAGGTGGTCGATCAGCGCCGACTCCGACCACCTCTTCCCGGAGGCGGCCACGGTGGGGCCCGGGCTGGAGGTGGAGGATGCCACCGTGACGGGGCACGGTGCTCCGCCACCGGACGACGTCCCGTCCGAGGATGCCGCGCTGCCGGTCGCGCTCACCGTCCAGGCCGCCCGGGCCGCCTCGCTCACCCTGGGCGACCGCGCCGAGCTGACCGCGTTCAGCACCCGGCTGCCGGTGCGGGTGGCCGCCGTGGTGCCGGCCGTCCCCGGCACGCTGGCCCCGCAGGCGGTGCTGCTCGACCGTGACACCGTCGCCGCCCACTACGCGCAGGCGGGGCGCACGCTGCCCCACCCCACCGAGCTGTGGGTCCGCCCGGCCGGCGGGGACGCGGCCCCCGTCGTCGAGGAGCTCGCCGGGGCCGAGGGCGTCGGCGCCGTCGCCGGACCCGGCCGGGTCGCCGTCACCGACGCGACCAGCGCCGCCCGCCTGGTCTTCTGGGTCGCCTCCGCCGGCGCCGTGCTCCTCGCCGTCACCGGCATCGCGGCGGTGGCCGCCACGCTGCTCGGCCACCGGCGGGCCGAGGTCGCGGTGCTGCGCGCCCTGGGTATGCCGCCGCGCACCCAGGCGCGCTCCCGCGCCCTGGAGCTGGGCGGGGTCGTGCTGGCCTCGATCGCGCTGGGCCTCGTGGCCTCCTGGCTCGTGGGGCTGGCCGTGGTGCCCGAGCTGGCGCTGTCCACGACCCTCCCCGGGCAGGTGTCCCTGCCCTCGGCGCTCCTGCTGGAGCCGGGGCCGTGGGCGGTGCTGCTGGGCGTCGGCCTCGTCGCGGTCCTCGCGGTCGTGCTGCTGCAGGCCGGGCGGGTGCGTGCGCAGGCCCTCGACGGCGACTACCGGGAGGAGATCCGGTGACCGGCCGGCACAGCGCGCGCCGCGGGCGGGGGACCACGCCCGCCGGGCTGGCCTGGCGCCAGTTCGCCGCGGACCCGTGGGTGTCGGCCGCCCTGGCCCTCCTCGTCGGCCTCGTCTCGTTGCTGGTCACTGCCGTGCCACGGGCCCTGGAGGACGTGCAGGCCCGCCAGCTCGCCCAGGACGTCAGCGCGCTGTCCGCCCTGCAGCGCGACGTCACCGGGGCCTGGGGCACCACGGTCGAGTCACCCTTCGCCGTCGACCCGGCGGACGGGCAGGCGACCGACCCCTGGCAGCCCTTCCGCGACGGCGCCGAGCAGGTGCGGCTGGCGCAGCCGGAGCCCCTGCGCTCCCTGCTGCAGCCGGCGCAGATGCACTCCTACCTCACCAGCGACATCACGACGGTCCCGCCGATCGAGTCGACCTACTACGCCGCCACGGTCACCGTCTTCGCCGACCCCGACCTGGAGCGCCACGTCGAGCTCGTCGAGGGCGAGTGGCCCGAGCTGCGGGCCCCCGCGGGCCCCGACCCGGACGCCCCCGTCGGCCGCACCCGGCCCGCCGGCACCCAGCCGGACCAGGAGGAGGACGCAGCCCGCACGACCGTACCGGTGGTGATCCTGGACGAGGCGGCGGAGCGGACGCACTGGGAGGTCGGGGACGAGATCGGCGGAGGGCTGGAGCTGGTGGGCACCTACCGTCCCGTGGACCCCGACGACCCCCGCTGGCAGCACGTGCCCAACGGGACCTCCATGGGCATCCTGGCCGACCCCAACCGCGGGGAGGCCGCACAGGTCACGGCATACCTGAGCCCGCGCAACCGCGGCAGCCTCGGGCCGCCCGCCTCGGTCCGGACCCAGCTCTGGTATCCCGTCGACACGTCCGCGCTCACCACCGACCGCGTCGACACCACCCTGGTGCGCCGCCAGCTGACGCGCATGCTCGCCCAGCAGCACGTGATCGTGCCGGCGGGCGACCCCTCGCTGGGCACCCTCGAGGGTCCGCAGGTCCCGTCGTTCACGACCGAGCTCACCTCGGCCCTGGACCAGGTCGCCCGCCAGCAGCGCGCCACCTCCTCGCTGCTGGCGGTCGTCGCCGCCGGCCCGCTCGGTGTCGCGGCGGCCGTGACCGCCCTGGGCGCACGCCTCGTCGTGCAGCGCCGGCGCCCGGCACTGGCCCTGACGCTGGCGCGCGGTGCCAGCCCGGTGCAGCTGCGCCGCCTGGTGGCGGCGGAGGGTCTTGCCCTCGGCGTCCCCGCCGCGCTGGCCGGCCACCTGGTGGCGCGTGCGGTGCTGCCCGGCCCCGGGCGGTGGTGGGAGTGGGCGGCGACAGCGGTCGTCGCGCTGGTCCCCGCCGTCGCCCTGGCTGCCTCGCTGGAGGACGCCTCCCTGCTGCAGCGCCGCAGCGACCTGTCGGCCCGCGGGCGCAGCCGGTGGCGCTGGGTGGTCGAGGTGGCCGTGCTCGGCCTGGCCGCGCTGGCGACCTGGCGGCTGCTGGACCGCGAGGCGCGCGGGGACGAGGCGGCCGAGTCGGGCATCGACCTGCTGGCCGCCGCGGCGCCGGTGCTGCTCGCCCTGGCGGCCTGCGTCGTGGCGCTGCGCCTCTACCCGCTGCCGCTCGGCCTGCTCACCCGGGTGCTGCGCGGCCGCTCCTCGCTCACCCCCTTCCTCGGGGCGGCCCGCGCGCTGCGGGACCCCTCCGGAGGTCTCGTGCCGGCCCTGTCCGTGGTCCTCGGCACCTCCGTCGCCCTGGTCAGCGCCGTGCTGCTGACGACGGTCACCCAGGGCGCGGAGGCGGCGGCGTGGCAGGGCAACGGTGCGTCCGTGCGGCTCACCGGTCCTGTCGTCGACGACGCGCTCGTCCAGCAGATCTCGCAGGTCGACGGTGTCACCGCCGTCGCCCGCGTCCGTGACCTCGGCTCCCGCCTCGACCTCGTCGTCGACGGGGAGCGGCAGAGCCTGCGCCTGCTCATCGCCGACGACGGCCTGGAGCGGGTGCTGGCCCCGCCGTCGCAGGCGGCCGGTCCGCCCGAGGCTTTCTGGGACGAGGAGGGCCCGGTGCCGCTCGCGGTCGGCGGGGACGTGTCCGTGACCACCGGCGAGGGCACGCTGGGCACCCTGCGTGACCCGGTGCGCGTCGTGGGCGCCCTCGACGACGTGCCCGGGGTCCAGACCCCCGGTAGCTGGGCGCTGGTCGAGCGCTCCCGGTGGGAGGCGGCGGGCCGCACCACGCCGCTGGCCAGGACCGCTCTCGTCGCGGTCGGCGAGGGGCAGGACCCCGGACGGGTCGCCGAGGAGGTCCGCGGGCTCATCGGCTCGGGGGTCGTCACGACCGTGCAGGAGGAGCTCGACGACTTCACCTCGGCCCCCGTGACCACCGGGCTGACGCGGGCGTTCGTCGGGGCCGCCCTGGTCAGCGGCCTGCTCACCGTGCTCGCCATCGTCGTGGTGCAGCTCATGGGCGCCTCGGCGCGCACCCGCCTGCTCGCCGTCCTGCGCACCCTGGGCCTGGGCCCCCGCCAGACGCGGGCCCTCACCTCGTGGGAGCTGGGCCCGCTGCTGGTCACCTCGCTGGTGGTCGGCGCCGTGCTCGGGCTGGCGGTGCCGTGGGTGCTCGTGCGGGCCGTCGACCTGCGCGGCCTCACCGGGGGCGGCGCGCAGCCCGCCCTCTCCCTGGACCCGGTGACCGTCGGCGGGGTCCTGCTCACCGTCGTGCTCACGGTCGTCCTGGCCGTGTCCGTCAGCGCCTGGCTCGCCGGGCGCACCAACCTCGCGCAGTCGCTGCGCGTCGGGGAGGAACGATGAACCACACCGACACCCGCACCCCCGACCGGGCCCGGGCCGCCGCGCCGACCCCCGTCGTGCGCGAGCACGGCGGGCCGGACATCTGGTGCGAGGACCTGGTCCGCATCTACTCCACCGAGGGGGTCGAGGTGCAGGCACTGCAGGGCCTCAACCTCGTGGTCGACCCCGGTGACGTCGTCGCGCTCGTCGGGGCCTCCGGCTCGGGCAAGTCGACCCTGCTGGGCATCCTCTCCGGCCTCGACCGCCCCACCGGCGGCCGCGCCCGCGTCGCCGGCGTCGACCTGCTGACGATGAGCCGTGCGCAGCGGGTCGACTACCAGCGGCACGTCGTCGGCTTCGTCTGGCAGCAGACCTCGCGCAACCTGCTGCCCTTCCTCACCGCCGCCGACAACGTGGCGCTGCCGATGGTCATCAGCAGCCGCACCGACCGCGCCGCCCGGGTCGGCGAACTGCTGGACCTGCTCGGCGTGGCCGACTGCGCCGACCGGCGCCCCTCCCAGCTGTCGGGCGGGCAGCAGCAGCGGGTCGCGATCGCCACCGCCCTGGCCAACTCGCCCGCCGTGCTCCTCGCCGACGAGCCCACCGGAGAGCTCGACGACACCGCGTCCGAGCAGGTGCTCGAGGCGATGCGCTCCGCGGCCGCGGAGCTGGGGACCACCGTGCTGGTCGTCACGCACGACCCCACCGTGTCCGACCACGTGCGGCGCACCGTGCAGATCCGCGACGGCCGCACCTCCACCGAGGTCCTGCGTCAGCGGGTCGTCGGCGAGGACGGCGTGGAGCGGGTCGTGGCGCGGGAGTACACCGTGATCGACCGCGCCGGCCGCATCCAGCTGCCCCGCCAGCACGTGCACGAGCTCGGGCTGCACGACCGCGTGCGCCTGGAGAAGGAGGCCGACCACGTGCAGGTGTGGGCCGACGACCAGGACCACGGGCTCCCCACGGACGACGCCGCGGGGACGGAGGAGGCGCGATGACCCAGCACACCGCATACCCCGGGACCCCCGGCACGAGCGGCGCGGTGCTCACCGCGCGCGACCTGCGCCGCACCTTCGGCACGGGCGCGGCCCAGGTGCACGCCCTGGCCGGTGTCGACCTCGAGGTGCCCGCGGGCCGGCTGACGGTCGTGCGGGGGCCGTCCGGCTCGGGCAAGACCACGCTGCTCAACCTGCTCGGCGGCCTGGACCGGCCGACCTCCGGGGAGGTGGTGCTCGACGACGGCCGGGTGCTGTCGGCCCTGCCCGAGCGGGACGTGCTGGCGGTGCGGCGCGAGCGGATCGGCTACGTCTTCCAGAGCTTCGGTCTGGTCCCGGTGCTGTCCGCGGCAGAGAACGTCGAGGTGCCGCTGCGGCTGCAGCGCACCGCACCGGTGGAGCGGGCGAAGCGGGTCGCCGAGGTCCTCGAGCTCGTGGGGCTGGGACGGCACGCGACGCAGCGTCCCTACGAGCTGTCCGGCGGCCAGCAGCAGCGGGTCGGCATCGCCCGCGCCCTCGTCTCCCGGCCCGACATCCTGATCGCCGACGAGCCCACGGGGCAGCTCGACTCGGAGACGGCCGGCACGATCATGGACCTGCTCGTCGAGCTCACGCACAGCCGCGGGATCGCCTCCGTGGTCTCCACCCACGACGCCGTGCTCATCGGCCGGGCCGACCAGCTGGTCGAGCTGCATGACGGGAAGCGCGTGACGGTGGCACCATCAGGGGATGAGCACTGACGACCAGCCCACCGTGCCCGTCCCGGACGGGGTGGCGGAGGGCGACCTGCCCGAGCCCGGTGAGTTCCCGACGACCCGCGTCCACCAGGGTTACCGGCCCGAGCAGGTCGACGCGCTGATCGAGGACGTCTTCGACGCGGTCCGCAGCGGCGGGCCCGCACCGTCCATCGCCGACGCCAAGTTCGAGCCCACGCGCGGGGTGCGCAAGGGCTACGAGGAGGAGGCGGTCGATACCTACCTCGACGAGCTCTCCGAGGCGGTGGGCCAGCAGCCGACCCCCGAGCCCGACGACGGCACCGGGACCTCGCACGAGGTGGAGTGAGGCCCCGCATAGGGTGAGGACATGCGCGTCCTCGTGACCGGCGGTGCCGGCTACATCGGCTCCCACACCGTCCTGCAGCTGCTCGCGGCCGGCCACGACGTGGTGGTGGTCGACGACTTTCGAAACGCCAAGCCTGCCGTGGTCGAGCGGCTCGAGGAGCTCTCCGGGCGTCACGTCCCCGTGCACGCCTTCGACGTCGCCGACCGCGACAAGCTCGACGTCGTCATGAGCGACCCGTCGGCCCCGGTCGAGGCCGTGGTGCACTTCGCCGCCCTCAAGGCGGTCGGGGAGTCGGTGGCCCGGCCGGTCGCCTACTACCGCAACAACATCGACGCGACCCTGGAGGTGGTCGACGCGATGGTCCGCCACGGCGTGCGCCACCTGGTCTTCTCCTCCTCCGCCACGGTCTACGGCGCCGACGCACCGGTCCCGATGACCGAGGACCTGCCGACCTCGGCCACCAACCCCTACGGCTGGACCAAGGTGATGAACGAGCAGATCCTGCGCGACGTCGTCGTGGCCCACCCCCAGCTGCGGGTCGCGCTCCTGCGCTACTTCAACCCCGTCGGGGCCCACCCCAGCGGCCGCATCGGCGAGGACCCCTCGGACATCCCCAACAACCTCATGCCCTACGTCGCCCAGGTGGCGGTGGGCCGCCGGGAGAGGCTGTCGGTCTTCGGCGACGACTACGACACCCCGGACGGCACGGGGGTGCGCGACTACATCCACGTCGAGGACCTGGCCGCCGGCCACGTCGCGGCGCTCGACCGGATCAGCAGCCACGACCGGCCGCTGTCGGTGTGGAACCTCGGGTCGGGCACCGGCACCTCGGTGCTGGAGCTCGTGCGCGCGTTCGAGGAGGCCAGCGGGCGTCCCGTGCCCTACGAGGTGGTGGACCGCCGGCCCGGCGACGTCGCGGTCTCCTACGCCGACCCCTCCCTGGCCGAGCGGGAGCTGGGCTGGCGCACGACCCGGACGGTGCGCGACATGTGCGCCGACACCTGGCGCTGGCAGCAGGGCAACCCGGAGGGCTACCCCGGGTGAGGCACGCCTCGCCTACTACGGGACCGTCGTAGTAGACTGACGGGATGCGCCAGCGAAACACCTCCCTGGGCGACCTCGAGCGGGTCGTCATGGACACGCTGTGGTCCCACGGCCCCGAGCTGTCGGTCCGTGACGTCATGGACCACATGGGCGGCGAGAAGGACCTCGCCTACACCACGATCATGACGGTGCTGGACCGCCTCGCCAAGAAGGGGCTGGCCGACCGCACCCGCGACGGCCGCGCCTGGCGCTACACCGCGGCGTCCTCCCGCGAGGAGCTCGCGGCCACCGCGCTGCGCTCGACCCTGGAGAACGTCCAGGCCGACCGCAAGCTGGCGATGGTGCACTTCCTCGACGACGCCAGCCCTGCCGAGATCGACGACCTGCGAGCCGCACTCGCCGAGGTCGAGCGCCGCCACGGCTGACCCGGGGACAGCGTGACGGGCGTCGTCGTCACCGCGGCGCTGATCGTCGGCGCCCTGTTCACCGTCCTCGCCGCCCCGCACCTGCTCGCGCGCCAGACCTGGCTGCGCAGCACGCCGGGCGAGACCCTCTTCCTGTGGCAGGCCGTCGCGCTCTCCGGGGTGGTCGCCGCGCTGCTGGCCGCCCCGGTGGCCGTCCTCAGCCTGCCCACCGACCGCCCCTGGCTGCGCCTGGCCGCGTATGCCGTGTCGCTGGCCATGCTCGTCCGGCTGCTGGTCTCGGGCCACCTCGTCGGCACCGACCTGCGCCGCCGCCGGGCCGAGCACCGACAGCTCGTCGACATCCTCGGTGAGCGGATCGAGCGGACGGACGCCCGCGCGGAGGGCGTCACGGTGCTGGCCCGCGGCAACCCGACCGTCTACTGCCTGCCGGGCCGGCACGACCGCATCGTGCTCAGCCGGGAGGCGCTCGAACGCCTCGGCCCCGAGGAGCTGGACGCGGTCATGGCCCACGAGCAGGCCCACCTGAGCCAGCGGCACGACCTGCTGCTGGAGCTGTTCACCGTGCTGCACGAGGCGGTGCCCCGCCGGGTCCGCGCCGACGCGGCCCTGGACGAGGTCCACCTGCTGGCCGAGATGCTGGCCGACCGCGCGGCGGCCCGCCGGGTGGGCCCGCTGGCGCTGGCCCACGCCCTCGTCGCCATGGCCGGGGGCCACCGGGGCGACGCCGGTGGCGAGGCGGGCGGGACCGCATACCCGGGTCCTCCGGCCGGCACGCTCGCGGGAGGCACCCAGGTCACCACCCGGCTGCGCGCCTTCGCCGCCGACCCCGCCCCGGGCTGGGCGCGGGCCGGCATCTTCACCGTCGCCGTGGCCCAGCTGCTTCTGCCGGTGCTGCTCCTGCTGCCCCTGCTGTGGACTACCTCACAGTTTCTCTAGACGGCTCGGAGGCCCACGCCTCGGAGGGGTATGTTACGACTAGGTGTAGTACGTAACGATCCGTAGGGGAGCCTGCAGTGGACGCGTTGGACCTCGCCCGGTGGCAGTTCGGCATCACGACCGTCTACCACTACTTCTTCGTGCCGATCACCATCGGTCTGTCCCTGCTCGTGGCCGTGATGCAGACCCGGTGGATGCAGACGCGCGACCCGCAGTGGCTGCGGCTGACGAAGTTCTTCGGCAAGCTCTTCACGATCAACTTCGCGCTCGGGCTGGTCACCGGCATCGTCCAGGAGTTCCAGTTCGGGATGAACTGGTCGGACTACTCCCGCTTCGTCGGCGACATCTTCGGCGCGCCGCTGGCCATCGAGGCGCTGCTGGCCTTCTTCCTCGAGTCGACCTTCCTGGGCCTGTGGCTCTTCGGCTGGGGCCGGGTGCCGGAGAAGCTGCACGCCTCCTTCATCTGGCTGGTGCACATCGGCACCCTGCTGTCCGCCTACTTCATCCTCGCCGCGAACTCGTTCATGCAGAACCCCGTCGGCTACACCATCGACGAGGCCGACGGCCGGGCCGAGCTGACCGACTTCCTCGCGGTGCTCACCAACCCGGTCCAGCTCGTCACCTTCCCGCACGTGGTCGCCGCCGCCTGGATGACCGGCGGGGCGTTCGTGCTGGCCTTCGCCGCCTGGCACCTGTGGCGCCAGGGCACACCCCAGGCCGACAAGCCGATGTACCGCAAGGCGGCCAAGCTCGGAGCCTGGACCCTGCTCGTGGCCGGCCTGGTCGTCGCCGGCACCGGCGACCTGCAGGGCAAGGTGATGACCGAGGTCCAGCCGATGAAGATGGCCGCCGCCGAGGGCCTCTACGAGGACGTCCCCGAGGGCGTCGGCGCGCCGTTCTCGATCATCACGGTCGGCACCCTCGACGGCCGCGAGGAGGTCTGGGCGCTGACCGTGCCCAAGCTGCTCTCCTACCTGGCGACCGGCTCGCTCGAGGGCGAGGTCGAGGGCATCGACCACATCCAGGAGCGCTACGAGCTGACCTACGCCGGCGCCGAGCTCACCGCCGCCGACGACTACCGGCCGGTCGTGCCGGTCACCTACTGGAGCTTCCGGCTCATGATGGGCCTGGGCTTCGCGGGTATGGCGATCGCCGCCGCCGTGCTCTGGGCGCTGCGTGGTCACGGCTCCGAGGTCGGCGAGACGCGGCTGGAGGGCAGCCCCTGGTGGGGCCGCGCGGCGGCCGTCGTGCTCTTCCTGCCGCTGCTGGCGAACAGCTTCGGGTGGGTCTTCACCGAGATGGGCCGCCAGCCCTGGCTCGTCATGGGCCTGATGACCACGCAGACCGGTGTCTCCCCCGGCACCACGACCGGCGAGGTCGTGACCTCGTTGGTCGTCTTCACCCTGCTCTACGGCGCGCTCGCGGTCGTCATGGTCGGCCTCACGCTGCGCTACGGACGCGCCGGCGCCGAGCAGGTGCCGGAGGACGCGTCGTACGACCCGGCGACCCGCTCCGACGACGAGCCGTTCGTCTTCACCTACTGACCGCGCGCCGGCACCGCATACCCGCAAAGGAACGCACCCATGGAACTGACCACGATCTGGTTCGTCCTCATCGCCGTGCTGTGGATCGGCTACTTCGTCCTCGAGGGCTTCGACTACGGTGTCGGCGCGCTGCTGCCCGTCCTGGGCCGGGACGAGACCCGGCGACGGCAGATGCTCGGCTCGATCGGCCCGTTCTGGGACGGCAACGAGGTGTGGCTGCTCACCGCCGGCGGGGCGACCTTCGCCGCCTTCCCGCACTGGTACGCCACGCTCTTCTCCGGCTTCTACCTGCCGCTGCTGCTGATCCTCGTGGCGCTCATCGTGCGCGGCATCGGCCTGGAGTACCGCGGCAAGGTCGACTCGACCTCCTGGCGCCGCCGCATGGACCTGATGATCATCGGCGGGTCGGCGGTGCCGGCGCTGCTCTGGGGCGTGGCCTTCACCAACATCGTGCGCGGCGTGCCGATCGACGCGCAGATGGAGTACGTCGGCGGGTTCTGGGACCTGCTGAACCCGGTCGCCCTGCTCGGCGGGCTGGTGACGCTGACGCTGTTCCTGACCCACGGCGCGCTCTTCGTCGCGCTCAAGACCGACGGGGCGCTGCGGCACGACGCCCGCGCCCTCGGCGTCCGGCTGGGTGTCGTCGCGGCGGCGCTCGCGGTCGTCTGGCTGTGGCTGGTGCACTCCTCGACCGGTGGCCTCGTCTCGGGCACCCTTGCGGTGCTGGCTGCCGCGGCCCTGGTCGCCGGCCTGCTGGCCGCGCGCACCGGCCGGGAGGGCTGGGCCTTCACCGGCACGTTCGTGGCGATCGCCCTGGCCACCGCGTCGTTGTTCGTCGCGCTCTTCCCCGACGTCATGCCCTCCACGCTCGACCCCGCGTGGTCGCTGACCGTCGACAACGCCGCGTCCTCGGCCAAGACCCTCGGGATCATGACCTGGGTCGCGGTCGTCTTCACCCCGATCGTCCTGCTCTACCAGTCGTGGACCTACTGGACGTTCCGCAGGCGGATCTCCGGGCACCACATCCCTACCGACGTGCACCACGCGGCGGTGACGGCCGAGACCCGTCAGGGCTCCGACCGCCCGGACCGGCCGCTGACCTCGGCCTGAGAGCCCGATGCGCCCGTTCGACCCCGCCCTGGTCCGCTCGCTGCCCGCCACCCGGTGGCCCGTGGCCCGGCTGGCGGCCGTCGGTGTCCTCTCGGGGGTGGTCGCGATCGCCCAGGCCCTCCTGCTCGCACTGGTCGTCGGCCGGGTGGTCTCCGGCGGCCCGCTCGGGCCGGTGCTCGGCTGGCTGGTCGGCGTCCTCGTCCTGCGCGGGGTGCTGGCGGGCGTCTCGGAGCGGGTCGCGCGCCGCGCCGGGCAACGGGTCGCGGGGGAGGTGCGCGCCGCCACGCTGCGCTCGTGGCTGGGCCGGCCGGTCGAGCGACGGCCGGCCGACGAGGTCGCGGTGACCCGGGCGACGGAGGGCGTCTCGGCCGTCGAGCCCTACGTCGGGCGCTACCTTCCCGCCCTCGTCACCGCGGCTGTGGTGCCCGCCCTGACCGTCGTGGCGCTGCTCGTCGTCGACCCGTGGAGCGCGCTCGTCGTCGTCCTGACGCTGCCGCTGCTGCCGGTGTTCGCCGCCCTGATCGGGCGGCACACCCAGGACCAGACGGAGCGCCGGTGGGGAGCGATGTCGCTGCTGGCGGGGCACTTCCTGGACGTGGTGCGCGGGCTGCCCACGCTGGTGGCCTACGGGCGCGCCCGGGCCCAGGTCGACGTCGTGCGGGCCGTCGGCGAGCGCCACCGCGAGGCCACGGTCCGCACCCTGCGGACAGCCTTCCTCTCGACCGCGGCGCTGGAGCTGCTCGCCACGATCTCGGTGGCCATGGTCGCGGTCGCGGTCGGTCTGCGGCTGGCCTACGGCGCGATGGACCTGGTGGTCGGCCTGGCCGCCATCCTCCTCGCGCCCGAGGCCTACTGGCCGGTGCGTCGCGTCGGCGCTGAGTTCCACAACGCCGCCGACGGTGCGACGACGCTCGAGGCGCTGCGGGCCGACGGCGTGCTGGGAGGCGAGCCCGCCCACGCCGACGAGCCCGCGCGTGCCGGTGTCGTGCTCCGCGACGTCTCCTATGCCCACCCCGGTCGCGGGCGCACGGTCGCGGGCGTCACCCTCACCACGCCGTCGACCCCGGGCCTGACCGTGCTCACCGGACCTTCCGGCGCCGGCAAGACGACCGTGCTCGAGCTGCTCGCGGGACTGCGCGTCCCGGCGTCCGGCACGGTCGTCGCCCCGCCCGCGCACCTGGCCGCCCAGCGTCCGCTCATCCTCCCGGGCAGCGTGCGGGACAACCTCGCGCTCGCCGGTGGCAGCCTTGACGTCGACGGGTCCGCGGCCGACGCCGCGATGGTCGCCGCCCTGGACAGGGTCGGTCTCTGGGCTGCCCTGGCCGACCGCGAGGGGCTGGGCACCGTGCTGGGCGACGAGGGCTTCGGCCTGTCGGCGGGCCAGCGCACGCGGCTCGCCCTGGCCCGCGCCCTCCTCAGCGACGCGCCGCTGCTGCTGCTCGACGAGCCGACCGCCAACGTCGCCGCCTCTTCCGTGCCGCTGCTGCACGAGGTGATCCGGGGGCTGGCGGCCGGGCGCCGCGTCGTCGTGGTGACCCACGACCCGGCCCTGGCCGCCCTGGCCGACGACCGCTGGGAGCTCACGCCTCTCCCGCTGCAGGACCCTCGTGCCGTTCTGTCGTGTCACGGGCGTCGCCAGGGCGACCGGCGTGACACGACGGAGCCGTCGCAGGATGCGGAGGCACCGGCCGGCCAGACCGCCGTCCCCGGTCACGTCGAGCCGATCGCCACCCCGGGCGGACGTCACGGTCTGTGGCTGGCCTGCGCCCTGGGTGGCGCCTCCGTGGCGTGCGGGGTGGCCCTCACCGCGACGTCCGGGTGGCTCATCGTCCAGGCCTCGACGATGCCGGTCATCCTCACGCTCATGGTCGCGATCGTCGGCGTGCGCGCCTTCGGTCTCTTCCGGCCGGTCTTCCGCTACGCCGAGCGCGTGGTCTCCCACGACGTGGCGCTCGAGGACCTGGCCGGGCGCCGCGCCGACGTCTTCGCCCGGCTCGTGCCGCTGACCCCGGCCCGGTTGGGCCGGCGCAGCCGCGGCGAGGTGCTGACGGCCGTCGTCCGTGACCTCGACGACGTCGTCGACGAGCAGGTGCGCGTCACGGTGCCCGCGTGGTCGGCGCTCGTCGCCTCGGTCACCGGCGCGGCCCTCGCCGCCTGGCACCTGCCCGCCGCGGGCGCCGTCGTGGCGGGCGGCGCCCTGCTCACGCTCGGTCTGGCCGCCTCCGGGTATGCCGCGGAGCGCGCGGCCCAGCAGGACGCGGTCGAATCCCGGGGGCAGCTGCAGCACCGCGTGACCGCGCTGACGGGCCGGCTGCTCGCGGTGCAGGCTGTGACCGGGCTCCACGCCGACCGCACCGTGCTGCTGGCCGGTGTCGCACGTGCGGAGCAGGCCCAGCAGCGGGCGGAGGCCCGGCTCGTCACCGCCCGGGCGGTCGTGCTCGCCCTGGTGTGGTGCGTCGTCGCCGGCACGACGGCCCTCGTCGCCGTCCTGGTCCGGGAGGCGCACGCTG
Source organism: Ornithinimicrobium pekingense DSM 21552 (assembly GCF_000421185.1). Taxonomy (GTDB): domain Bacteria; phylum Actinomycetota; class Actinomycetes; order Actinomycetales; family Dermatophilaceae; genus Ornithinicoccus; species Ornithinicoccus pekingensis. The sequence continues at coordinate 289,711 of NZ_ATWJ01000008.1, forward strand.
CCGGCGGGCTGGGCGGCCCCTCCGCCGCACTGGTCGCCCTGGTCCCGATGGCACTGGCCGACACCTGGGTGGGCGCGGCTGACGTCGCCGGGGCCCGGGCCCGCGCCCGTGCGGCCGCCGCTCGGCTCGCCGCGGTCCTGGGGCAGTCCCCGGCCGTGCGGGGCCACGGCACCCAGGAGCCCGCCGCGACGGATGTCCCCACGCTCACGCTCGACGGCGTCGGCGCCTCGTGGGAGGCACGCGGCTCCCTCGACCTCGCGCCGCTGGACCTGGACCTGGCCCCGGGCAGCCGGGTCGCGCTCGCCGGGCCCAACGGTGCGGGGAAGTCCACCGCGCTCGCCGTGCTCGCACGGCACCTGGACCCGCTGTGCGGCCGCTACGCCCTGGACCGTGCCGACGTGCTCGACCTCGAGCTGGAGCGCACCCGCGCGCGGATCGCGGTCGTCGACGACGAGCCGCATGCGTTCGCAGGGTCCGTGCGGGCCAACCTCGTGCTGGCCCGCCAGGACGCCACCGACGAGGAGGTCGTGGCCGCGCTGCGGGCGGTGGACCTCGGGCACTGGTACGCCACGCTCCCCCAGGGCCTCGACACCCTGCTGACCGGGCTGTCCGGAGGTGAGCGGAGCCGGCTCTCCCTCGCCCGCGCGGTGCTCTCCGGCAGACCGGTCGTCCTGCTCGACGAGCCCGCCGCGCACCTCGACGACGCGACGGCCGAGCGGGCGCTGGGGGGTCTGCTGTCCGCGCCGGGTGCGGACCGCCGGACCCACGTCATGGTCAGCCACCGCCCCGGGGACCTGTCCGGCTGGCGCACGACAGGCCTGCACGCCGAGCGGCGGACCACGGGTGCCGCGACCGTCCCGGTGCCCTGACCTCCCGCTTCGCGTCCGCTTGCGGTGGTGAGCCAGGGCTCCGACATCTAGGTTGGACAGACCGCAGGACAGCGACACCGACAGGAGACCGGCATGGAACCGTGGATGTGGTGGCTCATCGGGGCGCTCGTCGTCCTCGTGATCGTCGCCGTGGCCGTTCTGGCCGCGCAGCGTCGCAAGAAGCAGGAGGCGGCCCGGCACCAGGCCAAGGACCTGCGGGAACGCGCCTCGGGTGGCGAGCGCTACGTCGCGAGCGCCGAGGACAAGGCCCGCGAGCTGCAGCTGAGGGCCCGCGAGGCCGAGGAGGAGGCCGGCCGGCTGCGCGCCCAGGCCGACGACGCCACCAACGTGGCGAGGGAGCACCGTGACCGCGTGACGGGTGAGTACCTCAGGGCCGACGAGATCGACCCCGACGCCAAGCGCTGACCGGATCCCGGCCCGGGCGGCTGCGACAATGGGGGGCATGCCGCTGCCGACCGCCCGCACGCCCCTGTCCGAGCTCGACCCGCCGATCGCCCTCGGCGCGCTGGACGGGCGCTACCGCGGCGCGGTCGGGGCGCTGGTCGACCACCTCTCCGAGGCGGCCCTCAACCGGGCCCGGCTGCACGTCGAGGTCGAGTGGCTCATCCACCTGACCAGCCACGACGTGGTGCCCGGCGCCGACCGCCTCTCCGACGAGGAGCAGGAGGCGCTCCGGGCGCTGGTCACCAGGTTCGACGCCGACGCGATCGCCGAGCTGAAGGAGATCGAGGCCGAGACCGTCCACGACGTCAAGGCGATCGAGTACTACCTGCGCCGTCGCCTCGTCGAGATCGTCGGAGGCGACGACCCCGCGCGCGCCACGTCCCTGTCCGAGCTCGTCCACTTCGCCTGCACCAGCGAGGACGTCAACAACACCTCCTACGCCCTCATGGTCCAGGGCGCCGTCACGCAGGTCTGGCTGCCGAAGGCCGTCACGCTCGTCGACCAGCTCACGGGTATGGCGCACGACCTGCGGGGGGTGCCGCTGCTGGCGCACACCCACGGGCAGCCGGCGACGCCGACGACCATGGGCAAGGAGCTGGCGGTGCTGGCCTGGCGGCTGCGGCGCCAGCTGGAGCGGGTGAGCGGCACGGCATACCTCGGCAAGCTCAACGGCGCGACCGGCACCTACGGCGCGCACGTGGAGGCGGTGCCGGGCGCCGACTGGCAGGAGGTCAGCCGCACGTTCGTCGAGCACCTCGGCCTGACGTGGAACCCGCTGACCACGCAGATCGAGAGCCACGACTGGCAGGCCGAGCTCTACGCCGACGTCGCGCGGTTCAACCGGGTGCTGCACAACCTGTGCACCGACGTCTGGACCTACATCTCGATGGGCTACTTCGCGCAGGTGCGGGGCCAGGGCACGGTCGGGTCGAGCACGATGCCGCACAAGGTCAACCCGATCCGGTTCGAGAACGCCGAGGCCAACCTCGAGGTCTCCAACGCCCTCCTCGACGTGCTGGCGTCCACGCTCGTGAACAGCCGGCTGCAGCGCGACCTGACCGACTCCTCCATGCAGCGCAACATCGGCACAGCCCTGGGGCACAGCATCCTCGCGCTCGACAACGTGGCGCGCGGCCTGGCCGGTCTCGACGCCGTCCCGGAGGCCATGGCCGCCGACCTCGACGCCAACTGGGAGGTCCTCGCCGAGCCGATCCAGTCGGTGATGCGGGCGCTGGCGGCGCGCGGTGTCGAGGGCATGACCAACCCCTACGAGCGGCTCAAGGAGCTGACCCGCGGCCGCCGCATCGGGCAGGCCGAGCTGGTGGAGTTCGTGCGCGGGCTCGGGCTGCCGCCGGAGGAGGAGGAGCGGCTCGCCGCCCTGACCCCCGCCACCTACACCGGCATCGCCGCAGACCTCGTCGACCACCTGGTCCGTTGATGCACCTGCTGCCCGCCGACCAGCTCGAGCCGGTGCGCGCGCACCTGGACCGGCAGGGGTATGCCGTGGCCTCCGTGGTCACGCCCGTCGAGGGCGGCCTCCGCGCCGCCCAGGCGGAGATCGCGCGGACGCTGCGGCTGCCCGCGGTGGCCGGCACCAACCTCGACGCGATGGCCGACGCGCTGCGCGACCTGCCGCAGATCTGGGGGACCGACCAGGTGGCCCTGCTGTGGGAGGACGCCGAGCGGCTCGCCGCCGACGACGGCCGGGCCTGGTGGATCCTGGGCGAGATCCTCGACGACGCGGAGGACCTGACGGTGGTGGCGTTCGGCGAGGCGCGCATGGGCCGGCCCTCGGACCTGCCCTCATGAGGATGAGCAGGCCCGTGGCGGTCGGGCTCCTGGTGCTCTGCGCGGTCGTCGTGCTCTGGCTCGTCGCGCAGACGACGGGCGAGGACACCGCGTCCCCCGCGCGCCCCGCGAGCTCCGCGAGCCCCGCCGGCAACGACGGACCGACCGGCACGGACACCCGCGACTGGGACGACATCGACGCCTGCGCCGACGACGTCCTCCCGCCGGAGCTGGAGGAGGTGGCCGACGACGTCGAGGCGGGCGGGCCGTTCGAGTTCCCGGGCAAGGACGGGTCGACCTTCGGCAACTACGAGGGCTACCTGCCGGACGAGTCACGCGGCTACTACCGCGAGTACACCGTCGAGACGCCCGGTCTCGAGCACCGGGGCGCACGCCGGATCGTCACCGGCGGCGGGAGCGGCGACCTGCCCGACGTCTGGTACTTCACCGACGACCACTACGAGAGCTTCTGCGAGTTCGCCCCGTGAGCACCGTGCTGGACAGGCTGGGGCAGCCGGGTGCGGACTTCCTCGCCGAACGCCACCTGGCGACGCTGTCGACCGTCGGCCCCGGAGGGCTGGTCCACGTCGTCGCGGTCGGGTTCACCCTCGCCGACGGCGTGGTGCGCGTCATCACCAGCGACGGGAGCCAGAAGGTGCGCAACGTGGAGCGCGACCCGCGGGCCACCGTCGCGCAGGTCGACGGGCGGCGATGGCTCAGCCTCGCCGGCACGGCGGTCGTCGAGCGCGACCCCGACGCCGTAGCCCGGGCCGAGGAGCTCTACGCGGTCCGCTACCGCCCGCCCCGCATGAACCCCCGCCGGGTGGTCGTCCGCCTGACGCCGGAGCGTCTCCTGGGCTCTCGGTCGCTGCTGACCGGGGACTGACGAGCACCGGCCGGAAGGATCCCGCAGGTGCGAGGCAACCTCACAGGCGCTTCCCGGCGTCCTGGTGACATGAGACAGGTCGAGGTCGACGCGGAGTTCGCCGCGTTCGTGCGCGCCCGCCAGCACCGGCTGGTCCGGGCGGCGCGTCTCTTCTGCGGCGACCACCACGCCGCCGAAGATCTGGTCCAGGACGCGCTGATCAAGCTCGCCTCCCGCTGGGAGTCGGTGCGTGACGGGTCCCCGGACGCCTACGTCCGGCGCATCCTCTACCGCGACGCGGTGAGCAGGTGGCGCCGGTGGGGTCGGGAGATCCCCCACGCCGGTCAGCACGGGGAGCCGGACGCGCTCCACGGCGAGCCGGTCCCGGCGGCGGTCGACGGCTGGGTCGAGGGGGCGGGCCTGAGGGCCGCACTCGCCCAGCTGCCGCCACGCCAGCGCGCGGTGATCGTCCTGCGCTACTTCGAGGACCTGTCCGAGGTGGACATCGCCGAGGCGCTCGGCTGCTCCACCGGCACGGTCAAGAGCCAGGCCAGCAAGGCCATGAACACCCTGAGAAACCTGATGCCGGCGCCCGTGAGCGCTGTCCGGGACGGAGACGAGCGATGAACGACGAGCTGAGGCGGTCGCTGGACCGCGCCGCGGGCGAGGACCCGCAGATCGACCTGACCGAGTCGGCCTGGACCGGAGGCCGCGTCGTGCGGCGCCGCCGGCACGCCGCGCAGGCGGTGGGCGGGGTGGCCGCCGCGGCCGTGCTCGCCGGCGCCTTCGCCCTCGGCGGCGGGGTGCTCTCGGAGCCGAACGCCTACGACGGGCCGGCGCGGCCCACCGTGGACGACACCGCCACCCGCACCGCCGCGACCATCACCACGAGCGAGCCGACCTCCGAGCGGGCCTCGGAGGAGACGTCAGAGCAGGTGACCACCTGGGAGACGTCGCAGGTGCCGTCGCAGGAACCGCCCGCGGACACCCGGCCCGAGCAGGTCGCCCCGGTCCCGACGACCACCCCGGTGCAGGAGCCATCCACCCCGTCACCCACGGAGCCCACGCAGGAGCCACCCACGGCCACGCAGACGGTGCCGGCCGGCCCCGGTGGCGACGGGGTCCTGGCCCTCACCGCGGACAGCGTCGACGGCCTGCCCCTGGACGGTCCCGCCGCCGACCTCGTCGACGCGCTCACCGCCGAGCTGGGCGAGCCGTCCTTCACGATGCCGGGGGCCGTCGTGGACTGCAGCGGTGCCACGAACGCCGACCTCTACGCGTGGGATGTCCTGCAGCTCACGGCGCGCGACGTCGGGCTGACCTGGACCGTGCACGCCGGGGACCGCCCCGCGTCGCTGGACCTGCCGGGCTCGCTCAAGCTCGGGATGACCGAGCAGGCCCTCCGCGCCGCGGAGACGGTGGTCGCCGAGCCCACGAGCGGCGGCGGATGGCCCGTCCTGGTGCTGCAGAGCGGCGTGGCGGTCGACCTGGGCGAGGGGGACGTCGTGGTCGCCGTGTCCAGCACGTGGACGCCACCCTGCTGAGTCCTGCTGGAATACCCTCTAGGGGTATGCTGTTGGCATGGCTGTGAACGGTTACACCGGGTCCAAGGACGCCTACCTCAAGCGGCTGAGCCGCATCGAGGGACAGGTGCGCGGCATCGCGCGTATGGTCGACGAGGACACCTACTGCATCGACATCCTCACCCAGGTGAGCGCTGTCACCAAGGCCCTGCAGGCGGTGAGCCTCGGCCTGCTCGAGGACCACATCAGCCACTGCGTCGTCGAGGCGGCGGCCGAGTCGGAGGAGGCCAAGGACGCCAAGGTCCGTGAGGCCGCCGACGCGATCGCCCGCCTGGTGCGCAGCTGACCGGCCGCGCCCAGCGGCACACCCCCATCACAAGGAGCACCCCATGACCGACACCAACGCCGACACCCCGGTCCAGAACCAGACCACCAAGATCGTCGTGAGCGGCATGACCTGCGGCCACTGCGTCTCCTCGGTCACCGAGGAGCTCAAGGAGGTCGAGGGCGTGCTCGAGGTCCGCGTCGAGGACCTCGTCAAGGGTGGCGACACGGACGTCTTCGTCGAGTCCGACGGCCCGCTCGACCTCGAGGCGGCCCGTGCGGCCGTCGCGGAGGCCGGCTACACCGCCTCCGTCTGACCAGCACAGCACAGCCTGACCCACGATGGGCGGCCGGGCGCGCACACCGCGTCCCCGGTCGCCCGCAGGGGGGTCACCCCACGTCCCCGGTCGGGGCGAGAACGTACGCACGACGTCGTCGGTCGAAGGAAGAAGCATGAGCACCAGCACCCGTCCCAGCACCCCGGTCCCCGCCGCCGACGCCCAGCAGCACGTCGACCTGGCCATCACCGGGATGACGTGCGCGTCCTGCTCGGCACGCATCGAGCGCAAGCTCAACAAGCTCGACGGCGTCGAGGCCAGCGTCAACCTGGCGACCGAGAAGGCCCGGGTGAGCTTCCCCTCCGCGCTGAGCGTGGCCGACATCGTGGCCACCGTCGAGAAGACCGGCTACGGCGCCACGCCCCTGGAGGACGACCGCGGCGGTCGCGCCCCGGCGATGACGCACGACGTGGTCAGCAAGGACTCCCTGCGGCTGCGGATGGTCGTCGCCAGCGTGCTCGGCGCCGTCGTCGCCGTGCTGCACATGGTGCCGCCCGTCGCGGACGCCCTCGGCACGACCGGTCACTGGCTGCAGCTCGTGCTGACCCTGCCCGTCTACCTGTGGGCGGCCTTCCCCTTCCACCGTGCCGCGGCGATCAACGCCCGGCACCTGTCCTCGACGATGGACACCCTCGTCTCGGTCGGCACGACCGCCGCGATGGGCTGGTCGGTCGTGGCGCTGCTCACCGGCTTCAGCCACGACATGTACTTCGAGGTCGTCGCGGTCGTCACCGCCTTCCTCCTCATCGGCCGCTACATCGAGGCCCGCGCCAAGGCGCAGGGACGCTCAGCCCTGACCTCCCTGCTCGAGCTCGGAGCCAAGGAGGTCGCGATCCTGCGCCAGGAGGTCGGCTCCGGCGCCTGGACCGAGGTGCGCGCCCCCATCGAGGAGCTCGGCGCGGGTATGCGGTTCGTCGTGCGCCCGGGCGAGAAGGTCGCCACCGACGGCCGGGTCGTCGACGGCAGCAGCACGATCGACGCCAGCATGGTCACCGGCGAGTCGATGCCGGTCGAGGTCTCGGTCGGTGACGACGTCACCGGTGCCACGGTCAACGGTCACGGCCGGCTGGTCGTCGAGGCCACCCGCGTGGGCAGCGAGACCACCCTGGCCCGCATCACCCAGCTCGTCGAGCAGGCCCAGACCGGCAAGGCGCCCGTGCAGCGCCTCGCCGACCGGATCTCGGCCGTCTTCGTGCCGGCCGTGCTCGTCATCGCCCTGGTGACGTTCGTGCTCTGGCTGCTGACCGGCCACTCCCTGGCCGAGGCGCTCGCCCCGGCGGTCGCGGTGCTGATCATCGCCTGCCCGTGCGCCCTGGGCCTGGCCACGCCGACCGCCCTGCTGACCGGCACCGGCCGCGGCGCCGAGCTCGGCATCCTCATCAAGGGCCCGCAGATCCTGGAGTCCACCCGCCGGGTCGACACCGTCGTGCTCGACAAGACCGGCACGCTGACCACCGGTGAGCCGGTCCTGACCGACGTGGTCACCGCGGGTGCCCTGGCGCCGGACGCCGCCCTCAAGGCGGCCGCGAGCGTCGAGACCGGCAGCGAGCACCCCGTCGCCCGCGCCGTCGTCGAGGGCGCCCGGCAGCGTGGGATCGAGCCCAGCCCGATCACCGGCTTCTCGAACCTGCCCGGTCGGGGCGCGCGCGCGAGCATCAAGGACGTCGAGGTCACGGTCGGCAAGCCCGACCTCTTCGACGCGGTGCCCGAGGAGCTGCAGGCCGCCGTCGACGCCGGCACCGGCACGACGGTCCTCGTCGGCTGGGCCGGCACCGCCCGTGCCGCGATCACGGTCGCCGACACCGCCCGCAGCTCGAGCGCCTCCGCCGTCGCGCGCCTGCGCGAGCTCGGCCTCACCCCATACCTGCTGACCGGGGACAACGAGCACACCGCCCGGGCCGTTGCGCGCGAGGTCGGCATCGACGAGGCCAACGTCGACGCCGGCGTGCTGCCGCAGGACAAGTTCGCCCACGTCTCGGCGCTGCAGGAGCAGGGCCGGGTGGTCGCGATGGTCGGCGACGGCGTCAACGACGCCGCGGCGCTGGCCCAGGCCGACCTCGGGATGGCGATGGGCTCGGGCACCGACGTCGCGGCCGAGTCGGCGGACATCGTGCTCATGCGCTCCGACGTCGACACCGTGGCCGACGCCATCGGGCTGTCCCGCAGGACGCTGCGCGTCATCAAGGAGAACCTCGTCTGGGCCTTCGGCTACAACACCCTGGCGATCCCGCTGGCCGCGTTCGGGATGCTCACCCCGCTGATCGCCGGTGGCGCGATGGCGCTGTCGTCGGTGCTGGTGGTCCTCAACAGCCTGCGCCTGAAGGGTTACGGCCGCCGCTGACCGGGCCCACGGCCACACCTGCAGGGGGGTGTCAAGGACGTCCGGCCGGTGTGTCACGATGACCGCATGCGCATCGACCACGTCAGCTACGCCGCCGGCCCGGACGGACTGCAGGCGACGGCCGCACGGCTCGGGGAGCAGCTCGGGGTCTCACCCTTCGACGGCGGGGTCCACCCCCGCTTCGGCACCCGCAACGTCGTCCTCCCGCTCGCCGACGACCGCTACCTGGAGGTCGTGGAGGCCCTGGACCACCCGGCCTCGGACAAGGCGCCCTTCGGCCAGGCCGTCAAGGCCCGCTCCGGACGCGGCGGCGGCTGGATGGCCTGGGTCGTGGCCGTCGACGACCTCGCGCCCGTCGAGGAGCGTCTCGGCCGCGGCGCCGTCGAGGGTCACCGGCACACGCCCGAGGGCGTGGAGCTGCAGTGGCTGCAGATCGGCGTCAAGAACGTCATCGACCACGGCAACCTGCCCTTCTTCGTCAAGTGGGTCTCCGCCCCCGAGGTGCACCCCTCGCACCTGAGCGAGAGCAGCACCCGGCTGAGCGGTCTGACGATCGGCGGCGAGCCGACGGTCGTCCGGGCCTGGCTGGGCCTGGGACACCTGCAGGAGCGCACCTTCGAGACCTCCGTCGAGTTCGGCTTCGTCGAGGACGACGAGCCGTGCCTGTTCGACGTCACCTTCGAGACCGCCAACGGCGTCGTCACCATCTGACGAAGGTCGCGGTCAGCGCCCGCGGCGCTGACGGACCGCCTCGTAGAGGATGATCGCGGCCGAGGTCGCGACGTTGAGGGAGTCGGCGCGCCCGACCATGGGGATCCGCACGCGCCGGTCGGCAGCGCTGATCACCTCCGGCGTCAGCCCGGTCTTCTCCGCGCCGACCGCGACGGCGACGGCCCCGGTCCAGTCGACGTCAGTGTGCTCGGTGTCGGTGTCGGGCGTCGCCGCCACGAGGGGTATGCCGCGCCCGGCGAGCCAGGCCTGCACCGCCTGCGTCGTGTCGGAGGCCACCTGCACCGAGAAGACCGTGCCCTTGGACGCGCGCACCGTGTTGGGGTTGCCCCAGTCGGTCACCGGGTCGGCCGCGACCACCGCGTCGACACCGGCCGCGTCGGCGGTGCGCAGCATCGCGCCGAGGTTGCCGGGCTTCTCCACCCCCTGGCAGACGAGCAGCAGCGCGTCGTCGGGCACGTCCAGGTCGGCGCAGCGGCGCTCGACCGTGTCGACGACGGCCAGGAAGCCGTCCGGGCCCTCCCGATAGGCCGCCTTCTCGAACGCCGCCCGGGACAGCTGCACCAGCTCGGTCCCGAGCCGACCGACGCGGTCCACCAGCCCTGAGGCCCGCGCGGTCGCGCCCATCAGCTCCGGGCAGAAGTAGAGCTCGCGGGGGACCACGCCGGAGTCCAGGGAGAGCTCGAGCTCCTCGAGGCCCTCGACCAGCGTGCGTCCCTGCTCCTCGCGCACCCGCCGCCGACGCAGGGTCCCCAGCGCCTTGACCCTGGGGTTGGCCGGGGAGGTGATCAGCGTCGGCTCGGGCACGCGGCCCAGTCTCTCAGGTCCGAAGGTGCGTCCGCGGGTCCGCGACACGGCCGGGCAGGTCGACCCTCAGCACGCACGTGCACCCCGCAGGTCGGCGGGCCCGGGCGTGTCCCGGCACACGGCACGGCGTCTCCGGCTCAGGCGAGCTCGGCCAGCACCTGCTCCAGCGCGTCGACCAGGCCGTCCTCCTCCACCGTCCCGGTCATCCGGTCGGCGGCCTCGACGACCTCGGCGGGTGCCTGGCCCATGGCGTAGCTGCACGCCGCCCAGGTCAGCATCTCGATGTCGTTGCGCTGGTCGCCGACGGCGACCGTGCGGTAGGGCTCGACGTCGAGCCGGCGCCGCACCTGCTCCAGGGCGGAGGCCTTGCTGACCCCCTCCGGCGCCAGGTCGAGCCAGGCGCTCCAGCCGACGGCGTAGCTCACGCCGTGCAGGCCCATCCGCTCCACGAGCGCGCTGAACTCCTCCGGGGTGGAGCTGGGGTCACGGATGGTGACGCGGGTGACGGGGTCGGCCAGCAGCTCCTCCATCGGCACCACGGTCTCCTCGCCCCACAGCTCGCCGTCGGGGAAGGGGGTGCTGACCTTGAACCCGACCCCGATCTCCTCCACCGCCACGAGCGCCTCGGGCAGCTCGCGGTGGATCAGCGAGACGGCCGGTGCCGGGTCGAAGGTGACGACGTCGACCAGGCCGAACCCGCCGTCGGCGGTCGGGTCGACCTCGACGGTCACCGCGCCGTTGGAGCACACCACCGGCCGGCCGGGGGTCATCAGGTCGAACTGCTCCAGCACCGGCAGCGTCGCGACGGTCGAGCGCCCGGTGGCGACGACCACGGTGACGTGCGGCAGGGCCTCGAGCTGGCGGACGACCTCCAGGACGCGCGGCGAGACCGACCCGTCGTGCAGCAGCAGGGTCCCGTCCACGTCGAGGGCGACGAGGAGGGGGGTGTCGCGCACGGGGTGCCTGGTCTCCGGGGAGGTCGTCTGGACGCTGCTCACACCGGGAGCCTAGCCGCCACCAGGGCGAACGGCGCGGCGACGTCCGGGCCCGGCCTCACTCGCCCATCCGCAGGGCGCGGCGCCAGGTCAGGCTGCCCGAGGTGTGCAGCAGGGCCCGCCGGTAGAGGCGGCTGCCGAGCAGGATCGTCAGGGCGCAGAACCCGGCGACCAGCGCGAGCGCGAGCGCCGGCTCCCACCAGGAGACGTCGCCCTCGAGGATGCGCATGGGCATGAGCAGGGTCGACAGGACCGGCACGAAGGAGGCGACCTCGCGCCAGACGCCGTCGAGGTTGATCGCCCCGAAGATGGCCACGACCAGCACCATCGTCAGCGGCATCGTCGTCGACTGCAGGTCCTCGGTGCGGGAGGCCAGCGCCCCCGCCGCGGCCCACACGCAGGCCAGGGCGAGGAAGCCCAGGAGGAAGAAGGGCAGGTACCACCCCAGGGCCTCGGCCATCCCGGGCAGGGCGACGTCGAGGTCGGTGAAGGTCAGCCCGACCAGCGCCGCGGCGACGATGAGCGCCATCTGGCCGACGGCCATGAGGGTGTTGCCCAGGACCTTGCCCAGCAGCAGGTGCCGCACGGGGATCGCGGCGGCCAGGATCTCCACGATCCGCGACTGCTTCTCCTCGACCACGCTGCTGGCGATCTGCATACCGAACATCAGGGCCGCGATGTAGAACACCATCGCGAACCCGAGGCCGACGACGAACAGCATGCCCTCGGCCATGGCGCCGTCCTGGCTCCCGACGTCGACGGTCGTCAGGACCGTGCCCGCCGTGAGCTCGGCCATGCTGGTGCCCGCCTGCTCGGCGTTGGCGGCGAGCGCCTCGGCCCGCACGGTGTCGGCGAGGGCCGAGGTCAGCCGCAGCGGCGGCTCGCCGTCGCTGAGCACCTCCCAGGCCCCGTCCGCGCCGACCAGGGCGACGTCGGCGTCTCCCTCGACGACCGCGTCCTCGGCGGCGGACCGGTCGGCCACCGGCTCGGTGAGGACCGTGACCTCCTCCTGCCCGCTCATCGAGGGGGCGCCGGAGACGGCGGGCGCGGCGCGCTCCACGAGGGCGGCGCCCGTGGCGTCGGTGACGGCGACGCGGTACTCCGTGCCGCCGCCGCCCAGGAGCGCCGGCACGACCATCGCGCCGAGCAGGAGCACCACGGTCAGGACGGTGCCCAGGACGAACGTCTTGTCGGTGAGCCGCACGCGGATCTCCCGCGCCATAACCAGGGTCCAGGGTGCGCGGGGCGGCGTGACGGAGGGGTGGTCGGGGACGCGGGCGCGGTCCGCCTGCGGCGGTGCGACGTCGGGGTGCTCACGGGTGGTGCTCACGACACGGCCACCTCTCGGTAGATCTCGGACAGGGAGGGGACGACCCGGCTGAACTCCCGGACGCCACCGCGGGCGACGGCGTCGACGAGGAGCCGCTCGGCGACCTGCTCGTCGGCGGGCTGGACCAGGGCGCTGGGCCCGTCGAGGTCGACCACCTCGACACCGGGGACCCCGCGCACCCACCCGGTGTCGCCGGTGGTGGTCAGCCGGTAGCGCAGCGGGGCGGTGGCCCGTAGCTGCTCGGAGGTGCCCTGCGCGACGACGCGGCCCTGGTGCAGCACGACGATGGCGTCGCAGAGCCGGTCGACGAGGTCGAGCTGGTGGGAGCTGAAGAGGACCGGCACGCCGCGCGCGGTGTACTCCCGCAGCAGGGCGCTCATCTGGTCGACCGCCGCGGGGTCGAGGCCGGAGAACGGCTCGTCGAGGACGAGGAGCACGGGGTCGCCCAGGACCGAGGCGATGATCTGGGCACGCTGCTGGTTGCCCAGCGAGAGGGTCTCCAGCTTGTCCTTGAGCCGCTCCCCCAGGCCGAAGCGCTCGAGCAGCTCGGTGGAGCGGGCGCGGGCCGCGGTGGCGGTCATCCCGTGCAGCTGGCCCAGGTAGGTCAGCTGCGCCAGCACCGGCTGCTTGGGGTAGAGGCCCCGCTCCTCCGGCATGTAGCCGAAGCGGCTGCGGTCGGCGGCCGTGACCGGCCTGCCCTGCCACAGGACGGTGCCGGCGGTCGGTGCCAGCACCCCCATGACCATCCGCATCGTGGTCGTCTTGCCCGCGCCGTTGCCGCCGACGAAGCCGACCATCGCGCCGTCCGGCACGGCAAAGCCCACCTCGTCCACGGCGAGGTGGTCGCCATACCTGCGCGTGAGCCCCTGGAGCTCGAGCATCGCATCCTCCGTCGTGTCGGTCCGTTACCCCACCCACGCTAGGCACCGCGGCGTCCGGGCACATCGCCCGGCGGTCGGAGATGCGGCCTCCCCCTGCGGACGGAGGGCGGCGCTCAGCCGCGCGGGGACACCAGCCCCGCCTCGTAGGCGGCGATGACGGCCTGCACCCGGTCGCGGACCCCGAGCTTGGCCAGGATGTTGGACACGTGGGTCTTGACGGTCGCCTCGGTCACGAACGCCCGGGCGGCGATCTCCCCGTTGGACAGCCCTCGCGCGACCAGCTCGAGCATCTCGCGCTCCCGGTGGGTCAGGACGGGCAGGGGTATGCCGTGCCCGTCGCCAGGGGGCTCCCCGGCACCCGGGGTGGCCATCCGGGCGATGACCCGGCGCGTGACCTCGGGGGCCAGCAGGGCGTGTCCCTCGGCGACCGCCCGCACGGCGTCGACGAGGTCGTCGGGGTCGGAGTTCTTGAGCAGGAACCCGCTGGCCCCGGCCGCGAGCGCCTCGAAGAGGTAGTCGTCCCGGTCGAAGGTGGTCAGGATGAGGACGCGGACCTCGGGGTGGGCGGCGACGACCTGGCGGGTCGCCTCGATGCCGTCGAGCACGGGCATCTGGACGTCCATGAGCACCACGTCGGGGCGCAGCGAGACGACGGCCTCCACCGCGCGGGCGCCGTCGGTGACCTGGCCGACGACCTCCAGGTCGTCCTCGACGGACAGGATCATCGCGAACCCCTGCAGCAGGAGCGGCTGGTCGTCGACCAGCAGCACGCGCACGCTCATACAGCTGCGCCCGCGCCGACGCCCACGCCCGCGGGCTCGCCGTGCGCGCGCACGGGGACCCCGTCGAGGGCGCACCACGCCCGCACCCGCCAGCCGGGGCTGCCGGTGCGCGGCCCCGCCTCCACCGCGCCGCCGAGGTGCTCGGTGCGCTCCCGCATCCCGACCAGCCCCAGACCGGTGCCGGAGGTGCCGACCCGTGCGGTGCCGTCGTCGACGACCTCGACCTCCAGCCGGCCCGCTGGCTCGTCGACCCGGACGACGGCGTTGGCGTGGCGGGCGGTGGAGTGCCGGTGCACGTTGGCCAGGGCCTCCTGCACGACCCGGTAGGCGGTGAGCTGCACCGGGGGCGGCACGCGCTCGGCGGCCCCCTCCGGGGTCTGCACGAGGTGCACGGTGACGGCGCAGGTCGGGGTGCTCGACCGGTCGGCGAGCGCCGGCAGGTCGGCCAGGGTGGGCTGCGGGCGGCGGCCGCCCCCGTCCTCCTCCTCGGGCCGGGCGCCGCCGGAGGCGAGCTCACCGCTGCGCAGGGTGCCGACGAGGTCGCGCATCTGGGTGACCGCCTCGCGGGAGGCCTGCTCGACCGTGCCCAGCGCCGTGCTGGCGGCCTGGGGGTCGCGCTCCATGACCCGCCGGGCGGCGGCGGCCTGCACCCCCATGACGGAGACGTGGTGGGCGACGACGTCGTGCAGCTCGCGGGCGATGCGCAGCCGCTCGGCGACCACGGCCTGGTCGCGCAGCCGCACGGACTGCTCGCTGATGGTCTGCGCCTGCTCCACGACGCGGGCGGTGTTGCGGGCGCCGTTCCAGGCCAGCTGGCCCAGCACGATCGCACCGCCGAAGAACAGCACGTTGTTGAGCACCATGAAGCCGGCGACCGCGGCGGGGACGTCGAAGAGCCCGATCTGCTCGGGGACGTCCTCGGCGAACATCGCGGTGAGCTGCTGCATACCGGTGCCGATCGCGTAGGACCAGGCCACCCAGGCGACCATCAGCGCCACGACCAGCCCGATCGCCGCCAGCAGCATCCGGCGGTCCCGCGCCCAGGCCACACCGGAGAAGATGAGGAAGAAGTAGAGGACCTGCATGGGCAGGGTGCTCATCGTCATCGGCAGCAGGACGCCGAGCAGCAGCATGTGCACGCCGACGACGGCGGTCACCACGACGGGGTGGCTGCGCCGGACCAGCACGAGGGCGGCGAGGGAGAGCATCCCGACGTACTGCCAGGCGGTCCCGTGCGGCTCCTCGGTGAAGGCGCCGAGGCTGCGCATCAGCTCGGCCCCGACGGCGACCACCGCGGCGGCCGCGACCGCCAGGCGCACGTCCTGGGCCTCCGCCACCCGTGGACGGGGCCGGACCCACACCTCGTCGATCCCGAACCACCGCTCCACGCTCATCCCTCCAGGGTAGGCAGCCACGGGGCCCGGGCGCCTCCGACCCAGGTGGGAGATCGCGGCGGGAAGGTCGCACCGGCGACGGACGTTGGAAGGGCCATGGACCTGGAGCAGACCCGGACCGCCGTCGCGGCCGCGCGCGAGCGCGCCACCCAGCGGTGGGCCCGGCTCGCCGGTCCCTCGACGTGCCGCCTGGACGGGCCGGACGCGCAGCGGCTGGCGGCCAAGGAGGCCGAGGGCGCGGTGCAGGCGCTGCGGCTGGCGGGCACGCTGCTGGACGCGGGCTCCGCCGACGGCACGGCCGACCGGCTCGAGGCGGCACGCCGCCGGTGGCTCGCCACCCCGGCGGGGCGCGGTCCGCTGGCCGAGGCCTACCTCGCCGGCGGGACCGACGCCCTCGACCGGGTCGCGGCCGAGGTCGCTCAGGCGTGCGGGGGCCGCAGCACCTTCGAGCCGCCCAGATAGGGCTGCAGCGCCTCCGGGACGACGACCGACCCGTCGGCCTGCTGGTGGTTCTCCAGCAGCGCGATGATCGGGCGCGTGCTCGTCAGCGCGGTGCCGTTGAGCGTCGCGACGGTGCGCGTGCCGCTGCCGTTCGGGTCGCGCTCGCGGGTGCCGAGCCGGCGGGCCTGGTAGGTCGTGCAGTTGGAGGTGGAGGTCAGCTCGCGGTAGGCCCCCTGCGTGGGGATCCACGCCTCGCAGTCGTACTTGCGGGCCGCCGGGCCGCCCAGGTCGCCCGCAGCCACGTCGATGACGCGGTAGGGCAGCTCGAGGGCGTCGAGGATGCGGCGCTCGACCCGCAGCAGGTTGGCGTGCTCGGCCTCGGCGTCCTCGACGCGGCAGTAGACGAACATCTCGGTCTTGGTGAACTGGTGCACCCGGAAGATGCCGCGGGTGTCCTTGCCGTAGGACCCCGCCTCCCGCCGGTAGCAGGTGGAGGTCGCGGCATACCGCAGCGACCCGGCCGACAGGTCGAGGATCTCGTCGGCGTGCAGCCCGGCGAGCGCGACCTCGGAGGTGCCGGTGAGGTAGAGGTCGTCGGCCTCGAGGCGGTAGACCTCGTCGGCGTGGGCGTCGAGGAAGCCGGCCCCCGCCATGGCCTCCGGCCGCACCAGGGTCGGCGGGACCACGGGCACGAAGCCCTCCTCCTGGGCGACGTGCTGAGCGAAGGCCATGAGCGCGTGCTCGAGGCGGGCGCCCAGGCCCATCAGGTAGTAGAAGCGGGCTCCGGAGACCTTGGCGCCGCGGGCGGTGTCGATCGCGTGGTGCAGCTCGCCGAGCTCGAGGTGGTCGCGCGGCGCGAAGCCCTCCGCAGCGAAGTCGCGCGGCGTGCCGACCTCCTCGAGAACGACGTAGTCGTCCTCGCCGCCGACCGGGACACCGTCCTTGACGACGTTGCCGATCCGGCGCAGCGCGGACTCGCGCTCCTGCTCGGCCTGGCCGGCCTCGGCCTCCAGCGCCTTGACGCGGGCCGCGAGGTCCTTGACCTCGGCCAGCAGCGCCTGCTTCTGCTCGCCCTGGGCCTGCGCGACCTTCTTGCCGAAGGCCTTCTGCTCGGCCCGGGCGGACTCGAACCCGGCCAGCGCGGCGCGGTAGCGCTCGTCGGCGGACAGCACCACGTCGACCACCCCGGGGTCCTCGCCGCGCGCCTGCTGCGAGGCACGCACGCGCTCGGGGTCGTCACGGAGCTCACGGAGGTCGATCATGCAGGCCAGCCTACTGGCCCGGCACCGCGCGGCCCCGCTCCCGGCCGGGCGGCTCCGGCTGCGCGCGGCCGCGGGCGGGCGGCTACGGTTGCGGGTATGGAGAGCGAAGCGAGCTGGGCGATGCTCGCCCTCGCCCTGGGTCTGGTGCTGGCACTCACCGCCGTCGTCATCTGGCTGTCGGTGACGGAGGTGCGGGCGGTCCGCCCGGCGCCGGCCACCGTCCGTCCTGGGCGGGGCCGGGCACGGGGGATGCGGCAGGGTGCGGCGGCCAAGGCCGACCGTCTCGAGGCCGACGACGAGCGTGGCAGCGGCACCGGCGACGGGCGGAGCGCGTGAGCGACCGGCCGGAGGGGGCCTCCCGTCGCGCCGCCGTCATCGTCAACCCGACGAAGTTCGAGGACGCCGGGCGGGTGCGCCGCAAGGTCACCGAGATCTGCCACCGGCACGGCTGGGCCGACCCGCTGTGGCTGGAGACGACCGCCGAGGACACCGGGGTCGGCCAGACCCAGGAGGCGCTGGCTGCCGGTGTCGACCTCATCTGCCCGCTGGGCGGTGACGGCACGGTGCGGACCGTCGGCGCCGAGCTGGCCGGGCACGACGTGCCGATGGGCCTGCTGCCCGCGGGCACCGGCAACCTGCTCGCACGAAACCTCGAGCTGCCCCACGACTCGCTGGAGCGGTGCCTGACGATCGCGCTGACCGGTCAGGACGCGTGGATCGACACCTGCTGGCTCGACCTGGTGCGCCCGACGAGCGCCCAGCTCGCGGCCCGCTTCGAGGACGACGACGACCCGGCCGAGAACGTCGACATGGACGACGCCGTCGACGACCGCACCTCCGAGCAGGTGCGCGAGGAGCACACCTTCCTGGTGATGGCCGGTCTGGGCTTCGACGCCGAGGTGATGGCCGGGGTGCCCGAGCGCCTCAAGGCCAGGGTGGGCTGGCTGGCCTACCTCGTCGCAGGCCTGCGCCACCTCAAGGGTCCGCAGTTCACCGTGGCGGTCAAGGTCGACGGCACCGAGACCTTCACCCGGCGGGTGCGCAGCGTGATGGTCGGCAACGTCGGCAAGCTGCAGGGCGGCATGGAGCTGCTGCCCGACGCGCTCGCGGACGACGGCAGCGTCGACGCCGTGCTGCTCTCCCCCGAGGGCATCGTGGGCTGGGCCGCGACCCTCGGGCAGCTGGTGACGCGCCACCGCATCGGCCACTCGCGCGTCGACCACGTGCAGGGCCAGGAGGTCCGGGTGGTCTCGGACAAGCCGGTCGAGATCGAGATCGACGGCGACACCCTCGGCTCGGCGATCGCCATGCGCGTGGTGGTCCAGCCCGGGAGCCTCCTCGTGCGCATCCCGGAGGGGGGCCGACGCGGTGCGCGTCGCGAGATCGACGTCCTCAGCGACGCCGAGCACCAGCCGCTGACCCACGGCCGCGGCCACCCGCACCACGACGACCAGGTCAGTCACGCCGACTGAGCCGGCCGGGGGCGGGTGCCTCAGTCGGCGCTGCCGGTCCTGGCCGCGTCCAGCGCCTGCCGCTCCTCAGGGGTGAGGACGACCTCGGAGTCGCCGCCGACGACCCCCTTGGCGTAGGTGCGGCTCTCCCCGCGCGCGTGGATGGAGCTGATGACCATCCCGTCGCCGGCGTCGTCGACGAGCGCCGCGCTGAACGACATCCGCCCGCCCATGTCGCCGAAGGCGTCGTAGCGGACCACCGCCACGTGCCGCAGCGCCTCGCCCAGCGCACCACGGACCCGCTCCACCTCGGTCTCGAGGGCGGCCAGCCGCTCGCCCTCCGGCGTCGCCGGCGCCCCGGCCTCCAGGAGCCGGGCCAGCCTGCGGTCGACCACGCGCAGCCGCCGCCAGGCCACCACGGCGAGCAGCAGCGCCAGCAGCGCCACGCCCACCGCGGTCCAGGTCAGCAGCTGGGGGTCGAGTCGGTCCACGACCCGAGGGTATGCCGTGCACGCCCGCCCTCCCCGCACGCCGCCCTGTCGGCGTCCAGGCTGCGTCGACCGGGCCGTGACACGATGCTGACTCCCAGATGCGACGGCGAGAGGACGGGTGGGTGACGGGAACGGACCGGCGGCGGGCCTGGCGCTTCGTCCTGGGGATCGTCGGCGCCTGGGCGCTGGCGTTCCTGCTGGCCGCCGTCGGCGTGATGCCCACCGTGGGGGGTGGGGCGCCGCTGCGGCCGGGTGGAGGCGATGACGGTGCCGCGCCCGCGGTGGTGCTGGTCGGCATACCCGGGCTGACGTGGGAGTCCGTCGACGAGGAGACCACGCCGACCCTCGCCCGGCTCGCCGAGGAGGGCGGCACGGCGGCGCTGGTGCTGCGCGGCACGCACGAGGTGACCTGCGTGGCGGACGCCTGGCTGACGGTGGGGGCCGGGCAGCGGGCAGCCACCGACGCGGAGGGGTGCCGGGGCGTGGACCCGGGAACGGCCGACGACGGGGCGAGGGGACCCACGGTGGAGGAGGTGGTCCAGGACGGGCGCGTGGACGCCGCGGCCTGGGACCGGTGGCGGGCCGCCGTCGAGCGGCAGGAGCTGGGGACCCGGTTGGGCACGCTCGCCGCGCTCGCCGAGGACGGCGGGTCCTGCGTGGCGGCGTCCGGCGGTGCGGCAGCTCTGGGTGCCGCGGGACCCGACGGCGCCGGACCGGGGGAGCCGGCCAGCGGGACGACGTGCCGGGTGCGCCTCGTCAGCCTGCCCGCCGCTCCCCCCTCCGAGGTCGACGCGGCCGTGGAGTCCGTCCGCTCCGGACTGCCGGCCGGCACCACCCTGGTCGTCGCAGGTCTGGGGCACACGCAGGGGCGGGCGGAGGCGATGGCGCTGATCGTGCACCCCGTCGCCGGGGCCGGGGGCGCCGCGCTGTCCTCGGGGTCGACCCGCCAGCAGTCGCTGGTGCAGCTGGCGGACCTGACCCCGACGTTGCTGCACCTGGCCGGCATCGAGGTCCCGGAGAGCGGCTCGGGCCCGCTGGCGGGGCAACCGCTCACCGTGCAGGCAGGCGGGGGTGAGCCCGTGCGGCAGGCACGCGACGTGGCGGGCGGCGTCACCCTGGCGAAGTCGTCGGTCGTGCCGGTCATGGGCGGCCTGGCGGCCGTCATCCTCCCGCTGCTGGTGGTCGCCGCCGTGCTGCGGCGTGGACGCCTGGTGTCCTTCGTGGTGACCGTCGCCATGGCGGTGCCGGTCGCCACCTTCCTCGCCGGGTCCCTGTCCTGGTGGCGCGCTGACGCCCCGGTGACCGTCCTGACCCTGACCGTCGCCGCCTGGGCGGTCGCGCTCGCGGGGCTGGCCTGGGCCGGGCCCGGGCGCCGTGACGCCCTGCTGCCTCCCGCCATCGTCTCCGCGGTCACCCTGGTCGTGCTCGGCGCCGACATGATGTGGTCGGCGCGGCTCGGGCTCGTGTCGGTGCTGGGGCTGCAACCGGTCACGGCCGGCCGGTTCTACGGCCAGGGCAACGTGGGGTTCGGCATCGCGCTCGGCGCGTTCCTCGTCCTGGCCGGGGCGCTGCTGACCTGGGTGCGGCCGGACCCGAGGACCGGTGGGCGGAGCAGCGAGGGCACGCGAGCAGGAGACTGGCGTTCGGCGGGACCCCTCGCCCTGCTGGGAGGGACGTTCACCGTGATCGGTGCGGCCCCGTGGGGCGGGGCCGACTTCGGCGGCGTGCTCGCCGTCGTCGTCGCCACCGGGCTGCTGGTCATGGTGGCGCTCGGGCTGCGGTGGACCGCCACGGGGCTGCTGGGCCTGGGGCTCCTCGGGGTGGTGGTCGCGGCCGTCGTCATGGTGCTCGACTGGCTGCGCGGGCCGGGCAGCCGCACCCACCTGGGCGACTTCGTCCAGCGCGTCCTCGACGGTGAGGCGTCGGCCGTCGTCACGCGCAAGCTCGACCAGAGCCTGGGCATCCTGCTCACCTACCCGATGTCGTGGTTCGCCGTCCTGGCACTGGTGCTCGTGGCCGTCGTGGTCCTGCGCCGCCCGGCCTGGTCCGCGCCGTTGTGGCGCTACCACGGGCTCTATCCCGCCTCGGTCGCCGGCCTGGTGGCGATCGGCCTGGGCTGGGTCCTCAACGACTCCGGGATCGCGGTCGTGGCGCTCGCGCTCACGATGGTCATCGCCGGGGCCTTGAGCGTGCTCGGCAGGGAGCTCGAGCGGACCTGAGCAGTGCACGCGCCGGCGCACGCCGTGGGCGACACGCTGTGGACAACCCCCATTGGGTTCGAACATCTGTGCTAGGTTTGGCAGAAGTCATCAGGACGTGCCGGCAGCGGGGGTCGTCGTCGGCAGGGGCGTCCGGAGGGAGGGATCGTCGTGGACCTGTCGCCCGGTGAGGCGCTCTTCGAGTCGCGTCTGCCCACCTTCCGCGCCCAGGGGCCCGCACCCCTGCACGTGGTCCACCACACCGACGCGCGGTTCACCCTTGACCTCGGACTGACGGACACACCGACAGGCGCTTCGAAGGAGGTGTCGAGGCAAGCCCCCACCACCCAGCCCGGTCCTCCGAGCTGGGCCACCCCGGAGGGCCAGCAGGGCGCACCGGTGGAGAGCCCGGGTCCCGCACCGACCGACGACGCTGCTCACCGCTCGCTGTCCCGGCTGCAGGAGGTGGGCTGCGCGCGGTCGACGGCGGACGCCGCCCTGATCGAGGCGATCATCGACGTCCTGACAGCCGCGCGCGAGCGGCTGCTGCACGACAAGGGGCTGGTCGGGGTCGAGCTCGGTCGGGGCCAGGAGCGCTCGCTGGAGGCGGACGTCCGCCGGGTCGCCGTGGCGGAGGTGGGGGCGGTGCTGGGCTTCGGGATCACGGAGTCCCAGGCCCTGGTCGGGCTGTCGTCCGCGGCCGGCGACCTGCGCGACGTGGTCCTGGGCGCCCTGCGTCGCGGAGAGGTCACCTGGCCCATGGTGCGCGTCTTCTGGGAGTCCTCCTCCAGGCTCGACGAGTCGCAGCGCATGCTCGTCGCCATGTCCCTGTTCGGGAAGGACACAGGCCTGGCGTGCGAGGAGCGGCTGGGTTGCGACGGGGACCTGCTCGGACGCCCGTGGGGTGACGGTTCCTACCGCAAGGCCTGCGAACGTGAGATCCGCGCCTGCGAGGGCACCGACGTCGCGGGTGAGCGCGAGCGCCGCCGGCGCGCCTACGCACGCCGTCGCGCGTCCGTCCGTGTCCACGACGACGGCACGGCCACGCTGTCGGTGACCGGACCCGCCGTGACGCTCGTGGCGGTGCAGCAGCGCATCGACCGGATCGCCCGAAGGATCCGCGCCTCCGGTGATGAGCGCAACCTCGACAAGCTCCGGTGCGACACCATCGCGAGCCTGCTGCTCTACGGCACGATCCAGCTGCCCGGCCCCGTCGACGCACAGCAGCACCCAGAGGGGGCGCGCGACCAGGACGGGCAGCACGACCCGGACGGTCAGTGCGCCCCATGCGACGAGGCACGTGAGGCCGAGGGACCCCACGACCATGGTGCGAGCCAGGACCACGGTGAGAGCCACGACGCCGACGTCATCTCCCCCGAGGGCCTGGAGGAGATCGCTCGCGTGGTCAATGCGCAGCCGCTGACCCAGGTACAGGTCGTGGTTCCGTTCGCCGTGCTGGGCAACGCCCTGCCACTCTGCGTGAGCTGTGCCGGGACCATCGACCCAGGCGCACCGCCGGGAAGACCTCCGAGATCCACAGGATCAACGCCCACCCGATCCTCGCCACCCGGGCCGCCGGACCCGCGACCTGCTGATCAGGACCCGCGACCTCTTGATCAGCACCCGAACCTGTCCGACGTCCCCGCACCGCGCGACGGGCCCCGCCGCGGCCTGGTCGGAGAGGTGCTGGGCCCCGGTTCGCACTACATCACCCCGGGCCAGGCCAGGGAGTTGGCGCTCCTTCCGGGCACCACCCTGCACCGGCTGGTGGTCGACCCGCTGGACGGCCGGCTGGTCGAGCGGTCGATCGCGACCTACCGGCCCGACGCCGACATGCGTCGCCAGGTCGTCGCGGCCGACGTCTACTCCCGGGCCCCCGGGCCCCGGACGGGGTCGCACGCCTGCGAGCTCGACCACGTGACGCCCTACGGGTGGGCCGGAGGCGAGACCAGCGAGGTCAACCTCGCCCTCCTGGGCAAGGCGCCGCACCTGCTCAAGACCCTCAAGGCCTGGCGTGCGGTGATGGGCGAGCGTCGCGACCTGACGTTCACGACCCTCCTCGGACACATCGTCAGGACCCGGACCCACGACTACCGGCAGTACGCCCACCTTCGCGACACCGAGGACCTCGAGGACCGCCGTGACCTGGCCAACAGGGCTGTCTACGCCGCACTGGCCGGCCAGCCGGAGCACAGGTGCCGCCGACGGGGCGATGCCTGGCTCTCCCTGACCCACACCGACGACGAGGGCGGTGCTCGCCCCGGCCCGCCACCGCGAGCGCAGACCCTGGACGAGGTGCTGGGGACGACCTCTGAGGACGACGGTCGTTCCTGAGCGGGTTGCCGGGGTCAGAGCTCGTGCCAGGTCCCCCCGCGGCGCGGCACGGCGCGAGACACCCGCCCCGCGCGGTCACGGGCCCGGCCACCGAGACTCATGAACCGGCCGCCCACCCCTCGCACGCGGTCGCCCGCACGGCGGCCCCCCGGCTCCGGGGCCCGCTGACCCTCAGCCCCCGCCCCTCCCCGCGCCGCCGCCACCGCACCGGAGCGGGCAGCGAGAGCACGGGTGACGCCGGCCAGCTGGCGGGCCCGGTGCACCTGGGAGGCCAGGTCACGCCCCGTCACCCGGTGCGACAGGTCGCAGGGCACCTCGACCACCCGTCCACCCCAGCGCAGCACGTCGACCGTGAGGCCGACCTCCACCCCCCAGCCGGGAGCCAGCGGCATCGCTGCGTCGAGCGCGGCGCGGGTGAGGCAGCGCTGCCCGGACAGCGGCTGCGTGGGGGCCCAGCCGGTCAGTCGCTCGATCCCCTCACGGGCCGTGCGCACCACCAACCCGAACCCGCCCCCGGGACGGGCCTGCGGCGGCAGGACGGCGATGGCCATGTCCGCCTCGTCGTCCAGCACGACGTCGACGAGCGGGCCGAGGTTGGCGGCGGAGGCCTCCAGGTCGGCGTCGACGAAGAGCACCGGCGCACCGGGAGCCAGCTCGGCCGCCCGGGCCGCCCCGGTGGTCATCGCCGCGGCCTTGCCCCGGTTGCGTGAGTGCCGCACCACGTCGACCTCCCCGGCCCACTCGGCCACCGCAGCCGTCTGGTCGATGGACCCGTCGTCGACCACGACGACCTGCCCGACCTGGCCCAGCCGGACCAGTGCGGCCACGGTCGCGCCGATGCGGTCCTCCTCGTCCTTGGCCGGGACGACAGCGACCGCCGTGGCGGTCGGGTGGGGGGCGCTCACGCCATACCTCGTGACGTCAGCGCAGCGTGACCTGGCGGGAGACCAGTCCGTCGCGGGCGCGACGCTCCTCCGCGGTCAGCGGCTCGTCGGAGGTCAGCGCCTTCTCGTAGCGGGACCGCAGCTCACCGAGCGCCGACGAGTGCGACGACGGCTCGGCGGCCGGGTCGACCTCGATGACGGGCACGAGCAGGCCGTTGGCGCGGAAGGCGCCGAGCAGCTCGGTGCCCTCGCCCAGCGTGTGCTGGCCGGCGGCCTGCAGGCGCGCGACCGCGCGGGTCGCGGTGTCCTCGTCCTCGTCCAGGATCCAGCGGATGTAGGCCCGCCCCGTCATCAGGCACCAGTAGGCGGACGGCGCACCGTCGAGACGCTCCATCGGCACGGCGTTGTCGTTCATCTGCGACAGCGCCTCCTTCTGCTCCTCGGTGGCGTCCTCGCCGAGCCAGAAGCCGAAGTCCTGCTCCACCTTCACCTCGAGGCGCTGCCCGTCCTGGAGCAGGTCCTGCAGACGCGGGGTGTCGGCGGTGGCCGGCCGCACGGCGTTGATCGCCGAGCCGGGCTCGGAGGCCAGCGCCACCAGCACCGCGCGGGCGATGTCGCGGGAGGCGTCGCCGCTGGAGGTGCGCGACTGCAGTGCTACCAGCACCTCACCGGTGTCACGGTGGACGGCCGGCACCGCCCCCGGCAGCACGGTCACCAGCGTGACCTCGTGCTCACCGGCCGGCACGGCACGGCCGTCGACCTCGGTCCCCTCCGGCACCACGACCGTCACCCTCGCCGTCGCGGCCGGCAGGATCTCGCGCATGGCGACCCAGTCGGCCTCGTCGGCCAGACCCTCGAACGGCCGGGCGACGTAGGGCGCGCGGCTGGCGGCCCTGGTGCCCTCGGACTGGCGCTTCTTGCGTGATGCCTTACCCATGCGGGGGAGTCTACGTGCGTCGCTAGAGTGGCTGAGCATGACTCAGACCGACGACCGGCTGCGATGGGCGCCGGCCCCAGGCCACGGCGACGAGGTGCTGTATGCGGTGGACGGCCCGCTCGGGCGCGCCCGCCTCCACCGCCCACGCGCCATCAACGCCCTCGACCGCGCCTCCATCGACTCCCTGCACCAGCAGCTGTCCGCGTGGGCGGCCGACGACGCCGTGGCCGCCGTGGTCCTCGACGGCGCGGGCGACCGCGGGCTGTGCGCAGGCGGCGACGTGCGGGCGCTGCGCACGGCGATCCTCGAGGGGCGCCCGGAGGAGGCGGTGGCCTACTGGGAGGCGGAGTATGCCGTGAACGCGCTCGTCGACTCCTACCCCAAGCCCTACGTCGCGTGGATGGACGGCATCGTCATGGGCGGCGGGGTCGGGGTCTCCTCCCACGGCTCCCTGGGCCTGGTCACCGAGCGAACCCAGCTGGCGATGCCCGAGACGGGCATCGGCTTCTTCCCGGACGTGGCCGGTCTGCAGCTCCTCGCGCGCTCGCCCGGCGAGACCGGCACCCACGTGGCCCTGACCGGCACGCCGGTCGGTGGTGCCGACGCCCTCGTCCTGGGGATGGCCGACGTCCTCGTACCCTCCTCCGCCAAGGACCGGGTCCTGGACGCCCTCCGCCAGGACCCGGCCCAGGGCGCCGGCGAGATCGCGGAGCGGGTCGGTCCGCAGGAGGAGTCCTCCTGGCTGGCGGACCACCGCGGCTGGATCGACGAGTGCTACGCCGGGGACGACCCGGGTCTCGTGCTGCGGCGGCTGCGCGAGCACCCCGCCCCGGAGGCCCGCGCCGCCGCCGAGACGGTCGCCGCCCGGTCGCCCCACTCGGTGGGGGTGACGCTCGAGGCGCTGCGTCGCGCGGCGTCGATGGACGTGCCGCAGGTGCTGGCCCAGGACCTCGTCCTCGGCAGGGCGTTCGCCCGGCACCCGGATTTTGTCGAGGGCGTCCGTGCCCAGCTCGTCGACAAGGACCGCCAGCCCCGGTGGACCCACGCGTCGGTCGCCGACGTCACCCGCGAGGAGGTCCTCGAGGCCTTCGGCGAGCGCTGAGGACCTCGACCGGCTGCTAGTCCAGCAGGTGGCGGGCACGTGCGACGGCCGCCGCCTCGGTCCGGCTCGCGACACCCAGCTTGCCCAGGATGTTGGACACGTGGACGCTCACCGTCTTGGTCGCGATGAACAGCTGTCGGCCGATCTCGCCGTTGCTGCGTCCGGCCGCCACGAGGGTGAGCACCTCGCGCTCGCGGGGGGTGAGCTCGACCAGGGCGTGCCCGTGCTTCCCGGCGTCCTGCCTGGGGCCGTGTCCCCGGCCGTCCTGCTGCCGCGCGGCCCGACGCCCGTCGGGCGCGCCGATCTCGGCGAGCAGCGGCAGTGCGCCCAGCCGCTCGGCCTCGTCCCGCGCCCCGTCCAGCAGCTCGCGGGCCCGGGAGGCGTGCTCCTGCCCGGCGTGCGCCAGGACCGACGCCAGCCGGGTGGCCGACCTCGCCCGTTCGAAGCGGTGCCCCAGCCGGTCGTAGGCGTCGTAGGCCTCCTGCCAGGCGTCGACGAGCTCCTCGGGCGCAGGTGGGTCGGCGTCGGCACGCCACCGCAGCCGCAGGTGCTCGGCGCGGTGGCGCGCGGTCCAGGCGACCCCTTCGGGACCGTCGGCACGGTCGAGCTCGGCACGCCGCCGGGCCACCGCCTGTTCGTCGGCGACGAGTCGCCCGGCGACGGCGACCAGCTCGGCCCGCTCCGGACCCACGGCCACAGCCGCCCGCCCGGCCAGGTGCCCCAGCAGCAGGGCACCGAACCGGACCTGCGCCGCGAAGCTCGAGACGTGCCACAGCTCCTTGACCGTGGCCACGGCCCGGTCGTAGGTGGCCACCGCGCCGGCCAGGTCCCCGGTGTCGCCGAGGATGTCGATCGCCGGCCCGGTCGCCAGCACGACGGCCCAGCCGTCCCGCACCGTCGACTGCGGCAGCGCGTCCAGCGCCGACCGCGCCGACGGGTCGCCCCGACCGGCGAGGGTATGCAGCGCCAGCGCACCCAGGAGGGGGGCCAGCGCAGGAGGCGGGGCCTCGTCCGAGACGTCCGCCAGCCGGTCCACCTCCGGCCAGTCGCCGACCATGTAGGACGCGATGCCGGCGAGCAGCCGTGCGTCGAAGCCGAACGGCGCCCAGGGCCGGCCGTCCTGACGCGTGAGCTCGGCCGCCTCCCGGTAGCAGCCGCGGGCCTCCTCGTAACGGCCCTGCTCGAAGAGGATGCCGCCCATCTGGTGCAGGGCGCGGACGAGCCCGGTGGCATACCCAGTGCTCCGCAGCCGGCCGATGACGTCCTCCATCGCCTCGACCGCTGCCTCGGGCTCACCCACGAACGACTTGAGCCGGCCGAGGATCGTGGCCGCCTCGGTCTGCATCCGCTCCAGCCCCAGCTCCCCGGCCATCTCGTGCGCCGCGGTCGCCGCCCGGGTCGCGACCTCGAAGCGCCCGCGGTCGGCCAGCGCCCGCGCGTGCACGGCGAGCGCCCGGACCCGCCTGGCGGTGCGCTCCTCCCCCAGCAGGTCCAGCGCCTCCTCGGTGGCGCCGAGCGCGCTGACGCCCGCCTCGTCGACGAGCAGCGAGGCGTGGGCGAGGGCGACGAGCAGCTCGGCCCGCGGCCCGGGCGTCGAGCTGTCCAGGGCCTCCGCCTCCTGGCGCAGCAGCGTGACCGCCTTGGGGGCGTCGCCGGCCGTGACCAGCGCCTCCACCGCCTGCAGCACCACCGCGGTGCGCTCCACCTCGACCTGGTCGGCGACGTCGGGCAGCTCGAGCAGCTCCAGGGCGGTGAGGAGGTGCCCGGCCGCCTCGTCCGGGCCGCCCACCCCCAGCGCGTCCTGGCCCGCCTGCACGGACGCACGGACGGCGGTGACCGGGTCGTGCCCGGCACGGGCGTGGCGCGCCAGCTCGGCGGCCGCGCCCGGCACCCGTCCCTCGCGCAGGGCCCGCGCACACGCGGCGTGCATGCGGGCCCGCTCGCCCGGGAGCAGGTCGTCGTAGACCGCCTCCCCGAGCAGCGCGTGCCGGAAGGCGTAGCCGGCGTCGGGCACCGGCACCAGGATGTTGGCCTCCACGGCCGCCCGCAGCGCCCCGTCCAGAGCGTCTCCCGGCAGCTGCACCACCTCGGCGAGCATCGCGTGGGACACCCGCCGGCCGACGCAGGCCGCGGCACGCACCACGGTCCGGGCGTCGTCGGGCAGCCGGTCCAGGCGCACCAGGAGCAGGTCGGCCAGGTCGGTGGGCAGCGCGGCGTCACCCAGCTCCCGGGCCACGACCAGCTCCTCGGCGAAGAAGGCGTTGCCCTCGGCGCGGCGGACGATCTCCTCCACCTCACGCTGGTCCCCCAGGCCGGGGCGCACCGCGCGCACCAGGGCGCGCACGTCGGCGTCGCCCAACGGGGCCAGGTGCGTCCGGTGCACCGCGGGCATGCGGCCCCACTCCGCCAGCGCCCGGCGCAGCGGGTGACGACGGTGCAGGTCGTCGGCGCGGTAGGAGGCCACGAGCGACACCGGCGAGCTGAAGCCCCGGGCGAAGAGGAAGGAGAGCAGGTCACGGGTGGACCGGTCGGCCCAGTGGACGTCCTCGACCACCAGCAGCACCGGTCGGTCGGCGCCGAGCACCTCCAGCACCGCGTGCAGCGCCTCGAAGAGGTCGGCCCGGACCGCGCCGTCGTCGCCCGCGAGGGTGCCACCGGGCCCGAGCGCGGCCCCCGGCAGCCCGCCCGGCCCGCCGGCGGGGTGCGGGACGGCCAGGACCCGGCCGGCGGGCAGCAGCCGCGCCAGGGCGGGGTGGTGCGCCACGACGGGCGCCGCCAGCTCACGGGCGTCGTCGTCCAGGCGTCCGAGGACCTCGGTGAACGGCAGCAGCGGCAGGGCGCTGTCCCCGAAGTCGAGGCAGTGCCCGACGAGCACCCGCCAGCCCTGCGCACGAGCCCGCCCGCCGAGCTCGCCCAGCAGCCGGGTCTTGCCCACCCCGGCGTCACCGCCGAGCACGACTGGGGCCGGTCTGGGCAGCTCGCCCATGCCGACCCTGGCCTCCAGCTCGGACAGCTCTCGGTCACGCCCCAGCAGGGGGGTGGCGGCGCGCTCCTCCGGTGTCACGTCTCCCATCATCGCCGTCAGCGCGGACAGATCCAGTCCTTGGCCGGCGGACGGCGACACGGGGCGCGCGGTCACCGGGCTCCGGCCACGGCGTGGACGTGGCTCCCGGACGCGCGACGGGAGGCCGGCCGACCGGCCGCGGCCCGGGCGCGCCGCCGCAGGCGGGCCAGCACCGGGCCGCCCCAGGCGCGCCGCAGCTGCTCGCGGCGGTAGGTGTTCTCGACCTCCAGGAAGGCGGTGGTGGTGAACATGACGGGTTCCTCTCGGCAGGCGGACCCGGGCGGGTCCGACATGTCCAGAGTCGTCTCCTGAGGTAGGAGCAGACATCGGGCGATCTCCCTGACCTGCGCCCGCGGGCTACCTCAGACCGTCACGCCCCACCTCAGGGGCAGCCGCCCTCCCGCCGCACCCGCAGCGCGGCCCGAGCCTGCTCGATCTCCGCCCAGGGGATCGTCTCCGTGTCGCGCTCGAGGGTCTCCTCCGGTCCCTTGCCCGCCAGCAGGACGGTGTCGACGGGGGCGGCCGAGCACACGGCATACCTGATCGCCTCGGTGCGGTCGCCGATCGAGACGAAGTTGGTGCGCCCCTCCTCCCGCGCGCCCCGCTCCATCTCCTCGAGGATGTCGCGCAGCGGGGTGGTGCGGTGGTCCTCCTCGGTGAGGACGGCATGGTCGGCGAGCCGGGTCGCGACCGCGCCGAGCGGCGCCCGCTTGGAGGGGTCGCGCGGGCCGCCGGCGGAGCCGATCACGACCCACAGGGCACCGTCGGTGGTCACGCGCACGGTCTCCAGCGCCTTCTCCAGGCTGGGCGGGGTGTGTGCGAAGTCCACGATGACGCGTGGCTCGCCCTCGCCCCGCTCGACCATCTCCATCCGCCCGGCGACGCCGTCGAAGCCGGCGAGGGCCTCGACCAGCTCGGCCGTCGCGACGCCCGTCGCGGCGACCCCGGCCATGGCGGCCAGCGCGTTGGCGACGTTGAAGCGGCCGATCATCGGCAGGCTGGCGCTGAACCGCCCGTCGGGGGCGTGCAGGGTGAAGGTGATCCCCTCGGCACCCTCCTGGACGTCCGTCGCACGCCAGTCGGCCTCCCCGCCCTCCGCCGAGTATGTGGTGCACGTGCGCCCGCCCTCGGTGGCCAGGGGCAGCAGCTGGTCGAACCACGGCAGGTCGTCGGCGTTGAGCACGCTGTGCCGGGCGCGCTGGACCAGCTTGGCCTTGTCGGCGAAGTACTGCTCCATCGTCCCGTGGAAGTCGAGGTGCTCGCCGGTGAGGTTGGTCCACACGGCCACGTCGTAGGAGACGCCGCGGACCCGGTCCATGGCCAGGGCGTGGGAGGAGGACTCGACGACCGCGTCGGTGGCGCCGTGCCGGAGCATCTCGCGCAGGATGTGCTGCACCTGCGGCGCCTCGGGCGTGGTGAAGTGCGACGGCGGCTGGCGCAGCACCCCGTCGGGCAGCTCGTAGCCGATGGTCGAGAGCAGCCCGGTGCTGCGCCCCGCGGACCGGAGCAGGTGCAGCGCCAGGCACGAGGTCGTCGTCTTGCCGTCGGTGCCGGTCACCCCGACGACGCTGAGCTCGTCGCTGGGGCGGCCCATGATCGCGGTCGCGGCGTCGGCCAGCGCGGCGCGGGCGTGCGGGACGCGCAGGTAGGGCACCGGGCACAGGGCGTGCTCCGGCAGGCCCTCGCCGAGGACGACGACGGCCCCGGCCTCGACCGCCTCGCCGATGAAGGAGTGGCCGTCGAAGCGGGCGCCCCGGACCGCCACGAAGGCCTGCCCCGGGCGGATCCAGTCGGCCTGGTGGCTGACGCCGGTCACCTGGGTGTCCCCGTCGTGCCCGGAGCGGTCGTCGAGGGTGGCACCGAGGGCGGCGGCGAGGTCGGCGAGCTTCATGGCGCACACACTAGGCCAGGGCCCTGCCGGCTCAGGGACGCACGAGCCAGACGGGCTGGTAGGTCGAGAGCCAGATCGCGCCGTCCTCGGTGAGGTTGGGCGGGTAGCCGTTGAGGGCGTCCACCGCCGAGTCCGCCGACAGCCCGAGCTCGCGCACCCACCAGGCCGGGACCTCCCGGGGCTGCTCGGTCACGTTGTAGAGCTCCAGCAGCGGGCCGACCGGGTGGCGGCGCAGCACCGCGAAGACGCCGGGGTCCGTGGTCGCGACGAGCTCCGCGGGCACGCTGGCGTGCAGGTGCGGCAGCCCGGCCCGCACCCTCGCGAGGTGCCGCAGACCGGCATACACGCGCCCCTCCGCCGAGGCTGCGTCGGCCCGGGCTGTGAGCACCCGTTGCCAGTCCAGCCGCGGGCGGTGGGCCCACCGGTTGTCGTCGGCGTGCTCGGGCACCGCCGCCCAGGCGTCGTCGTTGAGCTGGGCGACCTCGTCGCCGGACCAGAGGACCGGGACCCCGCCGTAGCCGTAGACGATCGTGTAGCCCAGCAGCAGCCGGGCGACCGCGGAGTCGACCGCGCTCGGGTCGTCCCCGGCGAGCGCCGTGCCGAGCCCGACCAGGCTCGCCGCGCTGCCGGAGATCCTCCGGTCCCCCGTGGCGGGGTTGTGCTGGAAGACCAGGCCCTGCGCGGGCGAGCCGGGGAACTCGCCCGAGTAGTAGTCGGACAGGAAGCCGCGGTGCGCCGCACCGTCGGCCTGCACGGCCCGGGCGTCGGCGTCGTCGATGGCCCACCCGATGTCGTCGTGGCAGCGCAGGTAGGTGATCCAGGCGGTGGTCGTCGGCACCTGGGGGAAGCGGCCGAGCGCGTGCGTGGCCAGGCGGGCGTCCCGGGTCGCGAGCATCGACCAGATCTGGACCATGAGGCTGTTGTGGTAGGCGAGGTCGGAGACCCGCCCGTGGTGGCGCCCTTGCCCCAGGTAGTGCACGACCTCGTTCGGGCCGACGATCGCCTCGGCCTTGAAGATCAGGGACGGGGCGGCGATGCGCGCCACCGCCCGCAGCGCCTGGGTGAGCTGGTGGACCTCGGGCTCGTTCTGGCAGATCGTGCCCATCCGCTTCCAGATGAACGCGATCGCGTCCAGCCGCAGCACCTCGACCCCCTGGTTGGCCAGGAAGAGCACGACGTCGGCCATCTCGCAGAAGACGTCGGGGTTGTCCCACGCCAGGTCCCACTGGTAGCCGTTGAACGTCGTCCAGACCCAGCCCTCCAGCTCCTCGTCCCAGGTGAAGCTGCCTGGCGCGAAGTCGGGGAAGACCTCCGGCAGCGTGCGCTCGTACTCGTCGGGGACGGTGCGGTCGGGGTAGACGTGGAAGTAGGCGCGGTAGCGCTCGTCACCGGCCCGTGCCGCGCGCGCCCACGCGTGCTCGCGGGCCACGTGGTTGAGCACGAGGTCCAGGCACAGGCTGATGCCCTCCCCGCGC
This sequence comes from Ornithinimicrobium pekingense DSM 21552, assembly GCF_000421185.1. Taxonomy (GTDB): domain Bacteria; phylum Actinomycetota; class Actinomycetes; order Actinomycetales; family Dermatophilaceae; genus Ornithinicoccus; species Ornithinicoccus pekingensis. Next base: position 322,672 of record NZ_ATWJ01000008.1, read on the forward strand.
AGGGTGCGCGTGAGCGCGCGCAGGTCCTCCATCGTGCCGAGGTCGGCGCGCACCTGCCGGTAGTCGGCGACGGCGTACCCGCCGTCGTTGGGTGCGGGGCGGGGCTGCAGGAGCGGCATGAGGTGCAGGTAGCGGACGCCCAGGTCGCGCAGGTGCCCCACCCGCTCGGCGACCCCGGCCAGCCCCGTGCCCTGGGGCGCCAGCCGCTCGGCGTAGGCCGCGTAGCCGACGACCTCAGGACGCTGGAACCAGTCCGGCTCCAGGGAGCGCCGCTCGTCGAGCAGGTGCAGCTCGTCGTCACGGTCGCGGTATGCCGTGGCCGCCAGCTCCAGCAGGCGTCCGGCCACCGCGGCGGGGTCGGGGTAGGGGGCCAGGCCGGAGACGAGGTCGTCCCACCACCGGGCCACCCGCAGGACGAAGGTGGTGCGTCGGTGCCCGGGCACCTCGGCCAGCACGGCGTCGAGCCGCTCGCGCACGGACGGCGCGAGCGGCTCGGGCCACTGCGGGGCGGGGCTCACCCCTTGACGGCGCCGGACGTCATACCGCGCACCAGGAGGTTCTGGAGCGTGAAGAAGACCAGCATCGGCAGCACCATGGAGATGAACGCCCCGGCCGTCAGCAGCTCCGCGCCCTGGCCCTGGGTGCCCAGCAGCTGCTGGAGCTTGACGATCACCGTCGTGTTCTCGTTGGACAGGAACAGCTTGGCGATGAGCAGGTCGTTCCACACCCACAGGAACTGCAGGGTGGCGAAGGCCGCCATCGCCGGCATGGCCATCGGGGCGATGAGCTTCCAGAAGATCTGGAAGTTGGAGCAGCCGTCGATGCGCGCCGACTCGACCACGCTGAACGGCAGCGAGGCCATGTAGTTGCGCAGCACGTAGATGCACAGCGGCATGCCGAACCCGGTGTGGAGGACCCAGACCGCGAGGTACTGCCCGGCGATGTCCAGGCCACGGGGGCCGAAGATGTCGAGCAGCGGCGCGAAGGCCACCTGGATCGGGACCACCATCACCGCCACGATCGAGATGAACAGGACGTCCTTGCCCCGGAAGTCCATGAACGTAAAGGCGTAGGCCGCGAACGCGGCGAACATGATCGGGATGATGGTGGCCGGGACGGCCACCAGGACCCCGTTGATGAACGCGTTGCCCATGTCGGCCTGCTCGAAGACCCGGGAGTAGTTCTCCGTCGTCCACCCGCCGGCCCACAGCGCCTCCCACCAGCCGGAGGTGGCCGCCGCGTCGCGGGTGCGCAGGCTGGTGACGAGCAGGCCGATGGTCGGGACCGTCCACAGCAGCGCGAGCAGGAACATCACGACCATGGAGACCGGGCTGCGCTTGCGCCCGTCCTTCATCCGGCCGCTGCCACGGATCTTCTCGGCGGTCACCCTGGTGTCGCGGTCGTTCGCCGTCGTCGTGCTCATCGCATGGCCTCCTGCTCACGGAACTGCTTGACCTGGTAGATCAGGACCGGGATCACCGCGATCAGCAGGATCACGACCAGAGCGCTGGCCAGCCCGGCCTGCCCGCGGGCGAAGAGCTGGTTGAAGAACTGGTTGGCGATGACGTCGGTGTTGGCCCGTCCGTTCGTCAGGACGTAGACGATGTCGAACACCTTCATGACCAGGATCAGCACGGTGATGAAGACGGTGATGATCGTGCCCTTGATCTGCGGGATGACGACCTTCCAGAAGATCTGCCACTCGGTCGCCCCGTCGATACGGGCCGCCTCGATGGTGTCCTCAGGGACGCCCTTGATGGCCGCGGACAGCAGCACCATGGCCAGACCGGTCTGAAGCCAGACGAGGATGACCATGAGCAGCAGGCTGTTGAGACGCCCGGTGTCGATCGAGAGCCAGTTCTGCGGCTGGCCACCAAAGGCGGTCAGGATCGCGTTGAGCATGCCCGTCTGGGGACGTCCTGGTGCCTGGTAGGCGTAGACCTGGGTCAGCCAGATGGCCGACGCGGCGACGAAGCTGATCGCCATCGGCAGGAAGATGAAGCTCTTGGCCCACTTCTCACCGCCGGCGGAGAGCTTGTCCGCCAGGACCGCCACGACGACGCCGATGGCGACCGTCAGCGCCGGCACGATCGCGATCCACAGCAGGTTGTTGATCACTGCGGACCAGAACGCACCGCTGCCGAAGAGGTCGACGTAGTTCTGCAGTCCTACGTAGGCCGTGCTGTCGGCGTTGGCGAAGCTGTAGTGGATGGTCTGCAGCGTGGGGTAGAGCAGCATCAGCCCGATGAGGGAGAAGCCCGGCAGCAGAAAGGCGTAGGGGATCAACCCGTGCTCCAGCCGCCGTGGCAGCGCCTCGACCGCGACGTTGATGAAGTAGAACAGCACCGCGGCGCCGCCGACCCCGACCACCAGGCCGAGGGCCCCCATGAGGATCTTGCTGTTGAAGAACCACTCGGGGTAGTAGGCGAAGGCCAGGAACAGGTTGAGCATCGCCCAGAGGGTGAACGCCACCCCCACGACGCCGATGAGCAGCTTGACCGGCTGCAGCCCCTGGTCGTCGGGCACCGTGGCCTCGGGCGGCGCGTCGTCGGCGCGGGGGTCGGCCTCGACGACGGTCGTGTCGTCGCTCAGCGGCGGTTGCGAGTGGGAGGAGGTCATCGCCCCGACCCTGTCTCGGTCGCCGCGTCGCCGGTGTCGGGCCAGCTGTTCTCGATGTCGTCGGCGACCTCCTGCGCCGTGGCCTCGCCGCTCTGGAAGGCGACCATCCCCTTCCAGAAGGAGTCGGAGCCGACCTCCTTGGGCATGACGTCGGAGGCGTCGAAACGGAAGACGTCGGCGTTGTAGGCCATCTCGGCGATCTGCCGGGTCGTCTCGTCGACGTAGAGACTGGCGTCGAAGGTGGTGTGCGGGCTGAGCCAGCCGCCGCCCTCCGCCCACGGGCCGCCGAACTCGGGGGAGGTGAGGAACTCCATCACCTCGATCGTGTCGGTGTCGTACGTGAAGGCCGCCGCGAGGTCGCCGCCACCCAGGATGGGCTGCCCGTCGTAGCCGTCCTCGGCGGGTGGGAAGACATAGATCCCCACCTCCTCGTCGAGGTTGGCCTGCACGTCCTCGGGGAAGAACCCGGTGGCGAAGTTGCCCTGACGCATCAGGTAGCAGTCGGGGTCCTCCTGGAAGGCCGGGGTCATCGCCTCGCCGAAGGGGGTCGACAGGATGCCGGTGGCCCCGCCGAGGACGTTGCCCTCCTCGTTGGCGAGCTCGCCGTAGGCCTCGATCGCCTGCACGACGCGCTCGTCGTTGAAGGGGATGCGGTGCGCGACCCAGTCGTCGTAGACGTCCGGACCGTGCAGCCGGAGCATGTACTCCTCGACCCAGTCGGTCCCGACCCACCCGGTGGCCTGCGCGGACTCCCAGCCGATGCACCACGGCGCCGCGTCGGTGTCCGACTTGATCTGCTCGGCGACCTCGTCAAGCTCGGCGAGCGATGCCGGCTCGGTGTTCCAGCCGCCCTCCTCGTAGGCCTTCTTGGGGTACCAGACGATCGACTTCACGGCCATGCGCATCGGGGCCGCGTAGACCCGGCCGCGGTAGTTGGCCGAGTCGAGGAAGCCGTTGACCAGGCTGGCGTTGAGCGCGTCGTAGTCGAGGAACTGGTCGATCGGCACGATGTTGCCCGCCTGCGCCATCTGCATGACACCACCGGGCTGGGGGAACAGGCCGATGTCCGGCGGGTCGCCGGCGTCGACACGGATGAGGATGTTGGTGGTGAAGTCCTGGTCGGAGACGTACTGGACGTCGATCCCGGACTCCGCCTCGAAGTCCGCCAGGGAGGCGTTGAACAGCTCCTCCTCGCTGCCGCCGAAGGCACCCATGATGGTGACGACGCCGTCACCCTCCTCCGGCTCGGTGTCGGCCCCGAACCCGCCGGCCCCGGCACCCGCGTCGGGGTTCTGCAGGCAGCCGGACAGGGTGAGAGCCACGGCGACCGACGTCGTCGTCACCAGGCCGCGCTTCAGTCGTGAACTCGCCACGTGAGGCTCCTTCCTCGCGGTGCCGGCGTCGCGACCGCTGGGATGGGTGCGCGCATCAGCCAGCACATCGGTCTCGACACTACCCACTCGCAGTGAGTTGCGTCACGTCACTGGATCACGATGTGGTCACGGTTGGCGGTCGGGCACCGGCTCGACCAGCACGAGGTGGGAGTGCTCCGGCAGCAGGGGCAGCATGGGCAGCCCGGCCTGGCCCAGCACCGAGCCCGGCAGGACCACACCCTCCCGGGCCCAGGGCACCCGGTCAGCCACCCCGCCGGACCAGGGGGCGCCCGGCTCGGGCACCGTGGCCCGGTAGCGACGAGCCGGGTCCAGGCCCGGCAGCCGCACCCGGTGCGGCCCGGTGGTCGCCGGACGGGCGACGGAGGCGACCGAGTACAGCGCCCGGTCACGGCCCGGCGCCACGACCCCGTGGACCTGGACGGCCGGGTCAGGGTGGTCGCCGGTGACGACCGTGCCGGAGTGCAGGAGGGCGCGATGTGCCTTGTGGAAGGCGACCCAGGCACCCAGCTCGGCCAGCTCCTCCGGGGTCGCGGCCGTGAGGTCGGCCTCGATACCCATGTGGCCCCAGAGCGCGGTCTCGGCGCGGAAGGAGAGGTCGTGGCGCCGCCCTGTCGTGTGCGAGCGCGTCGCCCCCACGTGCGTCCCGACCCAGCCGGGGGGCAGCAGCAGGAAGGTCCAGCGCTGGATGTCGCGACGCTCCAGCGGGTCGATGCAGTCCGAGGCCCAGACCCGCACGCAGCGCTCCATCACCCCGAGGTCGACCCGCCCCCCGCCTCCGGCGCACGACTCGATCTCCAGCCCGGGGCGGGCCCGGAGCAGCTCGTCCATGAGGCGGTAGGCGGCCAGCGTGTGGGCGCGCACGCCCGGCTCACCACCGGGTGCGTGCCCGGCGTCGTTGAGATACCGGTTGTGGTCCCACTTCAGGTAGGCGATGTCGTGGTCGCGCAGCAGGGCCACCAGCTGGTCGCGCACGTGCGCGTAGGCACCGGGGTGCGCCAGGTCGAGCACGTGCTGCTGACGTGACTCCAGCCCGCGCCGCCCACCGGCGCTGAACAGCCACTCGGGATGCGCCCTGGCCAGCTCGGACTCGGCGCTGACCATCTCCGGCTCCACCCACAGGCCGAACTCCATCCCCAGCCCCCGGACGTGCTCCACCAGCGGCCCCAGCCCGTCGGGCCACACCTGCGGCGAGACGGCCCAGTCGCCCAGCGAGGTCGTGTCGTCACGGCGCCCGCCGAACCACCCGTCGTCGAGCACGAACCGCTCCGCCCCGACGGCGGCCCCCGCGTCGGCGAGAGCGGTCAGTCGCTCCAGCGACTGGTCGAAGTAGACGGCCTCCCAGGTGTTGAGGGTCACCGGCCGGGGTCGTGCCGGGGCGTGCGGCCGCGAGCGCGACCAGGCGTGGAAGCGCGCCGTCACCTCGTCCAGCCCGACGCCGTAGGCGGCGTAGAGCCACGGGGTGGTGCACGACTCCCCGGCTCCCAGCTGCAGCTCGCCGTGCTCCAGCGCCTCGCCACCGCCCAGCAGGCGGGCACCGTTGTGGAGCCGCTCGGCGTAGACCTGCTGGTTGCCGCTCCAGCCGAGATGGACCGCCCACACCGCGCCGTGCCGGAAGCCGAAGCCCGGCTCACCGGCGCACAGGAGGTGGTAGGCGTCCAGACCGGTGCGGCCCGTGCGCACCTCCCGGCTGTGCACCCCCGCAGGGAACGGTTGACGCTGGGGGATGCGCTCGTAGGTGTGCCGACCGGTGAAGTCGAGCAGCTCGGTCGCCTGCTCGGGCACCGGCACCGTGTGCCGCACGGCCCCCACGACGTAGGGGTCGGCCCCGGTGTTGGTCACCGTCGAGCGCAGCCGCAGCAGGCCCTGCGCGTGCAGCTCGACCTCCAGCTGCACCTCGAGGTGTGCCGCCTCGTCCGTGGCGCGGACGACCACCCGCTGGGTGCCGTCCGCCGTGGTCTCGACCTCGGGCCTGGTCGTCGTGCGCAAGGCGGGGGACCAGTCACGTCCGCCGCGCGACCCCTCGAGGCCGGGACGCCCGGTCCAGGCCAGGGCGTGCTCGGGCAGCACGCTCACCGAGTCGGCGACGTCGAAAGGACTGTCACCGACGGGGACCCGCCCGGCGGTGGCGAGCGCGGCGAGGTCCTCCTCCTCCAGCGGCCCCAGGTCGGCACCCCAGTGCCGCACGACCGGGAGCCGGCGTCCAGGCATCTCGAGCACCAGCGACACGCCGCCGGCGCGAAGGTGCAGGTGCTGGACCGTCTCCGTCGTCACCGGCCCATCCCAGCGGGCCCGAGGGGGTGCTGTCCAGCGGTCGACCCGGCGCGGCCACCGACCGGCTCGGCCAGCGCGAACGGCACGTAGAGCCGCTGGCCGACCACCTGCACCAGGTAGCGGGAGCGGCCACGCCGCACGACACGCCCGGTGACGCCGTGGAACCGACCGGGCGCCGTGATCCGCAGCAGCGCACCGGGCGGCAGGACCCCCTGCCCGCGGTGCCCGACGGGCGGCGACCCCGGGCGCGCGGCGAGGCCGCGCAGCTGCTCCAGGGCCAGCGCGACCTCGCGCCCCAGCTCGTCGTGGCTGACCGCCCGCCCGTCGTGGGTCCACTGCAGGACGCGGTCGGGGTCGGGCACCGCGCGGCAGCGGGCGCACAGCAGCAGCCGCGCCGGCCGACGGTGGCGGTGGACGACGTGGCCGGCGACGCACCTGCCCTGCCACCGGCCCGCCACGACCGGCTCCTCGGCGGTGTAGCACCGCTCGCCGGTGGCGCCGATGGCGCGGGCGCGGGCACGCCATACCCGGTCGTGGCCGTGCCGGGGCCCGACGAGCGCGTGCGCGACCTCGTGCAGCACCGTCTCGCGCACCTCCGCCTCCTCCTGCGCGGCCGCCAGCGCCCGGCTGAGGGTGATGCGGCGGTCGCTGAAGTGGCAGGCCCCGGCGCGCACGCGGGCCCGGTCGAAGTCGAAGGTCCAGTCGTGCAGGCCGTGCTCGTCCATCAGCGCTCGCGCCGTCCGCGCAGCCAGTGCCAGGTCCACACCGACGATGGTAGGAGCACCGTGCGACAGTTCCCCGGCGTTATGGTCGGCGTGTGAACCTAGAGAAGGTCGTCTTCGGATTCTTCGTGCTCCTGGCGGCGACGCTGAACTTCGGCTACGTCATCGGCGAGATCGACAACCCCGCGCTGCACAACGTCTACGAGCTCTACGCGGCGGTCGCGGTCAACATCATCGCCACGATCCTGAAGTTCGGCGACCGCACCCAGATCGGCGCCGTGCACCTGGCGACAAGCCTGGTGGCCAGCATCCAGCTGATCATCGCCGCGCTGGTGTGGATCTGGGGCTCGCACGTCGACTCCGGCGGCCTGACGGGCCAGCACATGGCCAGCGTGGTCTCGATCGCGGCCGGCGCGCTGCTGGCCAACATCGTCTCGGTCATCCTGCTGGTGGTCGAGACCGTCTCCTTCCGGCGCCGCTGAGCGCCCCGGCGCCTCCCGACCATGGTCAACCTCCTGCAGCTGCTCCCCCGGGGCAAGCAGGCGCGCACCCGCCCTGACTCGTTGAGGCGCGTCCGGGTGGAGGTGCCCCGCGAGCCCCCCGCCACCGACGCGGTCTTCCTCGTGCTGCGTCGGATGCGGATGCCGCTGGTCGTGGTCGTCGGGGTCTTCGCGGTCATGACCTTCGGGCTGTCGGTCATGCCCGGCACCGAGGAGAACCCCGAGCCCCTCACCGTCTTCGACGCCTTCTACGTCATCAGCTACACCGGGCTGACAATCGGCTACGGCGAGGTCCCGCACGAGTTCTCCTACATGCAGCGGGTCTGGGTGACGCTGACGATCTACGCCAGCGTCATCGCCTGGTCCTACAGCATCGCCTCCCTGCTGGCCCTCGCCCAGGAGGTGACCTTCCGCCGCTCCATCCAGCTGCAGCGCTTCAGCCGCAAGGTCCGCGGGATGCGCGAGCCGTTCGTGCTGGTCGTGGGCTACGGCCAGGCCGGTGAGGCCGTCTGCCGCGCCCTCGACGACCAGGGACGGGCCTTCGTGGTCCTCGACAACGACCCCGAGCGGGTCCAGCGGCTCGCGCTCGACGGCTACAGCACCGACGTGCCGGGGTTCGCGGCCAGCGGTCGCGACCCGCGGATGCTCGGCCTCGCCGGGCTGGGCCACGACCAGTGCGAGGCGGTGCTCGCCCTGACGAGCAGCGACGAGACCAACCTGTCGGTGGTCATGAACGTCAACCTGCTGCGCCCCGAGCTCATGGTCATCGCCCGCTCCAGCGAGCGCGAACAGGCCCAGCAGATGCACGACTTCGCCGCGGACGTCGTCATCAACCCCTTCGACCGCTACGGCGCCTACCTCGTCATGGCGCTGCGCCGACCCGCCGGCTTCCGGCTCGCGTCGTGGCTGATGAGCCCGCGCGGCACCGAGCTGCCGCACAAGCTGGAGCACCTCACGGACGGCCACTGGGTCGTGTGCGCCGACGGCACCTTCGGCTTCGAGGTGACCCGTGACCTGGAGAGCGCGGGCCTGGACGTGGTGCTCGTCGACCCTGCCGACGGCCGCCCGGACGTCACCGACGCCGTCGGCTTCATCGCCGGCGCCGAGTCCGACATCGTCAACATGGCGATGGCGGCGCACGCCCGGATCGAGAACGACGACCTGTTCATCGCGATCCGGCAGAACTCCGCGGTCAACGCCGCCCCGCTGCGCGCCTTCGACGCCGACTCGGTCTTCGTGCCCACCGAGCTGCTGGCCCGCGAGGCGGTGGCCCGGATCACCTCGCCCAACTACTGGAGCTTCATCGACCACGTGCTGCACGAGGACGACGAGTGGGACGCCCAGGTCATGGACGAGATCGTCGCCGCGGTGGGCGACGAGGCGCCGGTGAGCATCCGGCTCGACCTCGACCAGACGCACGCACCGGCGGCCCTGCGGTGGATGCGCACCCGGGAGATGACGGTCGGCGACCTGCTGCGCGACCCGGACGACCGGGAGACCCTGCTCGCGGCATACCCGGCGGTGCTGGTGCGGGAGGGACGCCGCATCTTCACGCCCGAGCGTGAGATGGCCCTGGAGCCCGGGGACGTGCTCCTGCTGCTCGGGCGGGACCAGGACCTGCAGGTCGCGCAGGAGACGCTCTTCCACGACTCGATGGTGGAGTACGTGGTGACCGGTCAGGAGGTCGCCACCTCCTGGGTCGTCCGCCAGCTGCAGCAGTGGCGCGGGCGGCGCAGCGCCCGGCCGGCGCAGCGCGGCTGACCGGTCGCGGTCAGCGGTTGCGCAGGGTGACCAGGTGCCCCACGACCTGGGGCACCCAGCCCGTCTCGCGGCGCATCCAGCGCACGGCGACCAGGTTGGCCGGCACCACGACGAAGTCCCCCGCCACGACGGCCAGGTCGGTGCCGAAGACGTCGGTGGCCACCTCCCAGGCCAGGTCGGTGTGCCGGTGCAGGTGCTCCCCCACGGCCACGGCGTAGCGCGCCACGATCTCGTCGTGGTCGCTGCCGCCGCTGCTCACCCAGCGCGCGAGCGCGCGGTCCAGGCCGGCCCCGACGGACTCGAGGTCGTCGACGTCGACCCCCTCGGCCTCCAGGGCCGCCAGCAGGGAGTCGATGCGGGCACGCTCCTCCTCCCGCAGCCGGCGGGACTCCGGCTTGAGCGGCAGCTCCTCCGACGGGGTGTCACCGGTGTCCGGCAGCACGCGGACCCGAGGCTCGCGCGCCTCCTCGGCGTCGTCCTCGTCCTTGCGGCGGGCGGCGCCCTTGATGCGGTCGAAGAGGCCCATCTGCCCAGGGTATGGCGATCGCGCGCGGCGTGCCTGCCGGCGTCCGGACGTGCGTCGTCCCGCGGAGCCGCCGATCGGGGTCGGCGGCTCCGCGGGACGTCACGGGGCGGAGGGGGTCAGCCGATGGTCAGCGACTCGCCCTCGATGATGAGGTCGGCGTCCGCCAGGCCGTTGAGCTCGACCAGCGACTCCACGGTGGTGCCGTGCTCGCGGGCGAGCTCGGCGAGGGTGTCGCCACGCTCGATCGTCACGGTGCCGGTGGCGGCCGCGCCGTCGGCCGGGACCAGCATGACCTGGCCGGCGTAGATCAGCGCGCCGCCGTTGATCAGGTCGTTGATGCCGACGAGCTCCTGCACGGTGGAGCCGTAGCGCTGGGCGATGCTCGAGGTGGTCTCGCCACGCTCGATGAGGTGCTCGACCAGGTCGGCCGGGGCCTGCTCCTGCGGGGCGGCCGGCGCCTGCTGGGCCGGCGCCTGCTGGGCCGGCGCCTGCTGGGCCGGGGCCTGCTCCTGCACGGGAGCCTGCTGCGCCGGGGCCTGCTCCTGCACGGGAGCCTGCTCGGCGGGGGCCGGCGCGCTCTCCTGCGCCGGGGCGGGGGCCTCGGGGGCCGGGCCGCCGGCGGTCAGACCGGCGCGGACCGAGCACACGGGCCAGGCGCCCGGGCCCTGCACGGCGAGGGTCTTCTCGGCGATCGCGATCTGCTGCTCACGGGTGGCCAGGTCGGCGCGGGGCGCGTAGGCGGTGCCGCCGAAGCCCTCCCAGGTGCTCTGGGCGAACTGCAGGCCACCGTAGTAGCCGTTGCCGGTGTTGATGCTCCAGTTGCCGCCGGACTCGCACTGGGCGACGGCGTCCCAGGTGGCGCCGCTGGCGGCCTGGGCGGAGGAGGAGACGGAGACGCCCGCCAGGGTGGCCAGACCGGTGGCGGCGGCCACCGCGGACAGACGGCGCGGGCTGATGGCACGGTGCTTCATGAAAACGTGACCTCACGGACGGGGACGACAGGGACAGGGTTCGACAGGACGGGTCAGAGGGTGACTCCGGGTCTCACGTCGACCTGTCCACACTGCGGGTGGTCCACGGGGCCTGGCAAATCGAGACTTCCACAGAATTCCCAGAATACGTCGTGATCGTTTCGTGATAAGCCGCTGAACTGCTCTTCGAGCAGCCGTCCGTGATCTGCATCACATCTGGCGCTGCGGTCGCTGACCGCCCTCCCGCCGGGCTTGACGTGCGTCAAGGAACCGCGCCGCGGTTCTGCCTAGCGTGCAGACATCAGCCCCCCACGGGGATGTCCGAGGACCGAAAGGACCTGCCATGAGCACCACCGCCAGCACCACCACGACGACCGTCCTGCGCGCCGAGGGGTTCTCCTGCCCCTCCTGCGTCGCCAAGATCGAGAAGCAGGTCCGCCGGCTGGCCGGCGTGGTGTCCGTCAGGGTGCACTTTGCCTCCGCCCGCGTCGAGGTCGTGCACGACTCCTCCGTGGTGAGCGTCGAGGACCTCGTCGCGGCCGTCGCGAGGGCCGGCTACACCGCCCGGCCCGCCGCGTTCTGAGACTTGCCGACCGAGAGGAGGAACGAACGTGCATTCCGTCCAGGCGTTGTCCGTCCACCGTCGGTGGGCCGTCCCGGGGGTCTCCGGGCTGCTGATCCTGACCTCGCTGGTCATCGACCGGCTCGGCGGACAGCCGGGCTGGGGCGACGCGCTCATGATCGCCGCGGCCGTGGTCGCCGGGACACCGGTCGTGCTCTCGGCCGTGCGGGCCCTGTCGGCGAGGGTGGTCGGCATCGACCTGCTCGTGTCCGTCGCGGCGGGAGGAGCCGTCGTCATCGGCGAGCACTGGGAGGCCGCCGCGGTGACCTTCCTCTTCGCGGTCGGCCACGCCCTCGAGGCGGCGACGCTGAGCCGGACACGCTCGGCGCTGGCCGAGCTGGTCGCGGTCGCCCCCGCCGTCGCCGTCGTCCTGCGCGACGGCCACCAGGTCGAGGTGCCGGCGGCGACGGTTCTGACCGGGGAGACCGTGCTGGTCAAGAGCGGTGCGAAGGTCCCCGTGGACGGCCTGGTGGCCGGTGGCAGCGGCGCGCTCGACGAGGCGTCCATCACCGGGGAGTCCATCCCGGTCGAGAAGACCGAGGGCGACCGGGTCTACGCCGGCACGGTCTCCACCGGCGGGTTCCTCCAGGTGGTCGCCACCGGTGTCGGGGCCGACACCACGCTGGCGCGGATCATCCACCGCGTCGAGGAGGCGCAGGACGCACGGGCGCGGACCCAGGCGTTCATGGACCGCTTCTCCGCCTGGTACACCCCAGCGATCATCGGCCTCGCCGTCGTCCTGGGGCTGCTCGCCCGGGACGTCGTGCTGGCGCTGACGCTGCTGGTCATCGCCTGCCCCGGGGCCCTGGTCATCTCCATCCCCGTCTCGGTCGTCGCCGGGATCGGCCGCGGCGCCAAGGACGGCATCCTGATCAAGGGCGGGGAGTTCCTCGAGACCTCGGCCCGCATCGACGCGGTCGCGCTGGACAAGACCGGCACGCTCACCGAGGGCCGGCCGCAGGTGACCGACGTCGTCCCGCTCGCCCCCGGTATGACGCACGACGACCTCCTGCGCCTCGCCGCCCGGGCGGAGGCCGGGTCGGAGCACCCGCTCGCGCGTCCGCTCCTGAGGACCGCGGCGGCGGCCGGCCTGGCGGTTCCCGGCCTGCCCGAGCACACCGAGCCGGTCCCCGGCAAGGGAGTCGTCGCCACCCTCGACGGGCAGCGCGTCGCCGTCGGCAGCCTGGCGCTCCTGGCGCAGGAGCGGGACCGCGCCGGCCTCGTGAGCGGCGCGCGCGACCGCTCCCGGGCGGCCGAGGTCGTCGACCGGCTGGCGGCCGCGGGCCGGACGCCGATGGTGGTCGCCCGCGACGGTCAGGTCCTCGGTGTGGTCGCCGTCGCCGACCGTGTCCGCCGCGACGCGGCCGAGATGGTCCGGCGCCTCCACGCAGCGGGCGTGCGCACCGTCGTCATGCTCACCGGCGACGTGGAGCCGGTCGCCAGGGCGGTGGCGGCGCAGGTCGGGGTCGACGAGGTCCGCGCCGGTCTGCTGCCCGAGGACAAGCTCGAGGCGGTCGCCGACCTGCAGCGGCGGGGGCACACCGTGGCCATGGTCGGTGACGGCGTCAACGACGCCCCCGCGCTCGCCACCGCCGACATCGGGGTCGCGATGGGGGCGGCCGGCACGGCCGTCGCGGTCGAGACCGCGGACATCGCCCTGATGACCGACGACCTGCTCCGGCTGCCCGAGGCGGTCTCCCTCGCCCGGCGCACCGTGCGCACCATGCGTCAGAACATCGTCGTGGCGCTGCTCACGGTGGGCCTGCTGATGGTCGGCGTGCTGCTCGGCGGCGTGACCATGGCGGTGGGGATGCTCGTCCACGAGCTCTCGGTGCTCGTCGTCATCGTCAACGCCATGCGGCTGCTGCGACGGTCAGCCGGCGGGCGGGTCGGCCACGTCGATGTCGACGCTGAAGCTGGTCTGCTGCGACCGGCCGAGCGTGTCGACCTGCAGCGTCCACGTGCCTGACGAGGGAAGGCTGACGGCGGGGGCCACCCAGTGGCTCCCCGCCAGCGGCTCCAGCTCCACCGGGCGCGGGGGCAGGTCGCCCCGGACGACCGTGGCCGAGGCCACGTCGACGCTTCGCGGTGACCCGACCCGGTCGAAGAAGGTCAGGTGGATGGCGTTGTCGCCGCTGCGGCTCGGCGTGACCAGCACCGAGACCGTGCCGCCCTCGTCGGTGGCGCTCACCTCGAAGGGCTGCGGCTGCAGCGACTCCCGGGCCGGCACCGTGTCCACGAGCAGCGCCGTCGTGCCCAGGACGAGCGCGGCGACGGCGAGCTCGCCCCGGGCGGTGCGGAACAGCTGCCCGGACGAGGCGACGGTGGCGAGCAGGCGGGACCGCTGCCACCATCCCAGCAGCACCACCCCGGCGACGAGGACCAGCTTGACCAGCAGCGTCGCGCCGTAGCGCGTCGACAGCAGCGTCCCGGGGGCCATCCCGCTCTGCAGCAGGGCGGAGACCGCACCGCTGACGGTCACGGTGACCACCGCCGCCAGCGCCAGCGCGGAGAACCGGCGCACCGCCCGCGCCACGCCGTCCTCGGCCCCACCCTCCTGCGGCGCGAGCACCAGGGCGAGCGCGGCCACCCCACCGATCCACACGGCCGCGGCGGCGTGGTGGACGACGTCGGTCACGACCGCGACCGCCGGCACGGCCGAGGTCCACGGGTGACCGGACAGGCCCAGCGCGACCATGGCCGTGAGCACCGCCGCGCCCGCCAGGGGAACGGCATACCTGCTCCGCCACGCCAGGGCGGCGACGAGGGCGAGGACCCCGGCGAGTACCCGCACCCCGTCCAGCAGGCCCGCGCGCGTGCCGAGCACGGCGTCGCCGAGCAGCGGCAGCACCTCCAGGACCGGGCGGGCCGAGGCGTCGGCGACGTGGACGAGCAGCTTGGCGCAGGCTCCGACCAGGAGCGCGACGGCGGCAGCGCGGGCCAGCCGCGCCGCGCGGGACGAGCCCAGTCCCGCCCACGGGGCGGCCGCGCGCAGCACCACGAGACCGCCGAGCACCGTCGTGCCCGCGAGCAGCGCCCACCGGGCCAGCCACCGGGTCGTGGTCAGGGCCGCCGGGTCGGTGCCCGCCACCTCCACGGCCCCGCTGCGCGCGCCGACGTGGTAGACGAAGGTGCCCGAGAGCACGTGCGAGTCGGCGGACACGACCGTCCAGGCGACGGTGAAGGTCCCTGTCGCGCCGCTCGCGGCGCCGATGCCGGCGGTGACGACGGTCCCGCCCTCACGGCTCTGCGTGCCGCCGTCGACACGCTGCCCGTCGGGGCCGAAGACCCGCACCCCGCCGAGGTCGACCCCCACCGGTTCGCTGAAGCGCAGCGTCACCGCCTCCGGGCCCACGTCGTAGAGGGCGTCGGCGACCGGGTCGGAGGAGACGAGCGAGGCGTGCGCCTGGGCGGGTCCCGCGAGGACGGCCAGGGGCAGCAGCAGAAGGGCGAGCAGGAGCGTGAGCCTGGCACCCAGGCGCGTCAGGACCACGTCGGCCCTCAGTGGCCCTCGTGCCCGCCGCCGCCCGGGCCGCCACCCACGTCGACGTGGACCGGGCGGCCCTCCGTGCCGAGGCGGAACTGTGCGGCGCCCGTGCTGCTCGGGACCTCGAAGATGACCACGCCGTTGATCATGGCACCCGGGAGCAGGCTCTCGTCGCCCAGCAGCGCCAGGTAGGGGGGATAGGTCACCCCGTCCGCGGTCAGCGACGTCGCTCCCGCCGGGAAGGACATCCCGGACTCCCCGGCGGTGACCACGAGCTCGACCGCGACCCGCTTGGACCCCTCGGGGACGGCGTCGGACATCATCGCCGACATCGCCGGCATCTGCATGCCCAGCGCCGCGAAGCTGTCGGCGTCGTCGGGGTGCATGAGCATCATCGGGTCCGGTGTGGTCCAGGCCTGGGTCACGACGAAGCGACCCCCGTCGTGGGCCACCTCGGTGTCGACGAGCGCCCTGCCCTGCCCGGCCGTCTGCCCCCAGAGGGTGAGCAGGGCCAGGACGAGCACCCCCAGCACCACCCCCGCCCACGCCAGCCCCCGCCGCGGGGCGGGGGTGGCGCGAGCCGGCGTCACGGGCGCCGCCGGAGCACGCGCGGGCTGTCGCGTCGTGCTGTCAGTTGAGGAGGTCATGCACCGCCTCCTCGACCACGGGACCGACCGCGTTGGACCCGCCGAGCAGCCGGACCCGGACCGGGTCGAGCCGCACCAGCTCGTCACGGGTCGACAACGGCAGGGTGGCGGTCTGCGTCAGCAGGATCGGTGCCCCCTCCAGGCCGGCGACCGGCCCGGCGGCCAGCGCGTCCGGGAAGTTGGCGCCGGTCGCGAGATAGGCGCGGTCGGTGCGGGCGGCGTAGAACTCCGCGCTGACGGCGGCCGCGGTCTCGAAGCGGTTCGTGCCCGCGACGCGCTCGGGGACGACACCCGTCACCGCCTGGATCTGCGCCAGGGTCTCCTCCGACACCGCGCCCGGGCCGCCCAGGACCACCACGCGTTCCGGCGCCAGGCGGGCGAGCTCCTCGGCCGCCACCGGCGGGAGGCTGGCCGTGCGGGTCAGCAGCATCGGCGAGCCGTCGCGGGCCGCCGGTGCGCTGCCCGCCAGCGCGTCGGGGAAGTTGCCGCCGCTGGCGACGAGCACCGTCCCCACGCCCGGGTCGAAGAACGTCCGGCTGATCTGCGCGGCGGTGGCGAAGCGGTCGGTGCCCGCCACGCGGGTCACCGTGCCCGATGCCGGCACGAGGGCGGTCAGGGTCTCCAGGACCCCGCTGCTGACCGCTCCCGGCCCGCCGAGGATGACGATGTTCAGCGGGTCGAGCCGCTCGATCTCGGCGAGCGTCGCGTCCGGCAGGCTGCCCGGGCGCGTCAGCAGCAGCGGGCCACCCGCGCCTGCCGCGGCCGGACCGCCCGCGAGCGCGTCGGGGAAGGCGTCGCCGCTGGCCAGGAAGACCGTGTCCACGCCGGGCTCGAACAGCGAGGCGCTGACGGCCGCCGCGGTGGCGTAGCGGTCGGGCCCGTTGACCCGGTCGACCAGCACACCGGCCGTCGTCAGGGTGCTGCTGAAGGCCGGCGCCACGGCGTTGCCCCGCAGGTCCGTGACGTCGGTGCCGACCTCGACCCGGTAGGTGCGGTTGGCCGCCAGCCGGCTCTCCGGGGTCACGGTGACCGTCGAGACCGTGACGTCCTGGGTGGAGTCCTCGGTGACCGAGACCGGCACCGCGGTGGCGGTCACGGTGTCCACCAGGCGGACCCCGTCGGACAGCGTGGCCGGGTCGACGCGCTCGGAGAAGGTGAGCACGACCGGCTCGTCGCGGAGCACGTCCTGGGCGCCGTCCGCCGGCACCACGCCGGTGACCGTCGGCCCGGTGGCGTCAGCGGGGTCGAGCACGAGCACCTGCACGCCGGCGGCCAGGGGCCGGACCACCGACTCCCCGTCCGTGGTGACGGTGACCGTGGTGGTCGCGGTGACCTCGAGGACGCCCGGGGCCGGGTATGCCGTGACCGGCACCGTCACCACCGCCGTGCCGTCGGTGCCGGTGCGCACCGTCTCGTCCAGGACGTTGGGCTCGCCGACGGAGAACTGCACGTCGTAGCCGCCGCTGAGCGGTCGTCCGTCGACGGTCAGGCGCGCGGTCACCTCGACCTCGCCGGGGAGGGACCCGACGACCGTCGGGTCGGCCGTGAGCTGCAGCACCGGCATACCCGGCTCGGGGGTGAGCGCCTCGTTGATGACCCGCAGGGGGTTGCACCCGAGGTAGGGGTTGCGGCAGCGCTCCAGCGGCACCGGGAAGCGCTCGGTGCCGGGCGCCGGCTGCTGGTAGACCCGGGCGATCCCCCAGCTGCCCGACGACAGGCCCATGGTGCCGTTCGTCACCCCGTAGCGGTAGTCGCCGATCGCCTGCAGCAGGCCGCCCGCCGCCTCGACGTGGAGGGTGGCGGCGCTGCCGGTGGCCATGGAGCCGGTCACGCCCTGGCGCACCGACCCGGCGTCGAAGGGGTGCTCCAGCCAGCTGTGCCCGCCGAGGGAGTAGGCGACGGTCCGTGCGCGGTCGGCGGCCTGGACCAGGTGCACCCGCAGCGGGTCGCCCTGGTAGGCGTGGACCATCGGGGTGTCCGGGTCGCCCATCGGCAGGCCGTCGACCGGGTAGGTGCTGCTGAAGGCGTTGGCCAGCCGCTCGCCGAAGCCGGCCACGTCCAGGGGCGCTCCGCGCGGGTCGGCCGGGGGCTCCACGGTGCGGTCGCTGATCGGGTGGTCCAGGCCGAGGCGGTGGTGCAGCGGGGCGTTGCGGTAGCTGATGGCCCGCTCGCCGCCGTCCGGCCAGTCGTCGGGGATCGGGTCGAAGAGGACGTCGCCGTCGGCGTCGCGCAGGTTGAGGCCGTTGTGGTGCAGCAGGACCGCGTCGCGGTAGTCCGCACCCTCGGTGCCCGGCAGCACGTCGACCTGGGCGCCGCTGCTGACCCAGGCCCCGGTGAAGGGGTCGCGGTAGCGGGCGTCGCGCGGCCCGACGACCAGCGCCGCGAGCAGGCCGTGGTGACGGTGCCCGCGGACGTCCCCGAACGCCGTCAGTGGCACCGCACCCAGCTCCCCGTCCGTCAGCTCGGGCTCGCTGGCCGGGTCCTGGTAGACGACCTCGTCGGCGTACCAGACGTACTGGACCGTGTCGCCCGGCCCGGCCGTCTGGTCCAGGTTGTAGCCCACGGTGGTGCCGTCGCTGGTGCGCACGTCGTAGCGCACGAGGGAGGGGTGCATCGACACCCGGTTCCCGGCGAACCAGGGCACACCGGGCTCGAACTGCGGGCCGTCCTCGTCCTCGTCGTCCGGCGGCACCGGGAACTCCGGCTCCAGCGCGATGGGCGAGTCGCCGTCGAGGGTGCCGCGCATGCCGTGCTGCTCGAAGTGCTCCCAGTCCACCTCGTTGGTCAGCCGGACGATCACGCAGTCGCCCTCGTTGACGCGCATGACCAGCGGCTCCAGCTCCTTCTCGCCCGCGCGGACCGCGGCGACGTCCTCCCGCAGGACGTAGGCCAGGCCGTAGGGGTCGTGGTCGCCGTACCGGTTGTAGCGGATGTCCGCGTCGATGGCGGAGACCTCGAAGACCTTTTGGGGGGCGCCCGTGGGGCAGGTGGCCGGCAGCGGCTGCTGGGCTCGCGGGATCACCGCGTCCGGGTCCGGCGCCGGGAGGGGGTAGCCGGTGACCAGCGCGGGCTGGTTGTCCGGCAGGGGCAGCAGCGGGTTGCCGGTCGTCTGGTCGAAGACGCGCATCACGCCCCAGGCGCCGAACCACAGGTCCTCCAGCCCGGTGCCGCCGTACATGAAGTCGGCCACCCGCGGCTGGCTGCCCAGCGGCGGTGTCGGGCACACCACCGTGCCCGCCAGCCCGCAGTCCACACCCACGTCGTCGATGTTGAACGCCTCGGAGACACCGATGTGCCGCACGTTGACGTAGGGCGAGGCGGGGTCGAGCGCGTCCCGGCGCCACCGCACCCCGTGGACCGAGAAGTTGTGCATCTCCTCGTGCGAGCCCTGGATCAGCCGGAAGCGCACGTTGTCGCCGCGGTTGGCCATGAGCACCGGTGTGTCCGGGTCGCCCCAGACCCGCGAGCTGAAGGTGTAGGCGGGGTCGACCCAGCCGGCGGCCTGCAGCTCCTCACGGGTGGGGGCCGGGGCCTGCGGGTCGGTGACCGGACCGACGCCGGCACCGGCGAACTGGCGCAGCCTCATCGGTGCGCTGCGGTAGTTGATGCCCATCCCGCCCTGGTCGCCCTGCGCCGCGGGGAGCGGGGCCACGGGCGGAGCCACGCCGTTGCGGCGGTCGAGGATGTCGGCGTGCGTCGAGGAGCGCTGGAAGACCGGCACGAAGTCGGCGACGGCGACGCCATACTCCCGGAAGTCGTCCTGGCCGGCCGGGCCGATCAGGTCCATGGCGCTGCCGTGCGCGGTGCCGACGCAGGCGTCCTCGCAGACGGGCACGCCGCGACCGGGGGTGTTCACCGGCTGGTAGAACTCCCCGGTGACGGGGTCGCGGCTGTCGTAGCCCTCCCCCTCGACCACGAGCGCGGAGAACAGTCCGCGGTTCTGCAGCGTGCCGGCGAAGTGGTGGTCGTGCATGAAGGCGGTGCGCAGCTCGTAGTCGGCGTACCACCGCTCCTTGATCGTCTGCCCGTCCGACAGCCAGCTCCCCCGGGCGTCCGCGGCCTCCGCCACGGGGTCGCGGTCGACCGGGGCGGTTGGCAGGCACGCCTGGCCCTCGACGCAGGTGACCTCGCCCGCCAGCACGCTGCGGGTGTGCTCGGCCTGCTCCTGGGTGAAGGCGGCCTGCTGGTAGTTCCAGCCGTTGGAGGAGCCGTCCGAGGCGAGGACGTCGAAGTTCACCAGGTGGATGTGCGCACCGACCATGTTGGTCATGACCAGCTGCTGGTAGGCGTCGTCACCGATCCAGTTGGGGGTGCGGTTGGTCAGCTCGAAGTTGATGCAGTCCCCGGCGTTGACCCGGAAGAAGTAGGGCGCGGGCTCGATCTGTCCTGCGAGGACGGCGTCGACGTCCTCGTCCGCGACGATGATCCGGCCCTGCACGTCGCGCCAGCCCTGGGGGTTGGCCTGGTCGCCCTCGACGTAGGTCAGCGGCAGCTGGATCACCGAGGCCCGGTAGGTCACCTCCCGGGCCCCCGGCACGCACGGGTCGACCACCGGCGCGCCGGGCAGCGGCTGGTTGTCGGGGTCGAGCTCCTGGCCGAAGACGTAGTCCGGGTCGTGGTAGGCGCGGGTCACCTGCTGCTCCAGGGCCAGCCGGTGCGCCGTCCGCGCCACGGCCGGGTCGGCCGGGTCGAAGCCCTCGGCCGGGGTGACGGTGACGTTGGTGCCGCCGACGGTCAGGTCGGGCGTGGAGGTCCACAGGCCGAGCTGCACCGACCAGGGGCCGCCGGCCTCGCCGGTCACGGTGACGGCCTGCACCCCCTCGAGCGCCTCGAGGGCAGACTCCACCTGCGCGGCGGTGGCGTCGGGCGGGACCGGCTCGGTGGTCGTCCCGCCGAAGGACAGGGCGAGGTCCTGCGCCGCGTCGACGACGGTCACCTCCTGGGTCGCCTCCAGCAGCGCCGGGTCCAGGGGCGTCGTCCCGACGCTGCGCATGACCGGCGCGTCGACCGGGTTCCCCTGCTCGTCGAGGACCACGGTGCCGTCCGCGTCGAACTCACGCTGCCAGACCCCCAGCGGCGGCTGCGGGGCCCGGGAGCCGAACTCCCCCGGGATGAACCGGGGATACCCCGGGTTCTCCAGGGTCGGTGCGTTCTTCACCGGTGGCACCCGGTCGTGCGCCGCCTGGTCGGGCGCGACCTCCCGCAGAGCGAGCCAGGGGTTGACCCGGATGCCGTCCGGCAGGGCCGTGCTCCCGTCCTCGTAGGTGTCGTGCACCCGCATGAGGGACCAGAAACCCCAGGAGAAGTGCGTGTAGAGGTGGCAGTGGTAGATCGAGTCGCCCACGGTGCCGGCCCGGCCCCCCGCGCCGTAGTTGAGCTCGGCGGTGAAGGCGGTCCACGGCGAGTACGTCTGGGAGTCGATCGTCGTCGCCCGGGACTGCGCGTACGGCGTCGGGCGCGGAGGGATGCTCTGGGCGGGTCCCGTCTCGTCCGGCTCAGCGGGCCAGGTGTGGGCGTGCAGGTGGAAGACGTGGGTCTCGTAGACGCCCGCCTGACCGAAGCGCAACTTGATCGGGTCGCCCTGGTAGGCACGCGTGACGTTGGCGACGTAGCAGGACAGCGGCGTCGTGCTGTCGACGGTCAGGGTCAGACCGCAGTCCTCGATGTTGCCCGCGGGGAGTCCCCCCGGGGAGGTGAGCGGGTCGACGCCGCCCCAGTCGGGCTCGGTCGGCAGCCAGGGGCCGCTGCCCGAGGCGAGCTTGACCGCCCCGGGGTCGCCGTAGACCCAGGAGGAGAGCACCGTCTCCTCCGAGGTGCACTCCTCGCACCAGACCTCACCGGTCTTGTTCCAGTCGGCACGCTTGTACTCGGGCTCGGAGCCGTAGTTGATGCTGAAGCGTTCGAAGAGCTCCTCGCCGGGTGTCTCGTCGGGCGGGCGGAGGAAGGGGACCACGTCCTGGCTGACCAGCACGCTCTCGCGGTAGCGCAGCGTCGCACCGCCGTAGGGGACCGTGATCACCGCGTCGACGTAGAGGTCACCGTTCTGCGTCGCGACCGAGGCGTACTGGGCGTCGGGCACGCTCGAGGACAGCTCGGCGCCGCTGACGGGGTCGTACCACCGGGCACCGGCCGGCTGCACGGCGAGCCCGCCGTAGAGGCCGTGCTCCGCCGCGCCACCGTCACCGTCGGCCCCGACGGGCATCCCCATGTCACGGAACAGGTAGAGGCCCTCGGACTGCGGCGCGACCCAGTAGTAGGTGTGCGACTCCCCCGGCGCCACGGTGCTGTCCGCGTTGCGGCCGGTGCTGCTGCCCTCGGAGGCCTGCGGGTTGTAGGAGACACCGAAGGCCTGGAGCGAGACGTGCGGGTCCACCTGCGGCAGCCAGGCGGGCGTCTGCGCCGGGTCGAGTCCGTTGCGGAGGGTGATCTCCACGCAGTCCCCGGCGTTGGCGCGCAGCACGAGCGGGCGGGGGCGCAGCCGCCGGTTGCCGGCGGGGTCGGCGGCCGGGTCGTCGGCGAGCGGCACGTGCCAGTGCTGCAGGGCCGCGACGTCCTGCTCGAGCGCGAAGATCATGCCGTCGGGGTCACCGTCGGTCAGGTGCGGTGTGCCGGTGACCGGGTCGATCGCCGGCTCCCCCCGGTCGTTGTCCCAGCGGCTGTAGGGGATGAAGACGTTGACCGCGGCGACGTCGTAGGACCGGACGGCGCTCTGCGCGGTGCACGCGGGGGTGGCGGGCACGGGGGCCGCCGAGCTGGGCAGCGCGGGCAGCGCCACGAGGAGCCCGCTGGCCATCGTGGCCGTGCCCGCGGTCACGGCCACCGCGCGGCGCCGCACGACGGCCGCACCGGCCCGCCCTGCCCTCCGGACCGTCCCGGCCACGGTGGAGAGGGCAGCGGCCAGCAGCGCGAGCCCGGACATCACGACCAGGGCGGACGGCGCCACGACCGCGCCCTCGTGCACGGCGTGCTGGAGCAGGCCCATCTCCGCCATGGCCGGATGCCCCGCGCCACCGCCGTGCTCGTGGGCTCCGGTGCGCAGCGCCCCGGCGACGACGGACAGCACGATCGTCGCCGCGACGACGACGACCGTGACGGCCACGACCTGCAGCGCCCCCCTGAGCACGGCCGCACCGGGCAGCCGGCGGCCCAGCCAGGGCCGCAGCGCCCGGAGGGCGAGCAGCCCCAGCAGCACGGCCGGCACCAACCCGACGGCGCGTGCCCCCACCGCTCCCGGTGCCGCCGCGGCGAGCGGGTCCATGGCCAGCGCGAGCCAGGCGGTCCCTGCCGCCCCCGCGCAGGCGACCGCCGCCATTCCCACCGCGCCCGGCCCGAACCGTCCGGTTCCGGGCACGCCGAATACCCCTGCGTTCATGGTGCACTCCCCTGCAGCCAAGAATGGTCATTGCTGACCTGGCCAGTCACGCTAGCGCCAAAGAGGCTCGGGGGGGAAGGGCCTGCGGCATTTCTCTTTACCACTTCTTTACCTTCTTTCCCGCCTTTCATGGCAGGCTGGCCCCAGGGGGTGAGCGGCATGCGCGAACACCGCGGACCAGCTGCCGGAGCAGGACGCAGCCGGCTCGCGTGGTGCGCCCGGGTGGTCGCCTGGGCCCTGGCTGCCTCGCTGGCACTGGCCGTTTCCGCCATGACCGGCCCGGCCGCGCTCGCGCACGACGACACGGGCCGCCTCACCCTGCTCGAGGTCCAGGACGCGGAAGCAGGCCTGGAGGTCACGGTCGAGCTGCGCTACAGCGAGGACGGCCACCCGGCCGTGGGCGCCGCGGTGACCGTGGCCGGTGATGGTCCGGAGGGTGCGGTGCTGCAGCCGGTCGTCCTGGAGCCCACCGATGAGGACGGCGTCTACCGCGGCGCGGTCGACCTCGCCGACGAGGGCGAGTGGGAGCTGCGCATCAGCTCCCTGCGCCCGGTCGCGCAGCTGACGCACACCGAAATCGTCGGCGGTGCCGTCGAACCGGTCGAGGACCACGGGGCCGACGCCACCACGACGGACGCGGCGGCCGGCACGGCCCCTCCGGCAGCGGACCCGGCGGTCACGACCGTCGAGCAGGTCCAGAGTGATGACCCGCCCGACGCCGGGACCGGGGCCGTCGGCGCCGAGGCCGCCTCCTCCGGCCTGCCCGTGGTCGTCCCTGCCGTGGGCGTCCTCCTCGCCCTGGGCCTGGGCGTCCTGCTGCTGGTCCGCACCCTGCGCCGCGGCGCCGGGTCCGTCAGGTCTGCGCGCGCAGGTAACGCCCGAAGTGCGGGACGGTGAAGGCGATCCGACCGCGCTCCCCGGAGTAGATCAGGCCCTTCTTGAGCAGCGCGTCCCGCGCGGGCGAGAGCGACTGCGGCTTGCGGTCGAGGTGGGTGGCGATGTCGGCGGTCGCCACCGAGCCCACCTCGTCGACCTCCTGGCCGTTCTCGGCATACTGCACCGCCAGCTCGGCCATCGCCCGCAGGTACTCCCGCTCCCCCGGGGTGGCCCGCTCGTAGCGCGAGCCGAAGAACCCCACGGCCAGCTCGGCCTCCGCCTCGGGCGCGGCCACCCGCACGTCCTCGGCGCTGATCGGGGACGCGGGTGCCAGGTCCCACACCTCCTTGCCGTAGGCCTGGATGAAGTAGGGGTAGCCACCGGTCGCGACGTACATCGCCTCGAGGGCGTCCGGCGCCCACTCGGCGTCCTCGTCCTCGGCCGGAGCCTGGAGGGCGCGCTCGGCCGCCTCGCGGGAGAGCCGGTCGATGCGCGTGTAGCGGAAGAGCCGCTCGGAGTAGGACTTGCTGGCCGAGAGCACGGCGGGCAGGTGGGGCAGCCCCGCGCCGACGACGATGACCGGCAGCGCCGACTGACTCAGCTCGTGGCAGGCGGCGCAGATCGCGGACACGTCCTCGGGGCCCAGGTCCTGCATCTCGTCGATGAACACCGCGACCCCCTTGCCGACGTCCGCTGCCAGGCCCCCGACGTCGGTGAACAGCTCGACCAGGTCGATCTCGATGTCGCCGGAGTCGGCGCGCCCGGTCACCGCGGGTGCGTCGATGCCCGGGTTCCACCGGTCGCGCAGCTTGGCACCGGGCTGGTCCTTCTGCGCGAACGCCTTGATGACCCCGAGCACGTGGTCGACCTCGTCGCCCTGCGGATGGCCCAGCTCGCGCACGGCCACGTGCAGCGCGGCGGCCATCGGCCGGCGCATCCCCTGCTCGGGCCGGGCCTCGTACTTACCGGTCCCCCACCGCGCCCGCACCGCCGTGGAGCGCAGCGCGTTGAGGAGCACGGTCTTGCCCACGCCCCGCAGGCCCGTGAGGATCATCGACCGCTCCGGCCGGCCTCGCTGGATGCGCTCGAGCACCACCCGGAAGCGGTCGAGCTGCTCGTCGCGGCCGGCGAGCTCGGGCGGACGCTGGCCCGCGCCGGGGGCGTAGGGGTTACGGATGGGATCCACGCTCGGACTGTATGGCGTCGTCTAGCGAAAGCAGCAGAGACACGCAGAGACCGTCATCGACCACGCGCACCACCGGTTCGATCTCGCACTATGCCGATGTCTTAGTCAGACCTTAGATAACGGTAGACACGATGATTGTCGGGTGATCGGGTCGTCTGTGCGCCTCTAGCGACCGCACTAGAGTGAGGCAGATGAGCACATCGGACCTCAGCTCGGTCCCGCTGGGCGAGCGGGTGACCGTGCGGCACCGGCTCCCCGACGGCCGCGCGACCGACGCGGTCGGTGTCCTGTCGGCGCGTGACGAGACGAGCGTCACGCTGCAGACCCGCCGCGGCCAGGTCCGCGTGCTCCTCGCCTCGGTGGTGGTGCACCGGCGCGTGCGCCCGGCACCCTGGCGCATCGACACCTTCCTGCGCGGCGCCGGCGTCGCGGTCCTCGGCCACGACGGCCTGCTCCTGACCGACGGGGGCGACGGCACACCGTCGGCCGTGGCCACCCTCGTCGACGCGCTCCGCGGGTCCGGAGTCCCGGTCGTCGTCCTCGCGGACGGCTCCGGTCGCGGTCCGCAGGCCCTGGCGCGCGCCGGCCTCGAGGGCGTCGTGCCCCTCCTCCTGGAGGTGGCGGCCCCCTCCGACCTGGCGCCCGACTACGCGGCGGTCCACGGCGGCGTCGAGCAGCGGCTCGGTCGCGAGCTGGCTCGGCCGCAGGTGCGCCTCACCGACGACCGGCCCGACCGGGTGGCCGCGGCCCGCGCGGCCGGGTGGCAGGCTCGGATCTTCACCCCACCGGCCTGACCGGGCGCTACAGGACGGTCGGCTCCTGGCCGGAGTCGCTGGTCATGGGCTTGCCCGACCGGTGCCAGTCGCGCATCCCCCCGGCGACGTTGACGACGTCGAAGCCCTGCTGCACGAGCCACTGCACCGCCCGCTCCGAGCGGCCGCCGCTGCGGCAGACCACCGGCAGCGGGTCGTCGGTGACCGGCAGCTCGTCCAGACGTGCCGGGACGTCGCCCATCGGGATGTGCACCGCACCGGGCGCATGACCGGCGGCCCACTCCTGGGGCTCGCGGACGTCGACCAGCACGGCGTCGTCGGGCAACTCGGAGACGGAGACGGTAGGAACGTGGTTCATGCCCCTCATCCTGACACCGACGGCGCCCGCCCGCCGCCCGTCCTAGCGCAGCAGCCGGGACATCCGGCGGTCGGCCAGCTCCTTGCCACCCGTCTGGCAGGTCGGGCAGTACTGCAGCGAGGAGTCGGCGAAGGACACCTCGTGCACGGTGTCGCCGCACACCGGGCAGGTCTCCCCGGTCCGGCCGTGGACGTTCATCCCCGCGCGCTTGGCGTCCTTGAGCTGGGCCGCCGGCTTGCCCTCGGCGGCCAGCACGGCCGCGGCCAGGGTGGTCCGCAGCGCCTCGTAGAGCCGCGCCACCTCCTCCTCGGTCAGCGAGGCCGCCAGCGCGAACGGCGAGAGCCTCGCCGCGTGGAGCACCTCGTCGGAGTAGGCGTTGCCCACACCGGCGAGCACGGACTGGTCGCGCAGCAGCCCCTTGACCTGGGTGCGGCGACCGGCCAGCAGCGCCGCGAACTGCGTCAGGTCGAAGTCGTCGGCGAGCGGGTCCGGGCCCAGCGACGCGATGCCGGGGACCGCGGTGGGGTCGGGCACGACATACGCCGCCAGGCCCTTCTTGGTGCCGGCCTCGGTGAGGTCGAAGCCCGAGCCGTCGTCGAGGCGCACGCGCAGCGCGATGGGGGTCTTGCCGGGGCGGATGCGTGTGGCGGGCACCTCCTCGTACCAGCGCAGCCAGCCTGCCCGGGCCAGGTGGAAGACCAGGTGGGTGCCGTCGACGTCGACGTCGACGAACTTGCCGTGGCGCCCCACGCCGTCCACGGGGCGCCCCACGAGGGCGTCCGGGGGCGGGTCGAAGGTCTTGAGCACCGCGATCGAGCCCAGCTCGACGTCCGTGACGACCCGACCGGTCATCCGCCCGCCCAGGAAGTCGGCGAGCGCCTGCACCTCGGGCAGCTCAGGCACTGCGGGGCTCCTGCCCGTCGCGCTCCTCGGGTATGCCGTCCGCCTCCACCGACGGGGGCCGGGCCGCGACCAGCAGCTGGTGCAACCCGTAGCCGTTCGGGGCCTTGAGCATCGGGGCGTCGGTCCGCTTGCCCAGCAGCTCGTCGGTGGCGACCGGCAGACCGCTGGAGAGCAGCTGCTCGGCCGGCGTCAGCTCGCGGATGCAGATCGCCGAGACGGCCTGCGGGTGGTCCCGGGTGAACTCGCCGTAGATGACGGGGTCGTGCTGACCGTCGTCGCCGACGAGGATCCAGCGGATCTGCGGGAACTCCTCGGCGAGGCGGCGCAGCTCGGACTCCTTGTGCTGCTGCCCCGACCGGAACCAGCCGGTGTTGGTCGGCCCCCAGTCGGTGAGCAGCATCGGGCCCAGGGGGTAGTCGTGCCGACGCAGGAAGCGGGTGAGCGCCGGGGCGGTGTTCCAGGCGCCGGTGGACAGGTAGAACACCGGCATCCGGGGCTCCTCCGCGACCAGCGCGCGGTAGAGCGAACCCATCCCCGGCACCTTCTCGCGGACGATCTCCGAGCGCACGAAGGTGTTCCAGCCGGCGATGAGAATGCGGGGCAGGTGGGTGACCATGATCGTGTCGTCGATGTCGCTGACGAGGCCGACCTCGACCTCCGGGTCGACGACGAGCACCGACAGCGTCACCGAGTCGCCGTTGTCGAGGCCGATCGTGGCCTCCTGCCAGCCGGGACCCAGCCCGTGCCCGGGCACGTCGAGGTCGACGTAGCCACCCCGGTCGCTCGAGCCGTGGACGACGGCCTCGCCCATCCGCACGGTGACCGGGACCTGGCCCGCCGGGGCCGTGAGGAACACCCGCCACCCGCGCTGGGCGATGTCCAGCAAGGAGTCGTGCGCGTGGGTCAGCGCGGTGCGCCGCTCCTCGGGCTCGGTCCGCGACAGCGTGACGCGCGCGAAGACCCGGGCCCGGTCGAGGGTGGCGTAGCCCGTGTAGCCCGCCACGCGTTCGTGCCAGCCCTGCCGCCGCAACCGGGACTCGATGCGCCGACGGACGGAGTCCTCGAACCGGGCGGCGATGTGGGGACGCGCCATAGGCACACACACTATCCGCGTCGGGCCCTCGCCGGGTCGTCCGGCCGTCTGCCCGTGCAGGTCAGCTCGCGCCCTGGACCGCGGTCTCCCAGGCCCGGGCGCGCTCCTGCGCCTCCCTCTCCGCCTTCTTCTTCTCGGCCGCCTTCTTCTCCGCGGCCTTCTTCTCGGCCGCCTTCTTCTCGGCCGCCTTCTTCTCGGCCGCCTTCTTCTCCGCGGCCTTCTTCTCGGCCGCCTTCTTCTCGGCCGTGGCCGTGGCACCGGGGGCGCCGTCGACGCGGCCCGCCTCGAGGGCCTGTGCCTCGACAGCGGCCCAGGTGGGCCCGTCGACGACACCGGTCGGCTCGAGCTCGGCGGCCTTCTGCACCTCGATGACCGCTGCCTCGGTCCCGGGGCCGAAGCTGCCGTCGTCGTCGACGCCGAGCAGCTGCTGCAGGAGGGTCACCGCGCCGCCCATGTAGGGGCTGTCGCTGCGACCCTCGACGGTCGCGCGCTTGGCCAGCTCCCCGTCAGGGTCGGCCTGCTCGTCGAGGTCACCGTGCTCCAGCTCGACGTCGCGGATCACCAGGGTCGGGTGGGCCGCCCGCTCCAGCAGCACCCAGGTCAGCGGGGTCACCGTGGCCGGGGCGTCACCGCGCCGCGACGCCTGGACCTTGAGCACCGGCACCGTCTGCTCCCACTCGGTGAGCGCCTTCGCGGTCAGCGGCCCGAACGACCCGTCGGCCTCGACGCCGAGCGCCTCCTGCAGCACCGTCACGGCCTCCCCCTCGTCACCCTGGGTGAGCGTGGTGCGCAGGTGGGGGGTGAACGCGGTCGTCTGCCACTCCTGACGAGGGACCGCGAGGGCGTCGGGGGGCAAGGGCGCGAGCTCCTGGCCGGTCGCCACGGCGTAGGAGAACTCGTCGGCGACCCCGGTGGCCGGGATGTCGTGCTCCTCCTGCCACTCCACCAGGGCCCGGCGCGTGGCCTCGTCGAGCACACCGGTGGGCTCCAGCTCGAGCACCTCCTGCAGCATGGCGACCCCCGACCCCGACTCCCCGGGCCGGACCCGGGCCAGCCCGGTGCTGGGGACCGCGGCGACCGTGGCGGCGTCGCAGGCGCTCGTGCGGGGCGCCTGGTGCAGGGCGGCATACTGCCGCGGCGTCACGTCGCAGGGGCCCAGGTCGGGCTCGGTGACCGCCACCCCCGTCCACCAGGAGGTGCGCATCTGGGCACCGTCCCAGGTGAAGGAGAAGTGGATGTGGTCGGTGTGCGGGTTGCCGGTGTAGTAGCTCCACCGGCCGCTGTTGTTGTCCCAGATCAGCCCGTTCCAGATCAGGTACTCGATGCCGAACCGCTTGGCCACCTCACCGTCGTCGGCGACCAGCCAGGAGATGACGGCGTCGGCGATCTGACGGTCCGCCGAGTCCCAGGCGTTCAGCGGCCAGTCGAGCGCGCGTCCGTCGTGGTGGAAGGAGGCGTAGTCGATGCACGGCCGGGCCCCGGAGAAGCTGGGCCGGTCGTAGTGGCTGCTGACCAGCAGCGCGAACGCGGTGACACCCGGGCGGGTGGCCGGGTCGCAGGAGATCTGCTGGGCGAACGGACCCTTCTCGTCGACCTGCTCGGGCAGCCCCTCACGGGTCGGCGGCTCGGGCACGACGTCGGGGTCGGCCGGGACCGGCACGAAGCTCGCGGACCCCCCGAAGCCCCCGTTGGGCGTGAATCCTGTCCGCGGTCCCGGCACGGCGGGAGCCGCCGGCGCCGGGCCGGCCCCCTGGTCACCCTCGACCGGCGGGTCGTCGGCCAGCGCCGGCAGGGCGCCGCCCGCGGCGATGACCCCAGCCAGCACGGCTGCTGCGCTCCACCGCGTCGCCCGCTCGCCCGCGCCACTACCCCTGTGGCGCGCGCCCCCGTTGCGTCGCATGTCCCGACTGCTCCTGTCCTCGACCCATCGTCGGATCCGCTCTCGCAGCCCCCTGCGGCGGCGGTCGCGTGCGACGACTCTATGCCGCCGGGAGCGGCTGGACAATGCCCTGGCCCACATTTCGTCTCCCGGTCTGAAGGTGGTTCACCACACGCGTCACACCCGCCCCAGATCCACCCTGTGCGGGCCCTCGGTCCTGCCGGTTCCTCCCACCCGGGGCGGCACATGCACTACCTTGCATGACAACGGCTCGACGTCGAGTCGTTCATCGCCTGTGAGGAGCAGTATCGCCATGTCCCTGTCCCCCCGAGACAGATCGAACCGCCGGGCCTTCGTGGCCGCCAGCGCGGCGTTGATGCTGGTGGCGGGAGGTGCCCAGGTCGCCTCGTCCGCGCCTGACGGGCCCGACGTCGAACCGGCACCCCATACCCCCGTCCTGCCCGACCCGACCCAGGTCCACCGCCTCTCAGGCGACGACCGCTACGAGACGGCCGCCGAGATCGCGCGCAACTACCCGGCGGACGCGACCCGCACGGTCGTCATCGCCTCCGGCACCGACTTCCCCGACGCCCTGTCCGCCCAGCTGCCCGCCTCCGTGACCGGGGCGACGCTCGGGGAGGACCAGGCAGCGGGAGCCCCCGTGCCGATCCTGCTGACCCAGCCCGAGCGGCTGCCCAACGCCACCCGCGCCGCGCTGGAGGACCTGCGCCCCAGCCGCATCGTCGTCGTCGGCGGCACCGCCGCCGTCTCCGGTGCGGTCCAGGCCGAGCTCGGCGGCTATGCCGCCAGCGTGCAGCGCCTCTCCGGCATCGACCGCTACGAGACCTCGGCCGCGGTGGCCGGCTCCTACCCCTCCGGGCTCCCGGTCCTCTACGTCACCACCGGCCGGACCTACGCCGACGCGCTCTCGGTCGGTGCGCTGGCGGGCAAGGAGGGCGTGCCGGTGCTGCTCACCGACCCCACGCGCCTGCGCTCCGTCACGGCCAGCACGATCGAGGCGCTCGCGCCGCAGTCCGTGGTCGTCGTCGGCGGCGACGGTGCCGTCTCGGAGACCGTGGTCGAGTCGATCGCGGCGATCGTGCCGGACACCACCCGCGTCGGAGGCACCAACCGCTACGAGACCGCGGCCGCGGTCGCCGGCTCCTACGAGGCGGACACGGTGGCCTTCCTGGCCAGCGGCCGGGCCTTCCCGGACGGGCTGACCGGTGGCGCCTTCGCGGGCCACCACGGCGGACCCCTCCTGCTGACCCGCCCCGACCTGCTCCCCAGCGCGACGGCGACCTCCCTGGAGGTCCTCTCCCCCCAGGGCGTGGTGGCCTTCGGCGGGCCCGGCGCCGTCAACCCGGCGGTGGTGGACATGCTGGAGATCGCGCTGCCGACGTGGTTCGACGAGCTCGTCGTGCAGATGCTGTCCTTCAACGACTACCACGGGCACATCGCCGAGGAGAACGGCACGCTGACGGCCGAGCAGGACCCGGACCAGCACCTCGTCGGCGGCGCGGTCAACCTGTCCACGACCCTGGACATGCTGCGCACCCGCTCCTACGACGAGCAGAGCCTGACGGTCGCGGCCGGTGACCTCATCGGCGGCTCGACCTTCCTCTCCGGCCTGTTCCAGGACGAGCCCTCGGTCGAGACGCTCGAGGTCGCCGGCCTGGACATCTCCAGCGTGGGCAACCACGAGTTCGACGAGGGCGTCACCGAGCTGCTGCGTATGCAGCACGGCGGCAACCACCCCGAGCTCGGCCAGTTCGGTGACGAGCCCTACGACGGCGCGGACTTCCAGTGGCTGGCGGCCAACGTCATCGACCGCACCAGCGGCGAGCCGATCCTGCCCGCCACGGACGTGCGCCGGGTCGCGGGCGTCGACGTCGGCTTCATCGGGATGACCCTGGAGGAGACCCCCAGCCTGGTCAGCCCGGGCGGCGTCGCCACCGTCGAGTTCCGCGACGAGGTCGAGACGGCCAACGCCCAGGCCGCGGCGCTGCAGGCCCGCGGAGTCGAGTCGATCGTGGTGCTGCTGCACGAGGGCGGCGCCCAGGCCGGCACCTACAACGGCTGCGAGGGCATCTCCGGCCCGATCGTCCAGATCGCCGAGAACCTGGACCCGGCCATCGACGCCGTGGTCACCGGGCACACCCACCAGCCCTACATCTGCAGCATCGACGACCCCGCCGGTGAGCCCCGCACGGTCACCAGCGCCAACCAGTACGGCCGTGTCGTCACCGAGACCGCGCTGACGGTCAGCCGCAGCACCGGTGACGTCATCCGCGACCGCGTCCGCTCGGAGAACCACCTGGTCCTGCAGTCCGTCGCGGACGACCCGGAGATGGTCGACGTCGTCGCCAAGTGGACGGCCCGCGCCGAGGTGCTGGCCGGTCGCGTGGTCGGCACGGTCGCCGAGGACATCACCGGCGACGCCGGTGGCGACCGCGGCATCGAGACGCCGATGGCCAACCTCATCGCCGACGTCATCCTGGCGGCCACCGACGGCGCCGACGAGGGTGGTGCCCAGATCTCCTTCATGAACGTCGGCGGGGTCCGGGCCAGCCTGCTGGTCGACCAGGTCACCAACGGCGAGGAGCCGGGCCAGGTCACCTACGAGGAGGCCTACAACGTCATGCCGTTCGGCAACCTGCTGGTGTCGGTCGACATGACCGGCGCGCAGGTCAAGGCGGCCCTGGAGCAGCAGTTCGTCCCCACCCGCGGCCGGCAGTACCTGGCGCTGGGCGTGAGCGAGGGCTTCTCCTACACCTGGGACGACACCCAGCCGCAGGGCAGCAAGGTGAGCGGGATGACGCTGAACGGCACCCCGCTGGACCTCGACGCGACCTACCGGGTCTCGACGCTGAACTTCCTGCAGCAGGGCGGTGACAACTTCACGGCGTTCACCGAGGGCACCAACCTCACCGGCGGTCCCGAGGACCTGGCGGCACTGGTCGCCTACCTCGACGCCAACCCGGGCCTGACCGCACCGGGCGACCGCGTCACGGGGCTGTGAGCCTGACCTAGGCACGTCCGACCCCGCGGGGGCCGCCACCGACCGGTGGCGGCCCCCGCACTGTTTGTACAAGGTCCGTCCAGACTTGCGCTATGGTTGGACGATCAACATCCGATCGGGCCAGGAGGCACGGTGCCGGTGCGCTACACGGTCAAGCAGGTCAGCCAGCTCACGGGGATCTCCACGGATCTGCTGCGCGCCTGGGAGCGGCGCTACGGCGTCGTGTCCCCGCGCCGGACGGCCTCGCGCTACCGCCTCTACGGCGACGACGACGTGGCCCGTCTGCGCCGCATGGCCGAGCTCGTCGCCGGAGGAGCCCCGGCGTCCCTCGCCGCCGAGCAGGTGGTGGCCGAGAGCCCGCCTGACCTCGACGGCGGGACCACCGCCTCGCCGGACGGGCCGCAGACCTCCGGCAACGGGCACCGCACCCCCGCAGGAGGCGCCGAGCTGGGGTGGACGCCGGCCGCCCTCCCCCCGTCGGCACTGCCCCCCGTCGACGCCCTGGCCGAGGCGGCCCGGAACCTCGACCGGGCCGCCCTGGAGCGCACGCTCGACCGTGCGATGGCGGCCGGCTCGTTCGAGACGGTCTTCGACGAGTGGCTCACGCCGGCCCTGGTGCGGGTCGGTGAGGGCTGGGCGGCCGAGGAGATCAGCGTGGCGGGCGAGCACTTCGTCAGCGCGGCGGTCCACCGGCGGCTGAGCCAGGCGTTCGAGGCCGCCGGCACGGCGGTCAACGCCCCGGTCGTCATGGTCGGGCTGCCGCCGCGGACGATGCACGAGCTGGCGGCGCTCGCGCTGGCCACCTGCCTGCGGCGCCGTGGGGTCGACGTGCGTTACCTGGGCGCCGACCTGCCGGTCGCCAGCTGGGTGTCGGCCGCCCGACGGCTCGAGCCGGCCGCCGTCGCCATCTCGGTGCCCCGCCCTGCGGACGAGCAGGCGGCGGCCGAGCTGGTGCGCGCGCTCGCCGAGGCCGACCCCACGCTGCGCATCTTCGCCGGCGGCCGGGGCTGCGCCGGCTGGGGCGAGGAGCAGCCGGCCACGGTGCTGCAGGGCTCGGTCACCCGCAGCGCGCACGACCTCGCCGTCAGCCTCGCGACCTGAGGCGCCCCGCCACGGCTCCGGCCAGCACTGCCACCAGCAGCGCCGCCGCCCCCGTGCCGACCCACCGGACCGCGTGCCGGGGGTCGGGGTCGACCCCCCGCATGGCCTGCCGCACGGCGTCCCGGTAGGACGTCACCCCGCCGGGCGGGGGTCCGACAAGCTCCTCCAGGTCGCGCTCGCGGCACACCACCTCGTGCACCAGGGAGCCCACGAGCGGCTTGGCCACACCGGCGTCCACCGGCGTGACGACGCCCACCCAGTGGCTGGCCAGCCAGGGGGTCATCACCGGCAGGGTGTAGATCAGCCGCCTGCGCTGACCGGTCTCCTCAGCGAAGACCTGCATCATCTGCTCGTAGGTCAGCACGTCGGGCCCGCCGATGTCGAACTCCCGGCTGACCTCGGCGGGCAGCCCAGCGGCGGCCACGAGCCAGTGGAGCACGTCCTCGATCCCGATCGGCTGGATCCTGTTGCCCAGCCATCGCGGTGCCACCATGACCGGCAGGCGGCTGGTGAGGTAGCGCAGCATCTCGAAGCTGGCCGAGCCCCGGCCGATGACGGTCGCCGCCTGGAGCACGGCGGTGGGGACGCCGGAGTCCAGCAGGATCCGGCCCACCTCGACCCGGGAGGCCAGGTGGGTGGACAGCTCACCGTCGGGGTGCAGCCCGGAGAGGTAGACGATGCGGGAGACCGACTCCTCGCGGGCGCCGGCCCCGAACCGCTCCGCCAGCCGACGGTCGCGGCCGACGAAGTCGCCACCACCGTCCATCGAGTGGATGAGGTAGTAGGCGACGTCGACCCCCTGCAGCGCGCGGCGCAGGTCGTCGTCGTCCCCGGCGTCCCCGCGCACGACGTCGACCCGGTCGGCCCAGGCCGCGGGCAGGTTCCCCGAGCGGGTGAGCACGCGCACGGCATACCCCGCCTGCAGGAGCCGCGGGACCAGCAGCCCGCCGACGTAGCCGGTGGCGCCGGTGACGAGTGCGGTGCGTGATGGGTCGTTCATGATGGGATCACCTCAGGGCGGACAGGAGCGGTGGAAGGAGCAGGAGCATGCCCGAGGACCACGTCACGTGGGTGATCATCGGGCCGAGCACGCCTCCGGTGACCCGTCGCTGCAGGGCGCAGACGAGACCCACGCAGACGGCGGCGAGCACGAGGAGGGGGACGCCCGACCCCACGGTGGTGAGGGCGTAGATGACGGTCGTGGCGGCCACGGTCCAGCGCTCGGGGATGGAGGCGTAGAGCGCGCCGCGGAAGAAGATCTCCTCGGCGAGGCCGTTGACCACGGTGATGGCCAGGACCAGCGGCAGCGAGCCGAAGCGGGCGTGGTCGAGCAGGTCGTCGACCGGCCCGCGCAGCGCGGGCACCTGGGCGACGAGGAGCGCCCCGGCCAGGAACACCGCCAGGAGCAGCAGGCCGAGGGCCAGGGACTGCACGACGGGCCGGGCGTATGCGGTGCCCGCGCGGGTGTGCGCCCGCCCCAGGTAGAGCGGGCCGCCCAGGAGCGCCCCGGCCGCCCAGGTGACCGCGAGCGCGGCGGTCCCGGCGTAGAAGAGCGGGTCCCCCGGCTCGAGCCGCAGGGACCACCACAGCAGCGCCGCGCCCACGACCAGCGTGACCGCCGCCACGACCCGGCGGCGTCGCAGCACGTGCGCCGGGTCGCGCCGGGTGCGGGGGACCTTGGTGACGAGGGCGGCGCGCACGAAGGCACGCAGCTCGGTCACCGGGTTCACGGATCCCACCCTGCCGTGGACCACGCGTTACGTCACCTCCAGACGAACTCCTGACGATCTCTTGACAAACATTGTGCACCCGGCGCAGCATGGAGAGTGCAGGTGGACCGGCAGGCGGTCGCGACCCTGTTGGAGAGGAACGAACGGTGACGACGACGGCGCCTACGGCCCCCGCCCGCGGTCGCACCCTCCGCTCCGTGACCGCCACTGCCGCCCCGGCCGGGCGACGACGTGCCCTGCGAGCCCGGCCGGGGACCTGCCCCTGCGAGGCGCGACCGTGACCGTCGAGTCCGTCTGGGACTATCCCCGGCCCCCCGCCGTGGACACCCGGGGCGGGGAGCGTGTGCAGGTCGTCCTCGGCGGTCGGGAGGTGGCGAGCACGGACCGCGCGCTGCGCGTCCTGGAGACCTCCCACCCGCCCACCTACTACCTGCCCCGGGACGCCTTCGCGCCCGGGGTGCTGCGGCCCGCGGAGCAGGGGCGCAGGACCGTGTGCGAGTTCAAGGGCGCGGCCGACTACTGGGACCTGGTCCTCGACGGGCTGCGCCTGGCCCGGGCGGGCTGGAGCTACGACCGGCCGCTGCCGGGCTTCGAGCAGCTGCGGGGGCACGTGGCGCTGATGCCGGGCCTCCTCGACGGTGCCACGGAGGCGGACGACGGCTGCTTCGTCGACGGGGAGCGCGTCGTCGCCCAGGAGGGCGGGTTCTACGGCGGCTGGGTGACCTCGCGGGTGACCGGCCCGTTCAAGGGCGCGCCGGGGACCCTGCTCTGGTGAGCGTCAGCGCCGCCCACAGCCCGACGACGAGCACGGCGGCCACGACCGCGGCATACCCCACGACCGTGTTGGCCGGCTCGCTCGCCAGCCGGCCGACCGCCACCCAGGCGACGCCCCACGTGACGGCGGCGGTGAAGGCGGTGCGCACGACCCGGTCCGGGGTGCGCGTGAGCAGGTAGCCGGCCAGCGCGACCACCACCAGCAGCACCGCCACCGTGGTCCAGGTCGCGACCGTGCCCTCCGCCGGCACCCCCAGGCCCACGAGCCAGAGCGCGACGTTGGCGCAGGTGGCCACGCAGATCCAGCCGAGGTAGAGCCCGAAGGTGACGGAGACGGCGACCCTCGGCAGCCAGCCCTCGTCGGGCAGGTCGGCCGTGCGTCGCAGGATCACGCCCAGGGCGGCCGCGATGCCGGCGATGACGACCACCGAGCCCAGGATCCAGCCGGCGAAGACCACGAGCAGCCAGATGCCGTTGAGCGCCAGCGACGCGGCCGCCGGCAGGCGCGTGCGCGCCGCCCACACCGACCCGGCCGCGCGGGGCAGCCACTGCCAGACCACGTAGAGGGCCAGGAAGAGGTAGATCACCGACCAGATGGAGAACGCCGGCCCGTCCGGCGCGATGAGCGTGGCCTCGTCGGAGAAGGACCCGCCGCCCTGCTCCTCGACGCCACCGCCGCCGAGCAGGCCGGTGCCGATCAGCGTCCCGACCACCCAGACCATCGCGGAGAGGGTCACCAGGAGCTGGTCGCGGCGCAGGGTGCTCATCCTGCGAGGCTACACACGGCCCTCCGGCCCCGCCCGGCGCTGCGCCTCGCGGGCCGCCCCCCGCAGCATCGCCCGCATGACCAGGACGTGCGCGGGCAGCTCGGCGGCCCACAGCAGTCGCCCCCGCAGCCCGTGCGGTCGCCACAGCAGGTGCTGCACGAGCCGGGCGCCCGGCCCGCCGTCGGGGTCCGCGAGCACCTCGTAGGTGAGCACGGCGGTGCCGGGCAGCCGCTGCCAGGAGGTCAGCGTCAGGCGACGTCCCGGCTCGAGCCCCGACACGACCCACCCGTCGACGGGGTCACCCAGGCGCAGCGGGCGTAGCGGCCTCGGGCGGCGCCCCGGTCCGCCGACCGCCCGGTCGAGGGCGAAGCGCAGCCGCCACAGGGTGTTGGCGGCATACCAGCCGTGCGGGCCGCCGAGGTCGGCGACGCAGCCCCACACGACGGAGGGCGGGGCCGCCACGTGCGTCTCGCGTCGTTCGTGCACGGCCTCTGACCTCCAGGCGCGGGCCGCCCTCACCCCACCTCGCCGCGCACGAGGCTGTCCCCGCCGTGGCCGGGGTCACCGTCCACGTGCTCGCGGGAGATGTCGACGACGGCGTACTCGACCAGGTCGAGGCCCTCGGGCAGCGGGAACTCGGCCGTCTGCCCGTCCAGCACCCCGAGCGTGACCATGCCGGAGACGTCGGGCCGCAGGAGCCACACCTCGAGGTAGCCGTCACCGGCGTCCGGGACGTCCTCCAGCTCGACGCGCAGCCGGGACTGGCCGTCCACCTGGACGACCTCCGCGCGGCCCTCGGCCCCGCCCTCGGCGAGGACCGCGAGGTCACCGCTGGCGACCACCTGCGCCGGTTCACGCTCGGCGAGGGCGATCCCGGCCCAGGTGAGCAGGGCGCCGGCGGCCGCGGCGGCGACCAGGCGCAGGCCACCACCCCGCGCTCCGCCTCCCCGCCTCGCCTCGCGGCGTGACCGTGCCCGGTGGAGGGAGGCGGGTGCCTCCGAGGTATGCCGTCCGTCCTCGCGCAGGGCGCGCGCGAGGGCCTCCCAGACCTGCGGCGGGGGTGCGTCGTCGACGTCTCCCGCACGGCGCAGCAGCTCCGCGGGGCGCCCGGCGGGAGCGTGGTCCAGGTCGTTCATCGGGCACCTCCCACGAGCGTGCGGAGCCGGGCCATGGTCCGGGTGGTGTGGGTCTTGACGGTGCCGAGGGGCAGGTCGAGCTCCTCGGCGATCTCGCGCTGGGTCTTGTCCTGGACGTAGGCCATGAGCACGATCTGGCGCTGGGGCTCCCCGATGCGCT
This sequence comes from Ornithinimicrobium pekingense DSM 21552, assembly GCF_000421185.1. Classification (GTDB taxonomy): domain Bacteria; phylum Actinomycetota; class Actinomycetes; order Actinomycetales; family Dermatophilaceae; genus Ornithinicoccus; species Ornithinicoccus pekingensis. The sequence goes on from NZ_ATWJ01000008.1 coordinate 361,322, forward strand.
CGAGCTCCTCGTAGATCGCCAGCAGGTCGTCCGCGTCGGCCGCGCTCCAGGCGGGCGACGCCGCGCCGGGCAGCTCCTCCGCGGCGGTCGGCACCTCGGCCGCCCGGTGCCGGGTGCGCAGGTGCTCGGCGATCTGGCGCCGGGTGATGCCCACGAGCCAGGCTCCCAGCGGGCCCTCCTCGTGACGGTAGGTCTCGCGCCGGCGCCACGCCGCGAGGAAGACCTGCTGGGTGACGTCGTCGGCGTCGGCCGGGCCGACCGCCCGTCTCGCCAGGCCGTGCACCAGTCCTCCCCATCGCTCGTAGGCGTGCTGCACCACGCTCTCGTCGCCGCCGGCCCACGCGGAGGCCAGCTGCTCCTCCTGCGCGGCGCTGCTCATGGCCACCGAATCTAGTTGACGCCCGGCGTCACGGCGCGCCGGCGGGGCCGGCGCGCTCGCGACGAAGGTGGTCATCCCTGCACCGGCTCCGCGGTGACCACGAGGTTGTCGGTGTAGTGGCCGGTCTGCCGTGACCACTCACCGGTGCAGGTCACCAGGTGCAGCGTGGGGGAGCCGTCCCGGCGGAACAGGTCGTCGACAGCCAGCTCGGGCTTGGCGACCGACACCCGCGACACGATCCGGTAGGTGGCGGTGCTGCCGTCGGCCAGGTCGACCTCGAGCTCGTCACCCTCCCGGGCCTCGGTCAGGGCCAGGAAGGCTCCGGGGCCGGACCTGTCGTCCACGTGCCCGGCGATGACCGCCGAGCCGTTGTCGGTGCCCGGGGCGGGTCCGTGGCGGTACCACCCGGCACGGTCGGCGTCCTCGGGGATCTCCATCTGGCCGTCGGCGGCGACGCCGACCGCGTCGAGCGGGACGTCGAGGTCGACGGAGGGGGCCCGCAGGCGGACCGGGGCCGGCGCGGGGTCCGGACGGTCGGCCAGGGCCGCCGAACTGCGGGCCGGAGGGGTGGGCACGGAACCGGCGGCGGGGGCCGCGGCCTGCGGGGCCGGTCGGCCGTCGTCCGCCGACCGGTCGGCCACGGGCGACTCCGGGGCCTCAGTGGCTGCGGCGCCGGAGGCGTCGTCCGCCGCGGGGGTGTCAGAGGAGGGGGCGGCCTGGGCCGTGCTGACCGGGCTGTCGGTGCCGAAGTCGGCCGCCTGGGGGACGGGGCTGGACAGCAGCCCCCGCAGCGCCCACCCGGCGACGGCCACGCACACGACGGTCACCAGGAGGGCGACGATGTCGAGACGTGTCCGTCGCCGGGATCGCGGGCGCATCGAGATCACGCAGCAGTGACGTTCGCGCGGATCACTCGACGCCCGGCGACGACCGCGCCGGCGGCCCCGGCCAGGGCCAGGACGAGGAGGGCACCCTGGTCTGCGAGGCCACCCTGGCCCGAGGGAACACCCTCGGGGGCGCTGTGCAGGCCGTCGATGGTCTGGACCGCCAGGTCGAGCGTGCCGTCCTCGGCAGAGCCCCACGCGTAGACGATCGTGTTGGTGCCCTCGGCGAGGTTGACGTCGGCCGGGCCGAGGACGACCTCGTCGGTGCCCGCGAGCACGACGTCGGCCGAGACGCTGCCGGCGTCGAGGTTCAGGACCTTCTCGTCGGGGTTGGTCAGGCCCTCGATGACCGGGCTGCCGCCGGCACGCACGTCCACGGCGGGGGCCGCGGCGGCGTGGCGCACGGTCAGCCGGGCCTGGCCCGCCTCGGTGGTGGACACGTCGTTGGCGAAGGCGCTCAGCATGGGGGTGCCGTCCTCACCGAGGTGGGCGGCGAGGGTCAGGTTGGCGCCTCCGGGGACCTCCAGGCCCTCGGCGGAGATGGCCGGCTCGGCGGAGTCGGGGGTGTCGCCGTCGGCGTAGACCTCGATGTCGTAGCTGCCGGCGGCCAGCATCATCGGGTCGGTCAGCGTGCCCGGGGCGAAGTCCGGCAGCGCCTCCTCGCCGTTGATGTAGACGTCGACGGTCAGACCCGGCACGCCGTGCAGCACGGAGACCGTGGACTCGTGGTCGTCGGCGGAGGCGGGCGCGGCAAAGGCGGCGAGCGAGACGCCGGCCAGCAGCGCCGTTGCGGTGGTGGTGGTCTTGCGCATCGGAGTTTCTCCTCGTGTCCGGGGCGGATCGTTTCCGCCCTCACCCACTACTACGGGCCCCGACCCGCCCGCGGATTCAACCTTTGTCAAATTTCTGTCACAGGTTTGTCTGTAGCCGCCTAGACTGGGCTTCATGACCTCGCTGCTGTGGCTCCGTCGTGACCTGCGCACCGCCGACCACCCGGCGCTGCTGGCGGCCCGCGACGCGGCGGACGGCGAGCTGGCCGTGTGCTTCGTCGTCGACCCCCTGCTGTGGGACGGCGGCGGGCCGGTGCGCCGGGCCTGGCTGGCCGCCTCGGTGCGCGCCGTCGCCGACCGGCTCGACGGACGGCTCGTCCTGCGACGCGGCAGCCCGCGCGAGGTGGTGCCCCGGCTGGCGCGCGAGCTCGGCGCGACGTCGGTGCACGTGACCCGGGAGACCACCCCGACGGGGGCCCGGCGCGACGCCAGGGTGCGCACCGCGCTGGAGACGGATGACGTCGAGTGGGTCGAGACCGGCACGCCGTATGCCGTGGGGCCCGGTCTGGTGCACAACCGCTCCGGCGACCCCTACCGGGTCTTCACGCCCTTCGCCCGCGCCTGGCGCGAGCACGGCTGGCCGGACCCGGCCCCCACCCCGCGCAGGCTCGACCTAGTGGACGCGCCCTCGGACGACGCGGCCGAGCGGGCGCTGGACGACGCCCTGTCGGTCGAGGACCTGCCGCGCCTGCCCGCGGCGGGTCAGGCCGCGGCGCTGCAGCGGTGGCGCGAGTTCCTCGAGGAGACGCTGGGCGACTACCACGCCGGCCGGGACCGACCCGACCTCGACGGCACCAGCCGCCTCTCGCCATACCTCAAGGTCGGTGCCGTGCACCCGCGCACGCTGCTGGCGGACCTGGCGGGGCGCAGCGGGCGCGGCGCGCAGACCTACGCCACCGAGCTGGCGTGGCGGGAGTTCTACGCCGACGTGCTGCACCACCAGCCGCACAGCGCCTGGCACGACCTGCGCGAGGCCCTGGGGTCGTTGCGCTACGACGAGCCCGAGGACGCCATCGAGGCGTGGAAGCAGGGGCACACCGGTTATCCGGTCGTGGACGCGGGGATGCGGCAGCTGCTGGCGGTCGGCTGGATGCACAACCGGCTGCGGATGATCACCGCCAGCTTCCTCACCAAGGACCTGCACGTGTGGTGGCCCGTCGGTGCCCGCCACTTCCTGGACCACCTCCTCGACGGCGACCTGGCGTCGAACAACCACGGGTGGCAGTGGGTGGCCGGCACCGGCACCGACGCCTCCCCCTACTTCCGGGTGTTCAACCCCGTGACGCAGGGGCAGCGGTTCGACCCCGACGGCGACTACGTGCGCCGGTGGGTCCCCGAGCTGGCGCACCTGCCCGGGCGGGCCGTGCACGAGCCCTGGGAGCACCCCGAGGGCTACGCGCACGGCTACCCGGAGCGCATCGTCGACCACGCCGAGGAGCGCAAGGAGGCGCTGCGGCGCTACGAGGCGGTGCGGTAGGCGACCGGCTCAGAGGTCGCCCGGAGTCGCCTCGTGCCCGGGCCGGCCGTGCGTGCGCCGCTGCTGCTTCAGCTCGGCCTCGAAGACGTGCCGGCGCCCGTCGGTGACCTCCTCGCGCACCGCCCGGTCGAGATCGCGCGCGGTCGCCCAGTAGCCGTCGTCGAAGTCCTCGACGACCTGGAAGCTCCACCGGCCGGCGATGACGTTGAGCCCGATCAGCTCCTGCCGCAGCCGCTCGGCGAGCTCGCGGTGACCGCTGGCCTCGAGCTGGTCGGCGCCGTCGCCGAAGCCGAAGTCGGCCGCACCGATGAGCTGGTGGAAGGAGTAGAGGTGCCCACGGGCGCGCTCCACCTTCTCGAGCGCCTCGCTGATGGTGCCGGCGGCCTCGACCTCGGCGTCGGTCGCACCCGCAGGGCGGGCGTGCTCGGGGTCGAGGTCGCGGCCGGTGCGGTCGTCGTCGCTCATGCCGTCAAGGTAGACGCACGCCGTCCCGCCCGCTCGCTCACAGGTTGGCGTCGACGAACTCCCTGGCCACCTCCGCCGGGTCCTGGCCCTCGCTGACGACCTGGACCATCATCTCGGTGAGGTTGTCGGTGGTGAGCGCGCGGGACACCGCGTTGAGGGCGTCCTCGACCGTGGGGTTGACGACCTCCGAGCTGATGAGCGGCACGATGTTCTGCGCCGCGAAGAGCGACTCGGGGTCCTCGAGCACGACGAAGTCGTTCTCCTCGATCGCCGGGTCGGTGGTGAAGATGTTGGCGGCGTCGACCTGGCCGTTGGCCAGGGCCTGCACGGTGAGGTTGGACCCGGCGGCGAGCGAGCGGAACTGCCCGAACTCCACGCCGTAGACCTCGGCCAGGCCGGCCACGCCGTTGGGCCTGGTCTCGAACTCCGGCGGGCCGCCGAGCACGAGGTCGCCGGCCTGCCCCTCGAGGTCGGCGATCGAGGTGAGGCCGAGCTCCTCGGCGGTCTCGCTCGTCACGACCAGGGCGTCCTTGTCCTCGGCCTCGCTGATCTCCAGCAGCTGCAGGCCTTCGGGCAGGTTGTCCTGCGCCTCCTGGAGGACCTCCTCGGAGGAGGTGGCGGTGATCTCGGGGTTGAGGAAGGTCGCCAGGCCTCCGGTGTACTCCGGGATGAGGTCGATCGACCCGTCCTCCAGCCCGGCCATGTAGGTCTCGCGGCTGCCGATGTTGAGGGTCGTGGACACCTCGACGCCCTGGTCGGACAGGGCCGCGGCGTAGATCTCGGCGAGCAGCTCGTTCTCCGGGAAGTTGGCCGAGCCGACGACCACGGAGCCCACGTCGCCGGAGGACGCGCCGCCCTCGGTCTCGCCGCTGTCGTCGGTCGTGCCCCCGCTGGGGGTGTCGCCGGCCCCCTCGTCGGCGTCGAGCGGGTCGCCGCCGCCGCAGGCGGACAGCGCCAGCGTGGCGGTCAGGGCGAGCAGGACGGCGGGCATGCGACGCATGAGGTTCCTCCCGGGTAGGCGTGGCGCCAAGAGTGTCACGAAGAACCGCCGCCCCGCACGCCGAGCAGCGGGAGGATCTCGGCGAGGGCGGTCACCCGCTCGACCCCCTCGGCCTCGAGCGGGATGCCCGGTGTCTCCAGCAGCACACCGCGCACCCCCGCGGCCTGCGCCGACAGCACGTCGCCGGGGCGGTCACCGACGGCCAGCGCGTCCTCGGCCGCGAGGTCGTGCCGGCGCAGCAGCTCGAGGACCATCGCGGGGTCCGGCTTGCGGGGGAACCCGTCCGGCGCGCACACCATGTCGTCGACCGCCAGCCCCAGGGTGTGGAGCAGCTGGGTCGCGCTCTCGCGGTCGCGGTGGGTGGCGACGAGGTTGAGCCCGCCCTGCCGGCGGACCGCCTCCATGACCTCTCGTGCCCCGTCCATGACCGGCGGAGGGTCGGTGCGCCACAGCTCCTTCGTGGCCTCGTAGGCCGAGCGCAGCGCCTCGGACGACATGCCGTGCCGCTCGGCGAGCACCTCGACGGCGTGGCCGCTGGAGATGCGCGTCAGCAGCGCGACCTCGTGCAGCTCCGCGTCCGTGGGCGGGCGCCCGTCGCCGTGGACCGCGGACGCCAGCGCCCGGTCCACGTCGGGGTAGGTGTCCGCGAGCGTGCCGCCGAGGTCCCAGATCACCGAGCGCATGGCCCCATTGTGCGGGCGGCTCAGCGCGCGGACGCGGTGGACAGCCCGGGCGAGACGAGGGCCCGCTGCACCAGGGCGAGGGCCTGGTCGACCGCCAGGGCCAGGGCGGCCACGACGAGCGCACCACCGGCCATCTGCGCGTAGTCACGGCTGGCCTGGCCGTCGATGAGGAACCGGCCGAGCCCGCCCATCCCCACCACCGCTGCGATCGTGGCGGTGCCGATGATCTGGAGCATGGCCGCCCGCAGGCCGGACATGATCAGCGGCATCGCCCCCGGGACCTCGACCTGGCGGAGCACCTGGGCGCCGGTCATCCCCATACCCCTGGCCGCGTCGCGGGCCGCGGGGTCGGTCGCCTGCACCCCGGCGTAGGTGCCCGACAGGATCGGGGGCACGGCGAGCAGCACCAGGACGATGAGCGCCGGGAGCTCGAAGGCGAGCTCGCCGCGCAGCCGCGGCAGCAGGAGGAGCACCGCGACGAAGAGCACCCCCAGCGACGGGATGGCCCGGAAGGCGCCGGCGATGTTGACCGCCAGCCAACGACCGCGGCCGGTGTGACCGACCCACAGCCCGACCGGCACGGCGACGAGCGCGGCGACCAGGAGGGCGATGAAGGAGTAGCGCAGGTGCGCCAGCGACTGCGCCAGGATCCCGCCGGGCCCGCTCCAGCTGGCCGGGTCGACCAGCCACTCCCACACCGAGACGATCATGCCGGCACCCCCCGACGCAGCCACGGGGTCACGGCCCGGGCCAGCAGGGCGATGGCCGCGTCGAGCAGCAGCGCCAGGGCCACGCACGCGCCGACGCCCACGACGATGGGCCCCATCGCGTTGCGGTTGAACCCGTCGGTGAACAGCGACCCCAGCTGGCTGACGCCGACGAGCGCGGCGATGGAGACGATCGAGACGTTGCTCACCGCGGCGACGCGCAGGCCGGCGGCGACGACGGGGACGGCCAGGGGCAGGTCGACGGCGACCACGCGGCGCAGCTCGCCGTAGCCCATCGCGGTCGCCGCCTGGCTCACGTGCGACGGGACCGAGGCGAAGCCGTCGGCGACCGTGCGCGTCAGCAGCGCGACGGTGTAGATCGTCATGGCGACGAGGACGTTGGCGTCGTCGAGGATCCGGGTGCCCAGGACCAGGGGCAGGAGGATGAAGAGCGCGAGGGAGGGGATGGTGTACATCAGGCCGGTGCCCGCGACGAGGGGCGGGCCCAGCCAGCGCACGTGGCGGGCGAGCCAGCCCAGCGGGAGGCTGATGAGCAGGCCCACGACCAGTGGCACGCCCGCCAGGTAGAGGTGGCGCAGGGCCAGCTCCCCGAGCGTGCCCCAGCCGACGCTGTCGATCATCGGAGGGTCCCCAGCGCCCGGAGCACCTCGTCGGCCCCGACCGTGCCGACCACCCGGCCGTCCTCGACGACGACGCCGCGGCGGCTCGGGGAGGACAGGACGGCGTCGAGCAGGGTGCGCGCGCTCGCGCCCGCGGGGGCGAGGGTGCCGAGCCGGTGCAGCCGCGAGTCGGTCAGGGGGCCGCCCCAGCCGGTGGCGTCGGCCCAGCCGATCGGCGCGCCGACCTCGTCGACGGCCAGCACCCACCCGGTCCCTGCGGGCACGGACTCGCCCAGCCGGGCGGTCAGGACCGGGCTGGGGGTCACGGCCACGTCGACGAAGCCCAGCGCACGGTAGCCGCGGTCGCGCCCGACGAAGGTCGCGACGAAGTCGTCGGCCGGCTCGGCCAGGAGCTCGGCGGGGTGGGCGAACTGCGCCAGGTGTCCGCCCTGGCGCATCACGGCGACCATGTCACCGAGGCTCAGCGCCTCGTCGATGTCGTGGGTGACCAGCACGACCGTGATGCCGAGCTCGCGCTGGAGCCGGCGGACCTCGTCCTGCAGCTCGGCCCGCACGATCGGGTCGACCGCGCTGAACGGCTCGTCCATGAGCACGACCTCGGGGCCGCTGGCCAGGGCGCGGGCGACGCCCACGCGCTGCTGCTGGCCGCCGGAAAGCTGCGTGGGGTAGCGCCGGGCCTGGTCGGCCGTCAGGCCCACCTTCTCCAGCGACTCCATCGCGGCCGCTCGCGCCCGGCCGCGGTCCCAGCCGAGCAGCCGCGGGACCGTCATGACGTTGGCCAGCACGGTGCGGTGCGGGAAGAGGCCGGCGTGCTGGATGACGTAGCCGATGCTGCGCCGCAGCTGCGCCGGGGGCCGGTCGGCCACGTCCCGGTCGTGGATGAGGATGCGGCCCGAGCTCGGCTCGACCATGCGGTTGATCATCCGCAGGCTGGTCGTCTTGCCGCAGCCCGAAGGACCCACGAGCACAGTGATGCCGCCCCCGGGCACCTCCAGGTCGAGGCCGTCGACCGCGACCGTGCCGTCGGCATACCTCTTGGTGACACTCTCGAAGCGGATCATCGACGCCCACACTATGCGCAGCGGGCCCGTGAGGCCCCCGCCCCGTGCATCTCCCGGCGCGCACAACGGCACCCTCCCCGGGGGTATGCGGTGAGGTCGCGCGTCGCGCACGCCGGTCGGTGCGGTGTCGTCGCGGTGCCCCCGGGTGAAGGGAGCGGGTGTGCGGCCCGACCTGCGGTCATACTCGGAGCATGGCTTGCGAACCGGCGCACGAGGACGGGCTTCCGAGCACCGTGCAGCGCCTCGCCGACACCTTCCTGCCGACCCGGCACGGCACCTTCCGGATGACCGCATACCGGGACGACTCCGGCGAGGAGCACGTCGCGCTGAGCATGGGGATCGGTGACGACGACCCGGCGGACGCGCGCCCGCCGCTGGTGCGGGTGCACTCCGAGTGCCTGACCGGTGACGCGCTGGGGTCGCGCCGCTGCGACTGCGGCGAGCAGCTGCAGCACGCGCTGCACCTGGTGGCCCGCGACGGCCGGGGGGCGGTGCTGTACGTGCGGGGGCACGAGGGCCGCGGGATCGGCCTGGTGGAGAAGCTGCGCGCCTACGCCCTCCAGGACACCGGCGTGGACACCGTTGACGCCAACCTGAGGCTGGGCCACCCGGCCGACGCCCGCACCTACGACCAGAGCGCGGCGATCCTGGCCGACCTGGGGGTGCGGCGCATCCGGCTGCTCTCCTCCAACCCCGCCAAGGAGGTCGCCCTGGCGGGGCTGGGCGTGGACGTGGTGGCCCGCCGGCCGCTCGTCGTGCCGGCCCGGCCGGAGAACGAGCACTACCTGCGGACCAAGCGTGACCGGATGGGCCACGACCCCGCCGACGTCGGCGAGTGGGAGCTGCTGCTGGCCGGCGGGCAGGTCAGCGGCGGCGTGCTCTCGGAGCGCTACGGCGACCTCGTGCGTCCCGACGGTCCCGCGGTCCTGGCCCAGCTGGGCCAGAGCCTGGACGGGTTCATCGCCAGCCGGACCGGCGACGCGGTCTTCGTCACGGGCGAGGCGGACCGCGAGCACCTGCACCGGCTGCGGGCGCTGGTCGACGCCGTCGTCGTCGGGGCGGCGACCGCGGCCGCCGACGACTGCCGCCTCACGGTCCGCGCCGTGGCCGGCCGGCACCCGGTGCGGGTGGTGCTCGACCCGCGGGGCACGCTCCCGGTCGGCTCCGCGCTGCTCACCGACGGCACCGCGCCGACCCTGTGGGTGGTCGGGCCCCACGCCGACGCGTCCGCGCCCGCGCCGCACGTGGAGGTCCTCCGCTGGCACCGGGACGGCCCGATGGAGCCCGCGGCGCTCCTCGCGATGCTCCGCGGCCGCGGCCTGGACCGGGTGCTCGTCGAGGGCGGGGGCCGGCTGGTCTCGGCCTTCGTGGCGGCAGGGGTCGTCGACCGCCTCTACCTGACGACCGCCCCGCTCCTCATCGGCGACGGCGTGCCCGGCCTGCGGGTGGGCGGGACCGACCGCCTCGCCGACGCGCTGCGGCCGCCGGTGCGCCGCTGGGTGCTCGGGGAGGACGTGGTCACCGAGTTCGACCTCACCGGGTCACCCGCCCCGTCAGCCCCCGCCCTCTCCGGGCCGGCCCGCCACGCCCTCCGCTCGGTGCGGCAGGACGAGCAGGTCGACGTGCCCGACACGGACGGACAGACCGGCTGACCGCACCTGCCGGAGACGGTCGGTGAGCCACCGGTCCACCAGCCGGCGGGACTCCTCCTGCCCCGCCTGCTCGCGCGCGGCGTCGGCGCGCTCGACCAGGAACCGCTCCAGCAGCTGCGGGCGGCGCGCGTCGAGCACCCACGGCGTGCGGGCCCGCTCGACCGCGAGACCGTGCGCGACCAGCTGCTCGGTGAGGACCGACGGGGCCAGCGGCCCCGGCCGCCCGCCCCGTCGCTGGTGCGCGTCGAAGAGCCCGGCCACCGCCCCGTCCGCCGGGTCGCACGGCGTCCACCGCACCTCCCCCGTCACGGACAGGGCGAACAGCGCCGGACCGCCGGTGCGCGCCACCGCGTCGGCCAGCTGGCCGAGCTCCTCGGTGGTGAGCACGTCGAGCAGGGCCGTGCAGGTCAGCAGCGTGGGCCGGTCATCGGCGCCGTCAGCGTCGAGCAGGTCCTCGAGCACGGCAGCCAGGTCGCGCACCCCCGCCCGGACCCGGACCGCGTCCCCGTGGCCGGCGTGCCCCAGCAGGTCGGGGTCGTGGTCGACCACGACCCAGTCCTGGGCGAGCGGCAGCCGGGGGGAGAGGTAGGCGTGGTTGGCGCCGGTCCCGGCCCCCACGTCGACGACCCGGACGGGGGCGGTCCCGCCGGCCCTGAGGTGGTCGACGAGCCGCTCGAGCAGGACGGTGGCACCGGCGTCGCGCGCCTCGGTGTCCGCCTCGCGCCGCAGCGTCAGCCAGTCGGCGCTCGCCCTCGACGGGGGCCCCTGGCCGTGCCGCCCGGTCGGCTCCTGCGTCGTCATGCGCCGATCCTGCCGAGCACCCGGTCGATCCGCTCGACGGTCCTCCCCCAGCCCGGCAGGGCGGCACGCCGTTCCAGCGCCGCCTCCCGCCAGGTCGCCCGCAGCGCGGGCCCGGCCAGCCACCGCCTCAGCACCGCCGCGAGCTCCGCGGGGCCGTCCGGGGCCACGACCTCGCCCGGCCGGCCCTGCCGTCGCGGTGCCTCCAGGTCACCGGTCAGCGCCTCCACCGCACCGGTCCCAGCGCCCACGACGGCGGGTATGCCGTGCGCGAGCGCCTCGGCGACGACCATCCCGTAGGTCTCCGAGCGCGACGGGTGCACCAGCAGGTCCGTGCCGGCCCAGACGGCCTCCAGGGCGTCCCCCGCCAGGGCGCCCGTCCACCGCACCCGCCCCGAGAGGCCACGGTCGTCCGCGTCCGCGACGAGGGCGCTCAGGTGGTCGACGTCCGGGGCCGGCCCCGCCACGACCAGGCTCCACGGCAGGTCATCCACCTGCTGCAGGGCAGCGAGAAGGACGGCATGGTTCTTCAGCGGGGTGAGCGCGCCGAGCGACAGCAGCCCGGGCGTGCCCGTGGGGCCCAGGCTGCCGGGGGCGACGGGTGCGGGGTCGGTGCCGGGGAGCGCCACCGCGGCGTCGGTCACACCGTGCCGCGCGGCGAGCCGCTCCCGCGCCCACGTGCCGGTCGTCACGACGGCCGTCGCCGCGCGCAGGGCGTGCCGCTCCCGCTCGTCGAGCTCGCGGGCAGCTCCGGCCTCGGCCCCGGCGCCGTCGGCGAGGAGGGAGTGCACCAGCAGGACGGTCGGCCGCACGGCCGCCGAGGTCGCCACCACCTCCGGCGCGGCGCAGCCGACCAGCCCGTCGAGGACGACCGGGCCGCCGCCCGCCGCCCGGAGCCGCTCGTCCAGGCGCGCCGTCTCGTCGGCGCTCGGCCAGGGCCACCCGCCCGCCGCGGCGACCACCTCGACCCGACGGCCGAGGCGACGCCACCGCGCGACGAGCGCCGCGTCATACCTGTCCCCCCCGCTGGGCACCTGCGCCGGCCGGTCGGGGACGACGAGGGTCAGGGTCACGCGGGCAGCGCGAGCCGGAAGGAGGCCCAGGCGTCCGGGTGCTCGCGCAGCACCACCTCCACGGCGGACAGCCCGGTCGTGTCGACGGACTCGACGAGGCGCTCGGCGACCCACCGGGCGAGGTACTCGGTGGTGGTGAGCACGCCGGCGAACTCCTCCACCTCGTCGAGGTTGCGGTAGGACAGGCGTCCCAGCACCGCGGACAGGGCCTCGGTCGCGGCCCCGATGTCGAGCACGACGTTGTGCTCGTCCAGCCCGGCCCGCTCGAAGCCCGCCTCGACGACGAAGGTCGCGCCGTGCAGGCCCTGTGCGGGCCCGAAGAAGGGGTCGGGCAGGGAGTGGGCGACCATCAGATGGTCGCGGACGGTCAGCGTGAACACGGATGGACCTCCAGGGTGGGTGGTGGTGGGTGCCGGCCGATCGTCAGGTGTCGTAGCCGACCACGTGGCAGAGCCCGGGCTCGCCGGCGGCCAGGCGGCCCATCAGGGCGGGCAGCTGCTCGAAGGGCGTGGGGCCGGCCAGGAGGTGGTCGAGCCGTGGGTCCTGCGCGGCCCGCAGCGCCACCCCCATCCGGCCGGCGTGGTCACGGCGGGCCGCGCGGTGCGGGCTGACCCGGCTCACCTGGCTGGCGCGGACCCGCAGCCGCCGGGCGTGGAAGTCGGACCCCAGGTCGACGGAGACGGGGCGGTCGCCGTACCAGGACAGCTCGACGACCTCACCCTCGTCACCGAGCAGCGACAGCGCACGCCCCAGGCCCGCGGCGGTGGCCGAGCAGTGAAAGACGAGGTCGCACCCCCCGGTGGCGTCGTCCGGGGAGACCCCCCGGGCGCCGAGGTGCGGCGCGAGCGCGACGCGGTCCGGGTCGGGGTCGACGAGCTCGAGCCGCTCCAGCGGCAGCTGCGCCAGCAGGGCGGTGACGCTGGCACCGACCATGCCACCGCCGACGACCGCCACCCGGTCGCCGTAGAGGGGGCGTCCGTCCCACAGCGCGTTGACGGCCGTCTCGAGGGTGCCCAGCAGCACGGCGCGCCGGTCGGGCACGGCGTCCGGCAGGGCGGTGAGCGCCTCGACGGGCACGACATACCGGTCCTGGTGCGGGTGCAGGCAGAAGACCCGGCGACCGACCCACTCCGCGTCCCCGTCCTCGACGACCCCGACGGAGAGGTAGCCGTACTTGACCGGGCCCGGCCCGGTCAGGTCGCCGACCTGGAAGGGGGCGCGCATCCGCCCGGCGACGGACGACGGCACGCCGCCGCGGTGGACGAGCAGCTCGCTGCCCCGGCTCACGCCCGAGGCCGTCGCGCGCACGAGGGCCTCACCGGGGACGGGGGCCCGCAGGTCCTCGCCACGGATCTCCCCGTGGCCGGGGGCGACGGTCCAGTAGGCACGGGCACGCATGCGCGCCATTGTGTCCCGCCGGGCGGGCGCCCGCCGTCCTGGACCGCCGACCCGGCCCGCCCGTGCGCACGAACCCCTCGCCGGGGGCCCGTGCGTCCTCTACGCTCGAGGCGGAGGGCGACCTCGCGTGTCCAAGGTAGTTGTCAAAGGTTTGTTCAGCGTGGCATGCTGGGTTTCCGACGACGCTGGGGGATCCTCCGAGGCCGCCAGCCCCGCCACAGAGACGAGCTCGAGATGACGACAGGAACGACGGCACCCGACCCGGACGCTGCGCCGACCGCGCCCGCGGCGCCCGACCCCGAGCCGCACGCCCGCTTCTTCTCGACCGGACGGGCCCAGGTCGTCGACGAGCACGACGGCGTCCTGTGGGACGCCCTCTCCGGCCTGACCGAGGGCGGCAAGCGCTTCCGCCCCACCCTGCTCCTGCGCATGCACGAGGCGCTCGGCGGCACCGACCGTCGCGCGGCCGCCCGGGTGGCCGACGCCGTCGAGCTGCTGCACACCGCCTTCGTCGTCCACGACGACGTGATCGACGGCGACGTCGTGCGCCGTGGCCGGCCCAACGTGACCGGCACCTTCACCGCCCGGGCCGTGACGGCCGGCGCGACCCCCGACCGGGCACGGCACTACGGGGAGGCCGCGGGGATCCTCGCCGGCGACCTGGCCCTGGCGGGTGCGGTGCGGGAGGTCGCGCTCTGCGGGGCGCGGCCCGAGCAGGTCGTGCAGTTGCTCGACCTGCTCGAGGAGGTCCTGCACCGCAGCGCCGCCGGGGAGCTCGCCGACGTGCGGGTCAGCCTGACCGGCGACGCCTCGCTGGAGGAGACGCGCGACATCGCCTGCTGGAAGACGGCCGCCTACTCCTTCGAGCTGCCGATGCAGGCGGCCGCGATCCTCGCCGACGCCGACGAGCAGGTCGTCGAGGCGCTGGGCGAGGCCGGGCGCTGCCTGGGCCTGGCCTTCCAGCTGCGCGACGACCTCGACGGCGTCTTCGGCACGGCCGAGCAGACCGGCAAGGACCCCCTGTGCGACCTGCGCGAGGGCAAGTGCACCGCGCTCGTGGCCTTCGCCCGGTCCAGCCGGCTGTGGCCCGAGCTGGCCCGGTACGTCGGCGACCCCCACCTCACCGAGGAGGGCGCCGCCCGCGCGCGGCAGATCCTCGTCGCGTGCGGCGCCCGCTCGGCCGTCGAGGCCATGGCGGCCGAGCTGGCCGCGTCCGCCATCTCCGCGACGCGACGGCTGCCCGCCGGTGCGGCCGACGCCCTGCGCGCGATGGTCCACCGGCTGGTCCCCGTCGAGCCCACCCAGACCGACCTGCCCGGCTCGCTGCTGGCCACCGCACCGGTGCTGCCCGCGGCGGACGACGTCGCGCTCGCCGGCCCGGCGCCGGCCCCCGCCCGGGGCGCGGCGTGATGTTCCTCCGGCCCCCGCGCCGCTCCGCCGGGCCCCCGTGCTCGTCGACCTACGACCGCGCGGCACGGGCCAGCGCCGCGGTGGTCATCGGCGAGTACTCCACCTCCTTCGGGTGGGCCACCCGGCTGCTCCACGAGCCGGTCCGCACGCACGTGCGCTCGATCTACGCGCTGGTCAGGGTCGCCGACGAGCTGGTCGACGACGACCGGCAGCCCTGGAGCCGCGCCCACCGGGCCGCCCTCCTGGACGGCCTGCAGGCCGAGACGCACCGGGCGCTGGAGACCGGGGGCAGCGCCAACCTCGTGGTGCACGCCTTCGCGCTCACCTCCGCCGAGCACGGGATCGGCCGCGACCTGGTGGACCCCTTCTTCGACTCCATGCGGGCCGACCTGTCCGTGCAGGTGCACGACCCCCAGAGCCTGTCGGGCTACCTCTACGGCTCCGCCGAGGTGGTGGGGCTGATGTGCCTGCGCGTCTTCGTCGACGGCGACCAGCGGCGCTACGACGCGCTGGCCCCCGGCGCGCGCCGGCTCGGCGCGGCCTTCCAGAAGGTCAACTTCCTGCGCGACCTATGCGACGACCAGCAGGTGCTGGGGCGCACCTACTTCCCCGGCGTCGACCTGACCACCTTCACCGACACCGAGCGCGACCTCCTGCTCGACGACATCGACGCCGACCTCGCGGCCGCGGCCGCCGTCATCCCGCAGCTGCCGCCGAGCAGCCGGTGCGCCGTCCACTGCGCCCACGCCCTCTTCGCCGAGCTGTCCCAGCGCCTGCGCCGCACCCCGGCCGAGCAGATCGCGCGCGAGCGGGTCCGCGTCCCCGACCGCGTCAAGGCCCAGCTCGTCGCCCGCAGCCTGGTGGCCGCCCGATGACCGCGGAGACGACCCCGGCGGCCGGCCGCCGGGTCGCCGTCATCGGTGGCGGCATCGCCGGCCTCGGCACCGCGGCGCTGCTCGCGGCCGAGGGGTATGAGGTGGACGTCTTCGAGCAGCAGGACACCGTCGGCGGGCGCGCCGGGTCGGTCGCGGTCGACGGCTTCCGCTTCGACACCGGACCGTCGTGGTACCTCATGCCGGAGGTCTTCGAGCACTTCTTCCGGCTGCTCGGCACCACCGTCGAGGAGCAGCTGGACCTGCGGGTCCTGGACCCGGCCTACCGCGTGTTCTACGAGGGCGAGCCCGGGGGCGAGCAGCCACCGCCCCTCGACGTCGTCGCCGACACCGACGCCAACCTGGCCACCTTCGAGGCGGTCGAGCCCGGCGCCGGGGCGCGCCTCGCGGCATACCTGGAGTCCTCCTCGGAGGCCTACGAGGTGGCGCTGCGCCACT
This sequence comes from Ornithinimicrobium pekingense DSM 21552, assembly GCF_000421185.1. GTDB lineage: Bacteria > Actinomycetota > Actinomycetes > Actinomycetales > Dermatophilaceae > Ornithinicoccus > Ornithinicoccus pekingensis. The sequence goes on from NZ_ATWJ01000008.1 coordinate 377,111, forward strand.
TCCTCTACACCAGCTTCACCTCCCCCCTCGCGCTGGCCTCGCCCGACGTCCTGCGCCGCCTCCCGCGGCTGCTGCCGCTGCTCGTGCGCTCGCTCGAGGACTTCGTGGCCGCCAGGTTCACCGACGTGCGCCTGCGCCAGGTCCTGGGCTACCCGGCGGTCTTCCTCGGCTCCTCCCCGGACCGGGCGCCCAGCCTCTACCACCTGATGAGCGGGCTGGACCTGACCGGCGGGGTGATGTACCCCCAGGGCGGCTTCACCCGCCTCATCGAGGCGGTGGCGCAGCAGGCCACCCGGCACGGGACCCGCATCCACACCGGCGCCACCGTGGTCGGGGTCGGCACCGAGGACCTCACGCCGACCGGCCGCCGCGGCCTCCGGAGCCGGTTGCGCGGGCGGGGGCCGCGGGCCCGGGCGACCGGCGTGCGGTGGCGCGACGCCGACGGCGTGGAGCACGAGCACCGCGCCGACGTCGTGGTGGGCGCCGGTGACCTGCACCACCTGGAGACGCGCCTGCTTCCCGAGCACCTGCGCACCTACCCCCAGCGCTACTGGGACCGCCGCTCCTCCGGGCCGGGCGCCGTCCTCGTGCTCCTCGGCGTGCGCGGCGAGCTGCCGACCATGCCGCACCACTCCCTGTTCTTCACCTCCGACTGGCACGCCAACTTCGACGCGATCTTCGCCGGGCAGGTGCCCAGCCCGGCGTCGGCCTACGTGTGCAAGCCCTCGGCGACCGACCCCGGTGTCGCACCGGAGGGTCACGAGAACCTCTTCGTCCTCGTGCCCGTGCCCGCCGACCCCGGCCTGGGGCGGGGCGGCGCCGACGGCCGGGGAGACCCGGCGGTCGAGGCGGTCGCCGACGCGGCGATCGACCAGGTGGCCCGGTGGGCCGGGGTCCCCGACCTCGCCGAGCGGGTCGTCGTGCGCCGCACCATCGGGCCCGGCGACTTCTCCGCCGACCTCAACGCCTGGCGCGGCGGCATGCTCGGGCCGGGCCACACGCTGCGCCAGAGCGCGATGTTCCGCGCGCGCAACCGCTCGCGCCGCGTGGACGGCCTGCTCTACGCCGGGTCCAGCACCATCCCCGGGATCGGCCTGCCGATGTGCCTCATCAGCGCCGAGCTCGTGCTCAAGCAGCTGCGCGGCGACACCTCCAGCGGCCCGTCGCCCGAGCCGGCCGACGCTGCTCCTGCCCGCCCGGCGGACCTGGCGGTGGGCGGGCGGTGACCGCGCTCCTCTACGGCGCGAGCCTGCTGGCCGCGACCTGCTGCATGGCGCTGCTCGACGCGCGGTTCCGACTGGTGCTGTGGCGCGCGCCCCGGCGCAGCGCCCTGGTGCTCACGGCCGGCATCGCCTTCTTCCTGCTCTGGGACGTCGTCGCCATCGCGCTCGGGTTCTACCACCGCGGCGAGAGCGAGGCGATGACCGGGCTGATGCTCGCTCCCGAGCTGCCCGTCGAGGAGCTGCTCTTCATCACCTTCCTGAGCTATCTCACGCTGGTGCTGCACGGGCTCGTGGGCCTGGCGCTGGACCGGGCGGGGGCGGGCACGCGATGACCTACGCCGGGCTCGCCCTCGTCTTCGTCGGGCTCTCCGCCGCCGTGGCGGCCGGGGTCGCCGTCGTGCGCCGGCTCCCGGCGCGGTGGTGGCTCACCACCGCGGTGACGGTGGCCGTGCTGCTCGTCCTCACCGTCGTCTTCGACAGCCTGATGATCATCTCCGACCTGTTCCGCTTCGACGAGAGCTCGCTGCTGGGCGTGCGCCTGTGGCACGCTCCGGTGGAGGACCTGGCCTGGCCGCTGGCGGCCGGGCTCCTGCTCCCCGCCCTCCGGGAGCTTCTCGACCCGAGGGAGACGAGCGAGTGACCATGACCGACCCCGCCGCGCCCGCCGCCGACCGGACAGCGGCGCTTCGCCAGCTGGTCGGCTCCTCGCGGCCGGTCAGCTGGGTCAACACGGCCTACCCCTTCGCCGCCGCCTACCTGCTCGCCGGCGGCGGCATCACCCCGGCCCTGGTCATCGGCACGCTGTGGTTCCTCATCCCCTACAACCTGCTCATGTATGGCGTCAACGACGTCTTCGACTACGAGTCGGACCTGCGCAACCCCCGCAAGGGCGGGCTCGAGGGGGTCGTGCTGTCGCGGCGGTGGCACCGGCTGACGCTGTGGGCGGCCGCCCTCACCAACCTGCCGTTCGTCGTGGCGCTGGTGCTGCTGGGCGACCTGGCCTCGACGCTCGTGCTCGCGGTCAGCGTCTTCGCGGTCATCGCCTACTCCGCCCCCGGCCTGCGCTTCAAGGAGCGCCCGGTGCTCGACTCGGTCACCTCCAGCACGCACTTCGTCAGCCCGGCGGTCTTCGGCCTCGCCCTGGCCGACGCCGCCTTCACCACGCCGGTCGTGCTGGCGCTGGCCGCGTTCTTCGTCTGGGGCATGGCCTCGCAGGCCTTCGGCGCGGTGCAGGACATCGCGGCCGACCGCGAGGCCGGCATCTCCTCGATCGCCACCTGGCTGGGTGCGGCCCCGACGGTGCGCGCGGCGTTCGTCGCCTACCTCGTCGCGGGCGTCCTGCTGCTGCCCACCGGGTGGCCCGCGGCCCTGGCCGCCGTGCTGGTGCTGCCCTACGCCGCGAGCGTGGCGCCATACCTGTCGCTGGCCGACGCGGACTGCGAGCGCGCCAACGCCGGCTGGCGGCGCTTCATCTGGCTCAACCTGGTGACCGGCTTCCTGGTCACCCAGCTGTTCATCTGGATGACCCTTGCCTCCTGAGCTGCGGGTGCCGGGGCCGGCGTGGGCGCGGGTGGCCACCGACCTGGTCGCCGTCGCAGGCCTGGCCTCGTTCGTCGCGGCGTTCTGGTGGGACCTGGTCGTCGTCGCGCTCTTCGCCCTCGTGCTGCTCGGCCTCGTGGTGCCGCGCCTGGTCCGGATGCCCGGCTGGCTGCAGGCGGCCACCGGCGCGACGCTGGTCCTCGGGGCGTGGGGCGCCACGCTGGACTGGTACGTCGCGGTGCCCTGGCTCGACATCGTCGTGCACGCCGTCGCCAACGGCCTGCTCGCGGCGGTCGCGCTCGTGGGTATGCAGACCGCTCGCCTGCTCCCGCACCGGCTCCCGGCCGGCGGGACCGTGCTCGTCGTGACGGCGCTCGGTGCGCTGCTGGCGGTCGTGTGGGAGGCCGGCGAGTGGTTCGGCCACACGATGCTCGACGACGGCATCGGGGTCGGCTACGACGACACGGTCGGTGACCTGGTGTGCGGCACCCTGGGCTCCTTCGCCGCGGGCGTCGCGCTGGCGGTCGGCGGGGGTCGCGATGAGTGAGGTCAGCGTGGTGATCCCGGTCCGGGACGACGCCCGCCTGCTCGAGCGCTGCCTCGACGCCCTGGCCCGGCAGACCGTCGCGCCGCTGGAGGTCGTGGTGGTCGACAACGGCTCCCGCGACGACTCCGCCGCCGTCGCCCGAGCCCGCGGCGCGCGGGTGGTCGAGGAGCCGCGCGTCGGCATCCCGGCTGCCGCCGCGACCGGCTACGACGCCGCCGTCGGTGCGGTGATCGCGCGGCTCGACGCCGACTCCCTCCCGCCGCCCGACTGGGTGGAGCGTGTCCAGGACGCCCTGGCCCGCCGCCCGGACGTGGTCGCGGTCACCGGCGTCGGCGTCTTCCGCGACTCGCCCCCGGTGCTGCGCCAGGTGCAGGCGGTGCTCTACCTCGGCAGCTACTACGCCCTCGGCCACCTCGCCGCCGGCCACCACGTGCTGTGGGGCTCGTCGATGGCCGTGCGCCGGCAGGCCTGGGAACGGGTGGCCGCGGTGGTCCACCGCGACGACCCCGAGCTGCACGACGACATGGACCTTGCCCTCGTGCTCGGCCCGGCCGCCCGGATCGCGCTCGTGCCCGGCCTGGCCGTCGGCGTGTCCGCCCGCTCCCTCCGCGGCGCCGCCCAGTGGCGCCGACGGATGCGCCGCGCCTTCCGCACGCTCGAGGTCAACTGGCGCGACGCGCCGCCCTGGGACCGCTGGGCCGCCCGGCTCACGCGCCCCGCCCTCAGCCCCTCCCCCCGACAGGAGACGACATGACCCCTGCCGCCAGCCGCACCGCCGGACCGACCGGCAGCGAGCTCCACGACCTGCGCGACGTGCCCGACGAGGTGGTCCTGCTGGACGCCGACCGCCGGCCCGTGGGCACCGCGCCGCGCGCGACCGTGCACGGCCCAGACACCCCGCTGCACCTCGCCTTCTCCTGCCACCTCTCCGACGACGAGGGCCGGGTGCTGCTGACCCGGCGCGCCCTGGCCAAGCGCACCTGGCCCGGGGTGTGGACCAACGCCTTCTGCGGGCACCCCCGTCCCGGTGAGAGCCTCGAGGACGCCGTGCGCCGCCACGCCCGCACCGAGCTCGGGATCGACATCACCGACCTCGCGCCGCTCCTGCCCGACTTTCGCTACCGGGCGGTCGACGCGAGCGGCACGGTCGAGAACGAGGTCTGCCCGGTCTTCACCGCCCGCACGACCACGGCCCCGGTGCCCGACCCCGACGAGGTGATGGAGCTGGTCTGGGTCACCCCCGAGCAGCTGCGCGCGGCCGCGTCGGCCGCCCCCTGGGCCCTGAGCCCGTGGCTGCGCGAGCAGCTGGACCAGCTGGGCCGGTGACCCGCGGACGGGCGCCGCGGACAGTGGTCCACGCGCCCGGTGCCGGCGGGGCGCCATCCGGAGGGGCCCCGTGATCCGTATACCGGGTGTGACCCGCGCCGACCCGCTCGTCCAGGCCCGCCCCCGGCCCGCCCCACCAGGCCCGGCCGACCTCGTCACCGCCTTCCGCGGGCTGCTCGTGGTGGGTCTGGCCCTCGTGCTCGGCGACGCCCTCCTCGCGGCTGAGCCGACCCGCACCTGGTGGGTGGCCTGGGTCGGCATCGTCGTCTGGGCCCTGGACTCCCTCGACGGGTATGTCGCGCGCCGCACCGGCACCGCCAGCGACCGCGGCGCCCTGCTCGACTCCGGCGTCGACGGCAGCCTGGTGCTGGCGCTGTCGCTGGCCCACGTGGGGGGCGCCCCCTGGGCACTGGTCGGCGGCCTGCTGTGGCCGGCCTTCCTGCTGGTCCAGGCGTGGCGGCCCTCCTGGCGGCGCACCCTGCCGCACAGCCCGCGGCGCAAGATCGCCGGCGGCACGCTGACCGGCACGCTGGCCATCGCCGCGGCACCGTTCTGGCCCGTCGTGGCGGTCCAGGTCGCGGTGGCGCTGGCGGTGCTGCTGGTGGCGTGGTCCTTCCTCGTCGACGTGCGGTGGCTCGAACGGGCCGCTGCGGTCGCGCCGGCGGCCCGCGCCTCCTAGCGTCAGCACATGGACCAGACCTCCCCACGCCCCGTCGCCCTCGTCGCCGGAGGCTCCCGCGGCCTCGGCCTGCTCGTCGCCCAGGAGCTCGCGGAACGGGGGCACGACGTGGCGATCTGCGCCCGCGACCGGGCCGCCGCCGCCGAGGGCGCCCAGGTCGCCGAGCGGGACGCGCGCGCCGCCGCGGGGGCCGGCGCCGGCCGCGTCACCGCATACTCCTGCGACGTGTCCGACCGCGACGACGTCCGGCGCCTCGTCGCCGACGTCGAGCGCGACCTGGGCCCCGTCGACGTCCTCATCCACGTGGCCGGGATCATCCAGGTCGGGCCCGCCGAGACCAACACCCTGGAGCACTTCGACGACGCGATCGGCGTGATGCTCATGGGTCCGATCAACACCGCGTGGGCGGTGCTGCCCGGCATGCGGCAGCGGCGCCACGGGCGGATCGGCGTGGTGACGAGCATCGGCGGCAAGCTGCCGTCGCCGCACATGCTGCCCTACACCACCGCCAAGTTCGGCGCCGTCGGCTTCACCGAGGCCCTGAGCGCCGAGCTCGTCGGCACCGGGGTCACGGCGACGACGATCGTGCCGGGCTTCATGCGCACCGGTTCGCCGGAGAACGCGCTGTTCACGGGCGACCGGGACGGGGAGTACGCCTGGTTCGCCCCCTCGGCCTCGCTGCCGCTGCTGACGACCGACCCGCACCTGGCGGCCCGCGCGATGGTCAGGGCCGTGCTGGCCGGCAAGCCGGTGCTGGAGCTGACGCCGCTGACCGTGCTCGGCACGCGCTTCCACGGGCTGGCGCCCGCCACGACCGTGCGCATCGTCAAGGCGGTCGTGCACTTCCTGCCCGACGCCCCCGGCCTCCCGGACGACTCGGTGGCCCGGCCCGGGCGGGAGTCCGCCGCCCGGCTGGGCACGGGTGTGGTGCACCGGCTGACCGTACTCGGGCGCCGTGCCGCCGAGAAGCTCAACCAGCGCGGCCCGACGGCCATCCGCGGGACCGAGGAGGAGAAGGAGTTCGCCGCCTCGGAGTGAGGGGGAGGCTCCCCGCCGGTGCACGCCGGCCGGTGCGGTCGCGTGGCGTCAGGGCAGCTCGACGACCGTCGGCCCGGCGTCCTCGTCCTTGCTGCCCGCCATCGATTTCACCGTGCTGACGACGGTGCCCACGAGCGAGCTGCCGCCCCAGTACTCCGCGGTGTCGCCGGAGACCTTGAGCACCACGTTGTCGGGGTTGTCCGGGCCGCCGTCCATGAAGGCGGACGCGCCCTTGGACCACAGCTGCTCCACGAGCGCCCGGTCGCGCACGACGGACGCCGTGCCGGCGAGCGAGACCCACGCCTTGGCGGAGGAGTAGGCGACGTTGACCTGCGGGTTGGCCTCGACGTCCCGGACGACCGGGCTGGCGGCGCGCACGAGGAAAAGCACGTCGCCGTCCTCCTCGGCCCGCTGCGTCGACAGCGGCCGGCTGGTGAGCCGGCCCGAGGCCGACGTGGCGTCGACCGTGGTCAGCATCGCGATGTCCATGCCGGAGATGATCTCGTGGACCTTGGCCACCTCCTGCGGGTCGTCGCTGACGGTCACCGGGTCGGCGGGGTGGGTGTCGTGGTGCTCGGTCATGGCTTCTCCTCGGGGGTGGTGGGGTCGGCCGCGACCTGCTGGGAGGCGGCGTAGGACGGGTCGCGCAGCCGCGCCCACAGAGGGTGCGTCCAGGCACCGGCGGGCGGGTGCCCGACGGGGTCGTGTCGCCGGGTGCAGTCCCGGTCGGTCCAGGTGATCGCGAGCGTGCCCCGCTCGTGCCAGGGGCGCCCGGGCGCGGAGACCAGCAGCCGGTATGCCGTGGGCGGGACGTCGGCGCTCGCGCCTCCGGGGTCGAGGGGGTCGAGGCGCAGCAGCAGGGGGCCGCGCGGCGTGCTCAGCGGCAGCAGCGTGGTCAGCGTCCCGTGCTGCTCGGGACGCCGCAGCACGAGGAGGTGCCGGCCGACGACGCCGGTGCCCGTGCCGGCCAGCAGGAGGTCCCCCGCTGCCCGTCCTTCGACCCGCAGCGCCAGGCCCTCGATGTCCAGGCCCTCCTGGCGTCCCGTGGCCCGGGACCAGCGCACGAGGCAGGGGTGGGGACCGGGGTCGTCGAGCAGCGCGACGCCGCTGGCCGGGCCCGGCCGCACCTTGAGCGAGGCGGTGCCGCATACCCCGACCGGGTGCAGCGCGCGCGTGCCGCGGAGCCGGGCCGTCGCTCCGGACGCCGCGGCCAGCAGCTCCCCGGCCGCTCGGGCGACCGGCTCCGCCGGCCTCACGGCTTGAGGACGACCTTGATGCAGCCGTCGGCCTTGTCGTTGAAGGTCTGGTACATCTCCGCGGCCTCCTCGAGCGGGACCCGGTGGGTGGCGAGGTTCTCCAGGTCGAAGATGTCGTCGGCGCCGCTGACCAGGTCGTAGAGCTCGTCGGTCCAGCGCCTGACGTTGCACTGGCCCATGCGCATCTGCACCTGTTTGTCGAAGAGCTGCATCATCGGCATCGGGTCGGCCATGCCGCCGTAGACGCCGCTGAGGGAGACGGTGCCGCCGCGGCGGACGGCCTCGATCGAGGTGTGCAGCGCCGCGAGGCGGTCGACACCCGCGGTCTCGATGGCCTTGCGCGCGATCGGCTTGGGCAGCCGCTTGGCCGCAGCGACGGCGGCACCCAGGACGGGGCTGCCGTGCGCCTCCATGCCGACGGCGTCCACGACGCTGTCGGGCCCGCGGCCGTCGGTCATCTCCTTGAGCGTGGCGGCGACGTCCTTGACCTCGGAGTCGTCGACGACCTCGGCCCCGTGCGCCCGGGCCAGGGCCAGGCGCTCGGGGACGCGGTCCACGCCGATGATCCGCTGGACACCCATCTGCCTGGCCGACCGGATGCACAGCTGGCCGACCGGGCCGAGGCCCAGCACGGCGAGCGTGCCGCCCTCCTCGGTGTCGGCGTAGGCGACGGCCTGCCAGGCGGTGGGCAGGATGTCGGAGAGGTAGAGGAAGCGCTCGTCCGGCAGGTCGGAGGTGATCTTGACCGGCCCGAAGTCGGCGTGCGGCACGCGCACCCGCTCGGCCTGGCCGCCGGGCACCGAGCCGTAGAGGCTGGTGTAGCCGAACAGGCTGGCGCCCTTGTCGGTGTCGCGGTTCTGCGTGGTCTCGCACTGGGAGAACAGCTGGCGGTCGCACATGAAGCACGAGCCGCAGCTGATCGTGAACGGCACGACGACGCGGTCGCCGACGGAGAGCCGCTCGACCCCCGGACCGACCTCCTCGACGACGCCCATGAACTCGTGCCCGAGGACGTCGCCGGGCTTGAGGTAGGCCGCCAGGACGTTGTAGAGGTGCAGGTCGGAGCCGCAGATCGCGGTGGAGGTGACCCTCACCACCGCGTCGGTGGGCTGCTCGATCCGGGGGTCCGGGACCTCCTGGACCTTGACGTCCTGCAGGCCTTGCCAGGTGAGTGCTCGCATGCGTTCACGCTAGGGGCGGCCGCGGCGCGGCGCACGGTGAAGCGGAGGCTGTCGTCGGGGGGTGGGGCGGCGGCGCTAGAGTCGCACCGTGGCAACCCTCCGTGTCGCTCTCGTCAACGACTACCCCGTCGTCGTGCGCGGGCTGGACGCCATGCTGCAGCCCTACGCCGACCGCGTCGAGGTGGCCGGCCTGGGGGTCCGGCAGGTGCCGAACGAGCCGGTCGACGTCACCCTCTACGACACCTTCGCCGCGGCCTCGCTGATGGGTGAGGACGGCGACCGGATCCTGGGTGACCCCCTGGCCGGGCGGGTGCTGCTCTACTCCTGGAACCTCGGCCCGGACGACGTGCGCTCCGCCCTCGAGCGGGGGTGCGCGGGCGTGGTCGACAAGTCCTCGACCGCGGCCGAGCTGGTCCGTGCCATCGAGCAGACCGCGGCCGGGCGCCGTCCGGTCGTGCCGCCCCCGGCGCAGGCCGGCGGGGAGCCCCGGCAGTGCCGGTGGCCGGGTCAGGAGGCCGGGCTGTCCATGCGCGAGGCGGAGGTGCTGGCGCTCATCACCCAGGGGCTGACCAACGAGGACATCGGCCGGCGGCTCAACCTGTCGATCAACACCGTCAAGACCTACATCCGGTCGGCCTACCTCAAGGCCGAGGTCACCCGACGGTCGCAGGCCGTGCGGTGGGGCATCGAGCACGGCATGCTTCCTGGGCCCGCGGACAGCGTCCCGTGACGGCCGCCACCACGGCGACCGCGACCGACCTGGCCGCCGGCTTCCGCGCCGGCGCGCTCAGCCCGGTCGACGTCGCGCGGGCCGCGCTGGAGCGCATGGAGCAGCGCGAGCCGGTCGTCAACGCGATGTGGGTGCGCGACCCGGCCGACCAGGTCCTCGCCCGGGCCGCGGAGTCGGCCCGGCGGTGGGAGCAGGGCCGGCCCCACGGTCCGCTCGACGGTGTCCCCGTCACCCTCAAGGAGAACGTCGCCCGCGCCGGTGTCCCCATGCCCGCCGGGTCGGCGGCGGTCGACCCCGTCGTGCCGACCGTCGACTCCCCGGCCGCCGCGCGGGTGGACGCGGCCGGGATGGTCGTGCTCGGCTCCACGGTGATGCCCGACTGGGGCATGCTCTCCTCCGGAGTCTCCAGCCGGCACGGCATCACCCGCTCCCCGCTCGACGCCCGGTGGACGACCGGCGGCTCGAGCTCGGGCGCCGGGGCGAGCGTGGCCGCCGGCTACGCCCCGCTGGCCGTCGGCACCGACATCGGCGGCTCGATCCGGTTGCCCGGCACCTGGCTGGGCCTGTCGACGCTCAAGCCGAGCGCGGGCCGCATACCCCTGCACGCGCCATACCTCGGGCGTGCGGCGGGGCCGATGGCGGCCACCGCCGCCGACTGCGCGGCTCTGATGTCGGTGCTCTCCGGGCCGGACCCGGTGGACTGGACCAGCCTGCCGGCGCAGGAGCTCGACTGGGGGTCGGTCGGCATCGGCGTGGACGTCGCCGGGCTGCGCGTCGGGGTGTGGACGCAGGCGGGGTATGGCGTGGAGCCCGGGCCCGAGGTCGTCGCAGCGACGCGGGCCGTCGCCGACCTCCTCGCCGACGCGGGCGCGGAGGTGGTCGAGGTGCGGCCGTGGCTGACGCAGGACCTGCTCGACGGGGTCAACCGCTTCTGGCAGGCGCGGTCGTGGGCGGACTTCGCCCGGCTGAGCCCGCAGCGGCAGGAGCTGGTCCTGCCCTTCATCGCGGAATGGGTGCGGGCCGCGAGCGGGCTGAGCGGCACGGAGGTGGTCGACGCCTACCACGCGTTCGGCCAGGTGCAGACGCGCACGGTCGCCGCCTGGGAGGCGGCCGGGCTCGACCTCATGGTCTCGCCGGTGGCGCCGTGCGCGGCCTTCCCGGCGGAGCAGCCGATGCCCTACCCCGACGGCGGGCGGGGCATGTGGCACATCAACTTCACCATGCCGTGGAACATGACCGGGCAGCCGGCGGGCACGGTGGCAGCCGGGGCGATGCCGGACGGTCGGCCGGTCGGCGTGCAGGTGGTGGGCCGGGCCTTCGACGACGTCGGGGTGCTGCGAGCGATGGGCTGGCTCGAGGGGCGCTGACGCGGAGGCCGGCCAGCGGTGAGGACGAGGTGGCGTACCGGCACGGCGCCCGTCCCACCCCAGCAGGAAGATCGCGTGCCCTCGGCCTAGGCTGTCCCGCATGTCCCGTGACACCAGCGTGGTTATCGTGGGGGCCGGCCTGACCGGCCTGACCTGCGCACTTGCCCTTCAGCACCATGGCGTGCCGGCCCGGGTCCTCGAGGCCGGTGACGCCGTCGGGGGGAGGATCCGCACGGACGTGGTCGACGGCTACCAGCTCGACCGCGGCTTCCACGTGCTGGACCCCGGCTACCCGATGGTGCGCAACCACGTCGACCTCAAGGCGCTCGACGTGCGCAAGTTCACCGCCGGGCTGGCGATCCGCTCGGCACGCACCGACACGCTGCAGATCGTCGCCGACCCGCGGCGCGAGCCCCAGCTCATCCCGCAGACGCTCATGTCGGGCAAGCTGCACCCCGCGAGCCTGGCGTCGCTGGCGCGCTGGACCTCCCCGACCGTCGACGCGATGCTCGGCGGCGAGGGCGAGGAGGAGGACGTCACCCGGCGCGAGTCCATGGACGCGGCCGGGCTGCTCGGCCCGCTCCGCCGGATCGTCGACACGGTCCTGGCGGGCGTCCTGCTCGAGGACGAGGGCAGCACCTCCTCGGCCTACACGCGTCTGGTGGTCAAGAGCTTCGTCTCCGGCACGCCCAAGCTGCCGGCCGGCGGCATGCAGGCGCTGCCCGAGCAGCTGGCGGCCCGTCTCGAGCGGCCGGTCGAGCTCAACACCCCGGTCGCCGAGGTCGCCCCCCGCTCGGTGCGCACCGCCGACGGCGAGCACATCGAGGCCGACCTGGTCGTCGTGGCCACCGACCCGCAGACGGCGGAGAGGCTGACGGGCCGCCCGGCACCGGAGGGCAAGGGTCAGACCACCCACTGGTATGCCGTGCCCGACGCCCCGACCGACTTCCGCTCCATCGTCGTCGACGTCCGTGAGACGCGCGGGCCTGTCGTGAGCACCGTGGTGATGAGCAACGTCCAGCCCACCTACGCCCCCGAGGGCATGCACCTCGTCTCGGCCAGCAGCCTGCTGCGCCCGGGCCAGGACCCGGTGGGCGACGACGAGGTGCTGCGCCACGTCGGCGAGATGTATGGCGTGAGCACCCGGGCGTGGGAACTGATCCGCCGTGACGACATCCCCTACGCGGTGCCGGCCCAGCCGGCGCCCTTCGTAGAGCGTCGCCGCATGGAGGTCGCCGACGGTCTCATCGTGGCCGGTGACCACATGGACACCGCCTCGGTGCAGGGTGCGATGGTCAGCGGTCGGCGGGCGGCCGAGGGCTACCTGCAGCGCCGCGGCCTGCTGGACGACGACTCCGAGCTGCTGCCCGGCTAGGCCCCAGGCTCTTCCTGCACGGGCGTTCCTCCCGACGACCCCTCCGCGCCGGCGGCGCGCAGCCGCCCCAGTCGCGCCTGCAGCAGCTCGACGCGGTGGGCGTTGCCGTGCAGCGTCACGTAGCGCTCCCCGAACGCCGCCAGCAGCGCGTCGTCGAGGCGCCGCACCGCACCGGGCGGGTAGCGGTAGTCCATCCGCTCGTTGACCGCGGTCGGGTCGACCTGCTGGAGCACCCGGCCCAGCTCGCCCAGCGAGGTGATGCCGAGCTCGAGCAGCAGCGCCGACACCCACGAGTAGTGGTCGGTCCGCGACCAGCCGGCGTCGGGGAACCGCCCGGCAAGGAACGCTGCCAGGTCCTTGGCCTCGATCCGCGGGTCGGCGTCCTCCGGCGGCTGCTGGTCGACGATGCTCTCGCGCAGCCGGTCGCGGATCATGAGGAACTCGCGGTCGGCCAGCTCCAGCAGACCGGCAGCCAGCGTGAACCGCCGGTCGAGGTCGCTGGCGTGCTCCTCGGGCACCGTCCCCTTGTAGCGGATGTCGTGCTCGAACTCCGCCCACGCGTGCTGGAGCACCGTCCTGACCTGCACCGACGCAGTCCGTCCGGCGAGCGCCGCCCACTCGGGACCGGCCGCCCGCCCGTCGTCCAGCTCGACGAGCACGTGCCGGCTGGAGTATCCCCACCGCCCCTCCTGCGCCGTCTCCTGACCCATGTCGCGGTCGTCGAGCACCCGCAGCTGGTCACCGAGCAGGCGGGCCACGGCGGTGACGTCGGCCAGCACGTAGGTCACCACCCGCACCCCGATCTGGTCGGTGATCTGCTGCAGCGGGTCCGGGAACGCCAGCTCGCCGTCGACCCTGCGGGCCGCCTTCCCGGCGAACGACTCGACGCTCTTGGTCCGCCCGGTCACCGCCAGGTAGTTGATACCCGCCTCGTCGAGCAGGTCGGTGACCAGCTGCACGTAGCCGCGCGTCGCCTCCTCGACCTGCGGCCGCGCGGTCTCGTAGGCGCGCACGGCCGCCCGCACGCGGTCGTTCCCGCCCTCGGACGGCTCACCCCCCGACGAGGTATGCGGTGCGCCGGCCAGGGTGGCGGCGTCCTCCGTCTTTCCCCTGGGTGTGGGGCTCAGGTCGGCGGGCAGGGCGGGCGTGACGATGTAGCCGGTCGCCAGGTCGCCGTAGGTGGTGGTGCGCCCGGGGTGCGCGACGGCATACCTCGCGACGTAGGCGCACAGGACGGCGTCGACCTGGTCCTCGGCGACGCGCAGCTCGCTCTTGCGGGTGGCCGCGCGGATGCTCTCGACGAGGTCCCGCCACTGCCGGCTGCCGGTCAGCAGCATCGGGGGGTCGGCCTCGGCCAGGCGCTCGAGGTGCTCGACGAGCGTCAGCAGGGCGGCACGGAGGGTCTCCAGCGAGCGGCCCGGCTTGTGCTTGTACTTCAGGGTGCGCCCCAGCCGGAAGAGGACGACCGTGGCGGGATGGGGGTAGACCTCGATCGCGCGTCGGGCGCGCCCGGAGGAGGGGTTCATGTCGAGGCCGAGGAGCCTGGCGAGGCGGGCGCCGCGCGGGGTCCCGGAGAGCTCGGGCTTGCCGGTGTTGGAGGGGTGGGCACCGGCGTCGAAGCGGGCGAAGTCGCGGTTGAGGGCCGCCTCCGCCGGGCGGTTGCCGGTGGCGTTGGTCACGACCAGCGGGGCGTCGATCGCGACGAGACAGCTCTCGCCGGTCCACGGCCGCACCGCGGCGACGATGTCCTCGTCGGTGCGCTGGGTCGAGACGTGGACGAGCCGGCCGTCGGGGTCCACGACCGCCACGCCCGTGGGCTTCTTCTCGCCCCAGGCGAGGTCGACGCCGACGTAGTGCATGGGCCTACTCTGCCCGGTCGGAGCACCAGCCGCGCCGTCAGACGCGGCCGGTCCTCAGCCCCGGTCGTCGTCCTGGAGGTAGGGCTCCCCCTCGTCGGGCACGGCGACGAGGTCGCCCTCCTCGGTCTCGACGAAGTGCTCGCGGTGCAGCTCCTTGCCGCTGAGCTTGTCGACGACCATCGCGATCGCGCCGTCACCGGTGACGTTGGTGGCCGTGCCGAAGGAGTCGATCGCGATGTAGGTGGCGATCATCAGGCCGACCTGCGGCTCGGTGAAGCCGAGCATGGAGGTGAGCAGGCCCGCCGCCGTGACGATCGCCCCGCCCGGCACGCCCGGCGCGGCGACCATCGTGATGCCGAGCATGAAGATGAAGCCGATGAAGATCCCGACGTTGATCTCGATGCCCGACAGCAGCATCACGGCCAGCGAGAAGGAGACGATCTTGGTGGTCGACCCGGCCAGGTGGATGGTCGCGCACAGCGGCACGACGAAGGAGGCCACCGGGCGGCTGACGCCCGCCTCGACCGCCTGGCGCAGCGTGACCGGGATCGTCGCGGCAGAGGAGGAGGTGCCCAGCGCCGTCGCGTAGGCGGGCAGCATCGTCCGCAGCGCCCGGAGCGGGTTGCGGCCGGTGATGGCGCCGGCGACGGTGTACTGCAGCAGCAGCAGCCCCAGCGTCAGGGCGAAGACCAGCAGGATCACCCCGGCGAAGGTGGTGACGACGTCCCAGACCTGCCCGGCGCGGGTCATGTTGAGGAAGATGCCGAAGACGTAGAGCGGCAGGAACGGGATGATGACCGCCGAGATCACCATCTCGACCACCGAGCGCAGCTCGACGAAGCCCTTGTGCAGGGTGTCGGTCCGCAGCAGCGTCAGGCCGATGCCGACGACGAAGGCGACCAGCAGGGCCGTCATCACCCCGAAGACCGGGGGCATCTCCACCGTGAAGTAGGGCGTGAGCAGCGCCTCCTCGGGGTTGCTCACCTCGTCGTAGGAGCCCTCGGTCAGCATCCGCGGCAGCACCAGCATGCACACGAGGAAGGCCATCAGCCCGGCGAAGATCGTCGAGCCGTAGGCGATCGCCGCCGTGATGCCCAGCCACTTGCCGGCGCCCTTGCCCAGCTCGGAGATCGCCGGCGTGATCAGCCCCACGATGATCAGCGGGATGATGAAGGACAGGAAGTTGCCGAAGAGGCCGTTGAAGGTCACGAAGACTCGCACCACCGCCTCGGGCAGGAACAGGCCCAGGACGATGCCCAGGAGGATCGCGAGGACGATGCGGAGCAGGAGGCCGGGCTTCTTCACAGGCGCATGATGGCACCGGCGCGGCGCTACCACGAAGTCACGTGCCGGTTGTTGCCTCCGCCCGGGTCACCGCCCGGGCGCCCCTCGCCCCGCTGTTGCCCTCACTCGTGTGGTGACCCCGTGTCGCCATAGCAGCACGGGGTCACCACGGACCCCGGCCACGGGCTCAGGCGGATCTGCGTCGGCTGTCCTCACGCGCCAGGCTGCACGCGGAGGAGCACGGGCGAGGACGACCGGTCCAGCCACGGGCGGCCAGGACGCCCGCGACGTCGCCCGCGAGCTCGCAGGGGGTGGCCACGACGTCCACCCATCCCGCGCGCAGGACCACGTCACCCCGACCTGCGGCCTGCCGGTCGCGTGCCCTGTCCTGGTGCTGACGGTCGCGGTGGTAGAGCTCGCCGTCGATCTCCACGACGACGCCGCGGGCCGGGTCACGGAAGTCCACCCGTCGAGACCGTCGGTGCCCCGCGGCCGCGGAGCCGTCCACCGGCGCCTGCCGCTGCATGGCGGGCAGTCCGTGCGCCTGCTCCACGTCCCGGGCGTAGCGCAGCTCCGCGGCACTCTCCAGACCCTCCTCGGCGGCCCTCAGCACCTCCTCGAGCAGTCCCCTGCGCGGGTGGCACGGGTGGTAGGTCAGCTCCTCGCGCAGCTGCGCTGCGGTCGTCCGAGCCCGGGTCGCCCGGGCGACCAGCGCCATGAGCTCGTCGGTCGTCGTGTGCGGCAGTGCCAGGACGTCGAGCACTGTCTGCGCCACCGAGGTCACGGGAATGCCGTGACGCACGGCGACAGCCACCCGGCGCCGGCGCCGGACGCGGACGCCCGGAAGCGTCCGCCGTCGATGGACGGAGGCGGGCTCGACCAGGGTGATGACCTGCGGCCGGACGTCCGTCAGCCCCCACAGATGCAGCGCGCAGTGCAGGCCGGCCCGTGCCCCGGGGCCTCGCGCCAGGGTGGCCGCCTCCACGCGCTCCTGCCAGGTCACCCCCGAGCCGTGGGTCACGTAGACACCGGGGAAGACGCGCTGCCAGTCCCCTCGCGCCAGGCGGTGGCGCTGCGCGGCCAGGCTGACCCCCCGCTCCAGGGCCGCGCGCCGCGTGGTCACCGACGACATGCCGCCCAGTCTGTCCGGCTCGCCGTGCCGAGGCCCGCGGTCGTCCACAGGCCCCGAGCGGGGACGGCCGGTGTGGTGACCCCGTGTCGCCATGGCAGCACGGGGTCACCACACGGACACGTCAGCGCTCCCGCAGCTCCCGCTTGAGGATCTTGCCGGTCGCACCCTTGGGCAGCTCCTCGATGAGCGTCACGGTGCGTGGGTACTTGTATGGCGCGACCTGCGAGCGCACGTGCTCGACGAGCTCGGCCTCGGTGGCCTCGGCGCCCGGCCGGAGCACGACGTAGGCCGCGACCTCCTCGCCGAGCTCGGCGTGCGGCACCCCGATGACGGCCGCCTCGGCGACCGCGGGGTGCTCGTAGAGCAGCTCCTCGATCTCCCGCGGGTAGACGTTGAGCCCGCCCCTGATAATCATGTCCTTCGTGCGGTCGACGATGAAGTAGAAGCCGTCCTCGTCCCGCCGCGCCAGGTCGCCGGAGTGGAACCAGCCGGCCTCGTCGATCGCGGCGGCGGTGGCCTCGGGCTGCCGCCAGTAGCCCTTCATGATGTTCTCGCCGCGGATGCAGATCTCGCCGATGGCCTCGCCGTCCCCCGGCGGCACGTCGCCACCGCCCTCCGGCAGCGCTAGCTTCATCTCCACACCGCGGACGGGCACGCCGATCGAGCCGGCCTTGCGCTCCCGGTCGGGGTGGTTGAAGGAGGCGACCGGGCTCGTCTCGGACAGCCCGTAGCCCTCCAGGATGGTGCACCCGAAGGTCTCCTCGAACCGCCGCATGACCTCCAGCGGCAGGCTGGCCCCGCCCGAGACCGCCACCCGCAGCGCCGACAGGTCGGGCCGGGTCTGCACGGCCCCGACCGCGGCAAGCATCGCGCCATACATCGTGGGCACGCCCGCGAAGACGGTGGCGCGGTCGCGCTCCATGACCTGCAGGACCTTCGTGGGGTCGAAGCGGGGCACCAGCGTCAGGGCGGCTCCCGTGGCGACGGCGGTGTTGAGCGCCACTGTCATCCCGAAGACATGGAAGAGCGGCAGGCAGCCCATGACGACGTCCTCGGGGCCCAGGTGCAGCAGGGTCTCGGTGCTGGTCGCCAGGTTGGTCTGCAGGTTGTCGCACGTCAGCTCCGCGCCCTTGGGGCGGCCGGTCGTGCCGGAGGTGTAAAGGATGACGGCGGTGTCGTCGCCGGCGCGCTCGACGACCTCGGTGACCGGCTCGGTGGCGTCGGCGCCGTGCACCCAGGAGCTGAGCCCCTCCGGGCCGATCGCCATGAGCTGGGCGCCCTCCGCGGCGGCCGCCGACTCCACGTCCTCACCGGGCGTCGCGACGATGAGGCGGGCGCCGGAGTCCTGCAGGTAGAACGCGATCTCGCGTCGCCTGAACAGCGGGTTCATCGGCACGACGACCCCGCCCAGGCGCAGCACGGCGTGGTAGACCACCGGGAACGACGGGACGTTGGGCAGCATGAGCGCCACCCGGTCGCCCTCCCCGACGCCCTGGCTGCGGAACCACCCCGCCAGCCGGCGCACGGAGTGCTCCATCTCGGCGTAGGTCAGCCTGAGGTCGTCGAGGACGACCGCCGGACGGTCGGGGTGCTGCTCGGCGGTGCGGGCCAGGTTGTGCGCGAGGTTGGTCATCGTCGACTCGTCTCCGGAGCGGGGGTATGGCGTGCGCCCCTCATCTTGGTCAGTCGCGCCCCGCGCGACAAGGCCAGACGGCCCCCGCACGGCGATCTGCCTGCGGGGACGTCACTGCGCGACGGCGATCTCCATGCTGCGCAACGTGTCCAGGACGCTCTCCGGCAGCGGGGTCGGGCCGCCCAGGGCGTCCAGGTAGACCAGCCCGTGCTGGTGCACGGCGCGCTGGGTCGCGAGGGGCACGGCGTCCTTCTTGAGCAGGAGCAGCTTGTCGCGCATCACGCCGGCGAAGGCGCTGCCCGCGAGCGCGTCGGGCCAGTCCTGGCCGGAGGCGACCGTCGCGCCGTGGGTGGTCGGCAGCAGGCCCGCCACCTTCTCGGCGACGGCATACCGGTCGGGGCCGTCGATCCGGGTGACGGGGGCGAGGTCGTCGAGCTGGTCGATGACCGTGTCGCTCACGGCGTTGGGGCCGCCGAGCACGTAGATCTGCGAGGGTCGCACGGTGTCGCGCAGCGCGGCGAGGACGGGTCCCGGGGCGCTGCCCGGGCGGGTGAGCAGCAGCGGGGACACCTGCGCCCCGGCGACCGAGCCGCCCGCCAGGCCGTCGGCGAAGGTGGTGCCGCTGGCCACCACCGCCACCGGCGCCTTGCCGTTCATCGCGGCGACGTTGGCCGACACCTCGTAGCGGTTGTCACCCGTGACCCGGTGCACGTTGTCCGGGCGGGGGACGAGCGCCTGCAGGCTCGTCTCGACCTCGGTGCTGACCGCCCCCGTCCCGCCGAGCAGGACGATCGCGTCGGGCTTCAGGTCGGTCAGCGTCTTGTGGGTCGCAGCAGACAGCCGGTCGGGCTTCGTCAGGAGCAGCGGCCCGCCCCACGCCGCCGCGGCGGCACCACCGGAGAGGGCGTCGGCGAAGGTCGTCCCGCTGGCGACGAAGACGACCTTCTCGTAGTCGAGCGGCACGTTGTCCTCGTCCCACAGGTAGTCGCGCCACCAGTGGTTGACCAGCGCCGCGGCCGTCGCGTAGCGGTCGCTCCCCGCATGGCGCAGCACCTCGGGGTTCTCCATGGCCGACTGGAGGGCGGGCCCGTCGGGGCCGGTGACGGTCAGGCCCGAGGGCCGGGCGTCACGCAGCTGCTCGACGCGGTCGCGCACCTGCTGCACGTGGCCGGGGTCCAGCCGGGGCAGGACGGCCACCTCGTCGGAGGCACCGGCCGTGGCGACGGACGGGGCGGGCGAGCCCTCTTGCGCGACCGCGGGGGTGAGGCTGCCTCCGGCCAGGAGAGCCAGGGCGAGCAGGACGGAGCGGGAACGGGGACGAGAAGAGATCGTCGGCCTCCTGGAGCTGCGACCGGCTCGGCGCCGGACGGGGACGTGTCACGGGGACCGGGACATGCCCCCGCGAGGCCGACAGCGTACGTGCTCGCCCGACCCACAGGCCAATCTTTGTGTCGGACGTAACACGTGTCACGCTCGACGCACGGACCTCCGCGGCACCGTCAGCCCAGGTCGGCGAGCGGCACACCCGGGTCGCGCAGCCGCTCCGGCGCCGCCGCCCCCACCAGCGCACGCAGCGTGTCGGAGGCGTCCCAGTCGTTGATCTGCATCCCGGCCGTGACGACCCCGTCCCGGAGCCAGAAGGCGGTCAGGCCCTCGGCCGGCGCACCCCGGACGACCAGCTCGTCCTCGGGCCCGCCGCGCCCGACGTACTCCATGCCCCAGTCGTACTGGTCGGTGAAGAAGTAGGGCTGCGCGGTGTAGGGCTCCTCCTCGCCGAGCATCCCCCGGGCGGCGTGCCGGCCCTGGTTGATCGCGGTGTCCCAGTGCTCCACCCGCAGCCGCCCGAGCGAGGGATGGTCGTGGTTGGCGACGTCGCCCGCAGCCCACACGTGCGGGTCGCTCGTGCGCAGCGTGGCGTCGACGAGGATCCCGTCGTGGGTCGCCAGGCCGGCCTCCTCCGCCAGCGCGGTGTCCGGCCGGGCCCCGACGCCGACGACGACCAGGTCCGGTCGCACCTGCTCGCCGTCCGACAGCTCCACCACGGCGCGCCCGTCGGCCTGCCGGACCGCCGTGACCTGGGTACGCAGCCGCAGGTCGACGCCGTGCCCGCGGTGCAGGTCGGCGAACAGGCCGCCCATCTGCTCCCCCAGCGCCGCCGCGAGGGGGACCTCGGCCGGGTCGACCACGCTCACCTCCGCCCCCGCCCGTCGCGCCGCGGACGTGACCTCCAGGCCGATCCAGCCGGCGCCGACGACCAGGACCCGGGCCCCGTCCCTCAGCCTCGACCGCAGCGCGAGCGAGTCGTCGAGCGTGCGCAGGTAGGAGGCGGGCACGCCCGAGTCGTCCACCACGGGCAGGCGGCGCGGCACGGCACCGGTGGCCAGCAGGAGCCTGTCGTAGCCGATCCGGCGGCCGGCCACGCTCACGGTCCGGCCCGCCAGGTCGAGGGCGTCCACCCGGCTGCCGAGGAGGAGCTCGACGTCGTGCTCGGCATACCACTCCTGCGGGTGGACGAACGCCGACTCCGGCTCGGCGTCGCCCGTCAGCACCGCCTTGGAGAAGGGCGGTCGCTCGTAGGGGACGTGCGGCTCGGCGCCCACGAGCGTGACCGCGCCGTCGAAGCCGCGCTCGCGCAGCTCGGTGACCGCCGAGGCGGCGGCGAGCCCGCCTCCGACGACGACGATGTGCTGGGGGTCGGCCATCAGGGCCTCCTGGCGAGGGCGAGGAACTCGGCGCGGCTGCTCGGGTCCTCCCGCAGCCGGCCCAGGACGGTGGACGTCAGGGTGCGGGTCCCGGGCGCCCGGGCGCCGCGCAACGTCATACAGGTGTGCTCGGCCTCGACCACGACCCCGACGCCGGCGGGCCGCAGCTCGCGCTCGAGATGGTCGGCGACGGTCTTGGTGAGGCGCTCCTGGGTCTGCGGGCGGCGGGCGTGCAGCTCGACCATCCGGGCGAACTTCGACAGCCCGAGGATGCGCCGGTCGGGCAGGTAGCCCACGTGCGCGACACCGACGAAGGGCAGCATGTGGTGCTCGCAGAGGGAGCGCACGGGGATGTCGCGGACGAGGACGAGCTCGTCGTAGCCCTCGTCGTTGGCGAAGGTGGTCAGGTCGAACTCCTCGGGCCGGGTCAGCTCGGCCAGGGCCCGCGCCATCCGTCCGGGGGTGTCCACGAGGTTCTCGTGCGTCAGGTCCAGCCCCAGCGCCGTGAGCAGGTCGGCCGCGGCGCGCTCGGCCGCCTCGACGTCCACGTCGCCGCGCCCGTGGTCGGGCACGACACGGGGACGCAGCGGGTATGTCGTGCTCGCGCCGGTCTCCTCGGCGACGGCGATGGCGTTCACGCAGGACCTCCCTCGTGCGGACCAGGACTCTTCGACCGTAGACCCACAACCCTCTTGTGTCAACGGATCTATGTTTTAGAATGGGGGTATGGACCTGGGAGCAACAGCCGCGGGCATCGGCGCGCTGGCCGAGGGCACGCGTCGGCGCCTCTACGACTACGTGGTGGAGCAACCGGCACCCGTCGGCCGCGAGCAGGCCGCGCGGGAGCTGGGGGTGGCGCTGCACACGGTCAGCTTCCACCTGGACCGGCTCGCGCGGGAGGGGCTGCTCGACGTGGAGTACCGCCGGTTGACCGGGCGCGACGGCCCCGGGTCGGGGCGGCCCAGCAAGCTCTACCGACGGGCCGACCGTGAGCTGGCCGTGTCGCTGCCGCCGCGCCGCTACGACCTCGTGGGCGACATCCTCGCGGCGGCCGTGACCCGGGCGATGGCGGGCACGGCGGTGCCCGAGGCTGTCGCGGACGCCGCCCGGGAGGCCGGGGTGCAGGTCGGTGAGGCGGCGGCTCACGACCTCGAGCACGCGCCAGGGCCGGACGAGCAGCCCACGGCGCGGACGGGGGACGGTGCGGCCGCGAGCACCCTGCCGTTGGCCGCGCTGGCCGACGCGCTGCGACCGCTGGGCTACGAGCCGCGGACGGACGCCGACGGCGCCGACGCCGGCACGGCGATGCTCCTGGCCAACTGCCCCTACCACGCGCTCGCCCAGGAGCACACGGAGCTGGTCTGCGGGCTCAACCAGCACTTCGTCCAGGGTGTCGCCGACGGACGGGGGTGCGGCGGCGTGCAGGCGTGCCTGGAGCCGGCCGACGGCCGCTGCTGCGTCGTGGCGCGGCTCAGGTGATCGTCAGCCCGCCGTCCACGGCCAGCGTCTGCCCGGTGACGTAGCCGGCGGCGGGCGAGGCGAGGTAGACCACGGTCGCCGCCAGCTCGGTGGGGTCGCCCTGGCGGCCGGCCGGGATGCGGGCCTGCTGCGACTCGAGGTAGCCGGGCGGGTACTGCTCGGTCATCTCGCTGGCGAAGAACCCGGGGGCCAGGGCGTTGACCCGGATGCCCCTGCGCCCCGTCCACTGCTGGGCCAGGTCGCGGGTCAGGCCGATGAGCCCGGCCTTGCTCGCGGAGTAGGCGGCCTGCGGGAGCCCGGCGGTGGTCAGGCCCAGCACGCTGGAGATGTTGATGATGCTCGAGCCGGGCCGCATCACCCGGCCGCAGGCCTGCGCCATCCAGTAGCAGCCGGAGAGGTTGACGTCGAGCACGGCCCGGAACTGCTCGGGCGTCTCCCGGGTCGCCGGCACGGCCGTGCCCACCCCGGCGTTGTTGACCAGCACGTCGACCCCGCCGAGCTGTGCGACCGTCTCGTCCACCAGCGCCCGGCACTGCCCGGGGTCGGCGACGTCGGTCTGGTGCACCAGCACGCGCCGGCCGGCGTCGCGGACCAGCCGGGCGGTCTCCTCGAGCCGCTCCACGCGCCGGGCGCCGAGGGCGACGTCGGCCCCGGCCTCGGCGAGGGCGCGCGCGAAGGCCACGCCCAGGCCGCTGGAGGCGCCGGTCACGATCGCCACCCTGCCGTCGAGCCGGAACAGGTCGAGGGTCGACATGGCCTCAGCCGGTCCCGCGCAGGGCGTCGAGGGTGTCGGCCTCCTCGGGGCGCTTGTCGTCTCGGTAGCGCAGCACCCGGGCGAAGCGCAGCGCGATGCCGCCAGGGTAGCGCCGCGAGGTCTGCACGCCGTCGTAGGCGATCTCGACGACCTGCTCGGGGCGCACGTGCACGACGTGCTCCTCGCGGCCGGTCTCCAGCTCCAGGAAGCGCTCGGTCTGCCAGGTCAGGATCGCGTCGGTCATCCCCTTGAACGTCTTGCCGACCATGACCAGCTCGCCGGTCCGCGGGTCGCGGGCGCCGAGGTGGATGTTGGACAGCCACCCCGAGCGCCGCCCGCTGCCCCACTCCACCGCGAGCACGACCAGGTCGGCGGTGCGGCGCGGCTTGACCTTGACCCACCCCGCCCCGCGGCGCCCCGCGGCGTAGGGGGCGGCCGGGTCCTTGACCACCACGCCCTCGTGGCCGCAGGCCAGCACGTCGGCGAAGAAGTCGCGGGCGACGGTGGGGTCGGCGGTCACCACCCGGTCCACCGCCAGGGCCGGCGCCAGGTCGGCGAGCGCCTGCCACCGCCGGGAGGCCGGCTCGTCGACGAGGTCGGTGCCGTCGAGGTGCAGCAGGTCGAAGAGGACGGTGGTCACCGGGGTCGTGCGCGCCATGGACTGCGGGTCGGCGCTGGAGGCCGTGCGGGCGCCGGTGACCTGGAAGGGCAGCGGCCGCCCCTCGCCGTCCAGGGCGATGACCTCGCCGTCGAGGACCGCGGTCGTCGCGGGCAGGGCGAGCAGGTCGGCGACCACCTCGGGGAGCCGGTCGGTGATCTCCTCCAGGCTGCGGGTGAACAGCCGCACCTGGGGGTCGGCGGCACGGTCCACGTGCGCCTGCAGCCGGATGCCGTCGAGCTTGGCGTCGACGGCGAGCTCGCGGCTGCCGTCCACCGCCGCGTCGACGTCGGGCTCGGAGCCGGCGAGCATCGGGCGCAGCGGCCGGCCGACCTCGAGACGGACCGCCTCCAGGGCGGCGGGGCCCTCGAGCATCGCGGCGGCCGCGACGGGCCCGGGGAAGCCGGCGAGCATCACCGCCCTGCGCACCAGCGTCTCCGGCACGTCGGCGGCCTGCGCGATCGCGGGGAGCAGGACACCGTCCGAGGCGCCCTGGCGCAGCTCGCCGGTGATGAGGCCGACGAGCCAGCGCTGCTCGTCGGAGGTCGCGCGGGCGAAGAGGTCGCGCACCGCGGCGGCGCGGGTGGCCAGCGACCCCGCGCCGGTGAGGCCCCGCAGCCGGCTGAGCGCGTCGTCGACCTCGAGCACGCCGAGTCTGGGCAGGTCGGCGGCCGGGGGCAGGTCGCGCAGCCCCCGCCAGCTGACGCCGACGGTGCGCTGCGGCAGCGTCCCGGCCAGGTAGTCGGCGACGACGGCGACCAGACGTGCCCGCCCGTCGGTCGACACCCCCTCGTCGGGCTGCGCCGCCTCGCGCAGGGTGCTCGCCAGCAGCGCGGTCTTGGCGTTCCTCGCCCGGGTCGCCGCGACCGCGGCGGAGGTCTCGATCACCCGGGTCAGCCGCATGGCGCCCAGTCTGCCCCAGCGGTCGTCGTCGCGCCCCGGGGACAGACCCCGGACGCGTTGAAGGGCGCGCCGGGCCCGTGACAGCCGGCGCGCCCTTCGGCGCGATGCACGCCTTCCCCCCGAGTCATCAGCCGGGTGCAGGGGGGTCCGGCCGACGGTGGCGACGTGCGCGCTGACCAACTTCTCGGGGGCCGGGTCCGCGGGCCAGGGGTAGGGGGCCTGCGGTCGGTGATCCCGTCGACGTCGATCTGGGATCGACGTTATCGCCCGTCCGGTCAAGACGGGGTATGAGGTTGGTCAGGATTTGGTCAATTTTTCCGCTCTGCCCGACCGTCCCCGTCTCAGGTGGTCGCGACGAGCGGCCGGTCCTTCTCCGCGGCGTGCTGGGCCTCGATGAACTCCTCGATGACCGTCGCCAGCCGGACCGGCGTCTCGAACATGGGGTAGTGCCCGGCGTTGCGCAGCACGATCACCTGCGAGCTGGGATGCAGGCTGCACCAGGTGCTGCGCACGACCTCCTCGGTGATGGCGGCGTCGTGCTCGCCGACGATCGCCAGCGCCGGGACTGTGTCGCCGGGCACCTCGCCGGCGTGGTCGGTGTCGCACCAGGCGGGCAGGTAGGCCGCGAACGCCTCCTGGTCCGAGCGCGCGCGGCTGTGGCGGACCATCTTGTCGATCCAGACGTAGGACAGCCGCTTGCCGGTGGTGATGTCGATGATCGCCTGACGGGCGGAGTCGTCGGAGGCCGCCGCCTCGAACAGCGCACGCCCCTCGGTGTCGAGGGGCGTGCCGGAGGCGGGGCAGGGCGCGATGCCCACGATCGACTCGACCCGCTCCGGCGCCAGGGCCAGCACGCGCTGGATCGCCGTCCCTCCCATCGAGTGCCCCACGAGGGAGAAGGTCTGCACACCCAGGTCGTCCGCGAGCTCGAGGACGTCGGCGGCGATCTGGTCGATCGTGTAGGGACCGCCGGAGCCGCGCCGCTCGCCGTAGCCGCGGTAGTCCATGAACTCGTAGCGGAGCCGCTCACGGTCGAGCGTGTCCACGAAACCCTGCCCCCAGCCGGTCGAGGACCCGAACCACCCGGGCAGGCAGATGACGGTCTTGGGTCCGTGACCGATCTCGGTGGCCGTGTCTACAGAGGTGTCATCGTTGACGATCATGGCTCCGACGCTACGCCCGTTCCGGCGGAAGGCAAGGGGTGCCTGCGGTGACCCGGGTCACGGGGGTTGTCCCCCGTCGCACCTCGGAGGACGACACCCTCGCCGCGGCCGGTGCCGCTCACTACCGTTGAGGACATGACGGCTCCCGCCCTGCCCTTCGAGGGCCCCTCCGACACCGGCCCCCCGCCGCTGCCCGGGCGGGCAGGGGACAGCGCCGCGACCGCCCCGACGCCACCGCCCCGGCGCAGCCTGGGCCGCAGGTGGGTCGAGGGCTGGTGGGCCGCCGTCGGGCTCGTGCTCAGCCTGGCCACCGCCGCGCTGGCGCTTGCCGTCGTCGGCCTGGCGGTCGCCGGGCTGTTCTCCACCCCGGCCATGGGCGCCGGTCTGGTGCTCCTGGCCCTGGGCCTGTGGGGGGCCTGGCTGCTGGGCCGGGTGCACCGCGGCGTCCTCGTCGTCTTCGCCGGCGTCGACGTCGGACCCCCGCCGGCCAGCCGCGCCCCGACCTGGCGCAGGGTGGCCGGCCTGGACGAGCCCCGACTGCGCGCGACGGGGTGGGCCGCCCTGCACGGGCTGTGGGGGCTGCTCGCCGGCTCCGTCGTCCTCGTGCTGCTCACGCAGGCCCTCGCGCTCGCCGCCCTGCCCCTGCTCTCCGCCGTCGCGCCCGACGACGGCGCCCGCGTCGGCTGGCTCTTCACCGTCTCCACCACCACCGGGTATGCCGTGGGCACGCTCGCCGGCGTGCTGGTGCTGCTGCTCGTGCCGTGGGTCGCCCGCGGCCTGACCAGCGTCGACGTGGCGCTGGCCCGCTGGCTGCTCGGCGACGACCCGCAGCGTCAGCTGCGGGAGATGAGCCGCCGCGTGGAGACCCTGGCCACCTCCAGGTCCGAGACGGTCGACTCGGTGGAGGCCGAGCGCCGCCGGATCGAGCGCGACCTGCACGACGGCCCGCAGCAGCGGCTGGTCGCCATCGCGATGAACCTCGGCCTGGCGCGCTCCACCCTGGACAGCGACCCCGAGGGCGCCCGGGCGCTCATCGACGAGGCGCACGCGGCGTCCAAGGAGGCGATCGTGGAGATGCGGCAGGTCGCCCGCGGCATCGTGCCGCCGATCCTCGCCGACCGCGGGCTGGACGCCGCCGTGTCCGCCCTCGCCGCGCGCAGCCCCATACCCGTCTCGGTCTCCGTGCACCTGCCCGGCCCCTCGGCGCAGCGACCGGACCCCACCGTGGAGGCGATCGCCTACTTCTGCGTCTCCGAGGCCCTCACCAACGCCGCCAAGCACTCCGGCGCCGGCCACGTCAGCGTCGACCTGCGCGTCGTGCCCGGACCGGCGGGGGAGCAGCTGAGCGTCATCGTCACCGACGACGGCCGGGGCGGAGCGGTCGTCGGGCACGGCACCGGGCTGACCGGCCTGCGGCAGCGGGTGACCTCCGTCGACGGCGACCTGCAGGTCTCCTCACCTCCCGGCCACGGCACGACCCTGGCGATCACCCTGCCCATGCGACCCGGAAGGACGCGATGACCACCTCACCCCCCGACCAGCACCGGCCCGACCAGCTGCGGGTGATCCTCGCCGAGGACTCCGTGCTGCTGCGCGACGGCCTCGTGCGGCTGCTCCAGGCCGCGGGGCTGGAGGTCGTCGACGCCTGCCCGGACGCCGAGACCTTCCTGGCGTCGGTCCGCGAGCACCGCCCCGACATCGTGGTCGTGGACGTGCGGATGCCCCCCACCTTCACCGCCGAGGGGCTCCAGGCGGCGCTGGTCGTGCGCTCCGAGCTGCCGGACACCTCCGTCGTGGTGCTGAGCCAGTACGTGGAGGAGACCTACGCCACCGAGCTGCTGGCCGGCCGGCCGCGGGGCGTGGGCTACCTGCTCAAGGACCGGGTGGCCGACACCGGCGAGTTCATCGAGGCCATCCGCACGGTCGCCGCCGGGGGCACGGCGCTGGACCCCGAGGTCGTCTCGCAGCTGATGTCGCGCGCCCGCCACACCGACCCCCTGTCCCGGCTGACCCCGCGCGAGCAGGACGTCATGCGGCTGATGGCGCAGGGCCGCAGCAACAGCGCGATCTCCCGCGAGCTCTACATCGGGGAGGGCGCGGTGGAGAAGAACGTCTCCTCGATCTTCGGCAAGCTCGACCTGGCCCCCACCGGTGACGACCACCGTCGGGTGCTCGCGGTCCTGCAGTGGCTCGAGCACGGCAGCGACGCATGATGACCGCCCCGCCGCAGGACTCACCCGTCCCGGGCGCGACGGCATACCGGCACGCGCCCCCGCCCCAGGACCTGACGCGGCCCGGCGCCCCGCCCCCGCTGCCGGCGCCCACCTACCACCGGCGTCACCGCGGCCTGCGGATCGCCGGACTGGGCGTCGTCGGGCTGCTGGTCCTGGCCGGCGCCGCCTCGACGGTGCCCGAGATGGTCCGGGACGCCGAGGAGGAGGTCCACGCGCTGCCCGGGGGGACGGTCGAGCTCGACCTGAGCGGCGACGTCGGCGACGTCTCCGTGCGTGAGGTCGCCGCCGGCCAGGAGCCGTCGGTCACCGCGAGCAAGCACTGGTCCTTCCGGGAGCCGACCGTGGAGGTCTCCACCACCGACGCCGTCACCTCGGTCTCGCTGGACTGCCCCCGCCTGGCGCGCTTCGGCCAGTGCTACGCCGACTGGGACGTCCTGGTGCCCGAGGGGATGGCGGTCGTGATGCGTGCCAGCGTCGGCGACGTCGACATCGCCGACGTCACCGGTGCGGTGACGGTGCGCGGCTCGGTCGGTGACGTCAGCGTGAGCGGGACCCCCGCACGCCTCGACGCCAGCACCTCGGTCGGTCAGATCGACGTCACCCTCGACGAGCCCGTCGGGACGGTCCGCCTGCGCTCGAGCGTGGGGGACGTGACCCTGCGGCTGCCCGCAGGTGTCACCTACGACGTGGACGCGGTGTCCGCCGTGGACGAGCCGGTCGTGCAGGTCCAGACCTCGACCACGTCGCCGTATGCGGTGGACGTCAGCTCCAGCGTCGGGTCGGTGCTGGTCACCGACGGCTGACGGACCCGGCGGCTGACGGGCAGGACGCTGCACGCGGAGGGCCCCCGCACCGGCTGGTGCGGGGGCCCTCCTCGTGCGTCTCGCTTCTCACGAGGTCATCGAGGACCTCACGGGTAGACGAGAGCCTCCAGCTGCTCCTGGACGGCCAGGGTCACGGAGTTGTAGCCACCGGCGATCGTGATCTCCTGCACGCGCAGGTCCATGATCTGCTCGAGGACCGCCGCCGGGAGGGCGTCGGACTTCGTCAGCAGGACGGGGCTGTTGTGCAGCGCCGCCACCGGGCCGGCCGCGAGCGCGTCAGCGTAGTTCTGACCCGTCGCGAGCATGGCGTGGTCGGCCGGGCTCGCGAAGAACTCCGCGGCCACGGCCGCCGAGGTCTCGTAGCGGTTGGTGCCCGCGATCCGGACGACGTCACCGTAGGCGGCAGCCGCGTCCGCGACGTCCGAGGAGACGGCGCCGTCGCCACCCACGACCACGATGTGGGCGGGGTTGAGGCGGTCGAGCTCGGCCGCCACCGCGTTGGGCACGCTGTCCGGCTTGGTCAGCAGGACGGGGGCGCCCTCCATCCCGGCCGGGGCCGCTGCCGACATGGCGTCGGCGTACTGCTGGCCGCTGACGAGGAAGACCACGTCGGCGGAGCCGTACTCCTGGGCCACCGCTGCGGAGGTGCCGTAGCGGTTCGTGCCGGCCAGGCGCTCGACGACGGGCGAGTAGTCGCCCAGCCGCTGCTCCACCGTGGTCCCGATGGCACCGGGGCCACCCAGGATCACGATCCGCTCCGGGGCCAGCGTCTGCAGGGCCATCCGGGTCGGGGCGGGAAGGCTGCCGTCCTTGGCGAGCAGGACGGGTGCGTCCTGCACACCGGCCAGCGCCGAGCCGGAGAGCGCGTCGGGGAAGTCCACACCGCTGGCGATGTAGACCGTCTCGACACCCGTCTCGTAGTTCTCGACGGCGAGCTCGGCGGCGGTGGAGTACCGGTTCGGGCCCTGGGCGCGGCTGACCGCCGGGGTGTCGACGAGGCCGGTGCCGGCCCACTCGACGCCGAAGGCGGGGCTGGTCCAGGTCTCGACACCCGGCTCGCGGTCGTCGTTCCAGGCGCTGGCCTTGGTCACGTCGATCTCGATGATGTAGTCACCGGAGGCGACGCGCTCGCGGGCGCCCGTCTCGTTGACGTACATCCCGTCCCAGGTGTAGGCGGAGATGCCGTTGCGGCTCGCGCTGCGGGCCAGGTAGTCGTACTCCAGGACGGTGCCCAGGGACTCACCCTTGGTGCCGTCGGGGTTGGCGGAGAAGACCTCCCAGTCCATCGCGCGCGCCTGGTGCTCGAAGTGCACCAGGACCGTCGGGACGTCGCCCTGGTCCATCGTGTAGGTGGTGTCCTCACCGGCGATGTTCCAGGTGCCCTCCGGGTCGACGCACTCGTGGCCGAGGAAGCGGCCGCACTCGGCGAGCTTGCCCAGGACGGGCAGCTCGAGGGCGGTGGTGCCGTCGGCGTTGATCATGTCGGCGAGGACCTCGACGTCCTGCAGGTCGAAGGACGCGCCGCCGACCGGCACGGAGTAGACGCTCGCGTCGCTGCCGGTGGCGTAGACGTAGCCGCCGAACAGGTAGTCGAACTCCGGGGAGGCGATCGTCACGTCGACGGTGGCGTGGCCGCCCGCCGGCACGGTGACGGTCGGGGCCGAGAAGGTGGCCGTCGCACCGTCGAGGTAGTAGCCCCAGTCGTTGGCGGTGCCGGAGGTGGCCACCGCGGACTCGTAGGACATCGTGTAGACCTCGGTCGCACCCGTGGTGTTGTGCAGGGTCAGGGTGTGCGTGCTGGACTCACCGGGCAGCTGCTGCCCGAGGTCGAGCATCGACGGCTCGATCACGACGTCGGTCAGGATCGTCTTGTCGACCTGGATCATGCCGGCGCCCTGACGGTGCACGACCTCCATACCGGCCGCCGGGGCGATGCTCAGCGGCACCTGCTCGGCGGAGTTCTGCAGCCGGGTCTTGACGTCGGAGACCGACAGGCTCGGGTCGGCCTCCAGCATCAGGGCCACCGCGCCCGCGACGTGCGGGGAGGCCATCGAGGTGCCGGAGAGGGTGGCGTGCGGCTGGATCTCCAGCGGGTAGGTCGAGTAGATCTGACCACCCGGGGCGGAGACGTCCGGCTTGTAGCGCAGGTCGGCGGTGGTGCCGAAGGAGCTGAAGGAGCTCATCAGGCCACCGGTCGGGCTGGCGATCGCCTCGGTGCCCTCGACCCAGGTGATGTCGGTGCTGCCGTTGGCCAGGGCCGCCTCGGCAAGCCTGGTGCCGTCGGCCTGGGAGACGGCCACCACCGGGACGGTGATCGCCGGGTCGCCCGCGACGCTGGGGTTGATCATCCCGGCGACGTTGTTGTAGATGATGACGCCGGTGGCACCTGCGGCCTGGCCGTTGCGGGCCTTCTCGTGGAAGGTGCACACGCCGCGCTGGATCAGGACCCAGTTGCCGGCGATGATCTCCTTCTGCTCGGCCGTGAACGGGTCGGCGCCGCAGGCCTGGGCCTCGACCGTCCCGGGGGTGGCCACCGCGACGGCCGGCGTGGTGCCCGACGTGGGCGGCTCCGGGGCGGGGGTGCCGACGGTGTAGGGCACGTTGTTCTCGAACTCGTCGACGAACACGTTGGCCATGTACTCGACGTTGTCGACCGAGCCGACACCGATGGTGTCGACGCCGACGCCGGGGGCGCCGGCCGAGTGCAGGCCGTCCGCGCCGCTGTTGCCGATCGAGGCGACGACGACGACGCCTTCGCGGGCCAGCGCGTCGGAGGCCTGCGCGGTCGGGTACTCGGCCCAGGCGGAGAACGCCGAGCCGATGGACATGTTGACCACGTCCATGCTGTCGGACAGCGACTGCTCCATCGCGCGGAGCATGATGTCGCCCTCGGTCGAGCCGTCGCAGCCGAAGACGCGGTAGGCGCCGAAGGTGACGCCCGGGGCCACACCGGTGACCTCGCCGTCCGCACCGACGATGCCGGCCACGTGCGTGCCGTGGCCGCCGCAGTCGTCGGGGTTGCGGTCGGGCATGGGCTTGGGCTGGTAGGCGTCGGTGCTCGGGTCGGCGTTGTAGTCGTCGCCGACGAAGTCGTAGCCGAACGCGATGCGCTCCGTCGGGAACGCGGTGCTGCCCGGGGTGCCGTTGCCGCCCAGGTCGGGGTGGTCGATGTCGACACCGCTGTCGATGATGCCCACGCGCACGCCGGTGCCGTCGTAGCCCAGCTCGCTCTGGACCACGTCCGCGCCGGTCATCGTGATGGCGCTGAACAGCTCGGGGTCGAGGGTGGTCGACTCGGGCCGCTCCGGTGCGTCGATGATGCCGATCGGGAAGATCGCCTCGACGACCCCCGAGCCCGCGACGTCGAGCAGGTCGGCCTCGGCCACGTTGACGGACACGCCGTTCCACAGCGACCCGAACTCCTGACGGACCTCGACCTCGACGCCCGCATCCTCGACGTCCGCCAGGAACTGCTGGCGCTCGGCCTGGATCGTCGCCATGGACCCGCCCAGGGTGGTGGGCTCGCTGGCGAACTGGACGAAGAAGGCGTTGGGTGCCATCTCCGCCCCGGTGATCTGGTTGCCCTGGATCTTGCTCTCCGGCGCCGGCGATCCCGGCGCGATCTGCTTGTCGTCGGCACTGGCGGACAGGGGCGCGAGGAACGCACCCGTCATGGCCAGCGCGGCGACACCGGCAAGAGCACGGCGTGGGGGTAGTCCCCGGTGTGCTGATGTCACGCGATATCTCCCTTGATGACGCGCGGGCGCCCGGTCTGGCGCACGCAGTCCACGAGCCTACGTAACTTGTCGGCCCACAGGGCGCATTCAGGTTACGATCGGGTAACGATGGCGGCACACGGGCGGACAACACTTGGACCTTCAGGTCCGCCCTTCCCGGTCCTCGGCCCCCGTGTAGAACCACCGGCCCGCGCGCCGCGTGAAACGGCTGCGCTCGGCGAGCTCGCCACCGACGTGGGAGGCCACGAACTCCACCACACCCGCCGTGTCGTCCGGTCCGCCGTCGACGACCTCGAGCACCCGCAGCCCGGTCCAGCGGTCGTCGCCGAGATAGGGCTCCTCCGGCCGGGTGCGCGGGTCCCAGGTCCGCCACAGGTGCTCGCGGTCCCCCAGGGCGTATGCCGTGTAGCGGCTGCGCAGGAGCTCCTCGGCGGTGCCGGCGAGCCGCTCGGTCGACAGCAGCGGACCGCAGCAGGCGTCGAGGAGTCGTCCGGTCCCGCACGGGCAGAGGTCGCTCATCCTCCGGATCGTAGACACGGTGGGGCGCCCGGCGCCCGGTCGGCACCGGCGGGTCCCCTGGCGGGCCGTCGCGCCAGCCGCTTGAATGCCGGTATGCAGCCCGACCCGTCCCGCGTCCCCGTCCAGCCCGTGCCCGAGGCACCCGCGGCCTTCGTCGGCTGGACCGCCGCCGGGCCCGTGGACACCCCCGTGCGGGTCACCAGCGTGGAGGACTACCGGGCGAGCTTCGGCACCCGGCCGGGCGACCCCGAGGCCTCCCCCCTGGACCGTGCGGTCGAGCTCTTTTTCGCAGGCGGGGGGACCGACGCCGTCGTGGTGGGTGCGTCCGGCCCGACGGCCGGCCACGTCGTCCCGCCGGGCGGCGTCGGCGGTCTCGCCGCGCTGCGCGAGCCCTTCTCGCTCCTGGTCCTGCCCGGGCTGACGACCGCCGCGAGCCGCGCCGTCTCCGCGGCCCTCGCGCGCTGCGAGGAGGAGCGGGCGGTGCTGCTGCTCGACCTGCCTGCGGACTCCGACGCGCGCACGGCCGGGCTGCGCGCGGACCGGGTGGACGGGCCCCGCGACCGGGTCGCCGTCTACCACCCCTGGCTCCTCGCCGGCGGTGCCACCGTGGCCCCCAGCGGGGCCGTGGCCGGGGTCGTCGCCAGCACCTCCGCCCGTCGTGGCGTGGCCGACACCCCCGCGGGGGACCAGGCGGAGCTGCGTGGTGCCGACGGGCTCGCCCTCGACCTGGCGGCGGCCGGCGCCGAGCTGCTGGCGGCCCACGGGGTCAACGCCCTGCGCGACCTCCCGGACCGACGACGCGTCGTCTGGGGCGGCCGGCTGCTCGCGGCGACCGAGGCGACCGAGCCGTCCGGGCGCTTCCTGGCGGTGCGGCGTCTGACCGACCACGTCCTGTCCTCCCTCGAGGCGGGTATGGCGTTCGTCGCCGGGCGCCGCACGGACCCGGGCCTGGCCGACCTTGTCCGGGTGCGTGCCGAGGACTTCCTCACCGAGCTGTGGCGGACCGGTGCGCTGGCCGGCGTCAGCGCGCAGGAGGCGTTCTTCGTGCGCTGCGACGGGACCACCACCCCCGCCGCCGACCTCGCCGCCGGCCGGATGGTGCTGCGCCTGGGCCTGGCGACGGTGCGGCCGTCGGAGTTCGAGGTGCACGACCTCGTGCTCAGCACCGCGGGCGGGCACGGGCCGGAGGTGCTCGCGCCACCGGTCGCGCTCGCCCGCGCGGCGGACCTGGCCCGCGAGCGCCTCACGGTCGTGCGCCGGGAAGACCTGGCCGCCCTGACGTCGGGCCACCTGCAGGAGACGGAGCGCCGGCTGGCGCGGGTCTTCGACTCGGCCGCCCATGCCGGCACGGTGCTGGTCCTGGAGGAGGCCGACGCGGTCCTCGGCCGCGACGACGGCGCGGGGCGTCGGCACGGCGTCGAGGTGGTCCGCCTGCTCGACCGGCTCTCCCGCGAGACCGACGTCCCCTACGTCCTGGCCCGCCGCCCCTGACGGTGTCTCACGGCATACCCCGTGTCCCGGGGCACGCGCCGAGGGGCGCCGGCCCCGCTCGCGCGGTGCCGACGCCCCCTCGTGCGGACGCGGGTCGGGTCAGTTGCCGTTGCCGACGTAGCGGGGCTGCGTCTGCGGGTTGAGCGTGTTCATCCGGACCTTGGCGGCCGGGTCGGTCCGCGGGTCGTCGATCCTGAGCACGTCCAGGCCCTCGGTGATGTCCGAGGAGTAGATGTGGCCGTTGTAGTAGTACGACGACCACGCGCCGCCGAGGGCCGCGGGCTCGAGCGGGCCGCGCTCGAAGTGGGCGAACTCCTCCGGGTTGGCCGAGTCGGTGAAGTCGTGGACGGACAGGCCGCCCTGGTACCACGCCTGCACCATGATGTCCGAGCCCTTCACCGGGATCAGCGAGCCGTTGTGGGCCACGCAGTTCTCGGTCGTGGACTGGGTGCGCGGGATCTTGTAGTAGGACTGGAACGACAGGTTGCCGCGCCGGTCCAGGTCGTAGATCGCGTTGGCGCCCTTGGTGTCCGGGACGCTGTCGACGCACGTCGCCGCACCGCCACCGCCCAGCTCGTCGGTGAAGACGACCTTGGTGGCGTCCTGGTTGAAGGTCGCCGAGTGCCAGAAGGCGAAGTTCTCGGTGTCGCGGACCCGCTCGACGACCTTGGGGTTCACCGGGTCCTTGATGTCCAGGATGATCCCGTCACCCATGCAGGCACCCGCCGCGATGTTGCGGTTGGGGTAGGCGGTGATGTCGTGGCAGCCCGTCGTCTGGCGTGACCCGGTGCCTTCCGGGTTCCCGCCGCCGTCCTCGGCGAAGAGGTTCGGCTTGGCGACAACCGCGGCCGCGCCCGGGTCAGCCACCGGGACGTCGATGATCGAGATCGAGTCGTGCGGGGGCTGGCAGTTGGGGTTGCTCGCGCTCGGGCTGTAGCTGCTGACGTAGACGTAGATGTTCTTCTTGTTCTTGCTCGGCACGAGCGTCTGCGTGTGCGAGCCGCAGTCGGTGCGGACGCCCGCGACGTACTGCGGGTTGCGCACGTCGCTGATGTCGAAGACGCGCACGCCCTCCCAGGCGTCCGGGTTGGCGGTGCTGGACGACTCGCTCTCACAGGTGTTGTCGGTGCGGGCGTAGTCGACCGCGAGGAAGAGCAGGTCTCCCTCGACGCTGATGTCACCCTGGCCGCCGGGGCAGTAGACCTCGGTGATGATCTCCGGGTCGGCCGGGTCGGCGATGTCGACGACCCAGAAGCCGTTGTAGTTGCCGACGAACGCCAGGTCGTCCTGGAAGGCCATGTCCGAGCCGAACTCACCCTCGAAGACGGCGGGCTTGGGCAGGTTGGCCAGGTAGGTGATGTTGTCGCTCTTGGAGATCTCACCGGGCTCCAGGGTGGCCGCCGCGGCGTTCTCGGCGGTGGCCTCACCCTGGCCCGGCAGGGCCAGGCCGGTCGAGGCGCTCGTGAGCGTCAGCGCGGCCGCACCCAGCAGGGCGAGGCCGGTGCGGCGTCCGCGTCGTTGCGGGCGTTTCGTCATGCGGGGTCCTTCCTCTCCGGGACCCTCCAGGGGCGCAGGGTCGACGTCCGGTGCGCCCGACAGTAGGCAGCGTGAACGGCCCGCGGACCCGGCTTTGCCAACTTCTTACGCGATCAGAACGGTTCCTTGACCTGCGCCCTCTGTCGCTCCTGCGGGTGCCGTGATGGGGTTGGGCCCATGCCCGCACGCCCCCTCCCGACGCTGCTCGTGGCCGCCCTGGTCGGCCTCGGCGCGTCCGCCTGCTCCTCCACCGAGCAGCCCTCCGCGACCACCGTCACCCCCGACCGGCCGGTCATCCAGCCGGGTGCGCCGGGGGAGGCGAGCACCACCCACACCGGACCGATCGCCATACCCGTCGAGCAGCCCACCGACGCCGACGTGCTCTTCGTGAAGTCGATGATCGTGCACCACGCCCAGGCCATCGAGATGGTCGACCTCGCCGAGGACGGCCTGGAGGACCGGCAGGTCGTCGCGCTCGCCGAGCGGATCCGCGCGGCGCAGGGTCCGGAGGTCGGCGCGATGGCGGCCTGGCTTGCGGAACAGGACGAGCTCGTCCCGCCCGAGGCCGCGGACGTCGGCGTGGACGTGGAGGCCCTCGGCGGGGAGCTCGGGGCCCGACCCCGCGGAGGTGGGCACGCCCACGCCACGGGCGGGCAGGAGACCATGGCGGGTATGGCGTCGCCCGAGCAGCTGGAGCGGCTCGGGTCCGCCCGGGGCCAGGAGGCCGACCTGCTCTTCCTCGAGCTGATGACCGCCCACCACGAGGGCGCGCTCGACATGATCGACCAGCACGGAGCCGGTGGCCTCGACGTGCGGGCGCGGGAGATGGCCGACGAGATGTCGGTCGAGCAGACCGCCGAGATCGGGCGGATGGCCGAGCTGCGCGACCGCATCCTGGGGTGAGGCCAGGACAAAGCCCGTGACCCTGTCAGCCCGTGGGGGCAGAATGCACGGGTGCTCCGCAAACTGCTCCGCGCCCGGCTGCGGCCCTATGCCGCGCTGGTCGGCCTGGTGCTCGGGCTCCAGCTCGTCGCGACCGTCGCCAGCCTGTGGCTGCCGACCCTCAACGCCGACATCATCGACTTCGGCATCGCCCGGGGGGACACCGGCTACATCTGGCGGGTCGGTGCGGTCATGCTCGCCGCGAGCGCGGTGCAGGCCGCCGCGCAGATCGCCGCGGTCTGGGGCGCCGCGCGGGTGTCGATGGGGGTGGGCCGCGACCTGCGCTCGGCCGTCTTCGACCGGGTGCTCAGCTTCTCCTCCCGCGAGCTGGGGGAGTTCGGGGCACCGACGCTGATCACGCGCAGCACCAACGACGTCCAGCAGGTGCAGATGCTCACCTTCATGTCGCTGGTCATGCTCGTCGCCGCGCCGATCACCGGGGTGGGCGGCGTCATCATGGCCGTGCGCCAGGACGCCGGTCTCTCCTGGCTGATCGTGGTCGGCGTCGCGGTGCTGCTCACCGGGGTCGGGCTGGTGATCCGCGCCATGGTCCCGCTGTTCCGGGCCCAGCAGACCCGGCTGGACGCTGTCAACCGGGTCCTGCGCGAGCAGATCTCCGGCATCCGGGTCGTGCGGGCCTTCACCCGGGAGGAGGACGAGCGGGCCAGGTTCCGCCGGACCAACACCGAGCTGACCGACGTCGGCCTGCGGGTCGGCGACCTGATGGCGATGATGTTCCCCTTCGTCATGCTGGTGATGAACCTCTCCAGCGTCGGCGTCATCTGGTTCGGCGCCCAGCGCATCGACGCCGGCGAGATGCAGGTCGGCTCGCTCACCGCATACATCAGCTATCTGATCCAGATCCTCATGTCGATCATGATGGCGACGATGGTGGCCACGATGATCCCCCGCGCGTCGGTCTCGGCCGAGCGGATCGGTGCCGTCCTGGGCACCACGACCAGCGTCGTCGCGCCCACGGCACCGGTGGCCGTCGGCGACGTCCGGGGCGTGGTCGAGGTGCGGTCGGCCGGGTTCACCTACCCCGGTGCCGAGGCGCCCGTGCTCCACGACATCACCTTCACCGCCCGCCCCGGCACGACGACCGCGGTCGTCGGCGGCACCGGCTCGGGCAAGACGACGCTGCTGCGGCTGCTGCCACGGCTCGCCGACGTCTCCGGCGGGCAGATCCTGGTCGACGGGGTCGACGTGCGCGACCTGGCGCCCGCCGACCTGTGGTCGCGCGTGGGGCTGGTGCCGCAGCGCCCCTACCTCTTCTCCGGCACCGTCGCCTCCAACCTGCGCTTCGGCAACCCCGAGGCCACCGACGCCCAGCTGTGGGAGGCGCTGCGGGTCGCCCAGGCCGAGGACTTCGTGCGGGCCTTCCCCGAGGGGCTGGAGCACGCCGTGGCCCAGGGCGGCACCAACGTCTCCGGCGGGCAGCGGCAGCGGCTCTGCATCGCCCGGGCGCTGGTGGCGGGGCCGGAGATCTACCTCTTCGACGACAGCTTCTCCGCGCTCGACCTGGCCACCGACGCCCGGTTGCGCGCCGCGCTGCGCCCGCTGACCCGGCAGGCCACGGTCATCACCGTGGCGCAGCGCGTGTCCACGATCATCGACGCCGACCAGATCGTCGTCCTCGACCAGGGACGGGTGGTCGGTGTCGGCACCCACGACGAGCTGGTGCGCGGCAACGACACCTACGCCGAGATCGTCCGTTCGCAGGAGGCGGTGGCGGTATGACCGTGCGCGACCAGGACCGGCCGGCCGCGGCAGGCGACGAGCGGCCGCAGGCGGCACCGCCCCCGGCGCCCCGGCGCGGCCCGGGCGGCGGGCCGCACGGCTTCGGCGCCCCCGTGGAGAAGCCCTCAGACTTCCGCGCGTCCGCGCGGCGCCTGCTCGGCCGCCTCGCGCCATACCGTGCGCTCATCGGCACCAGCGTCGGGCTCACGCTGGTCTCGGTGGTCCTCGGGGTGCTCGGACCGCGCGTCCTGGGGCGGGCCACCGACATCGTCTTCGCCGGCTTCCTCGGGCGCGACCTGCCCGCCGGGGTGCCGCTGGAGGACGTCGTGGCGGGGCTGCGCGCCGAGGGCCAGGACACCTTCGCCGACCTGGTCGCCGGCACGCCCCACCTCGTGCCCGGCCAGGGCATCGACTTCGGTGCCCTGGCGGTCGTGATCGGCCAGGTGATCGCGCTCTACCTGGGTGCGGGCCTGCTGATGTGGGTCTCGGTCCGCATCGTCAACCGCATCTCGATGTGGACCGTGCGCGACCTGCGCGGCGAGGCCGAGGACCAGCTGCACCGGCTGCCGCTGTCCTACTTCGACCGGCAGCCCCGCGGCGAGATCCTCTCGCGGGTCACCAACGACCTCGACAACCTGCAGCAGACGCTGCAGCAGACCTTCGGCCAGCTGCTCAACGCCCTGGTGACCGT
The DNA here is from genome assembly GCF_000421185.1 of Ornithinimicrobium pekingense DSM 21552. Classification (GTDB taxonomy): domain Bacteria; phylum Actinomycetota; class Actinomycetes; order Actinomycetales; family Dermatophilaceae; genus Ornithinicoccus; species Ornithinicoccus pekingensis. The sequence continues at coordinate 416,653 of NZ_ATWJ01000008.1, forward strand.
GCTGGCGATCCTGGCGATGATGCTGTGGATCAGCCCCACCCTGACGCTGATCGCCCTCGCCACGATCCCGGTGTCGGTGCTCGTGACGGTCGCCATCGCCTCCAGGTCGCAGAAGCTGTTCAAGGCCCAGTGGGCGCACACCGGCACGCTCAACGGGCAGGTCGAGGAGGCCTTCACCGGGCACGAGCTGGTGACCGTCTTCGGCCGGCGCGAGCAGGTCACCGCCGCGATGCGCGAGACCAACGACCAGCTCTACGACGTGACCTGGCGGGCGCAGTTCGTCAGCGGCATCATCATGCCGGCGATGTTCTTCATCGGGAACCTCGGCTACGTCCTGGTGGCCGTCGTCGGCGGGCTCCGGGTGGCGAGCGGACAGCTCAGCCTGGGGTCGGTGCAGGCCTTCATCCAGTACTCCCGGCAGTTCACCCAGCCGGTGACCCAGGTGGCGAGCATGGCCAACCTCATGCAGTCGGGGGTGGCCTCGGCCGAGCGGGTCTTCGAGCTGCTGGACGCCGAGCAGCAGCTGCCCGACCCGGTGGACCCCGCCCCCGTGCGGGCGCCGCGCGGCCGCATCGAGTTCGAGGACGTCGTCTTCTCCTACGGGCCCGAGCCGCTGATCGAGGACCTGTCGCTGGTCGCCGAGCCCGGGCAGACCGTCGCCATCGTCGGGCCGACCGGTGCGGGCAAGACCACCCTGGTCAACCTCGTGATGCGGTTCTACGAGCTGGACGGCGGCCGCATCACCCTCGACGGCCGGGACATCACGACGATGACGCGGCAGGACCTGCGCTCGCGCATCGGGATGGTGCTGCAGGACGCGTGGGTCTTCGAGGGCACCATCCGCGACAACATCGCCTACGGACGGCCGGGAGCGACCGAGCAGGAGGTGCTCGCCGCCGCACGGGCCGCCTACGTCGACCGGTTCGTGCAGCACCTGCCCGAGGGCTACGACACGGTCCTGGACGACGAGGGGTCCACCGTCTCCGCCGGTGAGAAGCAGCTGATCACCATCGCCCGGGCCTTCGCCTCCCAGCCCTCGCTGCTCATCCTCGACGAGGCCACCTCCTCGGTCGACACCCGCACCGAGCTGCTCGTGCAGGAGGCGATGGCCCGGCTGCGGACCGACCGCACCAGCTTCGTCATCGCCCACCGGCTGTCCACCATCCGCGACGCCGACCTGATCCTGGTGATGGAGCAGGGGCGCATCGTCGAGCAGGGCACGCACGAGGAGCTGCTCGAGGCCGGCGGTGCCTACGCCCGGCTGCACGCGGCGCAGTTCCGCGGCGCCGCGGTGGAGGTGGACAGCGCCGACGCCGTCGAGGTCGGCTGACACACCGCGTCCCCGGTCGCGGGTATGGCGTACGCGCCGCGTCCTCGGTCGCGGGTGTGGCGTACGCGCCGCGTCCTCGGTCGCGGGTGTGGCGTACGCGCCGCGTCCCCGGTCGCGGGTTTGGCGTACGCGCCGCGTCCCCGGTCAGGAGGGGGCGGGTGTCAGGGCCGGGGGACGGCGGGCGAGGACCCCGAAGGACTGGCCCAGCCGGCAGAAGGGCTCCCTGCGGGACAGCTCGACCTCGAGTCGCTCCCAGGCGGCGTAGAACACCGGGTCGGACTTGGGAGCGTTGTCGAGCATCAGGTCACCGGCGATGCGCAGCCCGAACACCTCCACGACCTCGAGGCCGGCGGCGTGCACGGCGTGCAGCGTGTCCTCCAACGAGACCGCGCGGACGGTCGTGCCGAAGGTGACCGTCCGCGCCGTCGGGGCGTCGACCTGCGCCAGCGCCGCCTCCGGGCCCTGCCTCAGGAAGGCCATGAGGACCCGGTGGGCGGGGTTGGGCAGCACGACGCTGAGCAGCCCGCCCGGCCGCAGCGCCCCCGCGAGCAGCGCCACGTCGGCGACCTCGTCCGGGCGGTACTGCAGGACGTAGTGGCACAGGACGGCGTCCACGGGGTCAACGCCCGGCAGGTCGTCCAGGCCTCCAGAGCGCACGCTCAGACCCCGGGCCGCCGCGTCGGCGAGCAGGCCCTCCGCAGGGTCCAGCACCACGACGTCGTGCCCGAGCGCCGCCAGCGGCGCGGCGTCCAGGCCGTCGGCTCCTCCGACGTCGAGGACCGAGCGGCGCGGGGCACCGGCCCGCACGTCCCCCAGGTGGTCGGCCAGGACGTGCCGCACCACCGCATACCGGACCCGTCCCCAGGGCGTGGAGGTGTGCGACCGCCAGTCGGCGGCGTGCGCGTCGAAGGGCGCCCCGCCGTCCGTCACCTCACATCGCCCGCGACAGGCTGCGGCGCAGCAGCCAGCTGCCGAGCAGGAGGGTGACGGCCGCCATCCCGGCCAGGACCCCGAGCTGGGGGAGGATGTCGAGGACGCCCGCCCCGTGCCGCTGGATCTGCGCGATCGCCTCGTAGCCCCAGGCGTGGGGGGTGATGTGCGCGACCCTGCGCAGGGTGTCGGGGAAGAACTCCAGCGGGAACATGGTGCCGCCCAGAGCGCCCAGGACCAGGCCCAGCCCCACCGCGAGCCCGGTGGCCGTGCCCTCGTTGTCGAACGCGGTGCCCAGGATCATCGACAGGCCGGCCCCCACGAGCCCGAAGAGCAGGAGCAGGACGGTGACGGCAGCGATGTCGCCCCAGTCCACCCCGAAGAGGAGCCGGGTGGCGACCACGATGTAGACCGCCTGGAACCCGGCGATGGCCAGCCGGCCCAGCGCGATGCCGGTGATCGCCTGGCCCGCCGTCACCGGCGCCGCCAGCGTGCGTCGCACGATGCCGTCGCGGCGGGCCTGGATGAGGGTCGCCGCACCCCCGGCCAGGGTGTTGAGGAAGGTGAACAGCAGCAGCATGCTGCCGGCGACCAGCTGGATCCCCGTGACGTTGCTGAACTCCTGGGCCACCTCGCTGGTGTCCTGGACCGCGAGGGAGGCGGGCGCGATGCGCTCGTCGGCCCCGGCGAGCGCCTCGTCGACCTCCTGCTCGGTGGCTCCCGTCCCGGCGAGCACCGTCTCCTGCCCACCGCGCAGCATCGCCGTGGCGGCGGCGGTCCGCACGACCTGGGCGACGGCCAGCGCCGCGGTCTGGCCACCGGTGACGATCTCCAGCTCGACGGCATCCCCGTCGTCGAAGGCCCGGGCGGCCTCCGGGCTGACCAGCACCCCCACCTGACGGCGGCCCTGCGCCACGTCGGCGCGCATCGTCTCCGCGTCGGTCTCCTCGACCTCCAGGTCCGAGCCGGCCAGGGCGTCGACGAGCGCGGCCTGCAGCGAGGAGTCGTCGCCGACGACGGCGACGCGGCCCGCCGGCTGGTCGCCGGAGTTCTGGATGCCGAGGACGAGGACGAGCACCAGCGGGAAGACGAACGCGAAGAAGATGTTGGAGCGGTCCGCCAGGAAGCGACGGATCTCCACGAGTGTGATGGCGAGCACCGCCCCGGTCCTCACAGCAGCTCCTTGCGCCCGGGCAGGAGCCACGCGGCGAGCAGGCAGACGGCGGTGAAGCCGAGGAGCACCAGGGCCGGCACCCCGAGGTCGCCCACCCCGCCCCCTCCGGCCGTGATCCCTAGCCCGCGGACGAAGGCGGTCACCGGGTTGGCCAGCAGGAGGGCCCCCAGCGGCCCGCTGAGGTTGAGCTGGAAGAAGGCCCCGCCGAACATCCCGAGCGCGATCGCGATGATCGACTGGGCGATGTTGGCCTGCTCCGCGGTCCGCGCGACCGTGGCGACGACGAAGGTGAGCGACGTCGCGGCGGCGACCATGAGCACCACCAGCACGCCGACGGCCACGGGGGAGCCGAGCTCGACGCCGTCGAAGAGCAGGCTCGACACCGTCAGCAGCACCCCCATAGACAGCAGTCCCAGGACGAAGCTGCCGAGCGCCTTGGCGGCGACCACCGTCCACGGCCGCACCGGCATCGACAGCAGCCGGCGCAGCGTCCCCTGCTCGCGCTCCTCGACCAGGGCCAGCACCCCGAAGCCCACCGTGAAGAAGAGGAACATGCCGGCCTGCCCGGCCACGATGTTCTCCGACAGCGTCAGCTGCTCGTCGGCCGCCTCACCCTCCCGCCAGGTGACCGGGGCCGTCGTCTCCTGCAGCGAGCGCGCGATCCCGGGCAGCTCGGTCGGCGGCACGCCGAGGGTGGCCGCTGCGGCCGCGGTGCGGGTGCCGGCGGTCAGGTCGGCCAGGGCACCGTCGACGATCGAGGTGACCACCGTCCCCTCCAGACCGAGCCCGTCGGCCAGCGTCACCTGCACCTGGGGGCCGGCCCCCGCGACCAGGTCGGCGCCGAAGCCCTCCGGCACCACGACGCCCACGCCCGCGGAGCCGTCGTCGACGAGCCCGACGACCTCCTCCGCCGGGGCGGCCCGCACGGTCAGGTCCAGTCCCTCCCCGGCCGCCTCGAGCACCTGGGGCAGGACGGCCGCCAGCTCGTCACCCTCCGGCACCGCCACCGCGACGGTGACGGGGTTGATCTCCAGCTCGTCGACGCTGCCGATGAGCAGGTTCATGACGTAGATCAGCGCCAGGGGCACCACGACGGCATACATCAGCGCCGAGAGGTTGCGCAGGTGGCGCAGCAGGTCGGTGCCGACCATGACGAGCAGGCGTGGCACGTCAGTCCCTCAGCGCCTTGCCGGTGAGGTGGAGGAAGACCGACTCCAGGTCGGGTCGGGAAATCTCCACGTCGGCCAGCGACAGCCCGGCCCCCGTCGCGGCATTGACGATCGGCGCGATGGCGGTGGGTGCGTTGGAGACGGTGAGGACGAGCGTGCCGTGGTCGCGGACCACGCGTCGGACAGCGGGCATCTGCTCCACCGCAGCGGCACCGGCGTCGAGCGACCCGGAGCCGGTGAGCCGGATCGTGTCCACACCACCGGTGAGCTCGATGAGCTGGTCACGGGTGCCCTCGGCCTGCAGCCGTCCGTCGTCGATGATGGCGATCCGGTCGCAGAGGCGCTCGGCCTCCTCCATGTAGTGGGTCGTGTAGAGCACCGCCATGCCCTCCACCGACAGGGCCTCGATCGACTCCAGGATCGAGTTGCGGGACTGCGGGTCCACGCCCACGGTCGGCTCGTCCAGGATGAGCAGCGTGGGCCGGTGGAGCAGCCCGACCCCGATGTTGAGCCGGCGCTTCATCCCGCCGGAGAACTTCTTGCTGGGCTCCTTGGCGCGGTCGGCGAGCCCGATGAGCTCGAGCACCTCGGCGGTCCGCTGCCGCAGCGTGGAGCCGCGCAGGCCCTGCAGCCGCCCGAAGTACTCCAGGTTGGCCCGCGCCGACAGGTCGGGATAGATCGCCAGGTCCTGGGGCACGAGACCGATGTGCCGCTTGGCCTCCACCGACGAGCCGCCCATCGGCACCCCCGCCACCGTGACGCTCCCCGCGTCCGGCACCAGCAGGCCGGCGACCATCGAGATCGTCGTGGTCTTGCCGGCGCCGTTGGGGCCCAGCAGGCCGAACGTCTCACCGGCGGCGATCTCGAAGCTCACGCCGTCGACCGCGGTCACCGGCCCGAACCTCTTGACCAGGCCCTGTGCGCCCAGCACCTTCTCCGCCACGTTCGCCCCCTCTCCTCGTCCCGACCTTAGCGCCTCCGGCTCCCCGGTGACAGAGAGGTTCATCACAGGTCGTAGTCGACGACCACCGGCGCGTGGTCGGACAGGCGGACGCCGCGGTGGTCCCGGTCGACCTCGGCGCGCACCGCGGTGCGGGCCAGCCCGGGCGTGGCCAGCTGGTAGTCGATGCGCCAGCCGGCGTCGCGCTCGAAGGTGCTGCCCAGCCAGCTCCACCACGAGTAGGGCCCCTCGACGTCCGGGTGCAGCGCGCGGACCACGTCGACGAGCGTGCGCGGGGAGAGCTGGGCGGCGATCCACGCCCGCTCCTCGGGCAGGAACCCCTCGGAGGTCTGGCTGCGTCGCCAGCTCGCCACGTCGAGCCGGGTGTGGGCCACGTTGAGGTCACCCGTGAGCAGGAAGTGCCGGCCCCGGGCTGCCGCGGCGCGCCGGGTCCGGGACAGGTGCCGGGCGAAGGCCGTCAGGAAGTGCATCTTGCGCTCGTAGCGCGCGCCACCGTCGGGCTTGTCGCGACCCATCCGCGACGGGACCTGCAGGTGCGCCGGCAGGCCGCCCTTGGGCAGGTAGAGGTTCGCGACGGTCACCGGCGCCTCGGCGAGGTCGACCTCGACGTAGCGGCCCTCGGAGGCGTACCGGCCCAGGCCGCGCGCGAGCGGCACCTCGTCGGGCGCCGGCTCGGTGTGCAGGTGCTCCTCCCCGGGCGCCCGCATCAGCACCTCGGCGTCCCAGGTCCGGACCGCCACGGGCCGCCGGCGCGTCAGGACCGCGACCCCGTTGCGGCCCGGGATCTGCCCCGGCTCGTAGACGACGTGGTAGTCGCCGAAGGCCTGCGGGGGCAGCGCGTCGATCGGCGCCCGCACCTCCTGCAGGGTGACGACGTCGCACCCCCGGGTGTCCAGCCAGTCACCGAAGCCGCGCCGGTGGGAGGCCCGGACGCCGTTGATGTTCAGGGTCGCGATGCGCAGCACCGGCCGAGGGTATGCGGTACCGGGCGACGCAGCGTCAGGCGGGGCCCTCGAGCACGTCGCGGTCGGCGGGGATGGCGTCGGGGTCGTCGCCGCCGACCATCTCGGTCTCGCCCCGCTCGGCGCGCTCCTGGGTGCCGGTCTCCGGCGCGCCGTAGGCGGTGCCGGCCTCCGGCTCCTCCTGCATCACCCGCTGGTCGATGGTCTCGCCCTCGGAGTCGTCGCCGTCGTCGAGGAGCTCGGCCCCCATGGGGCGCTGCTCCGGCGGGGTCCATGGCACGTCGTCGACGGACTCGGGCATCTCGAGGTCGTTCTCGGCCCGCTCCTGCTGCTCGGCGTCGAGGTCGAGGGCCTGGATGTCCTCGTCGTAGGTGATCGGCTGGCGGTCCTCGGGCTGGTCGGTCATGCCCCCACCGTGCCCGCGGGGGAGCACGGCGGCAAGTCCAGCCGCCCGCTGTTCACTCGAGCAGCTGCGACGCGTCGTCGGGCACGTCCACGGCATACCTGCGCAGCAGCTCCAGCGGCACCACGCCGAGCACCGCGTCGGAGGTGCTCGCCAGCACGACGGGAGCGGCGTGCCCCGCCCGGGCCGACTGCAGCCAACGGACCGCGACCACGCACCACCGGTCCCCGGGGCGCAGCCCGGCGAAGCCCCACTCGGGGCGGGGGGTGACCAGGTCGTTGCCGAGCTCGGTCTGGTGACTCAGGAAGTCGGTTGTCATGACCACGCAGACGCCGTGGACCCCCACGTCCTCGGGCGTGACCTCGCAGCGGCCCGTCCTGGTGAAGCCCGTCACCGGGTCGCTGCCGCACTCCTCCAGCTCCCGTCCGAGCACGTTGCGCATGCTCGATCATGGCAGGGATCGGCCCTCCGCGGGTGCCGCCGGCGGGAGGGTGGTGGCAGGGTGGACGCATGCAGACCGAGGTGAGCAGGAGGTCGGGGCCGGACCGCTACGAGATCACGCTGGAGGGTGAGCCGGTCGGGCTGACCCGCTTCGTCGACGTCGACGGCCGGCGGGTCTTCTTCCACACGGAGGTCGACGACGGCCACGCCGGCCAGGGCCTGGCCGGCACCCTCGTCCGGGGAGCGCTGGAGGCCACGCGGGCCGAGGGGCTGAGGATCGTCGCCGTCTGTCCCTACGTCCGCCGGTACGTGCGCAAGCACGACGGGTGGGCCGACCTGCTGGACCGGGCCACGCCCGCGATGCTGCAGGCGATCCCACGCTCCTGACGCCCCGGCGCGCACCCTCCCGAGGGCGGTGCTGCGCAGCCCTTGACAGCGGTGACGGGCCGGGCGCACCGTGACCAGATAGCGCGTCTGTATCGATGAAGGCAGGGAGGGCGGACCCGGTCGGTCTGCCGGTCGTGTCCAGGCTGCGGTGGCTCCCGCTGCCCGCGGCCCGGACCGCGCTGCGCCTGCTCGGCCTCGGGGACCTGGGGATCCGGCACGGTGTGGCCCTGCGCCGCGTGCTCTACGTGACGGCCGGTCCGGACGGGCGTCCCACCGTGGCCTCCGCGCTGGTCGCGACCCCGGTCGGCGCCGAGCCGCACGCCGTCGTCTGCTACCAGCACGCCACGCAGAGCCACCGGGTCAACGTCCCGTCCACCCCGCACCGGCTGGAGGGAGTCCTGACCTCGGTGGTCTTCGCCGGGGCGGGCTACGCGCTGGCCGCCCCGGACTACCAGGGCCTGGGCAGCGGCACCGGCCACCACCCCTACCTGCACGCCGCCACCGAGGCCTCCAGTGTCACCGACCTGCTCGCGGTCCTGCCACAGGTGCTGGAGCGGACGGGCACGGCGGTGCCGCGCCGCACCGCACTGCTGGGCTTCTCGCAGGGCGGGCACGCCTCGCTCGCCGCCCTGGAGTCGCTGTCGGCCACGGCGGAGGACCTCGACCTGGACCTCGTCGGGGTGGCATCCGTCGCCGGCGTGCACCGTCTGCTCGAGAGCGCCGGCCCGCACACCCTCTCGGGCGCCTCCGCCCACCACTCGACCTACCTGGCCTACCTGGCCACGTCCTATGCCCGCCTGCACCGCCAGCCGCTGTCCTCCATCGTGCGGCCGCGGTGGGCCCGCCGGCTGCCCCTGCTGATGGACGGCGCGCACGGGATGGCGCAGATCGAGCAGGCGCTGCCCCGGGACCCCACGCAGGTCCTCACGCGCGAGACGGTCGAGGACCTCATCGGCCCGGGGGAGGGATGGTTCGCGCAGCGGCTGGCCGCCAACAGCGTCGGTGACGTGGCCGCTGTCGCCCCCGTCCGCTTCTTCGTGGGCAGCCGCGACGTCGACGCACCTCCGGTGGACGCCGCCCGGACCGCCCGGCTCATCCGGGCCCGCGGCGGCAGCGCCGAGGTGGTCGACGTCGGCCCGGTGGACCACCGGGGCACGGCCTTCGCCGCGGTGGGGCTCGCACGGCGCTGGTTCGACGACCTGCTCGACGTCGAGACGCCAGAGCTCCCTGGCGTCGCCGCCACCGGCGCCTCCGTGCCGGAGCGGTGGCGCGGGCGTCTCACCCGGGCGCTGCCCGTGCTCGGTCGCACCCGTCCGCTGGGTGCGTAGGGCGGTCGCCTGGGCGTCAGCACCCCGAAATGTGACCTCTGCAACACCTTTGACCAACCTTTGGCAAAGGAAAGGTCAAGTGTCGGTCAAATTTTCGTCCCTCAGGGCCTTGTGTGGTAGAGGGCCGCACGCTATGAATGGCCTACCTGGCAAGAGCCTGGGAACCAACCACAAGCAGGGGTGCTTCTTCAATGGTTGCAATCTGGGGTGCCGTGTGCGCCGTGATCCTTCTCTTACTACTGGCAGTGACGCTGCGCCGAAGTCATTGGCGCCAGCACGCCGCGATGGGGGCCGCGGCCGCCGTCGTGGTCTCCACGGCCGCGGCCGGCAACGCCGGGCCGCTGGTCACCGACGACCACCTCAACTTCGAGCCGCTGGCGACCGAGACCGAGCCGACGTTCCGGCTCATCCCCAGCGACCTCGACTTCATCCTCAAGCAGATCGAGATCTCCGAGGCGCACGCCCACGCGATCGAGACCGGCGACGACAGCTACTCGCTGCTGTGCCAGTCGACCGCCGACACCAGCGGCAAGTGCGTCCGTGACCCGCAGCTGCCGCACGGCCTGCGGACCGTCGACGGCTCGTTCAACAACATCGAGTTCGACACCACCATCGGCAAGTCGAACAAGACCATGCCCCGTCTGCTGCCGATCCGGTGGCGCCAGGGTGAGGCCGCTCCGGCACAGGCGCCGTCGGCCGGTGACACCTCGATGTGCGAGGACCCCGCCGGCACCTGCTACGAGCAGCACGACGGCATCGTCTACGACGCCTCGCCGCGGCAGATCAGCAACCTGATCGTCGACAACAGCACCAACAACCCGACGGTGGCCGACGCCGCCGCCAACAACCCGGGTGCGGTCATCGACCCGGTGACCGGGGAGCTCTACCTGCCCAACCAGATGGCTGACGAGGCGCTGTCGGCCCCGGTCAACATGTGGTTCGTCTTCTTCGGGCAGTTCTTCGACCACGGGCTGGACCTGGTGGAGAAGAGCGCCGACGACGCGGTCATCGTGCCGCTCAGCCCGGACGACCCGCTGTGGGCCCAGACGCCGCCCAGCATGCGCTGGCTGGCGATGAGCCGTGCCACCAACCAGGCCGGGCCCGACAACGTCGTCGGCACCTCCGACGACGTGCGCGAGCACGCCAACCGGACCACCCCGTGGGTCGACCAGAACCAGACCTACACCTCCCACCCGGCGCACCAGGTCTTCATCCGCGAGTACGAGCTCGTGGACGGCCGGCCGCAGGCGACCGGACACCTGCTCGACGGCGACAACGGTGGCCTGGCCACCTGGGACGACGTGCAGGAGCAGGCCCGGACCGTCCTGGGTATCGACCTGCTCGACGAGAACGTCCTCAACGTCCCGCAGGTCGGGGTGGACCTCTACGGCAACTTCATCCCGGGTGACAACGGCTTCCCGCAGCTCATCACGGAGTCCGGCTCGGTGGAGGGCAACCCCTCCGCACCGGTCGCGTCGACCGAGGCGATCAAGCTCAACCAGTCGTTCCTGGACGACATCGCCCACGGCGCGACGCCCGCTCCCCCGGAGCCGGACCCGACGTGCACCGAGGGCGACTGCCCACTGATCCCCGGCTACGACAACGTGGCCCTGGGGCAGCACTTCATCACCGGTGACGGCCGCGGCAACGAGAACATCGGCCTGACCGCCGTGCACCACGTCTTCCACAGCGAGCACAACCGGCTGGTGGACCACGTCAACGAGGTCCTCGCGGCCAACCCGGACCTGCAGGCCAGGTACCAGACCAGCGGCGAGGCCGACGACTGGAGCTACAACGAGCGTGTCTTCCAGGCCGCCCGCTTCGCCAACGAGATGCAGTACCAGCACCTCGTGTTCGAGGAGTTCGCGCGGACCGTGCAGCCGCAGATCGACGCCGTCGTGTTCAACGAGAACGCCTACGACAGCACGATCGACGCCGCCATCCGTGCGGAGTTCGCCCACGTGGTCTACCGGTTCGGCCACTCGATGCTGACCGAGGACATCCTGCGCGAGGGCTTCGGGGCGGAGTCGGCCAGCCTGCTCGACGGCTTCCTCAACCCGGTGGCCTTCCACTGCCGCGTGCAGCCGGACATCAACAACGGCTGCGCCGAGGCCGACCTGCTGACCCCGGACGAGGCGGCCGGCGCGATCGTCAACGGCACGACCAACCAGGTCGCCAACCAGGTCGACGAGCTGGTCACCAGCACGCTGCGCAACAACCTGCTCGGCCTGCCGCTCGACCTCGCGACGATCAACATCCTGCGCGGTCGCGACACCGGTGTGCCGGGTCTGCAGCAGGCTCGCCGCACCTTCTTCGCCGAGAGCGGCAACCCGCAGCTCGAGCCCTACTCCAGCTGGCGCGACTTCGGTCTGTCGCTGAAGAACGGCGAGAACTTCGGGCGCGGTGACAGCACCAGCTCGCTGGTGAACTTCGTCGCGGCCTACGGCCAGCACCCGTCGATCGTCGACGCCCCCACCCTGGACGCCAAGCGCGCCGCCGCCGACCTGCTGGTCAACGGCACGCCGACCATGGACATGGTGGAGCGGATCGCGGGCACCAGCCGCTACGCGACCGCCGCGGCGATCAGCGCGGCCAGCTTCACCTCGGCCGACACGGTCTACGTGGCCAACGGCACCAACTTCCCCGACGCCCTGGCGGGTGGCCCCGCGGCCGCCTACGAGGGTGGCCCGGTCCTGCTGGTGCAGCAGAACGCCATCCCGGCCGACACCGTGCTCGAGATCCTGCGGCTGGCGCCGCAGAAGGTCGTCGTTCTGGGTGGCACGGGTGCAGTCAGCACCCAGGTCGAGAACTCGCTGCGGACCTACGCACCGATCGTCGAGCGCCGGTCGAGCACCGACCGGTACGGCACGGCGGCCGCCGTGGTCGCGGGCGCCTTCACCGACGCCTCGGCCGTGGACCGGGTCTACATCGCCAGCGGTGCGACCTTCCCGGACGCCCTCGGTGGCAGCGCCGCCGCGGCGGCCGCGGGCGCCCCGCTGCTCCTGGTCCGTCCGGACAGCGTGCCGGCGGCCATCGCGGGTCAGCTCCAGCGTCTGGCACCCAGCCAGATCACGGTCCTCGGTGGGCCGGGCGCGGTCAGCGACGCGGTGATGACCGAGCTGCAGTCGCTCGTCTCCGGCGCGACGGTGACCCGTCTGAACGGCACCAACCGCTACGAGACGAGCGTCGCGGTGAGCCAGGACTTCGCCACCCCCGGTGGCACGGTCTACCTCTCCACGGGGTCCAACTTCCCGGACGCCCTGGCCGCAGGCTCCCCCGCGGGGCTGCGGCAGTCGCCGATCCTGCTGATCCAGACGACCGGGGTCCCGGCCGCGGTCCAGGCGGAGCTCCTGCGCCTGCAGCCCAGCCGGGTGGTCATCCTCGGCGGCCCCGGGGCGGTGTCGGACACCACCCTGGCGCAGGTCGAGGCGCTGTTCCCGCCGCAGGAGGCTCCGGCCGACGCGGTGGCGTTCATGACCAGCACGGGCGACTGGGCCAACCAGTCGGGCCTGAGCACCACCGGTCTGGAGGACGTCGACTTCTGGGTCGGCGGTCTCGCGGAGGCGCTCGACCCGTTCGGCGGCATGCTCGGCAGCACGTTCAACTACGTGTTCGAGCAGCAGCTGGAGGACCTGCAGTTCGGTGACCGGTTCTACTACCTGTTCCGCAACCAGGGCAACCAGCTGTTCGCGGCGCTCGAGGCCAACTCGTTCTCCTCGCTGATCCAGCGCAACACGGACGCCTCGCTGCTGCCGGCGGAGATCTTCCGCTCGCAGGAGCCGACGTTCGACCTGGAGAACCTGCCCACCCCGCTGCCGGCCGGCCTCACCCAGATGGCGGACGGCACGTGGCGCTGGGACGGTGACGAGCACGTCGAGATCCACGGCAACCGGACGCTGGCCGACCGCATCCGCGGTGGTCAGGGTGACGACGCACTGTGGGGCTACGGCGGCGACGACCGGATCGAGGGCGGGTCGGGCAACGACTCGATCGTCGGCGGCCCGGGTCACGACATCCTCACCGACGCCTTCGGCGACGACAACATCAAGGGCGGTGACGGCAACGACGCGATCGACGGCGGACCCGGCATCGACCTGCTCCTCGCCGGGGCCGGTGACGACTTCGTGGCCAAGCCCTCGGACAACTCCGACGGAGCCACCGGCTTCTTCGGCACCGGTGACGACATCTTCATCGGTGGCACCGGGCGGGACAACCCGTTCGGCAACGAGGGAGACGACTGGATGGAGGGCGGCCCGCACGCGGACCTGCTGATGGGTGACAACGGTCAGCAGTTCCAGAACGACGTGGACGGCGGCGACGACGTCCTCATCGGCGGCACCGGCTCCGACGACCACGACGCCGAGGGCGGTGACGACATCATGGTCGCCACCTCCGGCGGCACGGACAGGTACCACGGCATGTTCGGCTTCGACTACGTCACCTACGACGGGACGAGCACGGGCGTCGACGCGGACCTCAACTTCAACCTGCTGCAGCCCCCGGACGTCACGGCGATCCGGGACCGCTTCACCCAGGTGGAGTCGCTGTCCGGTGGTAGCGGTGACGACGTCATCCGTGGTCTGGGCATAGCCCCGGACGACCTCGACGCCGACGCCGTCAACAAGATGGACCCGGAGAACCTCGACCTGGTCGACGGTCTGCGCGAACTGCTCAGCCCGGCGGGCCACGAGCAGGACTACTCGATGCGGGTCCGGTCGGACAACCCGCTGCTCCAGGACACCGACGGGGTCTCCAACCTGCTCTTCGGTGGTGCCGGCGACGACATCATGGAAGGCCGGTTCGGTGACGACTTCATCGACGGTGACAAGGCGCTCCGGGTCCAGCTGGTGCACGTCCCCACGGGCGAGCGGTTCTCCAGCGCGGCCCAGCTGCGGGCTCGGGTCTTCTCCGGTGCGATCAACCCCGGTGACATCGACATCGTGCGCGAGCTGGTGGACGAGTCGGCCGAGGGTGACATCGACACCGCGGTCTACGTCGACCCCTTCGTCAACGAGGCTGGCGCCCCGAACTACGAGATCAACCAGCTGCCTGACGGCTACTGGGAGGTCGTCCACATCGGTGGAGCGGAGTTCGAGGAGTCCGAGGGTGCCGACATCCTGGTGAACATCGAGATGCTGCAGTTCGGCGACGGTGGGTGCTTCGAGCTCTCCACCGAGCTCACGCCGTGCCCCTCGCTGGGGACCGTGTCCTTCACGGGCCAGACCAACCCGCCCACGGAGGACGCGGCCATCACGGCCACGGTCACCCTGGACCCGTCGGTCACCACCCCGCGCGGCATGCGGTTCTCCTGGCAGGCCGGTGAGGTCGCCGAGGCCTGGGACCCGTCCTCAACCGAGGGCGGCCCGGTCACCCGGGTGGCCGGGACGAACACCTGGCAGCAGACGTTCACGCCCGGTGACGGTGACGCAGGCGCGATCCTGCGGCTGGTCGTGACCTTCGAGGACGACAACGGCGTGCTGCGGCAGGTCGTGTCCCCGGTGGTCGGGAGCGAGGCTGACCCCGACCTGGCCAACCTGGCGGTCGTCAACATCAACGACGACCCGACGGGGCTGACCCTGTCGAACACCTCGCCGCGGGTGGGCCAGTCGATCGTCCCGAGCCCGTTCTCGGACGCCGACGGGCTGGAGGAGGCCGTGGAGGCCGGTATGACGTACGAGTGGCAGACGGCGACCGACGCCGCCTTCACGTCCGGCGTCGTGACCGTGGCCACCAGGGTCACCCCTGGCACCAACCAGCTGGGCTACACGGTCCAGGACGGTGACCTGAACCGCTACATCCGGGTGGTCGTCACCTACACCGACGACCAGGGGACGGTCGAAACGTACCCCTCCGACCCGACCGCCGCGGTGGCAGCCGCCGAGGCCGCCGGCCCGTGAGGCCGGGTGCTCCGTGAGCACCGCCTGAGGGCATGACCGAAGGGCCCCGCCGCACCCAGCGGCGGGGCCCTTCAACGTGCCCCTTGACAACATACAACTGATTGGTTGTATGTTGGTGGCGTGGACGGGACGAGGGAGGACCGCGCGGACGCGATGTTCCACGCGCTCGCCGACCGGACCCGGCGTGACATCCTGCGCCGCGTGCTGGCCGGGGAGCACTCCGTCTCCGCCCTCGCCGCGAGCTACGACATGAGCTTCGCCGCCGTCCAGAAGCACGTCGCCGTCCTGGAGCGGGCGGGCCTGCTCACCAAGCGCCGCAGCGGGCGCGAGCAGCTCGCCAGCGGCGACGTCGAGGCCGTCCGCTCCGTCACCTCGATGCTCGCCGAGCTCGAGGACATCTGGCGCGGTCGCATCGACCGCATCGACACCTTCCTGCAAGGAGACCGACCATGCCCGTCACCGCCTTCACCACCGACCCCGACACCCTGACCCTGACCATCACCGCGCAGTTCGCCGCACCGGTCGAGCGGGTGTGGGAGCTCTACGCCGACCCCCGGCAGCTCGAGCAGGTCTGGGGCCCCCCGGGTTACCCCGCGACGTTCGTCGAGCACGACCTGAGCGCCGGCGGACGGATGACCTACTACATGACCGCCCCCGACGGCGAGCGCTACGGCGGCTGGTGGCAGATCAGCGAGGTCGACGCACCGCGCCGCTTCACCTTCGAGGACGGCTTCGCCGACCCCGACCTGCGGCCGCTGGCGGACATGCCGGTCTCGCACAACGTCTACTCCTTCGAGCCGGCCGACGGGGGCACCCGTGCGGTCTTCACCTCGACCTACTCCTCGGCCGAGGCCCTGCAGCAGGTGCTGGACATGGGCGTCGAGGAGGGCGCCACCTCCGCCATCAACCAGATCGACGGCTTCCTCGCCGCCTGACGCCCCCGTCCAGGTCAGGTGGCCGGCGCTGCATACTGCGCTGGTCCGCCCCGCCCCCGCCCCGGAAGGCCTCGTATGTCGTGCACCATCACCGCCCGCACCCCCACACCGCAGGAGCACCGCGAGCTGGCGGAGTCGGTGGGCTGGGGCGATGCGTTCTGGTGGGACGCCGTGCCGACCTCGCTGGCCGGCTCGGTCTGCGGGGTGGTCGTCCATGACGACGGCGGTGAGCTGGTCGGGATGGGCCGGGTCGTCGGTGACGGAGCCTTCTACTTCTACGTGCAGGACGTCGTGGTGCGCCCGGACCACCAGGGGGCCGGGCTGGGCCGCGACATCGTCGAGGCGCTGACGGCGCAGGTGCGGCACCTGGCCCCCGGTCACTGCTTCGTCGGGCTCTTCGCCACGCCGGCTGCCGACCGGCTCTACCGGAGCCTGGGCTGGGACGACGCGGACCTGACCGGGATGTGGACGGTCCTGCGCGACTGAGGGAGCATGACAGAAGCTCCCGGCCGTCCGGCCGGGAGCTTCTGTCATCACATCGCGTGCGCGAGGGGGGAGTTGAACCCCCACGCCCTTTCGGGCACACGGACCTGAACCGTGCGCGTCTGCCTATTCCGCCACTCGCGCGAGTGCCGGGCAAGACTAGCACGGGGGCTCGGTGGGGCCGAAATCACCGAGACAGGGTCACGACGTCCCCGCGTGACGGCGCGCAGAAGGGAACCCGTCGCCGCTCCGCCGCTCCTTCCTCCAGAGTCCTGCCAGTCCGGACAAGTACGATCGGCGGGCAAGGCGCATGCTCGTCCGCTGCTCGATGGAATGGAGAGGAGAGGCTGTGGGAGTCTTCGACCGTCTTGAGCGTGGTCTCGAGCGCGCCGTCAAGCAGCCGTTCGCCCGGGTCTTCAAGGCCGAGGTCCAGCCGGTGGAGATCGCCTCGGCCATGCGGGGCGCGATGGACGACCGGGCCGCGGTCCTGGGCCCGGGACGCACGATGGTCCCCAACGTCTTCACGATCGAGCTGGCCGAGACCGACTACGAGCGGCTCTCGTCCTACTCCTCGGCCCTGACCGACGAGCTGGTGGCTGCCGCGGAGGACCACGCCGACGCCCAGCGCTACGTGGCGCCCGGCCCCTTCGAGGTCCGTCTCGTCTCGGGCGACGACCTCGAGACCGGCATCTTCCGGGTGCGTCCGGCCGCCAAGGACGGCCGGGCCGGTCGCGCCTCCGCCAGCGCCCGCCCTTCCTCTGAGGCCCGACCCCGCGAGCACGCCCCGCAGCCCCGGCCCGCCCCGGAGCGCCGGGACCGCGACGAGCACGCCGTATACCGTCCGGACCGGCAGGCCGGCCCCCGGCCCGAGCCCCGTCCGCAGGCGGGCGCGACGCGTGAGGTGCCCGCCGGCCGCACCCCCCGGGGACGCGGACCTCGTCCCGTCCTGGACGTCGACGGCCGTGCCGTGCCGCTCTCGGCCGCGGTGACGACCATCGGCCGCGACGACTCCGCCGACGTCGTCGTCGACGACCCCGGCGTCTCGCGCCGGCACGCGGAGGTGCGCATCAGCCACGACGGGCCCCACCTGCAGGTCCTGCTGCGCGACCTCGGGTCGACCAACGGCACCTACCTCAACGGCGAGCAGGTCGGCGACGAGGAGCTGCGCGACGGCGACCGCATCACCATGGGTCGCTCCAGCCTGATCTTCCGGCTGGAGGGGTGAATGGGTGAGCTGACCCTCAACCTCATCCGCCTGGGTGTCATCGTCCTGCTGTGGGCGTTCGTCTTCTCGGTGGTCGGCGTGCTGCGCGGGGACCTCTACGGCACCCGCGTCCTCTCGCGCAACGCCGGCCCGACCCGCTCCCGGGAGTCACGCAGCGACCGCCGCACGCGCAAGAACGTCCCCACGCACGTCGTGGTGACCGAGGGCAGCCTGCGCGGCACCTCGGTGCCGCTGCACGAGGGCGGCCTGCTCGTCGGCCGCAACCCCGAGTGCACGCTGGTGCTCACCGACGACTACGCCTCCGGCCGCCACCTACGCATCTACCCGGGCGCCGACGCCTGGTACGTCGACGACCTGGGGTCGACCAACGGCACGATCGTCAACGGCCAGAAGATCGACGAGGGGGCGCGGCTCGACCCGGGTGCACAGATCCGGATCGGCCAGACCGTCCTCGAGCTGCGCCGCTGACCCATGGTCGCCCTCCGCTACGCAGCCCGCACCAACGTCGGACTCGGCAGCAAGTCCCGCAACGAGGACTCCGCCTACGCCGGGCCCGAGCTGCTCGTGCTCTGCGACGGCATGGGCGGGCACGCCGCGGGCGACGTCGCCTCCTCCCTGGTGGTCAGCGAGCTCGTCCACCTCGACGGCGAGTCGCACGGGGCCGACGACTCCCTGGACATCCTCGAGCGCGCGCTGGACGAGGCCAACTCCCGCCTGGCCGACGTCATGGAGGTCTACCCCGACTCCGACGGGATGGGCACGACCTGCATCGCGATGATGCGGACCGGCACCAAGCTGGCGGTCGCCAACATCGGCGACTCGCGCGCCTACCTGCTGCGCGACGGGCGCCTCACCCAGATCACCAAGGACCACTCCTTCGTGCAGAAGCTGCTCGACGAGGGTCGGATCAGCAAGGACGAGGCCCAGCACCACCCGCAGCGCTCCCTGGTGACCAGGGTGCTGACGGGCCGTCCCGAGGACACTCCCGACCTGTCGCTGCGCGAGCTGCGCGTCGGCGACCGCCTCCTGCTGTGCAGCGACGGCCTCACCGACTACGTCGCCGAGGACACGGTGGCCGAGCTGCTGCGGCGTGACGACCGCAGCCCCGGGCAGGTGGCCGACGAGCTGGTGCAGGTGGCGCTGCGCGCCGCCACCCGCGACAACGTCACGGTGGTCGTCGCCGACCTCGTGCACGCGCGGGAGGGCACCACCAAGCCGCAGGTGGTCGGGGCGGCCAGCGAACGGCGCCGCGCCCAGACCATCGGCCAGCTGACCCCGGCCGAGAAGGCGGCCCAGCTCACCCGGGAGGCCACGGGCACCACCCTGGCCGACCCTCCCGTGCTCGCCGAGGAGGGTCCCTCCAGCCCGGTGCTGCGCTGGCTGCGACGCTCCCTGGTCGCCGCGGCCCTCGTCGTCGTGCTCGGGGCCGCCGGCTGGGGGGCGTGGGCCTGGAGCCAGCAGCAGTACTTCGTCGGCGAGCAGGACGGCGTGGTGACGATCTACCGCGGCGTCTCCCAGGACCTCGGGCCCGTCTCGCTGAGCACGGCCGAGGACCTCACCGACCTGCGCGTCGACGCCCTGCCCGCCTTCTACCAGGACCAGGTCCGCCGCACGCTGTCCGCGGACGACCGGGCCGGCGCCGAGACGATCGTCACCGAGCTGCGCCAGCTCGCGCAGGGCCGGTGCGTCCCCGTCGTCGTCCTGCCCGACGGCACGCGCACCTCGCAGGTCCCCCCGGGTGCGGTCGCCGTCACGCTGGACCCCGACGAGGCCGCCCGCGCCGCGCTGCCGGTGCCGACGGGCGCGGCCGGTGACGGCGCGGACGACGCCGTCGCCACCGCCACCGCCGGGGAGCCGGCGACCTCCGGGGCCGGTGGCCTGCGCGATCCCCTCGACGCCGGGGTGGGCCTGGGCGACGACTCCGCCGGCGCCACCGACGACTCCGTCGCCGCCACCGCGGACGACGCCCGCCCGACCGTGCAGGTCCTCTACCCGGAGGGATGCCCGTGAGCGCCGGCACCGCCAACCCCAGCCCCTCGACCGTGACCAGCCTGCGCGTGCGCAGCGGTCGCACCGTCGAGCTGGCGCTGACCGTCTTCGCCCTGCTCATCGTGGGGCTCGCCTACGTCAACGTCGAGCTCGCGGTGCGCGAGCAGCTGCCCCCCGACCTGTGGTGGCACCTGGGCATCCTCGGCGCGGCCGCGCTGGGCCTGCACCTGGTGCTGCGCTGGCGCGCGCGGTATGCCGACCCGCTCCTGCTCCCGGTCGCCACCCTCCTCAACGGGCTGGGCCTGGTGATGATCCACCGCATCGACCTCGGCGGCGGCACCGGCTCGGTGGCCACGCGCCAGCTGCTGTGGACCGGGCTCGCGGTGGCCGCGGCCGCCGGCACGCTCCTGCTCGTGCGTGACCACCGCGTGCTCAAGCGGTGGACCTACCTGGCGATGGCGCTCGGCTTCGTCCTCCTGCTGCTGCCGATGCTGCCGGTCATCGGCCGGGAGGTGAACGGCTCGCGGCTGTGGATCAGCGTCGGCGGGCTGAGCCTGCAGCCCGGCGAGCTCGCCAAGATCGCGCTGACCGTGTTCTTCGCCGGCTACCTGGTCAGCACCCGCGACGCGCTGTCGCTGGTCGGCCGGCGCATCCTGGGGCTGCAGCTCCCGCGGGCCCGCGACCTCGGTCCCATCCTCGTGGCGTGGATGCTCTCGGTCATGGTGCTGGTGCTCCAGCGCGACCTCGGCTCCTCGCTGCTCTTCTTCGGCCTCTTCGTCGCCATGCTCTACGTCGCGACCGAGCGGACCAGCTGGATCGTCATCGGCCTGACCCTCTTCGTCGGCGGTGCGATCCTGGCCTGGCAGCTCTTCGACCACGTGCAGCGGCGCGTGACGCTCTGGCTGGACCCCTTCGCCCCCGACCAGTCCGACCAGGTGGCCAAGGGGTTGATGGGTCTTGCCCACGGCGGCATCTTCGGCACCGGGCTGGGGGAGGGCTTCCCCTACATCACCTACTTCTCCAACAGCGACTACGTCGTCGCGAGCTTCGGCGAGGAGCTGGGCATGGTGGGGCTGTTCGCGATGCTCATGCTCTACGCCCTGCTGGTCGAGCGCGGGCTGCGCACGGCCATCGGCGCCCGCGAGGGCTTCGGCAAGCTGCTCGCCGCGGGCCTGTCCTTCACCCTCGCCCTGCAGGTCTTCGTCATCGTCGGCGGCATCACCCGGGTCATCCCGCTCACCGGCCTGACCACGCCCTTCCTGTCCGCCGGAGGCTCCTCGCTGCTGGCCAACTGGATCATCGTCGCGCTGCTGCTGCGCATCAGCGACCACGCCCGGCGGCCCGTCTCCGAGCGGCGCGCCGAGCAGCAGCGCTCCGCCAAGGACGAGGCCACCACCCGGACCCGGGAGGTCCGCTGACATGAACACCCCCATCCGTCGGCTGGCCTACGTGGTCATCGCGATGTTCACCTCGCTGCTGCTGGCGACCACGTGGATCCAGTTCGTCTCCGCCGACGACCTGCGCGAGCGGCCCGGCAACCGGCGCACCCTCATCGACGCCTACAGCCGCGAGCGCGGCGCCATCCTCGTCGACGGCACGGCGATAGCCCGGTCCGAGCGCACCGACACCGACCTGGAGTGGGTGCGCCGCTACGACCAGGCCACCCGCTACGCCCACGTCACCGGCTACTGGTCTTTCACCTACGGCGCCGGTCTCGGGCTCGAGCGGGCGCGCAACGCGGTGCTGGCCGGCACCGACGACAGCCTCTTCTACCAGCGGCTCGTCGACGTCGTCACCGGGCGGCCGCCCCAGGGCGCCAGCCTCGAGCTCACCATCGACCCGGAGGTGCAGGCGGCCGCCGCGGACGCGCTCGGCGACCGGCGGGGGGCCGCGGTCGCCATCGACCCCCGGACCGGCGCGATCCTGGCGATGGTCAGCCGGCCGAGCTTCGACCCCAACGCCCTCTCCAGCCACCAGCTGTCGGCCGTCGACGATGCCTACGCCCGGCTGACGCAGGACCCTGAGCAGCCGCTGGTCAACCGGGCCATCGCCGGTGACCTCTACCCGCCCGGGTCCACCTACAAGCTGGTCGTGGCGGCCGCGGCGCTGGAGAGCGGCGACTACGACGCCGACACCGAGCTCGAGGGCGGCCTGACCTACACCCTGCCCGGCACGGAGACCAGCCTGCCCAACTTCGGCGGCGCCGCCTGCGACCCCGAGGGCCGGCCCACCCTGGCGCGCTCGGTGCAGGTCTCGTGCAACACCTCCTTCGCGTGGCTGGCCGACCAGCTGGGCGCCGACGCGCTGCGCGAGCAGTCCGAGCGGTTCGGCTTCGGCCAGCAGCTCGAGGTGCCGATGACCGTCACCCCCTCCTCCTACCCCGAGGACCCCGACGACGCCCAGGTAGCGCTCACCGGCATCGGCCAGCACGAGGTCCGGGTCACCCCGCTGCAGGTGGCGATGGTCTCCGCGGCGATCGCCAACGACGGCGAGCTGATGACGCCATACCTGGTGGAGGCCGTGCGCAACCGCGACCTCGAGGTGATCGAGGACACCGACCCGCGCACGATGTCGCGCAGCGTGTCGGCGGAGACCGCCGACACGCTGACGGACATGATGGTCTCGGTGGTCGAGTCCGGGTCCGGGACGGGTGCCCAGCTCCCGGGGGTGGACGTCGCCGGCAAGACGGGGACCGCGGAGTACGGCGCCAGCGGGGGCGCGCACGCCTGGTTCACCGGGTTCGCCCCCGCGGACGACCCCCGGATCGCGGTCGCGGTGATCGTGGAGTCCGCGACCGACAACTGGACGGGTGAGACCGGCGGCCTGGTGGCCGCGCCGGTCGCCCGGGCCATGCTCGAGGCAGGAGTGCAACCATGACCGACGACCCGACCCAGGCCAACCCCGCGGCCACCCCGGGTGCGGAGGAGCCACGCGTGCTCGGCGGCCGCTACGAGGTCGGTGAGCTCGTGGGCCGTGGCGGGATGGCCGACGTGCACGCCGGCCACGACCTGCGCCTCGGGCGGGCGGTCGCGATCAAGATCCTGCGCACCGACCTCGCCCGCGACTCCTCCTTCCTGGCCCGCTTCCGCCGGGAGGCCCAGGCCGCGGCCGGTCTCAACCACCCCTCGATCGTCGGGGTCTTCGACTCCGGCGAGGAGCTCATGCGCGAGCCCGGCGGTGCGCCGCTGCACGTGCCCTACATCGTCATGGAGTATGTCGAGGGCAAGACCCTGCGCGAGCTGCTCAACGAGCAGCGCCAGCTCCTGCCCGACGAGGCCGCCCGGATCACCGCGGCGGTGCTCTCGGCGCTGGAGTACGCGCACGAACGGGGCCTGGTCCACCGCGACATCAAGCCCGCCAACGTCATGGTCACCCCCTCCGGTGGTGTGAAGGTGATGGACTTCGGCATCGCCCGGGCCCTGGCGGACACCGCCGCCACCATGACCCAGACGCAGGCGGTCATGGGCACCGCGCGCTACCTCTCGCCCGAGCAGGCCCAGGGCCTGGACGTCGACGGCCGCTCCGACCTCTACTCGGTCGGCTGCCTGCTCTACGAGCTGCTCGCCGGCCGGACCCCGTTCCAGGGCGACCCGGTCTCCCTCGTCTACCAGCACCTGGGGGAGACCCCGAAGGCGCCGTCGACCCACCAGTCGCACCTGCCGCAGGCCCTGGACGCGATCACCCTGCACGCGCTGGAGAAGAACCGCGACGAGCGCTACCAGTCGGCCGCCGACTTCCGCGCCGACCTCAACGCCGCACGCGCCGACGAGCCGGTCTCGGCCGGGGCGCTGGCGAGCTACAACGCGGTGCTCGGCGTGGCCGGGGCGGGTGCCGCCGCGATCGCCAGGTCGCGGGGCACCGACGAGCGGACCCAGGCGGTCCCCCGCGCGGGGGCAGGGGGTGCCGGCCCCGCCGCGGCCGGTGCTGCGGGTGCCTACGCGGCCTCCGGCCGGCGCGACCCGCTCCCCTTCGACGACGACGGCCCGGGATACCCGCAGGAGGAGGACAGCTGGGAGCGCACCGACGAGATGCCGGTGCGCGAGCGGCGGCACCGCGGGGCGGCCCTGCTGCTCGGCGCGCTCTCGCTGCTGGCCGTGGCCGGCGTGGCCTGGGTCCTCTTCCAGGTCCTGGGGCCCGGCGGTGCGGACGAGCCGGTGATGGTCACCGTCCCCAACACGGTGGGCATGACCGAGCCGCAGGCGCGGACCGAGCTGACCACGCTGGGCTTCACCGTGCCCGAGGCGACCGAGCGCAACAGCGACCAGCCGCTGGGGCAGGTCATCGAGCAGGACCCGCCGGCAGGTGAGCTCGAGGAGGGGGGCACGGTCAGCCTCGTCGTCTCCGCCGGGCCCGAGGCCAGGGAGATCCCCGACGTGGCGGGCATGGAGGAGCAGGCCGCCCGTGACCTGCTGGAGCGGGAGGGCTTCACCAACGTGCGCGACGACGCCGAGGAGGTGGACGACCCGGACGTCGAGCGCGGCCACGTCGTCAGCACCGACCCCGGTGCGGGCGAGGAGGTCGAGCCCGACCGCGAGATCGTGCTGAGCATCGCCAGCGGCGAGGTGGACATGCCCGAGCTCGTCGGGCAGAACCAGAACGCCGCGGTGGTCCTGCTCAACGAGGCAGGGCTGGAGTGGACCATCACCGAGGAGCGCACGGCCGCTGCCGACCCGGGCACGGTGCTGACGCAGTCGGTCGAGCCCGGGCAGCGCGTCGCGGTCGGCGAGGAGATCGCCCTCGTCGTGGCGGCCGAGCCGGTCGTCGTCGAGACGGCGACCGAGACGGTCACCGTGCAGCCGCCGCCGGCGCCGGCCCCCTCACCGACGCCACCGCCGAGCGACCCCGCGCCCACCACCTCCGAGCCCACCCCGACCGACGAGCCGACACCGACCGGGACCGACCCGGCGGAGCCCAGCGACCGGCGCGGCCCGCCGGAGGACCCTCCGGGGAACGGCTGAGGGACCGAGAGGTCAGCCGGAGTCGGGCAGCGAGACGGTGCCCGGGACGACGTCGTCCGCGACGCGCGCGTAGCTCGGGCGGAACACGCCGGTGAACGCCGGCATCTCCACCTGACCGACGTCCTGCACGACATACCCCAGGCCGATGGCGCGGGCCCACTGCCGGTAGGTGCTCACGACCGGGTCCGCCTCGAGCGCGGCGCGCAGCGCGGCGGGGTCGCCGATGGCCGTGACGGTGTAGGGAGGGGAGTAGACCCGTCCCTGGAGGAAGAGGGTGCTGCCCACGCACTGGACGGCGCTGGTGGAGACGATGCGCTGGTCCTGGACCATGATCGCCTCGGCGCCACCGGCCCACAGCGCGTTGACGACGCCCTGCAGGTCCTGCTGGTGCACCACCACGTCGTCGACGGAGTAGCCCTCCGGCAGCGTGTCGAGGCTGTAGCCCGCGTCGTCGAGGGTCACCTGCACGGCCGCCCCGGTCACCGGGGCCAGGCCCACCGCGGGCGCCACCGCGTCGGCGCGTCGGGCGAGCCGGCGCGTCTCGCTGGTGTCCACCGCCTCCTGCAGCGTGGAGACCTCTGCCCGCAGCTCCTCGGCCTGCTCGCTGAGCTCGCGCACCTGGTCGTCACGGGCGGTGATCAGCCCGACCAGGTCCGTCGCGCCGCCCCCGATCGGGCGGTCGCTGGCCAGCGACGCGCTCGTGCCGAAGAGCAGGCCGGCCAGCAGGCTGACGGCCGTGACCCCCACGACGCCCTTGCGGGCGCGCCAGCCGGAGGCGCCGGAGGCGCGACCGGTCTCGGGTGCGGAGGACATGGGCGCAAGGGTATCCGCGTATCCTGACCGCACCGACTGCGAAGGAGACAGCCGTGCCCGAATCACGCGGACGCGAGGGTGCCAAGAAGCGCGCCCAGCGCGCCAGCGAGCTCGCCCCCCAGACCCAGAAGCTGCCCTCGAACCCGTCCTGGTTCGTCCCCGTGATGTGCACGCTGATGATCGTCGGCGTCCTGTGGGTCGCAACCTTCTACATCACCTCCGGCCAGTGGCCCGTCGAGGCGCTGCGCTACTGGAACCTCGCCATCGGGATGGGCCTGATCATGGCCGGCTTCGTGATGGCCACCCGGTGGCGCTGACCCTCGGAGTTATCCACACCCTGTCCCCAGGCTGGGGACAAATCACACCGATGTAACTCGTTTCTGTGGACAACCGGTGGAGGTTGCCGCGCCCCGGTCGCAGATCAGCCCCCGCCGGTGTCCCGGCAGGGGCTGATCGATGTGGGGCGGGCGCCGGGGTCGTCAGACGCCGAGACCCAGCGCCGTGGGACCGAGCACCTGCAGGATGCGCCCTACCGCCAGGGCGGCCAGCAGGACGCCGGTGGCGGCCAGCGCCGGCCAGATGAGACGGCGGCGGCGCACCGCCTCGGCCGAGCGCCCCGGCGTGCTCGTGAGCAGGAGCAGCCCTCCGACGGCGGCGCCGGTGACGGCCCCGCCCAGGTGGGCCTGCCAGGCGATGCCGCCGACGAAGAACGGCAGCGCCAGGTTGATCCCGATCATGACCAGCAGGCTGGTGGGCACCTGTCCCTGGCGCAGGAGCAGCACGACGTAGAGGAACAGCAGGCCGAAGATGGCCCCGGACGCCCCGACCACCGGCACGAACCAGCCGGGCTCGAGGCCTGCCAGCAGCAGCACCCCCACCGAGCCCCCGACCGCGCACAGCAGGTAGACGGTCAGGAACTTGGCCGGCCCCAGCGTGCGCTCGAGCACCGGGCCGAAGGCCCACAGGATGTACATGTTGAACAGGATGTGCAGCAGGCTCACCGGTGAGTGCACGAAGGCCGAGGTGAGGAACCGCCAGGGCTCGCTGCCCGCCAGGACCCCGACGAACGCCAGGTCGCGGGTCAGCCCCGGGACGACGCGCTGGCCGAGGTAGACCAGCACGCACAGGCCGACGAGCGTCCACGTGACGTAGGGCGTGCCCGCCGTCGCCGGCGCGCCGAAGCGGGTCCGCGGGGTCGGCGCGGTCCGTGAGCCCTCCTTGACGCAGTCGACGCACTGGATGCCGACGGCGGCCGGCCGCTGGCAGTCCGGGCACGTCGGGCGGCCGCACCGCTGGCACCGGACGTAGGACACCCGGTCGGGATGGCGCGGGCAGGTGGGGGGCTGGGCGGCGGAGGGGGCGGACGGGTCGGCGCCACCGCCCGGGCGACCCGGGTCGCCCGGGCCGCCGGGCCCGCCCCCGGGCGGCCCGGGTGGGGTCGCGCTCACGGGTGCCGGGTCAGCGCTCGACGGAGACGCGCTCGATGACGACCGGCTCGACGGGCTTGTCGTTGGCGCCGGTCTTGACCGCCGCGATGGCGTCGACCACGTCGCGGGAGGCCTGGTCGGACACCTCGCCGAAGATCGTGTGCTTGCCCTGCAGCCAGGTCGTGGAGTCGACGGTGATGAAGAACTGCGAGCCGTTGGTGCCCTTGCCCATGCGCTTGCCGGCGTTGGCCATGGCGAGCATGTAGGGCTGGTTGAAGGTGTGGTCGGGGCTGATCTCGTCGTCGAAGGTGTAGCCGGGGCCGCCGACGCCCTCACCGAGCGGGCAGCCGCCCTGGATCATGAACCCGGGGATGATGCGGTGGAAGGTCAGCCCGTCGAAGAACGGCTGGGGGTTGGTCCGCCCGGCGTTGTCGCGGTACTCCTTCTCACCCGTGGCGAGGCCGACGAAGTTGTCGACGGTCTTGGGCGCGGCGTGCTCGAAGAGCTCGAGGTGGATGTCGCCGTGGTTGGTGTGAAGCGTCACGTTCATGCGGCACAGTCTCGCACGGGCCCGCGCACGGCCGGGTCCGCCCGGGGCAGGGCGGGCGCACGGCATACCCCGGGTGTGCGGTGCCCGCGCCCCCCGGTAGAGACGACCGGCGGGACAGGGCAGGATGGGGAGCAGACCACTACAAGGAGGAGCCTGACGTGTTCTTCAAGACCGAAGCCGATCGAGCGACCGCCCAGGCGGCCAAGGCCCGCCACGACGCCGGGGAGGCCGGCAGCAACGCCGCGCTGGGGGCGCGCAACCTGGGTGCGGCGGTCCTCGCGACCCTGGCCGAGGTGACCGCACCCGCCGACGACCGCAAGGGCAAGAAGCACGCGAAGAAGGCGCGTGCGAAGGCCGTGCAGGCAGCCCGCAAGGACAGGGAGGCGGCGTCCAAGGCCGCCTCGAAGGCCGCGGGGCACAGCCGCAAGGCTGCCGAGCACGGGCGCGCGGTCGCCGACAAGCGCGCCGACGCCGCCGGGGGCACCCTCGCCGCGCTGGCGGGCACCGCCGGGCACACGGTGGCGGGGGCCGCCGCGACGGCCGCCGGCACCGCCAAGGTCGCCGGGTCGCAGCTGGCGCACAAGGTGTCCTCGGCCGACCTGACCGACAAGGCGCGCGCCCAGGCGGCCCATGTGCGGGAGGCCGCCGCGGAGCGCTCGGCACCGCTGGCCGGCTCGGCCAAGGAGAAGGCCGGCGCCAGCGCGGCGCTCGTCGCGGCCCTGGCCGCCGCCGCCCGGGAGAAGGCCGACGAGACCCGCACCCGGGCCCTGCTGGGCATGGACCACGGGATCGACTCGGCCGTCCCGCGCGCCCAGGAGGGCGTCGCGGCGATGGGGCCCCGTGTCGACCACCTGCGCGACGTCATCAACAACGAGCTGCTGCCGAAGATCCAGGAGATGCTCGGCGACGTGCAGCACGGCAAGGACCGTCTCCTCACCCAGGACGAGGGCGTCGTGGCCGCGCTGACCGGCACGCTGAAGAAGCGCCGGCGCAAGGGCGGCGTGCTGATCACCCTCGGCGTGCTCGCCGCGGCCGGTGCCGGCATCGCCTGGTACCTCAACCAGCAGCAGCGCGAGGGCGCGACCGACCCGTGGGCCAGCAAGGCCGGCGGGGCCGACCCGTGGGCCAGCCGCACGCCCACGAGCGCCGCGGACCCGCTGGCGGAGGCGACGACCGCCACCTCGGCGGCCCCTGCCACTCCCACCGCCCCCGCGACCACGGGCACCACTGCCGGCACCACCGCCGCCGGGACCGCGGTGACCGACACCGGGACGACCGGTGCGGCTACCTCCTCCACCGACGGGCCGCACATGCTGGAGTCGGAGGAGATCGACGCCCTGGCCGCCGAGACCCCGAGCACCACCGAGGAGCAGACCCCGGGGGAGTCCCCCACCGAGGAGATCCGCGAAGCGGGCGAGGACGGCGACGCGGGCACGCCGCGCGCCTGACGCAGCACCGTCGACGGGCGTCCTCCCTCCGGGGATGGCGCCCGTCGGCGTTCCCCGGACGGCCTCGCCCTAACCCCTCCCGTCACATCCGGCACAGGGTCATCTGGCGACACACCGCGACAGCGGGGCGTCGACGGCGGGGTGCGACCCTACGCTGAGGGCGACCGTCGGCGTGCGCGAGCCCTGCGAGTCCGACGCAGGTCCTCCACGCGCGGTCACAGGAGGAGGTCGCCTGTGTCGGTGCAGCCCACGAACGAGCCGAGCCCCGGGACCGGCGCCCCGCTCGACGCGGCGTGGCAGGACGTGCTCGACCCCGTCCCGGCACCGCGCGCCCGCACCGCCACCGCCCGACGTGGGGAGCGCGCGCTGGTCGACCCCGACCGCTCCGCACGCAGCCGCACCTACCGGCCCGCCGTCGCCCGCGGCGGAGCCGTCGACGTCACGGCACCCGCTGCTGCCGGCCAGCCCGGCAGGAGGCGGCCCCGGCGCGGCGGCCGCGGTCCCGAGGGGATCGACCCCCGCCCGGGCCACATCCCCGGCCTCGACGGTCTGCGGGCCATCGCGATCGTCTCGGTGCTGGTCTTCCACTTCGTGCCCGCCGCCCTGCCCGGTGGCTACCTCGGCGTCGACGTCTTCTTCGTGGTCTCGGGGTTCCTCATCACCACGCTGCTTCTGCGCGAGCTGGCGCAGCGGGGCCGCGTCGACCTGCCCGGCTTCTGGAAGCGGCGCGCCCGACGGCTGCTGCCCGCGCTGGCCGTGGTCGTCCTCGTCAGCGTCACCGCGGCGCGGCTCGTCGGTGGCGACCTGCTCGTGGGCATCGGCCGGCAGACGCTCGGGGCGCTGACCTTCACCACCAACTGGCTCGAGATCGCGGCGGGTGCCAGCTACTTCCACACCACCTCCCCGATCCTCTTCATCAACTTCTGGTCCCTGGCCGTCGAGGAGCAGTTCTACCTGCTCTGGCCGCTGACCCTGGTCGTGGCGCTGGCGCTGACCCGCACGACGCGGCAGCGCCTCTACGCGGTGGGCGGCATCGGGCTGGCGTCGGCCGTGGCGATGGCGGTCCTGCACACGCCCGGCACCGACGCCACGCGCGTCTACTACGGCACCGACACCCACCTCATGGGGCTGATGGCCGGTGCCGTCCTCGCGCTGGCCTGGGCGGACCCGACGCACCGGGCCGGCCTGCGCAGCGCGGTATGGCGTCGCTGGCGCTGGGCGGCCGTCCTCGGCTCGCTGCTGGTCCTCGGGGCGCTCATGCGCTGGATGGACGAGTCGTCGCCGCTGACCTTCCGGGGCGGCATCCTGCTCGCGTCGCTGGCCACCGTCGTGCTCGTCGCCGGGCTGCTGGAGTCACCGGGCCCGTGGCGCACGGCCATGCAGCTCGCCCCCCTGCGCTGGCTCGGCGAGCGCTCCTACGGCATCTACCTGTGGCACTGGCCGGTCCTCATCCTGGCCGGTGCCCTCGTGCCCTACGCGGTCGGGACGACCCGCGGCTGGGTCGTGCTCGGCTCGGCCCTGGTGACCACGCTGCTGCTCTCCGAGCTCTCGCTGCGGGTGGTCGAGCGGCCGGTGCGCCGCCACGGGCTGCGGGCCTCGGTCCGGTCCCTCGGGCGGTGGCTGCGCACCCCGTGGCAGGTGAGCCGCACGCCCCGCGTCGTCGCCTCCGTCGTCGCCCTCATGCTCGTGCTCACCGGGGTCGCGGTGGCCACCGCGCCGGAGAAGTCGAGCACCCAGCAGCAGATCGAGGACACCGAGTCGCGCCTCAACGGCACCTCCGCCGCCTCGGGTGCCGGCTCCGCCGTGGAGGCCGGCACCGACGGCATCGGGTCGGGGGCCGAGCTCGGACAGGCGCCCGGCGACGCGGCGGCCGCCGAGGAGGGGTCCCGGGCGGCGGGCGCCGGCCTCGGGCTGGGCCAGGTGGACGCCGAGGGGGGCGAGGCAGGGTCCGAGCAGGGGTCCGAGGACACGGCAGCCGACGACGCCCGGCCGACCGAGGAGGGTGCCGATGCCGAGGAGCCGGCGGCACCTGCTCCTGCTGACGCGGTCGAGGTCAACGGCTCGGCCTTCTCCCCCGACGTCGACGGGCTGCTGGTGCCCTCCGGCGAGACGATCACCGCCTTCGGCGACTCGCTGGTCGTGACGAGCGCGGACGGCCTCACCCACCGCTTCCCGGGCATCGGCTACGTCGCGCAGTCCAACCGGCAGTGGCGCGACGCCCCCGCCGTCCTCGAGCAGGCCCTGGCGGAGGGCGCCGTGCGCGACAACGTCGTGCTGCACCTGGGCACCAACGCCGGCGTGGACGAGCAGGGCCTGCGCGCCGCCCTCGAGGCGTTCGGGCCCGAGCGCAACGTGGTGGTGATGAACCTCTTCGTCAACGCCAGCTTCACGGCCGGCTCCAACGCGACGATCGAGGCGGTCGTCGCCGAGCACCCCAACGCCGTGGTCGGGGACTGGCACGGCACGATCAGCGAGCAGCCGCAGGTGCTGCAGGCGGACAAGGTGCACCCCGACATGGACGGGATGCACGTGTATGCCGAGGTCGTCGCGCGCGCCTTCGACGAGCTCGCGCGGCGCGGGCGCTGAGCGGGTGCACGCCATACCCGCCAGGTCCCCGTGCACAGGTGGGCGGGGGCGTTCTGTGGCAGGCTCGACCTCGTGAACATCGTGTTCGTCGAGCCGCACTTCCCCCGGAACCAGCGCGAGTTCCCGCGCGCGCTCGCCGAGGCGGGAGCCAACGTCATCGGCATCGGGGAGACCCCCCTGGACTACCTCGACCACCAGCTCAGGGACTGGATGACCCACTACGAGCAGGTGGGGTCGGTGACCGACCTGCAGCAGATGACCGACGCCGTGCGCCGCGTCCAGGGCATGGTCTGGGTGGACCGGCTCGAGTCGACCATCGAGTCCCACCAGATGGTCGCCGCGCAGGTCCGTGAGGCGCTGGGCATCCCGGGCACCTCCGTGCGGACCACGTGGCTGTGTCGCGACAAGCCGTCCATGAAGGACGCCCTGCGCCAGGCCGGCGTGCCCGTCGCCCGGTCCACGGGGGCCGACACGGCCGACGAGGTGCTCAGCTTCGCCCGCCAGGTCGGCTACCCGCTCATCCTCAAGCCGCGCGACGCGGCAGGGGCCGCCGGCACCTTCCGGGTCGACAACGACACCGAGCTCGACGTCGCGCTGGCCGGCCTGGGCAGCCACGGCTCGATCGCGGTCGAGGAGTTCATCGAGGGGCACGAGGGCTTCTACGACACGATCTCGATCGACGGCCAGCCGGTCCTCGACTTCGCCTCCCACTACTACCCGGGGGTCCTGGAGGCGATGCGCACCCGCTGGATCTCGCCCCAGTTCGTCGCGACCAACCGCATCGACTCCGGCCCGCTCTACGCCGAGCTGCGGGAGATGGGGGCCCGCGTCAACGCCGCGCTGGGCATCGGCACCTCGGCCACCCACATGGAGTTCTTCCACGGCCCCAAGGGCCTGGTGTTCAGCGAGATCGGCTGCCGGCCCCCGGGCGTGGGCTGCTGGGACCTCTACTGCGCGGCCAACGACATGGACGTCTACGCCGCCTGGGCCGAGGCGATCGTGCACGGCCACATCTCCTCGCATCCCAGCCGCAGCCACTCCGCCGGGATCATCGCGCTGCGCCCGGACCGCGACGGGGTGATCACCGGCTACTCCGGCCTGGAGGACGTCGAGAACCGCTACGGCCGCTGGATCATCGACGCCCACGTCCCGCCCCAGGGCACCGGCACGCAGCCGGTCGAGGCCGGCTTCATGGCCAACGCGTGGATCCGGATGCGGCACCCGGACTACGACCACCTGCGGGAGATGCTCGACGACGTCGGCCGCACCGTGCAGGTCCATGCCGGCTGACGACCCGTTCGCCGACCCCCGCATCACCCTCCTCGGGCCGCAGCGCGAGCCCCGGGTCCCGAAGGTGGCCGAGCGCCTGGGCCTGCGCGGGCGGCGCTTCGCGATCATCACCGCCGGCTGGCGCGACCGGGAGTCCGAGGACGAGCTGCTCACCGACCTGCTGGGCGGCAACACCGTCAACCTGGGGCTGTGGAGCCTCATGCAACGGGTGTGGGAGCGCGACCCCGAGCTCGCCGAGGGCGACCGCCGACGGCGGCTGATCCACACCGAGATGCAGGAGCTCTACCTGATCGGCCTGGAGCAGGCGGTCGTGGCCATCCGGCGGATCCGGGAGCACAACCCCCGCGACGAGCGGGTGGTCGACATGGCGGTAGAGGACGTCCTGGAGGTGATGCGCCGCATGGACGCGCGCCACCTCGAACGCGTCGCCGACCTCAACCACTCCTTCTACGCCCGCTACGAGCCCCAGCACCGCGACGCGGTGGTCGACGGGCGCTTCCACGTCGGCCGGCTGGTCGCCGACTGCGAGGCGATCGCCGTCACCGGCGGGCACGTCGGGGTGCTCATGGGGGCGCTGCACCTGTTCAATCTGGCACCGGCGCTGGCGGCGCCGCCTCCGGTGACGGACGCGGGGGCAGACGGCACGCCGGTGCTGCTGCGCCCGGTGCTGGCCTGGGGGGCCGGGGCGATGGTGCTGACCGAGCGCGTCCTGCTCTTCTACGACCACGCGGTCTCCAGCCCGTCGGTCTCCGAGCTGCTCATGAACGGCCTGGGCCTGACCCGGGGCATCGTGGCTCTGCCCTCACCCAAGGAGCGGCTGGCCATGCGCGACCCCGACCGGATGTCGGTCCTGGTCCGCCGGGCCGCCCCGGCGCACGCCCTCCTGCTCGACGAGCAGGCCGAGGTCACGCTCACCGCGGGCGGGCACCTGCCGGCCGGGGCGCGGATCCTCGGCCCCGACGGTGCGGTCACGACCTACGCCCCGCCGGCACCGCCGGCCCGGGACGGGGAGGCGTCCGCCCGGGAGGAGGAGAGCGCATGAGCCTGCCCACGTCATACCCCGCCCCGCCCCGGCACAAGGGCAAGCTGGCCATCAACGCGCTCAAGGCCACGGCCCCGCTGGACGGGCCCAAGGTCGACGAGTTCCTCGCGCGCCACCAGGTCCCGATCGTGGAGGGCGCCAAGTGCACCTTCCTCTACCGCGGCCACGTCGACGCGGTCGCGGTGCGCCACCGCATCGTCAACCAGCCCCAGCACGTGCCGATGCGCCGGCTCGAGGGCACCGACCTGTGGTACGTCACCATCGAGCTGCCGGCCCAGTCGCGGGTGGAGTACCAGATCGAGGTGCGCTCGGGCGGTGCCGTCGAGACCTTCAACGACCCGCTCAACCCCCTCGTCGCGCACTCGCCGGTCGGCTCCTCCAGCGTGCTGCAGGCGGCCGGCTACGAGACGCCGGACTGGGTGCAGCCCCGGCCCGAGGCCCGCCCCGGCGAGCTGGTCGACTGGACGATGCAGTCCAAGGCGCTGCGACGCACCGTCCACAACCGGATCTACCTGCCCGCGCGCTTCCGGCGCAGCAGCGCCTACCCGCTGCTGGTCGTGCACGACGGCGACGACTACATCACCTACGCGGCGATGAAGACCGTCCTGGACAACATCATCCACGACCTGGACATGGCCGAGACGATCGTCGTCTTCTCCAACCCGGGCGACCGGCTGCGCGAGTACCCCAACTACGCCCCGCACGCGCGGCACCTGGCCCGCGAGCTGCTGCCGGCCATCGAGGAGGAGCTGCCGGTGGTGCGCCGGTCGGCGGCCCGCTGCCTGATGGGCGCCAGCTTCGGCGCCGTCGCCTCGCTGTCCACGGCCGCCCGCCACCCGGACACGTGGGGCAACCTGCTGCTGCAGTCCGGCTCGTTCGTCTTCACCGACATCGGCAGCGACCACGGCGGAGGGCCGGCGTTCGACCCGGTCGTGAAGTTCATGAACCGCTACCGGGCCAGGCCGCGGCGCATCGCCGACCGGATGTACGTGCACTGCGGCATCTACGAGCCGCTCATCGTGCCCAACCGCTCCATGGTGCCGGTCTTCGAGTCCACGGGCGCCCAGGTGCGCTACGTCGAGTCACGCGACGGGCACTCGTGGGAGAACTGGCGGGACCGGCTGCGGGACGGCCTGTCGTGGATCTTCCCCGGTCCGCAGAAGCTTGTCTATGAATAATCCGATACACCCGAATATCTGACTAGGAGCACCACCATGGCAACGTCATACCTGCTGGTCGACGGCGAGAACATCGACGCGACCCTCGGCAATTCGATCCTGGGCCGGCGCCCGCACCCCGACGAGCGCCCGCGCTGGGACCGGCTGCTCACCTTCACCCAGGAGACCTGGGGACAGCCCGCCAAGGGCCTGTTCTTCCTCAACGCCAGCAGCGGGCTGCCGATGGCCTTCGTCCAGGCGCTGCGGGCACTGGGCTACACCCCCGTGCCGTTGTCGGGCACCGCGGAGGAGAAGGTCGTCGACATCGCCATCCAGCGCACCCTCGACGCCCTGCTGGAGCGGGACGACGACGTGATGCTGGTCAGCCACGACGGCGACTTCCTGGAGTCGGTCGAGCCGCTGGTCGACGGCCGCCGGCGGGTGGGGCTCATCGCCTTCGAGGAGTTCCGCAACTCCGGCTTCTCCGCCCTGGTCGCCCGGGGTATGCAGTTCTACGACCTCGAGCACGACA
The DNA here is from genome assembly GCF_000421185.1 of Ornithinimicrobium pekingense DSM 21552. Lineage (GTDB taxonomy): Bacteria > Actinomycetota > Actinomycetes > Actinomycetales > Dermatophilaceae > Ornithinicoccus > Ornithinicoccus pekingensis. The sequence goes on from NZ_ATWJ01000008.1 coordinate 452,070, forward strand.
CGCTCGCCTTCAACGCCCCGCTGCCGCGTCTGCGCATCATCCCGATCGAGGAGTTCGACCCGGTCCAGTTCCTCTGAGGACGGGCTGCCCCGTGTCGCGGGGGTGAGCGACAGCACACTCCGACTCACCCGAAAGGGTGGCCATCGGTGTGACTGGTGTGACTACAGTGCATTCGTCCCATACCTTCCCCGGCCCTTCCTGTCCCGATGGGCCGTCCGACGGAGATGACCGATGCGCACTTCCAGCCACCCCCCGTCCCGCCGGCCCCTGCTGGCCGCCCTCACCCTCCCGGCCGTGACGCTGCTCACGGCCGCCCTCACCGTCTCCGGGGCGGCCGCCGCCCCGGTCGTGGACGACGCCGACCCGCAGGCCGCCCACCGCAGCGTGCCGCTCGCGCAGGACCTGGCAGCCTCGTCCGCCCGCCAGCTGCCGGGCACCGACGACGCGGCGGCGACCGCCTCCGCGGAGCCGGTCAGCACGGCCACCCTCAGCCTGGGCGAGGGCGTGCACGTCCTGGGCCTGCGCTGGGAGGGCCCGCAGCCCGAGGCCGCCGAGCTGCGCGTGCGCGAGCCCGGCGCCGAGTGGGGCGACTGGGCCGAGCTCGACGACGTGGTGCCCACGGAGCCGTTCACCGTCGAGGTCGAGACCGCCACGCAGGGCAGCGCGACGGGTGCCTCGGGGGCACCCGTCGACGGCACCCAGGAGGCGCCGCGCGCGACCACCGGCGACGTGGTGGTGGGTGCCGCCGAGGTGCAGGTGCGCCTCGTGGGGGAGGCGACCGACGCCTCGCTGGAGGCGTGGACCACCCAGCGCACCTCCGCCGACGTCGCCTCCGTGCAGGCGCTGCCGATCACCACCGAGGAGATCGCGATCGGCACCCGCGCCGACTGGGGCGTCGACGAGTCGATGCGCGGGACCAAGCCACGCCACCTGGTGCACGACACCCCCCAGCTCGGCGTGACGGTCCACCACACGGCGGGGATCAACGACTACGCCGCCGTCGACGTGCCCTCGATCATCCGGGGCATCTTCTACTACCACGGGCAGACCCTCGGGTGGGGCGACATCGGCTACGCGGCGCTCGTGGACAAGTACGGGCGGACCTGGGAGGGCCGGGCCGGCGGTGTGGAGGAGAACCTCCAGCTCGCCCACGCCTTCGGCATGAACCGTGACTGGGCCGGCATCGCCGTGCTCGGCAACCACGAGACGGCGCAGGTCTGGCGCACCGAGCTCGACGCGCTGTCGGAGCTGACCGCCTGGACGCTGGACACCCACGGGGTCACGGCGGGCACGACGGTGCGCTACACCAACGCCTACGAGGGCTGGACCCGCACGCTGCCGGTCGTGCACGCCCACCGCGACGTCGGGCTGACGCTGTGCCCGGGCTACAGCATGTACGCCCTCATGGACACCCTGCGGGCGTGGGTCGTCACCGACCAGCGGGAGTCCTCCGACGCCGTCCAGCGGATCGGCGGGGCGGACCGGTATGCCGTGTCCGCCGCCCTGGCGCGCGAGGCGTTCCTGGAGGGGACGCGCTCGGCATACCTGGTCTCGGGGCACGCCCTGCCCGACGCGCTGGGGGTGGGTGCGGTCGCCGACGCGACCGGTGCGGCCGTGCTGCTGACCCGTCCCACCGCCGTGCCGCGGGAGACCCTCCAGGCCCTGCAGCACCTCGGCGTACGCGACATCACCCTGGTGGGTGGTGAGGGCGTCATCCCGCCGGCGATCGCCGACGACCTGACGGCGCGCGGCTACACGGTGCGCCGGGTGACGGGGGAGGACCGCTACGCCACCGCCGCCCAGCTCGCGGCGCAGCACCCGCGCCCCGGCGGCACGGTCTACGTCGCCGACGGCGTCGGGCTCATCGACGCGCTGGGCGGCGCCGCGGCCGCGGCCGAGCAGGACGGCACCGTGCTCCTCGCCCGGTCCGGACGCCTTCCCATCACCACCGGAAAGGCCCTGCTCGCCCTCGCCCCCTCCCGGGTCGTCGTCCTGGGAGGCGAGGGGGTCCTGAGCCCCGCCGTCATGGAACAGATCGTCACGCTGCTCCCGCAGGCCGCCGTGGAGCGGGTCGGTGGGACCAACCGCTTCGCCACCAGCGGGCAGCTGGCGCAGCACGCCTTCGACGGCGCCCGCAGCGCCGTCGTGGCCTCGGGCGACGCCCCCGTCGACGCCATGGTGGGCACACAGCTCGCCGCACGGCACGGTGGCCCCGTCGTCCTCGCCCGCTCCTCGTGCCGGCCCTCGGAGGTCGACGCCGCCTACCAGGAGCTCGGGATCACGCTGTCCCGCCTGGCCGGTGGCCCGGGCGTGCTCGAGTGGCCCGCCGGTCACGCCGTGTGCTGACCTGACCCGCATGACGAAGGCCCACCCGGATCACCGGGTGGGCCTTCGTCATGGGTGGAGGCGAGGGGACTCGAACCCCTAACCCCCTGCTTGCAAAGTCCACGGGTGGGGTACGCAAAGACTCATTCCTGCAGTTCAGAGCGTTGCTGAGCACCCTGGATCGCGCCGATTGCGTACCCCACTGCAGTACTTTTCTGGGGTACCGGTGGGCGGGGTCACTCAGCCCTTTGGGCGGACGGATCTGGCCTTCGCTGCCACCGCCAATCGTCAAGGCGTGACTGGGGGGCCGCTGCGCGAGGTCGAACGCTCGGTCGGCTAACCGCTGGCTTCGAGCCGGTCGTCCACGTCCGGCATGTCCCCAGGCGCTGACTCGTCAGGACCATCTTCGGGAGGACAGCGCAGCCGAAGCCGTCGACGAGGGTGTGCTGGGACCTCGACGAGCTCGTCTCTGGGGATAGGGCTTGGTCACGGTCGACATCCTTCCAGCCCAGCCCGAGACTAGGCAGATCAGATGGTCACTATCAGCCTCGATCCGCCGATGTAATGGGTGACCGAGCCGGGTCGTGACAGACGAATGCCCCTGTGACCTGGGACGATTGGACTTGCGACAGTTCGATCGACCAGAAAACAGGAGCACCCGATAGTGCGAGTCTGCCACAACATCTCCGCCGTGTTCGACGACCCGAATCTGATCGGCACGGCAGGTCTGGTCCCGGTCATGGGACTGGCCGAGAAGGCCGGACTGCCCGACCTCGTCGGTGAGCACGTCAACGTGCCCGGCTCGGCCGGCGCCAACGCCGACCTCAAGATCGGATCGCTGGTCGCGGGCATGATCGCCGGGGCCGACTCGATCGAGGACATGGACGTGGTGCGCCACGGCGGGATGGGCCGCCTCTTTGCCGGGCACCGGGCCCCGACCACGCTGGGCACCCACCTGCGTGCCTACACCTTCGGCCACGTCCGCCAGCTGGACGCCGTAGCCTCCCGGGTGCTGGTGAACCTGACCGGGATCGTCCCGGGCCTGCTGGCCGGTGCCGACCAGGTCGCCTACCTCGATGTCGACGACACGATCCGCGCCACCCACGGGTACGCCAAGCAGGGCACCGGGTACGGCTACACCGGCGTCAAGGGTCTGAACGTGCAGGTCGCGACCCTGTCCACCCCGACGACGGCACCGGTGCTCGCAGCCACGAGGCTGCGCAAGGGCAACGCCGCCTCGAACCACGGCGCGGCCCGGCTGATCGCCGACGCCGTGGCCACCGCCCGGCGGGCCGGCGCGACCGGCACCCTGACCGTGCGCGCGGACTCGGCCTACTACAACCACGACGTCGTCGCCGCCACCCGCCGGGCCGGGGCCCGGTTCTCCCTGACCGCCCGGATGGACCCGGCCGTGACCGCGGCGATCTCCCGCATCCCCGAGGACGCGTGGGTGTCCATCAAGTACCCGGACGCGATCTGGGACGAGCAGGAGCAGCGGTGGGTCTCCGACGCCCAGGTCGCGCAGACCAGCTACACCGCGTTCACCTCCCGCAAGAAGGCCGAGCACGTCACCGCCCGGCTCATCGTGCGCCGCGTCAGACGCCTCAACCCCAAGGCGGTCACGGCCGGGCAGGACGAGCTGTTCGCGACCTACCGCCACCACGGCGTATTCACCGACTCACCCCTGACGATGCTGGCCGCGGAGGCCTCCCACCGCGACCACGCGATCGTCGAGCAGGTCGGGACTGCTGCACGGGTAGGTGACAGGTTGGGTCAGGCTGCGTGAGCGGCCGGTGTGGTCATGATGGTCTCGTACTCGATGGGGGTCAACCGGC
>NZ_ATWJ01000009.1:0-2857 GCF_000421185.1 Ornithinimicrobium pekingense DSM 21552
CGTCCGACCATGCCGCTGTGAACGCGTAGCGTCCGACCATGCCGCTGTGAACGCGTAGCGTCCGACCATGCCGCTGTGAACGCGTAGCGTCCGACGGGACTGCTGCACGGGTAGGTGACAGGTTGGGTCAGGCTGCGTGAGCGGCCGGTGTGGTCATGATGGTCTCGTACTCGATGGGGGTCAACCGGCCGAGGGCGTCCTGTCGGCGGCGGCGGTGGTAGGTGCGCTCGATCCAGGTGACGATGGCGATGCGCAGCTCCTGGCGGGTGGTCCAGGTGCGTCGGTCCAGGACGTTCTTCTGGAGCAGGGCGAAGAAGGACTCCATGGCGGCGTTGTCACCGGCCGCGCCGACCTTGCCCATGGAGCCGACCATGCCGTGGCGGTGCAGGGCGCGGACGTGCTTCCGGCTGCGAAATTGGGACCCTCGATCGGTGTGCAGGATGCACCCGGCGACGTCACCGCGGCGGGCGACGGCACTGCTCAGGGCGTCGACGGCCAGGCGTGACTTCATCCGGTCGCTGATCGAGTAGCCCACGATCCGGTTGGAGAAGACGTCCTTGACGGCGCACAGGTAGAGCTTGCCCTCGCCCGTGCGATGCTCGGTGATGTCGGCCAGCCACAGCTGGTTCGGTGCCTCGGCGGTGAAGTCGCGCTCGACCAGGTCGTCGTGCACCGGAGGCCCGGGCTTCTTGCCGTTCCTGCCACGCTTCTTGCCGAACGCGGACCACCAGCCGTTCTGTGAGCACAGCCGCCAGGCGGTCCGCTCGCACATGTCCTGACCAGCGTCGCGGGCCTCGTCGACCAGGTACCGGTAGCCGAACTCGGGGTCGTCCTTGTGCGCGTCGAACAGGGCGTTGGCGCGGTAGGCGGCCGCCAGCTCGGCATCGGTGACCGGGTCCGCGAGCCACCGGTAGTAGGGCTGGCGAGCGAGGTTGAGCACCCGGCACGTCACCGTGACGGGGATCCCGTCGCCGGCCAGCTCGCGGACGAGCGGGTACATCATTTTCCCGGCAGGTTCGCCTGGGACAGGTAGGCCGCGGCGCGGCGCAGGACCTCGTTCTCCTGCTCCAGCAGCCGGATCCGCTTCTTGGCCTCGCGCAGCTCGGCGTTCTCGGCCGCGGTGGTCCCGGGCCGGGCACCGTCGGCGACGTCGGCCGCGCGCATCCAGTTGCGCAGGCACGACTCGGCGATGCCGAAGTCGGCGGCGATCTGCTTGATCGTCTGTCCAGGCTCACGGTTGCGCGCGACGTTGACCACGTCGTCACGGAACTCCTGGGGATAGGGCTTGGGCACAGTGCACATCCTTCCAGCGACGCCACGAAGCGTCACAGATCAGATGTCACCTACCCGTGCAGCAGTCCCGACCATGCCGCTGTGAACGCGTAGCGTCCGACCATGCCGCGGGCCGGTCGCCTGAGATTCTGGCGGTGTTCCGCGGAACACTTCCTCTATCGAGGGCAGGGCGCTGAGACGGCCCATGATTCGCGATGGTTGAGGGTTCAGGGGCGGGTGCGCCAGAGCTGGCAGGGCCAGTCCCACTGCTCGGTGGGACCGGAGAGGCCGAACCAGTCCTTGAGCGCGGCGGCGATGATGGCCTCCTGGTCCACGTCGTCGTCGATCCCGTCGTCCCGGACCGGCGTGAGGTTGGCGGTGTCTGGGTTGATGAAGTGCCGAGCCGTATGGGTGGGATCGGACCCGTCCATGACAAAGCCCGACCCATAGCGAACAGGCCCTTCGGCCAGGAGGAACTCCGGCTCACCGCTGAGGAAGAGGGTCCGGGTGCCGTCGGGCTCGACTACCAGGTTCTCCGCCGGCTCGGCCGCGATCAGGGCATCGATGTCGAGCTGATACTCCGAGGACACGGGCACCAGTCGCGGCTCGGGCTCGGGACGGTGCACGACGCCGTCCCACAATCCCTGCTCGAAGGCTTCCATCCGGCCTCGGGCGAACGGGCGATCAGTCAGCCCGAGGTCGACCTCGCGCACCCTGGCTCCGGCTTCCCAGTGCGTCCAGGCCGCGGCGTCGATCACTTCGTTGAACGTCACGCGGTGCACGGTGTCGGCCTCCGCGCGCAGGGCGTGCCAAGGACCCTTGCGCGGACGGAACGGCAACATGTACCGGGCTGCCAGCCAGAAATGGGCTCCTGTCTGCCCAGAAGCGACGACGTCGAGATCGGCATCCGAGGTAAGGAACGCGCCCAAAGTGCTCTCAGCGCTCACCTTCTCCACCGAACGGCACGACGCTCGGAGCACCTCCTCGGCGTCCGGGACAGCAACACTTCCGGTGCGGCTCCACCGCACAACGTCGAAACTCATACGGTCCCCGGGCTCCGCCGGGCTCACAAAGACCTCCACGGGCCTCTCCGACGCACTCACCAGCGCAGCCTACCCAGGAGTGGGAAAGCATCCGGAAATGCCGCGCGGCGGAAGCGTTGGCGGGGCGCGGGTGTGAGGCGATTCACCACGGTCGGCGATGGCATGCACGCGACTTCTCTGCCAATCTATCGGTCGTGGGGATGTGCGAAGTTCGTCGAAGGCTATTACCCCTGCAGCCGTGACAGAACCCTGCCCTGCACGGCGGTCCCTCCTGGGTTTACCCCCCTGCTCCCAGGAGGGCCGCCATTTCTCCCAGACTTGCCTCTCGCGCCAGACGGACGTACCTACGGCGGCACTCTCGCTTTGATCCGACCTCGCAACGTCGTTCGGGCCGCCCCGCACGCTGGCCTCGTGCGGCTCACTAGTCAGCTCAAAGACGTACTACTTTGCCGCACTGAGCGTGGCCGCACGCTACTGCCGCACTGAGCGTGGCCGCACGCTACTGCCGCACTGAGCGTGGCCGCACGCTACTGCCGCACTGA
>NZ_ATWJ01000009.1:2867-443267 GCF_000421185.1 Ornithinimicrobium pekingense DSM 21552
GCTACTGCCGCACTGAGCGTGGCCGCACGCTACTGCCGCACTGAGCGTGGCCGCACGCTACTGCCGCACTGAGCGTGGCCGCACGCTACTGCCGCCTCCGGCGATTCAGGACGTCGGCATGAGGTCTTCAGCGAGGTCGGCGATATTGACGTACATGTCGTTGCTGAGGACGACGACCATGTCATTGGTCGGAGACGGCAGGATCATGAGCGATCCGTACCCGCCGAGCCGCCCTTCGTGGTGGATCATTCCGCCCTCGTCCTGCATGAGTCCCAGCCCGACGCCCATCCCGTCTTCGGCCAATGAGAAGTCGGTCATCTCAGCCAGGCTTTCGGCAGAGACCAGTTGACCATCGGCCAGCGCGGTGGCGAAGGTGACAAGGTCCGCGGCTGTGGAGACCATCCCGCCCGCAGCGCCTGTGGCGGTCTCCAACGCCCGGTAGGAAATACCCTCGGTGTTCCCCCCAGGCAGCGCGGGGGCGAAGCCGGTGACCGGTTCTGGCCGGTCCGGCCCCAACCCCGTATGGCCCATGCCCAACGGCTCGGTAATGCGGGCACGCAAAACCTCTGACAAGGGCTGTCCGGTGACCTCTTCCACGAGCATGCCAGCCACCAAGTAGTTCGTGTTGGAATAGCGGTGCTGGGCGCCCGGCGGTTCGAACTCGCGCTCCCCCTTGTCCAGCCGTGCCACGACCTCGGCCGCGGTCCAACTGCGGGCGAAGTCCTCTCGCACGGCCTGCTCGAAGGAGGTGTCGAGGAACTCTGGCAGGCCGCTGGAATGGTTGAGCAGCTGTCGAACCGTCACGCCCTTCGCCATCGTCAGATTGGGCAGCACGTCCGTCACCTGGTCCTCCAAACTCACGCGTCCCTCCTCGACCAGCTGCATCACCAATACCGCCGTGAACGTCTTGGTGACGCTGGCGATACGAAACACGTCGCCGGTGCTCAGCGGGGTACCGGCAGAGTCCGCGCGTCCGGCAGCGCAAAGCAGCACACCCTCAGCGGTGCCGAGCGCGACCACCACACCCCCGGACATCGACTGGGTGGCCTTCTCAAGGTGGTCCTGCACAGACAACGGGTTTGCGGTTCCGGCCGTGCTCGCCCCGCCGACGGGGGCCTCGCAGTCCAGTGGCTGGATCTGCTGCGAGGCTGCGGCACCCCCGTCCGAGGTGACCGGCCCCTCGGATGAGCACCCAGTGATCAACAGGCCCGAGGCCACCACTGCCATCCACGCCCGAATCATCAGCCGCCCACCGCCCTGAACCGTCTTCCTCGATGGTGCACCCACCGCCACACCCTGCACAACGCCTCACACGCCCGCAGCTCACGAAGGTGCCGTGCGTCCGCCTCCTCGTAGCAGCCGCCGAACCATCCGGAACTGCCGCGGGTCGGGCGCTAGGCCCAGGGATGAAGGAGTTGCGTCGCGTCCTCGGACCCGTTCCCGAAGATCACCAGTGCGGCGGCGGTAGGGTACCGGGCTACTGAGCGGTGAGACGGGTGCGCAGAGAGGGGATCGTCATGTGGGCACGTCGGCAACCACAGTCCCCGGAGTTCGACTTTTTTCAGCAGCGGGTAGGCCGCCTATTGCTGCGAGGAGAGCAGGTCGGACACGTCGCTTCTGTGCTCCTCTGGGCAGGCACGGGATTCGCCTTTCTACGCCGTGTCCCGATGCCGACGTTCGTGATCACCTGGCTAGACGGCACGCACGAGTTCTGCATCGAAGACACCGAGGCGTACGAGTTCTCCAAGGACGCGCGTGCGGGCCGAATGCGCTGGGAGGTGAAGCAGCTGCACGTCATGGCGGCTCTGGGTCTGCCGAGTGGAGCAGAGACGGACTTCACGATCTCTTGGTTGGACGAGGCGCAGTCCAAGGCGATCTGGGATGAGACCGGGATACCGGAGGACCCGCCATATTGGGAGCTCGGCCCGTGGGAAGAACCTGACTCCGACGAGCCGATGTCGGGCCCCCGACATTGAGATCGACCGGCGGCCCCGGCGAAGGTTGGTGGGTTTCACGCTCATGCCGCTGTCGGCGCGCAGCGTCCGACCATGAGTCTGGTGAGGAGGCTCGGATCGCCGTCGAGATGCGGACGGGTCTGGTCGCAACGTCACGGTTCGGTCGCGTTCTACCCTCTGTCCTGGTGCGGTCAGACGAACTGGCGCTACGTTCAGTCATGCGCAGCAGGGGAACCGCCGTCCTCGTCCTCACCGCCAGCTTCGGCCTAGCCTTCTGGCTCGGCACCGGACCACTGGCCCTGCTCTACACCCCCCACTGGGCCGCCGAGGCAATCCCCGTTCTATTTGGGCCCTTGGCCCTGATCGCGGCCCTGCTCGCGCCCCGCTCAGTGCCTTGGAGCCTTGGTGGATACGGCGTGGGAGTCATCCTCGGTGAAGTGATCGGCGAGCATACTTACGCGGCACAGCAGGCGCACTTGAACGCGCAGTTGGGCGACCCCGCGTACTTGCAGGACTGGGAACCGAGCCACCCCGGATGGTGGATCGCAACCCTTGCTTTTCTGACCCTGACCGGAACCGGCTGCTGGCGAGGGCGACGAGCCGCCCGCCGCTCGGACACAGCATCGAACCGGACTGCCGCCCTCGTCGGTTCATCTCCGGTCACTGGTCCATCCATCGCTCGCGGTTCCCGAAGGCTGCACTGAGGCCGACGTCCCGGCATCCTCTTCTGCCGCGCTCCGTCATGCGGGCAGACGGTATGCGGAGATGTGGCTGGTGCTCTCGGAGGTGAAGTCCGATCGGGCCCAGTCGGCCCACCGTCCGGCCGGTTCGAGCCCGGCGAGCTGGGCCATGAGGTCACACTCGGCCGGCCAGACGTAGCGGAAGTTGCTCGTCGAGTACCGGTATGACCCGTCGGGCTCCCTCGAGTAGTGGTGCGACGTGCCTTGCTGGGTGGTCATGTCGTAGGTGTCGAAGCCGGTGTGGCGTTCAGTGACCTCGAAGGGCACGGCCGTCTGCCCGGGCGGGAAGCGACGGATGCCCGGGACCCACAGCTCGATCACGAAGTGTCCACCAGGAGCGAGGTGGCGCGCTGCGTTACGGAAGCATGCGACGTGCTCCGCCTGCGTGCGCAGGTTCCCCAGTGTGTTGAACACGAGGTACACCAGGGAGAAGACGCCCTCTACCTGGGTGGTGGCCATGTCGCCGATAACTACGGGGATCTCGGTAGTGGATGCTTTCCGTCGCAGCTGCTCGACCATCGGTTCCGAGAGCTCGATTCCAGTCACTGGCACGCCGCGCTGGAGCAGGGGGACGGCTACCCGACCGGTCCCGATGGCGAACTCCAGCGCCTGCCCGTTTCCGGCCAGTTCGGCGAGAAAGTCCACCGTGGGGTCGAGGATCTCCGGGCTGAACATGGGCGACGAGGCGTCGTCATAGCGCCTGGCGGTACCGGCGTCCCACAAGTCACTGGAGGTCATCGCCCGAGCCTGACGAAGCGGCTCAACCTGAGCAAGTAGATATGCAAAACGTGCGGACTGCCGCGAATGGGGTCACGTCGGCCAGGCCACGCTTGCCGGAGGCCGGCATCTTGTACTGGTGGCCTCCCGTCAGACGGCAGCGTGAGTGAAGGACATTCAGCGCGCTTCACGTGGGCGCCGAACTTTGGGCAGCCACCTCGTCACCGCGTCCTCATCCGCGGTCGTCAGTCCGTGGCCGACGGGTAGCACGACCAGCGACGGTTCTGCGCCCGCGGACTCGAACTGACGCGCGAGCTCGGGTCCATCAGATGGGTTACGCCGTGCGTCGCTCTCTCCACTCACGAGGAGGACCGGATAGCCGCTCAGAGGCGGGAAGACCCTGTCAGGAAACGGGGACAACGGCCGCAGCAGAACCGCACCCGCTGACAGATCCGGGGCGCGCACGACTGCCGCCGCCGCTGCGATGGCCCCGTTCGAGAAACCGAGCAAGATCGGCAACTCGGAGTACGCGTCTTGTAGACCTTCAAGCAGGTGTTGGATGGCCGCAGCTCCGTGCTCGAGATCCTTCTCATCGAGAGTGCGGTCGGGGTTGCGGCGGAAGAAGGCGAACCCCTCCCCCCACGCGATGCGCCCCCGCACAGAAATGATCGTGTGGCCCGGGCAGGCGGCCCGGGCGAAGCTCAGAAGCGTTTTCTCGTCCTGTCCGCTGCCGTGCAGCAGGACCACAGGCGCCAGGTTCTCAGGCGTCGGCCATATCCACGAGCGCAGTTCGGTGGATTCGAGCACCACGCCATGGTGCCCCAGATGCTGAGGTTGGGGCGTCCGGACGACGACGTCAGGATCGGATGCAGTATCCGCTCCTAATGGGTTCTGCCGATGCCTCTGGCAGGCTCGGTCCTGGTAGCGGCCGGCGGGTCAGCACTCTCCGCTACTGACCCTCGAGGTCTCGCGGCAGACCGTGCGCCCGCCGGTCGTGAGGAGGCGTGACCGCTGCTGGGATGACGTGCCCCCGGATGGTGCGGGTGAGCACTTGACCATTAGGACGCCGGGAGTCTTCCGCCACGCTGCCGAGCAGAGGTCGCGACGAGGCGAGGGAGAACGGTGCGATGTTGTTCGTGGGTGATGACTGGGCCGAGGACCACCACGACGTCGAGATCGTCGACGAGCACGGGAAGGTGCTGGCGCGAAGACGACTACCCGAGGGGCTGGCCGGGGTGACGCGGTTGCACACGCTGCTCGGCGAGCACGCACCACCGGAGTGGGCCGACCTTGACCCGGCCAGCGCGGCCGCCCAGGTGGTGGTCGGCATCGAGACCGACCGTGGCCCGTGGGTCGGGGCGCTGGTCGCGGCCGGGTACACCGTGTACGGGTTGAACCCGATGTCGGTGGCCAGGTACCGGGAGCGGTACTCGACCTCCGGGGCGAAGTCGGACACCGCGGATGCTCACCTGCTGGCCGAGATCGTCCGCCTGGACCGGGCCCACCACCGCCCGGTCGCCGGCGACAGCGCCACCGGGGAGGCGGTCAAGGTGAGCGCACGCGCCCACCAGTCGCTGATCTGGGACCGGACCCGGCACGTGCTGCGCCTGCGCTCGGCGCTGCGGGAGTTCTTCCCGGCCGCGATGAGGGCGTTCGAGGGGCTGGACGCCCCGGAGGCACTGCAGCTGCTCGCCCTGGCACCGGACCCGGACACCGCCGCCAGGCTGTCCCGGGCAAAGATCGTCCGCGCGCTGACCGCCGCGAACCGTCGCGACGTGACCACCCGCGCCGAGACGATCCGGGAAGTGCTGACCGCACCCGAGCTGCGACGACCTGCCCCGGTGCAGGACGCCTACGCCGCGGTCGTGGCCTCCGAGGTAGCGCTCATCACCGTGCTGAACACCCAGATCGAGCGGCTCGGGCAGGTGGTGGACGAGCATTTTGGCCGGCACCGGGACGCTGACATCTACACCAGCCTGCCCGGTCTCGGTGTGATCCTCAGCGCCCGGATCCTCGGTGAGTTCGGTGACGACCCCGACCGCTACGCCGACGCCACGTGCCGCAAGGCCTACGCCGGCACCGCGCCCATCACCCGCGCCTCCGGCACCCGAAGTGGTCCTGGCCAGGTACGCCCGCAACCGGCGCCTCGGCGACGCCGTCCAGCAGTGGGCCTTCTGCTCCATGCGCGGATCGCCCGGTGCCCGCGCCTACTACCAGTCATTGCGTGCCCGCGGCATCGGTCTCCAAACCGCGCTCCGCCAGCTCGCCAACCGCTGGGTCGGCATCCTCCACGGCTGCCTCCGGCACCGCACCTTCTATGACGAGAACACCGCCTGGGCCCACCACCTCAGCACCGCGGCTTGACACCGCCAGAACCTGTGATGTCTGCCGCTGTGAACGCGTAGCGTCCGACCATGCCGCTTGCGGCACGTTGCGTCCGGGGCAACCCAGTTGGTGTTCTAGCTCAATTTACGGGAGGGATCCGTCGCAGTTTCTTGCGCAAATGCGGACCTGAGAGAGGGGTCGGCGGGTGCGGCGAGGGGGAGAGCGACTGCTCCGACGAGTGCGGCGAGGGCAGACTCTTTGTGCGTTCGAGCCCCGTGGCCGCTGCCGGACCGTCGACAGGTCGCTCGGGCGGGAGTAGCCTGAAAACTACGCGGCGTTCGCCGTGCAGGGCGGAAGGAATGCACTGATGCTTGTCATCCTCGGCCTGGTTCTCCTGCTGATCGCCCTGATCGTTGGCATCGCAGGGGTACTCACTAACAGCGATCCACTGACCGACGCCTTCTCTGTGTTCGGTTTCGCCGTCGACGGTACGACGGGGACGCTCTTCCTCTATGGCATCGTGGTCGGGGCAGTGGCGATGCTGGGCCTGAGCCTGGTCCTCGCTGGCGCGAGCCGATCCTCGCGCCGCGGTCATGACGCTCGCCGTGGGCTCAAGGAGTCCCGCAGGGAAACTGCTTCGGCGGTCCACGAACGGGACAACATGCGCGATCAGCGGAACGTCGCACGCGGGGGCAGTTCGACCTGACGCGTCGAGCGTGGGCCGCACGCGAGGGCCTCAGTCCGTGGGACGCGCCGGCTCGAACACGCAGAGCTCGGGCGGTTGACACCTCCGTTCATCCAACGTGTCCGGACGGTGGATGAACGGTGTCAGTGTGTGCCTAGCGCGTCCCGCGCCGCCGGTGCCCCAGTTCATCACTGATGGGCGCCTGCACCGGCAGACTCTCGTTAGTCCCGACGCACGAAGCGCCTCCATCGGTCGGCGCCGACGGCGAGTGCGTGCTCGACCCGGTCGTAGAGGGCCCCTCTAGCCTGACGACGATTGACGCGGCAGCCAGCACGCGGCGCGTGTCAGTCCTTCGCCTCAGGCGCGTCGTCTTGGCTCACCCACCAACGGTGACCGCCACGACCCCACCGCTCATCTCCGAGCGGCGGGCCAGGACGAAGGCGTGCCCAGAGATGAATCCGCGCAAGTGTCAGTACTTCTCAGGTGCATCCGCTCATGTAGCCGCACTGCGGACGCGGTAGCGTCCGCTCCTGCCGCTGACGGGATGGGCCGGACTCGTCGATGGACGCGCCGGCACCGGCGAAGCGGCATGTCCTGTCACACTGCTGTCGGGCGGTCACCGGAACGGCTTCGGGCGGCTTGCCGTGGCACGAGAACCAGCTGACACCGTTGAAGTCTCCTTCGAAGGTGCGCTAGCCGAAACGCGGGCCTCCCCATCGTTCGGCCCCTCGCCGACGCAGTTGTCTAAACATTTCACCCAGTGCGACTCCCGGACGTTGAGTTAGTGATTGTGCAGTGGAACCAGCTGGGCCGTTGCTCCTCGGAGGGTCGGCCACTGGCGTTGCAGCATCTGGGCCGGAGCGGGCCAGCCTGGTCCTCGGGGTGCTGGAGGCAGGGGCCGAGAAGATCGTGAGTGGAGGGAGGCTGACAAGCGCCGAGTTGCGGTCTGAGCGAAACAGCGCTGACTTGCCGCAGCATGTACTGGTGTGAGTCCTGATGCGGAGCACTTCGAGGGCGTCTTCCGAGCGACGTACGTGGACCTGACCCGGTTCGCGGCTCGTCGCGTGGAGTTGTCTGTCGCCGAGGATGTCGCGGCTGATGCCTTTACGGTCGCGTGGCGACGACGTGGCGACCTGCCGGACGACCCCGGTCAGGCACGGGCCTGGCTGTTCGGTATTGCGCGCAACCTCATCCTGGCCCGGCACCGACACGTCCGTCGTGACCAGGCGCTCACCGTCCGACTCATAAGCCACGATCGCGCCTGTTCGACAGTTCCCGGGCACGAAGCTGGCGTGATCGCGGGCGCGGACCTGGAAGCCGCATGGACCCGGTTGACCACGGCCCAGCAGGAAACCATCGCCCTGACCGTGCTCGACGGGCTCAGCAGCCAGCAGGCGGCCATGATTCTTGGCGTCTCACCCGTGGCGTATCGCCTGCGGTTGATGCGGGCGCGGCGTGTGCTCGGGGCCCACCTGCGGGTGTCCAAGGACCCGGCTCCCCCCACCACCGCCCGTCAGCAGCACACTCCACCGGACACCTACCAGAGCGAAGGGCGTTGACATGACTCTCGAGGACCGCATTCGTGAGCTGGACCCTGGGCGCCACGTCGACGCCGACCTCGCGGAGGGAGCCCGGGCCCGCAACCTCCTGCGCGAACTCATCCGCGAGAACCCCCACTGGGCCTCAAGCAGTTATACAGATTCTTCCACGACACCAGCGCCTCGAACCCTGGCCCGCACCCGCTGGCTGGTGGCCGCTGCGGCCGCCAGCCTGGGCGTGACCACCTTCGTCCTGCTCGACTCTGATGAGGGTGCCTACGCCTCGTGGACCGCCTACCCCAGTGGTGTTGCTGCCAGCACTGACAGCGCCGGGGCGCAGTGGTGTGCCACCTGGTGGCGAAGTGGTCCTGAGACCGTGGGCACCGACCTCCACCCGGTTCTGACCGAGCAGCGGGGCGACCTCACACTGGTCGTCGGTGAGGGCACACGGGGCCACGAGTCCACTTGCCTGGTGGAAACCAGCGCAGATGACCCGGAGGCCATTGGGGCCGTCGCCGCTCAGGCACATCCCGGACCAGCGCAGCCATCCCAGCGTTCCATCACCCTGACCCTCTACGACACCATATCCACCGGGTCGAGCAACCCCTCGCCCGACGACGTCGTCGAGGCGATCTCAGTCACAACCGGACGCGTCGGTACCGACGTCGCCCGGGTCGTCGTGAACACGCCCTATCTGGGTCCAGTCCAAGCAAGCATCGTGCATGACAGGTTCGCCGCGTGGTGGCCGTGGGAGAAGGCCTGGTCCGACAGCGGATACCCAGCCCTGACGTTCGACCTCGAGCTGAAGGATGGAACAGTGCTGGAGAAAGTGCCACTGAGCCAGGTGGACGATCGACCGAACGTCCCGTAGTCGCCTCACCGAACGCACTCATCTGCCGCGAACCGGTCGCTCCAAAACCGACTCTGGGTGTTCCGCGGAACACCCCTTGCCGCGTGGGGATGGTCGCAAACGGGGTGTCACTCGCCGTAAGCGGCGTCAAGGGCGCTTCGGAAGGCGGTGACCTCGTCGGGTTCACCACTGAGGACCCAGAAGCTGATCGTGTCGGCGTCTTCGAGCTCCCAGGCGATTCGAAGCGAACCAACACTCAGGTCGCCCGCGTCATCGGTCAGTGCGCCTGAAGGCATGCTCACGAGCTGTTCGAAGAGGTCTCGGTCGACGGAAGCGGAGAACAGGTCAGCGGGCGCTGTTGGTGGCCCGCTCTCTGGCGCAGCGCTTGACGTGAGCGGCGCGCGCTGCAACGTGAAAACCTCGTAGTCATCCATCATCGGCTCGTTGAGGACTGGCACGAGGGCGACGAGACCGTGTCGTTTAGCAGCAGACTGCCAGCTCTTGTTGCCGGTGAGGCGAACGAGGACGCCGTTGGTTCCCGCGCCGGCCACGGATAAGGCACCTTCTTGACGTTGCTGCCGGCCTGGGAGCGGCTCGGCCAGTTCAAACTCGACGTCCAAGTCGGAGCGCAGTTGCTCTAGCAAAACCGGGGGCAGCGCATCGGGAGCGGTCCTGATTACAGCCACCCGTTGGTCGAGCACGTAGACGCACGAGGCGATCTCCTCCTGGCCCAAGCCCATGCGGGCGACACTAACGTTGATGGCTCGAACGCGCACTCATCTGCCGCACTGAGCGTGGCCGCACGCTACTGCCGCGTGGAGCGTGCGCGCACGCTGCCGTGTGCGGTGCTGTCATCGCCTGCTGGCTCAGCTCAGTCTGACGAGTCCGTACCCTTGTGAGATGCAGGTTGTGATCGTCGACGGGGCCAATGTCGTGGGCAGTCGCCCTGACGGCTGGTGGCGTGATCGAGCAGGCGCAGCCCGGCGGCTTCATGATGCTCTCTCAGCCACCGACCTGGCCGGCCAGGACGAGGTCGTCTTGGTCCTCGAGGGAGACGCCAGGCGTGGCCCCCGTGCCGGCCAGGAAAGACGCCTACGCACGGTCCATGCCGCAAAGTCGGGCGACGACGCCATCGTTGAAGAGGTCAAGAGTGAGATCGCCATCGGCGACGGGCGCGGAGTCACTGTGGTGACCGCCGACCGGGCGCTGCGCGACCGGGTCGAGGCGGCCGGCGCCAGCAGCAGAAGCCCGCGGTGGCTTCTCGATCAGCTGTGACCGAGCAGCCGCCAGGACGTCCCTAAATGCCGCCAACATTGACGAGACTGAGCGCCCTGGTGCTGAGTCTGGGGGCGGGCGACGAGGTAGCCTCGGATCGTGTCGAGCAAGGCGGATCGGCGAGCTGCGAGGGAGGCCGTCGCTGCCTATCACGAGGCCCAGTTAGCCCGATTGCTGCACCGGGTCGGTGAGGCCATCGATGCCTTCCGGTCGGACCAGCTGGACGCCTTTGAGGTCGACCAGGTGCTCTTCCAGTACTCGCGGGCTGCCAAGGAGTTGTGGAAGTTCTGCAACATCGGGTCGGTCGAGTTGACTGCGTCCCTAGTCAACCGCAACGAGCCTTCGATCGATTGGTGGGATCGTGGCGCACCAAAGGGGCGATGATCCTCCAGTCAGAGGAGCCATCCCTGCGTCCGACTTTGCAGGGTTGAGGCAGTAGGCGTCCGACCGCGGACCTCGAGCCATACGCGACGGTCGCGTGGCAAGGTGGTTACGTGGCGCAGGTGGAGAGGTTCCTTCTCGAGGGCTGTTCCTTCGATCCGTTGTTGGATGATGAGGAACAGCGGGAGCGGGTCCTAGAAGCTGATCGGCGCGGGCTCGTAATGCTCCTTGTCACCGAACTGACGTACCAGGACCTGTGGGCGATCAAGGACGACGCCCGGCGTGAGAAGCTCCTCGCGATTGTGGAGCAGATGTCACCGCTCGTCGTGGGGCTGCCCGCTGTAGTAGTGGACCCAGGTACCAAGCGGGCGCGCCCGACCTACCCGGGTGCTGTCTACCCTGTGGGCGAGGAAGATGCTCTCCTTCTGAGGAGGCTAGGCCTCAGTCAACGAGCGGATGCCCGCCAAGCTGTTGCGGCCCACTGGGCTGGCGCTTGCCTGGTCACAGACGACCAGACCCTCGTTCGCCGAGCGCGGGCAGAGGCGATACACGCCATGTCGACGTCCGAATTCACCGCCGAGATCGCGCGGTTGCTTGGAGCGGCCGCCAAGAACTGAGCACCCTGTTTTGCCGCTGGTCGCTCGGCGGTTGCGCTGGGGACCCGAGTCTTCGGGCGTGGTTGGGGCCATGAACCCCTTCCGCCGCACCTTCGTTACATGTAACGTGGTGGGTATGACGGTAAAGCATCGAGTCAGCGAGTACCGGCGCAGGATGCGCGCACGCGGCCTTCGACCTGTGCAGATCTGGGTGCCGGACGTTCGTAGCGAGCGCTTTGCACTGGAAGCGGAACGTCAGGCGGCCCTGGTCGCCAGGGCGGACGAGCAGTCCGATGACCAGGAGTTCGTCGAAGCCGTCACCGCCCCCTGGGACGAGGAGTGAGGCGCGGCGAGCTGTGGACCGTCGCCGGGGGTGTCTACGCCTCCAAGCCGAGGCCCGCGCTGATCGTGCAGGACGACCTCTTCGAGGGCACTGCCTCGGTGACCGTGGCGCCCCTGACGACGACCCTGGTCGACGCCCCTCTGCTTCGCGTACGCGTCGCCGCCGATGATCTCACCGGTCTTCAGCACGACAGCCAGGTCATGATCGACAAGGTCACCACAGTCCGCCGCGAGAACGTCGGTACGCGCGTTGGCCGCCTGGCGCCTGAGAGTCTCGTGGAGGTCGAGCGCGCCCTGATGGCTTTCCTCGGCCTGGCTAGGTAGCTGAGGAGCGAGACCACTGCGAACGTCCGCATTTGCCGCCGCGAGCTCATCCGTAGTGGTACCGACAGGCGGCGATCCGAACCTCATCCCCTGCGAGCTTGTACACCAGGCGGTGCTCATCGGTGATGCGACGCGACCAGTAGCCGGCGAAGTCGTGCTTGAGCGCTTCCGGCTTCCCTATTCCCTCGTTGCCGTTCCGCTGGATGTCCTTGAGCAGCAGGTTGATGCGCTTGAGGACCTTGCGGTCCTGCGACTGCCACCAGAGGTAGTCCTCCCAGCCGTTCTCGTCCCAGACCAGGAGCACTCGGTCAGTCCGTCTCGAGCAGCTGGCGCGTCTGCCCCCGGCCCGCCTCGAGGCGCTCCATGGCATCAAGCAGCCGCCGGGCGTTGGCGGGTGAGCGCATGAGGTAGGCCGTCTCGCGCAGTGACTCGTAGTCCGCCAAGGAGACGATGACGACCGGTTCATGCCCCGCACGGGTGATCACGACCTCCTCGCGGTCATCCGTCACGCTGTCGAGGACCTCCGCATACCGGGCTCGCGACTCGGTGTAGCTCATCGTCTTCATGTCGACCTCCTGTACAGATAACCGTACGTCGTCGGGACGCGTGCGTCAACGCTTGGCCACAGGCCCCACGACCGTTGAGTCCGTCGCCTCGGGACGCCGCCGCTGATCCCTTGGATGGGTCGCCGGTCATTGGGCCGGTAGAGACCCACCACGGACCGCGCCCATCCGACACGTATCCGACACGCGGGAGAAACAACTCACGGCCTGCCCCAGCGTTTCCGCTGGTCAGGCCGTGATCGGTGGTGTGGACGTGAAGGGACTCGAACCCCTGACCTCTCGCGTGTGAAGCGAACGCTCTAACCAACTGAGCTACACGTCCAGGCACGCCCTGCGGGCGCGAGGACACACTTTAGCGGCCATCACCCCCCGGGCGAAATCCGGGTCCTCACGGGTCCAGGTCCTCGGCGCTGCGGCGGGTGAAGACGTCCTGGGCCAGCCGGGCGACTGGCCCGGGACTCTCCCCCAGCACCCGGGCGGCCACCGGCGGGGCGGGCAGGGTCACACCGGCCGGCGTGCTGGCCGGACCCGTCACCTCCAGCCGGGTCACCGCGCACACGTCGCGCACGCTGGAGGTGATCCACACCTCGTCGGCGTCGTCCAGGATCGTCATCGGCAGGTGGTCCTCGACCACCTCCAGCCCCTCGTCGCGGAGCCACTCGATCGTCAGCTCCCGGGTGACCCCCGCCAGCGGACCGCTGCGCAAGGAGGGCGTCATCACCACCCCGTCCAGGACGACGAAGACGTTGGACCCGGTCCCCTCGCACAGCCAGCCGCCCGTGTTGGGCAGGAGCGCCTCGCTCGCCCCGACCCGCGCTGCCGCCGCCAGGGCGACGACGTTGTCGGCGTAGGAGGTGGTCTTGAGGCCGGCCAGCGCCCCGACGTCGTTGCGGGCCCACGGGACGACGGCGACGGTCGCCACCCGCGGAGGGCGCGGGACCTCCGTGGCGGTCACGAGGTAGGTGGCACGGCCCGGCTCGCGGGCGCTGCCCAGCGGCCCGGGACCGGCTGTGACGGTGTAGCGCAGCCGCCCGAACGGCAACGGCCCCAGCGACAGGACGGCGTCGATGCCCTCTTGGAGCCGGTCCCGGTCCAACGGGGGCAGCCCGAGACCGGCGAGCGAGCGCTCCATACGCTCCCGGTGCCGGGTCGCGGCGAACAGGTGGCCGTCGACGAGCTTGCCCGTCTCGAAGACGCCGTCCCCGACCGTGATGCCGTGGTCGAGCGCGCTGAAGGACGGCTCGTCACCGACGACCCGCCGCCCGTCGACCCAGACCCGTACCTGTGGCACCGCGGAACCCATGCGCCCCACTCTGCCACCTGGCAGGTCCGCCCCGGGGGCGGCCCGGCCGCACGGCTAGGGTGGCGCTCGTGGCGACAACGCTCTACCTGTCCTCGGCCGAGACCCAGTCCGGCAAGTCCGCCCTCGCCGTCGGCCTGCTGGCCGAGCTGTGCGCCAGAGGGGGCAGGGTGGGTGTCTTCCGCCCGGTGGTCGGCGACACGGCCCACGACCCGCTGCTGGAGCTGCTGCACCCGATGTCCACCTCGCCCAGCAAGATCGGCGCCGCCGTCGGGGTCACCTACGACGACGTGCACCACCGGCACGACGCGGCGGTCGGCACGGCCGTCGAGCGCTTCCACGCCTACGCGGCCGACCACGACACGGTGCTGGTCGTCGGCTCCGACTTCACCGGGGTGCCGGCACCGACCGAGTTCGCCGTCAACGCCGCCGTGGCCGCGCACCTCGCAGCACCCATGGTGCTGGTCGTCCCCTGCTTCGACCGGTCTGTGGAGGAGAGCGTCACCGCCGCGCAGGTCATCGTGCACGAGGCGCGCAGCCGGCACGCCGAGGTCGCGGCGGTCGTGGCCAACCGCGTCCCGGACGGCCAGGCCGAGGCCGTGCGCGCGGGCGTCGTCGAGCGCCTCGTGTCCGAGACCACGCCGACCGGCAAGCGCCGGGGACGGGTCTCCGGACCCGTGCCGGTCTTCACCCTGCCGGACGACCCGCTGCTGAGCGCCCCCACCGTGCGCGACCTCATGACCGTCGTGGACGGGCGGCTGCTGCTCGGGGAGGAGAAGCTGCTCGACCGCGAGGTCACCGGCATGGTCGTGGCCGGCATGACGATGCCGCACGTCCTGGACCGGCTCACCGAGGGGTGCGCGCTGATCTGCGCGGGCGACCGCGAGGAGGTGCTGCTGGCCAGCCTCCTCGCCCATCGCTCCTCCACCTTCCCCTCGCTGTCCGGAATCGTGCTCAACGGTGGGTTCCTGCCCAGCGAGCAGGTGCACCGGCTCGTCGAGGGTGTCGGTGTGGAGCTGCCGATCGTGCACTGCAGCACCGGCACGATGGACACGGCCACCGCCATCTCCCGGGTGCAGCCCCGCATCGGCCCCGGCTCGGCACGCAAGATCGAGCGCGCCCGAGCCCTGGTGCACCAGCACCTGGACATCGACACGCTGCTGCCGGCCGACGGCCACCAGCCTCCTCCCCCGCCCGGCGGTCGGGTGGTCACCCCCTTGATGTTCGAGCACGAGCTCACCGCCCGCGCCCGCGCCGCGGACGCCCACATCGTGCTGCCCGAGGGCACGGAGGACCGGATCCTGCAGGCGGCCCACACCCTGCTGGCCCGCAGAGTCGCCCGGATCTCGCTGCTCGGTGACGAGAAGGCGGTCCGTGCCCGCGCCGCGGCGCTCGGCCTGCACCTGGACGAGGCTGCGGTCGTCGACCCGCAGACCAGCCCCTGGCGCAAGGAGTTCGCCGAGGCGTATGCCGAGCTGCGGGCGCACAAGGGCGTCACCCTCGACCACGCCCACGACGTGGTCGCCGACCCCGCCTACTTCGGCACCATGATGGTCCGGGCGGGCCGCGCCGACGGGATGGTCTCAGGGTCGGTCACCACCACCGCCCACACGATCCGGCCGGCCCTGGAGGTCATCCGGACCGCCCCGGGCGTCTCGGTCGTCTCCAGCGTCTTCTTCATGGCCCTGTCCGACCGCGTGCTGGTCTACGGCGACTGCGCGGTCAACCCGGACCCGACGGCCGAGCAGCTCGCCGACATCGCCATCTCCTCGGCCGGAACGGCCGCGAAGTTCGGTGTCGAGCCGCGGGTGGCGATGCTGTCCTACTCCACCGGAGGCTCCGGCTCGGGCGCCGACGTGGACAAGGTGCGCCGGGCGACGGCCATCGTCCGCGAGCGTGAGCCCGACCTTCTGGTCGAGGGGCCGCTGCAGTACGACGCGGCCGTCGACCCCGGGGTCGCGGCGACGAAGATGAAGGGCTCCCCCGTCGCCGGCCACGCGACGGTGCTGATCTTCCCCGACCTCAACACCGGCAACAACACCTACAAGGCCGTGCAGCGCAGCGCCGGCGCGGTCGCCATCGGACCCGTGCTCCAGGGTCTGAACGCCCCGGTCAACGACCTGTCCCGCGGTGCCACCGTGCGCGACATCATCAACACCGTGGCCATCACCGGCATCCAGGCGAAGGGCTGACATGACCACTGCGCACACCCGGCGCGTCCTCGTCGTCAACGCGGGCTCCTCCTCGTTGAAGTACCAGCTGGTCGACCCGGACACGGGACGCTCGGACGCCACCGGGCTGGTCGAGCGGATCGGCCTGCCCGCCGGGCGCGCACGCCATACCTGCTCCTCCGGCACGCACGTGCACGAGCTGACCGTCCCTGACCACGCCCGGGCCATGGAGCTGCTGCGCGACGCCTTCGCCGAGCACGGACCGGACCTGGCCGAGGTCGAGCTCGTCGCGGTCGGTCACCGCGTCGTGCACGGCGGTGCCGACTTCAGCGAGCCCACGCTGATCACGCCGGCCGTGGTCGACGCCGTCCGCCGGCTCATCCCCCTGGCGCCCCTGCACAACCCCGGCAACCTCGAGGGCATCGAGGTGGCCCAGCGGACCTTCGCCGACGTGCCGCAGGTGGCCGTCTTCGACACCGCCTTCCACCAGACCATGCCGGCCGAGGCCTCCACCTACGCGGTGCCGCGCGCGTGGCGCCTGCAGCACCGGGTCCGCCGCTACGGCTTCCACGGCACCTCCCACGCCTACGTCTCCCGCCGCGTCGCCGAGCTGCTGGGGCGCCCGGTGGAGGAGGTCCGCTCGGTCGTCCTGCACCTGGGCAACGGTGCCAGCGCCACCGCCGTCGACGGTGGCCGCAGCGTCGACACCTCCATGGGGCTGACCCCGCTGGAGGGTCTGGTCATGGGCACCCGGCCCGGTGACCTCGACCCCGGCCTGCCGCGTCACCTCGCGGAGGTCGCCGGCATCAGCGTCGAGGACTACGACCGGGCGCTGTCCAAGGAGAGCGGCCTGCTCGGCCTGACGGGCTCGGCCGACATGCGCGAGGTCATGGAGCGCCGCGAGGCCGGTGACGCCGACGCGGCCCTGGCCTTCGACGTCGTCGTGCACCGGCTCCTGCACTACGTCGGAGGGTATGCGGCCGTGCTGGGCCGGCTGGACGCGCTCGCCTTCACCGCCGGCATCGGCGAGCACAGCCCCGAGATCCGGGCCGCGGTCCTCTCCCGGCTGGCGGGCTTCGGGGTCGAGCTGGACGAGGCCGCCAACGCCTCCGCCGACGGCGAGACCCTGATCACCACCCCCGGCAGCAGCGTGGCGGCGTTCGTGGTGCCGACCAACGAGGAGTGGGAGATCGCGAGCCAGGCCGCCGAGGTCGTCGGGGCGGGCTGAGGCGCTGCTGCCCGGCCGAACGCCCCCGGCGTCCTCAGGCGAGGTCGACGACCAGGGCGACCGCCCCCAGCAGGACGGCGAAGCGCAGGGTGCGCCCGACCGCGATGCAGGTCACCGTGGCCCACCGGCCCGCCCGCAGCTGGCCGGCGATCGTGGGGGCGACGGCCAGCGGAGGCAGCCCGGTCAGCGCCGAGGCCAGCACCATGACCAGCACCAGACGCGGCCTGCGCTCGAAGGCCGCCAGCCAGCGAGTGTAGGAGGCCTTCACCCGCGGACGTTCGAGCCAGTCGCGGAACCGCTGCGAGCGGTGGGCCGCGACGCCCACCTCGTACCAGGCCAGCTTGCCCACGGCGTGGCCCACGCCGGCGAGCGTCGCGACCAACCACAGCCCGACCCCGCCCCCGACCAGCCCGAGCCCGGCCAGATAGGCCTCGATCGGCACCACCTGCGTCACCGCCGAGACGACCGAGACGCCGAAGGCGCTCACGGCGGCGAGCACGGGGTCCACGGGCACACGGTGCCACACCTGCCTGGGCGCTCGCCGAGCCGCCGGGGGCCCTGCGTCGCTACAGTGGTGAGGTGCCTCCCCGGCACCACCGGCTCGATCCCGACGGACGGAAGGCCTGCCACGGCGACGTCCTTGACCCCAGCGGCCCGAGCAGCCGTCCGACCGCGTGCGCGGCTGCTGGGGATCGACGCCGCCCGCGGGCTGGCCATCATCGGGATGATCGTCGTCAACGTCGGACCCACCAACGCCGAGTCGGTGCCGGAGCGGCTCTACCTGCTGCCCTTCGGTCGTGCCTCCGTGCTCTTCGTCGTCATCGCGGGCCTCGGGATGGGCCTGTTCCTGCGCAGCCGCAGCGGGACCGGGCTGTGGGGCCCCCTGCTGTGGCGCGTGCTCCTGCTGCTGTCGGTCGGCCTGGTGCTGCAGACGGTCACCGACAGCGTCAGCGTCATCCTCACCACCTACGCCCTGCTCTTCGTCGTGGCACCGCTGCTCCAGCGGCTGTCGCTGCAGGGACTGGGGGCTGTCGCGCTGGCGATACTGGTTGCCGGTCCGGTCTGGATCGTGGCGGACGACGTCACGAGCCCCGGTGAGCACGCCAAGGTGGGGGTCAGCCTGACGACCCCGCCGTCCGAGGCGCTGCACTCGCTGTTCCTCTCCGGGCCCTACCCCCTCGCCAGCTGGACCGTGCCCTTCGTCGTGGGGCTGGCCCTCGCCCGCGTGGACCTGGCCGACCGCGGGGTGCTGCGTCGGCTGGCCGTCGGCGGCGGCGTGGCCGCGGTCGTCGGCGCGCTCGTCGCCACCGTGTCCTACGACCTTCTCGGCCCGCGGGCCGACACCGGGTGGCTGCGGCTACTCACCGGGGCCGCGCACGGCCAGATGCCGCTGTGGCTCGTCAGCGCCACCGGCAGCGCGATCTTCGTCGTGGCGGTGTGCGTGCGGGTGGGGCAGGCCGCTCCCCGGTTGCTGCGCTGGCTCGCGGTCCTGGGCACCTACGCCCTGACCGTCTACGTCGCCCACGTGCTCGTGCTGGCGGTGGTCAAGCCGCCGGACGGCCTGCCCTCCTTCCTGCTGGGAGGGTCCATCAGCGCCGGCCTGGTCGCCACGTTCCTGCTCGCCTCGCTGCTGTGGGCGCGGACCGGCCGCTCGGGGCCCCTCGAGTGGGTCCTGCGCCACCCCTGGCTGCGTCACCCCGACGCGTGGGGCCGCACCGCCGGCGAACGGACCGCACGGTGAGGCCCGGACGCCCGGTGCGGGCCGGCCTCCTCGCGGCGCCCCTCGTCGTCATGCTGGTCGCCTGCACGGGCACGGGCACCGACGGCACCGTGCTCCCTCCCCCCGGGGCGACGTCGGCGCCGGCACCCTCGACCCCGGAGACGGTAGCCACGTCGACGCCGCCCGCGCCGACCCCCGACGACGCGTCGCGGACCAGCGAGGCCCCGGCGGCCGACCCCGAGCCGGCGCTGGGGGCGGCGGGGGTCTCCGCGGGCCACCCCCTTGCCGCGGACGCGGGTATGCAGATCCTCGAGCAGGGGGGCAGCGCCGTCGACGCGGTGATCGCCGCCGCGTTCGCCGACGCCGTGATCCAGCCCGTCACCTCCGGGATCGGCGGAGGAGGCGCGGCCCTGGTGCTCGTCGACGGCGAGGTGACCAGCTACGACTACCGGGAGGTGGTCAACGCCGAGGGGGACATCCCGTCCACGGGCGTCGGCATCCCCGGGTTCGTCGCCGGCATGGCACGGCTGCACCGGACGCACGGGACCCTGCCCTGGCCCGCGCTGCTCGCACCGGCGGTCGAGCTCGCCGAGGAGGGTGGGCCGGTGTCAGGCTTCCTCGCCATGACCCTGTCCATCCCGACGGGTCAGCAGTACACCGCATCCCTGGAGCACTTCCGGCGCGCGGACGGCGCGCCCCTGCGCGAGGGCGACAGGCTCGTGCAGCAGGAGCTGGCACGGACGATGCAGGTGCTGGCGGACGAGGGTCCCGAGGCGTTCTACGAGGGAAGCCTCGCCGAGGCCCTGCTCGAGGAGCCAGGCATCGACGCCGGCTCGCTGGCCGCCTACGAGGTGCAGGTGGCCGAGCCGGCCTCCGGCCCGGTCGACGACCACGTGCTGGTCTCGGCGGCCCCAGCCCTGCCCGGGGCCGCTCTGGTGCAGCTGGTGCAGCTCGCCGAGGCCGGCGGCATCGGTGAGGTGGCCCCCTACTCCCCCGACTTCGTGCGGCTGCAGTCCCAGGCATGGTCGGTCGCCGAGCGGTCGGTGCGCGAGCTCTTCGGCGACCCGGCCTTCGTCGACGTGCCGGTGGACAGGCTGACCGACGCCGGGCGCAACGCCGCGATCGCGGCCGAGGCGGTCGGCGCGGGGCTGCCCCTGGGGGCCTCCGGCTCCGACCCGTTCCGTGGGGGCGGCAACACCACGCACATCTCGGTGGTCGACGAGGACGGCGACGCCGTCTCGATGACCAACACGATCACGCACTACTGGGGCAGCGGCCGCTACGTCGACGGCTACTTCCTCAACGACCACCTGACCCGCTTCACCGACCTGAGCAGCCCCGGCAACACCCCCGCGCCGGGGCGGCGCTCGGTGAGCTGGAGCGCACCGTCCATGCTTCTCGACGGAGAGGGGCGCCCGGTCCTGGTGATCGGCACGCCCGGCGGCCAGCAGATCCCCAACACGATCGCGGCCGTCGTCCTGCGCCGGCTGCTCCACGACGAGCCGCTCGAGGACCTGGTCGCCGCGCCGCGGTTCATCTACACCGGCGGGGAGCTGGTCCTCGAGACCGACGACAACGCCGCCGAGCTGCGGGAGATGGGGTATGCGGTGCGTGTGGTCGACCCTGCGCTGCGCAGCGACTTCGGCTCGGTCAACGCGCTCGAGGTCGACTGGGACGCGAGGACCGTCAGCTCGGTGGCGGACCCGCACCGTTCCGCGGGCTTCCGGGTCACCGGGCCGGCCGGCTCCTGAGCCGGGGGCCTGCGGCTGCCAGGGCCGCGAGCGCGGTCGCCGCGACGGTGACGACGACGAGCAGGCGGTAGTCGACGACGACCAGCAGGGCCGCCGCCATGGCGGTGGTCGCGGTCTGGGGCAGGTTGACGGCGACGTTGGCCGCCGCGTTGGTGCGTCCCTGCAGGCGGGGCGGGGTGAGCCGCTGACGGATGACCATGAAGGCGACCACCGACCAGGTGACGCCGAGGCCGAGGACCACCAGCCCGGTGACGACCAGGGCCACGCTGGAGCCCACCACGGGCGCGATGCCGAGCGCCATCAGCGCGGCACCGACCGCGAAGACGCGGCTCTCCCCCCAGCGCCCGATCACCCACGCGGCCGTCAGGCCACCGGTCACGGCCCCGATGCCCTGCATGCCCACCAGGGCGCCCAGCGCGGAGGCCGGCAGCCCCAGTCCCTGCTCCAGCGCCGGGAAGACCGCCGCGTTGACCAGCCCCGTGGCGGCGCACACCACCGCGAGCAGCAGCGTGAGGCGCCCGAGCAGCGGGGTGCGCGCCAGGTGCCGGAAGCCGGCGGAGACCTCGTGCAGGTAGGAACCGCGGTCGGCGGCGGCCTCCGGCGCCGACTCGACGACCCGCACGGTGACCAGCGCCAACGCGGTCAGCAGGAAGCACGCCGCGGTGACCAGGACCACCGCGCGCGGGCCCGCCAGGGCGTAGAGACCGGTGCCGAGGACCGGTGAGACCAGCCGCAGGGACTGGTCCACGGAGGTCAGCAGACCGTTGCCGGAGGCGAGGTGCTCGTCGGGCAGGATGTCGCGCAGGAGGCCCGCCTGGGCCGCCGCGCTGAGGTAGCCCATCGCCCCGTAGGCGACGACCACGGCATACAGCAGCCACAGCCAGGACGCGGAGTCCACCAGCAGCAGGGTTGCCACGACCACGGTCACCAGCACGTTGGAGCCGATGAGCAGCCGGCGCCGGGAGAGCCGGTCCGCGACCTGGCCCAGCACCGGGGCCGCCACCGCGGGCAGCCCCAGCATGACGAAGACCATCGCCGCCGCCCCGTCGGAGCCGGTCAGCTCCTTCACCCAGACGGCCACCATGAGGTAGAGGGCGCTGTCGGCGAGGTTGGTGAAGACCCACGCCAGCGTCAGCCGACGGAACGCCGGGTGCACCCACGCGGCGGGGCGGCGGGAGTACCAACGCGTCGCACCGGCGACGGTGACGGGGGCCGGGGCGGCCACCTCAGTCCTCCTGCCGAGGGGCGGGGTCGGGGTTGACGGTCGCGAACAGGCGGGCGTGCCGCGCGCCCTCCGGCCGCAGCGCAGGGTCGGCCGAGCGGCCCGAGAACCGCTGCACCAGGTCGTGCACCTCCTGGCTGAGCTCGCGCAGCTCGGCGGCGGTGGCCCAGAAGCCGGCCGTGGAGACGGTCACGGCCTGCAGCCACTCGTCCGGCTCCTCCGACGCCTGCGCGAGGTAGCGGGCGACCCGGTCGGCCTCACGGGTGACCGTCAGCGCCGCCAGCTCCTGTACCGCGTGCAGCGACCCCGGCACCGCCCGGTCGGGCCGCGCGTCGAGCGAGGACCCGGGCCGGCGCACCCGCCAGGGCTTCTCGCGGCCCCGTTGCTGCGCCCGCTCGATGTAGCCGTACTTCTCCAGGATGCGCAGGTGGAAGGAGCAGCTGGCGACCGACTCCCCCACGCGCGCGGCGCACTCCGTCGCGGTCGCCTCGTCGACGTCCCGCAGGTGGTCGAGCAGCTCGAGACGGACGGGGTGGGCCAGGGCGCGGATCCGCTCGGGGTCGCTGATGGTCGAGGGCGTGTCCATGCCGGGCACGCTACATCCTCAAGACTCCTTGCACAAGATATCTTTAGCAATGAGTGTCGCGAGTCAGGACGGCGTGGTGACGTCTGGCCCGTCGGCCGCCGCAGCCTCCCCGCGCAGGCCGTCGAGGAGGAGCTCCAGGGCGTGCTCCGTGGCCCGCTCGACGACCTCGGCCGGGTCCCCGTCCAGCTCCACCCGGAAGGTGCGCGTGCCGCCGGGGACGGTGACGCCGACGTAGAGCGTCCCGGGCTCCTCCCCCTCCTCCTGGTCCGGTCCGCCGACGCCGGTGGTGGACACTGTCGCATCGGCCTCCAGGACGCGCGCGGCGCCGCGGGCGAGCTCGTCGGCGCACCGGTCGGTGACCAGCGGCCCGGGGGTGACGCCGAGGAGGTCGAACTTGACCCGCGGCGAGTAGGCGACGACGCACCCGTGGTACCAGGTGCTCGCCTCTGGCGCCGCAGCCAGGGCGGAGGAGACCGCGCCTCCGGTGAGGGACTCCGCGGCGGCCACCGACAGCCCGCGGTCGGTGGCCAGCCGGCCGATCTGCTCGGCCAGGTCTGCGCTCTTGGTCGTCATCGCGTCATCGTAGGGCGGGCCCGGCCGGTGTGCCCGGCGACTCCCGCGGAGCGACGCGGCCCCCGCAGTGCCTGTGTCGTCGTACGGTGACGCCATGCACAAGATCCTCTGGCAGATCCGCCGCTGGGGTGTCACGACCGCCGTCAAGGCCGCGCTCGCCTGCGGGCTGGCGTTCTACCTCGGCTCGCTGCTGCCCGCGCCGATCGACGAGTACAAGTACTACGCGGCCCTGGGCGCCTTCACCGTCGTCGGGCTGGTGCTGGCGGACTCGGTCAAGGAGTCGCTGCAGGTGTTCGGGGCGGTCACGGTCGGTGTGGCGGTCGCGGTGCTGGTCCAGGCGGTCGCGTGGACGAACTCCGTCACGGTGGCCCTCACGGTGGCGATCAGCTACATGCTGGGCATGACACGCTTCTTCGGCGTGCAGCGGTCCTGGGCGCCGCTGGCGGGGTTGTTCGTCCTGGCCGCAGGCGGTCCCGACCCCGAGCCGATGGCCCTGGGCTACCTGGTCCAGCTGCCCATGGGCGCCCTGGTCGGCGTCGTCGTCAACACCCTGCTCCTGGCCCCCCTCGGTGAGGAGGACCTGGAGCCGGCCGCCAACCAGACCCTCAAGCTCCTCGCCCACCAGATGGGCAGCTACGCCGACCTGCTGCAGGAGCAGCGATCGGCCGCCAAGCAGGTGGAGGACGGCGCCCGTGACGACGGGGCGGCGCACCGTGACGACATCGTCCACGCCAACGTCGTGCAGCTGGAGGACGCCCAGGCACGGCTGCGCACCGCCGTCGGGCGGGCCCGCCGGGCCGGGCGGGGCAACCCCCGGTCGCGGTTCAACGCCGCCCGCCAGTCCTCCGTGCTCAAGCGTGCCGAGGCCGTCAACCGGTGCTCGGCGACCCTGCTCGCGGCCGGCGTCGTGCTCGCCCAGTCCAGCGCACCGGCGGACGAGCAGGGGCTGGCCCTGCGCCGCCACGCCGAGGACGCCCTGCGCCGCGCCGGCACGGTCCTGGCCGACCCCCCGGCGGCGCGTGAGCAGCCGGACCTCGTCCGGGAGGCCGAGGAGTGCATCGACCGCATGCTGCGCGCCTCCGCGGCACCCTCGTCCGCCTCCGACGGCAGCCTCGACCACGTCCTCTTCGGCGCGCTCGCCGTCACCCTGCGCGACTGCGTCGAGACCTTCGCCCGGCAGATCGCCGACGTGGACCTGTCGGACCCCCAGGAGCGGTAGCGCACTCCGGCCGTGACGTGGCCCCGCTCCGGCACGAATCTGGCACGACGGAGAGACCAGAAGGGCCTCTGAGCAACGTTTCCGCTGCTCAGAGGCCCTTCTACGATGGTGGGCGATACTGGGTTTGAACCAGTGACCTCTTCCGTGTCAAGGAAGCGCGCTACCACTGCGCCAATCGCCCGTGGCCGGTGTTGCTGGCCGGTCCTGCGAGGTGGCGACGGGATTTGAACCCGTGTAGACGGCTTTGCAGGCCGTTGCCTCGCCTCTCGGCCACGCCACCAAATGAGGCATCGTGGTGGTGGTGCCTCCGAGCGGACGACCGGCCTCGAACCGGCGACCTCAACCTTGGCAAGGTTGCGCTCTACCAACTGAGCTACGTCCGCAGTGCTCCTCACCGGCTCCGGTGGGGTGCGAGAGAAGACATTAGCCGACGGACCGGTCAGGTCCAAATCCGCCACGGACCTGTGTCGCGGGCCGCGGCGTGATGCGGTCCGGGACCCAGGCGTCCCGCACAATGGGGCGAGCGACGACGGGTGGACCCCACCCCTGTTCCCGACCTGGAGGCACCCCCACGCATGGACGTCTGGCCCGGCAACGCCTATCCCCTCGGTGCGACCTTCGACGGCAGCGGCGTCAACTTCGCCCTGTTCTCCGAGCACGCCACAGCGGTCGACCTGTGCCTCGTCGGCCAGCGGGGCAAGGAGACCACGGTCCCCCTCACCGAGGTCGACGCCCACGTCTGGCACGCCTACCTGCCCAACGTGCAGCCCGGGCAGCGCTACGGCTACCGCGTGCACGGGCCCTACGCCCCCGAGCAGGGCCACCGGTTCAACCCGCACAAGCTGCTCCTCGACCCCTACGCCAAGGCGGTCAGCGGCCAGATCCGCAACCATCAGGGCATCTTCGGCTACGACTTCGGTGACCCCGCGTCCTTCAACGAGGACGACTCGGCGCTGCACACGATGCTCTCCGTGGTCGTCAACCCCTTCTTCGACTGGGGTCACGACCGCCCGCCCCGGCACGCCTACGCCGACAGCGTCATCTACGAGGCCCACGTCAAAGGCCTGACGATGAACCACCCCGACGTCCCGCACGAGATCCGCGGCACCTACGCCGGGGTCGCCCACCCCGCCGTCGTGGAGCACCTGACCCGGCTTGGCGTCACCGCCATCGAGCTGCTGCCCGTCCACCAGTTCGTCGACGACCCCCACCTGCAGGACAAGGGCCTGTCCAACTACTGGGGCTACAACACGATCGGCTTCCTCGCCCCGCACAACGGCTACTCCGCCTACGGCCACCGCGGCCAGCAGGTGACCGAGTTCAAGTCGATGGTCAAGACCCTGCACGAGGCGGGCATCGAGGTCATCCTCGACGTCGTCTACAACCACACCGCCGAGGGCAACCACCTGGGCCCGACGCTGTCCTTCCGCGGCATCGACAACGCCAGCTACTACCGCCTGGTCGACTTCGACAAGGCGCACTACTACGACACCACCGGCACCGGGAACAGCCTGCTGATGCGTCACCCGCACGTGCTCCAGCTCATCATGGACTCGCTGCGCTACTGGGTCACCGAGATGCACGTCGACGGCTTCCGCTTCGACCTCGCCGCGACCCTGGCCCGGCAGTTCCACGAGGTGGACAAGCTGTCGGCGTTCTTCGACATCATCCAGCAGGACCCGATCATCTCCCAGGTCAAGCTCATCGCCGAGCCGTGGGACCTGGGTGACGGTGGCTACCAGGTCGGCAACTTCCCGCCGCTGTGGACCGAGTGGAACGGCAAGTACCGCGACACCGTGCGTGACTTCTGGCGCGGCGCCCCCGCCACGATGGGCGAGTTCGCCTCCCGCCTCACGGGCTCCTCCGACCTCTACGAGAAGAGCGGCCGCCGGCCGATCGCCTCGATCAACTTCGTCACCGCCCACGACGGCTTCACGCTTCGGGACCTGGTGTCCTACAACGAGAAGCACAACGAGGCCAACGGCGAGGGCGGCCAGGACGGGGAGTCGCACAACCGGTCCTACAACCACGGCGCCGAGGGACCGACCGACGACGCGGAGATCAACGCGCTGCGCCTGCGCCAGCAGAAGAACTTCCTGACCACCCTGCTGCTGAGCCAGGGCGTGCCCATGCTGGCCCACGGTGACGAGATGGGCCGCACCCAGCTGGGCAACAACAACGTCTACTGCCAGGACAACGAGCTGGCGTGGATGGACTGGGAGCTGGACCCCGACCAGACCGCGCTGCTGGACTTCACCGCCCACCTCATCGCGCTGCGCAGCGAGCACCCGGCCTTCCGTCGCCGCCGTTTCTTCCTCGGTGACGCCGACCACGGCGGGCAGAGCGACCTCGGTGACATCGTCTGGTACTCCCCCGACGGCGCGGAGATGACCGAGGCGGGCTGGCACTCCACCGAGCAGGCGGTGACGGTCTTCCTCAACGGCGAGGCCATCCCGGACACGGACGAGCGCGGCGGACCGATCCTCGACGACCACTTCCTGCTGCTCTTCAACGGCCACCACGAGCCGGTCGTCTTCACCGTCCCCGACGGCATCGACACCACTACGTGGAACGTCGTGGTCGACACCACCGGGCAGCTCCCGCCCGAGACCACCTGGGAGACCGGCTCCGAGCACGAGCTCCCCGGCCGCGTGGTCATCGTCCTGCAGGCCACCCCGCAGCCCGAGCTGCAGCAGGGCGGCTGAGGGGAGGGTATGGGGTGCGCCCGCGGCGCACCCCATACCGGCGCCGGCTCAGAGCGTCGCGAGCCGCTTCTTCTCGCCCTCGACGTCGAAGTCCGCCGACGGCCACTGCAGGTCGAGCCCGCGCAGGTGCTCCAGCAGCAGCTGCTGGACGGCCAGGCGGGCATACCACTTGCGGTCCGCGGGCACGACGAACCAGGGAGCGTGCGCGGTGCTGCACCGGTCGAACACCGCCTGGTAGGCCTCCTGGTAGGCGTCCCAGTGGGCGCGCTCGTCGAGGTCGCCGGGGTTGTACTTCCAGTGCTTGTCCGGGCGGTCCAGCCGCTCCTGCAACCGCTCCTTCTGTTCCTCGGGCGAGATGTGCAGCATCACCTTGACGAGGGTGACGCCGTCCTCGACCAGGCCCTGCTCGAAGTCGTTGATGGTCGCGTAGCGCCGCTTCCACTGCGCCGGGGGGACGAGGTCGTGCACCCGCACGACCAGCACGTCCTCGTAGTGGGACCGGTCGAAGACGCCGATCATGCCCGGTCCCGGCAGCGCCTTGCGGATGCGCCAGAGGAAGGGGTGCGAACGCTCCTCCGCCGTCGGGGCCTTGAAGGCGGTCAGGTCCACGCCCTGGGGGTCGACGGAGCCGACGACGTGGCGCATGATGCCGCCCTTGCCGGAGGTGTCCATGCCCTGGATGACCAGCAGGACCCGCCGGGTCCCACCCGCCCGGGACTCGGCGTAGAGGCGCTCCTGCAGGTCGTCCAGCTCGTCGTCGGCCGCCGCCAGCGCCTCCTTGCCCGCCGCCTTGTCGCCGTCGAACTGCGGCGTGGAGCGCTGGTCGACGTCGGCGAGGACGAACCCCTCACCCGCCCGGAGGGCGTCGGTGAACGGCGTGCTCGACACCCCCGTGCTCGTCGTCTCTGTCTTCGTCTTCCTCTTCTTGCCCATCCGGCCATCCTGGCACGCGTGCCCCCACGGCGTGCCCCAGAATGAGGTGATGAGCACGCGCACCGCCTCCGGGCCGCTCGAGCCCGCCCAGCTCGCCGACTGGTATGCCGTACCGCCGGAGGCACAGGGCCGCACCTGGGTACGTGGCAGCTTCATCACCACCCTCGACGGGAGGGCCACCGGGCCCGACGGCCTCAGCGGTGG
Source organism: Ornithinimicrobium pekingense DSM 21552 (assembly GCF_000421185.1). Classification (GTDB taxonomy): domain Bacteria; phylum Actinomycetota; class Actinomycetes; order Actinomycetales; family Dermatophilaceae; genus Ornithinicoccus; species Ornithinicoccus pekingensis. The sequence goes on from NZ_ATWJ01000009.1 coordinate 30,771, forward strand.
GCTCAACCGGGGGTCGGCGGGCGACCACGCCGTCTTCGCCCACCTGCGCGAGTGGGCCGACGTGGTGGTGGTCGGCGCGGGGACGATCCGCGCCGAGGGTTACGGCCCGCTCCCCCGGGTCAACCTGGTGGTCGTGACCCGCAGCGGCGAGGTGCCGGAGGCGGTCCGCGCCCGCACCGCCGGCGACGGCGAGGTCGTGGTGGTCGGCGGCGAGGGCCGGCCGGTCTCCCCGGAGCAGGTCCTGGACGAGGTCGGGCGGCGCGGGTGGCACCGCGTGGTGGTCGAGGGCGGTCCGCGCCTGTTCGCGCCGTGGGTCGAGGCAGGGCTCGTCGACGAGCTCTGCGTGACCGTCCGGCCGGTGCTCGCCGGCGGCGACGGCCCGCTGCTCGTGCCCCAGGACGCCGGCTTCGGGCAGCTCGTCGGCGCGGCGACCCACGTGCTGACCTGGGACGGCGACGTCCTGGTCCGCACGCGACTGAGGTGAGCGGCCTCGGACCGACCCCGACTCAGCGCAGGAAGCTGGCGACGAGGTCCTCCCACAGGGAGGGGTTGGTGTTCCACTCCTGGCAGTGCCGGGCGCGCGGCCACACGAAGGTGTGGACGAGCCCGGGCCGGCGTCGCGCCAGGTCCTGCGAGGGCCGGTAGGGCACGGTCTCGTCGGTCGCCGAGTGGATGATGAAGATCCGGTGGGTCACCTCGTCGGCCCGGTCCACCCAGTTGGTGGCCGCGACGTCCACCGGCTCGGAGATGCGCAGCAGGTGCCGGGACATCCGGCTGCGCAGGAGGGACCTGGCCAGGTGGTCGATCGGCCGCGGGATGAAGTGCAGGTCGGCCTGGTGGGCCAGCACCGAGCCCCAGTCGATCACCGGTGCGTCGAGCACCACCCGGTGCACCTGCGAGGCCACCTCCGAACGGTTCAGCGCCTGCAGGACGATCGCGCCGCCCATCGACCACCCGAGGAGGACGAGACGACGTGCCCCGTGCTCGAGGGCGTAGCGCATGGCCGCGTCGACGTCGCGCCACTCCGAGAGTCCCAGGCTGTAGCGGCCGTCGGCGCTCGGCGGCGCCCCTGGGTCGTTGCGGTACATGGGCACCAGGCTGGTGAAGCCCTGGCGGTGCAGCACGGGCAGCGCGCGCAGGCACTCCTCGCGCTGGGCGCTGCGCCCGTGCACGAGGATGGCCCAGTCCCCGTCGTCCTTCCCGGCGGCGGGGGGCACCCGCCACGCCGGCAGGTCACCGATCTCGGAGGGCACCAGGACGTCCTCGTGCTCCAGCCCGACCGCTGATCGCGGTGTCCCGCAGTAGAAGTACTTGTTCCACCGGGCCGGCCCCGGCGCCAGCTCGCCCAGGTCCACCCCGAGCACGCGCCGGGTCACCGTGGCCCTGCGCCCGGGCCGTCCGTGCCGCGCGCCGTCCCTGGCCGGACCCCGTCCCCTGCCCTGCTCGGCGGCCGCCGTCTCGGCCGGCGGGTCCACGATCTCGCCCAGACGGGCATGACCCTGGCCCTTGTCGAGCCACAGCCCGTAGCGTCCCGGCGAGGTGGTCTCCGGCGTGGCCCGCAGCGTCACCGTGCCCTCGCCGACCTCCACGACCGTGGTGTCGTCCTTCTTCTCGTGCTCCGGGGTGATGATCCGGTGGGCGAAGTAGGTCGCGGTGCCCATCGAGACCGCCCCGCCGACCGCTGCCCCGACCGCCACGCCGGTGCCCACGGAGGCCGCGCGGCGCGCCGTCGTCGTCACCGTCCCACCCCCAGGACCTCGGACAGGTCGAAGTCGGCCGGCCGGTCCAGCTGGTCGTAGGTGCAGCTGAGCGGGTCTCGGTCCGGCCGCCACCGCACGAACTGGGTGGTGTGCCGGAAGCGCTCCCCCTCGAGGTAGTCGTAGCGCACCTCCACGACCCGCTCGGGGCGCAGCGCGGTGAAGGACAGGTCCTTGCCGCCGGTCCACCGTGAGCCCGTGCTCCTGCTCGGCGTCCGCTCCCCCTCCAGGTGCCGGGCCCAGTCCCACGGGTGCCCGTCGAGGTCGGTGACCAGCTCCTGCAGCTCGACGAACAGCTCGCGCCGTCGAGCCATCGGGAAGGAGGAGCACACGCCCACGTGGGACAGGGTGCCGTCCTCGGCGTAGAGGCCCAGGAGCAGCGAGCCGATCGCCTCCTCGTCGGTCTTGTGGGTGCGGTAGCCGGCGACGACGCAGTCGGCGGTGCGCTCGTGCTTGAGCTTGGTCAGCACCCGCTTGCCCGGCTGGTAGGACGCGTCGGGGTCCTTGGCGATGAGCCCGTCGAGCCCGGCCCCCTCGAAGTCGCGGAACCACCGCATCGCGACCTCCTGCTCGCCGGTGACCGGGGAGAGGTGGACGCTGCCCCCGGTCGCGGGCAGCGAGGCGCCGAGCGCCTCCTCCAGACGCGCGCGACGCTGCCGGAACGGCATACCCGTCAGGTCCTCGTCCCCCAGCGCCAGCAGGTCGAAGGCGACGAACGCCGCCGGGGTCTGCTCGGCGAGCAGGCGGACCCGTGAGTCGGCGGGGTGGATGCGCTGCTGCAGCGCCTCGAAGTCCAGGCGCGACCCGTCGGCGGTCGCGACGACGATCTCGCCGTCGACGACGCACCGCTCGGGCAGCTCGCGGCGGGCCGCCTCCACCAGCTCGGGGAAGTAGCGGGTCATCGGCCGCTCGTTGCGGCTGCCGAGCTCGACCTCGTCGCCGTCGCGGAACACGATCGAGCGGAAACCGTCCCACTTCGGGTCGTAGAGCCAGCCCTCGGGCAGGGTCTTCAGCGGCTTGGCCAGCATCGGCGAGACGGGCGGCATCAGCGGCAGGTCCACGGCGCCAGTCTGCCCCACGCCGGTGACGGACCCTAAGACTCCACCCGGTTGCCGTGCTCGTCCCAGTGCTCGGCGACCTTCTTGCTGGGCTGCACGCGCGGCGGCTCCCCCGGCATCTTGGGGTGGTCGGGCGGGAAGCTGAGCTCGCCCAGCCCCCGCTCGAGGTCGGCCTCCCAGAGGGCGTAGGCACCGTCGACCTCGTCCGGCTCGTCGTGCATCCGCTCCCACGGGTCGCCGTGCTGGGCGAGCCAGCCGGGCACGGTGTGCACGGTCAGCTCCGCGGGGGCGACCTCGCCGAGCTGGTCCCAGGTGAGCGGCACCGACACCGGCGCCCCGGGCAGGATCCGGGGGCTCCAGGCCGCCGCCAGGGTGCGGTCGCGCGTCGCCTGGTTGAAGTCGACGAAGATCCGCTCGCCCCGCTCCTCCTTCCACCACGCGGTCGTCACCAGGTCGGGCAGGCGCCGCTCCAGCTCGCGCGCCAGGCCGATGACGGCGTGCCGCACCTCGAGGAACTCCAGCCGCGTCCGGACCGGGGCGAAGACGTGCACGCCGCGGCTGCCCGTGGTCTTGACGTAGGGCGTCAGCCCCGCCTCGGTCATCACCTCGCGCAGGCCCCGGGCCGCCTCGACGACGTCGGCGAAGGCCCGCCCCGGCTGGGGGTCGAGGTCGATCCGCACCTCGTCGGGACGGTCGTTGTCGCCGCTGCGCACCGGCCACGGGTGCCAGGTCACGGTGCCCATCTGGGCCGTCCACAGCAACGTCGCCTCGTCGTCGATCACCAGCTGCGGGTGACGCCGCCCCGACGGGTAGGTCACCATCGTCGTCCGCGACCACTGCGGGACCCCCTTCGGCGGGTTCTTGGAGTAGAACTCCTCCCCCTCGATCCCCCCGCGGACCCGCTGCAGGGTCACCGGGCGGTCCGCCAGCCCGCGCAGCATCGGGGCCGCGACCGCGCTCAGGTATGCCGTCAGGTCGGTCTTGGTCACGGCTGGACCGTGGTCCGTCGCGGGCCAGACGACCTTGTCGGGGCTGGTCAGGCGGACCTCGACGGTGGCGCCGTCAGGGCCGCTCGCGGTCAGGGTGACGGCAGCGTCTGGCATGGCGCCCACGCTAGCGGGCGGTCGTCGACCGGCGCTGGCGGAGCAGACCGCCCGGGCTGCTCCCGCCGGTCGGGAACATCACAGGCTCACCGTGGTTGACTCAAGGTATGACCACCCACCACAGCACCCCCGCGACCGACGCCGCCCGCGGCAGCACGGCATACCCCACCGCGAGGTCGGAGGAGGAGTGGCGCGAGCAGCTCTCCCCCGCCGAGTACCACGTGCTGCGCGAGGCCGGCACCGAGCGCCCCTTCACCGGTGAGTACAACGACACGAAGACCGAGGGCGTCTACGCCTGCCGCGCCTGCGGCGCCGAGCTCTTCCGCTCCGAGACCAAGTTCGAGAGCCACTGCGGCTGGCCGAGCTTCTACGCCCCGCTCGCCGAGGACCGCGTGCAGTACATCGAGGACAGCTCGCTGGGGCGCACCCGCACCGAGGTGCGCTGCGCGGCCTGCGGCTCCCACCTGGGTCACGTCTTCGAGGGCGAGGGCTACGAGACGCCGACCGACCTGCGCTACTGCATGAACAGCATCGCGATGACGCTGCAGCCCAAGGAGTAGGTTCCTCGGCGACGACCGAGGCCCGGCGGGAGCTGTCCCGCCGGGCCTCGCTGCGTCTGTCCTCGTCTCAGGGCAGGCGGGTCACCAGGTCCTCGACCTCGACGCGGGGGCCGGTGAAGAAGGGGATCTCCTCGCGGACGTGGCGCCGGGCGTCGACCGCGCGCAGCTCGCGCATGAGGTCGACGATCCGGTGCAGCTCGTCGGCCTCGAAGCACAGCAGCCACTCGTAGTCGCCGAGGGCGAACGAGGAGATCGTGTTGGCCAGCACGTCCTTGTAGTCACGGGCGGCCTCCCCGTGCTCGCGCAGCATGCGGCCGCGCTCGGCGGCGTCCAGGACGTACCACTCGTAGGACCGCACGAACGGGTACACGCAGGCGTAGGCACGCGGCGCCTCGCCCGAGAGGAACGCCGGGACGTGCCCGCGGTTGAACTCCGCCGGCCGGTGCAGCCCCACGTTGGACCAGACCGGCTCCAGGTGGCGGCCCAGCTCGGTGCGACGGAACTGCTGGTAGGCCCCCTGCACGGTCTCCACCGTCTCCGCGTGCCACCAGATCATCAGGTCGGCGTCCGCGCGCAGGCCCGACAGGTCATACAGGCCGCGCACGACGAGTCCCTCTCCCTCGAGCCGGCCGAGCAGCTCACGCACCTCGGCGGCCAGCGCCGCCCGCCCCGTCGGCAGCGGCGTCACCGCGCGGAACACCGAGTAGGCGGCGTAGCGGATGGAGGTGTTGATCTGCTCGACCTGGTCCTGGGTCGGGTGGGTGTACTCGCTCATACCGCCCATTGTGGCCCGGCTCCTCCGGGCTGCCGCAGGGCGGGTGCGCGTGCCTCGCCCCGGCGGTGCGCGCGGGAGTGCGGGGCCTCAGCCCGTGAGCTCGGCGACGGCCCGGTGCGCCGACTGCACGCAGGCCGGGATGCCGACCCCGTCGAAGACCGCGCCGCAGGCGACCAGCCCCGGCACGCGCTCCAGGGCGTGCCGCACGGCGGCGACGCGTGCGTGGTGGCCGACGGCGTACTGCGGCAGCGCGCCGCCCCACCGCTGCACGTGGGTCGCCACCGGCGCCGGCAGCGGGCGACCGAGCGCCTCGGCGAGCTCGGCGCGCGCGGCGGAGACCAGCTCGGTGTCGGGGGCCTGGAGCGTGGCCTCCTCGCGGTGCCGCCCGGCGGAGAGCCGCAGGAAGGTCAGGTCGCCCCCGTCCGGTGCCGCGCCACGGCCGGCCTCGGCCACCCAGTCCCACTTGGCCGCGCTGAACGTGGAGGCCTTGACGACCCGCCCGTCGACCGGCGGCACCAGGAAGCCGGACGCGCCCAGCTCGCCGAGCTCCTCGGCCCGGTAGGCCAGGGTCAGCACGGCCATCGAGGCGGTCTCGACGTCCGCCAGCAGGCCCGCCGCGTCGGGGCTCACCTGCGCGATCAGACGCGACGCGGGGGCTGGCGGCAGGGCCAGGACGACACGGTCGGCCCGGTATGCCGTGGGGCTGGGCCGCGGCCCGGTGACGACTGCATAGCCCCCGTCAGGCTCACGGTGCAGCTCGCGCGCCAGGGTTCCGGTGACGACGCGGGCGCCGCGGGCGACGAGCTGCTCGGCGAGGGCGGCCGGGAGGTGGTGCAGTCCCCCCTCGACGGTGGCGAACACCGGTGGGCGTGCCCCGGTGTCGGCCCCGGGCGGAGGGGGCGGGAGCATCTGGTCGACGGTGGACAGCAGCGACACGCCCTGCCTGGCCGCGTCGAGCAGACCCGGCAGGGACGCGGCGGCCGACAGCAGGGAGGCGTGGCCGGCGTAGACCCCGCCGAGGAGCGGCTCGACGAGGCGCTCGACGACGGCCTGCCCGAGCCGGGAGCCGACGAGCTCGGCGACCGACACGTCCGGCTCGCGCGTCTCGTGGACCTCCTCGGCCCGGGCCCGCTCGACCTCCTCGGGGGTCAGCAGCCCGGCGAGGGCGTCCGGGTCCGCTGGCACCCCCATCACCGTGCGCGCCGGCACGGGGTGCAGCCCGCCACGGGACCAGATCTGCGCGCGGGCCTGCGTGGGGTGGACCACCCGGTCCGCCAGGCCCGCCCGGCCGATGAGCTCCACGGCCTCGGGGCGCCGGAAGAGCACCGCCTCGGCGCCCACGTCCACCTGACGACCGGCAACCTCCGCCCCGCGCAGCTTGCCACCCACCCGGTCGGACCCCTCCAGCACGGTCACCTCCGCGGAGGGGTCAGCGCGCAGGATGTCGTCCGCCGCCGTCAGTCCGCTGATCCCGGCGCCCAGCACGAGGTAGCTCGTCATGCCCTCAGCGTCTCACCGCGCGACGACGGTCCGGTCGGCGGGCAGTGCCTGCGGGCAGGGCGGATCGTGACCCGACCGTGACCCGACGTCGGGAGCGGGCCCTGCCCGCGGTCCGTCCCAGGGCCGTCGGTCACGTTCGAGGAGGAACCCATGTCGACCACCGCGCACCGCTCCAGCCGTCCGGCACCCGTCCCGGACCATGCTCCGCCTCACCGCCGCCGGCGGTCGGCCGTGCTGGCCCTCGTGACGGCCCTCGCGCTGCTGGTGCTCGGTGCCTGCTCCTCGGCAGACCTCGCCGAGCCGGGCGCCGGCGGCTCGGACAGTGCCGGGCAGGCGGCCATGCCTGCGGACGGAGCCGAGGAGGCCGGGGCCGCGGATCTTGCCGAGGGCGACGACTCCGCGGTCCAGGACCCCGGTGCCGACGTCCTCGTGCCGGGGTCGGCGCCGGCCGGCGAGGGAGCGCTCATGGTCCGGACGGTCACGGTGGAGGTGCTGGTCGAGGACGTGCTGGCCGCGGTGAGCCGGGCCCGGGCTGCAGCGGTCACCGTGGACGGGTGGGTCTCCACCGAGGAGGTCCGACCCGGCCGGGGCGAGGGCACGGGCCGGGAGGCGGGGTGGGCCACGGTCGTGCTCCGTGTCCCCTCCGAGGACCTCGACGCCGTGGTGAGCGGACTTGCCGACCTCGGCGAGGTCACCTCCAGCCGGAGCAGCTCGGAGGACGTGACGACGGAGTACCGGGACGTCGAGGCCCGGGTGGCGACCCTGGAGGCCGGCGCCCAGCGGCTGCGCGAGCTGGTCGAGGAGGCGGGCAGCGTGGAGTCCATCGCCGGGCTGGAGCGCGAGCTCTCCGCGCGCGAGGCCGACCTCGACGCGCTCAAGGCGCGGATGAAGGTGCTGGCCGAGGACGTCAGCATGTCGACCGTCACGCTGCACCTGGCCGAGGACGCCGCCACCCTCGCCGAGACCGTTCCGGACGACGGCTTCCTGGCCGGTCTGCGCCAGGGCTGGGACGCCTTCGCGGGCTCGGTCACCCTTCTGCTGACCGCTCTCGGGGCCGTGCTGCCCTTCGTCATGGTCGCGGCGCTGCTGGCGCTGCCGGTCCTGGCCTGGCGCCGTCGGCGCCGCTCCCGCCCCGTCGCACCGGATGCCACCGGCGGGACGGGTGGTGCGGCGGGGGCCGCGGCTTCCGACTGACGGGCCGTCGCGGCGCCGTTAGAGTCGGCTGCGTGACCGACACCCAGACGCAGAACGAGATCCGTGCCGCCCTCGAGGTCGTCGACCCGCTCACCTTCGACCCGGCTGCGGAGTCCGAGCGCCGGATCGGCTTCCTGGCCGACTACCTGCGGGACTCGAGCGTCAAGGGCTACGTGCTGGGCATCAGCGGAGGGGTCGACTCCACGATCGCCGGCCGGCTGGCACAGGTCGCCTGCGAGCGGGTCCGTGCGCAGGGCGGGGACGCGCGCTTCGTCGCGGTCCGCCTGCCCTACGGCGAGCAGCGCGACGAGGACGACGCGCGACGCGCCCTGGAGTTCATCCGCCCCGACGAGGTGATGAGCGTCGACATCAAGCCGGGCGTCGACGCGCAGTGGGAGGCCCTCCTCGCCGCCGGTCTGGACGTGCACGACGACGTCGACGACTACCACAAGGGCAACGTCAAGGCCCGGCACCGGATGGTGGCGCAGTTCGCGATCGCCGGCGTCCGCAGCATGCTCGTGCTCGGCACCGACCAGGCGGCGGAGGCCGTCGTCGGCTTCTACACCAAGTACGGCGACGGCGCAGCGGACCTCACCCCGCTCTTCGGCCTGCCCAAGCGGCGGGTGCGCGACATCGGCCGGCACCTGGACTGCCCCGAGGACCTGGTGACCAAGGTGCCGACGGCCGACCTCGAGAGCGACAAGCCGCTCCTGGCCGACGAGGCGGCGCTCGGCGTCACCTACGAGGCGATCGACGACTACCTCGAGGGCAAGGACGTCTCCGACGAGGACGAGGCGACGATCCTCGGCTGGTACCGCCGCACCGCCCACAAGCGGGCCCTGCCCGTCACGCCGGACGGCTACCTGCAGGACCGGTGAGGGGCGGCCGGGCCCGGCGGCGTGCAGCGCTCACCGGCGATGAGTGGTACGTGCACGCCCATACCCCCGGCCGCGTGCACCACCCACTCACCTGGGTGGCGCACGCACGGGTCAGCGGCGCGAGACCTCGTGCACCAGCTCGACGACGCGGGTGAGGACGTCGGGGTCGGTGCTCGGCAGCACCCCGTGGCCGAGGTTGAAGATGTGCCCGGGGGCCTGGCGGCCCTCCTCGACGATCTCGCGCACCCGCTGCTCGAGGGCGTCCCAGGGCGCGAAGAGCAGCGCGGGGTCCAGGTTGCCCTGCACCGCATACCGGCCGCCGGTGCGCTCCACGGCGTCGGCCAGGCTCACGCGGTAGTCGACGCCGATGACGTCGGCGCCGGCCTCCGCCATCTGGGGCAGCAGCTCGCCGGTGCCGACACCGAAGTGGATGCGCGGCACCTCCGGGTGGGACTGCGCCATCCCCGACAGCACGCTGCGGCTGTGCGGCTCGACGTGCCGCAGGTAGTCGGCGCGGGACAGGTGCCCGGCCCAGGAGTCGAACAGCTGCACGACGCTGGCGCCGGCGTCGGCCTGCACGCGCAGGAACGCCAGGGAGATCTGCGCCAGCCGTGCGCACAGGTCGGACCACAGCCCGGGGTCGCCGTGCATGAGCGCCTTGGTGCGCTCGTGGTTCTTCGACGGCCCGCCCTCGACCAGGTATGACGCGAGCGTGAACGGCGCACCCGCGAAGCCGATGAGCGGCGTCGCCCCGAGGTCGGCCACGAGGCGGCGCACCGACTCGCTGATGTCCGGGACGTGCTCGGGGGTCAGCTCCGGCAGCCGCTCCAGGTCGGCCCGCGTGCGCACCGGGTGGGCGACGACGGGCCCGGTGCCCGCGACGATGTCCAGGTCCACGCCGACCGCCATCAGCGGCACGACGATGTCGCTGAAGAAGATCGCCGCGTCGACGCCGTGGCGCCGCACCGGCTGCAGGGTGATCTCGGTGACCAGGTCGGGGGTCCGGCACGACTCGAGCATCGAGACGTCCTCGCGGATCGCGCGGTACTCCGGCAGCGACCGCCCGGCCTGGCGCATGAACCACACGGGGGTGAAGGGCACCTCCTCGCGGCGGGCGGCCCGCAGGAGGGCGCTGTCGCGGGGTGTCTGCACGTCAGGAGAGGTCACGCCCCGATCCTCGCACGGGTCGGTGGCACACTCGCCCCGGTGAGCCACCGACGCCCCCAGCCCCCTGCGGCCGCCCCCGGTGACCGGTCCGACGCCACCGCCCTGGCGGCCCGTGCAGCCGCGGACCGCGTGCGCGCCGCGCTCCCCCGGGACGCCGGTCGGTGCCGGCTGCGTCCCGCGCGGTCCGCCGACGTCGCGGACCTGCAGGCCTACCGTGGCCTGCCGGAGGTGACCCGCTTCCTGGGCCACCCGCCCGTGGACGCCGAGGGTATGGCGCAGCTGCTCGACGGGTGGGTGGCCGACCTCACGGCGGTGACCGTCGTGGCCGAGCTCGACGGGCGGGTGGTGGGTGACGTGCGGCTGACCGTCCTGCCGTGCCACGCCCTGGCGCCCGCGGCGACGGACGAGGTGGAGGCACGCGTCGGCTACGCCTTCCACCCCGCGGTCGGTGGCCGCGGCCTCGCCACCGCGGCGGTGGGCACGGTGGTGGACCTCGCGCTGGCCGAGGGCGGTGTGCGGCGCGTCACCGCCCGCGTCTTCGCCGCGGCGCGCCCCTCGTCGCGCCTCCTGGCCCGGCTGGGCTTCCACCTCGACGGCGTCGACCGGGCCGCGGTCCTGGCGCCCGACGGGTCCGGCTGGTGGGACGACGAGTGCTGGTCGCTGCTGCGCGGCGACCGGGGTCCCGGCACCGTGCCGGGGCCTGGCTGAGGGTGCGCCCCACCCGATGGGGTGAGCCCGTGGGCGTGGCGCTGCTGCGGGCGGGCCGCTCGCGGCTCTACTCTGGACGGTGTGGTGAGCAGAGTCCCGGGATCCCGCTCGCGGTCACGTGCCGCGAGCACCGCGGCGCTGCCCGCCGAGACGACCGTGTTCGGACGCGCTCTGGAGGGGTTGCGCGGCGTGGCCGCCCGCCCCGAGCTGGTCCTGGAGGAGGTGCCCGCGCCCACCCGGCTGGCGCCGCACGCCGTGGCTCTCTCTGGCGAGGTCGTCCCCTCCTACCTCGACGAGGACGACGACCCGGCGGCGACCGGGCGTTTCGTCCTCCTGCACGACCCCGACGCGCCCGAGCCGTGGGAGGGCGAGTGGCGGGTCGTCACCTACGCCAAGGCGCGGATGGAGCCCGAGGTCGGGCAGGACCCGCTCGCGGGGCAGGCCGGCTGGTCGTGGCTGACCGACGCGGTCGAGGCCGGGGGACTCGACTGGGCCGCCCCCGCCGGGACCGTGACCTGCGTCTCCTCGGAGAGCTTCGGCGCTCTCGACGGGCGCGAGCCCAGCGTGGAGCTGGAGATCCGGGCCTCCTGGACACCGGTCCTCACCCCGGGCGCCGAGGGCCGCGAGCTGGCGGGGCACCTGGGTGCGTGGGGAGACCTGCTGTGCACGCTGGCCGGACTGCCACCTTTGCCCGAGGGCGTCGTCGCGCTCTCCGGCCCGCGCCGGTGAGCGGGGCTGACGCGGCGCGGGAGCCAGCGGACGACCCGGACCTGGCTGTGCCCGTCCCTGGAGACCCCGACCTCGACCCTGACCCCACCTCCGACTACGAGCGGGTCGACGTGCCTGCCGAGGGTGTGCCGCACGTCGTCGACACCGAGCAGGGTCTCGCCGAGGTCGTCGACGCCCTGAGCCGGGGCACGGGGCCCATCGCGGTGGACGCCGAGCGGGCCTCCGGCTTCCGTTACGGGCAGAAGGCCTATCTCGTGCAGCTGCGCCGCCGGGGGTCGGGCACGTGGCTGATCGACCCCGTCCCCTTCGAGGACCTGTCGGCCCTCGACGAGGTGCTCGCCCAGGACGAGTGGGTGCTGCACGCCGCGACGCAGGACATCCCGTGCCTCGACGAGGCCGGCCTGCGACCCCGGGCCCTGTTCGACACCGAGCTCGGCGCCCGGCTGGCCGGTCTGCCGCGGGTGGGCCTGTCCGCCTCCCTGGAGTACTACCTCGGCGTCACCCTGGCCAAGGAGCACTCCGCCGTGGACTGGTCCACCCGGCCGCTGCCGGAACCCTGGCTGCGGTATGCCGCGCTCGACGTCGAGCTCCTCGTCGAGCTGCGCGACCGGATGGAGCGCGACCTCGCCGAGCAGGGCAAGCTGGAGTGGGCACGCCAGGAGTTCGCGGCGCTCGTCGACTTCACCCCGCGCGACCACAACGCCAACGGCGACGCCTGGCGTCGCACCTCCGGCATCCACCGCCTGCGCAAGCCGCGCAACAACGCCGCGCTGCGCGAGCTGTGGCTGGCCCGCGACGAGATCGCCCGCGAGCGGGACGTCTCCCCCGGGCGTGTGGTGCCCGACAGCACCCTGGTCGACCTCGCCACCCGCATGCCGCGGCAGGCCGCGGCCCTGGCCCCCGCCAAGCCCGATCGGTCGCGTTCACGCCAGCGCCGCGCGGAGCAGGGCCTGCTGCGCTACCAGCGCACCTGGTTGGCCGCCCTCAGACGGGCCGCCGAGCTGCCCGACGACGAGCTGCCCGAGCCCACCCCGCGGGGCGACGGCCCGCCGCCTGCGAGGGCCTGGCCCGAGCGCGACCCCGCGGCCGCCGACCGGCTCGCGCTGGCCCGGACCGAGATCGCCGCCCTCTCGGAGCGGCTCGACATCCCGGCCGAGAACCTGATGACCCCCGAGAGCGTGCGCCGGGTGCTGTGGCGACCGCCGCGGCCCGCCACCGAGGAGGCGGTCGACCAGGCCTTCGCCGACCTGGGCGCGCGGCCGTGGCAGCGCGAGCTCATCACCCCCGTCGTGGTGGCCGCCGTCGACGCACACCCCTGACCTGCCAGGACGGCGCCGTCCGTTCGTCACCGTTATCTCATATATGTGATCTAGAGTGGGGCAGCATGACTGAGAGCTACCTGTCGCGCATCGGCGGCCTGATCCGTGACGCCCGGCGCCACAAGGACCTCACCCAGGCCGAGCTGGCCGAGCTGCTGGGCACCAGCCAGAGCGCGGTCGCCCGCATCGAGCAGGGCAAGCAGAACCTGTCCCTGGAGATGATCGCCCGCATCGGCGAGAAGCTCGACTCCGAGATCGTGCAGGTCTCCTCCGGCGTCCCGCAGAACCTGCGGATCGAGGGCGGCGTGAAGCTCTCGGGCGAGATCGACGTGCGCACCTCCAAGAACGCCGCGGTCGCGCTCCTGTGCGCCTCCCTGCTCAACAAGGGCCGGACGACCCTGCGCAACCTCGCCAGGATCGAGGAGGTCAACCGCATCACCGAGGTGCTGACCTCGATCGGCTTCAAGATCCGCTGGCTGCCCGACTCCTCCGACCTGGAGATCGTCCCGCCCGAGCGCATCGACCTCGACGCGATGGACGAGACGGCCGCGCGCCGCACCCGCACGATCATCATGTTCCTCGGCCCGCTGCTGCACGAGTACGAGCGCTTCGAGCTGCCCTACGCCGGCGGGTGCGACCTCGGCACCCGCACGGTCGAGCCGCACATGATCGCGCTGCGCCACTTCGGCCTCGACGTGACCGCGACCACCGGCTCCTACCACGCCTCCGTCGACCGCACCAAGAGCCCGGCGCGCCCGATCGTGCTCACCGAGCGCGGTGACACCGTCACCGAGAACGTCCTGCTGGCCGCCGCCCGCCACCCGGGCACCACCGTCATCCGCAACGCCTCGTCCAACTACATGGTCCAGGACCTGTGCGTCTTCCTGCAGCAGCTGGGCGTGACGGTCGAGGGCCTGGGCACCACGACGCTGACCGTCACCGGTGTCCCGGAGATCGACAAGGACATCGAGTACTCCCCCTCCGAGGACCCCATCGAGGCGATGAGCCTGCTCGCCGCCGGCGTGGTCACCGGCAGCGAGATCACGATCCGCCGGGTGCCGATCGAGTTCATGGAGATCGAGCTGGCCGTGCTGGAGTCGATGGGCTTCGCCTGCGAGCTGTCCCCGGAGTACGTCTCGGCCAACGGCCACACCCGGCTCGTGGACCTGCGCACCATCCCCGGTCCGCTCAAGGCGCCGCTGGACAAGATCCACCCGCTGCCCTTCCCGGGCCTGAACATCGACAACCTGCCGTTCTTCGCGATCATCGCCGCGTGCGCTCAGGGCTCGACGCTCATCCACGACTGGGTCTACGAGAACCGCGCCATCTACCTCACCGAGCTCACGACCCTCGGTGCCAAGGTGCACCTGATGGACCCGCACCGGGTGATGATCGAGGGTCCGACGCGCTGGCGTGCCGGCGAGATCATGTGCCCTCCGGCGCTGCGCCCCGGGGTCGTCATCCTGCTGGCCATGCTCGCCGCCCCGGGCACGTCGGTGCTGCGCAACGTCTACGTGATCAACCGCGGCTACGAGGACCTGGCCACCCGGCTCAACGCCCTCGGCGCCCGGATCCAGACCTTCCGCGACATCTGAGCCCGGCGACGAGCACGAGCACCCCGGTGCGTCGGGCGACGGCACGGCATACCCGATGACCATCGTCTGGGACGAGCGCGGCGGCGCCACGGTCGAGCGGGACGGCCACCCGCAGTCCTACGTGAACCCGGATGACCCGTTGCTGCTGGTCTTCGAGTACGTCCAGCAGTTCGCGCTCGTCCTCGAGGCGCTGCGCCCCGACCCCGCCCCGCTGGCGGTGACGCACGTCGGCGGGGCGGGTATGACGCTCGCCCGCTGGGTGCACCGGGTGCACCCGAGGTCCCCCCAGATCGTCCTCGAGCCCGACACCGCGCTCACCGAGCTGGTCCGGCGGGAGCTGCCGCTGCCCCGCGGGCACCGCGTCCGGGTGCGCCCGGTGACGGGCCAGGAGGGCGTCGCCGGGCTGCGGGACGCCTCGGCCGACGTGGTGGTCGTCGACGCCTACGACCAGGGTCGCGTTCCCCCGGAGCTCGCCGGCTCGAGGTGGGTCCGCGAGCTGGACCGCGTCGTCGCCCCGGACGGGCTGGTGCTCGTCAACGCCGCCGACGAGCGCGGCCTGCGGTGGGTGGCACGGCTGTGCGCGACCCTGCGGGAACGTTTCGCCCACGTCGGCCAGCTCGTCCTGCGGGAGGTCGCCGCCGGCAAGCGCTACGGCAACGTCGTCGTCGTGGCCTCGCGCCGGCCGCTCGACGACGTCAGTCTCACGCGGGCCGCCGCCCGGGCCCCCTTCCCCTCCACCTGGCGCAGCAGCGAGCAGGTGGTCCGCCTCAGCGCAGGCGCGCCGCCGTTCGGCGAGATCGGCGAACCCTCGCCTCCCCCGCCGGACGGCGGCGTGCTGCGGCTGCGGTGACGTTCGTCGAGGCGACCTCACCCCCAGGGGCGTGATCTGCGCCCGGTGGCGTGCTGATGGGTGATGTCCGGCCCCGTCCGCCGTAGGCTGGCGCCGTGCGCACGTCATACCTGGACCACCCCGGGCCCATCCCGATGGCCCACCGGGGGTTCGACGTCGGCGGGCTGGAGAACTCGATGCGCGCCTTCGAGGCGGCCGTTGCGCTGGGCTACCGCTACGTCGAGACCGACGTGCACGCGACGAACGACGGGCACGTGGTCGCCTTCCACGACGAGACCCTCGACCGCGTCACCGACCGCGTGGGCACGATCACCGAGATGTCCTGGCGCCAGGTCTCCCGCGCCCGGATCGGCGGCGTGGAGCCGGTCCCGCTGCTGGAGGACCTGCTCGGGTCCTGGCCCGAGCTGCGCCTCAACATCGACATCAAGTCCCCCGGGGCGATCCTGCCGCTGGTGCGCGCCATCGAGCGCACGCGGGCGCACGACCGCGTGTGCGTCACCTCCTTCTCCGACCAGCGGCGCCAGGCCGCGGTGATGCGGCTGACCCAGCCGGTGGCGACGTCCGCGGGGCAGAGCAGCACCGCGGCGTTCCGCGCCGCGGCCTCCCTGCCGCCGCTGGTGCGCTCCTCGGTCGTCTCCAAGGCCCTGCGGTCCGTGGACGGCGTCCAGGTCCCGCCGCACCGTTACGGCATCGAGGTCGTCAACCCCACGACCGTGACGGCGGCGCACGAGGTGGGCCGGTTCGTGCACGTGTGGACCGTCAACGACGTGCCGGAGATGGTGCGCCTGCTCGACCTCGGTGTGGACGGGATCATGACCGACCGCGCCGACCTGCTCAAGGACGTGCTGGTCGCCCGCGGCCAGTGGCCCGGGTGAGACTCATCCGCAGCCGCTGAACTCCCACAGCGAGGCGGAACCGCCCTCGTCGACCTTGCGCCAGCCGGGGCCCATGGGGTCGAGGTTGCGCAGCCCCGGGGTGGTCTCCTCCCACTTGGCGTTGAGCTCGTCGTGGAAGGTGAGGCTGTCGGCGTAGACATGGGTGATCCCGAGCTCGCGCACCGCCTCGCAGACGTCGGGGCGCGTCTCCCACTCCTCGAAGCTCTCCTCGAGCAGGGTGCGCTCCGGGGAGTCGGGGATCGGGCTGAGCTGGGGGTGCACCACCTGCACGTCGGCCCGGTGCAGCAGGTAGGGCGACCCGGCCACGGGCTCCCCGAGCACCACCGCGTCGGGCGGCAGCGACTCGGCGGCCCGGTCGATCATCTCGATCTCCTCGGGCTCCAGGATCGTCCCCCACGCGATCGGGTAGGTGGTGTAGGTCGAGGCCATGACCTGGGTCTGGCTGGTCCAGCGCAGGCCCGAGGTCAGGACGGCGACGAGGACGAGCAGACCGGCCGCGGCCGCGGGGACCGGCACGCGCAGCCGGGCCGCCGCCAGGCGTGCCAGCCACGCGCCCCCACCCGCCGCCAGCACCAGCGCCGGGACGACGACCAGCTGGTTGAGGCGGGACGCCTGGGTGTACCAGAAACCGGCCAGGACCCGCCACGGGTTCTCGGGTGGCCCGGCGGCCAGGAGGGTCAGGACCACCGCGGCGAGCAGGGAGGCCACGAGCCAGCGGGCGTGGGTCCGCCGCACCGTGAGGGCCGCGCCGAGGAGCACCAGGAGCGTGACGACGAGGTTGACCGAGGTGATCTTGTAGACGTAGATCAGCGGGTGGTCCAGGAGCATCGAGCCGATGCCGGGCAGGTAGGAGTCCTGCCCGCCGCGCTCGTAGTCCATGATCGAGCGCACCGGCGGGAAGGTGACGAGGAAGAGCAGGACTCCCGCCACCCCGACGACCCAGGCCCCCATGACGGACCAGGCCAGCACGGGCGAGCCCAGCCGGGCCTGCCGCCGCAACTGCCGGGCGAGCAGCACGGTCAGCAGCGGCAGCCCCAGCAGCATGAGCGAGAACAGCCCCGAGGGGTGGGCCAGCACGACCCCGGCGACGGCGACCACGAGGCCGGCGGCGAGGGCGAGGTGCATCCGCCAGGACAGGACGCCGCGCATGGTCGCGATGACGAGGGCCAGCGTGCCGGGCAGGCAGGCCACCGACAGCGCGAACGGCCAGACCGCGAGCATCGACACCGCGATCGCCGGGAAGGTGACGTAGGTCGCGGCCAGGACCGGCACGAGGACGGCGGGCAGCGCCCGGGCCGGGAACACCACCCGCGCCAGGGCGACCAGACCCGCGATCCAGACCACCGAGCCGATCACGAGCGAGGAGGCGTTGGCCGCCTCGGTGACCCGGTCGAACCCCGGCGCCACGGCCACGAGCGCGTGCCAGACCGCGGGGTAGAACGGGCTGACGGTCTCGGCGTACATCGGCGACAGGCCCCCGAGCGAGCTGGCGTTGCCGGTGTCCCGCACGAACCACAGCGCGTTGAGGTGGAAGACGGCGTCCCAGGCCTGCGGGGGCTGGTCGGCCCGACCCATCCCGTGCATCATCGCCCCCGCGAGGACCCCGCCGCCCAGCAGCCAGGTCAGGGCCAGCCACCCACGCTCGACCGGGCGCAGGCGCCGCTCCCCCGCCACGGTCACGCCGGCGGGATCGGTGGTGGTGCCGAGCAGCCGGCCCGCCGCCGCCGCGGTCCCCGCCGCCAGCAGCAGCCCCAGGAGCATGGTCGTCAGGGACCAGGGGACCCCCACCAGGTCGTAGACGATGCCGAGCACGCCGACCAGCCCGGACGTCACGCCCGCCCCCGCGCCCAGCGCGAGCAGCCCGCGGGCGCCGAGGAGCCGGAGCACGGCATACCCCGGGAGCACCCAGATCAGCGCGAGCCCGAGGATGCCCGGCGCGACCTCCGACCAGCTCATGCGGGGAGGGGCTCACCCCCGCCGATGGTCAGGCGGGGCACGCCGGTGAAGCGGGCGGGGTCGGTGACGCGGCGGCCGTCGAGCAGCAGGCGCAGGCCGGGCAGGTCGGTGGCGGCCAGGGTGGCGTACTCGGGGTGGTCGGCCTGCACGATCGCGACGTCGACCGGGTCGCCGAGGGTGTAGGGCTCCCAGCCGTAGCCGGCCAGCTCGGCGTCGGTGTACATCGGGTCGTGGACCAGGACCTGGGCACCGCGCTCGCGCAGGGCCGCGACGGTGGCGAAGACGCCGGAGAAGGCGGTCTCCTTGACCCTGCCGCGGTAGGAGGCGCCCAGCACGACCACGCGCAGCCCGTCCAGGGAGCCCAGGAGGGACTCGGCGCGGGCCACGGCGTACTCGGGCATGGCGGCGTTGGCCTCGCGGGCGGTGCGGACCACGGTGGCGTCGGCGTCGGTGGACAGGTACAGCCGCGGGTAGACCGGGATGCAGTGCCCGCCCACGGCGATGCCGGGGGTGTGGATGTGGGAGTAGGGCTGGGAGTTGCAGGCCTCGATGACCTTGTGCACGTCGATCCCGGCGGTGTCGGCGAAGCGGGCGAACTGGTTGGCCAGGCCGATGTTGACGTCGCGGTAGGTCGTCTCGGCCAGCTTGGCCATCTCGGCCGCCTCCGCAGAGCCCATGTCCCACACCCCGTTGGGGCGGGGCAGGTCGTCGCGGTCGTCGAAGGAGAGCACGGCCTCGTAGAACTCCACCGCCCGCCGGGTGCCCTCCTCGCTCAGCCCGCCGACGAGCTTGGGGTAACGGCGCAGGTCGGCGAAGACCCGCCCGGTCAGCACCCGCTCGGGGGAGAACACGAGATGAAAGTCGGCGCCCTCGGTCAGGCCGGAGATCTGCTCGAGCATCGGCTTCCACCGGGTGCGGGTGGTGCCCACCGGCAGCGTCGTCTCGTAGGAGACCAGGGTGCCGGGGGTCAGGTGCGCCGCCAGGGAGCGGGTGGCCTCGTCCATCCAGCCGAAGTCGGGGGCGCCGGTGGCCTCGTCGACGAACAGCGGCACGACGAGCACGACCGCGTCCGCGCCCGGGATCGCCTCGGCGTAGTCCGTGGTGGCCCGCAGCCGCCCGGCCGGCACCAGCTGCGCGAGCTTGTCTGCCAGGTGCGCCTCCCCCGGGAACGGCTCGGTCCCGGCGTTCACCAGCTCCACCACGCGCGGGTTGACGTCCACCCCCACCACCTCGTGCGAGGGATCGGCGTCGGCGAACTGCACCGCCAGCGGCAGACCGATCTTGCCCAGCGCGACGACCGCGATCTTCATGGTGTGTGATTCCGTCCTTCAGGGGGCCAGTGCACGGACAGGATACGTGCCCGACCAGCACCTATCCTGTCGCCATGCAGGGCACCACGCTGAGCCACACCGTTCCCGACGGCACCGTCCTCCACGTCCACCGCTGGCTGCCGGACGGGCGGCCGCGGGCCGTGGTCCAGGTCGTCCACGGGATGGTCGAGCACGCGGCCCGGTACGCGCACGTCGGGGAGCGGCTGGCCGCGCGGGGGTATGCCGTGTACGCCTCCGACCATCGCGGCCACGGGCGGACCGCGCCGGGGGCCGAGCACCTGGGTCACCTGGGCGACGAGCACGGCTTCGCCGACGTCGTCGACGACCTGGTCGCCCTGACCGACCACCTGCGCGGGGAGCACCCGGGCGTGCCGCTGGTGCTGCTGGGTCACAGCATGGGGTCCCTCCTGGCCCGCGCCTACGCCGCGCGTCACGGCGAGCGGCTCGCCGGGCTGATCCTGTCGGGGACGGCGGGCGACCCGGGCCTCCTGGGTCTGGTCGGTCTGCGGCTGGCCGAGCTCGAGGCGCGTCTGCGGGGACCGCGTGCTCGCAGCCGGCTGATGGAGGCGCTGGTCCTGGGGCCCTACAACCGACCGTTCCGTCCCAACCGGACGCGGTTCGACTGGCTCTCGCGCGACGAGGCCCAGGTCGACAGCTACGCCGCGGACGAGCTGTGCGGCGGGACCGCCACCGCGGGGTTCTACCGCGACCTGCTCACGGGCACACGCTGGGTCAGCGAGGAGTCGACCTACGCGATGACCCCGCAGGACCTCCCGGTGCACGTGGTCGCCGGCGAGGTCGACCCGGTCGGCGGTGCCGCCGCCGTGGCCGAGGTGTCCCAGCGGCTCCGGCGCGCCGGTGTGCGGGACGTGACGACGAAGGTCTGGCCCGACGCCCGCCACGAGGTCCTCAACGAGGTCAACCGCGACGAGGTGGAGGACGACCTGCTCGCCTGGCTCGACGCGCGCTTCTGACCCGACCCACCGAGGACGCCGGCCGCACGCCTGATCGCTCGAGCGTCTCGACCGGCGTGCACAACCGGGGCCTTCCTGGGGTTTCCCGTCCGTCCGGGCCGTTGTGCGCGCCCGTCGGTGCAGCCTGCCCGCGCACCCGGGGTCAGCGACGGGCAGCCAGCGAGGCCACGATGAGCCGCAGGGGGGCCTCCCGGTCGAGGGTCCGCCTCCAGTCCCGGACCAGGAGAGTGCGCGGGGTGCCGTGCCGCCGCCGGGCGTGCGCACGGCCGACGAGCGTCTCGGCCGGCACCGACGGGTCGAGGACCGCCTCCAGCAGGTCGTGGTCGGCCAGGCTCAGCGCGCCGGTGGCGCCGGGGCCCGCCTCGAGCAGACGGCGGGTGACCGAGGCGAGGTCGGCCCGCTCCTGCGGGGTCCACCACCCGGGGTCCGCGCGGGTGAGGATCGCCCCGAAGACGTGGATCCGCAGCAGCTTGGTCACGACGGCGGTGCGCTCCCGCACCGGCCGGACGGCGAGCCACGGGTCGTCCAGCAGGGCCGTCACCGCGACGAGCTGCTCGCTCACGGGGCGCGGCACGTAGGTCGTCCGGTCGACGGCGTCGGTGCCCACCAGGTACGGAGCCTGATAGGCCAGGGCGACACGGGCGCCGGCGAAGAGCCGCGTGACGAAGGGCACGTCCTCACCCACCTGCGCACCGGGGAGCAGGCGGGCACCGGTCCTCTCCACGGCCGCCCGTGACAGCAGCCCGAGCGGTGCGGAGCGATAGCTGAGCCGGTCACGGACCAGGTCGAGGTCGGTCCGGCGGCGCAGGCCGACGCCGAGGTCGAGCTGCCCCGGACGGTGGCGCAGCGTGGCCCGCGGACGCACCCGGGTCGGCGGTGTCGCCACCGTCGCCCCCTCGAGGCGGACCTGCGCGAGCACCACCTCGGCACCAGTGTCCCGGGCCACCTCCAGCCAGTGCTCGATCGCGCCCGGCGACAGCCGGTCGTCGCTGCCCATAATGCTCACCCACGGCGCCGTCGCGGCGTCCAGCCCGGCGGTGAACGGGCCGGCCGGGCTGGGCACCCCGTCGCGGTGCTCCAGGATCCGCAGCCTGGGGTCGCCCAGCGTGGCGGGCGTCATCGACGCCTCGACGTCCGCCCGGGCCAGGTCGTGGGCCACGACGGTGACCCGGACGTCCGCACCCTCGGACCCGTCGAGCACCGAGCGGACGGCGCGCTCGGTCTGGCGGCGCGCGTCGTGGACCGCGACCACGACGTCGACCGTCGGACCGGCCCCCGGGGCACCGCCCTCACGAGAACCCCGCTGCTCGCCCGTCCCGGCCACCACCGACCGGTAGACCGCGTCCACGCGGTCGGCATAGCTCTCCGCGCCGTACCGCTCCCGGACGTCACGGCCGACCTCCTCCGCGGACATCCCGGCAGCCCCGTGCCACACCTTCTCGACCGCGTCCGCCCACGCAGCGGCCGGCGCGCCGGGCGGCACGAGCCCGCCCGCGGGAGAATGCACGAACTCCCGCGGTCCGGCGGTGTCCCCGACGACGGCCGGACGCCCGGCCGCCAGCGCCTCCGCCGCGGCGACGCAGAAGGTCTCTGCCCGGGTCGGCAGGAGGAAGACGTCCGAGGCGCCGAGGGCCGCGGTCACCTCGGCAGGCGGTAGGGGCCCCGTGAGGCGCAGCGGCACACCGAGGGCGTCGGCCCTGCGCTGCACGGCGTCGCGCAACGGTCCCTCGCCCACCCAGGACAGCCGGGCGTCGACACCACGACGGCGCAGCTCAGCGGTCGTCTCGACCGCCGTGAGCGGGTCCTTGCGCGGGATGAGCCCACCCACCCCCACGAGCTCGAGCGGACCCCGATCGCGCAGGTCCTCCTCCGGCCGACGCCGCGGGACCGGCTCCGCCGCCTCGACGATGTTCGGCACGACCACCACCGGGCCGTCACGCAGCCCGCGCACGCCGGCGGCCAGGCCCTCCCCCACGACGACCACCGCGTCCGGACGGCGCAGCAGGGGCCGCACGGCCACCCGGGCGGCCCGCAGCAGCGGCGTGAGGGTCTCCGGCGCCGTCAGCCCGGACCAGTGCTCGGTGTGGACCCAGGGCGCACCGGGACGCCGGCCCGCCATGGGCAGGAGCGCGGAGACGGCCATCGTGTGCACCAGGTCGGCCCCCGTGAGCAGCTGCCGGACCCTGCGCGCGGCACGCCGGACGTGGTCGGGACGCCGCGGGTCCATCACCAAACGCTCGACAGGGGTCTCCGTCGCGTCGGTCCCGCCCCGCTCCCCCGGAGCGACGTCATACCCCTGCGGGTCGTGCGACCCCGGGGCCAGGGCGGGTGCCACGAGGTGCAGCACCTGCACCTCGTGGCGCGTGGCGACCGCGGCGACGTCGCGCGCCACGAAGATGCCGGTGCCGGGGGACGCCGGGGTCGGGTACCAGGTCGTCACCACCAACACGCGCATGCCTCAAACGTATCCCGCCCGCCCCCACCTACCCTTGACCCTCGTGAGGATCCTGAGCGTCGTCGGTGCCCGTCCGCAGTTCGTCAAGCTCGCCCCGGTGGCGGCCGAGTGCGCCCGGCGGGGGGTGGAGCACGTGATCGTGCACACCGGGCAGCACTACGACCCGATGCTCTCGGACGTCTTCTTCCGCGACCTGGGCATCCCGGACCCGGACGTGCACCTGGGCGTGGGCTCGGGCGGGCACGGTGCGCAGACCGGCTCGATCCTCGGCGCGATGGACCCGGTGCTGGAGGACCGGCGCCCGGACTGGGTGCTGGTCTACGGCGACACCAACTCGACGCTGGCCGGCGCGCTGTCGGCGGTCAAGCTGCACCTGCCGGTGGCGCACCTGGAGGCGGGGCTGCGCTCGTTCAACCGGCGCATGCCCGAGGAGCACAACCGGGTGCTGACCGACCACGCCGGCGACCTGCTGCTGGCGCCGACCGAGGTCGCCGTGGACCACCTGCGGGCCGAGGGTCTGGGCGAGCGTGCCGTGCTGGTCGGGGACGTCATGATCGACGTTCTGTACCGGGTCCGCGACGAGCTCGCCGACACCGACGCGGTCCTGGAACAGCTGGGTATGCAGCCCGGCGGGTTCTCGGTCGCGACCATCCACCGGGCGGAGAACACCGACGACCCCGCCCGCCTGGGCGCGATCGTGGCCGCGCTCCAGGAGGTCGACCACCCGGTGGTGCTGCTGGCCCACCCGCGGCTGCGGGCCCGCGCCGAGGAGCACGGGCTCGACCTCGACGGCGGCTCGCTGACCACCCGCGCGCCGCTGCCCTACCCCGCCCTCGTCGGGGCGGTCAGCCAGGCCCGTGGCGTCATCACCGACTCCGGGGGCCTGCAGAAGGAGGCGTTCGCGCTGCGCACGCCCTGCACCACCGTGCGCACCGAGACCGAGTGGGTCGAGACCGTCGAGCTCGGCTGGAACGTGCTGGTCGAGCCCGGTCCCGCCCTGCGCGACGCCCTCGCCCGGCCCGCGCCCGCACCGACCGCCGCGGCGCCGTACGGGGACGGCCACGCCGCGGCGGCGGTCCTCGACGCGCTGGGCGCCTGACCCCGCCGCGCGGCGGCGCACAATTTCCTTGCCGCGCGGGCGACGGCTCGGGACACTCGACCCATGAGCATCCGGGTCGTCGACGTCCCGCGTCTGCAGAAGGGTGCCGACCCCCCGCCGGTCGTCGCCGACATCGGCGAGCTCTCGCGGCGCAGCCGCCTGGCGCTCACGGGCGACGACGACCTGGCCGACCCCGCCCCGATGCTCGCCGTCGCCCTGGCCGAGCAGGGCTACCGCCGCAAGCTCGTCCTGGTCGCCTACGACGCCGCCCGGCCGGTCGGCGCCCTGTGGTTGGGCCTGCCGCTGAAGGACAACCTGACCTCCGCGCACGGCGAGGTCCTGGTCGACCCCGAGGCGGCACCGGGGGTGATCCTGCCCGCCCTGTGGGACCACGCGCGCAGGCGTCTGTCCCAGGAGGGGCGCAGCGTGGTCCAGCTCGTCAGCCTGCACCGCTCCACCACCGACGGTGAGCACCGCGCCCCACGCACCGGTGTCGGGCGACTGCCGGTCGACCCGATGACCACCGCCTTGGAAGGCCTCGGGTTCGTGCTGGAGCAGGTGGAGCAGCACAGGGTCCTCGAGGTCGCACCGGCGCTCGGCGTGGCCGAGGTCGCGGGCCCGCGGGCGCGGGAGGTGGCGGGCACGGCATACCGGACGTTGAGCTGGGTCGGACGCACCCCGCCCGAGCACCTCGACGGACTGGCGGCGCTCCTGGCTCGGTTGAGCACCGACGCACCGCTCGGCGAGCTGCAGGTCGAGCTGGAGAGCTGGGACGCGCAGCGGGTCGCCGAGCACGAGCGGATGGGCGCGGAGATGGGCCGCGAGCTGGTCACGACCGTGGCCCAGCACGTGGCGACCGGCGAGCTGGTCGCCTTCACGCAGCTCGACCGGCCGCTGGACAAGCCGGTCATGGCGTTCCAGGCGGGCACCCTCGTGGTGCGGGAGCACCGGGGCCACCGGCTGGGCATGCTCGTCAAGGCGGTGAACCTGCACCAGCTGGCCGAGCTCGCGCCGTCCGTCCGGCGCGTGCACACCTGGAACGCCGGCGAGAACGCCCACATGCTCGCGATCAACGTCGCGCTGGGCTTCCAGGAACGCGGCGCGGGCGGCACCTGGCAGCTGACCGGGGTATGACGTGCCGGGGGTGCGCCGCAGCGCGTGCTCCCGCGACGCTCACCCGTTGACGCGCGCGGCCAGCGTGTCGACCGCGCGGGCCCAGCCGCGCACCTGCTCCTGCGCCGACAGCTCGCGCGCGGCACGGTGCGAGGCCGCCTTCCAGCCCCGGACCGACTCCGGGTCGAGCGCGTCGAGGGCCCGGGCCAGCGCCTCGGGGGTGAAGTCGTCGGTGACGACCCCCAGCCCGTGCCGCCGCACCAGCGCCGCCATCTCCGGGCTCGGCCCCACGACGAGGGCCAACCGCCCCTGGACGAAGTCGAAGACCTTGTTGGGCAGCGCCCACAGGTGGTTGAACGACACCGGCGGCAGCACGTAGACCCCCACGTCGTGGGCGTTGAGGGTGGCCGGCAGCTCGTGCGGCGCGACCGGAGGGTGGATCCGCACCCGGTCCGAGGCCGCGTACCGGGCACGCAGCTCCTCCAGGTAGCCCGGGTCGTTGGACATCAGGTAGAGGTCGAGCG
Organism: Ornithinimicrobium pekingense DSM 21552; assembly: GCF_000421185.1. Lineage (GTDB taxonomy): Bacteria > Actinomycetota > Actinomycetes > Actinomycetales > Dermatophilaceae > Ornithinicoccus > Ornithinicoccus pekingensis. The sequence goes on from NZ_ATWJ01000009.1 coordinate 56,312, forward strand.
TCATCGGGGCGGTGACCAGGTCCATCGCCTCGAGGATGACGTCGAGCCGGTGGCGCTGGGCGTTGCCCGAGTGCACCAGGCGCAGCGGGGAGCTCACCGGGGTCGGCTCCAGCTCGACGAAGTGCGGCGCGTTGACGACGACCCCTGCGCGGATCCCGAAGCGGAGCCGGTACTCCCGGGCGATGCCCTCCCCCACGGTGGTCACCGAGTCGGCCCGCGTGCCGTAGGTCCGCACGAGCCAGCGGTAGTAGGGCGCGACGAACAGGCGCCAGCGGCGGTTCTCCTCGTTCTGGCGCGGGTGGTACTCGTGCAGGTCGGCGTGGACCCCCGCCGCCGCCTGCAGGTCGAGCGCCAGCGGCACCGTGTCGATGTCGTCGGCCAGCACGACGTCGAAGGTGCGGGCCCGGCCCGCGAGCAGCCGGGCGGCCGCGACGACCACCGGCGCGCTCCGGTATGCGGTCTCGAACCGGCGCCCGACCAGGAGCCGACGGTCCTTGTGCCAGCTGACCACGTCGTCGGGCAGGCGCAGGTGCTCCACCACCCCCTCGGGGGCCTCGCCGTAGCCGAGGGTGGTCACGGCATACCGGTCGCGGAAGAGCTGCACCTGGCGCAGCACCCGGGCGTCCGAGCGCAGCGGGCTGAAGGACATCACCAGCAGGCGCGGCCGGGGGTCCGGCCTCACAGCGGCACCTGCCCCCGGACGATGTCGCGCACCGACTCGACCCAGGCCCGGGACTGCTCGGCGTCGGACAGCTCGTGCGCCGCGGCGTGCGACGCGGCCTTCCACACGGCGACCGCCTCGGGGTCGAGGCGGGACACCGCGGTGGCCAGGGCGTGGGCGTCGAAGGACCCCGCGACCGGGCCGAGACCGTGCCGGTGCACCACCGTGGCCATGTCGGGGCTGGGGCCCACGAGCACGGCGAGCCGGGCCTGGACGTAGTCGAAGATCTTGTTGGGCAGGGCGTTGGCGTAGTTGAAGTTGACCGGCGGCAGGACGAACACGCCGACGTCGTGCCGGTGCAGCGTGGCGAAGAGCTCGGTGTAGGGCACCGGGTCGTGGACGCGGACCCGCCCGTCCGAGGCCTGCGCCGCCGCGCGGAGCTCGGCCAGGTAGTCCGGGTCGTTGGGGGTCAGGTAGAGGTCGAAGGTGCAGTCGGCACCGTCCTGCAGCGCCTGGAGGACGCCCTCGACCATGACGTGGATGCCGCGGCTGCGCAGGCAGGCCCCGGAGTGCACGAGACGCAGCGGGCTCGACACCGGCTGGGGCAGGAGGTCCTGGTAGGGACTGGCGTTGGTGACCACCCCGACGTCGACCCCGACCAGGGCGGAGTACTCCTCGGCGATGCGGTCGCTGACGGTGGTGACGGCACCGCACCGCGGCAGGTGCCGCCGGCAGAGCCACTCCTGGTAGGGGCCGATGCGGGCCAGCCACTGCGGGTGCTCCTCACGCCAGCGCGGCCAGTACTCGTGCAGGTCGGCGTGCACGCCGGCGGAGGGGCGCAGGGCGAGCGCGAGCGGCAGGGTGTCGGTGTCGTTGGCGACGACGACGTCAGCGGTGCCCGGCGCGACGTGGCGGCGCACCCAGCGGACAGCCTCCTGCGCCCAGTAGGCGGCGCGGTAGGCGTGCAGGGTGATCAGCCGCCCGTCGAGCTCGTTGACGACGCCGTCGGGCACCCGCACGTGCGCGGTGACCCCGTCGGGGGCCTGCCCGTAGCCGACCGTGACCACGTCGGCGCCCGCGGCCAGCAGGTGCCGCACCTGCTTGAGGACCCGGGCGTCGCCGCGGACCGGGCTGAAGGCCAGCACCAGGACGCGCGTGCCGGCGAGCACGCCGGCCGCCGCGGCGGGGTCGGCGTGCGGGCGCTGGGACCCGGGCGTGCCGTGCCGGCGCTGTCTGGCCGCGAGCCAGGCCGAGGACAGGGCCGTGTCCAGGTGGGACCGGACGGTCGACTCGCGGTCGAGGTTGGCCAGCGGCCCGCGCGTCAGCAGGATGTCGAACCGCCCCGCCGCCGCGCGTCGGGCCGAGGCCGCGGCCAGGTCGTCGGCGTCCTGCGCCGCCAGGACCTCCTGCACCAGGTCCTCGTCCGCCCGGTGCAGGGCCCGGCCAACACCCGGCGCGAGCGCGAGGTAGGCGGCGACGACCTCGCGGGCGGTCTCGGCGTCGCCCGGCTGCCACAGCCGGGCCTCGTCCCGGCGCCGCACCGCGGCCAGGACGTGGATCCGCAGCAGCTTGACCGCCAGCGCCCGGCGCTCGTCCTTGGGCAGCCTCCCCACCCACGGTCGCCGCACGAGCGCGGCGAAGGGCGCCAGCTCGCTCTCCAGCGGGCGCACCGCCTCGGTGATCCGGTCGCCACCGGTGGTGCCGATGACGTAGGGCGGCAGGTCGAGCCCGTAGTCGACCCGCACCGGGCCGCTGGCCAGGCGCAGACCCAGCTCGATGTCGCCGCCGGTGCGCATCCCCGCGGTCAACGGGCCGGAGCCGTCCCCCGGCAGCAGCCCGAGCCCCTCGAGGGTCTCCCGCCGCAGCAGCCCCAGCGGCGCGGTGCGGTAGGCCAGCCGGTCGCGCACCAGGTCGAGGTCGGTCGTGCGGCCGGGACGGACCCGCGGCGTGGGGATGTGCTCACCGTCCTGCGTCTCCAGCCGTGGCAGCAGCCAGCCGGACCCGAGCTCGTCCGCGCGCGTGGCCCAGGCGCCCAGCGCCCCGGGGGCGAACCAGTCGTCCGAGCCGATGATCGACACGTAGCGGGCGTCGGAGGCCGCGATGCCGGCGTTGAACGGCCCCGACGGGCTGCCGAGCCCGTCACGCACCTCCAGGTAGCGCACGTGCGCCCCCAGGTGCCCGAGCCCGGCCTCCGCGAGCGCGGCCTCCACCCGACGGCGCACGGGGTCCGGCTCCAGCTCGTGGCAGGCGACGGTCACGCGCACACGGTGCCCGCCGGGGACGACGCCGTGCTCGTCCGCGTCGCGCAGCGCGGAGAGGACCGCCCGGTGGGCGGGGCGGCCCGGTGAGTGCGTGGCGACGACGACGTCGACGGCGGGTCCGTTCACGCCAGCCCCGAGAGCCGGGCCTGTGTGGCGAACTCCGGCTCGGCGGCGACGACCTCGTCGAAGCTGCCCCGTGCGGCGATCGTGCCGTCGGTCATGAAGCACACCTGGTCGGAGTGGCGCACCGTGGAGAGGCGGTGGGCCACGGCGATGACGGTCACCTGGCCGTGCAGCTCGCGGATGGCGCGGGCCACGGCGTCCTCCGTGGTGGTGTCCAGCGCCGAGGTCGCCTCGTCGAGGACCAGCACGAGCGGGTCGGCGTAGAGGGCCCGGGCGATGCCCAGGCGCTGGCGCTGCCCCCCGGACAGCGCCAGCCCGCGCTCGGCGACCCGGGTATGGAGCCCGCCGCGCTCGCGGACCACCTCCAGCAGCTGCGCCCGGGCCAGGGCTCGCTCCACCGCGTCCTCGTCGAGGTCCTCCCCCCAGGTGAGCGCGACGTTCTGGGCGATGGTGCCGTCGAAGAGGTTGACGTCCTGCGGGACGTAGCCGACGCGCGAGCGCCACGCGGCGAGCACGTCGGCCAGCGGCTGGTCGTCGATGCGGATCTGGCCCTCCTGCGGCACGAGCAGGCCGAGGAGCACGTCGACCAGCGTCGACTTGCCGGCTCCTGAGGCACCCACGAGGGCCACGGACGACCCGAGCGGGATGTCCAGGTCCACCTCGCGCAGCGCCGGCTCCCGGGACCCGGGGTAGGTGAAGCCGACCCCGCGGAGCGCGAGCAGCGACGGGTCCTGCGGCAGCGGCTCCTGCCCGAGCCGCTCGGCGTCCTCCACGTAGCCGCGCGCCTCCAGGATGTCGCTGATGACCGCCTCGGCGTGCGGCAGCGTGCTCGAGGTCTGGGTCATCACCGACTGGAACCGGTTGACGCTGGGGATCATCCGCATCCCGGCCACCGCGAAGAGCGCGATCGCCTCGAAGGCCTGACCCGCCCCGCCGAGGAGGAACGCCATCCCCCCGACGAGGGCGAAGCCGAGCACCAGGCCGGTGTCGGTGACGAACTTGGGGACGGAGTTGAGGAACATCAGGTTGGTCCGCGCGCGGACGGCGTGCACCCGGTTGGCGTGCACCTCGTCGGCGACCTCCTGCGCCTTGCCACGCAGGGTCACCTCCTTGAGCGCCCCCATCATCTCGGTCATCAGCCCGGCGACCTTGAACGAGTAGTCGCGCCCGACCCGGCCCGCCACGACCGCGCGCGGGGAGATCACGACGTACATCAGCACGGCCAGGCCCCCCAGGTAGGCGAAGGTCATCAGCGCGGTCAGCGGCTGGGCCACCAGGAGCACCACCAGCACCGCACCGAAGGTGGCCAGCTCGGCGGGCAGCGAGGCCGCCGGCAGCAGCAGGCCGGTCGTGGTGTTGGCGATGCCGACGTCGGCCAGGCGCACGAGCTGGGCGGTGTTGCGCTTGAGCCGCTCGGTCCACGGCGCCCGGATGTAGGCCCCGAAGAGCCGGTCGCCGATGACCAGGTCGTAGGCGCCGAGGCGCCGGGACACCGCCCACTGCAGCGCCAGGGTGGCCAGGCCCTTGAGCACCACGAGGAGGGTGATGCCGCCCAGCAGCCAGGGGTAGCCCTCCGGGGGCACCTCGCCGAGCAGGGGGATGGTGACCGGCCGGTCCTGGACCATCGGGGCCAGCGTGAGCGCCAGCAGCGAGAGCGCCAGGATGTCCACGACCGCGAGCAGGCTCGAGAGCACGGCATACCCGACGAGGAACCAGCGCGTCGAGGGAGGCAGCAGCGGCAGCAGCCGGCGCAGCGCGCGCAGCAGCCTGATCACGCGCACCGCCTCGTCATGCGGCCCATCGTAGGCTGCTGACGTGGCCGAACCGCTGAACGACCTGCGCCGGCTGGCCTGGGCCGCCCTGGCCCGGATGCCCCGCCCCGTGCGTGACCTCGCCACGGCGCCGGTGCGCCGCCGGGCCGACGGGGAGCTGCGCGCGCTGGCTCCCATGCGGCCCGCGGAGCGGGCCCTCTACGTCGGTCCCTGGAACACCGCGGGCCAGGCCTGGGAGTGGGCCCGGGCCGCCGAGCAGCACCTGCCCGGCACGGCCGCGCAGAACCTCTGGGCGCAGCGGTCCCTGACCCAGGCCCACTACGGCTTCCGCGCCGACCACCGGATCTCGGCCCTGGCCCAGCGCGGTCGGGTGCGCGAGATCCACGGCGAGCGGGTGCTGCGCGAGGCGACCCACGTGCTGCACGAGTCGGGCCGACCGGTCCTGGCCGACTTCCACGCCGCCTCGATGCTCGACGACCAGCCGGCCCTGCGCCGGGCCGGGGTCTCCTCCGCGGTGCTCTACCACGGTAGCGAGATCCGGGACCTGCGCGAGCACGCCGAGCGCTACCCGGACAGCCCGTTCCGTCGCCCCGAGCGGGCGTGGGGTGACTACCTGCGCACCCTGCAGCGCATCGTGGAGAAGAACCGCGCCGACCTGGCCCGCTGGCACGATGCGGGCGGCGGCCCGGTGCTGGTGTCGACACCGGACCTGCTCGACTTCGTCCCCGGCGCGCTCTGGCTTCCGCTCGTCGTGGACGTGGACCGTTTCGCCCGCGCGGCGCAGGAGGCGGCCGTCGAGCCGCTCGCGCGCGACCGGCCCGTGGTGCTGCACGCGCCCTCCAACCCGCTGCTCAAGGGCACGGACGCGGTGGAGGAGGTGCTGAGCGGTATGGAGCGCGACGGGCTGGTCGAGTACCGCCGCCTCAGCGGGGTCCCTCACGCGCAGATGGCGGGCTTCGTCGCGGACGCCGACGTCGTCGTCGACCAGGTCGTGCTGGGCAACCCGGGGGTCCTGGTGGCGGAGGCCCTCGCCGCCGGCCGCCTGGTCGTGGCCCACCTCTCCGAGGAGGTGCGCGACCGCTTCGCCGCTGGCCTGCCGGTGGTGGAGGCGGGGCCGCAATCCCTGCGCGAGGTGCTCGGGCAGGTGCTGGCCGACCGTCCCGCGCACCAGGCGGTCGCCGCCCGGGGCCCCGGATGGGCACGCGAGCACCACGACGGCAGCAGGGCGGCGCGGGTCCTCGCCCCCTGGCTCGGCGCCGCGTCAGGGACCGGCTGACCCCCTCCCGGTCCTCAGCCGGACCGGCGCCGCCACCAGCGGCGCCGGGGACGGGGCTCGAGCGGCTCGACCACCGTGACCTGCGGCTCCGGCGCCGGCGCGGGGCGGGCGGCGCGCGCGGCACGCCAGGCCTCGAGCGTCTCCTCGACGTCGACCCGGCCGACCACCGGTGGCGGGTGGGGGCCCACGTGGGGCCGCCGGCGGTCGGCGAGCACCCGGTCGTTGAAGTCCTCGAGCCGCTGCCGGACGGCGGCCTCGTCAGGCAGGTCCAGCAGGGAGTCCGGGAAGGCGGCCTTCTCCCGGCGCAGCTGCATCACGCCCGGCAGCGCCTCGGACAGGTCGAGGTTCTCCCGCTCGATCAGCCCCCGCACCCACCAGTCGGGATCGGTGCGCACGTCGACGTCCTGCAGCGGCCTGCCGGCCCCGGGCAGGTCGTCGAAGGCGCCCTGGCGCTGCGCCTGCTGGATCTGCTGGTCGACCCAGGTGGCGACGGCGTTGGCCGTCCGTGCCGCGGACGGGCGTGGCCGCACGCCCTGGTCGGCGAGCTGGTCCTCGGCCCGCGGGGCACCCGGACGCTGTCCCGGACGGCCCCACGTGGGGCCCTGCTGCTCGTCATCGGTCATACCGGCCTCCTCCCTCTCCAGGGTAGGACCCGCGCCGAGGGCGCGCCCGTCCCGGCGGCGCGCCGCCGGTGCCCGGCTCCGCGCGGCCCGCGCGACCTTGTGGCCCGGCCCGCGGCGGCGCGATCATGAGAGCGGAGGAAGGACGCGCGTGGGCGACGGCAGGGTGTTCGCGGACCGCCGGGAGGCTGGCCGGCTGCTCGCCGCCCGGCTGGGGCACCTGCGTGGGCGCGACCCGGTCGTGCTGGGTCTGCCCCGCGGCGGGGTGCCCGTGGCCGCCGAGGTGGCGCGCGTCCTCGGGGCGCCGCTGGACGTGCTCGTCGTCCGCAAGCTCGGGGTGCCGACCCAGCCCGAGCTGGCCATGGGAGCGGTCGGCGAGGACGGCACCGAGGTGCTCGACCGGATGCTCATGACCCGGGCGGGGGTTGACGAGGCCCAGCTGGCCGCGGTCGAGCGCCGGGAGCGGGCGGTGGTCCGCGAACGCGCGGAGCGGCTGCGGCGGGGCCGCCCCGCGATGGACCTCACCGACCGGCTGGCGCTGGTCGTCGACGACGGCGTCGCGACCGGTGCCACGGCGCGCGCCGCCTGCCAGGTCGCCCGGCACCGCGGTGCGGCCGAGGTCGTGCTGGCGGTGCCGGTGATGCCCGCCGGCGCCGAGGACGGCCTGCCGGAGGCGGACCAGGTCGTCTGCGTGGAGGCGCCGCGCAGCATGCGTGCGGTCGGCGCGTTCTACCGCGACTTCACCCCGACCACGGACGAGGAGGTGACGGCCCTGCTCGCCGGGCACCCCGGCTGAGGCCTCAGGCCTCCTCCGCCCCCTCGGGCAGCACCACCGCCGCGGCCCGGCGGCCGGTGGCGGACAGGCTGCGGTGCTCGCGGACCCACGCGACGCGGCGTGCCGCATCGGCGGTGCTGTGCGGTTCCCGCCCGGCGCGCACGGCGCGGAGCATGGCCGCCGCGACCTGCATGACGTCATACCCCACCGCCTCGCCCAGGTCGTGCGCGGCGACGTCGGCAGCGGCGGGGCCCGGACCGGCGAAGACGACCGGCGTGCCGCAGGCGAGGGCGGCGATCACCTTGGTGGGGTAGGCGAAGTCGTAGCCGACACCAGGCCGGACCGACACCAGCGCGGCGGCGGCCCCCCGCTGCCAGGCGGCAGCCTCCTCGACCGGGGCGAGCGGCCGCAGCTCGAGCGCGCCGCGCGGCAGCTCGTCCGCGACGCGCCGCAGCACGGGCCAGGACGATCCCTGCCCGAGGAAGACCAGGCGGGCCCCGGGCTCCTCGCGGACCACCTCGCGCATGGCCTCGGCGAAGATCTCGGCGCCCTGCCACTCCGAGGCCGTCCCGGCATAGACCAGGTATGGCGTCGCCGGCGCCTCGGGGTGCCGCGGACCGTCCGGCGTGAAGACGTCGGTGTCGATGCCGTTGGGCACGACCGTCACGGGCGTGTCACCGCCGGCGATGGCCCGCACCCGCTCGGCGACCCCCTCCGAGACGGCGACGACGTCGCGCGCCCCCCGCAGGGCGAACCGCTCGACCCACCTCATCGCGGTGACGACGGGCGCCGGCGCCCCCATCGACGCGGTGGCGTCGGACCAGACGTCGGCGGCGTAGTAGACGTAGGGCACGCGGTCGTGTCCTCGCGTGCGGCCCGGCAGCGCGCGGACGCCCAGCGCGACCCGGGTGACGGCGCCGGTCGTGGGCGGAGGCTCGACGACCACGACGTCGGGGCGCCGCGCCCCCAGCAGCCGCAGCGCGAGCGGCAGGTCGAAGGACAGGTAGGGCAGGTAGCCGCGCACGTAGCCCGTCGCGTCCCGCAGCGCGGGCCACCGCGACACGGTGACCCCGTCGGGGGCGGGCGCAGGCCGTCGGCCCGCGGCTCCACGCGCGCGCAGGGCCGGGGGCGGCGTCGTGGTGAGCACGCCGACCCGGGCCCGCCCGGACAGCGCTCGGACCAGCGCCCCCAGGCGGAAGGTGGCCGCCGCCGACTCCGGCGCGTAGATCCGGCTCACGAGCAGCACCCGGGGGCGGGCACCGGGCCGACGGGCGACCTGCACGTGGGCGGTCAGATCGTGACGGTCTGGCCGGTGGCGGCGGAGGCGAGGATGGCCTCGACGACCTCGAGGGTGTGCACGCCCTCGGCCATGGAGACCACGTCGGAGGGCCGGCCCCACAGGGCGTCGCGGAAGTTCTCCTGCTCGGCGCGCAGCGGCTCCCGGCGGGCGATGGCATAACGCACGGAGTCGCCCTCGGAGACGCCGCGGAACTGCCGGTCGGTCTCCCACTGGGACCGCACGTCCCCGTTGGCGATGAACGTCAGGTCACCGGTCAGGGTGTTGGCCACGAACGCGCCCAGCTCGCCGGTGACCACGGTCTGGCGCACCTTCAACGGGCTGAGCCAGTTGACGGTGTGCGCCACGATCACGCCGTTGGCCAGCCGCCCGGTCGCGACCACCATGTCCTCGTGCTCACGCCCCGAACGATGCGTCACCTGTCCCGAGACCCGCTCGTACGGCGAGCCGGCCAGCCACGCGGTCAGGTCGATGTCATGGGTGGCCAGGTCCTTGACCACGCCCACGTCGGCGATCCGCCCCGGGAACGGGCCCTGCCGGGAGGTCGTGATCTGGAACACCTCACCCAGCTCACCCTCGGCGATCCGACGCCGCAGCTCCAGCAGCGCCGGGTTGCACCGCTCCACATACCCCACCGCACCGACCAGGCCCGCACCCTCGAACGCCTCGGCGACCCGCCGGCCCTCGGCGACCGTGGCCGCGATCGGCTTCTCCACCATCGTGTGCACCCCGGCCTCGCACAGCGCCAGGGCCACCTCCTCGTGCAGATAGGTCGGCACCGCCACCATCGCCGCGTCCAGCCCCGCCCCGATCAACGCCGCCACGTCCGGGAGCACCTCCAGCCCGCCGGCGACCCCGTGCCGGTCACCGACCGGGTCGGCCACCGCGACCAGCTCCATCCCCTCCACCTCACGGATCACCCGCGCGTGGTGGCGGCCCATCGAGCCCAGCCCGATCAGCCCCATCCGGACCGTGCGACCCTCCTGGACCACCCCGGCCATGTCCATCGGCTCGCTCGCCATCAGGCGCCCGCCCCGACCACCGCGTGCACGGCCGCGGCGATCCGCTCCAGGTCACCCTCCGAGAGCGAGGGGTGCACCGGCAGGGAGATCACCTCCGCCGCCGCGCGCGCGGTCTGGGTCAGCTCACGCTCCGGGGCGAACCGCGCCAGGGAGACCAGCTCGTGGTTCGGCGTCGGGTAGTACACCCCGCACCCCACCTTGTGCTCCTCCCGCAGCGCGGAGACCACCCGGTCCCGCTCCGCACCCGAGGCACCCTCGACGCGGACCGTGTACTGGTGGTAGACGTGCGTGCAGCCCTCGCGCACCGGCGGGGTCACGACCACATCACCCAGCGCCGCATCCAGCCACGCCGCGTTCGCCTGCCGCTGCTGCGTCCAGCCCCACACCTTGCCCAGCTGCACCCGCCCGATCGCCGCGTGGATGTCGGTCATCCGGTTGTTCAGCCCGACCACCTCGTTGGCGTACTGCTTCTCCATCCCCTGGTTGCGCAGCAGCCGCACCCCCCGCGCGATGTCCTCGTCCGCGCACGCGACCATCCCGCCCTCGCCGGAGGTCATGTTCTTCGTCGGGTAGAGGCTGAACATCGCGAACACCCCGAAGGAGCCCACCGGGGCCCCGCCGTAGGACGCCCCGTGCGCCTGCGCGGCGTCCTCGAACAGCTGCAGACCGTGCTCGGCCGCGACCGCGCCGAGGCCGTCCATGTCGGCCGGATGACCGTACAGGTGCACCGGCATCACCGCCGCCGTGCGCTCGGTCACCGCCTCGGCCACGCTGGCCGGGTCCAGGTTGAAGGTGTCCGCGCTGATGTCGGCGAACACCGGCGTCGCCCCCGTCAGCGCCACCGCGTTGGCGGTCGCCGCGAACGTGAACGAGGGCACGATCACCTCGTCCCCCGCACCGATCCCGGCCGCCAGCAGCCCCAGGTGCAGCCCCGAGGTCCCCGAGTTCACCGCCACGCACGTCCGACTACCCACCAGGACCTGCGCGAACTCCGACTCGAACGCCGCCACCTCCGGGCCCTGCGCCACCATCCCCGAGCGCATCACCCGGTCCACCGCCGCCCGCTCCTCATCACCGATGATCGGCTTGGCCGCAGGGATCAGCGGCAGCTCGGTCGTGGGTCCAGTCATCAGTCGTCACCTTCCATCGTCAGGGTCCCGCGGTGCTCGTGGTAGAGGGTGCCACTCGTGGGGCACCGCCACTCGCCAGGGGTCGTGGTCTGCTCGAGCGGGTGGCCCGCACGGCCGACCCAGCCCACCTGGCGGGCGGGCACGCCGACCACGAGCGAGTAGGCCGGGACGTCGCGCGTGACGACCGCGCCGGCAGCCACCGTCGCCCACGGGCCGACCGTCACCGGTGCGACGCACACCGCGCGGGCCCCGATCGAGGCGCCCTGGCCGATGGTGACGCCCACGGCGTCCCAGTCGGAGGCGCTCTTGAGCGAGCCGTCGGGGTTGATCGCCCGGGGGAAGGTGTCGTTGGTCAGCACCGCCGCGGGTCCGACGAACACCCCGTCGGCCAGCTCGGCCGGCTCGTAGACCAGGGCGTAGTTCTGGACCTTGCAGTGGTCGCCCAGCCGGACGCCCGTGCCCACGTAGGCCCCGCGCCCGATGACGCAGCCCTTGCCCAGCACCGCCCCCTCCCGCACCTGGGCGAGGTGCCAGACGGAGCTTCCGTCACCGACGGTCGCCTCCGGCGACACGTCGGCGCTGTCCACGATACGAGTCGTCACACCACTCCTAGATCGGGGCGTTGCCGGTCATCCCGCGACGGGTGCGGGACAATGTCGGGTATGACCTTAGCTGCTCGGCTCGACGACGCCTGGTTGGTCGTGCCGCTGTTCAACGAGGCGACGGTCATCGAGGGGGTCGTGCGCCGCGCGCGCCACACCTTCCCGCACGTCGTCTGCGTCGACGACGCCTCGACCGACGACTCCGCCGCCCGAGCCGAGGCCGCCGGGGCGGTCGTCGTGCGCCACCCCTTCAACCTCGGTCAGGGCGCCGCCCTGCAGACGGGTATGCGGTACGTCCTCGAGGCCACGGATGCGGCATACCTGGTGACCTTCGACGCCGACGGACAGCACCGGGTCGAGGACGCCGCGTCGATGGTCGAGCGGGCCCGCGCCGAGGACCTGGCGGTGGTCTTCGGCTCCCGCTTCCTGGACGACCGCACCCGCCCGGGCCTGCTGAAGAAGCTGGTGCTCAAGGCCGCCGTCTTCGTCACCAACCAGCAGACCGGCATGCGCCTGACCGACGCGCACAACGGCCTGCGGGTGCTGCGGCGGGACGCCGCGTCGGCGCTCGACCTGCGGCAGAACCGGATGGCCCACGCCACCGAGATCGTCCTGCAGCTCGGGCGCACGGGTCTGCCGTGGGCGGAGCATCCGGTGCACGTGCTCTACACCGACTACAGCAAGGCCAAGGGCCAGTCGCTGATCAACTCGGTGAACATCCTCGTCGACACGCTGCTCAAGTGAGGGAGGCGTCATGCTCGACCAGCCGCTGATCAAGATCGTCCTGCTCGTCGCCGTCGTGGTGGTCACGGCGATGCTCAACCGCTCCACCGCCGACTCCCGCCACCAGGCCGTGCGGCGCCTGCTGCTCGTGGGGTTCGTGCTGCTGGCGGCCGCTGCCGTCCTCTTCCCACGGCTGCTGACCCAGGTCGCGCAGTTCCTCGGCGTCGGCCGCGGCGCCGACCTGCTCCTCTACGGTCTGACGGTGGTCTTCCTGGGCTACGTCGCCTCCTCCTACCGCCGGATGCGGCACATGGAGCAGCAGGTCACGACCCTCGCCCGCGAGCTCGCGCTGCGGGCCGCGGTCCACGACACGACAGAGCACCCGCGGGCCTCGCCCCCGCCGCCAGCCGACGGCTGAGGGCCGACGCGCTACAGGTGCTGGAGGAGGGTCCGGAACACGTGCTCGCTCGCGGCGCTGACGATCCCGCCCGGGCGGGCGCGCGGGCCGTACGCCTCGCCCTCGGTGGTGCCGGCGAAGCCGCCCACCTCGGTGAGCATGAGCGAGCCCGGCACGTGGTCCCACGGCATCGTGCCGCGGTAGACGAGCCCGTCGCAGGCACCGGTCGCCAGCTTGGGGTAGTCGATGCCGCAGCTGACCCAGGTGAGCTCGAGCGGACCGACCGGGCCGAGCATCGTGCCGATCATCCGGCGCGCCGAGGTCCGGACGTCCCAGCTCTGCGGCGCGCGGGACGCACCGTCGAGCTCCGGCACCCGGACGCCGTTGCACCACAGCCCGGCGCCGCGCTCGGCCACGTAGGCCAACCGGTGCTGCGGCTGCCAGATCCAGGCACGGACGGTCACGCCCCCGCGCACCTCCGCAGCCATCACCGCGTGGTCGGCCGAGCCGTGCACGAAGTTGCGCGTCCCGTCGACCGGGTCGACGGTGAAGGCGTGGTCGGCGGCCCGGAACTGCTCCAGCAGCCCGGCGTCGTCGGCATAGGCCTCCTCCCCCAGCACGAGCGCCTCCGGGTAGGCGGCGCGCAGGGCGGCGGTGATGATCACCTCGGCCTCCCGGTCGGCGACGGTCACGAGGTCACCGGGATGGGTCTTGGAGGACACCTCCTCCTCGGTGAGCGCGCGGAAGCGTGGGTCGATGACCTCCTCGGCGGTGTCCTGCAGGAGGGTCAGCACGGCGTCGGTGTCCAGGGGCACGCCGCACAGCCTGTCACGGCCGGGCGCGCCGGCGTCAGCCGCGGGAGGGCTTGACCGCGATCACGGGCACCGTCGCCTCGATCAGCACCTGCTGGGCGGCCGACCCCAGGAGCAGCTTGCCCACCGGGGAGCGGTGCCGGATGCCGATCACGATGCAGCTGGCCCCCGTCCGCTCGGCGAGGTCGAGCAGCTGGCCGACCACGTCGTCCTGCCCCTCGTCCGGCCGCACCACGGTCGTGGTGACGCCCTGCGCGACGGCGTCCTGGTCCGGCTCCTCCGGCCCCATGGCGAAGACGACCACGTCCTCCCCGCCCCGGCGCGCCGCCTCCTCGCCCGCGGCGGCCAGGGCTGCGCGGCCCTCCTCGGTCGAGGTGTGCGCCACCATCACGGTCATCAGCGGCCCTTCCTGCTGCGCCCGCGCCGTCACCGACGGCACCTGGCCATCGTAGGCGTCCGGCCCGCAAAAACCCGTTGCGTCGCGTCACCGGGCACCGACATCCTGTTCGCGAGCGCACGGCATACCGCCGGTGCCCCGAGGAGGAAGGAGACGCAGATGTCCGTCGCTGTCCGCGGCCTGCCCGCTGCCCCTCTCCTCTTTCCTCCCAGGAGCACCGTTGCCCCTTCCGCAGTCCTCCCCCTCCGCGGGTGACCTCGACCCCTTCTTCACCTTCGACTACCGACCGATCGACGAGCCCGACGCGGCCGCCGGTGACCGCCGGCCGACCACCTACTGGGACGTCGAGCGCGGCGACCGCGGGCCGGAGCCACGCCCCGAGTGGGTCGTCGTGGACGCCGGTGCCGTCGACACCGAGCTCGGCGTGCTCAAGACCGGCAAGGAGGCGGACGTCTTCCTGCTGGAGCGTGCCGCCGAGCTGACCGGCGAGACCGCCCTGATGGCGGCCAAGCGCTACAGAGACTCCCACCACAGCTCCTTCCACCGCAGCACGGTCTACACCGAGGGCCGCGGCGTGCGACGCAGCCGCGACCAGCGGGCGCTCGCCAAGGGCACCGCCTACGGCCGCGAGGTCGCCTCCGGCATGTGGGCGCGCGCCGAGTGGCAGGCGTTGTGCACGGCCTGGTCCGCGGGCGTGGCCGTCCCCTACCCGGTGTCCGTCCAGGGCACCGAGCTGCTGCTCGAGTTCCTCGGGACGCCGGACGGGGTCGCCGCGCCCCGCCTGGCGCAGGCCCGCCCGGAGCCGGACCTGCTCGAGCACTGCTGGCAGCAGGTGCGCGAGATCGTCCTCGGCCTGGCCGGCCTCGGCTGGGCGCACGGGGACCTGTCCCCCTACAACCTGCTGCTGCACGAGGAGGTCGTCGTCGCGATCGACCTGCCGCAGGTGGTCGACGTCGTCGCCAACCCCTTCGGCACCCAGCTGCTCCACCGCGACTGCGCGGTCGTGGCGGCCTGGTTCGCCGGACGGGGGTATGCCGCCGATGGCGAGGCGCTCTTCGCCGAGGCCGTCACCGAGGCGCTGTAGGCCGTACCGGGCGAGGGCGGGCCCGGCACGGTGCCGGGCCGCCTCGCCCTCGTCGTCAGGCCAGCTCGGCCGTCAGGGTGATCTCCGTGCCCGTCAGCGCCTGGGACACCGGGCAGCCGACCTTGGCCTCCTCGGCGATGCGCCGGAAGTCCTCCTCCCCGATGTCCGGGACCTGCCCGTGGACGGTGAGATGGATGCCGGTGATGCCCTCACCACCGACGAAGGAGACGTCGGCCCGCGTGTCCAGCTGCGTGGGCGGGGTGCCGTTCTTGTCCAGCATGTTGGACAGCGCCATGGAGAAGCACGCCGCGTGCGCGGTCCCGATGAGCTCCTCAGGGTTGGTGGTGCGCTCCCCCTCCTCGGTGCGCCCCTTCCACGTCATGTCGAAGCTGCCCAGCCCGGAGGTCTCCATCCGCGCCGTGCCGGAGCCCTCGAACAGGCTCCCCTTCCAGGTCGCGCTGCCCGTGCTCACCTTGGGTGCCATCTGCGTCCTCCTCCTGCCCGGCCGGGCCGTCCGGCCGCGCTCCCATCGTGCCCTCCGGAGCGCGGTCCTGCCACAGCACCGGCCTCAGGACAGCGCGGCCACCGACTCCGAGTCGGCGGCGAGGTCGCGCTCCAGGCGCGTGCGCTGCTCCTCGGTGAGGTCGACGACCTCGAGCCCGCGACGGGTCGCCTCGACCACGGTCCGGGCCTGGTCGGCACGGATGAGACCCAGCCGCAGGGCGTGCGCAGCCGCCCCGGCGTAGGTGTCGAAGACGTGCACCCCCTGGGCCGCCCACTCCTCCCGCTGCTCCTGCGTCAGGTCGGTGACGTTGTGCAGCAGGGTCGCGACGATGTGGTCGGGGTCGATCCGGTGCATCTCGGCACCCACCTGCCCGTCGGCCTGGCCGCTGTCACCGATGAAGACCATGCGGCACTCGGGGAAGAGCTGGCGGTCACGGTGCATGTTCTGCAGCTTGCGCTCGGCCATGACGGTCTTGGTGTGCAGGTTGAGCAGCGACCCGCCCAGCACCGAGTGCGGCGGCAGCCCGAGCTCGGAGAGGTTGTTGCGGGTGTACTGCTCGACCAGCCCGCGCGGCCCCCCGGGGCGGGCGGTGACGAAGGTCAGGTCACCGGCGCGGCCCGGCTCCTCGGCGGCGCCGTCGTCGAGCGCGTGCAGCAGCTCGACGACCCCGGGGTAGATGGTGCCGCGGGGATAGCGGTCGTCGTGGATCGCGCACGTGAGGGTGTCGTCGATGTCGCACAGCACGCGCAGGTCGGAGGTGGGGTCGACGAAGGCCTGCTCGGCGAAGTGCCGCAGGAGCCGTTCGCGGAGGTCCTCGTCCAGGTCGTCGAAGACGAGGTGCTCGAGGTCGTGGTGGTCCTTCGTGGCGTTCAGCCGGTATTTCAGGTCGTGGAACGGGGCCCCCTCCAACGACACGAGCAGGTCGGTGACCAGCTCCTGGTGGTCGCGCGCCATGCCGCCCTGGTGCAGCGCGGAGATGACCAGGGCGACGGAGTCGGTGGACAGCTCGCCCACCCGCTGGCGCAGCAGCAGGTCGAGCAGCTCGGTGCGGTGCTGGGCGCCCCAGAGGTGGTCGTCGACGTCCCCGACCACCGTGTCGACGTCGAGGTCGGCCAGGACGGCGTCGAGCTCTCCCTCCAGCGTGTCGCGCAGGACGCGCAGGACCTGGGCCTCCGCCCGGGTCCCGGTGCGCCACCCGTCGGTGAGGCTGATGATCTGCTGCGCGCGCGGGTCCATGGGGCTCCTGGCCAGGGTGGGGAGGACGGGTCAGCGGGCCACGTCGAGCGCCCCGGGGAGCACCGTGACCCGGGCCCCCACGATATCGGGGACCACGTCGCCGTCGACCTGGGCCAGCACCGGCTCGGGGGCGTCGACGACCAGCTCGCGCCCGGTGCGGTAGCGCAGGGCGGGGTGGTCGCCGGGCGTGACGCGGCCCATGCCCGTCACGGCGATGCGGCCCCAGTCGAGCAGGGTGCGGGGCGAGACCAGCACGGTATGGAGCAGGCCGTCGTCCAGGTGCGCACCCGGCACCACGCGGATGCCGCCGGGCAGCCGCGCGGCGTTGACCGCGAGGACGGTCCACAGCGGGCCGGCGTGCACACGCTCGCCGTCGACGACCAGGCGTAGCGCGTGCCCCGGCCGGCCCAGCCGCAGCACACCGGGAAGGAAGTAGGCCAGCCAGCGCACGTTGGCCTTGTGCGCG
This sequence comes from Ornithinimicrobium pekingense DSM 21552, assembly GCF_000421185.1. GTDB lineage: Bacteria > Actinomycetota > Actinomycetes > Actinomycetales > Dermatophilaceae > Ornithinicoccus > Ornithinicoccus pekingensis. The sequence continues at coordinate 73,471 of NZ_ATWJ01000009.1, forward strand.
GGGCGGACCGCGGCCAGGGTGGCCGCGTCGTGCCCGACACCGGCGACGACGAGGAAGGCGTGCTCCGAGACACCGCCCGTCGCGCTCGTCAGCCGGGCACGGCCCAGGTCGGTCGGCCGGGCGCCACCGGTGACGGCCCGCCGTGCGGCCTCGCGCACGTCACCGACCGGCAGCAGGGCGCTGCGGGCGAAGAGGTTGGCCGTGCCGACGGGGACGACCCCCAGGGGGACGCGGTGCGAAGGTGAGGACTGCAGAATCGCCAGGGACAGTGCCCCGGCCACCTCCCGCACCGTCCCGTCGCCACCGGCGACGACGACGCGCTCGACCCCGCGCGCGACGGCATACCTGGTCTGCGGCCCGCCCGGCTCGTGCGGCGTGGTGGAGAGCACGAGGGGCTCGCCGAGGCCGGCCTCCTGCACGGCGGCGCTGACCGCACCCACCGCGTGGTGGGCGGCGCGCGAGGAGGGGTTGACCACGAGGGCGAGGCGGGTCACGGTGCTGGCGCGCGGCCGGGGCTGTCGACCGGCACGGGTCGGGTCAGGCCAGGCGGGAGACGAGCGAGGTGGCCACCGGGTCGGCGGTGAGGCCGACCCGGTCGAGGACCTGGTCGCGCGAGCCGTGGTCGAGGAAGGCGTGCGGCAGCCCGTAGGCGTGCACCGGGACGTCGACACCGGCGTCGGCGAGGGCCTGGGCGACCCGGTCGCCGACGCCGCCCACCAGCCCGTCCTCGATCACGGCGACCGCGCGGGCGGCACGGGCCAGGTCGACGAGGTCGGCGCTGACGGGGAGCACCCAGCGGGGGTCGACGACCATGACGCTGCGTCCCTGCGCGGCGAGCTTGTCGGCGACCTCCAGCGCCGTGGCGGCCATCGCCCCGACGCCGACCACGAGCAGGTCCACCCCCTGGTCGGCGTCGTCGCCGGCGGGGTCGACGTCGCGCAGGACGTCGACCTGCCCGGCGGTGCGCACGGCCTCGAGCGGCTCAGCCACCGTGCCCTTGGGGAAGCGCACGACCGTCGGGGCGTCCGCTACGTCCACGGCCTCGCGCAGCGCCAGCGCGACCTGGTGACCGTCGCGGGGCGCGGCGACCCGCACGCCCGGGACCAGGCCGAGCAGGCGCAGGTCCCACATGCCGTTGTGGCTGGCGCCGTCGGTGCCGGTGACCCCCGCGCGGTCGAGCACGAAGGTCACGCCCTGGCGGTGCAGGGCGCAGTCCATGAGCAGCTGGTCGAAGGCCCGGTTGAGGAAGGTGGCGTAGACGCACACCACCGGGTGCAGGCCGGCGTAGGACAGGCCCGCCGCCATGGTCACCGCGTGCTGCTCGGCGATCCCGACGTCGAAGACGCGGTCGGGGAAGCGCTCGGCGAAGGGCTGCAGGCCCACGGGGATGAGCATGGCGGCCGTGAGCGCGACGACGTCGTCACGCTCCTTGCCCAGGCGCACCAGCTCGTCGCTGAACTCGTCGGTCCAGCTGCGGCCCGACAGCTCCAGGGGCAGGCCGGTCTCGGGGTTGATCTTGCCCACGGCGTGGAAGCGGTCGGCCTCGTCCGCGGTGGCGGGGTCGTAGCCGTGGCCCTTCTCGGTGATGGCGTGGACCAGGACCACGCCGCCGAAGTCGTGGGCGCGGCGCAGCGCGGTCTCCATCGCCTCGACGTCGTGGCCGTCGACGGGCCCGAGGTACTTCAGGCCGAGGTCCTCGAACATGCCCTGCGGGCTGACGATGTCCTTCAGGCCCTTCTTCATCCCGTGGAGGGTCTCGTAGACCTGGCGGCCGACGACCGGGGTCCTGTTGAGCTGGCGCTTGCCCCACATGAGCACGTTCTCGTACTGCGGCTTGGCCCGCAGGGAGGCGAGGTAGTCGGCCATCCCGCCGCGGGTGGCGGCGTAGGAGCGTTCGTTGTCGTTGATGACGATGATCAGCGGCAGGTCGCGGTGCTCGGCGATGTTGTTGAGCGCCTCCCAGACCATGCCGCCGGTCAGCGCACCGTCACCGATCACCGCGACCGTGTGGCGGTCGGTCTCACCGCGCAGCTTGCGCCCGCTGGCGATCCCGATCGCCCAGGACAGGGAGGTCGAGGCGTGGGAGTTCTCGATCACGTCGTGGTCGGACTCGGCCCGGGAGGGGTAGCCGGACAGACCGCCCTGCTTGCGCAGCGAGGAGAGGTCGTGCCGGCCGGTGAGCAGCTTGTGCACGTAGCCGATGTGGCCGGTGTCGAACAGGATCGTGTCGCGCGGGGAGTCGAAGACGCGGTGCAGGGCGATGGTGAGCTCGACCACTCCGAGGTTGGGGCCGAGGTGGCCGCCGGTCCGGGAGACGGAGTGGATGAGGTAGTCGCGGATCTCGTCCGACAGCTGGTCCACCTGGGCCGGGGACAGCCGCTTGAGGTCGCTCGGCCCGCTGATGGTGCGCATGAGTGCCACTGCTGTCGTCCTTCTCGTCGTCTCGACCACGTCGGCGCCTGAATCCTCGCCAGTGTAGGCGCCGCACGCTGGGGAGTCGCTGTGCGAGGCGGCTCTACCGCAGGGGGGCCCGCAGCCGCAGCGCCTCCAGCAGCAGCCCGGCCGCCCGGTGCGCCGCCCGCAGCCGCAGCCCCTCACGGGCGAGCGAGTCGAGCACGTCGCCGAGGCTGCCCGGCGGCAGCACCGGCCCCAGCTCGGGGCGCACATCGCGCCAGGCGCCGCGCATCGCGTCGAGCTGGGCCTCCAGGTGCCGGGTGGCCACCCACGCCAGGGCGGCGGGGTGCCGGCGCCAGGCGTGGTAGGCCCGGTAGTCGGCCGGGCACTGGTCCAGCAGCCAGGACACCGCCGCCTGCTCCCACCCCGGCACCCCGGCCGGGGGCACCCGGTCCGGCCAGCCAGGAGGTCCGCTCATGCGAACAAGTGTACGACTCGATGTCGACGCCGGCACGGGACGCCTGCGCCGGTGCACCATGGGCACATGGCCAGACCCCAGCCCGACGCCCCGCCCCGGCTCCCCCGCAAGGCCTACGAGGCCGAGCTGTTCCGGCTCCAGGGCGAGCTCGTCAAGCTGCAGGAGTGGATCCGCGAGACGGGCCGGCGCCTCGTGGTCGTCTTCGAGGGCCGCGACGCCGCCGGCAAGGGTGGGGCGATCAAGCGGGTCACCGAGTACCTCTCGCCCCGGCAGACCCAGATCGTGGCGCTGCCCGCCCCCACGGAGCGGGAGGCGACGCAGTGGTACTTCCAGCGCTACGTCGAGCACCTGCCCGCCGCCGGGGAGATCCGGCTGTTCGACCGGTCCTGGTACAACCGCGCGGGCGTCGAGCGGGTCATGGGCTACTGCACGCCCGAGGAGCACCGGCGCTTCCTGCACCAGTGCCCGATCTTCGAGCGGATGCTCGTCCAGGACGGGATCATGCTGCGCAAGTACTGGTTCTCGGTCTCCGACGCCGAGCAGGAGCGCCGGTTCCGCTCCCGCCTGGAGGACCCGATGCGGCGCTGGAAGCTGTCCCCCACCGACCTGGAGAGCCTGACCCGGTGGGAGGCCTACAGCCGGGCCAAGGACGAGATGTTCGTGCACACCGACATCCCCGAGGCACCGTGGCTCGTCGTCGAGAGCGACGACAAGCGCTCCGCCCGCATCAACATGATCGCCCACCTGCTCTCGAGCATTCCCTACGAGGAGGTCGACCTGCCGCGGCTCAGGATGCCCGACCGACCGCCCTCGACCGGCTACGTCCGCACGGACCGGTCGCTACAGACCGAGGTGCCCGACCACGCGGCTGCCCTGGCCTCCCGGGCGGGACGGGGCAGGGCGCCGAAGCACCGTGAGGACCTCGGATGACACGTCCGGGCATCACCGGCGTCAGACCCACCCGACTCCGAGGTTAGGCTTGCCTCACCACCCGCTGCCAGGAGAGCACCGACCATGACCGACGTCCCGACGACCTCCTCGACCGCCCGCACCGCCCTCGTCCAGACCCCGACGCCGGGCCGCTGGGCCAAGCAGCTGGCCTCCCACCTGGGGCGCCCCGGCAAGATGTCGGTCGAGCCGACCTCTGCGGGGCCCCGGCTGTCGATGACCTTCGACGGCGTCGAGACAGCGTGCCTGATGGACACGTCCGCACCGGACGTCCTGGCGCTGCACGCCACCGCCGGCGACGAGGCCGCGCTCGACCGGATGACCCAGGTCGTCGGCTCGCACCTGGAACGGTTCGGCGAGAAGGCCGGCCTGCAGGTCGTCTGGGCCTGAGCCTCGCGGCGACCCGGCGTCGCCTCTAGGAACCCACCGGCGCACGGGTCACACTGGAGGTCCCGCACGTCCCGCACGTCCCGCCCGGCCGAGGAGGCACAGCATGACCACCGTCGACCTCAACTGCGACCTCGGGGAGGGCGCGACCGAGGCCGTCCACGGTGGCGACGAGGCGCTGCTCGGCGTCGTGACGAGCGCCAACGTCGCGTGCGGCTTCCACGCCGGCGACCCCTCGACCATGCGGGTCCTCACGGCCCAGGCGGTGGCCCGGGGGGTCGCGATCGGCGCGCACGTCGCCTACCGCGACCTGGAGGGGTTCGGCCGCCGCTTCGTCGACGTCCACCCGCACACGCTGCGGGACGAGGTCGCCTACCAGATCGGTGCCCTGGCCGCGTTCGCCCGGATAGCGGGCGGCGCGGTCACCTACGTCAAGCCGCACGGCGGCCTCTACAACGCGATCGTGACGCACGAGGAGCAGGCCGCCGCGGTGGTGGGGGCGGTCGCCGACTACGACCCCTCGGTGGTGCTCATGGGGCTGCCCGGCTCGGCCGTGCTGCGCCTGGCCGAGCAGGCGGGCCTGCGGACCGCCCACGAGGCCTTCGCCGACCGCGCCTACACGCCCGAGGGACATCTCGTGCCGCGCTCGCAGCCCGGCGCCGTCCTGCACGACCCGGCCGAGATCGCGCGCCGCTGCCTGGCCATGGCCACCGGTGAGCCCGTGCCGGACGTCAACGGTGACCCCCTGCTCCTGCGCCCGCACTCCATCTGCGTGCACGGCGACACCCCTGGCGCCCTCGCGATCGCCCGCGCGGTGCGGCGGCTCCTGGAGGAGTCCGGTGTGCGTCTGGCGCCCTTCACCCGGCCGGCCTGACCGTGCGCATCCTCCCCAGCGGGACGGGGGCCCTCCTGCTCGAGCTGGACAGCCTGACCGAGGTGCTGCAGCGGTATGCCGCGCTCCGCGAGTCGGGCCTGCCCGTGCTCGACCTCGTGCCCGCGGGCCGCACCATCCTCGTCGTCGCCGACCGCGGCGCGGACCTGACCGACCTCGCCGCCCGCGTGCGCGAGGTGGAACCGGTCGAGCACACCCGGGTCGAGGCAGCCACCGTCGAGGTGCCCGTGCGCTACGACGGGGAGGACCTGGCCGCGGCGGCCGGCCTGCTTGGGTGCACGCTCGAGGAGCTCGTGCGCCGCCACCGCGAGGAGCGCTGGACCGTCGCCTTCTGCGGCTTCGCCCCCGGGTTCGGCTATCTCACCGGGTCCCGGTTCGACTGGGACGTGCCCCGACGCGCCACGCCGCGGACCAGCGTGCCCGCGGGCTCCCTCGGCCTGGCCGGGGAGTTCACCGGTGTCTACCCGCGCAGCTCCCCCGGCGGCTGGCAGCTGATCGGCCGGGCGCTCGTCGACGTCTTCGACCTGGACCGAGACCCACCCGCGCTGCTCGTGCCCGGTGCCCGGGTGCGTTTCGTGGAGTCGACGTGAGCACCCGCCGCACGACGGTGACCGTCGTCGAGGCCGGCCCGCTGACCACCGTGCAGGACTTCGGCCGTCCCGGCCTGGCCGCGATGGGGGTGAGCCGCTCGGGCGCCTGCGACCGGGCCGCCCACCGCCTGGCCAACGCCCTCGTCGGCAACCATCCCACGCTGGCCACCCTGGAGGTGACCCTCGGGGGCCTGGCCCTGGAGGCGGCCAGTGACGTGGTGGTCGCCACCGCCGGGGCGCGCTGCCCGGGAGCACCGCACGCCGCACCCTTCGTGCTGCGCGCATCCCAGCGCCTGACCCTCGGGCAGCCGGCTGCCGGGCTGCGCTCCTACGTCGCCGTGCGCGGCGGCATCGACGTGCCGCCGGTCCTCGGCAGCCGGTCGACGGACGTGCTCTCCGGGCTGGGCCCGAAGGTCGTCGAGGCCGGCGACGTGCTGCCCGTCGGCACCACCGACCGTCCCGTCCCGGGGGTCGACGTCGCCCCGGTGCCGGTCCCCACGCTCGGGCCGCTGGTCGTCCCCGTCCAGCCCGGGCCCCGGCGCGACTGGTTCGAGGACAGCGCGTGGTCCGGGTTCCTCTCGGCGAGCTTCACGGTCGACAGCAGGTCGAACCGCATCGGCGTCCGGCTCGCCGGGCACCCGCTCCCCCGTCGCCGGCAGGGCGAGCTGACGAGCGAGGGCATGGTCCGCGGCGCCGTGCAGGTGCCGCCCTCGGGTCTGCCCGTGCTCTTCCTCGCCGACCACCCCGTGACCGGGGGTTATCCCGTGATCGCCTACGTCGACGACGCCGCGGTCGACCGGTGTGCCCAGCTGCGCCCCGGCCAGCAGGTGCGCTTCAGCGACCGCCCCGCCCGGTGACGCACAGCGCTCCCGTCGGCGAGGTTCGGCTGAGACCGGCGTCAGGCAAACCCGTGACGGGCCAGGGGCCCGCTCAGCTCACGCTCCTCGTAGGACAGGTGCGACAGCAGGGTGTCGGTGAGCAGGTCGACGCTGTGCGCGAGCTCGTCGAGGGCACCGCGCCCCGCCTGCCCGTAGGCGTCCTGGGCGGCCAGCGCGACGAGCGCCCGGTCGAGGCGGTCGAGCACGTCCGCGATGACCTCGTGCTCCTCCTCGAGCCGGTCGAGCACCGGCCCGACGGTCGGCTCCGCCCGCCGTAGGTGCGGGAAGACCGACCGGTCCTCGAGCGTGTGGTGCCCCGTGACGGCACGGCAGTAGGACTGGCAGAACGCGCCGAGCGTCCAGGCGTTCTGCCGCATGGCCATGGTGTTGATCACCGACCGGGCCTGGCCGACCTCGAGATGGCCACGCCGCACCTGGTCCACGACGTCGCGGACCCGGGCCAGCTCTCCGCGCAGGTGGTCGTGGACGTCGATGAGGTGCTGGGGTGCTGCGAGCCGCTCCGGAGGGTATGCCGCAGGTGCGCCTGGCGGGGTGGGCGCGCTGGGGCGGGACGGCTCGTCCCAGTCGAGCCGGCCGGTGAGCCGGGTGCCGTCGTCGGGCGTGGGCCGGACCTCGCCCCCGAGCGGCGCCGTGGTGACGCCGGAGGCGGGACGGCCCGCCCCTCCGGGGAGGACGGTCTTCTCGGGGCCCGCCCCGGTGGCACCCGACCGCCCTGCCTCGACCAGGTCCCGCAACGCTGGCCCGACCTCCTCGCCGAGCACGCGCACCGTGTCGGCGTCGTCGGTGGCCAGGATGAAGGTGGACATCCCGTGACCCAGCGCCAGCTCGGCGAGCTGCTCGGCCCAGTCGGCCGCGCTGCCGTGGAGCCCGCCGCTGCCCCGTTCGCCGGTGCCGAGGCGACCGTGGACGTTGTAGAGGCGCACGACGTCCTGGGGCGCGCGGCCCGCCCGCAGCGCTGCCTCGTCGATCCGGGCGTTGGCCTCGCCCAGCCCCTCGGGCGGCAGGTAGGCCATGCTCGGCAGCCAGCCGTCGGCGAGCCGCCCGGTGACCCGCTGCATGCGAGGGCCGTAGGCCCCGACCCAGAGAGCCGGGTCACCGGCCGGCGCCGGGCCGGCGTGCAGCCCCCTCACGCGGTAGTGCTCGCCGTCGACGCGCACCGACCCTTCGCCGCGCCATACCTGCCGGATCACCTCGACCGCCTCGACGAGCGCGTCCACGGCCTCGCCGGGGGCGCGCCGCGGACCGCCCGCGGCGACGATCGCGTCCCAGAAGGCCCCCGTGCCGAGCCCGAGGTCGGCGCGCCCGCCCGAGAGCAGGTCGAGCGTGGCGACCGCGCGGGCCAGCACGACGGGCTGGCGCAGGGGCAGGCTGGCCACGTTGGGCCCCACCCGCACGCTGCTGGTGCGCGCGGCGATCCACGACAGCAGCGTCCAGGTGTCGACCTGGCGGGCGTTGTAGGGATGGTCCTGGACGGTGACGAGGTCGATGCCCGAGGTGTCGGCGACCACCGCCAGCTCGACCGCCCGGTGCGGCGCTGCGGCGTCCGGGGTGGGGAAGATGCCCAGCCGGATGTCGTGGCCGTAGTCGGTCATGACGGTCAACCTACGGCAGTCAGGAGCCGGCGACGGTGACCCGGATGAGGTTGGCCCAGGGGTCCTCGAGGGAGACCGTGCGACCGTCGTCGACCGAGCGCACGCCGAAGTGGCGCATCCGTTCGGTGAGCTCGCCCACGTCGTCGCTGCTGGGCAGCTCGATGTCGACCTGGCCCAGGCCGAGGGTGGAGAAGCGGCGCCCCGCCCCGCGGCTGTTCCACACGTTCATCGCCATGTGGTGGTGGTAGCCGCCCGCGCTGACGAACAGCGCCTGGTTGCCCAGCTCGGCGGTCGTGTCGAACCCGAGACGGTCGACGTAGAACTCCTTGGCGGAGCGGGTGTCCCCGACCGAGAGGTGGACGTGGCCGACGACCGCGTCGCTGCTGCCGGGCACCTCGAGGGCCTGAGGCGTCAGGTGCTCGCGGAGGAAGTCGTTGGGGTCGAGGTAGAGGGTGGCCATCTCGACCTGCCCGTGGACCCAGCTCCACTGGGTGCGGTCACGGTCCCAGTAGAGCTCGATGCCGTTGCCCTCGGGGTCGTCGAGGTAGAACGCCTGGCTGACCAGGTGGTCGGCGCTGCCTGTGAACCGCTGCGGCGCCTGCTGCGCGACCGACGCCAGCACGGCGGCCAGGTCGGTCTGCGTCGGGAAGAGGATCGCGGTGTGGAACAGCCCGGCCGACCCGGGGGCCGCGTGCCGCAGCTGCGGGCTGTGCCGGAGGATCACGACCGGCGTCGTGCCGCGGCCCAGGGTGACGACGGGCCCGTCCTCCGACAGCACCTGCAGCGTGATGACGTCGCGGTAGAAGGCGGTCATGCCGGCGAGGTCGGCGACGTCCAGGGTCACCGGCCCCATCGCCGTGTCGGCGGCGAGACGATCGGGGCGGGCGGTGGGTGCGGTCATGGTGGATCCTCCAAGATGTATGACGTGTCACCTAGTCTAACGCAGGTGCCAGGGCCGCCCATTCCCACCGCTCCCGGACGCGACGACGCCCCGCCGGACGACGAGGTCCGACGGGGCGTCGCGGAAGGTCGTGCACCGCCCGGTGAGGGGCGACGCGTCGCCTCAGGCGTTCACGAGGGAGCGCAGGACGTACTGCAGGATGCCGTCGTTGCGGTAGTAGTCCGCCTCACCGGGGGTGTCGATGCGGACCACCGCGTCGAACTCGACGGTCTCACCGGACTCCTTGGCGGCGGAGACCTTGACGGTCTTCGGCGTGCTGCCCTCGTTGAGAGCGGTCACCCCGGTGATCGAGAAGGTCTCGGTGCCGTCCAGGCCGAGCGACTCGGCGTTCTGGCCCTGCGGGTACTGCAGCGGCAGCACGCCCATGCCGATGAGGTTGGACCGGTGGATCCGCTCGTAGGACTCGGCGATGACGGCCTTGACGCCGAGCAGGCGGGTGCCCTTGGCGGCCCAGTCGCGCGAGGACCCCGAGCCGTACTCCTTGCCGGCCAGGATGACGAGCGGGGTGCCCTCGGCGGCGTAGTTCTGCGCCGCGTCGTAGATCGTCTCCTGGGGGGCGCCGTCCCGGGTGAAGTCCCGGGTGAAGCCACCCTCCACCCCGTCCAGCAGCTGGTTCCTCAGCCGGATGTTGGCGAAGGTGCCACGGATCATCACCTCGTGGTTGCCGCGGCGCGAGCCGTAGGAGTTGAAGTCCTTGCGCTCGATGCCGTGCTCGGACAGGTAGCGGCCCGCCGGGCTGTCGGCCTTGATGGAGCCCGCCGGGCTGATGTGGTCGGTCGTGACCGAGTCACCCAGCTTGGCGAGCACGCGCGCCCCGGAGATGTCCTCCACCGGCGCCGGCTCGGCCTGCATCCCCTCGAAGTACGGGGGCTTGCGCACGTAGGTCGAGTCCTCGGCCCACTCGAAGGTGTCGCCGGCCGGGGTGGGCAGCGACTGCCAGCGGTGGTCGCCGGCGAAGACGTCGGCGTAGTCCTCGGTGAACATGTCGCTGCTGATCGAGGTCGCGATGGTGGCCTCGACCTCCTCGGCCGCCGGCCAGATGTCCTTGAGGAAGACGTCCTGCCCGTCGGTGTCCTTGCCCAGCGGCTCCGCCTCGAAGTCGAAGTCCATGGTCCCGGCCAGGGCGTAGGCGATGACCAGCGGCGGGGAGGCCAGGTAGTTCATCTTCACGTCCGGGTTGATCCGGCCCTCGAAGTTGCGGTTGCCCGACAGCACCGAGACCACCGCCAGGTCGGCCTCGTTGACGGCCGTGGACACCTCGTCGATGATCGGGCCGGAGTTGCCGATGCAGGTGGTGCAGCCGTAGCCGACCAGGTGGAAGCCGAGCTTCTCCAGGTAGGGCGTCATGCCGGACTTGTCGAAGTAGCCGGTGACCACCTTGGACCCGGGCGCCATCGAGGTCTTCACCCACGGCGGCACGGTCAGACCCCGGTCGACGGCGTTCTTGGCGAGCATCGCGGCGGCCATCATCACCGAGGGGTTGGAGGTGTTGGTGCACGAGGTGATCGACGCGATCGCCACGTGGCCGTGGTCGATCTGCACCTGCTGCCCGCCGATGGAGGCCGGCGTGGGGTGGCTGGCGCGGTCGCCGTTCAGCAACCTGGAGTGCTCCGGACGGCCCGCCTCCTCGGACTCCTCGTGCGCGTCGTGCGAGGGCGAGTCGGAGGCAGGGAAGGTGTCCTGCAGCTCCTGGTCGACCGAGCTCTTCACGATGCCGTTGCCGTCGACGACGTAGTTCTGCAGGTCGGCGCGGAACTGCTTCTTCGAGGCGGACAGCGAGATGCGGTCCTGCGGGCGCTTGGGGCCCGCGATGGAGGGCACCACCGTCGACAGGTCCAGCTCGAGGAACTCGCTGAAGCGGGGCTCGGGGCTGTTCTTGTCCAGCCACATGCCCTGCTCCTTGGCGTAGGCCTCGACCAGGGCGACCTGCTGGTCGGAGCGACCCGTCAGGCGCAGGTAGTCCAGCGTCACGTCGTCGATGGGGAACATCGCCGCGGTGGAGCCGAACTCCGGGCTCATGTTGCCGATCGTGGCGCGGTTGGCCAGCGGGACCTGGGCCACCCCCTCGCCGTAGAACTCCACGAACTTGCCGACCACGCCGTGGTCGCGCAGCATCTCGGTGATCGTCAGCACCACGTCGGTCGCGGTCGCACCGGCCGGGATGGAGCCGGAGAGCTTGAAGCCGACGACACGCGGGATGAGCATGGAGACCGGCTGGCCGAGCATGGCCGCCTCGGCCTCGATGCCGCCGACGCCCCAGCCGAGGACGCCCAGGCCGTTGACCATCGTGGTGTGCGAGTCGGTGCCTACGAGAGTGTCGGGGTAGGCAAGGAGCTCACCGTCGACCTCACGGGTCATGGTGACGCGCGCCAGGTGCTCGATGTTGACCTGGTGCACGATGCCGGTGCCCGGGGGCACGACCTTGAAGTCCTCGAACGCGGTCTGGCCCCAGCGCAGGAACTGGTAGCGCTCCCCGTTGCGCTCGTACTCGATCTCCACGTTGCGCTCGAAGGCATCCGGGCGGCCGAAGACGTCGATGATCACCGAGTGGTCGATGACCAGCTCGGCCGGGGCCAGCGGGTTGATCCGGGTGGCGTCGCCGCCGAGGTCGGCCATCGCCTCGCGCATCGTGGCGAGGTCGACCACGCACGGCACCCCGGTGAAGTCCTGCATGATGACGCGCGCGGGGGTGAACTGGATCTCGGTGTCCGGCTCGGCGTCCTGGTCCCAGCCGGCCAGCGCGTTGACGTGGTCGGCCGTGATGTTGGCGCCGTCCTCGGTGCGCAGGAGGTTCTCCAGCAGCACCTTCAGCGAGTAGGGCAGCGTGTCCGCACCCTCCAGGCCACCGATGCGGTAGATGCCGTAGCTCTGGCCACCGACCTCCAGCGTGCCCTTGGCACCGAAGCTGTTCGGGTTCGTGCTCACGTTCGCTCCTTCGACTCGCCGTGCGATTTATCTCGACATCAAGATATCTGACCGGGCGTCCGGAGGCAAAACTCCGACACGCGCACCTCGCGACCATCCTGCCGCATGGTCAAGCCGGGCGCAGGGCCGCCCACCGCGGGCGCAGCCGTGCTCAGCGGTCGGCGGGCCGCAGCAGGGCGAGGCACTCCACGTGATGCGTCATCGGGAAGGCGTCGAGCACCCGCAGCCCGTGGAGCTCCAGCCCGTGCTCCCGCGCGATGCCGACGTCGCGGGCCAGCGCGGCGGGGTCGCAGGCGACGTAGACGACGGCCCGGGGGCCCAGCGCCACGAGCGCCTCCATGACGGTCCTCCCCGCGCCGGTGCGGGGCGGGTCAAGCACCACGAGGTCGACCGTCTCCCCCGCCGTCACCAGCTGGTCGAGGGCGCGCTCGGTCGGCACCGCCTCGGCCCGCGCCCAGGGGTATGGCGTGAGGTGGCGTGCGGCGGCCTCCGCCGCCTGCCGGTCCGCCTCGACCGCCAGCACCGACCCCGTGACACCGACACGTTCGGCGAGCGGGACCGCGAACAGGCCGACACCGGAGTAGAGGTCCAGCACCCGCTCCCCCGGCCCCGGGTCCAGCCAGGCCAGCACCTGCTGGGTGAAGGTGCTCGCGGCACCGGGGTGCACCTGCCAGAAGCCGCGGGCGGACAGGGTGAACTCGTGCTCACCGACCCGCTCGGTGACCTCCGGGACCGGGCCGACGGGCACCGGCGGCCCAGACCGGCCGCGGGGGCTGTGGTCCCTGCCCGGCTGCCCCGGGCCGCGCGGACGCCGTCTGCCCCTGCGGTCCCGTCCACGCCCCGCGCGCTGCGGGGGCCCCAGCGGCACGACGACCGGGTCGCCCGTCGCCGGCGCGACCACGTCGAGGCCGACGACGCCCTCGGGGACGGGCTCGCCGAGGACACCGGCAGCGACGACCCGCTCGTCGGCGATGAGGCAGTCCTGCACGGGCAGGACCTCGTGGGAGCGGTGCACCCGCAGACCCGGCAGGCGCCCGCCCCCGCCCGCGGCGACGGCGAGCTCGACGCGCGTGCGCCACCGCAGACCCTCGGCATCACCGGGGACGGGCTCGCACACGACCTCCTCGAGCTGCGTCCCGGCGAGCCGCCGGAACTGCTCCTGGACGACCTGGGCCTTGAGGGTCCGCTGCTCGGCCAGCGCCACGTGCTGCCAGTCGCACCCGCCGCACAGGCCCGGCCCGGCGTAGGGGCAGGGTGGCTGCACCCGCGCCGCCGAGGCGGTCAGCACCTCGACGGCGTCGGCCCGCACGAAGCGCCCGCCCCCGCCGACCTCGGTGACCTGCGCGCGCACCCGCTCCCCGGGCAGGCAGTGCCGGACGAACAGGACGAGGCCGTCCTCCTCCCGGCGGGCGACGCAGTGCCCCCCGTGGGCGACCGCGCCGACGTCGACGGTCAGAACGTCGCCGACCGCGGGCACGGCCGGGTGCAGGGTCACGCCCCGGTCCCGTCCCCGGGCTCGGCGGGGCGCCGCTGCGGCCCCTTGTGCTCGTGCTCGTGCTGGACGTGCGCCTGGAGCATCCGCTCCGTCACGTCGTCGGACCCGTCGGCCGTCTGCACGGTGCGCCCGGTCGCCAGCAGCATCCCCATGACGACGACCGCCACCAGGTAGGCCGGCCAGCCGAGCGCGACCTTGGCCACCCCCAGCCAGGCCACCTCCCCGGCCAGGTAGAGCGGCAGCATCACGGCCACCCGCACGGCGAACAACGCCACCAGCACCCAGGTCAGCCGGCTGCAGACCGCCACCAGGCCCTTGTCCCGGCGCCAGGCCGTGGGGCGCTCGGCGTAGTCGGGGTCGCCGATGGCCACGATAAAGCCCACGAGCGGCCAGCGCCCGAGGATCGAGACGACGGCAGCCACGCCGTAGAGGGCGCTGGTGATGATGCCCGGCAGGAAGGCGTCCTCGGCCTGCCCGGAGCGCAGCGCGAAGAACGCCGCGACGGCCGTGGCCACCAGCGCCGAGCCGAGGAACCGCCAGGACCCGCCCACGAACCGGCGGACCACGGCCATCACGACGAGCAGCGCGCCCGAGGCGAGGACGGCCGTGCGGACGGAGTCGGTGAGCACCCAGGTGAGGACGAACGCGACCGTCGGCAGGGCGGTCTCGAGCGAGCCGTACCACCCGCCCAGGGCGTCGCTGACGCGGCGCCGGATGACCTGCTCGACGGTGACCTCGGCGTTCGTCACGGCGCTCACGTGAACTCGGGGTTGCTGGGCGCCTTGGGGGCGTCCGGGACCTCCGGGGGGCGATGCCGGCCGGCGTCGGCCGGCGGGCCGGTCGGCGCGCTCGGGGAGACGCCGCTGACAGCGGTGGCGTCGGCGCTGCGCAGCACCTGGGTCGGGCGCGCACCCTGCTCGGCGGCGGCCTTCTGCGCCGCCTCCCGGCGGGCCTGCGCCTGCTTGGCCGCGGCCTCCACCACACCCTCCGGTGCGGTCAGCTCGAGCAGCTCGCGGGGCGGGCGCGGCTCGTCACCGCGCCGCACGACCGTGCCGCGCAGGAAGGTGAGGATGGGCCGCAGCTGCGCGTCGTCGGTGGCGGCCGGCCCGTTGACGACCACGCGCAGGAACCACCGGGGACCGTCGATGCCCAGAAAGCGTGCCGGCTGGAAGGCCACGCGGCCGTCGGGTGCACGACCGGGCATCCGGGCGCGGATCTCCTTGCCCAGCACCCCCTGCACGACCTCGGCGGCGCCCCCGGCCTCGACGAGGCCGCGGGCGATGTCGGGACGCAGCTCGTCCCACAGGCCCAGAGTGCGGGGCGCGGCGAACACCTGCAGCTGCGCCTGAGAGGCGCCGAAGCCGAGGGTGGCCCCGACGACCCGGCCGCTGCCCTGCTCCAGGTCCAGCCGCATCTGCATGCCCGGCACCGCCGGCAGCCGCAGCGCGCCCAGGTCGATCCGGCCGTCGAGCTCGGGCCACTCGGCCACGTCGTAGGGCCCGTCACCGGCCCGGTCCCAGGCGCGGTCGACGCCGGGCTCGCCCTCGGCGGGCTCGGGGCGCACGGCGTCGAGGTCCTCGGGCTCCTCCGTGAGGGGCTCGCGCTTCTTACGGCCAAACAGTGCCACGGGCGGGTCAGTCCTTCGGTCGGTTCGGGTGCGGGTGCGGGGCTGCGGTGCCGCTGTGGCCGTGCCCGCCCTCACCCCGCTCGGACGGGGGCAGCTCGTCGACGACGTCGAAGACGGGCGTGGCCACCTGCTGCACGACGAGCTGGGCGATACGGTCGCCCCTGCGCAGGGTGAACGGCTCGGCGGCGTCGGTGTTGACCAGGTTCACCAGGATCTCGCCGCGGTAGCCGGCGTCCACGGTGCCCGGGGCGTTGACGATCGACACCCCGTGCCGGGCGGCCAGCCCCGAGCGGGGGTGGACGAAGGCCGCATACCCGGGCGGCAGCGCGATCGCCACACCGGTCGGCACCAGGGCACGCTCCCCCGGTGCGAGCGTCCGGTCCTCCCGGGCGTGCAGGTCCACGCCGGCGTCGTCGGGGCGGGCCTGCCGCGGCACCGGCAACCCGCCGTCCAGGCGCCTCAGGGCGACGTGGACGGTGTCGGTGGTGCTGGGCTGGGCAGGAGGCATCGTCAACGAGGGTACGCCCCGGCCACCGGGGTGGCCGAGGCGCGCGGGGCCGCCGGGGTCGACGACCGGGGGGCGGTCACGACGCCGGTCAGGCCGCACACTCGGTGCAGACCGGCAGTCCGCCGACCTCCTTGGCCAGCTGGCTGCGGTGGTGCACCAGGAAGCAGCGCGAGCAGGTGAACTCGTCCTGCTGCTTGGGCAGCACGTGCACCGACAGCTCCTCGTTGGACAGGTCCGCGCCGGGCAGCTCGAAGCCCTCGGCCTGCTCGGTCTCGTCGACGTCGACGCTGCCGGACGACTTGTCGTTGCGGCGGGCCTTCAGCTCCTCGATCGAATCCTCGTTGAGCTCGTCGTCCGTCTTGCGCGGGGCGTCGTAGTCCGTCGCCATCCTCATCCTCCATCGGTACCGGGATCGTGCGTCTAGCCGTCCAGAACGCACGGGGGCCCGGATTTGTGCCCGGTCCCTGCAGACCGCCCGTACGAGCGTGTCGGCCCGGATTGTGCCCTATCCCGCAGGTGCCGCGCGAACCGGGTCGCCGCGAGTCGCGCGCGGCGCCTCGGTGCGGGTCACCCCGGCAGCTCGGCCGCCGTCAGCGCAGGGTCGCCCGCCTCCAGGCGAGCCAGCTCGGCACGGACCAGGGCGTGGGCGGACGCCCCGGCGGCCACCACCATCGCGCGCGAGGGCGCGCTGCCCTCCGCCAGCCCCGACACCACGCCGCCGGCCTCGGTGACGACGAGCACCCCCGCCGCGAAGTCCCACGGGTGGGTCCCCCACTCGAAGTAAGCGTCCACCCGCCCGGCCGCGACGTGACACAGGTCGAGGGCGGCGGCGCCCATCCGGCGCAGGTCGCGCACCCGGGGCAGCAGGTCGACGGTGACGGCGGCCTGCCCCTCGCGGCGTCCACGGTCGTAGGAGAAACCCGTGGCGAGCAGCACCTGGCCGAGGTCGTCGACGTCGGTCACCTCCAGCCGCTCGGGCGGCCGGTGCTCCAGGGTCCCGTCGTGGGCGACGCGCCGCAGGTAGGCGCCTCCCCCTGCCCGGGCGTGGAACAGCTCGCCGGTCGAGGGGTTGACGACGGCCCCGGCCACCGGCGCCCAGGCACCGGCCCGGGAGGGGTCCCCGACGACGACCGCCACCGACACCGCATACGCGGGGAGCCCGTAGAGGTAGTTGACGGTGCCGTCGATCGGGTCCAGCACCCAGGTCAGGCCGGTGGTCCCCGGCGAGACCCCGGCACCCTCCTCGCCCAGGACCGCGTCGTCGGGCCGCTCCGCGGCGATGCGCTCGCGCAGCAGCGCCTCGGCCCGCTCGTCCATCACGGTGACCACGTCGAGGTCGGTCGACTTGGTGCGGTGCACGTCGATGCGCGCCGGTCGCCCGGCGCCGATGAGCCGGCCGGCCTCCAGCGCCATGGCGACCGCCAGGCGCTCGAGCGCGGCCCGGTCCTCCTCCGGGACCCGGAGCGGGTCGACGCTCCCGGCCCCTCTCGCGCTCCTTGGCGCTCCGGGCCTCGCTCGTCCCTCGCTCGTGTCCTCACGCACGTCGTCGCCGCTCATGCCCTCTGGCGCGCTCCTTGGCGCTCCGGGCCTCGCTCGTCCCTCGCTCGTGTCCTCACGCACGTCGTCGCCGCTCATGCTCAGTCCGTCCCGCAGGCGGCCGGCTTGGCCACCCGCAGGTTGGGGCAGCACCCGGGTCGGCACACCGACGGGCGCGGCTCGTCGCCGGGCCAGCAGGGCGGGGCCACCATCTCGCCGCGGGCCTCGGCGGCCCGCTCCAGGACGAGGTCGACAAGGCCGGAGACGAACTCGGCGTCGGTGCCCACGGTGGGCACGCGCGACAGCTCGATCCCGACCTCCTGCGCGGTCTCGACCGCCTCCGTGTCGAGGTCGAAGACGACCTCCATGTGGTCGGAGACGAAGCCGATCGGCGCCAGCACCACGTGCCGCACGCCGCGTGCGGCCAGGGCCCTCAGGTGGTCGTTGACGTCCGGCTCGAGCCACGGCTGGCTCGGCGGGCCGGAGCGGGAGCAGTAGGTCAGGTCGTGCTCGAGCTCCACCCCGAGGGTCGCCCCGACCTCGCCGGTGATGGCGTCGGCCAGCTGCAGGTGCTGGGTGGAGTAGAGGTTGCCCTCGTCGTCGCCGGGCCCGGAGGTGTCGTCCATGGTGACCGGCAGGGAGTGGGTGACGAACACCAGGTGCGGCATGCCGCCGCCCTCCATCACGGAGCGGGCCGCCTCGGTCACCAGACGGGCGTTCGCGCGGGAGAAGCCGGGGTGGTTCCAGTACTGGCGGACCTTGTCCACGTTGACCGTGCGGCCCTCCGCCGCCAGGGTGTCGATGGCCGCGGCGATGTCCTCCCGGTACTGGCGGCAGGAGGAGTAGCAGGAGTAGGCGCTGGTGGTGACCGCCAGCAGCCGGGTCATCCCCTCCTCGTGCGCCTGGCGCAGGGTGTCGTCGAGGAACGGCTCGGAGTTGCGGTTGCCGAAGAGCACCGGCAGCGTCAGGCCGCGCCGCTGCATCTCCTGGCCCAGGGCCTCGATGAGGGCACGGTTCTGGTCGTTGATCGGGCTGCGGCCGCCGAAGTGCAGGTAGTGCTCCGCCACCTCCTCGAGCCGCTCGTCGGGGATGCCACGCCCGGCGGTCACCCGGCGCAGGAAGGGCATGACCTCCTCCGGACCCTCCGGGCCGCCGAAGGAGGTGAGCACCACGGCCTGGTAGGGGAACAGGCGGCTGTCCTCCTCCTGCTGCAGGCTCTCCTCGAGCTCGGCGACGACCTCGTCCTGGGCCTGCGCCACCGGGTCGACCGGCGGCACCCCAGCGGTGCCGGCCGAGGTCGTGCCCTCGGGGCCGACGGGCACCTCCTCGGGACGCGGCTCGGCCGGGGGCTGGGCATCGGTGGGGTGGTTCACGGGCGTGCTCCTTGCTGTGGGGCGGTGGGGACCTGCAGGTCGAGGACGATGGCGGCGACCCGGATGCCGAGGACGAGCAGCACGGCGGACCAGATGACGACGAAGGAGAGCACCTCCAGCTGCGCAGCGACCACGACGACGGTCGCGCCCAGGAGGGCGGGCACGGCATACACCTCGCGGCGCAGCACCTCCGGCACCTGCCCGACGAGCACGTCGCGCAGCGCCCCGCCGCCGACCGCGGTGATCGCGCCGACGAGGATGCACGCGAGCGGCGGGGCACCCAGCAGCACGGCCTTCATCGAGCCCGAGACCGCGAAGACGGCCAGGCCGACGGCGTCGAGGTACTTGACCGCGCGGCCGATGACGCCCAGCCGCAGCTGCGGCCTGCGGCGGCGCAGGTCGACGAGGAAGGGGTGGGCGACCACGACGACGAGCCCGGCGGCCAGGACGGTCCCGAGGTACCACGGCTCGAAGATGCCCGGCGGCGGGACGTCGCCGAGGAAGACGTCACGGATGATGCCGCCGCCGAGGCCGGTCACCCAGGACAGCACCGCGATGCCGAACAGGTCGAGCCGGGCGCGCAGGCCCACGAGGCCGCCGGAGATCGCGAAGGCGAAGATGCCGATGACGTCCAGGGCGAGGCTCAGGTCGGCGTGGGCGGTCAGCATGGCGTTGTCAGCGTATCCCGCGGCCCTGCCGCGCGGGCGGCGTGCCGTCCCGGCGCGGACCCTGCCGGGTGGCACAGTGGGTGTCCATGCAGGAGCTTGAGTTCGCCGAGCGTGACGAGGGTGGCCGCCTGGTGGTCGTGGCCCAGGACGGGACCCGGTATGCCGTGCCCGTCGACGACCGGCTGCGCGCCGCCATGCGCCCGCGCCGCCCGGCGGGGACGGCCGACGGCTCGCCGTCCGCGACCGCCACGCCACGGGAGGTCCAGGCCATGATCCGGGCGGGTCAGACCGCCGAGGAGGTGGCCACCGCCACGGGCTGGGAGATCGCGCGCGTGCGCCGCTTCGAGGGCCCGGTGCTGGCCGAGCGGGAGCACGTCGTCGGTCTGGCCAAGGCGGCGCACGTGCGGGCGCAGGGCCGCACCGACGGCTCGCACACCCTCGAGCGACGGGCCCGTGAGCGGCTGCAGAGCCGCGGCGTGCCGCCGTCGGACACCCGGTGGGACGCCGCCCGGACCGGGGGCCAGGGACCGTGGACCGTGGTGGTCTCGTTCGTGGCCGGTGGTCGGGAGCGCCAGGCCACCTGGCACTACGACGTGCAGGACCGGTCCATCGAGGCGCTCGACGACGAGGCCCGCTGGCTCAGCGAGGACGAGCAGGCGCTGCCCGGCGGCCTCGCCGGGCATCCGCTCCTGGGCACCAGCCACGCCGAGGACGAGACAGCCGACCTCATGGCCACGATGCGCGAGCGCCGCCAGGCACGCGGCCGTCGTCACCGCCGGCCCGACGCCACCCGCGTCGAGGAGCGGGTCAAGGAGGCCGGGATCGACAACGAGCCCCTGCCCCTGGAGGACCTGCAGTACGACCCCAGCACCATGGGCGATCCGCCCGCCGCGCACCCGCGAGGATCTGCCCCCGAGGCCCCCGCTCCGCTGACCCCGGTCGAGGACGACGCGGACGAGACCGAGTCGCTGCCCGTGGCCGGCTCCGACGCCGCGGACGGCGCGCCCGCACGGCCCTCACGACGGGAGCGGCGTCGGCTGCGGCTGCCCAAGCTGCCGCCCGTGCTGGGCGACCCCGACGAGGAGAGCGAGGACGGCGACGGCCCTGCTCCCGAGACCGCCTACGCCCGCACCCACGACCCCGACGAGGTCACCTTCGAGGAGTTCTTCGGCGCCGACGACGAGCTCGAGGACGCCGAGCTCGAGCACGCCGACGCCGAGCTCGAGGACGCCGAGGAGCAGGGCCTGCACCTCGTCGAGGTCGAGGACGAGGACGAGGACGAGAACGAACGGTCCGCCGACGCGGAGGACGCCACGGCCGAGGGCGGCCAGGACCCCGAGCCGGACACGCAGGACGCAGACGTGCCGGACGGCCCCGTGGACCCGGAGGAGACCGACGATGCCGACGTGCGGCCGCTGCGGACCGCCGACGAGGCGGGCCAGGACGAGGAGGTCGCCGTCGAACCCGTGGGCGCGGGACGGCGCAAGGGTCGCCCGAGCGTGCCCAGCTGGGACGACATCATGTTCGGCGGCGGCTCCCGGCGCGGTTGAGCCGGCGGCGGCCCTCGTCGGTCACGCCTCCCTGAGCTTGGCGACCATCTCGTCGAGCCCGCGGCGGGCCGACGCCTCCGCCTCCCGGACCCGGTCGTGCATGGCCCGCGCGGCCTCCAGCGCGGCGGTGGCCCGACGCAGCGACTCCCGGCACGCGTCCACGCCGGACTCGTGCTGCTCGCGCTCGGCGGCCCGGTCGTCGTGGAACCCCTGCACCTCGGCGGCGGCCAGCTCGACCGCCCTGTCCAGCAGGAACCGGTAGGAGGTCCTCACCTTCTTCGGCGTCGTCTTGCGGCCGAGCGCCTCGACCTCCTCGCGCACCGAGTCACGCATGAAGGGCAGCGGGTCGGAGGTGTAGCCCCGCTCGGCCGCCGCGCGCTCCGCGCGGGCAAGCTGCTCCTGCGCCTGCGCCACCTCCCGCTCAGCGTCCCGCAGGGCGGTCGTGGCAGCCTCCCGGTGCGGCGCGAGACGCGTCCCCAGGGCGTAGAGCAGCTCCTCCGGCTCCCCCGGGGACAGCGCGTCGGCTGTCGAGGTCCTGCCCGCGCCCGGTCGGTCCTGCTCAGCCACACCCGCACACCTCATACCTCTGGCTCATCGCCACCACTGTCTCATCCGCCCGGGGACCGCGGCGGGCTGGGCACCGGGCACAGGTCGAGGTCGAAGGGCAGCACGTCCGGCGACAGCGCCTGGGCCCGTGCGGCGGAGGCGTTCATCCGGCGCATGTAGTGGCGCCGGCAGAGCATCTCGTACTCGACCAGCGGCGTCGTCCCGTCCGGCCCGGCGACGTCACCGACGACGACCTGCTCGCCCTCGACCACCATGACGCCGTCGACCACGCGCGCGTTGACGGTCGCGGCCTTGCCGCACCAGCACAGCGCCTGCACCTGCAGCTGCTGGGTGCGGTCGGCGAGCTCGATGAGGCGGCGCGACCCGGGGAACAGCTCGGTGCGGAAGTCGGCGGTGATGCCGAAGGCGAAGACGTCGACACCCATCTCGTCGACCAGGCGGGCCAGCTGCTCGACCTGGTCGGGGGTGTAGAACTGGGCCTCGTCGCAGATGAGGTAGTCGACCTTGCGCCCCGTGGTGACCTGGGCCGTGACGAAGTCCCAGAAGTCCAGGTCGTCCCCGACCTCCAGCGCGGACTTCGTCAGCCCCAGCCGTGAGGAGAGCACCGCCTCGCCCGACCTGTCGTGCTTGGTGAACAGCAGCCCCGCCCGCCCGCGCGTGGAGTGGGTGTGGTCCATCTGCAGCGCCAGGGTCGACTTCCCGCAGTCCATGGTCCCGGTGAAGAAGACGAGCTCAGCCACCCGGGCAGTCTACGAGGCGGGCGGCCGTGACCGACCGGCAGTCCGCCCCCGCGTTCAGACCTGGTGGACCAGCAGCGGGATCGCGGTCTCGGCCTCGGTGACGCTGCCGTGGTGGCCCTTGAGGCGCAGCACCTCCGGGCGCAGCGACCGGGAGTCGAGCACGGTGCCCTGACCAAGCATCGCGACGACGACCTCGCCGATCCGCTGCGCGTAACCCTCGCGGACGGGGCCGAACCACCCGGCCTCGATCGCCTCCTCGCGCCGCAGCACGAGCGCGCCCTCCCCCAGCTCCTCGCGCCACGTGGCGACCACGTCGTCGATGGCACCCCGCTCGCACCAGGCCTGCGGCGCCCGGGGCTCGCCCGCCAGCAGCCGCACGCCCGCCTCCAGCACCTCGTCGACGGCCAGGTCGCGCCGCTGGAGGACCGGCGCCTCGACCATGCCGTGGTCGGAGGTGACGACCACCACGGTGCCCTCAGGCACCCGTTCGGCGAGACCGGCGACGAAGGCGTCGACCGCCTCGACCGCCTCGCCCCACTCCAGGGTGTCCGGGCCGTGGACATGACCGGCCTTGTCGACCTCGTCCCAGTAGGCGTAGACGAGGGCCCGTCCCCGGCGTCCGGCCTGACCGAGGGCGTGCAGCACGCCGTCGGTCCGCTCCTCGACGGTGTCGGCCGGCAGGTAGGCACCGCCGCGCTGGGCGGCGCGGGTGAAGCCGGAGGTCTCGAACATGGCGCGGGAGACCGTGGTGGCGGTGACGTTGCGCCGGCCCGCCTCCTGCAGCAGCGTGCGCAGCGGCTGGTGGCTGTGCGGGTCGGGCCCGTCCCGCCACCCCAGGTGGTTGAAGAGCCGCTCGCCGCGCAGCGCGGTCTGCCACCCGATGATGCCGTGGTCACCCGCCCGGCGGCCGGTCCCCAGGCTCGTCAGGCTCGTGGCGGTGGTGGACGGGAACCCGCAGTGGGCCACGGGCACCGGCGAGGTCATCGTGCGCAGGAACGGCGCGTGGCCGGTGCGGCGCTCCAGCTGCCGGGCGCCGAGCCCGTCGACGAGGACGACCACGACGCGCCGGGTGGCGGGCAGCGACCACGTCGGCTCCGGGATGTCGGGGGGCAGCCCGGCCCCCAGCGCGACGAAGGCGGCGGGCAGGACGGAGGCCAGCCCCTCCCCGGGGCCGGGCGGCTGGTAGAGCGCCGCGGCTCGGGCGACCTGCGCCGACGTGGGCGCGCCGGTGGGCCCGGGTCCGGCGTGCACGCTCAGCGTCCGAGGCGGGCGGACAGCTCCTGGGAGAAGGTGAGCGCCCGCTCCAGCTGCTCCACGCCGTCGGCGTCGGCCGAGACCCGCAGCGAGATGTCGTCCCCGGCCACCGTGCCCTCGTAACCGTGGTCGCCCTCGCACTGGGGGTCCTCGCACATCGCCGGGACCAGGTCGACGCGCGCGACCGCGCCCCAGCCCAGCGTCAGCGTGACGGCCCGGCCCTCGAGGCTGCCGTCATAGGTCTCCGGGTCGGCGACGACGTGCGTGAGCATGACCCCCCGCACCTGGCGCAACGGGACCGTCTCGCTCGTCGCGGTCGCCATCCGCTGCCGCTCCGGGCCCTCGTGGTCGTCGGCGTGGGCGATGACCAGCCGCCGGTCGGTGAGGACGAGCACCGTCAGGTGGTTGCGGACCGCCTGCTCGTCGAACGTCGTCTCGGCGTGGACGAGGTGGGCGACGACCTGGTCGCGCCCCACCGCGGTGACCACCACGTCGTGGACGACGGCCGGCAGGTAGCCGGCGTGCTCGATGTCGGCCACGAGGGAGTCGGGCAGGGGGGACCTCAGTCGACGGACCATACGGCCCATCGTGCCACCTGACCGCGTCACGACAGCATCGCCCGCCGCTCGGCGTCGGTGCGGGTGGGCGCCGGGGCGATCTGGACCGAGGCCCCCAGCACGTCGACCCCGTCCTGGTGGGCCATGACCGGGTTGAGCCGGAGGGAGGCGATCTCGGGGTGGTCGTCGGCCAGCACGGAGACCCGGGCGATGAGGTCGTAGAGGGCGCCGTGGTCCACCGGCATCGCCCCCCGGTAGCCGTCCAGCATCGGCGCGGCCCTGATCGAGGTGACCATGTCGACGATGTCGACGTCGGTGAGCGGCGGGAACCGGCTCGACATGTCGCCGAGCAGGTCGATCGGCACCCCGGCGACACCGAAGCCGACGACCGGGCCGAAGAGCGCGTCCTCGGTGCTGTGGACCTCGACCGCCACCCCGCCGGGCGCGGCCATCCGCTGCACCGCGATGCCCTCGGCACCCACCGGCTCCATGAGCGCCCTGAGGTCACGGTATGCGGCGCCGACGGCCTTGGGGTGGCGCAGCCCGGTGCGGATCCAGCCCTGACCCGGCTGGTGCTGCAGCAGGGGGGAGGTCGCCTTGAGCACGACCGTGCCCTTCATCTGCCGGTAGACCTCGACGGCCTCCTCGTCGGAGTGCACCGGGACCGAGGACCACACCTCGATGCCGTAGGCGGCCAGCAGGGCGGTGGTCTCCTCCTGCGGCAGCGCCTCACCACGGGGCGAGCGCTGCAGCACGGTGGCCACCAGCTCGTGCACCGTGCGCCGGTTGATCCGGTCCGGGCGCACCCGCGTGCCGCGGTCGCTGCGCAGCCAGTCGGCATACCGGGTCGCCGACGCCAGCGCCCGCACGGCGTCCTCCGGTGTGGCGTAGGTGGGCACCGCCCCGCCCGGGCTGACGCCCCGCATGCCGAGGAAGTTGGCGACGCAGGGCTTGCCCCGGCCGGCCACCGCCGCGCCCACCGCCTCGACCACCTCGGGGTCGATCGAGGCCACCGGCGGGATGAAGCAGGCGACGAGGGAGTCCACGTCGTCGCGGGCCAGGGCCTCCTCGACGACCCTGCGGAACTCCTCGACCCGGGCCTCGGCGTTGACGCTGACCGGACCGTGCACCACCTCCATGCCCCACGACAGGGCGGCGTCGGCGGCGAGGGAGCCCAGCGCGTCGCTGTTCGTCACCACACCCACGCGGCGCCCTCCGGGCAGCGGCTGGTTGACGACCAGCTGGGCGACGTCGAAGAGCTGATGGGTGTTCTCGACCCGGATCACTCCGGCCTGCTTGAGCATCTGGGCGAAGGCCTCGGGCCGCTCGTGCGTGGCCCGCACCCGGTGCCCCCGCGGCGTGCCGAACTTGCCCACGCCCGACTTGACGACGATGACCGGCTTGACCGAGGAGAGCTTGCGGGCGATGCGGGAGAACTTGCGGGGGTTGCCCATCGACTCCAGGTAGAGCCCGACGGCGCTGGTGGCGTCGTCGTCGAGCCAGTACTGCATGAGGTCGTTGCCGGAGATGTCGACACGGTTGCCGGCCGAGGCGAAGGTGGAGATGCCCAGCCGGCGACGCTGGGCCGAGGCGAGCACCGCCACCCCCAGCGCCCCGGACTGGGCGAAGAGCCCCAGCCGCCCGTGCGGCGGCAGGTGCTCGGGAGCGGCGAGGGAGGCGTCCAGCGCCACCTCCGGGTCGTTGTTGATCAGCCCGAAGCTGTTGGGCCCCAGCACCCGCATGCCGTAGCTGCGCGCCCGGGCGAGCAGACCCTGCTGCAGCTGCTCCCCCTCCGGGCCTGCCTCGGCGAAGCCCTCGGAGGCGACGACCAGCGCCTTGACGCCCGCGTCGGCGCACTCGTCGACGATCCCGAGGACGTCCGTGGCCGGCACCGCGATGACGGCCAGCGCGACCCCGCCCTCGATGTCGCAGACGGTCCGGTGGGAGGGCAGCCCACCGATGTCGGTGCCCGGCTCCGCCCGGTTGTTCACCGCGTACAGGGCACCGGTGTAGCCCCCGGCGACGATGTGCTCCAGGAAGGCCCGCCCCACGGTGTCGCTGCGCCGGCTCGCCCCGATGACCGCGACCGAGGCGGGGTGCAGCACCTGCCGCACGGAGCGGGCCTCGGAGCGGTGCTCCCGCGACATGCGCACCGCCCGGGAGGCGTCCGTGGGCTCGATGTCGAAGGACACCGCGATGACCCCGTCGTCGAACTCGTGGGAGGCGTCGTAGCCGGCGTCGCGGAAGACGCCGATCATCTTGCGGTTCTGCGGCAGCACGTCGGCGACGAAGCGGCGCACCCCTGCCTCCCGCCCGATGTCGGCCAGGTGCTCCAGCAGGACCGAGCCGATGCCACGGCCCTGGTGGTGGTCGGAGACGTTGAACGCGACCTCGGCGACCTGGCCGCCGCGCTCGATGCGGTCGTAGCGTCCGATGCCGGCGATCTTGTCGCGGATCGTCATGACGAGCGCGACCCGGTCGACGTAGTCGACGTGGGTGAAACGGTGGACGTCCTTGTCCGAGAGACGCTTGATGGGGGCGAAGAACCGCAGGTAGATGGACTCCTCGGACTGCCCGGCGTGGAACTCGTGGATGAGCTCGGCGTCGTCCGGGCGGATCGGGCGCACGTGCGCGACCATGCCGTCGGCCAGCACGACGTCGGCCTCCCACTCCTGGGGGTAACCGGGGGGCAGTCCGTCCTGCTCGGTCATGGGCCAACTATGGCAGGTGGGAGGGTGCGGGGGTGGTGACGCCCCGGGTCCGCGGCGGAGCGGCCGACGCGTTCAGCCTCCGGCGCCGACCTCGATGCCCGGCAGCTCGGTCCAGGTCTGCCAGTCGTCGTCGGTGACCCACCGCTGGGAGGAGCGGTGCGCTCCCTGCGGGTCGTAGCGGTAGGCGCCGCCGAAGCTCATGGAGCTGCCGCCGTGGGCGTCCAGCAGGGTACGGCCGGGTGACCAGGGCAGCACGGCCTCCCAGCCCTCGGCGCCGCCGACCCAGAGCGTGTCGTCCGTGGCCAGGGCCAGCCGCCGGCCGTCGTTGCTGGCCACGCGGCGGGTGGTGCCGCCGGGACCGGCGACCTCCTCCCAGGTGGCACCACCGTCGTGCGACAGCTGCACGGCGTCGGAGCCGTGGCACCAGTGCACCAGGGTGTCCTGGCTCTCGGGAGCGGTCCCCAGCTCGCACTCCTCCGCGGGGCGCCGGACCACGGTGGCCGTCTCCTCACCGTCGGCGATCCGGTACGTCGTGCCGGCGTAGGTGACGTAGACCGCGTCGTAGGTGGCAGCCAGCTCGGCCCCCAGGAGGCCCGGCGGGGCGTAGCGCGGGGTGGGCAGGTCGGGCAACTTCACCAGGCGCCGCCCGGTGGTGGCGTCGTCGGTGTCCACGTCCGTGACGACGACCTCGGCGCAACCGCCCGCGGCCCCGCCCTCGCAGCCCTCGGTCACCACCACGAGCGTGGACCGGAAGGCCTGGACCGCCATCGGTACCCCCCGGGTGGGGACCGGGGTCCACGTGCGCCCCGCGTCGTCGGAGCGGACCAGGCCGCCGCTGGGGTCGGGAACCCCCGGTCGGTCCTGGGCGGCGTCCTCGCCCGGGCCCCACATCCAGGCACGGTCGCGGGAGGCGG
This sequence comes from Ornithinimicrobium pekingense DSM 21552, assembly GCF_000421185.1. GTDB lineage: Bacteria > Actinomycetota > Actinomycetes > Actinomycetales > Dermatophilaceae > Ornithinicoccus > Ornithinicoccus pekingensis. The sequence continues at coordinate 101,037 of NZ_ATWJ01000009.1, forward strand.
CCGACCAGTAGTAACCGGCCTCGAACATGTCCACCCGTGCCGTCCAGGTCCGGCCCGCGTCCTCGCTGACCGCCAGGCCGGGGCAGTCCCACTCCATCGCCGCGGCGGCGCAGTCGTAGGTGAGCTGGGCGACGCGCAGGTCGCTCTCCTCGCCGCTGGGCTCCGCCACCAGCAGGACCTGGGCTGCCGGGTCGGGCGCGGGCAGCACGAGCGGCCCGGCGGAGGCCCCCGTCACCGGGGCGGACGTCACCTCGGAGGAGGCCCGGGGCGTCGGCTGCGCGGTCGACGTCGCGCCGTCAGCGGTCCGGGTCGGCGCGGCCTCGACCGGCCCGCTCCGGTCGGTGGCGGTCGCCTCCGACGGTCCCGGCGCGGTCGCCGTCACCGGCGCCCGGTCGTCACCGCCCGTGGCGGCCGGCCCGGCCACGGGCCCACCGAGACCCTGACCGGCGAGCACCGCCACGCCCACCGCGGACGCGGCGACCGCTCCGGCGAGGAACCACATACCCCTGGAGCGGCGCGGGCCGCGCCCGGCACGCTCCCGGATCACCTGCCAGGTGTCCTCGTCGGAGCCCTGGTCCACGATCCGGCTGCGGTGGGCGGCGAAGAAGTCCTCGACGACGCGGTCGTGCTCGTCGCCGGGTGGGCGCTGGGGGTTGCGGTCGTTCATCGGGCACTCTCCAGGGTGCGCGCGAGCCGTGCCCGCGCCTCGAACAGGTCGGACTTGACGGTGCCCTCGGCCTTGCCGAGGGAGCGGGCGACCTGGGCCACGGTCAGGTCGCCGAAGTAGTGCAGCAGGACGGCCGCGCGCAGCCGTTCGGGCAGCGACTCGACGGCGTCGCGCACCGACACCCGCTGGGCCAGGTCGTGCGAGGGCGCCGCGCCGTCCGGGTCCACGCCGGAGGCCTCCCGCTGGTATGCGGCACGCTCCCGCCCGCGCTTGCGCCAGTGGTCCTTCACCAGGTTGGCGACGGTGGTGTAGAGCCAGGGCCGAGGCTGCTCGACCCGCTCCCAGTGGGCGAGCAGGCGCACGAACGCGTCGGTGGCCATGTCGTGCCCCAGGTCGGGGTCGCCGACCAGGTGGGTCGCCCATCCGGCCAGTGCGCCGAAGTGCGCGAGGTAGACCTCGTGGACGGTCTGCTCCACCGGGTCGGCGTCGCGGGACCGGTCCCCCGGGGGGCGTCTGCGCGTGGTCGGTGCTGTCACATCAGCTGAGACGCCGCTGGGGCGTGTCTGGTTGGACGTCATCTGCTCCGGTCTCTCCCCCGGGCCGGACGTCGTCGTCGCGGCCCTGGCGTGGCGACGTCCGAGCCTGCCACAACGCACGGGGCCGCGACGGGGCAGACACGCGTGCCACCATGCGCGTATGGAGCTGCGTCAGGTGATCCGCTCGCGCCGGATGGTGCGCGCCTACGACCCGGCACGGCAGGTGCCGCCGGAGGTGCTGGACCGGGTCCTGGACCACGCGGTGCGGGCGCCCAGCGCCGGGTTCTCCCAGGGGTGGGACTTCGTCGTGCTCACCTCGGCGCAGGAGCGGGCGCGCTTCTGGGACACGACCGCGGACCCGGACGCCGGGCCCGACGCGGTGCCGGACCCCTGGCTGCGCGGGGTCTCGACGGCACCGTGCCTGGTCCTGTGCCTGTCCGACCGGGACGCCTACCTGGACCGCTACGCCGAGCCGGACAAGGGCTGGGGCGACCGGGACGAGGCCCGCTGGCCGGTCCCCTACTGGGACGTCGACACGGGGATGGCGGCGATGCTCATGCTGCTCACCGCCGTCGACGAGGGCCTGGGCGCGCTGTTCTTCGGGGTGCCGCCGGCGCGGCACCCCGTCGTGCGGCGCGCCTACGGCATACCGGAGGGGCGACGCATCGTCGGGGTGGTCGCGATGGGGTATGCCGCGCCCGACCGCCGCTCACCCTCGCTGCGGCGTGGTCGGCGCCCGGTGCGCGAGGTGGCCCACCGGGGCAGGTTCGGCGTCCCCTGGGAGACCGGGGCCTGACCGGGGTCAGTCGGCGGGGCCGCGCAGCAGGTGCCGCGTGGCCACCACGGCGAGCACGACCCCGGCCGCCAGCAGCAGCGCGCTGGCGGCCGCCACCCAGCCGGTGTGCGGCGCGAACGAGCGCGCCACCGGCCCCGCCAGGACCACCAGGACGGCGGCGAGTGCGAGGAGGACCTCCGGCGCGTGGTCGACCGGGCTGGCTGCGGCGGTGCGCTCGAGCCGGCGGCTGCGACGCAGCTGCCTGTCGAGCGGGCGGAAGGGCGCCCGGTGGGCGTGTGCGGTCATCTCGGTCCCCTGTCTGCTCGTGGCGTGAGCCCCGGTGCTCCGCCCTTGACACCTACACGTCGCGGAGGCGACGAAAGGTTGCACGCTCCCGCCCATCGTGACCAGATCGTGACGTCACCGGGGTCGCGAAACCCTCGCGCCCACTCTCCTCCGGCCGGCGGGTGCTGGCAAGGGTCACAGGGGTGGTGGTCGGGGACCCTCAGAGCGCCCGTGCGGCGGGGGCCGGCTGCACGTCCTGCCGCGTGGCCAGGAAGTCGTCGACCTCGGCCCTCGTGGGTGCCGTCGACGGGCCCCTGCGGGTCACCTTGACGGCGCCCGCGGCGTTGGCCCGGCGGGCCGCCTCCAGCCAGGAGGTGCCCAGCGCCCGTTCCGCGAGGAGGACACCGGTGTGCGCGTCCCCGGCGCCGTTGGTGTCCACGGGCACCTGCGGGTAGCCGCGCACGTAGGCCGTCTCGCCGCCGACCCGCACGAAGCAGCCCTCGGGGCCGTCACGGACCACGACGACGGCACCGGCGGGCAGGTGCTCGGCCACCGCCTCGCAGGCGGTGAAGGGGTCGCCGACGCCGGTCAGCTCCCGCGCCTCCTGGGCGTTGGAGGTCCACACGTCCGTGACCGCGAGCATCCGCACGCCCAGCTCCCGCGGCAGGTCGGCGAGGGCCGCCCCCGGGTCCAGGACGACGGACACCTCCGCCGGCAGGCTCTCGACCCACTCCAGCAGGGGGTCGCGGGTCGGCTCGTAGAGGCTGTATCCGGTGACGCACACCAGGTCGCCGCCGGCCGGCGCGCTGGTGGCCAGCGACTGCGCGGTGATGTCCCGTTCGGCGCCGTAGGTGGTGACGAAGGTGCGCTCGGCGGTCGGCTCGACCATGACCACGCAGATGCCGGTGTCCCGGTGCGGGACGGCCGGTGACACCAGCTCGATGCGCTCCTGCTCCATCGCGGCCCGCAGGAGGTCGCCGTTGGGGCCTGTGCCCACCGCCCCGGCGTGGACCGCCCGTGCGCCCGTGCGCGCCGCGGCGACGAGCGTGCTGACCGCACCCCCGGCGTAGCGCGTGTAGCTGGCGGCGTTGACGTTGCTGCCGCGCAGCGGCAGGTCCGGGACCTCCAGCACGACGTCGACCAGCGCCTGACCGGTGTGGATCACCCTCGAGCTCACACGGCATACCTTGCCACGACCTCCGCCGGACCACCCCCTCCGAGGAGGCCAACACCTGTCGTAGCCTCGGCGCAGGTGGCTCGCCGTCGCCACCTGCAGCCCACGAAGGAGCACCAGCCCATGCCCACGCCCACCGCCTCCACCGCCGCCGTGCTGTCCGGTCTCGACGCCGCCCGCCCGTGGCTGGAGGACCTCTACCGCCACCTGCACGCCCACCCCGAACTGTCCATGGACGAGCACGGGACGGCCGCCCGCGTGGTCAGCGAGGTGCAGGGCATGGCCGGCGGCGAGGAGCTCGAGGTCGTCCCGGGCATCGGCGGCACCGGCGTGGGCGTGGTGGCCCGCAACGGCGACGGCCCGACAGTGCTGCTGCGGGCGGACATGGACGGCCTGCCCGTGGCCGAGGACACCGGGCTGGACTACGCCTCCACCGTGTGGGCGCAGAACCGCCAGGGCGAGTCGGTCCCGGTGATGCACGCCTGCGGGCACGACACCCACGTCGCCACCCTGCTCGCCGCGCTGCGCCTCCTGCTCGAGCGGCGCGAGGCCTGGTCGGGGACGGTCGTGGCGGTGTTCCAGCCGGCCGAGGAGCAGTACAACGGCGCCGAGGCCATGGTCGAGGACGGGCTGGTCGACCGCCTGCCGCGCCCGGACGTCGCGCTCGGGCAGCACGTGCTCCCCGGGCCCGCGGGGTCGGTCCAGGTGGCCGCCGGACCCATCATGGCCAGCTGCGACGACTTCCGCATCACCCTGCACGGGCGCGGTGGGCACGGGTCCGCGCCGCACCAGACCATCGACCCGGTGGTGATGGCCGCGTCACTGGTCCTGCGCCTGCAGACGATCGTCTCCCGCCAGGTCGCGCCGACGTCGACGGCCGTCGTCACCGTCGGCCGCATCAACGCGGGGACGAAGACCAACATCATCCCGGCGACAGCGGTGCTGGAGGGCACGGTGCGCACCTACGACGCGGAGGTGGCCGCCACCTGCCTGGCCGCCATCGAGCGCACGGCCCGGGCGGAGGCCGCGGCCTGGGGCGCACCCGAGCCGGAGATGGAGACCTACGACCACCTGCCGGTCACCGACAACGACCCGGCCGTCACCGACCGCGTGCGCGCGGCGCTGTCCGCCGAGCTGGGTGCCGAGCAGGTCCGGGTCTTCGAGCCCGAGAGCGGCTCGGAGGACTTCTCCGTCCTGCCCGACGCCTGGGGCGTGCCCTACACCTACTGGGGTTTCGGTGCCTTCGACGCCCAGGAGTGGGCGGCAGCGGAGGCCGCCGGCACGGTCGACGACCTGCCCTCCAACCACTCCGCCCACTTCGCCCCGGTGCTCCAGCCGGTGCTCGACACCGGGGTGCGCGCGATGGTCGCCGCCGCGATGGAGTGGCTCGGGCGCTGAGCGGGCACCCGGACTCACAGGCCCAGCAGCCGAGCCTTGGCGGCGCTGAACTCGTCCTCGGTGAGCAGGCCCTCCTCGTGCAGCCGGGCGAGCTCGCCGAGCTGCTGCGGGAGCGGGTCGGCGCCGACCGGACCGCCCTCGTGCGCACCGTGCACCACGCCCTGGGGTCCCGGAGGTGCAGGTGTCGGGATCGTGGTCATCGCACCGGTCCCGGAGCGGGCCTGCTCGACCACCGACTCGAAGAGGTCGAGCGCCGCGCCGCCGCGGCCGGGGTCGAGACAGCCGAGGTATGTCGTGACGCCGGAGGTGTCGCGGGTGCGGACCTCGCCCGACCTGAGGAGCGACCGCCGGTCGAGCAGCACCTTCTCGACGACCGAGTGCCGCACCGAGTCGACGACGGGGTGGTCCTGGTGGCGGAGCCCGAGCGTGACCAGCCGGACGTCGGTCACCACCAGGTAGGAGACCAGGCGCCTGAGCCGGGACACGGCGAAGACCCCGAGCGGCCGCTCCCCCGTCCCGAGACGTCGGGCGAGGATGGTCCGGACCTCCAGGAGCGCATCCTCGGGGATGCTCGGATCGACTCGCACCCGGCCATTCTGACCCCCCGCGCTACTGGGCGGTCCAGCCGCCGTCCATCGCGTAGGAGGTGCCGGTGACCATGCCGGCGTCGTCGGACATGAGGAAGGAGGCCAGGGCCGCCACCTCGGCCGGCTCGATCATCCGCTTGATGGCCGCGCGGGTGAGCATGATCTTCTCCACGACCTCGCTCTCGGGGATGCCGTGGGTGCGTGCCTGGTCGGCGATCTGCCGCTCCACCAGCGGCGTGCGCACGTAGCCGGGGTTGACGCAGTTGGACGTCACGCCGTGGGCGGCACCTTCCAGGGCCGTCACCTTCGACAGCCCCTCCAGCCCGTGCTTGGCGGACACGTAGGGGGCCTTGAACTCCGAGGCCCGCAGCCCGTGCGCCGAGGAGATGTTGATGACCCGCCCCCAGCCCTGCTCGTACATGTGCGGCAGCGCGGCGCGCACCAGCAGGAACGGCGACTCCAGCATGAGGCGGTGGATGAGCCGGAAGTCCTCCGGCGCCAGCTCGTGGATCGGCGAGACCCGCTGGACGCCGGCGTTGTTGACGAGCACGTCGCACTCCAGGCGCAGGTCCTCCAGGGCGGCCGTGTCGGCCAGGTCGACCACCCACGCCTCGCCACCGATCTCACCGGCGACCCGCTCGGCCGCGGCCCGGTCCCGATCGGCCACGACGACCCGGAAACCGTCCTGGGCCCCCCGCCGCGCGACCGCCTCCCCGATCCCGCTGCCCCCACCGGTCACCAGCACCGTACGTGTCGTCATGCCTCGCCTCTTCTCGCTCGCGTCGGCCACCTCGCCCGTGCAGGGAGTGACCTATGGTCTCGACATCCTTAACTGACGAGCTGTTCATGTCGATGTGTCTTGTGTCCATATGAACCCGACCTATTGTGTCTTGGCTGCACATAGGCCGGCCCGTTCCCGGACCCTACGGTGAGTCGTCATGACCCACGCCGATCTCGAGACCGCCGCGGAGGACGCGCCCCGGGGCACCGTCGCCCTCTCCGCCCGCGGCCTGACCAAGGACTTCCGCGGCTTCCGAGCCGTCAAGGAGGTGGACCTCGACGTCGCCGAGGGCGAGGTGCACGCGCTCGTCGGCCCCAACGGCGCCGGCAAGACCACGCTGTTCAACCTGCTCACCGGTTTCATCAAGCCGACCGCGGGCACCATCACGGTCCACGGCACCGACATCACCGGCAAGCTGCCCGAGCAGATCGCCCACGAGGGCGTCGCCCGCTCCTTCCAGATCACCAGCCTCTTCGACAACCTCACCCCCCGCGAGCACCTCGAGCTGGCCCTGCAGGGCATGGCCGGCGGGGGTATGCGGTTCTGGCGCTCGGACCGCACGCTGCTGCGCTACCGCGGCCGCGCGGACGAGCTCGTCGAGCAGGTCGGCCTGACCGCCCTGGCCGACCGCCCGGCCGGCGAGCTGGCCTACGGCCAGAAGCGCGCGCTGGAGATGGCGCTCGTGCTGGCCCTGGACCCGAAGGTGATGCTGCTGGACGAGCCGACCGCAGGCATGGGCCGCGAGGACGTCGAGCGCACCATCGAGCTCGTCCGCCGCATCGCGGCCGGCCGCACCGTCGTCTTCGTCGACCACAACATGCATGTGGTCGGCAGCCTGGCCCACCACGTCACGGTGCTCATGGCCGGCGAGGTGCTGGCCCGGGGCACCTACGAGCGGGTCCGGACGGACCCCCGCGTCATCAGCGCCTACCTCGGGGAGGAGAGCCATGCTTGAGATTCGCGGCCTCGACGCCTTCTACGGAGAGGCCCAGGCGCTGCACGCGGTCGACATCACCGTCGGCGAGGGAGAGGTCGTCACCCTGGTCGGGCGCAACGGCGCCGGCAAGACCACGCTGCTGCGCTCGATCATGGGCCTGCACCGCGACGTCAGGGGGTCGGTCACCCTCGCCGGGAAGGACCTGACCCGTACGCCCGCCCACCAGCGGGCCCGCCTGGGGCTGGGGTGGGTGCAGGACGACCGCGGGATCTACGCCTCGCTGAACGTCGAGGAGAACCTCACCCTGCCGCCGGTCACCCACGTCGACTCGGCCTGGTCGCTGCGGCAGGTCTACGACGCCTTCCCGGTCCTGGCCGACCGCCGCCGGGCCCCGGGGACCACCCTCTCGGGCGGTGAGCAGCAGATGCTCGCGGTGGCACGGGTGCTGCGCACCGGCGCCCGGGTCCTGCTGCTGGACGAGCCGAGCGAGGGCCTGGCGCCGGTCATCGTCCAGCGCATCCGCGACATCGTCCTGGAGGTCAAGCAGCGCGGCTCGACGGTGCTGCTCGTCGAGCAGAACGTCGCGTTCGCCGCCAGCGTGGCCGACCGCCACTACGTGCTGGCCGAGGGCACCGTGGCCGCCGACCTCGACAACGCCGAGTTCACCGCCCGTCAGGGTGAGCTGCTGGAGTACCTCGGCATGTAGGACGGCTCCGCCGTCCCGGTGCCGCCGCCCCACCCCATACCCCGTCCACACCCTTTGTCCCGAAACTCGAAGGAGAGATTCACCCATGTCCAGCAAGCGTCTCGTCGCGACCGCCGTCGTGAGCTCGGCCGCCCTCCTCCTGTCCGCCTGCGGAAGCGGCGGACCGGGGGGTGGTGACGGAGAGTTCACCGACGGCAAGGTCACCCTCGCCGTCCTCAACGACCAGAGCGGCGTCTACAAGGACCTGTCCGGCCCCAACAGCGTCAAGGCCGTGGAGATGGCCGTCGCGGACTTCCAGGAGAAGTACGGCGACGACGCCGTGGTCGAGGAGGTCGAGGTCGTCTCGGCCGACCACCAGAACAAGCCGGACATCGCCAACACCAAGGCCCAGGAGCTCTACGACCGCGAGGGCGCCGACATCATCCTCGACGTGCCGACCTCCTCCGCCGCTCTCGCGGTGGCCACCCAGGCCGCCGAGCAGCAGAAGCTCTACATCAACATCGGCGCCGGCACCACCGAGCTGACCAACGGCCAGTGCAACAAGTACACCTTCCACTGGGCCTACGACACCTACCAGCTGGCCCAGACCACCGGCACGGCCATCGCCGAGGCCGGTGGCACCGACTGGCAGATCATCTACCCCGACTACGCCTTCGGCCAGGACATGGACAAGTCCTTCACCGCGGCCGTCGAGGGCGCCGGAGGCACGGTCGGCGACCACATCGCCACGCCGTTCCCCAACGACAACTTCACCACCTTCCTGACCAAGGCGGCCTCCGCGGAGCCGGACGTCATCGGCGCCATGCAGGCCGGTGGCGACCTGATCAACCTCGTCAAGCAGTACAACGAGGGCGGCTACGCCGACGACGGGATCGACCTGGCCGTGGGCCTGATGTTCATCACCGACATCCACTCCCTCGGGGTCGAGGCCTTCGAGGGCGTGCAGTTCGCCGAGGCGTGGTACTGGAACCTCGACGAGGAGAACCGCGCCTGGGCCGACCGCTTCCTGGACGAGACCGGCACCCGCCCGTCCTTCGCGCACGCGGCCAACTACTCGGCGGCGCTGCAGTACCTCGAGGCCGTCCAGGCCGAGGGCACCGACGACGCCGACACGGTCGTGGGTCACTTGGAGGGCAAGGAGATCGACGACGTCTTCCTCAAGAACGGCAAGGTCCGTGCCGAGGACCACCGCGTCATCCACGACGTCTACCTGGCCAAGGTCAAGTCGCCCGACGCCGTCGAGGAGGAGTGGGACTACGAGGAGATCGTGAGCACGATCCCCGCCGAGGACGCCTTCATGCCGCTGGAGGACTCCTCCTGCTCGATGGGCTGACGCCCACCCTCGCACCACGAGGCCGGGCGTCCTCACCCCCCGTCCCGGGGACGCCCGGTCTCACCCCCCGCCCGAGGAGAGGCATTGAACGAGATCCTGCAGTACACGGTCCAGGGCCTGGCCGCCGGCAGCTTCTACGCGCTGGCCGCGCTGGGGCTGGCGATCATCTTCGGCGTGCTCGGCGTCGTGAACTTCGCCCACGGCGCCTGCTACATGCTCGGCGCCGTCACGGCCGCGGTCCTGCTCGACCTGGTCGGCATGAACTTCTGGGTCGCGCTGCTGGTCGTGCCCGTCCTGATGTTCGTCTTCGGAGTCCTGCTCGAGCGGCTGCTGGTCAGCCGGCTCACCGCGCTGGACCCGCTCTACAACTTCCTGCTCACCTTCGGGCTGTCGCTGCTGCTCGTCGACCTGGTCAAGCGGCAGTACGGCGTCTCCGGGCTGCCCTACACCCGCCCGGAGATCCTCACCGGCCAGCTGAGCGTGGGCGACGTCCGCCTGCCCACCTACCAGGTCTTCGTGCTGGTGTTCTCGCTGCTGGTCTGCCTTGGCGTCTGGCTGCTGATGACCCGCACCCGGATCGGGATGATCGTGCGGGCCTCGACCGAGAAGTCCGAACTGACCCGGGCGCTGGGTGTCGACGTCAGCCGCTGGGTCACCCCGGTGTTCGGCTTCGGCATCGCCCTGGCCGGTCTGGCCGGCGTCCTGGCCGCCCCGTTCCGGGCGATCACGGCCGACATGGGCTCGAGCTTCATCATCATCCTGTTCGCCGTCGTCGTCATCGGCGGGCTGGGCTCGATCGTCGGCGCGGTCGTGGCCGGCTTCCTCGTCGGCCTGGTCGAGGCCTTCGGCCAGGCGTACGCGCCGACCCTGTCCCAGATCGTCATCTTCGTCCTGATGGCGGTGGTCATCCTGATCCGGCCGGCCGGCCTGTTCGGACGCGAGGAGAACGCATGAGTGCACCGACCCAGACCACGGCGCGCGGCGCCGCGGCGTCCTCGCCCGACGCCGCGCCCCGAGGCTTTCTCGGCCGGTCGACCCGGCGCTGGCTGCTGCTGGCCGCCGGCCTGGTCCTCGCCCTGGTGCTGCCCTGGGTGATCTACCCGCCGGTGGCGATGGACATCGCCGCGTGGGCGCTGTTCGCGGTGGCGCTCGACCTGCTGCTGGGCTACGCCGGGCTGCTCTCCTTCGGCCACGCCGCCTTCTGGGGCGGCTCCGCCTACGTCGCGGGCCTGACCGCCGTCCACTGGGGGCTGCCGTTCCCGCTCGCGGTGCTGGTCGGCGCGGTGTTCGCGATGGCGCTGGCCTGGCCGATCGGCATGCTGTCCGTGCGGCGCAGCGGCATCTACTTCGCGATGGTCACCCTCGCCTTCGCCCAGATGCTGTTCTTCGTCGTCAACCAGTGGCGGGGCCTGACCGGCGGCGAGAACGGCCTGCAGGGTGTCCCCGCCGGATTCTTCGGCGTCGAGGCGGTCGAGCGCGAGGCCTTCTGGTTCTACTACGCGGCGCTGCCGATGATCATCGGGGGTATGTGGCTGGCCTGGCGGGTGGTCCACTCCCCCTTCGGCAGGGTGCTGGTCGCCACGCGGGACAACCCGGCCCGCGCGCGGGCGCTGGGCTACGACGTGGACAGGTACCGCGTGATGGTCTTCGTCATCTCCGCCGGCCTGGCCGGTGTGGCGGGCGGGCTGTTCGCCATCAGCCACGGTTTCGTGTCGCTGCAGGAGGTCGCCTGGCAGACGTCCGGCAAGGTGGTGCTGATCACCGTCCTCGGGGGCATCGGCACCCTCTGGGGCGCGATCGTCGGCGCGGTCGTCATCGTCATCCTCGAGGACCAGCTCGCCTCCTCCGGCTTCGACGGCATCGGCATCATCACCGGCTCGGTCTTCATCATTGTCGTGCTGCTCTTCCGCCGGGGTGTCTGGGGCACGGTCGCCGACGCGGTCGCGCGTCGCACCGGCCGCAGGCCTGCCGACGAGGCGGTCGGCGCCGCCGACGGCGAGGACGGCCGCTAGGGTCCGGCCCTTCTCTCCCCTCCTCTCTCGTCGCGCCACGCAGTCCCGTCCCGGGCCGCGTGGCGCGACGGCGTCCCGGGGGCGGGCCCCAGGCGCGGCCGCCCCCTCAGGACAGGACGCGTCGCAGCTGCAGCGCGAGCGCCAGCTCCAGCAGACGCCCCGGAGACTGCCACCCGTCGCCCAGGAGCTGGCCGACCCGGTCCAGCCGCTGCGTGACGGTGTTGGGGTGCACGTGGAGCCGGTCCCCGGTGCGTGACAGGTGCCGGTCCTCGGCCAGCCAGGCCTCGAGCGTCTCGACCAGGGACGTGCCGCGGAGCTCGTCGTAGTCGAGCACCGGTCCGAGCCGGGCCCGCACGTGGTCACCGGGGTCACCCCGGCCCAGGAGCAGCCCCACGAACCCGAGCGTCGCCGCGTCGGCGACGTCACCGCGCCGCCCCAGGGCCAGCAGCGCGTCCAGGCACCGGGTCGCCTCGTGGTAGGCCGCGCGCAGCCCCTCGACCCCGGTCACCGGACCGGCCGCGCCCACCGTCGGCCGGGCGCGGCCGACCGTCCGGGCCGTGCCCGCCGCACGCCCCGGGACGACCCCACCGCCCGCCCCGCCGGCGCGCTGCACCACGGACCGACCGACCTCGACCGGGTCGCCGTCGGGCACGACGACGACCAGCCGCTCGCCCACCTCCGCGCTGAGGCCCGCGCGGGACGCCGCGAGGTCCCCGACGAGCTGGACGAGCTGGGGGTCGGCGCCGTCGACGACCAGCACGGCGTGCGGCTCGGACAGGTCGGTGCCGAGGAGGCTGGCCCGGGCGGCCAGGGACCCCGGCCCCGCCCGGCCCACCACGATGTCGAGGAGCAGGTCGCCGCGCAGGCGGCTCTGGCTCTCGGCCGCGCTGCGCTGCACCACCATCAGCAGAGCGGCCGTCGAGGCCGCCCGCTCCAGGATGCGGCGCCCGGAGTCGTCGACCTCGCCCCGGAGCAGGACGGCGGCCAGCGGGGCACCACCGGCCCACACCGGCGCGATGCTCACGCCGTCCTCGACGTGCGCCCGGTTGTCGTCCAGGGCCCGCGCGACCAGGCCCAGCTCCTCCTCGGTCGGCGCCCGGTCGAGGTCGCTGGCCGCGAGCATGCTGCCGCGGCTGTCGATGATGTGCACGTGCTGCTGCAGCACGTCCTGCAGCTCGGTCGCCACGTCCTGCAGCGAGCCGCCCTGGAGCACGACGTGGGCCAGCCGGTCGTGGGCGTCCGCGGCACGCTGCACGCTCTCCACGTTGCGTCGCAGCAGCCGGCCGGTCTGCTCCAGCTCGGCCAGCGCCGCGTCGGTCTGCTCGATCCGCCGGGCGTTGTCCAGGGCGACGGCGGCGTGCGCGGCGAAGCTGGTGAGCAGGTCGACGTCCTCACGGGAGAACGGCCTGGCGTCGTGGTTGGCGGCGTAGAGGACACCGATGACGGTGCGCCCCAGCAGGAGCGGGACGCCGAGGATGGCCGTGAGCTCCTCGCTGCCCACGGCGCTGTCGATCGTCCCGGTGTGGTTGAAGCGGTCGTCGGAGAAGTAGTCGGCGGTGGCGTAGGGCCGCGCCGTCTGCGCGACGAGGCCGCCCAGGCCCTCGCCGAAACCGAGCCGGACGTTGCGGAACTCCTCGCTGTGGATGCCCTGGGTGATCCGCATGTAGGTCTCCCCCGCCTCGTCGTCATTCAGCGAGAGGTAGGAGACGTCGCAGCCCAGCAACGTGCGCGCCCTGCGCACGATGGCCTCGAGCACGTCGTCGAGGTCCTTGAGGGCGGCCAGGTCGGCCACGGTGTCGAAGAGCGCCGACAGCTCGCTCTCCCGGCGACGGCCGAGCTCACGCGTGCGCAGCGCCCGCAGCGCCAGGCCGTGCATGCGGCGGACCCCCTCCGGGGCCAGGTCCTTCTCCCCCCGGGCCCGGGCCAGCAGCCGCTCGAAGTCGGCGGCGGGCCGGTCCTCGGCCAGCAGCGTGAGGTAGCGCTCGCCGTAGTCGGTCCGGTCCATGGCGCCACACTGTAGGCGCCCGGGCCTCAGGCGCCCGACGCCGCCTGCCAGACGATGCGCGCCGCAGTGAGGTCCTCCAGGGCGGTGCCCACCGACTTGAAGACGGTCACCTCCTCCTCGTCGGTCCGCCCGGGGTGCCGTCCCGCCGCCAGGTCGGCAAGGGTGGCCCGCACGTCGGACCGCCTCAGCGCGCCCCGGCGCAGCGGCTGCACCAGGTCTCCGGGTTCCTCCAGCGCCTCCGGCACGTCGACGAACAGGCTGCCCGAGGTCACCAGCGCCTCGTCCGCCTCGACCATCGCCGGCGTGAAGGCGCCGACCAGGTCGACGTGCGTGCCGGGCCGCACGTCCTCGGCGAGCACGAGCGGCTCGGTGGCGGAGGTCGCGGCGGTGACCACGTCGGCGCGGCGGACGGCTTCCCGCAGGTCCGGCGCCGCCTCGGCCCGGACTCCCTCCTGCCGCAGCCGGTCCACGAGGCCCTCGGCCCGCGAGGGGTCCCTGGCCCACACCCGGGTCAGCCCCACCTCGCGCACGGCGGCGTAGCAGTGCGGCACGGCGTGCGCCACGTTGCCCGCGCCCACGAGCAGGTGCTCCTCCACCACCTGCGGGGCCAGGTAGCCGGCGGCCAGCGCGCTGGCGGCCGCCGTGCGCCACCGCGTCAGCTCGGTGCCGTCGAGCACCGCGGCCGGCCGGCCCGTCGCGGCGTCGAGCAGCAGGTAGGACCCGTGGATCGCCGGAAGGCCCTGCTCCCCGTTGCGCGGGAAGTGCCCCACGACCTTCACCCCGATCCAGGCGTCCGTCTGCCAGGCGGGCATGAGGAGCAGGGTGGCGTCGCGCTGCTCGTCGACGCGGTGGTGGGCCCGGTGAGGCACCACCACGCGCTCCTGCTCGGCGAAGGCCGCGCGCAGCGCCTCCACGAGATCGGCCGGGACGAGCAGGGCGCGCACCCGCGCGGCGTCGAGCAGCTCCATACCCGCCACCCAAGCACACCGTCGAAAACCGGGTGGGGCACGTCGGTGGTCGGTCGTACGATCGCTGTCGTGGCGATGATCGAGGCGCACGACCTGCGCAAGACCTACCGTTCGCGCAGCGGGGAGGTCCGGGCGCTGGACGGGCTGAGCCTGTCGGTGCCGGAAGCGACGGTCAAGGCCCTGCTGGGCCCCAACGGGGCCGGCAAGACGACCGCGGTCAAGGTGCTCAACACGTTGATCGGACCCGACTCCGGGCGCGCCTCGGTCGCCGGGGTCGACGTCCTGGCGGAGCCCGCGCAGGTGCGGCGGGTCATCGGGGCCAGCGGGCAGTACGCCGCCGTGGACGAGAACCTCACCGGCAGGGAGAACCTGGAGATGGTGGGGCGGCTCTACCACCTGGGCCGTCGGCGCGCCCGGGAGCGGGCCCAGGAGCTGGTCGACGCCTTCGACCTTTCCGACGCCGGCGACCGCCCGGTCAAGGGTTTCTCCGGCGGGATGCGGCGGCGCATCGACCTGGCGTGCGCGCTGGTCAACACCCCGCCGGTGCTCTTTCTCGACGAGCCGACCACCGGCCTGGACCCGCGCAGCCGGATCGGGCTGTGGGACGTCATCGCCGACCTCGTGCGGGACGGCACGACCGTGCTGCTCACCACGCAGTACCTCGAGGAGGCCGACTACCTGGCCGACCACATCAGCGTGGTCGACCACGGGCGCGTCATCGCCGAGGGCACCGCCGACGAGCTCAAGGCCCAGGTGGGCGGCCACCGGGTCGTCCTGACCCTGGTCGAGCAGGCCGACGCGGGGCTGGCCAGGTCGGTCCTCGCGCGGCGCGGCACCGGCGAGGTGCGCAGCGACGCGTCGGGCAGGACCCTCGACGTCGCGGTCGAGGCCGGGCCCTCCACGCTGCAGGGCGTGCTCACCGAGCTCGACGACGCGGGGGTCCGGCTGCACGACGCGGGCATGCGGCGTCCCACGCTGGACGACGTCTTCCTCACCCTGACCGGCCGCGAGCAGGCCGACGACGACGAGAGTGAGCAGAGCGCATGACCACCGACCTCGACCGTCCCCCACCGGCCGCCCGCCCGACCGGCGACCGGCCCGCACCCGACGCACCGCGAGGGGTGGTGGCCACGTGGTTCTCCGACGGGTGGACGGTCACCTGGCGCAACCTGCTCAAGCTCAGGCGCAACCCCGAGGTCATGGTCTTCGCCGTGCTGCAACCGATCATGTTCGTCGTCCTCTTCTCCCAGGTCTACGGCGGGTCGATCCGCATCGACGGGGGTGACTACACCGACTACCTCATGGCAGGAATCTTCGGGCAGACGGTCCTGTTCGGCTCGACCTTCTCCGGCTACCTCATGGCCCAGGACCTCAAGGAGGGGCTGATCGACCGCTTCCGGACCCTGCCGATGCACTCCTCCGCGGTCCTGGTCGGCCGCACGAACGCCGACCTCGTGCTCAACACGGTCTCGATGGTCATCATGATCGGCGCCGGCGCCGTGGTGGGGTGGCGCTTCTCGGACGGGGTGCCGCGCTTCCTCGCCGGGGTGGGCCTCCTCCTGCTCTTCAGCTACGCGTTCAGCTGGGTGATGGCCCTGCTCGGCATCATGGTCCGCACCCCCGAGGTCATCAACAACGCGGCCTTCATGGTCCTCTTCCCGCTGACGTTCATCTCCAACGCCTTCGTCCAGTCCTCGAACCTGCCGGGCCCGCTCGAGGTCTTCGCCAACTGGAACCCGGTGTCGGCCCTGGTCCAGGCGGCGCGCGAGCTCTTCGGCAACACCGGGTCCGCACCCGTCCCGGACACCTTCCCGATGCAGCACCCGGTGCTGACGGTCGTCGCGGGGTCGGCCGTCATGCTGGCGGTCTTCGTCCCGCTGGCGGTCGCCAGGTTCCGCCGCTCCTCCTCGCGCTGACACTGCACCTTTCGGTCCGCTCCTGCGACACAGGGGTATGGGGCCGCTCGCTCCGGGCGACCCCGGGCGCAGCGAAGGAGCGTGCCATGAGACCGACCCACCTGCTCACCGCCGCGGCGGCCGTCCTCGGACTGGTCGTCGGACCGACCGCAGCCGCCTTCCCCCCCACGACCGAGGTCGTGCCCTCGGCACCGGTGCTGACGGCGCCGACCCTGCAGGACGGCGACCTGGACTTCAGGGTCGAGCGGCTGGCGGGCAGCGACCGCTACCTGACCGCCGCCGCGATCAGCCGTCGTCTCGTCCCGGCCGGGACGGCGGTGGCCTACGTCGCCGGCGGGGGGGACTACCCGGACGCCCTGAGCGCCGGCCCGGCCGCCTCGCGCACCGGCGGCCCCGTGCTGTTCGTCCGGCCCACCACGGTCCCCGCACCCACCGCGACGGAGCTGCGCAGGCTCCGCCCCGGCCGCATCGTGGTCGTCGGCGGCACCGGCGTGGTGGGCAACGCGGTGCTGACCGCGCTCGACGAGTACACGACCGGGACCGTCACCCGGCTCAGCGGGACCGACCGCTTCGCCACCTCCGTGGCGGTGAGCCGGGCCGCCTTCCCGGGCGGCGCCGCCACCGTCTACGTCGCCAGCGGGCGCGACTTCCCCGACGCCCTCTCCGGCGGCGCCGCGGCGGTGGTCCAGGACGCACCCGTCCTGCTCACCGACGACGCCTCGCTGCCCGCCGCCGTGCGCGAGGAGATCGTCCGGCTCGCACCCAGCCGCATCATGCTGATCGGTGGCCCGTCCGCGGTCTCGGAGACGGTCGCCGGGCAGCTGCGCGCGATCACGACGACCGAGCGGATCTTCGGCACCGACCGCTACGCGACCGCCCTGGCCGTCTCCCAGCGGGTCTTCGGCACCTCGCGGCCCGGCGTGATGATCGCCAGCGGCCGCACCTTCCCCGACGCCCTCGCCGGGGTGCCCGGGGCGGAGTACACCCGTGGACCGATCATGCTGGCGCGGCCCACCAGCCTGCCGTACGCCGGCGAGCTCGACCGGCTGACGCCGACGACCGCCTACGTGCTCGGCGGCACCGGGGTCCTGTCCATCGAGGTGCCCAAGGCCGCCCAGCGCGAGCGCGGCGTCTGCTGGGCCGGGCCCGACTACACGGGCGGCTCGCCGCAGATCCTCACGACGGTCTCCGGCACCACCAGCCGCAAGATGGCCTTCACCCTCGACATGGGCGGACGGCTCACCGGCGCCGAGGGGATCGTGGACTTCCTCGTGGCCAACCAGGTGTGCACCACCTTCTTCCCGAGCGCCTACATGGCCGACACCACCGAGGGCCGCAGGGTGGTGGCCAAGATCGCGGCGCACCCCGAGCTCTTCGAGATCGGCAACCACACCGTGCACCACTGCGACTTCGTCAACGGCGGTGGCGGCTCACCGCTGTCGGCCCCGTGCCAGCGGGACATGACGGCCTCCTTCATCCGGCAGGAGCTGACGGACGCCGAGGCGATCCTGCTCCGGCTGACCGGGCTGTCGACGAAGCCCTACTGGCGCCCGCCCTACGGAGCGCACAACACCTTCGTCCGGGAGCAGGCGACCGCCGTCGGCTACCCCGTCACGGTGATGTGGGCACGCGACACGATCGACTGGGACACGGCGACCACGACCGCCCAGATCGTGTCCCGGACCACCAGCCCGCTCCCGGCCTCCGGGTCGATCGTGCTGGCCCACCTGGGCGGCTACAACACCGGCGCCGCCCTGCCGCAGATCGTCGACGTCCTGCGGAACAACGGCTACACGATGACGACGGTGTCCGACATGCGTGACGGCTGACGAGCCACGGGACCGGCGGGGCCTGTGCACGCGCGGCGGGCCCCGCTCTCCCGTGCCCGCCGCCGACGCCCGCCGCGCCTGCGCAGGGCGCGGGCACGCACCGCATACCCTGTGACCACCTGTCACTCCCCCCGCACCCGAGCAGGAGCGCACGCACACCGATGGCCCGCCGCAAGCCGCCGCAGAGCGAGGACCTCTTCGCCGTCGAGGAGAAGATCGTCGAGGTCGACGTCCAGGAGGAGATGGAGGGGGCCTTCCTGGAGTACGCCTACTCGGTCATCTACTCCCGGGCCCTGCCCGACGCGCGCGACGGCCTCAAGCCGGTGCAGCGGCGCATCCTCTACTCGATGCACGAGCTGGGGCTGCGCCCCGACAAGGGGCACGTGAAGTGCTCGCGCGTGGTCGGCGAGGTGATGGGTAAGTACCACCCGCACGGCGACACGGCGATCTACGACGCGATGGTGCGCATGGCCCAGCCATTCACCATGCGCCTGCCGCTGGTCGACGGGCACGGCAACTTCGGCTCCCTCGACGACGGACCGGCGGCGAGCCGGTACACCGAGGCCCGGATGGCCCCCGCGGCGCTGCTCATGGCCGGCAGCCTCGACGAGGACACGGTCGACTTCGTCCCCAACTACGACGACCAGCTGACGCAGCCGGAGGTGCTGCCCGCCGCCTTCCCCAACCTGCTGGTCAACGGTGCCTCCGGGATCGCGGTGGGCATGGCCACCAACATGGCTCCGCACAACCTCGTCGAGGTCATCGGTGCCGCGCGCCACCTCATCGCCAACCCCGACGCCGACCTCGAGGCGCTGATGCGCTTCGTCCCCGGGCCCGACCTGCCGCTGGGCGGGCGCATCGTGGGCCTGGACGGGATCCGCGACGCCTACGAGACCGGCCGCGGGTCCTTCCGCACCCGGGCGACAGCCAGGATCGAGAACGTCACGCCTCGCAAGAAGGGCATCGTCGTCACCGACCTGCCCTACCTCGTCGGCCCCGAGAAGGTCATCGAGAAGGTCAAGCAGCTCGTGCAGTCCAAGAAGCTGCAGGGCATCTCCGACATCATCGACCTCACCGACCGCACCAAGGGCCTGCACCTGGTCATCGAGATCAAGACCGGCTTCAACCCCGAGGCAGTCCTGGAGCAGCTCTACCGGCTGACGCCGATGGAGGAGTCCTTCGGCATCAACAACGTCGCGCTCGTCGAGGGGCAGCCCCGCACGTTGGGCCTGCGCGAGCTGCTGGCTGTGTATGTCGACTTCCGCACCTCGGTCGTGCGCCGCCGCACCGAGCACCGGCTCGGGAAGAAGAAGGACCGGCTGCACCTGGTCGAGGGCCTGCTCGTCGCGATCCTGGACATCGACGAGGTCATCCAGCTCATCCGCGCCGCCGAGGACGTCGCCACGGCCCGCACCCGCCTGATGCAGGTCTTCGACCTGACCGAGATCCAGGCCAACCACATCCTCGACCTGCAGCTGCGCCGGCTGACGAAGTTCTCCCGGATCGAGCTCGAGTCCGAGCGCGACGAGCTCATGCGCGAGATCGAGCGCCTGCAGGCCATGCTCGACGACCCGCAGCTGCTGCTGCAGGTGGTCAGCGAGGAGCTCGCCGAGGTGGCCAAGGAGCACGGCACCCCGCGCCGCACGGTCCTGCTGGAGTCCGACGGCGCCACGGGCACGACGTCCGCCGCCGCGACCGGTGCCAAGGGAGGCGCCTCGCTCGAGGTCGCGGACGACCCGTGCTGGGTGCTGCTGTCCTCCACCGGCCTGCTCGCCCGCACCACCGGCGAGGAGCCGGTGGAGACCGGCGGCCGTCGCGCCAAGCACGACGTCATCACCTCCCGGACCCGCACGACCGCGCGCGGGCACGTCGGCCTGGTGACCTCTGCCGGCCGCGTCGTCAAGCTGTCGGTCGTCGAGCTCCCCAGCCTCCCGCCGACCGCCGGGGCGCCGTCGCTGTCCGGCGGCGCACCCCTGTCGGCCTTCGTCGACCTGCCGCCCGGGGAGTCGGTCCTCGCGCTCGTCCCGCTCACCGGCGAGGGGCCTGGACTGGCCCTGGGCACGCGCCAGGGCGTGGTGAAGCGGGTCAACCCCGACTTCCCGGGCAACAAGGAGTCCTTCGAGGTGATCAGCCTCAAGGACGGCGACCGTGTCGTCGGGGCCGCCCAGCTGGCCACCGGGGAGGAGTCCCTGGTGTTCGTCACCTCCGACGCCCAGCTGCTGCACTACTCAGCATCCCTGGTGCGCCCCCAGGGCCGCTCCGGCGGCGGCATGGCCGGCATCAAGCTGGCCCCGGGTGCGACGGTCGTCGGCTTCAGCACGGTCGACCCGGCCGCCGAGAACGTCGTCGTGACGGTCTCCGGGTCCGCCGACGCACCGCCCGGCACCGAGGTGGGGTCGGTCAAGGTGACCGACATGTGGGCCTACCCGCCCAAGGGCCGGGCGACCGGCGGCGTGCGCTGCCACCGGTTCCTGCGCGGCGAGTCGGTCCTGACCCTGGGGTGGGCCGGTGCCGCTCCCCCGCTCGCCGCCTCGCCCAACGGGGTCGCCGTCGACCTGCCCGAGACCAACGACAAGCGGGACGGCTCCGGCGTCCCTGCCGCAGCACCGATCAGTGCCGTGTCGTCCTGAGGGCACGCCCCGAGGTCCGTCGACGCGCGCCGTGACCTGCGATGACGCCCGCCGGGTGTGACGCACGTCTCGGTGCGCCGGAGCCTGCGTGGGTGGGACGCTGACCTCATGAGGAACAGGGCCGGCGTCGTGCTGGCGGTCGCGGTGGGGGTGCTGCTGCTCGTGGCCGTCGTGGCCGCGGTGCTGTCGGCGACGCGACCGGGACCGCAGCTGACGGAGGGATCCCCGGAGGCTGCGGTGCGCGACTACGTCGCCGCGGTCGTCGAGGGTGACCGGGAGGCTGCGGCCGCCCGTCTGGACCCTGAGGGGCCCTGCACCGAGGAGGACCTGCGTCTGGTCGGGGAGCCCTCGGACGGACGGATCGTCCTGCGCGACGTCGAGCTGGACGGTGCCGAGGCCACGGTGCGCGTCGACGTGGTCCATGACGGCGAGGGACCGTTCGGCGCCGGCGAATGGCGCGACGAGCTGCGCTTCGACCTGCGCCGCGACGGCGAGCACTGGGTCGTCACCGGCGAGCCGTGGCCGATGTACGGCTGCCAGGCCCCGAGGCCGGCACCGTGATCATCGGCATCCTGGGCAGCCTGGTCCCCCTTGCCCTCCTGGCGGGCGTGGCGGCGGTCGTGGTGACGGTGGTGCGGCGCCGGGGCACGGGTGAGCACGCGGCCGGTGACGAAGGACTGGTCAGCGGCCACGCGGTCCGCCGGTTCTTCCAGTACCTCCTGCTCGCGGGGCTGCTCTTCTCCGCCGCCAGCGGGGTGGCGGGGCTGCTGGGGCGGCTGCTCGACCGCGACCCGGTCCTGGTGCGCGACGACTCCGGGCTGGCGCTGCAGCTCACCTTCACCCTCATCGCGCTGCCGATCTGGGCCGCCCTGGCCTGGTGGACCTACCGCCGCCTGCGCGAGGACGCGCAGGAGTCACGCTCGCTGGGCTGGGCCGCCTACCTGACGCTCGTGGGGCTGGTCTCCCTCGTGGTGGCCATGGTCGCCTGGCACGGGGCCCTGGCCGGGCTGCTCACGGAGGCCCCCTACCGCGGGACGCAGCTGGCGACGGCCGTGGTCTGGACCGCGATCTGGGCGGCCCACCACTGGTGGGGCCGTTCGGTCACCCCCGGCGGGCACCTGCGTCCGCTGCTCCTCGTCGGCTCGCTGGTCGGGTTGGGCACGGCGGCGACCGGCCTGGCCCAGACCCTGTCGCCCGCCCTGCGCGAGCTGCTCGGGCTGACCCGCGACACGCTCGTCGGCGGCACGGTGGACGACATCCTCACCGGCGCCCCGACGTTCCTGGTCGGCGCCGCGGCATGGGTCGTCTACTGGGCGCTGGCCACCGCGCGCGGCCCGCGCGACACCGGCTGGCTGGCCCTCGTGCTGCTCGCCGGGGTGGCGGGCGGGCTGCTCGCCGCGGTCGTCGCGGCGAGCCTGCTGGGGTATGCCGTGCTCGTCTGGCTGGTCGGCGAGCCGGCGGCACGCACCGCCACGGACCACTTCTCCACGGTCCCGGGCGAGCTGGCCGTGCTCGCGGTCGGCCTGGTCGTGTGGTGGTACCACCGGGAGGTGCTGGGGGCCACCCGCGAGCGGCGCACCGAGGTCCGCCGGGTCTACGAGTACCTGCTCTCGGCGGTCGGGCTGCTCGCGGCGGCGGCGGGCCTCGTCATGGTGCTCGTCACCGTCGTCGAGGCCATCGCCAGCGGCAGCGACCTGGTCGTCGGGGGCAGCGCCCTCAACGCCCTCCTCGCCGCACTGGTCCTGCTGGCGGTGGGGGCACCGGTGTGGTGGTGGCACTGGCGCCAGGCCGAGCACGCGCGCGCCACCGCGGCTGCGGCCGAGCTGCGATCGCCCACCCGGCGCAGCTACCTGCTGGTGCTCTTCGGCCTGTCGGGGGTCGCCGCGGTCGTCACCCTCATCACGCTGGTCTACCTCCTCCTCGAGGACGCCCTGGCCGGTGGCGTCGACCTCGAGACGATGCGCAGCATCCGCTTCCCGATCGGCATCCTGGCCACGACGTCCCTGCTGTCGGCCTACCACTGGACCGTCTTCCGCGCCGACCGCGCCGCGCTCTCCGGGACGGCCTCGCAGGAGCGCCCGGTGACCGCCAGTGCGCCCCCGCGTCAGGTCCTGCTCGTCGGGGCGGCCGACCCCGCGGTCGTCACCGAGCTGCAGGAGCGTTCCGGCGCGCGGGTCCAGCTCCTGCGACGCACCGACCTGCAGCCGGCGCCCTGGTCCGTGGACGACCTCGTGGCGGCCCTGGACGAGGCACCGGCCCCGGCGGTGGTCGTCCTCGCCGGCACCGACGGAGTGACGGTCGTACCGGTCGAGCTGACCAACTACACTATGTCGTAGAGGCCCGGTCCCTGTCCGGCCACCATGGCCGACACACCGGCCCTCTCTCACCGAGGAGGCCGTGATGCGTGCAGTCGTGTTCGAGGGGTACAAGACCTTCCCCGTGCTCCGGGAGGTCGAGCGACCCGTTCCCGGTCCCGGTGAGGTGCTCCTCAAGGTCGCCGGGGCAGGAGCCTGCCACTCCGACGTCGGGCTGTTCCACGACTTCGAGGGCGACCCCACCGGGCTGCTGACCCCGCCCTTCATCCTCGGCCACGAGACCTCCGGATGGGTCGAGGAGGTGGGACCGGGCGTGACCGGGTTCAGCCAGGGCGAGGCCTACCTGGTCTACGGCCCGACCGGCTGCGGTCGCTGCCCCGCCTGCTCCCGGGGTCAGGACACCTACTGCGCGCGGCCCCACGAGGTCGGGTACGCCGCGATGGGCCTCGGTCGGGACGGCGGCATGGCGGACTACCTCGTCGCGCCCGCCCGCAACCTCGTCCCGCTGGGGGACGCCGACCCCGTGGCTGCCGCCCCGCTGGCGGACGCGGGTCTGACGCCGTACCACGCGATCAGACGCGCGATGCCCCACCTCGCCGGTGGCGGGCGGTCCGCCCTGGTGATCGGGCTGGGCGGCCTGGGCCTGGTCGCCGTGCAGATCCTGCGTGCCCTCACGGGGGCGACCGTCATCGCGACGGACCTCAAGCCCGAGGCGATGGAGCAGGCCGAGGCGCACGGCGCGCTGACCGTGCCGGGCGGTGAGGGCCAGGTCGAGCGCATCAAGGAGCTGACCGGCGGCCGGGGCGTGGACGCGGTGTTCGACATGGTGGGCGTCGACGCCACGCTCGCCCTCGCCGCGTCGACCGTCGCGCAGCTGGGCGCGCTGACCGTGGTCGGCATCGGCGGCGGCACCTACCCGTGGAACTTCTTCACCGTCCCCTACGAGGTCACCTTCTCCTCGACCTACTGGGGCACGATCGAGGACCTGCACGAGGTCGTGGCGATGTACCGCGCCGGGCAGATCACCCCGGTCGTCGAGCGCTACCGGATGGACGACGCGCTCGACGCCTACGCGAGGCTGCGCGACGGTGAGCTGAGCGCCCGGGCGGTGGTCGTGCCGCACGGCTGGTGACGCGCGGCGGGGCGATGACGGCCGCGGGGCGCCGGTGCGGGTAGACTGGTCGCAGCGCCCCGCACCGTCTCACCTCGGGGCGCATGATCATGTCGGCCCTTCTCGGCCGGCCAAGGTCGCGCCGCCCCCGGGCCTGCGCGCCGGGTGGGACACCCCGACCGTCCCGAAAGACCATCTCTGTGACTTCCAGCTTCGCCGACCTCGGCGTGCCCGCCTCCCTGACCTCCCCCCTCGCCGAGCTCGGCATCACCACCCCCACGCCGATCCAGGCGGCCACCCTGCCCGACTCCCTGGCCGGACGCGACGTCCTCGGCCGCGGGCGCACCGGCTCGGGCAAGACCTACGCCTTCCTGCTGCCGCTGGTGGCCCGCCTCATGGCGGACCGTGCGGCGACCTCACGACGCGGCCGTGCCCCCCGAGCCCTCGTGCTCGCCCCGACGCGCGAGCTCGCCCGTCAGATCGACGAGTCCCTCGCCCCGCTGGCCGCGGCGGCCGGGCTGCGCAGCCTGACCATCTTCGGCGGCGTCGGCCAGAACCCGCAGGTGCGGGCCCTGCAGTCCGGTGTCGACGTGCTCATCGCCACGCCGGGCCGTCTGGAGGACCTGATCGGCCAGGGCCACGCCGACCTCTCGCGCATCGAGGTCACGGTCCTCGACGAGGCCGACCACATGTCCGACCTGGGCTTCCTGCCCGCGGTCAAGCGGCTCCTCGACCGGACGCCACGGAGCGGGCAGCGGATGCTCTTCTCCGCCACCCTCGACGCCGGCATCGACGTGATCGCCAAGCGCTACCTCGACCGGCCCGTCACCCACCACGCGGACTCGGCGCAGTCTCCCGTCTCGACCATGAGCCACCACGTGCTCCACGTCGACGCGGCCGAGCGGCTCCACGTCCTGACCGACCTGGCCGCGGCCCCCGGCAAGGTCATCATGTTCACGCGCACCAAGCACGGCGCCAAGAAGCTGGCCCGTCAGCTCAACGCCGCCGGCGTCCCCGCGGTCGACCTGCACGGCAACCTGAGCCAGAACGCCCGCGTGCGCAACCTCGACGCGTTCTCCTCCGGGTCGGCCCCGACCCTGGTCGCCACCGACATCGCCGCCCGCGGCATCCACGTGGACGACGTCGGACTGGTCATCCACGCCGACCCGCCGGTGGAGCACAAGGCCTACCTGCACCGCTCGGGCCGCACCGCCCGCGCGGGCAACGAGGGCACGGTCGTGACCCTGATGACCGACGACCAGGTCAGGGACGTCCGCTCGCTGACCCGCGCCGCGGGCATCAAGCCGGTCACGACCCGGGTCGACCGGCGTCACCCGCTGCTCGGTGAGCTCGCCCCGGGTGAGCGCGCGCTCGTGCCGGGCGGGTATGCCACCGACGTCACCGCCGGAGCCCCCCGGGCCGACGGCTCCGGCCGGCCGGGCGGTGGCGGCCAGCGCTCCGGAGGCGGTCGGGGCCGGTCCCGCGGCCAGGGTCAGGGCCAGGCCCCGGCGCGCGGTCGCGGCCAGGCCCGACGTCAGGGCGACTCCCAGGGTGGCGGCCGCGGCCAGACCGCCGGCCGCGGCCAGGGCACCGGTCGCGGCCAGGGCACCGGCCGCGGCCAGGGCGGCAGGGGCCGCCAGGGCGCCGGCACCGGCGGCTCGGTCGTGGCGTTCTCGACCTCCTCGCGGGGCGGCGGCCGCCGGGGCTGACCCGCCGGCCCCACCCCGCACCCGGCCCCGGCCCGTGGTCCGTCAGGGCCGGGGCCGAGGCCTCGTGCACCCGGGCATGACCGGTCACTCCACGGAGAGGTCCTGGCGGTGGTGGGTCTCGTACATCCGCACCGCGACCCCGACCGCCGAGACCAGGCTGATCGCCGCGGCGACCCACACGGCGGCCCGCAGGCTCCACAGGTCGGCGACCACGCCGCCCAGGACCGCGCCGACGGCATACCCGAGGTCCCGCCAGACCCGGTATATCCCCACGGCCCGTCCCCGCCACCCGGGGTGGGCGACGTCGCCGACCACGGCGAGCAGGGTCGGGTAGACCATGGCCGTCCCCGCACCCAGCAGGACCGTGCCGACGGCCCACACGGCGAACGAGTCGCCGAGGGCGACGACGACCAGGGCGCCGGCCTGCGTCAGCATGCCGGCGGTCACCAGGTGCTTGCGCCCGACCCGGTCCGACAGCGCCCCCGTGACCAGCTGCCCGACTCCCCAGACCCCGGGGTAGAGGGCGAACAGCAGCCCGATCTGGTCCACCCGCAGGCCGGCTCCCGCGAACAGCAGCGGGAACAGCCCCCAGGACAGGCCGAAGTTGAGGTTGTTGACCAGGCCCGCCTGGCTCGCCGAGGACAGAGCCGGCTCCCGGTAGCTGGTCTGCGCGAACACCTCGCCGCTGCTCAGCCGCCCGTGCAGGTGGTCGTGCCGCCCGTCCGGGCGCGGGGTGTGCTCGACCGCCTCCGCCCGGGCGTGCTCGCGGGTCTCCCGCACCGCCAGGGTCGACAGGCCGAGCGCGAGCGCGGTGTAGGCCAGCCCCAGCAGGAACGGCGCGGGCCGAAGCCCGTGCTCGGCGGCCAGGTAGCCGGCCGCCAGGGAGGTGACCGCCACCGCGCCGTAGCCCGCGGCCTCGTTGAGCCCCATCGCCAGGCCCCGCTGCCGGGGCCCGACGAGGTCGATCTTCATGATGACCGTCGTGGACCAGGTCAGCCCCTGGTTGAGGCCGAGCAGCACGTTGGCCGCGATCACCCAGCCCCAGCTCGGGGCCCAGATCAGCAGCAGCGGCACCGGGATCGCCAGCAGCCAGCCGGCCACCAGGACCGGCTTGCGGCCGTACCGGTCCGACCACGTCCCCGCGACGTAGTTGGCTGCTGCCTTGGTCACCCCGAAGGCGGTGACGTAGGTGAAGATGAAGGTGTAGCCGACGAGCCCGAACTCCTCCTCCGCCAGCAGCGGCAGCACGGTCTGCTGCTGGCCGACCATGCCGCCGACCAGGGCGTTGACCGCCACCAGGAGGGCGAACTGCGCGGCGTTGGCACCCAGGCCGAGGCGGACGGGTCGGACGGCACGGTCGTCGGGCGCGGGCTGCGGCATGTTATGACACTACGACCGTCGCCGGAGGCGACGTGCACGCCATCCGCCCGAGAGGACACCCATGCCCACCCTGCCCGGCAGCACCGTCGAGATCTTCCCCGTCAACCTGGGCGGCAACGCCTTCGGCTGGACGGCCGACGAGTCGACCTCCTTCGCGGTCCTGGACCGTTTCGTCGAGCTCGGCGGGACGTTCGTGGACACCGCCGACTCCTACGCGGCCTGGGTCGACGACGTCGGCGGTCAGTCCGAGACGATCCTCGGCCGGTGGCTGGCCGCGCGCGGGTCGCGCGACGACGTCGCGGTCGCGACCAAGGTCGCCCGCAAGCCGGGCCGGGAGGGGCTCGCCCACGACACGGTCGTCGCCGCCCTGGAGGAGTCGCTCGACCGGCTGCAGACCGACCACGTGGACCTCTACTACGCCCACTACGACGACGAGGAGGTCCCGGTCGCCGAGCAGGTCGCCACCTTCGACGGGCTCGTCCGGGACGGTCGCGTGCGTGCCGTCGGCCTGTCCAACTTCTCGCCCGAGCGCATGCGCGAGTGGTTCGAGACCGCCCGGCGGGAGGGCGCCAGCGTCCCCGTCGCCGTCCAGCCGCGCTACAGCCTCGTCTCCCGGGCCGGCTACGAGCGCGACTACGCACCCCTGGTCACGGAGTTCGGCGCGATGGTGTTCAGCTACCCGGCGCTCGCCAGCGGTTTCCTCACCGGCAAGTACCGCTCGGAGGCCGACCTGGAGGGCCAGCCCCGCGGCGCGGCGGCCCGTCGCTACCTCGAGGCGGGCGGCCTGCGGGTGGTCGAGGAGCTGGTGCGCGTCGCCGAGGGGTATGGCGTGGAGCCGGCCACCGTCGCCCTGTCCTGGGTGCTGGCCAAGGGCGTCACCGCCCCGATCGCCTCGGTCTCCCGACCCGGTCAGCTCGACGCCCTGATGGCCGCGCCCGGGCTGCAGCTGTCGGCCGCCGACGTCGCGGCGCTCGACGAGGCGTCAGCAGACTTCTGACGGCGCCCTCGCACTAGGCTGGCGACATGGACGAGTTCGACCTGGACCGCACCACCGAGGTGGGCTGGGCGAGCTTCCTGAGCCGGCTGGCCGACCACCTGGCCACGCTTGCCGGGCCGCTGACGCTGCGACCGCTGGGCGGGGAGGACGACGGCTCGCCGGTGCTCGAGGTGTCGGTCCGCGACGACGGACCTGGCGAGGCGGGGTTGCACGCCGAGCTGCGGCCCGCCGCGGGCGCCCCCTGGGCCGACGACGACCGGTCCCGGCACCTGATGGCGCTGGGCTGGACGGCCGACCCCGACCGCACCGCATACCTGCTCGAGCTGCCGCGCTCCCACGCCCACCTGCTCGCGGCGGTGATGACCGACACCCTGCGCGAGGTGGTCGGGGTGCCGCACCCGGCCCTCCTCGACGCCGGAGAGCTGACCATCGCGGCCCCCGCCGAGGACGAGCAGGGCGAGCGGGATGCGCAGCCGGTGCCCGACCTCGACCTCGACACGGCCGTGACGGTGCGCACCCCGGCCGAGCTGCGCGGGCTGGTGGACGCCACCCTGCACGCCGCGCTCGGGCACGCGCCCCGGCACGACCACGACGGCGACGTGCCGATCCTCTTCGGCAGCGCGCTCGTCTACGTCCGGACCGCCGACGCGCAGCCGGTGGTGACGGTCTTCGCCATCCCGGTGCAGGACATCGGCGACCTCGAGGCCGCCCGGCACGAGGTGGAGATCTTCAACCGCCGGTCGGTGTTCGGCAAGCTCCACCTCGTCGGTCGCCAGCTGGTCGCCAGCGTCTCCATCCCCTGCCTGCCGTTCGTGCCGCGCCACCTCGTCGGCATGGTGGAGCTCATGGGGCGCGAGATCGACCGTCTCGACGAGGACCTGGCCCTGCGTGTGCGCGGCCGCCGGTGGATCGACCTGCTGGCCGGCACGACGCCCGCCGGCCCTGGCGGTGCGCCGGCGGGCACCGACGGGGGCGCACCCTCGGCCCCCGGACCGGCGCCAAGAGCGTCCCAGCCTCCCGAGGAGGAGGCTCTGCCGGGCGAGCTCGCGACGATGCTGCAGCTGGACGCGTCGGGCACCGCGCTGCCGCCTGCCCGTGTCGCCGAGATCTGCCACCACGACCGAGACCTCATCCTGCGGCTGATCCGGCTGGCGGAGGAGCGCACCATCGAGGCCCGCGCCTCCGTCGGCCGTGCGGGTGCGGCGGGCGACGCGGACGCGGCCCGGTCCGCGGGCGACGAGGTGCGCCGCTGGTCCCGGACCGTGCGGGTCCTGCGGGCCGCGCTGCGGCACGTCGTGACCTTCGGCGGCCCGGGCGAGGGCTGACCGCGCCGGACCGGTCCTTCCGGCTCGCCCGGCCTGCCCGGGCCGCGCAGAATGGGCAGATGGGATCCGGAGAGGTCCAACCCATCCTCGACGCGCTCAAGACCGTCGCGGTGGCGCTGAAGGAGGAGTCTGTGCCGTTCGCGCTGGCGGGCGGGTATGCCGTGTACGCGCGGGGTGGCGCGGACAGCCGGCACGACGCCGACGTGGTGATCCTCGAGGAGGACGAGCACCGCGCCCGGACCGCTCTGAGGGGTCGCGGGCTGGAGGTGCTCGAGCCGCCGGAGGACTGGCTGTTCAAGGTCCGGCACGGCGGGGAGCAGGTCGACGTCATCTTCCGCCTGGCGAGCGGGCCGGTCGACGCCGCTTTGCTGGGCAGGGCGACGGAGATGAGCGTCGACTCCGTCCGGATGCCGGTGATGTCGGCCACCGACCTGCTCGTCTCCAAGCTGTCGGCGCTGACCGAGCACTACTGCGACCTCTCCCCCATCCTCGCCGCGGTCCGTAGCCTGCGCGAGCAGCTGGACGTCGAGCTGGTCCACAGCGCCTGCCGGGACAGCCCCTTCGCACGGGCCGCCCTCGGCCTGGCCTGCGACCTCGACCTGCTGCCGCCGGTCACCACCGGCCCCCTGCCCGACCGGCGCGAGGAGACCAGACCATGACCGGCACCTACCGGCTCAAGGACGTGGAGCGACGCCTGGCCGAGGAGGCCGGCACCGCCGAGCTCGGCGTCCACCTCACCCAGCACGGCGGGACGGTCGTGGTCCACGGCGCGGTCTCCAGCGAGGGCAGCCGCCGGGCGGTCCTGGACCGGGTCGCCGACCTGTGCCCCGGCCAGGAGGTCGTGGACGAGCTGACCTGTGCCGAGCGGACGCTGTCCAGCCCGCCCCACCCCGCGGAGGACCTGCGGTGATCCGGGTGGCCGCCGTCGGCGACGTTCACCTGGGCCCCGACCTGGCCGGGCGCCACCGTGCGGGGCTGGCCGACCTGACCGCGCACGCCGACGTCCTGCTCCTGGCCGGTGACCTCACGCGGCACGGGACCGTGGAGGAGGCACGCATCGTGGCGGCGGAGTACCGCGACCTGCCCGTGCCGGTGGTGGCCGTCCTCGGCAACCACGACCACCACAGCGACTGCGCCGACGAGCTGGTCCAGGTCCTGGGCGAGGCGGGCGTCCGCGTCCTGGAGGGCGAGGGCGTCGTGCTGGACCTTCCCGCCGGACGGCTGGGGGTGGCCGGGGCCAAGGGCTTCGGCATGGGCTTCGCCGGACGGTGCGCGAGCGACTTCGGCGAGCCCGAGATGAAGGACTTCACCCGCACCGGGAGGCACAGCGCACAGCTGCTGGAGGAGGCGCTGGCGGACCTGGCCGTGGCCGGCCCCGACGTCACCGTGGCCCTGACGCACTACGCACCGGTCGACGAGACGCTGCTCGGCGAGCCCCCGGAGATCTGGCCGTTCCTGGGCAACTACCTGCTGGGCCAGGCGGTGGACGAGGCCGACGTCACGGTGGGGCTGGCCGTGCACGGGCACGCGCACGCCGGGACCGAGAAGGGCGTGACGGAGGGCGGTGTCCGGGTCCGGAACGTGGCCCAACCGGTCATCCGGGCGGCCTACGCGGTCTACGACCTGCACCCCGAGGGGACCTCGCGGGCGCGGTCGCGCGCCGGCAGGCACGGGGTGGTCACCCCGGGCACCGGCGCCTGACCCTCACCAGCGCCACCGGAAGCCGGCCGGACCTGCTGCGCCGGTGAGGACCCGGTGCGCGTCGTGGTCGGGCCCGAGGGTCACGGGGACGGGGGGCGGGCCGGGCTGCTCGTCGTCGGGGGCCTCCTGCCACCACCACAGCTGCCCGGGGAGCCGGCCGGGGTGGAAGCGGACCTGGACCACGGCCGTGCTGCCGTCGGCCATCGACGGCAGCGGCGTGCGGGCCTCGGTGGCCGGGCCGCCGGCGGCCGGCGCGACGTCATACTCCAGCACCGCGGTCTGACCCGGCGCCAGCTGCTCGACAAGGCGGAGCTGCACGACGTCGGCCGCGCCCTCGGCGCGACCGACGGAGCCCGCCACCGCCCCGTGACGCACCTCGACGGTGGTCCCGGCGCCGGCGAGCGGGAGGGCGAGCGTGCCGAGCGGCTCCAGGGCACGCACGACGTGCAGCAGGCGAAGCCGCACCGTCCCCCCGACGCCGACGGTGTGGACGGCGTGGATGCTCGCGGACTCCCACGCCCCTGCGAGCTCCGGGCCGTCCGGCGGGGTCACGGCCCCACGGGGCCCGGCGACCGCCCGGGTCCTGGCCTCCTCGGCCCCGATCTCCCGCTCGAGATAGGTCCACAGCAGCGTGCGGTGCGCCGACCCCATCTCGAAGGCGTCCATGAACATGCGCAGGGTGCGCGGTGACACGTGCCGTCCGGACAGCGCCCGGGCGACCGTGTCCTTGAGCCGCCGCGGCAGCGCTTCGTCCTCCTCCTCCGCCTGGCCGGTCTCCCACAGGTGGTCGGCGAGGACCCGGGCGACGGCGCTCTGCTGCACGTCGGCGGTCGGTGTGCGGTCCATGCGCGCGCGCCAGGCGCGGCGGTACCGCTCGTCCTCACGGAGCAGACCCACCAGCAGCGCCGCCGTCCGCCCCATGGGCACCTGTCGGCCACGGGGCGTCTGACGGGAGACGCTGCGCACCGTCCCGCTGGCCGGCACGGCACCACCTCCTCGGACGCTTTCCGGGCACGACGTCCTTCCGACTGTAGCCACGGCGACCGAAGGACGACACCGGAACGTGACCCGCACCGCAGGACGGGCGCGCAGCAGCGCCGCCCGGGGAGGACTCCGGACGACGCTGCCGCTCGTGGGGCCTAGCCGATGTAGGGCGCGAGGGCCACCTCCACCTCGGCCGAGACGGCACCGGGGCCGCCCAGGACGACGATGCGTGCCGGGTTGAGACGCTCCAGCTCGGCCCTCGTCCGCTGCGGCAGCTGGTCGGAGCGGGTGAGCAGGACCGGCCCGGGCGCCCGGACCGCGGCCGGACCGGAGGTCAGCGCGTCGGGGAACGCCTGGCCGGTCGCGATGAACACCACCGGCACGGGGGCCGGGTGGTCGGCGGAGCCCAGCGCCGCGGTGTCGTAGCGGTCCGTGCCGCCGCGTCGGACGACCTCGCCGTCGGTGTAGCCCTCCAGGGCGGTCAGGACCGCGTCGTCGACCACGCCGCTGCCGCCGAGGACGACGATCCTGGAAGGCGCTGCCGCGGTGAGCGCGGCACGGGTCGAGGCCGGCAGGCCGTCCGGCCGGGTGAGCAGCACCGGCCCGCCCTCGAGACCTGCACGGGCCGCGCCGCTCAGGGCGTCGGGGTAGTCGCGACCCGTCGCCACGTAGACGACCGGCACGTCCGTGCCGAACTCCCCGGCCACCGCGGCCGCGGTGCCGTAGCGGTCGATCCCGGCCAGCCGTGTCACCTCGTCCGCGGTCCCGGCCGTGGCGTGGGCGGCGAGCGCGTCCTCCACGGCGGTGGACACCGCGTTCGGGCCACCCAGCACCACGATGCGCTGCGGGGCCAGCCGGTCCAGGGCGTCCGCGGTGACGTTCGGTATGCCGTCGGGCCGGACCAGCAGCATGGGTGCGTCGAGCATTCCCGCCAGGGCCCCCGCGCTCAGCGCGTCGGGATAGGTCCTGCCCGAGGCGACGTAGACGAGCGGGACACCGGTGCCCCACTGCTCCGCGACCGCGGCGGCCGTGCCGTAGCGGTCGATGCCGCTCCAGCGCTCGACCTCGGCCGGAGGCGGTGCGACGTCGTCGTCGGTGATCGTCAGCGTCGCCGTCGACGGCGTGCCGAGGACGCCGCCGGTGGCGTTGCTCAGGGTCACCTGGACCGTCTCCGGCCCCTCCACGACGGTGTCGTCGATGATCGGCACGGTGATGCTCTGGGCCGTCGTGCCGGGCGCGAAGGTGAGGGTCCCCGACGTCTGCGTGTAGTCGGCACCCGCCGTGGCCGTGCCGGCCGAGGTGGCGTAGTCCACGGTCACCGGGACGGTCGCCGCCGCACTCAGCTGCACGCCGACCGTGGCGCTGCCCGCGGACTCCGCGACCGAGGACGTGGCCGCGGTGAGGGAGACGGTCGGGGGGGCCGGCGCGGCGCCGACCCGCCCCACGGCGTAGACGAAGGTGTTCGGCGAACCCGCGGAGGGCCCGGTGGAGGTGCTCGGCTGCGCGTAGGCGTGCGCGGCGGCGTTCACCGCGGCCACCGCCGTGTCCGCCGCGGCCTCGGTCGCGGCGGCGCCGTAGTAGGTCGTGAACGACAGGGTGCCGCCCGCGGCGATCGGGTCGAAGCCCAGGTCGAAGAGCGAGCCGTGGTCCATCGGCCCCTGGTCCTCGAAGTCGCCGACCAGTCCCAGGTCGGACGGCCCGGCGAGCGGGTCGGTGGCCGCGAAGCCGTCGTTGCTGGCGAACCGGACGTGCGCCGTCGCGTCGGCGCCCTCGATCGTCATCCACTCCGCCCCCGCGGTCGGCTGGGCGCCCCAGTCGGTGACCCGGCGGTAGCGCGGGTCGACCGGCGCACCGCTGAGGTTGGTGAGCGTGACCCGGACCTCGTAGAGGTTGGGGGTCGAGGACGGGTGGTAGTCGTGCTGCACGCGCAGGACGTCCGCTCCTGCGCCGTCGTCGATCACGACGGTGGAGACGGCACTGTCCGCCGTGGCGGTGAAGGACTCGACGCGCAGGTTGGCCGGTCCGCCGAGCTCGCGGTCGGTGAAGCCGGAGACACCGCTGGTGGCGTCGGCCGCTCCCCAGCCCTCGCACAGGCAGCCGATCGAGGTGGCCTCGTTGCCGGTGGGCACGAAGCGCAGCCCGACGTCGGTGGAGCCGCCGGAGTCCGTGGCGCCGGCGGGCACGTTGAGCTCGCCGGTGTTCCAGACGCCCAGCGTCACGGTGCCGTTGGTGATCGTCACCCAGTCCGGCAGGTCGGCCGGGGCCAACCCGGGCGCGGCGGCCTGCGCCGCCTGCGGGTCGTCGGGCCCCGCGGCCTGCGCGCCGGCGAGCGGCGCGAGGACGAGGAGCCCGACGCTGACGAGTGCGGCGACGTCACGGTGTCGCCCGCGGAGCGGTAGAGACATATCGGTCCCCCTGTAGACCGGAGATGGTGGCCTTCACGACCCTGGTCCCGCCTGCTCTACCGCAGGTGTGTCGCTCCTGTGTCGCAGGGACCGGCCACGCCGGCCCGCTCGATCACCGCGCGGGCCACCAGCTCTGCCTGACGCTCGGGCAGCCAGTGCCCCGCGTCGACCTCGAGGAAGAGGTAGTGGCCCGTGACGTGCTCCGCCGTGCGCTCGGCCGCCGCCCGGCCCAGGAACGGGTCCCGGTTGCCCCACAGGTAGGTGGTCGGGACGGTGACCGTCCGGGACCCGGCGGGGCGCGGCACCCCGGCCGGCCGGTTCCCGCGCCGCCCGGCCCGGCGCAGCGGGGCGCGGTACCAGTTGACCGGTCCCCGCAGCAGCGCGGGCCGTCCCAGCCGCGCGGCATACCTGCGGCAGCACTCCTCGGGCAGTCCGGTCCTGCGCAGGTCGCCCCTGCGCAGCATCCGGGCGAGCAGCACCTCGGGCACCACCGGCAGCTGGAGGCCCAGCACGTACCAGCTGCGCCGGGCCTGGTCCCCGCGCCGCAGCGCCCAGCGCAACGCGTCGAGGTGGGGCGTGGACAGCACCACCAGGCTCGCGACGCGCTCGGGATGGCCCTGCGCCAGCGCCCACGCGACGCCCCCTCCCCAGTCGTGACCGACGACGTGCGCCCGCTGCACGCCGGCGGCATCGAGGAGCGCGAGCACGTCACCGACCAGGTCGGGCAACCGGTAGTCGCGCGCCCGGCGGGGCCGGGCGCCCGGCGAGTAGCCGCGCTGGTGCGGCGCGAGGGTGCGCAGTCCCGCCTCGTGCAGGTGCGGGGTCACCAGGTCCCACGCGGAGGCGTCCTGGGGGAAGCCGTGCAGCAGCACCACGACCTCTCCGTCGGCCGGGCCGCCGTCCACGACGTCGAGGACCAGGTCGCCGCTGGCGAAGGTCTCCATCCCGGTCAATCTAGCGCCGCCCGGGCCCTCCCCGAGGACCGTCAGGAATTACCGGTATGTAGTTCAACCTTCACTCTTGTCACACCTGTCACACGTCGCGCAGGATGGTGCCCGCCGTCACCGTCCCGAGGAGTCCCCCCGTGCGCCGCTCGATCCTTGCCCTCTCGACCGCCCTTGCGGTCACGCTGTCCCCGATGGCCGTCGCGGTCGCCGAGCCGGACCCGGTCGCCACGACCGCGGCGCCGACCGAGGAGGGCACGACGGTGGAGCCGTCCACGGACGCGACGGTGTCGCCGGAGGCGGGTGCCGGCCCCTCCGTGGACGACGGCTCCGCGGACGCCGCCGCACCGGCGGCCGACCCGGTGGACCCGGTCGTCCTCGACCCGGACGCGCCGGTGCTCGAGGTGGACCAGCGGTTCGGCTTCGTCGAGGCGCAGGCGGACCTGCTCGGGGAGCCCGAGACGGTGGTCGAGGCCGAGGTCACCGCGCTCCCGGCCCCCCAGCCCGGCGCCGAGGTCTACCCCCGGCCGGCCGACGGCTCCTACGACGTGCAGGGCGGCGGCTTCGGGCACGGGGTCGGCATGTCCCAGTACGGCGCCGACGGGGCGGGCAGGGCCGGCCTGACCCACCGGCAGATCCTGTCCTTCTACTACCCCGGCACCGTGCTGGAGGAGCGCCCGACCGGCACGATCCGCATCGGTGTGACGATCGACAACGACGGGGTCACCCGGGTCGACCACCGCGCCGGCCTGGTCGTCAGCGGCGCACCGGGCAGCAGGACCTACGCGCTGCCCCCCGGCCACACCCAGTGGCGGGTCACCGCCTCGAGCACCTCCTCCTCCAGCTGCACCCTGGAGGGCCTGACGACCGCCGGGACGTGGCGCACCGCCTGGCCCTCGGGGATGCCGCGGTCCTGCCCGGTCTCCTTCAGCTCGCCGAGCGAGGGCACGGTCGACCTGTTCCTCCCCTCCGGGCAGCGGCGCATCTACCGGGGCACGCTCACCGCCACCCACCGCGGCACCACCAGCCTGGCCACCGTCAACCACCTGCCGATGCAGCACTACCTGCGCTCGGTCACGATGGCCGAGATGCCGGTCTCCTTCCACGCCCAGGCGTTGCGCGCCCAGGCCGTCGCGGCGCGGACCTACGCCCTGCGCGGCGCCGGCGGCACCGGCTACTACGACACCTGCGACACCACCGCCTGCCAGGCCTACCGCGGGTTCGGCGTGCGCAACAGCAACGGCACCGTCACCTCCTACGAGCACGCGAACAGCACCGCGGCGGTCGACGCCACGGACCGCCAGGTCCTGACCTACGACTTCGGCAGCGGCGTCCGGCAGCTGGCCACGACCATGTACTCCTCCTCCACCGGCGGGCACACGACCGTCGGCGGGGCGGGCCACGGCTACCTCACCGCCCACCCCGACCCCTACGACGCGGTGGCGTCCAACCCCCGCAGCTCGTGGGACGCCCAGCTCCCGGTCTCCCGGCTGGAGGCCCGCTACGGCATCCACCGCGTCGAACGCGTGCAGATCCTGCGTCGCGACGGTCACGGCCGCTGGGGCGGCCGGGTGCTGGACGCCCGGGTCGAGGGCTTCACCGCCTCCGGTGCCTACACCTGGGCCTACGCCAGCGGTGGTGGTCTGCAGATGGCCAACGCCTGGCCGGGCAACGCCGACGGCCTGTCCTCGACCTACTTCACGATCGCCCAGCAGGGCACGGTCGACCGGATCGCGGGCGGTGACCGCTACGCCACCGCGGCAGAGGCCAGCCGGGCCTGGGGCCCGGGCACCGGCGTGGTCTACGTGGTCAACGGTGGGGACTACCCCGACGCCCTGACCGCTGCGTCCCGGGCCGGGGTGTACGACGCGCCCGTCCTGCTCACGCGGCCCGGGACGGTCCCGGCGCAGACCCGGGCGGCGCTGCGCCGCCTCTCCCCCGCCCGCATCGTCGTCGTCGGTGGCACCGGCTCGGTCTCCACCGCCGTGGCCGAGGAGCTGCGCGGCTACACCACCACCCGCGACCTGACCCGGGTCGCCGGCGGGGACCGCTACGCGACGGCGGCAGGCCTGGCCGCCTACTACCCCGCCGGCGCCGCACGGGTCTACCTGGCCAGCGGGCAGGACTACCCGGACGCGCTGGCCGGGGCCGCCCTGGCCGGGCACGAGCGGATGCCGCTGCTGCTGACCCGCACCGACCGGCTCAGCGTCGACACCGCCGCCGCCCTGCAGCGGCTGAACGCCCGGGAGGTCGTCGTGCTGGGCGGTCCGACCGCGGTGTCGGACACCGTGGCGCGCCAGGCCGCCGAGCACACCTCCTCCGGGTCCTACCGGCGGCTCGCCGGGACCGACCGCTACGGCACCATGTCCCAGGTCGCCGCGCAGTTCCCCGCCGGCCGGACCCCCGCCTACGTCGCCTCGGGCCAGTCCTTCCCCGACGCCCTGGTCGGTGCTGCTCTGGCCGGCGGCCTGCGCGGGGTGCCGATCGTGCTCACGGCGCAGGACCGGGTGACCAACGCCACCGGCACGACGCTCACGCGGCAGAGCCCGCAGGCCATCTTCGTCCTCGGCGGCCCGGGGGCGGTCGACGGCACGGCGGTCGCGCGCCTGGCCGACCTGCTGCGCTGAGGCGGCCCGCCCGGGACCGGACGGGACACGGTGCCCCCGTCCGGGCCCCTCAGCGACGCACGCCGGACGGCGTGGGCGAGGAGGCGCGCTGCACCAGGCGGGCGACGGCATACCCGACCCAGAACAGCGCAAGCGTCGCCGCGACCGAGGCGAGCAGGAACCAGGGCTGGGCCAGGAACGGCAGCACCGGCTTCTCCCGCTGGTAGAAGTAGTTGCCCCCGGTCACCAAGTTGGCGGCCACCGCAGCGGCGACGTAGACGAGGAACCACCCGAAGGCCCGCCACAGCGCCGGCCGCGACGGGCGCCACCCGGTGGTGACCCAGGCCAGCGCCGGCAGGAGCAGCGTGACCGCGTGGTTGACGAAGAAGCTCCAGCCCAGGATGTTGGTCACCGGCTGGACGTTCTGCGGGTAGCAGAAGCTGGCCCAGGCCCACAGCCCCAGGTAGAACAGCACGTCCATCACCCGGCGGCTGCCGGTGAGGAGGTAGACGAGCCCGAGCAGCGCCGAGACGCGGGAGATGTGCAGCGGGAGCGACTCCGCGGCGTCCCAGCCGGTGGCGGCGTAGAAGCCGTAGAGCGTCAGCTGCTGCGCCACCACGACCACCACGAGCGCCCTCCTGACCGCCACGGCGTGCTCGCGCACCTGCTCACGCCGGGTCACGAGCAGCACCGCGAGCAGCGCCACGCCGGCGGCGTAGGTCAGGTGGTCAGGACCGCCGACGGCGATCCACCCGGGGTGCGGGTCGAGGAAGGCGTCCACGGCAGCAGAGGCTATGCGGTGGACGCCCTCCTCCCGTGGACGTCAGGGCACGAGGATGAGCTTGCCGGTGGTCCGGCCGCCCTCGAGGTCCTCGTGCGCGCGGCGCGCCTCGGCCAGCGGGTAGCGGCCGCCGACGCGGATCTGCAGCCGCCCGTCGGCGACCGCACCCAGCACCTCGCGGCCCCGCCACAGCAGCTCCTCGCGCTCCGCGGCGTAGTGGGCCAGCGAGGGACGGGTCAGGTAGAGGGACCCGGCGCTGTTGAGCACCTGGGGGTCGACCGGGGGGACGGGGCCGCTCGCCGCGCCGAAGAGGACCATCATGCCGCGCGGCCGCAGCACCGACAGGCCCGCGTCGAAGGTGTCCCTGCCGACGCCGTCGTAGACCACGTGCACCCCCTGGCCGTCGGTCAGCCGGCCCACCTCGGTGGCGAGGTCGACCTCGCGGTAGAGGACCGTCTCGGCCGCGCCGTGGGCGCGGGCCAGCTCGGCCTTCTCGGCGTTGCCGACGGTGCCGATGACCCGCACGCCCTTCTCACGCAGCATCTGGCACAGCAGGAGGCCGACCCCGCCGGCCGCGGCGGTGACGACCGCGGTCTGCCCCTCGCGGGCCTCGAAGGTGGAGTTCACCAGGTAGTGCGCGGTCATCCCCTGCAGCATCGCTGCGGCCGCGGTCTCCAGGTCGACCCCGTCGGGCACGGGCACGAGGCGGGCGGCGGGGACGAGGGCCTGCTCGGCATACCC
This sequence comes from Ornithinimicrobium pekingense DSM 21552, assembly GCF_000421185.1. Taxonomy (GTDB): domain Bacteria; phylum Actinomycetota; class Actinomycetes; order Actinomycetales; family Dermatophilaceae; genus Ornithinicoccus; species Ornithinicoccus pekingensis. The sequence goes on from NZ_ATWJ01000009.1 coordinate 140,575, forward strand.
GGTGCCCGGGGTCATCGCCCACGCGACGCGGTCACCGGGGACGACGTCGAGGACGTCCTCCCCCACCGCCGAGACCGTGCCGGCACCCTCGTTGCCGGCGACGAACGGCGTCGGCACGCGGTAGGCGCCGCTGCGCTGGTAGATGTCGATGAAGTTGACCCCGCCGGCGGCCAGGTCGACGCGGACCTCCCCGGGGCCTGGCTGCGGGGCGTCCCGCTCGACGACGGTGAGGGCCTCCGGCCCTCCGGGCTGCTCCACGATCACGGCACGCATGGGACCGACCCTAGTGCCGGACCCGTTCGGTCCTGCCGCCAGGTCAGGCTCCGCCGGCCTCGCGCGCGAAGACCTGCTCACCCGCCAGGTGGACCGACCGGACCCGGCCGCGCAAGCCCTCGAGGTCGTCGAAGGCGCCGTCGAGCACCACCACGTCGCCGACCTTGCCCGGCTCCAGCGTGCCGTGCTCGTCGGCGACACCGAGCAGCTCGGCCGCCGAGCGGCAGGTCGCCTCCCACGCCTGCTGCGCCCCCAGGCCCAGCTCGGCCATCAGGCGCACCTCCTCCAGGTTGGTGCCGTGCACACCGACACCGGAGTCGGTGCCCATCGCGACGCGCACACCGGCGTCGACCGCCCGGCGGAAGGAGTCGTCGTGGACCTCGGCCACCATCCGCGCCTTGGCCAGCACCCGGTCGGAGATCGCGGCCCCGGCCTCGGCCTGCGCCAGGACGGCGCGCGGCGCCGACAGCGTCGGCACCAGCCAGGTGCCGTGCTCGAGCATGAGCCCGATGGCCTCGTCGTCGAGGTAGATCCCGTGCTCGACCGACCGGACGCCGCCGCGGACCGCGGTCTTGATGCCGTCGGTGGCCTGGGCGTGCGCCATCACGTGCAGCCCCGCAGCCCGGGCCTCGGTCACGAGCGCGGCGATCTCGTCGTCGCGGAAGTGGCCGTGCAGCGGGTTGCTGAGCGGGGAGAGCACACCGCCGCTGGTGGCCACCTTGATGACGTCGGCGCCCGCGCGGACGAGCTCGCGGACCCGCTTGCGCATCTCCTCCGGCCCGTCGACGACCGCGTCGGGCATCCCGGGGTGGGTGGCCAGCAGGCCGAGCTCGGCGCCGCACACGTGCCAGTCGTCGCCGTGCCCGCCGGTCTGGCTGAGCATGGTGAGCGCGATCTGCATCCGCGGACCGGGCGTGACGCCGCGGCGCACCGCCTCGGCCACCCCCAGGTCGGCGCCGCCGGCGTCGCGGACCCAGGTGATGCCGGTCTCGAGGGTGGCCCGCAGGCGGTGCACCGCCTGGAAGAACGGCAGCGAGAACGGCGTCTGCAGGACCCGCATGAGGTCGGGCTGCTCGAACATCACGTGCACGTGGCAGTCGAACAGGCCCGGCAGCACGGTCGCACCGGCGCAGTCGACGACCTCGTCGGCCTCGACGCCGAGCCCAGGGCCAACCTCCGCGACCCGCCCGTCCACCACGTGCACGTCTCCGACGGAAGGGGCGGCGCCGGTGCCGTCGAGGACCGTGCCGCCGCGGAAGAGGATGCTCGTCATGCGCACACGGTAGGGGGTGCGCGGCCCGGGCCGGGGCTAGAGTTCCGGGGTGTCCGCCAGCACGTCCACCCAGACCGCCGGGGTCGCCAGCCCGTGGCCGGCCCTGTGGGCGCTGGTCATCGGCTTCTTCATGATCCTGGTCGACTCCACGATCGTGTCCGTGGCGACCCCCACCCTGATGGACGCCTTCGGCGCCGGGGTGAACGAGGTCCTGTGGGTCACCTCGGCCTACCTGCTCGCCTACGCCGTGCCGCTGCTGGTCACCGGGCGGCTGGGCGACCGGGTGGGGCCCAAGCGCGTCTACCTCGTCGGGCTCACCGTCTTCACCCTCGCCTCGCTGTGGTGCGGCCTGTCCGGCGAGCTCGGCCTGGGCATCACCGGTCTGGTCGCGGCGCGAGCCGTCCAGGGGCTGGGTGCCTCGATGATGACGCCGCAGACCATGGCGGTCATCACGCGCACCTTCCCGGCGGAGCGCCGCGGTCAGGCCATGGCCCTGTGGGGCGCGACCGCCGGGGTCGCGACGCTCGTCGGTCCCCTCGCCGGCGGGCTGCTCGTGGACACCCTCGGCTGGGAGTGGATCTTCTTCGTCAACGTCCCCGTCGGGATCGTCGGCCTCGTGCTCGCCGCCCGCCTCGTCCCCCGGCTGGAGACCCGTGTGCACCGGTTCGACCTGCTCGGGGTTGGGCTGAGCGCTGCGGGGCTGTTCTGCGCGGTCTTCGCGCTCCAGGAGGGGCAGACCTTCGGCTGGGGCCAGGTCTGGGGTCCGGTCAGCGTGCCGGGGCTGCTCGTCGCAGGGGCGGTGCTGCTCGTGGCCTTCGTGTGGTGGCAGGCCCGCAACCCCGGTGAGCCGCTCGTGCCCCTCAGCCTCTTCGCCGACCGCAACTTCTCGCTGGCCAACGGCGCGATCATGGCCATGGGCCTGACGGTCACCGCGCTGTTCTTCCCCTTCTACATCTGGGCGCAGAGCGTGCGCGAGCTCACGCCCACGACGGCCGCGCTGCTCATGGCGCCCTCCTCGGTGATGTCCTTCCTGCTCGCCCCGGTCGCCGGGCACCTGACCGACCGGGTGCACCCCCGCCTGCTCGTCGGCTCCGGCACCACGCTGCTGGCCCTCTCCATCTGGCTGCTGACGCGTGCGATGACCCCGGACGCGCCGCTGTGGCAGGCGGTCGTCGCGGCGGTGCTCATGGGGGTGGCCAACCCGCTCATCTGGGGCCCGCTGTCGACCACCGCCACCCGCAACCTGCCCATGGACCGCGCCGGCGCGGGGTCGGGCGTCTACAACACCACCCGGCAGCTGGGGGCGGTGCTGGGCAGCGCGGCGATCGCCGTGCTCATGCAGGCTCGCATCGACGCCCGGCTCGGCCCGGACGGCGTCGCCGCCTCCGAGGGTCTGGAGAACCCCGGCGCCAGCCTGCCGGCGGCGGTGGCCGAGGGGCTGTCGCAGGCGATGTCGGAGGCGCTGCTGCTGCCGGCTGCCGTCATCCTCGTGGGCGCGGTCCTGTCCCTGTTCTTCGAACGACCCCGGCACCTGGTGCGGCGATGAGCCGCGCGCCGGACCCGGACGGCGCGGCCCGCGCCGTGGACGTCCTCGTGATCGGCGCCGGGCAGGCCGGGCTGTCGACCGCCTACCACCTGCAGCGGCGGGGCTTCGCGCCGTGGACCGCCCCGCCGCCCGACGGTGGGGGCACGCCCGGCAGCTATGCCGTCCTGGACGCCGAGGAGGGCCCTGGTGGGGCCTGGCGGCACCGGTGGCGCTCGCTGCGGATGTCGACCGTCAACGGGATCAGTGAGCTGCCCGGCCTGCCGACGCCCGACGTCGACCCGTGCGAGCCCAGCTCGGAGTTCATCACCCGCTACTTCGCCGACTACGAGGACCAGCTCGCTCTGGCGATCGTCCGCCCGGTGCGGGTCGCTCGCGTGGAGCGGGAGGACGATGACCCGCGGGGCCGGCTGCGGGTGGTCTCCTCGGCCGGCGACTGGTCGGCCCGCGCCGTGGTGAACGCCACCGGCACGTGGACCAAGCCGTTCTGGCCGATCTACCCCGGCCAGGACACCTTCGCCGGACGACAGCTGCACGTCGCGGACTACGTGGCCGCCGAGGAGCTCCGCGACCGGCACGTGGCCGTCGTGGGCGGCGGCATCTCCGCGGTGCAGCTGCTCGACGAGATCTCCCAGGTCACCACGACGAGCTGGTTCACCCGGCGTGAGCCGGTCTGGCGCGAGGCGCCCTTCGACGCCCGGGCGGGGCACGACGCCGTCGCGATGGTGGAGGAGCGCGTCGCGCGCGGGCTGCCCCCGCAGAGCGTCGTCTCGGTGACCGGGCTGGTCTGGACGCCGTCGCTGCGCCGGGCCGCGGCCCGTGGCGCCCTGGACCGCCGCCCGATGTTCACCGAGATCGTGCCGGAGGGCGTGCGCCAGGCCGACGGCACGGTGCTGCCGACCGACGTGATCCTGTGGGCCACCGGCTTCCGGGCGGCCCTGGACCACCTCGCCCCGCTCCGGCTTCGCGGGCACGGTGGTGGCATCCGGATGGACGGCACCCGGGTGGCGGACGAGCCGCGGGTGCACCTCGTGGGCTACGGGCCGTCCTCGTCGACGATCGGGGCCAACCGGGCGGGACGGGCCGCCGTGACCCAGCTGGTCGCGCTGCTCGGCGGGGCCGGGGCCTGAGGGTCGGTGACAGACTGCGGCGTATGGAGCAGCGCGGCTACGTCGGCGTCGTCGGACCCGGCACCGGGGCGGGCGCCGGGCAGGTGCGGCTCGCCGAGGAGGTCGGCGCGCTGCTGGCCGCCGAGCGGCTGGTCGTCGTGACCGGTGGCCTGGACGGCGTGATGGCCGGCGCCGCACGGGGGTGCGAGCTCGCCGGTGGCACCAGCATCGGCCTGCTCCCCGGCGGCGCGCGCGAGGCCGGCAACCCGTACAGCACCGTGACCCTGCCGACCGGGTTGGGCGAGCTGCGCAACGGGCTGCTGGTGCGTGCCAGCGACGTCCTGGTCGCGATCGCGCCCAGCTGGGGCACGCTCAGCGAGGTCGCCGTGGCCGTCCGCACGGGGGTGCCCGTGGTCCTGCTCGCCTGGGACCCCGCCGTCCTGGACGGCCTGCCCCCCTCGACGGACCCCGCGCCCCTGCACGCCCGGACCCCGCAGGAGGCGGTCCGGCTCGTCGTCGACCACATCGGTGACCACCACCCGCCCGAGGAGAGCACGTGAGCAACCCAGAGCCGCCCGCGGACCTGCCGGGCACGCTGACCGCCGAGCTGGACGACCTCCTGCGGGAGTCCGACGCCCGGCTGGTGGCCCGCTACCCCGGTGATGCCGCGACCCGGCAGCCGGTGCACACCGTCTACGTGCCGGCCGACCGTTGCACCCCCGGCCTGGTCCGGCGCTGGGGCGAGGAGGCAGGTCAGGCCCTCACCGACCACGAGGGAGTGCTGGCCGACCTGCTCGGGGACCACGCACGCGCCGTCCTGCCGCTCGTGGCGCACAAGCTGGCGACCGAGCCGGTCGAGGACCTGCGCATGGACCTCGAGGACGGCTACGGCTCGCCTCCCGACGACGTCGAGGACGCCGACGTGGAGGCCGCCGCGCGGACGCTGGCGCGTGCGCAGCAGGACGGCAGCGCCCCGCCCTTCGCCGGGATCCGGTTCAAGAGCCTCGAGGCCCCGACCCGTGCGCGCGGCGTGCGGACCCTGGCCCTGTTCGTCCGCCACCTGACCGCGGCCGGCGGTGACCTCGACGGCGTCGTCGTGACGCTGCCGAAGGTCACCAGCCTGGACCAGGTCACCGCGATGGTCCACGCCTGCGAACGCCTCGAGCACGCGGTCGGCCTGGCCCCGCGCACGCTGCGCTTCGAGATCCAGGTCGAGACCCCGCAGTCGGTGCTCGGCCCGGACGGCACCGCGCTGGTCGCCCGGATGGTGCACGCCGGCAGCGGTCGCGTCACCGGCCTGCACTACGGCACCTACGACTACTCGGCCTTCTGCGGCATCCCCGGGCCCTACCAGTCGCTGGAGCACCCGGTCGCCGACCACGCCAAGCTCGTGATGCAGGCGGCAGCCGCCGGCACCGGGGTACGGCTGTCCGACGGGTCGACCAACGTCCTGCCGGTGGGCACGCCCGAGCAGGTGCACGAGGGCTGGGCGCTGCACCTGCGGCTGGTCCGCCGCTCCCTGGAGCGGGGCTACTACCAGGGCTGGGACCTGCACCCGGCCCAGCTGCCCAGCCGGTTCGCCGCCACCTACGCCTTCTACCGGGAGCACCTGCCCGGTGCGGCGCGCCGGCTGCGGGACTACCTCGGGCAGACCGGTGGCGCGGTGCTCGACGAGCCGGCCACGGCGCGCGCGCTCGCCGACCTGCTCGTGCGGGCGCTGGACTGCGGCGCGGCACTGCCCGCGGAGGTGGAGGAGGCGACCGGCACGTCCGTGGAGGAGCTGACGGCGCTGGCCCGTCCGCGACGGCGCTGACCTGCGCAGTCCTTGACGCGGCCAGACCGCGTGCCTAGGGTCACGCCATGGCGATCGTGCTCGGCAGCAACCGCTACGGCAAGGCCGAGAACCGCGTGGTCCGCATCTACCGCGACACCGGGCGCCACACGATCCGCGACCTCAACGTCTCGACCGCGCTGCGCGGCGACTTCGCGCGGGCGCACACCGACGGCGACCAGGCCGACGTGCTCCCCACCGACACGCAGAAGAACACCGCCTTCGCCTACGCCAAGGAGGTGGGGATCGCCTCCCCCGAGGAGTATGCCGTCGCGCTGGGGACCCGCCTGCTCGAGGCCGCGCCGAGGGCCACCGGCGCCCAGGTCCGGGTCGAGGAGTACGCCTGGGACCGCATACCCGTCGGCGAGGACGACCAGGGGGACGGGGGCGGGCACGACCACAGCTTCGTGCGCCGCGGCACGGAGGTCCGCACCTGCGTGGTGACGGTCGAGGGCCGAGGGGACGGGCGCGAGGTCCAGGTCCTGTCCGGGATGGAGGACCTGGTGGTCCTGAAGTCCACCGGGTCGGAGTTCCGCGGTTTCCTCAAGGACCGCTACACCACCCTGGAGGAGACGACCGACCGGGTGCTGGCCACCTCGCTCACCGCGCGCTGGCGGTGGGCCGGGGCGCACGTGCTCGACGGCGGCACCGACATGGACGCGGGCTACGCGTCGGTGCGTCAGACGCTGCTGAGCACCTTCGCGACGACCTACAGCAGGGCGCTGCAGGAGACGCTCTACGCGATGGGCCGGGCCGTGCTGGAGACGCACCAGCAGATCGCGGAGATCCGCTTCTCCGCCCCCAACAAGCACCACGTCCTCTACGACCTGGAGCGCTTCGGGCTGGACAACGACGGTGAGGTCTTCCTCGCCGACGACCGCCCCTACGGCCTCATCGAGGCCAGCGTGCTGCGCGACGACGCCCCTGACGCCGGCTCGGCGTGGACCGACGTCCGGGCGTTCCTGTGAGCAGGGGCGCGGCACCGGGCGAGCTCCCCCTCGACCGGCTCCCCGACGACGAGGTGCGGACGCTGCTGCGCGGCTGCCTCGACGTCGGGCGCTGGGTGGAGGAGGTCGCGGCCGGCCGTCCCTACGGCGACCGCGACAGCCTGCTGGCGGCGGCCGACCTGGCCGCGCGCTCGCTGTCCCCCGCGGAGGTGGAGCAGGCGCTGGCCGGACATCCCCGGATCGGCGAGCGCCCGGGCTCCGGCCACAACGTCGAGGCGTCCGCACGGGAGCAGGCCGGGGTCGACCCCTCCGCCCCGGACGTCGCCGCCCGGCTGGCGGCGGGCAACGCCGCCTACGAGGAGCGGTTCGGGCACGTCTTCCTCGTCCGCGCCGCCGGCCGGTCGGCCGAGGAGATCCTCGCCGAGCTCGACCGCCGGCTGCGCAACGACCCGCAGACCGAGCGCGGCGAGGTGGCGGACAACCTGCGGCAGATCGCGCTGCTGCGGCTGCAGGAGGCGGTCTGAGCCATGGCGACGCTGTCCACGCACGTGCTCGACACCGCCCTCGGACGGCCCGCGAGAGGGGTCCGCGTGGAGCTGACCACCCTCGACGGGGCACCGCTCGGTGAGGGCACCACCGACGAGGACGGCCGGGTCGGGAGCATCGGACCGGCGCTGCTCCCCCCGGGTGACTACGTGCTGACCTTCGGCACCGGCGCCTACCACGCGGCCACCGGGCAGGAGGGCTTCTACCCCTCCGTCCCCATCACCTTCACGATCGGCGCCGACGAGCACTTCCACGTCCCGCTGCTGCTCAACCCCTTCGGCTACTCCACCTACCGGGGCAGCTGAGCACGGCATGGCGGGCAGGCAGGGAGCCGACCTGGACCTGGTCGTCCGCGCCCGCCGGGCGGTGGTGGACGGGCGTGAGCGCCCGGCCGTCGTCGGCGTCCGTGCGGGCAGGGTCGTCCTGCTGGAGGTGGACGCCGCGGCGGGCCTCGCCGACGTCCCACCCGCCACCGAGGTCGTCGCCCTCGCCGACGACGAGGTGCTGCTCCCCGGTCTGGTCGACACCCACGTGCACGTCAACGAGCCCGGGCGCACCGAGTGGGAGGGCTTCGCCTCGGCCACCCGTGCCGCCGCGGCAGGTGGCGTGACGACGGTCGTCGACATGCCGCTCAACAGCATCCCGCCGACGGTGACGGTGGCCGCCCTGCGGGAGAAGCAGGAGGCCGCGCGCGACCAGGCGTGGGTCGACGTCGGCTTCTGGGGCGGAGCCGTCCCCGGCCACCTGCGCGACCTCGAGGAGCTCCACGCGGCCGGGGTCATGGGTTTCAAGTGCTTCCTGGCCGACTCCGGCGTCGAGGAGTTCCCCCACCTGGATGCTGCGACCTTCGCCCGCGCGATGGCCGAGACCGCGCGGCTGGGTGCGCTGATGGTGGTGCACGCCGAGGACGCGGAGGCGCTCCGCGCAGCCGCCCCCGCGAGCAGGCTCCCATCGGCCTACGCCGACTTCCTCGCGTCCCGCCCGGCGACGGCGGAGGTGGTCGCGGTGCAGCGGGTGGTCGACGAGGCGCGTCGCACGGGCGGGCGCGCGCACGTCCCGCACCTGTCGGCCGCGGACGCCCTCCCCGTCCTGCGGGCCGCGCGCGAGGCCGGGGCCGACGTGACGGTCGAGACCTGCCCGCACTACCTGACCCTGGCGGCCGAGACCGTGCCCCCCGGCGCCACCGAGCTCAAGTGCTGCCCACCCATCCGCGAGCGGTCCAACCAGGACCGGCTGTGGACGGCGCTCGAGGAGGGGGTCGTCGACATGGTCGTCACCGACCACTCACCCTCGACCGTCGACCTCAAGCACCTGGACACCGGCGACTTCGCCACCGCCTGGGGCGGCATCTCCTCCCTCCAGCTCGGTCTGCCCACGGTGTGGACCGAGGCGCGGCGGCGCGGCATACCCCTGGCCTCCGTGGTCCGCTGGATGGCGACGGCCCCGGCCGACCGGGTCGGCCTGACCACCAAGGGCCGGCTGCGCGTCGGCGCCGACGCCGACCTCGTCGTGCTGGCACCGGAGGAGGAGTGGCAGGTCGACGTCGCGGCGCTGCACCACCGCAACCCGGTCTGCGCCTACGCAGGGCACCGGCTCACGGGCCGGGTCCGCAGGACCTGGCTGCGCGGCACACCCGTCACCGGCGACGGCCCGCCTCTGGGCAGGCTGCTGCAGAGAGGACATCCATGAGCACCTTCGCGACGCCACCGGGCGGGCTGCCCCCGCAGACGCACCTGACCACCAACGGCGCCCCCGCGCGGTTCACCCAGGCCTACGCGGTGCTCCCCCGCGCCACGATGACCGACATCGTCAGCAGCCTGCTGCCGCTCTGGGAGGGGACGCGGCTGTGGGTGCTCGCCCGCCCGCTGTCGGGCTTCGCCGAGACCTTCTCGCAGTATGTCGTGGAGGTCGCCGCGGGCGGCGGGTCGCAGCGACCGGAGGAGGACCCGCGCGCCGAGGCGGTGCTGTTCGTCACCACGGGGACCCTGACCCTGACCCTGGACGGGAGCGACCACGAGCTCACCCCTGGCGGTTACGCCTACCTGCCCGCCGGGGCGTCCTGGAGGCTGCGCAACGACGGTGGTGCCACCGCTACCTTCCACTGGGTGCGCAAGGCCTACGAGGAGGTCGAGGGCGTCGCCGCGCCCGAGGCCCTCGTGACGCACGAGTCGGCGGTGGAGGCCGTCGCGATGCCCGGCACCGACGGCGCGTGGCGCACCCAGCGCTTCGTCGACCCCACCGACCTCAGGCACGACATGCACGTCAACATCGTGACCTTCGAGCCGGGCGGTGCGATCACCTTTCCCGAGACCCACGTCATGGAGCACGGGCTCTACGTGCTGGAGGGCAAGGCGGTCTACCTGCTCAACGAGGACTGGGTCGAGGTGGGCGCCGGTGACTTCCTGTGGCTGCGCGCCTTCTGCCCGCAGGCCTGCTACGCCGGCGGTCCGGGGCGCTTCCGCTACCTGCTCTACAAGGACGTCAACCGGCACGCGCGGCTGCGGTGGTGACCCCCGGGGCCGGCACCCGGTCCCGGGGCGCCCCCTGTCCTGAGCCAGAAGGCGCGGGCCGTCGCTCAGCTCGGGTGACCCGCCAGCGTGTCGTCCTCGGCGGTGTCCGGCGGCCGGACCGTCGCCTGCCGGTCACCCCGGTCGCGTCGATCACCCCCGTCACGCCGGTCCAGCACGGCCCTGGTGACGGCGCCGAGCGCGACGAAGGCCAGGGCGGAGCCGAAGATCCAGGCGAAGGGCGAGGCGTCCTCCCAGCGGTCGGTCGAGCGGCTCATGTCGAGCTCCTCCCGTTCGAGATCCGTGCTCCCAGTGTCCCCGCCGGGGGCGCCCCGCGCATCACACGTCGAAGGTGACCCCCTGGGCCAGCGGCAGCTCGCCGGAGAAGTTGACGGTGTTGGTCGCGCGGCGCATGTAGGCGCGCCAGGCGTCCGAGCCGGACTCACGGCCGCCGCCGGTCTCCTTCTCCCCACCGAAGGCGCCACCGATCTCGGCCCCGGAGGTGCCGATGTTGACGTTGACGATGCCGCAGTCCGAGCCGACCGGCGAGCAGAAGATCTCGGCCTCGGACTGGTCCTGGGTGAAGATGCTCGACGACAGCCCCTGCGGCACGGCGTTGTTGAGCTCGATCGCCTCGGCGAGGTCGTCGTAGGGCACCACGTAGAGGATCGGGGCGAACGTCTCGGTGTGCATGACCTCGGTCTGGGACGGCATCCGGATCACGGTCGGCCGCACGTAGTAGGCGTCCTCCGCCAGCCCGGCCAGCTCCCGCTCGCCGCCGGCGACGACCTGCCCGCCCGCCGCCGTCGCCTTCTCGATCGCGGTGGTGAACGCCTCGTAGGATTGCCGGTCCAGCAGCGGCCCCACGAGCGTGCCCTCGGCGGTGGGGTCGCCGACCGGCAGCCGGCGGTAGGCCGCGGCGACCCGGTCGGTCACCTCGTCGATGACCGAGGTGTGCACGATCGCCCGGCGCATCGTCGTGCACCGCTGCCCGGCCGTGCCCGCGGCGGAGAAGACGATGCCGCGGGTGGCCAGGTCGAGGTCGGCCGAGGGGGTCACGACCGCGGCGTTGTTGCCGCCCAGCTCGAGCAGGCTGCGGCCGAACCGCTCGGCGACGACCGGGCCGACCTGCCGGCCCATGCGCGTCGACCCGGTGGCGCTGAGCAGCGCGACGCCCGGGTCGGCGACGAGCGCCTCGCCGACGTCGGGTCCGCCGAGAAGCACCTGCGAGAGCGCTGCGTCATACCCGCCCTCCTCGAGCGCGCGCAGCAGCAGCGCGTTGGCCGCGAGCGCGCACAGGGGCGTCCGCTCCGAGGGCTTCCACACCACGGGGTCACCGCAGACGAGCGCGACGGCGGTGTTCCAGGACCAGACCGCGACGGGGAAGTTGAAGGCGGAGACGACCCCCACCACGCCCAGCGGGTGCCAGGTCTCCATCAGGCGGTGCCCGGGGCGCTCGGAGGCCATCGTGCGGCCGTAGAGCTGGCGGGACAGCCCGACGGCGTAGTCGCAGATGTCGATCATCTCCTGCACCTCGCCGAGCGCCTCGGAGGTGATCTTGCCCGCCTCGAGGCTGACCAGGGTGGCCAGGTCGGCCTTGTGCTCGGTGAGCAGCTCGGCGAAGCGCTTGACGACGGCCCCGCGGGCGGGCGCGGGCACGGTGCGCCACGTGCCGAACGCCTCCCCGGCACGGGCGACCGCCTCGCGCACGTCGGCGGCCCCGCTCCAGGCCACGGAGGAGATCGTGGCGCCGTTGACGGGCGAGCGTCCCTCGTGGTCGCCCTCGTGCGCAGCCAGGTCGGCACCGCAGGCCCGCGCGGCCCGCTCGGCGCGGGCACGCAGGTCCTCGGCCGACGGCAGGAGGGCGGGCTGGCTGGTCCGGTGGGTCACTTCGGCTCCTGACGGGTGGGGCGCTGCTAGACGATGTGCTTCTCGGGCACGAGGCTACGGGCGTCGGCGAACCGGTCGACCGACAGGGCGGAGACGTCGACCCGGGGCGGACGGTCCAGGACGAGGTCGGCGACGGTCTCGCCGACCGACGGGCCCATGAGGAACCCGTGGCCGGAGAACCCCGTGGCGTACAGGACGCCCGGGACGGCGCCGGAGCGCCCGACGAGACCGTTGTGGTCCGGGGTCATCTCGTAGAGGCCGGCCCAGCCGGAGCGGAGCTCGACCTCCGCGAGGGCGGGCGCGCGTCGCTCGACCGCGGCGGCCAGCCCGGTGAGCCACGCGTCGTCGCGGTCGAGCCGGAAACCGGGCTCCTCGTGCGGGTCCGACATGCCGACGAGCAGACCGGGCCCCTCGTCGTGGAAGTAGAAGGAGGTGGAGAAGTCGATCGTGAACGGCGTCCGCGGTCCTCGGCCGGGCACCGGGCCGGTCGTGAGGATCTGGCGCCGCAGCGGCTCGACCGGCAGGTCGACGCCGAGCCAGGACCCGACCTCGCGCGACCAGGCACCGGTGGCGACCACCACCTGCTCGGTGCGCACCACCCCTGCGGCGGTCTCGACGGCGCGCACCTGACCGTCGAGCACCTGCGCGCCGGAGGCGGCCACCCCGGTGACCAGTGTCGCGCCGCAGCGGCGGGCGGCCCGGGCGTAGCCCTGGACCACCGACTCGGGAGCGCAGTGGCCGTCCCCGGCGTGGAAGGTCGCGGCGAGCAGCCCCTCGGTGCTGATCAGCGGCGACAGCTGCCGGGCCTCCGCCGGGTCGAGCACCCGGGTCGGCACGCCCAGGGAGTTCTGCAGGGCCACGGCACGCTCGAAGTCCGCGACGTCGTGGGCGTCGTCGAGCAGGAAGAGGTAGCCGACGCGGTGCAGGTCGACCGCCTGGCCGATCTCCTCCTCGAAGCGGTCGAGAAGCTCCAGCGACCGCTGGGCGAGCCGGATGTTGACCTCGTCGCTGAACTGGGCCCGGACCCCTCCGGCGGCCCTGCAGGTCGAGCCCGAGCCGAGGGCGTCGCGCTCCAGCAGCACGACGTCCGCACCCGAGCTCGCCAGGTGGTACGCCGTGCTCAGGCCGACCACGCCCCCGCCGAGGACGACCACGTCAGCGTGGGCGGGCAGGTGCCGCGTCATCGTCGACCGCCCCGCTGGTGCACGTGCCCTCAGACCACCAGGACGCGGCCGCCCATCCCGAGCAGCCCGTCGGACCAGAACATGTCCATGGCCGCGACCGAGATGCGGGCGCAGCCGTGGGAGGCCGGCACGGGCGGGATCGAGGCGGAGCCGTGGATGGCGAAGTTGCCGTCGTAGAACATCGGGCGGTAGAGCTCGCCGAGCTCGCCCTCGCGCCAGCCGCTGCCGTCCATGTAGCCCACGACGAAGTCGCCGGTGGGGGTGTGGGCGTGGTAGCTCTGCTCCTGGTACTCGTAGGGCTCGCCGTTGCCGGTCGAGGTGTTGAGCACCATCGTGCTGCTTCCCCCGCGGACGACGAGGAGCAGCTGCGTGGTCAGGTGGACCTCGACGTGGTTGCCGCCGGCCACGGGTGCCGGACGGTGGCCGGTGGCCAGCGCCTGCTGCGTCAGCGGGCCCGCGACGCCGTCGCGGTAGAGGCCGTGCGCCTTCTGCACCGCCCAGACGGCCTGCTGGGTGAGGTGGCCGAACCCTCCGTCGGGGGCGCCGCACCAGTAGCCGTGCGTGTTCAGCTGCTCCTGCAGGGCCCAGACGCCCTCCCCCGCGTCCCCGCGCTGGAAGGCAGCAGGTGGTTCGGGTTCGGGCTCGGGCTTGGGCTCCACGGGAGGCTCCGGCTCGGGCTCGGGCTCGACGGGAGGCTCGGGCTCGGGCGGCGGCGGGACGACGTAGCGCTCGACGTCGTCGGCCAGGCCCCCGACCACCGCGCCGGTGACGAGCCCGAAGCTGCCCTTGAGCAGGTCGCGCCGGCGCAGCGCCAGGCGTCCGACGGACGTCGACCACCCGTCGTAGCGTTGTGTCCTCACCCCAGGTCCCCTCACGCGCGCTGATCAGTGTCGCCAGTAGACGCACCGCCCCGGACCCGAGGTTGCCCGCCACGCCCGCCCTTTGTCGAATCGTGACCTTCGGCGGTCGCCTGGTCAGGACACCTGGACCCAGACGCCGCCCAGCTCCTCGTGCAGCGAGCATTCGGCGGACTCGAGGGTCATCTCCAGGGACGGGGCAGGCGCCGGCGGGGCCGCGCCCGCGATCCCGCGCAGCTGGAGCCCGCCGAGCACCGCGGACGACCCCTCCGGGCAGCCCCGCGACCCGTCGCCGCTGGTCAGCCGGAGCCGGCCCGTGGCGTCGCGCGTGACCGTGCCCGTGTCGTCCGGGTTGACGAACAGCTCCCCGCCGTCGTCGAGCACGTACTGCCCGTCGTCGACGCCCCCGGGGGTCACGATGCTCAGCAGGCGCCCGGTCCCCTGCTGCAGCCACGTCCGGCTGATGCGGGCCACCGACTCCACCGCGGTGGGGGCTTGGTGCCAGCGGGCGGCCTCGGCGTTCTCGACCGGCCCGGAGCCGGTCCAGACCAGCCCGGCGCCGACCTCCGACAGGGGCGAGACGCGGACCCAGGTCGCGATGTCCACGCCCCCGCACGGGCTTCCTGGCGGGTCGGGGGCTCGCACGACCCGGCCGACCATGTGCCCGTCGTCGGTGATCCGCACCTGCCAGTCGCACAGCTCACGGGGGAGCTCGACGACGCCGTCGCCGACCGAGTAGTCGACCGGCTCGCCGCTCTCCAGACCGCGGTGGCTCGGGTTGGCGAAGCTGACCGTGCCGTCCCGGTGGAAGGACCACAGCCACCCGGAGGCGTCGGAGGTCAGCAGCCAGATGCCCGCGAGGCTGTCGACGCTGGTCGGCAGCACGGTCGCGGGAGGCTCGACGACCGGGCGGCCGGCGGGCTGCGGCTCCGGCGACCGCTCGGCGAGCTCGCGCCACCCGAGCGTCCCGCCGAGGGCCAGCGCGCCGACCACGGCGGCGGCCACGAGCCCCTGGGCCCGGTGGTGCCGCCGCTCCAGCTGCTCGCGCCGGTGGATGAACCGGTGCTGGGCGTGCGCCAGGTCCTCCTCGGAGACCTCGACCTCCCGGGCCACCGTCCGCAGCGAGCTGCGCAGCATCTCGTCCAGGTTCATGGGGTCTCCTCCAGTCGGGTCGACAGCGTGGCGCGGGCCCGGTGCGCGTGCCTTTTGACGGAGCCGGTGCCGATGCCCAGCAGCTGCGCCGTCTCGGTCTCGCTGAGCTCGAGGTAGTAGCGGCAGACAACGACCTCCCGCTGGCGCAGCGGCAGGGCGCGGACGGCCTCGGCGAGTCGGTGCGCCTCGTCGCGGGCGATCACCGAGGAGCTGCTGGTGTCCACCGGCGGCGGCTCCACCCAGCTGGTGCGGGTCCGCTCCCGGACCAGTGCCCGGATCCGGGACCGGGCACCGTTGAGCACGGCCGCGCGCAGGTAGCCCACCGGCCAGGTGGTGTCCCGCACGGCGGACCAGCGGACGTAGAGGGAGCAGAAGGCGTCCATGACCACGTCCTCGGCGCTGCAGCGGTCCCCCAGGATGCAGTAGGCGAGCCGGAGCAGCCCCTCGTACTCCTCACTGAACAGCTCCTCGACGACGTCGTCGCGTCCACGCTCCACGGCCCGGGGGCCCGCGTCCCGGACGCGGACCGGCGGGAGCACCTGCGGCTCACCGGACCCCGGCTGCGACAGCCCCGTCACCGTCTCCTCGGCTGGGTGTCTCATGCCCTCTAGTCGCCCCCGGCCGCGCAAGGTTGACACCCTCCCAGACTGGCATCAGCCGAGCACCCCGCCAACTACCCGGCGGGGGCGCGCAGCCCTTCGCGCCCGGCCACCAGGCCACTAGGGTCGGCGAGGTGGAGAACTACCTGCGCTACCCGCACCTGCACGCGGACCTGGTCACCTTCGTCGCGGCCGACGACGTGTGGATCGCACCGGTGGGTGGAGGCCGGGCATGGCGGTTGACGCACGACTCGGTGCCGGCCGCCTTCCCCCGCTTCTCGCCCGACGGCGCGCACGTCGCCTTCGTCTCGCACCGCGACGGGCACCCCGAGGCGTATGCCGTGCCGGTCACCGGGGACGGGTCTCCGCGACGGCTGACCTGGTGGGGTGCGAAGAACACGCGGCTCCTGGGCTGGGACGGCCCCGACCGCGTGCTGGTCGCCTCGCACGCCGGTCAGCCCAACCTGCGGCACCTCGTCGTCCGCTCGGTGGGTCTGGACGGGTCGGTGCGCACGCCGCCGTACGGGCCGGCCTGGGGCGTGTCGGTCCGCGAGGACGGCGTCGTCGCGCTGGCGACCCCCGGGAGCCGCCCGCCGGCCCACTGGAAGCGCTACCGGGGTGGCACGGCCCCGCGGCTGTGGCTCGGCCGCGGTGACGGGTCCGGCGGACTGGAGTGGGAGCGCGTGCTGCGCCAGGACACCGCGGGGCTCGTGGACCCGATGTGGGTGGACGGCAGGCTGGTCTTCGTGTCCGACCGGGCCGCGGTCTTCCCCGGCACCGCAGGGGAGGCGGACCGGCAGGCCGACCTGTGGGCCTTCGCCGTCGGGGAGGTCACCGCCGACAGCGTCCCCGAGCAGGTGACGGACCAGGGCCCGGACCTGGGTTACGTCCGGGACGCCACCACGGACGGGCACCGGGTCGTCTGGCACAGCCGCGGCCGGCTGTGGGTGCTGGACAGCCTGTCCGCGACGCCGCGCGAGGTGCGCGTGAGCCTGCCCGGCGCGGCGGCGACGCCATACACCCTCTCCCCCACCGACCAGCTCGGGGCGCTGCGTCCCGACCACGGGGGCGACGCGAGCCTGGTGGGCTGGCACGGCTCGGTCTACTGGCTGGCGCACCGCGAGGGCCCTGCGCGTGCGCTGGTCGCGCAGGACGGCGTGCGGGCGCGGGAGCCCCAGCTCCTCGGGCGCACCGGCCGGGCCGTCATGGTCACCGACGCCGACGGCGAGGACCGGCTCGAGGTGCACGACCTGGAGTCCGCTGCCGGGGTCGGGCCGACCGTGGTGGTCGCCGCCGGCCGGCTGGCCCGCGTGCTGCACCTGGCCGCCGACCCGGCCGGCGAGCGGGTGGCGCTCGTCTCCCACGACGGCGCCGTGCGGCTGGTGGACCTTCCCGCGCGCGGCTCGGAGCGGTCCGAGGGCACCGTGCGGGAGGTGGCGCGCTCGGAGCAGGGTGAGGCGCTCTCCCCCGGGTTCTCCCCCGACGGGCGCTACCTGCTGTGGTCGCAGCCGACCGCGGGCGAGTCCGAGCTGCACCGGCTGATGATCCTCGACACCCGCGACCCCGCCGCGCAGGCCCGCGCCCTGACGTCGGGGACCTTCCACGACCACGACCCGGCGTTCACCCGCGACGGCCGGCACGTGGTGTTCCTGTCCGAGCGGACCTTCGACCCCGACTACGACGCGCACGAGTTCGCGCTGTCGTTCTCGGGCTCGACCCGTCCCTGGCTGCTCCCGCTGGCCGCCGACCAGGCACCGCCGTTCGGGCCGACCGCGCAGGGCTGGCGGCTGAGCGGGAGCAAGGATGACGGCAGGGGCGGGCACCACGACGGCCAGGGCGAGCCGGAGGATGAGACGCCGCCCGTCTCTCCCGACCTGGACCTCGAGGGCGCCGAGCAGCGGGTCGTGCCGTTCCCGGTGCCGAGCGGCCGCTACCGCGACCTGCGCGTCGTCAAGGACGGGGTGATCTGGGTCAGCGAGGCCGGGGACACCGGCGTGCTCGGCACCCGCCGCGCGGGCGTGTCCGGAGAGCCGGGCTGCGACACCGTCGAGCTCTGGTCCTTCCCCCGACGGACCGTCGAGGTCGTCGTGGACAAGGTGGACGAGGTCGAGGTGTCGGGCGACGGCGAGCGCCTGGTCGTCCGTCACAAGGACTCCGTCACCGTCACCCCCGCCGACCACAAGCCCGAGGACGACGACCCGGCGGTGGTCAAGGTGGACCTCGACCGGCTCCGGCGCGAGGTGCGGCCGCAGGAGCTGTGGCGCCAGATGTTCGAGGAGAACGGCCGCATCATGCGTGACCACTACTGGCGCCCCGACATGGACGGCGTCGACTGGGAGGCGGTGCTCGACCGCTGGCGCCCGGTGGTCGGGGCGGTCGCGACGCACGACGACCTCGTCGACGTGCTGTGGGAGACGGTGGCCGAGCTCAACACCTCCCACGCCTACGTGCTGCCCGCCGAGCCACCGGGTTCGGAGATCGCCGAACGCCGGCTCGGCCTGCTCGGGGCCGACCTGACCCGCACCGCGGAGGGCTGGCGCATCGAGCGGATCCTGCCCGGGGAGTCCAGCGAGCCCGAGGCACGCTCGCCGCTCGAGGCGGCAGGCGTCGGCGCCCGCGTGGGCGACCTGGTCGTCGCCGTCGACGGCGCCCCCGTGGACACGGCATACGGGCCGGCGCCCCGCCTCATGGGGGCGGCGGGCAAGCCGGTGGAGCTGACCCTGCGCCGCGACGGCGCCGACCGGCGGGTGGTGGTCGTGCCGCTCGCCGACGAGGAGGTGCTGCGCTACCAGGACTGGGTGCGGTCACGGCGCGACTACGTGCGCGAGCGCTCCGGCGGCCGGCTCGGATACGTGCACGTCCCTGACATGACCAGCTACGGCTGGGCCCAGCTGCACCGGGACCTGCGGCACGCGAGCGAGCGCGAGGGTCTGGTCGTCGACGTCCGCTACAACCGCGGCGGGCACACCAGCCAGCTGGTGCTCTCGCGGCTGCTGGCGCCCGCGGTCGGGTGGGCGCCGGCGCGGCACTACGCGGTGGCCGGGCGCTACCCGGCGACCGCCCCGCGCGGTCCGGTCGTGCTCGTCGCCAACGAGAACTCCGGCTCCGACGGCGACATCGTCAACGCCGCCGGGCAGGCCATGGGTGTCGGCCCGGTCGTCGGCGTGCGCACGTGGGGCGGCGTGGTGGGGATCGACGGGCGCTTCGACCTCGTCGACGGCACGTCGATCACCCAGCCGCGCTACGCCTTCTGGCTCAAGGGCAAGGACTGGGGCGTGGAGAACCACGGGGTCGACCCCGACATCGAGGTCGAGCACACCCCGGCGGACTTCTTCGGGGCCGACGACCCGCAGCTGGACCGGGCGATGGCCGAGGCGTTCCGGATGCTCGAGGAGCGGCCCGCCGCCAGCGCACCCGACCTGCCGGCGCCACGGGTGCGGCGCTGACTCCCTACGACGTCGGCCGCGGCGGACGGCGTCCGCACCCCGGCGCCCGTCCCCGGTCCAGCTAGGAGGACGACGCCCGCTGGCACACCATGAGCGGGGTGCCGTCCGGGTCCTCGAACTGGACGAAGGACACGCTGCCGATGTCCTCCACCGAGGAGGTGATGCGGACGTCGAGGCGCTGGAGGTGGCCGACGGTGGCCTCCATGTCGTCGGTCCAGAAGAAGAAGCGCGGCGGACCGTCGGTGCTGAAGTCCGGCCGGTTGGCGTCCAGGGCCAGGGTGGGCCCCTCCTCCACCGGCACGTCCAGGATGGTGCCCCCGTGCGAGGGCAGCTCCGGTGTGAACCCCAGGAGGGCGCCGTACCAGCGGGCAGCCTTGCGCATGTCGCGGACGGGGATGAAGACCTGGCCGACGTGGCGGCGTACGGGTGAGTCGGGCATGGGCGAGGACGGTAGCAAGGAGGCCGGGGTCAGCGCAGGTGGCTGGCGCCGTTGAAGTCGACCACCGCGCCCGAAGCCCACTCGGCGCCGGGCTGAGCCAGCGCCACGATCGCCGTGGCGACCTCCTCGGGGGTCGCGACCCGCCCGAAGGGGCTCTGACCGCGGATCTGGTCGCCGCCAGGGCCGTCCAGGAGCGCGGCGGCCATCTCGGTCGCGATGAAGCCGGGGGCGATCGAGACCACCCCGATGCCGTGGGGCGCCAGCGCCACGGCCATCGACTGCCCGAACGCGTGCAGGCCGGCCTTGCTGGCGCCGTACGCGGGGACGTCAGGCTCACCGCGGTAGGCGCCGCGCGAGCCGACGTTGACGACCCGCCCCACCGGCTGCCCGTCTGCCGGGGCGACCTCCATCATGTGCCGGGCGACGCAGAAGGTCAGGTTGGCCGGGCCCATGAGGTTGGTCGCCAGGGTGGTCTGCCAGGCCCGGACCCAGCCGTCGTAGTCGGTGTCGGTCAACCGGTGGTCGCCCCGCCGGCTCACCCCGCCGGCCGGGTCGAGGAAGAGCGCGGCGTTGTTGACCAGCACGTCGACCCGCCCCAGCGCCTGCACCGCGGCCTCCGCCAGCCGGGCGGTCGCAGCCGGGTCGGCCAGGTCGGCCTGCAGCACCGCATGCCCCTCGCCGGGCAGGTGTGCGAGCACCTCACGGGCCCGCTCCTCGGCCCCGCGGTAGTGGACGACGACGCGGTCCCCACGCTCCGCGAAAGCCCGGGCCGTGGCCGCCCCCACCCCGCGGGAGCCACCGGTCACCAGCACACCACGTCCTGAGCTCGTCATGGCGACACTGTACGGAAGGGCCGCCGCGGCCGTCCGCCCGCTCCTGACCTGCGGTGGGTAGGGTGAGCGACGTGGACACCGACGCCAGCAGCACGACCCGCATCGCTGTGCTCATCGACTGCGACAACGTCTCGGCCAGGCACATCGGCGCGGTGCTGGAGGAGCTGGCCAGCTACGGCGTGCCGACGGTCAAGCGGGCCTACGGCGACTGGACGACCACGCAGCTGACCAGCTGGAAGCCGGAGCTGCTGCGCAACGCGATCCAGCCGATCCAGCAGTTCGCCCACACCGTCGGCAAGAACTCCACCGACTCCGCCCTGATCATCGACGCGATGGACCTGCTGTGGCTGGGCAACGTCGAGGCGTTCGCGATCGTCTCCTCCGACTCCGACTTCACCCGGCTCGCCACGCGTCTGCGGGAGTCGGGCAAGCGGGTCTTCGGTCTGGGCCGCCGCAAGACGCCGGAGTCCCTGCGGCGGGCGGTCGACCAGTTCATCTTCCTCGAGGTGCTGCAGGACCAGGACCGCCGCGACGAGGAGCAGGCGGCCGGCGCGGGTGAGGGCTCGACCGTCCAGGACGACTCGACGAGCACCGAGGACGGCTCCGCATCGACCGCCGTCAACCTGCAGAGCGCGCTCACCAAGGCCGTCAACGCGACGTCCGGGGACGACGGCTGGAGCAGGCTGAGCCAGGTCGGTCAGCACCTGAGCCGGGCCCACGCCGACTTCGACCCCCGGGAGTTCGGCCACCAGAAGCTGGGCTCCCTCGTCGACGAGCAGCCCTACCTCGAGACGCGGGCCGAGGGCTCGGGGGTGCAGGTGCGGCTGCGCCAGAAGCGCACCACCAGGCGCACCACCAAGAGCGCGGCGACGAAGACGAAGCCGGCGGCAGAGCCCGCGACCAAGGCGGCTACGAAGGCAGAGCCGACCACGAAGGCGGCCACGAAGACGGAGCCGAGCGCGAAGGCGGCCACGAAGGCGGCCACCAAGGCCCCACCGAGGAAGACGACCGCGAAGCGGACCGCGAAGAAGGCCACGCCCCGCACCCAGGAGCCCGTACCGGCACCCGAGGACGACCCGACGCCGCCCCCGGCGACGGGACGGGAGGAGCCGAGGACCGGCGGGGCGACGGAGCCGAAGAGCCGCCGGGCGACCCGGGGCCCCAGCGCGCCCTGATGGACGCGGCGCGTGAGCACCCCGTGCTCGTCACCGTCGGGCACGGCACCCTCGACAGCGACGGGCTGGGCGCCCTGCTGCAGGACGCGGGTGTCCGTCGGCTCGTGGACGTGCGCCGCTTCCCCGGCAGCCGGACCAACCCCGCGGCCAAGCGGCCCGCGCTGGAGGACATGGCCGCCGACCGCGGCGTCGACTACCGCTGGGACGAACGGCTCGGAGGACGCCGCCGGCTGGCGCCGGACGAGCCAGGGCCGGACAGCTGGTGGCGGGTCGCACAGTTCCGTGCCTACGCGGCCTGGACCCGCACGCCGGACTTCCGCGCGGGGCTCGAGCGGCTGCTCGACGACGTCCGCGCCGCCCGCACCGCGGTGATGTGCTCGGAGTCGGTGTGGTGGCGCTGCCACCGTCGCCTGGTCGCCGACGTGGTGCTCGCCGAGCAGGACGTGCCCGTCCTGCACCTCATGCACGACGGCCGGCTCACGCCGCACACCGTGAGCGACGGTGCGCGCGCGGGTGAGGACGGGCGGTTGGTGTGGGACGGCCCGCCGGGGCCGGGCGACTCGTGACGGAGCACCTCGGCGGTCAGGTCGCCGCAGGCCAAGGTGGTCCGCGACGGGTCTGTCGGTGGTGGATGGTGGGGTCGGGGTATGTCGCGCACGAGCACCTGGGGCGGGGGCGAGGACAGGGTCCTGGACGTCGCTGACCTCGTGCTCGAGCCGGTGACCGCGGCCGAGGCTGCGGACGTCGAGGCGGTGCTCGAGGCGCAGTGGGCGACGCTCGGCCCCGAGCACGACCCGCACAGCGCGGAGTCCTGGGCGCGTTTCGAGGACATGGTGGCGGCGCTGGAGCCGCACGACCCCGACCGGCTCGCGGCCGAGGAGCTCGCCGGCGGCCTGGCGACGGCCACGCGCGGCCTGGGTCGCGCCGGCCTGGGCGCCGACGAGCTCGCTCGGGTGCTGGACGCCGACGTGGTCGAGGCGCTGGAGGCCGCAGGCCGGGCCCGGGTCGCGCTGGACGCCGTGGCCTTCAGGCTGGCGCGGGAAGCAGCCGGCCGCGGCCTGCACACCGAGGTCGGCCTGTCGCTGGTGGACTGGCTGAAGGTGCACTGCCCGTGGCTCTCCCCCGCGCAGGCAGGCCACCTGCTGGCGATGGTGAGGGCGGCCGACACCCACTGGGGCGCACCGCTGGCCGAGGCGCTGCTGGAGGGCCGTACGGGGCTGCACCGGGCCGCCAGGGTCGCCCGCACGATCACCCGCCTGGCGTCCTCGCTGGACGTCGACCAGCAGGAGGCCTACGCGGCCATCGCGACCGATGCCGCGACGAACGCGCAGATCAGCGACGCCGACCTGGGCAAGGTCTGCACAAAGCTGCTGGTCGACCTGCTCGACGACAAGCCGGAGGACGAGTCCGGGCAGACCGCCCAGCAGCAGCGCTGCATCACCCGTCGCCCGCTGGGCCAGGGCATGGTCCGTTACACCGTCGACGTCCCGGAGCCCGACGCCGCCCTGTTCGACGGCATCCACAACGGCCCGCTGGCACGCCCGGTCCCCGCGGAGGACGGCTCGCCGGACGATCGTTCGGCCGCCAACCGGCGCTACGACGCGCACCTGGCAGTCCTGAACCGGGGCCTGGGCAACCCCGGCGCACCACCGTCGAGCGCCCGGGCGTCGGTCATGCTCACCCTCAGGGCCGACCCGCAGACCGGGTGTCCCACCGGCGCAGCGTTCACGGCCACGGGCCAGGTGCTCGACGCGGCGCAGGCCGGTCGGTTCGCCTGCATCGGCGACGTGACGCCGATCGTGCTCGGCGAGCACGGCGAGCCGCTCGACCTGGGGCGCACCGTGCGGTTGGCCACACCGGGGCAGTTCAAGGCGCTCATGGTCCGCGACGGGTCCTGCACCTACCCGGGGTGCAGCGTGCCCGGGACCTGGTGCGACGCCCATCACGTGCTGTGGTGGTCACGCCACGGCGGCACCGACCTCCTCAACCTGGTCCTGCTCTGTCCGCGCCACCACACCCTCGTGCACGACAAGGACCTCACCGCGACGGTCGCCGGCTCGGTGGTCGTCTGGCACGTCTGACTGCCCCGCCCCGCAGCCCGGCCGCTCCGGCCGGGCGCACCAGCATGTCTCGACGCTACGCCGGCAGCTGCCCCTCGAGCAGCCGGATCTCCTCGTCCACGAAGCCGTCACTCTGGCCGGCCGCCTCGATCTCGGCCTTGAGCTCGCGCTGCATGTGCAGTGCCTCCGCTGTGCGTCCGAGGTTGCGCAGCGCCCAGGCGACCATCCATCGCGCGATCCGCGTCGTGGACGGGTCCCCGATGCGTTCCCGAGCGACGAGTGCATCCTCGAAGATCTCCAGCGCCTGCTCGAAGTCCCCGTCGTCGGCGTGGATCAGCCCCAGGTTGTTGAGCAGGGACGCGTCCCAGTCCCGGGCACCACGGTCCTCGGCGGCCCGCGCGAACGCCAGCGCCTCCTCGGTGGCTGCGAGCCGCTTCTCGCGGGGCAACACCAGGGCCAGCATGTGCAGGGCGTCGACGTGCAGCTCCTCCAGCCCGGCTCCCCTGGCCCGGTCGGCAGCTGCCTCGAAGCACGGCAGCGCCGCGTCGTCGTCCCCCGAGGAGCGCAGCAGCCGTCCGCGCTCGAGCTCGCGGCGCGCCCCCACCTCCGCGTCGTCGCAGACCAGCCCGTCGAGCACCGCGTGCGCCTCGCCGAAACGGTCCTGGAGCCCGAGGGCTCGCGCCACCTGGGTGAGCGCCCGCTCCCGCGCGACAGGGCCGCCGGCCTCCTCGGCCGCCTCCCGGAAGCGTTGCTCGCTGCCGGCCGGGTCGTCGAAGTCCCAGAGTTCCCGCAGCTGCGCCCCGATGCCCATGGGGGTCGACGTTACCCGGGAAGCGACCGCAGTCGCACCGACAGGCAGGTGACGCAGCCCTCGAGCTTCTCGAACTCCGAGATGTCGACCTCGACCACCTCCAGGCCCCGCTCGCGGAACCGCCGCGCCGAGCGTGGGGCGTCGGCGGCCATGAGGACGCGGTCCCCGCCGAGGAGGACGACGTGCGCCCCGGACTCCTCGGGCACCGCCAGGAATCGCTCACCCCAGACCGAAGGGTCCTGCACCAGGGGCTCGTGGCCGACGACGGTCCCGTCCGGCAGGGCCGTCACGGCGCTCTTGAGATGCAGGACCCGCGTCTGCGGCACCGTGCGGACGTCCGCGCCGAGCGGCTCCAGATGGGCGCGCAGCTGGCTCGCCCCCTCGACGTCGGTGCGTCCCCCGACGCCCACCCACACGGTGCCGCCGTGCTTGAGCACGTCTCCCCCGTCCAGGGTCCCGGGTGCCTCGATCTCCACCAGCGTGTACCCGTGCTCCTCGAGCACCTCCGCGGTGCCGGCGACCTCCGGGCGACGCTCCGGCGCACCCGGGTTGGCCAGCACCGCCACGCTTCCGTAGACCACCACGGTGTCCTCGACGAACACGCTGTCCGGGCAGTCCTCGGCCGGCTCCACCTCGACGGTCGTCCAGCCTGCGTCCTGCAGCGCCGCGGCGTAGCCCTCCCACTGCCGCACCGCCAGGTCGAGGTCGACGGGTGACCGGTCGATGTGTGTGACGAGCCCCTCGGGCAGGCGCGGGCTGGGGCGGCGCACGAGCGCTCTGGGGATGGTCATCTCACGGTCCTCCACCGGTCAGGTCCTCGGGTATGACGTTACGCCGCGGCGCACGGCACCGGTCTCACGGGAGCGCCCGGACACAGATTGGCCCCGGGTTCCCGGTAACTCCCGGCGGAACCCGTCTGGGTCGGCGACGTAGCCGGTGCAGCCGCCCCGCGTTGCTCCACGCGCTCACCGTGGCACACGCGTGGGCCCGACAGGCACCCGTCGGCCGCCTCCGCCACCCTCAGCGCGTGAGGGCGCGGGCGATGACGACCCGCTGGATCTGGTTGGTCCCCTCGTAGATCTGGGTGATCTTGGCGTCGCGCATCATGCGCTCGACGGGGAGGTCGCGGGTGTAGCCCGCTCCCCCGAGCAGCTGCACCGCGTCGGTGGTCACCCGCATCGCCGTGTCGGAGGCGAAGCACTTCGCGGCGGCGCCCGCCAGCGACAGGTCGGGGACACCTGCCTCCGCCGCCTCGGCGGCGGCATACGCCAGGAGCCGGGAGGCCCGGACGCCCGTCTCCATGTCGGCGAGCATGAACTGCACACCCTGGAACTGCGCGACCGGCTGACCGAACTGCCGGCGCTCCTTCGTGTAGGTGACGGCGGCGTCCAGCGCACCCTGGGCGATGCCGACCGCCTGGCCGGCGACGACGGCCCGGGTCCGGTCGAGGGTGCCGAGCGCGATCCGCAGCCCCTGGCCCTCCTTGCCGAGGAGACGGTCGGCCGGGACCCGCACGTCGTCGAGGGTGACCTCGCAGGTGGGCGACCCCCTCAGCCCCATCTTGCGCTCCGGCGCGCCGAAACCGAGGCCCTCGTCGCCCGCCTCGACGACGAAGGCTGAGATGCCGCGCGAGCCCGCGTCGGGGTCGGTCACGGCGAAGAGCACGTAGACCCCGGCGACACCGGCGTTGGTGATCCACCGCTTGGTGGCCCCGCAGGACCCAGTCGGTGCCGTCCCGCCGGGCCCGCGTGGTCATCGCCCACCGGCCACGGCGGGGCATGCCTCAGCTCTGCGAGGGCCAGCCGGTGTAACCCTCCGCCAGGTAGCGGCTGCCCGCCTGCGACTGCACCAGCGAGGTCAGCTCGCCGACCTGCCGCGCGGCGTCGAAGGCGTGGAACTCCCCCGGCAGGGTGTGCAGCATCGAGCTCATCCAGTAGGAGAAGTGCTGGGCCTTCCACACGCGCTCCAGGGCGCGGGGGGAGTACTCGTCCAGGGCGGAGTGCTCGCCGCCCCGGACGGCGCGCCGCAGCACCTCGGCCAGGACCTTGACGTCCATCAGCGCCAGGTTGAGCCCCTTGGCACCGGTCGGCGGCACGGTGTGGGCGGCGTCCCCGGCCAGGAAGAGGTTGCCGTGGCGCATCGGCTCACAGACGAAGGAGCGGAAGCGCAGCACGACCTTCTCGGTGATCGGCCCCTGCCGGAGCTCGAACCCGTCACCGGCGGTGCGGCGGGTCAGCTGGTCCCAGACGCGGTCGTCGGTCCAGTTGCCGGGGTCGTCCTGCGGGTCGCACTGGAAGTACATCCGCTGCAGCGTCTCCGTGCGCTGGCTGATGAGGGCGAAACCCTGCGGGCTGTGGGCGTAGATGAGCTCGGGGGCGCTCATCGGCGCCTCGGTCATGATCCCGAACCAGGCGAAGGGGTACTCGCGGAAGTGGTGCCGCGCCACGTCTGCGGGCACCAGCCCGCGGCACATGGACCGCGACCCGTCCGAGCCGACCACGTAGTCGCACGCCAGCTCGTGCTGCTCCCCCTGCGCGTCGGTGAAGCGCAGGGTCGGCGTCGGCGTCGTGACCCCCTCGACGACCGGTTCCGTGACCCCGAAGTGGACGGTGCCGCCGTCACGCTCCCGCGCGCCCGCAAGGTCGATGAAGACGTCGGTCTGCGGGTAGAGCCAGACCGCCTCCCCCACGAGCCGCTCGAAGTCGATGCGGTGCCCCCGGCCGCCGAACCGCAGCTCGATCCCCTCGTGCCGGTAGCCGTCCCGGTGGACGCGGTCGCTGACCCCCTGGTCGACGAGAAGGTCGACGCTGCCCGCCTCGAGGATCCCCGCGCGGTGGGTGTGCTCGATCTCCTCGCGGGTGCGGATGTCGATCACGACGCTGTCGATCCCGTCGCGGTGCAGCAGGTGGGACAGCATCAATCCGGCGGGGCCTCCGCCCACGATGCCGACGGTGGTGCGGCTGCGGGTGACCTCGGTCATCTCGGGGGTCTCCTTCTGGTGGGACGAGGGGTGGGCATGTGGGGGGGTCAGCCGCCGAGGGCGAGCTCCTCCTCGATGCGGGCGACGGCGGTGCGCAGGCCGTCGAGGACGTCCTCGTCGTTCCAGGGGGTCCGACCTGCGTGCACGGGCATGGAGCAGTTGGCGGCGGCGACCACGCGCCCGCGGTCCCTCAGGGGGACGGCGATGCTGCGCAGGCCGAGCGCGAGCTGCTGGTCGTTCACGGCATACCCCTGCTCGCGCGCACGGGCCAGCTCGGCCCGCAGCTCCGGCTCGTCGGTCGTCGTGAAGGGCGTGAGCGGCTGCAGCCGCGTCGTCGCCAGGTAGGCGTCGAGCTCCTCGGGCGGAAGCGCCGCCAGCAGCACCTTGCCCATCGACGTCGCGTAGGCCGGGAAGCGGGTGCCGACGGGGATGGGCGTGCTCATGATGCGGTGCGTCGGGACCCGCACGACGTAGAGGATGTCGGGGCCGTCGAGCACGCTGACCGACGTGGACTCCCCCAGCCGGGCCGAGAGGGTCTTGAGGTGAGGCTGGGCGATCTCCGACAGCGGCAGGCCGGCCACGAAGGCGTAGCCGAGCCGCATCACGCGCGGGGTGAGCGCGAAGCGCTGGCCGTCCGCACGCACATACCCCAGGGCGAGGAGGGTGTGCAGGAACCGGCGGGCCGTCGCACGGTTGAGGCCTGTGCGCTGGGCCACCTCGCTGAGCGTCAGCTCACGGTGCTCGGCGTCGAAGGCGGTGATGACGTCCAGGCCGCGGGCCAGCGACTGGACGAACTCCCCTCCTGCGGCGTGCTGCGGCGCGGCGCTCACGGCTCCTCCTGCGCGCCCGGTTCGGGGCCGCCGGCGGTCTCCTCCTCCATCACCCGCTGGGCGACGGCGAAGGCGTGGTTGGCGTCGGGCACGCCGCAGTAGATGGCCGACTGCAGCAGCACCTCCCCGATCTCCTCGAAGGTCAGACCGTTGCGGCGGGCGGCGCGCACGTGCATCTCCAGCTCGCCCCAGTGCCCCCGGGCGACGAGCGCGGTGAGCGTGATCGCGCTGCGGGTGCGCCGGTCCAGGCCGGGACGCGTCCAGATCTCGCCCCAGGCGTAGCGTGTGATGAGGTCCTGGAAGTCGGCCGTGAAGGCGGTCTTGCGACTCTCGGCGCGGTCGATGTGCTCGTCGGAGAGCACCTGCCGGCGCACGGTCATGCCGGCATCGTGGCGCTGGCCCGCGGTCACGCCCGGCCCGGTCAACCCCTCGCCGGGGGCGGCGGGCTGCTCCTCGACCGGGAGCTGGGTCTGCGTCGGCTCACCACCGGGGACGGCGTTCACCGCAGGCCCGCCATCCAGGACGCGAGGACCTCGCCGACCTCGGTCGGGCTCTCGGCGGGTGCCAGGTGGGCGGCGTCCTCGACGATGACCAGCGAGGCGTCCGGGATCCGGGCTGCGAGCTCCTGCTGGGACTCCGGGTCGACGACGGCGTCGTGCCGCCCGCCCATCACCAGGACGGGCACGGGGATGCCCGCGAGGTCCGGGCGCAGGTCGGCTCGTCCCAGCGCATCGCACACGCGGGCGTAGCTGTCCTTGTCGGCGTGCTGCAGGGTCGTCAGCAGCGCGGTGGCGGTGCGCGGCTCGCGCTCGATGAAGCCGGGTGCGAACCAGCGCTGCGCCGACCCCTCGACCATCACCGGGGTGCCGGCGCGGCGGACGAGGTCGGCCCGCTCGGCCCACCCGTCCGCGGTGCCGATCTTGGCGCCGGAGCAGATGACCGCGCTGCCGCGCACCCGGCCACGGCCCGACCCGTCCGTCGTGCTGCCGTGGCCGGCGGCCAGCGCCAGCCCCACGGCACCGGCGACGCTGACACCGGCGTGCACGAAGTCTGCGCCGGGACGGGCGCGCTCCACCAGGGCCACCACTCCCTCAGCCAGGTCCTCCAGGCCGAAGGGCTCGTCGAAGGGGTCTGAGCCGCCGTGCCCCGGCAGGTCCCAGCCGAGCACGTCCACCTCGACGTCCGCGGACCGGCTGACGACCCGGGCGCAGTCGTCCCAGAGGGCGACGACACCCGTGCCCAGCGACGGACCGACGACCAGCAGGGGGCGTCCCCGGTCGGGCGTCAGCCAGTGGCCCCGGAGCGTCGGGGTGGACGTCGTGCGGTCGGGCGCGGTCATCGTGGGGTCCTCTCCCGCCAGCGGCGGATCGTCTCGTCGGTCATCGGCCCGGAGTCCCCGAGGTAGTCCCCCGCGCGGGCCCCGCGGGGCGGCTGCGGGGCACCGGGCAGGTCCCGGACCAGGCCGCGCCACTCGGACAGCGCCAGGCCCCCCGCCTCCTCGACCCGTCGGCGCATCACGTCGGCGTGCACCTGGAGGCCCTCGGCAAGCGCTGCGGTCTGGTCGGCAGCGGTCGCGGCGAGGCACAGGAGGCGCTGCAGGGTGGGCCACTCGGCGTGCCAGGCGCCGTCGGGCCGCTCGTCCACGGTGAGCGCGGCGCACTGGTGCAGCGTGCCGGCCAGCGGCCCTGCCTGCACCGCCGAGGCCCGCACGAGCACCGCGCGCACGGGATTGCGCTTGTGCGGCATGGTCGACGACCGCCCCTCGCCTGCGGCCAGCCCCTCGGAGAGCTCACCGATCTCCGGTCGGGACAGGGTCGTGACGTCGGTGGCGACATGGCCCACGGCGGACAGGACCGCAGAGAGGGTGTCGCCGAGCCGGGTCACCGGGCGCCGCCGCGTGTGCCAGGGCAGCGACGGCGCAGACAGACCGACGAGCTCCCCCCAGCGCCCCGGGAGGTCGAGACCCTCCCCACCGCTTCCCGTGCCCGTGGGCCGCGCCGTGTCGTCGGCCTCGACGTGCGTCGCACCGGCCACCAGCACGCCGGCCCGCGTGCCCGCCGCACCTCCGCACTGCACCGGCAGCGCCGCCCGGCACTCGTGGACGTCGCGCAGGGCGTCGTGCACGGACGCCAGCCACTGGGCGGCCCGCAGGCCGAAGGTGACCGGCACCGCGTGCTGGGTGAGCGTCCGTCCCATCATCACGCTGCCGGCGTGCGCCTCGGCGTGCACCGCGAGCGCGTCACCGGCGCGCACCAGCGAGGCGGCCACGTCGTCGAGGGTGTCGGCCGCGACCAGCATCAGCGCGGTGTCCAGGACGTCCTGGCTGGTGAGTCCCCGGTGGACGAACCTCGCCGCCCGCTCCCCCCCGGCCCGGGCGCGCAGGTCGTCGACGACGGGGATCACCGGGTTGCCGCCCTCTGCGGCGCGGTCCGCGACGGAGACGAGGTCGAGGGGGTCGACGGACACCGCTGCGGCCAGGGCGTCGGGCAGCTCCGCGGGCGCCCGGCCGGCATCGGCCAGGGCACGCACCCAGGCGAGCTCGGCACGCACCATCGCGGCGAGCACCGCGGCGTCCCCGGCCAGCGCGAAGCCGTACGCGGCGCCGGGGTCGAGCAGACCGTGCACCCCCGTCGCCGTCATCGGCGAACCACCGCGGTCCCGCTCACGGCTCGTGCCGGGGATAGGTCAGGAAGACCGTCTCGTCCTCGCCCTGCAGCCGGATGTCGAAGCGCAGGGAACCGTCGTCCTCCCGGACGGCGACGAGGCTGCGCCGGGCCACCTCGTCGAGGCCGGACAGGAGCGGGTCGGCCGCGAGGGCGGCATCGTCGCCGGGCACGTAGGCGCGGGTGAACAGCCGGTTGAGCAGGCCGCGGGCAAAGACGGTGACCGCGAAGAAGGCGGCCCGGCCGTCGACGGCGCCCGGCTCGACGGTGGTGAAGGAGTAGGTCCCGGCGCGGGTGGTCGCGCAGCGGCCCCAGCCGCTCCACGTCATACCGTCCCGGGCGAGGGTGCCCTCGGCACCGTGGACCCTGCCGTCGGCGTCCGCCTGGGTGATCTCGACCAGGGCGTCGGGCACGGGGTCGCCGGCGCCGTCGTAGACGGTGCCGTGAAACCGGATCGCCCCCGGGGTGGTGGGAGGCACCAGCTCGTGCCCTCGCTCGTAGGGCAGGGCGAAGCCGAAGAACGGCCCCACGGTCTGCCCGGGGGTGGGCACAAGGTCGCCGGAGGCGTTCGCGATTTCGCCGCTGCGGTCGGTGGGCTCGGGCGTGGTCATGCGTGCTCACCCTCCTCGGGCTCCATCGGCGTGCTGTGCGTCCCGGTCAGGACGATGTCCCACCGGTAGCCCAGCAGCCACTCGTGCTCGGAGACGTCGTGGTCGTAGACCGACACGAGGCGGTCGCGGGCCCGCTGGTCGGTGATCGCCTGGTAGATCGGGTCCAGCGCGAAGAGCGGATCGCCGGGGAAGTACATCTGGGTGACCATGCGCTGGGTGAACTCCGTGCCGAAGAGCGAGAAGTGCACGTGGGCGGGGCGCCAGGCGTTCTGGTGGTTCTTCCACGGGTAGGGACCCGGCTTGATCGTGACGAACTCGTAGCCGCCGTCGGGGCCGGTGATCGCCCGCCCGACGCCCAGGAAGCTGGGGTCGAGCGGTGCCGGGTGCTGGTCGCGCTTGTGCACGTAGCGCCCCGCGGCGTTGGCCTGCCAGATCTCGACGAGCTGGCCCGCCACCGGGCGGCCGTCGCCGTCGAGGACCCGGCCACGGATCCGGATCCGCTCACCGATCGGCTCACCACCGGGGTTGAGGGTCAGGTCCGCCTCGATCGGGTCGACGTCGCGGTGGCCGAAGACGGGCGCGAAGAGCTCGATCTCCTCCGGGTCGGCGTGCCGGAGGTCCTTGGTGGGGTGGCGCAGCTCGGAGCTGCGGTAGGGGCGGAAGTCGACGAGCGGCTGGCGCAGCCCGGCGGGCGCCGCCTCCTGCGCAGCGGCCATCTCGTCGTCGATCTCGTGCTGGGTCGCGACGGGCACGTCGAGCGGCGCGGGCGCAGGCGCCTGGCTCCCCCGCTCGTCGGCCCTCGTGACGTCGTCGTTGACTGCCATGGGCCCACAGTAGCGACGTGTTCGCATGTTGACTAGACGTTCGCAGGACGAACACCGGGTGACGTCGGTCACACGGGTATGGGGTGCGGGCTCAGGCGATCACGCGGTCGCGTCCGGCCGCGGCAACGCTGAGCGCCATGAGCGCCGACACCCCGCAGAGCACGCCGAGCGGCACGGGTGGGCGACAGAGGGGCCGAGACGTCAGGATGCCGTCATGACAGCCGAGCTCGACCACCTGGTGCTGGCGGTGCCCGAGCTGGGCCGCGCCGTCCGCGACCTCGCCGGGCGGACGGGGGTCGAGCCGGTCGCGGGCGGCTCCCACCCGGGGATGGGCACGCACAACGCCCTCCTCGGGCTCACCTGGCGCGGCAGCCGCCGCTGCTACCTCGAGCTGCTCGCCCCCGACCCCGCCCAGCGGCACGTGCCCGCCGGGGCGACGATGCTGCACCTCGGCGCCCTGGGTGCCGGGTTCGAGCCCCGGATGCTGGGCTGGGCCGTGCGCCCGGACGACCTGGACGCCACGGTCTCCCGCGCCCGCGAGGCGGGTGTCGACGCTGGCCGTCCCGTCCCGGCCTCGCGCACGACCGCCGCGGGGCAGCACCTGTCCTGGCGGCTGGCCGCACCCCGACCGCTGGGGCTGGGCGGCGTGCAGCCGTTCCTTCTCGACTGGGGCGACGGAGCCCACCCCGGCGACGCGCTCGAGCCGGCCCTGGAGCTGGACGAGCTCGAGCTGCGTCACCCCGACCCGGTCACGGCGGCACGGGTCCTCCGGGCGCTGGGCGTCGACCTGCCCGTCGCGCCCGGGCCCGCACCTTCGCTGCGCGCCACCCTCACCGGGTCCGAGGGTCAGGTGCTTCTGTGACCCGGCCCGAGGGCCTGGTGCTCCTGCGACCCCCGGGGAGCGCGCGGGCGGCCGACAGGGACCGGGGTCAGTCGGCGAGCAGCCCGCGGATGTCCTCGGCGGTGATCGTGCCCGAGCCGAGCTCTCCCGAGTCGACCACCGTCGCGAAGAGCTGGCGCTTGCGCTCCTGCAGCGCCACGACCTTCTCCTCGATCGTGCCCGTCGACACCATGCGGTAGACGTTGACCGGCCGGGTCTGCCCGATGCGGTGGGTGCGGTCCACCGCCTGCGCCTCGGCCGCCGGGTTCCACCACGGGTCCAGCACGAAGACGTAGTCGGCCTCGGTCAGGGTCAGCCCGAAGCCCCCGGCCTTGAGGCTGATGAGGAAGACCGGGTCGTCACCCTCGCGGAAGGCCGCCACCCTGGCAGCCCGGTCCCTCGTGCGGCCGTCGAGGTAGGAGTAGGTCAGCCCCGCGTGCTCGAGGGCGGCGCGCACCAGCGCCAGGAAGCCGGTGAAGCTGGAGAACACCAGCGCCCGGTGGCCCTCCGACGCCAGCTCCTGCAGCTGCTGCACCAGGGCGGCCACCTTCGCCGAGGTCGCCAGCCCGACGTGCTCCTCGGACACCAGTGCCGGGTCGAGCGCGAGCTGGCGCAGGGCGGTCAGCGCGCGGAAGATGGCCATCCGGTTCTTGTCCATGTCCTGCAGCAGGCCGAGGACCCGCTGGCGCTCCCGGTTCAGGTGCCGGTCATAGACGCGCCGGTGCGCCGGGTGCAGCTCGACGTGCAGCGTCTGCTCGGTCTTGGCCGGAAGCTCGGTGGCGACCTCGGCCTTGGTGCGCCGCAGCATGAACGGGCGCACCCGGCGACGCAGCCGGTCCAGCTCCTCCGGCGCGCCGCCGGCCTCGATCGGCCTGCGGTAGCGCTGGGTGAAGGTCTCCGGCCGCGGGAACAGTCCCGGCGCGGCCAGCGACAGCATCGACCACAGGTCCATCAGGCTGTTCTCCAGCGGGGTGCCGGTGATGACGAAGGAGCGCACGGCACCGACCCGCCGCACCGCCTGGTAGGTCGCCGACCGGTGGTTCTTGACGAACTGCGCCTCGTCCAGGAACAGCGCGGCCCAGGGCAGCGCCCGGTAGTGCTCGGCCTCCAGCCGCAGCAGGGTGTAGGAGGTCACCACCAGGTCCGCCCCGCCGACGGCGGTCGCCAGGTCCGTGCCCCGGCGCCGCTGGGTGGCGGTCACCGTCGCCACCCTCAGGCCCGGAGCGAAGCGCTGGGCCTCCTCGGCCCAGGTCGCGACCACCGTGGTCGGCGCGACCACGAGCACCGGCCCCTCGGCCAGGTCGCCCCGGGCCTCGCCCCGCACCACGGTCGCCAGCGCCTGGAGGGTCTTGCCCAGGCCCATGTCGTCGGCGAGCACCCCGCCGAGCCCGGCGTCCCACAGGGCGCTCAGCCACCGGTAGCCCTCGAGCTGGTAGGGACGCAGCTGCGCCTCGAGCCCCTCCGGCGCGGCGACCGTGCCCCGGTCGGCGTCACCGAGCGCCAGCAGGGAGTCCACCGAGCGTTGCCACCGCTCGCTCTGCCGCCCCGGCACCCCCAGGCGCACCAGCTCCTCCCACAGGCCCGCCTGGTAGGGCGTGAGCCGCACCGTGCCCTCGGGTCCGGTGCGGTCGTCCAGCTCCCGGGCCTCGTCGATCAGCCGGCGCAGCTGGTGCAGCTCCGGGGCGTCGAGCGGGAACCACGTGCCGGAGTCGAGCAGCATCACCTCGTCGCCCCGGGCCAGCGCGGCGAAGAGCTCCTCGAACGGCACCGCCTGGCCGTCGACGGTCACCGTGACGTGCAGGTCGAACCAGTCCTGCGCCTCCCCCTCCGAGGTCTCCAGGGTCACCACCGGGGCCTCGGCGGCCTCCCCGTAGGTGGCCAGGTCGCCGAGCACCTGCACCTCGACGTGCTCGCTGGCCTCGAGGCGGGGCAGGACCGCGGCGACGAAGCGAGCCGTCCGGTGCCCGGTCAGCCGGGTCCGCGGGTAGGGCCTGGGCGTGCGTCCGCGGTCGTCGACCAGCGCCGGCAGGGAGTGCAGGAGCGGCACGGCCCCCGCGACGGCCTCGTCCTCGGCGGCGTGGTCGCGCGGCGGGTCCTGCGGACCGCGCTCGAGCGGCACCGTCGCCGAGACGGTTCCCCCGGTGGCCGAGGGCACCGAGTAGCGGAACGACCAGGCCAGTCGCAGCACGTGCCCCGCCTCGGGGGTCACCTCCAGCCGCAGCCGTGGCCGGGACCGCTCGACCCCCGGCACGCTGCCGTCGACCGAGCTGAGGCCGAGCTGACGGGAGATGCCGGGGTAGTAGAGCGTCAGGAAGCGCTCGACGTCCTCCGGCGGGACACGGACCGGCTCCCCGCGCTCGACCAGCGGCACCACGGCGTCCGTCAGCATCGTGCGGAGCGGGTGCAGCACCAGGTGGCCGTCGTGGCCCAGCGACGCCAGGCCGTGGGGCGGTCGGCCCACCAGGTGCAGGCTCGAGGCGGTCGGCACCACCACCGGCTCGTCCCCCTCGTCGTCCACCACCGGCACGAGCCGCGGCGCCAGCGTGAGCCCCCCGTCGTCACCACGGGCCAGGTCGATCACGACCTCGACCTCCGCACCCGCCAGCGCGACCGACCCGACCCCGTCACCGGCGACGAGCTCCACGCCCACGTCGGCGCACCTGCGCAGCAGGTGCCAGACGAGCGGCCCGGCCTCCCCGAGGGGCAGGTCGGCGCTGCCGTAGAGGTGGTAGGAGGACGGGCCCTGGGCGGCCGCGTGCAGCTGGGCCAGCACCGCCCGCTGGGCCGGCTCGACGTCGGGCGACGCCCACGGGGAGGACAGGTCGCGCCAGCGCACCCCCGTGCGGACCCACCGCCCGCTGCGCCCCTGCCGCAGGGGTCGGAGGAGCACCACCAGGCTCTCGCCGCGGCTCGGCAGGCCGCGGCGCACACCGACCTCCAGCCCCAGCTGCGCCGGCGGCCGTCCCGTGGTCGGCGCGGAGGCGACCGACCGCACCAGCGGGGCGAGCGCGGCCTCCCAGCCCGGTGTCCCGTCCCCGCCGGCCGCCCCCAGCCGCTCCTGCGCCGCCAGCACCACCGCCGCGGCGTGCTTGCAGTCGACCGACACCGGGCAGCTGCACCGCCCCACCCAGTCGGACCCCTCGTCGCCGAGCCGCCGCACGATCGTCTGGTAGAGCTGGCGCCCGGAGCCGGCCACCGTCGCCAGCAGCTGCTCGCCTCCGGGCGTGCGACCAGGGTGCGCACCCGGCCCTCCGCGGCATACCCCTCCGCGCGCGCCACCGTGATCACCCCGAGCTCGCGGACCAGGTCGTCGTGGGAGACGCCGAGCACCCACGAGGCGGCGCGGAGGTCGGTGGGCATGGGCGTCACTCTAGGCAGGACCGCCGACAGGAGGATCCGGCCGTCCACAGCGTCCGGGCACCTTGACAGCACCCGTCGCTGACGCGCCATAGTGCTGTTGTGGTCGACGGGGACACCACGGGCTCGTTCGCGACGCTCGTGGGCGTGGTGGAGGACATGGCGGGCGCGGCAGGGAGCCCCGTCGTCCGCCTGGGCGCGGCCGTCGCCGTGCTCATGCGCGCGGTCGACGCGACCGTCGGTCTGGTCCTGCACGGCGACCCGGACGGCATGGACGTGCGGGTGGTGCGGACCCCCGAGGTCCCCCCGACCGACCGCCCCGACGCCTCCGAGGTGCGGGTCCTGGCCGGGGAGCAGCCACTCATCGACCCCATCCAGGAGGGTGCCACCGAGGTGACCACGGCAGCCCGCGCGTTCGGTCCCGCCGTCTGGCTCACCTCGCCGCGCAGGCAGGCCACCGTTGACGACTGGGGCGTCGACCAGCTGCTGGCCCTGCCGGTGCGGGCCGGGCCGTCCTGGGTGGTGTTCCTGCTCGGCCGCTCCGGCGAGGACTTCACCGATATCGACCTCGCGCTCCTGATGAGCCTGCAGCCGGCCGTCACGGCCCTGGCCGCCATCCTGGAGCCCGAGCTGCTCCCGGAGCCCGACCGCCGGGTGCTGCGGCTGACCCGCCGGGAGAGCACGATCCTGGCCCTGCTGGCGCACGGCCACACGGCCGTGCGCATCGCCCACCTGGCCGGGTGCTCACCACGCACCGTCCACCACCACCTCGCCAACATCTACGCCAAGCTCGGCGTGCGTGACCGTCTCTCCGCGGTCAACCGCGCCCGCGAGCTGGCGCTCGTGCCGCCCGGGGGGGCCGACGGCCCCGGCTAGCTCTGGGCCTCCGGCATACCCCAGGTATGCGGCGAGCCTCGCCAGGCACCGCCGCAGGCTGGCCCCTCAGACGTTGCGCCGGTACTGCCCACCGACCTCGAAGAAGGCCTCGGTGACCTGCTGCAGCGAGCAGACCCGGGCGGCGTCCATGAGGACGGCGAAGACGTTGTCGCCGTTCATCGCCGCCTCCTTGAGCCGGCGGATCGCCTCGCCCGCCTCGTCGGCGTGCCGCTGCTGGAAGTCGGCCACCCGGCGCAGCTGCGACTGCTTCTCCTCCTCGGTCGCCCGCGCCAGCTCGACGGTCTTCTCCTCCTCGCCCTCCGACGGCGGGCGGCGGAAGGTGTTGACGCCGACGATCGGCAGCGAGCCGTCGTGCTTGCGGTGCTCGTAGAGCAGCGACTCGTCCTGGATCTTCCCTCGCTGGTAGCCGGTCTCCATGGCGCCCAGGACGCCGCCGCGCTCGGAGATCCGGTCGAACTCGGCCAGCACCGCCTCCTCGACCAGGTCGGTGAGCTCGTCGATGATGAACGCCCCCTGGTTGGGGTTCTCGTTCAGGGCCAGGCCCCACTCCTTGTTGATGATGAGCTGGATCGCCAGCGCCCGGCGCACCGACTCGGTGGAGGGGGTGGTGACGGCCTCGTCGTAGGCGTTGGTGTGCAGGCTGTTGGCGTTGTCGTAGATCGCGATGAGCGCCTGCAGCGTGGTGCGGATGTCGTTGAAGTCCATCTCCTGGGCGTGCAGGGAGCGCCCGGAGGTCTGCACGTGGTACTTCAGCTTCTGGCTGCGCTCGTTGGCCCCGTACTTCTCGCGCATCGCGACCGCCCAGATGCGGCGGGCGACGCGGCCGATCACGGAGTACTCCGGGTCCATCCCGTTGGAGAAGAAGAAGGAGAGGTTGGGCGCGAAGTCGTTGACGTCCATCCCGCGGGCCAGGTAGGACTCGACGTAGGTGAAGCCGTTGGCGAGCGTGAACGCCAGCTGGCTCAGCGGGTTCGCCCCGGCCTCGGCGATGTGGTAGCCCGAGATCGACACCGAGTAGAAGTTGCGGACGCCGTTGTCGATGAACCACTCCTGGATGTCGCCCATCATCCGCAGCGAGAACTCGGTGGTGAACAGGCAGGTGTTCTGCCCCTGGTCCTCCTTGAGGATGTCGGCCTGCACCGTGCCCCGCACGTTGGCCAGGGCGTGGGCGCGCAGCTCGTCGGCCTCGGCCCCGGACGGCTCGCGCCCCTCGCGCTCGCGGAAGGCGTCGAGCTGCTGGTCCATCGCGGTGTTGAGGAAGAACGCCAGCACCGTCGGGGCCGGCCCGTTGATCGTCATCGACACCGACGTGGTGGGCGAGAGCAGGTCGAAGCCGTCGTAGAGCGCCTTCATGTCCTCCAGCGTGGCGATCGAGACCCCGGACGTGCCGACCTTGCCGTAGATGTCGGGCCGCTCGTCGGGATCGCGGCCGTAGAGCGTCACCGAGTCGAAGGCGGTCGACAGCCGGGTGGCCGGCTGCCCCTCGGAGAGCAGCTTGAAACGTCGGTTGGTGCGGAACGGGTCGCCCTCCCCCGCGAACATGCGGGCCGGGTCCTCGTTGTCCCGCTTGAAGGAGAAGACGCCGGCGGTGAACGGGAAGTGCCCGGGCAGGTTCTCCCGCCGCCAGAAGCGCACCATGTCGCCCGCGTCGCGGTAGCGCGGCAGCGCCACGCGCGGCACCTTGGTGCCGGAGAGCGACTCACGGGTCAGCTTCGTGGTGATCTCCCGGTCGCGGACCCGCACCGTGTGCTCGTCGCCGGAGTATGCGGTGACCGTCGCCGGCCACCGCTCCTGCAGCTCGACGACCTCGTCCGGCAGGTCCTGGCGGGCCGCCTCGAGCAGCTCGTCGACGCCGTGGTCGGTCTTGCCCGCGGCCGCGAGCTCGTCGTCGACCAGCTCCAGGCGCTGCACGCGGCTGGCGGCGTCGGCATACCGCTCGGTGTCGGCGTGGTAGCCGCGCACGGTGTCGGCGATCTCGGACAGGTAGCGCACCCGCGTCGGCGGGACGACCTGGCGGATCATCGAGGAGTGCCGCACGTCGACGCGCGGGAGCGTGCCCTCCTCCGCCTTCAGGCCCTGGTCCTGCAGCCGGTCGAGCAGCTCCTGGTAGAGCGCGGTCACGCCGTCGTCGTTGAAGGTGGCCGCGGAGGTGCCGTAGACCGGCATGTCCTCCGGTCGCTTGCCGAACGCCTCCCGGTTGCGCACCATCTGCCGCCCCACGTCGCGCAGCGCGTCCATCGCCCCGCGACGCTCGAACTTGTTGATCGCGACCACGTCGGCGAAGTCGAGCATGTCGATCTTCTCCAGCTGGCTGGCCGCGCCGAACTCCGGCGTCATGACGTAGAGCGAGACGTCGACGAAGGGGACGATGCCGGCGTCACCCTGCCCGATGCCGGGGGTCTCGACGATGATGAGGTCGAAGCCCGCCGCCTTGAGGATGTCCAGCGCGGTCGGCAGCGCGTCGGGCACCTCGCGCTCGCCGCGCGTGGCCATGGACCGGAACATCGGCCGGGTGCGCTCGTCGCTCTCCTGCCCGCCGGCACCGGCCCCGTCCCCGATCGACTGGCTGATGGAGTTCATCCGGATGCGGTCGCCGAGCAGGGCCCCGCCGCCCTTGCGCCGGGTCGGGTCGATCGCGAGCACCGCGACCCGCAGACGGTCGCCCTGGTCGACCCGGAAGCGGCGCACCAGCTCGTCGGTCAGCGACGACTTGCCCGAGCCGCCGGTGCCGGTGATCCCCAGCACCGGGACCGTGCCCGCGCGCCCCTGCGCCTCCTCGGCATACCTGCGCCGGTCCTCCTCGGGCAGCCGACCGGTCTCGGCGCCGGTGATGGCCCGCGCGAGCGCCGCGCGGTCGCCGGCGACGACGGCGTCGACGTCCGCGGAACCGGCGCTGTCCCACAGGTCCGTGTCCGACTCGGCCAGGACCTGGTTGATCATGCCGGGCAGGCCCAGGCGCTGACCGTCCTCCGGGGAGAAGATCGTCACGCCGGAGCTGCGCAGCCGGGCGATCTCCTCGGGGACGATAACCCCGCCACCGCCGCCGACGACGTTGACGTGCGGCATCCCGTGCTCGGCGAGCTGCTGGACGAGGTACTCGAAGTACTCGACGTGGCCGCCCTGGTAGGACGAGATCGCCACCGCGCCGGCGTCCTCGTCGACGACCGCCTCCACGACCTCCTGCACCGAGCGGTTGTGGCCCAGGTGGATGACCTCGGCCCCCTGGCTCTGCATGATCCGCCGCATGATGTTGATCGAGGCGTCGTGCCCGTCGAACAGGCTCGCCGCGGTGACGATGCG
Organism: Ornithinimicrobium pekingense DSM 21552; assembly: GCF_000421185.1. Lineage (GTDB taxonomy): Bacteria > Actinomycetota > Actinomycetes > Actinomycetales > Dermatophilaceae > Ornithinicoccus > Ornithinicoccus pekingensis. Next base: position 181,392 of record NZ_ATWJ01000009.1, read on the forward strand.
GACCGGGTTGGTGAGGGTGTGCAGCGTGCGCTCGGCCATGACGTTCCTTGGGTCGCGTGCGGGGACGGATCAGATACTAGGACATCCAACTATCTGCCGGGACGGCCGGCGGCTGGACGTGGTCGCCGGCGTCGGCGCGCAGGGCGCCCAGCAGGTCGGTGAGCTCGCGGACCCGCGCCACGGACAGCCCCGGCCGCTCGAAGACCGCCCGGTTGAGGCCCTCGGTCGCCTCCTCGACGACCGCGCGCCCGGCGCCGGTGAGGGAGGTCAGCACGACGCGGCGGTCGGTGGCGCTGCGCACCCGCTCGACGTAGCCCTGGCGGACCAGCCGCTCGACGGCGCTGGTCACGCTCGTGGGGTGCACCTGCAGGAGCGAGCCCAGGCGCGTCATCGGCATCTGCCCGCCACCCTCGGCGACGAACGCCAGCAGGCGCAGCACCTCGTAGCGGGCGAAGGTCAGCCCCAGCGGCCGCAGCACCGCGTCGATGCGCTCCATGAGCAGCTGGTTGACGCGGGCCAGCGAGGTCACCATCGCCATGCCGTCGGCGGCGTCCGCCCACCCGTGGCGGACCCACTGCTGGTGGGCCAGCCGGATCGGGTCGCGGTCGACGGTCACAGGGCCCAGGCTACGGCGTCGGCGGAGCCTCGTCCCGGTGCCCGTCGTCCGTGCGGCGGCGCCTGCGCAGCTCGGCCCGGGCGAGCACCGCGGCCAGCGCGACCGGCAGGAGGTATGCCGCGACGCCGGCCGCCCGGCGCACCCACCACGGCACCTGCCAGCCGGGGAGCGTGGGCAGCGGCACGTCCGGCCAGGGCAGCGACGGCAGGCGCACCTGCGGCAGCGGGACCGCGGGAAGCAGGACGGTGGCCAGCAGCCAGGTGACCTCATGGACCCGCTCGGCCACCTCCAGGCGCCAGCGCTCGACCTCCCCCACCGGGCTATCGTAGGCACCTCGACAGCCGGTCACGTGCGCCTCTGCGAGGCCGCCGGGCGCACGGGCGGGCACGGCCACCCTCGATCACCTAGCGTGCCGGGTATGGCGCGCACGCTCACCGACCACCTGGGCACCACCGTCACCCTCCCCGACGGCCCCGTCCGACGGGTGGTCTCCCTGGTGCCGTCCCTGACCGAGGCGGTCGCCGTGACCCGTCGCGAGGCGCTCGTGGGTGCCACCGACTGGTGCACCCACCCGGCCGACCTCGACGTCGCGCGCGTGCGCGGCACCAAGAACCCCGACCGCGCCGCGGTCGAGGCCCTCGCCCCCGAGCTGGTGCTGTGCGTCCAGGAGGAGAACCGCGAGCTGGACGTGGAGCGCCTCCGCGCGGCCGGGGTCCCGGTCTGGGTCAGCGTGGTGGAGTCGGTCCCCCAGGCGCTGGCGTCGATGCACCGGCTCTTCGAGGAGGTGCTCGCGTGGGGCGTGCCGGACTGGCTCGCCGACGTGGAGGAGGTCTGGGGCGGGGGTGCTGGTGCGGACGCCGCGGAGCACGGGTCGGTCGAGTCGCACGACGCCGCGCGGCCGCCCGTCCGGGCCCGTGTCGCCGTCGCCGTGTGGCGGGATCCCTGGATGGTCGTCGGGTCGCGCACCTTCACCGGCGACCTGCTGCGACGCTCCGGGCTGGCGAACGTCCACGAGGACCACGAGGAGCGCTATCCCACGGTGGCGCTCGAGGAGCTGGACTCCGCCGGGGCGGACGTCATCCTGCTGCCCGACGAGCCCTACGAGTTCACCCCCGAGGACGGGCCGGAGGCGTTCGCGAACACCCCCACGCAGCTGGTCAGCGGGCGGCTGCTCACCTGGTACGGCCCGTCCATGCTCGAGGCCGCCGACCTGCTCGCGGCGGTCCCGGCGCAACCCTGACGGCGCGGACGAGACTCACGTACTCATCCTGTCAGTGACTCGTGATGCATCACGAGTCACTGACAGGACGAGCGCGTGAGTGAGTCGGAGGCGGGTCGGCGCGTGCCCGTCAGCCCTGGAGCCGCTCCTGCGGGACCGGGCCGGCGTCGACGACACCCGGCTTGCGGAAGGAGAGGGTGGCCAGGGCCACCGCGCCGAGGAGGAAGAGGACGCCGACCGCGATGTGCGCGGCGCGCAGCCCCATCTCACCGAGCGCCACCTGGGCCAGGGCGATGACGGCCATGCCCGCGGCGTGCATGAACAGACCCTTGTTGCCGCTGCGGCGCATCCACAGGAAGGCCGCGACCGCCGCGACGAGCGCCACGACGAAGGTGATGTTGCCGATCATCCCGTGCGACTCCACCCAGGTGCCCGCGACGATCTGGAAGCCGAGCACGGCCTGGACCACGGACAGCAGGGCGGCGAGGGCGGCGGAGATCTGGAGGGTCAGCAGGACCGGGTGCTTCGTCATACCCACCAGTCTCCCAGACCGGCCCGAGGCTGCCACGAGGTGGCAGGCGTCGACGCGGGGGCCGCTCCGCGGCCGGGCCCCCGCGCGCGCCGTGCCCCGGTCAGGTCAGGTCAGGCGGACGTTGACCTGCTGGATCTGGGTGAAGCCCTCGAGCATGCCCTCCAGGGAGAACTCCCGGCCCTGGCCGCTGGCCTTCATCCCGCCGTAGGACTGTCCGGGCAGCTGTCCACCACCCTGGTTGACCTGCACCCAGCCCGACTCGATCCGGTGGGCGGTGCGCATCGCGGCGCCGATGTCGCGGGCGAAGACGAACGCCGCCAGCCCGTAGTGCGTGTCGTTGGCCATCCGCACGACCTCGTCCTCGTCCTTCCAGCGCAGCACGGAGAGCACCGGGCCGAAGATCTCCTCGCGCGCGATCCGCCAGTCGTTGGAGACCTGGGTCAGGATCATCGGCGCGTGGTACAACCCCGGCTCGCCCACGGCCAGCGACGCCCGCCCGTCGTAGGCGACGCCCACGCCGTCCTGGGCCAGCCCGTCCTCGATGTAGCCCTGCACCCGCTGCCACTGGCGCTCGTTGATGATGCAGCCGATGTCGCTGGACTCCTCGCGCGGGTCGCCGACCCTCAGCTCGGAGGCCCGGGCGACGAGCTTGTCGAGGAAGCTGTCGTGGATGTCCTCGTGCAGGAAGAGCCGCGACCCCGAGGTGCAGCTCTGGCCCTGGCGGGCGAAGCGGGTGGCGAGCAGCACCTGCTCCACGACCGCGTCGGTGTCGGAGTCGGGGAAGACCACGCACGGCGACTTGCCGCCCAGCTCCAGGGACACGTGCGCGAGCCGCTGACCCGCCCGCGAGGCGACGCCCGCGCCGACGGCCGTCGACCCGGTGAAGGACACCTTGTCGACGTCCTCGTGGACGACGAGCGCCTCGCCGACCTCGGCGCCGTAGCCGGTCACCACGTTGAGCACGCCCGGCGGCAGGTGCCGCGCGCAGACGGCCGCCAGCTCCAGGATCGTCAGCGGGGCGTCCTCGGCCGCCTTGAGCACCATCGTGTTGCCGGAGACGAGCGCCGCGGGCAGCTTGAACGCGGCGATCATCAGCGGGGAGTTCCACGGCAGGATCCCGGCCACGACCCCGAGCGGCAGCCGGCGCGTGTAGGACAGCGCCTCGTCCCCCGTCGGCAGGGTCACCCCCTTCACCTCACCGGCCAGCCCCGCGAAGTAGCGGAAGGCCTGGACGAGCAGCGCCGCCTCGGGCCGCGCCTGGGTCCGGAGGGCGTTGCCGGTGTCGAGCGCGGTGAGCCGCGCCAGGTCCTCCACCAGCGGCTCGAGGTCGTCGGCGATGCGCAGCAGCGCCCGCTGACGCTCGGCGAAGGGCAGCGCGGCCCAGGCCGGGTATGCGGCACGCGCCGCCCGGACGGCGCGGTCGGCGTCCTCGGCACGGCCCCGGGGCGTGCGGGCGACCACCTTGAACCGGTCGACGGGGGTGATGACGTCGATGGTCTCCCCCGACGCGGCCGGGACCCACTCGCCCCCGACGAGCATGCCGTAGTCGCGCGGCTGCTCGTCGTCGTACGAGGGGTAGGCTCCGGCGGACGTCGCGCGGTCGCGGGCGGTGGTGGTCATGGGTACCTCCTGAGGGGGGCGGGGCGGGTCGGGGCGACGTCCGCTGCCGGACGTCGCCCGGGGTCAGACGTGGATGGCGGCGGGGATGCCGTCGGAGAAGGTCTCGGGGGACTCCGGGAAGGTGCGGGCCTGCCCGGCCTTGACCCGGTGCGCGCTCCAGGCGGCGGCGCACGCGTCGATGACGTCGTCGACGCCGGCGCCGACCGGGTGGGTGCCGGGGACGACGACGCCGCCGCCGGCGAGCACCCGACGACGCTCCTCGGCGCCCTGGGCGGAGCGCTTGCGCGACTCCAGCGGCCCGCCGGCCAGCTGGGCGAAGGAGGCCTCGGGGTTGACCTCGCAGACCGCGAACGGCAGGTCCTGGCGCAGCCACGCGTCGACCTCGAGGATGCGGGAGCGCAGCCCGTAGGCCTGCTGGGAGACGCCCGAGCCGACCCGCTCCCGGTTGAGCTGGTTGGCCCGGCCGAAGGAGGGTGCGTAGACCGCCTCCCGCACCGGGGTGGAGAAGACCGAGGTGCCCCCGGCCCCGAGGAAGCGTCGGGTCTGGACGTCGGCCTCGCGGCGCGTCTCGTCGGGCAGCCCCATCGGCACGTGGACGGCCACGACGGCCAGTGGCCCGGCCTCGGCGACGAGCTCGGCGACGGTGGGCCGGACGAGGAGGTGCGGGGTGCCGTGGCCCGAGGCGTCCAGGACGGCGCCGACCCAGCCCGCCTTGCAGGCGTCGACCCCCATGACCGGCAGCGAGGCGTCAGGCTGCGGGCGACGTCCGGGCCTGCCCGTGGGCTGGCTGACCCCGGTCGACCTGGGCCCGGCCGTGCGCACCGTCGCCGGGTCTGTGTCCGTGCCGCGCCCGCCCTTGCCGGTGAGCCGGCGCCACCACTGTGTGACTCCCATGCGCCCCACTGTAGGACGGGGCTCTCGTCGCGGGCTCAGCGGGCGGAGCGGGTGGCGAGGAGGTCGACCGCGTAGCGGTAGCCGTCGGCCCCGGCGCCGGCGATGACCGCGAGCGCGACGGGCGAGAGGTAGGAGGTGTGCCGGAAGGCCTCACGGGCGTGGGGGTTGGACAGGTGCACCTCGACGACGGGCAGCCGGGTGGCCTTCACGGCGTCGAGCAGGGCCACGGAGGTGTGGGTGTAGGCCCCCGCGTTGAGGACCACGCCCACGACGTCGCCGGCTGCGGCGGCCTCGTGCAGGGCGTCGACCAGTCCGCCCTCGTGGTTGGTCTGGGTGCAGGTGAGCTTCAGCCCGTGCCGCTGCGCCTCGCCCGCACACAGGGCCTCCACGTCAGCCAGCGTCGTCGTGCCGTAGATCTCCGGCTCACGGGTGCCGAGGAGGTTGAGGTTGGGGCCGTTGAGGACGAGGATCCGCCGGGTCATGGGCCAAGGGTGGCACACGCGCCCCACCGCGGACCCGGACACCGCCGCCACATTCATTCCTGCCACGCATCAGTCGATGCCGAGTCGTGCCTTGCAGGGCGACTGTCAGCGGCCCTACTGTCGGACGTGGCAGGCATCAATGCCGGCCGACCAAGACCGGAGGAGACGGGCGATGGAGCTGCGGCACCTGCGCTACTTCGACGCCGTCGCCCGCACCCTGCACTTCGGCGAGGCCGCCGAGCAGGTCCACGTGGCCCAGCCGGCCCTGTCGCGGGCGGTGCGTCAGCTCGAGCGCGAGCTGGGCGTCACGCTGCTGCGGCGCACCACCCGCCGCGTCGAGCTGACCAGCGCCGGACGGGTGTACCACGACGAGGTGCTGGCCATCCTGGCCCGCATCGACGACGCCACCCGGGCAGCCCGGCGCGCCGACGGCGGGGTCACCGGCACCGTGCGGGTCGGCCTCACCGGGTCCGCGTCCTACGGCTACCTGCCGCGCGTGGCACGTGTGCTCTCCGAGGCCCTCCCCCAGGTCGACATGCGCGTGCGCACCGAGATGCTCACCCCGGAGCAGGAGCGCGCGCTCGTCGAGGACGCCCTCGACCTGGCGGTGCTGCGCACCCCCCTGACGACGGCCGCCCTGGAGCACGTCGTGGTCCGGCGTGAGGAGCTGCTGCTCGCGGTCCCCGAGGGGCACCCGCTCGCGTCCGGCGAGGGGCCGGTCGCCGTCGCCGACCTGCAGGACGTCCCCCTGGTCATGTACGCAGCCTTGACCGGGTCCGTGGTCCTCGACGCGGTCCGCCGTGCGTGCCGGGGCGGAGGCTTCGAGCCCACGCCCGCCCACCAGGTGGGTGAGACCTCCACGATGCTGGCCCTGGTCGCGGCCGGCCTGGGGGTCGCGCTCGTGCCGGAGTCGGCGGGTGCCCTGACCCTGACGGGGGTGGTCTTCCGGCGCACCGACAGCCCCGTCACCGTCGACCTGGCGCTGGCCTGGCGCCGCGACGACCGCTCCCCCGTGCTGCGCCAGGTCCTGGCCGCGCTGCGCGAGCACGGCCTGCTCACCCCCCTCGACGAGGAGCCGGACAGCCCGTTCCCGTCCCCCGACCGTCCTGCCCAGGAGGCGAGTTGAGCGACCTGACGATCAGCCGCGTGGAGGCCGTCCCCTACGCGATCCCCTACCGCAAGCCGCTGCGCTTCGCCTCCGGCGAGGTGCGCACCGCCGACCACGTCGTCGTGCGGGTGCACACCGCGGGCGGGCTCGTCGGGACGGCCGAGGCACCGCCCCGCCCGTACACCTACGGCGAGACGCAGGCCTCCATCGTGGCCGTCGTCGACCAGGTGATGGCCCCCGCCCTCGTGGGGACCTCGGCCCTGGACCGGTCGGTGCACCGCGCACGCCTGCACCGCACGATCGGCAACCCGACGGCCAAGGCGGCGCTCGACATGGCGGTCTGGGACGTCCTGGGCCAGGCCCTCGGGCAGCCCGTCCACCGGCTGCTCGGCGGGTGGACCGACGGCATGCGCGTCAGCCACATGCTCGGTTTCGACGACCCGGCGGCCATGGTCGCCGAGGCCCACCGGATGCGGGACACCTACGGGATCTCCACCTTCAAGGTCAAGGTGGGCCGGCGGCCCTACCGGCTGGACGTCGACGTGGTGCGCGCCCTGCGCGAGGAGTTCGGCGACGCCGTCGAGCTCTACGTCGACGGCAACCGCGGCTGGACCGCCGCCGAGTCCGCCCGCGCGCTGCACGAGATGGCCGACCTCGGGCTGACCCTGGCCGAGGAGCTGAACCCGGCCGACGACGTGCTGGGGCGCCGGTGGCTCGTCGGGCGGTGCCCCGTGCCGTTCGTCGCCGACGAGAGCGCACCTGACGCGGCCTCCGTGACCCGCGAGCTGCTCGGCGGCTCCGCGACCGCCGTGAGCATCAAGACCGCACGGACGGGCTTCTCGGAGAGCCAGCGCGTCCTGCACCTGGCCGAGGGCCTGGGCGTGGAGGTCGTCGTCGGCAACCAGATCGACAGCCAGGTCGGCACGCTGTGCTCCGTCGTCTTCGGCGCCGCGCACGAGGCGACCTCCCGGCGCGCCGGCGAGCTGTCCAACTTCCTGGACATGACCGACGACCTGCTCGCCGAGCCGCTGCAGATCCGCGACGGACGCCTCCTGGCCCCCACCTCTCCCGGGACGGGCGTGGTCCTCGACGAGGAGCGGCTGACCCGTTACCGCCAGGACCGCTGAGCCGGCGAGCACCCCATACCCCCGCAGCACGACGCACGCACGACACGACCCTCACGAGAAGGAGCAGGCAGATGAGCCAGACCCGCACCGAGTTCGAGGCGAAGGCCGCCGAGTCCGGCGCCGGCGCCACGGAGGCGTTCCGCAGGAAGCAGAGGTCCGGCGGCGCCGCCGTGCCTGCCGAGCGCGTCAGCGCCATGGCGCGCGACGCCCTGGAGGCGATCCACGACGTCATCCGCAAGCACGAGATGACCTACGAGGAGTACGACGCCCTGAAGGCGTGGCTCATCCAGGTCGGCGAGGACGGCGAGTGGCCGCTCTTCCTCGACGTCTGGGTCGAGCACGTCGTCGAGGACGTCAACACCTCGCACCGGTCCGGCTCCAAGGGCTCCATCGAGGGCCCCTACTACGTCCCGGACGCCCCGGCGCTGCCGCACGACGGCACCATCCCGATGCGCGAGGACGAGCCCGGCACCCCCCTGACGTGGAACGGCCAGGTGACCTCCACCGACGGGTCCGCCCTGGGCGGCGCGACGGTCGAGCTGTGGCACGCAGACAGCAACGGCTTCTACAGCCAGTACGCCCCCGGTCTGCCCGAGTGGAACCTGCGCGGGACGTTCGTCACCGACGAGCAGGGCCGGTTCGCGATCCGCACCGTCCAGCCCGCCCCCTACCAGATCCCCACCGACGGGGCCTGCGGCACGCTCATCGCCGCCGCCGACTGGCACGCCTGGCGGCCCGCGCACCTGCACGTGAAGGTGTCGGCACCGGGGCACGAGCTGCTGACCGCCCAGCTGTACTTTCCGGGCGACCCGCACAACGAGGACGACATCGCCTCGGCGGTCAAGCCCGAGCTGGTCCTGGACCCCCAGGACGCCGGCGACGGCTCCGTCACCGTGGACTACGGCTTCGTCCTCGACCCGGTCTCGGCCGACGCGCCGAGCACGCGCTGACGGGAACCGGATGCAGTACATGGTCCGGATGACGGTCACCCTGCCCCCGGACCTCGACCCCGAGGTCCGGGAGCAGCTGGTCGCCGCCGAGAAGGCCTACTCGCAGCGGCTGCAGCAGGAGGGTCGCATCGCCGCCATCTGGCGGGTGGCCGGGCAGTTCGCCAACTACTGCCTCTTCGACGTGGCCAGCCACGACGAGCTGCACGAGCTCGTGTCGGGCCTGCCCATGTTCGGCTACATTCAGGCTGAGGTCGAGGCGCTGGCCACGCATCCCAACTCGATCCGATAACCGCATACCGCACACTCACGAGGAGGCTCGTCGTGGCAGAGACATCACCTGGCCGCGTCGCTCCCGAGCAGCGCGAGACGTGGACCCACAACACCGGGTTCATCCTCGCCGCGATCGGGTCGGCGGTCGGACTCGGCAACATCTGGCGGTTCCCCGGCGTCGCCTACGAGAGCGGGGGCGGGGCCTTCCTCATCCCCTACCTCGTCGCCCTCCTGACGGCCGGCATCCCGATCCTGTTCCTCGACTACGCCATCGGTCACCGCTACCGGGGCGCGGCCCCGCTGGCCTACCGCCGCATGCGCAAGGGTATGGAGCCCCTCGGCTGGTTCCAGATCATGCTCTCCTTCGTCATCTCGGTCTACTACGCCGCGGTGATCGCGTGGTCGCTGAGCTACTTCGTCTTCGCCTTCGACCTGCGCTGGGGTGAGGACACCGCCGGGTTCTTCGTCGGCGAGTACCTGCAGGTGGGTGACCCGGAGGTCTCGACCACGATCGTCTCCGCGGTGGCGATCCCCCTGGTCCTCGTCTGGCTGGCCGTGCTCGTCATCCTGGCGCTGGGCGTGGCCAACGGCGTGCAGAAGGTCAACATGGTCTTCATCCCGCTGCTGGCCGTCGCCTTCGCGGGCCTGGTGGTGCGCGCGCTCACCCTGGACGGGGCGATGGACGGGCTCGACGCCTTCTTCACCCCCGACTGGGGCGCGCTGACCGACCTGAGCGTGTGGATCGCGGCCTACAGCCAGATCTTCTTCTCGCTGTCGATCGCCTTCGGCATCATGGTGACCTACGCCTCCTACCAGCGGCGCAAGGCCAACATGACGAGCTCGGGACTGGTGGTGGCCTTCGCCAACTCCTCCTTCGAGCTGCTCGCCGGGATCGGCGTCTTCGCCACGCTGGGCTTCCTGGCCTTCCAGCAGAACGTGGCGATCGACGAGCTGGAGGGGCTGACCGGCCCGATCCTGTCCTTCGTCACCTTCCCCGCGGTGATCTCCCAGATGCCCGGCGGCAACATCTTCGGGATCGTCTTCTTCGCCTCCCTGGTGATGGCCGGCTTCACCTCGCTCATCTCGATCCTGCTCGGCGTCGCGGCGACGGTGCAGGAGAAGTTCGGGCTGTCGCGCCGGGCGGCGGCGATCTCGGTGTCGGCGGTCTGCGCGGTCATCTCCATCGGCCTGTTCTCCACCACCTCCGGCCTGCTGGCCCTGGACACCGTCGACCAGTTCGCCAACAACGTGGGCATCGTGCTCTCGGCGATCCTCATGACGGTGCTCGTCGTCTGGGTGGTGCGCAAGGGCGAGCTGCTGCGCAGCCACCTCAACGCCGTGTCGACCTTCCCGCTCGGCCGCTGGTGGCTGGCCCTGCTCGGCATCGTCTCGCCCGTCTTCCTGCTGGTGATGCTCGGCCAGAAGCTGGTCTCGCTCATCCAGGACGGCTACGAGGGCCTGCCCGCGTGGTACATCGGCGTGTTCGGCTGGGGCACGATCGCCTTCGTCAGCGTCATGGCCGTGGTGCTGGCTGCCCTACCCTGGAAGGGCCGGGACGAACCTGACTTCCGGCCGTGGCCCGCCCTCGAGGAGGAGCACCGCTCATGAGCACCACGTCAGTCGTCATGATGATCGTCGCCATGGTCGTCGTCTGGGGCGGCCTGGTCGCCGCGATCCTCTACCTGCGCAGCCGGCCCGAGGTCGTGGGCGGCCCGCACGAGGACCCCGACCTGGTCCGCGACGACGAGGAGCGGTTCCAGCAGCCGCACCCCTACCGCGACACCTGACCGGTCGCCGGCCGGCCCCGAGGGGGCGCTCCCGCGCAGGGAGCGCCCCCTCGTCGCGTCAGGACTCGAGCACCGCGCGGGCGGCGTGGTAGCCGCCCAGCGCGCTCACGCCGCCGCCGCGCCGCGAGCCGGCCCCCGCCAGGAGCACCCCCGGGTATGCGGTGTCCACGCCCCACCGGCGCGCGGGCGTGTCGAGCGGGGCGTCGTCGTCGGCCCAGGGCCAGGTCAGCGGGGCGTGGAAGATGTTGCCGCCCGGCATCGCGAGCGTCGCCTCGAGGTCTCGCGTGGTCTTCGTCTCCACGCAGGGACCGCCGTCGGGGTCGCGCAGCAGGACGTCCTCGACCGGCTCGGCGAGCACCGAGCTGAGCGAGTCGAGCACCGCACGCTCCAGGCGGTCGCGCATCGTCGGGTCGGCCCCGTCCAGCAGCCGGTCGGGCGTCTGCAGGGTGAAGACCGTCAGCGTGTGCGCCCCCGCCGCACGCAGCTGCGGCGAGAGGATCGAGGGGTCGGACAGGGAGTGGCAGTAGATCTCGGCCGGCATCGGCTCCGGCACCCGGCCGGACACGGCGGCCTCGTGCGCCGTCGCCAGCTGGGAGTAGGTCTCGTTGATGTGAAAGGTCCCGCCGAAGGCCGCGGCCGGGTCGACCGTGGTGTCCCGTAGACGCGGCAGGCGGGACAGGAGCAGGTTGACCTTCACCTGCGCGCCCTCGACGCGCTCGTGCTCCCGGCCCGCGAGGTCGTCGAGCACCGTGGGAGCGGCCGCCCACAGGACGTGGCCCGCCGTGGCGCGGTGGACAGCGCCCTCGGCGTCCTCCCAGGTGACGGCCCCGTCCTCGACGCCGGTGACCGCCGCGCGCGTGCGCAGGTCCACCCCGGCCCCGCGGGCGGCCTCGGCGAGCTGGCCGGACACCTGCCCCATACCCCCGATCGGGACGTCCCAGTCCCCCGTGCCGCCGCCCATGACGTGGTAGAGGAAGCAGACGTTGTGCCGCAGGTCGGCCTCGTGCGGGGAGGCGAAGGTCGAGATCAGCCCATCGGTGAGGACGACCCCGCGGACCAGGTCGTCGGTGAACGTCGCCTCGACCACCTCGCCCAGCGGCCGGTCGAGGAAGTCGCGGACCAGCGCAGGGTCACCGACCCGCTCCAGGACCTCCGAGCGCCGCAGCAGCGGGTCGGTCACCGTGGGCCAGATCGCCCGCGCCAGCTCACCGGTCCGCGCGTAGAACTCCGTCCAGCGCGGGGCGTCGGCGGCGGCACCCACGGCGGCGAAGGACCGCGCGGTCGCCTCGGCGTCCTCGTTGTCCACGAGCAGCCCGACCCCGGTGTCACCCGGCACCGGGGTGTAGGAGGAGTACCGGCGCCGCGCCAGGCGCAGCGACAGGCCGAGGTCCTCGACCACCCGCGAGGGCAGCAGGCTGACCAGGTAGCTGTAGCGCGACAGCCGCGCGCCCATCCCGGGGAACGCCTCTGCCGAGACGGTCGCGCCGCCGAGCGCGTCCTGGCGCTCCAGCAGCAGCACCGAGCGCCCGGCGCGGGCCAGGTAGGCGGCTGCGGTGAGGCCGTTGTGGCCGCCACCGACCACCACCACGTCGTGGGAGGTCGTCGTCATGGACGACGATCCTAGGCGACCGCCTAGATGACGCCCATCGCCAGCATCGCATCGGCCACGGCGGTGAACCCGGCGGCGTTGGCGCCGAAGACGTAGTCGCCGGGCCGGCCGTAGTCCTCGGCGGTGGTGACGACGCTCTCGTGGATGTTGCGCATGATCTCCCCGAGCCGCTCGTCGGTGTGCTCGAAGGACCAGCTGTCGCGGGAGGCGTTCTGCTGCATCTCCAGCGCGGACGTCGCCACGCCGCCGGCGTTGACCGCCTTGCCCGGCCCGAAGAGCACGTCGGCCTCCTGGAAGACGCGGACCGCACCCGGAGTGCACGGCATGTTGGCGCCCTCGGCCACGATGTGGGTGCCGTTGCGCACCAGCGTGGTGGCGGCCTCCTCGTCGAGCTCGTTCTGGGTCGCGCAGGGCAGGGCCACCTCGCAGGGGACGTCCCAGATGTTCCCGCCCTCGACGAAGCGGACGTCCCCGCCCTTCTCCTCGGCGTAGCGGGAGATGCGCTCGCGGCGGACCTCCTTGAGGTCCTTGAGCAGGTCGAGGTCGATCCCGGCCTCGTCCACGACATACCCCGAGGAGTCGGAGGCGGCCACGACCGTCCCGCCGAACTCGGTGACCTTCTCGATGGCGTAGATCGCCACGTTGCCCGAGCCGGAGACGACGACGCGCTGACCGTCGAGCGAGCGCCCGACGTGACGCGCCATCTCGTTCGCGAAGTAGACGGTGCCGTAGCCGGTCGCCTCGGTGCGGGCGCGCGAGCCGCCCCACGCCAGGCCCTTGCCGGTGATGACTCCGGCCTCGTAGCGGTTGGTGATGCGCTTGTACTGGCCGAAGAGGTAGCCGATCTCCCGGCCGCCGACGCCGATGTCGCCGGCGGGGACGTCGGTGTACTCCCCCAGGTGGCGGTAGAGCTCGGTCATGAACGACTGGCAGAAGCGCATGACCTCGGCGTCCGAGCGACCCTTGGGGTCGAAGTCCGAGCCGCCCTTGCCGCCGCCGATGGGCAGCCCGGTCAGCGCGTTCTTGAAGATCTGCTCGAACCCGAGGAACTTGACCGTCCCCAGCAGGACGCTGGGGTGGAAGCGCAGGCCGCCCTTGTAGGGGCCGAGGACCGAGGAGTACTCGACGCGGAAGCCGCGGTTGATCTGCACCTGGCCCGCGTCGTCGGTCCACGGGACCCGGAAGATGATCTGCCGCTCGGGTTCGCAGAGCCGCTCGATGACCCGCTCGGCGAGGTAGTGCGGGTGCCGCTTGACGACGGGCCCCAGGCTGCCGAGCACCTCCTCGACCGCCTGGTGGAACTCGTGCTCCCCCGGGTTGCGGCGCAGCACCTCCTTGTAGACGTGCTGCAGGGCGCGGTCGATCGTGGTCGCGGGCGTCGTCATACTGCCTCCGGTGGGGGGTTGGTCCGGCGGGGCGCCGTGGCTGCGGTGCGCCACCGCCCGGCACATCTTATGCCTTGTCCTGCATAGGTATGCCGTGCGGCAGGGAGCTCCGCGCGCCGGGCGGCCCGGGGACGTCCGGGCCGCCCGCGGGACGGTCAGCCGCGGGGGCGCCAGTCCGGCCGCGTGTCGCGGGCCGGGGCGTCGGGGTCGCGGCGGGGACGGCGCGAGGGGCCGCCCCGACGGTCCCCGCCGTCGCGGGAGCCGGAGCGCTGACCGCCGCGACCGCCGCCGTAGCCGCCACGGCCACCCCTGCTGTCGCGGTCGCCATACCGGCCGCGACCGCCCCGGCCCTGCGGGCGCGGGGGACGCAGGATGTCGTCGAGCTGGCTCTGCGGGATCGGGTCGGCCTCGGGCACCGAGCCGCCGGCGGTCTCGATGACCGCGACGTCCTCGGGAGCGACCACCTGCGGGTCGGTCTGCACGCCGGCGGCGTCGAGGAGGCGGCCCACCTGCTTCTTCTGGTGCGGCAGCGCCAGGGTGACCACGACGCCCTCGTCACCGGCGCGGGCGGTGCGGCCCGAGCGGTGCAGGTAGTCCTTGTGGTCGGCGGGCGGGTCGACCTGCAGCACCAGCGAGACGTCGTCGACGTGGATGCCGCGGGCGGCGACGTCGGTGGCGACGAGCACCGGCAGGCTGCCCTTCTTGAAGGCGTCGAGCACCCGGGTGCGCTGGGCCTGGTTGAGCCCGCCGTGCAGCGCCGCGGCGAAGACGCCGGAGTCGCGCAGCTGCAGCGCGACCCGGTCGGCGCCGAGCTTGGTACGGCAGAACACCACGGTGCGGCCCGGCCGGTTGGCGATGGCCGCGGTGATCGGCTTCTTGTGGTGCGGGTGCACGAGGAAGACGTGGTGCTCCATCGTGTCGACCGAGGCCGCCACGTCGTTGGTCGAGTGCGTGACGGGGTCGCTGAGGTAGGCCGCGGCGAGCTGGTCCACGCCGTGGTCCAGCGTGGCGGAGAACAGCAGTCGCTGCCCGTCCGTGGGGGTGAGGTCGAGGATCTGCTTCATCGCCTCGGCGAAGCCCATCTCGGCCATGTGGTCGGCCTCGTCGAGCACGGTGACCTCGACGTCGGAGAGGTCGGCGGCCGAGCGCTCGATGAGGTCGATGAGCCGGCCCGGGGTCGCGACCAGCACGTCGACACCACGCTCCAGCCCGGCGAGCTGCGGCGTGTACGACATACCGCCGGCGACGAGCAGGAAGCGCTTGTCGATGGCGCGCATGAGTGGGGCGAGCGCGTCGACGATCTGCATCGCCAGCTCGCGCGTCGGCGTCATGATGAGCGCGCGCGGGCGGTGCGGAACGGCGCGGGGGCGCCCGGCCAGACGGTGCAGCATCGGCAGGCCGAAGGCCATCGTCTTGCCCGAGCCGGTCTGCCCGCGGCCGAGCAGGTCCTTGCCCGCGAGCGCGTCGGGGATCGTGGCCGCCTGGATGGGGAACGGCTGCGTGATGCCGGTGCGGGCCAGCGCCGAGACGAGGTCCTCGTGCAGCCCGAGCCGCGCGAAGCCGTTGTCCTCGGTCACCGTGGCGGTCGCGTCCTCCTTGGTGCTGCTCGCCAGGTGCTCCTGGTATGCGGCCTCCGCCGCCTCGCGCTCCTGCTCGCCGTCGGGGGCGAGGTCGGCGCCGCGGTTGCGGCGGTCGAACCCACCGGTGCTGCGGCGGTCGTCGAAGCGGTCACCGCGGTGGCGACGGTCCTCCCAGCCGCGGCCCTCGTGGTGGCCCCGGCGTGCCTCACGGCCGTCACGCTCGTCGCGGTGGGTGCGCCAGGTGTGCTCGCTGCGGCTGCCCTGCTGCCGCTGCTCGCGCACCTCACGGTCACGGCGCTCCTGACGCCAGTCGCTGCGGTCCTCGTCGGCCCAGCGGGGGCGGGCGGGCCGGTCGTCGCCACGCTGGAAGCCACCGCGGTCGTCACGGCGGTCATTGCGGCGCTGGTAGCCGCCACGGTCGTCACGACGCTGGTAGCCCCCGCGGTCATCACGACGCTGGTATCCACCACGGTCGTCGCGGCCCTGGTAGCCACCACGGTCATCGCGCTTCTGGTAGCCACCACGGTCGTCACGACGCTGGTAGCCGCGGTCGTCGCGGCCCTGGAACCCACCGCGGTCGTCCCGCTTCTGGTAGCCACCACGGTCGTCACGACGCTGGTAGCCGCGGTCGTCGCGGCCCTGGAAACCACCGCGGTCGTCCCGCTTCTGGTACCCACCACGGTCGTCGCGGGACTGGTAACCACCACGGTCATCGCGCTTCTGGTACCCACCACGGTCATCCCGACGCGGGTAGCCGCCACGGTCGTCCGCGCGCTCGTCCCTGCGGGGGTAGCCGCCCCGGCCACCGGGCGCGTCGCCCCGGTCACGGGTGTCGGAGTACCTGCCCTCGGGACGCGGGCGCCGGCCCTTGAGCTGGGCGCGGGCCTGCTTCTCACGGGCCTCGCGGGCGGCCTTCTTCTGGGCGGGGGTGTGTCGGGACTTCTTGCCGGGGTGCCCGGCGCTGACGGATTTGGCCATGACGGCTCAGCTCACTCTTCGGGTTGATCGAGGTCGGTTCTCGCCTCGACGCCCTCTGGCGTGATCGGACCTACCTCCAGGCGCGCATAGACAGGCGCCCGCGGACCCCAGGATCGGATCGTCCTGAGATGTGAACACCCGGCCGGGGCGGCGCAGGTGTCTCTCAAGGCTACAGCATCTGGGCAGGTGCACCCAAAAGGGCGAAGCGGCTCTTGGGGTTGCGGTTCCCCGGGAGCGGTGGTGTCCTCCGAGAAGGTGGCCGGAGCGACCGGTGCCGGAGAGGAGCTGGGTGCGATGCGCAGGACGGCGATGCTGGTGGCGGCGGGGGCACTGACGGTGAGCGGATGCGCGCAGGGCTCGGGCGGCGGCACCGCCGAGCCGTTGTCCTCGGACGACTTCGCCGAGACGGCCACCGCCGAGGGGCCGCTGACCGTGATGGGCTTCGGCACCGCCGACGACGAGATCGCCCAGCAGCGGCTCCAGCGCGCCGAGGAGGCGCTGGGCGACACCGAGGTGCAGCTCATCGAGGGTGAGCTCGACATGCAGCAGTTCCTCTCCTCCGTGGCCTCCGGCGACGTGCCGGGCATCATCAACGCCGACCGCGCCCAGATCGGCACCCTGGCCTCCCGGGGGGCGGTCATGCCGCTGACCGAGTGCCTGTCCCAGCGCGGCGTCGACACGTCGGTCTTCGTCGAGTCCGCCCTCGCGCAGGTGACCTTCGACGGCCAGGTGTACGGCATACCGGAGTTCAACACCGTGCAGCTGACGATGGCCAACCAGGAGCTCCTGGACGAGGCGGGCCTGACGGTCGAGGACGTCAACGGGTCCAGCTGGGAGGACGTGACCGCCGCGACCGAGCAGCTCTTCGTCGAGGAGGGGGGGCGGATCGAGGTCATCGGCTACGACAGCAAGCTGCCCGAGTTCCTCCCGCTGTGGGTGCACGCCAACGGTGGCTCGATGATCTCCGACGACGGCCGCACCGCGACGCTGGACAGCCCCGAGGTGGTCGAGGCGCTGGAGTGGGCCGTGTCGATCTACGACCTGCAGGGGGGCTTCGGCGACGTCAAGGCGGCGCGGGAGATCCCCGACTTCTTCGGTGACACCAACCAGTTCGCCACCGGCGTGCTGGGGGCCATGCCGATGGAGCAGTGGTACGTCAACGTCCTCAACGAGGTCTCCGCCGACGCACCGATGGCCTTCGACACCGTCTACAGCCGGCAGGGCGAGCCGATCGCCTTCGCCAACGGGGCTGCCTGGGCCATCCCGGTCGGCAGCGCCAACCCGGCGGCGGCGTGCACCTTCGCCACGACCATGGTGGAGACGGAGAGCTGGATGGCCGCGGCCGAGGCGCGCGCGACGGCGCGCGAGGAGGCCGGGCTGCAGTTCACCGGCCTGCTGACCGGCAACCAGGAAGCCGACCGGCAGATCCAGGACGAGCTCGTGCAGCCCAGCGGCGAGGAGAACTGGGACCACGCGGTCGAGGTCCTCTACGCGGCCAACGACAACACGGTGGCCTTCCCGGCCAACCCGGCCGACGCGGAGTTCAAGCAGGCGTGGCAGGACGCCGTCAACCGCGTCCTCAACGGTCAGCAGGAGCCCCAGGAGGCGATGTCGCAGGCCCAGGAGGAGGCCCAGGAGGCGCTCGACGAGCGCTGGGCCGCCTGGGACGAGGAGCAGGACGGCTGATGGCCGTCGGGACCGGGCGGGCGGTGCCACCCTCCGCGGCGGAAGAGGACCCGGTCGCGCCACCCGGGCGCGCCCGCCGGCGGCGCTCCCGCCCGGAGTCGGTGCGGCGCGGGGACCTGCGTCCGGCGCTGCTCTTCCTGTCGCCGTGGATCGTCGGCTTCCTCGTCTTCACCGCCTGGCCCGTGGGCTACACCTTCTACCTGTCGCTGACCGACTACGACGTCATCAACGACCCGTCGTTCGTCGGTCTGGACAACTACCGGGCCGTCGCGCAGGACGACGACGCACGCCGGGCGATGGCCAACACGATCTTCTACACCGCCTTCCAGGTACCGCTCTACGTCGTGGTCTCCCTCGGGCTGGCGATGCTGCTCAACCAGGCCGGGCGGGCGTCCGGCTTCTTCCGGACGGTGTTCTTCCTGCCCAACATGACCCCGCCGGTGGCCACCGGGGTGCTGCTCCTGTTCCTGTTCAACGGGCAGAACGGTCTGGTCAACGACGTCCTCGGGTGGGTGGGGATCGACGGGCCCAACTGGACCAGCGACCCGACCTGGGTCAAGCCGGGCCTGATCCTCATGAGCCTGCTCAGCGTCGGCGGCTCGGTCATCATCCTGCTGGCGGCGCTGCGCAACGTCCCCGAGGAGCTCTACGACGCGGCCCGGGTGGACGGCGCCGGGTTCCTGCGCCGCACGTGGAGCGTCACCGTGCCGATGATCTCCGGATCCCTGCTGTTCGTCTTCATCGTCAACACGATCGCCGCCCTGCAGTCCTTCACGGAGGCGTACACGGCCTTCTTCGGCGTCGGCAACACGACCTACAGCAACGAGGCCGCGGAGTTCTACGTCATCCACGTCTTCCGCCAGGCCTTCGAGTTCCTGCAGATGGGCTACGCCTCGGCCCTGGCGTGGGTGCTCTTCGTGGTCATCATGGGGATCACGGCGGTCCAGCTCTACGTCTCCAAGCGGCTCGTGTTCTACCAGGGGGACCAGTGATGGGGTCGCAGCCAGCCGCCCCGACCCTGCCCGGCACCCTGGCCGCGGAGGCGCGCGAGCCCAGCCCGGGCAGACCTCTGCGCAGCCGCGTGGGCCGCGCGGTCGTGGTCGCCCTGCTCGTGGGCTTCAGCATCGTCTTCCTCTACCCCTTCGTCTGGCTCGTCAGCGCCTCGCTCAAGCCGCGCTCGGACGTCTTCGACAACCGGCTGATCCCCGAGACCGTCACCTTCAGCAACTACGTGGCGGTCTGGCAGGAGGCCCCCATGCTGCTGTGGCTGGGCAACACCCTGCTGGTGACGGTGCTCGCCGCCCTCGCCGTCACGCTGTCCAGCGCGATGGTGGCCTGGGGCTTCGCCTACTACCGCTTCCGCGGGCGCAACCTGCTGTTCGCCCTGGTCCTGGGCTCGATGATGCTGCCCGGCGCCGTCACGATGATCCCGGTCTTCCTCATCTGGAACTCCCTGGGCCAGGTGGACACCCTGACGCCGCTGTGGGCGGCCAACCTCTTCGGCAGCGCCTTCTACATCTTCCTGCTGCGCCAGTTCTTCCTCGGCCTGCCCCGTGAGCTCTTCGAGGCGGCCAGGATCGACGGCGCCGGGCACTGGGCCATGTTCTGGAGGATCGCCCTGCCGCTGTGCCGCCCGGCGCTGGTGGTCACCCTGCTCTTCGAGTTCCAGGCCGCCTGGACCGACCTGATGCGTCCGCTGATCTACCTGCGCAGCTCGGAGAACTTCACCATCCCCCGCGGCCTGAAGGCCCTGGTCGACCAGTTCGGCACCGGCGGCGAGTTCCGCTGGGAGATCATCGTGACGGCCAGCGTCATCACCACCGTGCCGATGATCATCCTGTTCTTCATCGGCCAGCGGCACTTCGTGGCGGGCATCGCCACCGGCGGCACCAAGGGCTGACCCGTCGAAGGGCTCTCAGGCGTCGATGCGCTCGCGGTCCAGCTCGTGGGCGGACTCGACGATGAAGTCCTTGCGGGGGGCGACGCTGGAGCCCATGAGGAGGTCGAAGACACCGTCGGCGCGTGCGGCGTCGGCCAGGGTGATGCGGCGCAGGGTGCGGTGGCGCGGGTCCATCGTGGTCTCGGCCAGCTGGTCGGCGTCCATCTCCCCCAGCCCCTTGTATCGCTGCATCGGCTGCTTGATGGTGCGGCCCTTGCGCTGCAGCTCCCCGACCGTCCGCCGCATCTCCGGCTCGGTGTAGGTGTAGATGTACTCGCGCCCGGCCTTGCCCCGGCCGCCGGACACCTCGATCCGGTGCAGCGGCGGCATCGCGGCGTAGACGCGGCCGGCCTCGACGAGCGGACGCATGTAGCGGAAGAACAGGGTCAGCAGCAGGGTGCGGATGTGGGCACCGTCGACGTCGGCGTCGGTCATGATGATGACCTTGCCGTAGCGGGCCAGGTCGAGGTCGAACGAGCGCCCCGACCCGGCCCCCACCACCTGGATGATCGCGGCGCACTCGGCGTTGGACAGCATGTCCGAGACCGAGGCCTTCTGGACGTTGAGGATCTTGCCGCGGATGGGCAGCAGTGCCTGGTGGTCGCTGGAGCGCGCCAGCTTGGCGGTGCCCAGCGCGCTGTCGCCCTCCACGATGAACAGCTCGCTGCGCGCGACGTCGTTGCTGCGGCAGTCGGCCAGCTTGGCCGGCAGCGAGGAGGACTCCAGCGCGTTCTTGCGTCGCTGCGTCTCCTTGTGCAGCCGCGCCGAGATCCGTGACTTCATCTCGGCGACGACCTTGTCCAGCAGCAGGGAGGCCTGCGCCTTGTCCCCGCGGTGCTTGGAGGTGAGCCGCTCGGTCAGCTCCTTCTCCACCACCCGGGAGACGATGGAGCGGACGGCGCTGGTGCCCAGCACCTCCTTGGTCTGACCCTCGAACTGCGGCTCGGGCAGGCGGACGGTCACGACCGCGGTGAGGCCCGCGGTGATGTCGTCCTTCTCCACCTTGTCGTTGCCGACCTTGAGGCGCCGGGAGTTGAGCTCGAGCTGCTTGCGGAACACCTTCATCAGCGACTGCTCGAAGCCCGCGAGGTGGGTGCCGCCCTTGGGAGTGGTGATGATGTTGACGAAGCTGCGCAGGGTCGTGTCGTAGCCGGTGCCCCAGCGGACGGCGACGTCCACCTCGCACTCGCGCTCGACCTCCCTGGTGACCATGTGCCCCAGCTCGTCGAGCACGGGGACGGTCTCGGTGAAGCTGCCCGACCCCTGCAGCCGCCACACGTCGGTGACGGCGGTGTCCGGGGCGAGGTACTCGGCATACTCCGTGATCCCTCCGGAGTAGCTGAAGACCTCCTCGTGCGGGCCGTCCTCGCCCGGGGTGCCCGGCAGGCGGCGCTCGTCGCGGATGACCATCGTCAGGCCGGGCACGAGGAAGGCCGTCTGGCGGGCGCGGGCGACCAGCTCGTCGTAGTCGAACTGCGCCTTCTTGATGAAGATCTGGGGGTCGGCCCAGTAGCGGACCCGGGTGCCGGTCACGCCTCGCTTGGCCTTGCCGACCACCGCCAGCTCGCTGCTCCTCTCGAAGGGGGAGAACGACGCGTCCGGCGACGGCGCCCTGCGCCCGTCGTCGAAGGTGCCGGGCTCGCCGCGCCGGAAGCTCATCCCGTAGGTCTTGCCCGCGCGGTCGACCTCGACGTCCAGCCGCGAGGACAGCGCGTTGACGACGGATGCGCCGACGCCGTGCAGGCCGCCGGAGGCGGCGTAGGAGGTGCCGCCGAACTTGCCGCCGGCGTGCAGCTTGGTGAAGACGACCTCGACACCCGACAGGCCGGTGCGCGGCTCGATGTCCACGGGGATGCCGCGAGCACGGTCGTGCACCTCGACCGAGCCGTCCGCGTGCAGGACGACGTCGATCCGGTCGCCGTGCCCGCCGAGCGCCTCGTCGACGGCGTTGTCGATGATCTCCCAGAGGCAGTGCATGAGGCCGCGGCTGTCGGTCGACCCGATGTACATGCCCGGGCGCTTGCGGACGGCCTCCAGGCCCTCGAGGACCTGCAGGTGCCGCGCGGAGTAGTCGGTGCTGGTGCTCACGGGCTGCTCGCTCCACTCGTCGTCATCGTCTGCACCCGGCAGGGTAACCCGCGCGGGGGACACTCCCCCGCAGGCGCACGGCGTGCGGCCCCAGCCGACCGCGGAGTTGTTCCCGACTACGCGGTGAGCGAAACCTCGGGCACTCCGGGCACAAAGACCGGGTATGGCTGCGTTGGCATGCTTGACTGTGACGCACCAGCCCGGGCCGTCCCCGGACTGGGCAGGAGAGGAGACCGCCCGTGAACGCCACCCTGACCCCCGAGCTGACCGCCTCTGACCGCTGCGACCGTTGTGGTGCCCAGGCCTACGTCCGGGCCCGCCTCGGTGACGGCCTCGAGCTGCACTTCTGCGCCCACCACGGCCGCGAGCACCTCGACAAGCTGCGCCACCTGCAGGACGTCGACATCCTCGACGAGACCCACCGCCTGCACGCGGAGGAGTCCCCGGCCATCTGAGCCGGCCGACCGACTTCGACCGCCCGTCCGCGCCCCGGCGTGGGCGGGCGGTCGTCGTCTCGCGGCACCGCGGGCTGGCAGACTGAGCCGCCATGAGCCTGATGGAGATCGTGGTCGCGCTGCTGATGGTCCTCGGCGTGGTCGGGATCGTGGTCCCCGTGCTGCCCGGCCTCATCGTCATCGTCGGCGCGGTGCTGCTGTGGGCCCTGGAGGAGCGGTCCACGACCGGCTGGGTGGTGCTGGCGGTCGTCGTCGCCCTCTACCTGGCCGGGCTGGTGCTGCAGTGGCTGGTCCCGGGCAAGCGGATGCGGCGTGCCGGGGTGAGCACCAGCACGCTGCTGGCGGGCGTCGCCGCGGCCGTGGTCGGGGCGTTCGTCATCCCGGTGGTCGGCCTGTTCGTCGGCTTCCCGGTGGGGATCTTCCTGGTGTCTCTGGCCCGCACCCGCGACCGGCGGGAGGCCGTGCGCGCCACCGGCCACGCCCTCAAGGCGGTCGGCGTCAACATCCTCGTCGAGCTGGCGACGGCGTTCACGATCATCGCCGTCTGGGCGGTGGCGGTCCTCTTCCTCACGTGACCTGAGTCACATTCGGCAATCCGCGCCGGCCACGGCGCCGAAGTCCTCCCGACACCCACGGCGGGCCGACCGGCCTGCCGCCGACGAGAGGAGCCGTGTCATGAAGTTCTCCACCAGGCTGGCCGCGATGGCCGTCCCCGGGCTGGTCGCCCTCCCCCTCCTGGCCGCCCCCGCGGTCGCCGACGACCACGGAACCGAGCTGATGGCCACGCTCGGCGAGCTCAACGACAGCGGCGGCAGCGGCACCGCCTGGGCCAAGGTCGACGGCACCAGCGTGTGGCTCTCGGTCGAGGTCCAGGGCCTGCTCGACGGGGCTCCCCACGCCCAGCACATCCACATCGGCGGGGCCAACAGCTGCCCCGACCCGATGATGGAGGGCACCGGGCCCGACGGGGCGATCCGCACCACCGACGCCGCCGACTCCTACGGCGCCGTGGCCGTGTCGCTCACCAACGACGGCGGGATGACCGGCCCCGACCACGCCCTGGACGTCGCGAACTTCCCGGCGACAGGGACCTACACCTACGAGCGCACGATCGAGGTGTCCGAGGAGGTGGCCGCCCAGATCGCCGACGGGCAGGGTGTCGTGGTCGTCCACGGCGTCGACCACGACGGCAGCGGCGCCTACGACGGCGAGCAGATGTCCGACCTCGACCCGTCGCTGCCGACCGAGGCCACCGACCCCGCGCTGTGCGGCGAGCTCGCGGTCGGCCAGATGGACGCCCCCAGCGGCGGCGTGCAGACGGGCGGCGCGAGCACCGAGGGTATGGAGTACTCGGGCTTCGCCATGGGTGGCGCTGTGCTGGCGGCTGCCGGGATCGGGGGTCTCCTCCTGCGCAACCGTCGCGCCGAGGGCTGACCGGCGTGACCACGAAGCATCAGGGCCGCGGGGCCGTGCGTCCCGCGGCCCTGGGGCTGCTCCCCGTCGTCTGCCTCGTGCTGGGCGTCCTGCTCGTCGTCGTGGCTATAAACCGGCAGGTGCCGGACCCGCCACGACCGGCGAGCGCCACGTCCGCCGTCGACGCACCTGCGGGGCGCGGCGGCCAGACCGGTCCGGCGGACCGGGCCGGACGGGAGACCGCAGCACCGGTCGCGGACGCCGGGAAGACTGCAGCACCGGGCACGGCAGCACGGGGCACGGCCGCCCCGGAGGGCACAGCGTTGACGACCGGGCCACAGTCGGCCACCGCGCCGGGCGCGGACGTCGGACCGGAGACCATGGCCGCCCTTCCCGCGGCCGAGCCGGTCAGCGTCCGGGTGGACGCCATCGGGGTGGACAGCCCCCTGCACGCCCTCGGCCTGGCGGCGGACGGCACCCTCGAGGTGCCCTCGGGAGCGCTCGTGGACCAGGCCGCGTGGTACTCCGGGTCACCGACGCCCGGTGAGTCCGGCCCCTCGGTGCTGGAGGGCCACGTGACCGGCCCGGGCGGTCGGCCCTCGGTGTTCTTCGAGCTGGGCGCCCTGGTCCCGGGCGACCGGGTCGAGGTGGACCGGGCCGACGGCAGCACCGTGGCCTTCGAGGTCTACCGCGTCGACAGCTACCCCAAGGACGCGTTCCCCACCGTGGCGGTCTACGGCCCGACCCCCGGACCGGAGCTGCGGCTGATCACCTGCGGCGGCGAGTTCGACACCACCACCGGCCACCACGTCGACAACACGGTGGTCTACGCGCGCGCGGTCGCCGCGGACTCCTGACCCTCGCGCACGCGTGCCGGGCCCGTCGCTGACGACGGTGCCCGGCACTGCTGTCAGCCGAGGGGCACGACGACGAAGGGCTCGCTCGTCGGCTGCTGCGAGCCACCCTCGGGCTCGACCGTGACGGCGACGGCGACGGCACCGGTCAGCGCACCCTCCAGCACGGTCTCGCCGTCCTCGAGATCGTCCGGCCCGAGCACCCCGGCCGAGCGCGCCGACCCGTCGCTGCCGACGTACCAGGCCTGGTAGGCCTGCCCGCCAGGAGGTGCGTCCAGCTCGGCCGGCAGCCGCAGCACCGCGGCGTCCTCGGCGGCCGAGGCGACGACCGTCAGGTTCCCGTCCGGGGTGGTCGCGTCATACTCCCGCGCGTCCTGCGCCTGGACGATCTGGGTGGCGGGATCCTGGGGGCCCAGCAGCTCGACAGCACCCCAGGCACCCGCGCCGACGACGACCGTGGCGGCCGCAGCCAGCCACCAGGTACGTCGAGGGTGGCGTCTCAGGCGGGCCGGTCCGCTGGTGGTGCTCGGCTCCGCGTCCTCGACGGGCGCGTCGACGCTGTCGTCGCCCACCCGGGCTCCGGTGCCGCCGGCCTCCGTCGCCACCTGCTCCAGCACCCTGCGGCGCAGGTCGGCGGGGGGCGCGACCTCGATTCCCTCGGACAGGGCGACCGCCGCCTCGTGCAGCTCGGCGACCTCCGCCCGGCAGGCGGCGCACGCCGACAGGTGCTCCTCGAAACGCTCGCGCTCGACGTCGTCGAGGGCGTCGAGGGCGTAGGGCGCGGCGAGGTCGTGCAGGTCCTCACCCGGCTCGTGCGTTCGCCGGTCGTTCATCGCTCACCTCCTGTCATCGCGTGCCTGAGCTTGCCCAGCCCGTCCCTGATCCTGGTCTTTGCGGTGCCCAGCGGGACACCGGTGCGCTCGGCGACCTCCTGGTGCGTCAGGCCCTCGAGGTAGGCCAGCTCCAGCGCGCTGCGGTGGGGCTCGCCGACGCCGTCGAGCGCCCGACGGACGCGCCCCGCCTCGAGCCGCTGCGTCGCCTGCTCCGCCGTGGTGTCGTAGGGGGTCGTGCTCGAGCGTGATTCGTAGCGGTGGAGCCGGTCGGATTGGGCCTGCTCGGCCCGCACCCGGTCGACAGCCCGGCGATGGGTCAGGGTGAGCAACCAGGAGAGGGCCGACCCGCGGGAGGGGTCGAAGCGCCGGGCCTCGCGCCAGACCTGGAGGAAGACCTCCTGGGTGACCTCCTCCGCCATGGCGGGGTCGCGCACGACCCGGCGGGCGAGCCCGTGGACCCGTGGGGCGATCGCGTCGTAGAGGTCGGCGAACGACTCCTGGTCACCTTCCGCCACCTGGGCCAGCAGCTCCGCGAGGTCGTTCCGGGCGGGTGGCGGGACAGCAGCGAGCCGGGCAGCTGTGCCCGGCTCGTGGTGGTGCGTGGGGTCAGGGGTCAGGAGGGACCCTGCTCCCGACGCTTGTCCCACTGCTGCTCCATACGCTCCATGAAGCTGCCGCCTCCGGTGGGGCGCGGGCCCTTGGGCCCTCGGCCGCCCCCACCGCCACCGCCACCGCGCCCGCCGGGCCCGGGGCGCCTGCCCTCGGAGCCGACCACTCCCAGGTGCGGCCGCCCGTGGGGCTTGGCGGCCCAGGCACCGCCGAGGACCATGAGCAGGAAGCCGGCCGCGCCGACCCAGATCAGCTGCGACATGACACCCACGACCACGAGAGCGAGGCCGACGAGGGCGCCGAGGACGCCGATCGCGACCCTGCGACGGTCGAGGCCGTGCCCGGCCGCCGACGCAGTGCTCTTCAGCGTGCTCGCCAGGCGTGGGTCCTCGGCGTAGAGGGCCTTCTCCATCTGGGCCAGGACACGCTGTTCGTGTTCGGAGAGCGGCACGGGTGACCTCCGGTGGTTGAGGGCCGGTCACGGACTGCAAGCCGACGACCAGATCTAGGGTCTCAGGATATGACGGTAACGCCTTGAGCGGTAGCCGGAGTTCCCCGCCTCCGCTCGAGCAGGCTCGCCGGTCGCACCGCGTCGGAGCCGAACCGGGCGGCGGCCCGGTCCATGGCCCGCTCGGCCTCCCGCCACCCGTGCTCCGGCTCGTCCAGGCGTCCCTGGACGAGGGTCTCGTCGGCGGTGGTGATGCCCTCGACCCGGACCCCGAGCATGCGGATGCGGGCCCGCTGCAGCCCTAGCGCCTCGTAGAGCGCGCAGGCCGTCGCGTGGACCTCGCGGGTCACGTCCGTGGGGACGGCGACGGTGCGCGACCGGGTGATCGTGGTGAAGTCGGAGAACCGGACCGTGAGCACGACCGTGCGCCCCATCACGCCCCCGTGCCGCATCCGGCTCGCGGTCCGCTCCGCCAGGTGCAGCAACCGGCGACGGATGACGTCGGGGTCGTCGACGTCGGAGGAGAAGGTCTGGGAGGAGCCGACGCTGCGCTCGACCCGCGCCGGGGTGACCTGGTCGTCGTCGCGGCCCCAGGCCAGGGCGTGCAGCCGCGCCGCCCCCTGCTCGCCGAAGGCCCGGCGCAGGGTCGCCGCCGGCACGTGCGCCAGCTGCCCGACCGTGCGCAGCCCGAGCCGGTGCAGCTCGCCCTCGGTGGCCTCGCCGACGCCCCAGAGCGCACCGACCGGCATCGGGTGCAGGAACGGCACGACCTCGGCCCGGCCGACGAGCCGCATCCCGTCGGGCTTGGCCGCGCGGGAGGCCATCTTGGCCACGGCCTTGGTGGGCGCTCCCCCGACGGAGCAGGTGATCTGCTGCTCGTCGGCGACGGTGTCGCGGATCCACTGGCCGACCGCGGCGGGGCCGCCCCACTGGCGGCCGGTGGCGGAGACGTCGAGGAACGCCTCCTCCATCGACACCGGCTCCATCCGCGGGGTGACCTCCGCGAAGATCGCCATCACCGCCTCGGAGACGCGCGCGTAGCGGTCGTGGTCGGGCCGCACCACCACCGCCTGGGGGCACAGCCGCCTGGCGGTGGCCATCGGCATCCCGGACCGCACCCCGAAGGCGCGGGCCTCGTAGGTCGCGGACAGCACCACGCTGCGCCACCCGCCGCCGACCACCACCGGCAGCCCACGCAGCTCGGGGTGGTCGAGCAGGGAGACCGAGGCGTAGAAGGCGTCCATGTCGACGTGCAGGACCGTGACGTCGTCGACGCGGGGGGAAGGCACCGGCGCGGGCACCGGCGCGGCGGTCACCATCCGGAGCTCCCGGGGCTGGAGTGCCACAGCTTGCCGCCGGGGGTGCGGGCACCGTCCCCGGCCGGCTTGATGTCGGCGTAGGGGGACTGCCGGAACCCCGAGGCGTGCACCAGGACCCGTCGTCCGCCACCGCCGGCCTCCGCGGCCTGCTGCCGGGCGGCGGCCTCGGCCTGGGCGACCAGGGCGTGGGCCTGCTCCTCCGTGGCGGCCATGAACGCGCGGGCTGCCTCGGCGCCACCCTCCTCCCAGGCCTGGCTCAGGGCACCCAGCTCCCAGGCGCCGGTCGCCCGCACCGAGACCCCCCGCGGCCCGGTCCGGCGCACCACGCCCCGCACGAGCAGCAGCCAGGAGTGGAAGACGGTCGCGGCGAACGGCCCCTGGACGTCCTCGAAGAAGGTGGCGTCGGCGGGGCCGGTGCCGTCGTCGAGGGTCAGGAACACCACGCGCCGCCCCGAGCGCACCGGCGGGGTCTGCGTGGCCACCTTGGCGCCCGCCAGGAGCACCTCGGAGGCGTTGCGGCGGGACAGCAGGTCGCGGGAGCGGGTGACCCCGAGGTCGGCCAGCATCGGGGCGAAGCCGGTGACGACGTGCCGGCTGACGTCCAGGCCCAGCACGTCCAGCTCGGCGCGCAGCTGCTCCTGCTCGGTCATCTCGGGCAGGCCGCTGCCGGTGACCGGCGCCGGCTCGTCGCCGAGCTCGAGGGTGAGCTGGGTGGCGGTCGGCTCCTGGACGTGCCAGGTGCGCCGGCCCACGGCCTGGGAGCGGGTCCGGGCGGCGACCTCGCCCTCGACGGCCCCGGCGAGGGTCGGTGCGGGCACGCGTCGACCGGCCCGGCTGCGACCGGCCCCGGTCGCGGCGTGCCGGGACCACCGGTCGAGCTCACGCACGTGGAGCAGCAGGTCGCGGCGGGTCAGCCCGCCCCGGGCGCCGGCGTGCCCGTGACGCCCGACCCGGTGCAGCGCGTCGAACCCGCCGGCCAGCACGAGGCGCTCGGCCGTCGGGCGGCTGGGCCGGGCGCGTTGCCACAGGTCGGCGAGCGAGGAGTAGGGCTGCCCGGCGACGATCCGTCGCACCTCGTCGTCGCTGATCCCCTTGACGTCGGCCAGCGACAGCCGGATGCCGTAGCGCCCGGCCCGCCGCTCGACCCGCGCCATCACCTCGTCGACGTGGTCGGGGCCGGCGAGGTGGTCGGCACTGCCGATCTGGTCGGTGCGCCGGGCCGGGACGCCGTGGTGGCTCTGCGCGACCGTGGTGACCTCGTGCTGCCCCAGCGGCACGAGGTCACCACGCCCGCGCTCCACGGCATACCCCGTGTCCTCCTCGACCCGTTCCACCCGGTAGGTCTCCCCCGAGCGGTTGACGTCGAGCCCGAGGACGTGCACGCCCATCGTGCGGGCCTCGTCGAGGATGAGGCGCTTGGGGTACATGCCCGGGTCGTGGGTGAGCACGCCGGCGAGGAAGGCCGCGGTGTGGTGGGTCTTGAGCCACGCCGACTGGTAGGTCGGCAGCGCGAAGGCGGCGGCGTGGGCCTTGCAGAACCCGAAGGAGGCGAACGCGGCGAGCACCTCCCAGATCCGGTCGACCTCCTCGGGGCGGTAACCGCGGGCGGCCGCGGCGGCGCGCCACCACACCTCCACCTCCTGCTGGCCCTGCGGGCTGCCCATCGCCCGGCGCACCTCGTCGGCCTGGGCCAGGCTGACGCCGGTCGTCTCGGCGACGATCTGCAGCACCTGCTCGTGGAAGACGACGACGCCGCAGGTCTGCTCCAGGTAGGGCACCAGGCTGGGGTGGAGGTACTCCGGCTCGCCCCAGCCCTGCCGGGCGTGCAGGAACGGGCGGATCATGTCCGACTTCACCGGGCCGGGCCGGAACAGGGAGATGTCGATGATGATGTCGGCGAAGCAGTCGGGGGCGAACTTGCCGACCAGCTCGCGCTGCCCCGGCGACTCGATCTGGAAGCAGCCCAGGGTGCGGGTGGACTGGATCAGCGCGAAGGTCTCGGGGTCGTCCAGGGGGACGTCCGCCCGGTCGTCGAGGTCGACGCGGACACCGTCGACGCGCTGGACCTCCTCGACGGCGTGCGCCATCGAGGACTGCATCCGGATGCCGAGGACGTCGAGCTTGAGCAACCCCATCTCCTCGACGTCGTCCTTGTCGAACTGGCTCATCGGGAAGCCCAGCCAGCTCGCCTCGACCGGGGTGCGGTCCAGCAGGGTCGTGCTGGACAGGATCACCCCGCACGGGTGCATGGCGATGTGCCGCGGCAGCCCGTCGAGCGACTCGACCAGCTCCAGCAGCATCTGCATGCGGGGTGCGTCGAGGCCCTGGGCACGCAGCTCGGGCAGGTCGCGGATGGCGGCCCGGGCGTCCCGGGCGCGGATGTGCGGGAACGCCTTGGCCAGCACGTCGATCTCCCCCGGCGGCATGCCGAGGGTGGCGGCGACGTCGCGGATCGCGTGCCGCACCCGGTAGGTCTCGGCCATCGACACGCAGGTGACCCGGTCGGAGCCGAAGCGCTCGAGGATCCGTTCGTACATCTCGGTGCGGCGCGCCGACTCCACGTCGATGTCGATGTCGGGCAGCTGGGCGCGCAGCGGCGAGCAGAACCGCTCCATCAGCAGGCCGTGCTCCATCGGGTCGACGCCGCTGATCCCGAGCAGGTAGGTGACCAGGCTGCCGGCGCCGGAGCCCCGCGCCGCGACCCGCACCCCGTTGTCGCGGATGAGGTCGCACACGGCGGCGACGGTGAGGAAGTAGGTGGGGTAGCCCAGCCCCGCGATCACCCCCAGCTCGTCGGCGAGCCGGGCGCGGACGCGGTCGAGGTATGCGGTGGACGCACCGGGGTAGCGGGTGGCCACCGCTGCGTCGCACCGCTGGGTGAGCACGAAGTGGGCCTCGCCGACACCGCTGACGCCCAGCACCTCCGGCTCGGGCAGGTGGACCGCCCCGATCCCCAGGTCGGAGCGGGGGTCCTGGCGGCACTCGCGGGCGAGCGCGAGCGTGTCGCCCAGCAGGTCGGCCGCGCGGGCGTCGCTGCCGCCGGCCTCCTCCAGCCGGCGGGCCAGGGCGTGCATGGTCGCGGTGTCGGCGAGGTGACCGGCCGTGCTGACCCGGTCGAGGTGCCGTTCGTCGAGGGCGACCATCCGGCGTGCGGCGTCGAGGACGTCCACCACCCGCGCCTGGTCGGGAGCGGCGTGCCGGACCGCCGCCGTGAGCACGGCCGGCACGCCACACTCACGGGCCAGCGCCCACATCCGGCTGGCGTGACCGAGGCTGGCGGGCGTGCCCTCGGGCCCGCCGTGGCAGACGACCTCCACCCGCAGGGCCCCTGCCGGCACGACCGCCTGCCAGGCACGCAGCAGGGTCCGGGCGGCGTCGTGCCGCCGGGCCAGCACGGCCCGGCCGACGTCGGAGTCGGGGCCGAGCAGGACGACGACCGGGGCCCGGCCGTCGACGGGCGCCGCGGCGCGGGCGAGCAGGTCACGACGGGTGCGCGGCAGCCCCCGCTCCCCCGCCAGGTGGGTCTGGGTGACGAGCCGGCACAGGCGTGCCCATCCCAGTCCCGGCTCCAGCCCCGACTGCTGGCCCCGGGCGAGCACGACGACGCGGGGGTGCTGGTCGTCGACGAGCGCCCCGCCCTTGACCGGCTGGGCCCGTCGGCGGCCGGACAGCCCGGCGGCCCAGGCGGTGCCGCCGTCGGTCCAGGTGCTGTCGCCGACCCACGCCCCGGGCGCCTCCGGACGCCGCCACACCGGCCCGCCGGGCACCCCGTGGGCACCGCGGCCGGCCGAGCCCGGCACGCCGGCCCTCGCCGGCCTGGCCGCTGCCAGGGCGTCCTCACCGCCCAGCGCGACCCGCCCGGACCGCGCCGGGTGCACGTCGTCGAGGTCCAGGGCGAGGTCGACGCCGAGCACCGGCGCGACACCGGCGTCGCCGCACGCCCGGGCGAACCGGACGGCACCGTAGAGCCCGTCGCGGTCGGTCAGCGCGAGCGCCGGCTGGCCCAGCGCGGCGGCCCGCCGGACGAGCTCGGCGGGGTGGCTCGCGCCGTAGCGCATCGAGGCGCTCGAGGCGACGTGCAGGTGCACGAAGTCGTCGGTGGGCATGGGTGTCAGCTCTCTCGTCTCAGGTCGTGGTCGTACGGGCGTGGCCGGCGGGGGTGGCGGAGCGCGCCGGCCGGCTCAGCCGTGGCCCAGGGGTGCCAGCTCGGTGGGCAGCGGGGGCCCGCACGGCAGGTGCAGCGCCCCGCGGACCAGCTCCAGGAAGTGCTCGGCCGAGCGGACCAGGTCGTCGGCGTCCCGTGCCGACACCGCCTGGGCGCCGCGCTCCACGGCCAGCCTGCGCCGGCCGGAGGTGGCGAAGAAGGCCGCCCACTCGGTCAGCTCGGGCGCGACCGTGGGAAGCACCTCCCACACGCTCCGTGGCCTGGAGCGCCGGCTGGGGGCGCTGCGGGCCGCCAGCAGCGCGGCGCCGGCCCGCAGCGCGGCCAGGTGGGCCTGGGTGTACCGCTCGCCCGCGGTGCCGCTGTGGCACGCGAGCAGCAGGCCGCCGCGCGCCCGGTCGAGCAGGTCCAGCACGGTCCCTGCGGATGCCGGCGGGGGCGCGGGGACGGTCGTGCCGGTCCCCGACGTCGTGCCCGCCTGCCTGTGGGTGATGGTCGTCATGCCTGTCCTCTCCTCGTGCGCCGATCCGTCCATGAGGTGCTCACGACCGTCAGTCGCTGACCCGCTCCAGGAGCCAGCGCTCGCCGCTGACCAGGTCGTAGACCCCCGACCCGTGCGACCGCCCCGCGCTCGCCTCCACACGCCATACCTGCTGCTCCAGCGCCGGGAGCGTCATCGTGCAGCCCTCCTGCGTCGTCCCGCCGTCACCCGCCCCTCGCCACCAGGGCACCCGCTGGCTCCACTGCGCCAGCACGCCCCGGACGAGGTGCACCCGCCCCTGCCAGAGGAACTGCGTGGGGACGCGGACCAGCGTGTCGGGCGGCTGCGCGCCGCGGCACCAGCCCGGCTCGAGCCGCACCCGGTGCTCGAGCGGGTCACCGAGCCTGACCTCGACCAGGTCCTGGTAGCGCCTGCTCATCCGTGTCTCCCTCCGCCGGGTCCGAGCGGCAACCCGCCACTCGTTCGAACTCGTGTTCGATACAGACAAATGTACGAGCCCGCACCGACAAGCTCAACCGCACCGGCCGACGCCTGTGGACAAGACCCCCGTCCCGCCCCGGCCGCCGGGCAGGATGAGGTCCGGCCCGGGCCACGGAGGGGACGGCCCGGGCCACGGAGGGGACGGCCCGGGTCCGCGGGCCCCGCGGGTTAGGCTCGGGTCGGACGGCAACCCGCCCCCGAGATCAGGAGGTCATGTGGCGCACGCCCACCCGCTGGACGGCGGCCTGCGCCCCCGCGTGCAGCAGGCGCTCACCGACCACCTCGACCGGCAGCGCGAGGTCCTGGCCGAGCTCGGCGCCCCCATGGGCCCGCTCGTCGACGCCGTCGACGAGCTGCTCGCCGGTGGTAAGCGCCTGCGCGCAGCGTTCTTCTACTGGGGCTGGCGAGCCCTCGGCCACGACGAGGCCCACGACGAGGCCGCCGTCCGGGCGGCCAGCTCGATGGAGATCTTCCAGGCGGCCGCGCTGCTGCACGACGACGTCATGGACAACAGCGACCTGCGGCGCGGCCGGCCCACCGCCCACCGCGCCTTCGCCGCCGACCACCGCCGCAACGGCTGGAACGGCGACCCCGCCCGCTTCGGCCACGCCGCCGCGATCCTGGCCGGGGACCTCTGCCTCAACTGGACCGACGAGGTCTTCTCCACCAGCGGGCTGCCGCCCGAGGCGCTGCGGCGCGCCCGCCCGGAGTTCGACCGGATGCGCACCCAGCTGATGGGCGGGCAGTTCCTCGACATGCTCGAGGGCGCGCAGGGCTGGTCCGACCTCGCCTACGAGGAGCGCGTGGCGCGCTCGCGGACGGTGATCCGCTACAAGAGCGCGAAGTACTCCGTCGAGCAGCCTCTCCTCATCGGTGCGCACGCGGCGGGGGCGACCGCGGCCACGCTGAGGTCGCTGTCCCGCTACGGCACCAGCCTGGGCGAGGCCTTCCAGCTGCGCGACGACGTCCTGGGGGTGTTCGGGGACCCCGACCACACCGGCAAGCCGGCCGGGGACGACCTGCGCGAGGGCAAGCACACCGCGCTCGTCGCGCACACCCTCGAGCTCGCCGACGGCCAGGACGCCGAGCTCGTCGCCGCGAGCCTGGGCGACCCCGACCTCGACGACGCGACCGTCGAGGCCTGCCGTCGGGTGATCCGTCGGTCGGGGGCCCTGGAGCGCACCGAGCGGATGATCGCCGACGGCGCCGAGGAGGCCCGCCGGGCGCTCGCGGACACCGAAGGACCCACGGACGAGGGCCGGGCGGCGCTGCACGAGCTGATCGCCATCTGCACCGACCGCCAGACCTGAGCCCGGGGCGCGGACGCCAGGGCGGGTGGCCTCACGCCCCGGACGGTCGGGTCAGCACGACGGGGTCGCCGGTGGTGATGGCCACCGTGTGCTCGCTGTGCGCGGCGCGGGCGCCCGTCCGGCTCCGCAGGGTCCAGCCGTCGTCGTCCACCGTGAGCTGGTCGGTGTCGGCCATCACCCACGGCTCGATCGCGAGCAGCATCCCGGGCCGCAGGCGCGGTCCGGTGCCCGGCCGGCCCTGGTTGGGCACGTGCGGGTCCTGGTGCATCGTCGAGCCGACGCCGTGCCCGCCGAAGTCGGTGTTGACCCGGTAGCCGGCCCCGGACAGGACGCGGCTGACCGCGTGCGAGAGGTCGCCGACCCGGTTGCCGGCACGGGCGACCCGGATCGCCGCCTCCAGCGCCCGCTCCGTCGCCTCGACCATCCGCCGGTCCCCCTCGCAGGCCCACCCGCCGACGCTGAAGGTGACGGCCGCGTCCGCGACCCACCCGTCGACCGAGACGGCCAGATCCAGACTGAGCAGGTCACCCTGCTGCAGCGCGTAGTCGTGCGGCAGGCCGTGCAGCACCGCGTCGTTGACGGAGGTGCAGATGACGTGGCCGAACGGGCCGCGGCCGAAGGAGGGGGCGTAGTCGACGTAGCAGGACACCGCCGCTCGCGCCTCGATCATCCGGGCCGCCCACTCGTCGATCTCCAGCAGGTTGGTGCCGACCCGGATGCGTTCGCGCAGCGCCTGCAGGGTGTCGCCGACGAACCGTCCGGCGGGACGTGCCCGCTCGACCTCCTGGGGGGTGAGCAGCTCGATCATGGCTCTGCCTTCCTGTCCTCGTCCGTCCTGGCATCGTCGTCCTCGAGGGCCTCCAGGGTCAGCACGACGAGCGCGCTCGTCCACCCGAGCGGCGCAGGCCCGCCGGGTCGGCCCTGCGAGTCCACCTTCTCCGGCAGCGAGCCCCACGGGGCGCGGTGCTCGTCGAGCCACCGCAGCCAGCGGTGGGCGATCTGCGTCTCGCCCGAGGCGGCCGCGGTGTAGGCGACCAGGGCGACCTCGGGGGTCCAGGAGATCCCGTCCTGCTTCCACGCCGACCCGGGCGCGAGGCCACCGCCCGGCCGGAGCGCCGACACCTGGTAGTCCAGCCAGGCCGCACGGACGCCGGGGAGCGGGTCGGGATCGAAGGGCGGCATCAGCATGGCGGTGGCGGCGTCCACGCCGCCGTGGGTCCCGGCCCGCAGGAAGCCGGGCCCGAAGACGCGGTCGACCTCGGCCCGCACACCTGCGGCGGCCGCCGCGACCTGCTCCGCCCGCACGTGCTGCCCGAGCGAGCGGTAGTCGGCCGCGGCGAGGCGCAGCCCGGCCGCGACCGGGGCGCTCGCGCCCAGCAGGTGGTCGAAGGTGGTCTGCTCCCAGTAGTCCTGGCCGGGGGCGGGCAGGTGGCTGCCACCGCCGGTCGCCCGCAGGAGCTGGTCGGTGCAGCGGTCGCGCAGGTCGTCCACCCGCGCGGCGACGTCGGCAGCCCGCGACCGCCCGGTCTCGTGGACGGCCCAGAGCACCCAGCCGCAGCCGTCGACCTGGGCGCGGCGGGGGTCGTGGGACACCCGGTCCCCGTCACGCAGGTAGCGGGCGTCGAAGCCGTACATAGGGTCCAGGTAGAGGTCCCCCGCCAGCGCGAGCAGCTCGGCGGCCTGCTCCGCCTGCCCGGTGCGCGCGAGGGCGACCGCCACGAACGCACCGTCGCGGGGCCAGAAGTAGTCCCAGTTGTTCGACGGCCCCGCATAGGGCAGACCCGGGCCGCCGTCCACGCCGGCGGTCAGCAGGCGCAGGTCGCGCAGGGCGGTGCGGCTCATGTCCTCGTAGGGCGTCCCCTCGCCCGGGACACCGCCGCTCTCCGGCCAGGCAAGAGCGTCCGCACCTGCGGGTGCGTCCCGGCCCGGCACGTGGAACGCCTCCCCCTCCAGGGCGACCCGGGCGTGCGGGTCGACCACCGGGTCGGTCCGCAGGGTCCAGGCACCCAGCGTCGTGACGACCACCGCTCCCACCGCCAGCGCCGCCGCCCTGCGTGCACCCCTCCCCCGCAGCAGCCGGCGTCCTGCGGCCCGCACGCAGATGCCGACGGCAGCACCGATGGCCAGCGCCGTCAGCGCGGGGACGACGTCCGGCACCGAGCAGGCGCGGGCGAGGGAGGGAACCGCATACTGGACCACCTCGACGAGCACCGGCACGGCGGCGGCCACCGCGACCCATCGCGCCCGTGCGGCCACCGCCACGCCGACCAGGAGCAGCAGCGCGACCGCACCCGCCCGTGGGTCCTGCCTCACCCACTCTGTCGGCCAGAGCAGATGGTCCGGACGCAGGTCGCAGGTGCGGGCAAGTCCCGGGACCGGGCCGCCCCGCGGTGGGACCAGGGACACCACGGACAGCGCCCCGAGGGCCCAGAGCGCCACCGCACGACCGTCGAGGGGCCTGCGTGCCACCAGGAGGAGCAGGAGCCCCGCCGCCCACAGGGCCGTCCAGAACCCCAGAGCCGGGTGCGCGTGGAGCAGCAGGCTCAGGGACGGCACACCCGAACGCTACCCGCTGGGGCGCGCCGGCACGGACGTCGGCCCGCGAGCGCTAGAAGGCGACCTCCTGGGCGCGGCGTCGCACCTCGGTCTTGGATCCGGCCCGCAGGGAGGCGATGGCGCTGCCGCCGGCGAGGGTGTCGTCCGGCTCGTGCAGCCAGGCGATGATCTCCTCGTCCGAGAGGCCACCGTCGGCCAGCACGGTCACCGTGCCCCGCAGGGAGGACAGCGGCCCGTCCTCGCCCAGGAAGTCGGCGGGCACCATCACCGCCCGGTTGGGTCCCCGGCGCAGGCCGACGAGCTCGCGCTCCTGCAGCCAGCGCTTGACCTCGCCGAGGCTCGCGCCGGTGCGTTCCATGATCGCGGGGACGGTGAGCCACTCGCCGCCGTGAATTACATCGCTGTCACTTACCACATCTTCTAGTCAATCACACATAGCGACACGCGGTCGGACTGGTGCGATCGCCTGCGGACGGGTACTGTCCCTTCTGCCTCATCGGTGTCATCGCTCACACGAGTCACATGACCCCCGTGAGCTCGGCCTGTCCCGCTGCTGTCGATGGTCCCCGGAGGTCCCCCACCGTGCCGCTCTTCGCCGCCCTGCCGCCCACCGACCTGCCCACGGTCGCCTACGTCCCGACCGCCCTGCACACCGCCGAGCTCGTGACCGAGCGCAGCGCGGAGCGCCACACGGTGCGCTCGGGTGACACCGTCTACGGCATCGCCGCACGGTATGGCGTCTCGCCGACCTTGATCGTGCACGCCAACAACCTGTCCGAGGGCGGCCGCTGGATCCTGCCGGGGACGACGCTCGTGGTCCCCGGAGCCGACAGCGCGACCTCCCCCGGCACGACCGCCAAGGCCGGCACCAGGGCCAAGGAGCCCGCCGGCACCCGCGTCACCGTGCGCCAGGGCGACACCCTCTCCCACCTCGCCGCGCGGCACGGGACGACGGTGTCCGCCCTGGCGTCCGCCAACGGGCTGCGCGACACCCGCCTCATCTACCCCGGCCAGGTGCTCGTGCTCCCCGGGTCCGGTGACGGGGCGGCTCGCGGGAAGGCCACGCCAGGGTCCTCGCCCGCTGCCCGCCCCGCCACCGGTGCACCCGCCGCGACCGGCGGCACGGTGACCGTCCGGTCCGGGGACACGCTCACCGGGATCGCCGACCGCAACGGCATCAGCGTGGCAGCCCTCGCCAAGACCAACCGGCTCTCGACGGCCGACTTCATCCACCCGGGGCAGAAGCTGCGGCTGCCCGGCGGTGCGACCCCCGAGCCGCGCGACCGCGCCTACGACCCCAGCACCGTCGGCGACTACAAGGCCGGTGAGAAGGTCGAGGACACCTTCCTGCACTATCGGTACAGCGACGGGGTGGCCCGATCGGCCGCCGCCAACCGCGACTACCTGGCCGCCGTCGACGTGCCGTCGCGCGAGGCGATGAAGCAGCTGATCGTGGAGACCAGCAAGCGCCACGGCGTGGACCACACGCTCATGCTCGCGCTGTCCTACCAGGAGTCTGGCTGGAACATGCGCGCGGTCTCCCCCGCCAACGCCATCGGCGCCATGCAGGTCATCCCGACCTCCGGCGACTGGGCCAGCGCCCTCGTGGGTCGCCAGCTCAACCTGCTGGACCCCGCGGACAACGTCGAGGCCGGCGTCGTCATCATGCGGGCGCTGCTGCACGCGGCGGACAAGGACGACCACGCGATCGGGGGCTACTACCAGGGCCTGGCCAGCGTCCGCGAGCACGGCCTGTTCGCCGACACCAAGCAGTACGTGCGCAACATCCGCCACCTCATGGGGACGCTGTAGAACCGGTCGACCTCCCACGCAACGCCGTCCCCGCTCCGTAGAGTGGGGCCGTGAGTGCCCCGACCAACCCCGTGATCGACCGTGTCGTCGACGGTCGTTACCAGGTCGAGGCCGAGCTCGCCCGCGGCGGCATGGCCACGGTCTACCGGGCCCGGGACCTGCGCCTGGACCGCCCGGTCGCCCTCAAGGTCATGCGCGAGGACCTCGCGCGCGACGACACCTTCGTGCGCCGCTTCGTCCACGAGGCACGGGTCGCCGCCCGGCTGCAGCACCCCCACATCGTCAGCGTCTACGACCAGGGCGAGGACGACGGCGTCGTGTTCCTGGCGATGGAGCTGGTGGAGGGCAGCACGCTGCGCGACGTCATCTCCCGCCGGGCGCCGCTGTCCGCCCGCGACGCGCTGACCCTGCTGGTGCCCGTGGTGGAGGCCCTGGCCACCGCGCACGCCGCCGGCCTGGTGCACCGCGACGTCAAGCCCGAGAACGTCCTCCTCAGCCGCCGCGGCGGCGCGGTCAAGGTGACCGACTTCGGGCTGGCCCGCCTCGAGGGCAACCCGCACGTCACCACCGAGATGCTGTGGGGCACGGCGGCCTACCTGGCACCGGAGCAGGTGGAGACGGGCAGCTCGGACGCGCGCACCGACGTGTATGCCGCCGCGCTGCTCTTCTTCGAGCTCCTCGCGGCACGCAAGGCCTTCCCCGGTGACGACCCGCTGCGCGTGGCCTACGAGCACGTCCACGGCGGGGTCCCGCACGTCCGCGAGCTCGTGCCGACCGTCCCGCCGGCCGTCGAGGACCTGATCCTGCGCGCTGCCGCCACCGAGCCCGCCGACCGGCCCGCCGACGCGGCGGAGCTGCTCGACGAGCTGCGCCACCTCGAGCGCTCGCTCACCGCCGCCGAGCTCGACAGCGTGCCGCAGGTGCGCGACCACCCCGACCACACGGTCCCGGTCTACGTCGACGGCGCCCATCCCGACCGGACCCAGGTGGTCCGGCACGACAGGGGCCGGCCGCCCCGCGGCCACGGGACCGGCCGGTCCCGCCCCGGGCCCTCCGCCACCCGGCAGATACCCGTGCGCCGCGACGGCATACCCGCCGCCTCCACCGCCCGACCCTCCGGGGACGCGCGCTTCGCCCGCACCAGCGGCAACAGGACGCCCGCGCCGCGGCCGCGGCGCCGCTCCGGCAGCGGCGCCGCCTGGGTGCTCAGCCTCCTGCTGGTCCTGCTGGCCGCCGCCGGCGGGTACGGCTTCTGGTACCTCACGCAGGGCCCGGCCGTCCACTCGGCGATGCCGACCGTCGTCGGCCTCACCGAGCAGCAGGCCCGGACGGCGCTCGACGCCGAGGAGCTCGACCCCGTCGTGGTGCTGGCCTACTCCGAGGAGGTGCCGACGAACGTCGTGGTGTCCGCCGACGCCGAGCCGGGCACCGAGCTGCGCCACGGCACGGACGTCGAGCTCGTCGTCTCCCGCGGGCCGGAGCGGTATGCCGTGCCCACGCTGCGGGGGGCCACGGCGGAGGAGGCGCGCTCCGCGCTGGAGGAGGTCAACCTCGCCCTGGGCGCCACGACGCAGGAGTACGACGAGACGGTCCCGGCCGGGCAGGTCCTCAGCTCCTCGCCCGCGGCCGGCGAGCAGCTCCCGCCGGGCACGTCCGTGAGCGTGGTCCTCAGCCGGGGGCAGGCGCCGGTGGACGTCCCCGACGTGACCGGACGCACCCAGCAGGAGGCCTCCGCCCTGCTGACCTCCGCCGGGCTGACCGTGCAGGTCGCCCCGGAGCAGGTGTTCGACGACGAGGTGCCCGCCGGCTCGGTCGTCACGCAGAGCCCCGGTCCCTCCTCGGTCGCCCGCGGCACCCCCGTCACGCTCACCGTCTCCAAGGGGCCGGAGACCGTCGCCGTGCCCGACGTCGTGGGACGGCAGTTCCGCTCCGCCGAGGAGGAGCTGGTCGGCCTGGGCCTGACGGTGAAGCGGGAGGACATCGCCGGGGGCTTCTTCGAGACGGTGCGCGAGCAGTCGGTCGAGGCCGGCACGCAGGTGCCCAGGGGCACCGAGGTCGTCCTGCGCGTCGTCTGAGGGCTCACCCCTGGTGGGCCCAGCGCTCCTCCAGGTCGACCCGGCCGCGGGGGTGATAGCCGTGCGACTCCCAGTAACCCTGCTGCGGGGTGTGGTGGAAGCTGATCTCGGCGATCCACTTCGGGCCCTTGAAGCCGTAGAGGTGGGGCAGGACGACGCGCGCCGGCCAGCCGTGCTCACGGGTCAGCGGCCGGCCGTCGGCCGTCGTCGCCAGCAGGGCGTCCGGGTGCAGCAGGTCCTCGACGAGGGCGCTGGAGGAGTAGCCGCGACGGGCCGCCAGCAGCGCGTGCACGGCGCCGTCCTCGGGCGGGGCCAGCGCCACGACGTCCCGCAGCCGCACGCCGCCCCACGTGATCGCCGGCACGGAGTGCCGGTCGACGCAGTGCAGGCCGGCGGTGACCTCGACGTGCGGCAGGCTCTCGACCGCGGCCAGGTCGAGCACGAGGGCCCCGGGGTCACGCACCGCGCCGCACAGGGTCAGCGTCCAGGTCTCCGCGTCGACGACGGGCACCTTGCCGTAGTGCGACGCCCGCCACCGCGGCGCGGGGCGCTGCCCCGGGGGGAGCAGACCGGCATCGCGCCCCGTTCCCCCGGCCCCGTCCACGGGAACGACCCTACCTCCCGGTTCGTCGGGCCAGCAGGTCGCTGAGCCGGTCGGTCGCCCGGTCGGTCATCTCGTCGTCGACGTCCAGGTGCCACACGAAACGGGCGCGGCGAGGGTCGGTGGGGTAGCCCAGCACGCCGCGCTCCGCGGCCGCCTGCACGAAGTCCGGCCCGGTCCACCCGGCGGCGGACACGTCGAGCACGAGGATGTTGGTGTGCACGGCGGCGGGCTCGACGACACCCGCCGCGGCCTGCGCCAGGGCTTCGGCGGTCCGGCGCGCACGGGCGTGGTCGTCGGCCAACCGCTCCACGTGGTGGTCGAGCGCGTGCAGCCCGGCAGCGGCCAGGATGCCGACCTGGCGCATCCCGCCACCCAGGCGCTTGCGCCATACCCGGGCCTGGGCGATGTGCTCCCGCGAGGCGGCCAGCACCGACCCCACAGGCGCCCCGAGGCCCTTGCTCAGGCACACCGAGACGGTGTCGGCGCAGGCGCCGTAGTCGGCCAGCGCGACACCGGCGGCGACGTGGGCGTTCCACAGCCGGGCGCCGTCGAGGTGGACCCCGACGCCGGCCGCCGCGGTCCGCTCGCGCAGCCGCCGCATCTCCTCGAGGGGCTGGACGGTGCCGCCGCCGAAGTTGTGGGTGTTCTCGACCACGACGCAGGCGGTGCTGACCTGGTAGGGACCGCCGTCGGCGACCATCATCTCCAGGGCGGTGTCAACCTCCAGCAGCCCGCGCTCGGCGACCCAGCTGCGGGTGGTGATGCCGGAGTAGGCGGCGGCTGCACCCAGCTCGGCGCGCAGCACGTGCGCCAGGGAGTCGGTGATGACCTCCTGGCCGGGGCCGGCGTGCAGGCGCAGCCCCACCTGGTTGGCCATCGAACCGGTGGGCATGAACAGCGCCGCCTCGTGCCCCAGCAGCCCGGCCACCCGCCGCTCCAGCTCGGCGACGGTCGGGTCCTCGCCGTAGACGTCGTCCCCGACCGCGGCGTCGACCATCGCCTGTCGCATGGCGGCCGTGGGGCGGGTGAGGGTGTCGGAACGCAGGTCGGCGACGACCTCGGGAGCCACGGTCATCTAGCGGACCCCCTTCTCCAGCATCTCGGCCACGACGAACGCCAGCTCCAGGCTCTGCTGGTGGTTGAGCCGGGGGTCGCACAGCGTCTCGTAGCGCAGCCCCAGGTCGTCCAGGTCCACCGGGTTGACGCCTCCGACGCACTCGGTGACGTCGTTGCCGGTCAGCTCCACGTGGATGCCGCCCGGGTGCGTGCCCGCCTCTGCGTGGGAGGCGAAGAAGCCGCGCACCTCGTCCACGACGTCCTCGAAGCGACGGGTCTTGTGCCCGCTGGGCGAGGTGAAGGTGTTGCCGTGCATCGGGTCGCACACCCAGCTGACGCGG
The DNA here is from genome assembly GCF_000421185.1 of Ornithinimicrobium pekingense DSM 21552. Taxonomy (GTDB): domain Bacteria; phylum Actinomycetota; class Actinomycetes; order Actinomycetales; family Dermatophilaceae; genus Ornithinicoccus; species Ornithinicoccus pekingensis. The sequence continues at coordinate 224,091 of NZ_ATWJ01000009.1, forward strand.
TGCGCCTCCTCCCCGAGGGAGGTCAGCAGCGCCGGCAGGACGTCCCGCACGGTCCCCGCACCCATCCGGGTGATGAACGTCAGCCGACCGGGCTCGCGCTCGGGGTCGACCTTGTCCATGAGCCGCAGCACCGTGTCTCGGTCGGCGGACGGGCCGAGCTTGACGCCGACGGGGTTGCGGATGCGCGAGACGAAGTCGATGTGCGCGCCGTCCAGGTCGCGGGTGCGCTCCCCCACCCAGACGAAGTGGCTGGAGGTGTCGTAGAGCAGGCCGGTGCGGTGGTCACGGCGCACCATCGGGCGCTCGTAGTCGAGCACGAGCGCCTCGTGCGCGGAGTAGAACTCCACCCGGCGCATCTCCTCGGCCTCGGCCACGCCGGAGGCCTCCAGGAAGCGCACGGCGCGGTCGATCTGGTGGGCCATCTGCTCGTAGCGGGCCTGCGCGGGTCCCTGGATGAAGCCCTTGTTCCAGGCGTGCACGCTGCGCAGGTCGGCGAAGCCGCCGCTGGTGAAGCCGCGGACGAGGTTGAGGGTGGCCGAGCTGGCGTGGTAGGCGCGCAGGAGCCGGTCCGGGTCGTGGCGGCGGGAGGCCTCGGTGAACTCGAACCCGTTGACCATGTCGCCGCGGTAGGCGGGCAGGGTCACCCCGTCGCGGGTCTCGGAGTCGCTGCTGCGCGGCTTGGCGAACTGGCCGGCCATCCGCCCGACCTTGACGATCGGCATGCCGGCGCCGTAGGTCAGCACGACCGCCATCTGCAGGATCGTCTTGATGCGGTCGCGGATGTTGGGGCCCGTGACGTCGGCGAGGGTCTCGGCGCAGTCGCCGCCCTGCAGCGTGAAGGCGCGCCCCGCGCTCACCTCGGCCATGCGCTGGCGCAGCAGGTCGGCCTCACCGGCGAAGACCAGGGGCGGATAGGTGGAGAGCACCGCCAGCACCTGCGCGAGCTCGGCAGGGTCCCAGGAGGGCTGCTGCCGGGCCGGCAGGTCGGGCCAGTCGATGGACGGGGTGCTGCCGACGGGCGTGCCGGCGATGTCGGTGCTCACCCGCACCATGATAGGAGCCGGTGGGTGCTGCCTCTGACGCAGCGTCAGGTGAGGGCTCAGACCTGACGGGTATGCGGTCACGCGCCGGGAGCGCGGCCCCCGGTCTCCTCGCCGTCCTGGGTCTGCGCGGTGCCGGGGGTCCCCTCGACGTCGGGGCTCTCCTCGTCCTGCCGCTCCTTCTGCCGGGCCGCGAGGTTCTCGCGCGCCTTGTCGGTCGCGTCGGCGATGCCCGCCCGGGCCCGTTCGGCAGCCTCGCTCAGCCCGGCCCGGGCGTGGTCGAGCCCTTCGCGGGCGTGCTCGAGACCCTCGCGGGCGTGCTCCAGGCCGGTCCGGGCCCGGTCCGCGAGCCGCTTCTTGACGGTCGCGGCGTACTCGTCGACGTACTCCTGGCCGGAGAGCCGCTGCAGCTCGCGCATGACCTCGTCGGTGATCTCCCGCAGCGCCTGGTGGTTCTCGGTCTGCCCGGCGTACTCCGGGTGGTGGATCGGCCGTCCGATCCGGACCCCGACCTGCACGATGTTGGGGATCGTCTGGCCGGTGGGCTGGGCCTTGTCCGTGTCGATCATCGCGCAGGGGACGATCGGCACGTCGGCGGCGACCGCGAGGCGGGCCATCCCGGTCTTGCCGCGGTAGAGGCGGCCGTCCGGGGAGCGCGTCCCCTCGGGGTAGATGCCGAAGAGCTCGCCGCGACGCAGCACCTCCAGGCCCTGCTCGAGCGCCGCCAGGGACGCCTTGCCGCCGGAGCGGTCGATCGGGATCTGACCGGTGACGGTCATGAAGGTCCGGGTCGCCCAGCCCTTGACCCCGGTGCCGGTGAAGTACTCCATCTTGGCCGGGAAGGTGATGCGCCGGTCGACCATGAGCGGCAGGAAGACGGAGTCGGAGAAGGACAGGTGGTTGCTGGCCAGGATCGCCGCACCGTGGTCGGGGACGTGCTCCTTGCCCTCGATCCAGGGGCGGAAGGCCAGGCGCACCGGCGGGCCGACGACGAGGTGCTTGAGGATCCAGTAGATCACCGGTCGTGCTCCTCTCGCCGGGGGTCGTGCAGACGGTCGCGCCGACTCTACCGCCCGGACGCGTGCGAGGATGGCGATGTGGAGGTGAAGGGCGCATGACCGACCGCGGACCGCACCAGCCGGACGACCGGGACGACGTCGACCGGCGCTTCCGCGAGATCGTCGCCGGCCTCGAGGCCCCTCCCCCCGCCGGGGCCGCGGAGGGCGAGGAGACGCCGACCGGGACCGCGGTCCCCGACGGGTCCGCCCCGGAGGACACGGCAGCGCCCCCGGACCCCACCTCGACCGGCACCCCGGCAGGACCGGCGCCCAACCCGTGGCCGAGCCACCTCGGTGCGGGCACCCCGCACGGGATGGCCACCGACCACCGCTCCTACGAGCCGCCCGAGGAGGACGACCACTTCGTCCCGCCCCGGCCCGACCCGCTGCCCGCCGGCGACCTCCACTTCTGGGCCATCCTGACCGGGCTCGTCGTCGGCCCGCTGCTGGTGTTCCTGTCCGCGATCGTGCCGGTCCTGGACCGGGCGTGGACGTTCGTGGGGGCGGCCCTGACCATCGCGGGGTTCGTCCTGCTCGTGCTGCGTCAGCCCCGCCACCGCCGGGACGACGACTGGGGCGCGCGGGTCTGACCGGGCCCGGGCGCCCGCCCGGTCAGAAGACGAGGTCCACCCAGACCGGCACGTGGTCGCTGGCCGCCGCGAGCTCCATACCCTCCAGCAGCGCGGGATCTCCGGGCACCGCCTCCTGGTGCCCCCGCGCGAAGACCGCGTCGATGCGCCGCTGCGGGCTGGCCGCCGGGAAGGAGGGCCGGTCGTCGGAGACCTCGGCGAGCTCGGCGGCCACGAGGCCCCACGCCGGGCCGGCGCTGTCCTCGTTGAGGTCCCCGCCGATGACCAGGGGCGCCCCGGTGGGCAGCCCGAGGTCCTCGGACAGCTCGCGCAGGACCGTGCCGACGTGGTCGACGCGCTGCTCCCCCTTGAGCGGCAGGTGGACGGAGACGACCGTGACGGTCGGGCGCCCGGGGGCGGAGACGCGGGCGACGGTGTAGCTGCGGGGGTTCTCCCGCAGACCGACGCGCAGCCTGCGGTCCTGGGAGTCGCTGGCGAGCACCCGCAGGCTGGTCATCAGGCTGGTACCGCTGACCAGGCGGGTCCGGCCGGACCAGAGCATCCCGGCCTGTCGGGCGAAGGCGGAGATGGCGTAGTCCGAGCCCGGGTAGCGCGGGACCTCCTGCAGCAGCAGCACGTCGGGGGCGATGGCCCGCACGACCGCGGCCGCGGCGTGCGCGTCGTCCTTGAGCCCGCGCAGGTTGTAGGTCGCGACGCGCAGGCTGGAGGGGTCAGGGGTGTGCGGCATGGGCACATCCTCGCGCACCTGGGGTGCGGGTCCGCACATGCCCTGCGCGGTTGCGCCGGCCCGCTCGGTCAGCCTCCCCGGGCGCGGTCAGCCTCGCCGGGCGAGGTCGGCGGCGCCGACGAGGCCGGCGCCCACGCCGAGGGCCGCGGCACGCACCTGCGGGACGGGGCGGTGACCGCGACCGGCCAGGTGCCGGGCCAGCGCCTCACGGGCGGGCGCGAGCAGCAGGTCACCCGCCTCGCTGGCGCCGCCCCCGACGACGACGGTGCCGGGGTCGAGCGCCGCGACCAGGTTGGCCAGGCCGACCCCGAGCCACCGGCCGACCTCCGCGACCAGCTCGACGGCGACCGGGTCGCCCTCCCGCGCCGCCCGGGTGACGTCCTCGCCCTCGATGAGCTCTGGACGTCCGTCGCACCGGCGCAGGAGGGCCGTGGCGAAGGTGCTGCCGGCGTCGAGCAGCTCCAGGGCGTCGCGCCGCAGGACCGCACCGGAGGCGTACTGCTCCCAGCACCCGCGGTTGCCGCACTCGCACCGGCGCCCCTCGGGCACCACCGTCATGTGCCCGAACTCCCCGGCCAGCCCGTGGCGCCCCCGCTGCAGCTCGCCGTCGACCAGAACCGCCCCACCGATCCCGGTGCCGAGGGTGACCAGGAGCAGGTGCGACTCGCCGCGCGCGGCGCCGAAGCGGTGCTCGGCCCAGGCGGCCGCGTTGGCGTCGTTGTCGACGACCACGTGCACACCCAGACGGGCGCTGACCTTCTCCTGCAGCGGCTCGTCCCGCCACGACAGGTGCGGGGCGAAGACGACGGTGCCTCGGTCCGCGGCGACGAAGCCGGCGGCACCGATGCCGACGCCCACGACGCCCCGCTCCTGCGCCTCCGGGCGGGCCATCAGCTCGGTGACGGCGCCGACGACGGCGTCCTCGACGACCCGGGGCAGCGTGGTGCGGTCGGGGGTGTCGTGGCGGGTGGCGTGCACGACCCGGCCGCGGTCGTCGACGAGCCCGGCCTTGATCCGGGTCCCGCCGACGTCGACGCCGACCGAGAGCGCGCCCGCGCTCATCCGTGGGCGCGGGCGGCCAGGTCCGCGGCGCCGATCATCCCGGCGTCGTTGCCCAGCAGGGCCAGGGTCATCGGGGTGGTCTCGCGGTGCCCCCGGCCGGTGAGGTGACGGGCGAAGGCCGAGCGCGCGGGGCTCAGCACGAGGTCGCCCGCGGCGCTGACCCCTCCGCCGATGACGAACAGCGCGGGGTCGAGGACGGCCGCCAGACTGGCGCAGCCCTCCCCCACCCACCGGCCGATGTCCTCCAGGAGCTCGGTGGCGGCCGGGTCGCCGGTGCCGGCGACCTCGGTGACCATCCGGCCGTCGAGCCGTCCGGGGTCCCCGCCGCAGCGGTCGGCCAGCGCGCCGGCGTGCGGGCTGCCACCGGCCACGAGGGCCCGTGCCTCCCGCACGAGCGCCGAGCCGGAGGCGTACATCTCCCAGCAGCCCTTGTTGCCGCAGCCGCACCGGTGCCCGTCCGGCACCACCCGCAGGTGGCCCACCTCGGCGCCCATCCCGTGGGCGCCGCGCAGCAGCTGGCTGTCGTCGATGATGCCCCCGCCGACCCCCGTGCCCAGGGTGATGAGGACCATGTCGTCGACGTCGCGCGCCGCACCGAACCGGAACTCCCCCCAGGCGGCGGCGTTGGCGTCGTTCTCCAGCACGATGGGCAGCCCCACCAGGCTCTCGAGGCGGGCCTTGAGCGGCTCGTCGCGCCAGGCGAGGTTGGGGGCGAAGACCACGGTCTCCCCCGCCCGGTCGATCAGCCCGGCGCACGCCACGCCCACGGCGGCGACGCCCTCCCCGTCGCCGACGGCGCCGACGAGCTCGCCCACGACCTCCGCGACGGCCCGGGCGATCTGGTCGGGGTCCTGCGCCGGGGTCTCGCGCCGGGCGCGCCGCAGTACGGTGCCGCGCCCGTCCACGACGCTGGCGGCGATCTTGGTGCCGCCGATGTCCACTCCGACGCACGTGGTCACGGGTCCTCCTCGGACGGGCTGGTGGTCTGCCTCGGTCAGGGTATGGGGTGGGCCACCACCCTGCGCCGCCAGCCTAACGACCCTCGGGCGCGGCGACCCCTCGCAGGTATGGTTGAGCCCGCCTGACCGCCCGTGCCGCCCCCAGGAGGCCCCGTGACGGATGTCACCGTCCCGCCGCTCATCTCGTCGCCGTCGGCCACGAGCATCTCCGACTACGTCGTGGGGTGGGCCGAGCGCGAACCCGGACGGGTGCTGGTCGGACGGCAGGGTGCTGACGGCTCGGGGTGGGAGGACGTGACCGCCGGGCAGCTGCGGACCGACGTGGACGCTCTGGCCAAGGGCCTGATCGCCGCCGGGATCGAGGTGCGCGACCGCGTCTGCATCATGTGCCGTACCCGGTACGAGTGGCTGCTGGCCGACCTGGCGCTGTGGAGCATCGGCGCCGTGCCCGTGCCCGTCTACGAGACCAGCTCGCGGGACCAGGTGTCCTGGATCGGGCGCGACAGCGCGGCGGTGGCGATGATCGTCGAGGACTCCTCGATGATGGCCACCGTCGCGGCGGTGCGCGACGAGCTGCCGCAGCTGCGTGACCTGTGGTGCGTCGAGGCGGGCGGGCTCGACGAGCTCGTCGCCGCGGGCCGGGAGGTGCCGGACGCCGAGGTCGAGCGGCGGCGCGCGGGCGTGGGCCGGGACGACCTCGCGACGATCATCTACACCTCCGGCACGACGGGCAGCCCCAAGGGCTGCGAGCTGACCCACGACAACTTCATGGCGCTGTCCGAGAACGCCGCCGAGCGGCTCTCGGTGGTGGTCCGGGCCGAGGGCGCCTCGACGCTGCTCTTCCTGCCGCTGGCGCACGTCTTCGCCCGCTTCATCCAGGTGGTGTGCCTGCACGCCGGCGCGCGGATCGGGCACACCCCCGACCCCCGGACCGTGCTGGCCGACCTGGAGGCCTTCCGGCCCACCTTCCTGCTGTCGGTGCCCCGGGTCTTCGAGAAGATCTACAACTCCGCCGAGCAGAAGGCCGAGAACGGCGGGCGCGGGCGCGTCTTCCGGTGGGCCGCCCGCGTCGCCCAGGACTGGAGCCGCGCGCTCGACGACGGAGGCCCCGGTGTGCTCCTGCGCAGCCAGCACCTGGTGGCCGACCGGCTGGTCTTCGGCAAGCTGCGGGCCGCCATGGGTGGGCGGGTCGCCTACGCCATCTCGGGCGGGGCCGCGCTGGGCGAGCGCCTCGGCCACTTCTACCGCGGGATCGGCCTGGTGGTCCTGGAGGGCTACGGGCTGACGGAGACGACGGCACCGGCCACGGTCAACACCCCCGACATGATCCGCATCGGCACGGTGGGCCGCCCGCTGCCGGGCGTCGGGGTCCGCGTCGCGGAGGACGGGGAGATCCTCATCTCGGGGGTCAACGTCTTCCGGGGCTACCACGGCAACCCCGAGGCGACCGCCGAGGCGCTGCAGGAGGGCTGGTTCGCCACGGGCGACCTCGGCGAGCTGGACCAGGACGGCTTCCTGCGGGTCACGGGCCGCAAGAAGGAGCTCCTCGTGACCGCGGGGGGCAAGAACGTCTCGCCCGGGCCGCTCGAGGACCGGCTGCGGGCCTTCCCGCTCATCTCCCAGTGCATGGTCGTCGGCGACGGGCGGCCGTTCGTGGGCGCCCTGGTGACCCTCGACGAGGAGATGCTGCCCGTGTGGGCCGAGGCCAACGGGCTGGACGGCATCAGCATGGAGCAGGCGCGCACCCACGACCTCGTCCGCGCCGAGGTGCAGAAGGCCGTGGACGAGGCGAACACCTCGGTGAGCCGGGCGGAGTCGATCCGCAAGTTCGTCATCCTGCCCGAGGACTTCACCACGGACAACGGGCTGCTCACCCCCTCGATGAAGCTCAAGCGCGGGCGCATCACCGATCTGCTCCAGGAGGAGATCGAGGCGCTCTACGGCAACGCCGGCACGGGACGGGGCCGCTGACGCCGGCGCCGCCCTCCTAGCCCGCGGCGTAGCGGCCCGTGGTCGTGAGCCGGGCCCGCGCCGTGGACGCCTCCTCCGGGTCGACGAGGCCGGCGCGCACGAACGCGCTGACCGCGGCGAGCTCGTCGGAGTCGAGCGGGGCCCCGGCGAGGACGGTCCGGCTCTCCTCCTCCCCGGGTGCGGAGCGCTCGGGGCGCGGCGCGGGGTCCTCCAGCCAGAGTCGGCCGAGGACGGGGACGAAGCAGTCGCCGCAGTGACGGCCCCGCACCGGGCAGGTCTGGCAGTCGATGGTGGTCGTGGTCATGTGGTCCACCTCCTTGCCGACGACGCTAGGGCGAGCCTCCGACAGACCCGTCGGCCCGCCTGCGACGGTCTGTCGGTGGCCGCATCTACCTTCGTCGGCATGCAGATGGTGCAGGAGACGTTCGACGACCTGGGGCTCGCCCTGGCCGACGTCACCTTCGTCGTCGTCGACCTGGAGACCACCGGCGGTTCGCCGTCCGGCTCGCAGATCACCGAGTTCGGCGCGGTCAAGGTGCGCGGTGGGCAGGTGCTCGGCGAGTTCCAGACCCTGGTGCGGCCCACCAGCCCGATCCCGCCCTTCATCAGCGTGCTGACCGGCATCACCAACGCGATGGTGGCCGACGCGCCGGGCATCCGCACCGTGCTGCCGCAGTTCCTGGAGTTCGCCGCCGGGTCGGTGCTCGTGGCCCACAACGCCGGCTTCGACGTCTCCTTCCTCAAGGCGGCGGCGGCCGAGACCGGGCGCCCGTGGCCAGGTTTCGCCGTGATCGACACCGTGCGGCTGGCGCGCCAGCTGGTGCACAAGGACGAGGCACCCAACCACAAGCTGTCCAGCCTGGCCAGGCTCTTCGGGGCGGCCACCACACCCGACCACCGGGCGCTGCACGACGCCCGCGCGACCGTCGACGTGCTGCACGGGCTGATGGAGCGGGTCGGCAATCTCGGCGTGCACACGCTGGAGGAGCTGCAGTCCTACAGCGCCCGCGTCAGCACCGCCCAGCGGCGCAAGCGCTTCCTGGCCGACGCCATGCCGGCGGCGCCCGGGGTCTACGTCTTCAAGGACGGCCGGGGTGAGCCGCTCTACGTCGGCACCGCCACCGACCTGCGGCGTCGGACGCGCACCTACTTCACCGCCTCCGAGACCCGCCGCCGGATGGCCGAGATGGTGGGCCTGGCCGAGTCGATCACCCCGATCGTGTGCGCCACCCCGCTCGAGGCGTCGGTCCGCGAGCTGCGGCTGATCGCCGAGCACAAGCCGCGCTACAACCGGCGCTCGCGCCACCCCGAGAAGGCGGTCTGGGTCAAGCTCACCGACGAGCCGTTCCCACGGCTGTCGGTCGTGCGCAGCGTGGGCGGCGACCGGGCGCACTACGCCGGACCTTTCGCGAGCCGACGGACGGCCGAGGCCGCCGTCACGGCGCTGCACGAGGTGGTGCCCCTGCGGCAGTGCACCGGGCGGCTGCCGCTGCGCGCCACCCGCGACTCCGCCTGCATGCTCTTCGACCTGGGACGCTGCGGCGGCCCCTGCATCGGCCGGCAGTCGGTCGAGGACTACGCCGCTGTCGCCGAGCAGGCGGTCGAGGCGCTCAGCGGGAGCTCCCGGGAGGTGATGTCCACCCTGCGCTCACGTCTGGACGCGCTGGCGGCCCAGGAACGGTTCGAGGAGGCCGGCACCCTGCGTGACCGGATGATGGCCCTCGTGCGGGCCGCCGCCCGCGCGCAGCGGCTGAGGCCGCTCACCGCGGCCGCCGAGCTGGTCGCCGCCCGGCGCAGGGACGCCGGAGGCTGGGAGGTCGTCTGCGTGCGCTACGGGCGGCTGGCGGGCACGACCGTCACCCCGCACCGGGCCGACCCACTGCCCTACATCGCCGCGCTGCGCGAGACGGCCGAGGTCGTCGAGCCGGGCGCGGCCCTGGCCGAGGAGACCGAGCTGGTGCTGCGCTGGCTCGAGACACCCGGGGTCAGGCTCGTCGACCTGGACGGGTCGTGGACCTGCCCGGTCGACGGCGCCGGGGCCAGCAGGGCCGAGCTGGAGCCGCAGGCGAGCACCTGGTCCGGCATCGACCACCTCGACCCCAACCACCGGGCCTGGGACCGACCCGCGGGCGCCGTGCCGGCCGGGGTGCCCTGAGCAAAGCCCGGCCCAGGGCGGCGTGGCTGTGGGCGCGTGGCCGCCCCAGGACCCCGGTCCGGGTCGTCAGCCGCCGAGACCGAGGTCGAAGCCGGCCTCGAGGTCCTCGTCGGAGTAGGTGCGAAAGGCGATGTGGGTGTTGGTCTCCAGCACTCCGGGCACCTTGTTGAGCCGGTCGGCGATGACGTCGTGGAAGTCCTCGTGCCGGCTCACGCGCGCCACCGCGACGAGGTCGATCTCACCGGTCACGGAGTAGACCTCGCGGATGCCCTCGATCTCGGCGATCTGCTGCGCCGCCTCCGGGATGCGTGCTACTTCGACCTTGATCAAGACGATGGCTGAGATCACGGCGCCACTCTATCGCCGCCGCTGACGCGCCACGTCCTCGGTCGGTGAGATGGCGTGCGCGCCACGTCCTCGGTCGGTCAGATGGCGTGCGCACCGCGTCCTCGGTGCGGGTGGTCAGCCCCAGCCGAGGTCGTGCAGGGTGTCGTCGTCGATGCCGAAGTGGTGAGCGATCTCGTGCACCACCGTCACCGCGATCTCGTCGAGCAGGTCGTCCCGGTCCTCGCACATGCGCACCAGCGGCCCGCGGAAGATCGTGATCCGGTCGGGCAGGTGGCCGCCCCAGGTCAGGTCGCGCTCGGTCAGCGGGACGCCGTCGTAGACGCCGAGCAGCTCGGGGTCCTCCGGCGGCGGCTCGTCCTCGACGAGGAAGACCACGTTGTCGAGCTGGTCCATCAGCGCCACGGGCACGAGGTCGAGGGCGTCCCCGACCGCGATCTCGAAGTCCTCGCGCGACATCTCCAGCGGAGGATGCCCGCCCGCCGCGTCCGGCAGCGGCTGCCCGTGCCGGTGGTCGTCGTCCCCGCCGGTCTCGGCAGGGCCGGCGGACGACGGCGCCCCGTCCCCCTGGTGAGGGACGGGGCGCTCGTCGTCGTGCACGTCAGGAATCGCGGACCGCTCCGACGTTCTCGTCCTCGACGTGGCCCGAGACCGGGGCGCCGGGGATGTCGGAGACCGCCTCGCCGTGCTGGCCGATGGCGGCGGCCGCGCCGGGGGTGTCCAGCGCCTCGTGCTCACCGTGGTGGTGGGCCGCGGCGAGCTCGGCGGGGGTGACGGCCGGGATCGAGTCCTTGTAGAAGAAGTTCGACAGGCTGCGACGCAGGCCGCCGGCCAGGGCGGCCGGACGGCGCACCCCGTGGACGTCCCGCTCCGCGCCGTCCGTGAGGGCGAGCGGCGTGGGCGTCTCGTGGTTGACCAGGTGCCAGCGCTCGTACTCGTCCAGCGGCTCGTGCACCTCGAAGAAGCGACCCTCCGGGGTCCGCACGATGCGACCGGTCTCCCGACCGTGCAGCACCTTCTCGCGGTCGTGGCGCTGCAGCGACAGGCACAGCCGCTTGACCACGAAGAAGACGATCACCGGCAGGACGAAGAAGGCCGTCCGGAGAATGATCGTGATGTCGTTGATCGACAGCTGCAGCTTGATCGCCAGGATGTCGTTGATCGTGGCCAGCGACAGCACCAGGTACATCGAGATCGCCGCCAGGCCGATCGCGGTGCGCACCGGGGCGTTGCGCGGACGCTGCAGCAGGTGGTGCTCGCGGCGGTCGCCGGTCACCCACGCCTCGATGAAGGGGTAGACGCCCATGATGATGAACACCAGCGGGAGCAGCAGGAGCGACCCCAGGAAGATGTTCATGCTCCACACGGTGTCGAAGAGCGTGAACTCCAGGAAGCCCGGCAGCAGACGCAGCGCGCCGTCGGAGAACCACATGTAGAAGTCCGGCTGCGAGCCCGCCGTGACCTGCGAGGGGTCGTAGGGGCCGAACACCCAGACCGGGTTGATCTGGACGAGCGCGGACACCAGGGCGGTGACACCGAAGACGACGAAGAAGAACCCGCCGGCCTTGGCGGCATACACCGGCATCACCGGGAAGCCGACGACGTTGCCGTCGGTGCGCCCCGGCCCGGGGAACTGGGTGTGCTTGTGGATCACGACCAGGCTGATGTGCGCCACGAACAGGCCCACGAGGATGGCCGGCAGGAGCAGCACGTGCGCGATGAAGAGGCGGGGGATGATCGCCTCACCGGGGAACTCGCCGCCGAAGATGAAGAAGGTCATCCAGGTGCCGATCACCGGCGCCGACATCATGAAGCCGTTCATCGCCCGGATGCCCGTGCCCGAGAGCAGGTCGTCCGGCAGGGAGTAGCCGGCGAAGCCCTCGATGATCGCCAGCAGCGCCAGGACGACGCCGATGACCCAGTTGAGCTCGCGCGGCTTGCGGAACGCGCCGGTGAAGAACACGCGGGCGGCGTGCAGCGCCAGGCCGACGATGAAGAACAGCGCGGCCCAGTGGTGCAGCTGACGCATCAGCAGCCCGCCCTTGACCTCGAAGCTGATGTCCAGCGTGGAGGCGTAGGCCTCCGACATCCCCACGCCCTTGAGCGGCACGTAGGAGCCGTCGTAGGTGATGTGGCCCATGCTCGGGACGAACCAGAAGGTCAGGAAGGTGCCCGTGATGAGGCAGATGACCATGGAGTACATGGCGATCTCGCCGAGCAGAAAGCTCCAGTGGTCGGGGAAGACCTTGCCCAGGCCGAAGCGCATGGCCTTGACCAGGCCGGTGCGCTCGTCGACCGGTCCCAGCACCCCGGGGAACTTCGCGTCGCGTGAGGCCTGGTCGGGCGAGTAGGCCGGCGGAGGGGCCTCGTCGACCACCGGACCGTCGGTGCGCACGCCGTCGGCGCCCTGCGGCACGTGGCGGGTGGTGCTCATGCGTCATCTCCCATCAGGAGGCCGGGACGCTCGCGCTCGAAGAAGCTCGGGCCGACCGGCTCGCGGAAGTCGTCGGCCGCGACGAGGTAGCCCTCGTCGTCGACCGTGATCGGCAGCTGCGGCAGGGGCCGCTTGGCCGGACCGAAGATGACCTTGCAGTCATCGGTCATGTCGAAGGTCGACTGGTGGCACGGGCAGAGCAGGTGGTGGGTGTTCTGCTCGTACAGCGCCACCGGGCAGCCCACGTGCGTGCACACCTTGGAGTAGGCGACGATGCCGTCGACGCCCCAGTCGCGCTGCTTCTGGCTCTTGATGATCGAGGGGTCGAGCCGGACCAGGATGACCTGGTCCTTGCTCTTGGAGATCATCGCCTCCTCCGCGCCGTGCTCCTCGAAGGCCTGGTGCCCCACCCAGCCCTCCGGCATGACGTGGAAGACCGAGCCCTGGGTCACGTCGGCGGCCCGGATCGGCGCCCCGGAGGGGTCGATCATCAACCGCAGGCCGTCCTGCCAGTGCGTCCGGTACAGCTCGCCGCGGGGCCGCGGGCCCAGGCCGGCGGCCACCGGCACGATGAGCGGCAGCGCGAACAGGCCCAGCGCACCGCCGGCGGAGCCGAGGATGGCCGTACGGCGGTTGAGCTGGGAGCTGCGCCAGCCGTGGGAGAGCTGCTGGGCGACGGCGGCCTTGTCCTCGTCGGAGGCGGCCGGCGGGTGCCGGTCCTCGGCGACCTCCTCGTCGGGCATCAGGGTCTTGGCCCAGTGGACCGCGCCCAGACCGATGCCCAGCAGGGACATCGCCATGGTGACCCCGAGGGCGGCGTGGAAGAGGTTGATCTCCCCGATGCCGATGATCGTGCCCTTGAGCTCGGGGTCGATGACGTAGTAGGCCACCAGGAAGGCGATGGAGCCCAGCGCCGAGAGGGTGAAGAAGATGACCACCTGGAGGGCGGCCCGGCGGGAGGCCCGCTCGTCCACGTCCGCGCGGCGCGGGCGGTGGGGCGGCATGCCCGGGTTCGGGAAGCGGTCGTGCGTGGTCTGGTCCACGACGGCCGGCGTGTTGTCGTGCGTGCTCACCTCAGGCTGCCTTCCGTCCGATCCAGACCGCCAGGGCGATCATGGTGCCGATCCCGATGGTCCAGATGAAGAGGGCGTCACCGGCCGGGCCGACGTTGCCGATGCCGGCTCCGCCGTGCGCGTTGCCACCCTCCTCGATGAACTTCAGGAACGCGATGATGTTCTCCTTCTCCTGCGGCGTGAGGTTCTGGTCGTTGAAGACCGGCATCGCCTGCGGGCCGGTCAGCATCGCCTCGTAGATGTGCTCCTCGTCCACGCCCATGAGGGTGGGGGCGAACTTGCCGCGGGTCAGCGCGCCGCCGCTGCCCGAGGAGTTGTGGCACATCGCGCAGTTGGTGCGGTACGCGGCGCCGCCGGCGGCGATGTCGGCGCCCTCGAGGTCGAGGTACTGCGCGTCGGGGCGCTCCGGGCCGGGCGCCAGGGAGGCGACGTAGGCCGCCATCTGCTCGATCTCGCGCTCGGAGAACTTCACCTGGTCCTCGTTGCGGCTGGCCTGCACGTCCGGGGCGGGAAGCGGCATACGCCCGGTGGCCACCTGGAAGTGGACCGAGGCGGCGCCGACACCGTGCAGGGAGGGACCGACCTCGTCGACCCCCTCGGCGTTGGTGCCGTGGCAGGTCGCGCAGTTGGCCAGGAAGAGCTTGCGCCCCTCCTCGACGTCCTCGGCCTGCGTCGCGGCGGCCGCCACGTCGGTGGTGGGGGCGGTGGGCTGGAGTGCGGCGTAGGCCGTGCCGGTGAAGGTCAGGCCCAGGAGAAGCACGACCAGCAGCGCGATCGGGCTGCGTCGCAGTGCGGCGAGGGAGGTCACTCGGCGGTCCTTCCGGGGGTGATCAGGGCTGTCGTGGTGGCCGTCGTCGGCCGCTGCGCAGGATGCCGGCATCGCGGTCACTGGAGGACGTAGATCACGAAGAACAACGCGATCCACACCACGTCCACGAAGTGCCAGTAGTAGGAGGTGACGACCGCCCCCGTCGCCTGCGCGTGGGTGTAGCGCCTGGCGGTGTAGCTGCGGCCGACGATGAGCAGGAAGGCCAGCAGGCCGCCCGTGACGTGGAGACCGTGGAAGCCCGTGGTGATGTAGAAGACCGACCCGTAGGGGTCGGCGGTCGGCGTGACCCCTTCGCTGGTGAGCGTGGCGTACTCCCAGACCTGGCCCGCGATGAAGACCGCCCCGAAGATGTAGGTGAGGACGTACCACTCGCGCATGCCCCAGCCGGTGCTGCCCAGCGGGTTGCCGATGTGGAGCAGGCTGCCCGTGCGGTGCGGGATGCCACGCTCGGCCTTCCAGACACCGAACTGGCACCACACCGAGGAGATCACCAGGATCGTGGTGTTGATCAGCGCGAAGCGCACGTCGAGGAACTCGGTGCGCTCCGCCCACATGTCCGGCGACACCGAGCGGATGGTGAAGTACATCGCGAAGAGGCCGGCGAAGAACATGATCTCGCTGGAGAGCCAGACCATCGTCCCGACCGCGGTCATGTTGGGCCGGGTCGCCGGCCCGTGCATCGTCGCGTGGAACCGATCCGCGTCGGTCATGGTTGCTGCAGGTGTCGTCGCCACCCGGTCATTATGGCCCACGCGGTTCGTCAATGCGCCACCCCCCGTGCGCGCGCCGCCACCCGTGGTCGTGGCCGCAGCCCCTGGCTCGCTACCATCGTCGGCATGACCGCGAACTCCGCCGCCGACCAGCAGGCCACCTCCACCGACGCCCGCGCGATCTCGGTGCTGCTCTACAGCAACGACCGGGCCGTCCGTGACGCGGTGCGCCTGGGCGTGGGCGACCACCCCGCGGACGACGTCGTGGTGGAGCGGTGGATGGAGGTCGCGACCCCCGAGATCGCGGTGGCCGAGGCCAAGGGCGGCGGCTACGACGTGCTCGTCCTCGACGGTGAGTCCCAGCCCTACGGCGGCATGGGCGTCTCGCGCCAGCTCAAGAACGAGATCTTCCAGTGCCCGCCGATCATCGTCCTGACCGGGCGCCCGGTGGACGGCTGGCTGGCCACCTGGTCCCTGGCCGACCTCTCCGTCCCCCGCCCGCTCGACCCCGCCCGCCTGTCGGCCGCGGTCGCCGACCTCGCCCGCCGGTGAGCGTCCCGGCGCTCCGACACCCCGGCGATGACGCCGGCACCACCTGGCCCGACCTCCTCTCCGCGCTCGTGCGCGGGGAGGACCTGACTGCAGCACGGACGGCCTGGGCGATGGACCGGGTCATGTCGGGTGAGGCCACCCCCGCCCAGCTCGCCGCCTTCCTCACCGCCCTGCGCAGCAAGGGCGAGACCGTGGAGGAGATGACGGGGCTGGCGAGCATGATGCTGCAGCACGCGAACCGGTTCGAGGTCGACGGCCCCACGATCGACATCGTCGGCACCGGCGGCGACCGCGCCATGACCGTCAACATCTCCTCGATGTCCGCGGTCGTCATGGCCGCCGCGGGTGCCGTCGTCGTCAAGCACGGCAACCGCGCCTCCTCCAGCCGCTCCGGCTCGGCCGACATGCTGGAGGCTCTCGGCGTGCGGCTCGACCTCTCCCCCGACCGGGTCGCGGCCCTCGCCACCGAGGTCGGCATCACCTTCGCCTTCGCCAACGTCTTCCACCCCTCGATGCGCCACGCGGCCGTGGTGCGCCGCGACATGGGGATCGCCACCGCGTTCAACTTCCTCGGCCCGCTGACCAACCCGGCCCAGCCTCGGTATGCCGTCGTCGGCTCGGCAGACGCTCGGATGGCACCGCTCATCGCGGGCGTCTTCTCCGGGCGCGGGACACAGGCGGTCGTCTTCCGCGGGGACGACGGCCTCGACGAGGTCACCCCTGCGACCACGACCCGGATGTGGTGGGTCGACGAGGACGCCGCCGTCCAGGAGTGGGTCCTCGACCCGGGCCGCCTGGGCGTGCCCCTGCACCCGGTCGACGCCCTGCGCGGCGCCGACGCCGAGCACAACGCCCAAGTCGCCCGCGAGCTCTTCGCCGGTGCTCCCGGCGCGGTCCGCGACGCGGTCCTGCTCAACGCCGGCACCGCCCTGGCGCTGCTGGAGGCCGGTGAGGGCGCGGGCCACCCGCGCTCGCAGGCCGAGCTGCACGAGCGCGTCTCCGCCGGTATGCGGCGCGCCGCCGCCGCCATCGACGAGGGCGCCGCGCAGCGCGTCGTCGACCGGTGGGTGGCCGCCACCCGCGAGCCCGCCTGAGGCCGGCGGCACCGCATACCCCTTGGGCCTGCCCCCGCGACCGGGCCGCCCGCGCCGGGGACCGTGTCCCGCGCGGGCGTCAGCTTCTCGTGCGGGGGAAGCTTCCCCCGCACGGGATCGCTACGCCCGCGGCCATAGGCGTGCCGCGCACGGCCAGCCCAGCCGTAGGCCGACCGGACCCACCCTGGAGCGTCATCCCCCGAACCACGAGCGGGACGACGAAGGCCCCCGGGGCGAACCCGGGGGCCTTCGTCGTGCGGGGCGTCGTCAGACGGCGCGCTCCCCGCGGAAGTACTCGAACGTCCAGCCGATGGTGGAGATCGCCACGAACGGGACGGCGATGACGAACAGCCACCAGCCGACGCCGACGCCCAGGACGGCCGTGGTCAGGGACAGGCCCAGCCACAGCGGCCACCAGGAGTAGGGGGCGAAGTGGCCGTAGTCACCGCTCTGGTCGCTGATCTCACCCTCGAGGTCGTCCTCGGGGCGGGCGTCGACAGTCTTGCCCGAGAGCCAGAAGAACCAGGCGACGAACCCCACCATGATGGAGGTGAGGTAGAGGGCGACGATGCCGACCCACTCGCTCCAGTCGGTCCACAGCGCGTAGATGGTCGCGACGATGAGGAAGAAGGGGACGAGGACGAGGAAGACCTTGGTCTCGTTGCGCACCGGTCAGCTCTCCTTCCCGGTGTAGCCACCGGTCTCGGTCCCGACCCGGCCGGCGGGGTCGGTGTCGGGGCCGCCGAGCAGCTCCTCGGCGATGGACTTGTCAGGCTCTGGCGACTCCAGCGTGCCGACCTCGGGGTGGTGCAGGTCGAAGGCGGGACGCTCGGACCGGATCCGGGGCAGGGTCTCGAAGTTGTGCCGCGGGGGCGGGCACGACGTCGCCCACTCCAGCGAGCCGCCCCAGCCCCACGGGTCGTCGACCGTGACGCGCGGGGTCTGGTAGCTCTTCCACACCGCGTAGAAGAACGGCAGCATCGAGATCGCCAGGACGAAGGAGGAGACCGTCGACACCTGGTTCATCCAGGTGAAGCCGTCCTCCGGCATGTAGTCGGCGTAGCGGCGCGGCATGCCCACCACACCCAGCCAGTGCTGGATGAGGAAGGTGCCGTGGAAGCCGAGGAAGAGCAGCCAGAAGTGCACCTTGCCCCAGGTCTCGTCGAGCATGTGCCCGGTGAACTTGGGCCACCAGAAGTAGAAGCCGGCGAACATCGCGAAGACGACGGTGCCGAAGACCACGTAGTGGAAGTGCGCCACGACGAAGTAGGAGTCGGTGACGTGGAAGTCCAGGGCCGGGCTGGCCAGGATGACGCCGGTCAAGCCGCCGAAGAGGAAGGTGACCAGGAAGCCGATCGCCCACAGCATCGGGGTGTCGAGCTTGACCGACCCGCGCCACATGGTGCCGATCCAGTTGAAGAACTTCAGGCCGGTCGGCACCGCGATGAGCATCGTCATGATCGCGAAGAACTCCAGCAGCACCGCGCCGGTGGCGTACATGTGGTGCGCCCACACCGACATCGACAGCGCGGCGATGGCCAGCGTGGCGAAGACGAGGGTCTTGTAGCCGAACAGCGGCTTGCGGGAGAACACCGGGATGATCTCGGTGATGATGCCGAAGAACGGCAGCGCGATGATGTAGACCTCGGGATGGCCGAAGAACCAGAACAGGTGCTGCCAGAGCATGGCGCCACCGTGCGCGGGGTCGTAGATGTGCCAGCCGAAGATGCGGTCGACGGCCATGCCGAAGAAGGCGGCGGCCAGGACCGGGAACACCATGAGCACCAAGATCGAGGTGACCAGGATGTTCCAGGTGAAGATGGGCATCCGGAACATCGTCATGCCCGGCGCGCGCATGCACACGATGGTGGTGATGAAGTTGACGGCACCGAAGATCGTGCCGAAGCCGGTCACCGCCAGGCCGAGGACCCACAGGTCACCGCCCAGGCCGGGGCTGTGCGTCGGGCCGGCCAGCGGCTGGTAGGCGAACCAGCCGAACGAGGCGGCGCCGCTGGGGGTCAGGAAGCCGCCGACCGCGACGAGGCTGCCGAAGAAGTACATCCAGTAGGCCAGCATGTTCAGCCGCGGGAAGGCGACGTCCGGCGCACCGATCTGCAGCGGCACCAGCGCGTTGGCGAACGCGGCGAACAGCGGCGTCGCGAACATCAGCAGCATGATCGTGCCGTGCATCGTGAACAGCTGGTTGAACTGGTCAGGGTTGGTCACGACCTGCAGGCCGGGCGTGAACAGCTCGGCGCGGATGATCAGCGCCATCAGGCCACCGACGATGAACCAGGCCATCGTGGTGACGAAGTAGAGGTTGCCGATGACCTTGTGGTCGGTGGTGGTCAGGATCGCCACCGTCTTGCGGATCCAGGCGCTGGGCTCCGCCGGCGGCTTGGGGCTGGTGTCCTGCCTGGGAGGTGAGGTGATGGTCGCCATCAGTTGTCCCCTTCTGGGCGTCCGAGCGTGTCAGGCAGCCGCGGCTCCTGGTCGACCTGGAGCGGGTACTGGTCCAGGTCGTGGCCCAGCTGGCCGGTGTTTCCGGAGGCGCGCAGCGCCTCGATGTGGGCGTCGTAGTCCTCCTGGGAGACGACCTCGACCTGGAAGAGCATCTGCGCGTGGTAGGCGCCGCACAGCTCGGCGCACTTGCCCTGGAAGGTGCCTTCCTCGGTGGTGGTCACCTGGAAGATGTTGACGCGGCCGGGCACCATGTCCAGCTTCTGCAGGAACTGCGGGACCCAGAACGAGTGGATGACATCGCGGGAGGTCAGCACGAACTCGACACGGCTGTCGACGGGCAGGACCAAGGTCGGCAGCGTCTCCGGCACCCCGGGCTCGCCCTCGTGCAGGTCGGCGGCCTGGATGCCCGCGATGTAGACGTCCTCGTTGACGTAGTTGAAGTCCCAGCTCCACTTCTTGCCCGCGACGTTGACGACGACGTCCGGGTCGTCCTCGACGCGCAGCATGGAGTTCTGGACCTCGACGGTGGTCCCGAAGATCGCGGCGACCATGAAGATCGGCACGACGGTGTAGAGGATCTCGATCGGCACGTGGTAGCGGAACTGCGAGGGCAGGTCGTCCTCGTGACGACGCCGGTAGGCGAAGATCGACCAGAGGATCAGCCCCCAGACCAGGACGCCCACGACCAGCGCGACGATCCACAGGTTGGTCCAGTAGGACGCGACCTCCGAGGCGGCCTCGGTGACGGGCTCGGGCATGTACCCCCGCTGCACGGCCTCGCCGCAGCCGGTGAGCAGCAGCGCCGCAGCGCCTCCGATGGCGGCCAGGCCCCAGCGCCGCACGGTCCGCGGGGACCTCGTCTCCTCATGCCGTTGCACTCGGCCACCTCACACTTCTCACACTGACCAGGACGTGGTGAACCATACCTGCACCACTGTTGCAGTGTCGCACGTGGGATCCCTCTCAGGAGGGCCTCCCACGCCAGCGGCTGGGCAGTTCCTGGGCGACCACGGCGCGCAGCAGCTCGAGGTATGCGGTGCGCGGCACCTCGCGCACCCCGAGGGTGGCCAGGTGGTCGGTGCGCCACTGCACGTCGAGCACCCAGGGCACCCCGTCCTCCTCCAGGGTCCTGACCAGCGCGACGACCGCGGCCTTGGAGGCGTCGGTGGCCCGGTGGAACTTGGACTCGGCCGCGAACAGCCGGCCGACCGCGAGACCGTACAGCCCCCCGACGAGGTGACCGTCACCCCATACCTCGACCGAGTGCGCCCAGCCCAGCTCGTGCAGCCGGTGGTAGGCCGCGACCATCGTGGGCGTGATCCACGCACCCTGGCGGGAGGGGTCGGCGCACGCCAGGACCACGTCGAGGAAGGCGGTGTCGTAGGTGATCTCGAAGCGGCGCATCGACCGCTGCAGGGACCGGCTCACGTGGAGGTCGCCCGGCAGGAGGACCCCGCGCGGGTCGGGCGACCACCAGCCCAGCGGCGGCCCACCCCCGACCCCCAGCCCCATGGGGAAGATGCCCTGGCGGTAGGCCTCCAGGACCGTGCCCGGCTCCAGGTCAGCCCCGATGCCCACGAGGTCCTCCCCCGGCGCCGCGCGCTCGACCGTGAGGTCCCACGGCGTCGGCGCTGGCTCCACTGGCATACGGGTCATTGTGGTGGCCGGACGCGAGAAAGCCCCACCGCCACACGGTGGCGATGAGGCTCCTCGGACTGCTCCGTGCTCGCTTCGCTCGCGCTCAGCGCCTGTTTCCGTCGAACAGGCTCGCTGCGCTCGCGTTCGACGGTCAGCTGAAGCTGTCGCCGCAGGCGCAGGAGCTGCCCGCGTTGGGGTTGTCGATCGTGAAGCCCTGCTTCTCGATGGTGTCGGCGAAGTCGATCGTCGCGCCGTCGAGGTAGGGGGCGCTCATCCGGTCGACGACGACCTCGACACCGCCGAAGTCGGCGAACAGGTCACCGTCGAGGGTGCGCTCGTCGAAGTAGAGCTGGTAGATCAGGCCCGAGCAGCCGCCCGGCTGCACGCCGATGCGCAGACGCAGGTCGTCGCGGCCCTCCTGCTCGAGCAGGCTCCTGACCTTGCCCGCGGCGAGCTCGGTCAGCGTGACACCGTGGGTGGCGGTGCTCTGGGTGGTGTCGGTCATGCGTCCGGTCCTCTCGTGAGGGAAGTCGTTGCCGGGAGCAACGTCGCGGCGGGGCGAGGTTGTTCCCGCCGTCAAGACTACGTCAGCCGGTGCCGGCCGCTGACCCGGGCGGGGGCGTCGCGGGCGGCGGTGGTGTCCAGGTCCGCGCGACGCGCGCCGCGAGGGCGGGCAGGTCCTCCCCCGGCCGCAGCTCGTAGGACCCGCTGACCCCCAGCGACATCCCCTCGCGGCGCCCGACCGACACTGAGCGGGCCAGGACGACCGTCGGCGTCGCCGTCTCGAGGGCGGCGCGGGCGGTGTCGGCGACGACGCCCTCGTGCACGGTGTCCTGGTCGTAGGCGTCGGTGACGAGCACGAGCAGCGCGCCAGGGAGCCGCCTGCGGATCCCCAGCTCGTCGAGAAGGAGACGGGGCGCGGTGTCGGTGCGCGCACCGAGCAGCTGCAGGGCGTAGCCCACGCCTCCCCCGGCGCCGGACCCCTGCTCGCGCTCGGGGCGGCGGGCCAGCCCGGTGAGCAGGTCGCGGGCCGGCGGCAGCAGCTGGTTGACCCGGTCGGTCAGCTCGCCGAGCTCGGTCTCCAGCCGTTGCGAGACCTCCGGGGCGACGCCGTGGCGCTCGGTGAGCGTCGCGCTGGCGCCGTGGAAGCCCAGCAGCGACCCCTCGGTGGTGGTGGCGAGCACGAGCCGGGTGCCGGACCAGTCCCGGCGCACCGCGGGCAGGTGCTCCAGGTCGTCGCCCGCACCGAGCTCGCGCAGCAGGCCCACACCGCCGTCGTGGCAGGCGAGCGGCCCCACGCCGACGACGATGCGCTCGACCCCGGTCTCCCGCGCCAGGGCGAGCAGCCTGCCCACGCCGGCACTCGTCATACCCGCGGGGTCGAGCAGTGCGTCCTCCCCCACGAGGTGACGCCCGCAGACCTGCGCGGTGTCGAGGTATGCCGTGCCGCCGGCACCGTCGTCGTCCCGCACCAGCGCGAGGCTGGCGGGGACCTCCTCCCCCCTGGGCCCGGGGACGACGACCGGCAGGAAGGAGGCGCGGAGCGTGCGCCCGACGACCTCGGCGAAGCCGGCCGCGCCCGAGGACGAGGCGTGGACCTCGACGTCGGCGTGGGGCGCCCGCTGCGACCACCCGGCACCGACCTGGTGGGCGGCCTCGACGGGAGGGAGGTCGCCGCAGCCCTCGGCCACGACGACGACGCGCGGCGCCGGCCTGGTCATCGTCAGGCGTAGACCATCTGCATGGCCTCGCGGACCTCCGCGAGCGTCGCCTCGGCGACGGCGTCGGCCCGGGCGTTGCCCTCGGCGAGGACCCGGCGCAGCTCGGCGGGGTCCTGCTCGAGCTCGGCGCGCCTGGCGCGGAACGGGGCGAGGTGCTCGTTGACGGCCTCGGTGACCAGCTTCTTCAGCGTGCCGCTGCCGCCGTCGCCGATCTCCTCGGCGATCAGGTGCGGGTCGCGCCCGGTGGTCAGCGACGCGAGCAGGACGAGGTTGGACACCTCGGGCCGTGTCGCGGGGTCGTAGGTGATGTGGCGGTCGGCGTCGGTGACCGCCTTCTTGATGGCCTTGGCGGTCTCGTCGGCGCTCATCCGCAGCTCGATGACGTTGCCCTTGGACTTGCTCATCTTGGTGCCGTCGGTGCCGAGCAGGTTGGGCACCTCGGACAGCAGGGCGTCGGGCGCGGGGAAGACCGGTGCGCTCCTGTCCCCTGCCCGGCCGTAGCGCTCGTCGAAGCGGCGGGCGACCACGCGGGTCTGCTCCAGGTGCGGCAGCTGGTCCTTGCCCACCGGCACCACGTTGGCCTTGCAGAAGAGGATGTCGGCCGCCTGGTGCACCGGGTAGGTGAGCATGAGGCCGCTCATCGGCCGGCCGCCGGTGGCCTCCTGCTCGGCCTTGACCGTGGGGTTGCGGCGCAACTCGCTGTCGGTGACCAGGGACAGGAAGGGCAGCATGAGCTGGTTGAGCGCCGGGATCTGGCTGTGCGTGAAGATCGTCGTGCGCCGCGGGTCCAGGCCGACCGCGAGGTAGTCGGTCAGCAGGGAGAACACCCGCTCGCCGATGCTGTCCACGCTGTCGCGGTCGGTGATGACCTGGTAGTCGGCGATGAGGACGAACGTCTCCACACCCTTGTCCTGCAGGGCGACCCGGTTGCGCAGGCTGCCGAAGTAGTGGCCCAGGTGCAGGTGGCCCGTGGGGCGGTCGCCGGTGAGCATCCGGAACTGCCCGGGGTCGGTCTCCAGCTGCCGCTCGATCTGCGCGGAGCGCGCGAGGCTGCGGGCCAAGGAGGCGTCGGAGGTCGAGTCGGCGAGGGCGTCAGAGCTGTCGTCCTGCAGGATGTCGGGCGCTGTGGTCACGGAGGCTGATGCTACGGGACGAGGTGACGTATGCTGTTCGCGGTACCGGGCTTTGACGGGGGTCAGAAGGCTCGGGACCGGCAACGATGTCGTCGCACTGTGTGGTCAATCTCTCGACGTTGATGGTTGACGTGGGGGCAGGTCCGGATAGTCTTGTTACATCGTTCGCGACCCGTGAACCGTGGACAAAAGGGGAGCTTCCTCATGACAACTCAGAACACCGGCGAGGCCCTGAAAACCACCCGTCGGACCTTGGTCAAGGGGGCAGCCTGGAGCGTCCCTGTCGTGGCGATGGGGTCGACGGTGGCAGCGGCCAACGTCACGTGCTCGCCCAACTCGTGCCCGATCGTCTTCAACCTCGGGGAGTCCTGCAAGAACAGCTCGGGCGGCGGAGCGAACCAGTACTACTTCGTCTTCAACACGACTCTCCCCGCCGGCACGTCGGTCACCGTGACCAGCTGGACGTGGACACCGAACGCCGCGGACCATGCCTTCGTGCAGTTCACGCCGATCACGGCCGCCGTGACGGCTGAGGGGCGCCTCGTCTACCAGTTCACGGATAACGAGAAAAGCGCGACCAACGGCAACCTGCTGATCTGCTTCTCGTGGTCCGGGCCTGACGTGGAGAGCGACTCTGACTGCCTCAACACCGGAAACAACAACTACAGCAGCTGTGGCAACCGCACCCCGACGACGACGCCCGGGGCGGGGTCGGGGACCCTGCCGGCCACGAAGGTGTGGCCGCTGCTTTAGGCAGTTCCGCAGCGCCCAGTCACCTTTCGAGCCGCACGACACAGGGCCCGGTCCGCACGGACCGGGCCCTTCGGCATACCCCCCGGAGTCGTCCCGTGAAAGTGCCCAGCGTGTCGACACTTCCACGGGACGCGCTCGTCAGCTGAGCGCCTCGCGTCCAGCGGGCACGTCCCACCCGGACGTGTCCGGCCCCTTGGGAACAACCCCGGTCGGGTTGATGTCCAGGTGCGTGGCGTAGTAGTGCGCCTTGATGTGCTCGAAGTTCACGGTCGAGCCGAAGTCCCACGTCTGCCACAGGTCGCGGGCGTAGGCCCACAGCACCGGCATCTCGGTCAGCTTCTGACGGTTGCACTTGAAGTGCCCGTGGTAGGCCGCGTCGAAACGCACCAGCGTCGGCCACAGCCGCACGTCCGCCAGCGTCAGCTGGTCACCGACCAGGTATCGCTGCGTCGACAACCGCTCCTCGAGCCAGTCCATCCGCGCCCACAGCGCGTCGTAGGCCCTCTCGTAGGACTCCTGCCGGCCGGCGAAGCCGCACTTGTAGACCCCGTTGTTGACGTCGTGGTAGACGAGCTCGGAGACCTTCTCGATCTCGTCGCGCAGGTGCTCGGGCCACAGGTCGGGGGCGTCGGGGCGCTGGTGGTCGGTCCACTCGGTCACCAGGTCCTTGACGATCTGGTGGAAGTCGTTGGTCACCACCATCCCCGACTGCGTGTCCACCACCGCCGGCACCGTGATCCCCGACTCGGGATAACCGTCGGGCCGCTTGTCGTAGGCGTCCTTGAGCTTGGGGATCCCCAGCACCGGGTCGACTCCGCCGGGGTCGAGGTCGAAGGTCCAGGAGTCCTCGTCGTGGACCGGGCCGGCGACCGCCATCGACAGCACGTCCTCGAGCCCCAAAAGCTTGCGGGTCAGGATCGTGCGGTGCGCCCAGGGGCAGGCGCGCGAGACGGCGAGGCGGTAGCGCCCCGGCTCGACGCCATACCCGTCATGACCGTCCCTCGTGATCCGGGTCTCGATGTAGCGGGCCTTGCGCTCGTAGCTGTCCTGCACGTACGAGCCGCTGCGGGTCTCCTGCTCAGTCATGGGATCCATCCTTGCCCAGGGCGCCGAGCCGTTCCAGCAGGAGCGCCTCGGCCAGGCACACCCGCTCGAACTCGCCGAGGTGCAGGCTCTCGTTGGCGGCGTGAGCCCGGGTGTCGGGGTCCTCGACGCCGGTGACCAGGATCGCCGCCTGCGGAAAGCGCTCGGCGAAGGCCGCGACGAACGGGATCGACCCGCCGACGCCGATGTCGACCGGCTCCACCCCGCCCCAGGCGTCGCGGAAGGCCGCGCGCGCCGCGTCGTAGACCGGCCCCTGCGCGTCCGCCGCGAAGCCGCTGCCCTCGTCGTCGAGGGTGACGCTGACCTGGCAGCCCCAGGGGGCGTTGCGCTCCAGGTGCTCCTTGAGGGCCTGGTATGCCGTGCCCGGCGCCTCGGCCGGGTGGATGCGCATCGAGAGCTTGGCGCGCCCGACCGGGGTCAGCAGGTTGGCGGCGCGGTCGACCGAGGGGGCGTCGATGCCGATGACGGTGACCGAGGGTTTGGTCCACATGCGGGAGAGGAAGGAGCCGGTCCCGATCGGCGAGACGCCGTCGGCCAGGCCGGAGTCGGCGCGCAGGTCGTCCTCGGAGTAGTCGAGGTCGGCGGCCTCCGAGCTCATCAGCCCGGGGACGGCGACGTCACCGGCCTCGTCGTGCAGCGTGGCCAGCAGCCGCGCGAGCGCGGTGAGGCCGTCAGGCACCGCCCCGCCGTAGAGGCCGGAGTGGACGCCGTGGTCCAGGGCGCGCACCTCGACGACGACGCGCACCATCCCGCGCAGGGTGGTGGTCAGGGCCGGGACCCCGATCTTCCAGTTGTGGGAGTCGGCCAGCACGATCGCGTCGCAGGCGAGCCGGTCGCCGTGCCGCTCCAGGATGTGGGGCAGGCTCTCCGAGCCGACCTCCTCCTCCCCCTCGACGAAGACGGTGACGCCCACGGGCGGGCGGCCGCCGTGGGCGCGCAGCGCCGCGACGTGGGCCATGACCCCGGCCTTGTCGTCGGCGACGCCGCGGCCGTAGAGGCGCTCGCCCACCTGGGTGGGCTCGAAGGGGTCGGTGTCCCACCCGCTCTCCCCGGGCGGCTGCACGTCGTGGTGCGCGTAGAGCAGGACCGTCGGGGCCCCCTCGGGGGCGGGCAGGTGCCCGATGACGGCCGGCTGACCGCCCTCGCGGACGACCTCGACCTGCAGCCCCTCGGCCTGGAGCAGCTCGGCGACGGTCCGGGCGCTGTCCTCCACGTGGTGCTGGTCGAAGGACGGCAGCGACACGGACGGGATGCGGGTGAGGGTCTCAAGGTCCGAGCGCACGCCGGGCATGAGGTCGCGCACCCGGGCGGCGAGGTCGGCGGCGCGGGGGTCGGCAGGGGTCTGCTGCTGTTCGGTCACCTGCCCGACCCTATGGTGCGGGAGCGGGGAGCAGCGAGCGGGCCGCACCCTGGCCACGCATTACTACATACCGTAGGATCGAGGGAGGAGGTGGTGTCGATGGCGACATCCCAGACGTCCACCCGCTGGCCCTCGGTCGGCCTCGGCCTGGTCGCCGGCGCCGCGCTGGCGGTGCCGGCCGCGGCCCTGATGGACTGGCCGCTCGCGCTCGCCGTCGCGGCCGGGGCCGCGCTCGGCGTCGTCGCCGGTGCGGTCGCAGCCGCGTCGGGCTCGTCGGGCTCGTCCGGTTCGTCGGACTCTCGGTCCTGACCGCCCCGCGCGCCGCCTACACTGGACGGGTGCGTTTCGGGAAGAAGTCGGAGCCGGTCGAGCTGACCGCGAGCCAGTCCACCACCGTGGAGGAGGCGGCCGTCACCGACCGGTCCCGTCCCCAGGGCAAGGGGCGTCCCACCCCGCGGCGCCGCGAGGCCGAGGCCGCCAACCGGCGCCCGCTCGTGCAGTCGACCAAGGGCAGGTCGCCCGAGGACAAGGCCAAGATCCGCGCCGAGCGCGCCAAGGCCCGCGACGGCATGATGCGCGGCGAGCAGAAGTACCTGATGGAGCGCGACCGCGGGCCGGAGCGCCGCTTCCTGCGTGACGCCGTCGACCGCCGCTGGAACGTCGGAGAGATCCTGCTCCCCGCGATGGTCGTCATCCTGGCGCTGTCGTTCCTGCCCTACGACTGGGCCCGCCAGCTCTTCGTCGGCGCCTACGCCCTGATCCTCTTCGGCATCCTCGACGGCTGGCTGCTGTGGAAGCGCACGAAGGCCAGGTTCATCGAGACCTTCGGCACGGAGCCGGGCCGGGGGTCCGCCTGGTATGTCGTGCTCCGCTCCTTCCAGATGCGCGCCTCGCGCGTCCCGCGTCCGGCGGTCGCCCGCGGCGAGGAGCTGCGCCGGCACTGAGCCGAAGGCGGCTCCCGACCTGGCGCCGGGCTACTCCGCGGGGCTGAGGCTCATCGGGCCGTAGACCACGTCCTCGCCGCGACGCAGGGTCACGGTCTGGACGCCGGCGTCGGCCAGGGTGGGCCACTCCTGCGACAGCCACGCCTCGGCGTCCGCCTGGGTGGGGAAGGTCACCGAGGCCATGGCCAGCTCGCCCATGGGGGTGCCGTCGTTGTTCTCGTAGCTCCAGGTGTAGTTCTCGCTCATCCCTCAACCGTATGCGGCGACTCCGACGGTGTCCTACTGTCGTGGGGGACGAGGTCTCGCCGAGGCCGACGACGAAGGGACGCCCCATGATCGAGCAGCTGATGAACGCCATCCCGACCCGGCAGCTCGCCGAGGCCGTGGGTGAGGACGAGGCGACGACCCGCCAGGCGGTGCAGGCCGCGCTGCCGGCCCTTCTCGGAGGGCTGAGCGCCAACGCCCAGCAGGGCGACGGCGCGCGGTCGCTGCTCGACGCGCTGGGCCAGCACCAGGACGGCCTGGCCGACGACGTCCGGCTGGACTCGATCGACACCCGCGACGGCGAGAAGATCGTCGGCCACGTCTTCGGCGGCAACACCGACGCCGTCGTCACCCAGCTGGGCGGGCTGGGCGGCGGCCAGTCCTCGGCCCTGGTCCGCAAGCTGCTGCCGATCCTGGCCCCGATCGTGCTGTCCTGGCTGGCCAAGCAGGTAGGTGGTGCGACCGGCGGGCAGGCCTCCGCCGGCCGCGCCGAACCGACCTCGGTCCTGCAGGACATCCTCGGCTCCGCCCTCGGGTCGGCGACTGGGCGCCAGCCCCAGTCCGGGGGCGGGGGCATCCTCGGCGACGTGCTGGGCGGCATCCTGGGTGGCCGGCGCTGACGCTGCCCGGTTCGGCAGGGGTGTGTTCCCCGACGGGGACCGCCTCTGACCGGTCGCTATGCTGACGCCCAGGCGCGCACCGGCTCCGCGCGTCGGCCCCGGCAGGACGTAGGAGACCTTCCATGACCGCGACCCTCGTGCTCGGTGGCCCCTGCAGCGGGAAGTCGCGCCACGCGGCGGCGCTGCTGGCCCGCCACCCCAGGGTGACGGTCGTCTCGACCCGCCCTGCCCCGGCCCAGGAGCACGACGACGGTGCTCCTGCGCGCTCCCCGGAGCAGCACCCCGCGGAGTGGCGGACCCTGGAGACCCTCGACCTCACGCAGGCCCTGCTCGCCTCACGCCACCCGGTCCTCATCGACGACCTCAGCGGTTGGCTGCAGGGGCTGCTGGACGAGGACGCGCTGGCCGACGACCCGCAGCGGGCGCGCGCCTTCGTGGAGGATCGGCTGGACGAGCTGAGCGTGGCGCTGCGGGCGATGCCGTTCGAGGTCGTCACGGTCTCCCAGGACACCTCCTGGGTGCAGGTCCCCCAGGACCCCCGTGAGCGGCTCACCCTCGAGTTGATCTCCCACGTCAACCAGCGTGTGTCTGCCGCCTGCCCGCACGTCTACGCCGTCATCGGCGGCCGCGTGCTGGACCTCAGCAGGGCTCCCCTGCTCGGCAGCGTCTGACCCGCGGGTGCGGCGGGCGCCCCCGCGGGGGGGCCCGCCGCAGACCCGGTCCGACCCACCTGTGCCCGGCGGCCGTCCGTCACAGGGCGACGTGATGGGTAGGCCCGAACCCTCTGCCCTCGGCCTGCTCCCCCGGCTGGACGGACCCGCACACCACCGTGGGGTGGGCGCCTGCCTGGGGCGCCGGGCCGTGACCGGCGTAGGCGATGCCGGTGCCGGCCAGCAGACCGGCCACGGTCCCTGCCCCGACGACGGCCAGCAACCGGGTACGCACGCGCGTGTTCATGTCGATCCTCCTGTGCCGGGCCCCCGCCCCGTCCGGACGACCGGGCTGTGAGTGCTGGTTCCCACGCTGCCCCCCGGGCGCGTCCGACGGAATACGACGTTCTTCGTAGTACGCGGATGCGCGTATGGCGCGCCCGCACGGACCGGGCCTACGCTGGGGACAACGTCGCAGGAGGCCCGCATGGGCGAGAAGAGCATCACCGGTCACGACATCTCCCTGCTGCGTGACATCCTCGCCCTGGGCCGGGCCGGCGCACCCGGCTCCACCGCCACGGGGCCACCTTCCAGCTGCTCGAGCGGCTGGACCGGCTGCTGGGCAGCGACTGGTCCTCCTTCGGCGACATGACGGTGGCGTTCGGCCGACGGTTCTCCCGCTCCCACCTGCAGCTCGTCGAGCAGGGCGAGCGGGAGCTCCTGCTCGCTCCCCAGGTCGCCCAGCTCGACGCGCTGGGCGGCTCGGACGTCATGGAGCAGTACTGGTGGCAGCTGGACTGCAGCCTCGTCGACCGCACGGGCCTGGCCTGCGTCACCTCGACCCGGACCTTCTTCACCGCCGGGGAGTGGGCCAACCACCCCGTGGCGGCCGAGTACCCGTGCGTCGACGAGATCTTGCTCGCCTATCCGCTCCCGGGAGGACGGTCACTGCGGCTGCGCACCGGTCGGGACTCCGGGCAGCCCTACGGGGAGCGCGAGCTCACGCTGACGCAGCTGCTCCTGCCCCACCTGCGGCCGTTGCTGCAGGCGACGCTGGCCGATCACGCGGACACCTCCCGGCCCGCGGAGCCGCACGACCTGACCGTGCGGCAGCGGGCGATCCTGCAGCTGGTCGCCCTCGGCATGCCCAACCGGACGGTCGGGCGACGGCTCGGCATCTCCGAGGGAACCGTCCGCAAGCACCTGGAGAACGCCTACGAGCGCATCGGTGCCCAGAGCCGCACCGAGGCCGTCCTCTGGCTCCGCGAGCACCAGGACGTGGCGACCGGCTGACCGCCGGCCGGGTCAGGAGCTGGCGCCGCCCTCCACGAACGGCGGCTTCTTCACCTCGGCCTCGACCGCGCGGCCACGCACGTCGATGGTCACGGCCGTGCCCTCCTCGACGCCGCGGTCGAGCAGCGCCAGCGCGACACCCTGCTTGAGCGTCGGGGAGAAGGTGCCGGAGGTGACCTCGCCGACCTGGTTGCCGTCGGCGTCGAGCACCGACTGCCCCGCGCGCGGGATGCCGCGCCCGGTGACCAGCAGCCCGTTGGACAGGCGGCCCTCCTTGGCCTCGCGCTGGGCCGAGAGGGCCTCCTTGCCCCAGAACGAGTTCTTCTTCCAGCCGACCGCCCACCCGGTGCGGGCCATGACAGGGGTGATGTCGAGGGAGAGCTCGTTGCCGTGCAGCGCGTAGCCCATCTCGGTGCGCAGGGTGTCGCGCGAGCCGAGGCCGCAGGGCAGCCCGTCGAAGGGCTGCATCGCCTCGACGACCGCGTCCCAGACCGCCGGGGCGTCCTCCACCCGGCACACCAGCTCGTAGCCCTTCTCCCCCGTGTACCCGGTCCGGCACACCGAGAGCGGGTGGCCCTGCCACTGCGTGTCCACGAAGCTCATGTACTCGTGGCCGGTGGGCAGCCCCATCGCCTCGACCACCTCGTCGGCCCGCGGGCCCTGCACGGCGAGGATCGCGTGCTGGCCGTGGACGTTCTGCACCGTCACGCCCTCGGGGGCGGCCTCGGTCAGCCGGCGCACCACCTCGGCGTTGTTGGCCGCGTTGGGGATGAGGAAGACGTCGTCGTCCCCGCGCAGGTAGGCGATGAGGTCGTCCACGACGCCGCCGCTCTCGTCGCAGCACATCGTGTACTGCGCCTTGCCCGCCTGGATCCGCTCCAGGTCGTTGGTCAGGCAGGAGTTGAGGAAGTCCTTGGCGCCCGGGCCGGTCACCGTGGCGGTGCCCAGGTGCGAGACGTCGAAGACGCCGACGCGCTCGCGCACGGCCGTGTGCTCGGCGACGACCCCGCCACCGGGGTACTCGATCGGCATCGACCAGCCGCCGAAGTCCGCCATCTTGGCCCCCAGCGCCACGTGCTTGTCGTGCAGCGGGGAGGTCTTCGTCGTGGAGTCGCTCATGTCCGCCACCCTAGCCACCCCGCGCGTGACATACCCTCGTGGGCGGTAACCATCACGGCACGTGAACACAGACAAAGGACGTCGTACATGCCCGACCGCAGCCCGACCACACTTCTGCTCACCGACCAGGCCCCCAGTGCGGTGGAGGCCGACGCCCTGGTCGTGGGCGCCCGGAAGAACGACGACAAGCAGGTCACCCTCGTCGCCGACCACGGCCTCGACGCGGAGACGGCCGCCCACCTGGAGGAGGCGCTCGCGGCCGTGGGGGCCGAGGCCTCGGCCGAGGAGGCCACCCGGCTCGCGGGCGTCCCGGGCGTCGCGGCCCGTCTCGTGGTCGTCGTCGGTATGCCGTCCGGCGGCGTCCTCACGCGCACCGAGCAGCTGCGCCGCGCGGCGGGCGTGGGCGCCCGTGCGCTGGCCGGCCGGTCCCGGGCCGTCTTCGCTCTCGGCCAGTCCGGCACCGACGAGGCGACCGCCGTCGCGCAGGGCGCGGCCCTCGGCGCGTACACCTTCGAGGAGCACCACGGCGTCGGGAAGGCCGACTCGGCCAGGGCGCCCCTCGGCGAGGCCGTCGTCCCCGGCGTCCCCGCCGACGAGGCCGAGGCCGGCACGGCCGCCGCGACGGCCGTGGTGGACGCCGTCCGCTTCGCCCGCGACCTCGTCAACACCCCGCCCAACGTGCTCTACCCCGAGTCCTTCGCCGACACCGTCACCGGCCGCCTGGGTGACACGGTCACCGCCGAGGTCTGGGACCCCGAGCGGCTGGAGCAGGAGCGCTGCGGTGGCATCCTCGGCGTGGGCCAGGGCTCGGCCCGCGGCCCGCGCCTGGTCACCCTGACCTACGCGCCCGAGGGTGCGACCAAGCACCTGGCCCTGGTGGGCAAGGGCATCACCTTCGACTCCGGCGGCCTGTGCATCAAGCCCGGCGCCTCGATGGTCACGATGAAGATGGACATGGCCGGTGCCGCCGCCTGCGCCGCGGCCGTCCTGGCCGTCGCCGAGCTCGGCCTGCCGGTGCGGGTGACCGCATACCTGTGCCTCGCCGAGAACATGACCGGCGACCTGGCCCAGCGCCCCGGCGACGTCGTCACCATGCGCGACGGGCGCACCGTCGAGATCATCAACACCGACGCCGAGGGCCGCCTGGTCATGGCCGACGGGCTGGCGCTGGCGACCGAGCAGGGCCCGGACGCCATCGTCGACGTCGCGACCCTGACCGGTGCGTGCATCATCGCGCTGGGCGACCGGACCATGGGCGTCATGGGCAACGACGACGAGCTGCGCGAGACCGTCACCCGCCTGGCCAACGCGGCCGGTGACACCGCCTGGCCGCTGCCGCTGCCCGAGGAGATCCGCCCGACGCTCGACACGCCGGTCGCCGACCTCAAGCACACCGGTGAGCGGTCCGCCGGGGCGAGCGTCGCGGCGACGTTCCTCAAGGAGTTCGTCGGCACGCGCGGCGAGGGCGAGGGCGCGAGCCAGATCCCGTGGGCGCACCTGGACATCGCCGGCCCGGCGTTCAACGAGAAGGCGGCGTGGGGCTACAGCCCCAAGGGCGCGACCGGCGCCGCGGTCCGCACGCTGGTGGAGCTGGCGCGGAGCTACTCCGGCTGACGCGCCACCCGCGCGTGCACGTCTCACTCACCTGAGTGGCGCGTGCGCCCCATACTCGGCCGGCGCGTGCACGTCTCACTCACCTGAGTGGCGCGTGCACGCCGGACATGCACGAGGGGCACCTCCCGATCGGGAGGTGCCCCTCGCGTCCGCGACGGACGGCGTCCGTCAGCCGCTCTTGCGGCGGAACATCTGCTGGGTCCCGGAGGTCTTGGCTCCGCGCTCCCTGCCGACCTTGCCGTGCTCGGAGTGGTCCGAGACGTCGGTGCCGCCATGGGCCCGCTTCTTCGCCAGCGCCTCTCGGAACTTGGCCTTGACGTCGTCCGTGACCGGAGAGTCGTTCACGGCCACCTCCTTTCTCCCGGGGACAGGGTCGGTGCCACTGTGACACGGCGCCGTCCCGCCTGTCACCAGGTTTGCGGCGGCGTGGCTACCCGCACCGGCCCCCCGGCGGCCGGGATGGCAGGATTGCCGCCATGCCTGCGGAAGAGTTCGACATCGTCATCCTGGGTGCCGGCAGCGGAGGCTACGCCTGCGCGCTGCGCGCCGCACAGCTCGGCAAGCGCGTGGCGCTGGTGGAGAAGGACAAGCTGGGCGGGACCTGCCTGCACTGGGGGTGCATCCCGACGAAGGCGATGCTGCACACCGCCGAGGTCGCCGACAGCGTCCGGGACGGGGCACGGTATGGCGTGAGCGCAGCGCTCGAGGGGATCGACATGGCCGCCGTGCACAGCTACAAGGACGGTGTCGTCGGCCGGCTGCACAAGGGGCTGCAGGGTCTGGTCAAGGCTGCCGACGGGATCACCTACGTCGAGGGCAAGGGCCGGCTGACGTCGGCGACCACGGTCACCGTCGGTGACCGTGAGCTCACCGGGCAGCACGTCGTGCTGGCGACCGGCTCCTACGCCCGCACGCTGCCCGGCGTCGAGGTCGGCGGCCGCATCATGACCAGCGAGCAGGCGCTGCAGGTCGACCACGTGCCCGACCGCGTCATCGTCCTCGGGGGCGGGGTCATCGGTGTGGAGTTCGCCTCCGTCTTCCGCAGCTTCGGGGCCGAGGTGACCGTGGTCGAGGCGCTCGAGCGGCTGGTCGCCGTGGAGGACCCGGCGGTCTCCAAGGCCCTGGAGCGCGGCTTCCGCAAGCGCAAGATCGCGGTGCGCACCGGGGCGAAGGTGGCCTCCGCCACGCAGGACGACGCCGGGGTGCGCGTCGAGCTCGAGGGCGGCGACGTGCTCGAGGCCGACCTGCTGCTCGTCGCCGTCGGACGCGGGCCGCGCACCCAGGACCTGGGTTACGAGCAGGTCGGCGTCACCCTCGACCGCGGCTACGTCCCCACCGACGAGCGGCTGCGCACCAACGTCGAGGGCGTCCGCGCGGTCGGCGACCTGGTGCCCGGCCCGCAGCTGGCCCACCGGGGCTTCGCCCACGGGATCTTCGTGGCCGAGGACATCGCCGGGCTCGAGCCCACGCCGGTCGACGACACCCTGGTGCCCAAGGTGACCTACTGCGACCCCGAGATCGCCACCGTCGGCCTCACCGAGGAGCAGGCGCGGGAGAAGCACGGGGAAGGTGTGTCCGTCTACGAGTACAACCTCGGCGGCAACGGCAAGTCCCAGATCCTGGGCACCGCCGGCTTCATCAAGCTCGTGCGCTCGGCACCCGACGGCCCGGTCGTCGGCGTGCACATGGTCGGCGCCCGGATGGGCGAGCAGGTCGGCGAGGCCCAGCTCATCGTCGGCTGGGAGGCGCTGCCGGAGGACGTGGCGCAGTTCGTCCACGCCCACCCCACCCAGAACGAGGCCCTCGGCGAGGCGCACCTGGCGCTGGCGGGCAAGCCGCTGCACGCCCACGCCTGACCTGACCTCGCGGCAATCCACTGCGTAGACTTCCAACCCCCGGACGAGGAGAGACAACAGATGTCGGAACGTGTATCGATGCCGGCCCTCGGTGAGTCCGTCACCGAAGGGACCGTGACCCGCTGGCTCAAGAACGTCGGCGACAGCGTGGAGGTCGACGAGCCACTGCTGGAGGTGTCGACCGACAAGGTCGACACCGAGATCCCCTCCCCGGTGGCCGGCACGCTGCTGGAGATCCTCGCCCAGGAGGACGACACGGTCGAGGTCGGTGCCGACCTGGCCGTCGTCGGTGACTCCTCCGAGTCCTCCGGCGGTGACGGCGGCTCCGACGACGAGTCCGGGTCGCAGGAGCAGGCCGAGGAGCCGCAGGCCCAGGAGGAGCCCGCCGACGAGCAGGCCGAGGAGCCGCAGGCCCAAGAGGAACCCGCCGAGGAGCCGCAGGCCGAGCAGCAGTCCTCTGGGTCCGGCGGGTCCGGCGGGTCCGGTGGCGGCGAGGTCAGCGGCGGCGAGACCGTGACCATGCCCGCGCTGGGTGAGTCGGTGACCGAGGGCACCGTGACGCGCTGGCTGAAGTCCGAGGGTGACACGGTCGAGGTCGACGAGCCCCTCCTGGAGGTCTCCACCGACAAGGTCGACACCGAGATCCCCTCCCCCGTCGCCGGTGTCCTGACCAAGATCCTGGTCGGCGAGGACGACGTGGTCGAGGTCGGGGGCGAGCTGGCGATCATCGGTGGCGAGTCCTCCGGCGGCGGCTCTGCCGACGCCCAGGAGGAGCCCGCCTCCGAGTCGGAGCAGGAGTCCACGCCGGAGCCCGAGCCGGAGTCCCAGGCGCCCACCGAGGAGCCCGAGACCCACGACTCCGAGACCGACGACGGCGGCAGCGACGACCTTGCCGAGGAGCAGCGCACGCACCAGGTCGCCGCCGAGGAGTCGGCCTCCAAGGGTGGCTCCGGTGACGTCAAGGAGCCCGAGGAGGCCGTCGGTGTCGGCACCACCTCGCCGGAGACCGGGTCCTCCTCCCACAAGGACGTCTCGGAGGCCGTGCCGGCCGAGGGCGGCCAGGACGTCTCGGCCTACGTGACCCCGCTCGTGCGCAAGCTCGCGGCGCAGCACGGTGTCGACCTGGCCAGCCTCACTGGCACCGGGGTCGGCGGGCGCATCCGCAAGCAGGACGTGCTCGACGCCGCCAAGGCCAAGGAGGCCCCGGCAGCCGAGGCCGCGCCGGCGCAGCAGGAGGCCCCGGCCCAGGCCCAGGCACCGGCCGCGTCCACGCCGGCCGCGAGCGCTGAGTCGCAGGCCAAGCGCGGCACGACCGAGAAGATGTCGCGGCTGCGCAAGGTCATCGCCCAGCGGATGGTCGAGTCCCTGCAGACCAGCGCGCAGCTCACCACCGTCCTGGAGGTGGACGTCACCAAGGTGGCCCGCCTGCGCAAGCGCTCCAAGGACGAGTTCCTCCAGCGCGAGGGCACCAAGCTGTCGTTCCTGCCGTTCTTCGCGCAGGCGGCGATCGAGGCGCTCAAGGCCTACCCGATCGTCAACTCCAGCGTCGAGGACGACACGGTCGTCTACCACGGCTCCGAGAACCTCGGCGTCGCGGTCGACACCCCGCGCGGTCTGCTCGTGCCGGTCATCAAGGACGCCGGCGACCTCAACATCGCCGGGCTGGCCCGCAAGATCGCCGACCTGGCCGCGCGCACGCGCGACAACAAGGTCGGTCCGGACGAGCTGTCCGGCGCGACGTTCACGCTGACCAACACCGGTTCGCGCGGCGCGCTCTTCGACACGCCGATCATCAACCAGCCCAACGTGGCGATCCTCGGCACGGGCGCGGTCGTCAAGCGCCCGGTCGTGGTGACCGACGAGGACGGCGGGGAGACCATCGCGATCCGCGACATGGTCTACCTGGCGCTGAGCTACGACCACCGTGTGGTCGACGGCGCCGACGCCGCCCGCTTCCTCGTCGCCATGAAGGAGCGCCTGGAGGACGGCAACTTCGAGGTCTGAGACGCACCCGTCCGGGAGACGAGGGCGCGGCCCCAGGGATCGACATGGTCCCTGGGGTCGCGCCTTTCCCGCGCCGGCTGCCCCCACCCCGGCGCACGGCATACCGGGTGAGGCCTCGGGCGGAATGGGGCCCGAGCGCGGGGTGTTCTCCCGTCGTGACGTCGGAGCCCGTGCTGCCGCTGTTCGAACCCCCACCCCCGACCCCGCTGGACGATGCCGCCTGCCGGCTGCTGCAGGTCCGGTCCATCTACGCCGAGCCCGAGGCCCTGGCCACCCCGCGCGGGCAGCAGGTCCTCGGCCGCTTCCCCGACGCCCGCGTCGTGGAGGTGCCCTCGCACTGGCAGATCCCCGAGCTGCACGGCAACGAGGGCAACGTCGAGCGGTGGGTGCGGGTCAAGACCGAGACGCTCGTCCTGGGCGTGAAGAAGTCGCTGTCCGCCCGCCTCAACGGGCGCTCCTCCGACTTCATCGCCCCCTCCACCGCCAACGGCTGCGCCATGGCGTGCGCGTACTGCTACGTGCCGCGCCGCAAGGGCTACGCCAACCCGATCACGGTCTTCACCAACATCGAGCAGATCACCCGCTACCTGCGCGGCCAC
Source organism: Ornithinimicrobium pekingense DSM 21552 (assembly GCF_000421185.1). GTDB lineage: Bacteria > Actinomycetota > Actinomycetes > Actinomycetales > Dermatophilaceae > Ornithinicoccus > Ornithinicoccus pekingensis. The sequence goes on from NZ_ATWJ01000009.1 coordinate 261,825, forward strand.
GTGGGCCGGCAGGGGATCAAGACCGAGCCGGACCAGGTCGACCCGGTCGCCTGGGTCTACGACATCGGCGAGAACAACGACTGCTCGGTCGACGCGCTCGTCAGCGACAACGTGGCCGACCTCGTCGCGACCTTCCGCACCCTGCCCACCGCCAAGGCCAGCTTCGCGACCAAGCTGGTCAACCGACAGCTGCTCGACCTCGACCCGCAGGGCCGCACCCGCATCCGGTTCTCGCTCATGCCCGAGCAGGACGCACGGGTGCTCGACCTGCGCACCAGCCCGGTCGGCGAGCGCATCGCCGCCATCGACGACTTCGTCGAGGCGGGGTATGAGGTGCACCTCAACTTCTCCCCCGTCGTGCTGCGCGAGGGGTGGGAGCTCGACTGGGCCGAGCTGCTGCGGCGGCTCGACGACGAGGTCGGCGCGCCCTTCAAGGCGCAGGCCGCGTGCGAGGTCATCATGCTGACGCACAACCGCGACCTGCACGAGGTGAACCTGGGCTGGCACCCGAAGGCGGAGGAGGTGCTCTGGACGCCTGCGCAGCAGCAGCCCAAGCGCTCGCAGAGCGGCATGTGGAACGTGCGCTACCGCAACGACGTCAAGCGCCAGGGCCTGACGCGGCTGCAGGAGCTGATCGGCGAGCACGCGCCCTGGCTGCGTGTGCGCTACGCCTTCTGACAGGTCGGATGCACCGCGAGGAGAGACGCGTGAGGACGGACGGTGACCGGGTCGACCGCGCGGAGCGGGTCGTCGCCGCCGGGCCAGGGGCGGTCTATGCGGCCCTTCTCGACCCCGTCGCGCTGGAGTCCTGGCTGCCCCCGGCCGGAGCGACCGGGAGAGTCACCGGCCTCGACGCGAGACCGGGCGGCGGCTTCCGGATGGAGCTGCGGTTCGCGGACCCCGTGGACCCCAAGACCACGGCGGACTCCGACGTCACCGTCGTCCACCTCGTCGCTCTGCGTCCCGACCGACTCGTCGAGCAGGCCGTCACCTTCGAGTCCTCGGACGCGCGGTTCGGCGGGACGATGCGGATGACGTGGCAGCTGCAGCCGGAGGTGGGCGGGACCCGAGTGACCGTCACGGCGCGCGACGTGCCGGCCGGCATCGGCCATGAGGAGCACGAGGCCGGCCTGGCCAGCTCGCTTGGCCAACCTCGCCGCCTACCTCGCGTCCTAGCCCGGCCCCCAGGACCACAGCCGCCACGGCTCCGCGTCGCCCTCCCGGGTCAGCACGAGGCGGACGTCGTCGGTGGTGGCCGGATGCTCGGCCACGGTGCCGCCGTCGGACCCGACGGCCCGCAGACCGTCACGCAGGACCAGCGCGTCGACCGTGAGCCGCGCGTCGTCCTGGCCGACCACCTCGGCAGCCTCGACCCTGAAGCGGACGTCGGGATAACGCACTCCCTGGTCCCGGGCGTCGGCGAGCGCGGCCGTCTCGGTGTCCAGGGCGGGTGACCCGTCGGCTACGACGCCGTCGAGCAGGGCCGGGTCACCGGTCCGCCACGCCTCCGCGCGTCCGTCCACCAGGCCCTGGAGGGCCGGGGCGAGGTCGACAGGCCCCTGCTCAGGCAGGGGCGACCGCGTCGGCGATGGCGGTGCCTCCGCGTCGGCCGCGGCTCCCGCGACCCCGGTGACCGCCTCGTCCTCGGTTGCCGACGGCGGGGCCATCGACGGCGGGGCCATCGACGGCGGGGGCGACGGGACGGCGGACGGGGACTCTCCGGAGCCCGCCCGGGCCAGGTCCAACACCCCGGGCCCGAGGCGGGTCCCGGCCACCACGGCGCCGAGCACGAGAACCACGGCGACCACCGCGGCGGCGAACAGGCGGGCCCGGTCGGGCGACGCAGCGCCCTCCCTCAGACGCTTCCGCCGGTGCGTGCCCGATCGGGCGGACCGCCCGGTCGGCGGGCGTCCCCGCGCGGCGGCGCCCGCGTCGGGCCGCGACCGCCGCCAGGGCGCCCGCCACCTCGGCCGCGACAGCTCCTGGCTCTCGGGCCCCAGGTCCTCGTGCGCCTGGCGTCGAAGGCGCTCGGTCAGGTCGTGGCCGGAATCGGCGTCCGGCGCCACCTCGACCGGCTCCGGCGTGGCCACCGCCAGCAGCCCGAGCGCGACCTCCTCGGCGTCGGGGCGGTCGCCGGGCTCGGGGGCGAGGCACTGGGTGACCAGGTCGGTCAGCCCGGCGGGTAGCCCCGGTGCGAGCTCCTCCAGGGTGCCGCGCGACCACGGCGGTCCCGGTGGCTCACCGGCCAGGCACAGCCAGGCGACCGCCCCCAGCTGGTAGACGTCGGACTCCTGCGTGGGCGAGAACCCCTCGACCACCTCCGGCGCGACCAGCCCTGACCTCACGCCGGTGCCCTGGGGGTCACCGGCCGGTGCCCCGGTGATCCGGGCGGCACCGAGGTCGGCCAGCAGCGGCATGCCGTCCCGCAGGAACAGCACGTTGCCGGTCGACAGGTCGCCGTGCACGACCCCCTGGGCGTGCAGGTCGGCGAGCGCCCCGGCGACCGGCTGGAGAGCCGTCACCAGCTCACCCGCCGACAGGATCCGCCGGCGGGTCAGCACCTGCCCCAGGGAGCCACCGCCGGCCAGCTGGGTGGCCAGGGCCACCGCGACCGGCCGGCCGGTCGCGGGGTCGGGCAGCGGAAGGACGTCGTAGAGCCGCACGACGTGCCGGTGCCGCACCCCGGCCAGCAGCCCGGCCTCCCGGAGACCCTCCGTCACGTCCCCACCAGCCGGCGTGAGCACCTTGAGGGCCACGACGAGCCCGTCGCCGAGGCGACGCGCACGCCATACCGTCGCGCTGGCCCCCTGCCCCAGCGGACCGAGCACCTCGTAACCCGGCACCTGCGGCGCGTGCTCCATACCCTCCATGCGTCCTCCCTCCGACGTGCTCCACCGTGCCAGCGACCGCCCACCGCCCGCAGAACTTGTCCACAGGCCCCGGCGTAGAGTGACCGTCATGCGTTTCGAGCACCTCGGCTTCGCCCCGGACTACGTCGACTACCTGCAGGCGTGGGACCACCAGCGCGAGGTGCACCGGCAGGTCGTGGCGGGCGAGCTGCCGGACACCGTGCTGCTGCTGGAGCACGCTGCGGTCTACACCGCGGGCAAGCGCACCGAGGCGCACGAGCGACCGCTGGACGGCACGCCGGTCATCGACGTCGACCGCGGCGGCAAGATCACCTGGCACGGGCCGGGGCAGCTGGTGGGCTACCCGATCGTGCGGCTCGGCCAGCCGGTCGACGTCGTCGGTCACGTCCGCCGGCTCGAGGACATGATGATGGGGGTATGCCGTGAGCTCGGCGTCCAGACCCGTCGCGTCGAGGGGCGCTCGGGGGTCTGGGTCGACGCCGACGAGCGCGGGCCGGAGCGCAAGATCGGCGCCATCGGCATCCGCGTGAGCCACGACGTGACGATGCACGGCTTCGCGCTCAACTGCGACAACGACCTGGGTTACGCCGACGTCGTCATCCCGTGCGGCATCACCGACGCCGGTGTCACGTCCCTGAGCAAGGAGCTCGACCGCGACGTGACCGTCGCCGAGGTGCTGCCGGTCGTGACCGCCCACCTGGAGCGGGTGCTGGAGGGCGCTGCCGCGCACTGACCCTCCTCCCGCAGGTGCCGCCCACCGTCGCGGTCGACCTGCCTGTGGACAACGGCTGCCCGCGCCGGCGGGGCACGGCTAGCGTCGCGCCCCATGGTGACGTGGAGCGATGTCGACGAGGCGGTCCTGCACGTGGGCGGCCGCCGGTCCGCCGGCAAGCAGCGGCCGATGGTGGTGTTCGTCGAGCTCACGGCTGCTCTCACCGCGGGTATGGTGCTGGGCTCGCTGGAGTCGCCGCCCGCGAGACCGGGCCTGTTCGTGGCGGTGTGGGCCGCGTTCACCCTCTACACCTTCGTCGTGTGCGCGTGCTGGGGCTACGGGCGGGTGACCGTCACCGACCGTGAGCTGCGCATGCGGACGTGCCGCGGTGAGACGTGCATCCCCCGGGGCGCCGTGGCCACGGCCGTCCACGTGGAGGCCCTCGCGCTGCCCACCTCGGTCGACGGCTACCTCATCCTGCTCGACGCCTGGGGCACCCCGCTGTGGCAGAGCCTGACCGGCTGCTGGACCGACGAGACGGTGGAGGCGCTGCTCGCCGTCGCCCCTGAGGTGGTCACGATGCCCGTCGCGTCACCGGCCCTGCTCGAGGCAGAGTGGCCAGGGGTCCTGCCCCGGAACTGGGCGGGGCACCCCCGCAGGTTCTGGACGATCGCCGCGGGCACGGCGGGGGTCCTGGCCGCCGGCATCGGGGTCGTCGCCCTGGTGAGCACGTGAGACACGCTGCAACAGATGGTGCACCTGCGACACAGACGCGGTGTTGACTTGGTGCGCAGGGTCCGGGCGAGCACGTCCGGGCGGACGAGGAGAAGCACGGATGGGTGTCGCCATGTCGGCGGACGAGGGGCTGGCGGTCGCCACCCGGGGGCTGCGCAAGACCTACCGGACGGTCAGAGGCCGGCGCGTCGCCGTGCACGGCCTCGACCTCGACGTGCCCGCAGGGGGCGTGCACGGCTTCCTCGGCCCCAACGGGTCGGGCAAGACGACCACGATCCGCATGCTGCTGGGCCTGACCCGCGCCGACGGCGGCACCATGCACCTCTTCGGCACCCCGGTCCCCCAGCGGCTGCCGGAGGTGGTCGGCCGTGTCGGCGCCATCGTGGAGTCGCCCAAGTTCTTCCCGACCTTCTCGGCCGAGCGCAACCTGACCCTGCTCGCCGACGCCATCGGCACCCCCCGCACGCGCGTGGGCGAGGTGCTCGACAGCGTGGGCCTGGGCGACCGCGGCAAGGACCACTTCCGGGCCTACAGCCTGGGCATGAAGCAGCGTCTGGCGATCGCCGCGACGCTGCTGAAGTCGCCCGACCTGCTCATCTTTGACGAGCCCACCAACGGCCTGGACCCGGCGGGCATCTCCGAGATCCGCCAGACCATGCGCCGCCTCGGCGACGAGGGCCGCACCGTGCTGGTCAGCAGCCACATCCTCTCCGAGATCGAGCAGATCGCCGACACCGTCTCCATCATCGGTCGCGGGCGGGTGCTGGCCCAGGGGTCGGTCGCCGGTCTCATCGGCGGGGGCGGCGAGACGGTCGAGGTGGGCGTGCGCCACCCCGGCGCGGCGATCAGGGTCCTGCGCGAAGCAGGGTTCACCGCGGAGTGGATGGCCCGCCCCACCGGCAGCGACGCGGCCGAGGGCCTGCGCCACCGCTACGAGAGCACCGAGGAGGCCGGCCTGCTCACCGTCACCGGCGCGGAGCCGGCGGAGATCTCCCGCCTGCTGGGACAGCAGGGCCTGTGGGTCGAGCGCCTCGTTCCTAGCCGGCGCGGCCTGGAGCAGATCTTCCTCGAGCTCACCCAGGGCGAGGGCCTGCCCGCCCCGACCGTCGACGCCGGCGCCGTGGGACAGCAGCCCGAGGCACCGCATACCCGCACCGACCGGGAGGAGGCCCGATGATCCGCCTGACCCGGGTCGAGCTGCGGCGCCTCGCCGCGCGCAGGATCGGCTGGTTCACCCTCTTCGGCGTCCTGGCCATCGTCCTGGTCACGCTGGCCGGGGTCTTCTTCCAGGCGCGCGACCTCGACCTGGCCCGCGCCGGCATGAACGAGGACTACGCCCAGGTCCTCGCCGACCACGAGCGCTTCGAGGCCCAGTGCCTGCAGGAGGAGGCGCTCGAGCGGCGCCGCACCGGTGACCCCGCGGTCGACTTCGGGTGCACCGACATGCAACCGCCGACGATCGAGGAGATGTACGGCACGATGCCCTCGCTGGCCGAGCAGTACGGCTTCCTGCTGCAGGGGCTGGTCTACCCCTTCGCCTTCCTCGCCCTGGTGATGGGCTCGACCGCCGTGGCCGCGGAGTTCTCCCACCGCACGATGGGCAGCTGGCTGACCTTCGAGCCGCGGCGCACCCCCGTGGTGGTCTCCAAGATCGTCGCGCCGGCGCTCGCGGCGCTGCCGGTGACCGTCGCCGGTCTGGCCCTCGTCCTGGTCGGCGTGCCGGCGGTCTTCCGCTGGTTCCGGCTCGACGACGGCGTCAGCGGGCAGGAGTGGGTCGACCTGGCGTGGACGGCGGTCCGGCTGGTCGTCGTCGCGATGGCCGCCGGGGCGCTCGGCGCTGGCGCCGCCTTCCTGGTGCGGCACAGCGGGGTCGTCGTCGGCGTCGTCGTGGGATACCTCGTGCTCGTCGAGGGGATGCTCGGTGGCGGGCTGTCCGCGGTCCAGCCCTACCTGCTCGGACGCAACATCAGCGCCTTCGTCCAGGACGGGACCACCTGGGAGACCTGGACCAACTGCACCGGCTTCGACGGCTGCGAGCCCGTCCGGCACAGCCTGTCCATGGCGCACGGGGCGACCGTGCTCGCAGCCCTTGTCGGCGTCGTGCTGCTCATCGCCTGGGCCCGCTTCCGCACGGCCGACATCGACTGACAGGTATGCGGTCGCCCGGGTGCAGATGCACTCACGGCCCACAGCCCAGTGAGGAGCCGTGGGCCGTGAGCGCAGCGATCACCGCGTTGCGATGGGTGCGCGGCGGACGTTCCCGAGGACGAGTGCTCCGAGGAGGGCAACCACCATGCCGATGACCGGCGGGATGAAGAAGCCCACCTCGTTGGCTGCCCAGGCCACGAGGCACGCCGCCGCGTACACCGCGACGTTGTCCCAGCGCACGCTGGCGACCGTCATCGAGACCCCGTCTCGCCACTCCGCACGTCGGGCAAGGTGGTCCCCCAGAATCACGCCGCCGAGCGGTGGGATGAGGATGCCCAACCACACCAGGTAGGTGATCAGGCTGTCGTAGATGCCAGTCACGGCGAGCAGCGTGCCGATGACGACGCCCGCCACGACGAAGGGCTTGCGCGTCCGCACGTCGAACAGCTCAGCACCGGCGACCCCGACGTTGTAGGCGGTGTTGTCGTTGGTGGTCCAGATGTTGGCCACCAGGAACAGCAGGCCCCAGACCACCAGCCCGAGGTTGAACAACACGACCACGAAGTCACCCTCGCCGAAGGCCAGCGCCCCGATCGCGCCCGAGAAGAGCATGAGCAGCTGGGCGCCGAGGAAGGCAGCGATGCAGGTCCAGAAGCCGGCTACCGGGGTGCGCGCGAAGCGTGTCCAGTTGGGTGCTTGCGTGCCTCCTGAGGCAAAGGTGCCCACGATCAGCGTGACCGCCATGGCCATGCCCATGGACGATTCCGGACGGATCTGCAGCATCCCGCCGAGCCCACCGACCTCGTCGAACGCACGCCACGCCACCCAGGCACCGAGAATCAGCATCAAGGGCAGTGCCACCAGCGAGAGCACGTACATGCCTCGGTAGCCGATGTAGGCCGTGATCCCCATCAGCAGACCTGAGCCCAACATCAGCCAGCGGACCGCGCCCTCGCTCTCCCAGCCCAGTGCCTGGCCGGTGAGCAGAGCCAGTGTTGCCACCGAGACTCCGTACCAGCCGATCTGTGTGCCACCGAGGAGGAGCGAGGACAGCTTCGCGCCACGGCGACCAAAGGTGTTCCGGGCCATCATGGCGGTCGTGAGGTTGGTGCTGGCGCCCAACCACCCGAGGGCGCTGACGTAGACACCCAGCACCAGGCTGCCGAGCAGCAGCACGCCCATAAGCGGGAGGAAGGCATAGCCTGCACCGATCTGCGCGCCGGCCAGCATGGTCGGGGTGAACATGGTGAACCCGACAAGGACCACGGCCAGGGAGAACGTGGACTTCCTGGCGTGACGGGGCACCGGGTCTACCGGGTAGTCGGGGTCGACCGCCCCCGGTTGCAGCTCCGCCACCTGCTCCTCACCCGTCGCGCGAGTCATGAACGCTCCTCCCCGATGTCCTCGGCCCACAGCTCCGGGCTCCGCTGGATGAAGTCGGTCATCAGCCCGACGCAGCTGGGGTCATCCACGACCGTCACCTCGATGCCGTGCTCTTCCAGCCAGTCGTGCCCGCCGTGGAAGGTGCTGGCCTCTCCCACGATGAGCCGAGAGATGGCGAACTGGCGCACGAGGCCGGAGCAGTACCAGCACGGGGACAGGGTCGTCACCATCGTCATCCCGCGGTAGTGCGGCTGCCGTCCGGCGTCGCGAAACGCTTCTGTCTCCGCGTGTGCGGAAGGATCACCCGCCTGAACCCGCCTGTTGTGTCCTCGGCCGATGATGCGGCCGTCGGCCGCCAGCAGAACTGCGCCGATCGGCACCCCGCCCTCCTGCTGACCCTGACGGGCCTCGTGCAGAGCCGCCTCGAGCCCAGCGCGGTCCGAGGGGCTGAGCTGCGCGCTCGGACTGTCGTCAACTACCGCGTGGTCGGTCATGAGTGAATACCTCCGTCGTCCGGCGTCCTCATCGACGCCCGTGTGGACGAGCGTCCCAGCACCGTCGGCGTCCGGCAACGGGCGGAATGTCTTGCCTGGACGGGTCCGACCCCGACAGGATGTCCGGTACCCCACCTTGTGTCAGGAGGCACACGAGTGCTCACTCTCGCCGAGTTCCTCAGCCACGAGAGCGTCTGCCGCGCGGACCCGCAGTTCCTGGGGCGGGACTACCACCTAGAGCGCCCAGTGCACTGGGTGCATTCGAGCGAGATCTACGAGATCGCGCCCCTCCTGTCCGGAGGTGAGGTCCTGCTCACCACCGGACTGGGGTTGGCGGGGGCGGACGCGGGGTCCCGACGGCACTGGGTGCGCGATGTCGCAGCGCGAGGCGTCGCAGCCGTGGCCCTCGAGCCTGGCCGCTCGCTCTCCGAGATGCCGCCGGAGATGATCGCAGAAGCACGGCGCGCCGACCTTCCGCTGGTGGTGCTTCGGCAGGTCGTGCCCTTCGCCGAGATCTGCAGGCAGGTCAACTCGGACCTGCTCTCCACGGAGCTGACCAGGCTCCGCCGCAGCGACTCGCTCGTGCAGCAGCTGCACGACGACGCAGCCGACGGAGCCGGGGTCGAAGAGGTGGTCGCCAGGATCGCGCGGACCGCCGGCCTACCCGTCGAGGTGTGCACGCTCTCGGGACAGGTGGTCGCCGCCTCGGCCACCCCAGGCGCACCAGGCCACCGCCCGGACGAGCGCCCGGCCACCGCGGTCGTCCGGACGGCAGGGTCACCATGGGGCCACGTCTTCGTCGGAGCGCGGGCCACACCGGACACCCAGTTCCTCGCCGATCGGATCGCGGCTGTGGTGGGCCTGGTCGTCGAACGCTCCGCCCTCGACGGCGTCAGTCCCGCCCGGCCTGGAGTGGCACTGCTCAACGACCTGATCGAGAGGGGGCCCTCGGCAGGTCCAGCACGCACCAACCTGCTGGCGCGGGCAGCGGTGTGCGGCTTTCACCCGACGCCGAGGCAGCGGGTCGTCGGGCTGGCCGGTGTCAGCGCCGACCCCAGACGCAGCGCGATGCTGCTCTCGCGCACGGAGGGCCTGGCAACGCACCTTGTCGAGGCCGTGCGCGGTCAGGTGGTGGGGCTCGTGGCTGTGAGCTCCGAAGGGGACGCTTCGGGCCGGATCGCGCAGCTCCTCGACGAGGCCGCGATCCGGTCGGGCACAGAGGTCGTCGTCGGCCCGCCCGTCGACCTGGCTACGGCTGCACGGACCCTGGCGCGGGCTCGGGCTGGCCTGTCGGTGGCTGCGGGGGTCGAGGGTGCCCGCACCTGGCGGGGTTCCACAGTCCCTCATCTGCTCACGCACGTCCCGACGGACCAGCTGGACACCTTCGTGGAGGACGCACTAGGACCGCTGCGCCGGTGGGACGAGGTGCACTCGGGGCACCTGCTGCGGACCCTGGCGACCTGGATCGAGCACGGACTCAACATCAGCTCCACGGCCGGGGCTCTCCACGTCCGGCGCCAGACCGTCCACGAACGGATGTCCCGGATCCACCGCCTGCTGGGGTACGACCCCACCGCCGGCTCAGAACTGAACCACCTCGTGACCGCGGTCGCGGCGGCCCAGCTTCGCGCGGCCGGTGACGGCCGCACCTGACCGGCGCGAGGTCACCGAGAGGAAGGCTCTCGGCTCAGCCTGCCCAGCCACCCGCGTTTCGGCATACCCCGGTCCGCGCTTAGGCTGATGGGGTGCATGCCCGCCGTGGCGGGCGCCGTTCCAACGCTAGGAGCAGCCTGTGACCATCGCACCGGAGGGCCGTCGCCTGCTGCGGGTCGAGGCCCGCAACGCCGAGACGCCCATCGAGCGCAAGCCCTCGTGGATCCGCACCACCGCCAAGATGGGGCCGGAGTACCAGGAGCTGCACTCCATGGTGCGCAAGGGCGGGCTGCACACGGTGTGCCAGGAGGCCGGCTGCCCCAACATCTTCGAGTGCTGGGAGGACCGCGAGGCCACCTTCCTCATCGGCGGAGACATCTGCACCCGCCGCTGCGACTTCTGCGACATCGCCACCGGCCGCCCCAACCCGCTGGACATGGAGGAGCCGCGCAAGGTCGCCGAGTCGATCCGGACGATGGACCTGCGCTACGCCACCATCACCGGTGTGGCCCGCGACGACCAGAAGGACGGCGCGGCCTGGCTCTACGCCGAGGTCATCCGCAAGGTGCACGAGCTCAACCCGAACACCGGCGTGGAGATCCTGCCGCCGGACTTCGGCGCGGTCCCCGAGCTGGTCCAGCAGGTCTTCGACGCCCGGCCCGAGGTCTTCGCGCACAACCTGGAGACCGTGCCGCGCATCTTCAAGAAGATCCGCCCGGCGTTCACCTACGACAAGTCGCTGCGGGTGCTGTCGATGGCTCGCGAGAACGAGCTGGTCACCAAATCCAACCTCATCCTGGGCATGGGCGAGGAGGAGCACGAGATCGAGCAGGCGATGCGCGACCTGCACGACGCCGGCTGCGACATCCTCACGATCACCCAGTACCTGCGCCCCTCCAAGCTGCACCACCCGATCGACCGGTGGGTCAAGCCCGAGGAGTTCGTGCACTGGTCCGAGCTGGCCGAGGAGATCGGCTTCAAGGGCGTCATGGCCGGCCCGCTGGTGCGCAGCTCCTACCGCGCCGGCAAGCTCTACGCCTCGGCCATGACCAAGTGGGGCCGGCCCATCCCGGAGAACCTGTCGCACCTGCGCGAGCAGTTCGAGGCCGCCGTGCCCGCCCGCCAGGAGGCCGCCTCGCTGGTCTCCAAGGGGCTCGTCGGCGACCCGCGCGGCGACCTGGGCACCGTCCGGCGCAGCGCCTGCTGAGCCTCCGGCACCCCGTATCCTGATCCCTATGTCCTCCAGCACCCCCGACGGCGGCGAGCCGACGAAGAAGGGCCTGTTCGGCCGCCGCGCCACCAAGGCCAAGGACCCCAAGAAGCCGGGTCGTATGGCGCAGGTCCGCCAGGTCTTCACGATGACCCGCAAGGCCGACCCGGCCGCGGTCTGGTGGATGATCCTCGCCGCGCTGGCCGTGCTGGTCGTCGCGGTGCTCGTCGGCATCTGGATCGACCAGGTCGTCTACACGCTGATCATCGGCCTGCCGCTGGCCATCCTGGCCGCGACGGTCGTGCTGGGCCGACGCGCCGAGAAGGCTGCCTTCGCCCAGATCGAGGGCCAGCCGGGCGCCACGTCCGCCGTGATGGGGCAGCTGAAGCGGGGATGGTTCTACGACCAGGAGCCCGTCGCGGCCGAGGCCGGTGGCCAGATGCGCGGCATGCGCGACCTGCACAACGCCGCGATGGTCTTCCGCGCCGTGGGCAAGCCCGGCGTCGTGCTCATCGCCGAGGGCCCCCGGGGTGCCGCCCAGCGCCTGGCGGCCGCCGAGCGCAAGCGCGTCAGCCGGGTCGTCGGCGACGAGGTGCCGGTGCACACGATCACCGTCGGCTCGGGCGAGAGCGACACCACCCTGCGCAAGGTCGTCCCCACCATCAAGAAGCTGCCCAAGAAGCTGTCCAACGACGAGGCCCTCGTCGTCCAGCAGCGGCTCAAGGCGCTCGGTGGCAAGAACCGCCCGCCGATCCCCGCCGGCATCGACCCGAGCCGTGCCCCGCGGATGAGCCGCAAGGCCCTGCGCGGCCGCTGAGGCGTGGAGCGGCCGCGGTCACCCCGACACCCGGCCGTCCGCGGCCGCCTGTGGTGACCTCGTGTCGCCCTGGCAGCACGTAGTCACCACGGTCTACTCGCCCTCCCCCACCCCGACGAGCCCGCTGCGGTAGGCCAACGCCGCCACCTGCACCCGGTCGCGCAGGTCCAGCTTGGTCAGCAGCCGTGAGACATAGGTCTTGACGGTCGCCTCGCTGAGGAACAGCGTCGCCCCGATCTCGGCGTTGGACAGGCCGCGCGCGACCAGCCGCGCCACCTCCAGCTCGCGCTCGGTGAGCTCGGCCAGCTCGGGCGGGGGCGCTCCCGGCAGCGGGCGGGCGGTGAACCGCTCCAGCAGCCGGGAGATCAACGCCGGGGCCAGCATCGACTCACCCCGGGCGACCACCCGCACCGCGTGCACCAGGTCCTCGGGCGAGACGTCCTTGAGCAGGAAGCCGGAGGCCCCGGCCCGGACCGCCTCGTAGACGTACTCGTCCAGGTCGAAGGTGGTCAGCACGAGCACCCGCGGCCGGGGCCCGGCGAGCTCCATGACGCGCCGGGTCGCCTCCACCCCGTCCAGCCGGGGCATCCGGATGTCCATGAGCACGACGTCGGGGCGGACCTCCCGCACGAGCTCCACCGCCTCGAGACCGTCACCGGCCTCCCCCAGCACCATGAGACCGGCGCGCTCGAGGATGAGCCGGAAGCCCATCCGCACCAGCTCCTGGTCGTCGACGACCACCACGGTCGTGGCGGCACCCGGCGAGGGCTGCGTCATACCCGCTCCAGCGGCAGCACCGCGCGCACGGTGAACCCGTGCTCCCCCGCGTCGGCCTCGACCCGCCCGCCGAAGAGGGCGACGCGCTCGCGCATCCCGACCAGCCCGTGCCCAGGCTCAGCCCCCGGCTGCCGCGCGGGTCCGGCGTCGGTGACCCTGATCTCCAGCGACTCGGGCGCGAACTGCATCGCCACCCGGGCGCTGGTCGCCCGGGAGTGGCGACGCACGTTGGTCAGGGCCTCCTGGACCACCCGGTATGCGGTGAGGTCGAGGCCCGCGGGCAGGGTGGGCGGCACACCGCTCACGTCGAGGTCGACCGACAGACCCACGCCACGGGCGGCCTCGACCAGGTCCGGCAGGGCGGCGATGCCCGGCTGCGGTGCGAGGTCGTGGCCCAGGCCGGGGTCCGGGTCACGCAGCATGCCCACGAGCCGGCGCATCTCGGCCAGGGCGCCTGACCCGGTCGTGCGGATGGTGGCCAGCGCCCGGCGGGCGAACTCCGGGTCGTCCTCGACCACCTGCTCCGCGGCGCCGGCCTGCACGACGATGACCCCGACGGAGTGGGCGACGATGTCGTGCAGCTCGCGGGCGATCCGGGCCCGCTCGTCGGAGATCGCGGCCAGCTCCCGCTCCCGAGCCGTCGTCTCCGCGACATGGGCCCGGACAGCCTCGGCCGCCGCCCGGTCGGCGGACACCCGCAGCCCGTGCCCGACCAGCCACACGAGGGTGAGCACGCCCCAGTGGAAGAGCAGCTCGTTGGGCGACTGCAGGAGGGGGACGAAGAGGTCCGCGAGGGCGATGAAGGCGATGGCCGCGCCGGTCCCCACCCGCCGGTAGGTGCCCGTCCCGTGCCGGGCGATGGTGAAGACCAGCACGAGCACCGGCACGAGCTGACCGAAGAAGAGCAGGTGCAGGCCCTGCCCGCCCTCGAACACCCCGAGCAGGGGCCAGACCAGCAGCCCCGCCAGCGCCACCCACGGCCGGGCCCGGCGCACGGCCAGGTGCGCGGCGAACCAGACCACCCCGACGGTGCTCACGAACGGTGAGCCGTCCCCGGACAGCGACTCGAAGGGCACCCACACCTCGAGCAGGCCGACCGCCGCGACCAGGCCGGCGACGGCCACGTCGACGGCCCACCCGCGCCTGCTCAGCGGCTCCACGAGCACAATCTAGGGCCCGGTGGCCCCGGCCGTCGTCATCCTGGGGTTGACCGGCCCCACCCCTCAGGGATGACACGGTCCGGAGCCGTCATCCTTGCGTCGCTGCACGCACGACCTCAGGCCGATCCGCGGCGTCCCCCGGGTGCCTAGCGTCGGGGCAGACGGACCGCAGGGGTCCGCCACCTGGCAGGGAGGACCACCATGAGCACCGCATCACTCACCCGCACGGCCGTCGCCGCGGCCCTGGTCGTCGGGGTCGCGCTGACCGTCGTCAGCGTGGCCACGATGCCTGACTTCTCCGGGGACCAGGCCGAGAGGCTGCAGGCGGTCGCCGCCAGTCCTCGGGCACCCCTGTCAGCGTGGACCTGGGTCCTGTCCCAGCCGCTGCTCGGGATCGGGGTCGTCGGTGTGGCCCATCTGGCCCGCCGGTCCGCACCCGTCCTGGCCACCCTCGCCGCGGTGGCCTTCGGGCTCGGGGTGCTGGGGCACGCCGTCTACGGGGGCATCAACCTCGCGATGCTGGCGATGGCCGAGGACCTCGGCGCGCTCGAGGCCCACGTCGCCGTGCTCGACCGCCTCGAGGGTGGCCTCATGCTGCCGTTCATGGCCGCCGGGCTGCTCGGGACCGTGCTCGGCGTCCTGCTGCTGGCAGCCACGACCTGGCGTGCCGGCCTCGGCCCGCGCTGGGTCGGCCCGGCCCTGGTGGTGTGGGTCGTCGTGGAGTTCGTCGGGTCCGGCCTGGTCGAGTGGGCCGGCGTCGCCTCGGGAGCGCTGCTCACCGTGGCGTTCGGAACGCTGGCGGCCACCGTCTGGCGCTCCTCGATCACCCACTGGCAGACGGCCGCCGAGACGACGGCGGCCGCCCCTGACGCCGTGACGGTCTGACTACCGCGGCCGGGCGAACCAGTCGCCCGTGACCGCCAGGTCGGACACGGCATACGCCTCGCGCAGCAGCTCGGCGCCGTCGGCCCCGGGGAGGACCTCCCCGTCGGAGCTGACCGCCGAGCCGCTGTGCGGACCGAGCAGCGTGCGGCCCATGACCGCACCGGCGTAGCGCTCGGCGGGGATCCCCAAGAGCTGGGCCAGCGTCGGCAGCACGTCGACCTGGCCCCCGGACGTGGAGATGCGACGCCCGTCCATCCCGGGGACGTGGACCAGGAAGGGCACCCTGTCCTCGTTGTCGTCCAGCCACAGCTCGTCCTCCGCGACGTAGCGGCTCGGGCCCTGGTGGTCGCCGACCACGACGATCGCCGACCGCTCCAGCAGACCCCGCTCCTCCAGCTCGCGGGCGAACTGCCCCAGCTGGGCGTCGGTGTAGTGCACGGTCTGCAGGTAGCGGCTGGTCGCGTCGTCGCCGGGCAGCTCCAGCCCCTGCAGAGGCTCCGGCAGGTGCCAGGGCGTGTGCGACGTGGTGGTGATCAGGTGCAGGAAGCGCGGCGCGGGCAGGCGGTCGATCTCGCGCAGCGCCTGGTCGAAGAGGTCCTCGTCCGCCAGGCCCATGCCCAGCTCGGTGCCGTGGGCGAAGTCCCGTTCGGCGACGTAGCGCTCGTAGCCCAGCCGCGGGAAGACCCGGTCGCGGTTCCAAAAGGTCCGGACGTCACCGTGCAGCGCCACGGGCCGGTAGCCCTCAGCCTGCAGCAGCCGGGGCAGGCTCGTGTAGCCGGCGTTGTCCGGGAAGCGCATGAAAGCCGCCCCGGAGCGCAGCGGGTAGACACCCGCGAGCATGAGCAGCTCGGCGTCGGAGCTGGTGCCGTCGCGGACCTGCTCGACGACGTGGTCGAAGACCAGGCTCTCCTCCATCCAGCCGTTGAGCGTCGGCGTGACCTCCTGACCGAACGGCTCGGCCTCGAGCACCACCTCCTCCAGCGACTCGAACTGCACGAGGTAGACGTCGCGGCCCTCCAGCAGGCCGACCAGGTCGGCGTGCTCAGGCGCGACCTCGCGCTGGTATGCGGCGTTGCCGGCGAGCCAGTCGCCCACCCGCTCCCGCTCGGCCGGCGTCAGCGCGCGGTTGATGTCGACCAGCTCGTCGTAGGCCTCGTGGGCATGGGCGCCGAGCGGGGACAGGGCCACGACCCGCAGCCCGGGGTCGGAGCTCTGGGCGAGCACCTGCACGGCGAAGGCCAGGGCCGCACCGCCGGCCACCAGTGCCGCCGTGCGCGGACGCACCCTGCGGTGCTGCTTCCGCGGGTGGCTGCGCCGCCACCGCGCGGAGGCCGCCAGCGCCCCCAGGGCGAGCAGGTCCGCGAAGAGCACCACGTCATACCAGCGGACCATGGCCAGCACCGAGGACCCGAGGCCCTCGAAGCTGCCGGCCGCGGCGACCATGTGCAGGCTGAGCAGGCGGCCCGACGCGCGGGCGTTGAGCAGGTCGGCGACCAGCAGCAGCGTGACGAGCACGTCGGCACTCACGAGGTATGCGGTGCGCGACCGCCCGTGCAGGAGCAGCGCGGGGCTGACCAGCAGGGCGATCAGCGGCAGCGCGCTGAGGGCGACCAGCGCCGCCCACCGGTCCATCTCGAGGACCGCCGCCGCCACGAGGACGGACTTGGCCGCCAGCGCGGCCGTGACCAGAAGGAGCACCGGGGTCTGTCCGCTGCCTCAGCGGGCCCGGACGACGACCGTGCGGGCGGCCTTGTCGTGCAGACCGCGGCCGTCGGCATCCATGATGATGGCGGGGACGAAGAGGACGATGAGCGCGGCCCGGGCCACGGACCGCAGCGGCGGCGGTGGAGCCGCCTGCTCCAGCGCGTCGACCGACACGACCCGGATGCCCAGGAGGCGGTGCCCGATGGTCGTCCCGAGGGTGGTGACGAGCAGGACGTTCATGGCGAGCAGGATGCCGAGCGGCAGGAAGGCGTAGGCGCCCTCCACCTCGCCCCACGGCATACCCAGCCCGACGGCGATGAGCAGGCACAGCGCCCAGTCGACGCAGAAGGCGGCGGTGCGGCGCAGGAGCGGCGCCACCGACCCCCCACCGGCCGGGGGCAGACCGAGGGACTGTCCCTGGTAGGTGGGTGCGCTCACGCCACCCAGGGTATCGATCGGTGAAACACTTCTGAAACATCGGGTTGACCGAGCCGAAACCGCTGCCCGGTAACCTCGTGCGGGACCGAGACGGGTCCATCTAGGAGGCACCATGTTCAGCAACGCGGAGGAGGTCCTCGCCTTCATCAAGGACGAGGACGTGAAGTTCATCGACATCAGGTTCTGCGACCTGCCAGGGGTCATGCAGCACTTCAACGTGCCGGCGGCGTCGTTCGACGAGGACGCCTTCAACACCGGGCAGATGTTCGACGGCTCCTCGATCCGGGGTTTCAAGTCGATCCACGAGTCCGACATGAAGCTCATCCCGGACCCGCAGACGGCCTACCTCGACCCGTACCGGACCGAGAAGACGCTGATCATGAACTTCTCGATCGTCGACCCCTTCACCGACGAGCCCTACGAGCGCGACCCGCGGCAGATCGCGCGCAAGGCCGAGGAGCACCTGCGCTCCACCGGCATCGCCGACACCGCCTACTTCGGCGCCGAGGCCGAGTTCTACGTCTTCGACGACATCCGCTTCGCCTCCCAGCCCCAGGGCAGCTACTACTACATCGACTCCATCGAGGCGGCCTGGAACACCGGGCGCGCCGAGGAGGGCGGCAACCGGGGCTACAAGACCCGCTTCAAAGGTGGCTACTTCCCCGTCCCGCCGGTCGACCACTTCGCCGACCTGCGCGACCGGATGTGCCTGGACCTGGCGCACGTCGGCATCGACGTCGAGCGCTCCCACCACGAGGTGGGCACCGCGGGCCAGCAGGAGATCAACTACCGCTTCAACACGCTGCTGCACTCCGGCGACGACATGATGAAGTTCAAGTACGTCATCAAGAACACCGCCTGGGCCGCCGGCAAGACCGCCACCTTCATGCCCAAGCCCCTCTTCGGCGACAACGGCTCCGGGATGCACACCCACCAGAGCCTGTGGAAGGACGGCGAGCCGCTCTTCTACGACGAGAACGGCTACGGCGGCCTGTCCGACATCGCGCGCTGGTACATCGGTGGCCTGCTGGCGCACGGCCCGTCGCTGCTGGCGTTCACCAACCCGTCGATGAACTCCTACCACCGTCTGGTCCCCGGTTTCGAGGCGCCGATCAACCTGGTCTACTCCGCGCGCAACCGCTCCGCCTGCGTGCGCATCCCGATCACCGGCTCCTCGGCGAAGGCCAAGCGCATCGAGTACCGCGTGCCGGACCCCTCGGCCAACCCCTACCTGGCCTTCTCCGCGCAGCTGATGGCCGGCCTGGACGGCATCCGGAACCGCATCGAGCCGCCGGAGCCGGTGGACAAGGACCTCTACGAGCTGCCGCCGGAGGAGCTGCACGACATCGCGCAGCTGCCGACGTCGCTGCCAGAGGTGCTGGACGCCCTCGAGGACGACCACGCCTACCTCACCGAGGGTGACGTGTTCACCGAGGACCTGCTGGAGGCGTGGGTCGACTACAAGCGCGTCAACGAGGTGCAGCCGATCCGCCTGCGCCCGCACCCGCACGAGTTCGAGATGTACTTCGACATCTGACGAAGCGCGTCAGCGGGTGGGACGGGTGAGGAACGAACCCGCCCCACCCGCAGCGCGAGGAAGGTGTCGCGACGGGTTCGACATCTGACGAAGCGCGTCAGCGGGTGGGACGGGTGAGGAACGAACCCGCCCCACCCGCAGCGCGAGGAAGGTGTCGCGACGGGTTCGACATCTGACGAAGCGCGCCAGCGGCGCAGGGTGGAGCGGACCACCCTCCGCCGCTCGCGTCCACCACCTGGTGCGCAGGGGGCAGCACGTGACGGACGTGGCGGACGAGCGAGCGGTGACAGGAGCTCAGCGCTACGGTTGATCTCGGCCCGGCAGTCCTTCTTCGGACGGCACCGGGCCGCCAACATGTCCGGGGTCAGACAGCAGCGGGGCCCCGCCCGGTCCGCGAACGCGAACGCTCGTGCAGCTCTGTCGTGTCACGCCTGTCGCTGGGACGACGGGCGTGTCACGACAGAACGGCACGAGGCTGTGCGGCACTCTTCCGCTGCCCGCTCCCTCCTCCGCAGCCGCCACACCCTCACCCTGCCGGCCGCTCCTCGCTCCCCTGCCGGACGACCCGGACAGCTGGGCCAGGACCGGCGAGGCCGAGGTCGACGACCTTGCGCAGCCTGGTGAGGAACCGGGCGGGGCAGGTGTAGAGGGTCCATGGGGAGACTCCGATGACCCGGACCCCTGCGGCGACGAGGTCGCTGTCCTTCTCGACCGTGCTGCCCCAGCGGTCGCCACCCTGGTCGTCGATCCCCTGGTGGTAGGTCCGGGAGTGCACCTAGATCGCCACCCCGGCAGCCTCGAAGTATCCGTCCGGCGTCCCGATCGGCACGCCGGCGAGGGTCGTGAGCCGACAGTTCGTGATGAGCTCGGGATAGCTGCCCTGGCCGTCCACGACCTCCCGGAGCACCACCTCGGGGCGCGACCACGCCCCGTCGACGAACGCCTCGAGGCCCTTCCAGACCGGAGCGACCTTCCTCGCCGGGCGCAGCCACAGCTCCCTCTCGAGGGCGTCGGGCGTGGCCAGCCCCCGCTGCAGGACACTGATGGCCAGGTGCTCCAGGTCCTTCCGGTCGTGCACCTCATACACAGCAGCGTCTGCGAGGGCGCGTGCCGCACCCGCGAACCGGGCCGCCTCGAGACCATGGGTGACCTGCACCGGCCGCAGCGACCGGACGCAGCGCACCGTCTTGTGCTCCCTCGCCCGTGACGACTCCGGTATGACGAACGTCGTCCGGTCCTTGCGCCGCACCTTCACGCCGTGGCAGCGGAGGGCCACACCGCCGGTCAGGACCGCTTTGTCGCCCGCCCAGAGCGCGGCAGCTACCACGCGGGTGGGCCCGTCGACCGGACCGCGATGGGGTGCGACCACCCTGGGCATGGGCTCCTGCCAGATGGTGGCGCGGGCGTGGCGCAGGGCGGAGGCGGTCCAGCCTGCCCGGAGGAGCTGGACCACGGTGGCCAGGCCCCGCTGTCCGGGGAGGTCAGGGAACGGCGGCCGCGAGGGCCTGGCCATGGGCGACGTGGTGGACGCGACGGTCGACATGACCGCCAGCATGGTCGTGGGGCCACTACCTGCGCAGGCGTGCGGCAACGTCCTGTGGACAGAGGAGGTCGGGCCGCCATCTCAGGCATGCCGTCGAGAACCGTCGTGCCGTTCTCTCGTGTCACAGCCGTCGCTGGGACGACCGCCGTGTCACGACAGAACGGCACGGGGGTATGGAGCCCGGTGCGCGGACAACGTGGGGACCGTGTGGCGGGCAACGGCGTGGCGGCGCCACGTCACGCACCTCCGCTGCCCAGGACCCTTCCGATGCCACGATGCACCCGTGAGCTACGACATCACGCTGATGCCGCGCCGGCCCGGCCAGAGCTGGGACGAGGCGCTGGAGGAGTCCAACGACACTCAGATCGCCGACCGCACCGGCCTGCTGCGGACCTGGGAGCGGATCGAGGAGCGGCTGGGCGGGGTGCTGGACGGACAGGTAGAAGTCTACCGCAGCGCACCGGACTCCCCGGAGCTGACGGTCGGCGAGCTGTCGGCGCTGGACACCGGCATCCAGGTCCAGCTCTTCCCCGGTCAGGCCGCGGTGTCCTTCGCCTACTGGGAGCAGGCTGACCCCGAGGACTTCCACCGCCAGGTGCGCGAGGCGGTCCGGGTCGTCGTGGAGGAGACGGGGTATGCGGCGTACGACCCGCAGACGGGTGAGGGGTTCGACGGCTCGTTCGACGACGAGACGGGCCTGACGTTCACCCGTCAGCTGCAGCAGGACGGCGGAGGGGCCAGCGGTGCGGCCCTGCCGGTCGACCCGGCGGGCACGCACGGGCAGCCTTCGGCCGAGCTGGACGCCTACCTGCAGCGGGCCTCCACCGAGCAGCCGCGCCGACGCTTCTCCGGTCGGCGCCGGGCCGGCACCTACCTCGCGGTCGGGGCGGTCGTCACCATCTTCGCCGTGTGGTCGCTCACCTCGGGCAACGGCGGCGCGCTCTCCTGGGTGGCGCTCGTCATCGGCGTGGTCGACCTGCTCGTCGGCGTCGTCTCGTGGCGTTCCAGCACCTCGGACTCGGTGACCACTCCGCCGCCCGGCACGTAGGCACAGCTGGGATCCTCCCCCAGCGGGTCACCGGTCACCGCGTAGGCGTGAGAGCGCGAGCCGCCGCACACCTCGCGGAACTCACAGACGCCACACCTCCCGCCGAACCCGTCCGGCGTCCGCAGCGCCCGCATGACGGGTGCGTCGCGGTAGATCTCCGTCACCGGCGTGACCCGCACGTCCCCGGCGACCTGCGGCAGGAAGCCCGAGGGGTAGACCTTGCCGGTGTGGTCGACGAACATGAAGCCGCGCCCGGAGTTGACGTCGATCGGCGGCCGGGCGGGCCGCTCGCGGACCGCGACACCGGCCAGGGTCTCGCGGGTGGCGGCGACGAGCCGGTGGTAGAGGTCACCGCGGCCGGCGGACGGGTCCTCGCCCCTGGCGACAGCGGCCTCGCGCTGCAGCACCACCCGGCGGAAGTGCGGCGCCTCCGTCGTCTTGACCGCGATGAAGCGCGACACCTCGGCGAGCCAGTGCAGGACGTCCTCGACCTCGTCGGCCGACAGGGCCTGCAGCCGCTGACCACGGCCCGTGGGCACCAGGAAGAACACGCTCCACAGCAGGGTGCCGAAATCGATGACGTCACGCAGCAGCGCGGGCAGCTCCTCGACCGTCGACCGCGTCACCGTCGAGTTGACCTGCAGGCGGAACCCAGCGGCCTTGACCTGCTCGGCGGCGACCCGCGTCGCGGCGTAGGTCCCCTCGAAGCCACGGAAGGCGTCGTGCGTCCCCGCCCGGGCACCGTCCAGGGACAGCGACACCGCCTTGGCGCCGGCATCGCGCAGCTCGGCGAGACGTCCGGGCGTCAGGTTCGGCGTCACCGACGGCGACAGCGACACCGACAGCCCGAGCGAAGACCCGTGCCGCACCAGGTCGGCGAGGTCGGGGCGCTCGAACGGGTCGCCCCCGGTCAGCACCACCAGCGGGTATGGCGCCGGGAAGCTCGCGATCCCCTCCAGCAGGGCCTTGCCCTCCTCGAGCGTCAGCTCCCCCGGGTTGC
Organism: Ornithinimicrobium pekingense DSM 21552; assembly: GCF_000421185.1. GTDB lineage: Bacteria > Actinomycetota > Actinomycetes > Actinomycetales > Dermatophilaceae > Ornithinicoccus > Ornithinicoccus pekingensis. The sequence goes on from NZ_ATWJ01000009.1 coordinate 283,939, forward strand.
GCCGGGTGATGGCGTCGGCGCGGCAGTGCAGGCAGGCCAGCTGGCAGGCGCGCGTCACCTCCCAGATGACGATGAAGGGACGGTCGTGGACGTCGTGCCGCTGCCGCCGGACGGCGCGGGAGGGAGCCAGGGTCACGGCGCAATACTACACTTTGTAGGATTTAGCGGACGCCGCTCAGCCGCCTGGTTCGCGCAGGGCCGCTCCCCGCAGGTGGGCCCATGCGGCCACCAGGCTGACGACCACCACGACCGAGACCATCACCGCGGGCACCACCGCACCGCTCTGGCCGGCGGCCGTGGTCAGCACCATCGCCGCCACGATGCTCGAGCCCATGAGCACGGAGAAGGCCAGCCACGTCCCCACCCAGAACAGACCGGCCTCCCGCCCCCGCAGGACGGACACCCCGGACAGGACGAACGCCGGCAGCACCACCGACAGGTCGATCACATGGACCGGGTTGACCACGAGCCCCGCCCCGGTCAGGGTCGCCGGCACCTGGCCCGAGACGGTCGCCGGCACCAGCTCGGCCAGCCACAGACCCGCGAAGAGGACGCCGATCGCCACCAGGGCGACAGCCGGCCAGGTCCGGGCCCCTTCGCCCGGGTGCAGCACGACCGACCGGCGCAGCACAGGGACGTGCACCAGCACGCCCCACGCGCTCAGCCCCAGCACCGCGACATACACGAGGAAGAGGTAGTTGAGGTGCACCGCCATCGCGTAGATGACGAAGGCGTAGACGAGGTAGAGCAGCGTGCCGAGCCACACCAGCCCGGCGGGCGCCGACCCGGCCGCCCAGCGGCGGGCGGCGAGCGCGAGGACGACGACCGCCAACAGGTTGCCGACGTCCTGGCCCTGCGCCTGCAGCGCCCAGTTGGCGGTCTCCTCCTGGTAGACGCGGGGGTCGAGCAGACCGGCGACACTGGTGACCGTCACCAGCACGACCAGCGCACCGGTCCAGGTAAGGACCGAGCGCGGCGCCACCGGGCCGCCCGGTGCCGGGGGCTGCGGGGAGGCAGCACCCGGCACCGACGGTGCCCTGGTGGAGGTCACCGGTGCTCCCTGGCGGAGGCCGTCCGCACGCCCAGCGTCACGGCTGCGGCGCCGCCCAGGAGGAGGATGATCCCTACGGTCAGGAGCGCACCGGCGGCCGGCTCGAGCCACGGGAACGTGGCGGCGACGTCGACCTTCGCGCTCACACCCGCGCTGCCGTCGGTCGGCATGACGACCGCGACCCAGCTGCCGGGACGCGCCTCGATCTCGACGGCCTGCCGACCCGGGCCGGACGCGCTGGCCAGCCAGGCATCGGTCTGCTGGGGCAGCGTGGCCGGGGCCGCGCCGGACCGCTGCAGGTCGCCTCCGGGCAGGGCCCCGCGCAGGACCGTGTGCCGCACGCCGGCGAGGTAGGCCTGGGCCTCCCGTGCCTCGGCGATGCCGACGAAGACCTCTCCGCCGTCCGTCGCCTCGGCGCGGATGCGGATCAGACCGAGCGCGTCGTCGACCGCGGCGCCCTCCAGGAGGGCGGTCTCGGTGGCGACGGCATACCCAGGGCTGTCGACGGTGAGCGTCGGACTGGTGACGAAGCCGTCGTCCGGCGCCGCCAGGAGCACGCCACCGGTGGTGGTCGTGCCCAGTCCGAGGAGGACGGCGACCGCGCCGGCGACCACGGTGGCGACCGGGCCGGCCGTCCAGACGGACGCAGGGCGCGCCGGCTGTGCAGCCGGTGCCGCGACGGGCTCACCGAGGGGCGGCGGGTATGCGGTGTCCTCCGGGGCCGGCCGCGGCTCGACCTGCCCGCCCTGGTCCAGCCGGAACGGCGGGTAGACGTCGGTCATCAGCGCCGCGTAGCCGGTGACGCGCATGGTCCAGCGGTTGATGCCGAGCAGCAGGTCGTAGAGCCCCTGCGGGTAACGGCCCGTGAAGAGCAGCGCCACGCCGACGATCAGGGCGATCATGCCGATGAGGCCGCCCTCGAAGATCAGCTCTCCCCGCCCCCGCTCGTCGCCGAGGGTGATCGTCGCGTAGGAGATCGCCCCGGCGAGCAGGTAGTGCGGCAGCACGAGGAGCCACCACTTGACCAGCGCCTTCCCGCGCGAGAGGTGCTCGGGGTAGTCCACGTCCAGGTGCGCCGGGTAGTCGGGGACGTCGTGCAGCGTGAACGGCGGGTAGCGGTCGGTGGCCAGCGCGCCGTAGGAGTAGTAGGAGACACGCCAGCCCCACCGCATCACACCGACGTTGAAGTCGAAGATCGCCCGCGGGTAGCGGCCGGTCGCGAGGATCGAGACGAGGGCCACCACGCTCAGCACGAGGAAGGCCGCCCAGAGGAGGGCGAGCACGACCACGTGCGGGATGACCAGAAGCCACTTGACCAGCCACAGTCCTCTGGACGGACGGTCCGGGGTGGGTGGGGCCGTGAGGTGGACGGGGTATGCGGGAACCGTTCCCGTAGCGAGGACAGCAGTCATCGCCATCACCTTCTTCTCTCTACTACTTAAGGTAGCGAGAGAGGCGGCGGCGCATAACCCCCTTCCGGTGTGACGAGGCAGACACTGCTGCCTAGGGGCTCAGTAGCGCAGCACCGCCGCCACCGGCGCGCCGTCGGGCAGCTCCTCGAGCATGCGCACCGCTCCCCCGTTGCGGAGGGTGGCGCGGGCGGCGGAGTCGACGACGCCGCAGACGTCGCCGTCGCGCAGCGGGCGGACGACCTCGGGCCCGTCGAGGCCACCGGTGTAGCAGCCGTCGGCGGTCATGAGCAGGGTGTCGACCCGACCCTCCTCGGCGGCGGTCGCCACGGCCTCGGCCCCGGCGGCGCCGGTGCCCCGGGCGCGCTGCTCGTGGAAGCGGTCCAGCAGCCGGGCGCCGTCCTGCTCGAGCCGCTTCTCGACCAGCTCCCAGGCCGCGGCCCGCAGGTCCTCGGCGCTCATCGCGTCGGGGTTGTGCTCGATCGCCGCGTCGACGAGGTGGGGGTAGGAGTTGAGCTCGCGGTAGACCGCGACCCACTCGGGCAGGCCGGCCAGGATCATCGGGATCGAGCGGCCCGCCAGGTGCTCCTCGACGCCGCGGGAGACCTCGCGGAAGAACTCGACCACGTCCTCCTTGTGCACGTTGTCGGTCGAGCTGGCGCCGTAGTAGACCGCGCCGCCCTGGCTCGCCCGCCCCGAGGCGTTGGGCCGCGGGACGGAGTCGGACTGCGGCCCGTCGGCCTCGAAGACGTCGCCGAAGGCCTCCGGCACGGCGGGCACGTCGAGCTCGCCGATGCGGTCGCGGCTGCCGCGCAGCACGCGGACGTGCTTCTGGCTCAGCGTGAGCACGACGTAGTTCTGGTCGCTGAGCAGGGGCAGCACCGGGCCCAGGACGAAGCCGGGGCCCACGGCCGCGAGCTCGGGCAGCTCCAGCGGGACCCGGTAGGTGGCGCTCCACCCGGGGGCGAGGTACATGGCGAGCCCGTCACCCATGTGGCTCCACGCCATACCGTCGCCGTGCAGCTCCCGGGCCGGCGCGAGCAGCTGCTCGACGTCACGCCGCTCGTGCCCGTCCTCGAGCAGCGCACCCTCGACGGCGGCCAGCAGGTTCTTCCACCGGAGGCGGTCGGCGTCGGCCTCCTTGGGGCCACCCACGCGGTGGGTCGGGGCGAAGAGCGACACCCGTGTGCCCTCCCCGTCTCCCACCAGCTGCTCGAACTCGGCCCGGGTCATCAAGTCCATGAGGTCCTCCAGTCGATCGGGGTTGCAGCCGAGGCTACGCCGACCCGGGCACTCTCGCAGGTGGGCGCCGGGAAGCGAGGTATGCCGTCAGGGCTGCCGCGGGCGGTCGGCCCTGCCGGCGGCGTCCTCGAGGGCCCGCACGGCCGCCGCGTAGGACAGCCCGAGGACCCGCAGCATGTCGACGGCGGCGGCGCGGACCTGCCACGCCAGGGCCTGCTCCGCAGGTGACGGGCCCGCCCGCAGCACGGTGGAGGCGGTGACGGCGGCGCGCAGCACCTCGTCGCGCGCCGTGGACATCTGCGCCTGGCCGCGGACCCAGCCGCGCAGGACCAGCAGGGCCTCGGCGAGCTCGTCGACGGAGGTGACCAGGGCCGCGTGGGGGTGGCTGCCGTGCCGGGCGATGGTCGCCACCGCCCGGGCGGTCGAGCGCGCGGAGGTCACCATGATCCCGGCCCGCACCGCCAGCTGCTCGATCGCCCGCAGCCGGCGCCGCTGCGTCAGCCGCACCCGCGCGGGCGCGAGCGTGATCCGCTCGCCGGTGGCGTCGATCGCGGTCTGCAGGTCGCGCCCGGCCGTCTCGAGCCGAGCCAGGTCACGGTGGGCCGCGCGGGCCAGCTCCAGGTCGGCCTCGTCGAGGGCCCGCGCGAGCTCGCGGTAGGCGGCGGCCAGCCGCTCGAGGAGCTGCTCGGAGGTGGTGAGCGCGATGCGGTGCGGGTCGGGGGCGAGCACCGCGTTGAGCGCGACCGCGACGGCGCCGCCGATCATCGCGTCGCCGAGCCGCACCAGCGCAGGGGTGTCCTGCAGCGGCACGAGCACCATGACGAAGACGCCCGCGACCGCCGCCTGGTTGGCCATGAGCTGGCTCGCGCGCAGCGCTACCGCCGCCGACATGCCCAGCAGCACCGCGATCGCCAGCTGCCAGGGGCCGGCGCCGATGACCCGGGTGAGCAGGTCGGCCATGACCAGCCCGAGGACGACCCCGGCGCTGATCTCGACCGCGCGCACGAGCCGCTGACCGGCGGACAGCCCGGTGGCGACCACCGCCGCGATCGGGGCGAAGACCGCGTCCTCGGCCGTGAACACCAGGCTGGCCAGCAGGTAGGCCAGCCCGGCGGCGCTCGCCGCCAGCAGGAGGTGCGGGGCGTGCCGTCGGACGCGCCGCACCGCGCGGACCAGCCGCGTGCGCGGCCGGGCCCGCCGCAGCCACTGCGCCGGGTCCCGCCTGCGGTCGGGGTCGGTGCTCACCCCGGGTCGGCCCCTGGTGCCAGCACCGCCCGCAGCCGGCGCCCGTAGTCCGCCGCCTCACCCTCGGCATACTTCGTGCGCGGCCAGAAGAAGCCGCGCAGGCCGTCGCCCTTGGTGCGCGGGACGACGTGCACGTGCAGGTGCGGCACGGACTGGCTGACGACGTTGTTCATCGCCACGAACGAGCCCTGCGCCCCGAGGACCTGCGTCATCGCCCCGGCCACCGTGCGTGCCGCGGTGAACAGCGGCGTCACCTGATCGTCGGGCAGGTCGGTCAGCGTGGGTATGTGGTCACGCGGCACCAGCAGCACGTGCCCCTTGAACACCGGCCGGGTGTCGAGGAAGCCGACCGCCGCGTCCGTCTCGAGGACGACCTCGGCGGGCACCTCGCCGGCGACGATGCGGCAGAACAGACAGTCCACGCGCCGATGATGGCACGCCACAGCCCTTCACCCGGCGCTACTACATACCGTAGGATCAAGGTGCAGCCCGGACGTCGACGGTCGACGGGGCCACCGCCGACCGCGCAGCGGGCGCCACGGCGAAAGGAAGCGCACATGAAGGCGCTCGTCTACCACGGACCCGGCTCCAAGGCCTGGGAGGACGTCCCGGACCCCGTCCTGCAGGACCCCACGGACGCCATCGTCAAGGTCGAGACCACCACCATCTGCGGGACCGACCTGCACATCCTCAAGGGCGACGTGCCGGCGGTGACCGACGGCCGCATCCTCGGGCACGAGGGGGTCGGCGTGGTCACCGAGGTCGGCGAGGCCTGCACGAGGGTCAAGGTCGGTGACCGGGTGATCATCTCCTGCATCAGCAAGTGCATGGAGTGCGACTACTGCAAGGGGGGGCTGACCTCCCACTGCCAGACCCTGGGCGGCATCGGCTGGATCTTCGGCCACCTCATCGACGGCACCCAGGCGGAGTACGTGCGGGTGCCCTTCGCCGACAACGGGCTGATCCCGCTGCCGGAGGGCGTCACGCCCGAGCAGGGTGCGATGCTCTCGGACATCCTGCCGACCGGTTTCGAGATCGGCGTGCAGTACGGCCACGTCAAGGACGGCGACGTCGTCGCGGTCATCGGCGCCGGACCGGTGGGGCTCGCGGCGATCATGACCGCCGCGTCATCCGGTGCGGCCAAGGTCATCGCCGTGGACGGCAACAAGTTCCGCCTCGAGGCGGCGCGCGACTTCGGGGCGACCGACACCCTCGAGGCCGGGCCCGACGTCGTCGACCAGCTACGTGCGATGGGCCGCGGCGGGGGCGGCGTCGACGTGGCGATCGAGGCGGTCGGCATCCCGGCGACCTTCACCACCTGCCTGGACTCCATCCGCCCCGGCGGCCGCGTCGCCAACGTGGGCGTCCACGGCGCGCCGGTGAGCTTCCCGATCGAGCGTGACTGGATCAACAACATCACCGTCACGACCGGGCTCGTCAACGCCACGACCACCGAGCAGCTGCTCGGTGACATCTCGGCGGGGAAGATCGCGCCGGAGAAGTTCGTCACCCACCGGTTCACCTTCGACCAGTGGGAGGAGGCCTACGACACCTTCGCGCGCGCCGCCGACGAGCACGCGCTGAAGGTCATCGTGACGGCCTGACAGCCGGGGCGCCCGACGCCCGGCCCGGCGCAGGGGGTCGGGTCGGGCGCCGTCGCGCCGGCCCACGGCGTCCCCGCGCGAGCCGCGACCCGGCACGAGCAACCTTCGTGCAGCTCTGTCGTGTCACATCGGTCGTTGGGACGACCGATGTGACACGACAGCAGCGCACGAGGGTCCTCACTCGCCCAGGAAGACGCCGTTCCCCGGGCCGAGCGGCAGGTCGGCGAAGTACCAGACGCCCGCCAGGGTCGCCCACGCCAGCCAGAAGGGCACGACGAACGGCAGCAGCCGGGCGATGACGGTGCCCAGCCCGGCATCGGGCTCGTAGCGGCGCAGCAGGCCCAGGATGACGATCATGTAGGGGTTGAGCGGCGTGATGACCTGGGTCGCAGAGTCACCGACGCGGAACGCCGCCTGGGTGAAGGCCGGCTCCAGGCCGATGAGGGCGAACATCGGCACGAAGACCGCTCCCATCAGCGTCCACATGGACGAGCCGGAGATGATGAAGAGGTTGAGCAGCGAGGCCAGCAGGATGAAGCCGAGGACGGCGGGGAAGCCGGTCAGGCCGCTGGCCTGCAGTCCCTCGGCGCCGCGGACGGCGATCCACGACCCCAGCCCGCTCCAGGCGAAGAGCGCGATGAACTGGCCCAGGATGAAGGCCAGGACGAGGAAGCTCATCATGTCCCCCAGCGCCTGGCCCATCATCGTGACGGCGTCCTTCATCGACCGCAGCACACCCATCACGCGCCCGTAGACGGCGCCCATGAGCATGAAGTAGGCGACGACGATGAAGACGATCGAGGACAGCAGCGGCGAGCGGGGCAGGAAGCCGCCCTCCTCGTTGCGCCACGGCGACCCGGGCAGGAGGACCGCCACCAGCAGCAGTGCGGTGAACGCCAGCCCGGCCAGGAGGGACAGGCGCAGCGCCGTGTTCTCCCGCGGGCTCAGCTCGGCCCTCGGCTCCTCCGCGACCTCGCGCTCGCCCTCCTGCGCCTCCTCCGAGCGCTCGGTGGTCACCCCCTGGCGCACCAGCCGCGGCTCGAGCACCTTGTCGATGATGAAGCCGCACAGCATGCCCAGCACGATCGCGGCGGCGATGTTGAAGTAGTAGTTCGAGACGGGGTTGACCGGGGCGTACTCGATCCCCGGCAGCGTCTCCATGACCGCGGTCGTGATGCCGGCGAACAGCGCGTCGAGCGAGGTCGGCACGAGCGCGGTGGAGTAACCCGCGCCCACCGCGGCGAAACCGCCGAGCAGACCGGCCACGGGGTGACGGCCGGCCGCCTTGAAGACCAGCGCGGCCAGCGGCGGCACGACGATGAAGGCGGAGTCGGCCATGATGGAGGCGGTCACGCCGACGAGGCCGACGACGTAGGGCAGCATCCAGCGCGGCGCGGAGCCGAACGACTTGCGCACGACGGCGCCGAGCATGCCGGTCTTCTCCGCGATGCCCACGGCGAGCAGGATCGGCAGCACGGTCTTCAGCGGCGGGAAGCCGAGGTAGTTCTCCCCCAGGTTGGAGGTGAACCAGGCCAGACCCTCGCCGGTGAACAGGCCCTGCATCACCACCGGCTCGCCGTCACCGCCGGGCACGACGACGGAGACGTCGGACCACGCCATTGCGGTGGAGATCACCCCGGTGAGCAGGAAGAGGATGACGAAGAGGGTGAACGGCTCGGGCAGCTTGTTGCCGACGTTCTCGACGCCCGTGAGCATCCGGTCGGTGAAGGTGCGACGTTCGGTGGTCGTGCTGCTCATGGCACTCCTGCAGGGTCAGGGTGGGGCAGGTCGGGGTGGGGCGGTAGGACGTCAGGGGTATGCGGTCGCGCCGGGGCGGGCGCGGTCGGTCAGGCGAAGTAGGTGGCCGGGTCGAGCGGGCCGCCGGCGTCGGCAAACTCCTGGGCGACGGCGGTGGCCAGCTCGTCGTCGGCCAGGAAGTCCCACGCCGAGTGGGCCAGGCCGATGGCGCCGTCGACCGCGGCCGCCTCACCGCGCGGCCCGCCGGCGGCGTCGGCGAACTCCCGCGTGTGCAGGGCCTGGTCGGGCGTGCCCACGGCGATCATGGGGTGGATGCCGGGGACCCGGACGCTGACGTTGCCGAAGTCGGTGGAGGCGGCGAGGACGTCTGGGACGACCCCGGCGGGCAGCACCTCGCGCCCGCGCTCGGCGAGCGACCTCGCCCAGTGGGCACCGAGGGTGAGGTTGCCGCGCACGGGCAACGACGGCGGGTAGTGGTCCCACTCGACCTCGACCGAGGTGTCGGTCATCATCGCCGCGCCGTGCATGATCCGCTCGACGCGGGCGGACAGGTCCAGGAGCGTCTCGGGGTAGGCCGAGCGCACGTAGAGCTGCATGGTGGAGCTGTCGGTGATGATCGAGGGTCGCGTGCCGCCGTCGGTGATCACGGCGTGGACGCGGTCCGAGGGCGGCATCTGCTGCCGCAGCAGCCCGATCGCTTGGTAGGCGAGGCTGGCGGCGTCCAGCGCGTTGCGGCCCTGGAACGGCTGGGCGGAGGCGTGCGCCGGCTGCCCGGTGAAGGTGACCCGGAGCAGGCGGCGACCGATGAAGAGCACGTCGACCACGTCATACCCGTAGGGGTGCGTCATCACGGCCGCGTCCAGTCCCTCCCACGCGCCCTCGGCGGCCATGACCTCCTTGCCGGAGTGACCCTCCTCGGCGGGGGTGCCGAGGAAGACGACCTTGCCCTCCACCTGGCTGCTGCCCGAGGAGATCAGCCGGGCCAGCGCCACGAAGGCGCCCACGCCCGTCGCGGCGATGACGTTGTGCCCGCACGCGTGCCCGATCTCCGGCAGGGCGTCATACTCGCTGAGCACGGCCACCGTGCGGTGCCGCTGCGGGTCGAACCCCGCGGTGGCGACCTCCGCGCGCAGGGCGGTGGGCACGCCGTGGGCGCCGGTCTGCACCGCCGCCCCGGTGAGGTTCGTGATGACCTCGGCCAGCAGCGCCGCGGAGCGGGTCTCCTCGAACGCCACCTCGGGGTCGGCGTGCAGGGTCCGCACGATGCGGTGCAGCTCGCCGGCGGCCTCCTCCACCGTCGCGGTCAGGTGGCTTCGGTCAGCCTTCGGCGCCCCGGCGAAGGGGGTCGACGGAGGCTCGGCGGCGGCCATCGTCGCCTGCGTCTGGGCCTCGAGCCGGTCGAGGAAGGCGGTGGAGACCGACGGCCGTGACGCGTTCATGCCGGGCACGATATACACGCGTCCGGCCGCGCCGCCATCTGATCTCAGACGCCGCTGGTCACCACCGGGCTGGCGAGGGAGGCGAGGTAGCGGGCCAGCGTGCGCGGCGCGGAGCGCGGAGCCACCGCCTCGACCGCGGCGTTGTAGTTGGTGTTGGTGTTGACGTCGTAGGTGAGCAGCCGCCCGTCGACGGACTCGATGAACTCGATCCCGCACACCTCGATGCCGTTGGTCCGGGCGAACTCGATGTACTGGTCGATGATCGGGTGGTCGAAGCCCTCCCGCAGGGAGAACAGCTGCTGGTCGGCCTCAGGCTCGACCGTGGCGCCGGGAGGCATGATCGGGCGGCCGGTCTCGGGGTCGATGGCGCACGCGTCGGCCGGGCAGAGCTGGAAGCCGCCGCGCGCGGTGTCGGCGTCGATGGCGTAGACGAACTCGCCGCCGACGATCTCGACGCGCGTGATCCGCGGTTCCCGCGCGACGACGAACTCCTGGACCAGCGTGATGCCGTCCTGCGGCTCCTCGAACTCCTCGGACTCCACATAGGCCACCAGCTCGTCGTAGGTGTCGAACCGGCGCACCCCCAGGCCCTTTCCGCCCTGGTTGTGCTTGGTGACGAACGGGGTCGGGAAGCCCTGGGCGGCGCGCAGCACCTGGTCACGGCCGATCGCGGCCACCGTGCGCGGGGTCTGGATGCCCGCGGCCCGCAGCGCCGTGAGCTGGTCGACCTTGCTCATCTCCAGCTCCAGGACCCGGCGGCCGTTGACCGTGCGCCGACCGTGCGACTCGAGCCAGGACAGCACCGCGCGGGTGTAGTCCTTGGACAACCCGTGGTCCCGGGTGTGCGCGGAGGCGCTGATCCGCGACCAGAAGATCCCCTCCGGCGGGCTCGCACCAAGGTCGAGGGTGCCCTCGGTGAGCAGCCACTCCTCGACCTCCACGCCCTCCTCGGCGAAAGCCTGGGCGAAGGGCGGGAACCACTCGGGGTTCTCGTGCAGGGCGTAGATCCTGGGGGCGGTCATGGCACGGTCAACACGGTGAGGGGCGGCTCGTGTTCCCCCGCGGTGGCTCAAGAGGGGCGCCGCGCGCGCCCTCCCGCACCGACGTGCGTCGCTGTCGTGTCACACGTGTCGTCCAGACGACCGATGTGACACGACAGACTCGCACGAAGGTTGCGCGCGGCTCGCCACACTCCCGTCAGAGAGTCAGGACCGCCCGCAGGTCAGCTGCCGCCCACGGCCTCGGTGGCACCCAGCTGGTCGACCATGAACGCGATCTCGAAGGCGGTCTCGCGCCACGCGTCATACCTGCCCGTCTTGCCTCCGTGGCCGGCGACCATCTCGGTCTTGAGCAGGATCGGCCGCTCGGCGGGGTCGTTGGTGACGGTCTCGCGCAGGCGCGCGACCCACTTGGCCGGCTCGACGAAGAAGACGCGCGTGTCGTTGAGGCCGGTGGTCGCCAGGATCGCCGGGTATGCGGTCTCGCGGATGTTCTCGTAGGGGCTGTAGGAGCGCATGATCTCGTAGATCTCGGCCGACTCGACCGGGTTGCCCCACTCCTCCCACTCGCCCACCGTCAGCGGCAGGGCCGGGTTGAGGATGGTCGTGAGCGCGTCGACGAAGGGGACGCCGGCGTGGACGACGCGGAAGCGCTCCGGTGCGAGGTTGAGCACCGCACCCATGAGCAGGCCGCCGGCGGAGCGGCCCTCGGCCGCGAGCCGGTCCGGCGCGACCCAGCCGCTCTCGACGAGGTGGTCGGCGCAGGTGACGAAGTCGGTGAAGGTGTTGCGCTTGTGCTCCATGCGACCGGTCTCGTACCAGCCACGCCCCATCTCGCCGCCGCCGCGCACGTGCGCGATCGCGTAGACGACACCGCGGTCGAGGTAGGACAGGCGCGACACCGAGAAGTAGGGGTCGATGGAGATCTCGTAGGAGCCGTAGCCGTAGATGAGCCCGGGGTTGGTGCCGTCGGGCCGCACGTCCTTGCGGGCGACGAGCGAGATCGGGATCTGCGTGCCGTCCGCGGCGGTCGCCCAGAGGCGGTGCTGCTGGTAGTCGGCCGGGTCGAAGTCGCCGAGGACCGGCTGGCGCTTGACCAGGTCGAGCTCGCCGCTGACCAGGTCGAGGTCGTAGATGCTGCGCGGGGTGACCAGCGACTCGACCACGACCTGCAGCGTCTCGGTGTCGTAGGTGGGGTTGGCACCGGTCTCGATCGAGTAGACCTCCTCCTCGACCGGCACCTGGTAGCCGTGCCCGACGGGCAGTCCGGCGGCCGAGAGCGGCAGGACCTGCACCTGGGTCAGCCCGTCGCGTCGCAGCGACAGCGCCAGGTGCCCGGAGAAGGCCTCGACGCCGCTGACCCGCACGCCCTCCTCACCCGGGATCACGGTGCGCCAGTCCTGCGCCGAGGTGCTCTCCAGCGGGGCGACCGCCAGCTCGAAGTCGCGGTGCTCGCGGTTGTGCACGATCCACAGCCGACCGCCGGCCGGCTCGACCTCGTACTCCACACCCTCCTGCCGGGGCGCGACCACGCGGAACTCGCCCAGCGGGTCCTCCGCCGACAGCAGCCGGAACTCGGAGGTGTTCTTGCTGCCCAGGCCGATGACGACGTGCCGGTCGTCGCGCGAGCTGCCCACGCCCATCCAGAAGCGCTCGTCGTCCTCCTGGTAGACGAGCACGTCGCTGTCGGCCGCCGCGCCGACCTCGTGCCGCCACACCTGGAAGGGGCGCCACGCGTCGTCGACACGGGTGTAGAAGATGTGCGCCGCGTCGGCCGACCAGGCCGTCCCGTAGCCGATCCCGGTGACGGCCTCGTCGATGACCTCGCCGGTCGCCAGGTCCTTGATGCGCAGGTCGAAGCGCTCGTCACCGCTGGTGTCGACGGCGTAGGCCAGCCGGTCGCCGGAGGCGCTGACGTCGAAGGCGCCGAGGGAGAAGAACTCCAGGCCCTCGGCCTCCGCGTTGCCGTCGAGCAGCACCTGCTCACCCTCTGGGGTCGCCCCCGGGTCGAGCACGGGGCGGTCGGGTGACTCGCCGACCGCGATCCGGCCGTGCACGGCATACTGCTGGCCCTCGATCGTGCGCGTGTAGTACCACCAGTCGCGGTGGCGCACCGGCACCGACAGGTCGGTCTCCTGGGTGCGGCCCTTGATCTCGCCGAAGATCGACTCGCGCAGGCCCTCCAGGTGAGCGGTCATCGCCTCGGTGTAGGAGTTCTCCGCGGTGAGGTGCGCGACGACGTCCGGGTCCTCCTTGTCGCGCAGCCACTCGTAGGGGTCGGTGACGTCCTCCCCGTGGTGGCTGCGGACGGTGTCGCGGCGTTCGGCGACGGGCGGGAGGGGGCGCGTGGTCTCGGCAGTCACCCGCCCAACGCTACCTGTGCGTCGCCGAGTTCGGGTATGCAGCACGCGCTCGGGTGCTCGCTCACCCCGCGACGAAGCACAGCGCCGAGATGATGCGGGTCCCGCCCGGGTCGACCGGCAGGGTCTCGTGGGGCAGCAGACCGCCGAGCAGCACGATGCTCTGGCCGGGAGCGGCCTTGACCAGGCCCAGGCCGACCTCGCCGAGCCTGCGGACCTCGTGCAGGTCCCGGCCCAGGTGGGCGGCGTGGACGAGCAGCCCGCCCGAGGGCCGGTCTGGTCCCGCGTCGTCGCGCAGCACGCTGATCAGGGTGACGTCGCAGGTCTCGATGTCCAGGTGCAGCCCGAGGTGGTCGCCGGGGTGCACGTAGTAGCTGTAGCTGCCGCGGGTGCCTGTCGGGCGGACCCGGGTCCCGCACAGGTGCGAGAGATAGTCGCTGAGCCACGGCGCGTTGTAGAGCGCGTCCTGCACCGGGCCGCCGCCGGAGGTGTACAGGTGCCGCGCCGGGGTGCCTCCACGACCGGCGGTCCCGTCGTCGACGTCGACGTCCTGCCGGTCGGACTCTGCGTAGCGACTGTGCGCCTCCTGCGTCAGCGCCCCGAGCACACCCGGCTCGGGCAGCCCGTCGACGACCATGACGCCGCCGGCCGCCCCCACGGGGCCGCGCAGCAGGCGCTGCGCGGCCCCGGGCAGGGTCGCCGTGCTCATGTCGGCTCCGGACCGTGCAGCTCGGCGGGCCGCTCGAGGGCGACGGCGACGAGCTCGCGCTGCAGGTCCTCCGGCAGGCCGGAGAGGGGCAGCTCGTCACCGACCTCCGTCGTCCAGCCCCCGTCGGCCGCCGGCACCGGTGCGACGCCGAAGGTGTCCTCGAAGGTCGCGACCGGTGCCTCGACCGCGAAGGTCGGGCCGCTGGCCGGGCCGCAGGCGAAGCCTGCCTCGGTCAGACGACCGGCGACCGCGTCGACGGCCTCGGTCGTCCGGGCCAGGACGAGGGCCACGACGGCCCTGCCCCCGTCGCCGTGGTCCGGCGGCGGCGACGGCACCGAGGGTGGGACGGACATGCTCGGCCTCCCTCAGATCTCGGGCGGGTTGTCGGACTCGATGATGAAGCGCTCCAGCTCGGCCAGGTCCTCGGCGGTGATGCCAGAGCCCTGGCCGGGGGCCGGCGCGGCGCCGGGCTGCTCCATACCCATGGCCTGCTCGGCACCACCCATGACCTGCTCGGCGCCGTAGGCCTGCTGACCCGGCTCCTGCCATCCCGGCTGCTCCTCGAAGGGGCCGGGGTCGATCGGCGGCCGGAAGGGCAGCACCGGCGGCCGGAACGGCAGGATCGGCCCGATGACGGGGTGGAACGGCCGCACCGGGCCGATCGCCGGGTGGATGGGGCGCACCGGCCCGATCGCCGGGTGGATCGGGCGCACCGGCAGCGTCGGCAGCACCGGACGGAACGGGCGCACCGGGCCGATCGCCGGGTGGATCGGCACGACGGGCACGACCGGACCGACGATGCAGCGCAGCTTGGCGATGAGCACCGCGCGGTGGGCGTCGACGAGCCCGTTGCCGGTGGCGGTGTCCGGCCCCACCACCGCGGAGTTGCCGAAGTTGGGGTGGTTGGTGCCCTGGGTGACGTCCCGGGCGGTGTCCATGAGCACCTGGCGCACCTGCGCCGGGGTCAGCCGCGCGCACACCTGCCGGATCAGCGCGCAGACGCCGGCGATCTGCGGGCAGGAGGCACTGGTGCCGCTGAAGGCGCCCCATCCGTCGTTCGTCGCCGTCTCGTCCCCGTTGGGGTGCGTGCCGCCGCCGCTGCCCTGGTCGATGGCGCAGCCGGCCGGGATGGGCAGCATGAGGTAGGCGGCTCTGGGCAGCATCCCCACCAGTCCCGAGACGTCGGGCACTCGGCGGCCGGGGTAGATGTTGGACATGAAGCCGCTGGAGTAGTCGGAGGCCTCGAGCGTGCCGTCCGGACGCCGGTGCACCCCGCCGACGGAGATGACGTCGGGGTGCTGCCCGGGGAAGCCCCAGCCGCCGTTGCTGGCGGAGAAGCAGACGATGATGCCGTTGGCCACCGCGCCGGCGACGGCCGCGGCGAGCGCCTGGTTGGCCGCGCTGAGCGGCCCGAACCGCTGGCTCGAGCCCCAGCTGTTGGTGATGATGTGGGGGTTCAGTGCTGCCGCGGCGTTGAAGGCCGCGGTGACGTTGACGAGCGCACCCGAGGCGGTCGCCGTCTTGACCGGGTAGAGCGTGATGTCGGGGGCGGTGGCGAAGATGTTGGCCGACTCCCCCGTCCCGTGACCGTTCTCGTCGATCGTCGGGTCGGCCGTGCCCGGGCCGAGCGTGGTCGGCTCGACGCGGTAGCCGTGGTCGGTGAAGAAGGCATGGTCCTGGAAGCCGGTGTCGACCATCGCGACCCGGATGCCCTTGCCGGTGATGCCGTTGCGGTGCGGCCGCTCGGCGTTGAGCGCCACAGACACGTCGTCGGGGACGCGCAGGTGCCAGTAGTCGACGATCGGCGGCAGGGACAGCGGCGCGTGCAGGTAGTAGGGCTCCTCGATCGCGACACCCTCCAGCACCTGGGCGAACTCGGTGCCCTCGGTCTCGACGAGGCCGGGCACCGCGGTGTCGGCGTTGTCGATGAAGGTCGCCTCCGCCTCCACCGCACCCGGCTTGATGACGGCCCTCTGCTCGGTGAAGAGGTGCGCACCGAAGGCCTGCTCGAAGGTCTGCGCGTCCCCGGCGAAGTTGATGAGCAGGTTGCTGACCTGCAGCACCGTGAAGCCGGCGTCCTCCAGCGCGGCGGCGGCCTGCTGGACGTCGTCGTCGGAGGAGACGAAGGCGTCGACGGTCTCGGCGGTCGCCACCACGTCGGGGGTGAAGAGGGAGGTCCCACCCACGGACGGGGGCGAGGCCACCGCATAGATGAGGTCGGGGAAGTCCCGACCCCGCCCGGACGAGCGCGGCGAGCTGCCCTTCCCCTTCGCGGCGCTCCTGGACCTGGTCGTGCTCTTCGTGGTCCTGCGGGTGCTGTTGCCTGTCGCCGGGTTGTCGTCGTCGTTGGCCATTGCTAGCTCCTGGTGTGCATGGGCATGAGCACCGCCGTGGGCGTGGACCGGTGGGCGAGCCAGCCCAGCGCGGTGCGGGTGTCGGTGGAGAAGTAGTGGCAGAGCAGCCAACGGTCGACCGGGGTCGCCCCCGGGTCGGCCAGCTCACCGTTCTGCGCGACGTGCGCGGGCGACAGGAACCCGGTGGTCAGCCCGGGGAGGGCGCCCAGCGAGAGCCAGGTGGCGACCTCCTCGACGATCCACTGGTTCGCCGACGGATAGGGCAGCGCCCGCGCGCGCTGCTCCCCCGAGGCCAGCAGGTGGGCGGCCTCGACACGCTCGAGCGTGCCGTAGCCGCTGCCCGCCGTGTGGGCGGGCGTGAGCGACATCCACACCACGAGGTGCCAGACGCACCGGACAAACCACTCGTGCAGCGCCGCCAGGTGCGTGCTGCGGCCGTGGTTGAGCAGGACCACCCCGGTGTTGAAGGGGGGTATGGCGTGCACGCCCAGCCCGTGCACGAGGCGCAGCAGCGCGGGCAAGTCGAGGAAGTCCCGGTCCGGGCCGTAGCGGCTGGGGCCGGTGTGCACCTCCTCGCGGGCGTAGACGTCGGCCTCGGTGTAGCGGGCGGCCAGGTCCTCGACGTCGCCGGCGAAGAGGGTGTCGGCGTCGCAGCACAGCACCCGGTCGACAGGGCCCAGGGCGCCGTGGGACAGGAACTTGTGCAGCGTCGGGTTCGCGGCCAGCACCGGCCAGCCCTCGGGGCACAGCGAGGCGAGGCGGGCGGCATACGAGCCCATCTCGAGGAGGTCCGCACCGTAGGTGCGGCAGATCTCCGGCAGCCCGGCGGGAGGCTCGTCGTGGACGAGGACGACCGCGGGGACGCGGGTGTTGTGCCGGCGCAGGCTCCACAGGCTGGTCCGCAGCTGGTCGAGCAGCCGGGACGGGTCCGTGGCCGGATCGAACGAGAGCGAGTACTGCACCAGCATCATGCCTCCCCGAAAGGGCCCGATACCGCTGGGGGCTCATGCTCCTCCTGAGCCGAACCCGCGCGCAAGACCCATCTGCGCAGAGACGGGGCGACCGGCGCAGATACGCCCTCTACGCCGGCCGGCCGGCGACCTCCGGGGTCAGCCGCTGATGCAGGCCGGCCCGAGCAGCGCCTTCAGCTCGCCGAAGAGCTCCGCCGAGGCTTTCACCCGCAGCGACTCGTCGAGCTTGAGCAGCACGTTGCGTCCTGGCTGCACCAGGTTGACGTGCACCTCGGTGCTGCCCGGATGGTTGGTCAGGACGCCCTTGAGCTTGTGCGCGAGCCCGTCGGTGGCGCGGGACAGCGGCATGTTGAGCACGACCGGCCCGCGCGGGCCCTGCTTGATGTCGGGCAGCATCAGCTCGTTGGCGAGCAGCTCGGAGCCGTCGTCGCCCTTCTTGAGCCGGCCCTTGACCACGGCGACGGTGTCCTCGGCCAGCATCGTCGAGATCGTCATGTAGGTCTTGGGCCAGAAGACGACGTCGATCGAGCCGGCCATGTCCTCGATGGACAGGCGGGCGTAGGGGTCGCCGTTCTTGGTGCGCTTGAGCTGCAGGTTGGTCATCATCCCCGCGACGGTGATGAAGTCACCGTCCTTGGCCCCGTCCTCGCCCACGATCTCCAGGATCGAGGCGCTGGCGTGCTGGGACAGGATGTGCTCGATGCCGTTGAGCGGGTGGTCGGAGACGTAGAGGCCGAGCATCTCCCGCTCGAAGGCAAGCAGCACCGACTTGTCCCACTCCAGGGAGGGCACCGGTGGCAGGGTGACGATCTGCATGCTCTCGTCGGGCTGCCCGTCGTCGCCGAAGCCGAACCCGGAGAACAGGCTGTCCTGCCCGATCGCCTCCTGGCGCTTCTCGTCCACGAGCGCCTCGACATACCTCTCGTGCACGCTGACCAGACCCTGGCGGGTGTGCCCGAGGCTGTCGAACGCGCCGGCCTTGCACAGCGACTCGATGGTCCGCTTGTTGCAGACGACCACCGGCGACTTGCGCAGGAAGTCCTCGAAGGAGGTGAACTCCCCCTTCTCCTCGCGCGCAGCCACGATCCCGGCGACGACGTTGCGGCCGACGTTGCGGATCGCGGAGAGGCCGAAGCGGATGTCGTCGCCGACCGCGGCGAAGTTGGCGACCGACTGGTTCACGTCGGGCGGCAGCACCGCGATGCCCATCCGCCGGCACTCGGCCAGGTAGAGCGCGGTCTTGTCCTTGTCGTCGCCCACGCTGGTGAGCAGGGCTGCCATGTACTCGGCCGGGTAGTTGGCCTTGAGGTAGCCGGTCCAGTAGGAGATGACGCCGTAGGCCGCGGTGTGGGCCTTGTTGAACGCGTAGTCGGAGAAGGGGACCAGCACGCCCCACAGCGCGGCGATCGACGCCTCGTTGTAACCGTTGGCCTTCATGCCCTCGGAGAAGGGGACGTACTCGGCGTCGAGCACCTCCTTCTTCTTCTTGCCCATCGCCCGGCGGAGCAGGTCGGCGTTGCCGAGCGTGTACCCCGCGAGCTTCTGGGCGATCTCCATCACCTGCTCCTGGTAGATGCAGAGACCGTAGGTGTTGCCCAGGATCGGCCCGAGCGCCTCCTCCATCTGCGGCTGCAGCTTGCCCTTCAGCTGCGGGTCGAGCGGGACGACCTCCTGCTGGCCGTTCTTGCGCAGGGCGAAGTTGGTGTGGGCGTTCACGCCCATCGGGCCGGGCCGGTAGAGCGCGAGCGCCGCGGAGATGTCCTCGAAGTTGTCCGGGCGCATGAGCCGCAGCAGCTGGCGCATGCCGTTGCCGTCGAGCTGGAAGACGCCGAGCGTGTCACCGCGACCGAGCAGCTTGTAGGTCGCCTCGTCGGTCATGTCCTTGGACAGCGCGTCGAGGTCGATGTCCTCGCCGCGGTTGTCCTTGATGTTGTTGATCGCGTCGTCGAGGACCGTGAGGTTGCGCAGGCCCAGGAAGTCCATCTTGACCAGCCCGAGGGTCTCGCACGTCGGGTAGTCGAACTGGGTGATGATCTGGCCGTCCTGGTCGCGGCGCATGATCGGGATGACGTCCAGCAGCGGCTCGCTGGACATGATGACGCCGGCCGCGTGCACGCCCCACTGACGCTTCAGGCCCTCCAGGCCCTTGGCGGTCTCGAAGACCTCGGCGGCATGCGGGTCCTCGACGAGCAGCTCGCGGAACTCGCCGGCCTCGCCATACCTCTTGTGGTCGGGGTCGTGGATCCCGGTGAGCGGGATGCCCTTGCCCATGACGTCCGGCGGCATCGCCTTGGTGAGCTTCTCGCCCATCGCGAAGGGGTAGCCCATCACACGCGAGGCGTCCTTGAGGGCCTGCTTGGCCTTGATCGTGCCGTAGGTGACGATCATCGCCACGCGGTCGTCGCCGTACTTCTCGGTGACGTAGCGGATGACCTCGGAGCGTCGCCGGTCGTCGAAGTCGACGTCGAAGTCGGGCATCGACCTGCGCTCGGGGTTGAGGAAGCGCTCGAAGATCAGGCCGTGGGGGATCGGGTCGAGGTCGGTGATGCCCATCGCGTAGGCGCACATGGAACCGGCACCCGAACCACGACCCGGCCCCACCCGGATGCCGTTCTTCTTGGCCCAGTTGATGAAGTCGGCGACGACGAGGAAGTAGCCGGCGTAGCCCTTGGAGATGATCACCTCGGACTCGTAGGCGGCCTGCTTCGTCGCGTAGTCCGGCACCCCCTCGGGGAAGCGCCGCTGCAGGCCGGTCTCAACCTCGGAGAGGAACCAGCTGGTCTCGTCGTGACCCTCGGGGCAGGGGAAGCGGGGCATGTAGCGCCCCTCCCCCTCGGTGAAGGAGATGTCGCAACGCTCGGCGACGACGAGGGTGTTGTCGCACGCCTCGGGCAGCTCGCGCCAGATGTGGCGCATCTCCTGGGCGGTCTTGAGGTAGTAGCCGTCGCCGTCGAACTTGAACCGGTTGGGGTCCTGCATCGTCGAGCCAGACTGCACGCACAGCAGCGCCGAGTGCGCCTTGGCGTCCTCCTGCGTGGTGTAGTGCAGGTCGTTGGTCGCCAGCAGCGGCAGGCTCAGCTCCTTGGCGAGCCTGAGCAGGTCCTGGCGCGTCTGGCGCTCGATGGCGATGCCGTGGTCCATCAGCTCGACGTAGACGTTCTCCGCGCCGAAGATGTCCTTGAGGTCGGAGGCCCACTGCACCGCCTCGTCCCACTGCCCCAGCCGCAGGCGCGTCTGCACCTCGCTGGACGGGCAGCCGGTCGTGACGATCATCCCCTGGCCGTACTGCTCCAGCAGCTCGCGGTCCATGCGCGGCTTGAAGTAGTAGCCCTCCATCGAGGCCAGCGAGGCCATCCGGAAGAGGTTGTGCATGCCGTTGTTGTTGCGCGCCAGCATCGTCATGTGGGTGTAGGCACCACCACCGGAGACGTCGTCGCGGCCACCCTCGCCGTACTTCACCCGGGTCTTGTCGGTGCGGTGCGTGCCCGGCGTCAGGTAGGCCTCGAGGCCGATGATCGGCTTGACGTCGTACTTCTGCGCGGTCTTCCAGAACTCGTAGGCGCCGAAGATGAACCCGTGGTCGGTCGTCGCGATCGCCGGCATGCCCAGGTCGGCCGCGGTGGAGAGCATGTCCTCGATCCGGGCCGCACCGTCGAGCATCGAGTACTCGGTGTGGTTGTGCAGGTGGACGAAGTTCTGCGCGGGGCTGGCTGGCGATGACATCGCAGACGATCCTAGATCGCCCCACCGACAGGTATGACGAGCCGGTCACCGACTCGTCCGGGCCGCTGCGCCGACCTGCACCGACGCCAGGGTCCGGCGCGGCGGACCGCACACCCGACAGCTCTTCCGAGCGGATTGAGCAGATGCTAAATTCATCAAACCATCCTATCTCGATCCGAGGAACCGTGCCCGACAGCTCCCCCGACGCCCCGCTCTACGAGATCAAGGCCAACCTCTTCAAGGCCCTGGCCCACCCCGCCCGCGTGCGGATCCTGGAGATCCTCGTCGCCGCCGGCGGCCCGTGCCCCGTCAGCGACCTTCTCGACGCGCTCGGCCTCGAGGCGTCGCTGCTCTCCCAGCACCTCGCCGTCCTGCGCCGCCACCACGTCGTGACGTCCACGCGCAGCGGCAACGCCGTCACCTACGAGCTGGCCCACCCGCAGGTCGCCGACCTGCTGGCGGTCGCCCGCTCCTTCCTCCTCGACCGGCTCACCACCCAGCAGAAGCAGCTCGCGCTGGCCACCCGGCTGGAGTCGGCACGATGAGTCTCGCCGCCCTGCGGGGACTGCTGCCCAGCCCGGCCGACTACGCCGACGTCCCGCGGCACTGGCGCTCCGACCTGGCGGCGGGCGCGACCGTCGGCATCGTCGCACTCCCCCTGGCGCTCGCCTTCGGCATCAGCTCCGGGGCCGGCGCCGCCGCAGGCCTCGTCACCGCCGTCGTCGCCGGCCTCGTGGCCGCGGTCTTCGGCGGGTCCAACGTCCAGGTGTCCGGGCCGACGGGGGCCATGGCCGTCGTCCTCGTGCCGATCGTCGGCGAGCACGGCGTGGCCGCGCTGGCGGTCGTGGGCATCCTCGCCGGCCTGATGCTGATGGTCGCGGGGGCGCTGCGGCTGGGCCAGCTGATCGGGCTCGTCCCGTGGCCGGTGATCGCCGGCTTCACCGCCGGGATCGGCGTCATCATCTTCCTGCAGCAGGTCCCGCTCGTGCTCGGACCGGTGGAGGCGGGCACCCGGCCTGTCACCGCAGCCTGGCACGCGCTGCAGGGCGCGGACTGGGCCGCTGCGGTGTGGCCGCTGGCGGTCGTCGCCGTGGTCGTCGCGCTCATGCTCGTCGTTCCGCTGTGGAACGACCGCCTCCCCGTCTCCCTGCTGGCCATCGTCCTCGTGACCGTCGCAGCCGAGGTGCTGGACCTGCCGCTGGCCCGGATCGGGCAGATCCCCTCCTCGCTGCCGGTGCCCACGCTCCCCTCGGTCGACCCCGCGCTCCTGCAGACGGTGCTCACCGCCGCGATCGCCGTCGCCGCCCTGTCAGCCATCGAGTCGCTGCTGTCGGCGCGGGTGGCGGTCGACCTGTCGGGCGACGCCCGCTACAACCCCGACCGCGAGCTCGTCGGGCAGGGTATGGCGTGCATCGCCTCCGGCGCGTTCGGCGGCATACCCGCTACCGGCGCCATCGCGCGCACGGCCGTCAACGTGCGTGCCGGCGGGCGCACCCGGCTGTCCGTGATCACGCACTCCCTCGTCCTGCTCGGCGTGATCTACCTCGCCTCCGGGCCGGTCTCCCGCATCCCGATGGCCGCGCTGGCCGCCGTGCTGATGCTCACCGCCGTGCGGATGGTCCCGGCCCGCGAGATCCGGACCATCCTGCGCTCCACCCGCTCCGACGCCGTCGTGCTGGTGCTCACCATGGTGGTCACGGTGCTCGTCGACCTCGTCGAGGCGGTCCAGATCGGCATCGCGGTCGCGGCGGTCTTCGCCCTGCGCGCCGTCGCCCGCACCAGCGGCGTCCGCCGGGAGCCGATCGACAGCGCGCCGGACCCCGCCGACGAGCGCATCGCGGTCTACCGGCTGTCCGGCTCGATGTTCTTCGGCGCCGCCGAGCGCGTCCGCAGCGACGTCCAGGCCGAGGGTCACATCGACGTCGTCATCCTCGCCTTCTCCCAGCTGCGCACGCTGGACGCCACCGGCGCCAACACCCTGGCCGAGATCGTCCGCGCCCTGGAGCGCCAGGGCGTCACCGTGCTCATCAAGGGGGTTCCGAGCCAGCACATGGCCCTCATGCGCTCGGTCGGCGTCATCGACGCCCTGCGCGACCGACGGCACCTCTTCGACGCCTTCCCCGACGCGCTCGAGCACGCCAGGGGCCACGTGCGCCGCGCAGCCGCCTCGCCCCCGGCCGCGCCGCTCGGCGAGCCGGTCCCGACGGGCTGACCTCACCGACCGTCGGGCGTGTGTCCTCAGAAGTCGAACCCGCCGAAGTCGCCGCCGAAGTCGCCCGAGCCGAGCTCCCCGCCGAAGTCTCCGCCGCCGAACTCCTGGCCGCCGAACTCCCCGCCACCGGCCTCGGCACCCGCCGCGTCACCACCGTCACCGGCGCCCGTGTCACCGACACCCTCTCCGGCGTCCGCGGCCTCGGGCGACGTCTCGTAACCACCGAAGAGCGACTGGGCGATGGCACTGCCCACGACGACACCGGCGATGGTGCCCAGCATCGAGCCGGCCATCATCGAGCCCATGCCGGGGCCGGCGAAGGCCGACTGCATGTATCCGGGCTGCCGCATCTCGGCCCGCGTGGCCGACCGCGCCAGGTCGCCCGGGTCGTCGGACTGCGGCGCCTCACCGGTGGGCAGGTCCTGGCTCAGCCGGCCGAGGACCTGCTGGCGCTGCTCCGGCGACAGCTGCGCGAACGCCTCGGCGTGCACCTCCTCCAGGCGCTCCGGCGGGGCGGTGCGCAGCAGGTAGCGGTAGCGCGCGACGGCCCGCTCGTTCTCCGAGGAGACGGCCTCGCCGACGGGCCGCATCGAGCCCTGCTGCGCCGGGAGAGGCGGCTCGTAGCCGCCGGTCGGCCGCTGCTGCTGCGGCTCACGTCCGAGAAGTCGATCGAGGAAGCCCATGCCTCGACGTTAGCCGCGGATGACGTCCAGCGCGTGCTGCAGGTCGTCGGGGTAGGGCGACTCGAACTCGACATACTCCCCGCTGCCGGGGTGCAGGAAGCCGAGCTTGGTCGCGTGCAGCCACTGCCGGGTCAGCCCCAGCCGCTTGGCGAGCGTGGGGTCGGCGCCGTAGGTCAGGTCGCCGCAGCACGGGTGGTGCAGCGCGGAGAAGTGCACGCGGATCTGGTGCGTGCGTCCAGTCTCGAGGTGGATCTCCAGCAGGCTGGCGGAGCGGTGCGCCTCGAGCAGCTCGTAGTGCGTCAGGCTCGGCCGGCCGTCGCGACGGACCGCGAAGCGGTAGTCGTGCCCGGGGTGGCGCCCGATCGGGGCGTCGATCGTGCCCTCGTGCGGGTCGGGCAGGCCCTGCACCAGTGAGTGGTAGGTCTTGTCGACGGTCCGGTCGCGGAAGGCCTGCTTGAGCACGGTGTAGGCCCGCTCGGACTTGGCGATCACCATGAGCCCGGAGGTGCCGACGTCCAGGCGCTGCACGATCCCCTGCCGCTCCGGCGCGCCGGAGGTGGAGATGCGGTAGCCCGCGGCGGCCAGCCCGCCCACGACGGTCGGACCGGACCAGCCGACGCTCGGGTGGGCGGCGACCATGGCCGGCTTGTCGACGACGACCATCTCGGTGTCGTCGTGCACGATGCGCATGCCCTCGACCGGCTCGGCCACCACCTCCAGGCCGGGCGGCGGCCCGACTGGCGGCAGGACGACCTCGATCCAGCTGCCACCCACGACCCGGTCGGACTTGCCGACGACGCGTCCGTCCTGGCTGACGTGCCCGCCGGCGGCGAGGTCGGCGACCTTGGACCGCGACAGGCCGAGGAGCCGTGCGAGGGCGGCGTCGACCCGCTCGCCCTCCAGCCCGTCGGGCACCAGAAAGGTGCGCGACTCGCTCACCGGCCGGGCTCCGTCCGGTCCGCGGAGGTATGCGGTGCCGCCGCGTCGTGCGTGGTGTCGTCGTCGTCGGCCTGCGTGCGCGGCGACTCATAAGCCTCGTCGGACTTGCCCTCGCGCGTGCCGTCGGGGTGGAAGCCGCGCAGCGCCAGCAGCGCGATCAGGCAGGCGGCCGTCGTCACGCCGATGTCGGCGACGTTGAAGATCGGGAAGTTGGGCAGGCGCAGGAAGTCCACGACGTGGCCAAGCCCGGGGGCGGGGGCGCGGAAGAAGCGGTCGACGAGGTTGCCCACCGCGCCGCCGAGCAGCAGCCCGAGCGCGATGGCCCAGGGCAGGCTGCGGACCTTGAGCGCCTGCCAGACGATCAGCACGGAGATGATCGAGGCGACGACGGTCAGCACGCCGGTCGAGCCGGTGCCGAGCGAGAACGCCGCCCCGGAGTTGTAGATCAGGTGCAGCCGCAGCAGGTCGCCCACGACCTGCACCGGCTCCCCCAGGGTCAGGGCTCGTTCGGCCCACAACTTGGTGACCTGGTCGAGGACGATCCAGACCGCGGCGATGCCGAGGACGAGGAGGGTCCGACGGGGGCGTCGGCTCAGCGGCGTTCCTGCTTCTGCTTGCATGTCATGCATAGCGTCGCACGGGGAAAGGCCTGGAGCCGCATCTTGCCCACGGGCCGCCCGCACGACTCGCAGTCGCCGTAGGTGCCGTTGTTCATCCGCTCCAGGGCGTGGAGGGTCTGCAGCAGCAGCGCCTTGGCGTTGTTGGTCAGCGACAGCTCGTGCTCCCGCTCCCAGGTGGCCGCCCCCGCGTCTGCCTGGTCGTCGCCGGCCCCGTCGCCGTAGCTGCGCATGAGCTCGACCAGGTCGTGCTCGGCCTCGTGCACCTCGGCGCTCAGGCGCTCGGCGTCGGCCTCCAGCTCGGCGCGCACCTCGGCCAGCTCCTCGGCCGACCAGGGCGCCTCGTCGTCGCGCACGCTCAGCGTCTCGTGCACGTCCTCGGGTGGGGTGGTGATGTTCTTCGCCTTGGCCACACCGGTGCCCTTCTCTGGCAGGAAGC
Source organism: Ornithinimicrobium pekingense DSM 21552 (assembly GCF_000421185.1). Taxonomy (GTDB): domain Bacteria; phylum Actinomycetota; class Actinomycetes; order Actinomycetales; family Dermatophilaceae; genus Ornithinicoccus; species Ornithinicoccus pekingensis. Next base: position 309,692 of record NZ_ATWJ01000009.1, read on the forward strand.
CCGACCGGTCCCTGCTGCCGGATCGCGCGTGGTGCGGGAAGGATAGGACACCGAATAGCCGTTGACAACGACTTTGGTCACTCCGGTCCCTCGTGTCGCCGCGCGCCGAGGCCGGGCCCCAACGAGACCATGACCACGGCATACACGACGAGGGCGCCCCGGCCGCAGCCGGGACGCCCTCGCGCGTCGTGAGAAACGTCAGTCGTTGGAGTTCTCGACCTTGGACAGCTGGTCGGACAGGAACGCCCGGAGCCGGTCGCGCAGCTCGACCTCCTGGGTCTGCAGCTCGCCGATGCGGCCGGTCAGGGAGTTCTGCCGCGTGGTGAGGTCCTCGAGGATGCCAGCGCGCTGCTGCTCGGCCTCGCCGACCATCTGGTCGCGGGAGGTCTGGCCCTCGGTGACCAGCGTGTCGTGCGTCTGCTGGCCGGTCGTGACCAGCTCGTCGTGCTTGGCCTGACCCTCGGTGACGAGGCGGTGCCGCTCCTGCTGGCCCTCCTGGACGAGGTTGTCGTGGGTCTGCTGGCCGGTCTGGACGAGCTCGTCGTGCTTGGCGTGCCCCTCCTGGACCAGGCGGTCGTGCGTCTCCTGGCCGGTCTGCACGAGCTCGTCGTGGCGGGTCTGGCCCTCGGTGACGAGACGGTCGTGGGTCTCCTGGCCGTCGGTGATGAGCTCGTCGCGCTTCTGGTCGGCCTCGGTCACGACGCGGTCGCGGTAGGTCTCGGCCTCCTCGACCAGGCGGGCCTTGGTCGTCTCGCCCTCGGCGACGTGCTGGTCGTGCAGGCGCTGGGCCAGGGAGATGATCGTGGTGGGGTCCTCACCGGGCTGGCCCGGTGCGGCGGCGGCCATCATCGGGGCGGCGGCGCCGACCTCCTGCGCCTGGCGGGCCGACTCCTCGGCCTCGAGCGCGCGCTGCTGGGCCTGCTGCAGCTCGTCCTCCAGCTGGCGGACGCGCTCGTCGGCGGCGGTCACGCGGCCCCGCAGGTCCTCGGCCTCGGCGGTCGAGCTCTCCGCGCCCTCGCTGTGGGCCTGCTCGGCGGCACGGGCGCGCTCCTCGGCCTCGGCGCGGGCCGCCTGGCACTCCTGGAGCTGGCGCCGCAGGTCCTCGACCTCGCCGGAGCGGTCCTCGACGGCCGGAGCGGCCTCGGCGGCCTGCTCCGCCTCGCCCTGAGAGGCGACGCGCTGCTCGAGCTCGGCCGCGGTGCGGCGGGCGTCGTCGGCCTCGGCCTGGGCCCGCTCGGCGGCGGCGCGCTCGGACTCGACCTGGGCGCGGAGCTGCTCGAGCTCGGCCTCGAGGTCGTCACGGCCCTGGTCGGGCGCGAAGGAGGCGGTGCGGAAGTTGTCGGTCTGGTCCCCGCCGTAGCCCTGCCCCGCACGGCAGTCCTCGAGGTCGGAGCGGAGCCCGTCGTTCTCGGCGAGCAGCCTGCGCAGCTCGACGACCACCTCGTCGAGGAAGTCGTCGACCTGGGTCTCGTCATACCCTCGCCTCAGGTGCGTCGCACTGAAGCTCTTCTTGATGACGTCCTCGGGGGACAGCGCCATGTTTCACCTCGATCAGGAAGTCACCGGCCGTGCCCCCTCACGACAGGGCATGCCCGATGACGTGCGGTCATGCACGTGCAACGGCAACTCTAACCCACACCCGGCACGCCGGCCACGCGCGAAGCAGCAGGCCAGCGGCCCGCCTCAGAAGGGCAGGGCCAGGACCAGCTGCCGACCGAAGCTCACGGCGATGATCAGCACCAGGAAGCCTAGGTCGAGCGCGACGTTGCCCAGCCGCAGCGGCGGGATGACGCGGCGCAGGGCGCGCAGGGGCGGGTCGGTGAGCGCGTAGATCCCGTTGGCCAGCACCAGGATCGGCCCCTTGGGCCGCCAGTCCCGCGCGAAGACCTGCACCCAGTCGAAGACCAGGCGTCCGATGAGGACGAAGAGGTACAGGCTGAGGATGAGCGAGAGGAGCTGGCCGACCATGCGCCAAGGTTACGTGACCGTCATGGCCGTCAGGTCCACGAGCAGGGCACCTGCCCCCGCCAGGGCTGCGGACTCACCGGGGACCGTGGTGATCAGCCAGAGCAAGGGGCCGGCGCGCGGTCACGAACACCGAGACACCGGGCGCTCGACGGACGGGCAGGTGGCGTTCGAGGCGGACGACGAGTCCCAGAGCGGTGTTGACGACGGCGCGTGGCTCGTCCAGATCACTGCCGGACGAACGACGTCGGTGCAGAGCGACGAGGGGTCTGAGCAAGACCATCCACGAACGTGACTCCACCACCTCCAGCCCGGCGCTCTCGAGCAGGGCGAGGAACTCTGGTCGTCGGTATCGACGCAGATGCCCCACCGCAACGTCATGGGCGGACCACAGTCCCGGGTCGACCGGGACAGACGCGATCAGCGTTCCCCCTGGTTTGAGGACACGGACCACCTCGGCCACGGCGCACCTGTCATCAGACAGATGCTCAAGAACATCAAGCGCAACCACCAGGTCGAACGCGCGGCTCGCGACCGGCAGGTGGTGCGCATCCGCCCTGACGACCTCCAGCCCGCGCTCCCGTGCGGACTGGCCGCCTTCCCGCGTGAACTCAAGGGCGATCACCTTCCACCCGAGAGCCTTCAGCACACGGGTGTTTCCGCCTCCCGCCGCGCCGATGTCGAGCGCCAGCCCCGGTGCGAGATCCCGGGCGCGACGCCTGAGCAGGTCACGTCGTTCGGCATACCACCAGTGCCGATCCTCCAGCCGCACCAGCTTCCGGATCTCTTCCGCGTCCAAGCCGGCGCCGTCAGACGTAGATGCGCTGGGAGGGGTCCAGGCCTCAGCTCTGGTTGAAAGGACCCTGGGCGTTGCGCGCCGGGGTCTCCGCCCCGCCGTCCACCTCGATGTACTCCGGGCTGAGCAGGAAGACCTTGCTCGTGACCCGCTCGATGGAGCCGTGCAGGCCGAAGGCCAGGCCGGCGGAGAAGTCGACCAGGCGCTTGGCGTCGGCGTCGTCCATGTCGGTGAGGTTGATGATCACCGGGACGCCGTCGCGGAAGGCCTCACCGATGTTCTTGGCCTCGTTGTAGGTGCGCGGGTGGATCGTGGTGATGCGGTTGAGTTCGCTCATCTGGGGCTCCCGGACGACCTGCTTGGCGGGCGTGCGCCGCGGAAGGGGGGTGACCTCGGCGCCCACGTGCGGGCGCTCCTCGTCGTCGCGCACGGCACGCACCGGCGAGACCGGGGCCTCGTCGCGGACGGGCTCGCGACGGGTGTCGTCGTAGGCGTCGTAGTCGTCGTAACGCTCGTCGGACTCGGCGAGTCCGAGGTACTCCATCGTCTTGCGCAGCGCCCCGGCCATGTGTGCGAGCTCCTTGGTGCGACGGGCTGACACCCGTGGTGGATCGGTCGCTGCCGACGCTACAGCCGGGACCCCATGATGGCGGTGCCGACACGCAGGTGTGTCGCACCACAGGTCACAGCAGTTTCAAGGTCGCCGCTCATGCCCGCGGACAGCCACGTGGCCTCCGGGTGCTCCCGGCGCAGGTCCTCGCCGAGCCGGGCCAGCCGCTCGAAGGCCGCACGCGTCCCGTCATCGTCGAGACCGAGGGGCGCGACGGCCATGAGCCCGCGCAGCTGCAGGTGCTCGGCGGCCGCCACGGCGTCCGCGAGGGCGGGCACCTCCTCGGGCGCCGCTCCCCCGCGGCCCCGGTCCTCCCCCTGCCCCAGGTCGACCTGCAGGGTCACGGCGAGGGGGGTATGGCGTGCGCCCTCCTCGAGGGCGTTGCCCACGCCGCGGTCCAGCGCCCGGACCAGCTTGGCGCGGTCGACCGACTGGACGACGTCGGCATACCTCGTGACGTGGTTCGCCTTGTTGGTCTGCAGCTGGCCGATGAAGTGGACCGTGAGCCGCGACCGCACCTGCTCGTCCAGCTCGGCGACCTTGGGCCCGGCCTCCTGGTCGCGGTTCTCCCCCACGTGCTCGACCCCGAGCCCGGCCAGCTCGACGACGTCATCACCGGGGAAGAACTTGGTGACGACGACGAGGGTGACCTCGGACGGGTCGCGGCCCGCAGCACGGCAGGCGTCGTCGATGCGGGTCTGGACGGCGGCGAGGTTGGCGGCGAGCTCGTCGCGTCGGCTGTCGGTCACGCGACCTGCTCCCGCTCGAGCAGGCGCACGACGCCGACGAACCGGCCCGTCTGGCCGTCGCGGCGGTGGGAGTAGAGGTCGGGGTTCTCCCGGGTGCAGCCGGGCAGCCACCGCACGGGGACACCCTCCCGCACGAGCTGCTCCACGACACCGGCCGCGACGTCGATCGCGGGCGTCCCTGTCCAGGTGACCGCCGCGGCGCTCGGAGCGACGGCGGCCGCGGCGTCGCGCATCTCGGCCGGCACCTCGTAGCAGCGCGCGCACACCGACGGCCCGACCAGCGCCTCGATGTCCTCGGCGCCCAGCTCCCGCATGCCCGCGACGGTGGCGGGTACGACGCCGGTGACCATGCCGAGGCGGCCCGCGTGCACCGCGGCGACGAAGCCCTCGGTGCGGTCCACCAGCAGCACCGGCACGCAGTCGGCCACCATCACGACGAGGGCCTCGTCCGTCCGGCCGGAGATCAGCCCGTCGACGGAGGGTGCGGCGTCCGCCTGCTCCTGGTCGTGGTCCTGCGTGCCCGGCGTGACGGCCACGTCGCAGCCGTGCACCTGATCCATGAAGCGCAGGTCGGCCAGCCGCAGCCCTAGCTCGTGGGCCAGGCGGTGGCGGTTGGTCGTCACCGCCTCGTCGAGGTCACCGACGTGGCGGGCGAGGTTGAGCTGGTCGAACGGTGCCTGGCTCGACCCGCCCCGGCGGTCGGTGAAGGCCCACTCGACGCCGTACCGCGCGCCGCTCGGCTCGATCCGCTCCCGCCAGAAGAACACCTGGTCAGGGTAGCGCCGGGGCGTGGGCCTCCGAGCCCGTGGTCGCGCCGAGCCGCCACTCCTCGTCGTCGAGGCTCGCGAGCTGCTGCTGCACGAGCGCCCGCAGCCGGTCGCGGTAGGCACCCTGCTGCTCGTCCAGCTCGACGATGCGCCGCTCGAGCACCGCGCGCCTGGCCTGCAGGTCGGCGAGGATGCCGGCACGCTCGGCCTCGGCGTCGGCGATGAGCCGGTCCCGCTCGGCCTGGCTCGCCTGCACCAGCCGCTCCTTCTCCACCGTCGCCGCGTCCGTCATCTCGCGCGCCTGCTGGTGCGCGGTCGCCAGGATGCGCTGGGCCGACGCGGTGGCCTGCTCCTTCTCGGCGGCCGCCTCGGCCTGCAGCCGCTCGGCCTCCGTCCGCGCGCCAACGCTGAGCCGCTCACCCTCGGCGCGCCCCTGCTCGACGAAGTGGTCGTGCAGCTCGGCGGCGATCGTGGCTATGACCTTGAGGTCGTCCACCTGTCCTGTGTCGTCCGTGCCGGTGGTGAAGAGGTCGTGCTGGCCGAGGACCTCAGTAGCCTGCGTCTCAGCCGTCAGCCGCAGGGTGCGCAGCTCCTGCACCAGCGTCTCGTGCGAGCCGAGGAGCACGTCGTGCTCGTGCGTGAGCCGCTGCAGACGGCGGGAAGCCTCGGCCTCGGCGGCCTCGGCCTGCTGCTGCCGCTCCCCCGCCTCGGTGGCGGCGCGATCGGCGTCGGCGACGCGCGCGTCGGCGCTCTCGATGTCGGCACGGGCGTTGTCGAGACGGGTCTGGTAAGCGGCGAGCTCGGCGACCAGCTCGCGCCGCTCGGTGCGGATCAGCTCGAGCTGCTGCCGCTCACGCACGACGCGCTCGCTCTCCTGCTCCTCGTCCAGCTGCTGCAGGCTCAGGGGTCGGAGGCGCGCCGCCTTGAGCTCGTCGACCTCTGCGTGCAGACGCCGAAGCTCGACGACGACCTCCTCCAGGAAGGAGTCGACCTCCGTCTCCTCGTAACCACGCTTGAGGTAGTTCGCAGAACGGAAGCTCTTGCGGACGACGTCCTCCGGGAGTAAAGGCATGTCTGGTCCCTACCGATCGACTAGCTGAAGACTTCGATGATGTTGATGGCGGCCGGGCCGAGGATGACGATGAACAGGGCCGGCAGGATGAAGAGCACCAGGGGGAAGACGACCTTGACGGGGATCTGCATCGCCTTCTCCTCGGCGCGCTGCCTCCGCTTGAGCCGCATCTCGTCGGCCTGGGTCTCGAGGACCTTGGCCACCGAGACGCCGTGCTTCTCGGCCTGGACGATGGCCCGGACAAACCGCCGGAGGTCGGGCACCGCTACTCGCTCGGTCAGGGCCGTGTAGGCGTCGCGACGCGGCTGGCCGACCTGGATGTCCTGGAGCGTGCGCAGGAGCTCGTCGGCGAGTGGCCCCTGGCTGTTACGGGCCACGTGAGCCATGGCCGCCTCGAACCCTAGGCCCGCCTCCACCGCGATCGTGAGCTGGTCGAGGGTATCGGGGAGCGCGAGCTGCACCTTGTCGCGACGCTTGATGGCTGCGTTGTAGAGAAGCAGCTCTGGCATGAACCACACGAACGCCAGCACGAATGCGGCAAGGAGGATCGTCCGCAGCGCTGGTGCACCGCCCACGAGCAAGAACGCGAATCCTGCCGCCCCGGCCGTGGACACCATCTTCAGGACTATGACCCGCTCCAGCGGCCAGGAGGCCGGTCGTCCTGCACGCCCGAGCAGGCGGTCCAGCGTCCGGACGGAACCCGTCGGTGTCAGACGCCGCGCGAGTCTGACCAGGGTGCCCCCGCGCAGCTGGGGGCCGTCGTCAGCGTCACGGCCTGCCGTCAGGCCGCGTTGCAGGTTGGCTACCGCTCGACGCCGGACCGCGTCGGGCTGGGCGGTGAACGACCACAGCAGCAACGGGACGGCGAGCGCCAGGCAGGCGGCGGCTGTCAGCACTCCAGGGGCGAGCGTCATCAGAACTTCACCTCGATGGCCTTCCGCAGCCAGAGCGCACCGATCGTCATCAGGACCGCTCCTGTGGCGATGAGGATGTACCCGAGGACGTGGCTGGTGAGCGAACCGATGTAGGTGGGGTTGAGGACCATGAGTGCCAGCAGCACGACGAACGGCAGCGCCAGCAGGATGATTGCCGACATCTTGCCCTCGGCCGCGAGTGCCTTGACCTGCCTGCGGATCTGGCCGCGTTCGCGGATGGTGCCGCTGACGCCGTCCAGCACCTCGGCGAGGTTACCGCCCACCTGTCGGTGGATGGCGATTGCCTGAGCGACCCACCGGAAGTCGTCGCTGTCCATACGCTCGGCCGCTGCCTCGACGGCCTCTCCGAGGTCCCGCCCGACCCTCACCTGGTTGACGATGCGCGTGACCTCCGTGGCGCCTGGCTCGTCGAGCTCGGCGGCGACAGAGACCATCGCCTGCTGGACGCTGTGCCCGGCCCGCAGGTTGCTGGCCAGGAGCTGGAGCAGGTCATCCAGCTGGTCGGCGAAGTCGCTCTTGCGTCGGTCGGCCTTCAGAGCGACGTAGAAGTAGGCCCCCACCGCTCCGACGAACGCCATGAGCACGCCGCCAAAGATGCCTCCGATGACGGCTCCTGCAGCGAAACAGGCGATGATGCCCGCTCCCACGAGGAGAAGGAAGTCAGCGGGGTCCTGACGGATGCCGGCGCGGTCCAGCTTGTTGGCGAACCGCTCGGACTGGCCACGCCTGTTGAGCACCCCGGCGATCGCTGCTGTGCTCTTCTCCGCCGACCGGCCCAGGAACCCGACTGACTGCACCCCGTGGCGTCGGCGGTACAGCGGTACGCTGCGGGACGGCACCATGGCCCACACCGCCGATCCACCCGCCAGGAGGAGCGCCAGGACTGCCATCTGGACGAGCGGCGAGCTCATCGCACTCACCGGAACCGCCCCCGCGGCTGCTCAGGCGTCTCGAAGATGGACGGGGCGACGTGGATGCCCTGCTCCTCGAACCGCTCCGTGAAGTGGGGCCGGACGCCGGTCGACTTCGTGGTACCAAGGAACCGACCCTGCGCGTCGACGCCGGCCGAGTAGTCGAAGACGAATGCGTCCTGCAAGGTGACGATGTCCCCCTCCATCCCCTGGACCTCGGTGACGTGAGTGACCCGACGCGTGCCGTCGCGCAGGCGGGTGAGCTGCACGATGACATCCACAGCTGAGGCGATCTGCTCGCGGATAGCGCGCAGCGGCAGGTCCATCCCGGCCATGAGCACCATCGTCTCCAGACGGGAGATCGCATCGCGCGGGCTGTTGGCGTGCAGGGTCGACAGAGACCCGTCGTGACCGGTGTTCATCGCCTGCAGCATGTCCAGGCTCTCACCGCCACGAACCTCGCCGACGATGATGCGGTCCGGCCGCATGCGCAAGGAGTTGCGCACCAGGTCACGGATGGTGATCTCCCCGTGACCCTCGATGTTCCGGGGCCGGCTCTCGAGCCGCACGATGTGCTCCTGCTGCAGCTGGAGCTCGACGGCGTCCTCGATCGTCACGATGCGTTCACCGTCCGGGATGAAGGAGGACAGGACGTTCAACATGGTCGTCTTTCCGGTGCCCGTGCCACCGGAGACCAAGATATTGAGCCGCGCCTCGACGCACGCCCGAAGCAGCTCCACCATCTGCGGCGAGACACTTCCACGCGCGACCAGGTCCTCAACTCGCATCGGCTTCTTGCCGAACTTTCGGATCGTCAGGGTGGATCCGCTGAAGGCCAGCGGCGGGATGACGGCGTTCACACGCGAACCATCCTCGAGGCGGGCGTCCACCAGCGGTGAGCTCTCGTCGATCCGTCTGCCGACACGGCTCACGATGCGCTCGATCACCCGTCGCAGGTGGTCCTCGGAGGTGAACCGGGCCTCGGCACGGCGTAACGTTCCCGAGGACTCGATGTAGATCTTCTCCGGCCCGTTGACCATGATCTCGGTGACGTCATCGTCGTCGAGCAGCTTTTGCAGCGGGCCGTATCCGAGGACGTCGTCCGTGATCTCCTTGATCAGACGCCGACGCTCATCTGTCTTCAGCGGGACGGACGCTGCGTTCACGAGATTAGTGACCTCGCGGCGCACCAGCTCCTGCAGTTTTCCTTCGTCCAGCGCCGAGTCGCTGATGCGGTTGCCCAGCCGTGTGAAGAGCTCCTCTCTCGCCTCTTCCTTGAGCCGGACCACGACGTCCGACTCACGAACAGGCGGTGGCGCTGGAACCGCGACGGCGTTGTCAGACTCGACGGGTGTGGGAGTCGGCACCTCAAGATCGACGGTGGACATCGGCTCAACCGTCTGCGACGAGGCGACGGGGGCCTGGGGGGACGGCAGCACGGTTGGCGCTGCCGGCAGCTCCTCACGGCTGCGCGCCGACCGCAGTCGCTCCGAGAGGTTCATCGCCGGCCCCTCGCTCGGTGCCCCAGCCACGCAGACCGCGTGGTGGCAGGGGAAAAGCGGTGCACGAGCTGTACAAGTTCCCTGCTCAGCGGGTCTCTCGGTTGGCTCTCCACGATGGGCGACCCCTCGTTCGTCGACCTCATCACCTTCATGGACCGCGGCAGGACAAGATCGACCGAGGCCCCGATCGTCGCCTCCACATCCGGGACCGCGAGCCCGCCGCCCTTCTCAGCCATGTTGACGACGATGTGTCGCGTGGCGGGTGTCAGCTCCAGCTCACCGAGAAGCTCAAGCTCCTTCCGCAGGCCACGGACGCCGGGGACGTCCAGGCTGGTGATGAGGACGAGATCGGTGGTGTGATCCATCGCCGCAAGTGTTTCTTCACTCATGCCGGGCGCCGTGTCGATGACCACGAACCGGAACTCCTGCTTGAGCGAGGCGATCAGTGTTGCGATCTGCGCCGCCCCGATGTGGTCCGCCTCAGCCGGGGACTTCACGCCGGGAAGGACGTGAAGACCTGACGGATGTGCGGTGAGCAGCGCCTTGAGAGCGATGGGGTCCTGCGCGCTCGGCCCGCTGACCACATCGCTCAGCGTGTAGACCGGGTCCAGATCCAAGGCGGCCGCCACGTCGCCGAACTGGATGTCGAGGTCGATCAGGACGGTTCCCTGCGGAGACTGCTGGGTGAGCCCCATCGCGATGTTGGTAGCAAGCGTGGTCTTGCCGACCCCTCCCTTAGGAGACGCCACGGTGATAACCCGCCCACCGAAGCTGTCCGCAGGCGCGCCGCTTGATGAACGCCCGGTTGTGATCTCGCTCGCGCGGCGGATCGCCCACCGGAACTCCTCGACGTCGAGCTGGGGGCTCATGAGGTCCTTGACACCCGCCCGGAGCGCCGAGAGGGCCAGCTGTTCAGCCTGCTGTGTGATGAGCAGCAGTGAGACGGTGGGGAACTGCTGCTCGAACTTGCCCGCCAGCTCCAGCGTCCGGTTCGCCAGCTCAGCGTCCCCGTCGGCGTCGACCAAGACGGTACGAACCTCCTCCGGCTCCTCCGTGAGCGCCAACAGCTGGGCCGGTCCCGCGGGTAACTGATGCCGAGTCAGCACCAGCAGGTTATCGTCCGTGGCCAACCGGACCCGCCTGACCAGGTCGGTTGACTCACTCACCAGGATGACTGCGGTCATTCGAGCACGTTCCTTCCCGTGGACGGAACGGTGATCACGATCGTGCGTGCATCGTCGTCGTCAGCGCCCTCCGGTTCGAGGGTCAACCACACGCTCCCGTACTCCTTGGCGTAGATGACCCTTGCGGCATCTTCAGCAGGGAGAGCAAGGGTCACGTGGATCGTGTCCGCCGGCGCTTGAGCCTCGGCGTCCTCATCGCGTGCGTTCGAAGGGGGGGCCACAAAGCCACCCTCTACGCGCACGACCAGCACTTTGTGCAGGAGCAGGTCGGTGATGGTGAACGACTCGCCTTCGTCCTCCGACGAGCCGTCTTCGCCCCCGGTACCGGAGTCGGCGGACTCCTCCTGCTGGGCCCGCTCGTCGAAGACGATGTTGCCGTCGTCATCGAGCACGTAGTTGTGCTCCGTCTCGATGTCGAAAGAGCCAAACACGCCAACCCGGTCGCCAGCGACAATGCTGCCGCCCAGTGCTCGCGGGTTCTCCAGCGGGATGGTCAGCTGGTGGTAGGTCTCGGCTTCTTCAGGCAGAGTAAAAGTGCCACGCGCTCGTACCTCTTCGGGCGTGGCGAACCGACCCAACTGCAACTGTTCACCCTCCGAGATCGCGGCAGTCACGACACGGCCCTCAAGATCACTCAGATCAGTCACCCGACCAGCGACCTGGAACTGTTTCGGTATGGCTTGGGTGTCGACGAAGGTGCCGAGCTCCTCCGCAGTTGTTCCTTCCGGGATGGCCGCCGCAGCGACATAAACGTTGTCCGTCTCCATCCCCTCGAGCGCACGCGCGTCAGCGTTGCTGGCGTAGTTCACCACGAGAAAGGCTGCTGCTGCCGTCAGCACGATGGCGATCATGGCGGCAATCACTCGCTTGAGCACGGGTTCCCCTTATGACTTAGAATTGTTCTTGTTAGTCCACGAGCGCGACGACAGCAGCGCCCCGGTCAGGCCCGTCGCCGTACTCCCAGGCATCGTCCAGTGACACGTACTCCACGAACGCGCCCCTGATGCAGCGGTCCTCGCCCTTGCACGGGACGGGACTACCTGCCTCGATCGACCCGAGGTAGTAACCGCTGATCTTGATGGCAGCGAAAGACTCGATGTGGTACCACCTGTCCCAGCTCTTCGTGTAGCCAGGCGGCTCGGGCGCGCCCTGTGTGCAATCCTTGACGTTATGTTTATCCGTCCAGCAGTAGTCGTAGATGGGGACCAGAACAGTCGTTCCAACCTCGATGTCTTCTGCCTTGCAGCCCTTCGGCGTATTACCAGTCTGCGAGGCGATCCACCCGCCTGCTTCGACAAGACGACCGCAGCCCGATGTAGCTCCTTGATCGTCGATATAGGCAAAGCCCGCCGGCATCGCGACCCCACTTGTGCTGGTGATGCAACTCTCGCTACCGTCCAAATGCTTCGGTAGGTAAAGAACAACATCTTTGCCTGTCGCCCCGCCCTGCTTCTCAAAGCTGCAGCGGGAAAAGGTCAGGGGCATGGTCGTAACCCCCTTGGTGGGCACACCCCACACTGCAGACGCACTCTCGCCTATTTGAGTTGAATCGATATTTAGGATGGCAAGGAAGTAGTTGTCGTGCTGACCTTGAGCCCGAACCGAGACTCGATTGGCGTCTGGATAGGTCACATCTACGGCCACAGATTCCTTTTGACTGCGAACATTCGCGGCGACAAAGGTCGAGGCTAGGTCGTCATCATCTGGACACCCCTCCGAACCAGCACACTGTTGCGCCACGGCTAAAGCTGCAGCATCCGCCCCGTTTTGCACCTCCTGCGATTTCGCATAGATGGAGGCGAGATCCACTCCTGCGCCAACAAATCCAATCAGAACCATCAACGACACGGCAACCATAACGGCCACAGCCCCACCGTCTGCCGGTGATGACATAATCCTCCTTAGCCGCCGCATCGCATTGCCCCTTCCCCAGTGAGAGTGTACTCCGAGACGAAGAACCCCGTCCATGACTTCGCCGTATATTCTGCGGACGCAGTGTGCTGACACGCGTCATTAGGCAATCCCGTAACTTTGGAAAAGGTCACAGTCGCCTTGGCCGCATCCGCGTCACTCTCACCGAACGGCAGGAAAGATTGGTAGAAATGCTGTCGCGCCAGCGTTTCGTCATCTTTGATAGCCATCTCCCGCGCCGCCTCGCGACTGGCTTGCGCCAGGTTGGCCTGAATGGCCCAAACGCGTCCAAACTCTATGACGCCCATAAGCAAGGCGAGCAAAATGCTCAGCACCAGCGCGAATTCGACGGCCGCAGCCCCTCTTTCCGCATGCCTTTCTGCGTACATACCCATGGCTCCTTGTCCTGGCGCGCGAGACCACGAACTGACAATGCCGGGGCGGTAGTTTCACCACCCCGGCACGTCAAACTGCAGCTCAGGGCGTCTTGGCCTCAAGCGGCGTCAAGACGGCGTCGAACATCTGGTCGAGCTCTGGGCCGATGAGGAACACTGTGGTGATGATCGCCACAGCGATGGCGGCGACCATGATGCCGTACTCGACGGCGGTCGCACCGCGCTCCTTATCGCCGAGCTTGGCCTTGAGCGAGGAAAGTGCGTAGAAGATGGCAGCCATGATGGGCTCCTCCGGGAACAGGTGCCGGCCCCCCGTTGGGGCCCTGCACGACTGAATGGGACGACTGGTCGAGGTGGATTACCCCTTCCAGCCACCATCAGAATGCACCCCGTCAAGTACCGACACAAGAGTTACCTGTGTGACGAGGGGCACATACGCGTTCAAAGAGGTAAACACTTTGAACGGACCTGAACACGGCTTTGCCCGCGCTTTACCTTGAGCGCCCGCAGAGAGCCAGAGGTCTCCGTCCCGCCGCCGGTCGGGCAGCGGCAACCGCAGCGGCGAAGCATATCGACAACGGGGCCCGACCGCCAGATGCGGTCGGGCCCCGTCCGTCGGGCTCCTACTTCAGGAAGTCAGGCACGTCCAGGTCGTCGGTCTCGTCCTCGAAGGTCACCTGCCGCGGCGGCTGCACCGGGCGCTGCTGCTGGACAGGGCGCTGGCCGTTTGAGTGCTGTGTCTGCTGGACACCCGCCATCATCCGCTCCCCTTCGTCAGATGACGAATCGTCAGACGGAGCAGCTTGGATGTGGCCGTTGTGGGCGGGGGCACCCACGGGGCGCGCCGGCGGCTGCTGTGCCTGAGACGGCTGCGACTGCTGCACCGGCCGCTGCTGCGCCTGGGGGCGCGACGCACCACCGGCCTGCACCTGGCCGAGCGCGCGCTCGTTCTCCCGCGTCTGGGGCGACCCGCCGTCGAAGCCGGCGGCGATGACAGTGACGCGCACCTCGTCGCCGAGGGAGTCGTCGATGACCGCACCGAAGATGATGTTGGCCTCCGGGTGCGCGGCCTCCTGCACCAGGCGCGCCGCCTCGTTGATCTCGAAGAGGCCAAGGTCGGAGCCGCCCTGGACCGACAGCAGCACGCCGTGCGCGCCCTCGATGCTCGCCTCGAGCAGGGGCGAGGAGATCGCCAGCTCGGCTGCCTGCACCGCACGGTCCTCGCCGCGGGCCGAGCCGATGCCCATGAGCGCCGAGCCGGCGCCCTGCATCACCGACTTCACGTCGGCAAAGTCGAGGTTGATCAGACCCGGGGTGGTGATGAGGTCGGTGATGCCCTGGACACCGGAGAGCAGCACCTGGTCGGCGCTGCGGAAGGCGTCGAGCATGCTGACCGCACGGTCGGAGATCGACAGCAGCCGGTCGTTGGGGATGACGATGAGGGTGTCGACCTCCTCGCGGAGGGTCGCGATGCCGGACTCGGCCTGGTTGGCGCGCCGACGGCCCTCGAAGGTGAAGGGGCGGGTCACGACGCCGATGGTCAGCGCCCCGAGCTGCTTGGCGATCTTGGCGACGACCGGGGCTCCACCGGTGCCGGTGCCGCCGCCCTCGCCGGCGGTGACGAAGACCATGTCGGCGCCGCGCAGCGCCTCCTCGATCTCCTCGGTGTGGTCCTCGGCGGCGCGGCGCCCCACCTCGGGGTCGGCGCCGGCACCGAGGCCACGGGTCAGCTCACGACCGACGTCGAGCTTGACGTCGGCGTCGCTCATGAGCAGCGCCTGGGCGTCGGTGTTGATGGCGATGAACTCGACACCCTTGAGGCCGACCTCGATCATCCGGTTGATGGCGTTGACGCCACCACCGCCGATGCCGACGACCTTGATGACGGCCAGGTAGTTCTGAGCAGCGGACACGGTGGACCTTTCGAGATGGAGACCAGGGTTGTGTGGTTCTGTGCCGCGAGCATAAGACGGGGGTGCCATTTGGCCCCTTGAGCGTGAACCTCGACTTCAGGTCGAGGGTCTAGGCCGCCACCGAAAGGCGGCGTCAGCCCTGCGGCGCGGCCGGCAGCCCCGTCACGATCGGCGTCTCCGGCGAGCTCACGTCGATCTTCTGCGGGATGCCGCCGAGCGGGTCGATGCTCTCCTGGTCCAGGAGGGCGGTGACGACCTTCCACTTCTTCTCGGACTCGGTCGGCTCACCCCACGCCAGGGTCAGCTGGTCGACCGTCATCGTCACGGTGCCGTTGGCGGCGTAGGTCGGGACCGACAGCTCGCCCTCGAGCGCCTTCGCCTCCGGGCGCAGGCTCCACAGCTCCACCAGGCCGCGCACGGTCTCGCGAGACAGCGCCTGCGGCTCCTCGCCGGCGACGCGGACCAACGGCACACCCTTGGGTCGCTTGCCCACCTCGTCGTAGACCACGCCGCCGGCATCCGCGACCCACGTGCTGTCACCGCGCCGCAGCGCGAGCGCCGGCTCGCGCAGCTCGACCTCGTAGACCACCGTCGAGGGCCACCTGCGGGTCACGTCGATGCTGCGCACCCGCGTGTCGCCGGCCAGGACCCGCTCGCTCACCCGGCTCTCGGAGACCCGTGCGAGCGGTCGTCCCTGCGGGATGTCGGCGTGGCGAACGACGCTGTCGGCGACCTCGCCCTCGACCCCGCTGACCCGCACGGTCTCGACGGTAAAGGCCACGGAGTAGAAGAACAGGAAGACCAGCGCGGCGGCGAGCACGGCGACGAGGCTGCCCCAGCCGAGCACGGCGCATCGCCACGCCTTGGGCCCGCGCACGCCGCGCCTTTGAGCCCGCCGCTGCCGGCGGCGCTCGGCCATCCCCTTCGGCAGGATCCTCACGACGCCTCCTCCCCCAGCAGCTCGAGCAGCTGTGGCCCGACGGCGGTGATGTCGCCGGCGCCGACGGTTACGACGAGGTCGCCCGGACGCACGAGGGTATGGAGCATCTCGGCGGCACGTCCGCGCTCGTCGAGCAGGTGCACCTCGGTGCCGGTGCCGGCCTCGCGCACGAGGTCGGCGAGCAGGCCGGAGGTCACGTCGGGAAACTGCTCCTGGGCCTCCCGCGCGCCGTAGACCGGCAGCAGCAGGAGCACGTCGGCAGCGGCCAGGCCGGCGGCGAAACCCTCGGCGAAGTCGCGGGTGCGGGAGAACAGGTGCGGCTGAAAGGCGATCACGACACGCCGACCCGCGGCGGCCGAGCGTGCCGCCTGGACCACGGCGGTGACCTTCGGCGCGTTGTGCGCGTAGTCGTCGACGACCTCGACGCCGCCGGCGGTGCCGACGTGCTCGAAGCGCCGGTGCGCGCCGGGGAAGGCCGCCAGCCCCGCCAGCACCGGCTCAAGCGGCACGCCAAGGCCCGCGGTTGCGGCGAGCAGCGCGGCGGTGGCGTTGTGCAGGCTGTGCAGCCCGGGCACCGGAAGCCGCAGCTGGGCGGTCGTGCCCTCGGTCACCGGGCCGAGGGTGCGGCTCCAGACCAGGGTGGCCGAGGACGTCATACCCTCCGTGCGCGCGTCGCGGACCAGCACGTCGGGGGCCTCCCCGGCCCCCGTGCCCCAGGTGACCACGCGCGTGCCCTCGTCGCGGGCGCGTGCGGCGAGACGGGCGGCGCCGGGGTCGTCGGCGTTGGTGACGAGCAGGCCGCCGGGCGCGATCGTGCGGGCGAAGTCGGCGTAGGCGCGCTCGACGCCGGCCTCGTCGCCCCAGAAGTCGAGGTGGTCCGGCTGGACGTTGGTCACGACCGCGACCCGCGGGCGGTAGACGAGGAAGGAGCCGTCGCTCTCGTCGGCCTCGACGACGACGGGGCTGCCCTCACCGCCGGGCGCGGCGTTGGTGCCGGAGCCGGCCAGCGGCGCGCCGATGACGTAGGCCGGGTCGGCGCCGGCGGCCTGCAGGGCCACGGTCGTCATCGCGCTCGTGGTGGTCTTGCCGTTGGCGCCGGCGACCGCGACGGCGTCGCGGCCGGGCAGCAGCGCCGCGATGCCCTGCGACCGGTGCAGCACCCGCAGCCCGGCGGCACGGGCGGCGGCGAGCTCGGGGTTGTCCTCCGGTATGGCGCTGCTCACCACCACGGTCGAGGCACCCTCGAGGTGGGCCGGGTCGTGCCCGACGAAGACGCGGGCGCCCTCGGCCTCCAGCGCGCGCAAAGTGGCGCTGTCGGCACGGTCGGAGCCGGAGACGGGGATGCCGCGCGCAAGGTACATCCGGGCCACGCCGGACATGCCGGAGCCGCCGATGGCGACGAAGTGGACCGCGCCCAGCTCGTCGGCGGCCGGCACCGCGGCCGTGAAGTCGAAGCGGGGGCTGCTCACCCCGCCGCTCCCCGTCCGGCCGTGGTCAGGATGAGGTCCACCAGCTGGTCGTCGGCGTCGCGCTCGCCGTGCTCGGCCGCCGCGCGCGACATCGCGGCGAGCCGCTCGAGGTCGCAGGCCAGCGGGATGACGGTGCCGCGCACCCAGTCGGCGTTGACCTCGGCGTCGTCGACGAGGAGGCCACCGCCGGCCTCGACGACCTCGGCGGCGTTGAGCCGCTGCTCGCCGTTGCCGACGGGCAGCGGCACGTAGATGGCGGGCACGCCGACGGCCGACAGCTCGCTCACGGTGCCCGCACCGGCGCGGCACACGGCCAGGTCGGCGACGGCATACGCGAGGTCCATGCGGTCGGTGTAGCTCATCGCGACGTAACGCGCGCCGTCGAGCCGGGCCGGCACCTCGATGTCCTTGCCCTCACCGGTGAGGTGCAGCACCTGCACGTCGGCGGTCAGCAGGTCCTCGGCCGCGGCGGAGAAGGCCTGGTTGAGCCGCTGGGCGCCGAGCGAGCCGCCGAAGACCAGCAGCGTGGGCCGGTCGTCGTCGAGGCCGAAGTGGGCCAGCCCCTGCGGCCGCAGCGCGGCACGGTCGAGGTCGCGGATCTCAGCACGCAGCGGCAGCCCGACACGGGTGGCACCGGGCAACTCGGTCGCGTCGAAGGTCGTCGCGACGGCGTCGGTGAGGCGGGCACCGAGGCGGTTGGCCAGGCCGGCGCGGGCGTTCTGCTCGTGGATGACGATCGGGGTGCCGGCCCGGCGCGCCGCGAGGTAGGCCGGGGTCGAGACGTAGCCGCCGAAGCCGACCACCACGTCCGCCTCGCACGCGCGGATCGCATGGAGGGCGGCGCCGATCGCCGAGGTGAGCGCGGTCGGGAAGCGCAGCGCGGTGGCGTCGGGGCGGCGCGGGAAGGGCACCTTGGGCACGAACGTGAGGTCGTAGCCGCGCTCGGGCACGAGCCGGGCCTCGAGCCCCTCCGTCGTGCCGAGCACGCAGATGTGGACGTCGGGTACGCGGCGGCGCAGGGCGTCGGCGGTGGCCAGCAGCGGGTTGACGTGACCGGCCGAGCCGCCGCCGGCCAGCACGACGGAGAGGGGTCGCTCGCTCATCGGCGGCTCCCCCGCCCGGCGGCGCGGCGGGTCGGGACGACGGCCAGGGTGCGGCGCAGCGCGGAGGGGCGGGCCTTGAGACGCTCGGCCGCACCGGGCACCGAGCGGGCCAGCGCGAGCAGCAGCCCGACCCCGATGAGGGCGGCGATGAGCGCCGACCCGCCGCTGGAGACCAGGGGCAGCGGCACGCCGATGATCGGCAGCATCCCGATGACCGAGCCGATGTTGAGCAGCGCCTGGCCGAGCAGCCAGATCATCACGCCGGCGGTCGCGAGCCGGATGAAGGGGTCGTCGGACTGGCTGACGATGCGGAAGCACGCGTAGGCAAGCACGGCGAAGAGCAGCAGCACGGCCATGGTCCCGGGCAGGCCCAGCTCCTCGCCGATGATCGCCAGGATGAAGTCGTTGTGCGGCTCGGGCAGCAGGCCCCACTTCTCGCGGGAGGCGCCTAGGCCCAGCCCCCACCAGCCGCCGTCGGCGAGGGCGTACTCGGCGTGGACCTTCTGGAAGCAGCCGCCGTTGGCCGCGTGCGGGGAGTCGCAGATGTCGCCGAGCCACACCTGGATGCGCTGCATGCGGTTGGCGCTGCCGGCGGCGAGGAAGGCGACGCCACCGGCGGCGACGGCGCCGACGCCGACGAACCACTTGGCGGGCAGTCCGGCCGCCCACAGCATGCCGACGACGATCGCGACCATGATCATGGCGGTGCCCAGGTCGTGACCCTGCAGCACCAGCCCGACGAGCACGAGGCCGAAGGGGAAGACGAACGGCGCGGTGGCCGGGACGATCCGGTGGATGACCTTGCGCCGGTTGGCCAGCACCGCCGCGCCGAAGACGACCAGTGCCAGCTTGCCGAACTCCGAGGGCTGCAGGCTGAAGCCGGCGATGCTGATCCAGTTGCGGTTGCCCTGGAACTCCACGCCCAGGCCGGTGAAGACGGCCGCCTGCAGGCCGAGCGCGAGCAGGATCGCGGGGAACGCCATGCGCTTCCACCAGCGCACCGGCACCCGGGAGCCGACCAGGGCGAGGACGATGCCGACCCCGGCGAAGGCGACCTGCTCGAGGAAGACGGTGTAGGAGCTGCCGCTGTCGACGAACGAGCGGGGGCCGCTGGCCGAGAGCACCATGACCAGCCCGAGGGCGGTGAGGATCCCGGCCGAGGCCAGCACGAGGTAGTAGGGCGCGACCGGGGAGCGCAGCCACTCGCCGACCGAGGCGAGGCTCCACTCCGACGGGCTGGTCGCGGGCTGCCGGGAGGTGCGCGGGCGCACCGTCGCCGTGGGCCGCGGTCGGGAGATCGTGGTCACGACCTCTCCTCCCCCGCCAGGTGGCGGCGCACCGCGTCGGCGAACTCGTCGCCGCGCGAGCCGTAGCTGGGGAACATGTCCAGCGACGCCGCCGCGGGCGAGAGGAGCACGACGTGGCCGGGTCGGGCCATGGCCGCGGCAGAGCTCACCACGTCGTCCATCAGCCGGGCCAGCGCACGCATGTCCCCATGGTCGGCGACCCCGGCGTCGTGGACGGGGACCTCGGGCGCGTGTCGGGCGAGCGAGGTCGCGATCTGCGCACGGTCGGCGCCCAGGAGCACGACCCCGCGGAGCCGGTCGGCGACCCTGGCGACGAGGTCGTCGACCTCGGCACCCTTGAGCTGGCCACCGGCGACCCAGACGATGTCGGGGTAGGCGTAGAGCGCGGCCTGGGCGGCGTGCGGGTTGGTGGCCTTGGAGTCGTCGACCCAGGTCACGCCCTCGTGCTCGGCGACGATCGTGGTGCGGTGCGAGTCGGTGCGGAAGGCGCGCAGGCCGTCGCGGACGGCGGCCGAGGAGACGCCGGCGGCCCGGGCGAGGCCGGCGGCGGCCAGGGCGTTGGCGACCAGGTGCGGCGGCGGGGTGCCGGTGCCGTCGCCGCCGGAGGCGCGGGCCAGGTCGGCCAGCGTGCCCAGCTCGGCCGCGCTCGTCGCACGCTCCTGGATGAACGCGCGGTCAGCGAGGACGTCGTCGACCACCCCGAGCATCGACAGGCCGGGCGTGCCGAGCGTGAAGCCGACCGCGCGGCAACCCTCGACCACGTCGGCCTCCTCGACCATGCGCTCGGTGCGCTCGTCCTGGACGTTGTAGAGGCAGGCCACCTGGGTGCGCTCGTAGATCCGGGCCTTGTCCGCGGCATACCCCTCGAGCGAGCCGTGCCAGTCGAGGTGGTCGGGCGCGAGGTTGAGCACGACCGAGGCCAGCGGCGACATCGAGTGCGTGAAGTGCAGCTGGAAGCTGGAGAGCTCGACCGCGATGACGTCGTAGGGGTCGGGGTGCTGGACGGCGTCGAGGACCGGCGTGCCGACGTTGCCGGTGGCGATCGCCCGCAGACCGGCGGTGCGCAGGATCGTCTCGAGCAGCTGCACGGTCGTGGTCTTGCCGTTGGTGCCGGTCACCACCAGCCAGGGCGCCGCGCCCACGCGTGGCTGCAGGCGCCAGGCGAGCTCGACCTCCGACCACACGGGTATGCCGCGCTCCAGCGCCGCGTCGAGCACGGGGTGGCTGGGCGGCCAGCCGGGCGAGGTGACGACCACGTCGACCTCGAGGTCCTCCGGCCAGCCCTCGACGTGCTCGGGCCCCAGCCGCACGTCGGCGCCGAGGATGCCGAGGATCCCGGCCTGGGTCTCCTGCTTCTCCGTGCCGTTGCCGCGGTCGACGACGGTGACGCGCGCGCCGTGCTGGAGAAGCGCGTCGGCGGCGGCGAAGCCGGTGACGCCGAGCCCGGCGACCAGCGCGCGCAGGCCCGACCAGTCGGCGTCGCGGTGGGTGAGCTCGTCCAGGTCCGTCCGCCCGCTCCCGCTCACAGGTTGGCCACCCACTCGCCGTAGAACAGGCCCAGCCCGACGGCGACGCACAGCCCGGCGATGATCCAGAAGCGGATGACGATCGTCACCTCGGCCCACCCGAGCAGCTCGAAGTGGTGCTGCAGCGGCGCCATCCGGAACACCCGTTTTCCGGTCATCTTGAACGAGGCGACCTGGATGATCACCGACAGCGTGATCATGACGAACAGGCCGCCGAGGATGGCCAGCAGCAGCTCGGTGTGGGTGGTGATGGCCAGGCCGGCCAGGCCGCCGCCGAGGGCCAGCGAGCCGGTGTCGCCCATGAAGATCTTGGCCGGCGAGGCGTTCCACCACAGGAAGCCGAAGGTGGCGCCGGCCACCGAGCAGGCCACCACAGCCAGGTCGAGGGCGTCGCGCACGTCGTAGCAGTTGGGGCCGGGGGCGAGCTGGCAGTTCTGGTTGTACTGCCAGATGCCGATGACCGAGTAGGCGCCGAAGACCATCACGCTCGCGCCGGTGGCCAGCCCGTCGAGGCCGTCGGTGAGGTTGACCCCGTTGGAGGCGCCGGCGATGAGGATGTTGGCCCAGATGATGAACAGGATCGTGCCGATGACCGGGCCGGCGAAGGCGAGGTCGACCGGCGTGTCCCGCACGAAGGAGATGGCCGTCGAGGCGGGGCTGCGGGTGTTGTCACCCGGGGTCTGCAGCGCACCGACGGCGAAGATGATCGCCACGACCGCCTGGCCGGCGAGCTTCTCCAGGGAGGTCAGGCCGAGGCTGCGCTGCTTGGAGATCTTGGTGTAGTCGTCGAGGAAGCCGATGAACCCCAGCCCGGTGAGCAGGAAGAGCACCAGCACCGCGCTCATCGTGAACCGGCTGTGCGTCACCTCCACCAGCCCGGACATGTCGAGCAGGATGAGCAGCAGGTGGGAGAGCACGTAGCCGGCCAGCGTGGCCAGGATGATCACCGCGCCGCCCATCGTCGGCGTGCCGCGCTTGGTGTGGTGGGAGGTGGGGCCGTCGTCGCGGATGAACTGGCCGTAGCCGCGGCGGACCAGGAACTTGATGAACAGCGGCGTGCCGAAGAGCGCGATGACCAGCGACACACCGCCGGCGAGCAGGACGTTGACCATCTAGCCGTCCCTCCCCGCCAGGGCGTCGCCCAGGAAGCGCAGGCCCGAGTCGCGGCTGGACTTCAGCAGCACCACGTCGCCGGGGCGCAGCAGGTCGGCCAGGAGCTCCTCGGCGCGGTGGCGGTCCTCGACCGCGTGGTGCGTGGCTCCGCCCGCCTGCAGGTATGCCGTGCCCGCGGGCCCGGCGAGGTCGCCGACCGTGACGAGCGCGTCGACGCCGAGCTCGCCGGCGAGCCGGCCGACCCCGGCGTGCTCGGCGTCGCTGTCGTCGCCGAGCTCGAGCATGCCGCCGAGGACGGCGAGGGTGCGGCCCTCGGGCCGGCGCATCGCCGCCAGGGCTCGCAGCGCCGCCTTCGTGGAGTCGGGGTTGGCGTTGTAGGCGTCGTTGACCACCGTGACCCCGTCGGGGCGGGTGGTGACCTCCATGCGCCATCGCGACTTCGCGGTCGCGGCGCCGAGCGCGTCGGCGACCTCGGGCCACGGCATTCCCCACTCGTGGGCGGTGGCGGCGACCGCGAGGGCGTTGCCGACGTGGTGCTCCCCCACCAGCTGCAGCTGGACC
The DNA here is from genome assembly GCF_000421185.1 of Ornithinimicrobium pekingense DSM 21552. Lineage (GTDB taxonomy): Bacteria > Actinomycetota > Actinomycetes > Actinomycetales > Dermatophilaceae > Ornithinicoccus > Ornithinicoccus pekingensis. Next base: position 332,421 of record NZ_ATWJ01000009.1, read on the forward strand.
GCAAGCCCCTCGGCAGGGCCGTCGGGCGCGTGCAGCGTGAACGACGCGCGGCCGTCGGGGTCGAGGACGACGTCGGTGGCCCGCACCTCGGCGTCCTCGCCGCGGCCGACCAGCAGCGTGCGCGCCTGCGTCCGCGACGCCATACCCGCGACGACGGGGTCGTCGGCGTTGAGGACGGCCAGGCCGTCGGGGGGCAGCGCCTGCACCAGCTCGGACTTGGCCTCGCCGATCGCCTCGCGCGAGCCGAACTCGCCCAGGTGCGCGGTGCCGACGTTGAGGACGACGGCGACCTGGGGCGGTGCGATGCCGGTGAGGTGCTCGATGTGGCCCGCGCCGGAGGCGCCCATCTCGGCCACGAGGAACTCGGTGTCCTCGGCGAGCCGGCAGACGGTCAGCGGCACGCCGACCTCGGAGTTGTAGGAGGCCTCGGGGGCCAGCGTCGGGCCGAGCGCGGGCAGCACCTGGGCCATGAGGTCCTTGGTCGAGGTCTTGCCGGAGGAGCCGGTGATGCCGACGACGCGCAGGCCCCCGGCCGCGGCGCAGCGGTCGTGCACCTCGCGGGCGACGGCGGCGAAGGCGCGGGTGACCGCGTCGTAGGGCGGCAGGTCGACCCTCCGGGTGGGATCGTGGTCCGGAGCCTCGTCGACGACGACGCACGGCAGCGCGTCGGTCTCGCGGTTGGTCAGCGCGGCGGCGCCACCGGCAGCGGCGGCGTCTCCGAGGTAGTCGTGGCCGTCGGCCGACTCACCACGGCGCGCCACGTAGAGGCTCCCGGGCTCGACGGCCCGGGAGTCGGTGACGACGCTCGTCGTGATGGTGGTCGCGGCAGCCTCGGCGGTGTCGGGATGGACCCGTCCACCGGTGACCCGGGCGATGTCGCGGAGGGTCAGGGGGATCACTCACCGCCTCCCTTCGTCCTTGATGGCAATGTCCCCCAGTGTGACACCGGATCCTTGACCCGGCGCCTTCTTCGCCGGGTCGTACTCGAGGGGCACCTCCAGCGGCGGGCCCTCGGCGGGCTCGACGCCCTCCTTCTGCAGCGCGTAGCGCATGACCGAGGAGAAGACCGGGCCGGCGATGATGCCGCCGAAGCGGTGGATCTTGGTCGGGCGCTGCACCGCGACGCCGACGACGTACTTCGGGTCGTCCGCGGGCGCGAAGCCGATGAAGCTCGAGGTGACCCCGCTGTAGCCGCCCTTGGTCTCGTCGAAACGGTCGGCGGTGCTGGTCTTGCCGGCCACGTGGTAGCCGTCGACGGCCGCCAGCGGCGCGGTGCCGCCGGTCGCGGGGATCTGCTGCATGATCTCGGTCAGCGTGTCGGCGGTCTCCTTGGAGACCACCCGCGTGCCGGTCGGCAGCGGCAGCTCGGCGTAGCGGCCCTCCTCGTCGACCGTGCCCTGGATGAAGGACGGCGTCAGGCGGGTCCCGTCGTTGGCGATGGTCTGGAAGACGCTCACCTGCTGCAGGAACGAGCCGGAGTAGCCCTGGCCGAACATCAGGGTGTACTGCGTGGTGTCGCTCCACCCGGCGGTCCCCGGCTGGGGCACCAGTCCGGCGGACTCACCGGGCAGGCCGTGCCCGACGGGGCTGCCCAGCCCGAACTTGCGGATCCAGTCGTAGAGCTTCTGCTCGCCGAGCTTCTCCCCGACGAGGATCGTGCCCATGTTGGAGGACTTGGCGATGACGCCGGCGAAGGTCAGGTGCTGCACCGGGTGCGGCTCGACGTCGCGGAAGGAGGTGCCGCCGCGCGGCAGCGACACCGGCACCTCGACGGGGGTGTCGCGCTCGACCAGGCCCTCCTCGACGGCCGCGGCCGCGGTGATGAGCTTGGCGGTCGAGCCGGGCTCGTAGACGTCCTCGATCGCGGCGTTGCGCATGTCCTCCGACGTCTGCGTGTCGTCGGCGGGGTCGAAGCCGGGATAGCTGGCCAGGGCGACGATCCGGCCGGTGCTGACCTCCTGCACCACGGCATACCCGCGCAGCGCCCCGGCGTCCTTGACCCGCTCGCGGATGGCGTCGTAGGCGTACCACTGCAGGTCGGCGTCGATGCTCAGGCGCACGTCCTGGCCCGGGACGGCCGGGTCCTCCTGGTAGAGGCCGGTGCTGATCCGCTCGCCGCTGGAGCCGACCTCGAAGACCGCCTCGCCTGGTGCGCCGGTGAGGTCGTCATGGTGGACCAGCTCGATGCCGCCGGCGGGCATCTCCCCCGCGCCCATCCACCCGACGAGCGGCGCGGCTGCCTCGCCGAGCGGGTAGTCGCGGCGCATGACGTTCTCGGCGCTGACGCCGCGCACGCCGCGGGCGCGCAGCTCCTGCCAGGTCTGCGGGGAGACGTCCTTGACCAGCACGGTGTACTTCTCCCCCGGCGGGTCGGTCAGCGCCTCCAGGATCGGACCCTCGTCGGCGCCCGTGACCTCGGAGACGACCTGGGCCGCGGCCGCGAAGCCCTCGGCGACGACCTCGCCCTCGTCGTCCTTGAGCGTGTAGTCCTCGACCAGGGTGGGGTCGGCGACGATGCGGCGGCGCTCGACGCTGACCGCGAGCTCGGCCCCGGAGACGTCGGTGATCGTGCCGCGCTCGGCGGGGATGGCGCGGACCTCGAGCCGGCCGTTGACCGCGGCGGCGGACACGCTGGCGGCGTCGAGGCCCTGCAGCCGCACGAGCTGGGCGGCGAAGAGGCTGAGGACGACCATGACACCCACCAGCATCGTGCGCATGCGGCGACGCGGGTGGACGACCCCGGGGGCGACGGGGCCGCGCCGCGGCCTGCGCGCTGCTGTCACGGAGGTCATCACCCCTGTCGATGGAGTCCGTCGGTCGGCTGGTCAGGAGGCCCGCCGGCCCGTGGTCACGGACGGTCGGCCGGGGCGTGAAGGTCGGTGGCTAGCCGTCCTTCTCGCCGGTCGCCACGCCCGTGGAGGGCAGGTCAACGGTAATCGTGCGGCCGCCGTCGACCTTGGAGGCCACGCCGGTGATCGAGCCGTCCGACAGGCGCAGCGTCGCGGTGGAGGTGGAGGGCACCATGTCGAGCTTGCGGGCGCTCTCGGCCAGCGTCTCGGCCGACTGCAGGTGGGCCAGCTGCGCCTCGAGGGTGACCTTCTCGTCGTGCAGGGCGGTCGCCTCCGACCCCAGCCGGGACAGGATGTAGGAGCCCTCGGCGCGGGCGGTGTTGAGCAGCAGCACCGCGGCGAAGGCGCCGAGGACGACCAGCAGGCACAGCACCCGGAAGCCGGCGTGCGCCACGGCGGGCGCGGCGTCGACGACGCGGGTGCGGCCGCCGCGGGCGGTCACCGGGCGGGAGAGCGAGCGGGCGGGTGCGGCGCTCCCCAGGCGGGGGGCGAGGGTCATCTGGCTCATCGGTGCACCTCAGGTCTGGTCGGGGGTGGTCCGCGTGCGCTCGGCGGCACGCAGGCGGACGGAGGCGGATCGGGGGTTGGCGGCGGTCTCGGCGTCGGTCGCCTGTTCCGCGCCGCGGACGAGCAGCCGCAGCCACGGCTGCTGCTCGGGCAGCACGACGGGCATCTGCGGAGGGGCCGAGCTGGTGGCCCCGGCGGCGAGCCCGCGCTTGGTGATGCGGTCCTCCAGCGAGTGGTAGGACAGCACGACGATGCGCCCGCCCACGGGGAGCGCGCGCAGGGCCTGGGTCAGCGCCTGGCTCCACACGCTGAGCTCGGCGTTGACCTCGATGCGCAGCGCCTGGAAGGTGCGCTTGGCGGGGTGGCCGCCGGTGCGCTGCGAGGCCGCGGGGACCACGTCGTGCAGCAGCGCGACGAGCCGCCCGGAGGTGGTGAAGGGCTCCTGCTCGCGCTGCCGGACGACGGCCCTGGCGATGGGGCGGGCGAAGCGCTCCTCGCCGTACTCCTTGAGGATCCGCACCAGCTCACCCACGTCGTAGGTGTTGAGGACGTCGGCGGCGGTCAGCCCGGTGCTCTGGTCCATCCGCATGTCCAGCGGCGCGTCGGTGCGGTAGGCGAAGCCGCGCTCCACCTCGTCCAGCTGCAGCGAGGAGACGCCCAGGTCGAAGAGGATCGCGTCGGCGCGGCGCAGCGGCGGCTCCAGGCCGGCCAGCACCTCGGGCACGTCGTCGCTGACGGCGTGCACGCCGGTGAACCGGTCGCCGAAGCGTGCCAGGCGCCCGGTGGCCAGGGCCAGGGCCTCGGGGTCTCGGTCGATGCCGACCGCCCGGGCCGACGGGCAGGCCTGCAGGACCGCCTCGGTGTGGCCGCCCATGCCCAGGGTGCCGTCGACGAAGACCGCTCCCTCGTGCTGCAGCGCCGGGGCGAGCAGCTCGACGCAGCGCTCGAGCATCACGGGGGTGTGGCGTGCGCTGGGAGGGCGGTCCTGAGGCTGGTCGGTCGTCATGGTCGTCTGCCCGGGTCGAGGAGGTGTCGCGGCGGGCCTGTCCTGCTCCGTCCCTGTCCCTGGTCCCCCACCGTCCATCCGGTCCTCGTGCCCGGCGCCGGGGAAGTGGCGTCGGGATCGAAGGACTCGTTCCGGGTCCGGCACGGGGGAAGTCGTGCCGGCGTCCGGGCTGCGGGTCCGGCACGGGGGAAGTCGTGCCGGCGTCTGCAGCAGGTGTGGACGGGGGGAGGCCAGGGACAGGGTGGAAGGGGTGCACCGCGGCTCACATCAGTCCGGGCACCACCTCCTCCGACTGCTCGGCGAAGGCGTCCTCGGTCTGCTCGAGGTATGCGGTCCACGCGGCGGTGTCCCAGACCTCGACCCGGTTGCCCGCCCCGATGACCGTGCACTCGGTCGACAGGCCCGCGTAGTCGCGCAGGATCTGCGGGATCGTCACGCGCCCCTGCTTGTCGGGCACCTCGTCGGAGGCGCCGGAGAGGAACACGCGCTGGTAGTCGCGCACGGCCCGGCTGGTGGTGGGGCTGGACTGCCACTGCATCGCGATCCGCTCGAACTCGTCCTGCGGGTAGACGTAGAGGCAGCGCTCCTGGCCGCGGGTGACGACCAGGCCCTTCTCCAGGCGGGGGCGGAACTTGGCGGGCAGGAACATGCGGCCCTTGTCGTCGAGCTTGGGCGTGTGGGTGCCGAGGAAGAGCACCTGCACCACCCCCTCTGATCAGCGCGACCGGTGAACTCCTGCTCCAGTGCGCCCCACTTTACTCCACTTTGCTCCCCTGGCAAGCCGTTTCGGCATCCTATCGCGAGAAATTTCGTGCGTTTCTGCAGGTCACGGGCGGGGAGCGCGGTGGAGCGGATCGGAGCCCCTGGCCTCGGTAGGCACCCATCCCCTCGGGTGGCGCCGCGGGTCCGGCTCCGGCCGGAACGGCATACCCGCAGGTCAGAGGATGTATGGGGTGGAGGGAGCTCCGGGCCAGGGAGCGCGGTGGGGAGCGGTGGAGCGCCCCGGTGGTGCGAAGTGGAGGGCCCCTGGAACGAGGTGGAGGGACCGCATACCCGTGCCGTTCTGTCGTGACACGGTGGTCGTGCCAGCGACGCCCGTGTCACGACAGCGCCGCACGAGCGTTCTTCCCGGCGCCTCGAGAGTCCCTCGCGGAGCCCCCGCACCGGCCCGTCAGCACAGTCTTTCGCGTCCGGCACTGTCGGGAGGGACCTGCGTTTGGCAAGATCACGGTATGTCTGCGATCACCCCTGCGCCCGAAGCCGTCGACCTCGACGCCGTCCAGTCCGTCGCCGGCGCCATCCACGGGGCCATCACAACGGTGATCGAGGGCAAGGACGAGGTCGTCTCCACGGCCGTGACCGTGCTGCTGGCCGAGGGTCACCTGCTCATGGAGGACGTGCCGGGCGTCGGCAAGACGATGCTGGCCAAGGCGCTGGCCCGCGCGATCGACTGCCAGGTCTCGCGCGTGCAGTTCACCCCCGACCTGCTGCCCAGCGACATCACCGGGGTGAGCGTGTTCAACCAGGACACCCGCCAGTTCGAGTTCCGCAAGGGCGCGATCTTCGCCAACGTCGTGGTCGGCGACGAGATCAACCGCGCCTCCCCCAAGACCCAGTCGGCGCTGCTGGAGTCGATGGAGGAGCGCCAGGTCACCGTCGACGGCACGACCTACCCCCTCCCCCGGCCGTTCCTGGTCATGGCCACGCAGAACCCGATCGAGATGGAGGGCACCTACCCGCTGCCGGAGGCCCAGCGCGACCGCTTCATGGCCCGGCTGTCGATGGGCTACCCTTCGGCCGCCTCGGAGAAGGCGATGCTGCTCTCCCACGGCGGCGCCAACCCGCTGGACCGGCTCACCCCGGTCACCACCGCCGAGGACGTGCAGCGCCAGATCGAGGCGATCCGGCACCTGCACACGGCCGACGCGCTGCGGCAGTACGTCGTGGACCTCATGGCCGCCTCGCGGGCGCACCGCCAGCTGCGGCTCGGGGCCTCCCCCCGCGCCGGGCTGCACCTGCTGCGCGCCGCCCGGGCGCACGCCGCGCTCTCCGGCCGCGACCACGTGCTGCCCGAGGACGTGCAGACCATGGCCGTGCCGCTGCTGGCCCACCGGGTGCTGCCCACCGGCGAGGCGTCGCTGGCGCGGCACAGCACCTCCGACCTGGTGCGCGACCTCATCGGCCGCACCGCGGTCCCGTCGGGCCGCTGAGGGCAGGGCAGGGGTGAGGGTGCCGGTGCAGCGCCAGCCAGGGGGCGGGCCGTGAGGTCGCCGTGGGCGCTGCTGACCACCCGCGGCAAGCTGTTCGTCGTGCTGGGGGCGGTGGTCGTCGCCGCCGGGGTGGTCCTCGGCTACGAGGACGTGACGCGGATCGGGCTGGTGCTGGTCGCGCTGCCGGTCCTCGCGCTGATCCTCATGCCGCGGCGCACCCCGCGCGTCCGCGTGCACCGCGACGTCGAGCCGAGCCGGCTGGCGCCCGACGAGCGCGGCCAGGTCGTCGCGCACTTCACCAACGTCGGCAAGCGCCCCACCCCGCTCTACCTCGCCGAGGAGCACCTCGACTTCCAGCTCGGCGACCGGCCGCGCTTCGTCCTGCCCCGCCTCGCCCCGGGCGAGGACCGCAGGCTCCGGTATGCCGTGCGCAGCCGCCACCGCGGGGCCTACCCCCTGGGGCCGGTCCTGCTGCGCCAGCGCGACCCCTTCGGGCTGACCTTCCTGACCCTGCAGCTGTCGTCGACGACCGAGATCCTCGTGCTGCCCCGCATCCACCCGCTGGGCGAGGGCCGCATCCGCGGGATGTCCCGCGGCAGCGAGGGCGAGATGCCGCAGATGGTGGCGCTGCACGGCGAGGACGACGTGAGCATCCGCACCTGGCGCGAGGGTGACGAGCTGCGGCGGGTGCACTGGCCGGCGACCGCGCACCGCGGCGAGCTCATGGTCCGCCAGGAGGACCGCCCGGCCCGCAGGCGTGCCCTGCTCATCCTCGACTCGCGGGCCGCGGCCTACCCGGGCAGCGGCGTCCGCCCCGCCTACGAGTGGGCGGTGTCGGCGATCGCCTCGGTCGCCCGCCACCTGGTCGCCGACGGCTTCGTGGTGCACCTGCTCACCGACACGACCCTGCGGGACGGCACCACCGACCATCCGGTCGAGCTCGACGCCGCCCTCGACGCGCTCGCCCGCGTCCAGCCCGATCAGGACGCGCGGCTGGACCGGCTCGCCGCCGCGGCCGCGCCCTTCACCACCGGTGGCGTGCTCGTGGTCGCCGCCGTCGTGGCGCACGACGAGGAGGCGCTGCGCACGCTCGCCGCGATCCGCCAGCCCGGCTCACGGGCGATGGCCTTCGTGCTCGACCCCGAGAAGTTCGGCACCCGCACCGAGAGCCGCAACGGCACCGCGCGGGGCGACCGGGACGCGCGGGGTGGCCGCGACTCCGCCGCCGACGACGGGCGGCGCGTCGCCCCGACGGCGCTGCTCGCCGACTCCGGCTGGCAGACCGTCGTGGTCGGCCCGCACACCGAGGTCCCCCGCGCCTGGGCGGCCATCGGCAGCACCACCCTGGCGGGGGCCCGCGCATGAGGCTCGACACCAGCAGGGACGCCTTCGCCCGGGGCATGTGGCCCGAGGGCCTCGTCGCGGCGCTGGCCACCCTGGCCGTCGCGTGGCCGCTGACCGGGCTGCTGCGCGAGGACAGCTGGTTCGTCCCGGCCGTCCTCATGGTCGGCCTCGTCGCGCTGACGGGCGCGGTCCTGCGCACCCTCGACGTGCCGCCCAGCCTCACGTCGGTGGTGCAGCTGCTCGTCAGCCTCGTCGGGCTGTCGCAGGTCTACCTCCGCGAGTCGCTGTGGCGGGGGCTGGTGCCGACCCGGGACACCCTGCTGCTCGTCGGCGAGCTGCTGCGCGAGGCCGGAACCGTCCTGCAGACCTACGCCGCGCCGGCCCCGACCACCCAGGGCGTCGCCTTCCTCGTCGTGTCGCTGATGACGCTGACCGCCGTCTCGGTGGACTCCATGGGCGTCACCGGGCGCGCCCCGGCCAGCGCCGGCATCCCGCTGGCCGCCGGCTTCCTGGTGTCGGTGTCCAACTCCGGGCAGGCGATGGAGCCGTGGTACTTCGCCGCCGTCGCCGTGCTGTGGCTGGTGATGCTGGCCCAGCAGGGCCACCGGGTGCTCGCCGGCTGGCCGTCGGCCAACCGCCGTGAGGCGCACGGCCGCGACGACGTCACCGCGAACGTCCCGACCTACCGCGGGCTCTCCCAGGTGCTGGGCGCCCTCGCGCTGGTGGCCGCGGTCGTCGGCGCCGCCGCGATCCCGCACCTGCCGCCGACCTTCCTCGGCGACGGCCTGGCCCGCAACCCCGACGCCCGGAACGCCGGCGAGGGCAGCGCCCAGGTGTCGTTCACCGAGACGATGGACCCCGCGCGTGACCTGCGCAACCAGTCACAGGCGCCGGTGCTGACCTATCGGACCACCGCGACCCGCCTCGAGCCGTTGCGGGTGACCGCGACCGAGCGCTGGGACGACGGCCGCTGGGTGGCCCCGAACCGTCCGGTGTCCGGGCTGCTGCCGGTCGACGCCCCGATCCCCCGGCCCGCCGGGCTGGCCGACGGCGTCCAGCTCCAGCAGGAGCAGGTGACGGTGACCGGCAACGCGCTGGACGTGCCGCACCTGGCCGTCCCCTTCCCCGTGGCCTCGGTGCAGCTGCCCGACGACTCGGCATACCGCTTCGACCCCGACGACTCGACGGTGGTGCTGCAGGCCCCGGCCGACCAGTACACCGCCGCCTACCTGTCCGTCGCCGGCGGCGGCGAGCTGCCCGACGGCGTGGGTGAGGCCCCGGCCGACCCGGCCAAGTTCGACGAGGAGGTGCTCGCGGTCGACCCCGTCTCGGCCGAGGCGGTCGGCGCGCTCACCGACGAGGTGGTCGCGGGCACGTCCAACGCGCTGCAGGCCGCGATCCTCATCCAGAACCACCTGCGCAGCGCCCCCTACCAGTACTCCCTCACCCTGGCCCCGGCGGCGGAGGCCGACGCCAGCGACCCGATCGGCGGCTTCCTCGAGACGCGCCAGGGCTACTGCGTGCAGTTCGCGACCGCGATGGTCATGATGGCGCGCTCGGAGGGGATCCCGGCGCGGATGGCCGTGGGGTTCCTGCCCGGCCAGGTCCAGGTCGACGGCACCCGCCGGGTCATCGCCGCCGACGCCCACACGTGGCCCGAGCTGTGGATCAGCGGCATGGGGTGGACCCGCTTCGAGCCCACCCCCGGCATCCGCAGCGAGGCCCCGCCGGTCTACGCCCGCACCCCGGCGACCACCGGCGACGCCGCCCCGACCACGACCACCGTGACGCGCACGCCCGAGCCGACGACGACCGCCGCCGCCCCGACGCCGGAGGAGGAGAGCGGCCTCTCCGAGATCTGGCCGACGCTGTGGCGCACCCTCGTGGGTGTCCTGGTGCTGGCGCTGCTCATGGCCCTGGTCCCGCTGGTCGGGCGGCGCTACCGCGAGGAGGCGCTGCGCGCGGCCGCCACCCCCACCGAGAAGGTCGAGGGCCAGTGGCTGGTGCTCACCCGCAGCCTGGGCGACCTGGGCGTGGACGAGCCGCCGGCCCGCAGCCCGCGCGACATGCGACGCCACTACCGCGAGAACACGATGATGAACCGCTCGGGCGAGGACGCGCTCGGCCGGATCACGGCCACGCTCGAGCGCTCGAGGTATGCCGCGCCCGACCACGTGGCGGACGCCGACGCCTCCCGCATGGGCGAGGACGTGCGCACCGTGGTGGAGCAGGTCCGTGAGGCCACGCCGTGGAACATCCGCGCCAACGCGGCCCTCCTGCCGCAGAGTGGCCTCGCCGGTGTCCGTGCCTGGGTGAGAGGAGTGTTCCGTCGTCGCTGACCACTCCCCTGCCCCTGCCCCCGCCTCGGTCCCTCCTCGCTACGCACCCCGCCACGCCCGGCACGCACGACGCCCGGACGGACCCGACCCCTCCGAGCCCTGGCTGACGACCCTCGTGGGCGGCCGCCTCACCCTCCTGGCGTGGGCCGGCGGCGCCCTGCTGACGGTGCTGATCCTCTCAGGCCCGGTCCTGCAGGTCGTCTACCACAGCCCCCGATCGCGGCTGGTGATGACCACCGTGGACGTGTGCGTGGCGCTGCTGGCCGCCTACCTGGCGCACGGCCGCTTCGTGCGCGGCCGGGTGGCCGACGACCTGCTCATGGCGCAGTGCCTCGTGGTCCTGGCCGTCGCCAACATCCTGTCCACCGTCCTCCAGCTCTCCGTCGGCGACGCCGCCACGGACGTGTGGCTCGCCTCGGCGCTGCGCGTGGCCGGCGCGCTCCTGCTCCTGGCCGCCGCGCTCGTGCCGCCGGACCGCACCCTCCCGCTGCGCGCAGCCCGGTGGACGCTGCTCGGCCCCCTGCTCCTGCTGCTGGCCGGCATGGTCGTGGCCGTCCTGCTCGGGCCGGCGCTGCCCGCCCCCCTCGACACCAGCGCCTTCGACGGTCGCGGCCACCCGCCGCTGCTCACCGGGCACCCGCTGATGATCGGCGGCCACCTGCTCGCGGCCGCCTGCTTCCTGGTCGCCTCGCTCGTCTTCACCGTGCGGGGCGCCCGCACCGCCGACGACCTGCTGCGCTGGCTCGGCGCCGCCTGCGCCCTCGGCGGCTTCGCCCGGCTCAACTACGCCCTGCTGCCCTCGGGCTACACCGACTGGCTCTACACCGGCGACCTGCTGCGCACCGGCTTCTACCTGGTGCTGCTCGTCGGCTCGGCCCGCGAGCTGTCGCTCTACTGGACCACGCGCGAGCTGCGCGCGGTCGACGAGGACCGCCGCCGCCTGGCCCGCGAGGTGCACGACGGCGTCGTGCAGGAGCTGACCTACATCCGCGTCGAGGCGCACTCCATACCCGACGAGGCGCTGCGCGAGCGGGTGCTCGGCGCGACCGACCGCGCCCTCGACGAGGCCCGCACCGCCATCCACGCCCTGGGCCACCTGCACGCCGAGCCGCTGCCGGACCTGCTCGACCGGGCCGCGCGCGAGCTCGCCCGGCGCCACGGCCTCGAGGTGGAGGTGCAGGCCGACGAGGACGTCCCCGTCGACCCGCAGCACCGGCACACCCTGCTGCGCATCGTCCGCGAGGCCGTCACCAACGCGGCCCGGCACGGGCGGGCGAGCACCGTGCGCATCGAGCTGGCGCACGACGACGGGGCCAGGGTGATGCGGGTCACGGACGACGGGAGCGGCTTCGACCCGCGCGCTGTCGCCAGGAACACCGCCGGCTACGGCATGATCAGCATGGCCGAACGCGCCCGTTCGCTGCCCGGCAGGCTGGAGGTCGACAGCACCGTCGGCCGGGGCAGCGAGGTGTGCGTACGGTGGTGACCCGGCAGGAGCTGCCCGTCGGGACTCGCGAGGACGCGCCTCGCAGCTGGTGGAAGGAAGTGCACGGCAGATGAGCGACGACGGTGTCGCGGCGACCACGGCCGACCCGGTCCGCATCGTGCTGGCCGACGACCACGCCCGGGTCCGCGCCCAGGTGCGCCAGGCCCTCGAGGCCGGCGGGATGGAGGTCTGCGGCGAGGCAGCCACCGCCGAGGAGGCGCTGGCCCTGACCCTCGAGCAGGTCCCCGACGTCGCCCTGCTCGACATCCACATGCCCGGCAACGGCATCTCCGCGGCCGACGAGATCACCAAGCGGCTGCCGCAGACGGCCGTGGTCATGCTGACCCGGTCCAGCGAGGACGACGACCTCTTCGACTCCCTTCGCGCCGGCGCGTGCGGCTACCTGCTCAAGGGCTCCGAGCCCGCCGAGCTGGCGACCGCGCTGCGCGCCGTGCTGGCGAACGGCTCGGCCATGTCGCCGCAGCTGGTCAGCCGGGTGCTCCAGGAGTTCCGGGCACCGCGGCGGCGGCCCTTCGTCCGCAAGTCGGTCGCGGCCGGACGGCTGAGCACGCGGGAGTGGGAGGTGATGGACCTGCTCGGCCAGGGCCTGACCACCGACGAGGTGGCCAAGCGCCTGTTCCTGTCCCCCACGACCGTGCGGGTGCACGTGTCCACCGTGCTGCGCAAGCTGCGGGTCAAGGACCGCGAGGCGGCCTTCAGAGTTCTTCGCGAGGATCCTGCGGACGCCGGGCCCGGGCGGCCAGGGCGGTGAGCTCGATCCCCAGCCGCTCGGCCTCCGCGGGCGTGAGCTGCTCGTCCCCCACGAGGACGTAGGGGCCGTCCTCCTCCCCCGTCGTGGGGTCGATGGACATGACCAGGCGGGCCTGGACCCCGTCGGCCAGCGTCAGCGGCTCGCTCTGGTGCAGCCAGTCGTCCTCGCCCCTCGCGGGGTCGTGGGCGACCACGCACCACGGCGGGCAGCGGCGCTCGCCACCTCGCCCCTCGTCCGGGGGCGGACCAGGGTCCGTCCGGCCCTGGTCACCCACCCTGGGCCGCCGCAGCGTGGACCCGGCCGGCGACGGGCGGGCGCGGTGCTGTGGCGAGTGTTCTGCGGTGCACGGATGTCGTCATCGTTTCTCCTGCGGTCACGGGCTACCCCAGCCGGCAGGCCCCTGTTCCCACCGGCTACGACGACGCTATTGGCCGCTCACCCCTGAGCGGTAGCGCCGTGGATGTTCATTGTGCTAAACGGTTCTGGTGAGTCTATGCCGGGGCGGTGCCGCCGCGCACCCGTCACGGTGCCGTCCCTGCGGGCGTCCGGGAGGTGCACCCGGGACCTGACCGGTTCCTGGGACACTGAGCGGGTGCAGCCCCGCAACGACCTCGACCTCGTGGTGCCGCCCGGACCCGGGCTGCGCCACGGGCTCGTCGTGCCCACGGCCGAGCTGGAGGAGCGCTTCACCCGCGCCGGCGGCCCCGGCGGTCAGGGGGTGAACACGACCGACAGCCGGGTGGAGCTGTGGTGGGACCCGTCGACCTCGACGGCGCTCACGTCCGCCCAGCAGCAGCGTGCCGCTGCCGCCCTCACCCCACACCTCGTCGGTGGTCGGGTGCGGGTCGTCGCGGCCGAGCACCGCTCGCAGCGGCGCAACCGCAAGGCTGCGCGCGAGCGGCTGGCCGGGCTCCTGCGCGAGGCGCTGGCCCCGCCGGCGCCGGCGCGGCGCGCGACCAGGCCCACGCGCGGGTCGCAGCGCCGGCGGCTGGACGCCAAGCGGCGTCGCTCGCAGCTCAAGTCGGGCCGGGCGCGGCCGACGGGCGACGCCGGGTAGTCCGCAGCAGCCCTCAGACGGGCCGTGCCATCTCCACGTCGACGGTGCCGGCCCGGTGCGGGTGCGGCAGCGAGCCGCCGGTGAGCCGGTAGCCGTGGCGCTCGTAGACCCGCCGCGCCGCGACGTTGTCCTCGTGCACCTGCAGGACCATGCGGCTGGCGCCCAGCTCCTCGCGCGCCAGCTCCAGGGCCGCGTCGAGGAGCAGGTCGACCACCCCCCTGCCCCGGGCCTGCGGGATGACGTAGACCGCCAGCACCAGCGCGTCGCCGGCGCCGGGGCGCAGCCCCAGCTCGGGCGGGGTCCGCGGGGTGAGGACGGTCAGCGTGCCCAGCGGCGTGCCGGCGGCGTCGCGGGCCTGCAGCGTGCGGTCGTCGCTGCTGCGGCGCCAGTCGGCCTCGGTGCGGTCGCGGACGTCCTCGAGCCGGCTCCAGAACGCCTCCGGCGCGTGCGTGAGCATGCCGATGCGCAGCTCGGCGTAGCTGCGCCAGTCGTCGGGGGTGAGGCGCACGACGTGGACCCCGTCGGCACGCTCGCACTCCCCGGGACGCCGACGGCGCCCGCCCCTCCGACCGGGAGGGGTGGGCGCCGCGGCATCAGGTGAGGCGGACCCCATACCCGGTGAGCTCAGTCCAGGTAGTCGCGCAGGACCTGGGAGCGCGAGGGGTGGCGCAGCTTGCTCATCGTCTTGGACTCGATCTGGCGGATCCGCTCACGGGTCACGCCGTAGACCTTGCCGATCTCGTCGAGCGTCTTGGGCTGGCCGTCGGAGAGGCCGAAGCGCATCGAGACCACGCCGGCCTCGCGCTCGGAGAGGGTGTCGAGCACCGAGTGCAGCTGCTCCTGCAGCAGCGTGAACGACACGGCGTCGGCCGGCACGACCGCCTCGGAGTCCTCGATGAGGTCACCGAACTCGCTGTCGCCGTCCTCGCCCAGCGGGGTGTGCAGCGAGATGGGCTCGCGGCCGTACTTCTGGACCTCGACGACCTTCTCGGGCGTCATGTCCAGCTCCTTGGCCAGCTCCTCCGGGGTGGGCTCGCGGCCCAGGTCCTGGAGCATCTGGCGCTGGACGCGGGCCAGCTTGTTGATGACCTCGACCATGTGCACGGGGATGCGGATGGTGCGGGCCTGGTCGGCCATCGCCCGCGTGATCGCCTGGCGGATCCACCACGTGGCGTAGGTCGAGAACTTGTAGCCCTTGGTGTAGTCGAACTTCTCGACCGCGCGGATGAGACCGAGGTTGCCCTCCTGGATCAGGTCCAGGAAGAGCATGCCGCGACCGGTGTAGCGCTTGGCCAGGGAGACGACCAGGCGCAGGTTGGCCTCGAGCAGGTGGTTCTTGGCGTTCTTGCCGTCCTGGGCGATCCACCACAGCTCACGCTTGAGCTTGGCGTCGACCTTCTCCCCGGAGTTGAGCTTCTCCTCGGCGAACAGGCCGGCCTCGATGCGCTTGGCGAGCTCGACCTCCTGCTCGGCGTTGAGGAGGGCCACCTTGCCGATCTGCTTGAGGTAGTCCTTGACCGGGTCGGCGGTGGCGCCGGCGGTGACGACCTGCTGGGCGGGGGCGTCGTCGTCGTCGGCGGTGGACAGCACGAAGCTGTCGTCGTCCTTGCCCGTGACCTTCCCCGCACCCTCCTTGTCGCCGGCCTCCTCGCCCTCGACCGCGTCGTCCTTGAGATCGGCCTCCTCCGGGTCGACCTCCGCCACGGCCTCGGCGACCGGGTCGGTGGCCTTGGCGGCGGCCTTCTTCGTCGCGGTCCTGCTCGCCGCCCTCTTGCGCGGAGCAGGTGCCTCGCCGGCCGCGGCGTCGGCCGCTCCACGGGTCGTCGTCGCCTTCTTGGCCGCGGTCTTCTTCGCGGGGGCCTTGGCGGCGGTTGTCTTGGCGGCGGTGGTCTTCGCAGCCGTCTTGCGCGCGGCGGTGCCCGCCGCGGGCGCCTCGGTCGGGGCGGAGCCCTCCTCGCCGTCGGTCGCCTCGGGCTTGGCCGCCGTCCTGGGGGCCGCCTTCGCCGGCTTGGCGGCGGGAGCGGGCTTGGACGCGGTCTTCGCCGCCGGCTTGGCCGCGGTCTTGCGGGCCCGGGAGCGGGGCGCCGCCTGGGAGGTGCCGTCGTCGCGGATCTCGATGGCCTGGTCGTTGAAGACGCGCAGGACCTTCTTCTGTGCTGCGGGCGTCGTCACCTCGGCCGCCTGCAGCGCGTCCCGGACCTGCGTCATCGCCACGTGGCCGTCCTGGGTGCCCTGCGCGAGCAGTGTGGTCAGCGCCTCGTGCTGGAAGGCGGCGGGCAACGTGGTCTGTTCGGTCGGCCGGGTGGTCTTGGCTGTCACGGGAAGAACCAACTCTTTTCTGGCGGAAGTCGGGCGGAGGCCGGGCAGGGACGAGTCGTCAGGTGCGATCCGGGAGCGGGTGCGCCCTGTCTCAACGGCAGGTGACCCTTGACAGTATAAAACGTCAAGGGTCACCCGGATATGCCCCGGTCCGTCGCGGGAGGTCAGCGCCTCGCCGCGAGCCGTCCCCGGACCACCGCCGACGCGGGGGTCAGTCCTCCTCGCCCGCCTTGACGGCCAGCACCGGGCAGGTCGCCTCGAGCAGGATCCGCTGGGCGTTGGAGCCCAGGATGAGCTTGCCGATCGGGGTGCGACGGCGCAGCCCGATGACGATGAGCCGGCCGTCGCTCTCCTCGGCCACCTCGACGAGGTCCTCGGCCGGCTCGTTGCCGCGGACCAGGGCACGCACCTCGTGCTCGACGCCGGCCTCGTCCAGGTCGTGCTGGACGCGCCCGAGCTCCTCCTCGAAGCGCTGCGCCTCCTCGGCGTCGAAGTCGCGCCCGCCCCGGTGGGAGTTGACGACCACCAGCTTGTCCTGCCGCAGCAGGGCCTCGGCACGGGCCGCGCGCAGCGCTGCGCGACCTTCACGGGTGGGGATGTAGCCGACGATGATCGACATAGGGCGATTCTCCTCCTGTGGGGGGGTCCTGAGGTGGAGGCTACACCGCCGCTGCGCGCCGTCCTGGGCGACCCGGCGCGGTCCCCCGCGCCGCCGCCGGGCAGGTCAGGCGACCTCGGCGGCACGCCTCCACGGCGGCATCCCCTGGTCCAGCGCCTCCCGCAGCAGCCGCGCCATCGTGCAGCCCGGCTCGGTCTCCAGGGCGAGGTCGACCGCCTCGTTGGCCACGGTCCCCTCCCCCATCCCCCACGCCAGGGCACCGGCGACGGTCAGCAGCGGCACCGCCTCGGCCACCGGCACCCGCGCCGCCAGCCCGAGCAGCCGGTCGAGGGCCGCGACCCGGTCGTGGGCCGGCCACGCTGGCACGACCCGCCGCACGTCGCGCGCGAGGTCGTCGGGCAGGACCTCCTCCACGGTGAACAGCCGGGGCAGCCACCGTGCCATCACGGCGTCCCGCAGGGTGCGGTCCGCCAGGGCCACCGCGATCCGGGCCCGGTCCCGCGGGGCGGGGTCGTCGCGGCCGGCCGTGACCCAGGCGCCGAACCGGCCCAGGGCGTCGAGCGGGTCGTAGGTCTGCGGCGTCAGCTGGAGGAAGGAGAGCGCCAGGTGCGTCTGCCCGGCGGCGGTCTCGTCGCGGCGCCGCACGCGGGCGGCCACCTCCTCGCGGCTGCCGGCCGGGAAGCGGCCCTGCAGCACGAGATCGGCCACCGCCGGCACGTCGGCGGGGGCGGGCAGGGGGTGCCACGCGGCCTGCGGCCCATCGGGCGTCACGGCGCCGCCGCCGACGACCGACAGGTAGTGGCCCGCCCGCACCAGCGCCAGGTCGTGGAGCCGGTGCCCGTCCTCGTCGGTGAGGAGGGCCACCGCGGCACCGACCGCCGCTGCGACCCCGTCGTCGGCGTCGTAGACGATCACGTGCAGCAGCACCGGGCCGTCCTGCTCCCTCCTGGCCCTGGCCAGCGGCCGGGCAAGGGCGGCGACGACCGCGACGGCCTCGTCCTCGGGCGGCAGGTCGAGGCGGGCGGTGAACCGTACCGTGCACCGGGTGGTGCCGGGTGCACCCCGGTCGGTGGTGTCGGGGACCGACGCCATGACGACCACCGAGCTGGCCGGCTGGTAGCCGATGAGGTGCGGGACCGTGGCCAGCAGGTGCGGGGTGCCGCTGAGCAGGATCGGCCGGGCGGGGCCGGCGGAGGTGACTGACGGGGTGTTCGTGGGCTCGTCCATGGGCCCACACAGTGCCGAAGACGGGCCCGACCGTGCGGGCCCGTCCTCGTCAACCTGTGGATAACGGCCGGGCGGTCAGCCGAGCGCACCCTCCTCGACGGCCGGGGCACCGGCCGGGCGCGGGGTGAACTCGCGGCGGGCGAGGTCGGCGATGCGCTTCATCAGCAGGCCGTCCAGGCCCGCACCGACGATGCCGCCGGCCACGGGCACGAACCGGATGAAGCGGCCCAGCGCCTTGCCGCCCACGGTGGTCAGCAGGCGGAAGCCGATGGCCTTGTTGACCATCATCCCGGCCGCCTGCGGCATCCGGGACACGGCCAGCCGCGCCAGGCGGCTCGAGCCGGCCATGCCGGGCAGCATGGTCAGCCCGGCCTTGCGCATGAGGTCGTCGGCGTCGCCGCCGACCAGGGTCAGCATGACCGCGGCGCGGGCACCGGCGGTGGAGACGTCATACCCCCGCAGCTCCGCGACGGCCGCGACCATGCGCGTGGCCAGGGTGTAGAAGCCCAGCACGTTGGCCGGCAGCGACACCGGCATGGTGATCAGGCCGCCCACCCCGGTGACGAAGCCGCCGGCGCCGGCCAGCCGGACGTGGTCGGAGACCACCTCCGAGACCGCCTTCTCGACGTCGCCGCCGTGCTTGCGGCGGGCGTCGGCGGCGACCTGCGAGGAGGACGAGAGCGGGCCGATCCCGTCCAGACCGAGGTCCATGACCCGGTTGACGAACATGGTGGACAGCTTGTCGAGGGGCCCGCCGTCACCGGGGGCGGGCAGGTCGTGCTCCCGGGCGGACGGATGGTCGTCCTTGGGGCCGAAGAGACCCATGGGTCGGTCCTCCTAGGTCGGTGGATGTCGGGCCTCATCCTGACACGATGTCGGTTAGGTTGCGCTTCATGCTGACTCGCTCCGGGGGTGCGCCGACGCGCACGCTGGTCCTGGTGTCCGCCCTGCTCGCCGTGGCCGGCGGGGTGCTGCTCTGGCTGGGTCTGACCGGCCCGCTGCAGACGCCGCAGGACGCCCTCGAGCCGGTCGCCGACGGCGCGACCGTGCAGGTCTCCGACGAGGGGTTCTCGCTGTGGTCGCAGGACCCCGACGCGTGGGAGACGGCGGTGTGCAGCGCCGGGGGGACGCCGCTGCTGCGTCCCACCGCGGCGTGGTCGATCACGGTCGCCGGCACGGACCACCACGAGGTGGCGCGCAGCCCCCGCGCGCTGCTCGCCGGCTCCTACGAGGTCACGTGCACGCCGGAGCAGACGCTGTATGCCGGCCCGCACGCCGAGCGCACCGCGCCGTCGCCCCTGCGCGGCCCGCTGGGCGTGGCCGCGGGCGGCACGCTGCTCGGGCTCGCCCTCGTGACCGCGGTGGCCGCGCTGCTGCTGCACCGTCGTCAGCGCCGGCTGGAGGCGTTCCGCGTGCCGGCGCACCGGCTGGACCCGAGCCTGCGGTCGCGGGGGACGGTCGACGGCGAGTAGGCCGGCGCCTCACCCACACGCACGATCGGGACCGATCGTGGTCGTCATGACGACCACGATCGGTCCCGTTGTCCGTAGGTCGGGCCCGCCGGTCAGTGCTCGGTCGTGCCCGCCTCGTCGCTCGGCTCCTGCGGGGCGGGGCCGGCGACCTCGGGGTCCTGGAGGAACTTCTCCAGCTCGGCACCGATCTCGTCGGCCGTGGGCAGCTTGGACGCCTCGGCGGCGAGCAGGCTGCGACGGCGCTGGCCCTCGACGAAGTGGTCGTAGCGCTGCTCCAGGCCCTCGACGACCTCCTTGGCCCCCTCGCTCTGGGCCAGCTCGGCCTCGATGCGGCCGCGGGTCAGGCCGGCCATCGCGATGAGCTCGGCGGTCGGCAGGACCAGGCCGGTGAGGTCCATGAGGGCGTCAGCCGCGGCCACGGCGGCGTCGCCGAACTGGGTCTCGGCGAGGTAGTGCGGCACGTGCACGGCCACGCCCATCGTGGTCAGCCCGGCCTCGGCCAGACGCAGGTGCAGCAGGGCCTCGGCGCTGCCGGGGACCTTGACCGACCCGAAGAGGGGGGTGTGACCCTCGCCGAGCAGCTCGCGGTCGCTGGCGTAGCGGGTCATCCCCACCGGGCGGGTGTGCGGCACGGCCATCGGGATGCCGTGGGCGCCGGCGACGCGGCGCACGCCGAAGGCCAGGCTGAGCTGGCGGACGGCCTCGACGAAGCCCTCCCAGCGGAAGTCCGGCTCGACCCCGTGCAGCAGCAGGAAGGGCTCGCCGGCCGCGTCCTGCATCCGGTAGAGGACCAGGGAGGGGTCGTCGTAGTCGGCGTAGTGGTCGGAGTCGAACGTCATGAGGGGACGCCGCGAGCGGTAGTCGACGAGGGCGTCGACGTCGAAGCTGGCCACGACCTCGTGCTCGAGGGTGTCCAGCAGGTGCTCGGCCAGGGTGGACCGGACCATGCCCGCGTCGAGGAACCCGTCGAGTGACACCAGCATCAGCGGGGCCGGCTGCGGCTGGCGGGAGGCGTCGGCCTCCAGTCGGAACAGTGGCGAGTGCGTCGTCACGTCGGTGCTCTCCTTCCGTCTGCGGGGTCAACGCCCTGGTGGGGTCGAATGATTCCGGGTGATAGGCATGGACCATGAGCACACCGGCGTCCGTCTTCTCCGACCTGTCCCACTACGTCGCCGTGCCGCGGCTGTCCGGCCTGGCGATGTCGCCCGACGGGACCCGGCTGGTCACGACCGTGGCGACCCTCAACCGTAAGGCAACCGGTTACACCACCGCGCTGTGGGAGGTCGACCCGACCGGGGAGCGTCCGGCGCACCGGCTCACGCGCAGCGCCAAGGGCGAGGCCGGGGCGGCCTTCACCGCCAGCGGTGACCTCTACTTCACCTCGGCCCGCCCCGACCCCGACGACGACGAGGAGGAGCCGCGCTCGGCGCTGTGGCTCATCCCGGCCCACGGCGGCGAGGCCCGGGTCGTGCACAACCGGACCGGCGGGATCGCCGGGGTGTCGACCGCCCGGGACGCCGACGTCGTGCTCGTCACCGCGGGCCTGCTGCCGGGGGCGCGGACCGAGGAGCAGCACGCCGCCCTGGCCAAGACCCGCAAGGAGGGCGGGGTCGACGCGATCCTGCACGCCGGCTACCCGGTGCGCTTCTGGGACCGCGACCTGGGCCCCGAGCTGCCGCACGTCTTCGCCGTCGAGCCCGGCGGCGAGAAGGACGCGGACGCCGACGCGGACGCGCAGGGTGAGGACGAGGCCCCCGCGCCGCTGCCCGGCACCCTGGACCGGACCCCGCCGGTGCGGCTGCGGCTGCTGACGGGCGGGCTGCCGGCCCCGCTGCACGAGCCCCACCCGGTCCTCTCCCCCGACGGCAGCTTCCTGCTGCTCGGTGTCCCGGTGCCCCAGGCCCGGGCCGAGCAGCGCTCCGCCCTGGTGCGCATCGACGTCGCCAGCGGCGAGCGCCATACCCTCCTCGACCGCGACGCGACCGAGGTCGACCCGGGGCCGGTCAGCCCCGACGGCACCCGCGCGGTCGTGGTGGTCGACCGTGTCACCAGCCCCACCGAGCCCCCGCACCCGCGCCTGCACGTCGTGGACACCACCACCGGTGAGACGACGCCGCTGGCCCACGACTGGGACCGCTGGGCCTCGCCCGTGGCCTGGACCCCGGACGGTTCCTCCGTCCTGGTGCTGGCCGACAGCGACGGGCGGCGCCCCGTCTTCCGCATCGACGTCGCGACCGGCGAGGTCACCCAGGTCACCCACGACGACGCCGCCTGGAGCGACCTCGTCGTCGACCCCGACGGGCGGGTCGCCTACGGCGTGCGCAGCTCCTACCTCTTCCCGCCCGAGGTCGTCCGCCTGGACCTGACCTCCGGCGAGGTCACCGAGCTGCAGGGACCGGTCGCCCGGCCGCAGGTCCCGGGCCGGCTCGAGGAGGTCACCACGACGGCCGCCGACGGCACGCCGGTGCGCGGCTGGCTCGCGCTGCCCGAGGGCGAGGCCACGGGCGGGCACCCCCTGCTGCTGTGGATCCACGGTGGGCCGCTGGGCTCCTGGAACGCCTGGACGTGGCGGTGGAACCCCTGGCTCATGGTCGCCCAGGGGTATGCCGTGCTCCTGCCGGACCCGGCGCTGTCCACCGGCTACGGGCAGGACTTCATCCAGCGCGGCTGGGGAGCCTGGGGCGACGCGCCCTACACCGACCTGATGGCGGTCACCGACGCCGTGGTCGCGCGCCGCGACATCGACGGGTCCCGGACCGCCGCGATGGGCGGGTCGTTCGGCGGCTACATGGCCAACTGGGTCGCCGGGCACACCGACCGGTTCCGGGCGATCGTCACGCACGCCTCGCTGTGGGCCCTGGAGGGCTTCGGCCCCACGACCGACGCCGCCTTCTACTGGCAGCGCGAGATGACGCCGGAGATGAGCGCGGTCAACAGCCCGCACCGGTTCGTGGAGCAGATCGTCACGCCGATGCTCGTCATCCACGGCGACAAGGACTACCGCGTGCCGATCGGCGAGGGGCTGCGGCTGTGGTACGAGCTGCTGTCGCGCTCGGGGCTGCCGGCGGCCGAGGACGGGTCGACGGTCCACCGGTTCCTGTACTTTCCGCAGGAGAACCACTGGATCCTCGCCCCGCAGCACGCGAAGGTCTGGTACGAGGTCGTCAGCGCCTTCCTCGCCGAGCACGTCCTGGGCGAGGAGCCGAAGGTGCTGCCGCACGTGCTGGGTCTGACGCCTCCGCCGGAGGACGCTCCGGCCTGACGGTCGGGCAGGCACCCGACCGGGCCGGGCCACTCCCGGTGCCACTCCCGGTGCCGGTGGTCGGTGTCGGTGATCGGTGCCACAGTGGCGGGTATGGACAGCACCCGCCTCACCCCGACCGCCGTCGCCGCCGACCCCGAGCTCGCCGACTGGCGCGTGCTGCTGGGCCGCCTGTCGACGCGGTTCGCGACGGGCAGCTTCGTGACGGGCGCGCGGCTGGTGGCCGCGATCACCGAGATCGCCGAGGAGCTGGACCACCACCCCGACCTCGACCTGCGCTACCCGCACCTGACCGTGACCACGGTCAGCCACGACGTGGGCCACCTGACCGGCCGGGACCGCGAGCTGGCCCGGCGGGTCAGCGCGGCCGCGCGCTCGATGGACGTCTCAGCCGTGCCGGCCGAGGTGTCCACCCTGGAGGTGGCGCTGGACGTGACGGACGCCGACCGGGTCCGCCCGTTCTGGGCCGCGGTGCTGGGGCTGCAGGCCGGCGCGGACGGTGACCTGGCCGACCCCGCCGGCCGGATCGCTCCCCTGTGGTTCCAGCAGATGGACGAGCCCAGGACCGCGCGCAACCGCTTCCACCTCGACATCACCGTGCCGCACGACGTCGCCGAGCAGCGCGTGGCTGACGCGCTCGCCGCAGGTGGCACGCTCGTCAGCGACGAGAGAGCGCCCTCGTGGTGGGTGCTGGCCGACGCCGAGGGCAACGAGGTGTGCGTGTGCACCTGGCAGGACCGCGAGGACTTCTGAGCCACCTCACGGGCACGGCGGTCAGGGGCCGGGCGCCCACCCCGTCCGCGCGGCCCACTCCTGCGCCCGCGGGAACGCCCGCGCGAACCACGGTTCCTTGGCCTCGGCGTAGTCGCTCGTGGGCAGCCCGGAGGCGACCAGCACCGCCTTGAGCTCGGCGTAGTCGCTCCTGGCCTGCTCGTCGTCCCGCAGCCAGTCGCGCATGAGGAGCGCCAGCCGCCAGGCGTTCCCGTCCGCCGCACGGCCGTGCACGTGCACGACGCGCGCGGGGTCGGCACCGCCCCAGAGCCGCTTGGGCCAGCGCTCCTCCCCCGTGCCCGCTCCCCGGGCGTGGTCCCACCCGCTCGCCGGGGCCGTGAACCCGACCGCGCCCAGCCGCGTGCGGACGGCCTCCTCGTCGAGGACCTCCAGGGTCGGGACCACCACCTGCAGGTCGATGACGTCCTTGGCCGCCAGGCCGGGGACCGCGGTCGAGCCGATGTGGTCCACGCGCGCGGCCCGGTCGCCGAGCGCGGCCCGCAGCCGCGCGACCAGCCTGGCCCCCTGCGCGGGCCAGCTCGGGTCGGGGTCGACGACCGTCAGGTCCTCGCTGCGGCGGACCTTGCGGCCGAGGCGCAGGTTGGCCTCGAAGGGCACGAGCCGGTCCCACCACAGCCGGTCGACCCTCGACCTCAGCTCCTCGAGCGTCCCGGAGTTGGGCAGCAGCACGTCGGCGGCCGCCCGCCGGGCGCGGTCGTCGGCCTGGGCCCGGATGCGAGCCCGGGCCTGCTCCTCCTCCATGCCCCGCAGCTCGACGAGCCGGTGCAGCCGGACGTCCTCGGGGACGTCGACGATCACCGTCAGGGCGTAGTCGCCCACCCGGTCGAGCTCCACCAGCAGCGGGATGTCGTGGACGACCACGGCGTCCTGCGGCGCCCCGCCGACCAGGGCCGCGGTCCGCTCGGCGATGCGCGGGTGGGTGATGGCCTCCAGGTCACGCCGCGCGGACTCGTCGCCGAAGACGACGGCAGCGAGCGCCGGCCGGTCCAGTGCGCCCTCGTCGGTGACGAGGTGGGCGCCGAACCGGTCGGCGATCTCGGCCAGGGCGGGAGCGCCGGGCTCGACGACCTCGCGGGCGATCCGGTCGGCGTCGAGGACGACCGCCCCGAGCTCGGCCAGCCGCTGCGACACGGTCGACTTGCCGGACCCGATCCCGCCCGACAGTCCCACGCGCAGCATGGACCCCAGGGTATGCCGTGGCGCCGACCGGGCACCTACGTCGGGCGCACCTGCGCGTCCTTGCCCGTCATTTCCTCGATGTCGCGCTCGGCGGTGGCGAGCAGGTTGTCGGCGAGGTGGCGCAGGGCGCGGGCGACCGCGACCTCGTCACCGATCTCCGGCACCGGACGGTCCTTGGGCGAGCGGTGGCTCTGCCCGGTCGCGACGAGATGCTCGGGCGCGTCCGCCAGCAGGACCGCCCGCACGTCGGTGTCGTCGGCGTTCTCGAAGATGGACACCCGGACCGACCACTCGCGCACGTGCGGCATACCGGAGCCCTGGCCCGAGGCCCCGTGCGCGGCGGCCGCTGGGGCCGCGGACGAGCCCGCAGGCGCGGCGGCCACCGCCTCGGCGACCTCCTGCGGCTCGTCCTCGCTCGAGACCCGCAGCACGGCGCCCGGGCCGGGGAAGATCAGCCCGGTGTGGCCGTCGGACCACTCGACCAGGTAGGGCGGCCCTCCCTCGGCTCCCCGGGTCTCCAGCACCCGTCCGTCCCGCGTCGGCTCCCCGACGTGGGCGGCGGCCAGCACGATGCGGTCACCTGGGCTCGCCCTCATGAGCGCGTCACGGGAACGGCTCCCGCCCGGCCACGAGGTGGACGTGCGCGTCTGCCGCGCGGCACCCCCGGGTCGAACCACTCGAGCAGGTCCGTGCGCGGACCGGTCGTGCGTGCCATCTCCTTGGCCATGGTTCTCCTCCTGCTCCCGGGGCACCGTCGCCCTCGCGCCTCCAGTCTGCTCCCGGGCCCGCGGTGGAGGGAAGGTCGCGACCGCGTGGGAAAGACCACACCCCGCGGCCCCTCCGGGGCCTTCCGCACCCCCGCCGCGGCTGCGTAGGCTGGGAGGACAGCAAAGGAGCTGGCCATGACGGCATCGACCTCCACCGCCACCCTCACCTTCCTGGGCGCGGCCGGCACCGTGACGGGGTCCAAGACCCTGCTGACCGTCGACGGCCGGACGTTGCTGGTCGACGCGGGCCTGTTCCAGGGCGAGAAGACGTGGCGGCTGCGCAACTGGGAGCCGTTCCCGGTATCGCCCCGCACGGTCGACGCCGTCGTGCTGACCCACGCGCACCTGGACCACTGCGGCTACCTGCCGGCGCTGGTCCGCGAGGGCTTCGCCGGCCCCGTCTGGTGCACCGAGGACACCCGTCGGCTCGCCGAGATCGTGCTGCGCGACTCCGCCTACCTGCAGGAGAGCGACGCCGCGCACGCCGCCCGGCGCGGCTACTCCCGGCACCACCCGCCCCGGCCGCTCTACACGGTCACCGACGTCGAGCAGTCGCTGCCGCTCTTCCGCACGGTCGACTTCGACGAGGAGCACCTCGTCGACCCCGCGGTCGGGCTGCAGGTGCGGATGACCCGCGCCGGCCACATCCTCGGCTCGGCCAGCGTGTCCGTGACCTGGCCCGGCGGGTCGGTCCTGTTCTCCGGCGACCTCGGCCGTGTCGACCACCCGGTGCTGCGCTCCCGGGACATCCCGCCCGGCGCCCACCACGTCGTCGTCGAGTCGACCTACGGCGACCGCGAGCACCCCGACCCCGACGGGGCCGCCTACGAGAAGCTCGCCGACGCCGTCCGCCGCACCACCGCCCGCGGCGGGACCGTGCTCGTCCCGGCGTTCGCGGTGGACCGCACCGAGGTCGTGCTGCAGGCGCTGAGCCAGCTGCGGCGCGCCGGGCGGATCCCGGACGTGCCCGTGATCGTCAACAGCCCCATGGCGCTGGCCGCGCTGCGCGTCTACCGGCAGGCGGCCTCCCGGGGCGAGCTGCGCCCCGACCTGCGCGGCGAGCTCGCCGACCTGCCCACCCTGCGCGAGGCCCGCACCGTGGAGGAGTCGAGGGCGCTCAACCGCCCGCGTATGCCGTGCGTCATCATCAGCTCCTCGGGCATGACGACCGGGGGCCGGGTCGTGCACCACCTGCGCCACCTGCTGCCCGACCGGCGCAACACCGTCGTGCTGACCGGTTACCAGGCCGTCGGCACCCGCGGCCGGGCGCTGGCCGAGGGAGCGCACCAGGTCAAGATGCACGGGGAGTACGTGCCGGTGCGCGCCGAGGTGGTCCAGGTCGACGAGTTCTCCGTCCACGCCGACGCCTCCGACCTGCTGTCCTGGGTCGCCGCACTGGAGCCGGCGCCGCGCACGGTCCTCGTCAACCACGGCGAGGCCGACTCAGCCCGGGCGCTGGCCAGGAGGATCGACGAGGAGCTGGGGCTCGTCGCGGTCGCCGTCCGCCACGGCGAGGTGGTCAGCGTCCGGCACTGACGAGGAGGGCACATGCACGCGTGGGTGGTCGAGGAGCCCCGACCCGTTGCCGACGGGCCGCTGCGGCTGGTGGAGCTGCCGGACCCGCAGCCCGGCCCGGGCGAGGTGCGGGTCCGGGTCGAGGCGTGCGGCGTCTGCCGCACCGACCTGCACCTGGCCGAGGGTGACCTGGTGCCGAGGAGACCGCATACCGTGCCCGGCCACGAGGTCGTCGGACACGTCGACGCCCTCGGCCCGGGGTGCACGCGTCTGGCGCTGGGCGACCGGGTCGGGATCGCCTGGCTGCGCGGCACCTGCGGGCGGTGCCGGTGGTGCCGCAGCGGGCGCGAGAACCTGTGCCCGCGCGCCACCTTCACCGGGTGGGACGCCGACGGCGGCTTCGCCGAGCTGGCGGTCGTCGACGAGGCGTTCGCCTACCGGCTGCCGGAGGACCTGCCCGCGGAGAAGGCGGCACCGCTGCTGTGCTCGGGCATCGTCGGCTACCGGGCGCGGCGGCGGGCCGACCTGCCGCCGGGCGGACGGCTCGGCCTCTACGGCTTCGGCGCCTCGGCGCACCTGGTGGCGCAGGTCGCGGTGCGGCAGGGGGCGGTCGTGCACGTGATGACCCGCTCCGCGAGTGCCCGGCAGCTGGCGCTGGACCTCGGCGCGGCGTCGGCCACCGCGGCCGCGGACCCGCCTCCCGAACCTCTTGACGCCGCGATCCTCTTCGCCCCGGTCGGCGACCTGGTGCCGCCGATGATGCGGGCGCTGGACCGCGGCGGGGTCGGGGTCGTCGCCGGCATCCACCTCAGCGACGTCCCGCCGCTGGTCTACGAGCGGGAACTGTTCTACGAGAAGCAGCTGCGCAGCGTCACGGCCAGCACCCGGGCCGACGGGGAGGAGCTGCTGCGCCTGGCCGTCACGCTGGGCCTGGAGCCGACGACCACGGCGCGGCCCTTCGACGCGGCCGCGCGGACGCTGGCCGACCTGGCGGCCGACGCCTACGGGGGCGCGGCCGTGCTCGTGCGGTGACCACGCCCCTGCGGTGAGGAGGGGCCCCTCAGGAGGCGGTCGCGTCCTCGGCGGCGTCCATCGCCGCGTAGATCCGCTTGGCGGACACCGGGCCGGCGGTGCCCAGCCGCTGGGCGAAGACCGACACGCGCAGCTCCTGCACCGACCAGACGACGTCCCTGACGTCGGGGTCGAGGCGGCGGTGCGGGGGCAGCTTGGCCAGGAAGGCCTCGAGCTCCTCCTCCACCACGTGCACCTCCTCCATCCGCTTCCGGTCGCGGGGCAGGTCCTGCACGCCCTTGTCCAGACGCTCGGCCATCGCGCGCAGCCAGACGACCATCCGCGGCAGCCGCCGGTAGCCGACCTCGGCGACGAAGCCGGGGTGCACGAGCCCGTCGAGCTGGCGCCGCAGGTCCAGCGCCATGTCCGCCGCAGCAGGGGTCGTCAGCCGTTGCAGCCGCAGGGAGACGTCGCGAGCGGTGTCGAGGATGGGCACGAGGGCCTCGACGATCTCGAGCACGCGCGGGACGGTCTGCTGCTTCACGGCCGTCAGGGCCTGCTGGAACTGCGCCGGCGTGCGCACCGTCGCCCCCGGCATCTCGGCCACGACCGAGTCGACGGCCGCGGCGAGCGCGTCGTCGAGCAGGGCGGGGACCGAGCCGTGCGGGTTGTGGCCGAGGGAGAGCTTCTGCTGGTTGGTCAGCAGCGCCAGCAGCCGCTTCCACGGCGGGGTGGAGCTGAGCAGGAGCAGCCGGCGGATGCCGCGGGTGGTCTCGCGGTCGGCCTCGGACCGGGTGGCCAGCACCCGGACGTCCACGGCGGTGCCGGTGTCGACGAGGGCCGGGAAGCCCTGCACGACACGTGGACCGACCTGCCGGGAGAACGTCTCCGGCAGCGGGTCGAGGTCGGCCGGCCAGCTCGTCAGTCCCGAGCGCTCGACCCCCGATGCCGCGGCGGCCATCGTCGTGCGGACCTGACCGGCGAGCTGCTGCTGCAGGGCCGCGAGGTCCTTGCCCTCGCCGAGCACCTCGACACGCCCGCGGGAGCGACCGCGGCCGCCCCGGCCGCCCCGGCCGTCCTTGCCACCCTTGCCGTCCTTGCCACCTTCCTTGTCGTTCCCCGGGCGGACCGCACGCTCCACGCGGAACGTCATCCGCAGGTGGTCGGGCACCCGCTCCACCTCGAAGTCGGAGGCGTGCACCCGCACCAGCCCGCGCCGGGTCAGCTCCTGGGCCAGCGCCTCGCGCACCGGGAGCGCGCCCACGGTGCCGGCCTCCTGCATACCCCTCAGGGCCGCGCGCGCGTGGTCCGGCGCCGGCACGAAGTTGCGCCGCAGGTCCTTCGGCAGGGCCTTGACCAGCGCGGTGACCAGCTCCTCGTGCATGCCGGGCACCAGCCAGTCGAAGCCGTCCTCGTCGACCTGGTTGAGCACCTCGACGGGCAGGTGGACGGTGACCCCGTCGGCGTCGGCTCCCGGCTCGAACTGGTAGGTGAGGCCGAACGTGAGCTCGCCCTGCGTCCAGCTCGTCGGGAAGTCGGTCTGGCTGACGGCCGACGCGGAGTCGGAGACGAGCAGCTCCTCGGTGAAGGTGAGCAGCCCCGGGTTCGTGCGGCGCTCGGTCTTCCACCAGGTGTCGAAGTGGGTGCCGGAGACGACGTCGGCGGGGATGCGCTCGTCGTAGAACGCCACGAGGGTCTCGTCGTCGACGAGGATGTCGCGCCGCCGCGCCCGCGCCTCGAGCTGGCCGAGCTCGCGCACCAGCCTGCGGTTGGCGTGGAAGAACTCGTGCCGGGTGTCCCAGTCGCCCTCGACGAGCGCGGTGCGGATGAACAGGTCGCGCGCGGTCTCGGGGTCGACCCGCCCGAGGGGGACGGTGCGCCCCGCGACGAGGGGTATGCCGTAGAGCGTCACCCGCTCGTCCGCGACGGCGCTGCCCCGCGACCGCGACCAGCGGGGCTCGCTGTAGCTGCGCTTGACGAGGTGGTGCGCGAGCGCCTCCGCCCAGGCCGGGTCGATGACCGCGTTGGTGCGCGCCCACAGGCGGGTCGTCTCGACCAGCTCGGCGGTCATCACCCAGTCGGGGTTGCGACGGTGCAGGACCGAGCCGGGCTGGATGACGAAGTGCGCGCCGCGGGCGCCGAGGTAGTCGCGCTTCTCCTTCTCGTAGAGCCCGACGTGGGACAGCAACCCGGCCAGGAGCGAGCGGTGGACGTCGTCGGCGGTGGCCGGGTGCTCGTTGGTCTGCAGGCCCAGGCTCTTGGCCGCCTGCCGCAGCTGGGTGTGCAGGTCCTGCCACTCGCGCACACGCAGGTAGTGCAGGAACTCGGCCTTGCACAGCCGGCGGAAGGCGGACCCGGACAGGTCCTTCTGCTGGCGCTGGAGGTAGGTCCACAGGTTGAGCAGGACGAGGAAGTCACTGGTCACCGTGTCCTTGGCGCCCTCGTCCTTGCGCGGGCCCTGGCCGCCTGCGCCCTGCACGCGCACCGGCTCGGCGGCCTGCGCGGGACGGTCGCCCTGCCGGTCACCGCGTCCGCCCTGCTCGCCGCGCGGTACTCCCCCGGCCCTGCGGAAGCGGGCGTGCAGCTGGTCGGCCCGCTCCCGCTGCTCCAGGGGCCGCTCGCGCACGTCCTGGATGGACAGCGCGGCGACGATGACCAGGACCTCCTTGAGGGCGCCGTTCTTCTCCGCCTCGACGAGCATCCGGGCCAGGCGCGGGTCGACGGGCAGCGCGACGATGGCCCGGCCGTAGGGGGTGATCCGCTTGCGCGGCAGGTGGGCCGGGGCGTCGGGGTCGATCGCCTGCAGCTCGGTCAGCAGCCGCACACCGTCGGCGACCTGCCGCGAGTCCGGCGGCTCGAGGAAGGGGAAGCGCTCGATCTCGCCCAGCCCGAGGTTGGTCATCTGCAGGATGACGCTGGCCAGGTTGGTGCGCAGGATCTCGGGGTCGGTGAACTCCGGCCGGGCGGCGTGGTCGTCCTCGCTGTAGAGGCGGATCGCGATGCCGTCGGCGAGCCGGCCGGCGCGACCCGCGCGCTGGTTGGCCGAGGCCTGGCTGATCGGCTCGATCGGCAGCCGCTGCACCTTCAGGCGCTGGCTGTAGCGGCTGATGCGCGCGGTGCCGGTGTCGACGACGTAGCGGATCCCGGGGATAGTGAGCGAGGTCTCCGCGACGTTGGTCGAGACGACGATGCGTCGCCCGCCGTGCCGGGAGAAGACGCGGTGCTGCTCGGCCGCGGAGAGCCGGCCGTAGAGCGGGAGCACCTCGGTGCGGGGCAGCTGCATACCCTCCAGGGCGTCCACGACGTCGCGGATCTCGCGCTCGCCCGAGCAGAAGACGAGCACGTCCTCTCCGCGGCCGTCCCGGCCGCTCGCCTCGGTCCACAGCTCCTCCACGGCCTCGACCACGCCGGTGACCTGGTCGATCTCGACCTGGACGGGCGCGGCGTCGGCGCCGCCCTTGGTCGGGGCGACCTCCCGCACGAGCGGGCGGTAGCGGACCTCCACGGGGTAGGTGCGACCCGAGACCTCGACGATCGGCGCCGGGCGCCCGTCGGCGTCGGCGAAGTGGGCGGCGAAGCGCTCCACGTCGATGGTCGCCGAGGTGATGATGACCTTAAGGTCCGGTCGCTGGGGCAGCAGCTGGCGCAGGTAGCCGAGGATGAAGTCGATGTTGAGGCTGCGCTCGTGCGCCTCGTCGATGATGAGCGTGTCGTAGCGGCGCAGCATCCGGTCGCGCTGGAGCTCGGAGAGCAGGATGCCGTCGGTCATCACCTTGAGCAGCGTGTCCTCGCGCGAGCGGTCGGTGAACCGCACCTGGTAGCCGACGAGCGTCCCCAGCTCGACGCCCAGCTCCTCGCTGATGCGCTCGGCGACAGAGCGCGCGGCGATCCGCCGCGGCTGGGTGTGCCCGATCATCCCCTCGACGCCACGGCCGAGCTCGAGGCAGATCTTGGGCAGCTGGGTGGTCTTGCCCGACCCGGTCTCGCCGGCGACGATCACGACCTGGTGGTCACGGATCGCCTCGCGGATGTCCTCGCGGCGGTCGCTGACGGGCAGCTCTGCGGGGTAGCTGATGCGCTCCGGCGCCGGCAGGGCCGCCCGGCGCGCCGCGACCAGCTCGGCACGCCTCCGGGAGCGGTGCTCGTCCTCGTCCCTTCGGGGACGCCGGCCCCCGTCCGGGGTATGCGGTCGCCCGCCTCCTGCGCCCCCTCCACCTCGGCGGCGGCGGGGTCCCCGGGCAGGCCGGGACGGCTGCGGGGGAGGCTCGGGCACGCGCTCCACTCTACGAGCCGACCGCAACTCCCTTTCCCCGCCGACGACGTCGCTCGCACGCCTCCGGCCTCCCGACGGCACGATGCTGCCGGCGGGCACCGCGCGACGTAGGCTCGGCGCATGCGGTGGCGGACGGTCCAGGAGTTCCGGCACCAGGACCGCACGATGCTCGTCCGCCGCCCCGAGGGGGAGGGTGACGGCCCGGCGTTCGTCCTGGTGCACGGCATCGGCGTCTCCGCGCGCTACTTCACCCGGCTGGCCAGGGCCCTGGCCCCGCACGGCACGGTGCACGCGGTGGAGCTGCCGGGGTTCGGCGCGGCTCCCCGGCCGCCCGAGCCGCTGACGATCGAGGAGCACGCCGCCACGCTCGACGCCTGGGTGCGCGAGGCCGGGCTGGAGCAGCCGGTGGTCGTCGGGCACTCCATGGGGGTCCAGGTGGTGCTGGAGGCCGCCCTCCAGGACCCCAGGATCTGGTCGGCCGTCGTCGCCGTCGGCGGTGTGGTCGACCCCGCCGCCCGCACGGCGACGCAGCAGGCTCTCCGGCTGGCCCACGACATGCTGCTCGAGCCGCCGCTGGCCAACTGGGCGGTGCTCACCGACTACCTGCGCACCGGCCCCCGGTGGTACCTCCGGACGCTGCCGCACATGCTCGGCTACCGGACCGAGGAGACGCTCCCCCGGCTCGAGGTCCCGCTGCTGGTGATGCGTGGGGCGCGCGACCCCATCGCCTCCGCGGCCTGGGTCGAGCACATGCGGCGTCTGGCCCCGGACGCGCGGCTCGTCGAGGTGCAGGGTGCAGCGCACGTCGCCATGTACAGCAGGCCGGAGGTCGTCGCCGGGCAGGTCCTCGCCCACGCCCGGGCCGCGGCCGGCCGCGAGCCGGCGTGAGCCGCCTGACGGGCCTCGTCCGCAACGGCTGGTCGTGGGCCCTGGACTACCTCTACGTCGGGCTGCGGCAGGCCCAGGGGTTCGTCCGCCGCGTGGACCCGGCCACCTACCGCGACCCCGACACCGCCGCCGCCTCCACCTCCGTCGCCCCCGTGCTCCTGCTGCCCGGTGTCTACGAACGGTGGCAGTTCATGCTGCCCCTCGCCGAGCTTCTGCACGGGCGCGGCCACCCGGTGCACGTCGTCACCGGGCTGCGGTGGAACACCGCCTCGGTGCCCGCGAGCGCCGCCGTCGTCGGCACCTACCTGCGGGAGCAGGACCTGCGCGACGTGCTGGTGGTCGCCCACAGCAAGGGCGGTCTGATCGGCAAGTACGCCATGCTGCACGAGGACCCCGACGGACGCATCGACCGGATGATCGCGGTCGCCACCCCGTTCGGCGGCTCCGTCTACGCCCGGCTCTTCCTCCTGCCCGCCATCCGCGCCTTCTCCCCGGCCGACCCGACCGTGCGGTCGCTGGCCGAGCAGCTGGAGGTGAACCGCCGGATCACCTCGATCTGGGGCGCCTTCGACCCGCACATCCCCGGCGGCAGCCGGCTGGAGGGCGCCACGAACGTGCCGCTGCGCACCTCGGGGCACTTCCGGATCATCGGCCAGCGTGAGCTGCTGGACGCGGTCGCGTCGGTGGCCGCCGGCGACGGCTCCCCCTAGGACCGCTCACGCGACGTCCTGGCCGGCCCGCAGCCCCGGGCCACGGGCAGGTGCGTGACCCCCGCCCCGGTCACCACGAAGGTGCCGTGCAGGTCGACGAGGGCGCGACCGCATACCTCCAGCGCGTGCTGGTGCAGCCGGCGGTCCTGGTCGCTCACCAGGCCCCAGGACCGGGCGATGCCGATCACCACCCCGCCGATCCCGGCCAGCGTCACGCAGCTGAGGACCGTGGCGGACACGGTCTCGCGCAGGGCGGTCTCGTGCGGGATGTCGCCGACGAAGACGGGCTGGGCCAGCGAGCCGTCCCCGCGGCACAGCAGGAAGCTGAGGCCCCCGGTCGTGCGGTCGGCGTCCGAGACGCACAGGTCGAGCAGGTCGGCGGCGAAGAGGGGGTCGGCGAGGGACCGGGTGGGCCAGTCGGGCGGCAGGTCGTGAAAGGTCATGCCGCGAGCGTGCCCAACGCGCGCCCGGCGCCGCAGATCTTGTCCACAGGCCCTCACCGGGCGGGCCCCACCGCGCGTCAGAGCATGAGCGAGACGGTGTGGATCACGAGGCCGACCAGCGCACCGACGATCGTGCCGTTGAGCCGGATGAACTGCAGGTCACGGCCGACGTGCAGCTCGATCTTGTCGGAGGCCTCGCGGGCGTCCCAGCGCTGGATGGTGCCGGAGATGACCGAGGTGATCTCCGGGCCGTAGCGCTCGACGAGGCTGACGACCAGGTCGGCGCTGCCGCTGTCGAGCTTGGCCCGCAGCGCCTCGTCCTCGACGACCCGGCGGCCGAAGCCGCTGAGGGCGCCGGACATCCGCCGACGCAGGTGTCCCTGGGGGTCGGTGAGCGCCTCGAGGAGGGTCGCCCGCAGGGTCTCGCCGATCCGGACGCCGGTCGCGCTGACCTGCGGGTGGTCCAGCAGCCGCTCCTTGAGGGCCTCGAAGCGGGCCATCGACCGCGGGTCGTGCTGCAGGTCGGCGGCGATGTCCGCCAGGTAGGAGTCGAGGGCGGCGCGGACGTTGTGGTGGGGGTCGTTCTTGATGTCGCGGGCCCAGCGCAGGACCTCCTGGTAGACGCGACGCGTCACCTGGTCGTTGACCCACGTCGGGGCCCAGGCCGGCGCGCGGGAGCGGACGATCTGCTCGACCTCCTCCTGGTGCAGCGCGAGCCAGGCGTGCAGCTCGCGCGCGACCAGGTCGACCAGGCCGTGGTGGGAGCCGTCCTCGACGACGCGCTCGAGCAGGTGCCCGGCCATCGGCGAGAGCGGCTCGCGCCGCACGCGCGGCAGGACGACGTCGTCGATGACGGTGCGCAGCTCCTCCTCGTCGACGCGCTCCACGGCGCGCACGAGAAAGGGCACGGCCTCGGTGACGATGCGGTCGGCGTTCTCCTCCCGACCGACCCACTCGCCCAGCCGGAGCATCACCCCGGCGTCCATGTACTTCTCCCGCATCACCTGGGGGGTGAGGAAGTTGTCGGTGACGAACTGCTCCAGGCTCGCGCCGAGGTCGTCCTTGCGCCGACGCACCAGCGCGGTGTGCGGGATCGGCAGGCCCAGCGGGTGCCGGAACAGCGCGACGACGGCGAACCAGTCGGCGATGGCACCGACCATGCCGGCCTCGGCCGCGGCGTTGACGAACCCCCAGGCCCCGTCCCGGCCGTGGGTGAGCAGGTAGACGACCGCCATGGCCACCAGCAGCCCCGTCGCCACCGCGCGCATGCGGCGCAGGCCGGCGCGGCGGGTGGCGTCGTCGACTCGGGCGGCGGCCGGCGGGGCGAGCGTCGTGGTCACGGTGCGAGCGTAGCCGCCGCGACCGATGAGGACTGTCGGTCGCGGGGGTCAGACTCACCAGGGACGGGCGCACCGGGCGTCCGTCGAAGCAGAGGGAGACCTGCCATGGTGACGCTCAACCCCTACATCACCTTCCGCGGCGAGGCGCGCGAGGCGATGACCTTCTACCGGTCCGTGCTCGGCGGCGAGCTGACCATGAGCACCTTCGGCGAGAGCGGGATGGGTCAGGACCCGGCCACGGCCGACCAGATCATGCACGCCCAGCTCGAGGCGCCCGGTGGGCTCACGCTCATGGGGGCCGACGCTCCTCCGGGTATGGAGAGCGCGCCCGGTGACACCGTCTCGATCTCGCTGAGCGGACCGGCGCAGGACGAGGAGCGGCTGCGCGGGTGCTACACGGCGCTCAGCGAGGGCGCCCGCTCGACGCTGCCGCTGGAGAAGGCGCCGTGGGGCGACTGGTTCGGGATGCTGACCGACCGCTACGGGATCGGCTGGATGGTCAACATCGCCGGTGACGGCGGCTGATCAGCCGGTCCACTCCCCCGTGCGCCACGCCCGCTCGAGCACGGCGGTGTAGGGACGGGTGTCCCAGTCGTGCCCGCTCACCCACGCGTCGTCGCCGTAGGTGTCGGCGTAGCGGCTCGCGTCATCGCACAGCAGCGTGACGATCGACCCGGCCCTGCCCTGCTCGCGCAGCTCGCACGCCAGGCGCAGCACGCCGTACATCGCCGTGCCGGTGGACGGGCCGCAGGAGAGGCCCAGCTCCTCGCGCAGGAACCGCATGGCCGCGACCGAGGCGGCGTCGGGCACCCCGAGCATGCGGTCGACGACGCCGGGGACGAAGCTGGGCTCCACGCGGGGGCGGCCGATGCCCTCGATGCGCGAGCCGCACGGTGCCCTGCCCGGCGCCTCGCCACCCCCGAACGCCGGCAGGAACGCCGACCCCTCCGGGTCCACCACGCACAGCCGGCTGGCGTGCCCCTTGAGCCGCACGTAGCGCCCGATCGTGGCCGACGTGCCGCCGGTGCCGGCGCCGACGACGAGCCACTCGGGCACCGGGTGCCGCTCCAGCGCCATCTGCTCGAAGATCGACTCGGCGATGTTGTTGTTGCCGCGCCAGTCGGTCGCCCGCTCGGCGTAGGTGAACTGGTCCATGAAGTAGCCGTCGTAGCGCTCCGCGAGCTCGCGGCTCACGTCATACACGGCCGCCGCGTCCTCGACGAGGTGGCAGGAGCCGCCCTCCCGCTCGATGAGCGCGATCTTCTCGGTGCTGGTGTCGCGGTGCATGACGGCCACGAACGGCAGCCCGAGCATGCGGGCGAAGTGCGCCTCGCTGACGGCGGTCGAGCCCGAGCTGGCCTCGATGACGGTCGTGCCCTCGCGGATCGCGCCGTTGCACAGGGCGTGGAGGAACAGCGAGCGCGCAAGACGGTGCTTGAGGCTGCCGGTGGGGTGGGTCGACTCGTCCTTGAGGTAGAGGTCGACCTGCCATCCGGCCGGCATCCGGACGTGCACCAGGTGCGTGTCGGCGCTGCGGTTGGCGTCGGCGCGCAGGCGCCGCACCGCCTCGTCGGTCCAGGCCCGGTCGGCCGGTCGCGGCGGGCGCACGTCGCGCAGCGGCTGCACGCCGGTTGCGGGCGGGGTCTGCTGGAGGCTCACCCGCCCGACGCTACCGGCCGCTCAGACGAAAACGACCTGGGCGCCCTCGGCGATGTCGATGAAGTCTCCGGCGCTGATAACACCCTCCACGCCCGGGTGCAGGTCGGCCTCGATCATCTTCATCATGTCGTAGGTCAGCCGGCAGGCGTACATGTGCGCGCCAGAGGCCTGGAGCAGGTCGAGGAAGTCGGGGATCGAGGGGATCTCCATCTCCTCCATCTGCTTCTTCATCATCCGGGTGGCGAAGCCGGTCATCCCCGGCAGGTTGCCCATCGCCTGCGGCATCGAGACGTGCTCGAGGCCGGGCCGGAGCCGGCCCAGGTCGGGCATGTGCATGGCGGTGTTGCCCGACAGCGTGAACTTGAGGTTGTCGTAGGTCTTGGTGTTGATGATGTCCAGGCCCCAGAAGGTGAAGAAGATGTGCACCTCGACGCCCTCGCCCAGCGCGGCGTTGCCCATGATGAGCGCCGGGTAGGCCATGTCCAGGTTGCCCTTGGAGCAGATGAAGGCCATCTTGCGGGGCCCGGAGTATGCGGCCGCGCCGGTGCCCTGGGTCGCCGTCGCCGCAGC
Source organism: Ornithinimicrobium pekingense DSM 21552 (assembly GCF_000421185.1). Taxonomy (GTDB): domain Bacteria; phylum Actinomycetota; class Actinomycetes; order Actinomycetales; family Dermatophilaceae; genus Ornithinicoccus; species Ornithinicoccus pekingensis. Next base: position 370,037 of record NZ_ATWJ01000009.1, read on the forward strand.
GGTGGCGCCGTTGCCCTGCGGCGCGGGGGTCCGGCCCCGGTCGCCGAAGTCCGGCATGATGAAGCCCTCGGGGGGCGTGGTGCGGGTGGTGGTCGTGCTCATGGTGGGTCCTCCTCCTCGTCGGTGGGTGGCTCAGACGCAGCCGACGGGCTTGGGCAGGCCGGAGAGCCAGGCCATCTTCTTGGCGGGCTTGCCGGGGTAGAGGGCGAACAGGGTCTTGATGTCGAAGCCGCCGACGGTCTGCATGCGCCGCAGGGTCGGGGTGACTCCGGTGGTGGCCGAGTCCTCGCGCATGAAGCGCAGGGTGGCCAGGTGGTCCTCGCTCAGCTCGAGGTCGATGAGGGCGGCCAGGTCGGTGGCGAGGTCCTCGCTCCAGTCCTCCCTGCGCGTCAGGAAACCCTCGGTGTCGACCTCGAAGGTCCGTCCGTTGAGCGTGTTGGTGGGCATCGCGGCTCTCACTCCTTCGGCCGGCGCTTGCCGGCCATCGACATGTGGCTGGAGACGGGCAGGCGGCGGCCGGGGAGCAGCATCTTCCAGTAGATCTGCTCGAACGCCAGCTTGCCCAGGTGGTTGACCCGTGAGGGCTTGAGCAGCGTCATCGGGCCGGCGACCGGGACCGGGAAGGTCCCCTTGAGCGGCTCGGTGTCGTAGTTGAAGTCGAGCAGCATCGCCTGGCCGCGGCCGGACTCGACGAAGCAGTTGGCGTGCCCGTCGAAGGAGTTGGGCAGCGGTCGGCCCTGCGTGGCGGCGACGAAGTTGTCGACGAACTCCTCGGTGGCGAAGTGGGCCACCGACCCCGCCTTGGAGGTCGGGATGTCGCTGGCGTCGCCGAGCACGAAGATCCGCTCGTCCACGACCGAGCGCAGGGTGTGCTTGTCGACGGGGACGAAGCCCGCGTCGTTGCCCAGGCCGGAGTCCGTGACGAACTGCTGGCCGACGTTGGGCGGCACGGTCACGAGCAGGTCGAACGGCAGCTCTCGCCCGTCGTAGGCGACGAGCCTGTGCTGCTCGTTGTCGATCCGCTCGACCGCGAAGTCGGCGGCCAGACGGATGCTGCGGTCCTTGAGCAGCCCGCCGAGCTCTGCCGAGGCGACCGGCTTGGTGAAGGCGCCGTCGAGCGGGGTCACGTAGGTGATGTCGACCTTGTGCCGGACGCCCTTCTTGCGGAAGTGGTCCTCCACGAGGAAGGCGAACTCCAGCGGGGCCACCGGGCACTTGATGGGCATCTCGGTGATGTGCACCAGGATGCGGCCGGCGGTGAACCCGGCGAGCGCCTCCTTGAGGGCGACCGACCCCTCGTAGGTGTAGAACTCGTGGACCTTGTCCCGCCACAGCGCGCCGTCGGCCATGCCGTCGACGAGGGTCGGGTCGGGGCGGGTGCCGGAGGCGATGACCAGCCAGTCGTAGGACAGGCGGCGCCCGTCGACCAGCTCGACCTCGCGCTGCTCGCGGTGCACGCGCGCGATCGCGGCCTCGACGAAGTCGACGCCGTCGTGGAGGAGCTCGCGGCGGTCCTTGACGACGCGCTCCGGCTTCATCCAGAACGGGATGAACAGGTAGCCCGGCTGGTAGCGGTGCTGGGTGTCCTGGTCCACGACGGTGATCGACCAGGCGTCCTGGTCGAGGGTCGCGCGCAGGTGGTTCGCGGCCATGGTGCCGGCGGTCCCGGCCCCGAGGATGAGCAGCTTTTCCATGTCTCTCACGATACCCCCTACAGTATGTAGTAGAAGACCGTTCCGGCCTCCTCGCGGCCAGGTGTGACGGACCAGACACCGGCGCCCGCCTACCATCGGTGCCGTGACCTCCCCACGCTGGCCCCGCTCGGTCTACGGCACCGGCACCGAGCCCGACCCGCGCTTCTCGCTGGCCAACGAGCGCACCTTCCTGGCGTGGATCCGCACCTCCCTGGCGCTGCTCGCCGTGGCGGCCGCGGTGGACGCGCTGCCGCTGGGCGTCGGCGAGGCCGCGCAGGCCTCGCTCGCGGCGGTGCTGGCGCTGACCGGGCTGATGGCGGCCTTCCACGCCTGGCGCGGCTGGGCGCGCACGGAGCGGGCGATGCGCCAGGACACGCCCATGCCGGGCAACGCCGCGGGCGTCGTGGTCGTCATCGGTGTCGCGGTCGCGGGGGTCGTGCTGCTGGTCGCCACCCTGATGCAGGTGGCGGACTGACCGTGCCCACGAGGGACCCGGGCCTGCAGCAGGAGCGCACCGCGCTCGCCTGGCGGCGCACCGGCCTCGCCCTCGTCATCGGCGCGCTGACGATCGGCCGGCTGACGATGGACACCCTCGGCACCAGCGTGCTCGTCCCGGCCGCCGCGGCCGCCGTCCTGGCGGCCTGGGTGGTGAGCGTGACCCTGCGCGGCCGGCGTTACGCCCTGGCCCACCCCGACGAGCCGCACTTCGACCGCATCCTGCGGGACGGTCGGGTGCCGGCCGTGGTCGCGCTCGTCACCGTGGCGCTGGCCGTGGGCGAGCTCACCGCCGCCCTGGTGCAGCTACTCACCCTCCGCTGACTAGCCTGCCCTGATCGTCAGGCCGACGGTGACGACGTCGCCCAGCTCGATGCCCTCGGCGGCGCGCACCGCGTCCTTGACCGGCACCCAGAACGACCCCTGGCGCGGCCACAGCGAGGTCGTGAACCGGGTGGCCCCGATGCGCCCGGTGACCGGGATCATCCCCCAGCCGTAGGTGACCTCGCGCATGATGTCGCCCAGCCACGCCGACTCCTCCGGCGGGGTGACGAGGAAGTGGAAGGGCGCGGGCCCGCGCCACTCGACGACCTCCGCGCTGAACTCCAGGTCGGCCATGACGCCGACGCTACCCGGGGTGCCGGACAGGAGCGGTCCGCGTCCCGCCGCTCTGTCGGACGGCAGGCCTACGCTCGGTCCATGGCCGAGACGTGCCGCTTCACCGCCGAGCTGTGGCGCTGGGCCGCCGCGCAGGACGCCTGGTTCTTCGTGACGCTGCCCGACGACGCGAGCGCGCTCGTGCGCGAGCGCCCCCGTCCCCGGCGCGGCTTCGGGTCGGTCCGCGTCGAGGTCACGGTCGGCACGACCACCTGGCGCACCTCCGTGTTCCCCGACAGCGGCAGCGGACGCTACGTGCTGCCGGTGAAGAAGGCGGTCCGCACCGCCGAGGACCTCGAGGAGGGCGAGCCGGTCGACGTGCGGCTCTCGGTCCTGGAGTGAGGGCCGGCGGGACTACCGTGGCCGCCGTGATCATCCGCCCCGTCCGCCCGTCGGAGCACGCCCGCGTCGGGGAGCTCCTCGTCGCCGCCTACGCCCCCAGCGGGATGCCGCCGGAGGTGCCCTACTGGTCAGCGCTGCGCGACACGGCCGCCCGCACCCGCGACGCGGAGGTGTGGGTGGCCGAGCTCGACGGCGCCGTCGTCGGCACGGTCACCTGGGCCGGGCACGGCTCCGGCCAGCGCGAGATCGCGCGGGAGGACGAGGCGGAGTTCCGGATGCTGGCCGTCGACCCGACGGCGCAGGGGCGCGGCGTCGGGCAGGCGCTGCTTGCCGCGGTCGCGGAGCGGGCGCGCCAGGACGGGTATGCAGCTCTCGTCCTGTGCAGCGCCACGTGGATGGCCCCCGCCCACCGTCTCTACGCGCGCGCCGGCTTCGACCGCATACCGGAGCGCGACTGGACCCCCGTGCCCGGCGTCGACCTGCTGGCCTACCGGAAGGCGCTCTGAGCGGACGCACCACGTCCTCGGTCGGGGCAGGCGCGTACACACGACGTCGTCGGTCGGCCTGGAGGCGTACACACGACGTCGTCGGTCGGGAGGGGGCCGTCGGGAGGGGGCGGGCGCGGCCCGTGTCCTTCGACTGACCGGCTGCCCCCCGTGTGAAAGGCTGGAACCAGCGGCACAATGGGGCCGTCGGACCGCCGGGTCCACCAGGGGGTCCCCGCCGCGCCACGACTCGAGGAGAGAGACGACATGAACGACCAGCCGCTCGCCGCACCGCAGCCCCTGTCGGCTCCCGCGCCCCTCACCCTCACGGCGCCGGCTCCCGCGGAGCCGGTGGCCGAGACCGCGGCCCCGAAGATGGCGCCGCCGGTCGACCCCCAGGCGGTCCCCGCCCTGGACAAGAAGGTCGAGGACTTCCTGCACGGCCTGACCCAGACCGAGACCCGTTCCCCCGAGTTCGCCAAGCGGGCCGCCGACGTCCGCACGATGGGCGACGCGGAGATCCGCAGCGCCGCCGAGACCTCCAACCGCCTGCTCAAGTCGCCGGTGCGCGCGCTCAACGAGGGCGGCATCTCCAAGGAGTCCAAGGTGGGGCGCACCCTGATGGAGCTGCGCCGCACCGTCGAGGACCTCGACCCGGCGCAGGCCGAGGGAGCCAAGAAGTTCCTCGGGATGATCCCCTTCGGGGACCGGCTGCGCGACTACTTCCGCAAGTACGAGTCGGCCGAGAAGCACCTCGACGGCATCCTCCACGCGCTGCGCAGCGGCCAGGACGAGCTGTCCAAGGACAACGCCGCGCTCAACATGGAGAAGCAGCACCTGTGGGACTCCATGGGCCGCCTCAACCAGTACGTCTACATCGCCGAGCAGCTCGACGCCAAGGTGTCCGCGCACGTGGCGATGCTCGAGGAGACCGACCCCGAGACGGCCAAGGCCATGCGCGAGGACGTGCTGTTCTACGTCCGCCAGAAGCACCAGGACCTGCTCACCCAGCTCGCGGTGTCGATCCAGAACTACCTGGCGATCGACATCATCATGAAGAACAACATCGAGCTCATCAAGGGTGTCGACCGCGCCTCGACGACCACGGTCAGCGCGCTGCGCACCGCGGTCCTCGTCGCCCAGGCCCTCAACAACCAGCGCCTCGTCCTCGACCAGATCACCGCGCTCAACAGCACCACCTCGGACATGATCCAGCGCACCTCCGAGATGCTGCGGGACAACTCCGTGGCGATCCAGGAGCAGGCGGCCTCCTCCACGATCGGCCTGGAGCAGCTGCAGGCCGCCTTCGCCAACATCTACGAGACGATGGACGCGATCGACGCCTTCCGCTCCCAGGCGCTGGACTCCATGTCCCAGACGATCGGCGTGCTCGAGGGCGAGGTGGAGAAGTCCCGCGGCTACCTCGACCGAGCCCAGCGCACCGACGCGCGCCTGGCCGGCGGGGACCTCGACCTCGGGGACGTCCCCCCGACGCGCCGATGAGCCGGAGGCGCTGAGGAGCATGGGGTTCTCCGACCTGCTGGACCGCATGCTCGGGCGGGCACCGGCGCAGGAGCAGGAGCGTCTCGTCCTGCCGCCGCCGCCCACCGCCGACGACGTGTATGCGGCCCTGACCCAGACCGAGGAGCTGCTCGCCTCCAGCGCGCTTCCCTCGGTCGTCACCGCGCGCGCCCAGCGCGTGGTCGACACGGTCCGAGACACCGTCCCGCGCCTGGGACGCGTCAGCGGCAGCGACCTCGGCTACACGGTGGTGGCGACCGCCACCGACTACCTGCCCGAGGCGGTCGGCGCCTACCAGCGCCTCCCCCGCCGGTATGCCGACACCCGCCCCGTCGACGGCGCCAAGACCTCGCTGATGGTGCTGGTCGACCAGCTCGACCTGCTCGGCCTGACGATGGACCGGGTCTTCGACGCCGTCTACCGCGACGACGCCCGTGAGCTGGTCGCGCAGGGCCGCTTCATCGCCGAGAAGTTCGGCAGCTCAGGCACCGGCGGCCGGCTGCGGATCACCGACGACGACGAGGCGCCCCTGCCGGAGCAGCCCGACGACCCCACCGGACCGGTCAGCCCCGTCTCCCCGCTCGCCCCGCCCGAAGGAAGGGACCGATGACCACCCAGCCGCTGCGCGAGGCGGTCGACGTGCTCGCCCGGGTCGGTCGCGAGGCCGGCCTCGACGAGGGTGCCGTGCGCGCCGAGGGCATGGCCCTGGCGGCAGCCGTCCTGGAGCGCGCGACCGACGCCATGGCGATGGCCCAGGCCTGGGGGCAGACCTTCGGCCGGCCGGCGGTCGACTACTTCGAGATGGTGCCGCGCGGCCGCCGCTACGGCTCGATCCCCACGACGCTGCTCGGCACGCTGCTCGCCGAGTCGAGCCCCAGGGCCCACGGGTATGCCGTCGCGCTCGCCGACGTCGCGACCGCCGCGTGCACCGTGCCCGGCGCGGATGCCGACTCCGTCGGCCGGGCCGCCGTCGCGGCCCGCACCCAGCTCGCCGCCGCCGGCGTCTCCGGCCACTCCACCGCCGACACCCCCGTCCACCCGCCCCCCACCCCCGACCGGGGACACGGTGTGCACGCCCCCACCCCCGACCGAGGACGTGGCCTGCCCCAGGACCCCGGGGCGCTGAGCCAGTGGTCGCAGGAGCTGCTGCACCGCGCCCAGGAGCAGGGCGACCGCGTCCGCCAGATGCTCGGCGAGATGGGCCGGCTCGGTCAGGCCGGCGGTCCGGGCGGTCAGGTGCCGCCCTACCCGCCGGGCACCGCATACCCCGACCCCGCGGCGGGCGCGCCCGACCCCCCCGCCACCTCTCCCGACCAGGTCGTGACCCAGCCCCCGCCGGAGGGGACGCCCGAGCCCGAGCCGCAGGAGCCGCCCGAGCCCGAGCGCTCCGTGGAGGAGCTGCTCGCCGAGCTCGACGCCCTCATCGGCCTGACCCGCGTCAAGGCCGAGATCCACCGGCAGGTCGCGGTGCTGAAGATGGACGCGCGCCGTCAGGAGGCCGGCCTCAGGGTCGCGACGCTGACCCGGCACCTGGTCTTCGTCGGCAACCCCGGCACCGGCAAGACCACGGTGGCGCGGCTCGTCGGCGGCATCTACCGGGCCCTGGGGCTGCTGAGCAAGGGCCAGCTGGTCGAGGTCGACCGCTCCGAGCTGGTCGCCGGCTACCTGGGCCAGACCGCGGCCAAGACCGCCGAGGTCGTGAAGTCCGCGCTCGGCGGCGTGCTGTTCATCGACGAGGCCTACAGCCTCAACGGCGACCAGTACGGCAAGGAGGCCATCGACACCCTGGTCAAGGAGATGGAGGACCACCGCGACGACCTCGTCGTCATCGTGGCCGGCTACCCCGAGCCGATGGCGGAGTTCGTCTCGATGAACCCGGGCCTGGAGAGCCGCTTCCGCACGATCATCGAGTTCGACGACTACAGCGACGACGAGCTGGTCGCGATCCAGCGGGTGCTCGCCGAGCGGATGGACTACGACGTCGCCGAGGAGGCCACCGAGCGGTTCCGGGAGATCCTGGCCGCCACCCCGCGCGGCCCGTCGTTCGGCAACGGCCGGTTCTCGCGCAACCTGCTCGAGGCGGCGATCGGCCGGCACGCCTGGCGCCTGCGCGACGTCGACGAGCCGACGGTCGAGGACCTGCGCACGCTGCGGCGCGAGGACTTCGAGGACCGTGACCTGGTCGACACGACCGTCGCGCCGGTCGCGCACGCCGACCCGGCGCAGGACGACGTGGCCACCCAGGACGACCAGCCCGCGGAGGACGACCGATGAGCTCGCCGGCGGGCCGCCCCGCAGCGGCCGCGCAGGGGCAGGGGGCCCAGGCGTCGGCCCCGGCACCCGGCGGGGCCACCTCCCAGGGCGCCGCGACCCAGTCGACCCAGAACGCTCCGGCGCAGGCCGGCGGCGGGCAGACGCAGCCGGCCCAGCAGGCCACGCCCGCGACCCCCGACACGCAGCGGTCCAGCACTCCCCGGCTGCTGCGGGTCGCCCGCGGGCTGGCGACCGCCGCCGCCCTGCTCACCGGCGTCGTCGCGACCGGCACCTTCGACACCGGCGGGGTCAACAGCACACCCAACGTCATCGCCGAGCAGTGGGTCGCCGCGGAGGAGGCCCGTGTGGAGATCGCGCAGGCCGACCTCGTCGCGGCCCGAGGCGTGGCCGAGGCGGTCGCCGGGCAGGACCCGGCCGTGGACCTCGAGCCGGCCCTGACCGCCGCCGCGGACGCCCACACCCGTTCCGGCGCCACGGGCGCACGGGCCGGCACCACCGCCGCCGACCTCGTGCGCACCGGCCTGCTGACCCGTGACGCGCTCGACGTCGCCGCCACCGACCCGGCCGCCGCGGCCGAGCTCTACGGCGCAGCCAGCGCCCTGGCGCAGGACGCCGGCGCCACCGCCGAGGACGTCGCCGGTCTGCACGCGACGGACCTGCAGACCGGCTCGCGCTCGCTGCTGACCGCCGTCGTCGGGATGGTCTCCACCGCGCTGCTGGGCGCGGTCCTGGTCTGGCTGGCGCTGCGCACGCGCCGCATCGTCAACGTGCCGCTGCTGCTGGCCACGGCGATCACGGGCTGGCTCACCTACGTCTCGCTCAACCCCGGCGCGCTGCCCCTCAACATCGACCAGCGGGTCGACGAGGCGACGACCGTCGCGACCGCGCTGCAGGAGGTGCGGCAGGCCCGCCAGGCGGAGTACGCCACGGTCCTGGGGCTGGAGGGCGCGGCCCTCGAGGACACCGCCGGCTCCGCGACCGAGGCGGTGGGCGCGGTCGGTGAGGACGGCCCGTCGGCCGCCTGGGAGGCCGTGGTGGCCGGCCACGACGCGGTCACCTCCGCCGAGGGGCCCGAGGCACGGCTGGAGGCGGTGCGCGCGACCGAGGACGCCTGGGCCCAGGTCGACCTGCAGCTGCAGCAGCGCCTCGACCAGCGCCTGGAGCCGGCGACCGCCTCGATCGGGACCCCGGCGGCCGTCACCTCCGGGGTGGCCCTGCTCCTGGGCCTGGTCGCCGCGGCGGCCGCGTGGAGCGGACTGACCCGACGGCTGCGGGACTACAGGTGAGCCAGGCCGCCGGCGGGGCGGACGACCACAGACCGGCACCCGTGCCGGGCGAGGAGGGACCAGTGACGAGGACGTGCCGGTGAGCGAGGACGACACGCAGCGGGGGCCCGAGCGCCCGATGCTCATCCTGGGTGACGACCTCCCGGACGTGGAGGACACCACCCCCGAGGAGCTGCGCCGCCAGCAGGAGGAGGCGCGCCGCGAGATCGAGCGGCAGCGGCGCGAGCTGCAGGAGGAGATCGAGCGCAGGCGGCGCGAGGCCGAGCGCGAGATCGCCGAGATGGAGGCTCAGAAGGAGCGCGAGCTGCGCGAGCGCGAGCGTGACCTCGAGCGCACCCAGAAGAAGCTCTACCGGCGCGAGTCCCGGCTGCTCAGCACGGTGCGGCGCAAGGGCAGGCCGGTGCCGGAGCGGCTCGTCCAGCGTCCTGCACGGCCGCCGCTGCGCGAGCGGGGGCTGCGTCGCTCCGGGCTGGGCGTCTGCCTCGGCCTGGTCGCGGCCCTGGGGATCGGCGTCGCCGGGACCGCGGCCGGCACCGGTTCCGACCCCGAGACGGCCGCCGAGCTGGAGGCGATGGACCGGGCCATGGTGCTGCACATGCGGTCCGGGCTCACCGCGGACGAGGTCGTCGCGGCCCGCATGGCAGGCCAGCCCCTCCCCTCCGCGGAAGACGGCTCGGTCCCCGGCGAGGCGTTCGTCGACGAGGCGGTGGCGCTGGCCCCGGACTCCCGGCGCTACGGCGAGCGGACCCTCGAGCGCATCGAGCAGGTGGCCGACGAGCAGACCGGGACCGTGCGGGCCTTGACCCTGTGGTCCCAGGCCCGCGACGAGGCCGGCTACGCGGTCGGCAGCTGGGACGTGGCCGACCTGCGCGAGGAGGCCGCCGACGAGGGCGCGGGTCCCCTGGTCCTGGGCATCGTCGGGCTCGTCGCGCTGCTCGTGCTGCTGGCGATGGCGGTCGCGGTCAAGGCGTGGGTGGCGGTGCCGGTGCTGCTCGTGGCGACCGTGCTGGGGGTCGGTGTGCTCCCCGCCGCGGCGACCGGTGTCACCAACGGCGTCGGGCAGGCCGCCGAGGACCACGACGTCGCGTCGGAGGCGCTGGAGGACGTCTACGAGCAGGTCGGCCGGGACCTGGAGGCGGCCTACGGCGTGAGCACCTCCTCCTACGCGGGCCTCCCGGAGTACTGGGTCGAGGACCCCTTCTACGACATCCCGGAGCCGGGCACGCTGCAGGACTACCTGCGGGCCCGCGAGGCGGTCGGCGAGGCCGACGGTGACGAGGCCACCTATGCCGCGGCGGCCGACCTGGCCGCGACGGGCCGCACCGCCTTCGAGGCGCGCGTGCCGGCGGTCGAGGAGACGCGGGCACGGATCCTCGACGGCCTGGCGGGCTCGGGCGACCGCGCCTGGCCGGTCCTGCTGGGCCTGGGCGCCGCCGCCCTGGTGGTCGCCGGGGTGGCGGTGTCCGGCGGGCGCAGGGAGGGCCGATGAGCACGCGGTATGCCGTCGCGCCGGCCGCGCCGGGGGCGCTCGGGGCCGACGTCCCCGCCCCCGAGCTGCTCGCCTACCTCGACGCGATGCTGCGCTGGCGCGACCAGCGCCGCACCGAGCTCGAGGCGCTGGACCGCGCGGCGATGGAGCTGGCCGAGCCGCAGGAGCGCGCCGCCGTCACCCCGGACGTGACGCTGTCGATGACGCTGTGGCAGGCCGTCGCCGACCGCCTCGAGCTGCTCCTCGCCACCTGGGACAGCGGCCGGGTCGGGGAGAACGAGCGCCGCCGCATCACCACGCTGGTCTGGGGCACGCTCGAGCAGCCCGGGTCACGCGCCGGCGCGCAGGCGCTGGCCGTCTCCCTGCCGGAGGCGTGCCGGCTCTCGGACTCCCTGGCCACCTCGCTGCGCTCCCGGCTGCGCCTCGACGGGTCCGACCCCCGCACGACCGAGCGGCTCACCGCCCTGCGTGCGCAGGTCGCGCGCATCGCCGACCAGGTCGCGCTCGTCCCCGAGAGCCGGCGCAGCTCGGCCGCGCAGGCGCACGCCCTGCTGGAGCGCCGCGTCGAGGACGTCACCGAGCGGCTCCGCCGTGGCGCCGACGTCGGCGGCTTCCTGGGGCCGCTGGAGGCCGAGGCCGCCACCGTCGAGCGCGACCTCATCGTCGCCGCGTCGGCCCGCGCGCACGCCAAGGCCGACCACGCCCAGGCCACCCGCGAGGTCGCCGAGCTGTCCGCCCGTGGCGAGGCCGTCCTCGCCCTGGCCAGGCGCGCCCGCGAGCTGGTCACCCCCGCGCCCACGCTGGGCGTGCCCGACGTGACCCAGCTCGGAGCGGTGCCGAGCGAGCCCGAGGAGCTCACCGCATACCTGTCCCGCCTGGAGCGCGTGGACCGTGCCCTCGGTGTGGCCCAGACCAGCTACGCCCAGGCGCTGGCGCGGCGCGAGGAGCTGGCCCTGCGCGCCAGGACGGTGCGCGAGGCGCTGCAGGGCGACGCCGACGCCACCGCCGCGATGGCCTCCCTCGCCCAGCAGGCGCAGGCCCTCCTCGAGGCCCGCCCGACCGACCTGACCAGGCTCGAGGCGCTGGTCCAGGCCCAGGAGACCTTCGCCCGGACGATGGGGGTGCGACTGTGAACCACTGCGTGCAGCCGGGGTGCACCGGCGTCTACGAGGACGGCTGGTGCAACGTCTGCGGCTCCCCCGAGCCGACTGCCGCGCCCGTCGCGGCGACACCCGTGGCGACCCCGTCGGAGCCGGCAGCGGCCCCGGCCCCCACCGGGGAGGAGGTCCCCTCGGGCATCTCCGGGCAGGTCGACTCCCAGGTGGCGACCCCCGGCCCCGGCCGCTCGCGCGAGGCGCTGCGGGCCGCCGTGGTGCGCCGGCAGCGGGCCCACGCCGCCCTGCGCCGCTCGACGCTGGGGATGGGCCTGACGCAGGTGCCCCCCGTCCCGGTGGGCGACCCGATGCAGGCGCTGATGGTCGACCCCGAGGTGCCCGAGGAGCGGCGGGTGTGCCCCAGCTGCGGGGCCAAGGTGGGGCAGGCGGCCGGCGAGGCGGGCGGGCGCCAGCAGGGGTTCTGCCCGCAGTGCCGCGCGCCCTACTCCTTCACCCCCAAGCTGGCGCCGGGCGAGCTGGTGGCGGGCCAGTACGAGGTGGCGGGGGCCCTCGCCCACGGCGGCATGGGCTGGATCTACCTGGCCCGCGACAAGAACGTCTCCGACCGCTGGGTCGTGCTCAAGGGCCTGCTCAACACCGGTGACTCCGACGCGCTCGACGCGGCCGTGGCCGAGCAGCAGTTCCTGGCGCAGGTCAAGCACCCGCTCATCGTGGAGATCTACAACGTCGTCACGCACGAGGGCGACGCCTACACGGTGATGGAGTACGTCGGCGGCACCAGCCTCAAGCAGATGCTCAAGCAGCGGATGACCACCGCCGGGCGCTACGACGCCTTCCCCGTCGATCAGGCGCTGGCGTTCGTCCTGGAGGCGCTGCCGGCGTTCAGCCACCTGCACGACCTGGGCCTGCTCTACTGCGACTTCAAGCCCGACAACCTCATCCAGGAGGGTGACGGGGTCAAGCTGATCGACCTGGGCGGCGTGCGGCGCCAGGACGACCTGGAGTCGCCGATCTACGGCACGGTCGGCTACCAGGCGCCGGAGGTCGCGGAGGTGGGGCCCTCGGTCGCCTCCGACATCTGGACGGTCGGGCGGACGCTGTGCGTGCTGACCTTCGAGTTCCGCGGCTACCAGACGGAGTACGTCGACGGCCTGCCGCCGATGTCGCAGGTGCCGCCGTTCGTCGAGCACGACGCGTTCTACCGGCTGGTCGCCCGGTGCTGCGCCCCCGACCCCAACGACCGCTTCCTGACCACCGACGAGCTGCGCACCCAGACGGTCGGCGTGCTGCGGCAGGTCGTGGCCTCCCGCTCCGACCACGCGGCGACGCTGTCGGCGCACTCGGTGGCCTTCGACCCGCCCGTCTCGACCGGCGAGACGCTCGCCTGGTGGGAGCTGCCCGAGCTCAAGCGCGACGAGTCCGACCCGATGCTCGACTGGCTGTCCTCGCTGCAGGTCAGCGACCCGGTGGCGCTGCACCAGACCCTGGCCGGGCACTCCGAGCAGACTCCGGAGGTGCTTCTCGCCCGGGCCCGCGCCGGCGTCCGGGTCGGCCAGCGGGCCTGGGTCGACGACGCGGTCCGCGAGCTGCTGCGCGAGAACCCGTGGGACTGGCGGGCGTCGTGGGTCCGCGGGCTGTGGGAGCTGTCGCAGGCGGGCACCGACGAGGAGCGCAGCCGCCGCGCGGGGCACACCGCCGCGGGGCACTTCGCCGCCGTCCGCGACGCGCTGCCCGGGGAGATCGCGCCCCGCCTGGCGCTGGCGCTGGCCAGCGAGCTGGGCGGCTACGCCAAGGCGGCCGAGCTGGACTACGAGCGGGCCTGGCGCACGGACGCCGCGTATGTCGCGCCCGCCGCCTTCGGGCTGCACCGGGTGCGGCTGGGCCGCGGTGACGTCGACGGCGCGATCCGGGCCCTGGACTCGGTGCCGGCCGGCTCCCGGGCGCACCCGCGCGCCCGGTGGCTGCGGGCCGAGCTGCTGCGGCGCCGCGGCAGCCTGGCCGACCTGCGCGAGTCGGTGCACGCCGTGTCGCGGCTGACGCTCGACCCCAAGCAGCGCGCCCTGTTCAACGCGACGATCTACGAGCAGGCGCTCGCCCAGGTGGCCAAGGACGGCGAGCGCGCCGACTGGCGCCTCGGCGAGGTCCCGGTCACCCGGGACGCGCTGCGCCGGGCCCTGGAGCAGGAGTACCGGGTCCTCGCCGACTACACCCCCGACCCCGTCGAGCGGGCCACGCTCGTCGACCGTGCCAACGCCGTACGCCCCTGGAGCTGGACATGACGACCGAGCCGACCGAGCCGACCGAGCCGAACGAGACGACCGAGACGACCGAGCCGACCGAGCCCGGCGAGCACCCCGCGCCCCCGCCCCCGGAGTCCTCCCGACCGACGACGCCGGATGCACGCCCCGACACCCCACCGACGACGTCGGATGCACGTCCCGACACGGCACCGACGACACCCGAGGAGCCGGAGCCGTTCGCCGACGGGCCTCCACCGCTGCCCCAGCCGATGCTGGTCCTCGACGGCGAGCTGCCCGAGGAGCAGCCGCCGGCGCCGCAGGAGGAGGTCGACCACGGGACGTGCCGGTGCGGCGGGAAGTTCGACGCCGACGGCTGGTGCACCGAGTGCGGCGAGCGCCGGCCCGAGCCGCGGCACCACTTCACCGCCCGGCCCTCCGACCGGGTCGGCGCCGTCTGCGACCGCGGCATCCGCCACGCCGACAACGAGGACGCGATGGCCGTCTGGGACGGCGGCGAGGGTCGGGTCGCGCTGGTGGTCTGCGACGGCGTCACCACCGCGACCCGCTCTGCCGAGGCCAGCCTCGCGGCCGCCGAGGCGGCGCTGCAGGTCCTCACCGGGGCCACGGACGCCCCCGCCGAGCGCCTGGTCCGGGCCACCGACGCCGCAGCGGAGGCGGTGGCCCAGGTGGGTCGCGACTTCCCCGACTCCGCCCCGTCGTGCACGTTCGTGTCGGTCGTGGTCGAGGACGGCCTGGCGACGTTCGGCTCGGTCGGCGACAGCCGCGGCTACTGGGTCCCGGACGAGGGCACCCCCCAACGCCTGACCACCGACGACTCCCTGGCGGAGGAGCAGGTGCGCGGAGGCATCGACCGCGCGAGCGCCGAGGCGAGCCCGCTGGCCCACACCATCACCCGCTGGCTCGGCCCCGACTCCCCCGACCACCGGCCCGTCATCACGACCCAGGAGGTGACCGCTCCGGGCTGGGTGCTCGTCTGCTCCGACGGCCTGTGGAACTACGCCTCCGAGCCCGCCGACCTCCGCGCCGTGGTGCGCGAGGCCGAGGGACGTGCGGGCCGTGACCCGCTCGACCTGGCCCAGGCCCTGGTCGCCTGGGCCAACGGCCGCGGGGGCGTGGACAACATCACCGTCGCGCTGGCCCGCACCGGCGCCGGGGCGAGCGAGGTCCCGGTCCCCGCCTCCGAGGCGGGCGACGCCCCGGCGACCGCGTCCGAGGCGACGGTGGAGACTGCATACCCGGCCGCTGCCGACGCCCCGCGCGAGGGGCAGGATGGGACCCATGGCTGAGTTCACCGCGACCGTCCACCAGAACGAGTTCCTGCCCGACGGTGGCACCGACGTCCACGCGATCGTCTCGGTCACCTGCACCGGTGCGGGCACCGTCACGCCGATGAGCTCGGCGTCGGGCGAGGCCGGCGAGATCATCATCGTCGACGTCTCGGGCTCGATGGACGTGCAGGGCGTGCAGGCCGCGGCGTATGCGGCGTCCGCGGCGCTGGACCAGATCGTCGACGGCGTCTACTTCGCGATCATCGCCGGCAACCACGAGGCGGCTCTGTGCTACCCCGACGGGATGACGGCCGCGATGGTGCGCATGTCGCCGCAGACGCGGCTCGAGGCCAAGCGCTCGCTGCAGCGCCTGGCGCCCGGGGGCGGCACCGCGATGGGCCGCTGGCTGCTCGCCGCGGGGCAGCTGTTCGGCACCGTCCCGACGCTGGCCAAGCGGCACGCGATCCTGCTCACCGACGGCGCCAACCAGCACGAGACGCCGCAGGAGCTGAGCTGGGCCATCGAGCAGGTGCGCGGCCGGTTCCAGGCCGACTGCCGGGGCCTCGGTGCCGCGTGGCAGGTGGCCGAGGTGCGGCGCATCGCCGAGGCGCTCATGGGTGGCGTCGAGCTGATCCGCACCTGGGACGGGCTGCCCGAGGACTTCGCGCGCCTGATGCAGCAGTCCATGGGCCGCGGGGTCGCCGACGCCCAGCTGCGGGTGTGGGCGCCGCAGGGCGCGGAGGTGCTCTTCGTCAAGCAGGTCTCCCCCACCCTGGAGGACCTCTCGCCGCGGCGCACCCAGCTCAACCCGCTCACCGGCGGCTACGACACGGGAGCCTGGGGCGACGAGACCCGTGACTACCACGTGGCCGTGCGGCTGGCGCCCAAGGCGGTCGGGCAGGAGCAGCTCGCCTCGCGCGTGCAGCTCGCCGTCGGCGGCACCGTCGAGGCGCAGGGCCTGGTCAAGGCGCGGTGGTCGGCCGACAGCCTGCTGACCGCCCAGATCAGCCCCGAGGTCGCGCACTACACGGGGCAGACCGAGCTGGCCTCCGCCATCCAGGACGGGCTGCGTGCCAAGGCCATCGGCGACGACGCCACGGCGACCTCCAAGCTCGGTCGAGCGGTCCAGCTGGCGCGGGAGACGGGTGACGAGGCCGCGACCTCACGCCTGTCCCGCGTGGTCGACATCGAGGACGCCGCGACCGGTCGGGTCCGGCTGCGCCGCCACGTCGACAAGCTCGACGAGATGGAGCTCGACACGGCCTCCACGAAGACGACGCGGGTGCGCCAGCAGTGAGCGCCCGCTGTCCCGAGGGTCACCAGAGCGAGTCGCTGGACTACTGCGACGTCTGCGGGTCGCCGATGGGTGCCGCACCTGTGGAGGAGGCCGGCGTCGGTGCCGCGCAGGTGTCCCCGGCCCACGGTGCGGCCGCGCCCGGGCCCGAGCTGCCGGCGGTCGACGCGTCGCCCCAGGCCGCGACGCAGACGTGCCCGCACTGCGGTGCCCTCAACGTCGCCGACGCCCTCTTCTGCGAGGCCTGCGGCTACGACTTCACGACCGGCACACCGCCGATGGGCTCCGAGCCGGCACCCCCGGTGACGCCGGAGGCGGACCCGGACGGCCCGGACGGTGACGACGGCGGTGCCAGCGAGGACGGCGAGGCGGGGTATGGCGTCGAGCCTCCCCCCGACATCGCGCCGAGTGACCCACTTTCGGTGTCCGAGACGTCCTCGGAGGCGACAGAAGTGGGACACTCGGTGGAGTCGACCGACGCCTCGCCCGCTGGACCGGAGCCCGGACCCGCACCCGAGCCGCACGAGCCGCACGAGCGGGACGAGCTCGGACCCGCGCCCCAGCCGCACGAGCCGCACGAGGCCGAGCAGCCCGCGGCCGCCCCGGCCGCCGCCCCCGCGGCCGCCCCGGCCGCCGTCCCCGCGCACCGCAAGGCACGGCATACCCCTCCCTCGCGCACCCTTGCCGAGGCCTGGGTGGTCGAGCTGTGGGTGGACCCCGACTGGTACGCCGTCCAGCAGACCGAGGAGGCCTGTCCCAGCGCCGGTGTGCCGGACACCGTCCTGCTCACCCGCAGCACCGCCCTGGTCGGCCGGCCGTCGGGCAGCCTGGGCGTGCGCCCGGAGGTCGACGTGGGCGCCGACAGCGCGGTCTCGCGGCGCCACGCGCAGCTGACGAGCGACGGGCAGCGCTGGTGGGTGGAGGACCTGGGCAGCAGCAACGGCACCTTCGTGGGCACGGTCGGCGAGCCGCTGCCCACCGAGCCGCTCCCGCCGGGGCAGCGCGTGGAGATCGACCGGGACGACCGGCTCTACGTCGGTGCCTGGACCCGCATCGTCCTGCGGCAGGCCACGGAGTCCGAGCGCCGGGGCACGGGCTGACCCCGCGTCCGGCGTGACGCGGGCTGTCCGGGCGACGCCCGGCGTGCCGCACGCTGTCAAGCCGACGGTGGGACGCCTAGAGTCGGGGGCATGTCACCCCAGCAGGACGCGCCCTCCTCTCCCGGACGCCCCCCGAGCAGCCGAGGCCGGCTGCGCCGGTCCGGGCAGGCGCTCGTCCGGGTCGGCGCCGTGCTGCTCGCCATCAGCCTGGTCGTGGCCCTCGTGGGCGGCCTGACCACCCGAGGTCTGATCAACAACCTGCGCGACAACTCCGCCGAGCTGCTCGACGGCACCGCCACGGTCTCGCTGTCGGCGGGGGCGCAGCGTGCGCTCTACGTGACGGGCGGGCTCGTCGCCCCCGGGGAGGACCTGCCCACCCCGGTGGAGGACATCGACTGCACGGTGTCCGGCCCGGGGGGCGACGTCCCGGTCCGCCACCTCTCCGACGAGGGGCAGCGCGTCGGCCTGGACAACCCGCTGGCGCGCTTCCAGGTCGTCGGCTCCTTCCGCGCCGCCGAGGCCGGTGATCACACGATCGAGTGCAACGGCCTGGGCGTCGTGGTGGCCCCCGAGGTCAGCCCCGCCGACGGCCTGCTGCGTCTGGGCGCCCTCATGCTCGGCAGCCTGGGGACCTTCGCGGGGGTCACGATGCTGCTCATCGGCGGCATCCTGCTCCTCGTCGTGCGGCACGGCACCGACGAGACCGAGGACGACGGGTATGCCGTCGGCGACGGCGCCGAGCCCCCGTCCGAGGGGGCCGAGGAGTGGTGGGAGGACGAGACCCGCAGCCCGGCCGCGGTCCGCGCCGCCGACGGCCCCGAGGACGACACCGACGACGACACCGATGACGTCACCGACGACGTGGACGCAGAGACCGACGACGCGGACCTCGAGCTCGTCGGCGACGAGCTGGACGCCTCGGACGACGACTACGTCGAGCTGACCGACGAGGAGCTCGCCGCCCTCTCCGACGAGCAGATCGCCGAGCTGGTGGCCTCCGGCGCGCTGGTCTTCGTCGACGAGGACGGCGACGTCGCGCAGCGTGACGAGCCCTTCGACCAGGACGCGCAGAGCGACACCTACCGCTGACCTGCGTCCACAGGGGTCTGACACGGTCCCGCCCGGCCAGATAGGTTGGGACGCGTGAGCACGTCACCGAGCCAGTACTCCTCCGGGCAACCCGCCGTCCCGCCCCGCCGCAGCGGCATGACGACCGCCGGCAAGGTCCTCTTCTTCGTCGGCCTGGCCCTGTCGGTCATCGCGGTCATCGTGGGGATCTGGGGCATCAACCGGGCCATCCAGGACTTCTCGGCGATGGAGGCCGACGCCTTCCCGGTGGAGGGCACCGCCACCGTGCCGATGCAGGACGGTGACGTCCGCTTCATCCTGGCCGAGCCGGGGACCGACCCGGCCTGCACCGTGACGGGGCCGGACGGCGCCGACGTCCCCGTGGTCGCCGAGACCGCCCTGGACGACGCGGCCGCGCAGGAGGGCACGAGCCTGGTGGGCACCTTCACCGCGGGCGCCGCGGGCGAGCACACGGTCACCTGCGAGTCGGCGGCCGAGCTCAGCCCGGCCCTCGGCTTCCGCGACGCGATCGGCCTCGGCACGGCGGGCCTGGCCTTCCTCGCGCTCTTCCCGCTGGGGTTCATCACGCTCCTGGGTCTGGTGCTCTGGCTGGTCGGCCGCAGCCGTGACCGCAAGGCGGCGGCCGGGCCGGGTGGCTACGGCTACAGCACCTCCTCCGGCTACGGCGACGCCTCCTACGGGCAGGGCTACGGCCAGCAGGGGTATGGCGCGCCCGGGCCGGGCCAGCAGGGAGGTCTGAACGACGGACAGCAGGGGTATGCGGCACCGGGCCAGGGCTACGGCGAGCAGGGTGGCTCCGGCCAGGGTTACGGCGAGCGCTACGGCAGCCCGCCCCCGCCCGCGTCGAGCTCCGACTCCCCCTGGGCGGCCCCGCCTCCGCCCGGCAGCGACCGTCGGGAGGGCGGGGACGACGACCGGCGCTGAGTCCTACCGGTCCGTCGGGTCGGGCTCGGCCGTCCCCTCCCGTGCCGCGGGTTCGCCTGGCCTCTGCGGGCCTTCCCGCCCGTCGTCACGTGCCGTCGGCGGTGGCCCCGCCGGGTGGTCGAAGGTGACCTCGACCCCCTGGTAGTCCTTGATCATCGTCGAGGCGGTGGCGTCCCGGTAGGTCTGCAGGTCGGCCTCGGTGAGCGGCACGCTCGTCGTGAACGGACCGAGCAGCGCCCGCGGCCACAGCCGTTTGACCCGCACCACGTTGACCTCGACGGCGAGCACCACCAGCTGGGCCGCGACGAAGATGAACACCACCAGACCCAGCACGACCGCGAACACGCCGTAGGTGTCACCGGCCCGGCTGACGATCTGGTTGGAGTAGGCGATGCCGAAGCGCTGCAGCAGCAGCCACCCCACGGCCGCCACGAACGCCCCGGGCAGCACGTCGGCGTAGCGCAGCGGGTAGGAGGTGCCCATCCACATCCCCAGGCTGAACACCAGCACCGCCACGAGGAAGCTGAACAGCAGGACCATCAGCGGCACCATCCGCCGCAGCTCGACCCCGTAGGCCCCGGCCGACGTCGCCAGGACCGTGCCGACGGTCGTGCCGAGCAGCATCAGGCCGGCGATGGCAATGAGGGGCAGGGAGTGGATCGGCGAGCGCAGCGGGTCGGGGCGCTGGTGCCGCGGCACGGCCCAGCAGATGTTCATCATGTGCAACGTCGCCTGCGAGGCGCGGATCGCCGCCCAGAGGGCCACCAGCGCGCCGATGACCAGCGCCGTCGTGCTCCCGCCGAACCCCTCGCCGCTGATCTCCCGCCCGATCACCGGGAACTGGCCGACCGCCGTGGACAGGATCTGGCTGCGCAGCTCGGGCTCGCCGTCCAGCACGAAGCCGAGCAGCGAGGTGAACAGCAGCATCAGCGGGAAGAGCGCCAGGAAGCCGTAGTAGGTGATCAGCACCGACAGGTAGACGCCGTGGTCGTCGATGAACTTGTAGAGCACCGCCACCGGGAACCCCAGCCAGGGTCGCCGGCGCTGCAGCTCGTCGAGCCGTCGCGGGAAGGACGTCACGGTCCTGATTGTGACTCACCGCAGCGCCGAGCACCGGCAGGAGCGACCGGTATGCCGTTCACGTGCCCGGACCGGGCGACGCCCGACGGGGTGGAGCCGGGTCCGTCCGTCGGGTAAGAATGGGCCGACCTCACCCGGCAGGGGGAAAGACCACCCGTGAACGACACCACCGGCGTCCCGGACGCCGACCACCTCCGCACGTCCATCCAGGAGCAGGCCCGTCTGCTCACCGGCCCCGACGTCTCCGACGTCGTCCGCGTCCGCGTCAGGCGGGCGCTGCACAGCGCCGGGGACCTGCTCGAGCTCTCCGGCGCCGAGCCCGCCCGCGACGTCGCCGCGCGCACCGTCGCCTGGCTGGCGGAGTCGGTGGGCGCCTTCCAGCGCCTCCCCCACGGCTTCGCCGGCGGGCACGCCGTCGAGGGCGAGCCGGCACCGCTGCTGCGCATCGTCGACGAGCTCGACCTGCTCGGCCTCACGCTCGACCACGCCTACGACGCCACCCGGCGCGGCGACGACGCGGCCCTGGACAGGCAGCTCGACGTCCTGCGCGAGCGCTACGCCGTCCGGACCTCCCCGGCCGCCGTCGTCCGCACCGCCGTCGTGCCACCGACCGACGTCGACCAGGAGGTGGTCGCCGACCGCGGCCTCGAGGTCGGCGCGGACGGCATACCTCGCGTGCCGGTGCCCGACCAGCCGGACGCGCACCACGAGACCCAGGAGCCCGCCCGATGAGCAGGTATGCCGTCGCCCCTCCCCCGCCCGCCGAGCCGGGCATGGCACCGCCGGACGAGGCCACCGACCGCTTCCTCTCCGACCTGGCCCGCTGGCGGCTGCGGCGCGAGCACGAGCTGCGTGCCCTCGACGAGCTGACCCGCACCCACCCCGACCGGGAGGCCCTCAACACCGACGTGACGGCCTCGATGACGCTCTACCACGCGATCGCCCAGCGCCACGACCTGCTGCTGGCCACGTGGGAGGACGTCAAGGACGGCGGTGGCGAGCGCGAGTGGCTGGCCCAGCTCATCTGGGGCGTGCTCGAGCCCCCGGACGGTGACGCCGAGGCGCTGGCGCTGCCGCTGCCCGACGCGCTGCGGCTCTCCGACGCGCTGGCCGCCTCCCTGCGGGCCCGCGTCGACGCGGAGGAGGACGTCTCGCTGGAGCACCGCGTCGGCGTCCTGGGCGACGAGGCGGCACGGGTGCGCGCCGACCTGGAGCGGCACGGCCCCGGGTCGCCGGAGGACCTGCCCGGTCGGCTCGAGCAGATCGAGGCCGAGGTGGACCGCGCCCGGCAGGAGGGCGCGGACGGCGGCCTGGACCTGGCGGACGTGGGCGAGCTCGAGTCGCGTCTGGCGGCCGTGGACCGGGCGCTCATCGTCGCGGCGGTCAGCCACGCGCACGAGAACGCCGACCGGGAGCAGGCCGAGAGCGAGCGGGCGCACCTCGTCGCCCGGGGCGAGGCGGTGCGCAGCCTGGCCGAGCGCGTGCTCAACAGCGTGCAGCCGGCACCCAAGCTGGGCATCCCCGACGTCACCGCCCTGGGCGAGGTGCCGGAGGGCGAGGACGAGCTGGCCGCCTACGTCGCCAACCTCGAGCGGGTGGGACGGGCGCTGGACCAGGCGCACGCCACCTACGCGGCGGCGCTGGCGCAGTATGCCGACCTCGCCGACCGGGCCGAGCGTCTCGCCAAGACGCTGGCCGGGTGCGGCGCCCCCACCAGCGTGGACCTGGCGGGGATGCTCACGGCCGCCAAGGAGTCGCTGCACACGCGTCCGGCCGACATCCAGCGGGCCTCGGCGCTCGTCGCGGCCCAGGAGGCCTACCTCGCCCAGCTGAGGCCCGACGCATGAGCGACGCCGCGCAGCCAGGGCAGGGACACCGCGTCGAGCCGGCCCGGCCGGTCGACGGCCCCGAGATCGAGGAGACGGCGCAGGAGTGCCCGCACTGCCACGCCACCAACGTCGGCGACGTCACCTTCTGCGGGTCCTGCGGCTACGACTTCGTCACCGGCACCCCGCCGCGGCCCGAGCGGGTGGCCGACGAGGCCAACGGCGAGGAGACGCCGCCGGTGCCGACCGCGCTGCAGGCCGCCGAGCCGCTGGAGGCCTACATCGACCCCCGGCGCGACGCCGACGACATCGAGCTGGCGACGACCGCGGCGGAGGTGGGCCTGGACCCCGACGACCTGCACCTGCGGCTGGAGGTACCGCCGGCCACGCCACCGACCCCCGGCGAGACCTTCGTCGCGCACGAGAAGCCCGAGCACCGGCCGCCCTCCCGTGCGCACGAGGGCCCGTGGGTGGCGGAGGTGTGGGTCGACCACGCCTGGTACGCCACCCGCGACACCGAGCAGCCGGTCCCCGACGCCGGTCCGCCGGAGGTCGTGCCGCTGACCGGGGACAACCTGGTCATCGGCCGCACCAACGTCGAGCGCGGCCTGCACCCGGACCTCGACGCCGGCACCGACGCGGGGGTCTCGGTGCGCCACGCCCAGCTGACCGGGGACGGGCGGAGGTGGTGGATCGAGGACCTGGACACCTCCAACGGCACCTACGTCGGCACCGTCGGGCTGCCGCTGCCGCAGGAGCCGGTCGAGCGGGGCCTGCGGGTCGAGGTCGACGAGGACGACCGCATCTTCCTCGGCGGCTGGACCCGTCTGGCCCTGCGCCGCGCCGACCTGCCGGACGACGACGCGGGAGCCTGACCGGGCGGTGCGCGGTCGCCCTTCCCCGCGGTGCGTGCGCGCCGCCGGTGGCACGGCATACCCCTGGGCCCTCCCGCCGGGGCCGCGACGGTGCCAGACTCGGGCCATGGACATTCCCCCCGAGGCCAGCAGTCCCGAGATCGTCCGCCGTGAGGAGGTCCCGACCGCGGTGGTCCGGGCCACGGTCCGGATGGACGAGATCAGCCAGGTCTTCGACCGCGCCTACCCGCTGGTGGCGTCCACGCTCGAGCAGCAGGGCGGCCGGCCGCTGGAGGCGATCGGCTACTACCCGTCGATGCCGTCGGAGACCATCGACGTCGAGGCCGGGTTCACCACCGCCGCGCCGGCGACGGACGAGGGCGACGTCGTCGTGAGCTCCCTGCCCGGCGGCGACGTCGCCCGGCTGACCCACCTGGGGCCCTACGACACGCTGGCGGAGTCGTGGGAGCGGCTCGGGCGGTGGGTGGCCGAGCAGGGACGCCGGCCGGGACGGGGTGTCTGGGAGGTCTACGTCAGCGAGCCGACGCCCGACAGCGACCCGGCGACCCTGCGCACCGACATCTACTGGCCGCTGGAGTCCTGACGCCGCGGGTGGGCGCGGGTGGGGTCGACCCGGGCGGGGTCGCTGCCGTCTCGGCGCTGACGGAAGGACCCGGCGGGGTCGGGCGTTGGCACCAGGTATGACGTCCTCCGCGCCCCTGTCCCTCTCCGTCCTCGACCTGGTCCCGGTCCGCACCGGCCAGACCACCGCGCAGGCGCTGAGCTCGGCGCGCACGCTGGCGCGGCTGGCGGACGCGTCGGGCGTGCGGCGCTACTGGGTGGCCGAGCACCACAACACGCAGTCGGTCGCCTCTACCAGCCCGCCGGTGATCATCGGCATGCTGGCCGCGGCGACCGAGCGGATGCGGGTCGGCTCCGGCGGTGTGATGCTGCCCAACCACGCGGCGCTGGCCGTGGCCGAGCAGTTCGCGCTGCTCGAGGCGGCCCACCCGGGCCGCATCGACCTCGGCATCGGCCGGGCTCCCGGCACCGACCCCGTGACCAGCTGGGCGCTGCGCGGCGGGGCGAGCGACCAGGACGTGGTGCAGCGCTTCCCGGAGTACGTCCAGCAGGTCATGGCCTTCATGGACCCGGCCGGCGCGGCCGTGCAGATCGGCCCGCGCCAGCACGCCATCACCGCCACCCCCTCGGCGGCCGGGACGCCGCCGGTGTGGCTGCTCGGGTCCTCCGACTACTCCGCGCGCCTGGCCGCCCAGCTCGGCCTGCCCTACGTCTTCGCCCACCACTTCGCCGGCCGCGGCACCGCCGAGGCGCTGGAGCTCTACCGCTCCACCTTCACCGGGCCCGGGGAGCCGACGACCTTCCTGACCGTCAACGCCGTGGTGGCCGACACGCCGGAGGAGGCCCGGCGCCTCGCCCTGCCCTTCCAGCACATGATGGCCAGCCTGCGGGTGCCGGGCCCGATGCGCCAGCGCCCGATCCTGACCGTCGAGGAGGCCGTGGACGAGCCGCTGCCGATCCCGGCCGGGGAGTTCGCCGCCGTGACCGAGCCGTGGCTGGTCGGCACCCCGGACGAGGTGGCCGGGCAGGTGCGCGACGTCGCGGCCCGGTACGGGGTCGAGGAGGTCATGGTGCAGCCGATCGGCGGCTCCTACGCCGACGAGCCGCTGGACCGCTCGCTCTCCCGCGAGCGCACCGTCACCGAGCTCGCCGCCCGCCTGGTGGGGCAGCCGGTCGCCTGAGCCCCGACGGGCCGCACCTCCCGGCGTGCACAACGACACCCGTCCTGCGGTTCTGGGCCGTTCTCGCCCGTTGTGCACGCCCGTCGTGCCGCGGGAGGCGTCCGGTCGTGGGTTACCGTGAGGCCCCGACCACCGTGCGAGAGGAGACCGCGTGCGCCCGGGACGCAGGAGGATGCTCCGCCCGCTGGCCGCCGCGGCCGCCGGCACCCTGATCGTGCTGGCGGCGTGCGACGCGCCCGGCTCCGACGGGAGCTCCGGGGCCGGGTCCGGCGCGGGTAGCGACGGGGCCGGTGACGGCCAGGGGCAGCCGGGCGGCCAGGACGAGCCCGCCGCGCTGGTCGCCACCCCGGCGACGCCCGAGGGGACGTCCCTCCTGGGCGGAGAGGACGCCGCCGCGCGTGCGCTCGCCATGTCCCAGGCCCTCTTCACCGCCGCCCCGGTCGTCGTGCTCACCTCCGCCGACGAGCAGCTGCGCGCCGCCTCGGCCGCGAGCGTCCTGGGCGTGCCCGTCCTCGTCGACGGCGAGGGGGTCGCCGAGGAGCTGGAGCGTCTCGGCACCGAGGTGGCCCTGGCCCTCGGCCCGGTGCAGGACCCCGGCGTCGACCTCGTCACCGCCGCCGACGACACGACCCTCGCCGGCCTGCTGGGCATCACCGCCGACCCGGAGCAGGTCGACCGTGACGACACCACGGCCCGGCTCGCCGCCCTCGACCCCGGGACGCCGCAGCTCCTGGTGCCCGGCCCGCCCGAGGAGTCCCCCACGACCGGCGACGACGCCTCGAGCATCTCGGGTGCCCCCGGTCCCGACCTGCCGCCGGCCGACCGGGACGAGCTGCCCGCCACGGCCCCGCCGGAGCCGCAGCCGGGCACGGTGGTGCTGACCACCGGCGAGGAGGACGACGTCGCCGCACTCGGCACCGCGCTGGCCGCCGGGGCACGGGTCGTGCACTCCCCCGACGGGGACCCCCGGGCCACCAGCGAGAGCGTCCAGGCGCTCGCGGAGAGCGCGCCCACCGCCGTGCTGGGGCTCGGCCAGGATCTCGGTGACGCCGACACCCTGGCCTGGCGCGTGCGCACCGCCGCCACGGGCGTGGAGCTGCCCGGCGGCGGGCAGCTGGCCCTGCCGGACCGCACCTATGTCGCGCTCTACGGCACCCCAGGGACCGGAGCCCTCGGCGTCCTGGGCGAGCAGCCGGTCGAGGAGACGGTGACGCGCGCCGAGGAGCTGGCGGCTGCATACGAGGCCCTCACCGACGAGCCGGTCGTGCCGACGCTCGAGATCATCGTGACCATCGCCAGCGCGGGCGCCGGCGCCGACGGCAACTACTCCGAGGAGCTGCCCGTCGAGGGCATCCGCCCGCTCGTCGACCTCGCCGCCGAGCACGGGCTCTACGTCGTGCTCGACCTGCAGCCGGGCCGCACCGACTTCCTCACCCAGGCCCAGCAGTACCAGGAGCTGCTCGAGCTGCCGCACGTCGGGCTGGCGCTCGACCCCGAGTGGCGCCTGGAGCCCCACGAGGTGCACCTGACCCAGATCGGGCAGGTCCACGCCGAGGAGGTCAACGAGGTCATCACCTGGCTGGCCGACCTGACCCGCGAGCGCGACCTGCCGCAGAAGGTGCTGGTCCTGCACCAGTTCCAGCCGCGCATGATCCCTGACATCGCCGACGTCGACCTGTCCCGGTCCGAGCTCGCGGTGCTCATACACGCCGACGGCCAGGGAGCGCAGCCCGACAAGCAGCAGACCTGGCGGGCGCTGCACGCGCACGCGCCGGACGTCGAGCACTGGGGCTGGAAGAACTTCTACGACGAGGACGTCCCCGGGCCGCTGTCCCCCGAGGAGACGATGAGCCTGGTCGACCCCGTCCCCGACTTCGTCTCCTACCAGTAGCGCGCGCTGCTTGACGCTGTGCGGGGGTAGAGCGAGGCTAGAACCCGACCGCCGACCCGAGGAGCAACGATGCACCGTCCGACCCGTCCGCAGTCCCTGGCCGCCGCCCTCGCGGCCGGTGCCCTCCTCGTCTCGCCCCTGGCGGCCACCGCCGCGCCCGGGCGTCCCGGCGAGCCCCGGTATGTCGAGGGTGCCCCTGGTGCGGGCGACCCCTACCTGCCCCTCGCCGGGAACGGCGGTATCGACGTCCAGCACTACTCGCTCGACCTCCGCTACACGCCGCCGGAGGCGGCCCCGGCTCCCCTCGAGGGCCAGCTGGACGGGGTCGCGACCCTCACGTTGGCGGCCACCCAGGACCTGCGCTCCTTCAACCTCGACCTGCGGGGGCTGACGGCCACCCGCGTCATCGTCAACGGCAAGAGCATGCGGTTCGCCCAGGAGGACGGCAACGAGCTGGTTGTGCAGCCGCGACCGATGCTCAAGGCCGGCACCACCGCGCAGGTCGTGGTCGAGTACGGCGGCACGACCACGCGGCCCACCGACCTCGAAGGCGCGCTCTACGGCTGGGTCACCACACGCGACGGGGCGATGGTGGTGAGCCAGCCGGACGGCGCGGCGACCTGGTTCCCGACCAGCGATCACCCGACCGACAAGGCCACCTACGACTTCACGGTGACCGTGCCCGAGGGTCTCGTGGCGGTCGCCAACGGACTGCTCACCGACCGGACGACGGCCGACGGGTGGACCACCTGGGAGTGGGACGCGCCGGACCCGATGGCCGCTTACCTGGCGACGGCGAGCGTGGGCGACTACGAGCTGAGATTCTCCTCGACGCCGAGCGGCGTCCCCATCATCGACGCCGTCGACCCGGCGCTGCCAGCCTCCCGGTACGTCAACCTCGCGCTCACCGGCGAGATGATGACCTTCTTCGAGAACCTGTTCGGGCCTTACCCGTTCGTCTCCTACGGCGCGATCGTCGACGACGACAGCGTCGGCTACGCGCTGGAGACGCAGACCCGCTCTTTCTTCAGCCAGCGCGCGAGCGAGGGCACGGTGGCACACGAGCTGGTGCACCAGTGGATCGGCAACGACGTCGCGGTGAACCGGTGGGCCGACATCTGGCACAACGAGGGCTGGGCGACCTACGGCGCCTGGCTGTGGACCGAGCACAACGGGGGCCGGACCGCCCAGGCCGCCTTCGACCAGGTCATGGACGCGCCCGCCGGCAGCTCCTTCTGGCAGCTGGCGATCAGCGACCCCGGACCGCTCAACCTCTTCCACCCCGCCATCTACGACCGCTCGGCCGCGATGCTCTTCGCGCTGCGGGAAGAGATCGGCGACGAGGCGTTCCTGGATCTCACCCGCAGCGTCGTGTCCGACCGCAGCGGCGGAAAGATCTCCACGCAGGAGTACGAGACGCTCGCCGAGCAGGTCTCCGGCCAGGACCTGACCTCCTTCTTCCAGGTCTGGCTGCACGAGCCGGAGAAGCCCACCGACTGGTGACCTCACGGGCTCGTCATGGTGGCGGACCGGGTCTACCGTGAGGGGCGAGGGCCACGGCCCGTGGCCCGGCTCGGGGTTGACAGCAAGGAGGCTGGGATGAAGGAGCTCAACTGTCGCGACGTCGGCTTCGACTGCGAGGGCGTGGTCACCGGCGAGACGGAGTATGACGTGGTGCGGGAGGCCGCGGAGCACGCCAAGGAGGTGCACGGCCTCACCGACGAGCAGGTCAACGACCCCGACTTCGCCGCCCAGGTGGGTGGGCAGGTCCACGACCGGGCCTGACCGTACTGCTGCCGCCGAGCCGGTCGTCCGCGGGACGAAGCCCGCAAGATAGTTGACGAGTCACGCATCATCGCGCTACCGTGGTCCGCGGTTGCTTGTACACACAACATCTTGAAGGAGCACCACCATGGGCCTGTTCGACTGGTTCCGGAAGTCCACCCCCGAGCACACCCCGGCCGCCACCGCCCCGGCAGCACCGTCGACCGACGTGCTGACCGCCGAGCGTGGCACCGTCGAGGAGACCCCCGTGTCCCCGGCCGCCGCCGACCTGTCCGGCACGTGGAGCATCGACCCGGGCCACAGCAGCCTGGGCTTCAGCGCGCGCCACGCCATGGTCACCAACGTCCGTGGCCAGTTCGACGAGCTCGAGGGCACCGGCGTGGTCGACGCCGCCAACCCGTCGGCCTCCCATGCCACCGTGGTCCTGCAGGCCGCCAGCATCAACACCGGCGTCGCCGACCGGGACGCGCACCTGCGCTCCGCCGACTTCTTCGACGTCGAGACCTACCCCGAGCTGCGCTTCGTCTCCACCGCGGTGGAGCTCGTCGACGGCGGGACGTGGCGCGTCACCGGTGACCTGACGATCAAGGACGTCACCCGCCCGGTCACGGTCGACCTCGACTTCACCGGCCTGGCGCAGGACCCCTTCGGCAACCTCCGTGCCGGTTTCGAGGGCCAGACCACCATCAACCGCAAGGACTGGGGCCTGGAGTGGAACGCCGCCCTGGAGACCGGTGGCGTGCTCGTCGGCGAGAAGGTCAAGCTCAGCTTCGACATCTCCGCGATCAGGTCGTCCTGACCCCTTGACCCCGCACGTCGTCGCCACGCACGGCGCACCCCTGGAGGACGCCGAGGCCCCGCTCGTCGTCCTGCTGCACGGGCGCGGCTCGCACGAGCGGGAGATCGTCCAGCTGGCTACCCACCTGCCCGTCGGGCCGTCCTACGCCGCGGTCCGGGCGCCCATCGCCGAGGGCGGCGGCTTCGCCTGGTTCGCCAACCGCGGCATCGGACGGCCGGTCGCCGAGTCGCTGGCCGGGACGATGGCCTGGTTCCGCAGCTGGCTGGAGGAGGTGGCACCCTCCGGCCGCCAGGTCCTGCTGGTGGGCTTCAGCGGCGGCGCCGCCTTCGCCGGCGGGCTGGTGCTCGAGGACCCTCGGCGCTTCGCCGGAGCAGCCCTCCTCTACGGCACCCTGCCGTGGGAGGCCGCCGTGCCCACCACCCCCGGGCGGCTGGACGGCATACCGGTCCTCGTCGCCCAGGGCGAGGAAGACCACGTCATCCCCGGCGAGCTGATGCGGCGCACCTGGGACTACCTGACCGGTGAGTCCGGGAGCGTCGTTCAGGCACGCCGCTACCCCGGCGGGCACGGCATCACCCCCGTCGCGCTGGCCGACCTCGGCGCCTGGGTGTCGGAGACGCTCAGGCTGGCCTGAGCCGTCCCCTCACCCGCAGGGGTGGACTGCCGGGCGGCGGTGGGCGACGATGAGGCATGGCCGCCGTGCCGGAGGGACTCGAGACCTACATCGAGCAGATCCGCGCCTCCCGGGCGGAGTTCCGGGAGTCGGTCGCCGCGGTCCGTGACTCCCTGGACGGCCCCCCGGACGGTGGCGACGTCTCCCGCACCCGTGTCCTCACTGCCCTGGTCGAGCTCGCGCACGACTTCGCCGAGCACGTCTCCCTGGCGGAGAGCAACGACGGCATCTTCGAGGCGGTCCGCAGCGTGCCGCGCCTGTCCCGCACGCTGGAGAACCTGACCGCGGAGCACCCCGCCCTGGTGGCCGACCTGCAGGACTTCATCGAGCTGGTCGAGCGGGGTGAGGGGATCGAGGACGTGCCGGCGTTCCGGCGCGAGGTGAGCGAGCTGCTGGAGCGGCTCGTGGACCACCGGCGGCGCGGCGGCGACCTGCTCTACGAGGCCTTCGCCGTCGATCTCGGGGGCCAGGGCTGACCAGGTGAGCCGCCCGGGCCGAAGCGCAACGCCAGACCGGTCACCTCCTCGCTGACCGCGAGCAGCTCACGCGTCAGCGGGCCGGCCCGACGCGGCACCGGCAGGTGCACCCTCGCGGGCGGTCCGCTCACCTGCCACCGGCCGGCGGGACCCCATACCTCGCCGTTGCGCACCTCGGGGTCGGTCGCCGCGTGCACGAGAACGGCGGCACCGTCGTGCTTGCCGTGCATTCCCCGCACGAGGAGGCGGGAGAGCGCGCCGATCTCGGTCGGCTGCGAGGCGGGTATGCCGTGGCGCCCGGGTGTCAGGACGTCCACCGCCGTGCCGGGGTGGGCGAGCACGGACGAGGCCGCGGAGGTGCCGGTCAGCCGGCGGGCGAGCTCGTGGTGCAGCAGGGTGACCCCTGCCTTGGACCGGGCATAGCTGCGCAGGGGCGCCTCCGGACGCGGCGTGGTCAGCCGGTCCCACGGCGACCGTCCGACCGGCAGCCGGGCGCCCAGGCTGCCGACGTGCACGATCCGCGTCCCCCACGCCTGCAGCCGCGGCAGGAGGCGTGCGAGCAGGGCGTAGTGGCCGAGGTAGGCCGTCCCGAGGTGCAGCTCCAGCCCGTCGGCCGTCACCCGTGGCGGCTCCCGGCGCAGGCCATAACTCACACAGGCCGCGTTGGCGACCAACGTCGCCAACGGCTCCCCCGCAGCGAGCCGCTCCGCCGCCGCCGCCACCGAGCCGAGGTCGGCGAGGTCGAGCAGCACCACCTCGAGGTCGGCACCCGGCACGAGCCGCTGGATGATGGCGGTCGCCGCCTCGGCCCGCTCGGCGCTGCGCGCGGCGAGGACCACCCGGTGCCCCTTCCGCGCGAGCTGCTCCGCGACGAAGTAGCCGATGCCTCCCGTGGCACCCGTGACGAGCACCCTCCGCCGGTCCCCCATGGCGATCCCCCCGCCGTCGTGCTGGTGATGATGACCGGACCATAGCGCCATACCCTCGGTCCGTGACGTTCTCCGGCATCCCGCACGCGGCCGTCGACTTCTACGTCGAGCTCGAGCAGGACAACACCACCGAGTTCTGGACGGCCCACCGCGAGCGCTACGAGCGCGACGTGCGCGCCCCGATGGCCGCGCTGGCCGCCGAGCTCGAGGAGGAGTTCGGACCGGCCAAGGTCTTCCGGCCCCAGCGCAACCTGCGCTTCTCCCGCGACAAGACGCCGTACAAGACCCACCAGGGCGTCTACGTCGGCACCGGGCGGCGCACCGGCTGGTACGCCGAGGTCTCCGCCGACGGCTTCCGCGTCAGCGGGGGCAGCTACCACCTCGAGCCGGAGGCCCTCGCCGCCTACCGGCAGGCGGTCGACGGGCCGCGCGGCGCCGCGCTGGAGGCTCTGGTCACCGGGCTGCACAACGCCGGGTGGCACATCGAGGGCTCGACCCTGCGGACGGCGCCGCGCGGGTTCGGCCGCGACCACCCCCGGATCGGGCTGCTGCGGCATACCTCGATCTCGGCCACGCGCTGGGTCAACGACGCCGACGTGGTGACCACGCACGCGCTCGTCGGACGCGTCCGGGAGCACTGGCGGCAGGTGCGCCCGCTGGTGGAGTGGCTGCGCCCGGCCCTGCCCGCGTAGGGGGCCGTGCCCCTAGGCTGTGGCCGAGAAGGACCCACATCACGGAGGGAGAAGGCGCGATGGCCATCCACGGTTCCCTGTTCGACGACTTCAAGGAGACGGAGTCCCGCGACCAGTTCACCAAGCAGAACTCCAAGCTGCTCAAGATCCGGATGGACTACGGGCCGGTCAACGCGCGGCTGGGGTCGATGGTGGCCTACCAGGGGGACGTGCGGTTCGCCAACCGCGGCTCCGGCGGGCTGGACAAGCTGCTCAAGACCAAGCTGACCGGCGAGGGCGTGCCGATCATGCAGGCCACCGGCAGCGGCGAGCTCTTCCTGGCCGACGACGCGGCCGACGTGCAGGTGCTCTACCTCGACAACGACATGATCTCGGTCAACGGCGCCAACGTGCTGGCCTTCAGCGCCTCGATCGAATGGGACATCCACCGGGTCTCGGCACGCGGCGGCATGATGGCCGGCGGCCTGTTCAACGTCTCGCTGCGCGGCTCGGGGTATGTCGCGGTCACCAGCCGCGGCGAGCCCGTCGCGCTCGACGTGGGCCAGGCCCCGACCTTCGCCGACGCCAACGCGGTCGTGCTGTGGACCGCCGGCGTGCGGATGGACGTGCGGGTCGACACCGGCGGTCTGGGGTCGATGCTGCGCGGCGGCACCGGGGAGATGGTGCAGATGGCGTTCACCGGCAACGGTCACGTCCTGGTGCAGCCGGCCGAGAACAGGAGCACGACCGGGGCGGGCGAGCAGGCCGGCCGCGCCGGGGGCCTGGGTGCCTTCTTCGAGTGAGCGGATGAGGGCGGTCCGTTACGACGCCTTCGGTCAGGAGCCCTACGTCGCGCAGGTCCCCCTCCCCCGGGCCGAGCCGGGCGGGGTCGTGATCGCGGTCGGGGCGACCGGGGTCTGCCGCTCCGACTGGCACGCCTGGCAGGGCCACGACGACGACATCCGCGACCTGCCGCACACGCCCGGGCACGAGTTCGCCGGGGTCGTGCACGAGGTGGGTGCGGGCGTGGAGCGGGTCGCCGTGGGTGACCGGGTCGTGGTGCCCTTCGTGTGCGCGTGCGGGACCTGCGAGGTATGCCGTGCCGGGCTCTCGCAGGTCTGTCCCCGGCAGTGGCAGCCCGGCTTCAGCGGCCCGGGGTCGTTCGCGGAGTACGTCGCCGTGCCGTGGGCCGACCACAACGTCGTGCCCCTGCCGGAGGAGATCGGCCTCGACGTGGCGGCCGGGCTCGGCTGCCGGTTCGCGACCGCCTACCGCGGGGTGGTGGACGTCGCCGGCGTCGCTCCCGGCGAGACGGTCGCCGTCCTGGGGTGCGGCGGTGTGGGGCTGGCCGCGGTGATGATCGCCGCGTCGCGCGGCGCACGAGTCGTCGCCGTCGACGTGAGCCCCGCCGCGCTGGAGCTGGCGGCTGCGGTCGGCGCCGACGCGGTGGTGGACGCCGGCGCTGAGGACGTCGCCGAGCAGGTCAGGGCGCTCGTGCCGGGCGGTGTGGACGTCGCGGTCGACGCGCTGGGGAGCATCGCGACGGCGGCCGCGGCGACGTCCTGCCTGGCCGTACGCGGCCGCCACCTGCAGCTCGGTCTGCTCCCGCCGGCGGTGGTGGGCGACCGGGCGACCGTGCCGATGCACACGGTGATCGCGCGCGAGCTCCAGGTGCTGGGCAGCCACGGCATGCCGGCGGCCGACTACCCCCGGATGCTGGAGGACGTGGTCTCCGGCCGTCTCGAGCCGCACCGTTTCCTCGGTCGCACGATCAGCCTGGAGCAGGCCCCTGCCGCCCTGGCTGCCCTGAGCGGCCCGGTCGCCCCGGGTGTCACGATCGTCCGGCCCTGACCCCCTCCTGACCCCCACCGTCCTGACCCCCACCGACGACGTGGCGCGCACGCCCTGACCCCCACCGACGACGCCGCACGCACGCCCTAAGCCCCACCGACGACGCCGCACGCACGCCCTAAGCCCCACCGACGACGCCGCACGCACGCCCTAAGCCCCACCGACGACGCCGCACGCACGCCCTAAGCCCCACCGACGACGCCGCACGCACGCCCTAAGCCCCACCGACGACGCCGCACGCACGCCCTAAGCCCCACCGAGGACGTGGTGCGCACGCTCACCGGCTTGGTGCCGCGCACAGTACGTCCTCGGTCGCGGACGGGGCGGACACACCACGTCCCCGGTCGGGTATGGGGCGGACACACCACGTCCCCGGTCGGGTATGGGGTGTACGCACGACGTCCCCGGTCGGGTATGGGGCGGACACACCACGTCCCCGGTCGGGTATGGGGTGGACACATCACGTCCCCGGTCGTGTCAGACGGTGTCGGCCTCGTCGACGAAGCGGCAGAGGGCGTTGACGGCGCGCAGCTGCTCGGGGGCGTTCACGGGGGCCTCGAGCAGCGCCGGCGAGGCGACGACGACCGCCAGCGCCCGGGCGCGGGAGACGGCGACGTTGAGCCGGTGCACGTCGTAGAGGAAGCTCACGCCGCGCGGCGCGTCGTCAGCGGTGGACGCCGCCATCGAGTAGATGACGACCGCACCCTCGTGACCCTGGAACTTGTCGACCGTCCCGACCGGGACCGCGTCGGGCAGCCGGGAGCGCAGCTCGGCCACGTGGGCGTTGAACGGCGCGACGACCAGGACGTCCTCCGGCGCGAGGGGTCGACGCTCGCCCCGCTCGTCGACCCAGTCGCCGCGCAGCAGGTCGTCCACCAGGGCCCGCACCACGCCCGCCTCCTCGGGCGAGCACGACGAGCTGCCGACGTGCGGCACCGGGACCCAGCGCAGGCCCGCGCCCGTCAGGCGTCCTGGTGCGTCGACCACCTGGCCCTCGGTGCAGCGGTCGGCCCCGAGGCGACCCTCGTAGGCCAGCTCGGAGACGAAGTCGGTGATCCGCGGGTGCATGCGCCAGGTGCGGTCGAGGAAGACACCCCTCGCGGGGTCGATCGTCTCGTGCCCGTCGAGCAGGTGCTCCAGGGCCGAGACCCCCGCGCCCCACGGGTGGGTCGCCTGCGTGGGTGAGCGCAGCTGCTGGGGGTCTCCGAGCAGGACCATGGAGCGGGCACCCTGCGCGACGGCGGCGGCGTTGGCCAGCGAGAACTGGCCCGCCTCGTCGACCACGAGCACGTCGACCGCCTGCCGCATCTCCTCCCGCGCCCAGAGCCAGGCCGTGCCTCCGAGGAAGGTCACGCCCTCGGCGACGGCCTCGTCGACCGAGCCGTTGTCGGTGACGACCCGGACGGTCGCGTCCTCCGCCGCGGGGACACCGCGGCCGCTCCCCTTGCGGACCCCCGGGCGCCCCACGTTGTCCATCAGGTCGGCGATGACCCGGTGCGACTGCGCGGTCACCCCGACCCGCTTGCCGGCGTCGAGCAGGTCACGCACGAGCAGCGCCCCGTTGTAGGACTTGCCGGCCCCCGGCGGCCCCTGAACGGCCAGCACCTCGCCGTCGAGACCGCGGCCGACGCGCCGCATGAGGTCGCCGGCCGTCTCCGCCGTCTCGCGTGCCGGGATCACCGGTGTCGTCCGCGCGACCAGCCGCAGCCCCAGCTCCTCACCCCCGTCGAGCGCGGCGGCACCCAGGCGGCTCAGGGAGTCCTGCAGCGGCCCGGAGGAGAGCACCTCCTTCTGCACCAGGGCGTCGGGTCGCAGCGGCTCGCGGCCGGTGCCGCGCTTGACCCGCACCCAGCCCGCCTCCGCGTCCAGCCCCACCAGGGTGCCGACCGTCTCGTGCGTCCGGGCGTCGACCACGGCATCGCCCACACCGGTCATCACCGCGTCCTGCGGCGGGAAGTCGTACTGCCAGACCGTGGACCGCTTCTCGGTGCCGACCGCGACCGGAGGCCCGACGGCGCCGATCGCCCGCCCGTCCTCCATCAGCTCCTCGACCGACATCGTCTCGGTGCGGTAGTAGTCCCACCAGCGCGGCTTGTCCTCCCGCCGGTGCCAGCCGACGAGCCCGGCGAGCAGCGTCTGCCCGTCGTCGGCCAGCCGCTGGGCGAGCCGCTGCTCGGCGAGCATCCGCTCGCTGTCCCGGGCCTCCACGACCTCCGACGGCGCCGGACGCGTCAGCTCGACGCCGGGGTGCGCCGTGGCGAGCTCGGCCCGCAGCCCCTCCAGCCACTCGTGCAGGGCGTGCGTCGACCGCACGTCCTCACGGTTGTAGCGGCGGAGCGCCTGCAGCACACCGTCGTCGGTCCGCCCCTCGGCCAGCCACCGCTCGTACTCGACCACGGACGCCATGCCGTCGGCGACCTCGCCCTCGGCCGCCGTCCGCGTCCGGTGCCAGTAGAAGTCCTCGACCTTCTTGATCGAGTAGGACGGCTTGGACAGGCGCACGCCCTGCCGCACCACCTGGTAGAGGTCGACGAACCGCCCGCCGCGCAGCAGCTGGTCGAGCCCGCTCTCGCCCGTCGCGTGCTGCCCGGTCATCCGCTTCAGCGCCGTGACCTCGTAGGCGGCGTAGTGGTAGACGTGCATGCCCGGGTGCCGGCGCCAGCGCTCGAGCAGCCACCCCAGCAGGTCGCCCGTCAGCCGCGCCTCCTCCGCGGGGTCGTGCGCCCACCAGTCGAGGTAGTCGCCGTCGCGCGTCCAGATGCCGGCGAGATACTCCCGCCCGACCCCGCCGTCGGCGAAGGGGTCGCCCTCGAAGTCGAGGTAGACGTCACCCACGTCGGGCTCGGGCAGCAGCTGCAGGCCGCGGCCCGTCTCGGGCGGCAGGAGCTCGTATGCGGCCTCGCCGGTCTCCCGTTCCTGCACCTGCAGCCGGGCCTGGCCGTGCAGCCGGTCGCGCACCCGGCTGCTCAGCACGCCGTGCAGCTCCTCGGGGCCGGCCGCCGCGAGCGCCGCCACCGTGGTGATGCCGTGCTCCCGCAGCGCCTCGCGGTGGTCCCCGCGCAGCCCGGCCACGCGTGAGAGGTCGTCGACCTCGTCCCAGTGGTCGGTGCAGTGCTCGATCCACCGGCACCGACCGCAGGCCGCCGAGGGTGCCGGCTCGGTCTCGTCGCCCGACGCCAGGAAACCCACCAGCCGCGAGCGCATCCGCCGTGCGTAGGCCATGACGTCGGCCGGGCGCCAGTGGTGCTCCCTGCCGTCCCCGGCGACCACCGTGAGCCGCCGGGCGGGTGTGCCCTGCAGCTGCTCCAGGCGCGCGGCATACCCGGCCATCTGCAGCAGCGCGTCGACCGAGAGGTGCCGGGCGAGCTTGGTGTCGGCGATGTCGTAGCTCCACCCGCCGAGCCGGCTGGGCCGCTCGGCGCGCAGGAGGAAGTCGGCGTGCCCCAGCCAGCTGCCGTCGAAGAGCGTCGCCTGGTAGACGACGTCGGCCCCCGCGTGCATCGCCTCCAGGGTGAGCCGCTCACGCTCGGCCCAGCTGCCCGCGCGGGCGACCTCGACGACGCGCCGCCCCTCGTCGCGCAGCCGTCGCAGGTAGGC
The DNA here is from genome assembly GCF_000421185.1 of Ornithinimicrobium pekingense DSM 21552. Taxonomy (GTDB): domain Bacteria; phylum Actinomycetota; class Actinomycetes; order Actinomycetales; family Dermatophilaceae; genus Ornithinicoccus; species Ornithinicoccus pekingensis. The sequence goes on from NZ_ATWJ01000009.1 coordinate 407,526, forward strand.
CTCCTCGTGCTCCTGGCCCATGGCGGTGACCAGCTGCATCCCGACGTCCTGGGTCACGGGGGCCTCGCGGCGACCGGCGGCCACCTCGCGCTCCAGCGACGTCGCGTGCGCGCACCCGACGTGACGGGTGACGTCGGTCGCGGACAGGACCAGCCGGTCGTCGTGCAGGAACATCAGCCTCCTCCCCCTCCCCCTGCGGTCATGGCCCCGAGGATAGGCAGGTCCACCGACAGGCCTGCGTCAGGGGGCGAGCAACCGCCGCCAGGTGCGCACGGACGGGCCGAGCGCGGACAGGTGCTCGACCAGGTCGTCCGCCGCCGCGCCGAGCGCCGCGTCCGTCATCGGCGCCAGCGCGTCCAGGATGAACAGCGCCGTCCCCGTCCCCTCGTGCAGCTGGGTCCGTCGCGCCTGCCGCCAGTTCCACCGCCGGCAGGTCACGCCGGCGTCGTCGCACCAGACGACCTCCCCGGGCTCAGGGTGCTCGACCACGTCCTGCCCGCCGGCGGCGGTGTCGAACCGCTCCTGGCCCGTGGCGCGCACGAGGCGCGGCGCCCCGGCATACCGGCCGAGGTCCTCCCCGCCGACCGGCACCTGGTGCAGCACCGAGACCGCGTTGTAGACGTCGGTCAGCCGGTTCACCCGCGGCAGCCCGTCGGGCGCGCGCCGCGTCAAGGCCTCGAGGCTGTTCCGCGTGCGCTGCGGCTTGGCGCCGAAGGCCCGGTATGCCGCGCGCCACGCCGCCACGTGCGGCAGCTCCTCGACCGGCCGCTCGGCCAGCAGCGAGCAAGCGTGCTCCTCGGCGCGGGCCAGGAGCTCATCGTCGGTCCCCTCACCGGGCGTGAGCCCGTCGGCGACGACCAGCAGCGCCCGGTAGTCCGGGGCCAGCTCGTGGACCTCCCGGGCGACCGTCGCGGCCTCGAGCACCTCGTGGGGCCTCGTCATGTCAGCCGGCGTGGCCGTCCGGTGCCGAACCCGAGGGCTGGACGGACCACGAGGGCGGCTCGTCCTGGCCCGACTTCTCGTCCCGCTCCGCCTCGTCGGCCGTGGCCTGCACGATGCCCGGGGCGTGGTGCACCGGGGCGTAGATGGCGTAGAGCCGCATCGGCTCGTCACCGGTGTTGACGACGTCGTGCCACGTGCCGGCCGGCACCTGGATCGACCAGCCGTCCTCGACGTCCTGCTCGAAGGTCAGGTCGTCCTCCGCGGGGCCCATGACGCACCGCCCGCGCCCGGCGTCCAGGCGCAGGAACTGGTCGGTGTCGGGGTGCACCTCCAGCCCGATCGACTCCCCGGGAGGGATCGACATGAGGGTGACCTGCAGGAACTTCCCGGTCCAGGCCACCGTGCGGTAGTTCGTGTTCTCGCGGGTCGCGGTCTCGATGTCGAAGGCGTTGGGGCCGGGGCCGTTGTCCTTGATCTGCACGGTGGTCTCCTCGTGACGGGTGGGCGGTCTCTCGGTCTCAACCTGCCACACCCCGGGTATGCCGTGCACGCGCCCGCCGCGCACTCAGGCGCCCAGGGCCTGCCTGGCCAGGGCGAGGGCCTCGGCCGGCGACAGCCCGAGCGAGCGGGTCGCCTCGGCATACCGCTGCGCCGCCGCCCGGGCCGACACCGCGGCCGGCGCGGCCCGGCCCGCGGTGACGGTCGCCCGCACGAACGTGCCGGAGCGGCCTCGCCCCTCCAGCACCCCGTCGGCCTCCAGCTCGCGGTAGGCACGGGCGACCGTGTTGGGCGCGATGCCGAGGTCGCCGGCGAGGCGCCGCACGGTGGGCAACCGGTCACCCGGCCCGAGGGTGCCGTCGGAGACGCGGGCGATGATCTGGGCCCGCAGCTGGGCGAAGGGCGCGTCCCCGGACGTCGGGTCGATGCTGAGCATCATGCCTCCGACGGGGAGGGCCCGGTCACGGTGCTGCCCCCCGGCCGGCCGGCTGCCCGCCCACCCCACAGCCGGTCACGGAAGTGGTGCATGCCGCCGCTGTGCCGCCGACCGGTCGCCACCGTCAGGGCGAGCGCTACGAGGACCAGCACGAACGGCAGCGCGTAGGAGGCGACCAGCAGCACGAGGCTCCACCCGGGCCCCACCTCGCCCCGGGCCAGCGCCGCGGCCGAGGCTGCGTCGTCCAAGACCGCACCGCACACGGTGAGCGCCAGCAGGCTGACCAGCGGCGCCGTGGCCACCAGCGAGTTCAGCGTCTGGGCCCGGACCGCGTCCTGCCAGAAGAGCTCCACCTCGTCGCGCGCCGGCTGGGGCGCGTCGAGCACCCGGCGCACGGCCAGCCCGCACAGGACCACCAGCAGCGGCAGGGCGACGGCCAGCAGCGGCACCGGGCTGCTCAGGAGGGTGGTGGTGTCGAACCACGCCGACCGGGCCAGCACCAGGGTGGTGGCGAGCGCCACGCCGCCCGCGCCCACGAAGACCCAGGACAGGATGCGCAGCGGCCGCGGCACGTAGTCGGCCAGGGTGGGGACGGTGGCCCGCGCGCTGCGTGGGCCGTCGGGGACGGCACCGGGCCGCAGCACGTCGACGGTCGCCAGCCCGGCTGCCCCGCCGACGAACACCAAGGACAGGAAGAGCAGTCCGCCCCGCGCCTCCTCCGCGCCGTCCCACGCCAGCGCCGCCACCAGCGCCCCCGCCCCGGCGAGCACGATGCCCGCGCCCATACCCCTGGCACGACGCGCGACCCGGGCCTCCAGCGCGGTCGCCTGGTCGGCGGGGAGGTGCGCCCGGGTCTGGTGCACGAGCCGACGGCTCAGGTGCGCACGGTAGACACTGCTCGAGGGCAGCAGCAGGGCGAGCAGCCCGACCAGCAGCAGGACGATGGCGTCGACGAGCATCGGGAGACCTCCAGGTGGGTGGGTGACACAAACGTAGACACAAAAGTAGTTTGTGTCAACACATACGGGAGGCGGCTCAGCGGGCAGCAGCGCCCTGCGACCGACACGATGGCGCCATGACTGACATCCGCTTCGGCTACACCCTCATGACCGAGCAGGCCGGCCCCAAGGACCTCGTCCGCTTCGCGGTCGCGGCCGAGGAGCGCGGCTTCGACTTCGAGGTGAGCAGCGACCACTACTTCCCGTGGCTGTCCGCCCAGGGCCACTCTCCCTACGCCTGGAGCGTCCTCGGGGCGGTCGCCCACGCGACGGAGCGGGTCGGCCTGATGACCTACGTGACCTGCCCGACGATGCGCTACCACCCGGCGGTCGTGGCGCAGAAGGCGGCGACGCTGCAGCTGCTGGCCGACGGACGGTTCACCCTGGGCGTGGGCAGCGGGGAGAACCTCAACGAGCACGTCGTCGGGCAGGGCTGGCCCACGGTCAAGACCCGCCAGGACATGCTGGCCGAGGCGATCACGATCATCCGCGAGCTGCACACCGGCGAGCTCGTCGAGCACCGGGGCGAGTACTACGACGTGCCCTCCGCCCGCATCTGGGACCTGCCGGAGGAGGGCGTGGACATCGCGGTCGCCGTCGGCGGCGAGGAGGCGGTCCAGACCCTGGCACCGCTCGCCGACCACCTGATCGCCACCGAGCCGGACAAGGAGCTCATCGCGAGGTGGAACAGCACCGAGGGTGCGCCGCAGATCGAGGGCGGGCAGGCACGCGCCGTGGGCCAGATCCCGATCTGCTGGGACACCGACGAGCAGCGTGCGGTCGAGCGCGCGCACGAGCAGTTCCGGTGGTTCGCCGGCGGCTGGGCGGTCAACGCGGACCTGCCGACGACGATGGGGTTCGCGGGCGCGACGCAGTTCGTGCGGCCCGAGGACGTGGCCGAGGCGATCCCCTGCGGGCCCGACCTGGACGCCGTCGTCGAGGCGGTCCGCCCCTACTGGGAGGCCGGGTTCACCGACATCGCGCTCGTGCAGGTCGGCGGGCAGACCCAGGACGATTTCCTGCGCGAGGCCGCCGAGCCGCTGCTGGACAAGCTGCGCGCCGCCGCCGGCTGAGCCACCCAGGACCAGGACCAGGACCAGGACCAGGACCCACCACACCACCAGGAGGAGCACATGACCTACAAGGTCGGCTACATCATCGGAAGCCTGTCGTCGGACTCGATCAACCGGACCCTGATGCAGGCGCTCATGCAGGTCGCCCCCGACGACCTGGAGTTCAGCGAGATCCGCATCGACAACCTCCCGCTCTACAACCGCGACCTCGACAGCGACTACCCGCCCGAGGCGACGGCCCTGAAGGAGTCGATCGCCGACTCCCAGGCGGTGCTCTTCGTCACGCCGGAGTACAACCGCTCGATCCCCGGTGCCCTCGCCAACGCCATCGACTGGGCCTCGCGCCCCTACGGCAAGAACTCCTTCGACCACGTGCCCGCGGGCGTGATCGGCGCCTCCCCCGGCGGCATCGGCACCGCGGTCGGCCAGCAGACCCTGCGCGGCATCCTCAGCTACTGCAACGCCCGCCAGATGACCGCGCCCGAGGCCTACATCCAGTTCGACCCGGACGCCTACGGGGAGAACGGCGAGGTCAAGGACCCGGAGCTGCAGAAGATCCTCACCGACTTCATGCAGGAGTTCCGCGACCACGTCGCGCGGGTGCTGACGGTCCTCCCGCGGGACTGAAGCGGCGCACGGCCACGCAGGCGGCGTTGGTAGCGTCGCCCCCATGGATCTTGGGGTCGACCTCGGCACCACCCGCACCACCGTCGCCGTCTCGGACCGGGGCAACTACCCGGTCGTCGGCTTCCTCGACACCGACGACGACGTGCGCGAGTGGTTACCCTCCGTGGTGGCCCGCACCGGTCCCGGCACGCAGGGCCTGCTCTTCGGGTATGCCGCGCTCGACGCGGTCGCGCAGGGCGCCCCCGTGCTGCGCTCCTTCAAGCGCGCCATGGCCGCCCCGGACGTCGGCCCGCACACCGAGCTGCTCGTCGGAGACGAGCCGGTCGCGCTGGCCGACCTGCTCACCGGCTTCCTGTCCGCGCTCGGGGAGGCCCTGCGCACCCGGTCCACGGTCAGCGGCGAGGACCTGGGCCGCACGGTCGTCTCCGTGCCGGCGCACGCCCACAGCGCGCAGCGCTTCCTCACCCTCGAGGCCTTCCGGGCGGCGGGCTTCGACGTCGTCCAGATGGTCAACGAGCCGTCGGCCGCCGGCTTCGAGTACTCCCACCGCAAGACCCGCACGCTGACCCGCCAGCGCAACCGGGTCGTGGTCTACGACCTGGGCGGCGGCACCTTCGACGCCTCGCTCGTCACCATCGATGGCCCCCAGCACGACGTGGACGCCTCGCTGGGCCTCAACCGCCTCGGCGGTGACGACTTCGACGCCGTGCTGGCCGACCTGACGCTCGCCCGAGCCGGGGCGGGCGAGGCGGACCGGCGCGGCACGGCATACCTCGACCTGCTCGAGCAGGCCCGGGAGGCCAAGGAGCGCCTGGCCCCGCAAAGCCGGCGGGTGGTGCTCGACGTCGCCGGCGAGCCGGTGACCGTGCCGGTCGAGGACTTCTACGAGGCGGCCGCGCCGCTGGTCACCCGCACCATGGAGGCGATGGCCCCGCTCGTGCACGGGCTCGACGAGGGGACCCCGGCCGACGTCGCGGGGCTCTACCTGGTCGGCGGGGCGTCGGCGCTGCCGCTGGTGCCGCGGCTGCTGCGCGAGCGCTTCGGGCGCCGGGTGCACCGCGCGCCGATGCCGGCCGCCTCGACCGCCATCGGCCTGGCCATCGCCAGCGACCAGGGCTCCGACTACTCCCTGCGCGACCGGCTCTCCCGCGCCGTCGGGGTCTTCCGCGAGGGCGGCGCCGGGCGGGAGGTCGCCTTCGACCAGATCCTCGGCCGCGACCAGCGGGTCGTGCCGGGCCAGGACCTGAGCGTGCGCCGCCGCTACCGGGCCGCGCACAACGTCGGGCACTTCCGGTTCGTCGAGTTCACCGGCGCGGGCGGCACGCCGCAGGGTGACCTGGTGCCCTTCGGCGAGGTCGTCGTGCCCTTCGACCCCGCCCTGCGCGACGGCCGCGACCTGCGCGAGGTGCCCGTGCGGCGTGTCGACGGACCCGAGGTCGAGGAGGTCTACACCGTCGACGGCAACGGGATGGTCGAGGTCGCGATCACCGACCTGCAGACCGGGTATGCCGTGCGCCGCCAGCTCGGCGCGCAGCCGGCCTAGGCCTCGCGGACGGCGCCGGACGTCGGTGTGACGCCCGTCACTGTCGGGGCGACGGATGGGCGCTACAGTCGGCGGCGTTGCGGCAATGGGGCCGCAACACCTATGTCCGGGGGGCGACGCGACAGGGTGTGCGGCGCCCGCACGAGCAGCGCGACCATGCTGCGCCCGCTACGGTGGCCGACGGGCCGACCACAGGAAGCAGGGATGTCGTGAGGGTTCTCGTCACCGGTGCCACCGGCTACGTCGGCGGACGTCTCGTGCCGCGCCTCCTCGCCGAGGGCCACGAGGTGCGCACGACCACCAGCAACCCCGACCGCGAGGGTCCCTGGTGGTCCGACCGCGTGGAGACCGTGACGATGGACGTCAAGGACCCGCAGCAGGTGGCGGACGCGGTGGACGGCGTCGAGGCGGTCTACTACCTCATCCACGGCATGGGCGGCGGGAGCGACTTCGCCGAGCAGGACCGTCGGGCCGCCCGCAACGTCGCCGACGCCGTGACCCGGCACGGCACGCCGCGCGTGGTCTACCTCTCCGGGATCGTGCCGCAGGCCGACTCCTCCGACCTCAGCGAGCACATCCGCTCCCGTCTCGAGGTCGAGGAGATCCTCGCCTCCACGCCGGCGACGGTCCTCACGCTGCGGGCCGCGGTCCTGCTCGGCAGCGGCTCGACCTCCTTCGAGATCATCCGCCAGGTCAGCGAGCGCCTGCCCGTGGAGACGGTGCCGACCTGGATGCGCTCGGACGTGCAGCCGGTGGCCGTCGTCGACGCCGTCGAGGCGCTCCTCGGCGCGCTCACCGCGCAGACCGGCACCCGCAGCTACGACATCGGCGGCCCGGAGCGGCTGCCCTACGCCGACCTGCTCAGGCGCTATGCCGAGCTCGCCGGCCTGGACCGCCCGCAGGTGGAGGTGCCGCTGCTGCCGACCGACCTGGTGGGCACGCTCGTCGGCGCGCTGACCGACGTGCCGACACCCACGGTGGAGGCGTTGGTCGAGAGCCTGCACCACGACATGGTCTGCGGCGAGGAGGACTTCCGCCGCGACCTGCTGCCCGCCGGGCACGAGCTCGTGGGCCTGGACGAGGCGATCCGCCGGTCGCTGGCCGAGCAGTCGCTGGCGGGGCGCGAGGACCCGGCGCAGGCCGACCCCATGGGTCCGATGCCGCAGGACCCGTCGTGGGCCTCCGGGGGCGAGGACCGTCCCCTGCTCGCCAAGGCCGTCGATGTGGTCAACGACACGGTGGACCGGCTCTCGCGCGACTGAGATGCTGGCCGGGAGGAGGCAGCTCATGGTGCTCCGTCCGGTCAGGGCCGTCCGGGCGACGGTCGTCGCCCTGGAGGCTGTCGTCGCCCTCTCCGCTCTCGGCGGGGGCGGGTCGATGATCGCCGACCCCCGCGGCGCGATGGGGCTGCCGACGTGGATGCGCGAGCGGCTGCCCGTGGTCGACACCTGGCTCGTGCCCGGCGTCGCCCTGGTCGTCTGCAACGGGGTGCTGCCGACCGTCACGGCCGTCGCCGAGGTGCGCGGCCGGGCGTGGCCGCGCGAGTGGGGTCACGTGACGGCGGGGGCCGTGCTGCTCGCGTGGCCGGTCGGCGAGACGGCGCTCTTCGGTTACCCGCTCGAGGGCGAGCCGCGGTGGCTGCGCCCGGGGGTGGCCGGGGCCGGCGTCGCACTGGTGGTCCTGGGCCTGCTGCTGCGGCGCGCCGCCGACCTCCGCTGACGCAACCGGCAGAGGCCTCGACGCCCACCGCACGCAGGTGGAGAATGCGGGCATGGCATCCGTCGAGGGAGCCCGGAGCTTCACCGCCGGAGGCGACGCCTACGACGCCTTCATGGGCCGGTATGCCGTGCTCCTCGCCCCGCTCATGGCCGACCTCGCCGGAGTGCGTGCGGGGCAGCGGGCGCTGGACGTCGGCTGCGGCACGGGTGCGCTGACCGGGGAGCTGGTGCGGCGGCTCGGCGCCGACCACGTCACCGGCTGCGACCCCGCACCGGGCCAGCTGGCGGCCTGCCGTGCCAAGCACCCCGACGTCGAGCTGCACGAGGCGCCGGCCGAGGAGCTGCCCTTCGAGGACGACGCGTTCGACGTCGCCCTGGCCCAGCTCGTCCTGCACTTCGCCACCGACGCCGAGCGTGCGGTGGAGCAGATGCGGCGCGTCGTCGTCCCCGGTGGGCGGGTGGCGGCGTGCGTCTGGGACTTCGAGGGCGGCATGGAGATGCTGCGCGCCTTCTGGGACGCGGCCGTCACGGTCGACCCCCGGGCTCCCGACGAGCTGCTCACGATGCGCTTCGGGCGGGGCGGGGAGCTGACCTCGCTGCTGGAGGGCGCGGGCCTGGTCGACGTGGCCGAGGAACGCCTCGAGGTGCGCACCCGCTACACCGACGTGCAGGAGCTGTGGTCGACGCTGCTCCTCGGCGTCGGACCCGCCGGCACCCACCTGGTCGCCCTGCCACCGGAGCAGCGGGAGGCGCTGCGCACGGCATACCTGGATCGTCTGGGGCACCCGACCGGGCCCTTCACCCTCGGCTCGGTGGCACGCGCGGCGGTCGGGACGGTCCCGCACACGGCCTGACCTGGGGCAGCGTCCTGGAGCCGGAGATGGTTCTGGCAGCCGGTTCGCACCGGCTCGAAGAACCGTCTCCGGCTCTCAGCTGTCCGGGGTCGGCTCCTGCGCGGCGTCCTCGGCGCTCTCACCGGTGACGTCGTGGGCGCCGCCGTCGGCCAGGTGCGCACCGCCGAGCGGCCCGCTGTGCCACAGCGCCAGCTCCCAGCCGCTCTCCGGGTCACCCTCCAGCACGCCCATGCCGGTGTTCTTGATCGTCAGGTCGGCAGCCGTCTGCCCGTCCAGACCGGCGGACAGAGCCGTCCAGACGCGGATGGCCGCGCCGTGGCTGACCACGACCGCCGTGTCGTCCGGGCCGTGCTCCGCGACGATCGCGCCGACGGCGGCGTCGTAGCGCTCGAGGAAGGCGTGTCCGTCAGGCCCGCCGGGCATGGGGCGCCCGAGGTCACCGTGCATCCAGGCGACGAGCGTCTCGCCGTAGGCCCCCACCGACTGCGCGTCGGAGCGCATCGTCAGCGCTCCTGCGGAGATCTCCTCCAGCCCCGGGCGGACGTGCACCTCCAGCCCGCGCGTCCGCGCCAGCGGCGTCGCGGTCAGCTGGGTGCGGACCTTGCGCGTGGCGTAGACGGCGGCGACGTCATACCCCGAGAGCGCCGCAGGTATGGCGTCGGCCTGCGCCTCGCCGAGCGCCGTGAGCCTGGCCCCGGGGATCTCGGTGTCGAGCGCGCCGCGGACGTTGTTGGGTGTCTGACCGTGCCGGACCAGCAGAAGACGCATGGACCGATGGTAGGCAGGTCGGGCGCTCCGCCCGCCGGCCCGTCAGAGCCGGCTCACAGCCCGTCGACGATCTCCTTGGCCTCGCGCAGGCCCTTGCCCGTGCGCTCGCGCACCAGGCGGATCGCCTTGATCGGCCCCTGGGTGGCCTTGAGGTGGCGAGCCTCGGCGACCCAGGGCTCCTCGCGGACCTGCAGGGCGGCGAGCTCGGCGTCGCCCACCCCCTGACGGCGGGCCAGCAGCTCGACGACCGAGGAGAGGCGCTCGACCTGGGCCGACAGGCTCGCCACCTGCCTGGAGAGTGCGCGGACCTCGTGCTCGCTGCTGAAGAATCCCATCCGGGCAGCCTACGGAGGTGGACCCAGGTGGCCGACAGGGGCTTCGTCCGCGAGGCTCGGGGGATGAGCAAGCACACGCTGACCATCACCCTGGACGCCGAGATCACCGACGAGGACGCCCTCGTCGAGGCCGTCGAGTCCGACACCCCGGAGGGCTCGCTGTCCCCCGACGACATCCGCGAGGAGGACCGTGCGTCGTCGTCGCTGGTCGCCGGTGTCTCCAAGGCCATCAAGGACCTGTCGGTGCCGGGTGTGACGATCGGCGAGCCGAAGGTCGTCGCCCGCGACGATTAGTCGCCGCCGCGCCGTCGGCGGGGCGACCCGCCGTCAGCGGCGACGACCCTTGACGAAGTAGGTCACCGGGCCGACCCAGCTGACCGCGATGATCGCGGCCCACATGCTCTTAGGCCCGTTGACCTGCCTCGCCGGCCGCCTCGCCAGGTCCACCCAGGCCGTCATGGCCAGGGCCAGCTGCACCGAGCCGAGCGTGAGCGCCGTGGCCTGCTGCCCCTGCGACAGGTCCTTCCACCCTCGTGCCATCACCTGCACCCCTTTCCCGGACGCCCTCGTCCGGTCGGTTTCAGCCTAGTCCTGCAACGCGACCATGCGCGGCGTCAGCCGCGAGACCCCTGGGCCCAGGTCTCGACGGGCTCACAGCTCCAGCATCGCCTCGCTGCGCTGCCACAACCCCCGCGCGAGGTCGGCGTCGGCGACCTGGGGGTTGACCTTGCCCGGCTTGTTGCGCTCGTAGTACTCCCCCGACTGCCAGGTCACGCCGGGCGTGCCCTCGGCGAGCCAGACCAGCCGCCGCCCGCCCGTGTCGACGCTGGTCATGAGGTGGCGCAGCGGCGAGTGGTAGGCGAAGCGCATGACGCTGGAGGTGTCGCTGGCGAAGTTCGTGGCGATCCCGCCGGGATGGAAGGCGGCAGCGCTGACGCCCTTGCCCGAGAAGCGGCGGTGCAGCTCCTTGGTGAACAGCACGTTGGCGAGCTTGGCGTCGCCGTAGGCCTTCTCGGCGCGCCACGCCCGCCGGTTGTCCAGGTCGTCGAGGTCGATCCGCCCGAACGCCCGGTGCCCGACGCTCGAGGTCTGGATGACCCGGGCCCGCGACTCGACGAGACGGTCCAGGAGCAGGTGCGTCAGCAGGAACGGCGCGAGGTGGTTGACCTGCAGCGTCTTGTCGAACCCGTCGGCCGTCGTCTCCTGGGTGAAGATGCCACCGGCGTTGTTGGCGAGCACGTCGATCCGCGGGTATGCGGCGCGCAGCTCGCCGGCGAGGGCGCGCACCTGCTCGAGGTCGGCGAAGTCGGCGACGTGGGCGGGCGCGCTGATGCTGTCGGCGACCGCGGCGGTCTTCTCGGGCGAGCGGCCCACGACGACGACCCGGTGCCCCTTCTCGCTGAGCTGGCGGGCCGCGGCGGCGCCGATGCCGTCGCTGGCCCCGGTGATGACGATCGTCTGCTGTTCTGGCACCACCGCAGGGTATGCCGTGCGCGTCGCCTCGGCAGGTCTGTCGGGCACCACGGCACGAGCCGAGGACCGGGCCCCGTCAGCCCGGCCCCCCGGCGCCGCCTGGCGTCAGTCGTCCCACATGCCCATCCGGGACAGCGCAGCCCGCACCGTGCCCCCGACGTAGTCGCCGTAGCCGAGGTCGCAGGAGGCACAGCGTGGCTCCTCGCCCTCGGCCGGGACCCAGCGGTGCTCGCACAGGAGCTGGTCGGCGGCCCCGCCGCCGCCGGTCACCGGCCCGTCCGCCGCCTCAGAGCCCGACATGGTCCACCCCGAAGGCCGCCTGCTCCTGCGTGTAGCCCTCGAACACCAGCTGGTCGATCAGGCCGGCGCGAGAGAACGCCGAGAAGTCGAGGTAGTTCTGCGCCGACCTGGCGGCCTGGTCGGCGTAGTCGACGTCAAGGCTGTCGACTGCTGCCGTCGCGTCGTCGGTCGCGTAGCCCTCGAACTCCAGCTGGCCGATCAGGCCCGACCGGGAGAACGCCGAGAAGTCGAGGTAGTTGCCCGCCGCCTTCACCGCCTGCTCGCGGTAGTCGATGTCGAGGCTGTCGACGGCGAAGGTCGCGTCCTCGGTCGAGTAGCCCTCGAACTCCAGCTGGCCGATCAGGCCCGAGCGGGAGAACGCGGTGAAGCGAAGGTAGTCCTGCGCCGACCGGACCGCGTTGGACTGCGACGTCGTCATCGACGCCGCCTCCTCCGCGGCCGCCTGCTCCTCGGCAGCGGCCTGCTCGGCGGCCCGCTCCTCCGCCGCCTTCTCGGCCGCCTCGCGCTCGGCGGCTTCCTTCTCAGCAGCCTCCTTCTCGGCCGCCTCCTGCTCCGCAGCCTCGCGCTCCGCTGACGCCTTCTCGGCCGCTTCCTCCGCGGCCTCCTGCTCGGCCTCCGAGCCGGCCGCCGCCGCACCCGCACCGGCCGCCGCGACCGGCGGCGTGGCCGTCGCGTCCTCGTCGCCGGACAGCGCCGCCCCCAGGCCGCCGATCACCAGCAGCCCCACGACGCCGAGGAGCACCGCCTTGGTGCGCCTCCGCCCCCTCGTCCCCGTCCGTGCCATCCTCATGTCCTCCCTGTCGCCGTCCCCGCTCCGTCGCGGGGTCGTGGTGCCCGGCCGTCGCGGCCCGGGTGGTGGCCGGGTCCGTTCCCCCCGGCCTGCTCAGATCGTGGCAGCCAGGTGTGACAGACCCAGCCGACGACCGATCTCGTCACCGCCGGCGGCGCGGACCACCGCGGCGTCGCCCACGACGACGAGCTTGTCGGTCGCCCTCGACAGCCCGACGTAAAGCCGCTCCTTGGAGCGGTCACGCGTGCCGTCCTCGTTGACGCACAGCACCACGGCGCGCCGCTCCAGGCCCTTGCAGCCGAGCACGTGGCCGTAGAAGACGTCGTCGGACTCCCAGAACGTGCGCCAGTAGCCCTCCTGCCCGAGCTGCTCCTGCCGCGAGTTCTGCTCCGGGTGGCGGGCACCGGTCGTGATGAGCGCGACGTGCTCGGTGGGCCACCCGTCGTCGAGCAGGCGCTCCACCTGGTCGTCGGCGACGGTGAGCGCGTCGTCGGCAGAGGCGTGCACGAACTCCACCTCGGGCCCGTCCCCACCCATCGGCCGCATCCGCATCGGCGCCAGCGGGCCGAAGCTCTCGGCGATCTGCCGGGTGTTGCGCAGGTTGTGGTCGAGCACCAGCGGCACGAGCGCGACGGGCGGCCGGCCGAAGCGTTCGAAGACCTTCTGGTTCTCGTCGGAGTAGACGTAGAGCCCGCCCTCCTCCGGGTCCTTCAGCGCAGCGAGCAGCGGCACCCACCAGTCCTCGGCGAAGTCCTGGGCCTCGTCGACGATGATCGCGTCGAACTTCTTGCCGTCGGGCAGCCCGGCGGCCAGCTCGGCCATCTGCGCGGGCAGCTCCTTCTCCCAGAACGCCGAGTCGTTGCGGTCGGCGGAGATCTGGGCGCCCCACTCCCGGCCCAGCTCCTCGAACCGGCCGATGAACGCCGGGCGCGACTTGCGCGCCTCGCCCTCGAAGGCGCGCTTGAACCACTCGCCCAGCCCGATCGAGTAGCACAGCAGCGCCACCCGCTGCGCCTTGCGCTCCCCGAACCCCCGGGTCAGCTGCTTGGCCTGCGCCATCGCCAGGACCGTCTTGCCGCTGCCGGCCCCGCCGCGGACCTCGACGCGGTGGAGCAGCCTGGTGACCGACAGCAGCATCGCCTGCTCCTGGGTGAGGCGGTCGGCGCGCGCCTCGCGGTCGTCGGCCTCGGCCATCACCTCCCGCACCATGAGGTTGCGGCCGGTGAGGATCTCCACGATCAGCTCGACGTCGTCGAGCGTGGGCGGTGGGTAGGTGGTCTCCTGCGTCCCCGCGACGCCCCGCAGCCGCCGGGCCAGGTGCTTCTGGTCGTCCTTGCCGTGCACCATCTCGCGGCTGCAGTCGGGCAGGGAGAAGTCGTCGGGGACGCTCGCGTATGGCGTCACGACGGTGTGCGCCCACCTCACCCGGCCGATGGACGAGTCGCGCCAGCGCGGGTCCTTCTGCACGTACTCGCGCAGCGCGTGCTTGTTCTTCCGGGCCTGCCGGACCGGGTCGATCCGGCGGGACCCGCCGCCGTACTGCCACCAGCGACCCTGCTTGTCGACCTCGATCCCGCCACCCTTGACCTCGACCACGACGATCCCGGCGTCGGGCATGAGCACCACGAGGTCAGCCTCGTGGTCCTGCTCGTGGTCGGTCAGCCGCTGGTTGGCCAGCAGCACGTCGTCCTCCCCGAGCTGGGCGGCGAGCCGCTCCCACACCTCCCGCTCGGCGTTGTTGACGAAGACCGGCTGCGCCGGGATCAGTCGCGCACTCACCACATACCCCCGTGTGCCCCGGCACCGTCGCTCATGCAGCGCAGCGTAGACGGTGCAGGTCAGCGGCCTGCGCGGCGCGCCGGGCTGGACCCTCACGCGCCGTGAGGCTCTAGCGTCCCGGCCATGGACACGACACCGACGACCACGGACCGGCCGACCAAGGCGGCGCTCACCGCCCTGAGCCACCCGGACAAGGACGTGCGGCAGGAGGCCGCCGTCCGTCTCGGTCGGGCCGCTGACCCGGCGGACGTGCCCGCCCTGGCCCGGGCGCTGTGGGCCGAGCCCGACTTCTTCGTGCGCGAGACGCTCACCTGGGCCCTGACCCGGACCCCGCAGTCGGCGGCCCGGGAAGCCGTGGCCGTGCTGGACGGCACCGACGGGGACGTGCGGCTCCAGGCGGTGCACCTGCTCAGCAAGATCGCCGAGCCGAGCACGGTCCCGGCCGTGTCCCGGCTGCTGGACGACCCGGACCCCGCGGTCGTCGACAAGGCGGGCTGGGCGCTGTCCCGCGTGGGCCACCCGGAGGTCGTCCCGCTGCTCCTCGACCGCCTCGGACCCAGCTCGCTGCCGGCGCGCGACGCCCTGACCCGGGCGCTGGCGCACCTGGGCGCGGCCGCGGTCCCCCAGCTCACCGACGCCCTGACTGAGGGCACCGACGCCGTGCGCGCCCACGCCGCCGAGGTGCTGTGCGTCATCGGCGGCCCCGCCGCGGTCGAGGCGGTGCCGGCGCTGGCCCGGGCCCTGGAGGACGAGGTCGCCGACGTGCGGCTGTCCGCGGTCATGGCGCTGCGCGAGCTCGTCGCGGACCCCCGGGCGACCGCCGCCCTGCGCTCCGCCGCCGAGGCCTCCGGCGACGCACGGGTCCGGGCGGTCGCCCGGGTCAGCATCTGACCCCCGTGCCGACCGCCTGAAGTCACCCGCTACCACCGGTCGGGAACCCGGGCGGCGGGCGGCCCGTCCCAGGTCGGCCGCTACGGTGGCATCGCAGCAGGTCACGGACTCGGGGACGGAGCACAGGGTATGTCGGTCAGGACACGGGCACTGGTGGGCGGCGTCGCGTCGCTGGGCGTGGTGGGGACGACCGTGGGCTGGTATGCCGCTGCCGCGCCGGAGCACGCCGCGACGGGGCTGCAGGTGGACGACACCGCGGAGGTGCTGCACGAGCCGACCCTGCGTGAGGGGCTGGACGGGATCCGCTTCCACGAGCCGACGGAGGTAGCCGTCTTCACCACCCGCGGCGGTGAGGAGGCCCGCACCGACGAGCGTGCCCTCAACGACGCCGTCCTGTCGCACGCCCGCGAGTCGCGCCCGGAGTGGCTGAGCGCGGACGAGCAGAAGTGGGCGGACGACCTCTACGTCTTCGCCGTCGACCCCGACGGGCGGCTGGTCGGGACCTACTTCGGGGAGAACCGGAAGGTCGACCCCGAGGAGCAGACCGAGATCCAGGAGGCGACCTACGACGACCTGCGCGCCGGGCAGTGGTCAGAGGGTGCCGTGACCGGCATCGAGGAGGCGGCCGCCCGGATGAACAGCCCCTTCATCCGCACCGCCGGCGGCGCCGCGGTCTTCGGCGGGGCGTCGTTGGCGACGCTGCTCGGCGCCGGCGGTTACCTCGGGGTGGGGCTGCACCGCGCCCGACGCAGCCGCGCGGCGCGCGCCGAGGGCGACGAGCGGATGGCCAGCGTCGTGCGCGACGACGAGGTGACCGAGCTGCACGCCCGGCTGATCCCCGAGACGTCGCGCTACGGCGGCCTCATGCTGCGCCGCTACGACGAGTACCGGCAGGGCTTCCGGGAGCTGACCGACCTCGGCAACGAGGTGCGCTCGATCCCCGAGCGCGACTACGACCGGGCCGGGACGCTCGAGCGGCTCACGGCATACCGCGACAAGGCCCGCTCGCTCGACGAGCTGGACGACGTCATCGCCGACACCGCGGCGCTCCTCAACCGCGACCGGGCCTGGGCCGAGGCGTGGCAGCGCCAGGTGGCCCCGGTGCGCGAGGACCTGGAGCAGGTGGAGCCGATGCTCGAGCAGGACCTGGACGACGAGGTGCGCGGCCAGCCCGAGGCGCGGGAGGTGCGCCGCTTCGCCTCCTCCCAGCTGGTGGAGCTCGACCGGCTGCGGGCCGGGCTGGAGTCGCGGTCGGTCTCCCCCGACGACGCGCTCGACCAGCTGCGCGACGTCCGTGACCAGCTCAGCGAGCACCTCGACGCCCTGGCCGCCGCCGTGGGCCGGACCATGGACGACTCGTCCGAGCGCGAGATGATGCTCACGGCGATGCGCAAGGAGCGCGGGGGTCGCCGCCGCGAGCCCACGATCGTCAGCACCGCCAACCCGATGTGGACCTGGTATGCCGTGAGCTCCTTCCGCAGCGGCTACTCCACCGGCACCAGCGAGGTCGAGCAGTCGCGCTCAGCCTCCTCGGGCGGGTCGACGTCGGGCTACAGCGGTGGCGGCAGCTTCAGCGGGGCCGGCAGCTCCTCGCGGTTCTGAGTGTCCGGCGACCAGACCCTGAGCAGCGTGCTCAGTAGGCGATGCTGAAGACCCACACCGCCAGCGTCATCACCGTGGCGGTCACCAGCACGATGCCGATGAGGTTGAGCCACAGCCCCGCCTTGACCATCTGCGGGATGGTGACGTAGCCGGAGCCGAAGGCGATGGCGTTGGGCGGGGTCGCGACCGGCAGCATGAACGCGCAGGTGGCGGCCAGCGCGACGGGGATGGCCAGCAGCATCGGGTCGATGCCCAGGCCGAGCGCCACACCGCCGGCGACCGGGAGGAAGGTGGCCGCGGTCGCGGTGTTGCTGGTCAGCTCGGTCAGGAAGATGATCCCGGCGGCGAAGACAATGACGAGCAGCACGACCGGAAGGCCGCCCAGCCCCTCGGCCTGGGTGCCGATCCACTCGGTCAGGCCGGAGTCGCCGAACTGCGCCGACAGCGCCAGGCCGCCGCCGAAGAGGAGCAGGACGCCCCAGGGCAGCTGGACGGCGCTGTTCCAGTCGAGCAGCCGCACGCCGCGGGCCGCGCCGGCGGGCAGCAGGAAGAGCAGGATCGCGACGGTCATCGCGATGCCGGCGTCGTCGATCGGCGGCTCGTCGAAGATGAGCGGGATGCTCACCCAGGAGACGGCCGCCAGGATGAACATGCCCAGCACCCGGATCTCGCCCTGCGACATCGGCCCGAGCTTGTCGATCTCCTTGGTCATCAGGTCGCGCCCGCCCGGGATCTCGTCGATCTCGGGCTTGAAGAACACCTTCGTCAGCAGGAACCAGCAGATGACCAGGAAGATGACCGCCAGCGGAAGGCCGACGATCATCCACTGGCCGAAGCCGATGGAGATGTCGTGGTTCTCCTGCAGGTAGCCCACCAGCAGGGTGTTGGGCGGGGTGCCGATGATCGTGGCGAGGGAGCCGATGGAGGCGGCGTAGGCGATGCCGAGCATGAGGGCGGTGCCGAAGTTGGACTCGATGACCGCGTCCTTGACCGCCTGCGACTGCGGGTCGGCGTCGTCCTCGATCGCGTCCAGGCCGCCCTCGGCGGGGGCCGCCTCCGTGCCGCCGGTGGCGGGCACACCCTGCTGCTCCGCCCCGAGCTTGGCGACGAGCATGAGCACCGACACGCCGATCGGCAGCATCATCACGGCGGTGGCGGTGTTGGACACCCACATCGACAGGAAGCCGGTGGCGACCATGAAGCCGGCGACCACCATGGCCGGGTTGGTGCCCATCGCCCGCACGGTGACCAGCGCGATGCGCCGGTGCAGGTTCCAGCGCTGCATGGCCAGGGCGAGCATGAAGCCGCCCATGAAGAGGAAGATGATGTTGTTGCCGTAGGAGGCCCCGACGTCGTTGACGCTGGCCTCGCCGAGCACCGGGAAGACCACCAGCGGCACGAGCGCGGTCGCCGGGATCGGCAGGGCCTCGGTCATCCACCACACGCCCATGAGCACGGCCGTGGCGGCGGTGAGCTTGGCGGCGTGCGCCACGTCCCCCGGCATGATGAGGTAGACCAGCAGCGCCCCGAGCAGGCCGGCGGCCAGCCCGATCCAGCGGACCTTGGCCGGGCGGGACTCCAGGCCGGGGTCGCGCTCCCCGGGGGACTTCTGGCCCACCTCCGCCCCGCGGTCCACGTCGGTGTCGTACTGCCGGAGATGGTCACCAGGCACGTGCCGTCGGTCGGGCATGAGGTCTCCTTGCTCGCTGCGCGATGTGGCGAGGTAAACCTACCCAGCCGGGCGCACGAGCACCCGCTGGACCGCGAGCGCCACGAGCGCGGCCCCGACGACGAAGGCGACCACCCCGGCCCAGCCGGTGGCCTCGAACGCCAGGCCCCCGGCCCAGCCCAGGACGCTGGAGCCGCCGTAGTAGGCGAGGTTGTAGAGCCCGGTCGACTGGGCCCGGGCCGTCACGGCGCGGGCCCCCGCCCACCCGGAGGCCACCGAGTGGGCGCCGAAGAAGCCGGCCGTGAGCACCAGCAGGCCGGCCAGCACCAGCCACAGCGGCCCCGCCAGGGTGAGCAGCAGGCCGGCCACCATGACGAGGACGCACCCGACGAGCACGACATACCTGCCGTGCCGTGCGGCGAGCTCCCCGGCCCGGGGCGCGGAGACGGTGCCGGCCAGGTAGGCGAGGAAGATCAGCCCGACCGCCCACCCGGGCAGCAGGTAGGGCTCGGCGGTGAGGCGGAAGCCGAGGTAGTTGTAGACGGCGACGAAGCCGCCCATGAGCAGGAACGCCGAGACGTAGAGGCCGAGCAGCGCGCGGTCGCTGAGGTTGACCAGCACCCGGCGGGTCTGCGCGAGCACGCTGCCGACGGGCACGGCCACGAACCGGCGCTCGCGCGGCGCCAGCACCACGAACGCGACCGCCGCCGCGGCCGCCATCGCCGAGACGGTCGTCATGCCGACCCGCCAGGAGGAGGCGTCGGCGACCGGCGTCGCGACGACGCGGCCCAGCAGCCCGCCGATGGTGGTGCCGCCGACGAACCACCCCGCCGCGATCGACGCGGCGCGGGCGTCGACCTCCTCGTTGAGGTAGGCCATCGCCAGCGCGGGCACGCCGCCGAGGGCGACCCCCTCGAGGAGGCGCAGGGCCAGCACCGCCTCGAAGGTCGGCGCCCACGCTGCCACCAGGCCGAGCACGGTGGCGCTGGCGACCGCGAGCACCATCGCGCGCAGCCGGCCGAACCGGTCGCCGACGAACGACCACGGCACGACCGCGAGCGCCAGGCCCAGGGTCGCGGCCGAGACGGTCAGCGCGGCGCGGTCGGCGCTCGTGCCGAGGTCGGCGGCGATCTGCGGCAGCACCCCCTGGGGCGAGTAGAGCTGGGCGAAGGTCGCGACGCCCGCGCACAGCAGCGCGGCGAGCAGCCTGCGGTATGCCGTGCTGCCGCGGGCGTGCCCGTGCCCCCGCTCGTGCTCTCGGGGCTGGGTGGTCGGCGACATCGCGCAGGAGCCTACGCCCGCGTGGATACGCTGGAGCGGTGAGCACCGGCACGACCCGCACCTTCGCCCTCCTGACGCCGCAGCGTCGTGCCACCCTGGCCCGACGGGCGCAGCTGCTGGCCGGCGCCTCGGTCGTCTACAACGTCGTCGAGGCGGTCGTGGCCATCGCCGCCGGCCGGGTCGCGGGCTCGGCGGCGCTCATCGGCTTCGGCCTTGACTCGACGGTCGAGGTCGCCAGCGGCCTGATCATCCTGTGGCAGTTCCGCCACCCGCTGCCGGAGTCGCGCGAGCAGCTGGCCGGGCGGCTCATCGGCCTGTCGTTCTTCGCGCTGGCGCTCTACGTCACCTACGAGTCGCTGTCGTCGCTGCTGACCGGCGCCCGGCCCGACTCCTCCACGGTGGGGATCGTGCTGGCGACGCTGTCGCTGATGGTCATGCCGGTGCTGTCCTGGGCCCAGCGCCGCACCGGCCGCGAGCTCGGCTCGGGCGCCGTGCACGCCGACGGCACCCAGACGCTGCTGTGCACCTACCTGTCGGCGGTCCTGCTCGTGGGCCTGCTCGCCAACACCCTGCTCGGATGGTGGTGGCTGGACGCGGTGGCCGCTCTGGTCATCGCCGGGGTCGCGGTGCGCGAGGGTCTCGAGGCGTGGCGCGGCGACGGCTGCTGCGCCACCTGCTAACCGGCCCCCTGGGCGACCCGCTGGTCGGAGCGGTCGCGCCACCACTGCGCGCCGCGCTCGGCCACCCAGCCCAGCGCCAGCGCGAAGACCACCGCGACCGCGGCACCGAGCAAGGGGTTGTCCTCCAGCCAGGCGCCCGCCAGCGCCCCGATGCCGACGTTGTAGACCGCCCAGGTGACGACCGCGATGCTGTCGAAGAGGATGAACCGCAGACGCGGGAACTCCATGGCGCCGGCGGTGAGGTTGACCATCTGGCGCCCGCCGGGCACGTAGCGGCAGGCGATGATGATCATGCCTCCCCGCCGCATGAGCAGGCCGCTGATCCACATGAAGAACCCGCGCACCCTGGGCTTGCTGCTCTCGCGCAGCCGGCCCAGCCGGGTGTAGCGCCCGATGGTGTAGGTCAGGTTGTCGCCGAGGAACCCGCCGACGGCGGCCACCGCCACCAGCGCGACGAGGCTGGGCTGACCCTCCGCGACGGCCACCGCCCCCAGGGCCACGAGCACCGGCTCGGCGGGCGCGGGCGGCAGGATGCCGTCGAGGATGCACACCAGGAGCACCGCGGGCAACAGCCACATCGAGTCGGCGTTCGCCTCGATGAAGGCGTTGAGCGCCTCGACCATGCAGCCTCTTCCTCACGGTGGGGGTCCGAGTATGTCATCGCCCCCGTCCCCGGGCGCCCGGGACCGCCTGCGAGAGTGGGGCTGTGGGTGACGACGACGGCACGGCCATGGACGGCAACAACCGCTTCGCCCTGGGCATCGCCTTCGGGCTGATGCTCGGCACGGCCCTGTCGCTCATCCTCGACAACTGGGCCCTGCTGGGCGTGGGCTTTGCGCTCGGCATCACCTACGGCATCGTCTCGGGCTCGCTCGGCGGCCAAGCTGACGAGCCCGAGGACGGGTCGCCCCGCACCTGAGCCCGTCCTGCCGAAGGGCGAGGACGACTACTCCGTCACGTCCTGCACGACCTCGTTGCGGCGCAGCGGCGCGGGCACGATGGGCGGGTCGAAGCGCGCCCATCGCGGCGCGCCCACCGGGGTGAGGCCGGCCTCGCGGACCGCCTTGTCCAGCGCGGTCCGGTGCCGCTCGAACGAGGCCCGGGTCCAGCGGCCGCGGTAGCGACGTGCCGCGGCCAGCACGGCGGGCCGGGCGTGCAGCGTGACCGCGGGGTCCGTCGGGACCGGCGCGTCCTCCAGGGTGATCGCGGCCGGCAGGACGAAGGCGACGGCATACCCGCCCGGCTCGGTCTCCTGCTGCACCACGGGCGCCGTCATCGAGATCTGCTGTGCCTCCTGCTGCACCACGGGCGCGGTCATCGCGATCCTGCGGGCCGCGCGGTTCTGGCCGCCGATGTAGCCGGCGAGCGTGCGGAAGGCGACGTTGCCGGCGTCCTCGAACGGCGCCGTGACGACGACCTCGGCGACGACGTGGGACGGGTAGCGGCGCAGCTCGAAGTCCGGAGAGCTGCGCACGACCTCGTACACCTGCTTCTCGGTCACGCTCCCAACGCTACGCCTCGTGGCGCGAGCGGTCCTGTCCCTGCGAGGTGATAGACCTGTCGCCGGTGGCGGGGTGGGCTCGCCGCCGACGACCCGAGGGGAACTGACCGTGGAGACCGCACCCATCCTGACCTGGACGCTTATCTCGGAGTGCCCGATCCCGAACGACGTCCAGAGCCTGCTGGTGCCGGGCGAGCAGGCCGTCGCCGCCTACAAGACCTTCCGTGATTCGGCCATCTTCACCACCAAGCGACTCATCGTCCGTGACGCGCAGGGCCTGACCGGCAAGAAGGTCGAGGTCTACTCCCTGCCCTACTCCTCCATCAACATGTGGAGCTCGGAGAACGCCGGCATGCTCGACACCAACGCCGAGATGGAGCTGTGGACGCGCGTCGGACACGTGAAGGTGAACCTCCGCAAGGGCGTCGACGTGCGCAGGCTCGACTCGCTTATCGCGCAGTACGTCCTCTAGGGGGACGCCACCGGCGGGCCCGCCTCGTATGGTGCATCCATGCGCCCGGTCATGAGCCTGTTCGGCGGAGTCGTCCTGATCGCCGTGGGTGTGCTGTGGACGCTGCAGGGACTCGGCGTCGTCGGGGGCAGCCCCATGACCGGCGTCACGCTGTGGGCCCTGGTGGGGCCGGTCGTGGCACTCGTCGGCATCGGCTTCATGCTCCGGGGGCGTCGTCCGCCGGACCGGCACACCTGAGGCGTCAGCCCGACGCTCGCCCTAGCCCAGAAACCTGCCACAACTGATGGTCCGCCTTAACTGGCCACGACCGTCGCTGAGGCAAAGAAGTCTGCCGGGAGTGCGTGCTCCAGCTCCCATGTGATGGCAATCGGACGGCTTCCGGTGTGGCTCTTGTAGCGCGCCGGGCCGAGGAACAGGTAGGCGCTGGTCCCGAACTCGTCCTTCTGCTCTTCGCGGGCGAAGATGAGAACGTGGCTGTTGCCGCTGAGGTACCTCTGGCCTGTTTTGGACTCCGCCGACGTCGTGGACTGGGACTCCCAGTGGAAGAGGGTGGGACTGATCGGGTAGTCGCGATACATGGTCGTAGGCGAGTAATCCGCCTCGGACTTCTTGAGCGTCACGAAGAAGGCGTCGACGTTGACCTCCGGCGCGTAGAGGACTCCCTCCCGGAAGGAGTTCGGCTTCCGACTCTCTGGTGCGACGTATCGAAGGGCGGCCAAGACCTCTTCCCGCTGGTAGCGGGCATGCACTCGAAGAGGGACGTCTTCGAGTGGCCCGGTCAGCCCCACCGTGGGGTGTCGAGCGGCGTCGAACGAGATGTCGATGACGCTACGGAGCTCATCTCGCATTGCCGGATCATGTCTGATGGACTCCAAACCCTCCGCATATCCGTCGTAACCGCCGCCGTCTGGCCAGAGGGAGAAGAAAAGCATGTGCGCCATGTGGCGCTCGGCCGGCGACAAGTGGTCGTAGGCCGGCGCGTCGTCAGCCAGCAAGCGCAAGTAGACATCAGCACGATCACGGTCGTCGACGTGCGCAAAGGCGCGCACCCGCTTGAGTAGCTTCTCTTCAAGTGGTGAGCCGGGCCGAGTCGGCAGACCCGCATCCCGGCGCAGCCGCGTCCAGGAGTGCGTGCCCCGTCGGAGGACATCCGACAGCTCGAGGCGTGACTCGCCGAGGAACGATGCCAGATCCGACTCACCGTGCGACCGGAGCTCGGCAACCATCTGCGTCCAGCGGTTGGAAATCTGTGACCGAATGTTCTCCAGGACGATGGCCTGCGACTGTCGGTCCATGACGATCTGGCAACCAGAGGGGAGAAACGGGAACTCCTTTTGGATGTCCTCGCTCAAGCTGCGTCGCGAGCTACCGGTGAGAGCCCGCAACTTGGGTTCGAAACTGAACTCCTTGCGGTGGTAGCCGATGAAGTCCAAAACGGTGAGGACGGCCTTGTCTGGCGTGCGCCGCAGCCCGCGGCCCAACTGCTGCAGGAACACTGTGGCACTTTCCGTCGGACGGAGGAAGAGCACCGTGTCTACGTCTGGGAGGTCCAGACCTTCGTTGAACAGGTCGGCGGCGAACAGCACGTTGACCTTGCGGTCCCGGAGATCCCGAAGCGCCTGCTCGCGTTCAGCCGTTGGGGTGTCTCCGCTCACCGCCTGCGCTGGGATGCCGGCCCGGGTGAAGGCCGAGGCCATGAATCTGGCATGGTCGACGCCTACGCAGAATCCCAACGCCCGCATGCTGCCGGGGTCCAGCACCTTGTCGCGCAGCTGCGACAGCACAAGGGCTGCCCGTGCGTCGTTCCCGGTGTACAGGTTCTCGAGCTCAGTCTCGTCGTACCTGCCTCTCCTCCACGCGATGCTGCGCAGGTCGGTGTTGTCAGCGACCGCAAAGTAGTGAAAGGGACACAGCAGATCGGCGCCCAAGGCATCCCAGAGCCGCAACTCGACAGCCGTGCGTCCACCGAAGAACTCGCGAACATCGAGGCCATCTGCCCGTTCGGGTGTCGCTGTCAGCCCCAGGAGTTCGCGCGGAGCCAGGTGCTTGATGAGGCGCCGGTACGTGGCGGCCTGCGCATGGTGGAACTCGTCGACGACGACGACGTCATAGGCATCTGGCGGGATGTTCTCGACCCCATACGAGGTCAATGACTGAACGCTCGCAAAGACGTGCCGCCAGCGCTCGGGCCGTGAGCCTCCGACATAGAGCTCGCCGAAGTTGCCGTCGGCCATGACCTCCCTGTAGGTCCGCAACGACTGCTGCAGGATCTCGCGTCGGTGGGCGACGAAGAGTAGGGAGGGTTGCTTGTCCGACCTCTGCGCCAGGCGCTGGTAGTCCATGGCCGCGACAACGGTCTTGCCCGTCCCCGTGGCCGCCACCACGAGATTCTGGTGGCGGTCGTGCAGTGTCCGCTCGGCGTCCAGGGCCTCCAACATCTCTTGCTGGTAGGCAAAAGGCCGAACCTGTAGGCCCGAGAGTGTGATGGTCACCCCGGAGTGCTGCTTCCGTCCAGACGCTTCGGCTAGGGCATCATCCAGGCGGTCCCTGTCACGCTCTGGGTCGTAGAGCTCGTAGGTACGGTCGTTCCAGTACGTCTCGAAGGTGGCCTGAAACTTATCTAACAGCGCCGGCGTGGCGACGCGTGACAGCCTCACGTTCCACTCGACGCCGTCGAGGAGAGCCGCGCGCGAGAGGTTCGAAGAACCTACGTACGCCGTGTCGAAACCAGTGCGCCGTTCGAACAGCCATGCCTTGGCATGGAGACGCGTACGCTGAGAGTCGTACTGGATACGCACATCCGCGCCGAACTCACGTACCAGTCGGTCGAGCGCGGACCGTTCGGTGGCGCCCATGTAGGTCGTGGTGATGACGCGCAGCGGAATGCCACGGTCGCGCAACTTCCGGAGATGGGGCGCGAGCAACCTGAGTCCGTGCCACTTCACGAAGGCGATCAGCAGGTCAACTCGGTCGGCAGAGTCGATCTCTGCCTTGATCTCTGTACCGAGGTTCGGCTCTCCGCGAGCGTTTGTCAGGAGAGCAGCATCGCTCAACGGCGTGGCCGGGCGTGAGATCGACTGGGAAGGATTCGATACTGAGCTTTGGGCCGTCAGCGCTAGAAGTTGGCGAGCCGGTTTCTCGACCGCCTCACGTGTTGAGCTGAGCTGAGTCAGGACCGAGTTCGCGATCTGCAAACGCTGGTCAGGGTCCTTCGCCGCGCTCAGTCGCTGAAGTACTACTTCTCGAACGTGCCGGGATAGGACCTCTGGCAAGTCAGCGTCATCAATGTTTCCCAAAAGCTTGTCGACGTCGCCGAGCACCCCCAGCTCCTCAACCAGTCCTGAGGTCACCAGCGACTCATATATCCCCGTCTGCACCTGGCACAGCTTGCCAGCGTTGGCCGAAAACCCAATCCCCTCGTAAGGGCGAGTCGGCGCCGGAGTGTTGTGCCGGCGATCACGACAAGGCGGGCCCGGCACCAGAGTGCCGAGCCCGCCTTGGGTTCGTTCGTCAGCTGCAGCCGCTGGTGCTCCCGCAGCCCTCGCACACGTAGCACGAGCCGGCGGGACGCATCTTCGTACCGCAGGTCATGCAGATCGGAGCGTCGTTCACCTTGCCGGCGAACTGCTCCATGAGCTCGGCCGAGGAGTGGACCGGGGCGTCGACCGGACGGGCGTCAGCGGCGCCAGCACCGGACTTGTCCTCGACCTTCTTGGCCTTCGGCTCGGGCTTGACGGCCGCGCTCTGGCTCAGGGTCTCCAGCTCGTCCTCGTAGTCCTCGTCGGACCCGTCGGAGGAGGACACCGGGGCGTAGGAGCCGGTCTCGAGCTGGCGGGCCCGCTCGTCGGCGCTGTGGATGCCCATGAACGACCGGGACTCGAAGTCCAGGTAGTCCAGCGCCAGGCGGCGGAAGACGTAGTCCATGATCGACTGCGCCATGCGCACGTCCGGGTCGTCGGTCAGACCGGCCGGCTCGAACCGCAGGTTGGTGAACTTCTCCACGAAGGTCTCCAGCGGCACGCCATACTGCAGGCCGATCGAGACGGCGATGGAGAAGGCGTCCATGACACCGGCCAGGGTCGAGCCCTGCTTGCCGAACTTGAGGAAGATCTCCCCCAGGTCGCCGGAGTCGTAGGTGCCGGCCGTGAGGTAGCCCTCTGCGCCACCGACCGCGAAGCTCGTAGTCTGGCTGGTGCGGCGCTTGGGCAGGCGCTTGCGGACGGGGCGGTACTCGATGACCTTCTCGACCGCGGGCTCGGCCTCGTTCTCGGCCTTCTTGTCGTCCTTGTTGGCCTTGTCGTCCTTGTTGGCCTTGCCGTCGGACAGCGGCTGACCGACCTTGCAGTTGTCGCGGTAGACCGCGAGCGCCTTCAGGCCGAGTTTCCAGCCCTGGAAGTGGACCTCCTCGATCTCCTCGACGGTCGCCGACTCGGGCAGGTTGACCGTCTTGGAGATCGCGCCGGACAGGAACGGCTGGACCGCGGCCATCATCCGCACGTGGCCCATCGGACTGATCGCCCGGACGCCCATGGCGCAGTCGAAGACCTCGTAGTGCTCGGTGCGCAGGCCGGGGGCGTCGATGACGTGACCGTTCTCGGCGATGTACTCGACGATCGCCTCGATGGTCTCCTCGGTGTAGCCCATGCGCTTGAGCGCCCGCGGGATCGTCTGGTTGACGATCTGCATGGAGCCGCCGCCGACGAGCTTCTTGAACTTCACCAGGGAGAAGTCGGGCTCGATGCCGGTGGTGTCGCAGTCCATCATGAAGCCGATGGTCCCCGTGGGGGCCAGCAGCGAGGCCTGGGCGTTGCGGAAGCCGTGCTTCTCCCCCAGCTTGACGACGTCGTCCCAGGCCTTGGTCGCGGCCTTGTGGATGCCGGAGTCCATCGCACCCAGGGTGCGCAGCTCGTCGTTGGCCGCCTGGTGCTTGCGCATGACGCGCTTGTGGGCGTCGGCGTTGCGGGCGTAGCCGTTGTAGGGGCCGACGACCTCGGCGAGCTCGGCGGAGCGCTTGTAGGCGGCGCCGGTCATCAGCGAAGTGATGGCGCCGGCGACGGCGCGGCCGCCCTCGGAGTCGTAGCCGTGGCCGGTCGCCATGAGCAGCGCGCCGAGGTTGGCGTAGCCGATGCCCAGCTGGCGGTAGTCACGGGTGGTCTGGCCGATCGCCTCGGTCGGGAAGTCGGCGAAGCAGATCGAGATGTCCATCGCGGTGAAGATCAGCTCGGTGACCTTCTCGAAGGTCTCCACGTCGAAGGTGTCGTCCTCGCGCAGGAACTTGAGCAGGTTGATCGAGGCCAGGTTGCACGAGCTGTTGTCGAGCGACATGTACTCCGAGCACGGGTTGGACGCGGTGATGCGGCCGGTCTCGGGGTTGGTGTGCCAGTCGTTGATCGTGCCGTCGTACTGGATGCCGGGGTCGGCGCACTCCCACGCGGCCTGGGCCATCTTGGTGAAGAGCTCACGGGCGTCGATGTTCTCGATGACCGAGCCGTCCAGGCGGGAGGTCAGGCCGAACTCCTTGCCCTCCTCCACGGCGCGCATGAACTCGTCGGAGACGCGCACGGAGTTGTTGGCGTTCTGGTACTGCACGGACACGATGTCCTTGCCGCCCAGGTCCATGTCGAAGCCGGCGTCGCGCAGCGCGCGGATCTTGTCCTCCTCGCGCGCCTTGGTCTCGATGAACTCCTCGATGTCGGGGTGGTCGACGTCCAGGACGACCATCTTGGCCGCGCGGCGGGTCGCGCCGCCGGACTTGATGGTGCCCGCGGAGGCGTCGGCGCCACGCATGAAGGAGACCGGGCCGGAGGCGGTGCCGCCGGAGGACAGCAGCTCCTTGGAGGAGCGGATGCGCGAGAGGTTGAGGCCGGCGCCCGAGCCGCCCTGGAAGATCTTGCCCTCCTCGCGGTACCAGTTGAGGATCGAGTCCATCGAGTCGTCGACGGCCAGGATGAAGCACGCGGAGACCTGCTGCGGGCTCTTGGTGCCGACGTTGAACCACACCGGGGAGTTGAACGAGAAGATCTGGTGCACCAGCGCGTAGGTCAGCTCGTGCTCGAAGACCTCGGCGTCCTCCTCGGTGGCGAAGTAGCCGTGCTCCTTGCCGGCCTTCGTGTAGGTGAGCACCACGCGGTCGACGAGCTGCTTGAGGCCGCTCTCGCGCTCGGGGCTGCCGACGGCGCCGCGGAAGTACTTCGTCGTGACGATCGTGGAGGCGTTGGCCGACCAGAAGTCGGGGAACTCCACACCACGCTGCTCGAAGATCGTCTCGCCGGACTTCCAGTTGGTCTGGACGATGTCCCGCTTCTCCCAGGTGACCTGGTCGTAGGGGTGGACGCCTGGGGTGGTGAAGATCCGCTCGATCTTCAGGCCCTTGCCGCCGCGTCGGGTCCGCGGCTTGGCCCCGGTCGTCTCCGTCATGAGCTCACTCCTCGTGGTGTTGGGTCGTGCGGGTTCGTCGTTCTTCATGTCTCTTGTATGCAGTGCAGCACCGGGGTCTGACAGACCCCGTGCCCGTGGTGCGGGCCCGGGAGGGTGGCGTTACGCCATACCCTCCGGGGCTGGTTGTTGCGCGTCCTGCTCCGCCCGCAGGAGCGCGATGGCCGCCTCGAAGTCCTCGAGGGAGTCGAAGGCCTGGTAGACGGACGCGAAGCGCAGGTAGGCGACCTCGTCCAGGCAGCGCAGGGGCTCCAGGATCGCCAGGCCGACCTCGTGCGCGTCGACCTCTGCCTGTCCCAGCGAGCGGATCGACTCCTCCACCTGCTGGGCAAGGATCTGCAGCTGCGCGTCGCTGACCGGCCGTCCTTGGCAGGCCTTGCGGGCGCCGCTGATCACCTTGTCGCGGCTGAACGGCTCGGTCGCGCCGGAGCGCTTGATGACCGAGAGCGTGGCGGTCTCGACCGTGCCGAACCGCCGACCGCACTCCGGGCACTGACGGCGCCGCCGGATGACGGTGCCCTCCTCCTGGACGCGGCTGTCGACCACTCGGGAGTCGGTGTGCCGGCAGAACGGACAGTGCATACTCGCCTCCTTGAGCAGCGCGACGCGAACACCCCCCTGGCGAGCGGCGTCCTGTGTGAAAAGCTGGGGATTACCTGTGGAGAACGTGTGGGTACACGCCCTCCGCATGTGCACAACATGTGGACGAACCACAGTGCTGTAACTACTAGATGTGGGAATCGTAGGCGCAGGGGTCTACTAGATGCAACACCCTGAGCCACACGAATCTGCCCACGTCACGCGATCCCGCGCCACGACTGGGATCGGACGCGCGAGAGGGGCCGAAACACTGGCGTGTCGGCCCCTCTCGGCGTGTCGGGTCAGTGGGTCACTCGCAGCCGACGCCGTCCCCGTCGCGGTCCAGGTGGCGCCCGTAGCCGGGCTGGCCCACGTAGACCGGCGCGGCGCCGGCGGCCCGGGCTGCGGTGCAGTTCTGGAACCACACGTTCGCGGGCGGGGCCGGTGCCGGAGCGGGTGCGGGAGCCGGTGCAGGTGCGGGGGCAGGCTGGGGCACCAGAGGCTGGATCTGGCTCTGGCGTCGAGCCTGCTCCTCCGCCGCGACCCGCTCGGCCTCGGCCTGACGCGCCGCCTCCTCGGCCTGCAGGCGGGCCGCCTCCTCCGCCTGGCGCTGCGCCTCCTCCGCGGCCTTGCGGGCGGCCTCCTCCTCGGCCTTCTGCCTGGCTTCTTCCTCAGCCTTGCGCTTGGCCTCCTCCTCGGCCTTCTTCTTGGCCTCCGCCTCAGCCTTCTTCTTCGCCTGCGCCTCCGCCTCGAGGCGCTCGATCTCAGCACCGGCATTCTTCGAGGCGGCGCCGGCGCGCTCGTGCAGGTCGGCGACCCTCGCCCGCAGCGTCGCGAGCTCGGCGGCGGTCAGCCCCGCCGCGTCGAGGGAGTCAGGCCGAACCCCGTCCAGCAGCGCCAGGAGCACCACACCGGCAGCGACGGCGTCGTCGGCTGCCGACCGCACCTCCTCCGGCACGTCGCTGCCGAGCGCCGCCTCGACGCTGATGACGGAGTCCTCATACTCCTGCACCCGTGAGGCAAAGGTGCACGTGACGTCCGGGCTGAACATGCCGGCCTGGGCGCCCTTGCCCTCCTCGTAGGCGGCCTGGACCTCGGCGAGGAACCGCTTGTTGGGCTCGAAGTAGACCGGGATGCCGAGCCCGCGCCGGGCGATCTCGGCGTTGATGAAGAGGTCGTCCTCGAAGACGCCTGCAAGCTCGCGCCCGAAGCGGTCGTGCAGCTCCTGGTCGAACTCCAGGCGCACGACGTCGCCCGGCTCCAGCTGCTGCTCGAGGTATGCCGTCGCCTCCGGCCCCAGGCACTCCACCGCCTTGCCGGGGTGCTTGGTCTCGGGGGTGTCGATGTTGAGCAGCCGCACGCGATGCTCGGTCCCGTCGTAGCTGACGTCGATGGTGTCCCCGTCGACCACCTTGACGACCCGTGCTCGGTCCGGGCCAGGTGACCCGGCCACGGCCGCGACGACCGCCCCTCCCCCGACGACCACGGCTCCGGCGGTGAGCACGCTGACGACGACTGTCCCGACTGATGGCACGGTTCCCTGCTTCCTCGCATGTGGATGACGTGCACATCATGGACCTTCGTCCACAGGCTCCCGACGTTGGGGTCGCCGATGCGACCGGTCCGTGATATTAGCGCCTGCGCGTTCTCCCGTGTGGGGAACCCGCCGAGGGGCACGTCCGTGGCGGACGTGCCCCTCGGCATACCTCGTGGCGGTGGGTCAGGGCAGCTCGACCGCCGGCCCCTCGTGCTCGACGACCGTGACGTCGTCACCGGAGGTGGAGGTCCAGGTCGTCACCGGGGTGAACGAACCGCTGTCCAGGTCCTCCTGCGTCACGACGTGGTAAGCGAAGTTGCAGTTGTAGGCGTCGTTGCCGGGCAGGTTGCGCCAGCGGCAGTTGCGCGAGTCGACGGCCGGGTCAAGGTCGCGCAGGTTGCCCGACGGCACCACCGTGGTCACCGCGTCGGTGAGGTTGGTGACTCGGTAGTGGAAGGTCAGCCGGTCGCCCACGGCATACGGCTCGGTCTTGGGGTTGATGACCGTGCCACCGGTGACGCTGATCCGCCCGTCGACCTCGTCCTCGGTCTTGGGCACGACCACGACGAGGGTGCCCTGGGAGCTGCGGCCGTCGGCGCCGGTGAGGGTCATCGGTATGCGGTAGGTGCCACCGGTCGCGCTGGCCGGCACGTCGACGTCGACGCTCACCTCCGCGGTGCGGCCAGGGGTGAGGCGCGAGGGGACCTCGCCGACGGTCACGGACCAGCCCTCGGGCGCGTCGACCGTCAGCTCACCGTCACGGATGACCGGGCCGAGCTGGTTGGCCGTCGAGACGGTGGTGGAGGCCGAGCTGCCGCGCTCGACCGTCAGCTCCTCCGCCGGGGTGAGCGGCGCGCAGAGGCCCTCGAGCCACGCGAGGTTGAACTCTGCATACCTAATGCTGTCGTGGCCGGGCTCGTAGAGGAGGCCGACGTTGCCGTCGGGGAGGGTGGCGAGCGTGGAGTAGGCCATCTGCCCGTCGGTGAACTCCTTGGCGATCGGCCAGGTGTCGCCGTCGTCGCAGCTGGCGCGCACGACGCCGTTGGTGCGGCTGCTCTGGCTGTTGGCGTTGGAGAAGAGCAGCACCTTGGCGCGGTCGCTGCCCTGCTCGGCGTTGGGGAACGCGCGCACGATCGAGGCGTTGTTGGTCGGGTCGGGCAGCTCGGTGTCGATCGTGACCTCGCCGTAGGTGACGCCGCCGTCCTCGCTGATCGCGACCTTGTGGTAGCCGGAGCGGTGGGAGTCGCGGGAGTTGAGCATGACGCGGCCGTCGGAGAGCTCGACGGTCTTGTTCTCGTCCATGCCGACGCCGACCGGCTCGCCGGCCTGCCACGTCTGCCCGTGGTCGTCGGAGTAGACGGAGACGGCCTGGAAGGTGCCGGAGCCGTTGATGATCGTGTACTGCTGGATGAGGCGACCGGCGTGCGGGCCGTACTTCAGCTGGATGCCCTGGCCCGAGGCGGCGAAGCGCGAGCGGACGGACAGGTCGGGGGTGATGTCCGCGGTGATCGTGCGGTGCTCCCACGTCTGACCGTCGTCGGTGGAGACGCTGACCTCGGCGTGCAGGACGTTGCGGTCGTCGGGGTCGACACCGGGCTGGGAGCCGCCGAAGCCCTGGTTCATCGAGTAGACGTGGAAGTTGAAGATGTGGCCGGTCTCGCGGTCGACGATGTAGCTGGGGTCGGAGTAGCCGTGGACCGGGGCCTCCTCCTGGCCCTGATGGACGACGGTCTGCTCCTCCCAGGTGGTGCCGCCGTCGTGGGAGACGCGCTGGAGTATGGAGTTGGGCCCGGGCGCGTCCCACGCAGTGGGGCGGCCGTCGTAGCTGGCGAGCAGCGTGCCCTCGTTGGTCACGGTGAGGGCGGGGATGCGGTAGTTCGGGAAGCCACCGACGCCGGGGACCGCGAGGTCCTGCTCGGTGTAGCTGGGCTGCTGCGCCCAGAAGGGGGCGGCGTCGTAGTCGGGCTGCGGCTCGAGGTGGGCGGCGTGGGCCCCGACCGGCACGAGGAGCGTAAGCGCTCCGACGGCGGCCGCGAGGCGCAGGGATCGGCGGGTCGTCGTTGACGGGTGGGTCATGGTGTCCTCTCCACATAAGACATCAGACGTTTGATGTCTGACGGCGACCCTAGGTGGACGGCGGGGCGACCTCAAGGCCCCGGCGGGAGTCCTTACGAAGTCTTTACCTGTGGACAACGGTTTCTTGACGGTGGAGCAGGCAGACTGCAAGGACGCCGGAGGCCCGCGACCCGTGCGGGCGAGACCTGGAGGGGTAATCACGTGACTCGATCCGTCATCACCGCTGCCGTCTGTCTGGCCGTCCTGGCTGGGTGCGGCGGCACGCCCGAGCCCAGTCCCCCACCCACAAGCGAGGACGCGCTGACGACCGCGACGGCCGAGCCGGACGTCGTCGAGGAGACGACCGAGGCGGCGCCGACGACCGAGGCGCCCGAGGAGACGGCTGCGCCGGAGATGCCTGAGGAGGCGCGCGAGCAGACCGAGGCGGGCGCCGAGGCCTTCGCACTCCACTACATCGATCTCGTCAATTACACCGGCATGGATCCGCAAAGCGGACTTCTCGAGCCGCTTGCTGCGGACGGTTGTGACTCCTGCGAGAACCACGAGGCAACGGTGTTGTACAGCGAGCAGCACGACGAGACACTCACTGGAGAGTTGTGGACGCCTAACGCGGTAACGAGTGTCGTGCACAGTGACGAACAGGCTGTTATCCGGGTCCCCGTCGAACAGCACGCGGTTGACGTGCTCAACAACGCCGGAGAAGTAACCGATACGACCGATTCTGGCCAGTACGTTCTGGTCTTCGAATTGGAACCTGCGGATCCATGGCTGGTGCGAGGGATCCAAGTCGAAGAGCCATGATTGTTCCGACTGCAGCTCTGCTATTGGCGTCTATAGGCATGCCACTAAGCCCCACGGATCCGCCCTGCCGAGGTGCTCAATGCGAGATCGACGGCGATGGGGTCGCAGTGGGGCTCACCAAGCAACAAACGCAAGCTCTCGCGGCCTCGTACCCCACCGGCTCCACCCCCGACAGCCCCACCCAGTGGTACGACTACGTCGCCGTCATCGACTGCATACCTCCGAACTCCCCCGAGCGCCCGCGGCTGGAGATCTGTGGCTTCGCTGTGACCTACTGCGAGGAGAACGTCCCCGAGTCCTTCGGCCCGCGCTCGATCATCTACCGCCGGGCCGCGGACGACTCGGGTCCGCTCGAGGACTGGGCGCCGGTGGCGCCGACCTGCTGGACCGACTCGGTCCCGCCGCGCTCGGGCGAGCCGGCCGAGGAGCTGACCGAGGCGATGATCGTCGAGCAGTTCCACCGCACCGACTTCGCGCTCCCCCAGGCGGTCATCGAGCCGCCCGACGGCGCGACCCTGGTCAACCTCCCGGTCTACTTCGAGCTCGCGTGGCCGGACGCCGGCTTCGCGCCGGCCGAGGTCGACACGACGACGCTCGCCGGCCACGAGGTGCGCATCCGCCCGACGCTGGTCGGCGCCACCTACGTCACCGGCGACGGCACGAGCATCGGCCCGACCACCAGCCTGGGCGGCGGCTACCCCGACGGCGACATCACCCACGAGTACACGACCGCCGCCGAGGTCTCCCCCTACATCTCCGTGGAGTACGGCGGCGAGGTCAGCGTCGACGGCGGCTCCTGGTCGACCATCCCGAGCACGGCCGTCATCGACGGGCCGTCGGCGCCGCTCCAGGTCCTCCAGTCGCGCAACCGCCTCTACGACGGCTGAACCCCCGCTCAGGCGCCGGTCGCGATGGTCACGCGCGAGCCGACATACATCGTGCCCGTGCTCCAGAGCATGTTCATCGCCCGCACCGACAGCCGGCTGCAGCCGTGCGACGCCGGCCACGGCGGGATCGACGTCGAGCCGTGCACCGCCCAGCCGCTGTTGTAGTACATCGGCTTCCACATCTTGCCCAGGTCGCCGTACTGCCAGCCCTTGGAGTAGGCGGAGTAGACCTTCCACGAGCCCGTCGGCGTCGTCGCGCGGTAGCGGCGGCCGTTGAGCCAGTAGTACTCCCCGTTGCCGGTGCTGGTGTTGAGCGCCATCGTCGTGCGGCCGTCCTTGACCACGAGCAGCAGCTGCTTGCGCAGGTGCACCTCGACACGCGTGCCCGACCCGCCGACCGGTCGCGGGAGCGAACCGTTGGCCAGCGCCCGACGCGTCAGCGGTCCGACGATCGCGTCACGCACGAGCCCGTTCTGCTTCTGCACCGCCCACACCGCCTGCTGGGTCAGCTCGCCGAAGTCGCCGTCGGCGGTGCCGCACCAGTAGCCCTTGCTGGCGAGCGTCTTCTGCAACGCCCGCACGTCCTCGCCCATGCACCCGCGATAGAGCTCGCGCACCGCCGCGTATGACGTGCCGCTCGCGAACGGCACGAGCGCGAGGCCTGCGGCGGCCCCGAGCCCTCCCTGGAGCACCGTGCGCCGGTGCAGCCGCGGTCCTGACTGTCCACCCATCGTCCTACCCCTTCCTGCGCGACCGCCCCTGCTCGCGGTCGTGACCCTTCACTGAGGAAGTCGTCGTAGGACGGCCGAATGTTGCGTGTCTGCGGGTGTCGCTTTGGTCACGATCGCCGGCCAGGGCATTTCCGCAGGTCAGCGGGTCTGTCGGTGGTGGGTGGTTGGGTGTGGGTATGTGGCCGGCGCGGGAGTGGGTGAGGGTGGCTGGGACGTCCCAGTGCGAGCCCGATGTGCCGCCGTGGCGTCGGCACGGTCACCGCGAGCCCGCGGCCTCGACACGAACCGAGGCGGTGGCGACCGCAGCACCGGTGGCGACCGCAGGACCGGGGCGGGTGGTGTGGGCCGAGCATCCGGGGTGGGGTGACCCGTTGGATCCGGAGAGTCTGGCGCACGAGGTGCTGGTCCAGGACGCGTTCGAGGCGTTGACCGCGGGCATGGTCGCCGAGGCGCGGGAGGCGGCCGT